>NZ_CP049867.1:0-2400000 GCF_011299595.1 Nocardioides sp. HDW12B | reverse complement strand
GCTCTCACCTGAACGTGCCCGCTACCGCAGTAATGACCCGATCCATTTGGGACAAGCAGCAGCCTGGGAACTAGCTGAACTCGAAGACCTCATGGGTATCGAGGCTGGCCGGCTGGTCAGCCAGATCCTGAAGGTGAGTCTGGCCACTGACGGGGACGCCAGCCAGGCCGAGGCCCAGCCTCCCAACACAGGATCAGGTGATCGGCTTTCCACACTGGAGTGGCAGGCACTCAAGTCGGCCCAGCAGCTCGGCGCCTGGCCGCCCAACCGCACACTTACCCTTCTTGACGACTACATGGCGGAAGTGATCGCGCAGTCGGCAGACGCTCGCCAGGGCCGCACGCACTCAGATGACTGGAGTAAGGCCTACGACCTTAGGTTTGCCAGATGAGCGGTCTCGAGCCGAATGCAGTCCCGTTACGAACTGACCCTATGTCGCTGTCGGCACCTAAGCCGCAGGGTCTGGAGCGGTGGATGGACCGTCGCGGTTCCGGACCAAATCGACCGCCGCCTACCCGGTGGCGCGACCAAGTGCCTCAACTGCTTAAGCGACTTCTACCGGACTATGACGCTCAGATTGATCCGATTGATCTGAACTCGATTGCACGCCAGTTGGGCGCAGCCGATATTCGGTACCGAGCCGAGAGGATGCACGGGTTTACCGATTGGTCGGCGCGACGTCCAGTCATCTTCCTAGCCTTCTCGCGTAGTGACGGCCGGCGCCGGTTTACTCTTGGCCACGAGATCGGACACATCATCACCAGTGCCCATCTCGATCCTCACGAGGATGCCGACTCTGCCTTGCTTGAAGCCTTCGCACGCAAACCGGAGATCGTCTGCGACGTTATCGCTGCGGAGCTGCTCCTTCCCCGCGCCTACCTTGCCGAGTTGGCTATCCCGTGTCGATCGCTCGACGAGATGCGCGCAGCATCCAACCAACTGCGAGTAAGTCAGTCGATGCTGGTAACCCGGCTGATGGCCGTAGACGTGCCAAGAGTGCTCCTGCGAATGCGACGAAGTGCGTCAGGGCAATGGATCGCCGTTAGTCGTGCCGGCACAAAGAGAGACTGGAAGTCCGACCTCGATCTGGAACCCAAGACCCAAGCGGCACTCGACCAGCTCGGCTATCGAACTACTCAACTGCAGGTGTCAGTGCGTCGACGTGGAGGAATCACCGTGCATCTGGCCGAGGCACGCCGATCCGGCCAGTCTGAAGTGCTTCTCTATCTCGATGTCGAGGACGGGCCGGTCCCCCAGTTCGACTTACACCTTGCGCAGCCACCAGACACCGCTCGGTTCTGACCTCGCGGCCCGTCCCGGCGATCCTGCTCGGCCCACGGTAAGGAATTACCGCGCGACCCGGTCAGAGGTGTAGGTCGATGATTTGCAGGCCGATTTCGGCCGGATGCGGCATGTAGGAATCCTCATCCTCGAGTGACCTTGATCCTAGATGCTCACCGACGCGCCGCCCAGCTGGGCCAACGACCAAACGCTACACACCAAAGTGGGGGAGCCGGGTTTCACGCTCCCAAAGTTGCGCCACGGGGAATACCCCCACCGCATATACTTGATTGCGCGACTAATGGAATCTTCTTGACTATTTTGCGAGAGTTTCGGCCGAGATGCAAAGTGGCGTAGCGGCAGCGAGTTCGATATAGGCCCGATGTGCCGCGACGCTTGGAGAGAAGTCCACATTCCCACCACTGACCTTAACCCTCACCGTTCCAGCGCAGCACGCGCTCCTTTGGCGACCGGCCGCAGGATGCTCTGAGAGGTGGCTCGCGTGTCTGGCGGCCTCATTCAAATATTCATCATCAGGTCGGCACCGCGAACTCAACTGGGTACATGCGATTCGGGCGTCTGGTGCGCCTTCCCGCACTCCACGGACTATCTCCGGCAGCGGGTTGCGCAGTCCCGAACGGCTTAGAGAGAAGACCACGAGGTCGGGTCGGACCACCTCAGTAAGAAGTTTCGCGAACCGATACTCGTCCCCATCACACCGGCCACCATGGTGGGGGAAAACGAGCACGGCCGCTTTCAAGTCATGCTCGGACTCCAGCATCGATCGAAGCGCTGACTCGTTAGCGTCACCGGGCAACAGTGCGATTGCGCGTCCCGCACTTGAGACCTTAACTACCGCCGACGCCCCGTTTGACGACACAGCAAGGCTCCCTGCTTTGGCGGGCCGGACGGGTCCACGAGCAGCGAGCTCGATGCTGGGGTGCAACACCTCCACGGTGAGATCATCGTCTCGTACTATCGGGCTCGTTCCAACGTTGAGTGACAGGACGACCCGGAGCTCACCCGCCTTTCGCAATGCCGATGCGAATGCGATGAGGTCTCCCCACACGTCTGAATCTTTCTCGCCATCTGGATTCAACCACAGGTTGCGCACCCGAAATTCGGCATGGGATAGGGCTGCGACCGCCCCGCCGATGTGGTCATTGTCCGAGTGAGAGAGCAGCAAGTGGTCGATTCGCGCTACGGGTTCCCGCTCCAATTCGTCGAGTAAAGTTCGCCGTGGCGCAGCGTCAACAACAATTGTCGAAGTGGACCTAATTAGTGCGGTGTTGCCGTGTCCGACGTCAAGAATAATTAGTTCCATTCCGTCTTCCGCGCGGCTCTCGCCCGTCTCAGCAATCACAGGTCATTCACCAAGTCGTCGAAGGATGCGTCCGGTATTGACTCAAAGTTCGCCGCATAAAGATCCAGATGTGAGTCAGCGTAGATGTTCACGTCTGCCAGGAAGCGCTGTCCGACTCGAGCGATGCCAGCAGCGTCGCCCAGAGAGTTTGTAGGCACGCTGACCACCTGACTCGTGGACCAGGCGGGTATCAGAAGCTCGATGGTCTGCGGAGGGTCGTCGTGTCGAGCGGTCACCCTGGCAACAGTGCGGTGCGGTTCCCGCGTGATCCGATAGTTTCCGTGAGTTTCGGCCTCGGCGTACTCGAGTGCTTTACGAATGTTTGAGCCAGTGGAATCCAGGCCACGCATTAGTAGGGCAGGAATCTGGGGGCGATACGTTTGGATCAGTGCATTGTCTCTAGGGTCGGCGAATGTCGTGAGTAGAACGGCTGGCAGTCCACGCTGCATGCACTTCGCAACGATCTGCGCGCCAAAGTAATCGGCTTTTCCGTGTAATCGGTGGTCGCACACGACACCTGCGAAATGTCCCACCAGAGAATCCACCAACTCGTCCGCACCGCTAGGAATGTTCACGGTTACAGGAACGAGCCCAGCGTCTTCGAGGACAGTGCTTGTGGTCTGCGCATCGCTATCGACATCGTCGACGACCGCAACGTGCGACCCATCCTGAAGCAAGCTGACCACTTCGAACCTCATCGCTCCTCAAGCCCGGGGAGGGCTCCGTCATCCTCGGCCTTCGGCATAATCAAACGAAACTCCGCTCCGCCCAGTTCGCAGTTTGCGACGGCCGAGATCGTGCCACCCATGTCGCGAACTGCATCCCGGACGATCGTTAGACCCAATCCGGTGCCGTCCTCGCGCGTGCTTCGCCCGGGAAGCCAAACGTCGCTCGGGCTGATGTCGACCAGGCCGAGCCCTGAGTCCGACACGGTGACGATCACGTTCTTCTCGGACGTATCGATGGTCACCAGCACCTCTCGGTTGCTCAAGGTCGGCGCCTGTCCTAGAAAGTAGACAGAGTTCGCAAGCAGGTTTGCGAAGACAGCTTCCCAGGAGGCCCGAGTGCCAGCGACCAGCGCTCGCTCGCCTTCTCGGTCCTCGACGCGTGCGCTCACACCCGTGTCTCGCAGATAGGGGTCAAAGAGGTTAAGTACGTCACGCGCCGTCCTTGCGACGTCGACTACACCGCGCCGACGTTTACTTCGCGAAAGTAAATGCAACGGCCACTCTGCGAAGGTTCGCAACGATAAGGATGAGTTCTCAATCCGGTCAATCGGGACGGCAAATGTCCTATCGTACTCCGCAGTCCCGACCGCACGATGAATGCGAACTCGAATGGACGACGCCATTTGTTGGATAGTTGCTACTGGCCGCAACGTCTCGTGGGCAAAGACGGCGGTCATTGTCCCGACCGTGCCGAGCGTCCGGTACAACAGCAAGTCATCCTCGGTAGATCTCAACTGCCTATTAAAAGCTGCCTGGTACTCCACAATGGCGTTCTCGACAGTCGGTCGTACGTCCTCCGGTACATTCTTTAGGGCCTTCGAGACCTTCGTCGTGGCTCTCGTCAATGCCTTCTGATTCTTTTCTCGATCGGTTAGGCGCTCCGCCTCGCGGAGGCGCAAACGAACCTCGGCGGCCCAATCGAGTACGTCACCACCGAATTGCCGTAGGTCGGCGAACGAGGCATTCTCAATGAACCCAGTGCGGTCGGTCTTTGGCGTCAGCTGATCACCATCATCGTGAACCACGATTCGGCCAATAGAAGTGTTCGTCGACGGTCGCATTTCGGGGCTGCGCGCGCGCCGGAGATTCATGTCAAGCCAGTCATGCCCCGCGTCGCCGTAGGGATGAACGCGCAAGCCGCGCTGAAAGAGGTGAACGCCGCCGATTTCGCGCAACCAATTTTGAACCGCCGAAACCGGTTGCGTCGAGTTTCTGACGTCAAAACTCGCCTTGCTCAACGTGAAGACCCATAGTTCGAAGTCAGCAGGAGGGCATTCGTACGCTGATCCGTTGTTTGCAAGATCGTCGTGAGACGCAGTGCCGAGGATCTGTCCATTCCAGTCAATGAGTATGGCGGTCGCCCACCCCTGCGAATCAACCTTTGCTCTAATTATGTAGTCGTGCTCTTCGAAGTATCCGTCGAGTACTAAGCGCTCCATCTCTTCAAAACCTGGGGCATCCAATCGCGCTCGAAATATGTTCGGAGCGGGGAAAGGTCCCGTGAGGAGGACCATCGATCGTGCCAGGCGTCGTACGTCGGGCTTGCTCAGCGGCTTTCGGAGATCAGAAATGCTGATTTCCGAACCCTTTGGTTCGTTAGATGACCGAGTTTGGATGGATAATGGTACCTGATCTACCGACTCGACATCCTCAAAAAGGTCCCAATCGATAGATAGTTTGGACTCGACCGTAGCCGATCCTTTGATTTGTGCCACTGGGTCAGCAAGACTCGCGGCCGCCGATGGGGGAAGTTCGCGTCGGGTGGTCAAAGTTACGTGGCGCCCTAGGCGAAGCGCAGCAAGTCGACCGAGGCCTTTCTCGCCCACCTTCCGCCTACCTCCCGGGGTGAACCTCTCGCCGACTTTCGCGGATTTTCCGAGTAACAGCCAACCCGACTTTATATCTGCCTCAGACATACCATCGCCGTCGTCGCGAATGACGACGGTGCCGCCGGTTTCTTCAACGCCGTCGAGCGACACAACACAAAAAGAGGCGTCGGCGTCGTACGCGTTGCGCACAAGCTCAAGAATTCCTAGGTCAGCATGCGGCACGAGTTCTTCGCCGAGGCGCCGTAAGATTTCAGGCGCGAACCGTAGGTGTTCCGCTCCCATCTTGGCTCCCCTCCACAACTCAGACCACCCCGTCCGAGCTGAGTCTTCCACGGGCTACGATCCCGGTCAGTGATCCATCGGTTGGGAGGCAGCTCGTGTCGTCATCGGCGCCGATGGCCGCGTACGACGAGTATGTGACCGCCCTGCGATCGACGGCGCGTGCGGTGCTCTCCGGGAAGTTGAGCCCAGACGACCCACGTGTGGCGGCGAGCCTGGACGGCCAGGCGTCCAGCGAACTGCGCCGCCTCGTGCCGGCGGCGACGCGACGAGCAAATGGCGCCTTCTTCACGGCTTCTCATGTACGGGCGCAGTTCGCTGATGCTGTGCGCGAGCATGGCGTCGAACCGTACTTCGATCCGGCTTGCGGCGCCGGAGACCTCTTGCTGACTGCAGCGACGACCCTGGAGGCGCACGACACGACGGTCGGCACAATGGCAATGTGGAGTTCGCAACTCCGCGGCCGTGACATCACAAACAGTTTCGTTTCGGCTGCGCGGCTGCGCCTGCAGTTGGCCGCGCTTGCTCGCCACGGGCTCTGCCAGACGAAACTCAGTCAGCAGTTCTTCCGGGGGGTCTCGGTTGGGGACGGTACAAGGGCGATGGCTCTAGCAACCCAACCCGGGACGTTGTTGATCAATCCTCCTTTCGGCAGGCAACACGCTCCAGCGGACTGCACATGGGGGTCGGGCTCCGTCCCTCGCGCGGCCATCTTCCTCGAGTCTGCCCTGAGGAATGTCGCCGCTGGTTCGAAGGTGGTTGCGATCTTGCCGGATGTGCTTCGCAGCGGGTCAAACTCAGCAAGGTTCCGACGCGTGATCGACGGACTGATGGCCGTAGAGGAAGTGATTCCGGTAGGCCAGTTCGATCGTTGGACGGACGTGGACGTTTTTATTCTGGTCGGGACTCGCACGCAGTCAGGGGGCCACTCAATCGTGGAGACGTCGACTCCAGTCGCGAACACTTGGCTGACGAAGTCGCCGCCCGGCGGTTCGCTGCGAGTCGGTGACTTCTTCGAGGTCCGCGTCGGCCCTGTTGTGCAGACCCGCGACCCGCGGCTGGGTCCTGAGAGGCCATTCTTGATGGCACATGAACTGCCTCAGAGCGGGACTGTGACGAAGGCCGCGCAGCGACGGCCTTACGCGGGCCGGGTCTTCGATCCGCCGTTCGTGGTTGTCCGTCGCACCGATCGGCCATCAACCCACGGCCGTCGTGCGGTGGCCGTGACCGTCGATGGCGACGAGGCAACGGCGGTGGAGAACCACTTACTTGTTCTCCGCCCTTTCGACGGGAGCGCCAGGACCTGTCGAGAACTCGCAAGTTGGCTGTCAGGGCCGGAGGTGCGTTCGTACCTGGACTCTAGAATCAATTGTCGTCATCTAACAACCGCCGCCCTCAGCGAGGCACCGCTACCGGCGCATTGGGTGAAACCTGATGCTTACAGTGAACTCGTGACTACTTGACGCGACCGGGGCGCTAGACGGATTGAGGTTCGTTCGTCTCGGACCACATAAGCGGAGCGATTCGGAAGCGTCCGACGCCGAAGGAACGGGCCAGCTGCCTCATATGCCCAAGTTGGCGCGGCGTATCTTCGCGACTGCGGTGTTGTCGCCGGTGACCTCGACCTCGGCGTGGTCCTGCCGGCCGTAGAGGAAGAGCAGCACCTCCGACGGGAGCCCGGTCAACACAGCCCCGCGCCGACGCTTCAGCGTCGTACAAGCTCCGGTGTCGCTGCGGGTGACCGCCAGCGGCACGGGGGAGCGGAGGGCCAGCAGCCTCCCGGCCACGCCGAGCGCCCGCCACAACGTGTCCTGTCGAGCGCGCGACAGGTCACGCGGCGCCCAGTCTGGCTGCGCGCGACGTACGTCCTCGTGGTGGACGAAGAACTCCACCAGGTTCCCGAGCGCATCGGCCTTCGGCAGCCGGAACGGCGACCACAGCGGCGGCCCGTGGCGCACGGCGTCGACCAGGTCGACGTACGGCCGCGCCAGCTGGTGCTCTGTGGCGTTCTCAAGCCAGCCCTCGAGTTGCGGCACGAAGACGCCCGCGGCCGCCGGGCGACCCTCACGGATGACCAGGTGGGCCAGCAGCTCCTTGGTCGTCCAGTCGCCGCACAGGGTGGGCGCGTCGGGGCCGAGCTGCTGGGCGAGGGCGGCGAGCAGCGTGCGCTCGTGGCGGGCGAAGGAGGTCACGCGGGGAGCCTACGGAAGCGGGATGCCGGAGGTCCGGGATAACCGTTGTGTCCGTACTGTGGGGAAGGCTTTCGGCGCGGGCGGTGTTAGGTCCTGACGGGCTCGGGTCTCGACAAGCTCGACCGCCGAATGAACTACCTGCTGACCTCACCGGGTCTCGACATCGGTCGCTGCGCGACCTGCTCGACCACCGGGGGGTCTCGACGAGCTCGACCAACGATTGGAGAAGTGTGGCGACGGCACAGGTCGGGACGATGCGCGCGGGACTGCGCGTCCTCGGGGTCGCGATCAAGCGCGAGCCCCGGATGTTCGCCATCTCCACCCTCGGCGCCGTCGTCTTCGGTGCGCTGACGGTCGCCGACGCCTGGGTGCTCGGCTGGTCGACCGACAACGTCATCCTGCCCGGCTTCGAGGACGGCGTGGCCCCCGCCGGCGGGCTGATCACCGCCGCCGCGCTCTTCATCGGCGTCGCCATCGTCCGCGGCGTCAGCATCGTCATGCGCCGCTGGGGCGCCGGGCTGATGCAGTACCGCATGCAGGCCCACGACCGCCGCGACGTCACCCGCAAGTACCTCGACCTCCCGCTCGAGTGGCACCACCGCCACCCCACCGGCCAGCTGCTCTCCAACGCCAACAGCGACGTCGAGGCCGCCTGGGCGCCCATCGCGCCGCTGCCGATGGCCGTCGGCACCATCGCCATGATGGTCATCGCCGTCGGCCAGATGCTGCTGACCGACGTGATCCTGGCCCTCGTCGGGCTGCTCGTCTTCCCGCTCGTCATCATCAGCAACCTGATCTTTCAGCGCATCCAGTCGCCGCTCATGACCCGAGTGCAGGCGCTGCGCGCCGAGCTCAGCGAGGTCGCCCACGAGTCCTTCGACGGCGCCCTCGTCGTGAAGTCGCTCGGCCGCGAGACCGAGGAGACCGATCGCTTCGCCCGCAAGGCCGAGAAGCTGCGCGACACCAGCATCAAGGCCGGCACCGTCCGCGCCGTCTTCGACCCCGTCCTCGAGTCGCTGCCCAGCCTCGGCGTGCTCGCCGTCCTCATGGTCGGCGTCGGTCGCGTCGAGGCCGGCACCAGCGCGCCCGGCGACGTCGTCAACATCTGCTACCTCCTCATGGTCGTCGCCTTCCCCATCCGCTCCATCGGCTGGCTGCTCGGCGAGTTCCCCCGCTCGGTCGTCGGCTTCAGCCGCGTCCGGTCGGTGCTCGGCGAGGACGGCCACATGGAGTTCGGCCCCGACCGGCTGCCCAGCAGCCGCGGCGGCGCCGGTCTGCGCGTCGAGGACGTCGCCTTCTCGTACGTCGAGGGCGACCCGGTCCTCGACGGCGTGACGTTCGACGTACCGCCAGGACGCACCCTCGCCATCGTCGGCGCCACCGCCGCCGGCAAGAGCACGCTCACCACGCTGATGTTCCGCCTCGTGGATCCCGACCGCGGCCGCTTCCTCGTCGACGGCCAGGACCTGCGCGAGCTCGCCCACGGCTCCCTGGCCCGCCAGGCTGCGCTCGTGCCGCAGCAGGCCTTCCTCTTCGACGACACCGTCCGCGGCAACGTCACCCTCGACCGCGACGTCAGTGACGAGCAGGTCTGGGCCGCGCTGCGCACCGCGCAGGCCGACGGCTTCGTCGCCGCCCTCGACGGCGGCCTCGACGCCCGGCTGGGGGAGCGCGGCACGTCGCTGTCCGGCGGCCAGCGCCAGCGGCTCTCGCTCGCCCGCGCCCTGGTCGGCAACCCGCGACTGCTCGTCATGGACGACGCCACCTCCGCGGTCGACCCCGAGGTCGAGGCCCGCATTCTCGCCTCCCTGCGCGCCTCGTCGGGCGAGAGCACCGTCGTGGTCGTCGCCTACCGCAAGGCCACCATCGCGCTGGCCGACGAGGTCGTCTTCGTGGCCGACGGCAAGATCGCCGACCGCGGCACCCACGCCGAGCTGCTGAGACGCAACCCGGCGTACGCCTCGCTCGTCAACGCCTACGAGGACGCCGCCGCCGAGGCGGCCGCCGACGCTGCGGACGCTGCGGGGGTGTCCCGATGAGCACGACCACTGACCGCACCGACACCACGAACGCCGCGCGCACCTCCAGCGGCACCAGCGTCCTGTCAGGCGAGGCCTCCACCGCGATGGACACCTTGCGCCGCGGCCTCGAGCTGTCACCGCAGCTGCGCGAGGGCCTCGGCGTCACTGTCGCGCTCGCGATCCTGGCCACCGTCGGCCGCGTGCTCGTGCCGATCGCCGTCCAGCAGGGCGTCGACCGCGGCCTGTCCGCCCCCGGCGGCGTCGACCGCGGCTTCGTCGCGCTCGTCGTGACCGTCATCGGTATCGGTCTGCTCGTCACCGGCCTGGCGTCGGCGTTCATGACCGCGCGGCTGTTCCGCACCGCGGAGACCGGCCTGGCCACGCTGCGCGTCAAGGCCTTCCGCCACGTCCACGACCTGCCCGTGCTGACGCAGAACACCGAGCGCCGCGGCGCCCTGGTCTCGCGCGTCACCAGCGACGTCGACCAGGTCTCGCAGTTCCTCGTCTTCGGCGGCGTCATTGCCATCGTCAGCGTGGGGCAGATCGTGCTCGCCACCGTCGTCATGGTCGTCTACAGCTGGCAGCTTGCCCTGGTGGTGTGGATCTGCTTCCTGCCGCTGTTCCTGAGCCTGCGCTACTTCCAGAAGCGACTCTCCGCGGCGTACGCCGTCGTGCGCCAACAGGTCGGCGCCCTGCTCTCGGCCATCTCCGAGCCCGTCGTCGGCGCGGCCACCGTCCGCAGCTACGCCGTGCAGGAGCGCACCCAGGACCGCATCGACACCGCCGTCCAGCGCCACCTGACCGCCAGCAGCCGGGCCCAGGGCCTGACCGCGTTCTCCTTCTCGCTCGGCGGCATCTCCGCCGGCCTGGCCAACGCCGGCATCGTCGTGATCGGCGTGCTCCTCGGCGTAGCCGGCGACCTGTCGGCCGGCACTGTCCTCGCCTTCGCGTTCCTCGTGACCCTGTTCGTCGGCCCGGTGCAGATGGGCACCCAGGTGCTCACCGACGCCCAGAACGCGTTCGCCGGCTGGCGCCGCGTCATCGGCATCCTCGACACCCCCGCCGACGTCTCCGACCCCGAGGACGGCGTCGAGCTGCCTGATGTACCGGTGCCGATCCACTTCGAGCACGTCGGCTACTCCTACACCGCCGGCCGCCCGGTGCTCAGCGACGTCGAGCTCACCCTCGAGCCGCACACCCGCGTCGCGATCGTGGGGGAGACCGGCTCGGGCAAGACCACACTGGCCAAGATCCTCACCCGGCTCATGGACCCCGACGAGGGCCGCGTCCTCATCGGCGGCACCGACCTGCGCACGGTCGCGTTCTCCAGCCTGCGCACCCACATCGTGCTGGTGCCGCAGGAGGGCTTCCTCTTCGACGCCACGCTGCGCGAGAACCTCCAGTACGGCGCTCCCGGTGCCTCCGACGCGTCGTTGCTCGCGGCCGTCACGGACCTGGGGCTCGGCGACTGGCTGGCGACGCTGCCGCACGGTCTCGACAGCCAGGTCGGGCAGCGCGGCGAGTCGCTGTCAGCAGGGGAGCGGCAGCTCGTCGCGCTGGTGCGCGCGCAGCTGGCCGACCCCGACATCCTCGTGCTCGACGAGGCCACCAGCGCCGTCGACCCCGCGCTGGAGATGCGGATCTCCGCGGCGCTCGACCGGCTCACCTCGGGCCGCACGGCCGTCACCATCGCCCACCGGATGAGCACCGCCGAGCGGGCCGACCTCGTCGTCGTCATGGACGCCGGACGGGTCGTTCAGCAAGGCCGTCACGCCGAGCTCGTCGCCGAGGGCGGCGTCTACGGCCGCCTCCACGCGTCGTGGACCGCGCAGATGTCCACGGGCTGACGTATCCACAGACCGTGGCCTCGGACCGAGGTCGTGTCGGAGCTCCCTGATGTGGTTCTCAGACCATCGATCAAGGAGCGTCCCATGACCGACTTTGCTGCACTGCTTCAGCTCGACCCGCTTGCACGAGCCCTCCTGCCGGCCATGGAGTCGGTCCAAAGCCAGTTCAGAACGGCGGTGCGGGACCTCGCGCGCCGGGGCCGCGACGAGGAGGCGATCCTCGACGAGCTGGTCCTCATGTTCCACGACTTCATGCCCGAGGCTGATTACGATTTCTCGGCCGTCAAGGACCTGGCGAAGGCCGTGGGCGAGGGCTGGGTGCCACGCGGAGGGTTTGCCTGACGCGCCGATTTCGGACGCCGATTGGTGGCGCGGATACTAGGGGCCGTGAGCTCCCTCGACCCCGCCATCGCCGACCGTCTCAAGCGCGACCCCCAGGGCTTCGTGACCGCGGTGATCCAGCAGCACGACACCGGCGAGGTGCTGATGGTCGGCTGGATGGACGACGAGGCCCTGCACCGCACGCTGACCACCGGGCGCGGGACGTTCTGGAGCCGCTCGCGCCAGGAGTACTGGGTGAAGGGCGAGACCTCCGGGCACCGCCAGCACGTCAAGGAGGTCCGCCTCGACTGCGATGGCGACACCCTGCTCGTCAAGGTCGACCAGGAGGGTCCCGCCTGCCACACCGGCGCCCGGACCTGCTTCGACGACGGCCTGCTGAGCGATGCCTGACGCCCCGCAACCCACCGCCGCACCGCAGCGGGAGCGACGTACCTCGGGGTTCGGCACGGTCCTCCTCGCCGGGCTGGCCACCGCCGGGCTCGGCACCCTCGCCGCCGGCCGGACCTGGGCCACCGCGATCACCGGCACCCCCGGCCCCCGTGAGGTGTCCGTCGCGGGCACCGACGTCGCGCCCGTGATGCTGCCCCTCGGTCTGGTGGCGCTGGCCTGCTGGGGCGCCTTCCTCGTGCTGCGCACCCCCGGCCGCAGGGTCGTCGCCGTCCTTGGCGCACTGGCCGCCGCTGGAGGAGCCGCCGCCGCGCTGCTGTCGGCGGGCGGCGCGACCGACGCCGCGACGGACCTGCTCAGCGGCACCGCCGACGGTGGTACGTCGACCTCAGCCTGGCCCTGGGTGGGAGCCGTCGCCCTGGCCGGCTGCGTCGTCGCGTTCGCGGTCGCGTTCGCGAGGTGCGCGACGTACCCGCAGATGAGCCGTCGCTACGACCGCGACGGCGCGACCACCACCGCGGCGACACCGGCCGACCAGTGGCGCGCCATGGACGACGGCCGCGACCCGACCGTCTGATCTCACGGCGCGCACACCAGGCCAGAGGCCCGGCTCGCGATTGTGTGGTGTTTCTGCAGGTCATAGGCCTGCACAAACACCACACAATCGCGGTCGACCCCGTCGGCCCCGCCACTCGAGCCGCTGCTCGTCGACGAGGCGCACGAATCTGGGACTACGGTCTCTCGGCGCGCACGCGCTTGGTGTCGTGGGCCCAGATCGCGATCTCGACGCGGTTGCGCACGTCGAGCTTGGCCATCAGTGACGCGACGTGGCTCTTGACGGTGCTCAGGCCGACGTAGAGCTCGGCAGCGATCTCGGCGTTGGTCCGGCCCCGCGCCACCAGGAGGAGCACCTCTTCCTCGCGCTCGGTGAGCGGGTCGACGGGCTGGTACGGCGCTGCCGGTGCCTGGTCGGCGAAGGTCGCCAGCAGCCGGCGCGTGACGTTGGGCGCGATCAGCGCGTCCCCGGCAGCCGCCGCGCGGATGGCCTGCGCGAGGAGCTCCGGTCCGGCGTCCTTGAGCAGGAAGCCGCGGGCGCCGGCGCGCAGGGCGCCGAGGACGTACTCGTCGAGGTCGAAGGTCGTGATCACGACGACCGCCATCGGGTCCGCCACGTCCGGTCCGGCCAGGCGCCGCGTCACCTCGACGCCGTCGAGCCCCGGCATCCGGATGTCGACGAGCAGGACGTCGGGACGCAGCCGCCTGGCCACGTCGAGCGCGGCGAGGCCGTCGGCCGCCTCGCCGACGACCTCGATGTCGGGCTGCACGCCGAGGATCATCACCAGCCCGGTCCGGACCAGATCCTGGTCGTCGGCCACGACGACGCGGATGCTCATGCCGTCTCCGCCGGCAGCACGGCCTCGACGACCCAGCCGCCGTCAGGCCCCGGCCCTGCGGAGAGCGATCCGCCGAGGAGGTGGGCGCGTTCGGCCATCCCCAGCAGGCCGAAGCCGGGCTCCGTGGTCGGTCCCGACGCGGTGTGCCCGTCGTCGGTGACGCGCAGCCGGACCGAGCCCCCCTCACGGCGTACGTCGATCCCGACGCGGGTCGCGCTCCGGGCGTGACGGACGGCGTTGGTCAACGACTCCTGGGCGAGCCGGTAGACGGCGGTGTCCACGGGGCGCGCCAGCCGGGTCAACGAACCGTGCAGCGAGACCTCGACGGTGGGTGTCGCGTCGGTGCGCGCCAGCGCGGACAGGTCCGCGACACCGGGCCCGGGCGCGTAGACGGCGGCCTCGTCCTCGCGCAGCACCCGCACCATCGACCTCATCTCCGCCAGCGTGCGCGACGCCTCGGACTCGATCGCGGCCAGCACCTCGACCGCCCGCTCGGGCTGGACGCTAGCGACCGCGCCACCGGCCTGCGCCTGCACCGCGATGGCGGAGACGTGGTGGGCCACGGTGTCGTGCAGCTCGCGCGCCAGCGCCACCCGTTCCTCGTTGCGGATCTCGCGTCGTTGCCGCTGCCAGAGGTCCGCGCGGTAGCGGAACACGACGGCCAGCGCGGCCACCAGCAGCAGGAGCACGATCCCCCCGAACACGTCTGCGGAGCCGGTGGCGGAGGCGTACATCCCGAGCGCCACGACGAGCGCCACGTACGCCGTACCGGCCGCCATCTCGCGTCCCGAGCCCCACCGCACCAGGGCGTAGAGCAGGACCAGCACGCTCATCATGGAGAAGAGGCCGAGGTCATCGGTGCTCGCAGCAAGCTGGACGACCGAGAGCACGCCGGCGACGCCCCACCCGACGAGGGTGGCCACAAGGGGGGAGGCGCGCCGCCAGAGCAGCGCGGGCACCAGCGCCAGGGCGAGCACGATCATGAGCGGGCGCCAGGTCAGGTCCGGGCGTACGACGCCCTCGACCACCGCGGCGAGGGCGAACCCACCGGCCAGCAGCCAGTCGGGGCGACCGACGGGCGGGACGTCGTCAGGTCGCGGCTCGTGCCACAGGGAGCGCCCGACGTCGATCACGACTCCAGCCTAGGGACCGGCGCGCTTCGGCGTACCGGCCGAAAGAACGAGAGGCAGACCGTTCCATCGGCCGGGGGAGTCGGAGTCTCCGGGCGGATGTGCCCAGCGCTGGGACTGGCGATCGTGGAGTCACCGAACCGATCCCTCCACGAACCAGGAGCCCGAGATGAACCCACGACCCACCACCGCCACGCTGGACGACCCGCCGCTGCCGACGCGGGTCAAGCTCGCCGCGGCGTGGACGAGCTTCACGCTGCTCTACGCGTACGTCGACATCCTCAACTTCTACACGCCCGGCACGGTCGAGGAGATCCTCGACGGCCGCGTCTTCGAGTTCGCCCTCTCGCAGACCTTCTCGGTCTCGGCCCTGGCGCTGGTGTCGGTCCCGATCCTCATGGTGGTGCTGAGCGTGGCGCTCCCCGCGAAGGCGGCCCGAGCCACCACCCTCGGCGTGGCCGCGCTCTACGTGCCGGTCACGGTGTTCAACCTCGCGGGCGGGACCTATCTCTACTACTACGGCCTCGGCGTCACGCTGGAACTGTTCGTGCTCGCCCTCATCGTGCGGTGGGCCTGGACCTGGCCGCGCGCAGTCCCGACGGTGACAGCGGACGGCGGAGCGGTGCGCGCCCGGCAGCGGGTCTGACGCAGGCAGGCTCGACGGATCGCGACCCCACGCTGGAGCTGCACGCCCCAGCGGTTAACTCGAAGAGCGCCGACCACCGGCTGGCGTAATCGGACGTCTGGCACGACCTCCTGGGGGCACTCAGCGTGCCTGGGAGGGCCAGCGAGCCGGAGCGCGATCACCGCCAGCAGGACACCGATGGCGACACCGATCGTGTTGGAGAGCCAGTCGTTGGTCGAGCAGGACCGTCCGATCGCCGGGACCAGCGCCTGCACCGTCTCGATCATTGCGGCTGTCGCGCTGGCGCCCACAAGCACCAGCGCGGGACGCCGGGTCGCCACCGAGGCGAACAGCGCCGGTGCCACGAAGAGCACGACGTTGGCGGCGAGCTCGACGCGTCCGGCGGTGGGCAGCGCCCACGCGACGTCGCAGCGTTCGAACGCCCTCCGGTCCGTCGGGAGCATCGTCAGCACCAGCACCGGGAGCGTCCCGAGACCAGTGAGCAGCCAGGCCGCACCCGGCCGGTGGGCCACCAGTCGCCCGACGAGCGGACCGAGGAGGACGAGTGCGACCAGCGCGGCCGGCGACAGCTACGGGTGCTCGACCAGGAACGTTGTGATCACCCCGGAACGCTAACGGGGCCCGACCGGTCACCCCTTCCTCTCTCCGGTGCCGCCAGAACGTGCCGAGATCCCGAGCCCGGAACCTGTGGCGCCGATGCGATGGTTCGATCCGCCGACACCGACCCGTCCCGGTGTGAGCCTGGCGACACCGCCGCGAGGACCGTGCGGACCACGGAGGCCCGGCTCCCCTACGATGGAGGCTGTCCCGACCCGGCCCCCGAAGGAGACCACGCGATGAGCGCCAACCACGGCAACACCCCTGCTGCCTGGACCGGAGTGTCCGTCGTGTTCCTCGGCTTCGTCGTCGCGGGCCTCGGCCTCGTGCTGGAGAACATGCTGATGTTCTGGATCGGCTGCGCGCTCGGCCCGATCGGTGGCCTCGTCGGCTACGTCATGGGCAAGGCCGGCATGGGCGGCACCCCGCTCGAGCACGACTACAACAAGACCACCGCCGGCTCGTGACCCTGCTGGACGCGCCGGACGCCGGGACCGAACGGTCCGGGTCACGGCGGGTCCGCCTGCGACGCGTCCGGCCGCACCTGGTCCTCGCCGGCGTCGTCCTGCTCCTGAGCCTCGCGCTGCACCTGCGCGACCCGCACGACCAGGGCTCCTGGGGTTTCTGCCCCTGGCTGTTGTCGACCGGCACCGCCTGCCCGGGCTGTGGCGGCCTCCGTGCGATCAACGACCTGACCCACGGTGACGTGGCCGCGGCCGCCAGCAGCAACCTGCTGGTGGTCTCCGCGCTGCCGATCGTGGCCGCCCTCTGGGCCCGCAGCCTCGTCCAGACCTGGCGGGACCGGCGTCGGCCCCTGCCTGCGCCCCTCGTCGCCGTCGCCTCGGGGATCGGCCTCGTGGCGATGGTCGTCTTCTGGGTCGCCCGCAACACATCGGCCGGGAGCTGGCTCGCGCCCTGAGTCGGCGTACCGGCCCGTGCTTCCCGAACGAAACCGGCGCTTCCCGAGCGAAGCATCGTTGGGGAAGCGCCGGTTTCACTAGGTACCTAGTGAAACCGGCACCCCTCCGGTAACTGGAACTGGCGGCATCAGGTTGGGAGGGGGGTTGGGGGTCGTGAGAGGCTGGGAGCTGGGGTTTCCCGCCTGCGGGCGGAGTCGTCCGAGCCCCGCACTCGTCCGCGCGAAAGGTCAGTCATGTCCGTCCTCGACCAGATCATCGAGGGGGTGCGTGTCGACCTCGCCGCCCGTGAGGCGACCACGCCGCTGGCCGAGCTGGAGCGCCTCGTCGCCGACGCCGCACCGGCGCTCGACCCGATGCCCGCGCTCGCGGCGCCCGGCGTCAGCGTCATCAGCGAGGTCAAGCGCAAGTCGCCGAGCAAGGGCGACCTGGCCGACATCCCGGACCCTGCCGCGCTGGCCGCGGAGTACGAGTCCGGCGGCGCGTCCGTCATCAGCGTGCTGACCGAGCAACGTCGTTTCGGCGGCTCGCTCGACGACCTCCGCGCGGTCCGCAAGCAGGTCACGATCCCGGTGCTGCGCAAGGACTTCATCGTCACCAGCTACCAGCTGTGGGAGGCCCGCGCCGCCGGCGCCGACCTCGTGCTGCTCATCGTCGCCGGGCTCGACCAGCCGACCCTCGAGCACCTGCACGCCGAGGCCCGCGGGCTCGGCCTCACCGTGCTCGTCGAGGTCCACGACCCCGCCGAGGTGCAGCGCGCCCTCGACGTCGGCGCCACGCTCATCGGCGTCAACGCCCGCAACCTCAAGACCCTCGAGGTCGACGACACCGCCTTCGAGCGCATCGCGCCGTCGCTGCCCGCCGACGCGGTCGCCGTCGCCGAGTCCGGCATCACCGGCCCCGACGACGTACGCCGCGTGGTCGCGGCCGGCGCCGACGCCGTCCTCGTGGGCGAGGCGCTCGTGCGCGGGGGAGACCCGCGCGCCGCGGTCGCGGCCATGGTCGAGGCCGGCCACTCCGACATCCGCCCCTCCCGATCCTGACGTCCCCGACAGGAGACACCGTGAGCACCGAGACGACGCCCCCGCCCGAGACGACCGACCTCGTCAGCGCCTGGCTGCCCGACGCCACCGGCCACTTCGGCGACTTCGGCGGACGCTTCATGCCCGAGGCGCTCATCGCCGCCCTCGACGAGCTCGAGGTCGCCTGGCGCGAGGCCATGGCCGACCCCGAGTTCCTCGCCGAGCTCGACGGCCTCATGCGGGAGTACGCCGGCACGCCCAGCCGTCTCTACGAGGCCCACCGGCTCTCCGAGCACGCCGGCGCCCGCATCCTGCTCAAGCGCGAGGACCTGCTCCACACCGGCGCCCACAAGATCCGCAACGTGCTGGGCCAGGCCCTGCTCACCAAGCGGATGGGCAAGAAGCGCGTCATCGCCGAGACCGGCGCCGGCCAGCACGGCGTCGCCTCGGCCACCGCGGCGGCGTACCTCGGGCTCGACTGCACCGTCTACATGGGCCAGGTCGACACCGAGCGCCAGGCCCTCAACGTCGCCCGCATGCGCCTGCTCGGCGCCGAGGTCATCCCGGTCACGACCGGCTCGGCCACCCTCAAGGACGCCATCAACGAGGCCCTGCGCGACTGGGTGGCCAGCGTCGACTACACGGCGTACCTCTTCGGCACCGCCGCCGGCCCCCACCCGTTCCCCAGCCTGGTCCGCTCCTTCGTGCGCGGCATCGGCGACGAGGCCCGCGCCCAGTGCATCGCGATGACCGGCGGGCTGCCCGACGTCGTCACCGCCTGCGTCGGCGGCGGCTCCAACGCCATCGGCCTCTTCGCCGGCTTCGTCGACGACCCGAGCGTCGAGATCGTCGGCTTCGAGGCCGGCGGCGAGGGCGTCGACACCCCGCGCCACGCCGCCACCATCAGCGGCGGCAGCATCGGCGTGCTCCACGGCGCGCGCACCTACGTGCTGCAGGACGAGGACGGCCAGACGGCGGAGTCGCACTCGATCTCCGCCGGGCTGGACTACCCCGGCGTCGGCCCCGAGCACGCCCACCTCTCGCACGCCGGTCGCGCCCGCTACGAGTCGGTCACCGACGTCGAGGCCATGGAGGCGATGTCGCTGCTGGCCCGCACCGAGGGCATCATCTGCGCCATCGAGACCGCCCACGCCGTCGCCGGCACGCTGCGGCTGGCGAAGGAGAACCCCGACAAGACCTACCTCGTCAACCTGTCGGGCCGCGGCGACAAGGACATGCAGACGGCGAAGGACTGGTTCGGCCTGACCGGCTCCGGCGGCGGCGAGCCCGTGCGCGAGGGTGACAGCCATGAGTGAGAACAGCCGTGTCACCCAGGCCTACGCCCTCGCCCGCGACGAGGGCCGCGCCGCCCTCGTCGGCTACCTGCCCGCCGGCTTCCCCGACGTCGACGGCTCCATCGAGGCCATCAAGGCGATGGCGGCGAACGGCTGCGACGTCATCGAGATCGGGCTGCCCTACTCCGACCCCGTCATGGACGGCCCCACTATCCAGGCCGCCGCCCAGCAGGCGCTCGACCAGGGCACCCGCACCACCGACGTCCTGCGCGTCGTCGAGGCGGTCGCCGACACCGGCGTCGCCACCGTCGTCATGACCTACTGGAACCCCGTCGAGGCGTACGGCGTCGCGCGGTTCGCCGCCGACCTGGCCTCCGCGGGCGGCTCCGGTCTCATCACCCCCGACCTGACGCCCGACGAGGCCGGCCCGTGGCTCGAGGCCTCCGACGCCCACGACCTCGACCGGATCTTCCTCGTCGCGCACTCCTCGACCGAGGCCCGGATCGCCTACACCGTCGAGCACTGCCGCGGCTTCGTCTACGCCGCCGCCGTCATGGGCGTCACCGGCGCCCGGAGCTCGACCAGCGACCTCGCCCCGCCGCTCGTGGCGCGCACCAAGAAGGCCACCGACCTGCCCGTCGGGGTCGGCCTCGGTGTCTCCAACGGCGACCAGGCGGCCGAGATCGCCGGCTACGCCGACGGCGTCATCGTGGGCTCGGCCTTCGTGCGAGCGCTGCTCGACGCCCCCGACCGGGCCACCGCGCTGAAGGACCTGGAGACCCTGACCCTCGACCTCGCCGACGGGGTCCGGCGTGGCTGAGCAGGCTGAGCGGCACCGCCGTCGCGCCCTCGCCGCGCTGCTCGCGGCCGCGGGCCTGGCGCTCACCGCCTGCGGCTCCGGCGCCACCGACGAGGGCGCCGACGGGGCCGTGGTCGAGGGCCTGACCACCTCCGACGACGACGGCATGAACGGCGCCGTCCTCGACGACCCCTACACCTGGGGGAGCGCGGAGCTGACCGCCACCTCGGGTGATGCCGTCGACACGCGGCAGGCGCTGGAGAAGCCCCTGACGCTGGTCTTCTTCGGCTACACCAACTGTCCCGACATCTGCCAGGCCGTGATGGCCGACGTGACCTCTGCGCTGGCCCGCCTCGACGCCGAGCAGGCCGACCAGGTGGCGATGTGGTTCGTCACGACCGACCCGGCGCGGGACGACACCGCCACCCTGCGGGAGTACCTCGACCGCTTCGACCCCGGCTTCGAGGGCCTCACCGGCGACCTGGACGTGATCACCCAGCTGGCCAAGACCGTCTACGTCGGCGTCGACCAGGGCCGCAAGCTGCCCACCGGCGGCTACGAGGTCAACCACGGCACCCCGATCCTGGCCGTGCGCCCGGACGGTAGCGTCCCGATCCTGTGGACCGAGGGCACCTCGGCCTCGAAGCTGGCCGACGACCTCGCCGTGCTCCTGACCGACGGCGTCCCCGAGCAGGAGAGCTGACGTGAACGACCTGGTCCTGCAGTCCATCCCGAGCCCCGAGCAGGGCGTCTGGTACCTCGGCCCGTTCCCGCTGCGCGCCTACGCGCTGTGCATCATCGCCGGCGTCATCGCGGCGGTCTGGATCGGCGACCGGCGCTGGGTGGCCCGCGGCGGCCGCTCCGGCGAGATCGCCGACATCGCCATCTGGGCGGTGCCGTTCGGCATCGTCGGCGGCCGGCTCTACCACGTCATCACCGACAGCGGCTGCTACGTCGGCGGCGCCGACCGCTGCGAGGGCGTCTACAAGGGTCCCTGGGGGATCCTCTACGTCTGGCAGGGCGGCCTCGGCATCTGGGGCGCCATCGCGCTCGGGGCGCTCGGCGCCTACATCGGCGCCCGCCGGGCCGGCATCAAGTTCCTCCCCATGGCCGACGCGCTCGCGCCCGGCGTGGTGGTCGCCCAGGCGATCGGGCGGTTCGGCAACTACTTCAACCAGGAGCTCTTCGGCCGGCCCACTGACGTGCCGTGGGCGCTCGAGATCCCCGACGTCGCCCGCCGCCCCGAGGGCTACCAGCAGTTCGAGACCTTCCACCCGACCTTCCTCTACGAGGCCGTCTGGAACGTCGCCGTCGCCCTGCTGATCATCTGGCTCGACCGCCGCCTCCGGCTCGGTCACGGTCGCGTCTTCGCGCTGTACGTCGCCGGCTACTGCGCCGGCCGCGGCTGGATCGAGTACCTCCGCATCGACCCGGTCGAGGCCAACGACGTCTTCGGGCTGCGGCTCAACGTGTGGACCTCGATCATCGTCGGCCTCGCCGCGATCGCGTTCTTCGTCTGGTCCTCCCGGCGGCACCCCGGTCGCGAGGAGCGGGTCTACCGGCCCGGGCACGGCCCCGACGCCGAGACGGCCGACGGCGAGGACTCCGACACCGACGAGGGCGCCGTACGGGCGTCGGACAGGACGTCCGGAACGGCCTCCGAGCCCGACGAAGGTGAGCCTCACCTTCGGTGAAATGCCCGGCCCGCCTGGCTACCGTGGGCTCGTGAGCGACACCCGATCCCCTGACCAGGCCGGCCAGCCCGCCGACCCCTCCGACGTGCCGGCCCTCGCCGACGTGCGTCCCGACCTGGCCGGACTCTCCGACGAGGAGGTCGTCGAGGAGATCCAGCACGAGCACGCCGACGTCACCGGCGGCTGGCTGCGCCCCGCGCTGTTCGGCGCGATGGACGGCCTGGTCTCCAACGTCGCGCTGATCGCGGGCGTTGCGGGCGGCACCGCGGCCAGCAGCTCCGGCGACGCCTCGACCGCCGTCGTGCTGGCCGGTCTCGCGGGTCTCGCCGCCGGCGCCTTCTCGATGGCGGTGGGGGAGTACAACTCCGTCGCCAGCCAGTCCGAGGCCGCCGAGTTTGAGGTCGCCAAGGAGCGCCGCGAGATCACCCGCAACGGCGCGGGCGAGACCGCCGAGCTGGCCGCGATGTACGCCGCCAAGGGCATCGACGAGGACCTCGCGATGCAGATGGCGGTCCAGGTGCACCACGACCTCGACAACGCCGTCGCGGTGCACGCCAAGGAGGAGTTCGGCATCGACCCCGACGACCTGGCCTCCCCGCTGCTGGCCGGCGGCTCGTCGTTCGTGGCCTTCGCGCTCGGCGCGCTCGTGCCGCTGGTCCCGTACTTCCTGGGCGCGACCACGATCCTGCCCGGCCTGCTGCTGACGATGGTGGCGCTGTTCGCCTGCGGCGCCCTGGTCACCCAGGTGACCGTGCGCAGCTGGTGGTACGGCGGTGCCCGCATGACCATCCTGGGGGCCGCCGCAGCGGCGCTGACCTACGGCTTCGGGTCCCTCGTCGGGGGCGCCGGACTCGGGTGACACCCGGGGTGAGAAACCCCTCGTCGGCCCCGTGTCCACGAACGGTCCGCCCCTTCTCGACACCGGGGCCCAGGTGATGTGATGGGGTACGATTCCGGCACTGGGCCAACGTCGTCCCGCGCCGCCATGCACAGATGGCACCCCTCGTTGCAACGGTGATCCCTCGGGGTCCACCTCATGGCCCGGCTCCCGTGCTCCACAGCGGACCCGGCCCTGCGCGGCGGGTGTCGATGACGCGAAAGGGTGCGCCATGCGGGCCTTCTCCTCGCCGCAGGGCCCTGAAGGGCTCTACGACCCCCGGTTCGAGCACGACGCGTGCGGTGTCGCCTTCGTCGCGACCCTCACCGGCGTCGCCAGCCACGACATCGTCGCCAAGGCGATCCAGGCGCTGCGCAACCTCGACCACCGCGGCGCCGTCGGTGCCGAGCCGGACTCCGGCGACGGCGCGGGCATCCTCATGCAGGTGCCCGACCGCTTCCTGCGCGCGGTCGTCGACTTCGAGCTCCCCGCCGCCGGCACGTACGCCGTGGGCTGCGCCTTCCTGCCCCGCGTCGGGGCCCCGGACGCCTCCGCCACCGACGTCGCCGACCCGCAGGCCACCGACGACGGCGAGGCCGCCGACCTGGCCGCCGAGGCCGTGGCCACCGTCGAGCGCATCGCCGAGGAGGAGGGCCTGACCGTCCTCGGCTGGCGCGACGTGCCCACCACGCCCGACCTGCTCGGCTCCATCGCGCACGGCACCATGCCGACCTTCCGCCAGCTGTTCGTCGCTTCCCGCGAGGGCGAGCTCGGCATGGCGCTCGAGCGGCGCGCCTTCGTGCTGCGCAAGCGGGCGGAGAAGGAGGCGGAGGTCTACTTCCCGACGCTGTCCTCGCGCACCCTCGGCTACAAGGGCATGCTCACCACCGACCAGCTCGACCGGTTCTTCCCCGACCTCGTCGACGAGCGCGTCGAGTCGGCGATCGGCGTGGTGCACTCCCGCTTCAGCACCAACACGTTCCCGAGCTGGCCGCTGGCCCACCCGTTCCGGTTCATCGCCCACAACGGCGAGATCAACACCGTCATGGGCAACCGCAACTGGATGCGGGCCCGCGAGGCGCTGCTCGCCAGCGACCTGATCCCCGGCGACCTCGAGCGGATCTTCCCGATCTGCACCACCGGCGCCAGCGACTCGGCGTCCTTCGACGAGGTCCTCGAGCTGCTGCACCTCGGCGGCCGCACGCTCCCGCACGCCGTGCTCATGATGATCCCGGAGGCGTGGGAGAACCACGCCACCATGGACGCGAAGCGCCGCGCGTTCTACGAGTTCCACTCCACCGTGATGGAGCCCTGGGACGGTCCCGCCTGCGTGACCTTCACCGACGGCACCCAGGTCGGCGCGGTCCTCGACCGCAACGGCCTGCGCCCCAGCCGCTACTGGGTCACCGAGGACGGTCTCGTCGTCCTCGCCTCCGAGGTCGGCGTCCTCGACATCGACCCCGCCACCGTGGTGCGCAAGGGCCGGCTCCAGCCGGGCCGCATGTTCCTCGTCGACACCGAGGAGCACCGCATCATCGAGGACGAGGAGATCAAGGGCGACCTCGCCTCGCAGCACCCGTACGACGAGTGGCTGCACGCCGGCCTCATCAAGCTCGAGGACGTCACCGACCGCGAGCACGTCATCCACACCCACGCCTCGGTCACCCGCCGCCAGCAGGTCTTCGGCTACACCGAGGAGCAGAAGCGCGTCCTGCTCGCGCCGATGGCCAAGACCGGCGCCGAGCCGATCGGCTCGATGGGCACCGACACCCCCATCGCCGCGCTGTCGGACAAGCCGCGTCTGCTGTTCGACTACTTCAGCCAGCTCTTCGCGCAGGTCACCAACCCGCCGCTCGACGCCATCCGCGAGGAGCTCGTCACCTCCCTCAACGGCAGCATCGGCCCGGAGGGCAACCTGCTCACCCCGAGCCCGCACTCCTGTCGCCAGGTGGTGCTGCCGTTCCCGGTGATCGACAACGACGAGCTGGCCAAGATCCGTCACATCAACCGTGACGGCGACATGCCGGGCTTCATCACCCACGTCTCCCGCGGTCTCTACGACCTCACCGGGGGAGGCCAGGCGCTGGCCACCCGTCTCGAGGAGATCTGCCGCGAGACCTCGGAGGCCATCGCCAACGGCGCGCGCATCATCGTGCTGTCGGACCGCCACTCCAACGCCGAGCGCGCCCCGATCCCGTCGCTGCTGCTCACCGCCGCGGTCCACCACCACCTGGTGCGCGAGAAGACCCGCACCCAGGTCGGGCTGGTCATCGAGGCCGGCGACGTCCGCGAGGTCCACCACGTCGCGCTGCTCATCGGGTACGGCGCCGCCGCCGTCAACCCCTACCTGGCGATGGAGACCGTCGAGGACATGGCCCGCGACGGCCACTTCGTCGACATCGAGCCCGAGAAGGCCGTCCGCAACCTGGTCAAGGCGCTCGGCAAGGGCGTCCTCAAGGTGATGAGCAAGATGGGCGTCTCGACCGTCGCGTCCTACACCGGCGCGCAGATCTTCGAGGCCGTCGGCCTGTCGCAGGACCTCGTCGACCACTACTTCACCGGCACCGTCAGCAAGCTCGGCGGCATCGGCCTGGACACGGTCGCGCTCGAGGTCGCCCGCCGCCACGCCACGGCGTACCCGGTCGACGGGCTGCCGCCCGCGCACCGCTCGCTCGAGGTCGGCGGGGAGTACCAGTGGCGCCGCGAGGGCGAGCCGCACCTGTTCGACCCCGAGACCGTCTTCCGGCTCCAGCACGCCACGCGCACCGGCAAGTACGACGTGTTCAAGCAGTACACCCAGCGCGTCGACGAGCAGTCCGAGCGACTGATGACGCTGCGCGGGCTGTTCCAGCTCAAGGGCGCCGAGGCGATGGGCCGCACGCCGGTCCCGATCGACGAGGTCGAGCCGGTCTCGGAGATCGTCAAGCGGTTCTCCACCGGCGCGATGTCCTACGGGTCGATCAGCCAGGAGGCCCACGAGACCCTCGCCATCGCGATGAACCGCCTCGGCGGCAAGTCCAACACCGGTGAGGGCGGCGAGGACGCCGACCGGCTCCACGACCCCGAGCGCCGCAGCTCGATCAAGCAGGTCGCGTCCGGCCGATTCGGCGTGACCTCGGAGTACCTCACCAACGCTGACGACATCCAGATCAAGATGGCGCAGGGCGCGAAGCCCGGCGAGGGCGGCCAGCTGCCGGGCCACAAGGTCTACCCGTGGGTGGCCAAGACCCGCTACAGCACGCCCGGCGTGGGCCTGATCTCCCCGCCGCCGCACCACGACATCTACTCGATCGAGGACCTCGCCCAGCTCATCCACGACCTGAAGAACGCGAACCCGTCCGCCCGGGTCCACGTGAAGCTGGTCGCCGAGGTGGGTGTCGGCACGGTCGCGGCGGGTGTCTCGAAGGCGCACGCCGACGTGGTGCTGATCTCCGGCCACGACGGCGGCACCGGCGCCTCGCCGCTGACCTCGCTCAAGCACGCCGGCGGACCGTGGGAACTCGGCCTGGCCGAGACCCAGCAGACGCTGCTGCTCAACGGGCTGCGCGACCGGATCGTGGTGCAGGCCGACGGCCAGCTCAAGACCGGCCGCGACGTCATCATCGCCGCGCTGCTCGGGGCCGAGGAGTTCGGCTTCGCGACCGCGCCGCTGGTGGTCTCGGGCTGCATCATGATGCGCGTCTGCCACCTCGACACCTGTCCGGTCGGCGTGGCCACGCAGAACCCCACGCTGCGCCAGCGCTACACCGGCAAGGCGGAGTACGTCGTCACCTTCTTCGAGTACATCGCCGAGGAGGTGCGCGAGCTGCTCGCCGAGCTCGGCTTCCGCACGCTCGAGGAGGCCGTCGGCATGGTCGAGGCCATCGACATCGCGCCGGCCGTCGACCACTGGAAGGCCTCGGGCCTCGACCTGACGCCGATCCTGCACGTGCCGCCGCTGCCCGAGGGCGCCTCGCGGCACAACGCCACCGGCCAGGACCACGGCCTCGACAAGGCGCTGGACAACCAGCTGGTCGAGATCGCCGCCGACGCCCTGGAGCGGGGCGAGCCGGTGCGGGCGCAGCTCGAGGTGCGCAACGTCAACCGGACCGTCGGCACGATCCTGGGCCACGAGGTCACCAAGCGCTACAAGGGCGAGGGCCTGCCGGACGGCACCATCGACATCACGTTCCTCGGGTCGGCCGGGCAGTCCTTCGGGGCCTTCCTGCCGAGCGGCATCACGCTGCGCCTGGAGGGTGACGCCAACGACTACGTCGGCAAGGGCCTGTCCGGCGGCCGCATCGTCGTACGCCCCGACCAGGCGGCGACCTTCGACGCGGCCGAGCAGATCATCGCCGGCAACGTCATCGGCTACGGCGCCACCGACGGCGAGATCTACCTGCGCGGCCAGGTCGGCGAGCGCTTCTGCGTGCGCAACTCCGGCGCCGTCGCGGTCGTCGAGGGCGTGGGCGACCACGGCTGCGAGTACATGACCGGGGGACGGGCCGTCGTGCTCGGACAGACCGGTCGCAACTTCGCCGCCGGCATGTCCGGCGGCGTGGCCTTCGTGCTCGACCTCGACGAGGGCAACGTCAACCCCGAGCTCGTCGAGCTCAACGCGGTCACCGACGACGCCGTCGCCGAGCTCGAGGGCTTCGTGCGCCGCCACTTCGAGGAGACCGGGTCCACCGTCGCCGAGAAGCTGCTGGCGGACTGGTCGTCGTCGGTCGAGCGGTTCACCGAGGTGATGCCACGCGACTACAAGCGAGTGCTGGACGCCCGTGCCGAGGCCCTGGAAGAGGGTCTCGACGAGGACGAGGCGAACGCCCGGATCATGGAGGTGCTTCATGGCTGACCCACGCGGATTCCTGAAGGCGGGACGGCAGGGCGCCGACCGTCGCCCGGTCCACGAGCGGGTGAAGGACTGGAACGAGGTCTACCCCGACAGCGCCGGACGGGCGGTGCTGCCGATCATCACCACGCAGGCCGGTCGCTGCATGGACTGCGGCATCCCGTTCTGCCACCAGGGCTGCCCGCTGGGCAACCTGATCCCGGAGTGGAACGACCTGGTCTGGCGCGACGACTGGGAGGAGGCCGTCGAGCGTCTGCACGCGACGAACAACTTCCCGGAGTTCACCGGCCGCCTGTGCCCCGCGCCCTGCGAGACCGCCTGCGTGCTGGGCATCAACCAGGACCCGGTCACGATCAAGAACGTCGAGGTCGCCATCGCCGACCGTGCCTGGGACGACGGACTGGTCCGTCCCCAGCCGCCGGAGTGGCTGTCCGGCGGCCGCGTGGCCGTCATCGGCTCCGGGCCCGCCGGCCTGGCCGCGGCCCAGCAGCTCACCCGCGCCGGTCACACGGTCGTGGTCTACGAGCGGGCGGACAAGCCCGGCGGGCTGATGCGCTACGGCATCCCCGAGTTCAAGATGGAGAAGCGCTTCCTCGACCGCCGGCTGCGCCAGATGGAGCGCGAGGGCACGGTCTTCCGCAACGGCGTCGAGGTCGGCACGGACATCAGCTGGACCCAGCTGCGCGAGCGCTTCGACGCCGTCGTGCTGGCCATCGGCTCCACGGTCGCGCGCGACCTGCCGGTCCCGGGCCGCGAGCTCGACGGCATTCACCAGGCCATGGAGTTCCTGCCGCAGGCCAACCGCGTCGCGCTCGGCGAGGAGGTCGAGGGCCAGATCACCGCCACCGGCAAGCACGTCGTGATCATCGGCGGCGGAGACACCGGCGCCGACTGCTTGGGCACCTCGCTGCGCCAGGAGGCCGCCTCGGTCACCCAGCTCGAGATCATGTCGCAGCCCGGGCAGGACCGTCCCGGCAACCAGCCGTGGCCGACGTACCCGATGCTCTTCCGGGTCTCCTCGGCCCACGAGGAGGGCGGCGACCGCGTCTACTCCGCCTCGACCAAGCAGTTCCTCGGCACGGAGGACGGCAAGGTCCGCGCGCTGCAGATCGTGGAGGTCGACGCGAAATTCCAGGAGATCGAGGGCAGCGAGAAGGAGATCCCGGCCGACCTGGTGCTCTTCGCCATGGGCTTCACGGGTCCCGAGAGCGACGTGCTGGTCGACCAGCTCGGCCTCGACCTCGACGACCGCACGAACGTCCGCCGCGACTCGACGTACGCCTCGTCGGCGAAGGGCGTGTACGTCGCCGGCGACGCGGGGCGCGGGCAGTCGCTCATCGTGTGGGCGATCGCCGAGGGGCGGGCCGCCGCGGCTGCGGTGGACACCTACCTGCGCGGCTCGACGACGCTGCCGTCGCCGATCCCGCCGACCGCGCGACCGCTCGTCGTCTGAGGCACGGCGCCCGGGCCCCGGGCGCCGCCGGACCGGTACGTTCCAGTCGGGTGAATTCCTTGGAACGTTCCAGGAGAAGGATTGGGCCGGTCGGGGGAGCGGTAGGGTCCAACCGTGCGTAGAGCCAAGATCGTCTGCACCCTGGGTCCCGCGACCTCCACCCCCGAGCGCATCCGTGAGCTGGTCGAGGCCGGCATGGACGTCGCCCGGCTGAACCTGAGCCACGGCACCTACGAGGACCACGAGAAGGTCTATCGGATGGTTCGCGACGCCTCGGACGCCACCGGGCGCGGTGTCGGCATCCTCGTGGACCTCCAGGGCCCCAAGATCCGCCTCGGCAAGATCAAGGTCGGCCCGATCGACCTGACCGACGGCCAGGAGATCACCATCACGACCCGGGACGTCCCCGGGGACGCCGAGGTCGTCAGCACGACGTACCAGGGGCTGCCGGGCGACGTCTCCGCCGGCGACCAGGTGCTCATCGACGACGGCCGGGTGCGCCTCGAGGTGGTCTCGGTCGACGGCACCGACGTGCTGTGCCGCTGCAACGGCGGCGGACGCATCAGCGACAACAAGGGCATCAACCTGCCCGGCGTCGCGGTCTCGGTGCCGGCGATGAGCGAGAAGGACAAGGACGACCTGCGCTGGGCGCTGAAGCTGACCGCCGACATCATCGCGCTGTCGTTCGTCCGCTCGGCCGCCGACGTCGACGACGTCCGCGCGATCATGGACGAGGAGGGCGTGCACCTGCCCGTCATCGCCAAGATCGAGAAGCCGCAGGCCATCGACAACCTCGCCGAGATCGTGCGTGCCTTCGACGGCTGCATGGTCGCCCGCGGCGACCTCGGCGTCGAGTGCCCGCTCGAGGACGTCCCGTTCCTGCAGAAGCAGGTCATCGAGCTGACCCGGCGCAACGCCAAGCCGGTCATCACCGCCACCCAGATGCTGGAGTCGATGATCAGCGCGCCGCGGCCCACCCGCGCCGAGGCCTCCGACGTCGCCAACGCGGTGCTCGACGGCACCGACGCGGTGATGCTGTCCGGCGAGACCAGCGTGGGGGAGTACCCCATCGAGACCGTCTCCACGATGGCGCGCATCATCGAGTCCACCGAGGACCACGTGCTGCCGCGCATGGCCGCCATCGACTGGCAGCCGCGCACCCGCGGCGGTGTGGTGGCCAAGGCCGCCGCCGAGGTCGCCGAGCGGGTGGGGGCGAAGTACCTCGTCGCGTTCTCCGTCAGCGGCGACTCCGCCCGCCGGCTCTCGCGCTACCGCAGCGAGATCCCGGTGCTGGCCTTCACCCCGGTCCCGCACGTGCGCTCGCAGCTGTGCATGTCGTGGGGCGTCGAGACGTTCATCGGCGCGTCCGTGGACCACACCGACGAGATGGTGCGCCAGGTCGACGAGGCGCTGCTGAAGATCGGCCGCGTCGAGGAGGGCGACCTCGTGGTCATCATCGCCGGCAGCCCGCCCGGCATCCCCGGGTCGACCAACGCGCTGCGCATCCACCGGATGGGCGACGCGATCAACGAGGTCGCGCCCGCCTACCGCCGCGGTTCCAGGTCCTGACCCCGCTCGGCGCGACGGCACGTGCGTCGCGAGGCGGGACGGTGCCCCGGGTGGGATTCGAACCCACACTGGATGGTGTTTGAGACCACTGCCTCTGCCATTGGGCTACCGGGGCCGTTCGAGCCGGGCGCACCGGTCGAGCCAGGCACACGGTAGCCGACCACGACGGCGTACGAGGGACCGGACCGGGGCGGTGGGTGGCCCTCGGTCTCAGCCGGCGGACCGGCGGGGCTCCAGGGTTCACATCCGTACGACGCGGTGGCAGGGTGGGGCCTCCACGAAGGATGTCGACGAGGGAGCACGAGTGGGTGTGAGCAAGGCCTTGGCGCGCAGCGCCCGGACGTGGCTCGACCTCTCGGCGGCACGGTTCGGACAGGCGCGCGCGATCACCAACGCCCGCCACGAGGCCACCCGGCTGTCGCGCCAGCGTGTCGAGCGCGAGGACGTGCGCCTCTACCTCGACCAGCTCGACGGCCCCGGCCGTCACGACGGTCCGGACCTCGACGGGGCGGACCGCGACGGCTCCTCGGACGGCGACATCGCGCCCCCGCGACGCGGCCACGCCTGACCTGCCACTACCCTGGGCTGCCGTGACCCCGACCCCGCCCCCCTCGCCGTCGCCGGCCAGCCCCTCCCGTGCGTCGCAAGCCGCCGGCGTACGGCGACGCGTGGTCATCGCCGAGGACGAGGCGCTGATCCGCATGGACCTCGCCGAGATGCTCGTCGAGGAGGACTTCGAGGTCGTCGGCCAGGCCGGTGACGGGGAGACCGCGATCGAGCTGGCGCGGGAGCACCGCCCCGACCTCGTGGTGCTCGACGTCAAGATGCCGCGGCTCGACGGCATCGCCGCGGCCCAGACCATCGCGGCCGAGCGGATCGCCCCCGTCGTGATCCTGACCGCCTTCAGCCAGCGCGAGCTGATCGAGCGGGCGCGCGACGCCGGTGCGATGGCCTACCTGGTCAAGCCCTTCACCAAGAACGACCTCGTGCCCGCCATCGAGATGGCGCTGAGCCGCTTCGCCGAGCTCCGCCAGGTCGAGTCGGAGGTCGCCGACCTCACCGAGCGTCTCGAGACCCGCAAGCTGGTCGACCGCGCCAAGGGCGTCCTGCAGCAGCGCCTCGAGCTCTCCGAGCCCGAGGCCTTCCGGTGGATCCAGAAGACCGCCATGGACCTGCGGCTGTCGATGAAGCAGGTCGCCGAGGGCGTCCTGACCCACGGCCCGGAGCTCGTCGAGCGCACCGGCACGGGGACGGGGGCGGAAACCACGGCCGGCGACGCCTCCGCCGAGGAGCCTCCGGGCCGCGCGGACTGACGCTCGCGGAGCCGGGCTTTTCCGGACACTTCCAGCTCCCGATCACGAATGTGCAACAACACGGCCCGTTCGGGCCTTTCGCTCTGCTCCGCAGCGGCTTTTTGTGGATAGGTTGCACCCCAATATCAAGTCATGCCCAGTGACCCTGCAAGGCATGCTCCACTGGCACAACTTTCCGGAGGCTCCATGAAACGCCCGAACCGCGCTTCGCGCTTCGCCGTGGCCTGCGCCGCGTCGGCTCTGGTCCTCGCTGCTTGCGGCGACGACTCCAGCAGCACCGAAGGGTCCGACACCCCGGCCGGCGAGGAGTCGTCGTCCAGCGAGGGCTCCGCCGAGCCCACGGGTGACGGTGTCCTCAAGGTCGGCACGCTGCTGCCCCAGACCGGTGACCTCGCCTTCCTCGGCCCCCCGGAGTTCGCGGGCGTCCAGCTGGCCGTCGACGAGATCAACGAGGCCGGCGGCGTGCTCGGCAAGCCGGTCGAGAAGATCGACGCCGACTCCGGTGACGGCACCCCCGACATCGCCGGCGGTGAGGTCGACAACCTGCTCAGCGAGGACGTCGACACCATCATCGGTGCGGCCGCCTCCGGCGTCTCGGTGTCGGTCATCGACAAGATCACCGGTGCCGGCGTCGTCCAGTTCTCCCCGGCCAACACCGCGGCGGGCTTCGACACCTACGAGGACAACGGTCTGTACTTCCGCACCGCTCCCTCCGACGTGCTCCAGGGCCAGCTGCTGGCGAACCTGGTCGTCGAGGACGGCTTCGAGAACGTCGCCATCATGGGTCGCCAGGACTTCTACGGCGAGGGCCTCTCCGAGACCGTGCGTGACTCGGTCGAGGAGAAGGGTGCTGCGGTCAGCGAGTTCGTGCTCTACGCCGCGGACGCCACGAAGTTCAGCGCCGAGGTCACCAAGATCGCGGCCAGCAAGCCCGACGCCCTGGTCCTGGTCGCCTTCAACGAGACGACCAAGATCATCCCGCAGCTCATCGCCAACAACATCGGCCCCGACGACATCCAGATCTACTTCGTGGATGGCAACCTGGCCGACTACTCGGCGGAGAGCTTCGACCTCACCGGCGTCAAGGGCACGGTGCCGGTCTCGGCCGACCCCGACCCGGGCTTCAACGACCGTCTCCTCGAGGTCGACCCCAAGCTGAAGGACTTCAGCTACGGCCCGCAGGCCTACGACGCCACGATCATCACCGCTCTCGCGGCGGTCGCGGCCGGGGACGACAGCGGTGAGGCCATCGGCGCCAACATCGTCGACGTCACCACCGAGGGCACCCAGTGCACCACCTTCGAGGAGTGCGCTCAGCTCCTCGAGGACGGTGAGGACATCGACTTCCAGGGTGCCAGCGGTCCGGCCGACATGAACGACAGCGGCTCGCTGCAGGCCGGCACGTACGGCATCAACGAGTACAAGAAGGGCAACACCTACGAGCAGATCGACACGGTCTCCGGCGTCCTGCCGTGACCCTCTGATCCACGCTCCACACGCGAGGGCCCGGTCGCTTCGGCGGCCGGGCCCTTCGTCGTACCCGGGTGCGGGGTGTGGGCGCGCCGCTCCGCCCGGTACGACGACGCGCCGCTTCGTCACGTGCGGCGCTTCCCGAACGAAACCGGCGCTTCCCGAGCGATGCATCGCTCGGGAAGCGCCGGTTTCACCAGGTACCTAGTGAAACCGGCACCGGGAACGGGTGGTGCTACTGGGCCTTGGCGAGGGTGCCGAGGTAGAGCTCGATGACCTTGGGGTCCTTCGACAGCTCCTGGCCGGTGCCGGTGTAGGCGTTGCGGCCCTGGTCGAGGACGTAGCCGCGGTCGCAGATCTGCAGGCAGCGACGGGCGTTCTGCTCGACCATCACGACGGAGACGCCGGCACGGTTGATGCGCCGGGTCTGCACGAAGACCTCGTCCTGCATGACGGGGGAGAGGCCGGCGGACGGCTCGTCGAGCAGCAGCACCGACGGTTCCATCATCAGGGCACGGCCCATGGCCACCATCTGGCGCTCGCCGCCCGACAGCGAGCCGGCGCGCTGCGCGCGGCGGTCCAGCAGGGCGGGGAACAGCTCGCCGACGAACTCGAAGCGCTTCTTGAAGCTCTTGGGGCGCTGGTAGACGCCCATCTCGAGGTTCTCCTGGATGGTCAGCGACGGGAAGACGTTGTTGGTCTGCGGCACGAAGCCGATGCCCTTGGCCACCAGCACGTCGGCGCGCGCGTTCGTGACGTCGTCACCGCGCAGCTTGACGGTCCCGGTCTTGATCCTCACCAGGCCGAACAGCGCCTTGAGCAGGGTCGACTTGCCGGCGCCGTTGGGCCCGATGATGCCGACGAGCTCGCCCTCCTGGCAGTAGAGGTCGGCGCCGTTGAGGATGTTCACCCCGGGCAGGTAGCCGGCGATGAGGTCGTCGGCCCGCAGCACGGCGTTCTCGGCCGCCCGGAGGTGCTCCTCGCGCCCGGGCACGTCGGAGGAGTCGCTGCCGGTCAGGGCGGTCTCCCGCGGTGCGTCCGGGGCAGGGGAGGGGGTCGTCTCGCTCATGCCTTGTCTCCCTCGGTCGTGTCGCTGGTGGCGGCGGTGTCGGAGCCGGCCTCACGGGCGAGCTCGGCCTCGGCGGCCGCCAGGATCTCCTGCTCCTGCTCCTCCGAGAGGTCGGCGTCGTGGTGGGCGCCGAGGTAGGCGTCGATGACGCGCGGGTCGGCCATGACGGCGTCCGGCGGGCCCTCGGCCACGATCTTGCCCTGCGCCATCACGATGACCCAGTCGGAGATGTCGCGGACCATGTCCATGTCGTGCTCGACGAAGAGCACGGAGCGGCCCTCGTCGCGCAGCGCCTTCACGTGGCCCAGCAGGCTCTGCTTGAGGGCCGGGTTCACGCCGGCCATGGGCTCGTCGAGCATGACGAGCTCGGGGTCGGCCATCAGGGCGCGCGCCATCTCGAGCAGCTTGCGCTGACCGCCGGACAGCGAGCCGGCGAAGTCCTCGCGCTTCTTGATCAGCAGGAAGCGCTCCAGCAGGCCGTCGGCCCGGACCGTGTTGGCGTTCTCCTGCGAGCGCCACAGCGGTGCGAAGAGCGCGGCGAACACCGACTCGCCCTTCTGTCCGGTCGCGCCGACCCGCATGTTCTCGATGACCGTGAGCTTCGAGAGCACCTTGGTCAGCTGGAAGGTGCGCACCATGCCGCGCCGCGCCACCTTGTACGCCGGCACGCCCTTGAGGCTCTTGCCGTTGAAGGACCAGTCACCGGTGTCGGGCCGGTCGAAGCCGGTCAGCAGGTTGAAGAACGTGGTCTTGCCGGCGCCGTTGGGCCCGATGAGCCCGGTGATGACGCCGCGCTGGATCTCGACGTGCTGGACGTCGACCGCGGTGAGACCACCGAAGCGCCGGGTGATGTTGTCGGCGACGACGATCGGGTCCGGCTTGGGTGCGCCGGGCTCGTGCGGCACGCCCGCGAGGGCGTCACGGGCCGCCCGCGAGGGGCTGTCGCCGGTGTCCTGGGTGAGGTTGACGTCAGCGGGCATCGAGGGCCAGCTCCCTTCGGTCTCCGAAGATCCCTTGTGGTCGGAAGATCATCAAGAGCATCAGTCCCAGGCCCAGGAAGATGAAGCGCATCAGGCTGGCCTGGGTGTTGGTCATGATCGAGGCCGGGATGAGCGGGTCGGCGCCCGAGGTGGCCTGGGCGAAGAAGACGCCCAGGGCGGTGATGAGGAACCAGAAGATGATCGAGCCGACGACCGGTCCGAGCACGCGCGCCGCGCCACCGATGAGCAGCACGGTGTAGGCGAAGAAGGTGACGTCGGTGGCGAAGAACGACGGACCGATGGAGGCGGACCGCAGCGCGGTCATGATGCCGGCCAGACCGCCGAACATGCCGCCGATGACCAGGGACTGCATCTTGTAGGAGTAGACGTTCTTGCCCAGCGAGCGCACGGCGTTCTCGTCCTCGCGGATCGACTTCAGCACGCGTCCCCACGGGCTGCGCATGAGGGCCCACACGATGAGGCAGCACAGGGCGACCAGCAGCCACCCGACCGTCATGACCCAGAAGTCGTAGGCCCGCCACTGCACGAGGCCCTCGATGCCGATCGTCCCGCTGAACGGGTTGAGGTCGCGGAACGGCGTGATGAAGCCGGTGACGCCGTCCTGGCCGCCGAAGGTCTCGGAGAAGCTGGCCGCGCTGATCGTCTGCCGGATGATCTCGGCCGCCGCGATCGTGACGATCGCCAGGTAGTCGGCGCGCAGCCGCAGCGTCGGCACACCCAGCAGGAGCGCGAGGACGATCGTAAGCACGAAGGCGATGGGGATGCCGAGCCAGAGGTTGCCGCTCCAGATGACGGAGACGGAGACGAAGGCGTAGCCGGCGACCATCATGAAGCCGGCCTGGCCGAAGTTCAGCAGTCCGGTGTAGCCGAAGTGGACGTTGAGGCCGATGGCCGCGAGCGCGTAGATCACCGCGGTGGGGCCGAGGGCCTGCTGCAGCGACAGGCTGAGGATCTGTTGGAGGTCCATGGGTTTCCTTCCTCAGCCGACCCGCTGGGCTTTGCCCAGCAGTCCCTGCGGTCGTATGAGCAGCACGATGATGAGCACCAGCAGCGCGCCCACGAACTTGAACTCGGCCGGCACGAACAGCGTCGTGAGCTCGGTGAAGATGCCGACGAAGAAGGCGCCGATGATCGCGCCCCAGATGGTGCCGAGACCGCCGAGGACGGTGGCGGCGAACACCAGGAGCAGGATCTTGAAGCCGATCTGGTAGTCGAAGCCCTGGGTGAGGGCCAGCAGCGCACCGGAGAGCCCGGCCAGGGCCGTGCCGCCGATCCAGACCACCGAGATGACGCGCTCGACGTTGATGCCGGTCGAGGCCGACAGTGCCGGGTTGTCCGCCACCGCGCGGGTGGCCTTGCCGAGCCGGGTGAACTGCAGCAGCGAGGTGGTGGCGACCAGCACGAGCACGCCGACGATGATCACGATGACGTCGCGCGAGGTGATGAGGATGGGGCCGATCTCCCAGGGGTTCACCGCGGTGTACTGCGAGAGGTTGCGGCTCTGCGCACCGGAGAAGTACTGGAAGATGTTGCGCAGGAAGATCGACAGACCGATGCTCACGATCATCATCGCGATCACGCCGGTGCCGCGGCGACGCAGCGGTTTCCAGAGCGCGGCGTCGTTCACCCAGCCGAAGGCGCCCGAGATGATGAAGGCGGCCAGCACGGCGAAGACCACGCTCAGGTTCACGCCCCCGATGCGGATCGCGCCGGGCAGCTGGTCGACCGCGTAGGCGACCACCGCGCCGAACGTGATGAGCTCACCGTGGGAGAAGTTGGTCAGGCCGGTGGTGCCGAAGATGACCGACAGGCCGAGCGCCGCCATCGCCAGCAGGACCGAGAACACCAGCCCGCCGACCACCAGCTGCACCGCCTGGGTCATCTTCCCCGAGACGCTGTTGGGGTTCTCGCCCACGGGGAAGGTGATCGACACGTCGTTGTCGAAGCTGATGCGCACCGACCGCTCGAGGTCCTCGCCGTTGGTGAGGGCGGCACCCTCCGGCAGGGACTCCTCGTCGATGAGGACGACGAACTCCTTGCCGAGGTTCTCCACCGAGGTGCCCGGCAGCGGGACCTCGAAGGTGCCGTCGGCGGCGGAGGTGGCCTCGCCCACGGGGTTGCCGCTGCTGTCCTCGACGGTGAATTCGACGCCCTCGACGGGCGCTGCCGGTGACTCCCGGCGGTCGCAGATGCGGCCGATGATCGAGATCGTGTCGTCGTCGCTGGCCTTGGGCAGGACGCACGGGCCCGCCGAGGCGGACGACGCGGGACCGGTGCTGCTCGGTGCCGCGGCGTTCGCCGGGGCGGCCAGCAGCAGCAGCGCGCCCATCAGCGAGACGATCACGGACACGGCGAGGGTGGCAACGGTCCGAGAGTGTCGGGCGTGCATACGGCTCCTTCGGCCTCGGCGGACGCGTGCAGGCGAGGGTGGCGTGGATCACCACCCCTGGTCCTGGTGGATCACCCTAGGGTGTCGGCGTCCGAGGGGCGAGATCGGCACGCGAATCGTTTCCTGGCTGTCACACAGCGGCGCAACCGATGCAGACCCGGGCCGCTGTTCATCCGTCTGGGTCGCATGTACCAGTTCTGCTCCGCGAGGTGGGGAAGTCGCAGCGCAGCAGGTATCCTCTCCGGGTTTGGGAGAAGCGGGGGAGAGCAGGACCGAGCCGGCCACCCGACCGGGTTCGGACGACGTGTGGAAAGACGTGGGGTGTGCCGTGTCGCGTGGCCAGGTGACGGTGCGTGAGGCCGGGAGCGAGGACGTCCCCGCGCTGGTCGACCTCTGGGAGACCGCCGACAGCGAGCGGGTGGCCAGCTCGGTCGCCCGCCACGCCGAGCAGGTCGACACCCGGGTGGTCGTCGCCGAGGTCGAGGGCGAGGTCGCCGGCTGCGCCTACCTGCGGGTCGCCTACGTCTCCCCGCTGGACGCCGAGCCCGCGCTGCACGTCAGCCACCTCCAGGTCGCCGACGACCACGCCGCCGGCGAGGTCGGCGCGGGGCTGCTCGACGCCGCCCTGGGCTGGGCCGAGGAGCGCGGGCTGAGCACGGTGCTCGCCGGCTCCGCCGCGTCCGACCGTGACACGAACCGCTTCCTGGCGCGCCTGGGCCTGGGCCAGGTCGGGGTGCTCCGCGCCACCACCGCGGTCGCCCTGCGCTCGCGGCTGCTGCGCGAGGAGACCATCGCGCCACGCGGGCTGAGCCGCGGCACGCGACGGACCGGTCAGGTCGTCGCCATGCGCCGCTCGCAGCGTCGGCTCCGCGCGGGCGACGTCAGCCTGTGACCCCGGCGGGTCCTGTCCCCGACCCGCACTAGCATCGCCTGCATGTCGACTCCCGCCGTGCCCGCCGACCGCCCCCGGCTGCTGCTCCTCGACGGCCACTCGCTGGCCTACCGGGCGTTCTTCGCCCTCCCGGTGGAGAACTTCTCGACCACGACCGGCCAGCACACGAACGCCGTCTACGGCTTCACCTCGATGCTCATCAACGTGCTGCGAGACGAGGCCCCGACGCACCTCGCGGTGGCCTTCGACGTCTCGCGCCAGACCTTCCGGTCCGAGGAGTACGTCGAGTACAAGGCCAACCGGTCGTCGTCGCCCAGCGAGTTCAACGGCCAGGTGTCGCTGATCAAGGAGGTGCTCGACGCGCTGCGCGTCCCCTACGTGGAGAAGCCCGGCTTCGAGGCCGACGACGTCATCGGCACGCTCGCGACGCAGGCGCGCGACGAGGGCTACGAGGTCCTCATCTGCACCGGCGACCGCGACTCGTTCCAGCTCGTCGGCGAGCACACGACCGTCATCTACCCGATGCGCGGGGTGTCGGAGATGAAGCGCATGACCCCCGACGCGGTGGAGGAGCGCTACGGCGTCCCGCCCCATCAGTACCCCGAGCTCGCCGCGATCGTGGGCGAGACCTCCGACAACCTGCCCGGGGTGCCCGGCGTCGGCCCGGGCTTCGCGGCCCGCTGGATCAAGCAGTACGGCGACCTCGACGGCGTCATCACCAACGCCGACAAGATCACCGGCAAGAAGGGCGAGTCGCTCCGCGAGCACCTCACCGACGTCCTGCGCAACCGACGCCTCAACGCCCTGGTCTGCGACCTCGACCTGCCGCTCAAGCCGGTCGACCTCATGGTGCAGCCGTGGGACCGCACCGAGGTCCACCAGGTCTTCGACAGCCTGGAGTTCCGGGTGCTGCGCGACCGTCTGTTCGAGACCCTCACCTCCGAGGAGGAGATCGAGGGCGACGGGTTCGAGGTCGGCGTGGCCGAGGTCGAGCCCGGGGCGCTGGGCGGCTGGCTCACGGAGCACGCCACGACGGGCGAGCGCGTCGGCGTCCACGTCAAGGGCGTGTGGCGCGCGGGCAGCGGCGACGTCACCGGTCTCGCGCTCGCCACCGCCGAGCAGAGCGTCTGGGTCGAGACGGAGTCGATCACGCCCGAGGACGACGCGGCGCTGGCCTCCTGGCTGGCCGACCCCGCGCAGCCCAAGGTGCTCCACGACGCCAAGGGCCCGATGCTTGCCCTGGCGGCCCGCGGGTGGACGCTGGCCGGCCTGGACCGCGACACCGCGCTGTCGGCGTACCTCTCGCGGCCCGACCAGCGCTCCTACGACCTGGCCGACCTGACCCTGCGCTACCTCAAGCGGGAGCTGAAGGCCGGCGGCGAGGACGACGGCGACCAGCTCACCCTCGACGTCGGCGACTCGCGCGACGCCGAGATCGGGGCCGTGCACGCGCGCGCCACCCTCGACCTGGCCGAGGCCCTCGACACCGAGCTCGACGAGCGCGGCGGCACCGCCCTGCTGGCCGACGTGGAGCTGCCGCTGGTCACGGTGCTGGCCCGGATGGAGCAGCTCGGCATCGCGGTGGACACCGACCGGCTCGAGGAGCTGGAGTCCGGATTCGGCGAAGGCGTGCGGACCGCGGCCCAAGAGGCCTACGACGTCATCGGCAAGGAGATCAACCTCGGCTCGCCCAAGCAGCTGCAGGTCGTGCTCTTCGACGAGCTGAACATGCCGAAGACCAAGCGCACCAAGACCGGCTACACGACCGACGCCGACGCGCTGGCCTCGCTCTTCGAGAAGACCGAGCACCCGTTCCTGCAGCACCTGCTGCGCCACCGCGACGTCATCCGGCTGCGCCAGACCGTCGAGGGCCTGCTCAAGACCGTGCAGGGCGACGGCCGCATCCACACCACCTTCAACCAGCTCATCGCCGCCACCGGCCGGCTCTCCAGCACCGACCCGAACCTGCAGAACATCCCGGTGCGCACCGAGGAGGGGCGGCGGATCCGTGAGGCGTTCGTGGTCGCCCCGGGCTACGAGTCGCTGATGACGGCCGACTACAGCCAGATCGAGATGCGGATCATGGCGCACCTCTCGGAGGACGCCGCCCTCATCGAGTCCTTCCGGTCCGGCATGGACTTCCACTCCGCGACGGCCTCGCGCGTCTTCGACGTCGAGGCCGCGGACGTGACCAGCGAGATGCGCGCCAAGATCAAGGCGATGAACTACGGCCTGGCCTACGGGCTGTCGGCGTACGGGCTGTCGCAGCAGCTGAAGATCGAGCCGGCCGAGGCCCGCGGCATGATGGACGAGTACTTCGAGACCTTCGGCGGCGTGCGCGACTACCTCGCCGGCATCGTCGAGGAGGCGCGCCGCTCCGGCTTCACCGAGACGATCATGGGCCGTCGGCGCTACCTGCCGGACCTCACCAGCGACAACCGGCAGCGGCGCGAGATGGCCGAGCGGATGGCGCTCAACGCCCCCATCCAGGGCTCGGCGGCCGACATCATCAAGGTCGCGATGCTCAAGGTCGACACCGCGATCGCCGACGAGGGCCTCGGCTCACGCATGCTGCTGCAGGTCCACGACGAGCTCGTGCTCGAGGTGGCACCGGGGGAGCGCGAGCAGCTCGAGACGCTGGTGCGCCGCGAGATGGCGGCCGCCGCCGACCTCACTGTCGCCCTCGACGTCTCGGTCGGCACCGGCCACAGCTGGCACGAGGCCGCGCACTGAGCCGGGCTACGAGGCCGAGGCGGGCTCGGGCCGAGCCCGTGCCGCAGACCGCGCCTCCTGGTCGTCCTCGCGCAGCCGCCACCAGCTGATGGCCAGCAGCAGCACGAGCAGCACGCTGTCCACGGCGGTGACGACGACCAGGGTCCCGGTCACCGTGGTGGCCTGGCTGACCCCGAGCGCCAGCAGCGCCAGGGCGGTCCACACCAGGTAGACGGTGCGCCGCGACTGCCGCGCCACGACGCTGTAGATGAGCAGCTGGATCGTCGACAGCACCGTGCCGAGCACCGCGAAGAGCCACAGCCGGTCCTGGATCTCGGCGTACTCGCGACCGCCGACGAAGACCAGCGCGACGCTGCTGAGCACCCAGGCCGCCACCGTGCCCACGGCCCCGAGGCCCAGCACGAGGGCGACGCTCCGCGTCAGCGCCGTACGACGAGCCTCGGCGGTCGCCAGCGAGGGGAAGGCCACCACGATCACGAACTGGGGCAGGAACAGCAGGCTCTTCACCAGGATGAGGCCGCCGGCGTAGAGGCCGGCGTCGTGGCTGTCGAGGACCGCGCGCACGAGGATGACGTCGGCGTTGGACAGCGCGAAGAACGCCAGCAGCACGTGCGAATTGGTGCCGACCTCGCGCAGCACCGACGTCGAGGTGTGCTCCCCGGTGCCCGACGGGTCGCGGCGGACCGCGCCGGAGCGCAGCGCCAGCCACCCCACCAGGGCGGGGACGGCGAAGCCGACGACCATGCTGAACGCGGCGACGGTCTCGGTCGGCTGCCACAGCAGGACCAGCGTCGCCACGAGCCGTGACAGGCCCATGGTCAGGTAGAGCAGCGCCAGCGGCGGCCAGCGGCGCTCGCCCTGGAGGATGCCGGAGACGCCGCCGACGACCGTCATCGGCCAGACCACCAGGGCCACCAGGGCGGCGGTCACCCAGCTGCGCAGGTCGAGCACGATCTCGAAGACCGGGGTGAGCAGGGCACAGATGCCGAGCACGACCCAGGCGCAGCGGTAGGTGACCCGCAGCAGCATGCCCTCGATCTGGCCGACCCGGTCGGGGTCGGCGGCGACGCGGCGCGCGCCCGCGGTCTGCAGACCGAGCATGAGCACCCCGACGACGAGCAGCAGGCCCGTGAACGCGGCGAACCCGCCGTACTCCCGGGGGCCGAGCAGCCGCGCCGCCAGCACCGTCGACGCGTAGGTCGCCAGGTTCATCACGGCGATGGCCAGGGCGATGGAGGCGCCGCTGGCCAGCAACCGGGAGGGGGACCAGGAGCGGCTCATCGCCTCAGCCTAGGGGCGGGGTCAGGACGGCAGCAGGCGCGCCACGAAGATCGCCGTGCCGGGCAGCAGCCGCCCGCGTGCGGGACCCCAGCCGCCCCAGATCCGGTCCAGACCCTCGGGCCACTGCGGCTCGTGCAGGGCGGTCAGCGCGAACCCCTCGCCGGCCAGCAGCGCGACCCAGTCGCCCAGGGTGCGGTGGTGCTCGACGTACTGCGCGGTGCCGTCCTCGTGCTCCTCGACGTACGGCGTGCGGTCCCAGTAGGAGCTCGTGACCTGGAAGCCGGCCTCCCCGTCGTCGTCGGGCAGCGACCAGCGCACGGGGTGGGTGACGGAGAAGGCGAAGCGCCCGCCCGGGCGCAGCACGCGGGCGACCTCGGCGAGCAGCTGGTCGCCGTCGGCGACGAACTGCAGCGCCCCGAACGAGGAGAAGACGAGGTCGAGGCAGGCGTCGGCGAAGGGCAGCCGGCTCGCGGTCGCGAGCACGGAGGGCACCACGGTGCCGGTGGCCTCGTCGATGCGGCGCGAGTGCTGGAGCTGGCGCTCGCTGACGTCGAGACCGAACGCGACCGCTCCCTGGGTGCGCAGCCAGCGCGAGCACTGGCCGGCGCCGCTGCCGATCTCGAGGGCCACGCACCCGACGAGGTCGGCGGGGTCGCCGAGGACCCCGAGGTCGGCCTCCTGGTGGCCCTCGGGCCCCCACACGAAGCCGACGTCGCCGAGGAAGTCGCCGTGGGTGGCCTGGTACTCGTCGGCGTAGGCGTCCCACTCGCGGCGGTTCGCGCGCAGCGTCTCCGCCTCGGACACGGGCCGGCGGGCCGGATGGACACCCTCCGGGAGACTGGTCACCCCTGACTTGTACGCAATCGGCGCCCGCGGGGCAACCCGGGGGACCTCGGTTGGACCTGCGCCCGCCGGGCGGCGTATCCTGGCAGGCGCGTGTGGAGTCTGCTGCGCCACGGACAGAGATGGCTCCCGCTCGCTATCAGCAGCGTTTGCTGCGTCGCCCGGCCGGGCCTGTGCCCGCGCCGTCCGGCGGACACGGACCCTCGGTAGTGAAAACGGCTTCGCGCGTGCCGCTCGACTCCATCCACCCGAAGGTTCACATCACCTTATGACCAGCACTTTCGCTCTTCCCGACTCCCAGACCCCGCAGGTCGCGGTCAACGACATCGGGTCGGAAGCAGACTTCCTCGCCGCCATCGACGAGACGATCAAGTACTTCAACGACGGCGACATCGTCGAGGGAACCATCGTCAAGGTGGACCGCGACGAGGTCCTCCTCGACATCGGTTACAAGACCGAGGGCGTCATCCCCAGCCGCGAGCTCTCCATCAAGCACGACGTGGACCCGTCCGAGGTCGTCGCCGTCGGCGACCAGGTCGAGGCTCTCGTGCTCCAGAAGGAGGACAAGGAAGGCCGCCTGATCCTGTCCAAGAAGCGCGCGCAGTACGAGCGCGCCTGGGGCACGATCGAGAAGGTCAAGGAGGAGGACGGCGTCGTCACCGGCACCGTCATCGAGGTCGTCAAGGGCGGCCTGATCCTCGACATCGGCCTGCGCGGCTTCCTGCCCGCGTCGCTGGTCGAGATGCGTCGCGTGCGCGACCTCCAGCCCTACGTGGGCAAGGAGCTCGAGGCGAAGATCATCGAGCTGGACAAGAACCGCAACAACGTCGTGCTCTCGCGTCGTGCGTGGCTCGAGCAGACCCAGAGCGAGGTCCGTCAGGGCTTCCTCACGCAGCTGCAGAAGGGCCAGATCCGCAAGGGCGTCGTGTCCTCGATCGTCAACTTCGGTGCGTTCGTGGACCTCGGCGGCGTCGACGGCCTGGTGCACGTCTCGGAGCTGTCGTGGAAGCACATCGACCACCCGAGCGAGGTCGTCACCGTCGGTGACGAGGTCACCGTCGAGGTGCTCGACGTGGACATGGACCGCGAGCGTGTCTCCCTGTCGCTGAAGGCGACGCAGGAGGACCCGTGGCAGCACTTCGCCCGCACCCACCAGATCGGCCAGATCGTGCCGGGCAAGGTCACCAAGCTGGTGCCCTTCGGCTCGTTCGTGCGGGTCGAGGAGGGCATCGAGGGCCTGGTGCACATCTCCGAGCTCGCCGAGCGTCACGTCGAGATCCCCGAGCAGGTCGTCCAGGTCAACGACGACGTCATGGTCAAGATCATCGACATCGACCTCGAGCGTCGCCGGATCTCGCTGTCGCTGAAGCAGGCCAACGAGACCGCGACCGCGGGTGACGTCGAGGAGTTCGACCCCACGCTCTACGGCATGGCGGCGACCTACGACGACGCGGGCAACTACATCTACCCCGACGGCTTCGACTCCGACACGGGTGAGTGGCTCGAGGGCTACGACGACCAGCGCGCCGAGTGGGAGAAGCAGTACGCCGAGGCCCACGCCCGCTGGGAGGCCCACGTCAAGCAGCAGGAGGAGGCCAAGAAGGCCGAGGCGGAGGCCGGCGAGTCCACGTCGTACACCTCCGACGTCCCGGAGAAGGAGGGCTCGCTCGCCAGCGACGAGGCCCTTCAGGCCCTGCGCGACAAGCTCACCGGCGGCAACTGACGCCAGCACGCAGCGAACGCCCTCGACCCTCACGGGTCGGGGGCGTTCGTCGTTTGCGGGCTCAGCGCAGGAACGCGGCCGGGTGGCTGGGGAACGGGTCGTGGTGGCTGCTGGGCAGGCAGAAGGCGGCGGGGCGACGGAGCCGACCGCGCAGGTCGGTGGCGCCGTCGGCGGCGACGAAGCGGGCCAGGTGCACGCCGCCCCACACCAGGACGGCGAGGAGTGCGGCGCTCAGGAGGACGAGGACAGCGAGGGCGGTGAAGGAGGTCATGGCAGTAAGTCTGCGCCCATTGCTTTCCTGCCACCAGTGGCAGTGATGCCCCTCCCCGTCGATTTTCCGCCAACTTTGTGTCACCCTGGGCCCATGCCCCGCAACGTCGCCGCCCTCATGTGGGACGGGTTCTCCCCCTTCGAGCTCGGCGTGCTCTGCGACGCCTGGGGTCTCGACCGCCGCGAGCACGGGGTGCCGTCGGTCGACTTCGCCGTCTGCGGGCCGAGTCCGCAGGCACGCTCCTCCCTGGGCTTCTCGCTGACGCTGGAGCACGGCATGGAGCGCGTGGCCGAGGCCGACCTGGTCGCGGTGGGCGGGATGGACCGCCACGCACCGGTGCCGGAGAGCGTGATCAACGCCCTGCAGGCCGCGGTCGAGCGGGGCGCGCGGGTGCTCTCGGTCTGCACCGGCGCCTTCGTGCTGGGCGAGGCCGGTCTGCTCGACGGACGCGCCTGCACGACCCACTGGATGCACACCGACGAGCTGGCGGAGCGGTTCCCGCGTGCCGAGGTCCGCCCCGGCGTCCTCTACGTCGACGAGGGCACCGTCGTGACCTCGGCCGGCTCCGCGGCCGGGCTCGACGCCTGCCTGCACCTGTGGCGCGAGGACCACGGCGCGGCTGTCGCCTCGGCGGTCGCCCGCCGGATGGTGGTGCCGCCGCAGCGCGACGGGGGACAGGCCCAGTTCATCCGCTCCGCCGTGCCCTCCTGCGACGAGGAGACCCTCGGCGGGCTGCTGGTCTGGATGCTCGAGCACCTCGACGAGCCGTTGACCGTCACCTCGCTGGCCCGCACCGCCTCGATGTCGGAGCGGACCTTCGCCCGGCGCTTCCGGGCCGAGACCGGGACCACCCCGCACGCCTGGCTGACGCTGCAGCGCGTGATCCGCGCCGAGGAGCTGCTGGAGACCACCGACCTGTCGGTCGAGCGGGTGGCGGACGCGGTCGGCTTCGGGGGAGCGGCGGCCCTGCGCCACCACTTCACGCGCGTGCGTGGCCTCAGCCCGCAGCAGTACCGTCGCCGCTTCGGCCAGGAGGCGAGCTGAGCTCGTGCCGGCGGACCTTGCCGGTCCGCGTCATCGGCAGGGCGTCGCGCCCCACGTAGTCCTTGGGTCGCTTCGCCGGCGCCAGCCGCTCGCGGGCCCAGGCGCGCAGGACGTCGGGGTCGACCTCGCCGACGACGGCGGCGCACACCCGCTGACCCCACTGCGGGTCCGGTACGCCGTAGACCGCGACCTCGCGGACCCCCGGGTGGCCGGCCAGCACCTGCTCGACCTCGGCGGGGTAGACGTTGACCCCGCCGCTGACGATGAGGTCCTCACGACGACCGTCGAGGAACACGTAGCCGTCCTCGTCGAGGCGCCCGTGGTCGCCCACGGTGAACTCCGGTCCGTGCGGGCCCTCCCGCCACGTGCTCGCCGTGCGCTCCGGGTCGTCGAGGTAGGTGAAGCGCGCGTGCTCGGGCACGGCGCACCACAACGTGCCGTCGGGGTCGGCCCGCAGCCGGCGGCCCGGACGGGCCCGCCCGACCGTGCCGGGACGGTCCACCTGCTCCTCGCTGCGGCACGCGGTGAACTGGCCCTCGGTGGACCCGTAGAACTCCCAGGTGGTGCCGGGCGGCAGCGTGTCGAGCAGCCACCGCTTGAGGTCGGGCGGGCAGGCGGCGCCGGCATGGGCCAGCAGGCGCAGGGAGCCCCACCGCGGCGGGGCGCCGCCCCAGGAGTCCGCGAGCCGGCGCAGGTGGGTGGGCACGCAGAACGTCGTGGTGGGCCGCTCGTGGCGCACCAGGTCGGTGACCACGGCGGGGTCGAAGCGGCCGGGCGCGAGCACCTGGCCGCCGGCCAGCCGGGTGGCCACCGCGAACCGCAGCGGAGCCGAGTGGTGCAGCGGGCCGAGGACCAGGTGGACGTCGTCGGGGGAGAACCCCCACAGGTCGCGCTCCTCGGCCACGAGCGCCGCGGCCGCGGCGTCGTCGAGCAGGCCCGACCAGACCGCCTTGGGCCGTCCGGTGGTCCCGGAGGTCAGGTGGAGCGGGCGCGCCCGCGGCGTGCCGAGGTCGGGCCGGCGGGCTGCCAGCGCCGTCACCTCGTCCGGACCGAGCACCGCCACCGGGCTCGTGACCTCCTCCGCGACGGCCACCTCGCGCGGGGTCAGGTTGGGGTCCAGCGGGACGGGTATCACTCCTTGAGCCAGGAGCGCGAGCACGACGTCGACGTACGCCGGGGAACCCGGGGCACGGAGCGCGACTCGCGAGCCGGGCGCCAGGCTCAAGGGGTCGGTCACGGCAGCATCGTCGCAGCCCGGTCACGGAGCAGCGGCACCGGTCCGACGACCTGAGGAACGCCCTCGCGAGGTCCGACGAACGGCTGTGAAGGGGCCAGGATTGCGCCAGGATGCCGGAGGCGGCCTTGGCGGATGTGATGGACTACGAGTCACGGACACGGCGTGACACACCGGGAAGCTCGGAAGGAGAGTCGATGAGGGAGGTCGACCCTGCGGCACGGTTCCACCCCATGGTCCTCGCCGCGCAGGCCCGCCTCGCTCACCAGGGAGGGTGGTCCCGGATGCTCGCGGGCGAGCCCCTGGAGGACGACGACCTGGTCGACGCCGAGCTGCTCACCGCGGCCGGCGTCCTGGTCCGCGACGGCGACGCCTTCGCCCTCGCCGACCCCGACGGTCACCACCACGACCCCATGGACCCGATGGCTCTGGCCTCCGGCACCATCGCCGACCTGCGGCGCGCCCTGCGCTACGCCCAGCGCGGCGGCGTGGGCTGGACCGGTGAGGACCCCGTCGTGGTCCGCGCCCAGGGCCGTGCCAGCTCGCTGGCCGCCGACATGATCGCCGAGCAGATGGGCGCCATGCCCGGCCCCCACGAGGCGTTCTCCGCCGGTCGGGGCCGGTTCCTCGACGTCGGCGTCGGTGTCGCCGCGATCTCGCTGCGCATGTGCGAGCTCTTCCCTGGCGCGACCGCCGTCGGCCTCGACATCCTCCCCGACGTCCTGGAGGCGGCGCGCAGGGAGGTCGCGGACCGGGGCTACGACGGACAGGTCGAGCTGCGGCTCCTCGACGTCGCCGAGCTCGGCGAGGAGGAGACCTTCGACCTCGCGTGGCTGCCCCAGCCGTTCCTGCCCCCGGCCGCGCTGGAGGAGGGCCTGGAGCGCGTGCGCCACGCCCTGCGCCCGGAGGGGTGGCTCGTGATGCCCCTCAACGTGCCCACGCGCGACTGCTCGTTCGAGAAGGCGCTGTCTGAGCACTCCTCCCACCTGCTGGGCGGCGGCCCCATGAGCCAGGACGAGGCCGAGCGCCTGGTGGCGTCCGTCGGCTACGAGGACCTCACGTGGTGCGAGTACCACGGGCTGTCGCTGCTGCTCGCGCGCCGGCCCGAGGTGGCCACGGTGACGCGGCTGAGAGGGAAGGTGACCGGTGCGGATCGGACTCACGGGGGGCGTCGCCTCGGGGAAGAGCACGGTGTCGTCGATCCTGCGGGAGCTCGGCGCGCTGGTGATCGATGCTGACCTGCTCGCGCGCGAGGTCGTGGCGCCCGGGACCCCCGGGCTCGCGGCCCTGGTCGAGGAGTTCGGTCCCGGCGTCCTGACGCCGGACGGTGAGCTGGACCGGCCCGCCGTGGCGAGCCGGGTCTTCGGCGACGAGGCCGCCCGCCGCACGCTCGAGGGGATCGTCCACCCCCGGGTCTACGAGGAGATCCAGCGGCTGGAGGCCGAGGCCCCGCCCGGCGCGGTCGTGGTGCACGACATCCCGCTGCTGGCCGAGTCCGGCCGGGCCGACAGCTTTGACGCCGTCGTGGTCGTGGACGCCCCTCTGGCGACCCAGGTCGAGCGGATGGTGCGCGACCGCGGCTGGAGCGAGGACGACGCGCGCAGCCGCGCCGCGGCGCAGGCCTCGCGCGAGGACCGGCTCGCGGTGGCGACGCACGTCGTGGAGAACACCGGGACGCGCGAGGACCTCCGTCGCCGCGTCGAGGAGGTCTGGGCCGACCTCCACGCCCGCTGACCGCGGGGACGCTCAGGCGGCCAGGTCGGGGTCGCCGAAGGTCCGGAGCTTCTGCAGGGCCTCGCGCTCGAGCTGACGCACCCTCTCGGCGGAGATGCCGTGCTTGGCGCCGATGTCGGCGAGCTTGTGCACCCGACCGTCCTCGAGCCCGTAGCGCGACCGGATGATGTCGGCGGCGCGCTCGTCCAGGCGGCCCACCAGGGCGCTGAGGCGGTCACGCGTCTCCTGGTCCAGGAACGTGAGGTCCGGACCGGGCATCGACTCCTGGGCGATCAGGTCGCCCAGCGAGGTGTCGCCGTCCTCGTCCACCGGGGTGTCGAGGCTGACGTGGTCGCGACCCCACGAGATGAGGTCGATGACCCGCTCGACGTCCATGCCGAGCTCGGCCGCGATCTCGGACGGCTCGGGGTCGTAGCCCAGCTGCCGCTCGAGGTTGCGCCGCGCCGCGCTGACCTGGTTGATCTCCTCGACCACGTGGACGGGGAGGCGGACGACGCGGCCCTGCTGGGCGATGCCGCGGGTGATGGCCTGTCGCACCCACCAGGTGGCGTAGGTCGAGAACTTGAAGCCCTTGGTGTAGTCGAACTTCTCGACTGCGCGGATGAGGCCGGTGTTGCCCTCCTGCACCAGGTCGAGCATCGGCATCTGGCTGCGGCCGTACTTGCGGGCGATGGACACCACGAGGCGGAGGTTGGCGGTGATGAACTGCTGGATGGCGCGCTGGCCCTCCGCCGCGAGCCACTCGAGCTCCTCCTGGGTCGCGCGCTTGGGGGCGCCGCCCTTGCGGCGTCCGACGCGTCCGGTGGCCAGCAGGTGCTCGGCCATGAGGCCGGCCTCGATGGTCTTGGCGAGCTCGACCTCGGTGATGGCGTCGAGGAGGGGCGTGCGTGCGATCTCGTCGAGGTAGAGGCCGACGCTGTCGCGTCCCTCGATCTCGCGCTGCTGCGAAACGGTAGTGGTCACCTGGCTGCCCTTCGTACGGAGAGAGTCACCCGAATGACTCCCTGGGAGTCCCAACCTGCGGACTCGTGGTGGCATTCCCGGGTCGTTCCCGGTGTGCGCCTGTCACTCAGTACTACGCAGGAGGTGCCCCGATCGTTGCCGCCTCAAGCGTGATCTCAGCGAACTTTCAGTCTGGTTCGCGAGGAACCTCCAGGGCTCTGCCGGGGCATCACGACAGAACCCCCAGACCTCCACAACACCGGCCGGGAGGGCAGGTCCCGGACCGGTGCGCCTCGCTCAGGCCAGGCCGACCTGGTCGAGCACCCACGCGTAGCTGAAGGCCCGGTCGCGCCACGCGTTGTAGCGGCCCGAGACACCCCCGTGGCCGGCCTGCATCTCCGTCTTCAGCAGCACGTCGGGCTCGACGGCCGTGGCCCGCAGCCGGGCGACCCACTTGGCCGGCTCGACGTACAGCACGCGGGTGTCGTTGAGCGAGGTCTCCGCGAGGATCGCGGGGTAGCGCTTCGCCTCGACGTTCTCGTAGGGCGTGTACGACTTCATGTAGGCGTAGACCTCGGGGTCGTGCAGCGGGTCGCCCCACTCCTCCCACTCGATGACGGTGAGCGGCAGGTCGGGGTCGAGGATGCTCGTGAGGGCGTCGACGAACGGCACGTCGGCCACCATCGCGGTGACGGCCTCGGGCGCGAGGTTCGCGACCGCGCCCATGAGCAGCCCGCCGGCCGAGCCGCCCTCGGCGACCAGGCGGTCGGCCGCGGTCCAGCCGGTCGCGGCGAGGTGCTCGGCGCAGGCCACGAAGTCGGTGAACGTGTTGCGCTTGTGCAGCATCTTGCCCTGGTCGTACCAGGCGCGCCCCATCTCGCCGCCGCCGCGCACGTGGGCGATGGCGAAGCCCATGCCGCGGTCGAGCAGCGACAGCCGGGCGATGGTGAAGAACGGGTCGACGGAGTGCTCGTAGGAGCCGTAGCCGTAGAGCAGGAACGGTGTGCTGCCGTCGCGCGGCGTCCCCCGCGGGACCACGATCGAGATCGGCACCTGGGTGCCGTCGGACGCGGTCGCCCACTCGCGGTGCTGCTCGTAGGCCTCCGGGTCGAAGTCGCCGAGCACCGGCGACTGCTTGAGCAGGGTGCGCTCGCCCGTGCGCAGGTCGACCTGGAGCACGGCGCTCGGGGTCGCCATCGTGACGTAGCCGAAGCGCAGCACCGGCTGGGTGAACTCCGGGTTCGAGCCGACGCCGACGGTGTAGATCGGGTGCTCCATGTCCAGCAGCTCGTCGGAGGCGACACCGCCGTCGCCGAGGCGCAGGACCCGGATCTGGGTCAGGCCCTCGCTGCGCTGGCTCACCACGAGGTGGTCGGCGAAGCAGTCGACGTCCTCGATGCGCACGGCCGGGTCGTGGGGCAGCAGCGGCTCCCACTCCTCGTGCGAGGTGGCCGTGACCGGGGCCAGGGCGACGGCGAAGTTCTCCGCGCCGTCGTTGTGCAGGACGAGCAGGCGGTCCTCCCCGTCGACGACGAGGTGGTCGACGCCGTACTCCACGCCCTGGCGGCGCGGCGCCACGACCCGGGGCTCGCCGGTGGGGTCGGCCGCGTCCAGGATGCGGTACTCCGTGGTGACCTTGCTGCCGCAGCCGATGAGCAGGAAGCGCTGCGAGCGGGAGCGACCGACCGAGACCCAGAAGCGGTCGTCGGGCTCGTGGTGGACGACCACGTCCTCGGCCGGGTCGGTGCCGACGCGGTGGCGCCAGACCTTGTCGGGTCGCCAGGCCGCGTCGACGGTGGTGTAGAAGAGGTGCTCGCCGGCCAGGTCCCAGGTCGCGCCGTACGACGTGTCGCGCACCTGGTCGGGCAGCAGCTCACCGGTCTGCAGGTCCTTGACCTGGAGCAGGAAGCGCTCGTCGCCGACCGTGTCGGTGCTGAAGGCGAGCAGGCGGCCGTCGGGGCTGATCGAGCTCGCCCCCAGCGAGAAGAACTCGTGACCCTCGGCGAGCTCGTTGCTGTCGAGGACGACCTCCTCGTCGTCGGGGACCTCCGACGGGTCGACGGTCGGCGGCAGCCACGACTCCGGGTCGAGCACCGGGCGGCGGCAGCTGGTGCCGTACTGCTTGCCCTCGTGGGTGCGCCCGTAGTACCAGTAGCCCCGGATCCGGACCGGCACCGACAGGTCGGTCTCGAGGGTGCGGGAGCGGATCTCCTCGAACAGCGTCTCGCGCAGGTCGCCCAGGTGCGCGGTGCGGGCCTCGGTGTAGGCGTTCTCGGCCTCGAGGTAGGAGATCGTCTCCGGTGACTCCTTGTCGCGCAACCACTCGTAGTCGTCGACGAACACGTCGCCGTGGTGCTCGCGACGGTGCGGGACGGTGCGCGCGACCGGAGGAGCGGGGGAGGTCGGGGTCTGGGCCATGGCGCCGACCCTACGACCGCGGCGAGACGCGGCATGATCGGGGGATGGACCTGAACGCCGACCTGGCCGAGGAGGTGACCGACGACCGGGCGCTCCTCGAGGTCGTCACGTCCGCCAACGTCGCCTGCGGCTACCACGCCGGTCACGACGCGCTCATGCGCGAGGTGTGCGCCCTGGCCGCCGAGCGGGGCGTGCGGGTGGGCGCCCAGGTGTCCTACCTGGACCGCGAGGGCTTCGGGCGGCGGGCGCTCGACGTCGCCCCGCACGTGCTGAGCGAGCAGGTCGCCGACCAGGTGGGTCGCCTGGCCGACGCGGCGCGCGCAGCCGGGCTGGACGTCGTCTACCTCAAGCCCCACGGCGCCCTCTACAACCGCGTCGTCGACGACGAGGAGCAGGCCGCCGCGGTGCTGGCCGGGTCGGGCGCCCTGCCGGTGCTCGGGCTGCCGGGCGGCCGGCTGCTGCGGCTCGCGGCCGAGGCCGGACGGGCGACGTACCGGGAGGGGTTCCCGGACCGGGGCTACCGGCCGGAGGCCGACGACGGGGTGGCCCGCCTGCTGCCACGCTCCGAGCCCGGCGCGGTCCTGGACGACCCCGACGCGATCGCGCGCCGGGCGGTCGACCTGGCCTCCCGGGGCGGGATCGACTCGGTCTGCGTGCACGGCGACGGCGCCACCGCGGTCGCCACCGCCCGGCGCGTGCGCGCCGCGCTCGAGGCGGCCGGGCACGACCTGGAGGGGTTCGTGTGAGGTGGTTGCCGGCCGGTCCGCACGGTCTCCTCCTCGAGCTCGGCAGCACGGCCGAGGTCACCGCTGCGTACGCCGGTCTCGACCCGGTCTGCCGGGAGCTGGCCGGCGACGTGGTGCCGGCGGCGCGCACGATCTTCTTCGACGACGTCACCGACCTCGACCGGCTGCGCGAGCTGGTGGGGGGAGGGCTCGACCGGGTGGGTGGTCCGGCCGCGACCGGCGACTCCGACGCGGGCGAGGTCGAGGTGCCCGTGCGCTACGACGGGGAGGACCTCGACGACGTGGCGCGACTGTGGGAGATGAGCCGCGACGAGGTGGTCGCCACGCACACCGGGACCGCCTTCGTCGTCGCCTTCTGCGGCTTCGCGCCGGGCTTCGCCTACTGCACCGGCCTGCCCGAGCGGCTGCACGTGGCCCGCCGGCCCTCGCCGCGCACCCGCGTGCCGGCGGGCTCCGTCGGGCTGGCCGGCGAGTTCACCGGCGTCTACCCGACCGCGTCGCCCGGAGGGTGGCAGCTCATCGGCGTCACCGACCTCACGCTGTTCGACGTCACGGCCGAGCCGCCGGCGCTGCTCGCCCCCGGCACCCGGGTCCGCTTCACGGAGGTGCGGTGAGCGGCGGCCGCGCCCTGGACGTGCTCGACGCCGGGATGCTGACGACCGTGCAGGACGCCGGTCGGCCGGGCCTGGCGCACCTCGGCGTGCCGCGCTCCGGGTGGCTCGACGCCGGGTCGGCGCGGCTGGCCAACCGGCTCGTGGGGAACCCTGACCTCGACGGGCCCGACGGCGGCCCCGGCGAGGCGCTCCTGGAGTGCCTCGGCGGCGGGCTCGCCCTGCGCACGCGCACGGCGCTGACCGTGGCGCTGACCGGCGCGCCGGTCGACCTGCGCGTCGACTCCCGCCCCGTCGCGTACGCCGAGCCCGTCACCGTCGCGGCCGGCGCGACGATCGCCCTGGGGAGACCCACGTCCGGCGTCCGGTCCTACCTGGCGGTGGCCGGCGGGGTCCGGGTCCCGACCGTGCTGGGGTCGCGCTCCACCGACACGCTGTCGGGGATCGGGCCCGCCCCGCTGGCCGCGGGCGACGAGCTGCCGGTCGGGCCGGCCCCCGGACCACCGGCCGCCCTCGACACCCCGGGCCGCGTCGGCACCTCTGCCCCGACTGCCACGACGACGATGCTGCGGGTCGGTCCCGGTCCCCGGGCGGACTGGTTCGTCGACGGCCTCGACGCGCTGCTGGGCGGCGCGCCGTACACCGTGGCGGGGGAGGCCGACCGGATCGGCGTCCGGCTCGAGGGGCCGTGCCTGGCGCGGAGCGTGACCGCGGAGCTGCCCAGCGAGGGCCTCGTCCTCGGCGCGGTGCAGGTGCCCGCCGACGGGCAGCCGCTGGTGTTCCTGCGCGACCACCCGACCACGGGGGGCTACCCGGTCGTCGCGGTGGTGCACCGCGACGACCTCGACCGGGTCGCGCAGCTGCGCCCGGGGGACGCGGTCAGGTTCCGTCGGGGCTGACCTCGGGGCTGACCGGGTCGCGCGGGTGCAGCGCGGGGTCGTCCTCGGCGAAGGTCCGCACCGGCCCCGGTCCGGTCTCGGCCGTCTCGAAGCGCACCGTCACCCGCCCCACCCCGGCGCCCCAGACCCAGCCCGGACCGTGCTCGTCGTGCAGCACGTCGTGACCGGGGTGCCACCGCCGCTGGTCGCGCGAGCGCTGGGCGAGCAGCTCGTCGGCCGTGGGGCCGTCGGGCAGCTCGAGCGGGCCCGACGCCGACTCGCCCGCCGGTCCCTCCGCCGCCTTCGTGCTCACCGGGAGGTCGGCCTCGAGATCGTCGAACAGCTCGTCCTGGATCCAGTCGGCCAGTCCCGAGACGCCCACCCCGAGCAGCCGCACCCCGTCGGAGGTGTCGAACTCCTTGAGCAGCGCCTTGGCGCGACGCACCAGCGCGACGGGGTCGTCGGTGGGCACGCCGAGGGTGGAGGAGCGGGTGTGGGTGGTGAAGTCGTGAGCGCGCACCTTCACCGTCACGGTGCGCCCGGAGAGCCGGGCCGCCCGCAGCCGCTCCGCGACCTTGCGGGTCTGCCGCTCCAGCAGCCCCTCGAGCAGGCGCCGGTCGACCAGGTCGGTGTCGTAGGTGTCCTCGACGCTGATCGACTTCGCCTCGCGCTCCGCCACCACCGGCCGGTCGTCGTCCGCGCGCGCCAGGCGGTAGATGCCCGACCCCACCGCCTGGCCCAGCAGCCGCACCATCTCGTCGAGGGAGATGGTGACGAGGTCGCGCACGTGGGTGGCGCCGACGCGGCGCAGCCGGTCCGCGGTGGCGGGACCGATGCCGGGGATGGCGGTGACGGGGAGCGGGTGCAGGATCATCGCCTCGGTGCCGGCCGGCACCACGACCAGCCCGTCGGGCTTGTGCAGGTCGCTGGCGATCTTGGCCACCAGCTTGGATGTGCCGATGCCCACGGAGCCGGTGATGCCCCCGGTCAGCCGTGCCAGGTCGGACTTGAGGTCGAGGGCGAACTCCACCAGGGTCGCCGCCCGCGCGTCGGGCAGGTCGCCGGCGGCGAGGTCGACGAAGGCCTCGTCGAGCGAGAGCGGCTCGACCAGGGGCGACAGCTCGCGCAGCCGCGCCATGACGACCGCGGAGGCGGCGCGGTAGACGTGGTGGCGACCCGAGAGGTACGCCGCGTGCGGTGCGCGTGAGCGGGCCTCCCGCGTCGACATCGCCGAGCGGACGCCGAAGACCCGGGCCTCGTAGGACGCGGTGGCCACCACGCCGCGACCTCCGGTGCCGCCGACCACGACCGGCTTGCCCCGCAGCGACGGCTTGTCCCGCTGCTCGACGGAGGCGAAGAACGCGTCGAGGTCGACGTGGAGGATCGTCGGCTCGCTGCGCACCCGCCCATCATGACCCGCCGCCGGGCCGGAACCCGTCCCCAGGGCGGTTGACCCGGCCGCTCTCCACCGATGCGTCGTCGGCCCTCCCGCGCGGCTCGCGACGGGCCGAGGGTCGGGACATGGACAGCATCGATCCCTGGCTCGACCCCGACATCCCGGCCCACGACGCGCCTCCCGAGCGCTTCCGGCTGCGCAACGAGACCGACCTGGTCGCCCTGGTCGTCACCACCCTGGGCTTCCACCCCACCGAGTCGATCGTGATGGTGTGCGTCGACGAGGCGGGCCGGATGTTCCAGGCCCGCTGCGACCTGGCGCCGTCCGCCGTGCACGTGCGCGGCGTGGTCGACTCGCTGCTGGACGCCGGGGCGCGCAACGGCGGACGTACGACGTTCCTGGTCACCTTCACCGCCGACGAGCGCCGGTCCCGCCAGCACCTCAGGGCCACGTCCCGGGCGCTGCGCGCGGCCGGGTGCTCCGTGGCGATGCGGCTGCGGGTGCACGACGGGCGGTGGTTCCCGGCGTCGGGCCAGCCCTCGTCCGCCACCCGGGGCGGGGTCGCCTTCGACCTCACCGCCCACCCGCTCATGGCCCGGATGGTGCTGCGCGGGGAGGTGATGCTCGCCGACCGCGACGCGCTGGTGCACACCCTGGACCCGGCGCCCGGCCCGGAGGCGGACGCGGTGGCCGCCGCGCTCGTGGAGCTCGGTGAGCTCGATGCCGACGACACGGGTGCCCTGCTCGGCGAGGCCGAGTGGCTGGGGCGTGTGCTGGGTGAAGCGCCGGAGACGTGGGCCCCGGCGACCGTCGCGCGCGTGCTGCGGGCAGTCCGGATCGGCAACGTCCGCGACGTCGCGCTCCACGCCGTGGACCGGCCGAGCGCGGCCTTCTGGGTCCGCGTCTGGCGACGCGTGGTCCGGCTGGCGCCCGCTCACGCGGTGGCGGCGCCGGCCGCTCTGCTCGGCTTCGCTGCGTGGGGCGAGGGAGACGGTGCCCTCGCGTGGTGCGGGGTCGAGCGTGCCCTCGAGGTCGACCCGGCGCACTCCCTGGCCCGCCTGGTGGCCGACCTGCTCGTGCACGCGGTCCCGCCGGACGCGCTGGAGCGGCTCGCCGCCCTGGACCCACCGGGCCCCGCGAAGCGTGCGCGGCCCGCCTGAGCGTCAGTCGACGGAGTAGCGCGCGGAGGTGGACCGACCGAGCGCGGCGACCTCGTCGTCCATCACCTGCACCATGGCGGCGGCGCTGCGCAGCGTCTCGCGCTCACCGAGCGGGGAGTTCATGAGCGCCCGGCCCTTGGCGATGGCGCCCACCCAGCCCGGCACGTAGACCCGGCGGTTGCGCTTCTCGATGCCGGTGACGAACGCGTCGACGCAGGACTCCACGCTGGTGGTGCGGTTGAGCGGCGGCGGCAGCTTGTCGATCATGGTGTCGAAGGAGCGCAGGTCGGCGCGCGCCTCGCGCACCATCGGGGTGTCGACCCAGCACATGTGGGCGCTGCCGACGGCCACGCCGAGGTGCGTCACCTCCAGGCGCAGGGCGTTGGCGAAGTTCTCCGCCCCCGCCTTGCTCGCGTTGTACGCCGCCATGCCCGGAGCCGCGGTGAAGGCGGCCAGGGACGAGACGACCAGCACGTAGCCCTGCCGCTCGATGACCTGGGGGAGCGCGGCCCGGACGGTGTGGAAGACGCCGGTGACGTTGATGTCGACGACGCGTCGGAAGGCGGCGGGTTCGACGCTGAGGACCGACCCGTAGCTGGCGATCCCGGCGTTGGCGACGACCGTGTCGATGCCGCCGAACCGCTCGACGCCCTGCGCGACGGCGGCCTCCAGCGAGGCGAGGTCGGTGACGTCGGCGCGCACCGCCAGCGCCGCCTCACCGAGGTCGGAGGCGAGCGCCTCGAGGGGCTCGACGTCGACGTCGAGCATCAGCACCTGCGCGCCCTGGCCGACGAGCCGTCGGGAGAGTGCGGCACCGATGCCGCGGGCGGCGCCGGTGACGAGGACGACGGAACCGGTCACGGGGCGGACGACAGCGCGGGACTTGGCCATGTCTCACCCTAGAGTGGGGCGATGGGCGAGGAAGTCGAGCAGCAGAAGTTCACGCGGGAGCACCGCACGAAGTACCGCCGCAAGGTGCGTGACTGCCTCGACGTGCTCGAGCGGATGCTCACCGAGTCGCGCTTCGACGCCGACGACCCCGCCACGGGCATGGAGATCGAGCTCAACATCGTCGACGACGACGAGCAGCCGGCGATGCTGAACATGGCGGTCCTCGAGGCGCTGGGCGACCCGGACTTCCAGACCGAGCTGGCGAAGTTCAACCTCGAGATCAACGTCGCGCCCAAGAAGCTCGCGGTGAACGGTGTCAGCGCGTTCGGCGACGGCGTGCGGGCCAGCCTCAACACCGCGGAGAAGGCGGCCAACGCCTCCGGCGGCCACCTGGTCATGATCGGCATCCTGCCCACGCTCGGCGAGCAGCACCTGACCCAGGACGTGCTCAGCGCCAACCCGCGCTACCACCTGCTCAGCGACGAGATCCTCGCCGCCCGGGGGGAGGACATCGTCCTCGACATCCAGGGCCCCGAGCGCCTGCGGGTCACCGCCGACTCCATCGCCCCGGAGGCGGCGTGCACGAGCACCCAGCTCCACGTGCAGGTCAGCCCCGACAACTTCGCGTCGTACTGGAACGCCTCCCAGGTCATGTCGAGCCTGCAGCTCGCGGTGGGCGCGAACTCGCCGTACCTGCTGGGCAAGGAGCTGTGGCGCGAGACGCGCATCGCGCTCTTCGAGCAGGCCACCGACACCCGAGCCGACGAGCTGAAGGCGCAGGGCGTGCGCCCGCGCGTGTGGTTCGGCGAGCGCTGGATCACCTCGATCTTCGACCTGTTCGAGGAGAACGTGCGCTACTTCCCGGCGCTGCTCCCGGTGCTCTCCGACGAGGACCCGGCTGCGGTCCTCGACGCCGGCCACACCCCTCAGCTCGACGAGCTCAAGCTGCACAACGGCACGGTCTACCGCTGGAACCGCCCGGTGTACGCCGTCGTCGACGACGTGCCGCACGTCCGGGTCGAGAACCGGGTGCTGCCCGCCGGCCCGACGGTCGTCGACACCATGGCGAACGCCGCCTTCTACTTCGGGCTGGTGCGCGCGCTGGCCGAGCAGGACCGGCCGATCTGGTCGCAGATGTCGTTCCCCGCGGCGGAGGAGAACTTCCACGCCGCGGCGATCGCCGGCATCGACGCGCGCGTCTACTGGCCCGGCGTGGGGCAGGTCCCCGCCACCGAGCTCGTCGTACGACGCCTGCTGCCGCTGGCCGCGCAGGGGCTCAGCGCCTGGGGCGTCAGCGACGAGGAGTCCGGGCAGCTGCTCGACATCATCGAGCGACGCTGCGTCACCGGGGTCAACGGGGCGTCCTGGTTCGTCGACCAGGTGGCCGCGCGGGCGGGGGAGGGCGACCGCGAGCGCGTCATCGCCCGGGTGCTGACCGACTACCGCGCCCGCATGCACGACAACGCGCCCGTCCACACCTGGGGCGAGCAGTAGCGCTCGGCCGCGTCAGCGGTCCTGGAGCCGCAGCCGCTTCCAGCGGCGCGACTCCCCGGTGAGGGGGTCGAGCCAGCCGTAGCGGGTGAGGACGACCATCGGCCCGCACACGGCGCCGTACGCCGGACCGCGCGCCGCCGCGACCCGGAGCGCCACCGAGGCCACCCGGAGGTCGAGGTCGTGGACCTCGGGGTGGCCGGGCCGCACCAGCCACAGACGGCTGTCGCCGCCGCTCCCGGTGCCGGCCTCGCCCGGCTCGCCGCCGGCGTCGAGCAACGAGTCGACGAGGTCGAAGACCAGCCCGACGTCGGGCGGGTCCCGGGGCGGCCAGGCCAGCGCGTGACCCGGGCCCTGCTCGGGGCCGGGACCCAGGCACAGACGCGCGGGGAAGATCCGCCGCTGCTCGCGGCGGCGCAGCGCGGCGACCTCGGCGCGCAGCAGCCGTTCGCGCCGGGCGCTGCCACGGGCGTCGCGGCCGGGTGCCAGGTCGGTCGGGGAGGGGGTCACCGGCTGATCCTCACCCGGTGGCCGGGCGGGCCGCTCGCGTTGTCCACAGGGGCGGCGTACCGCCGCCGCGGTGGGGCAGGATGGCGCCATGGCCACGATCCAGATCGCCCAGGACGCCGACGCCGACCGCGTGCTCTCCGAGTCGCCCTTCGCCCTGCTGGTGGGCATGCTGCTCGACCAGCAGTTCCCGATGGAGCGGGCCTTCGCCGGCCCAGGCAAGCTCGTCGAGCGACTGGGCTCCCTCGACCCCGCGACCGTCGCGGCCATGGACCCCGAGGAGTTCGCCGAGGCCTGCGCGCGCACGCCCGCGGTGCACCGCTTCCCCGGCTCGATGGCCGGGCGGATCCAGGCCCTCGCCCAGCAGGTCGTCGACGACCACGACGGCGACACGACGCGGATCTGGACCGAGGCGAGCAGCGGCGACGACCTGCTCAAGCGGCTCCAGGCGCTGCCCGGGTTCGGCAAGCAGAAGGCGCAGATCTTCACCGCCCTGCTGGCCAAGCAGCTCGACGTGCGTCCCGACGGCTGGGAGGAGGCTGCCGGTGACTACGCCCTCGAGGGCCACCGCTCGGTGGCCGACGTCGTCGACGCGGACTCGTTGGTCAAGGTGCGGGAGTTCAAGCAGCAGAAGAAGGCTGCGGCCAAGGCGGGCCGTGGCTGAAGGGCCCCAGCCGGTTCTCTGTTCTCACCAGGACCGTGCCACAATGGACCCCGGCGGCACTTGACGACAACGGGCTCTGCCGCGCCCATCACTCTGGACGAGAGGTAGTTCGTGTCCTCGAGCACGTCAGGATCCACGCCCCAAGCACCCACCCCCCGCGGCCGCACTCTGGCCGCGACCTCCACCGCCAAGAAGGTGACCACCGCGGCGGCGAAGAAGGCCGCTGCGGCGCCTGCGGAGGAGACGGAGTCGCCGGCCCCGGCGACGAAGGCGGCAGCTGCCAAGAAGGCGCCCGCCAAGAAGGCCCCGGCGAAGAAGGCCCCCGCCAAGAAGGCGACGGCCAAGAAGACCGCCGCTCCCTCCGACGTCGCGCCCGTCGTGATCGGCCCCGACGGCAAGAAGGTCCTCCCCGACATCCCGGACGAGCAGTTCGAGAAGGACGTCAAGGAAGATCCGACGATCAAGGAGGACGAGAAGAAGGGCTTCGTCATCTCGGCGGCGGACGACACCGACGAGCCCGAGCAGCAGGTCATGGTGGCCGGCGCCACCGCCGACCCGGTCAAGGACTACCTCAAGCAGATCGGCAAGGTCCCCCTCCTCAACGCCGAGATGGAGGTCGAGCTTGCCAAGCGCATCGAGGCCGGCCTGTTCTCGGAGGAGAAGCTCGCCAAGGGCGGCAAGATCACCCCGAAGGTCCTCGAGGAGCTCGAGTGGATCTCGGAGGACGGTCGTCGCGCCAAAAACCACCTGCTCGAGGCCAACCTGCGCCTCGTCGTCTCGCTGGCCAAGCGCTACACCGGCCGCGGCATGCTCTTCCTCGACCTCATCCAGGAGGGCAACCTGGGCCTGATCCGTGCGGTCGAGAAGTTCGACTACACCAAGGGCTACAAGTTCTCCACCTACGCGACCTGGTGGATCCGCCAGGCCATCACCCGCGCCATGGCCGACCAGGCCCGCACCATCCGCATCCCGGTGCACATGGTCGAGGTCATCAACAAGCTGGCCCGCGTGCAGCGCCAGATGCTCCAGGACCTGGGGCGCGAGCCCACCCCGGAGGAGCTCGCCAAGGAGCTCGACATGACCCCCGAGAAGGTCATCGAGGTCCAGAAGTACGGTCGCGAGCCCATCTCGCTGCACACGCCCCTCGGCGAGGACGGCGACAGCGAGTTCGGTGACCTCATCGAGGACTCCGAGGCCATCGTCCCCGCCGACGCGGTCTCGTTCACGCTCCTCCAGGAGCAGCTGCACGCCGTGCTGGACACGCTCTCCGAGCGCGAGGCCGGTGTCGTGTCGATGCGCTTCGGCCTGACCGACGGTCAGCCCAAGACCCTCGACGAGATCGGCAAGGTCTACGGCGTGACCCGCGAGCGGATCCGCCAGATCGAGTCCAAGACGATGTCGAAGCTGCGCCACCCCAGCCGCTCGCAGGTCCTGCGCGACTACCTCGACTGAGAGTCGCCCACCCGCGCTGCACCACGACGAAGGCCCCCACCCACCACCGGGTGCGGGGCCTTTGCCCTGTCTGCCCCCGTGACACCGTTCGAACCGATTTGGGTCCTTGATCTCGTTTAGGAGACAAGGACCAATTGCCCGGGACAGATGTGCCGCCAGATGCCTACTGTGGCGACGCGCGCCGTTCATCGGGGAAGGCGCCGCTCGACGACGGGGAATCTCGTGAACATGAAGTCGCGTACTGCTGCACTCATCGGCTCGGTCGGCCTGGTCCTGGGGAGCGCGGTCGCCGTCACGACGACCGCCGAGGCCCACTCCGTCGGCATCCACGACAACTGCACGAACTTCAACAAGAAGTTCCCGCACGGCGTCGGCACCCGTGCCGCTCGCGACCGCACCTCGGGTACGCCGGTCACGAGCTTCAAGCGCAGCAACGACATCTACTGGGCGGCCGAGCGTCACAACGGCGACCTGGACCGTGACAACGACCGCATCGCCTGCGAGAAGGCCTGAGCCACAGCGAGGGTCGGCCGAACGGGGGGATGGAGCGGTGGGGTTCTCCGTGCGAGTGGCGCCCGGTGTCCGCGTGCGCGCCTCGAGCAGGGGCGTGAGGACGAGTCTCGGGCCGCGCGCTGCGCGCGTGCACGTCGGTGCGGGTCGAGCTGGGGTGTCCACGGGAGTCGGGCCGGTGGGGTACTACACGCCCCTGAGCGGGCGTCCGCGCTCGAGCAGTTCAACGAGCGCACGGGGGCAGCGGTCGGCCTCGGCGCCGTCACCGGCGGCGCAGGAGAAGGCGGCCGAAGCACAGCGGCTGCTCGATGCGCTGCAGGCCATCACGGACCTGCCCCGACGGGAGTTCCCGGCCGCTGAGCCCGGCGTGCCGCCGCCGCTGCCCGAGGTCGATGCCCGGGCGATCCTGCGGCGTCATGCGCAGCAGGCGCGTGCCGGCGTCAGCGTCTTCGATCGCGCGGCGCGCAGGACCGCCCGGGTGGGTGCACGAGCCGGCGCGGAGACCGAGGTCCGGTCACTGGAGGAGACACTCGCCCAACGGCAGCTCGAGTGGCAGCGCGAGATCGAGGGCGAGTGGAGGGGACTGCGGGCCAACGAGCCGCGGATCGTCCTGTCGCGACTCGCGTCGGCCTTCGAGGACAACCAGGCGGCGGCAGCGGCGGTGGGCGTGCTGCACGAGGAAGTCAGCCTCATCGCCGTCGTGCCGGGCGTCGAGGTGGTGCCCGAGCGCAAGCCGACCACCACCGCGAAGGGGAACCTGTCGCTCAAGAAGCTCACGAAGCGGGAGACCGCCGACGTCTACAAGCTCGTGGTGTGCGGTCACGTGCTCGCCACCTTGAAGGAGTGCTTCGCGACCGCGCCGGGCATCTCGAGCGCACGCATCGTCGCCGTGCGGGCGGCCGGGCACGGGGACGACGGACGCCGACGTCCCGAGGCGGTGATGGCCGCGCGGGTGAGCCGCTCGGCGCTCGCGGGGGTGCGGTGGCAGAGCGTCGACGCCGCGCAGATCCTCTCGGACGCGGCGAGCGAGCTGGTGGCCACCCAACGGGGGGTGTCCAAGGAGCTCCAGCCGCTCGACGTCACCCAGCAGCCTGACCTCGGCACTCTTCTTGACGCCGTGGACTTCGACGAGATGACAGGTCAGGGATGAATCACAAGCCAGGCTGGTACCAGGACACCGAACAGCCTCCCGGGCACCTGCGCTACTTCGACGGGCATCGGTGGACCGACTACCGCGTCGCAGCACCTCCCGGGGCGCTCAGCCTCGAGCACGCGTCCCCCACCTCCGCGTGGGTAGGACGCCACAAGGTCCTGACGACCGTCATCGTGCTGCTGGCCCTGGCTCTCGTCGGATCGTGGCTCCCGTCGGAGGACGGCCCCACGAGCTCCACGCTGTCCGCGACGGCTGCAGACGCCGAGCCCGAGCAGGAGCCCGTCGACGCCGACCAGGAGCCCGACGACCGGTCGGCGACCGGGTCGCCACCGGGCGCCACGACGAGGTCGAGCACTGCCGGCGGTGATCGAGGCGACCGGGCACCGGGCCCGGTCCCGGGGAAGAAGCCCCGAGCGGAACGGTCCGCGAAGCCCCCGGTGCCGAGGCAGCCCACGTTCTACGTCTCCCGCATCATCGACGGCGACACCATCGAGCTCGGCAACGGCGAGACGGTGCGCCTGGTCGGTATCGACACCCCGGAGGTGGGGGAGTGCGGCTTCGAGGCTGCTGCCGCGAACCTGTCGAACCTGGTCCTGGGCGAGATGGTGTCGCTGGGGGAGTCCGACGAGGACCGGGACAGCTACGGCCGCCTGCTGCGCTACGTCGATCTCGGTGACATGGACGCCGGGCTCCGGCTCATCAAGAACGGCCGCGCGATCGCCGCCTACGACTCCCGCGACGGCTACGGCTTCCACCCGCGCGAGACGGTCTACGTCGCCAACGACCGGGGCGCGCGCAATCTGTGCCCCATGCAGACCGGTCAGCAGGCACCACCCCCGGCACCGCCGTCGCCGAAGCCCCAACCGCTCATGGGCGGCAGCGGCGGCAGCGCGAACGGCAGCTGCACGGCCGGCTACAGCCCGTGCCTGCCCCGTGTCGCGGACCTGAACTGCGACGACGTCGACGGCCCGATCCGCAGCACCGGCTCCGACCCCTACGGCTTGGACGCGGACGGCGACGGCATCGGCTGTGACTCCTGACCCGTGCCACGACGTCACTGACCAGCACCGTTCCTGACCTCGCGTCCACGCGCGGGGCCGAGCGGGAGCAGCCGTGCCGGGCGACCGCTCCAGTATGCTGCCGACGCGACGGGCCGACGTGAGCCGTGGAGCGCAGCCGGAGGGAGCGGGTGATGAGTCACCATTCCCTGGTCCTGATCGAGGACGACGCGGGCGACAGGCTCCTGGTGACCGACATGCTCGAGGGTGTCGCCCCCGACATCCACCTGACCTGCTTCGCCACCCTGCAGGCGACGCTCGACGCGTGGCCGCCCGACACCGAGTGCGTCCTGCTCGACCTCGGCCTTCCCGATGCCATGGGGCTCTCCGCGCTCGAGAGGCTGCGCGCTGCGGTGCCCGACGTGCCCATCGTGGTGCTCACGGGCCGCATCGACGACGGCATCGGGCGCGTGGCGCTCGCTGCGGGTGCGCAGGACTACCTCGTCAAGGGCCAGGTGGACGGTACGGCGATCGAGCGCTCGGTGCGGTACGCGGTGGAGCGGGGCCGGGCCGCGCTCGACCGTCGCCGATTCGTGGCGGCCGAGCTGATCGCGCAGGAGAACGCCCGCCTGCAACGCGGCCTGCTGCCGAGCCCGCTGATCGGGACCAGCGAGCTCCGTGTCGCGAGCTTCTACCGACCCGGAGGCGGGCGGGCGCTGCTCGGCGGCGACTTCTTCGACGTGGTCCAGACCTCGACGGGTGTGCACCTGCTGATCGGGGACGTCAGCGGTCACGGTCCCGAGGAGGCGGCCCTGGGGGTGGCGCTGCGGATCGCGTGGCGCACGCTGGTGCTGGCCGGGCACACGGGTGCGGACGTCGTGCGCGGGGTCGAGCAGGTGCTGCTCGCGGAGCGGCACGACGACGACCGGTTCGCCACCATCGCCACCGTGTCGCTCGACAGCTCGCTGGCGCGCGCGGAGGTGCTGCTCTGCGGCCACCCCTCGCCGCTGCTGGTCCGGGGCGGCGCCGTCGACGAGATCGACGGCAGTCGGCTGCCGATCCTGACGCTCCTCGACGGTCACGCGATCGAGCCGTTCGCTGTCGACCTCGACGACGACTGGGGCCTGCTGCTGTTCACCGACGGGCTCTTCGAGGGGCGGGCCGCGCCGGGCGCGACGACCCGGCTGGGGACGGACGGGCTCGTGCGGCAGCTCAGCTCGCTGGTCGCGAACGACACACCGCGAGACGCCCTGGCGTCCGCGCTGTTCGCCGCCGTGGAGGGGGCGAACGGAGGGCCGCTCGCCGACGACGTCGCTGCGCTGCTCGTCGGCACTGCGGGATGGTGGTCCTGACGCGATGACCGGGGGTGCGTGGTCGGACTGGAGGCTGGCCCGGCGGCTGCGGGTGACGCTCGTCGGCCTCTTCGTGCTCCTCCTGCTGGCAGGGGTGGCGCTCACGGTCGCGCTCCGGCGGGCCGACGAGGCGACCTCCGAGCAGGTGGAACGGACCGTCCCGGCTCGTCTCGCCGCGAGCCAGCTCTTGACCTCGCTCGTGGACCAGGAGACCGGGCTCCGCGGCTACGCGCTGTCCGGCGACGAGGCCTTCCTCGAGCCCTACCGCCAGGGTCTTCTCAAGGAGGAACGTGCCCGCCGCGAGCTGGGGCGTCTGATCCGCCCCGGGGACGACGCCCGGGTCGACCTGCTCTCCGTGGATGCTGCGATCACGGCGTGGCGCGGTCAGTACGCGTCGTTGCGGACCGACAGCGCGGAAGGCCCCGGCGTCGACAGGACCATCGAGTTCGGGCGCCAGCTCTTCGAGCGGGTGCGTCGCAGCAACGCCGCCCTCGACGCCGAGCTCGAGGACGAGCTGACGACGGCGCAGGAGGAAGCGGACCGCGCGCGCACCGTCGTGGTCGTCACCCTCGCCCTCATGGCGCTCACCGTCGCCGTCGCCGTGGCGGCCCTCTCGCGCGCGCTGAGCACCTCGGTCCTCCGGCCGCTGCGGCGCCTCGGGGAGCAGGTGCGGGTGGTGGCCCGCGGCGGGCACGGCGTCCCGATCCAGCCGACCGGCCCGCCCGACCTCCGCGAGATCGGTGACGACGTCGAGTCCATGCGGCTGGAGCTCGTGGGTGTGCTGGCGGAGGTGGAGCAGCAGCGTCGCGGCCTGGAGCGACGCGCAGCCGAGCTCGCACGCTCCAACGCGGACCTCGAGCAATTCGCCTACGTCGCGTCCCACGACCTCCAGGAGCCCCTGCGCAAGGTCGCCAGCTTCTGCCAGCTGCTCGAGCAGCGGTACGCCGGACAGCTCGACGACCGTGCGGACCAGTACATCGCCTTCGCCGTCGACGGCGCCAAACGGATGCAGCTGCTCATCACCGACCTGCTGACCTTCAGCCGGGTCGGTCGCACGAGCGAGGGGTTCGTCGCCGTCGATCTCGTCGCGGTCGCCGCCACGGCGTGGGAGACGCTCGAGGACCAGGCGCGGAGCACCGGCGCGACGCTCGACGTGGACGTCGTACCGGGGGCCGCGCAGATCCACGGCGACCCAGCGCTGCTCCGCATGCTGCTCACCAACCTGTTCGCCAACTCCCTCAAGTACCGCCGACCGGACGAGGCCCCGTCGTTGCGTCTGACGGCGGCGCCCGAGGGGGAGATGGTCCGGGTCGACGTCGCCGACAACGGCATCGGGATCCCGGATGAGTACGCACAGAAGGTGTTCGTCATCTTCCAGCGGCTGCACGGCCGCGACGAGTACGGCGGGACCGGGATCGGGCTCGCGCTCGCCAAGAAGGTCGTCGAGTTCCACGGCGGCACGATCGAGGTGCGAGCGTCGCAGAGCGGCGGCACCTGCATGTCCTTCACCCTTCCACCCGAGGAGACCGCGACCGATGTCTGACCAGCCGGCGCCGCAGCCCATCGAGATCCTGCTCGTCGAGGACGACCCCGGTGACGTGCTGATGACCCGTGAGGCCTTCGCGGACTACAAGGTCGCGAACCGGCTCGAGGTCGTCTCGAACGGCGAGGACGCGATCGCCTACCTGCGGCAGCAGGGCCGGTTCGCGGACGCGCGGACCCCGGACCTCGTGCTCCTCGACCTCAACCTGCCACGTCGCGACGGGCGTGAGGTGCTCTCCGACATCAAGGGCGACCCGAACCTGCGGCGGATCCCCGTCGTCATCCTCACGACCTCCGAGGCGGAGGAGGACGTCATCGCGGCCTACGACCTGCACGCGAACGCGTACGTGCGCAAACCCGTCGATTTCGAGCAGTTCGTGGCCGCCGTCCGTGCGATCGACGACTTCTTCGTCACCGTCGTGCGCCTTCCGTCCCGGTGAGCCCGCCGTACGAGTAGCATCGGGCCGCCCCCGCGGAGGTTGCTGCCTTGTCGAATCTCACCCGAAGAAGCGCGCTGAAGGTCGGCGCCGTGGCTGCCGGTGGCCTCATCGCCTCCGAGCTGCTCGCCGCGTGCGGTGGCAGCAGCAGCCCCGGCAGTGGTGAGCTCGACCCCGACGCGCTGGATCCCTTCGAGCCATCCGGATCGCGTGACGGCGGGACCGGTCTCCCCGAGCGTCTGGCGTGGGCGCCCACCGCCGACTCGGAGTTCTTCCTCGCCTTCGGGCAGGGCATGCGACTGGCGGCCACCGAGCGTGGCTTCGACTACGTCACGGCGACGTCGGGGAACGATCCCCGGTTGCACGTCGACCAGATGAACGGCTTCCTCGACCAGGGGGTCGGTGCGCTCGCGATGCAGCCGCTCAGCCCCGACGCCGACGCCGTCGTGCTGCAGCGGGCCATCGACCGCGGGGTCTGCACCCAGGGGATCATCACCGCGCCCAGCACGATGCAGGTCGTCGCCAGCCAGTACCAGATCGGCTACGACCAGGGGAAGGCGGCCGCCGACTACTGCGTCGCCGAGCTCGGCGGGAACGCGCAGGTGCTGTACTTCAACCTGGACAGTGCGTCGCCGCAGCTGAGGCTCCGGCACGACGGGGTGCTCGACGGCCTGAAGACAGGCGGTGGCGGCATCGAGGTGGTCGGCGACATCACGGTCGCCGAGATCAGCACCACGTCGGGCTTCAACACGATGACGTCGGCGCTGCAGCGCTACTCCGACATCAAGGTCGTGCTCGGAGGGGACACGATCGTCGTGGGCGCTCACAAGGCGCTGGCCGAGCAGGGGAAGCTCACCGACGACATGTTCCTGTCCGGCGTCGACGGGGACAGGGAGGCGCTGGCGCTCATCAAGCAGGGCGGCGCCTACAAGCTCAGCATCGCCTTCGCCTGGAAGCTGATGGGGTTCGGTCTCGGTCAGTTCGGGGCGGACTGGGTGGAGGGCCGCGAGGTGCCGCAGCTGGTCGTCGCGCGCGGGGTGCAGCTGGACTCGGCCGACGCGGTCGAGCAGTTCGAGGCGGCCGGCCAGGACCCGTCCGCCGTGTTCGGTGACCGTGCTCGCTACGAGGAGTACCTGCCGCTGTACGGCACGGTCTCCTACGAGTCACGGCAGCAGTACTGGACCGCGCCGGTCGACCCACCGTCGGCCTAGGGGCACCGCGGCAGGGTCGTCACGACCGGGCAGGGACCAAAGCCAGGGGGACGGGGGACGCCTGGACCGGCTCACGGAGGCGGCAGCGTCCTAGAGTCGCTGCCATGGGCCGGCGTACGGCGTTCCTCCTCGGTGTGACCATGCTGCTCGCCCTCTCGTCGGCGGCGGTCGGGGCGCCGAGCCCGACCCACGTCCACTTCACGGCGGTGGGCGACATCGGCGGATCCGTGACGACCACCGGTCCGGTCCTCGACCAGCTCGCCACGGCCGACCCGGACGCGCACTTCGCGCTGGGTGACCTCTCCTACGGAGCGACCGGCGCGGAGCAGGGCTGGTGCGACTTCGTCACCGACCGGGTGGGCCCGGGGTTCCCCGTCGAGCTGCTCGCCGGGAACCACGAGAGCAACGGCCTGAACGGCAACATCAACGACTTCTCCGCGTGCCTGCCCAACCAGCTCCCGGGCCTCGTCGGGACCTACGGGCGCCAGTACTTCGTGGACGTCCCGCAGGACGACCCGCTGATCCGCTTCGTGATGATCTCGCCGGCGCTGCCCTTCCCCGACGGCACCACCTGGAGCTACGCCCCCGGCACGCCGCGCTACAGCTGGACGGCGTCGGCCATCGACGGCGCCCGGGCGGCTGACATCCCCTGGGTCGTCGTCGGCATGCACAAGCCGTGCCTGTCCGTCGGCGTCTACGGGTGCGAGGTCGGCGCCGGGCTGGTCGACATGCTGCTGACCAAGAAGGTGGACCTCGTGCTGAGCGGTCACGAGCACTCCTACATGCGGAGCAAGCAGATCGGGCTCGGGGCCGGGTGCACGTCCCTGACGATCGGTGGCTACAACGCCGCCTGCGTCGTCGACGCGGACAGCTCCATGACGGCCGGCGCCGGCACCGTGTTCGGCGTCCTCGGGACGGGTGGCATCGCGCTACGCGACGTCAACAGCAACGACCCGGAGGCGCCCTACTTCGCGGCCACGTCGGGTGCGAACCAGAACCCCACGTTCGGGTTCGGTGACTTCGACGTCACGCCGGACGCGATGACCGTGCGATTCGTGCGCGCAGCCGGGGGCACCTTCTCCGACGCGTTCACGCTGACGCGCGGCGCCGCGCCCCCCAACCAGGCTCCGACCGCCAGGTTCACCTCGAGTACCAGCGCTCTCACCGTCGATCTCGACGCCTCCGGGTCCTCCGATCCCGACGGCAGGGTGGCGACGTACGACTGGGCGTTCGGCGACGGCCGGACGGGCGCCGGGGTGACGGTGAGGCACACGTACCCGGGTCCGGGGACCTACGACGTCACCCTCACCGTCACCGACGACGCCGGGGCCACCCACTCGGTCACGCGCCAGGTGGTCGTCGCCGCGGAGCAGGTGGTGGCGCGTGACCCGTTCGAACGCAGCCTGACCAACACCTGGGGCAGCGCGGACGTCGGCGGACCCTGGACCGTCGCCACCACGCCCGGGGTGTCCTCGGTGTCCGGAGGCAAGGGACGCAGCGTCATGGGAGCGCCGGGCCGCGGCCCGGTCTCGCTCCTGCCGGGTGCCCAGGGCCGCGACGTGGAGGTGTCCTTCGAGCTCGGCCTCGACAAGGTGCCGGCGGGCACCAACGCGCGGGTGGACCACACGCTCTTCCTGCGGCGGACCACGAGCGGGGACTACCGCGCCCTGGTGCGTGTCCGGTCCGACGGTGTCGTGTTCGTCGACTTCGCCCGCTTCGTGGCCGGGTCCGGGACCACCGGGGTCGGTGCGCAGGTCTCGGTTCCCGGCCTGACGTACGCCGCCGGCGACACCCTCCTCGTGAAGGCCCGGAGCACCGGCGTCGGCCCGACGAACCTCGTGCTCAAGGTCTGGAAGCTCGGGGCGCCCGAGCCGGCCGCTTGGACGATCGCGCGCACCGACGCGACGGCCGTCCTCCAGGCGCCCGGCGGCATCGGGCTGTCGCCGTACCTGTCCGGCAGCGCGACGAACGCTCCCGTGCAGGCGCGGTACGACAACGTCCTCGTGACGTCCGTGCCCTGACGCGGGCGGGTCAGGCCCGGTAGGTCAGCACCGAGATCGCGATGTACTGGCACGCCCAGGCGCCGATCGTGAAGGCGTGGAAGATCTCGTGGAAGCCGAACCAGGTGGGACGCGGGTCCGGTCGCTTCACGGCGTACACGACGCCACCGACCGTGTAGAGCAGGCCGCCGGCGAGCGTGAGCGTGCCGACGGCGGTGCTGGCCGCGAAGATGTCGCCCATGAACGGCGCGATCGACCAGCCGAGAGCGATGTAGAGGCCGGTGTAGAGGTAGCGCGGCGCGCCGATCCACAGCACGCGGAAGGCGACACCCAGGGTCGCGGCGACCCAGGCGCCGATGACTACCAGGTCCTCCTTCCACCCGGCCAGCGCCAGGGTCGCGACCGGCGTGTAGGTGCCGGCGATGATCAGGTAGATGTTGCCGTGGTCGATGCGTTGCAGGATCGCGTGCCCGCGCGGGCCCCAGGTCCCGACGTTGTAGAGCGCGCTGGTCGCGAACAGCGTGATCCCCGCGACCGAGTAGACCGCCGCGGCCCAGCGGGACGCCGGGGTGGGGGCGAGGCACACCAGCACGATGCCGGCGGCCAGCACGAGCGGGCTGACCCCGGCGTGCAGCCAGCCCCGCAGGTGCGGCTTGGCCGCCTCCCACGGCTCGACGACGACGTCGTGCGCCAGCTGGGCGACGGAACGGTCGTGGATGACGGGTGACGGTGGGGGCACGGCGATCTCCTCTGGCCCGAGAGAACTCGACACGGGGCCTGGGAGGGCGACGCGAGGGGTGCTGACAGTCATCACGTGCCCCGAAAGCGGGGGGCTCAACCCGGTCGACGCCTTTTCGGGCGTGCGACCGCGTCGGGAGGAGGGTCAGCCGGTGCGGCCGGCGGGGGCCGCGACGACGGGCTCGTCGTCGAGGTCGCGGTAGGCGCGCAGGGCGCGGGTCGCGTCGTCGTACGCTGCCCGGACCGCCGCGAGCTGTCCGGCCACGTCGGTCAGGTCCTCCGCCCGCGCCTCGCGCTCCAGGCGTTCGCAGAGGTCGCCGACGCGGACCGCGCCGAGGTTCCAGGCGCTGCCCTTGAGCCGGTGCGCCAGCGCGGCCACCTGCTCGACGTCGCCGCGGCGGTCCGCCTCCTCGAGGTCCTGCAGGGTGCGCGGCGCCTGACCGATGAAGTTGGTGATGGCGCGGGTCACCAGGGCGGCGGCGCCCTCGCCGAGGGCGTCGAGCTCCTCGAGGCGGCCGGTGTCGAGGTCCACGCCCACCCCGGGGGCCACGGGGTCGGCCTCGGGGACCATCGGCCCGGCCGCGGTCGAGCCCAGGTAGTGCGCGAGCACGGCCTCGAGCCGGTTGCTGGCGACCGGCTTCGAGAGGTAGTCGTCCATGCCGGCGGCCAGGCACCGCTCGCGCTCGCCCTGCAGGGCGGAGGCCGTCATCGCGATGATCGGCGTACGACGCCGCTCCGGCTCGGCGTCGCGGATGCCGCGTGCGGCGGCGTACCCGTCCATGCCGGGCATCTGGATGTCCATGAGGACGGCGTCGAACGGGCCGGCCGCCACCGCGCGGACGGCGTCGAGACCGTTGTCGACGACGTGGGCGGAGTAGCCGAGCGCCTCCAGCAGACCCAGGGCGACGAGCTGGTTGATGTCGTTGTCCTCCACCACCAGCACCCGCCCGCGGGGGTGCGTCGTGCCCGACGGGGTCGACGCGGGGGCGTGGGGGGTGGCGGGCGCGGCCGGGCTGCTCCCGAGCCCCAGCCCGACGGTGAACCAGAAGCGCGAGCCCTCGCCGGGCGTGCTCTGCACGCCGATGCGGCCGCCCATCGCCCCCACCAGCTGGTGGCAGATCGCGAGGCCCAGGCCGGTGCCGCCGAAGGTCCGGGTGGTCGAGGCGTCGGCCTGCCGGAACGGCTCGAAGAGGTGGGGCCGCACCGCGGGGTCGATGCCGACGCCCGTGTCGGTCACCTCGACGACCAGGGTGACGCCGTCCGTCGTGGGGGAGTCGAGCCGGGCCTCGATCTCGACGAGGCCGTCGTGGGTGAACTTGACGGCGTTCGAGACCAGGTTGGCGATCACCTGGCCGAAGCGCGTGGGGTCACCGACGAGCACCCGCGGGATGGCGGGGTCGACGTGGGTGCGGATCTCCAGCTGCTTGTCGCTGGCCACGCCGGAGAGGATCTCGAGCGTCTGGTCGAGCACGCTCCGCAGGTCGAACTCGACGGTCTCGAGCTCGAGCTGGCCGGCCTCGATCTTGGAGAAGTCGAGGATGTCGTTGATGACGCCGAGCAGGCTGCGACCGGCCGTCTGCACCCCGCTGGCCAGACGCCGCTGGTGGGTGTCGAGGTCGGTGCGAAGCAGGAGGTCGTTGAGCCCGATCACGCCGTTCATCGGGGTGCGGATCTCGTGGCTCATCATCGCCACGAACTCCGACTTCAGCCGGGACGCCTGCATCGCGTCGTCCCGGGCCTCGGCGAGCTCCTGGGTCGCGTGCTCGCGGTCGGCCACGGTGCCGAGCTGGCCGGCCACCTGGTGCAGCATGCTCGTGACCAGCTCGTGGCGCTCGAAGGGCGTCGCGGTGGTGATGACGAAGACCATGAGCGGCCGGCCGGCGTGGGTGATGAGGAACCCGACCGAGGGCTGCAGCGGGTGGGACGTCTCGTCGAAGACCGTCTCGCGGGTCTCCAGGATCCGCTCGGCCAGGCGCAGCTCGTGCTCGACGGGGGTGCGGTCCGGACCGGGGTCCGGGCCGAGGTACGGCGTGAGGCGTCCCAGCGGGTCGACGGTCCACCCGACGGCCCGGGTCCAGTCGTCCTGGTCGAGCAGCTGGTGGCGCACCACCTCGCAGGCCTCGACCAGGGTCTGCGCCTCGTTGGCGGCGGTGGCCATCACCTGCATCAGTCCGTTGAGGACCGCGGCGTCGAGCAGCTGGAGCTCGGCCTCCTTGACGTCGCTGACGTCCTGGAGGGTCCCGCTGACGCGGACGGAGCGGCCCTGCGAGTCCAGCACGTAGCGACCCAGACCGCGCAGCCAGACGATCGACTCGTCGTCGCGGCGCAACCGGGTGTCGAAGGTGAAGTCGGTGCGGGTGCGCTGCGCCTCCCGCATCGCGCGCAGGACGGCCGGGCGGTCGGCGTCGACGAGACGGTCCCAGAAGTCGCGCGGCTCGATGGTCCGCAGGTCGGGGTCGAGCCCGAGCAGGTGGTGCATCTGCCGGGAGGTCGTGAGCTCGGCGGTGTGGAGGTCGAGCTCGTAGCTGCCGAGCCGTGCGATCACCTGGGCCTCGTCGAGCTGGCTGCGGCTGCGGGACAGCTCGTGCATCAGCTCGCGTCGCTGGCGGTCGTCGGTGACCCGGTGCACGTAGACGGTCTCACCGTCCTCGTCGCGCAGCGCGCTCTCCCCGATCATCAGCGGGACGAAGGAGCCGTCCTTGCGGACGTAGGTGCACTCCACGTCGCTGCTGTTGGGGCCGTGGCGGCGCAGCTCCTCGAGGTGCGCGAGGAACTCCCTGCGCCCCTGCTCGTCGTGGGCGTCCGTGCGTGACATCGCCTGCAGCTCCGGCAGCGTGTAGCCGAGCAGCTCGGCCATGCGGGCGTTCACGGTGATCGTGCGGCCGGCGTCGTCGAACACCCAGATGCCATCGCCGGAGGACTCGACGAGCCTCCGGAAGAAGGCGTCCGAGCGGAGCACGACGTTCTCCTCGGTGCAGGAACCAGGGGCGGGGGAGAAAGAAGGGGCCTGCGGTGTCTGTGTCAGCGTAGGTGCTGGACGTGGCTCCGGAGGCTGAACCGCCGGGTCCGTCAGCCGACGGCGACCAGCCCGACGGTCACGCCGCACAGCAGCAGCCCGAGCAGCTGGGCGCGGTGGATGCGCTCGCGCAGGGCCAGCACGGCCAGCACGATGGTCGTGGCGGGGTAGAGCGAGCTCAGCAGGGCGGCCACGGTGAGCGATCCCTGCTGGGTCGCCATCAGGAAGCACAGCAGCGCCACCGAGCTCAGGGGCCCGGCCCAGGCCGCCGCCCAGATGGTCCGCGGGAGCGGCCACCAGACGCTGCCGGTCGCGACGGCCAGCCCGGCGGCGGTCACCGTCGAGGCCGCCTGCGTGGTGGCGGTCGCCCACAGCCCGGCGCCGTCGGAGACCTGGTCGAGCGCGGCGAAGAGCACGCCGAAGCCGACGCCGGCCAGCAGCCCGTCGGTGAGGCCCGACCCCCGGGATCCGCCGTGCGCGCCGGCCGGGTCCGGGGCGTCCGCGACGCGCGAGACCAGCCAGATGCCGGGGATGCCGGTCGCGACCGCCAGCACCACCGCGAGCGGCGGCCACCCCGTGAGGAGGATGCCCACCGCCACCGGCAGGAGCGCGGCGCCGACCGCGCTGACCGGGGCGACCACGGCCATCCGGCCGGAGCCGAGCCCGCGGAAGAGGAACCCGACGCCGACGCCGGAGCCGACGCCGCCCAGCACCGCCCAGGTCAGGTCGGCGGCGCTCGGTGCGCCGCCGAGCACCAGCGCGGCGACGGTCGCGACGACCGCGGAGGAGAGCTGGACGACGACGGCCACCGACCAGGCCGAGCCGCGGCGGCTGACGAGACCGCCGATGAAGTCCGAGGAGCCGTAGGCGAGTGCGGCGGCGAGCGCGAGCAGGACGGTCGTCACGTGGTGGCCGCGCCCACGACGAAGACCAGGGTGGCGAGGACGGCGGCGCTCAGCTCGATGAGGACGGCGAGCCCGACGGCCCGCAGCGCGACCTTCGTGGCCGGCCACGCCCGGTCCGGCCCGAGCCGCTGCAGCTCGGAGAGGTAGATGCCGCCCACGAAGCCGATCGGCAGGCCGATCACGGGGATGACGAAGAAGCCGATCACGCCGAGGACCGCGCCCGCGGCCAGCGTCCGCCCCGGGACGCCCTGCTGCTGCATCCGGCGACCCGGGACGGCGTACTTCACGACGGCGCCGACCAGCAGGATCGCGCCGCCGAGCACGGCCACCAGCCACGCCTGGCCGGTGCCGACGGCCAGGGCCCACCCCAGCAGCGCGAGACCGATGAGCAGGCCGCCCGGCAGGACGGGCACCACCACACCGACCAGTCCGACCAGCACGACGAGGCCGGCGACGACGTCCACGGTTTCCATCGCGCCACCCTCTCAGAGTTGGTCGCGCGGAGTTGGATGGGCCCATGAGCCTCGACACCAGCAACCTGCGCCGCGTGGCCGGAGCCTCCGCCGCCGTCGTCACCGCGCTGCAGGTCGGCACCGCCGTGGTCGGCGTGCGGGCCGGGCGGCGCGACTACGCGGACGGCGTGTGGGGACCCGGCCTGGCCGCCGTCGCCCTCACCGGGGCCGTCGCCGGCAACGGCGACCCGGCTCGGCGCTGGGCGCTCGCGGCGGCCACCACCGGCTGGGCCGCGCGGCTGGGCAAGGTCATGGCCGACCGGCTCCGCGGCACCGACGAGGAGGACGCCCGCTACAGCGAGTTCCTCGAGGGCGACTCCGTCCCGGCCGTGGTGGCCAAGGTCTTCGGCACCCAGGCCGTCGCCCAGCTGCTCGTGTCGGTCCCGCTCCAGGTCGCGGCCGCCAGCCGGCTGCCGCGCGGACCGCGCGCCTGGCTGTTCCCGGCCGGCGTCACGCTGATGGTCGTCGGCGCGGTCGTCGAGGCGACGGCGGACCGCCAGAAGGCAGCCTTCATGGCGCAGAAGTCGGCGGCGAAGGAGCGCGGCGAGGAGACGCCTGACGTGCTGGACACCGGGCTGTGGGGGTGGTCGCGGCACCCCAACTACTTCGGCGACTCGCTGGTCTGGGACGGCGCCTGGCTGGCGGCCGCCGCATCGGCGCCCGCCGCGTGGACCTTTCCCGCCCCGCTGGCGATGTCGTACTTCCTCGTCTACGCCACCGGCGCCAAGCGCACGGAGCGGCGCATGCAGGACCGCCCGGCCTACCGGGACTACCAGCAGCGGGTCTCGTTCTTCGTGCCGCTCCCGCCGAAGCGGTAGCCGCGCTCAGTCGTTGCGGACGTGCATCCGCTCGCCCTGCGGCCCGAAGAGCGCCAGCGCCTCGGCCGGTACGGCGGCGTGGTTGGCGACCAGGTGCGGCACCCGGGTGTCGAACTCCACGACCTCGCCCGGGCCGAGGTCGAAGACCTTCGCCCCGAGGTGCAGGTGGAGGCTGCCGGAGAGCACGTAGAGCCACTCGTAGCCCTCGTGGGTGCGCAGCCGGCGGTCGCGCTCGGCGGGGTAGCGCGGCGGGATGACCAGCTTGTAGGCCTGCAACCCGCCGGGGCGGCGGGTCAGCGGGATGATCGTCTGCCCGTGCCGCTTGATCGGCTTCGCGTGCACCCGGGGGTCACCGGTCTCGGGCGCGTCCACCAGCTCGTCCAGCGGCACCTGGTGGGCGCGGGCGAGCGGCAGCAGCAGCTCCAGGGTCGGCTTGCGCTGACCGGACTCCAGCCGGGACAGGGTGCTCACCGAGATGCCGGTGGTCGTCGCCAGGGCGCTCAGCGTGGCGCCGCGCTCGAGGCGGAGGGCCTTGAGCCGGGGGCCGACGTTCTCGAGCACCTCGTGCATCTCGCCGCCGGCCCCGGTCGGGATCCTCGTCGTCTCGGTCATGTCCCCGAGTTTGCCACATCGGCAAAGAAACTTGTCAGAACCGCGAGTGCTGGAGCACCGTCGGAGCATGACCACACCCGCGCCGTACGACCACGCCCCCCACGACCACGCCGCCGACGGCACCGACCGGGCTGTCGACCCGGCCGAGGAGTTCCGCGCCTTGTTCGAGCCGGAGGGCTGGGACGAGCGGTACGCCGGGTCGGGTCGCACCTGGAGCGGGCGTCCCAACGCCCAGCTCGTCACCGAGGCGGGGCGGCTGGCCCCCCGTGCCGCGGGAGCCGCCGGGACCGCGCTCGACCTCGGCTGCGGCGAGGGCGGTGACGTGGTCTGGCTGGCCCAGCAGGGCTGGCACGTCACCGGGGCCGACTTCTCGCAGGCCGGCCTCGAGCGGGCGCGCGCCCACGCCGAGGAGGCCGGCGCGGCCGGGCAGTGCGACTGGTGGCAGGTCGACGCCCGCGACCTCGACGCCGACGGGCGGACCTGGGACCTCGTCACGACCCACTTCCTCCACCCCGCCGACGGCGGCATGGTCGCCGTCGTGCGCCGGCTCGCGGACGCAGTGGCCCCGGGGGGTCACCTGCTCGTGGTCGGGCACGCGCCGGTGCCGGACATGCCCGGGCCGAGCTGGCGCACCTCCGCGATGTTCCGGGCCGCGGACCTGGTGCCCGGGCTCGAGGGCACCGGGCTCGACGTCGTCACCGTGGACCAGCGGCCGCGCCGCCAGGTCCACGACGGCCACGACATGGACGTCGAGGACTCCGTGCTCCTCGCCCGCCGACCCGCCTGAGCGGGACCTCCCGGCGGCGCGCTCACCGCCTCGGGAGCGACGTACGGGCTGCGGACGCGAACGAGGCCCCGGCAGGAGCCGGGGCCTCGTCGGTGGTTCGGGTGGATCAGCGGACGTCGGCGACCGGGGGGTCGAGGAGTCGGCTGGTCTCGTCGTGCACGTTGACGGCCACCTTGCGGAGCTTGTCACCGTGCTCACGGGCGTGGTGGGCGCAGAACAGCAGCTCACCGCCGCTGGTGAGCTCCACACGGAGGTAGGCCTGGGCGCCGCAACGGTCACATCGGTCGCTGGCGGTCAGGGGGCTGGGTGCAACGGCAGTAGTCACGGCGGCCTCTCTTCCTGTCGTACTCCTGGACTCCACGGGGCCTTCGCGACGGTGTCGGTCCGGTTCGGTGAGTCTCACCTCAGGTCAACAATCCAAACACGGCGGTCTGTTCCCCCGACACCTACCTTCGCGCTATGAGACCGGGGTGTCGGTGCTCACATCGAGGGGGTGGGGATCGGTGTGACCGGGTGATCTCCTCCAGTGTGACCCCCCGCCCAAGCCGGGAGGTGGTGAACCGCCCCGGCGAGTCTGCTTTCGGTGGCCGCCAGGAGGTCCGGACCGGACCGGTCGATGACGTCTGCGTGACGATCGTCGTGGCGTCGGGGTTCCGTCGACGGTGCCGGGTAGATTGCGCTCGCGCACCACGCCGTCGGGAGGCTCGTCATCGACAACACCTACAACGCCCAGCACCTCCTCGTCCTCGAGGGGCTCGAGGCGGTCCGGAAGCGTCCGGGCATGTACATCGGCTCCACCGACGCCCGCGGGCTCATGCACTGCCTGTGGGAGATCATCGACAACTCCGTCGACGAGGCGCTGGCCGGCGTCTGCACCCGCGTCGACGTGACGCTGCACCCCGACGGTTCGGCCGAGGTCCACGACAACGGCCGTGGCATCCCCGTGGACAAGGAGCCCAAGACCGGGCTGTCCGGTGTCGAGGTGGTCTTCACCAAGCTGCACGCCGGCGGCAAGTTCGGCGGCGGCTCCTACAACGCCACCGGCGGCCTCCACGGCGTCGGCTCGTCCGTCGTCAACGCGCTGTCGGCCCGTCTCGACGTCGCGGTCGACCGGTCGCCGGCGACGCAGTCGATGTCGTTCCGCCGCGGAGTCCCCGGCGTCTTCGACGGCGAGGGCCCCGACGCCGGGTTCGAGCCGCAGTCGGGCCTGCACAAGGGCAAGCGGGTGGCCAAGACGGTCACCGGCACCCGGATCCGCTTCTGGCCGGACCGGCAGATGTTCACCAAGGACGCCGGCTTCGTGTACGACGAGCTCGTCACGCGAGCGCGCCAGACCTCGTTCATCGTCCCGGGTCTCGAGCTGGTGCTGCGCGACCTGCGCGGTGAGGAGCCGGTCGAGGAGAGCTTCCGCCACGACGGCGGCATCACGGAGTACTGCGACTTCCTGTCCACCGGCGAGCCGGTGACCGAGGTGCTGCGGCTGCAGGGCAGCGACCACTTCACCGAGACGGTCCCGCTGCTCGACGACAAGGGCCACATGATCCCGCAGGACGTCGAGCGCGAGCTGTTCGTCGACGTCGCGCTGCGGTGGGGGAGCGGCTACGAGACCGAGGTCCGCTCCTACGTCAACGTGATCGCCACTCCCAAGGGCGGCACCCACGTGGGTGGCTTCGAGTCGGCGCTGACCAAGACGTTCAACGACGTGCTGCGCGAGTCCAAGACGCTCAAGGTCGCCGAGCCCGACGTCGTCAAGGACGACGCGCTCGAGGGGCTGACCGCGGTCGTGACCGTGCGCCTGGCCGAGCCGCAGTTCGAGGGTCAGACCAAGGAGGTGCTCGGCACCCCGGCGGCGCGCTCGATCGTGCGCAAGGTCGTGGGCAAGGAGCTCAAGGACTTCCTCACCTCGAGCAAGCGCACCGACAAGGCGCAGGCCAAGCCGTTGCTGGAGAAGATCGCCAACGCCTCACGGACCCGGCTGGCCGCGCGTCAGCAGCGAGACAACCAGCGCCGCAAGAACGCGCTCGAGTCCTCCGCGCTGCCGGCCAAGCTCGCCGACTGCCGCTCCTCCGACAACGACCGCACCGAGCTCTTCATCGTCGAGGGCGACTCCGCCCTCGGTACGGCGAAGCTGGCCCGCAACTCGGAGTTCCAGGCACTGCTGCCGATCCGCGGCAAGATCCTCAACGTCCAGAAGGCGTCCGTGGGCGACATGCTCAAGAACACCGAGTGCGCCTCGATCATCCAGGTGGTCGGCGCCGGGTCGGGGCGGACCTTCGACCTCGAGCAGGTCCGCTACGGGCGCATCGTCTTCATGGCCGACGCCGACTCCGACGGTGCCCACATCCGGTGCCTGCTGGCCACGCTGTTCTTCAAGTACATGCCTGAACTCATCACGTCCGGCCGCGTCTTCAGCGCCGTGCCGCCGCTCCACCGCATCGAGCTCACCAACCCGAAGAAGGGGATGGGCAAGTACCTCTACACCTACTCCGACGCCGAGCTCCAGCGGAAGCTGGCCGAGCTGACGAAGAAGGGCATGCGCTGGAAGGACCCGGTGCAGCGTTACAAGGGCCTCGGGGAGATGGACGCCGACCAGCTGGCCGAGACCACGATGGACCCGCGGCACCGCACGCTGCGGCGGATCACCGTCGACGACGCCGCCGGTGCGACCGAGGTCTTCGAGCTGCTCATGGGCAGCGAGGTCGCGCCTCGCAAGGAGTTCATCGTGGCCGGGGCCTACGAGATCGACGCCGAGCTCATCGACGCCTGACGCGCAGGGGCGGGAGCCAGTGACCCAGGTCCGCCTCGGTGAGGGCGGTGCGTGCCGCCTCCAGCTCCTCGTCGTGCACGAGCAGGCGACGCTGGAACGCGCCGATCGAGCCCTCCATCACGCTGATGGTGGAGTCGGCGACGTGGTAGTCGATGCCCTCCTCCATGAGGATGCTCTCCACCACGGAGATGAGGGCGGGGTCGTTGGTGCGCAGGAGCTCGGCCACGTCGGCCAGCCTCTCAGACGCGGCGCTCGAGCAGCCCGGTGTCGACGTCGTAGATGAACCCGCCCACCGAGACGGTGTCGGGGATGAGGGGATGCGTGCGGACGCGCTGGACGTCCTCGCGCAGCGCGGCGTCCTGATCGTCAACGACGTGGAAACGGTGCCAGGTGGCGTCGGTGCCGGCGGAGGCCGAGATCCGCTCGCGCAGCTCGGCCTCGGTGGCCGAGGCCATCGCGCACCGGGTGTGCGGGACCACGAGGATGCGCTGCACGTTGAGCAGGTGCGCGCCGAGGACCAGCGCCTCGAGGGCCGCCTCGGTGACCCGGCCCCCCGGGTTCCGGAAGATCTTGGCGTCGCCGGGCTGGAGCCCGACGAGACGCAACGGGTCGATGCGCGAGTCCATGCAGGTCACGATGGCCACGCCGGCATGGGCGACGCCGTCGAAGCCGCCGAGGGCGAAGTCGTCGGCGAAGGCGCGGTTGGCGGCGATGAGGTCGTCGAAGGCGTCGTCGTTCACGCCGAGAACGCTAGCGAACCCCAGGGCCGGCGGGCGTGGCGACCGTCCAGAAATCCGCGAGATGAGACGCAGCAACCTCTTGAGCAGTCGGTGATTATCGTCTACAATCGAACGTATGATCGAGCAACGGGAGGCGGTGGAAGTGGCGCTTCACGACCTGCCCCTGCGCGCCCGTCGGCTCGGTGCCGAGACGCTGCGGCGGATCACCGACTGGGCGGACCTGCACGTCCCGGCTTGTCAGCACGGGCGGGCGTGGTCCGGCGTCGGTCGGGAGCTGCAGGTCGCCAGTCGCGACGCGACGGTCAGCGCGTCGACCGAGGGTCGAGCAGACTGCTCCTGCCAGTTCGCCACTGCCTCGCAGCGTCGGCGAGGTCGGCGCGAGTGCTGCTGGCCCGGCCACGACGGGACCCCTGCGGTCACGCGGTCCGGGGTGTGCGAGCTCGGCGTGCTGCTGGAGATCACGACGACGTCCGCCTCGATCCTGCTCGGCGATGCCCTCGACCTTCGGCACCGGCACCCGCGCCTGTGGGCGAAAGTCATGGACGCCGAGGTGCCGGACTGGCAGGCCAAGCGCGTCGCGCGGCTCGCGGCCGAGCTGACGTGGGAGCAGGCGCGCGAGGTCGACGCCGCCACCGCTGACCTCGTCGGCGACGTGCCGTGGGGGCGGGCGTCCGACGCCGTCGAGGCCGCGGTGATCAGGGCCGACCCGGAGCTGCACGAAGCCCGCCGGAAGGACGCGGAGGGCCGCCGTTACGTCTCGGCGGGCCGCTACCGCGGCACGAACGCCTCCGGGATGCGCACGCTGGTGGCGCAGGGGCCGGTCGGCGACATCGCGCGCATCGACGCGCTGGTAGAACACCTCGCCACGCTGCTCCAGCACCACGGCGACGTCGAGCCGCTCCAGGTCCGACGCTTCAAGGCCTTCGGTCTCCTCGCGAACCCCGCGCAGGTCTGCGCGATGCTGGCCGCGGCGCGCGACGAACGTGATGCACGCGAGGAGCGTCTGACTCAGGCGGAGCGGGACGCCGCTGCCGACGCCGCCGACGCCGCAACCCATGACGCCCCTGACGCAGCCCCTGCAGCAGCCGACTCCACGGTGGACGGACGCGACGTCGTCCCGCAGGGCGATGCCGCGACCGACGCGTGGGACGACCTGGATCCGGCCGAGCAGGACGCGATCGCTCCGCCGGACCCCCGCGAGGCTGCGCCGGCGACGGCCGTCGAGCTCGCCGAGGCGTTCGGTCGCGTGCTGGCTCGTCACGGGCGCGGGGAGGTCTGGCGCCGGTTGCGACCGCGCACCTCCCTGGTGCTCCACCTGTCCGAGTCCGCACTGGCGCGCTCGGAGGCCTGCCGCGAGTGCGGTGCGGTCGGGGACGAGTCGCTCGTGGCCCGGCTCGAGGACGGACGCGGGCCGCTCGGCCCAGTGGGTCTCGAGCAGCTGCGTGACGTGGTGGCCGACCAGCTGCCGGCGCGCCTCGCCCGGCTGCTGCAACGCGCCGGGTCGTCGGAGGGGACGGACCCGCGCCCGTTGAGCGACCGGATCGTGGTGCGACCGGTGCTCGACCCGATGGGTCAGGAGCCGGTGGACGCGTACGACGTACCGCCGGACATGCGGGAGGCCGTCGAGGCGATGTCGCCGTACGAGGTCTTCCCGTGGGGGACCGCCCCGAGCATGCGCTGCGACCTCGACCACACCGAGCCCTACCGAGATCCCCCGGACGAGGCGCCACCACCGGGCCAGACCCGACCGGACAACCTGGGGCCGCTCTCGCGGCGTCACCACAACCTGAAGACCCACCACGGCTGGCAGTGCTTCCAGCCGCTGCCGGGCCTGTTCCTGTGGCGGATCCCCAGCGGCTACTGGTACCGCGTGGACCACCTCGGCACCACGCCCCTGGGTCGCAGCGAGCCCGAGATCCTGCGCCAGCGACGCACCGCTGCGCCCGGCCCGGGAGACCGCAGTCGCCTCGAGGTGACGATGGGGCGGGTCCTGCTCGAGGTCGCGTGACCGCTGCCCGGTGGTGACCCTCGCTCAGGTCGGGTCGGCGGACAGCTCCACGAGCCCGTTGGCGACGTACGGCTCCACCAACGCGGCCTTCTTGCCGCACGACTCGGGCCGGCTCGCGCCGGTGGCCCGCCGCTCGACGCTCACCTGCCAGCGCCGACCGTCGTGCAGCGAGACCACCCACTCCCCGCGGACGTCCGTGTCGGCGCGCACGACCGCGGTGACGTCGTCAACGCCGCGGGCGTCGAGCTCACGGCGTACGGCGAGCTCGGCCACCTGGGCGGGTCCGGGCCAGACGGACCGTCCTCGCGCACCCTCGAGGTCGACGACCCCGGCGGCCACGTCCTCGAGCGTCGGGCCGGCGTTCTCGGGGGTGAGACGGCCGAAGGTCCACCCCGACGGCAGCGTGACCGCGGTCGGGGCGAAGCGGTGGCCGCCCAGGTGGGTGGTCTCCCAGACCCGGTCGGGATGGGTCTCCGCGGCTGCCGCGGCGACCGGCCGACCCACGACGGCGCAGCAGGCGTCGCGCTTGCCGTTGGCGCACACCAGCAGGTGCGGCGCCTCCTCGACGACCAGACCCGGCAGGCTCGCGCGCACGGCGTCGACGTCACCCGACGCGATCGCGGCCCAGTCCAGGTCGAGCACGGCGGCCGGGTCGGCCACCCAGCCGCCGAGCAGCCACGTCCGACCGGGCAGCGAGTGGGCGACCAGCACCCGGCGCGCGCCGTCACGACCGGCGCCGGCCGTGCGGCCCGGCCGCCGGATGAGCACCGGACGGAGCCCGTGCTTCGAGGCGGCGGAGTCCAGCGCCTTGCCGGTCGCAGGGTCGAGGTCGCTGGCCTTGAACGCCTTCGCGCCCCAGGCTCCCGGCTGCTCCAGCGCCACCCAGCCGCGGGCGTCGGCGGCCGACCCGGCTAGCGGCTCGCCGGCGAGCGCCGAGAGCGCCGAGCAGAGCCCGGGAGGTGCGCCGGCGCTGCTCATCCGCCCACCCCCGAGAAGGCGGGCGTGCGCACCTGGCGGGTGTCGGAGCGGCGGAAGACCACCAAGGCGACCACGCCGGCGACGGCGCTGCAGATCGCCGCCCCCACGAACACGGTCTGCAGCTGGGTCAGGCCGGCCTCCTGCAGGATTCGGGAGAACTCGGCGCACCGGCTGACGCCCTCGCCGCACACCTCCATCGGGGTCGGCAGGTCGGTCTGCTCGGCGTAGTAGCGGCGCAGCCCGAGCGTGGTGAGCGCGCTGATCCCGACGAGCATCCCGACCATGCGGGCGACGACGAGCAGCGCGCTGGCCACGCCATGCACCGCGTCGTCGGTGGCGGCCAGCAGGGCGGCGTTGACCGGCGCCAGGGCGAGGCCGAAGCCGAGCCCCGCTAGCACCAGCGGGATCGTCGCCGTCCAGCTCTCCAACGACGTCAGGTCCCACCGGGCCATGAGCAGGAAGCCGACGGTCGCCGCCGCCATCCCGCCGGCGGTCACGACGCCCGCGGGCGCGCGGTGGGTCAGCCAGCCGCCGACCACCGCGCCGACCGGCAGTGCGACCAGCAGCCGCACCAGCACCAGTGCCGCCTCGAGCTGGTCGTCGTTGGCCACGGTGACCCGGGCGAACACCGGGATGTCGACCAGCGCCGCGATCAGGGCGCTGCCGATGAAGAAGCTGACGACGAGCGCGCCCCAAGCGGCCGACGGCCGGAGCGCCGACGCGGGCACGAGCGGGTGGCGCGAGGTCCGGTTGCGCGCCCAGAAGCCGACGCTCGCCACCGCGCTGCCCAGGAGCAACCAGGGGCCGGCGGGGGAGAAGACCTGGACCTCGGGGTCGGCGGTGGCGAAGGCCAGCACGATGCCCGCGAGCGCCAGCGACAGCAGCAGCGCCCCCGGTACGTCGACCTCGCTCGCCACCGCGCGCCAGGACCGGACGTCGAGCAGGGGACGCGTGGCCACCAGCGACCAGACGACCAGCGCGACGAGCAGCCCCAGCGTGACCAGGGCGACCGGCGACAGCCACCGGCTCTCACCCACGACCGGGAGGAACCCGAGGCCGAGCGTGACGTCGGTGACCAGCACCTCCGGCTCGGACATGACCAGCAGCACCCCGACCAGCACCAGCGCCACCAGCCCGACGCCGACCAGGTCGACCCGCCCCGACGCCGGTAGCGCGCCCGAGCGCGGCCGGCGGTGGTGCAGCACGGCCGCCAGCACCAGCCCGACGGCGAGGTTGACCCAGAAGATGGCCCGCCAGGAGCCCAGCGCGAGCACCACCGCGCCGTACAACGGGCCGAGCACGCTGCCGATCTCCTGCACGGCGCCGACCACGCCCAGCGGCATCCCGCGGCGGTGCGGCGGGTAGAGGTCGGCGACCAGCGCGAGCGTGGCCGGCACCAGGCCGCCGCCGCCGACGCCCTGGAGGAAGCGGCCGGCCACCATCGAGGGCAGGTCGTAGGCCGCCGCGGTCACCAGCGACCCCAGCGCGAACACCAGCAGCGAGCCGACGAGCACCGGCACCCGGCCGCGCACGTCGGCGATGCGACCGATGAGCGGCAGCACGGCGACGTAGCCGAGCAGGAAGCCCGAGACGATCGGGGCCGCGCGCTGCAGCTCGTCGGCCGACAGCCCGGCCGAGGCCATCATGTCGGGCAGCGCCAGCACCACCACGTAGGTGTCGGCGGCCGCGAACGCGACCGCGACCGCGGCCAGTCCCAGCAGGGCCCGGCTGGCGCGGTCGGGCGCAGGACCCGCCGGCGCGACCGGGTCGGCCGGGCTCATGGGGCGATCACGGGGCCTGGATGTCCTTCTCCGTGCCGTAGTCGGAGATCTCGAGGCGGTAGTCGACGTCGCCCTCGCTGCCGTAGAACGGCCCCGTGAGGTCTGCGGCGGCGAGCCGGCCGTCGTCGTCGATCGTGAACGTGACGGGGAAGTCGGCCTTCTCGTCGGCCGACGGGATCACCGAGTCCACCGCGGAGCCGGGCAGCGTGCCGGCGTAGCTGGTGAGCACCTGGTCGCCGTCGCGGACCTCGTCGCCCACCGTGACGTCGGTGACCTCGGTCAGCCAGGAGGACACGCCGCCGTCGGTGGCGAGCAGGTCGGCCGGGTCCGGGGCGCCGTAGTCCTCGGCGTCGATCGGCACGAACTGGTTCGTGAAGGGCAGCGTGGCGTAGACGTCGCCCTCGACGGCGACCACGGGCACGTCGACGGTGATGCTGTTGACCACGACCTTGATGTCGCCCTCGAAGGCCGGCGCGTGGGTGCCGATCCCGGTCGCGGACAGCACGCCGTCCACGCCCTTGGGCAGCTCGTCGGTGGTCAGGCTCAGCGTCACCCCGGGCGTCTCGTCCAGGGCCGCCTTCGCCTCGGCCAGCTGGGCGGCCGGGTCGTCGCCGGACTCCCCGCCGGAGTCACCGCTGCAGGCGGTGGTGGTCAGCAGCAGGGCGAGCGGTACGGCGAGCGCCGGGACCAGACCGCGGCGCCCCCGGGCCCGCGTCACGTACGTCGTCATGGCACCAGCCTGTCATGGACCGGTGAGGCGACACCGACGACCGCCTGCGGAGCCGGTGTGCCCGAGCCGTCGCGGCGCCCCTCGGCGGGCGGCAGGTCAACGGGGGAGCCCGACTCGGCCGCGGCCATCGCCGGTCCGCGACCGACCCAGGCGAGCACGATCGTGTCCTCGCCCTTGAGGAAGCGGTGGCACCGGACGCCGCCGGTAGCGCGCCCCTTCGCCGGGTACTCGGCGAACGGCGTGACCTTGACCGAGCCCGGCTCGGTGCCGGGCAGCGCCGTGCTCGAGCCGGAGACGGTGACGACCACGGCGTCCTCGTCCGCGGTGAACGCACCGAAGAACACCGCGTGGGCGCCCGCGGCCAGCCGGACGCCGGCGATGCCGCCGCCGCTGCGGCCCTGTGGGCGCACCGCGGACGCGCCGAAGTGCAGCAGCTGGGCGTCGCTGGTGACGAAGCAGAGCTCCTCCTCACCGGTGGTCAGCTCCACCGCCCCCACGACCTCGTCGCCGTCGGCGAGGCGGACGACCTCCCAGGCGTCGCGCGCGAGCAGCTCGGGGTTGACCCGTTTGACGACGCCTTGCCGGGTGCCGAGCGCCAGCCCCGGCCCCTGGTCGGTCAGCGTCGTCAGCGCCAGCGCGCGCTCGTCGCCCTCGAGCTGCAGGAAGGTGCTCAGCGGGGCGCCGCCCTGCAGGTGGGGGGCGTTCGCCGTCGGCGGCAGAGCCGGCAGGTCGACGACCTCGAGGCGCACCACGCGCCCGCCGGTGGTGACCACGCCGACCTGGCCGCGGGCCGTGGCGCGGACCGCGCTGACGATCACGTCGTGACCGCTGCGACCCTCGCCGGAGCCCGGTGTCTCGTCGCTCTGCGAGCGCGCGAGCAGCCCGGCGGAGGACAGGAAGACGAAGCACGGGTCGTCGGTGACCTCGAGGGACATCGCGGCGGCAGACGGCTGCCCCGCCGACTGCAGCAGCACGGTCCGCCGGGGCGTCCCGTGCGCCTTGGCGATCTCGGCGAGCTCGTCGGAGACCACGGCGCGCAGCTTGCTCTCGTCGTTGAGGATCTCGTCGAGCGCGGCGATGCGCTGCTCGAGCTCGTCCTTCTCCTTCTCCAGCTCGATGCGGGAGAACTTCGTCAGCCGACGCAGCTGCAGGTCGAGGATGTACGTCGCCTGCGGGTCGTCGAGGTCGAAGACGCTCATCAGGCGCGCCTTGGCCTCCGACCCGTCGTCGCTGGAGCGGATGAGCTGGATGACCTCGTCGATGTCGAGGATCGCGACGAGCAGGCCCTCGACCAGGTGCAGCCGCTCGGCCGCCCGGGCGCGCCGGTACGACGAGCGCCGCCGCACCACGTCGTACCGGTGCTGGAGGTAGACCTCGAGCAGCTGCTTGAGCCCCAGCGTCCGGGGCTGGCCGTCGACCAGCGTGACGGCGTTGATGCCGAAGGAGTCCTCCATCGGGGTCAGCCGATAGAGCTGCTCCAGGATCGCCTCGGGGTTGAAGCCGTTCTTGACCTCGATGACGAGGTTCAGCCCGTTCGCGAGGTCGGTGAGGTCCTTGACGTCGGAGATGCCCTGCAGCTTCTTGGCCAGGACCAGCGTCTTGATGCGCTCGATCACCTTCTCGGGCCCGACGCCGTACGGCAGCTCGGTGACGACGAGGCCCTTGCGGCGCGGGGTGACGTTCTCGACGCGGACGGTGGCGCGCATCTTGAACGTGCCGCGTCCGGTCTCGTAGGCGTCGCGGATGCCCGACAGCCCGATGATCTTGCCGCCGGTGGGCAGGTCCGGACCCGGCACGAAGCGCATGAGCGCGTCGAGGTCGGCCGTCGGGTGGGTGATGAGGTGCCGCAGCGCCTGCACGACCTCGACGAGGTTGTGGGGCGCCATGTTGGTGGCCATGCCGACCGCGATGCCGGCCGCGCCGTTGACCAGCAGGTTGGGGATCGCCGCCGGCAGGACGGTCGGCTCCATCTCCCGGGAGTCGTAGTTGGGCTTGAAGTCGACGGTGTCCTCGTCGATCGAGGTCGTCATCGGCATCGCCGCGGCCGCCAGCCGGCACTCGGTGTAGCGCATGGCGGCCGGGCCCTCGTCGGGCGAGCCGAAGTTGCCGTGCCCGTCGACCATCGGCAGCCGCAGCGACCACGGCTGCACCATGCGGACCAGCGCGTCGTAGATCGCGCCGTCGCCGTGCGGGTGCAGGCGACCCATGACCTCGCCGACCACGCGCGCCGACTTCACGTGGCCGCGGTCGGGGCGCAGGCCCATCTCGGCCATGGTGTGCAGGATGCGGCGCTGGACCGGCTTCAGGCCGTCGCGCGCGTCGGGCAGGGCGCGGCTGTAGATGACGGAGTAGGCGTACTCGAGGAAGCTGGTGCGCATCTCCTCGCCGACGTCGATGTCGACGATGTGCTCCTCGAAGTCCTCGGGGAGAGGCTCGCGGGAGCCGCGTCGGCTGCTGGATCGTCTGCTCGGGGGTGCCACGGCGGCATTCTCTCCCGACGGACGCCTCCGGGAGCGGGCGGGCTCGCCGGTCGGCGCGAGGAGATAGATTCCCTCCGTGACCTCGGCAACGGACCCTCAGGCCTCGCCCGGGCACTGGGAGGCCGACGTGCTGCTGCGCGACGGCGGCTCGGGCCACCTGCGCCCGATCCGGCGCGGCGACGCCGAGGCGCTCGTCGAGTTCTACGAGGGCGCGTCGTCGCGCTCGAAGTACTACCGCTTCTTCTCCGCGATGCCGCAGCTCACCGAGCGCGAGATCGAGCGCACCGTCGGGGTCGACAACCACCGCCGGGTCGGCCTGGTGCTGATGCTGGCCGAGAAGATCATCGCGCTGGGCCAGTTCGAGCGGCTGCCTGGCCCGGGCGGTCCCGACGACCTCGGCACCGAGGCGGAGGTCGCGTTCCTCGTCCAGGACGCCCACCAGCACCGCGGCATCGGCCAGCTGCTGCTCGAGCACCTCGCCCAGATCGGCCGTGAGCTGGGCGTCAAGCGGTTCGTGGCCGAGATCCTGCCGGAGAACACCGGCATGCAGCAGGTCTTCCGCGACGCCGGCTACAGCGTCGGTGGCGGCTTCGCCGACGGCGTCGTCGAGCTGCAGTTCTCCATCGACCCGACCGTGACCTCGCAGGAGGTGATGTCGGCCCGCGAGCACCGCGCCGAGACCGCCTCGATCCACCGCTTCTTCGACGCCCGCAGCGTTGCCGTCGTCGGCGCCAGCCGCCGCACCACCACCGTCGGGCAGCGGCTGGTCCGCAACCTCGTCATGGGCGACTTCCAGGGCCGGGTGTACGTCGTGAACCCGGCGGCCGACGCGGTGGCCGGCATGCCGGCCTACGACCGGGTCAGCGACATCCCCGACGACGTGGACATCGCCGTGGTCGCCGTGCCGGCCGACGCCGTGGCCGACGTGGTGCTCGACTGCGCCCACAAGGGCGTCCACGGGCTCGTCGTGGTCTCCGCCGGCTTCGCCGAGACCGGCGACGAGGGTCGGCGGCTGCAGCGCCAGCTGGTCCGGATGTGCCGCACCTACGGGCTGCGCCTCATCGGCCCCAACGCCCTGGGGATCATCAACACCGCCGCCGACCACGCGCTCAACGCGTCCCTGTCGCCGGTCATGCCGCCGCGCGGGCGGGCCGGGTTCTTCTGCCAGTCCGGCGCGCTCGGCCTCGCCATCCTCGAGAACGTCGCCCGCCGCGGTCTCGGGCTCTCGACCTTCGTGTCCGCCGGCAACCGCGCCGACGTCTCCGGCAACGACCTGCTGCAGTACTGGGAGGACGACGAGACCACCGGGGTCGTGCTGCTCTACCTGGAGTCGATCGGCAACCCGCGCAAGTTCAGCCGGATCGCGCGCCGCGTCTCGCGGCGCAAGCCGGTCATCGCGGTGAAGTCCGGCCGCGCCACCCAGGGCGTCCCGATGGGCCACTCGGTGCGGGCCAGCGAGTCGGGGCAGGCCGCGGTCGACGCGATGTTCCGCCAGGCCGGCGTCATCCAGGTCGACACCCTCGACGAGATGTTCGACGTCGCCCAGCTGCTCGCGCACCAGCCGCTGCCGCGCGGCAACCGGGTCGCGATCGTCAGCAACTCCGACGCCCTGGCCCTCATGGCCTCCGACGCCGCGGTCGCCGCCGGCCTGGAGACCCGCCCCGCGCCCGGCCTGGGCGCCGAGGCCAGCGGCGAGGACTTCGAGACCGCGCTGGACACCGCCCTCGACGACCCCGACGTCGACGCGGTGCTGGCGGTGTTCATCCCGCCGGTCAACACCAGCGGGGCCGAGGTCGCCGACGTGCTCGCCGTGGTGGGGGAGCAGTCGGACAAGCCGGTGCTCTCGACGTTCCTGGCCGCCGAGGGCGTGCCCGAGCTGCTGCGGGTGCCCGACGCCGCCGGCAGCACCGCCGGCCGCGGCTCGGTGCCCAGCTACCAGTCGCCCGACTCCGCGATGCGGGCGCTGGGCCGCGCGGTCGAGTACGCCGCCTGGCTGGACCGCCCCAACGACGCCGACGCAGTCGGGGAGGAGCCCGACCGGGCGCGCGCCCGCGCGGTCGTCACCGGCGCCCTCGTCGGGCAGCCGGAGGGCCGGCCCCTCAGCGACGACGAGCTCGGCGAGCTGCTGGCGGCGTACGGCGTGAAGCTCTGGGAGCGGATCCCGGTCACCACCGAGGAGGAGGCCGTCGCCGCGGGGGAGCGGCTCGGCTGGGACGTGGTGCTCAAGGCGACCGCCGACCACGTCCGCCACCGCGCCGACATGACGCACGTGTGGCGCAACATCGACGACGAGGAGGAGATGCGCGACGCCTGGGAGACCACCATGGAGCGCCTCGTCGAGACCCGGGAGGAGCCCGGCTTCGTGGTGCAGCGGGTCGCCCCCGTCGGCGTCCCCGTCTCCGTGCGCGGCGTCGAGGACCCGCTCTTCGGCCCCGTGGTGTCGTACGGCGTCTCCGGCCCGGCGACCGAGCTGCTCGGCGACCGCGCCTACCGGATCCCGCCGATGACCGCCCTCGACGCCACCGAGATGGCCCGCGACATCAAGGCCGCGCCGCTGCTGCTGGGCTACCGCGGCAGCGAGCCGGTCGACATCGCGGCCGTCGAGCGGCTGCTGCTGACCGTCGCGCAGCTCAAGAACGACTTCGCCGAGGTCCGCGAGCTCGACCTGTCGCTGGTCATCGTCGGCAGCGTCGGCGTCACCGTGCTGACCGCCTCGGCCCGGGTCGAGCCCGCCGTGGACGCCCGCTCGGACTGGTTCGCCCGGCGCATGGCCTCGCTCGCCGAGACCATGCCCGACTGAGGGCCTGACCGACCGGCCCCTCCGTGCGCCCGTGACACACTGACCGGCATGCGCGACGTGATCGACCGCTCCTCCGACCTCCGCTCGGCCATCGAGGCCTCGGGCTACTACCCCGACGTGGTCGCCGACGGCGTCTTCGCCGCGGTGGCCGGTGAGCCCGTCGAGGCCCACCTGGTCCACCACGAGCCCACGCTCGACGAGCGCGACGAGGTCGTGCGCCACGTGACCGTGCTGGTGCTCACCCCGAGCCGGCTCATCGTCGCCCACACCGACGAGCACGCCGCCGACGAGGTGCTGCCGGCGCCGTACACCTCCACGAGCACCGAGGCCGTCGCCCTGAGCGCGATCGTCACGGTCGCGGTGACGCGCATGGTCGCCAACCCCGCGTCGTACGCCGGCAAGCGCGTGCCCGCCCCCGGCGCCAACGAGGTGGTGCTGTCCCTCGGGTGGAACGGCGTCAGCCGCATCGACCTGGAGCCCGCCGGCTGCGGTGACCCCGAGTGCGACGCCGACCACGGCTACACCGGCATGGTCGGCCCCGGCGACTTCTCCATCCGGGTCTCGGCCGCGGCCGAGGGCCCCGACGCGGTGGCCCAGCTGCTGACCTTCGCCGGGGCGCTCTCGGCCCGCACCGGTCGGTGAGCGTCGCCCCTGCGGCCACGGGGTTCGTCGAGCCGGCGTACGGCGTCCGCTCGCTCGGCGACGTGCTGCCTGCCGTCGCCCACGCCCTCGGGGCCGGCCACGCCTTCGTCGACGACCGGCCCACCGACCTCGTCCTGCCGGAGGCACCGGCGTACGTCGTGCTGCTCGTCGACGGGCTCGGTCACGAGCTGCTCCGCGAGCACCCCGAGGACGCCCCCTTCCTCCACGAGCTGCTGCTCGCCTCGACGCCGGCGACCGCCGGGGTGCCGTCGACGACCGCGACCAGCCTGACCAGCCTCGGCACGGCGCTGACGCCCGGTCACCACGGCGTGCTCGGCTACACCACCCGGGTGCCGGGCACCGACCGTCTGCTCAACGCCCTGCAGTGGTCGAAGTCCGTCGACCCGGTGGAGTGGCAGCCGCACACCACCGCCTTCGCCCGGTTGGCCGCCGCCGGGGTCGACGCCCGGGCGGTGAACAAGCGCGAGTTCGCCGACTCCGGCCTCACGCGGGCCAGCACCCGCGGCGCGGAGTACGTCGGCGCCGACCGGGTCGGGGAGCGGCTCGTCGCCGCGGTCGAGGGCAGCGCCGGGTCCGGCCCGTCGCTGACCTACCTCTACGACCCCGACCTCGACTGGACCGGCCACCGCTACGGCGTCGACTCCGCGCAGTGGCGGGCCGAGCTGGAGGCGATCGACACCAGCACCCTGCAGCTGCGCGAGATGCTCGACCCCGCGACGCGTCTCGTCGTGGTCGCCGACCACGGCATGGTCGACCCGCCGGAGGAGCACCGCCTCGAGGTCGACGACGTCCCCGGCCTGCGGGACGGGGTGGCGCTTCTCGGCGGCGAGGCCCGCTTCCGCCACCTCTACTGCCGCGGCGGCGCCGTGGACGACGTCGCCGCCACCTGGCGATCCGTGCTCGGTGAGCGGGCCGAGGTGCTCACCCGAGACGAGGCCTTCGCCCGCGGCTGGTTCGGGCGCGAGACCGCGCTGGCGCGTCCCCGGGTCGGTGACGTCGTCGTCGCCTGCACCGGCGACCACGCGATCCTGTCGCGCGCCGACTTCCCGGTCGAGCCCCGCCTGGTCGGCATGCACGGGTCGCTGACCGCCGCCGAGATGCTGGTGCCGGTCCTCGTCGGCTGACCGGCTGACTGGCTGACGGGCTCGCGGTCCGGGAGGGCGGCCGCAGGGTGGGTCAGGCCAGGGCGCGCGCGATGCCGCGGACGTTCTCGGAGACCAGAGCAGGGTCGCCGCCCTCGGCACCGGTGGTCGCGAGCATGGCGCACAGCCCGGCGGCGACCAGGCGGGCCCGGACCTCGGTGGGCCGGTCTGGAGCCGTCCCGCCGCCGTCGACGTAGCCCGTGAGGAAGGCTTCCCGCGCCGCACCGGTCAAGGCCGCGTAGGCGAACGAGAGGTCGAGGGCCGGGTCGGCCAGGCAGGCGTCGCCCCAGTCGATGACCCCGGCCGCCGCCCATCCGCCGGGCGCGGCGGCTGTGTCGGCTGTGTCGGCTGTGCCGCGCCCGCCGCTTCTCAGGGCGACGAGGACGTGGCGCAGGTGCAGGTCGCCGTGGCAGAGGACCGTCCGCTCGGTCGGAGGGAGTGCGTCGGCCTCGGTGGCGAGCGCCTCGAAGCCGTCGGGTGCGGCACCGACCAGCCCCTGCCCGACGGCCCGCGCGACCGCCTCGCGCGCCCACGGCACCCGGACGGCCATGTCGGCGCGCCGGTTGGGGTCGTGGGGGAGCCCGGGGGGCGGTGTCTGGGCGTGCAGCACGGCGAGGAACCCGCCCACCTGCGCGCCGAGGTCGACCCGGTCCTCGTCGGCGATCCCGGCGTGCGCGAGCTCAACCCCGGGCACCACCGGGGCGGCCCAGGACGGCCAGGGGAAGTCGGCCGCCGGCCCGACGACGTACGCCGGCTCCGGGACGGGGAGCGGCAGCCGGCCCGCCAGTGCGCGCAGCACCGTCAGCTCCCGCTCCAGCAGCGGCAGGGCGGCGGCGCGCCGGGGGAGCCGGAGCGTCCACCGCTCGTCGACGAGCCACACCGTGTTGTCCCAGCCGACGCCCAGCAGCCGCAGGTCCTCACCCGCGATCTCCGGGTAGGCCTCCAGGACCCGCGCCGCCCGGTCGCGGTCCACCTCCTGCTCCGCCACCGGCATCCTCAGCGGCGGGGCGGGATGCGGAGCGCCCGTCATCCGAAGGGCAGCGGCTCGGAGACCAGGGAGACCGCGCGAGCGCGGGCCGCGGTCATCCGGCGGCGGTGGTGCTGGCGGCAGAGCACCTCGTAGGCCACGACGGGCTCCGCGGCCGCGGCGTCGAGGGGCACCGGCTCCTCCTCCACGTCGCCCACGACCACGACGTCGCCCTCGGTGACCATCACGCCGTTCTCGGTGCGCGCGTTGTGGGTGGCGCGGCGCCCGCACCAGCACAGCGCCTCGACCTGCAGCACCTCGGTGCGGTCGGCCAGCTCCACGAGCCGGGCCGAGCCGGGGAAGAGCGAGGTGCGGAAGTCGGTGAGGATGCCGAAGCAGAAGACGTCGATCTGCAGCTCGTCGGTGATCTTGGCGAGGTCGTCGACCTGGGTCGGGGTGTAGAACTGCGCCTCGTCGCACACCAGGTAGTCGATCCGGCCGCCCTGGGTGAGCCGGTCGACGACGAAGCGCCAGAAGCTGAAGTCGTCGGTCACCTCGAGGGCGTCGTGCGTCAGCCCCAGCCGCGAGGACACCACGGCCTCGCCGGCCCGGTCGTGGGAGGTGAAGATCAGCCCGACCCGGCCCCGCGAGGCGTGGTTGTGGTTCGTCTGCAGCGCGAGGGTCGACTTGCCGGCGTCCATCGTCCCGGTCCAGAAGGTCAGCTCCGCCACGGTCAGGCATCCTGCCACGAGTCCGGCCGGGTGGCTGCCGGCCCCTATCCTCGGCGGCATGCCGACCCCCTCCTCGCCGCCCCGCCCCCTCGTGTCCGTCGCGGAGCTCGCCGACCTCCTCGCCGGCGGCGCGCGCGTCACGCTCCTCGACGTCCGGTGGCAGCTCGGGCGCACCGACGGCGCCGAGCAGCACGCCGCCGGTCACGTCCCGGGCGCGGCGTACGTCTCCCTCGACGAGGCGCTCGCCGGCCCGCCCGGGGACGGCGGGCGCCACCCGCTGCCCGACCCCGCGGTCCTCGGTACGGCGCTGCGGGCGGCCGGGGTGCGCGGCGACCGCCCGGTCGTGGTCTACGACGCCGTCGGGGGCGTCGCGGCGGCCCGGGCGTGGTGGCTGCTCGCCGACGCCGGCCACCCGGACGTGCGGCTGCTCGACGGCGGCTGGCCGGCCTGGCGGGAGGCGGGACTGCCCACCGAGAGCGGGCCCGTGTGCCCCGAGGCCGGCGACTTCGTGCCCGTTCCGGGCCGGCGCCCGGTGGTCGACGCCGATACCGCCGCCCGGGTCGCGCGCGACGGCGCGCTCCTCGACGCCCGCGCTCCGGAGCGGTTCCGCGGCGAGGTCGAGCCGGTCGACCCGGTGGCCGGCCACGTCCCCGGGGCGCTGAACGTCCCGACCTCGCTGAACCTCGACCCCGGCACCGGCCGCTTCGCCGACCTCGACCGCCTCGCCGAGGTGTACGCCGCGGCCGTGGCCGCCGACCGCGAGGGCCGACCGGTGGCGGCGTACTGCGGCTCGGGGGTCACCGCCGCCCACGACCTGCTCGCGCTCGAGCTGCTCGGGGTCCGCGCCGCCCTCTACCCCGGCTCGTGGAGCGCGTGGATCCGTGACCCGGGGCGACCGGTGGAGACCGGCGCCCCGGGCACGGGGGACTGACAGGACGGCGCGGGCCGATCGGGCTCAGCAGGTCCCGTGGGCGTCGATGCCGTGCAGGGCAGGCACGCAGACCTTGCGGGCGCCGGGGCGGCCCTTGAGGATCACCGTGCGGTAGGAGGCGTTGTTGGCACGGTTGGTCTCGAAGAGCGTGCGCTCGGGGTTCGCCTCGACGGCCACGAGGTAGGTGCCGTTCGGGACCCCGGTGATGTCGAAGGCCTGGCCGCCCTTGCCCTGGTAGTAGGTGTCACCCCAGCCGACCGGCAGCGTCTCGCGGATCCACAGCGCGTCGCGCTCGCCGCAGGCGGAGTCCAGCCCGGTGGCGTAGGGCCGCATCTCGGCGTTGGCGAGGGACAGGTCGACCGGGTCCGTGGGCACGATGCAGAACGACTGCTTGCTGCTGACCACGACCCGCTGCTTGTCCTGGGTCAGCAGGCGGTAGCGCGCGAACTGCTGGAGGTGCCAGTGGAAGTGGCCGTCCCGGGTGTCGTACTCCATGGTCCCGACGGGGGCGCGGCCCACCGGCTCGTCGCCGTCGTAGAAGTACTGCCAGGCGTCCATGACCTCCTCGTCCTGGCGGCGGAAGCCCTCGATGTCGAGCAGCGAGTTGCCGCCGATCCACACGTTCGCCCCGAAGGACAGCCAGTCCTTGCCGCCCTGGCGGCTGGTCTCCATGCCGAAGGCCGGCAGGCTCCGCAGGTCCGGCAGGTACGCCGCGTCGGGCTGGGTCACGATCGGGGCCGAGGCACGGGCCTGCACCGGAGCGGGCTCGTCCGAGGTCCGGTTCGCCGCACGCGCGTGCTCGCCGTACGGGCCGTCGACCAGGCGGTAGCGGACCGTGGCGGTGGCGTCCGCGGGGGCGATGCCGAGCGCCGAGCGGTAGGCCTCGGTGACCCGGATCGTGGCGGTGTAGCGCCCGGCCGGGACGTTGAGGACCAGGCCCTCGCCCACGCCGTTGGCCCAGCCGTCGTCGATGCCCCACCGGGTGCCGTAGGTGAACGGCATGCCCCCGCAGCCCTCGGGGAAGGTCGCGGTGTCCGGGCCGGCGGGGTCCAGCCGCTGCTGCTGCCCGGCGTTGGGGCAGTAGCGCTGGGACGCGCGCTTCACGACCTGGCCGGCGCCGTTGGTGACCGTGAGGTCGAAGAACCCGGGGAGCCCGCGCCAGCCGTCGATCGGCAGGTCGGGCCGCGCGACCTGGGTGGTCGAGCCGTCGGCGTGGTGCACGAGCTGGGTGGCCGTGATCGCGGTGGCGAAGTTCGGTCGGCGGACCCTCAGGTCGAAGGCGCCCTCACCGGTCGGGGTCGCCCACACCGGCACCGGCAGCCAGGCCCGGCGCCCGGCGGGCCGGGTGTACTCGATGACCCGGTCGTTGCTGCTGAAGAGCCGGATCGACGGTGTCGGGGTCTCGGCCGCTGCCTCGGCCACGGCCGACGAGGTCGTGAGCAGCGCGGCCGGGCTGGCCAGCAGCCCGATGCTGAGCGCGGCCCCGAGCAGCCGCGACGGACGGGTGTGACCTGGCAGGGCGCCCATGGCGTCCCCCTCCCCTGTGATGACGGACGTGTCACCACTATGACGCCGTACGACGCGGAAAGGTTGCGCCGATGGTCCCGCGTCTCCTACCAGTGCACGCCCTTGGTGAGGCGGGCCAGGATCTGCTGCTGCTGGCTCGTCGGCTGCGGCTCGCTCGGCTTGCCGCCGCTCTTGGCCGCGGTCGAGTCCGGGAAGACCCGGTAGGCCAGGTGCAACACCTTGAAGGCGGTGCGGGGCACGAGCGTGTGGGCCAGCGCGCCGACCGTGCCGAGGGTGGTGTTGATCTCGTGGGGCTGGTCCACCAGGGCGCGCACCACCATGTCGGCGGCCTGGGCCGGACTGATCGTGGGGAACTTGTCGTAGATCTTGGTGGGGGCGATCATCGGCGTCTTGACCAGCGGCATGTGGATGTTGGTGAAGCTGATGCCGTCGCCGACCACCTCGGAGCTGACCACGTTGCTCCACGCGTCGAGGGCCGCCTTGGAGGCGACGTAGGCGCTGAACCGCGGCGGGTTGGTCTGCACGCCGATCGAGCTGATGTTGACGATGTGGCCGCTGCGCTGCGCGCGCATCGCCGGCAGCAGCCCCATGACCAGGCGGATCGCGCCGAAGTAGTTGAGCTGCATGGTGCGCTCGAAGTCGTGGAAGCGGTCGTGGCTGAGCTTGACCGAGCGGCGGATCGAGCGGCCGGCGTTGTTGACCAGGTAATCGACCGAGTCCAGCTCCTCGGTCAGCCGGCGGGCGAGGTCGTCGATGGCCTCGAGGTCGGACAGGTCGCACGGGAAGACGTGCGCGGTGCCGCCGCGGTGCTCGATGGCGGCCTTCGCCCCCTCGAGCTTCTCCTTGCCGCGGGCGACCAGCACCGGGATGCCACCGGCCTGGGCGACCTTGAAGGCCGTCACCATGCCGATGCCGGAGGAGGCCCCGGTGATGACCACCGTCTTGCCGCGCAGCGCCTCGACGGTCTTCTTGTCGTTGGCCAGGGAGTCGTCGAGCTGCTCCTCCCAGAAGTTCCAGATCGCCGGGGCGTAGGACTCCAGGTCCGGCACCGACAGCCCGGACCCGGCGAGTGCCTGCTCGGTGATGGAGCTGCCGTAGACGGTCGGGAAGCCGGCGTGCTCGACCACCTCGGAGGGCAGGCCGAGCCGGCCCACGGTCTCGCGCAGGGCCAGCTTGCCCGGCGGGGTCCGCAGCGCGCCCTTGAACAGCGTGCCCGGACGCACCGCGCGCGGCAGCAGACCGGTGGGCACCAGCCCGGTGACGTCGCGGTCGATCGGGGTCGCGAACTGCGGCGCCTTGGCCGCGTCGGCGAACAGGTTGATGACGTCGACGGTGCGCTGGGGCTCGGGGTTGACCAGGTGGAAGGCCTCGCCGTCGCGCTCCTCGAGGTGCATGAGGTGGTCCATGGCCGAGGCGACGTAGTCGACCGGCACCACGTTGGTGTCGCCGAGGTCGACGCCCACCAGCGGCGTCCAGGTCGGCAGGAAGTCGCGCAGCAGCTTGAGGATCGGGAAGAAGTAGTAGGGCCCGTCGACCTTGTCCATCGCCCCGGTCTCGGAGTGGCCGATCACCATCGAGGGACGGTAGATCCGCCACGGCACGGCTGACTCCTCGCGCACGATGCGCTCGGACTCGAACTTCGTCCGGTGGTACGGCGACGGCAGCCGCTGCCCGACGTCGAACATCGTCTCGTCCCAGAAGCCCTGGTAGTCGCCCGAGGCCGCGATGGAGGAGACCTGGTGGAACACCCCCGCGTCGAGGTCGGCCGCCAGCTCGATGGCGTTGCGGGTGCCGCCGACGTTGAGGGTCTCGTTCTGCTCGTCGCTGGCGGTCATGTCGTAGATCGCCGCCAGGTGCACGAAGTGGTCGATCGAGCCGCGGTTCTCCTCGACCCACGCCGGATCGACGCCGAGGGCCGCCTCGGAGAGGTCGCCGGTGACCATGGTGACGCGGTCACCGTGGCCCCACTGCTGGACCAGCCGCTCCATGCGGGGGCGTGAGGGCCCGCGCACGAGCACGAACACCTGCCCCTCGCGGTTGTCGAGCAGCTCCTGCACGAGGTAGCGGCCGATGAATCCCGTGGCGCCGGTCACGAAGTACGACATGGCGGTCAGCCTAGGACCTCAGGCTGCCGAGCGAGGCAGGACCGAGGACCGGGCGAAGATCAGTCGTTCGACGAGCCGAACATGATCTCGTCCCAGCTCGGGATCGCCGCGCGACCCTTCGCCGACTTGCCCTTGGCGGGCTTCTTGGTCGGCTTCGCCGGGCGCGCGCTCGCACCCGGTTCGTCGGCGGGGACGTCCTCGGTGCCCTCGGGCGTCGTGGAGCCGTCGTCCGCCGGCACCTCGAACAGGCCCTCGGCCTCCGGCGGAGGCTCGGGAGCAGTCTCGACCGCGGGTGCGGCAGGGGGTGCGGCAGCGGGTGCGGCAGCACGGGCCGGGCGCTCGCTGGCCTGGGTGGCCATCCAGTCGGCGTCGGCCATCGGTCGAGCCGGTCGGGCGGGCCGCGGCCCTCGGCCGGGATGGCCGGGTCGGCCGGCACGGGCCGCGTCGGCGGACTCGGTCAGGTCGACGGTGATCTCGTCGGGCTCGGAGGCCCGGGCTGCCGGAGCGACGGGCTCAGCGGGCTCAGCGGGCTCAGCGGGCCCAGCGGGCCCAGCGGGCCCAGCGGGCCCAGCGGGCCCAGCGGGCTCGGCGGGTGCGGCGTCGGCCCGGTCGACGAGCGCGTCGACGGGGTGCGGCACCGGTCGCAGGGACGTGACGCGCTGACCGGTCGGCCCGGACGCGGCTGCAGGGTGGTCCTGCGAGGGCTCGAGGTCGGCGGGCGGAGCCGGACGGCGGCCGGTGACCAGCTCGATGGCGTCGTCGCCGAGGTGCATCTGGGCGGGCCCCGGGCCGGCCGGGTTGGCGGTCACGCGCTCGCCCACGAGCCAGCGGGCCTGCTCGTCGGTGGCGGTGACGTAGCGGCCGGCGGTGTCGTAGACGAACTCGGCGCGCTCGGCGCCGGACGGGGCGTCGTACTCCGCGACCAGGGTCCAGCGGCCGTCCTCACGGCGCCAGGCGTCCCACTCCACGTCGTCGGCGTCGAGGTGCTCACCGGAGAGCCGCTCGGCGACCGCGGCCCCGAGCTGGCCGGGCGCACCGTCGCCGGTGCGTCGGCGTACCGAGGCCTTGAGCGCCTGCTGGGCCACGAACGCCCGCTCGGCCAGGACCGGGGAGGCGAACGTCATGATCCTCTCGATCGAGGTCTGTGCAGCCGCGGCCACGGTCTCCGGGCTCTCGCCGGAACGGATCCGGGCCTGGATGTCGCGCGGGCGGAGGACGCTGTCCATCTCTCACATCTCCAACACAGCAGAATCGGTCGCCGAGCCCCCACCGTACTTCAGGCCGACACCGGCCCCGGGGCCGACACACGCGGGCCCGGGGGCGGGGACAACCGCTGCGCCGACCACCCCACCAGCACCCCGAGCGCGGCGATCCCCACCGGCACCCAGTACGACGCCGACGCCCCGTGGGCGTCCACCACGACGCCGACCAGCGCCGCGCCGGGGGCGATGCCGGCCACGAGCCCGGTCGTGACCGCCGCGATGCCCTCGTTGAGCCGGTCCGTCGGCACCAGCGACTCGGTCCACGAGATCGCCGCGATCAGCGTGGGGGAGATCGCGAAGCCGCACAGCAGGAGGAAGAACCCGAGCATCAGCAGGCTGTCCACGAACGGCAGCGGCAGCACGAGCGCGACGAGGGCGAGGCTGCCCGCCCGATAGCGCTGGGCCGGGCTGCGCCGGAAGGTCATCGCACCCACGACCAGGCCGGCGAGCAGGCTGCCGAGCGCCCAGACCGCGAGCAGGACTCCGGCCAGCGCCTTGCGGCCCTGCTCCTCCGTGAAGGCCACGGTCGCGATCTCGCAGGCACCGAGCAGGGCGCCCAGGGAGAGGGCACTCACCGCCAGCGGGGCGACGGCGCGCCAGGGCATCGGGGACCGGTGGACGCTCTCGGCCCGCGTCAACGGCGGCTCGGTCCTGCGCTGCGCCACCAGCAGGGCGGTCCCGACGGATGCGAACACCGCCGCGGTGGCCAGTCCGGCCCACGGGTGCCAGGCCGCCGACAGCAGCGCGACGAGGGTCGGACCGACGATGAAGACGATCTCGTCGTTGACGGCCTCCAGCGCGAAGGCCGTGTCGAGCACCCGCCGGTCGGCGGCCACGAACGACCACCGGGCCCGCACCGCGGCGCCGATGTTGGGCATCGTCACCCCCGACAGCGCCGCCAGCAGGTGGGGCACCGGGGCGGCGGCGTCGGCCTCGACGGCGACCACGACGAGAACCAGCGCGACCACGGACAGCGCCACGGTCGGCGCCAGGACGCGACGCTGCCCCCGCCGGTCGACGAGGCGGGCGAGCGGAATGCCTCCGACCGCGTTGGCGACCACGTAGGCCGCGGAGACCCCGGCAGCCACGCCGTACGAGCCGGTCCGGTCGGAGACCAGGATGACGATGCCGAGGGCGGTCATCGAGATCGGCATGCGGGCCAGGGCACCGCTCGCGCTGAAGCGCAGTGCGCCGGGGGTCGCGAGGGCGCGACGGTAGGTCGAGAGCATTGCCGGCACGAGAGACCATGGTAGGTCTCCCTAGGATGAGCCCCATGCCCGATCCCTCGCCGTACGACGCGCTGCTGCTGGTCTCCTTCGGCGGCCCCGAGAAGCCCGAGGACGTGGTGCCCTTCCTGGAGAACGTCACCCGCGGCCGCGGCATCCCGCGGGAGCGGCTGGAGGAGGTGGGCGAGCACTACTACCGCTTCGGCGGACGCAGCCCGCTCAACGACCTGAACCGCGAGTTCCTCGCCGCCGTCCGGGAGGACTTCGCCGGGGCCGGCCTCGACCTGCCCGTCTACTGGGGCAACCGCAACTGGGACCCCTACCTCACCGAGACCCTGGCGCAGATGCGCGCCGACGGCGTCCAGCGGGCAGCCTGCCTGCTGACGAGCGCCTACTCCAGCTACTCCGGCTGCCGGCAGTACCGCGAGAACCTCGCCGACGCCGTCGCCGCGCTCCCCGACACCCGTCCTGACACGGGGGGCGCGGGACCGCAGCTGGACCGGCTGCGGCACTACTTCAACCACCCCGGCTTCGTCGAGACCATGGTCGACGCCACCCTCAACGCGCTGTCCAACCTGGCGGCCGCCGACCGCAACGAGGCCCACCTCCTGTTCGTCACCCACTCCATCCCGACCTCGATGAACGACGCCAGCGGCCGCTCCGAGCAGCCCGGCGCCGGCCTCGGGGGCGCCGCCTACGTCCAGCAGCACCAGAGCGTGGTCGACCTCGTCGTGGAGCGGCTCCGCAGCGCCAGCGGCCACCGCTACCCGGCCGAGCTGACCTACTGCTCCCGCTCCGGTCCGCCGAGTGTCCCGTGGCTCGAGCCCGACGTCGGCGACCGCATCCACGAGCTGGCCGCCGAGGGCGTCAAGGCCGTGGTCGTCGTGCCGATCGGCTTCGTCGCCGACCACATGGAGGTCATCTACGACCTCGACGTGGAGGCCGCCGAGGCGGCCGAGGAGGCCGGCGTCGCGTTCGTCCGGGCCGCCACCGCGGGCGTCGACCCCCGCTTCGTCACGATGGTGCGCCGCCTCGTCCTCGAGCGGGCGGCCGTCGAGCGGGGGGAGGAGCCCGAGCGCCCCGCGCTCGGCACCCTGGGTCCCTCCTGGGACACCTGCCCGCCGGGCTGCTGCGCCAACGCCCGCCAGCCCGGACGGCCGGCACTGTGCGGCTCCGACGCCGGAGCGACCCGGTGAACGCCCGGCCCGACCTCACCGACCCGGCCCTGCTGGCCGAGCTGCGTCGCGTGGCCGAGACCGTCGCCCGCGAGGCCGGCGCGCTCGTGCGCGAGCACGCCGCCCAGCCGGTCAGCGTCGCGGACCGCAAGACCAGCCGCACCGACGTGGTGACCGCGGCGGACCACGCTGCGGAGGAGCTGCTCGGACGACGTCTGCGCGAGCTGCGGCCCGACGACGGGTTCCTCGGCGAGGAGGGTGGCCAGCGCGCGTCGGCCACCGGCATCACCTGGGTCGTCGACCCCATCGACGGCACCGTCAACTTCCTCTACGGCATCCCGCAGTACGCCGTGTGCGTGGCCGCGGTCGACGACGACGAGGTCTCCCTGGCCGGCGCCGTGCTCGACGTGACCCGCGACCAGCTCTACGCGGCGGCCCGGGGGCAGGGCGCCACCCTGGACGGCGTCCCGCTCGCGGTCCGGGAGGTCGCCCCGATGAACGAGCGCCTCGTGGTCACCGGCTTCCAGTACCAGCAGCGCATCCGCGAGCTCCAGGGCGACGCCGTGCGGCAGCTGCTGAGCCGGGTCCGCGACGTCCGCCGGCAGGGCTCGGCCGCCCTCGACCTGTGCACCGTCGCCGCCGGCCGGGCCGACGCCTACATCGAGGAGGGGCTGCACCTGTGGGACCGCGCCGCCGCCTCGCTGGTGGCCGAGGAGGCCGGCGCCCGTGTGAGCCTGCACACGGGGGTCGGGGGCATGGAGGCGGTGCTCTGCACGCCTGCCGACGGCCACGACGACACCCTGGCGGTGATCACCGAGTGCGGCTTCCTGGCGCCGGTGGACGACCGCCGCCCTGAGGGTGGTCCGGAGGGCTTGCCCGATGCTCTAGGGTGACACCGCGCCACCCACCAGGGCCTGCACCCGGGCCTCGCGCAGCCCCCAGGAACCACCCACGTTCGAGAACCCGGTGACCCGGGTCAGGAGACACCGTCATGGCAACCGACTACGACGCCCCCCGCAAGACCGACGACGAGTCGAGCGAGGAGAGCATCGAGGAGCTCAAGGCACGCCGGCACGACAAGAACTCGGGCAAGGTCGACGAGGACGAGACGGAGGCCGCCGAGGCCTTCGAGCTGCCCGGCGCCGACCTGTCCCACGAGGAGCTGGCCGTCGAGGTCCGCCCGCGCCAGGAGGACGAGTTCACCTGCATGAGCTGCTTCCTGGTGCACCACCGCAGCCAGCTCGCGGACGAGAAGAAGATGATCTGCAAGGACTGCGCCTGATCCACGCACGCGAGCCCGGGTCCGTGACGGACCCGGGCTCCACGCTTCTCGGGGCCCGTCAGCGCTGGGGCAGGGCCGAGCGCTCCGCGCGGAGCTCGCGACGCTCACGCGCCGCCAGCTTGCGCGCCAGGAAGGTGCGGGCGACGCTCACCACGACGCCGCTGATGACGGCGAACAGGATGGCCTCGCGCAGCTCGACGTCGGGATCGGTCGGGTCGGTCGGGGGCGTCTTGCCCTTGGACCCCGCCTTCCAGACGCTGTCGGCGACCTTCTTCGCCGCCGCGGTCGCGCCGAGGGTCATGACCAGTGCTGCCGCGTTCTGACTCTTGCCGGACATCGAGTTCCTTTCAGTCGCCCGAGGGCTGAGGGGTGGGGGCCGCGGTACGTCGCGGTCGTGACGGGGGAACGGCGACGAGTCTGCCACTCCGTCCCGTCCTGTGACCCTGCCCCGGGTGCGCTGGTACGAACCGCGCCCCACCGGACCGGCCAGGGGTCAGGCCGTGCCGTTGAGGCAGGCGGCCAGGGTGCCGGGGTGGCGCGTCGCGACCACCCAGTACGGCGTCGGGTCGGCCGGGTCCTCGACCCGCACCCGCACCGCGCGGCCGACGTAGGGACGGAGCAGCAGGTAGGCCCGGGCGTCGGCGTCGACCCCCACCACCCGGCGGGTGGCCTCCTCGTCCAGCGGCTCGGCGCCGCCCAGCAGGTGCGCGGGGATCGAGGCCCGCCCGGCGCGGAAGACACCGTCGAGGAGGCTGACCTCCGCGCGCCCCCACGACAGGAAGAACAGGGCGTTCAGCGCGGTCAGCGCCGCGACCAGGGCGACCGCCGCCAGCGGCGGCATCGCGATGAGGAAGGCGAGCAGGAGGGTGGCCCAGAACATCACCGCGAGGGCCCACCACCGCAGCGGCACCGACAGCCGCTCGACGTACGCCTCCTCCATGGGTCGAAGTCTGTCACCCTGCTCGGCAGGCCTAGGGTGTGACCCATGTCGACGCCCCAGGGACCCCCGGACGGTGCCGGCGTCGCCGTGCCCGTCCCGGTGCGCCGCCTCGACCCGGACGTGCCGCTGCCGACGTACGCGCACCCCGGCGACGCCGGCGCCGACCTGACCACCACCATCGACGTCCGCCTCGCCCCCGGCGAGCGCGCCCTGGTGCCCACAGGCCTGGCGCTGGCGCTGCCGGACGGGTACGTCGGGCTGGTGCACCCCCGCTCGGGGCTGGCGATCCGGTCGGGGTTGTCGATCGTCAACGCCCCCGGCACCGTGGACGCCGGCTACCGCGGCGAGATCAAGGTCGCCCTGGTCAACCTCGACCACCACGAGGCCATCGAGCTGCGCCGCGGGGACCGCATCGCCCAGTTGGTCGTCCAGCGCGTCGACCGGGCCCGCTTCGTCGAGACCGACCAGCTGCCCGGCTCCGCGCGCGGCGAGGGCGGACACGGCTCGACCGGCGGCTTCACCGCCACCCCTGCAAGCACCCCCGCACCTGTTCCTGCACCCACCCCTGCGTCCGGCACCGACCCCACCGCTGGACCGATCGCGCGAGGAGACCGATGAGACGGCGCCGCAAGAACGAGGTGACCCCGGAGGGGGCCCTGGACCCGACGACCGGAGAGGGTGCCGCACCGGTGGACCCCACCGCGGCGCCGGACCACCGGGCCCACGGACCGTGGGACTCCTCGGAGCGCTCGGTCGAGGGCGACACCGACCGCATCGACCTCGGCGGGCTGCTCGTCAAGGGCGACCCGTCCCTGGAGGTGCGCCTGCAGGTCGACGAGGCCTCGCAGCAGGTCATCGCCGTCATGCTCGTGGCCCAGGACGGCGCGATGGAGTTGCGCCCCTTCGCCGCCCCGCGCAACGAGGACATGTGGGCCGACCTGCGCCCCCGCCTCGCGGCCGACGCCGCCCGCCGGGGCGGCACCGCCACCGAGGTCGAGGGACCGTTCGGCCCGGCGCTCCAGCTCGTTCTGAGCACCACCGACGAGCAGGGGGCGGGCGTGACCCAGCGGTCGGCGGTGTGGGGCGTCGCGGGACCCCGGTGGCTGCTGCGGGTGACGGCATTCGGTCGGCCGGCCCAGCGCTTCGACGAGGACGGCTCCCTGGAGCGTGCGCTGCGCGAGGTCGTCGTGGTCCGCGGGACGGGCCCGATGCCCCCCGGGGACGCCCTGCCGCTGCGGCTGCCGCCGACCGCGCGCCGCGCGCCCGACCAGGGTGCTGACCAAGCCTCGGACCGTGACCCAGGGCCCTCCCCGTCCTGACACGGGGTCAGTAAAGTGGACAGCATGAGCCAGCGATCGGGCACCCCACGTGCGAGCCTGCGCAGCACCCTGAACCGGTGGGCCAGCCCCACGTCGAAGGACGCCAAGGAGCTGCGGACCACGACGGTCAAGGCCGGCTGCTGCCCGATCTCCGACGCCACCGACCGCGACCGCGTGATGCTCCAGGGCACGCTGCGCACGGTCACGCTCCGTCCCCGGGGCGGCGTCCCCGCCCTCGAGGCCGAGATGTACGACGGCAGCGGCACCATCACGCTGGTGTGGCTGGGCCGCCGACGCATCACGGGCGTCGAGCCGGGACGCTCGATCAAGGTGATCGGCCGGCTCGGGTTGCAGGACCGCAAGCGCGTCATGTTCAACCCGCGCTACGAGCTCCGCGCCTGATGACGGACTCCTCGACCACGCCGACCGGGGCGACGACGCACGATCCCGGCACCGGCCCGGGGGAGACGGCCGCGGGGGAGCACCACGTCGACGTCGGCACCGTCGAGGCGGTCGTGCGTCAGCAGCTGTCCCGGGCGCTCGGCGGACGGCGCGGCATGCTCGAGGCCGCCGCGCCCACCATCACCTTCACGCTGACCTTCGTCACCACCAAGGACCTCCGCCTCGCCATCGGGCTGAGCGTGACCATCGCGCTGGCGCTGCTCGTGGTGCGCCTCGTGCAGCGCAGCAGCGTGCAGTTCGTGCTCAACGCGCTCGTCGGCATCGGCGTCGGATGCCTCTTCGTGTGGCTCGGCGGGCGCAACGGCGGGGACGCCTCCCAGCAGGCCCTGGCCTACTTCGTGCCCGGCATCATCTACAACGCCGTCTACGCCGGACTCATGGTGCTGAGCATCCTCACGCGCACGCCCGCGGTCGGCCTGATGGTCGGCGCGGTCTCCGAGGACCCCCTCGCCTGGCGCAAGGACAAGCAGATCGTGCGTCTGTGCAGCACCCTGACCTGGGTGCTGGTGATGCCGTGCGTCATCCGCGTCGCCGTGCAGCTGCCGATCTACCTCGGGGGCCGGGCCGCCGACGACGCCGACCCCTACGTGACCGCGCTGGGCCTGGCCAAGGTGGTCATGGGCTGGCCGCTGCAGCTCTCCGCGCTGGCACTGATGGCGTGGCTGCTCACCCGTGACCGGACGCCGGTCACGGACCCAGGCACCAGCCCGGCCCGCCCCGCGACCTGAGGGGTCAGCGGCTGGTCTCGTGGTCGGGGTTGAGCAGGTGCTCGATCTCCGACTCGGACTCCGGCGAGGCGACGAAGAGCAGCTCGTCGCCGTCCTCGATCGGCTGCTCCGAGGTCGGGGTGTAGACCTGGCCGTCGCGCAGGATGGTCACCAGGGCGCAGTTCTCCGGCCAGGGGATCAGGCCGCACGGCTTCCCGACGTACGGCGAGCCCGGGGGCAGCGTCATCTCGACGAGGTTGGCGTTGCCCTGGCGGAAGGTGAAGAGCCGGACCACGTCGCCGATCGTCACCGCCTCCTCGACCAGGGCGGACATGATGCGCGGCGTCGAGACGTTGACGTCGACGCCCCAGGCCTCGGTGAACAGCCACTCGTTGGAGGGGTGGTTGACCCGGCCGACGGTGCGGGGGACGGCGAACTCGGTCTTCGCGAGCAGCGAGGTGACGAGGTTGGCCTTGTCGTCGCCGGTGGCGGCGATCACGACGTCGCAGGTCTCGAGCCGGGCCTCCTCGAGCGACGACAGCTCGCAGGAGTCAGCCAGCAGCCACTCGGCGTCGGCGACCCGGTCGGGGCTGATGGCGCGCGGCTCCTTGTCGATGAGCAGCACCTGGTGACCGTTCTCGATGAGCTCCCGGGCGATGGAGCGCCCGACGGCACCCGCCCCGGCGATGGCGACGCGCATCAGTCTGCCTCCGGTCCCTGCTCGAACACGTCGAAGACGTGCTGGGCGTTCTCCTCGCGCATGACCAGGTGGAGCAGGTCGCCCTCCTGCATCACGCTCTCGCGGGTCGGGAGGATGCCCTCGCCGAGCCGGTCGATCCAGGCGATGCGGGAGCCGCTCTGCTCCTGGAACTGCACGGTGCGGTGGCCCGTCCACCGCTCGTTGACCATGATCGCGTCGAGCCGGATCGTGCCGCTGGGGTCGCGGAAGTCGGGCTCGGCGCCGACCGGCAGCAGCCGTCGGAGCACCTGGTCGGCGGTCCACTTCACGGTGGCCACCGTGGTGATGCCGAGCCGCTGGTAGACCTCGGCGCGGCCCGGGTCGTAGATGCGGGCCACGACGCGCTGGATGCCGAAGGTCTCGCGGGCCACGCGGGCGGCGATGATGTTGGAGTTGTCGCCGCTGGAGACCGCGGCGAAGGCATCGGCCCGGTCGATGCCGGCCTCGGTGAGGACCTCGCGGTCGAATCCGACCCCCATCACCTTGCGACCTCCGAACCCGGGACCCAGGCGGCGGAACGAGTCGGCGTTGCTGTCGATGACCGAGACCGTGTGGTCGCGCTCCTCGAGACTGCGGGCAAGCGTGCTGCCGACGCGGCCGCATCCCATGATCACCACATGCACGCGCCGAACGCTACACCGGTGGAAGGCCCCGGAAGGCCGGTCCCGTGCGTGCCATGCCCTAGCCTTGCCTGTCGTGGGTTTAGGTGACGTCTCCAAGCGCATCGTCTTGGGCCAGAAGCTCAGGTCGTCCCAGCTCGGGGAGACGCTGCTCCCCAAGCGCATCGCCCTCCCGGTCTTCGCCAGCGACGCGCTCTCGTCGGTCGCCTACGCCCCCGACGAGGTCTTCCTCATGCTGGGACTCGCCGGCTCGGGGATCGCCTTCACGTGGTCGTGGCAGATCGCCATCGGGGTGGCCGTCGTCATGCTGGCCGTCATCGCGTCGTACCGGCAGAACGTGCACGCCTACCCCAGCGGCGGCGGCGACTACGAGGTGGCCTCGGTCAACCTCGGGCAGACCGCCGGCGTCACCGTGGCCAGCGCGCTGCTGGTCGACTACGTCCTGACCGTCGCGGTCTCGATCTCGGCCGGCATCGACAACGCGGCCGCCGCGATCCCGTTCGTCAACGGCCACGAGGCGTTCTACGCCGTCCTGCTGGTCGCGCTGCTGGCCACGCTCAACCTCCGCGGGGTCAAGGAGTCGGGCAGCTGGTTCGCGATCCCGACGTACGGCTTCATGATCGCGGTCTTCGGCATGGCGGCCTGGGGCGCGGTGCGCATCGCGATCGGCGACACCCCCGAGGTGGAGTCGGCGGACCTGCGCCTGATCGAGGCCGAGGGCTACGAGGGCACGATCACCACCTTCGCCCTGGTGTTCCTGCTGGCGCGGGCCTTCTCCTCCGGGTGCGCGGCGCTGACCGGGGTCGAGGCGATCTCCAACGGGGTGCCGGCCTTCCAGAAGCCCAAGAGCCGCAACGCCGCCACCACGCTGCTGCTGCTGGGCGTGCTGTCGATCACGATGATCATGAGCATCATCAACCTGGCCCGCGAGACGGGCCTGAAGTACGTCGACCCGCGCGAGCTCGACCGGCTCCGCCTGCCCGACGGCTCGCCGCTGCCCGAGTCCTACGAGCAGCACACGGTGATCTCCCAGCTCGCCCGCGGCATCTTCGACGGCTTCGACCCGGCCTTCTACTTCGTCGTCGCGATGACCGGCGTCATCCTGGTGCTGGCAGCCAACACCGCCTTCAACGGCTTCCCGGTGCTCGGCTCGATCCTCGCCAAGGACGGCTTCCTGCCGCGCCAGCTGGGCTCGCGTGGCGACCGCCTCGCCTACAGCAACGGCATCCTGATCCTGGCCGGCATGGCCTGCGTGCTCATCGTGGCCTTCGACGCCCAGGTGACGCGCCTGATCCAGCTCTACATCGTCGGCGTCTTCGTCTCCTTCAACCTCAGCCAGCTCGGCATGATCCGGCACTGGACGCGGCACCTGAAGACCGAGTCCGACCCGGCCGAGCGTCGCCGGATGATGCGCTCGCGGCTCATCAACGCCTTCGGGCTGACCATGACCGCCGTCGTGCTCGTCATCGTGCTGGTCACCAAGTTCCTCGAGGGTGCCTGGATCGCGATCCTGGCCATGGGCACCTTCTTCATGATCATGAAGAGCATCCGCCGCCACTACGACAACGTGGGCGAGGAGCTGGAGATCGAGGACACCGACCAGCTGCTGCCGACCCGGGTGCACGCGATCGTGCTGGTGTCCAAGCTGCACAAGCCCACGATGCGCGCGCTGGCCTACGCCAAGGCCAGCCGCCCCAACGTGCTCGAGGGCGTGATGGTGGCCACCGAGCCGGCCGAGCGCGACAAGATCATCGACGAGTGGGACGCCCGGGGCATCGACATCCCGCTCAAGATCCTCGACTCGCCCTACCGCGAGGTGATCCGCCCGATCGTGCAGTACACCCGCGCTATCAAGGACGCCCAGCCGCGCGGCGTCGTCGCCGTCTTCATCCCGGAGTACGTCGTCGGCCGGTGGTGGGAGCAGCTGCTGCACAACCAGACCGCCCTGCGCCTCAAGGGCCGGCTGCTGTTCACCCCCGGCGTGATGGTCACCTCGGTGCCCTACCAGCTGCGGTCCTCCCACATCGGCGAGGAGCGCGTGATGCGCCAGGACGAGCAGGCCAAGTCGAGCCGGGGCTTCGCCGGCTACGCCGAGCCCAAGGAGGAGCTCGATTGAGCCGCGACCAGGGCCGGGGCGGGCGGGCCGGCCGCGCGCGCGGCCGCCACACGCGACCCAAGGCTCCCCGGGGGCGCTCCCTGGTCGGTGAGCGCTTCACCGTCGAGGTCGACCGCTTCGGCCACGGCGGCTTCGGCGTGGCCCGGCTCGGCGACGACGCGGGCGAGCTCGCCGGCACGGTCGTCTTCGTGCGCCACAGCCTGCCCGGCGAGCGCGTGGTGGTGGCGCTGACCGAGGGCGAGGTCGGCTCCCGCTTCCTGCGCGGCGACGCCGTCGAGGTCCTCACCGCCTCACCCGACCGGGTGACCCCGCCGTGCCCGCTGGCCGGGCCCGGGCCGGACCGCTGCGGCGGCTGCGACCTCCAGCACGTCGACCTGGCCGCCCAGCGGCGGCTCAAGGGCGAGGTCGTCGCCGAGCAGCTGCGCCGCATCGCCCACCTCGAGCGGGAGGTGGTCGTCGAGGCCCTGCCTTCCGACCTGCCCTCCGACGTCGCGGGCGAGGGAGCGGGTCTGCACTGGCGCACCCGGATGCGCTACCACCGTCTCCCCGACGGGCGCCTCGGTCTGCGCGCCAGCCGCTCGGACCGGGTCGTACCGGTCCCCGACTGTCCCGTCGAGGCACCCGAGGCCGTCGTCGTGGTCGAGGGGGAGCAGCCCGAGCGCGCCGAGGTGACCGAGATGGTCCGCGGTCACTCCTTCGACGTCGCCACCGACGGGTTCTGGCAGGTCCACCGCGACGCCCCGGAGGCGCTGCTGACGGCCGTGACGTCGTACGCCGCGGTGCGGCCGGGCGAGCGCGTGCTCGACCTGTACGCCGGGGTGGGGCTGTTCACGGTGTTCCTGGCCGACGCGGCGGGACCGCAGGGCCGTGTCGACGGTGTCGAGGGCGACGCCCGGGCGGTGGCGCACGGTCGCGAGAACGTGGCGGCGTACCCGTGGGCGCACCTGCACGCCGGGTCCGTGGCGCAGGTGCTGGCCGGCCCCGAGGTGTCCGGGCGGTGCGACGTGGTCGTGCTCGACCCGCCGCGCGAGGGCGCCAAGCGGGCGGTCGTCGAGCAGGTCGTGGGCCGCACGCCGCGCGCCGTGGTGCTCGTGGGCTGCGACCCGGCGGCGTTCGCCCGCGACGTGTCGCTGTTCGCCGAGAGCGGCTACGAGCTCGAGCAGGTGCGGGCCTTCGACCTGTTCCCGATGACGCACCACGTGGAGACCGTCGGCCTGCTCGTCCCCGGCGCCTGAGCCTGGTTTGGTCCGCCCCGGCGGCGGACAGCCTCGCAGCATGAGCGACGCGAAGACCTGGTTCATCACCGGCTGCTCCCGGGGGTTCGGCCGCGAGTGGGCCGCCGCCGCCCTCGAGCGCGGGGACCGGGTGGCCGCGACCGCCCGCGACGTCACGGCGCTCGACGACCTCGTCGAGCGCTTCGGCGAGGCGGTGCTGGCGGTGGAGCTCGACGTGACCGACCGGGTCGCCTGCCACGCCGCCGTGGTGGCCGCCCACGAGCGGCTGGGCCGCCTCGACGTCGTGGTCAACAACGCCGGCTACGGCCACTTCGGCTTCGTCGAGGAGCTGACCGAGGGCGAGGTCCGCGACCAGATGGAGACCAACTTCTTCGGCGCGCTGTGGGTCACCCAGGCGGCGCTGCCGCTCCTGCGCGAGCAGGGCTCCGGCCACCTCGTCCAGGTCTCGTCGATCGGTGGCATCTCCGCCTTCGCCGGCATCGGCGCCTACCACGCCTCGAAGTGGGCGCTCGAGGGGCTGAGCCAGTCCCTGGCGGCCGAGGTGGGCCCGCTGGGCATCCACGTGACGCTCGTCGAGCCGGGCGGGTTCGCCACCGACTGGGCCGGACTGTCGGCGCGCCGCAGCGAGCCGGTGCCGGCGTACGACGGGGTCCGCGACCAGGTCGAGGTCGACCGCAAGGCCCGCGCCACCAGCGGTCCGGGCGACCCGACCGCCTCGGCGCAGGCGATCCTCGCGGTCGTCGACGCCGACGAGCCGCCGCTGCGCGTGTTCTTCGGCGCCTCGCCGCTGTCGATCGCGAAGGCCGACTACGAGCGGCGACTGGCGACGTGGGAGGAGTGGCAGCCCGTCGCCGAGCTCGCCCAGGGGTGAGCGACGCGGCCGGAGACGCTGGAAAAACGTCTCGACGTCAGGTATCTTGACGTCAAGATAAATACGAAAGCCCGGACCGGTCGCCGCGACCGGCCACGAGCGGCAAGATGGACCACCGAGCAGCACCAGACGACGAGGAGACGGTTGATGGCGAGCCAGGACAGCTTCGGGGCGAAGGCCACGTTGGACGTGGACGGGAAGGGGTACGAGATCTTCCGGCTCGACGCCGTCGAGGGTGAGGGCCTGGACGTCGCGTCGCTGCCCTACAGCCTCAAGGTGCTGCTGGAGAACCTCCTGCGCACCGAGGACGGGTCCAACATCACCGCCGACGACATCAAGGCGCTCGCCGGCTGGGACGCCGACGCCGACCCGTCGAAGGAGATCCAGTTCACGCCCGCCCGCGTGATCATGCAGGACTTCACCGGCGTGCCGTGCGTGGTCGACCTGGCCACCATGCGCGAGGCCATGGAGGAGCTGGGCGGCGACGCCTCGCGCATCAACCCGCTGGCCCCGGCCGAGATGGTCATCGACCACTCGGTCATCGCCGACGTCTTCGGCTCGCCTGAGGCCTTCGAGCGCAACGTCGAGATCGAGTACGACCGCAACAAGGAGCGCTACCAGTTCCTGCGCTGGGGCCAGGGCGCATTCGACGACTTCAAGGTCGTCCCCCCGGGCACCGGCATCGTGCACCAGGTCAACATCGAGCACCTCGCCCGCACCGTCTTCACCCGTGAGGTCTCGACAGGCGCGACCGACGAGAAGGTGCTGCAGGCCTACCCCGACACCTGCGTCGGCACCGACAGCCACACCACCATGGTCAACGGCATCGGCGTCGTCGGCTGGGGCGTCGGCGGCATCGAGGCCGAGGCGGCCATGCTCGGCCAGCCGGTCTCCATGCTCATCCCGCGCGTGGTCGGCTTCAAGCTCAACGGCGACCTGCCCGAGGGCGCGACCGCGACCGACCTCGTCCTCACGATCACCGAGATGCTGCGCAAGCACGGCGTCGTCGGCAAGTTCGTCGAGTTCTACGGCCCCGGCGTCTCCGCGCTGCCGCTGGCCAACCGCGCCACCATCGGCAACATGTCCCCGGAGTTCGGCTCGACCATCGCGGTCTTCCCGATCGACGAGGAGACCATCAAGTACCTCGAGCTCACCGGCCGCGAGGCCGACCAGCTCGCGCTGGTGGAGGCCTACGCCAAGGAGCAGGGCCTCTGGCACGACCCCGAGGCCGAGCCGCGCTACTCCGAGCGCCTCGAGCTCGACCTCGCCACGGTCGTCCCGTCGCTGGCCGGGCCGAAGCGTCCGCAGGACCGCGTGTCCCTCTCCGACGCCAAGGAGGCCTTCCGCACGTCGCTGGCCGACTACGTCGAGGACGGTGACTCCGGCGAGCGCGCTCCGTCGAAGGTCGACGAGGAGTCCGACGAGTCCTTCCCCTCCAGCGACGCCCCCGGCACCAGCCCGGGCGAGGAGGGTGGCAACGGCGCCGACGCTCCCGACGACTGGCACAACCACCCGGCCGGCAGCCCCGACGGCCGCCCGTCGAACCCGGCCAAGGTCACCCTCGAGGACGGCACCGAGTTCGACCTCGACCACGGTGCGGTCGCCATCGCCGCGATCACCTCGTGCACCAACACGTCCAACCCGTCGGTCATGATCGGTGCGGCGCTGCTGGCCAAGAAGGCCGTCGAGAAGGGCCTGCAGCGCAAGCCGTGGGTCAAGACGACGCTGGCGCCGGGCTCCAAGGTGGTCTCGGACTACTACGAGCGGGCGCAGCTGACGCCGTACCTCGACAAGCTGGGCTTCAACCTCGTCGGCTACGGCTGCACCACCTGCATCGGCAACTCGGGCCCGCTCATCCCCGAGGTCTCGCAGGCGGTCAACGACAACGACCTCGCCGTCGTCTCGGTGCTCTCGGGCAACCGCAACTTCGAGGGTCGGATCAACCCCGACGTGAAGATGAACTATCTCGCGTCCCCGCCGCTGGTCGTCGCCTACGCGCTGGCCGGCTCCATGGACTGCGACCTGTTCAACGACAGCCTGGGCAAGGACACCGACGGCAACGACGTCTACCTGCGCGACATCTGGCCGTCGGCGGCCGAGGTCGAGGAGGTCGTCGCCTCGGCGATCACCTCGGAGATGTTCACCGACGACTACTCCGACGTGTTCGCCGGCGACGAGCGGTGGAAGTCGCTGGAGACCCCCGACGGCGACACGTTCGCCTGGGACGAGGACTCCACCTACGTGCGGCGTCCTCCGTACTTCGACGGCATGCCGCAGGAGCCGGAGCCGGTCGAGGACATCGAGGGCGCCCGGGTGCTGCTGAAGCTCGGCGACTCGGTCACCACCGACCACATCTCGCCCGCCGGCGCGATCAAGAAGGACTCGCCCGCCGGGTCCTACCTGCGCGAGCACGGTGTCGAGCAGCGGGACTTCAACTCCTACGGCTCGCGCCGCGGCAACCACGAGATCATGATCCGTGGCACCTTCGCCAACATCCGGCTGCGCAACCAACTGGCCCCGGGCACCGAGGGTGGCTTCACCCGCGACTTCACCCAGGGTGAGGGCGACGACGCCCCGACCACGAGCGTCTACGAGGCCTCCGAGAGCTACCAGGAGGCCGGCACGCCGCTGGTCGTGCTGTCGGGCAAGGAGTACGGCTCCGGCTCGTCGCGCGACTGGGCCGCCAAGGGCACCGCGCTGCTGGGCGTCAAGGCCGTCATCGCCGAGTCCTACGAGCGCATCCACCGCTCGAACCTCATCGGCATGGGCGTGCTGCCCCTGCAGTACCCCGAGGGTGAGAACGCCGAGTCGCTCGGCCTCACCGGCGAGGAGACCTTCTCGATCACCGGCGTCACCGCCCTCAACGACGGCGAGACCCCGCGCACGGTGAAGGTGAAGGCCGGCGACACGGAGTTCGACGCCGTGGTCCGCATCGACACCCCCGGCGAGGCGGACTACTACCGCCACGGCGGGATCATGCAGTACGTCCTGCGCTCCCTCCTCCCGAAGTAGTGACAGCGACGTGAGCCCCACCCGCATGTAACGCGGGGTTATGGACGCCTCGCAAGGGTCACAACCCTTGCGAGGCGTCCACACGCCTGGGTCGGAAGGGTCCGCGCCGACCCGCGCCACACGTCGTACGCCGAAAGGGGCGGGATGCTCGGGCTGACGCCGCTCGACCTCGGGGTGGTCGTGACGGCCGTGCTCGTCGGCGCGGTCGTCCAGAGCATCGTCGGCCTCGGGCTCGGCCTGGTGGCGGCCCCGGTCGTCACCCTCGTCGAGCCCGCCGTCATGCCCGAGCTCCTGCTGTGGCTCGCCGTCGCGATGCCGCTGGTGACGCTGGCCGGCGAGCGCGAGGACATCGACTGGCGTGGGCTGGGCTGGGCCTTCCCGCCACGCCTGGTCGGGACCGTCGGCGGCGTGGCGGTCGTCGTCGCCGCCCCGGACCGGCTCATCGGGGTGGCCGTCGGCGTCATGGTGCTGGTCGCCGTGGTCCTGACCTGGCGCACCGTGCGCATCCCCGTGAACCGACCGACCCTCGTGACCGCCGGTCTCGTCTCCGGGGTCACCGGCACGGCCACCTCCATCGGCGGCCCGCCCCTGGCGATCCTCTACCAGCACCGTCCGCCGCGCGAGATCCGCACCACGATGGCGGTCTACTTCCTCGGCGGCGCGACGCTCTCCCTCGTCGGGCTCGCGGTGGTGGGTGAGGTCAACGCCCACGACGCGCTGCTGGCGCTCGCGATGGTGCCGGTCCTGCTGGTCGGGGCCTGGGCGGGTCAGACCCTGCGGCCGCGGATGGCCGCCGAGCGCGTCCGCCCGGCCGTGCTCGCCGTCTGCGGCGGCTCCGCGCTGGTCCTGCTGGTGCGTAGCATCACCGGGTGACCGAGCTCGAGACCCGCCCCGAGGCGCCGGGGGAGCAGGCCGCCGTCCTCGACGTCGTCCGCCGGGCCTTCGGAGCCGAGGACCCCGCGGAGGGCGAAGCGATCGCCGCCCTCGTGGCGACGATGCACGCCGAGGCGGAGACCCTCGGCGCCGTCTCGCTCGTCGCGGTCGCCGACGGCACCGTCGTCGGTCACGTCGGGCTCACCCGCGGCTGGGTCGACGCGCCCGAGCGTCTGGTCGCCGTACCGGTGCTCAGCCCGCTGTCGGTGCTGCCCGAGCGTCAGGGTCAGGGCATCGGGGCGGCGCTGCTCGAGGCGGCTGCGGCGTACGCCGACCGCACCGGAGCGCCGCTGGTCGTGCTGGAGGGCGCTCCCGACCTCTACGCCCGCCACGGGTACGTCGCCGCCGACTCGGTCGGCCTCGAACGGCCGTCGGACCGGATCCCGCGGCCGGCCTGCCAGGTCCGGCTGCTGACGGCGTACGACGCCACGCTGACGGGCCGCATCGTCTACCCCGACGTGTTCTGGCGCTTCGACGCGGTCGGTTTGCGGGGCGAGACGCTGGCGATGGTGGAGGCAGCGCTGGCCGACCGGGAGGCCGGCGACGGACACGACGGAGGCACCGCATGAGGAGCGAGACCAGGAGGTACGACACCGGGGAGGACGAGGTCGTCCTCGACCTGACCCGTGACGTCGCCGACTTCGTGCGCGGCCAGGGCGACGGGCTGCTGCAGGTCTTCGTGCCGCACGCGACCGCCGGCATCGCGATCATCGAGACCGGGGCCGGCTCCGACACCGACCTGCTCAGCGCGCTCGGCGACCTGCTGCCCGCCGACGACCGCTGGCGCCACCGGCACGGCTCGACCGGCCACGGGCGCTCCCACGTGATGCCGGCGATCGTGCCGCCGCATGCCACCGTCCCGGTGCTGGACGGGCGTCTCGAGCTCGGCACCTGGCAGAGCATCTGCCTGGTCGACCTCAACGTCGACAACCGGACCCGCGAGGTGCGGCTCAGCTTCCTGCCGGGCTGACCCAGACGGGGTGCATCGAACAGGTGTTCGAGTAGGATGGCGTCCGTGTTCGGACCGCCTCCCACCCCTCGCCCGTCCGGTCGCCCGCCGGTCCGTCCGGCTCCAGGGCAGCGCCCCGTCGCGCCCGCCGGCTGGCCCGCCCGGGTCCGACCGCCCGACGCACCGCGCTGGGAGGACACCGCGACCTCCTGGCTGCTCGACCTCTGCCCGCCGGAGTACCGCTCCTACGGCGTGCTGCGCCGCCACCCGGTGGTGCTGGTCCGGTTCGCGGCCCTGCACGTGGAGGCCGGCCAGGCCGCCGTACGCCGTGGCCTGAGCGAGGCGCGGGCCTCCTTCCGTGACGTGGCCGACGGTGACGTGGTCGACGAGGCGGTGCTGACCTGGCAGGCCGAGGAGTCCCGGTTGATGGCCGAGCGGCGCGGCATCGGCCTGGTCGAGGAGGCCCTGCGCGGTCGCCGGTTCGTCGAGCGGCTGTGAGCCGTCGCGGCTAGGTTCGACCGGGTGAGCCCGAAGCCGACCGACCTGCCCGCCCCGACCGTCGTGCCCGTGCCCTCGATGGGGGCCGAGGACGTCGTGGTCGCCGAGGACGGGACCCTCTACACCGGCACCGAGGACGGGATCGTCTGGGCCCTCGCGCCCGGCACCCACGAGGCCCGCGAGGTGGGACGCCTCGACGGCCGCCCGCTCGGCCTGGAGCTGCTGCCCGACGGCCGGGTCCTGGTCTGCGACGCCCACCCGCGGCGCGGGATCTTCGCGCTCGACCCGCGCGACGGGTCGTGGGAGGAGCTGGCGCGCGAGGCCGAGGGCGTGGCCTTCAACGTCTGCAACAACGCCGCCGTCGCAACGGACGGCACGATCTTCGTCTCCGACTCCACCCAGGACTTCCGCCTCGAGGAGTGGCGCCGCGACCTCGTGACCGACCCCGGCTCCGGCCGCCTCGTGCGCCGCGACCCCGACGGCACCACCACGGTCGTGGTCCGCGGCCTCCGCTTCGCCAACGGCGTCGCGCTCGCCCCCGACGAGTCCTTCGTGTGCGTCGCGCAGTCCACCGGCCGCGACGTCGTACGCCTGTGGCTGACCGGGCCGCGCGCGGGGGAGCAGGACGTGCTGCTGCCCGACCTGCCCGGCTACCCCGACAACATCTCCCGCGGCAGCGACGGCCTCATCTGGGTCACGATCGGGTCGCCGAAGGTGCCGCTGCTGGAGCTCCTGCTGCGGCTCCCCGCCGTCGTACGCCGCGTCGCCGCCCGCATGCCGGAGCCCCTGCAGCCGGACCCGGCCCGCACCGTCCGCGTCCAGGCGTATGACGTGACCGGTGCGGCCCCGCGGCTGGTCCACGACCTCGACCTGGACGCGACCGACTTCCACATGGTGACCGGCGTCCGCGAGCACCACGGGCGAGTCTGGGTGGCCAGCCTCGTCGAGGCCGCGGTGGCCTACCACGACCTCGCGGACCGCGAGGTGTCGCACGGCACACCACGCGGCGCAGGAGCCTGAGGCCAGGCCCCTAGACTGAGCCGGTGAGCCTCTTGACGTCGATCACCGAGCCGCGCGTGCTGCGCGACCTCGACGAGGAGCAGCTGACCGCGCTGACCGCGGAGATCCGCCAGCTGCTCATCTCGGCGTGCTCGGCCCGCGGCGGCCACCTCGGCCCGAACCTCGGCGTCGTCGAGCTGACGCTGGCGCTGCACCGGGTCTTCGACTCGCCGCGCGACCGCATCGTCTTCGACACCGGCCACCAGTCCTACGTCCACAAGATGCTGACCGGCCGCGCGCGCGACTTCGACCGGCTGCGGCTCGAGGGCGGACTGTCGGGCTACCCCAGCCAGGCCGAGTCGCCGCACGACCTCGTCGAGAACTCCCACGCCTCGACCGCGATCTCCTGGGCCGACGGCCTGGCGAAGGCCGCGCACCTCCAGGGCCAGGACCACCACGCCGTCGCCGTGATCGGTGACGGCGCGCTGACCGGTGGCATGGCCTGGGAGGCGCTCAACAACATCGCCTCGACCGACGGCACCGCGCAGTCGCGCCGCCTCGTCATCGTCGTCAACGACAACGGCCGCTCCTACACGCCCACCGTCGGCGGGGTCGCCAACCACCTCACCGCGCTGCGCACCAACCCGCACTACGAGCCCACGCTCGACGCCGTGAAGCGACGCCTCAACGGTGTCCCTGGGGTCGGTCCGGCGGTCTACGACGCGCTGCACGCGATGAAGAAGGGCATGAAGGACGCCCTCGCGCCGCAGGGGCTCTTCGAGGACCTCGGGCTGAAGTACGTCGGCCCCGTCGACGGCCACGACCGTCAGGCCCTCGAGCACGCCCTGACGCAGGCCAAGAAGTTCGACGGCCCGGTGATCGTGCACGCGATCACCGAGAAGGGTCACGGCTACGAGGCCGCCGTGCGCCACGAGGCCGACCAGTTCCACTCGCTCGGTCCCTTCGACGTCGAGACCGGCAAGGAGGCCGTGCGCGGCCTCGTCTGGACCGACGTGTTCGCCGACGAGCTCGTCGCCATCGGGGAGGACCACCCCGAGGTCGTCGCCATCACCGCGGCGATGCTGCACCCCACCGGCCTGACCGCCTTCGCCGAGCGCTTCCCCGAGCGCACCTTCGACGTCGGCATCGCCGAGCAGCACGCCGCCACCTCCGCCGCCGGCCTGGCCGCGGGCGGGCTCCACCCGGTCGTCGCGATCTACGCCACCTTCCTGAACCGGGCCTTCGACCAGGTCCTCATGGACGTCGCCCTGCACCGCTGCGGCGTCACGTTCGTGCTCGACCGCGCCGGCGTGACCGGCGACGACGGCGCCTCGCACAACGGCATGTGGGACCTCTCGCTGCTGCAGGTCGTGCCGGGTCTCCGGCTGGCCGCGCCGCGCGACGCCACGCGCCTGCGCGAGAGCCTGCGCGAGGCGGTGCTCGTCGACGACGCCCCCACCGTGGTCCGCTTCCCCAAGGGCCCGCCGAACGCCGATCTCGACGCCGTCGAGCGTCGCGGAGGCGTCGACGTGCTGGTGCGCCAGGGGGAGCCCGACGTCCTGCTCGTCTCCGTCGGCGCGATGGCGCCGACCTGCGTCGACGTGGCCGAGCGCCTGCGCGAGCAGGGGTACGGCGTGACCGTGGTCGACCCGCGCTGGGTCAAGCCCGTCGACCCGGCCCTGGTCGAGCTCGCCGCCGAGCACCGGCTCGTCGTCAGCGTCGAGGACAACGGCATCGTCGGCGGCGTCGGCTCGGTGCTGCTGGCCACCCTCAACGAGGCCCGCGTGGACACGCCGGTCCGGCTGCACGGCGTGCCCCAGGAGTTCCTGGCCCACGCCAAGCGCGCCAAGATCCTCGAGGACGTCGGCCTCACGGCCCAGGCCCTGGCCCGCGGCGTCGTGGAGGACCTGACCGCCCTCGACCGGGGGGAAGCCCTGGTGGAGGTCGAGTGAGCGAGCCCCGCAACGACCCGCCCCCGCCGTACCAGCCCCCGAGCCTGGTCCACATCGTTGACGACGTGCCCGAGCTGTCGCGCCACGACGAGAACACTCCCGGCCCCGTGCTGCTGGTGTCGCTGTCCGGCTTCCTCGACGCCGGCAACGCCGCCGGGCTGGCCGTCGACCACCTGCTGGCCAGCAGCGACGGCCGCGTGGTCGCGAGCTTCGAGCTCGACGGCTTCTACGACTACCGCGCCCGGCGGCCCCCGATGACGTTCGTCGAGGACCACTACGAGGGCTACACCGCGCCCCGGCTCGTCGTGCGTGCGATGACCGACCAGCGCGGCACGCCGTACCTCCTGCTGCACGGGCCGGAGCCCGACACCCACTGGGAGGCCTTCACGCGCGCGGTGCGCCGCGTCGTGGAGCACTTCGGCGTGCGGCTCACGGTGTCGATGGGCTCGGTGCCGATGGCGGTGCCGCACACGCGGCCGGTGATGGTCACCAACCACGCGACCCGCAGCGACCTGCTGGTCGCCGAGAACATCTGGCAGGGCGTCATTGCGATCCCCTCCAGCGCGCAGGCGCTGCTCGAGCTGCGGATGGGGGAGTGGGGCCTCGACGCGCTCGGCTTCGTCGCCCACGTGCCGCACTACGTCGCGCAGGTCGACTTCCCGGCCGCCGCGGCGAAGCTCGTCGAGTGCGTCGAGAGCGTCGCCGGGCTGGAGTGGTCCATCTCCGAGCTCAACGAGGCCGCCGGCCGCCGTGACGCCGAGATCAGCGAGCAGGTCTCGGAGTCCGAGGAGGTGCGGGCGGTGGTCGCCGGCCTCGAGCAGCAGTACGACGCCATCAGCCCGGTCTCCGCCGACGGCAGCGGCCTGCCGATCGCGGAGGCGCGCGACCTGCCGACCGCCGACGAGCTCGGCGCGGAGTTCGAGCGCTTCCTGGCCGACCTCGACCCCGGTGACCCCGGAGAGCAGGGAGGGGACGGCGATGCCGGCTTCCGTTGACGAGCTGCTGACCCTGCTCGACCTGGAGACCATCGACCTGAACCTCTTCCGCGGCACCCAGCCGACGACCCAGATGCAGCGGGTCTTCGGCGGCCAGGTGGCGGCACAGGCGCTGGTGGCGGCCAACCGGACGGTGCCTGAGGAGCAGGCGGTGCACTCGCTGCACAGCTACTTCCTGCGCCCCGGCGACACCTCCGTCCCGATCGTGTACGACGTCGAGCGCGTCCGCGACGGACGGTCCTTCTCGACCCGGCGGGTCCTGGCCCGCCAGCACGGCCGGCCGATCTACGCCCTCACCGCGAGCTTCCAGGTCGCCGAGGAGGGGTTCGAGCACCAGGACGCGATGCCCGACGCCGTACCCCCGGAGCAGGCCTTCGACGTCAACGAGATGATGCGCACCGCTGACGACCGCCGCCGCGAGGAGTGGGCCCGGGAGTGGTCGGTGATGGAGCTGCGCCACGCCGGCGACTCCAAGCCCGGCGGCGCGCTCGACGGCTCGGAGATGCCGTCGCGGGTGCACTACTGGATCAAGGTCGCCTCGGCGCTGCCCGAGGACCCGGTGATCCACCGAGCCGTGCTGACCTACATCAGCGACATGACGCTGCTCGGCGCGACCCTGCTGCTGCACGGCAAGACGCCGTCGAGCGGTGACGTGCAGGCGGCGTCGCTCGACCACACGGTGTGGTTCCACCGGCCGTTCCGCGCCGACGAGTGGTTGCTCTACGCGCAGGCCTCGCCGACCGCGGGCGGCGCGCGGGGGCTGGCCTGGGGGCGGCTCTTCAGCCAGGACGGGCGGCTCGTCGCCTCGGTCGCGCAGGAGGGCCTGATCCGGCCCCGTCCCGACCAGGCCTGAGGCTCGCGCCCCAGGCCCCCGGGGTGGCCGGGGATGGTCTGGTCCGCCGTAGGTCGGACCAGACCCGGGTCCAAGGCCACTGGCCCCTCGAAGGGTCGTGGGGCACCGTGGAAGGCGCCTAGTTGTGGTCAGCGCCCGGGTCCCCGGGCCTGACGTGAGGATCCGCCATGCACCCGTCGATCGAGTATCCAGCCCTCCAGCAACACTTCAACGACCTGCACCGAGAGGCCGCTGAACGTCGCCGTCACCGGCTCGTCCCGGCTCCGCGACGACGGCAGCACGCGAGCGAGCCGATCACGGCGCTCTCGCCGTCGATGCACCGCGTCCTCGTCTTCGCCGAGCACGACCCGAGCCCTACGCAGCTCGACGAGCTGCTGCGCCAGCTCGCGGCCCTGCGGGACGACACCGTCACGATGCTCGTGCACCACCGCTCCGCGCTCGCGCAGCCGGTGACGGACGAGCTCGGCCAGAGCGAGATCCCGTCGCCCGCCCGCATCGCGCGTATCCCCGCCCAACGAGGTCGTCCGGCCTCCGACCGCGGGCTGCTTCAGGCGGTGGACGCGCTCCACGGTGCCGGGCACCGCGCGACGGGTGAGGTCGTCTCGGGATCGGCGTCACGGGTGCTGGTCGACGCGGTCAACGAACGCCACCCCGAGGCGGTCATCCTGCTCACCGAGCAGCACCGTCTCGCCCACCTGGCGCACCGCGACCTGGAGCATCAGCTGCTCGCGCGCACGGACGCTCGGGTGCTGACGCTGATCGGTGCGTGAGGGCAGATCGGGGCCGTGGTGGGCTGAACCCGGGGCGGGGCGGAGCGCCTGTCTGCGTGCCGACGCGGTTCGGGGCCGTGTCTGGCTGCGGGGCGGGGGCTGTCTGCGCGGGGCGCGGTGGGTGTCTGTCTGTCTGTCCGCAGCCGACGCACCCGCGCGCCGGATTTTGTCCACAGCACAAATTCGCTGTTAGCAGTCTGTGGGTTGAGCGGTTTCCGGGGGTCATTGTGTCGGAGGTGGCTGGCAGAGTCAGTCCATGGAGCCCTTCACCCACGCGGCCGCGGACGACGGATCCGCGTCGATCAGCGCCGGCGCCGCCGGTGCGGGGGTGTCGGCGGGGGAGGGTCGGTGGCGTGACTTCTCGCCGGTGGAGGTGCGGACTCAGCGGGTGCACCGGTTCACGGGGCGCCTGGTGGCGGCGGTGGCCGATGCGACGGCGGGAGGGGTCGACGGCGTCGCGGTGGGGTGTCTGAGTGCGGCCGAGGCGGGGGAGTCGGTGCTGGAGCTGGGCGAGGTGATGGCCCGGTTGAAGGGGCTGCAGCTGGCGTTGATGGCCCGAGCCGATGAGCAGGACGTCAGCACGTGTGCTGATGGTGGGCCGGCGGCGGTGAACACCGCGGCGTGGTTGTCCCACCGCGGGCTGGTGGCGGGTCGGGTGGCGCGCGGTGAGGTGCGCCGGTGCCGTGAGCTGACCGGACAGTACGCCGCGACGGGGTCGGCGTTGCTGGCCGGTGACCTCGACGTCGCGCAGGCCGAGGTGATCGTGTCGTCGTTGAACCGGTTGCCGGGGGATCTGGAGGTCGAGGACCGGGTGCGGGCGGAGAAGGTGATGCTCGCCGAGGCAGGCCGTCTGGATGCGGAGCAGCTGCGGGCGGTGGGTCGGCGGTTGCTGGAGGTGATCGCCCCCGAGGTGGCGGAGGAGGTCGAGGCGGCGCGGTTGGCGAAGGAGGAGGATGCGGCGGCGGCGCGGACGTGGTTGACGACGTGGGACGACGGTGAGGGCACCACGCACCTGAACGTGAAGCTGTCGAGTCGGCACGCGGACATGCTGCGGGCGGCGTTGCACGCGATCGCGAACCCCGGCCTGGCCGATGCGATCTGCCGCACCGAGTCCGCGACCGGACGCGTCGCGCCGGCACCGCTCGCGGCACCGAAGCCGGGGCCTCGGATCCTGGGTGAGGCGTTCTGCCGGCTGCTGGAGACCCTCGACGTGGACCGGGTCCCGCAGAGCGGGGGGATGAGCGCGACGGTGGTGGTGACGATCCCGTTGGCGACGCTGCACGGTGGGCTGGGGGCGGCGACGATGGACACCGGCACCCGGTTGAGTCCGGGTGAGGCGCGGAGGATGGCGTGTGACGCCGGGCTGGTCCCGATGGTGCTGGGTTGGCGCAGTGAGGTCCTCGACCTGGGTCGGGTACGGCGGTTGTACTCCCGGTCGCAGCGGTTGGCGATGGCGGTGCGGCAGGGCTTCCGCTGCGCCGCGCAGGGGTGTGATCGCCCGAGTGGCTGGTGCGATGCGCACCACTTGAAGCCCTGGTCGACTGGCGGGCACACCGACCTGGCTGATGGGGTGCTGCTGTGCGGGCGGCACCACACCCTGGTCCACCACCCCGACTACACCGTGCGGCGAGGCTCCGGCTGGCGCCTCAGCATCGTCCGCACCCCACGTGACACCCCCCGACGCCAATAGCGATCGCCCCGCACATCGAAGCTCCCCGGGCGAAATCTCGCGAGGGTCAATCCGCTTCGGCATGACCATCGCGAATGTCCGCTCCGCCGGTGAGCGGTCACGCCGAACGCCCACCGACCGGGCAACCGAGGATGCGAGACTGCATCCGTGAGGCGCAACTTGGAGCTTGCTGTGCGACAGGCGCAGAAGCGCCTGGCTCAGGACTACGGTGATCGCGAGTCATGGGTGAACCTCCATGAAGCGGAGCGACAGTTGGCTGCGGCCCGGCATCAGGCATGGGCTGAACCCCTCGACCTCGAAGTGACATGGGATGCCGGAGCGCCGCTTCCGCATGTCCTGTCGAACGGCTTCAAAGCTGTGCTCGTATGTCGCGCCGCGATGGCCGATCCGGACTGGGACGGCACATATGCGGCTGGCGTGTCATCTAGCGATCAGACGCCTACAGGCATGCTGGAGTTCACCTTTTCGGGCTGCCACTCGGTGAAGATCGGCGGGCCGAACGATGAGGCGCTCAGCGGGCACCCGCTCTTCACCAGGGGACTGGACGGCTGTGGCCCTCACCTCGTCCACAACTCGGAGTGGATCGCGGAGCAGGAGGCGATCAACTCTGTTCACGAGTACCACCAGGGCGGATGGCACGAGCGGATGAACCACTACTTCTTCGTCTTCCACGACGAAGTGTTCGAGGCCCTTGCGAAGTCGGTTGACGTGCGATCCCATCGGGCGACGATGGCCGAGTCTCTGGCCAGCGCAGCTCAGGTCATCGTCGAGGCTTGACCCGAAAGCGCCCGCTCGTGCCGCTGATGACCACATCGCTCATGCAGAGATGCGGATGTTCGGCGCGCAGACCAACGGCCCCGTGCCACCCTTGTGCCGGTGAACGCAAGCACGCAGTCGCGTCTATGGCTTGGCGCCAGCACAACGGCAGTCGCCGAGCGGTTCCCAGGGTGGCCAGCCGTGAGGGTGGTCGCGCTACTGCTCGTCGTGCTACTGACCGCTGGTTGCGGAGCGGCCGAGTCGACAACGTCGGAGGCAGCGGCCGAGCCGACGGCGTCGGAGGCACCCACCGAATCGACACGGGCTCCGTCCCGAGGATCGGTCACGACGCAGCCCACCAAGGCGCCGACCCCCACGAGCACAAAGGCTGCGGTGAAGCGCACCGGCGCTGCCGCCCGCGTACCGCGCCGCGTCATCATGAAGCTCCTGGCCAAGCGCGCGGAGCGCATCGCTGCGTCCATGGCCAGCGCCTCGCCCGAGGCCCTGCCGCCCACCGACGTCGACCCTGATTCCAACCGCGGGCTCGGATACCGCTTGATGCTCCAGTTCGGCTTCGCAGCCGATCAGTGGCAGTACCTCGACGCGCTCTGGCGGCGCGAGTCCGGCTGGAATCACCTGGCCGAGAACCCCTCCTCAGGCGCCTATGGCGTCCCACAGTCGCTGCCGGGCTCGAAGATGGCCGCCGTCGCTCCCGACTGGCGCACCAACCCGGAAACCCAGATCATGTGGGGGCTGGCCTACATCGCCGCGCGCTACGGCGACCCCGAGGGCGCGTGGGGACACTCCCAGCGCGTCGGGTGGTACTGACGACGCGCACGGACAGTGAGGACGTGCTCGGATCCGGTCTCGACGCCACCCCTCGTTGACTGCAGGTGACACGGGGGTCGAGACGCTCGTGCATCTCGGGTGCGGCGATGACGGACCAAACCGCATCCGGGGTGGCTGAGACATGGCGTGCCCGCGTCGCAGATGCCGTCGACTCATGGCGCGGGGGCCTAGTCCAACGTCCGCCCACTCCGCCGATGGGTTCAGCTCTGTGATGCCGATGACCGTGTGATCGATGGGAGTCGGCCGCTACATCTGTACCCCTCCGTGGGGATGGTTCCCGTACTCGGGGCGCTCCTTGCCGCATCGGCGGCACAAGGCGAACACGGCTGTCGCGCCCCCCGCTCCCTCCTGGCTCTGCTGATGCCAATCGTGTCTCCCGAGCAAGCACTTCACCCGATCCGTGAGCGATGACATCTCACTCTCCCTCCGCCATCCCCGAACTGCCACGACCGACGCCTCGGTGCCACACGAATGACCGGCCTTTCGTCGGGCCGTCTGATCAGCGTGAACTCGCCCGCCGCCTGGATACAAGGTGCGTTCGCCCGAGTCACTAGACCAGCGGGTCGGCCGCCCTGCGCACGTCAGTCGCGCCGCGTTGAGAGAACTACGCTCACCCGGATCTGAAGCCGCTTGGCCGTTGTCCGCCGGTGAACGGACGCGTCGCGTGAACCTGGTCAAGAATCAGCGCATGGATCTCGACCGCATCGCACGGCACTTCAGCGACGGTGCAATGCCGCTCATCCGCACGGACTTCTCCTCCGACGAGGGGTGGCAACGCCTGGTGGGCGAGGTCACGAAGGATTCGGACGGGGGTGACGGCGAGTGGTACACGCCGAATCTGCAGCCGCTGTCAGACCGGGACTTCGAGGGCACCACCGCCGAGACGCTGGCGACAGCATGGCCGCGCGACAGCCACGGGTACGTCGTACTTGCGGACAGCCGGTCGCTGCAGGAAGCGATGGCTGGCGGCGAGGTCACGGTTGTCTTCGTCGACTTGTGCGCGGAGGACGAGGACGCGGAGCTCGGCGAGCTCTACGGGAATTCCTTCCGCTGCGTTGCGGGTGAAGTGGCATCGGTCGAAGCGAATCTGTCGATCGCGAACGTGGACTTCTCGGAGTTCGCCGGCTCGGCAGATCACGACGGGGTGCTACGCGGCTTCTAGCGTCCGCTCACGCGTGCTGGGCGCACCGGTGCTCGCAGTCGTCGAGTCGAGGTGGAGCGTCCGCTCGGGCTGCGGTGAGGGCTGCCTACCCCGGGACGGGTTCGTCGAGGTCGATGGAGTTGGCGACGGCGAGAAGGTCCTCCGGCGCGACCGTCGGTTCGCCAAGGACCCTGACCAGGATGTCGCCCTCAATCACGACCATGACCTGGCTCTTGATGTCCGCCCCTGAGGAGGGGGCGAGGACTCCGGGTTCACCGAGGACGGTGTGGACCTCGGCGCCCCAGTCGCGGGCCTTGCGCTCCCAGTCCAGTGGAGTGCCGTAACCCGACTCGTAGGAGATGGTGACAGGGCCGTAGGTGAGCAGAGGTGTGTCACCTCCACAGGTCCACGCGCCGGTGAAGGTGCTGCTCGATGCCGCCTGCGCATGAGGTAGCCACACAGGGACGTCCGCGAGGGCAGCAAGACCCTTCAATGAATGGCGTTCGGCCGCGTAGCACGGCTCGCCTGGCTTCACCGGGAGCACGACGCTGTCGTTGGCCTGACGCACCGGCTGCCTGACGCCAGGCGCACTTGCCTTCCCGCCCGACGTGACGCTGTCGCGGTCTGGCGACGTGCTGTCGGGCTGACGGATCCACAAGCGGACAGTGACGCCGACACGAGCGCGGCAACGAGGAAGGTGACCCGTCGGTGCATCAGCGGCTCCTGTTCTCCACCACTGACTATGCCGCAACTCGCTGTCCCTGATGGCTGGAGCGTCTGACTGAACTGCCCCGGCGCCTCAGCCCGCCACCAGGCGCCCATCGGCACCGGCTGCGGAAGCTGCTGCAGCCGGTGCTTGGCCTATCGTCGGGCCATGGGTCTCTGGGCGGTCACGGACGCCGATGGTGTCGTCAGCGCCAGCAAGGCTGTTCGCGTGGCCCTCCTCTGGGCGTTGGTCGTCGTGGTGCCGGTCGTCGCCTACCAGGAGCTCGGGATTCCGTTGTGGGCTGCGTGCCTCATCGGCTTGGGTCTCGGGATCACCGCCAGGCTGGCAGCGGCACGGCTCAGGCGCCGTCCGGACGTCACGAGCACGCGAATCACCGGCCAGCTGGGCAGGAACTAGCTGGGCAGGAAGTAGCTGCGCGTCGCGAGGCGGGCGACCTTCTTGCCGATCACCGCCCCCTGCACGTCGGCGTTGCGGAAGTGGATGCCGCCCCAGACGCGGGCGTCGATGATCTCCTTCAGGGCGTGGGAGAACCGGTCGAAGTGTCGGGGCTGACCGGGGAACCGGGTCGAGTACAGGTCGAGCTCGACCTTGTCGGTGCCGAAGAACGCGCGCGCCGTGTTGAGGGCCGCGCCGCTGACGCAGCCGTGGCCGGACGGGTGGTCGGGGAACGGCGGGTTCGGCGGGTTCACCAGCGGCGGGAAGGTCGCGGTCGCCCCGTCGAAGAGCGGGGTCCACGCGGGGTCGGCGACAGTGGCCGGGTTGCCGTCGATGCCTGCGTCGCGGATCGCGGTCACCGGGCGCCAGAAGTCCCAGTGGTACTTGTCGTTCCAGCAGGCGATGGCCCCGTCCGCAGCGGCGAGGTTGACCAGGGCGAGCAGCCTGGCCTCGTCGACGGCGCCCAGGCCGTGGGCGGCGGACAGGTCACGCACCATGCGGTTCCAGAAGATCGCCGGCGGTGACTGCCAGAACAGTGCCGCCTGGGTCTGGTCCGCGGTCCGGGCGGTGCTCGTCAGCGAGCCGAGCCTCTTGACCTCCCGGAAGTCGTCGGCGTACGACGCGCTCGTCAGCGCGTCAGGGCCCTCCGAGCGGAACTGCGAGGGTGCCCGCATCAGGAAGGGCTCCAGGTACCCGACCCACGGGTCGGGGTCGAGCGCGGTCGGACGCCAGTCGCCGGGCCCGGTCCCGACGTGAGGTGCGAAGTCGAACGGTGCCAGGAAGCCGTCGTCAGCGCGATCGGCGAGCATCGCGGCGGCAGCGGCCTGGCCGGCGGCCACGCCCAGGTCCTCGCCCGGGCCGTCGGGGATGGCCGCGAGCGTGTTGCTGAGGGCGGTGTCCACGGTGACCTGCGACCCCGGTGCGATCGCCAGCAGGACGTCGTGGGCCGCGGTGGCGATCGCCGCGCCGTACGACGCTGCGGGGCTGACGTCGAGCGCCTCGACGTCGACGAGGTACGGCTGGTGACCGCGGTCGATGGCGTTGACCGCGTCGTACACAGCTCCCTGCACCATCGCGATGCCACGGGACTGTCCGTGCGCGGTGGGGCGGAGCGTCAGGGCGATGCCCTGGGCAAGGGTGTTCCACTCGTTGAGGACAGCCGCGTCGGCCGCCGTGGCGGACGCGGCGCCCGGCGGGGAGTCGCCCGACGCGGCGGGCAGTGCGAGCCCGGCCACGAGAGAGGGCACGAGGACGGCACCGACGGCCGCGAGGCGGCGGGTGCGACGTGTCGTGCGGCGGCTGCTGGCAGATGCTGCTGTGGGTGTCATGACCGGCTCCTACCGGGGGGTGCCCCCAAGCCCCTCTGACGACGACTGTGACGTGCATCACACGTTGCTCCACGGGCGCGACGGGCACCAGGGTCTTCCGGCCCACGTTGATATCGGGTTGAGCCGACGGGCGTCGGCACCGACGATGCTCCGGTGACTCGTGCTGCGGACGATCCCGTCCCTGACCCGGCTCTGGTGCAGCGACTGCTGCGCGAGCAGAACCCCGGCCTGGCGGGTCGCCACGTGCGGCCCAGCGAGTCCTCGGGCAGCAGCAACTGGGTCTTCCGGGTCGGCGACGAGACGGCCGTCCGGCTACCACGCTCGGACGCCTACGCCGCCGACCTGCTGGTCGAGGCCGCGCACCTCCCGCGGCTCGCGCCGCACCTCGGCGTACCCGTCCCGGAGGTGACGTTCCTGGGGGAGCCCTCCGCCACGTTCCCCCGACCCTGGACGGTCGTGACCTGGGTCCCGGGTGACGTCCCCGGCGACCTCGACGCGGCAGCGCAGGAGCGCCTGGCCCTCGGCCTGGGCCGGTTCGTGCAACGCCTGCACCAGCTGGACCCCGCCGGTCACGGTCCCGCTCCCGACCGGAACGGCTACCGCACGGGCGAGCCCGTGACCGGCACGATCGACGGGTGGGCGCGCGACGCAGCAGCGAGCCTGGCGGACCTCTTCGACCCGGTGCGGGTGGGGGAGGCCTGGCGGCGGCTCCGCGACGTGCCGCCACCGTCGGCACCGCCGTGCTGGGTCCACACCGACCTCTCGGCCGAGAACCTGCTCGCCACCCCGGCCGGCGACCTGGTCGGCGTCCTGGACTTCGGGGGGCTGGGGGTCGGCGACCGCTCGATCGACCTGCTCTACGCCTGGAGCATGCTCGACCCGCCGGCGCGCGAGGTGCTCCGCTCGGAGGCCGGCGCCGACGAGGCGACCTGGCTGCGCGCCCGCGCGTGGGCCTTCGTCGGGCCCGGGCTGCTGACGCTCGCGAACTACCGCCGCTCCCTGCCCGCTCGCGCGGCAAGACTCACCAGGATGGTCGAGGCCGTCGCCGACGAGGTCGGCGTCTCCCTCCGGTCATCGACCCGCCCCTGAGGAAAGACCGCGGCAACGCGGGGCAACGGTGACCATGGGGCATGAGGCCGCCCACGAACGAGTTCTCGGACCTGAACCGTGCGGTGCCCGGACCCCGCGGGTCGACGTACGCGATCGTCTGCCACGTCGGGTACGGCGTACGCGGGTGGGCCCTGCTCTGGGGGAGGGGGAGGGAGACCCGCGAGCCGGTGGTCACCGTCCTCGCGGACGGCCGCCAGGTCCACCAGGAGCCGACCGCCGACCGCGCCGACGCCGAGCGCATCATCCGCCGGCTGGAGGCAGAGATCCGCGCCGGAAGCCTGTGAGCCGCCTCTGGAACACTGGCCGTCGTGACGGAGCAACCTGGGCCGAGCCGGCCCGAAGTGACGGAGGTCGAGCTCGTCGGCGGGGTCGAGAAGCGCGAGCTCGTGCTGGTGGACCACGACCCGGGGTGGGCCGCGACGTACGCCGGGCACGAGCGCCGCATCAGTGCGGCCCTCGGTGCTGCAGCCGTCCAGGTCGAGCACATCGGCTCGACGTCGGTGCCCGGGCTCGCGGCCAAGCCGATCATCGACGTCCTCGTCACCGTCGGCGACGTCACGGCCGAGGAGGACTACCTCGACCCGCTGCTCGAGGCCGGCTACGTCCTCCGGGTCCGCGAGCCCGGGCACCGCCTGGTGAGGACGCCGGAGCGCGATGCCAACGTGCACGTCATGGGAGCCGGTGACCCGCTCGTCGAGGCCTACCTGCTGTTCCGCGACCGCCTCCGTGCCGACCCCGACGACCGCGCGCTGTACGAGCGCACCAAGCGTGCCCTCGTCGAGCAGGACTGGCCGGACACGAACGCCTACGCCGACGCGAAGACCGACGTGGTCGCCGCGATCCTGGCCCGCGCCCGCCAGGCTCGCCTCTCCGACCAGACCGCCGCGGGGAAGTACGACCGGCTCTGGGAGCGGCTCCTCGAGTACCTCGACGAGTGGGCGAGCGTCCGCGAGGTGGCCGACGGGATCGAGGTCACCTTCGAGCAGCCACCCGGCGTGACCCGCACCGTCGAGGTGGTGGTGACCGAGTCCGAGTGGGACGACTACATCACCACCATCTTCGGCACGGGCGACCCGCGCGCCACCGTGCTCCGGCGGAGGCTCCTGGCGATGCCGCCCGACGCGACCTTCCTCGTCTACGACGGGACCTACGAGTGGGAGCAGTCGGCCACGCGGGAGCTGCCGGCCGACGATGCCAGACCCGACCCCGAGCCCGGCGGCTCCTGGGTCGTGACGGACGCCGACGGACGGATCGCCGGCCGGTCCACGGACATCGTGGACGAGGAGGGCTGAGCTCGGCCGCGGGTCGACGCAGTTGGCTGTGGGGACCTGTGGTCAGACGGGGACGGCGCGACCGACGACGTGCGGTGCACCCGACTTCGGGTTGGCCAGCGTGAAGCGCTGCTGGTCACCCTCGGCGTCGGCGTGGAAGCGGACGGTCGTCGGCAGCAGCACCGGGGTCTTGAAGGCGACCTCGACGCGCACGGCCTCGGGCAGCCGGTTCTCCAGCGCCGCGACGCAGCGGGCCTTGCTCCACATGCCGTGCGCGATCTGGCGCGGGAAGCCGAACGCCTTCGCGGTGGCGGCGTACAGGTGGATGGGGTTGCGGTCGCCGCTGACCGACGCGTAGCGCCGGCCCAGGTCGCCGTTCAGGCGCCAGTCGGCGCCGCCCTCGTCGACCGCGGTGAGCTCCATGCCGGCGCCGGCGGCCTCGTCACCGCGTCCGCGGCGGAGGTACGTCGAGACCTCGTCCCACACGACCTCGCCGCCGGAGCGGACCTCGGTCAGCATGTCGAAGACCCGTCCCTTGGCGTGGCCCCGGAGGTTCGCCGCCCGCACGCTCACGTCGTACGTCTCCTGCGCCGTGGTGGCGCGGTGCTGCGTGATCGTGTTCTCGAGGTGCACCATCCCCATCGCGGGGAACGGGAACGACGCGTCGGTCAGCATCGTCATGTGCAGCGGGAACGCCAGCATGTGCAGGTAGGGCAGCGGCAGCGTGTCCTTGCGCGGGAAGCCGCACACCGAGGCGTACGCCGCGACGTGGGCGGGGTCGATCGCCACGCCCTTGCGCACCAGCTCGAGGTCGGGGAGGTCGCTGCCCCGGGCCTTCCTCAGCCCGGGGAGCGAGCCCACGCCGGGCAGCGCGGGCAGCGCGGCCTTGAGCATCAGCGGCAGGGAGCCCGGGGCGCCGTCGAGGACGCGGGTCTCGGTCATGGTGCGCTCACGCCCCCAGCATCATCTGGCCGCAGACGCGGACGACGTTGCCGTTGACGGCGGTGGAGGCGGGGTTGGCGTACCACGCGATGGTCTCGGCGACGTCGACCGGCAGACCGCCCTGCTGCATGGCGTTGAGTCGACGACCCACCTCGCGGGTCATCAGCGGCACGGCGGCGGTCATCTTGGTCTCGATGAAGCCGGGCGCCACCGCGTTGATGGTGATGCCGTTGGAGACCACCGGGGCGAGCGCGTCGACGAGACCGATGACGCCGGCCTTCGAGGCGGCGTAGTTGGTCTGGCCCACGTTGCCGGCGATGCCGGCGATGGAGGCGACACCGATGATGCGGCCGTTGGCGTTGACCACGCCCTCCTCGAGCAGGGTGCGGGTGATCCGCTCGGGGGCGGTGAGGTTGACGGCGATGGCGGAGCCGAAGACGTCGTCCTTCATGTTCTGCAGCTTCTTGTCGCGCGTGATGCCGGCGTTGTGCACCACGATGTCGACGCCCTCGTGGTTGGTCTGCAGGTAGTGCGCGATGCGCGCCGGGGCGTCCTTGGCGGTGATGTCGAGGGTCAGCAGGTCGCCGTCGATGTCCTTTATGACGGCGCTGAGCTCCTCGGCGGCCTGCGGCACGTCGACGCCGACCACGGTCGCGCCGTCGCGGTGCAGCACGCGCGCGATCTGCTCGCCGATGCCGCGGCTCGCGCCGGTGACGAGCGCGGTCTTGCCGGCCAGCGGGCGGGCCCAGTCGACCTCGGCGTCGGTCGACTTCTCGCCGACGGCGCCGATGCGGACGACCTGGCCCGAGACGTAGGCCGACTTGGGGGAGAGGAGGAACGCGAGGGTGGAGGACACCGCCTCTTCGGCCCCCTCGGCGACGTACACGAGCTGCACGGTGGTGCCGCGGCCGGCCTCCTTGCCCAGGGAGCGGGTGAAGCCCTCGAGGGCGCGCTGCGCGATGCGCTCGCTGCCGTTCTCGACGGTCTCCGGCGGGGTGCCGACCACGATGATGCGTGCGCACTCCGAGAGGCTGCGCAGCTTGGGGGTGAAGAAGTGCTGGAGCTCGACGAGCTGCTCGGAGTCGGTCAGGCCGGTGGCGTCGAAGATCAGGCCCTTGTACTTCTCGCCGTCCTGGGTGGTCTCGGTCGAGGAGATCTCCAGGGAGTCGAGGGTCGGGGCCAGCGAGGCGCGCAGGCGGCCCTCGCCGCCGATCACGACGGTGCCGGTGACGAGCGGGTCGCCGGGGGTGTAGCGCTCGAGCTCGACGGGGTTCGGCAGGCCCAGGTTCTTGGCCAGCAGCTGGCCGACGGGGGACTGGATCAGGGACTGGTAACGGTCGCTCATCGCGAGGGTCTCCTCCGGGGCGCGCGGCGGGTCGGCCGCGCATCGACTGGGTGGTACTCAACGGTAACTTTGTGTGTAACTCCGAGTCCACTTTCGTGATCTGAGCCTCATTCCGTGCCGCCGGAGGCGTCCGGGCGGCACGATGGGCACCGTCGGTGACTCGTGAGTAACCTTGGACGAGCCTAGCCGTGCGTCCCCGGCGGCAAACGCGTTCTCGGCCAACGTGCCCGTGACGTGCCCCTCCGGCGCCCGCGACCAGCCCGCGATCCGTACCGACAGCCCCACCGGGCCGTCCACCCCGACGCCCGAACCCGACCCACAGGAGTCCTCGTGCAGGCCAAGACCCGCCGCGTCGCCGTCATCGGCGGCAACCGCATCCCGTTCGCCCGGTCGAACACCGTCTACGCCGACGCCTCCAACCAGGAGATGCTCACTGCGGCCATCGACGGCCTGGTGACGCGCTACGGCCTCGAGGGCGAGCGCGTCGGCGAGGTCGTCGCCGGAGCCGTGCTCAAGCACTCGCGCGACTTCAACCTGACCCGGGAGTCCGTGCTCGGCAGCAAGCTGTCGCCCGAGTCGCCGGCGTACGACGTGCAGCAGGCCTGCGCGACCGGTGTCCAGGCCGCCATGACCGTGGCGGGCAAGATCGCCCTGGGCCAGATCGAGGTCGGCATCGCCGGTGGCACCGACACCACCTCCGACGCCCCGATCGCGCTCAACGAGAAGCTGCGCAAGATCCTGCTCGAGGCCAACCGCTCGCGCACCACCCAGGGCCGCATCGCCGCCCTGGCCAAGATCCGGCCCCAGCACCTCGCGCCGTCGATCCCGCAGAACAGCGAGCCCCGCACCAAGATGTCGATGGGCGAGCACGCCGCGCTGACGGCGCTGGAGTGGAAGGTCAAGCGCGAGGACCAGGACGCCCTCGCGGTCGCCTCCCACCACAACCTCGCGGCGGCGTACGACCGGGGCTTCCAGGACGACCTCGTCACGCCGTTCCGCGGCCTCGAGCGCGACCAGAACCTGCGCGCCGACTCCTCGGTCGAGAAGCTCTCGACCCTCAAGCCGGTCTTCGGCAAGGGCGAGACCGCCACCATGACCGCGGCGAACTCCACCCCGCTCACCGACGGCGCCTCGGTCGTGCTGCTCTGCTCGGAGGAGTACGCCGAGGCGCGTGGCTGGGAGCCGCTGGCGTTCATCACCGAGTACGAGACCGCAGCGGTCGACTTCGTGCACGGCGGCGAGGGCCTGCTCATGGCGCCGGCCTACGCCATGCCGCGCATGCTCGACCGCGCCGGCCTGGGGCTGGGCGACTTCGACTTCTACGAGGTCCACGAGGCCTTCGCCTCGCAGGTGCTCGCCACGCTGGCGGCCTGGGAGGACCCGGTGTTCTGCAAGGCGCGCCTGGGTCTCGACGGCCCGCTGGGCTCGATCCCGCGCGAGAAGCTCAACGTGAACGGCTCCTCGCTCGCGGCCGGCCACCCCTTCGCCGCCACCGGCGGCCGGATCATCGCCAACGCTGCCAAGCTGCTGGCCGAGAAGGGATCCGGCCGGGCCGTGATCTCGGTCTGCGCCGCCGGCGGCCAGGGTGCCGTCGCCATCCTCGAGCGCTGACCCCCATCCGCCCGCGGGCGGGCATGTAACGCGGGGTTAGGGACGCCTCACAAGGGTCACAACCCGTGCGAGGCGTCCACAACCCTCGGTCGGATGGCTCGACTGGCCCCCGAGCACCCCGCCGAGCAGGGGGTCGTGGCCGGCGCGCAACGCTCAGTCGTCGTACGACGCGAGCCGCTCGCGCAACCACGTCGTCGTACCGGCCGGCAGGTACTTCAGCTTCGGCCGGCCCGCCAGCGGCGCGACCAGCAGCGCCGCGTCCTCGGGCAGCGACCACTTGATCTCGTGGTAGACCCGCGAGAGCGAGTCGTCACTGACCACGAAGCAGAGGTCGTCGGCCACGACGCGGACCTCCTGCCACGGGCCGGGCAGGTCGTCCTCGACCCGCGCGCCCGTCCAGGCGATGAAGACCGTCACCCGTCGGTACGCCGTACCAGGGCGAGCGACGAGGCCACCAGCTGCGCCTTCACCAGCTGGGCGTCGAGCGAGGCGATGACCGGCACGCCCGGCGTCTCCTCGCGCACCATCACGCCGAGCCGCGCCAGCTGCAACCCGCCGAGCCCGAGGGCGTAGAGCACGTTGGAGACCTGGTCGACGTCGTCGACGGCGAAGTCGCCGGAGGCGTTGCCGGCCTCGATGACCTCGGTGACGCACTTGAGGCAGTCCGTCATGCCGCGCCCGAGGCGGTAGAGCGCCGACGAGCTCAGCTCGTCGAGGATCGCGGGCCCCATGCGCAGGACCGTGACGCCGCAGTCGACGAAGGCGGGGTACTCCAGCCCGAAGTCGACGAACGCCTCGGTGATCGCGCTCAGCCGCGCATCGGGTGCCGAGCTCGCGGCGCGGGCGTCGGTCTCACGCAGCCGCGACTCGAGGTCCTGCAGGTAGTCGACGAGGGTGAGCGCGAAGAGCTCCTCCTTGCCGGTGAAGTGCCGGTAGATGATCGCCCGGTTGATGCCGACCGCCTTCGCGACGTCCTCGATCTGGGCGTCGCGCACCCCGCTGGCGTCGAACAGCTCGCGGGTGGCAGCGATGATCGCGGCCTCGCGCTGGCGCCGCCGGTCGGCGGGGGAGCGCTTGGGCCGGGCCTCCGCGGTCGGGGCGGGGGCGGGCCGGGCGGACGTCTCAGCCATGGCCCCAGTGTAACTCACGTGTAACTCCGAGTTGCAGTCCGACGGGCCGCTGCACGGGACGCCCGCTCAGAACCCCCAGCGCTCGCGGTAGCCCCGCAGGACCGTGAGGTACGCCGACAGTCCCCACGTCTGCGCCATCCGCTCGGCGGCGTCGGCCGCCCGGGCCGCACCGGCGCGGTCGCCGACGGTGTGGCGGGCCAGCGCCACGAACCCGTCGACCGGCCCCAGCGGCAGCACGGCCCCGGCCACCGTCATCCCGCCCGCGTAGGGCTCGAGCACCTCCAGCGCGTGACGCGCCACCGCCACGTCGCCGGCCACGGCGGCTGCCTCGGCCTCCATGGACCAGTCCGACAGCGTCGACCAGTACTCGTCGTCCTCCCACGGGATCGGGTAGTCCGCCAGCCACGACCGCACGTCCTCCGGGGTGCCGGCACGGGCGGTCGCGAGGTGCACCAGGACGGCCATCCCGCCGGTCTGCCGCTGCGCGTCGTGGAGCATCGGCAGCACGCCGGCGAGCTGCTCGGGGTCGAAGAGTGCCGCGGTGGTGGCCGCGGCCGGGGCCTGCGCCTCCTGCATCGGGATCGCCACCAGTGGCGCGATCTCGGTCAGCTCGGCGAGGTGGCCGGCGACCAGGTCGGTCTGCCCGCGCAACGCGGCCAGGCTCAGCCGGATCCAGAGCGCCGTCAGCGTCACGTAGTGCAGCCGCAGCGCCCGCGAGCGCGTCTCGGCCTGCTCCAGCGCTGGCTCGAAGGTGTCCCGGTCCCCGCGCTCGAGGGCCTCGAGCGCGCGCCGCACCCAGAAGACCGCCTCGGACGCCCGGTCGGAAGTGCCCGCGAGCGCCTCGAGCCCGATCGCCGTCCACCGCTCGCGCTCGGCCAGCTGCGCCGGGGTCCAGGAGGCGAGCCACGCGGTCGACGCCGCCCACGCCACCACGTCGGGCCGACCGCTCGCGTGCGCCGAGGCCATGCCGGCCTCCACGAGCGCGTGCCGCTCGGCCCGTGAGTGCGGTGCGTAGTAGAGCTCCATCGCCAGGGCCAGCTGGAGGCGGCTGCGGGTCACGTGGTCGGCATCAGCGACGTGCGCCAGCGCCCACCGCAGGTCCTCGACGGCGTCCTCGAAGACCTGGTCGACCTCGTGCGGCGTCCACACGCAGTAGGTCGTCATCGCGGCGGCCGCGACCCCGACCCGTTCCGGGTCGCCGAGCGACCGGCCGAGGCTGATGGCCTCGAACGCCGCGGCCTCGACCTCCGGCCAGAGCGCGGCGTGGGCGGCGTCGGTGGCCAGCTCGAGGAGGAGGTCGAAGCGGGCGTGGTCGTCGGCGTCGGTCGCCCGGGCGAGCGCCGTCACGGCCGCGCGGCGCAGCTCCATCGCCTCCCGGTACGACGTGAGCCGGCGGGCCTGGTCTGCTGCCTCACGGGCCGCGCGCCAGGCCCGGTCGGCGTGGCTGGCGCCGGCGGCCAGCCAGTGCCGGGCGCGCTCGGCGACCAGCCGGTCGGGGTCGTCGAGCACGACGGCCCCGGGCTGCTCGAGCACGCGGGCGACCTGGGCGTGGCGGCGGGCGGCCCGGGTCGCGCTCAGCGACCCGTAGACCGTCTCCCGGGTCAGCGCGTGGGCGAACGCGTACTCCTCCGCTCCGGTCTCGCGGACCAGTCCGGCCAGCAGGGCGGCCTCCAGGTCGTCGGCCGCGAGGTCGGCGTCGAGGTCGGCGGCGGCCGCGACCGTCGGCAGGCGGAAGGTGCGCCCCACCACGGCGGCGGTGCGCAGCGTCTCGATGACGCGCTCGGGCAGGTCGGCCATGCGCCGGGCGACCACGTCGCGCACCGACGCCGGCACGCCGTCCTCGTCGCCCTGACGACCCAGCCGGGCCAGCTCGACGAGGAAGTAGGGGTTGCCGGCCGCACGCTCGTGCCACGACGTCGCCAACGCCGTCGGGAGGTCGTCACCGGCGATGGCGCGCACCAGCTCCGCGGACGCCGTCGGGTCCAGCCCGTCGAGGTCGAGACGCACGCCGTGCCGGCGCGCCACCGCCTCCGAGACCGTCGCCAGCGCCCCGGTGGGCTCGGGGTGGGCCCGACGGGTCAGCAGGATCGCCAGCGGGAGGTCCTCGTCGAGGGAGCCGACGACGTGGGCCAGGGCCCGCAGCGAGGCGTCGTCGGCCCAGTGCAGGTCCTCCAGCACCACCAGGGTCGGCCGGTCGGTGCCACGGCTGAGCGCGGTGCGCACGGATTCCGCGACGAGGAACGCCCGCTGCGCGGCCCCGGCGCCGGCGGCCTCGTGTCCGGCCCCAAACGCGGCGGCCCGGTCCTCGGTGTCGGTCGCGGTGTCGGTGGCGGCGCCGGACACGGTGGGGCCCGCGGCGGCCAGGCCGGCCAGCACGCTGCGCCACGGCCACAACGGAGGCGCCCCGTCGTCGCCGGCGCACCGTCCCACCGCGACCGTCATGCCGCGCCCGCGTGCCGCGGCGATCGCCGCGGACGCCAGCCAGCTCTTGCCGATGCCGGGCTCCCCGACCAGCTGCGCCACCGACAGGCGGCCCGCGGCGGCCTGCGCCAGCAGCCGGCCCACCTCGACCAGCTCGACCTGACGGCCGACCGACACGACGGTGGCGCCGCCGACCGCGCCGACCGCGACGGGCGCGGTGCCACGCGCGTCACCGGTCGGGTCCGCGCCGGTCGGGTCCGCGCCAGGCGCCTGCTCGACGGGCGGGCCCTCGTCGGCCGGGCGGTCGGGGGCGACGGCACCGGCCGGACGTGCCCGGGGCAGCACCAGGTGCAGCGTCTCGTCCTGCCGCAGCACCGCCGTCTCGACCGCGCGGACCTCGGCGCCGGGGTCCAGGCCCAGCTCGTCGGCCAGCAGGGTCCGCACCCGTCGTACGGCGTCGAGGGCGTCCGCCTGCCGCCCCGATCGTGCCAGCGCCAGCGCGTGGAGCGCCCAGAGCCGCTCGCGGAGGTCCTGGCGCGCGGTCGCGGGCTCGGTCACGGCCAGCACCCCGGCGGGCTCGCCCAGCGCCAGCAGCCCGAGCAGCCGGGCCTCCTCGGCCGTCGCGCGGACCTGGGCCAGGGCGGCTCGCTCGGCGGTGACGGTCGGGTGGTCGGGCAGGTCGGCGTACGGCTCCCCGTGCCAGGCGGCGAGGGCCGCGTCGAGGCGGTCGACGGTGGCCAGCACGTCCCCGCGGTTGGGCCAGCCCGCCGTCGTACCGCCGGTGAGCTGGCTGCCGAGGGGGGCGAGCAGCCGGTCGCAGGCCCGGGTCTCGTCGGCGAAGGCATGGGCGTCGACGTGGTGGGCGTCGACGCGGAGGACGTAGCCGTGGTCGGTGGTCTCGATGACCGCACCGGCGCCCCACGCGGCACGGTCGGGCTCGAGAGCCTTCCGCAGCCCCGACAGGTAGGCGTGCAGGGCGCCGTGCGCGGCCCGCGGAGGGCTGCCGCCCCAGACCAGGTCGGCCAGGGTGTCGGCGGCGACCGGGCGGCCGGGCGTCATCGCCAGCGCGGCCACGATCGATCGAGGCTTGCGCGCCCCGAGGTCCAGCGGCGCGCCCTCCACCGTCGCGCGGACCTGCCCCAGGACCTGGATGTGCACGGGCTCAATCTACGGCTCAAGTCGGTCACAAGTCCGTCGCGGCAGCCTGGTTCCTGTGGTCGCGCCGACGACCCCGCCGACCCCGCCGACCCCGCCGACCCGCACCGATCCGAAGGAGAGAATCCGATGAGCACCCCCACCACCGCCCGGCCCCAGATCTGCCTGCCTGGTCAGGCGCACGTGGCCGAGGGCCCGCACGACCAGACCGGCATGTACCTCATGCACCACGCCTTCCGCCGCGACCTCGCCGCCTTCGAGGAGGCGGTGCGCCAGACGCCGCTGCACGGCGACGGGACCTGGCGCCTGCTGCAGCGGCGGTGGGACCGGTTCGTCGAGGTGCTGCACCACCACCACGAGGCGGAGGACGCGCACATCTGGCCGGTGATGCTGGCCCAGGTGAGCGGCGAGGACCGCAGGGTCCTCGAGGCCATGGAGGCCGAGCACGGGTCCATCGACCCGGCCCTGGAGGCGTGCACGAACGCGTTCGCCGAGATGGCCGCGCACCCGTGCGCCGACCACCGCAACGCGCTGGACGTCCGGGTCACCTCCGTGCGGGCCCTGCTCGCCGACCACCTGCGCCACGAGGAGACCGAGGCGCTGCCGCTGCTGCAGCGCACGTTCAGCGTCGAGCAGAACACGTCGATGGAGAAGGCGATCAGCACGGCGTACCCGCCGCGGCTCGTGCCCTTCCTGGTGCCGTGGGTCATCCACGGCGTGCCCGACGAGGTCGCCGTCCCGTTCCTGCGCGAGTCCGGGCGGGTGTACGCCGTGCTCCTGCGCGTGCTGCGTCCGCGGTTCGCCCGCGCCGAGCGGCGGGTCTTCCGCCACGTGTGAGGGGTCAGGCCTTCACGAGGCGGCCGAGGGCGAAGCGGGCGAGCGGGAGGTAGCCGGCGACCACCGGGAGCAGGCCGGTCACCCGCAGCCACGTGCTGCCGTCGGCCTCGACGCCGTGGACGAGGTGCATCCGGACCAGCCCGACCGGGCCGAGCCTGACCCGCCAGGCCCAGGTGCGGGCGTCGTCGTCGACGTCCTCGACGACGAAGCGGACCCCCGGTCCGACGACCGGGCGGACCGTGCCGGACAGGCCGGCCCGCAGGGTGGTGCCGCCGGCGTCGACCCGGCGGATCTGCGGCGCCCACTCGGTCCAGCGGCGCACGTCGGCGTACCGGTCCCAGACCTCGTCGGCGGTGGCGGTGCCTCGGGCGCGGATCGTCAGGGTCGTCACGTCGTCAGGCTACGGACCGCCCGTGCGTCGTCCCGGTCGTCCCGGTCGTCCCCGTCGTCCCCGTGGTGCCCGTCGTCGGATGCCTGCCCGGGCGGCGGGCAGACTGGCACGGTGACTGGATCTGTGGCTGAGAGGGCGGGCGCGCGCGCCGGCATCGTCGTGACCGGCACCGAGGTGCTGACCGGGCGCGTCACCGACCGCAACGGCCCCTGGCTGGCCGAGCAGCTGCGGCTCGCCGGCGTCGACATCGCGCACGTGGTCGTGGTCGGCGACCGGCCCGAGGACCTGACCCGGTCGTTGGAGTTCCTCGCAACCTCCGGGATGGACCTCGTGATCACCTCCGGGGGCCTGGGCCCGACCGCCGACGACCTGACCGCGGAGGTCGTGGCGCAGGCGCAGGGACGCCCGGCGCGGCTGGACACCGACCTCGAGTCGCGGGTCGGCGGCATCGTCGAGTCGCTCTCGCGCGGTCGCGGCTGGCGCACCGACCCGGAGGCGACCGCGGCCGGCGTCCGCAAGCAGGCGATGGTGCCCGAGGGGGCGACGGTGCTCGAGCCGGTGGGCACCGCGCCGGGGCTCGTCGTACCCGTGGCCGAGGGGCGCAGCGGCCCGCCGGTGGTCGTGCTACCCGGTCCGCCGAGCGAGCTGCAGCCGATGTGGCCCGACGCGTTCGGGACGGCCGTCGTGCAGGAGGCGCTGCGTGGCGCGGTCGAGCTGCGGCAGAGCACCGTGCGGATGTGGGGCGTGCCGGAGTCGCAGCTCTCCGCGACCATGCGCGGGCTCGACCTCGCCGACCTCGAGGTCACCACCTGCCTGCGCGACGGCGAGCTGGAGATCGTGACGCGCTACGGGCCGTCGTCGCAGGAGGCGTACGACGCCTTCGTCGCCGGCCTGGTCGACGAGCACGGTGAGCGCGTCTACTCGCCCGACGGGCGGACGGTCGACGACCTGGTGGCCGACACGCTGCTGGAGCGTGGGTGGACGATCGCGACCGCGGAGTCGTGCACGGCCGGGCTGCTCGCGGGTCGGCTGACCGAGCGGGCGGGCTCGTCGGCGTACGTCTTGGGAGGGCTGGTCGTCTACTCCAACCAGGCCAAGCACGACCTGGCGGGCGTCGACAGCGCATTGATCGAGCGTGTCGGTGCCGTCAGCGAGGAGGTCGCCGAGGCGCTGGCCGCCGGCGCGCGCGAGCGGCTCGGCACCGACGTCGGCGTCGGGATCACCGGGGTCGCCGGGCCTGGGGGAGGGACGGCGGAGAAGCCGGTCGGCACCGTGCACTTCTGTGTCTCGACGGCGACCGACTCGGTGGCGCGGCGGGTACAGGTGCCGGGGGACCGGGCCGCGGTGCGGCAGCGCTCGACCACGATCGCGCTCCACCTCGTGCGCGAGCTGCTCGCACGGGCCGGCTCCGACGGCTGACAAGGGCGGGACTACCCCTCCGAGGACGCCGATCCGGCGAGGAACGCCTGCACGCCTGCGATCGTGTCGACCTCCGTCAGGGGCTTGTCGTCGCGGTAGCGCAGCACGCGCGCGAAGCGCAGCGCCACGCCACCGGGGTAGCGGGTCGAGCGCTGCACCCCGTCGAAGGCGATCTCGACGACCTGCTCGGGCCGGACGAAGACCACGTGGTCCTCGCGGTGGGTCTCGAGGGACAGGAACCGCTCGGTCTGCCAGGCCAGCATCTCGTCGGTCATGCCCTTGAAGGTCTTGCCGAGCATGACGAAGCCGTCTCCGTCACGGGCGCCGAGGTGGATGTTCGACAGGGTGCCGCGGCGCCGGCCGCTGCCCCACTCCACGCCGAGCACCACGAGGTCGAGGGTGTGCCGCGGCTTCACCTTCACCCACCCCGACCCGCGCCGGCCGGCGTCGTACGGCGCGTCCAGCCGCTTCACGACCACGCCCTCCTGGCCCTCGCCGACGACCCGGTCGAAGAACGCCTGCGCCTCCTCGACCGACTCCGTCACCAGCCGCGCCGCACGGAACTCCTCCGGCACGGTCGCGTCCAGCCGGTCGAGGCGGTCCGCGGTCGCCGCCTCCAGCATCGAGTCGGACCCGTGCAGCAGCAGGTCGAAGAAGAAGGGACGTACGCCGCGCGCCGGCTCTGCCCCGACGGACTCACGGGTCTGGGTGGAGGTCGTCGAGGCCGTCTCCTGGAAGGGCCGGGGTCGGCCGTCCTCGTCGACGGTCAGCGCCTCGCCGTCGAGGATCAGGTCGGTGGCCTCCAGCGAGCGCGCGACCGCCACCACCTCGGGCAGCCGGGACCCGATCTCGTCGAGGCTGCGGGTGAAGACGCTGACGTCGTCGCCCTGCTTGTGCACCTGGATGCGGATGCCGTCGAGCTTGGTGTCGACCGCGAAGGCGCCGCCGACCTTCTCCACCGCACCAGTCACGTCGGGCGCCGAGCCGGCGAGCATCGGGCGCACCGGTCGCCCGACGACCATCGTGAAGGCCTCCAACGCCTCCGCGCCGCCGAAGAGTGCGGCCCGCGCGACCGGACCGGTCGGCGCGCTGAACATCGCGGCGCGTCGTACGGCCTTGGCGGGCAGGCCGGCGGCCTGGGCGATCGCGTCGAGCATCACCGAGTCGAGCGCGCCCTGGCGCACGTTGCCGGTCATGAGGGCGCGGAGGTAGTCCTGCTCGGGCGCGGTCAGCGCTCCGAACAGCGAGGCCACCTCGTCGCGGCGACGGCCGGCCGACCCCGGACCCTCGAGCCGGCTGATCGCCTCCAGGCGCGCGTCGACCTCGGCGACCGTCAGGCTCGGGTCGGACGCCGGCTCGGGCAGCGAGGCCAGCCCGCGGTAGCCGACCCCGGTGCGGCGCTGGCGCAGCGTGCCCGAGAGGTACGTCGCCACCAGGTCGACCGTGTCCTCGCCGCTGCCGGACGCGTCGTCGCTCCCGGGCAGCTCCGCGGAGGCCGACGGCCCGAAGGGCGCCGCCGCCTCCGTGAGCAGCGCGGCGATCAGGTCGCGCTTGGCCAGCCGGGACGACGTGGCGCTGACCTCGGAGGAGACGGAGACGAGTCGGGCGAGCAGCATGCGGTCCATTGTGTCCGGGCCCACCGACATACTCTGCGGCCATGACGCCAGGGACCTCAGGGACGGGCTCCGAGGCGCCGCTCACCCGTGAGTGGCGCCCGGACTGGCCCTGCCCGGTCGCGGCCGTGCTGTCCACCCACCGGCGCGGAGGCGCGGACCCCACCTTCCGCCGCGCCGCCGACGGCTCGATCTGGCGCGGCATCCGCACGCCCGAGGGCGCCACCAGCCTGCGGATCGCGGCCCGCCCGGCGGCCGGGGTCGTCGACGCCACCGCCTGGGGCCCCGGCTCCGCGTGGGTGCTCGACCAGCTGCCCCGGATGCTCGGCGCCGAGGACGACCCGACCGGGTTCGAGCCGCCCGCCCCGCTCGTCGACGCCTGGCGCCGGCACTCGAGCTGGCGGCTCGGCGCGACCGACCTCGTGATGGAGGCGCTGGTGCCGGCGATCATCGAGCAGAAGGTCACTGGCCAGGAGGCGTTCTCCGGGTTCCGCCAGCTCGTCCACCGGTACGGCGAGCGCGCGCCGGGCCCCCCGAGCGAGCCGGACCCCGCCGTACGCCTGTGGCTGCAGCCGACCCCGAAGCAGCTGCGGATGATCCCGTCCTGGGACTGGCTGCGCGTCCACATCGACATCGGGCGGTCCCGGCCCCTGGTCGGCGCCGCCCGGGTCGCGACCGCCCTCGAGCGCGCCGGGACGCTGGGGCCGGTCGAGTTCGACCGACGGCTGCGCACCCTGCCCGGCATCGGCGTGTGGACCAGCGCCGAGGTCCGCTCGCGCGCGCTCGGCGACGCCGACTCGGTCAGCTTCGGCGACTACCACGTCGCCGCCAACATCGGCTGGGTGCTGACGGGGGAGCCGGTCGACGACGCCGAGCTCGCCGTCCTCCTCGAGCCGTACGCCGGCCACCGCCACCGCGTCCAACGCCTGGTGGAGCTGGCCGGACTGCGCCGACCCCGCCACGGCGCCCGCATGTCACCTCGAACCCACCTCCCCGGGAGCATCCGATGACCTCGACCACGACGACCAGCCCGACCTCCGCGGAGGTGCGCGAGCAGGCCGAGGCCCACCTGCGGGCCCTCGTCGGGCGCGACGACGCGGTGCTGCGGGAGGACCAGTGGACCGCGATCGAGGCGCTCGCGGTCGGGCGGCGGCGCGCCCTCGTCGTGCAGCGCACCGGCTGGGGCAAGTCGGCGGTCTACTTCGTGGCCACCGCGCTGCTGCGCGCCCAGGGCGGGGGGCCGACCGTCATCGTCAGCCCGCTGCTGGCCCTGATGCGCAACCAGATCGCCGCGGCCGAGCGCGCCGGCATCCGCGCTGCCACCATCAACTCGACCAACATCGAGCAGTGGCAGCCGATCCAGGACGCGGTCAACGCCGGCGAGATCGACGTGCTGCTGGTCAGCCCGGAGCGGCTCAACAACCCCGGCTTCCGCGACGAGGTGCTGCCCGCGCTGACCCGCGCCACCGGCCTGCTGGTGGTCGACGAGGCCCACTGCATCTCCGACTGGGGCCACGACTTCCGGCCCGACTACCGCCGCATCCGCACGCTGCTCGACGAGCTGCCCGACGGCATCCCGGTGCTCGCCACCACCGCCACGGCCAACGCCCGCGTGACGAACGACGTCGCCGAGCAGCTCGGGGGTCTCGGCCCTTCGACGGGCTCAGGACACCGCAAGGTCGACCGGCGCGGTGCCCCGCAGCCGGAGGTCTCGACGAGCTCGACCGACGAGGTCGTCGTGCTGCGCGGCTCGCTGGACCGGGAGTCGCTCCGGCTCGGGGTGCTCACGCTGCCCGTCCCCGAGATGCGCCTGGCGTGGTTGGCCGAGCACCTCGGCGACCTGCCGGGCAGCGGCATCATCTACTGCCTCACGGTGGCCGCGACCCAGGAGGTCGCCGAGCACCTGCGCAAGCACGGCCACACCGTCGCGGCGTACTCCGGGCAGACCGAGACCACCGAGCGGCAGGCCCTGGAGCAGGACCTGATCGACGGACGGGTGAAGGCGCTGGTGGCGACCAGCGCGTTGGGGATGGGCTTCGACGCCAGCCTCGGCTTCGTCATCAACCTCGGGGCGCCGGCGTCGCCGGTGGCCTACTACCAGCAGGTCGGTCGTGCCGGCCGTGGCACGACCCAGGCCACCGTCGTCCTCATGCCGCAGCGCGAGGACCGCGACATCTGGGCCTACTTCGCCTCGCTCGCGTTCCCGCCGGAGTCCGTGGTCCGTCAGACCATCGGCGCGCTGGAGGCGCACGGCGGCGCGATGTCGACGGCGGCGCTCGAGACGCAGGTCGAGCTGAGCCGCAACCGGCTCGAGACCATGCTCAAGGTGCTCGACGTCGACGGTGCCGTGCAGCGGGTCCGCGGCGGTTGGGTCTCGACCGGTCAGCCGTGGAGCTACGACGAGGAGCGCTACCGCCGCGTCGCCGAGGCCAGGGGGCGCGAGCGCGACGCGATGCTGGCCTACCTCGACACCGACCGCTGCCGCATGGAGTACCTCCGCGGCCAGCTCGACGACCCCGACGCCGCTCCGTGCGGACGCTGCGACAACTGCGGCGGGCTCGAGCTGCCGGGCGGCGTCTCGGACGCGTCGGTGGACAGCGCCCGGGCGCAGCTGAGCCGCCCTGGCGTCGCGATCGACCCGCGCAAGATGTGGCCGACCGCGCTCGACTCGATGGGGCTCGACCTCAAGGGCAAGATCAAGGCGCCCGCCTCCGAGGGCCGCGCGGTCGCCCGGCTGACCGACCTCGGCCACGGCCAGGCGCTGCGCGAGCTGTTCCGCGAGCCGGCCACCGACGGCCCCGTCCCGGTGCCGCTGGCGCGGGCGGTCGTCGAGGTGCTGGGGGACTGGAAGCCGAGCGTCGACGGCATCGTCCACGTCGGCTCGCTGCGCCGCCCGACCCTGACGCGCGACCTGGCCGAGGGGCTGTCGCGCTATCTGCAGGTGCCGCTGCTGGGGGAGTACGCCGTGGTCGACCCGTCGGTGCCCTCCGGCGCCGGGGCCGTCAACTCCGCCCAGCGGGTCAAGGCCGTCCACCGGCGCTTCCGTCTCGCCGTGGCCGACGGTCAGACGCTCGAGGGCCGCCGGGTGCTGCTCGTCGACGACCTCGTCGGCACCGGCTGGACCCTCACCATGGCGGCCCAGGACCTTCTCGCCGCCGGCGCCGCCGAGGTCCTCCCGCTCACCCTCGGCGTCGAAGGCTGAGAGTCCGAGCCACACCGGAGCCGGTGCGGCCTCCTGCGTCGGTGTCCTGCCAGGGCCTCCGTCATACGCCTGGACGGTTCTCGGGCCGAAAAACCGTCCAGGCGTATGACGAACGGTTCGAGGGGTGGCGAATCCGTGTCGGGCTCATCGCGCCGAGGTACGTTGATGCTTCAACTTCGGCCGTGACGGGCCGCACTCACTCGAGGAGAGTCCATGAACCTGAGCCACGCGCCCCTGCGCCTCGCCACCGGGGCGTTCATCCTGAACGCCGGTCTGGGCAAGCGGGGTCTTCCCGACGACGCGGCCGCGGGCCTGCAGGGCATGGCGACCAACGGCGTGCCCGCGCTCGGCAAGCTGAGCCCCAGGGCCTTCGGCCAGACGATCAGCACCGGCGAGATCGCTCTCGGCGCGGCGCTGCTCGCGCCCTTCGTGCCCTCGACCGTCGCGGGCGCGGGCCTGGCGGCCTTCGGCGGCGGGCTGGTGCAGATGTACCTCAACACCCCGGGCATGACGCAGGACGGCTCGCGCGTGCGCCCCAGCCAGGACGGGACGGCCATCGCCAAGGACATCTGGCTCGTGGGCGCCGGTCTCACGCTGCTCGTCTCGGGGCTCGCGTCGCGGAAGTCGGCCGACCGCGCCTGACCGCCGTCACAGAACCGAGGGAAAAGCACCGCTCCGGACCCGATAGGGGTGCTTTTCCCTCGGTTCTGCCGTGCTCGGGCCCGGTGCCGGGTCTCGACGACGGTTGCTGCGCACCCCGCTCCCTGGATCGAGCCGGTCGAGATCGACCACCGCTACAGCAGCGGGCGCAGGGGGACCAGGATGGTCTCGGTGAAGCGGGCGTAGACGTCGCGTGACTCCCACTCGGCCATGGTCAGCGGCAGCGAGTTGCCGAGGTCGGTCTCGAAGATCCGCTCCATCTCCTGCGCGAGCGACTGGTCGATGACCTCGACGTTGACCTCGTAGTTCCCGGTCATCGACAGCCGGTCGATGTTGGCGGTGCCGATGGTGGTCCAGTTGCCGTCGATGGTGGCGGTCTTGGCGTGCACCATGGCGTCGCGGAAGCGGTGGATCGAGACCCCGGCCTGCAGCATCCGCCGGAAGTAGCCGCGCGAGATCCAGTCGGCCACGATGTGGTTCGACTTCGCCGGCAGCAGCAGGCGTACGTCGACCCCGCGGTGGGAGGCGGCTACGAGGGCGTCGACGAACCCCTCGTCGGGGATGAAGTAGGCGTGGGTCATCCACACGTTGCGCTGCGCGCGGTTGACGGCCTCGAGGTACATCGCCCGGATCGGGAAGATCCACAGCCGGGGGATGTTGCGGTGCACCCGGATCCGCGGCTCCCACGTCCGGGGCGCCGACAGCAGCATCGGGGGCTCCCGGTGCCGGAAGCGGCGGTGGCGGTGCAGGTTCCAGAAGTCGGCGAACGCCCGCGTCAGGTCGGCCACCGCGGGACCGGTGATGCGGCAGTGCGTGTCGCGCCACTCGGTGGCGTAGGGGGTGCCGATGTTGTAGCCGCCCACGAAGCCGACCGTGTCGTCGACGACGAGGATCTTGCGGTGGTCGCGGCCGTAGCGGCGCAGGTCGAAGAAGCGCCAGCCGGCCGGGTAGACGGGGTAGGCCAGCACCCGCACGGGCGCCGGGAAGCGCTTGAACCCGGGCCGCACCACGAGGTTGGCGAAGGAGTCGTAGATGACCCGCACCTCGACGCCCCGCTCGGCGGCGTCGATGATCGCCTGCTTGAACCGCTGGCCGACCTCGTCGGCCTTCCAGATGTAGGTCTCGAGCAGGACCTGCCGCTGGGCGCCCTCGATCGCCGCGATCATGTCGTCGTACAGGTCCTGGCCGAAGGTGTACGTCGTCACCGCGCCGTCGCCGACCGGGACCTCCTCGGCGGCCCGGGTGGGGAACGGCTTGGGCTTCTTGCCGCGGCGCCGGTAGGAGTCCACGACGCTCATGAGCAGCGCCACCACGACGGGGATCCCGAAGGTGACGCCCACGAACCGCCTCGCCGCGCGCACGAGCGGGTGCTGCAGGTTGACGAGCGGGGTCCGGGGCTGCACCCCTGCATCCTTCCAGAGGGACCCGACCGCCCGGGCGCGGCGGCCGTGCGTCCGCTCCTCCCGTCCTGTCGGAGGGCGGACGTAGGGTCGACCCATGCGTCCTGTGACCGACCTGAAGCGCCGCGTGGCCCCGTTCGAGGTCATCTCCGACTACGTCCCCTCCGGCGACCAGCCGACCGCGATCGAGGACATCGAGAAGCGCATCCGCGGCGGTGAGGAGGACGTCGTCCTGCTCGGCGCCACGGGCACCGGCAAGACCGCCTCGGTGGCCTGGGCGGTCGAGCGGCTGCAGCGTCCGACGCTGGTCATGCAGCCCAACAAGACGCTCGCCGCGCAGTTCGCCAACGAGCTGCGCCAGCTGCTGCCCAACAACGCGGTGGAGTACTTCGTCTCCTACTACGACTACTACCAGCCCGAGGCCTACGTCCCGCAGACGGACACCTACATCGAGAAGGACTCCTCGATCAACGAGGAGGTCGAGCGGCTGCGGCACTCGGCGACCAACTCGCTGCTGACCCGCCGCGACGTCATCGTGGTCTCGACGGTGTCGTGCATCTACGGCCTCGGCACCCCGCAGGAGTACGTCGACCGCATGGTGCGTCTGCGCGTGGGCGACGAGGTCGACCGTGACGGCCTGCTGCGCCGGCTCGTCGAGATCCAGTACACCCGCAACGACCACGCCTTCACCCGCGGGACCTTCCGGGTCCGGGGCGACACCCTCGAGATCTTCCCGGTCTACGAGGAGCACCCGGTCCGCATCGAGATGTTCGGCGACGAGATCGAGAAGCTCATGTCGCTGCACCCGGTCACCGGCGAGGTGCTGACCGAGGACACCGAGCTCTACGTCTTCCCCGCCACCCACTACGTCGCCGGTCCCGAGCGCATGGAGCGGGCCATCAAGGGCATCGAGCTCGAGCTGGAGGACCGGCTCGCCGAGTTCGAGAAGCAGGGCAAGCTGCTCGAGGCGCAGCGCCTGAGGATGCGCACGACGTACGACGTCGAGATGATGCGCCAGGTCGGGTCCTGCGCCGGCATCGAGAACTACTCGATGCACATGGACGGCCGCTCGCGCGGCTCGGCCCCCAACACCCTGCTCGACTACTTCCCCGAGGACTTCCTGCTCGTCGTCGACGAGTCGCACGTCGCGGTGCCGCAGATCGGCGGCATGTACGAGGGCGACATGTCCCGCAAGCGCAACCTCGTCGACCACGGCTTCCGGCTGCCCAGCGCGATGGACAACCGGCCGCTGCGCTGGGAGGAGTTCCTCGAGCGCATCGGCCAGACGATCTACCTGTCGGCGACGCCGGGCAACTACGAGCTCGACAAGGTCGGGGGAGTCGGCAACGTCGTCGAGCAGATCATCCGCCCCACCGGCCTGATCGACCCCGAGGTCATCGTCAAGAGCACCAAGGGCCAGATCGACGACCTCATCGGCCAGATCCGCGACCGCACCGAGAAGAACGAGCGCGTCCTGGTCACCACGCTGACCAAGAAGATGTCGGAGGACCTGACCGACTACCTGCTCGAGGCCGGCATCCGCACCCGCTACCTCCACAGCGAGGTCGACACCCTGCGCCGTATCGAGCTGCTGCGCGAGCTGCGGCTGGGGGAGTACGACGTCCTCGTCGGCATCAACCTGCTCCGCGAGGGACTCGACCTGCCCGAGGTGTCGCTGGTCGCGATCCTCGACGCCGACAAGGAGGGCTTCCTCCGCTCGGACAAGTCCCTGATCCAGACCATCGGCCGTGCCGCACGCAACGTGTCCGGCCAGGTCATCATGTACGCCGACAAGGTCACCCCGTCGATGGAGAACGCCATCGAGGAGACCAACCGGCGCCGGGAGAAGCAGGTCGCCTACAACACCCTGCACGGCGTCGACCCGCAGCCGCTGCGCAAGAAGATCGCCGACATCACCGAGATGCTCGCCCGCGAGGACGAGTCGACCGAGCAGCTGCTCCAGACCTGGCAGCACCTCGACACCAAGTCGAAGAAGGCGCCGGTGCCGAACCTGGCGTCGACGGCCCGCAAGGACGACATCGCCGGCATGCCGTCCGGGGACCTGGCCGACCTCGTCCAGCAGCTCACCGACCAGATGCACTCGGCCGCCGCCGAGCTGCAGTTCGAGCTGGCGGCCCGCCTGCGCGACGAGATCTCCGAGCTCAAGCGCGAGCTGCGCCAGATGATCGAGGCCGGTGCGCGATGAGCGGGCGTGCGAGCGAGTTCCGTGAGGTGCAGGTGACCTTCGACTGCGCCGACCCCGAAGCGCTGTCGCTGTTCTGGGCCGACGTGCTCGGCTACCGCCTCGACCCGCCGCCGCCCGGCTTCGACTCCTGGGACGCGGCACTGGCGGCGTGGGGCGTGCCGGAGGAGCAGTGGAACGACAAGTCGGCCGTCAGCGACCCCGAGGGCCGTGGGCCGCGGCTGTTCTTCCAGAAGGTGCCCGAGCCGAAGACCGTCAAGAACCGGCTCCACCTCGACGTCCGGGCCGCTCCGGGCACCACCGGTGCCGAGCGCGAGGCCGCGCTGAACGCCGAGGCCGAGCGGCTCGTGGGCCTCGGTGCGCGCGTGGTCGAGCCCTTCCACGTCGACCCGATGGGGGCCGCCTTCATCGTCATGTCCGACCCCGAGGGCAACGAGTTCTGCCTCGACTGAACAGTGAGAGACTGACCCGGCTCCCCACGACTCGCCTCGTCGCCCGCACCGTCCCGGAAGGCCCTCATGAACGTTCCCACCTGGCTCTGGTGGACCACCATCGGTCTGACCGTCGCCATCCTGGCCTTCGACGTCCTCATCGTCGGCCGTCGCCCGCACGAGCCCTCCAAGCGCGAGCTCATCATCGCGCTGAGCACCTACATCGGCATGGCGCTCGTCTTCGGGCTCGGCATCCTCTACTTCTCGGGCGGCACCTACGCCACGGAGTTCTACGCCGGCTGGCTGACCGAGTACTCGCTGTCGGTCGACAACCTCTTCATCTTCATCATCATCATGGCCAAGCTCGGCGTGCCCCGGGAGTACCAGCAGGAAGCGCTGCTCATCGGCATCATCCTGGCGCTGGTCTTCCGCGGCCTCTTCATCGCCGCCGGTGCGGCGGTCATCGCCAACTTCAGCTGGGTCTTCTACCTCTTCGGCGCCTTCCTCATCTACACCGGCGCGAAGCTGGCCAAGGAAGGACCGGAGGACGAGGACGAGTACCAGGAGAACCGGTTCGTCACCTGGGTCCGCACCGTGCTGCCCCACACCGACGAGTACCGCGGCGGCAAGGTCTGGCTGCGCGAGAACGGCAAGTTCCTCTTCACCCCGATGTTCGCGGTGATCGTGGCGCTCGGCACCACCGACCTGCTGTTCGCCCTCGACAGCATCCCGGCCATCTTCGGCCTGACCCGTGAGCCCTACATCGTGCTGACGGCCAACATCTTCGCCCTCATGGGGCTGCGCCAGCTCTACTTCCTGCTCGGCAACCTGCTCGAGCGCCTGGTCTACCTCAGCTACGGCCTCGCCGTGCTGCTGAGCTTCATCGGCGTCAAGCTCATCCTGACCGCGATGCACGAGAACGAGCTGCCCTTCATCAACGGCGGCGAGCACATCGAGTGGGCTCCCACCATCCCGACCGTGGTCTCGCTCGGCGCCATCGTGGTCATCCTCGGCGTCACGACCGTCGCCAGCCTGATGTCGTCGAAGGACTCGCCCGCCGAGGAGCGCGACCGGCACACCGGCCCCCGCGGCCACTGATCTCCGGGTTCACCGGGTCACCCGGCTCACCCCGACGGCACGACCGCGTCCGGAGGCTCCCCCCAGGGGCACCCGGACGCGGTCGAGCCGGCGGGGTGGACCGAGGTGCGCGCGCCCGCACCCCGAGTCCCCGCGCGGCTAGTCGATGTCCTCGACGTACACGACCTCGCACCCGCTGAGGCGGTCCCGCTCGTCGACCCGCTCGGAGTAGGTGACCTGGTCGCGGTCGGGCCCGCAGCGGATGACGTCGACGACCCCGTCGTCGTCGGCGAGGATGGTGTCGCGCCCGGGCCCGGCCTCGGCGCGGTCGCGACCGGACCCGAGGCCCAGGGTGTCGGCCCCCAGACCGGTGATGATGACGTCGTCGCCGTCCTTGCCGAAGGCGCCGTCCCCGTCGCCCCCGCTGTCGAGCAGGTCCGGTCCGGGACCGCCGACGAGCTGGTCAGGTCCCTCCTCTCCGTAGAGGCGGTCCGCGCCGGGTCCCCCGAGACCCAGGTCGCCGACCCCGAACTGGTCGGTGCCCGGGCCGAGCCGGAGGACGTCGTCGCCGTACCCGCCCTCGACCTTGTCGGTGTCGGCACCCGCGAACACACGGTCGTCGCCGGCGAGCGCCTTGATCTCGTCGACGCGCGCGGTGCCGCGGAGCACGTCGTCGCCGCGCGTGCCGGTGATGTCGGCGGCCGCAGCCACTCCGACGACGCCGAGCGCCAGGGACGAGGCGAGGCCGGCGACGAGGGTGGTGCGCCGCGCCGTACGGCGGCGGTGGTGGGTGAGCTCTGCGAGGGGCATGGGTGGCCTCCTAGGGTTCGGTCGAAGGTGGGTACGTCGTCTCAGACGAGGCTCGCGCCCGAAGGGTTGTCGACGTGTCATGATTTTTCCGGCGGCTGGCACACCTGCTCGGCCTCGGCTCAGTCCTTGACGGTGACGGACTCGCACCCGCGGACGACGTCGCGCGGGTCCACCCGCTGCTCGTAGACCAGCCGGTCGACGCCGGGGCCGCACAGGACCTGGTCGGCCGCGCCGTCGGGCGCGGCGTACACCTCGTCGGCGCCGAAGCCGGTCTCGACACGGTCGACACCCGTGCCGGAACGCACCCAGTCGGCCCCACGACCGGTGACGATCAGGTCGTTCCCCGTCTGGCCGTCGACGTCGTCCCGTCCACGTCCACCGGACATGTAGTCGTTGCCGCGACCGCCGACCAGGTAGTCGTCGCCGTCCTCGCCGAAGAGGCGGTCGCCACCGTCACCGCCGACGGCGAGCTCCTTCAATCCCTGGGGTTCGACGCCCGGACCGAGGTGGATGACGTCGTTGCCGGCTCCGCCGAACACCTCGTCCGGACCGCCGAGGCCACGGATCCGGTCGTCGCCCTGGATGCCGCGGATCTCGTCGCGCCCCGACGTCCCCCGCAGGGTGTCGTCACCGCGGGTGCCCACGAGCTCGGCGGCACTCGCCGCGACCGCACCGCCGGCGAGGGCGAGGAGCGTGGCGGCCAGGGTCGGGGCGGTGCGTCGGAGGTGCGTGCCCCGGGGCGGGGACGACGGACCGACGGTCGAGGGCGTGCGGTGACGAGTGGACATGGTGGCCTCCTGAGCCGGATCGTGCGAGGACGGTTCACCCTCCAGACGGGGGGACGGACCCAGAGGTTGCCTGCTCGACTGCACAGGTTGATCCGGATCGTCCCGGTTCCAATCCCCGGTTTCGCCCACGTCTGCAGCCGTCCGCGGGTTGAATCCCACCCATCGGGGTGTGACGGGCACGTGTGGGCAGCAGGTCGCGCGCGGTCCGGTGCGCTCCGACGGCCGGTGGAGCGACTCGCTGGCGGGCAAAACGAGAACCTGTTCTAATGTGCTGACGCTGCGGTCTGACAACGGGGAGGTGGACGATGGCCCTCACGCTGACGTCTGCCCTCAAGGGGCCGGGCGAGGTCGCGGTGATGGTCGTCGAGGTCACCAAGCGCTTCGGGCGCCGACCCTTCCAGTGGGCCGAGTTCGTCGAGCAGGCGTGGTTCGTCCTGAGCGTGACCCTGATGCCCACGATCCTGGTCTCCGTGCCGTTCGGCGCGGTCATCTCGCTCCAGGTCGGCAACCTCACCGGTCAGCTCGGTGCCGAGTCCTTCGCCGGGGCCACCGCGGTGCTCGCCACGGTGCGTGAGGCGGCGCCGATCGCGGCGGCGCTCATCATCTCGGGGGCCGCCGGCTCGGCGATCTGCTCCGACCTCGGCGCCCGCAAGATCCGCGAGGAGATCGACGCCATGGAGGTCCTCGGCGTCGACCCGCTCTACCGTCTCGTCGTCCCGCGGGTCGCCGCCACGGTCTTCGTCTCGGTCCTGATCATCGGCATCGTCATCGCGGCCGGCATCGGGGGCGGCTACTTCTTCAACGTCATCGTCAGCGGCGGCTCGGCGGGCTCGTTCCTCGCCTCCTTCACCGCGCTCGCGACGCTCGCGGACCTGGTCATCGCGCTGGTCAAGGCCGCCATCTTCGGGTGGCTCGCCGCCATCGTCGGGTCCTACAAGGGGCTCTCGGCCGGGGGCGGCCCCTCCGGCGTCGGGCGTGCGGTCAACGAGGCGGTCATCGTCACCTTCATGCTGCTGTTCTTCATCAACGCCCTGATGACCGCGGTGTACTTCCAGGTCGTCCCGCAGCAGGGGCTGTGATGCGCTGATGTCCGCCCTGTCGTCGTTCGGAGCCGCCGTCATCAAGGGACGGCGCGACCGCCTCATGGAGTACGGCGACCAGCTGCTGTTCTACATCCGGGCCATCGCCTGGGCCCCGCGGGCGATCCGGCGCTACAAGCGCGAGATCCTCAACATCCTGGCCGACGTCGCCTTCGGCTCCGGCGGGCTGTCGATGATCGCCGGCACGGTCGGGGTCATCGCCTTCCTGGCCTTCTTCGCCGGCACCGAGGTCGGCCTGCAGGGCTACGCCTCGCTCAGCCAGATCGGCGTCTCGAAGTTCACCGCGTTCATCTCGGCCTACTTCAACACCCGCGAGGTGGCGCCCCTGGTCTCGGCGATCGCGCTGGCCGCCACCGTGGGGTGCGGCTACACCGCCCGCCTGGGCTCCATGCGCATCTCCGAGGAGATCGACGCCCTCGAGGTCATGGGCATCCCGTCGCTGCCGTTCCTGGTGACCACCCGGATGATCGCGGCGTTCCTGGCCGTGATCCCGCTCTACATCGTGGCGCTGTTCGCCTCCTACCTCTCGCCGCGCCTGATCACGGTGTTCATCTTCGGCCAGTCCGCGGGCACCTACGACCACTACTTCCTGGTCTTCCTGCCACCCCAGGACGTCTTCTACAGCTTCCTCAAGCTCATCGTGCTCGCGGTGCTGGTCATCCTCATCCACTGCTACTACGGCTACAGCGCCAGCGGGGGACCGGCCGGCGTCGGGCTCGCCGTGGGACGCGCCATCCGGACCTCGATCGTCACCATCGTGGTGGCCGACTTCTTCCTCAGCTTCGCCATCTGGGGCTCCACCACGACCGTCCGGATCACCGGGTGAGCGGGGTGGTCACGTGTTCGTGATGACGCGACGCGACAACGACCCGAAGGAGAACGCCCGCCTCATGGTGGCCGGCGTCGTCTTCATCGCCGTCTCCGCCCTGCTCATCGGGCTCTCCATCGCGATCTACACCAAGACCTTCTCGACCGTCACCACGGTGACGCTGGAGGCGGACCGGGCCGGCCTCCAGCTCGCGAAGTACGGCGACGTGCGCTACGACGGCGTCCTGGTCGGGCAGATCCGTGACATCGACCAGACCGGCGACCAGGCGGTCATCACGCTGGGGCTCGAGCCCGAGTCAGCCGAGGTCATCCCGTCGAACGTCGACGCCAGCATCCTGCCGACCACGCTGTTCGGCCGGAAGTTCGTCTCGCTGGTGCCGCCGAAGGACCCCGGACGGATGGGCGTCGAGGACGGCACCGTCATCCCGGCCGACCGCGTCTACACCACCGTCGAGCTGAGCACCGTGCTCACCCGGCTCTTCCCGCTGCTGCGCACCGTCCGCCCGGCGGACCTCAGCGCCACCCTCAACGCGCTCGCCGGTGCGCTCAACGGCCGCGGCGAGCAGGCCGGGGCCACCCTCGAGCAGTTCGACACCTACCTCGGCACGATGAACGAGTACCTCCCCACGCTCCAGGACGACCTGCGCCTGCTCGCCTCGGTCGCCGGCACCTACGACCTGGCCGCCCCCGACCTGGTGGAGGTCCTCGGCAACCTCACCGTCACCGCGCGCACCGTCACGAGCGAGAAGGACCAGCTGGCGGGCCTGCTGACCGACGTCACCGACCTCTCCGACGTCACCGCGCGCATCCTCGAGGACAACGAGGGCGACGCGATCCGGGCCGTGCGCACCTCGGAGCCGATCCTGTCGCTGCTCGACAAGTACTCCCCGGAGTACGAGTGCCTGCTGCGCGGCATCGCGGCGTACAAGCCGGTGCTGGCGAAGACCTTCGAGGGCGGCCTGGTCAAGCAGTACATCGAGTTCCCGACCACGCAGCGCCGCGGTTACGACCAGCGCGACCGCCCCGAGTACGCCGACACCCGCGGCCCGCGCTGCTACGGGCTGCCGAACAACTACCCCGAGCCCTGGCCCGGGCTCGACCTGCGCAACGGCACCGACCTGGACAGCAAGGCCGGCGCCGGCAACTCCTACTTCCCGGACGGCGCCGAGCCCGGACCGACGTTCCTGGCCGACCTCATCGAGGCGCTGTCGGGCCAGTCCACCCCGTTCAGCAGCGTGGACCCGACCAGCACCCGGAGCAACCGGGCCGCCACGACGTCGCTGCTCAGCCTCAGCACCGGCCGCAGCACCAGCGCGATCCCGGCCCTGTCGACGTACATGCTCGGGCCCATGGTGCGCACCGGGGAGGTGGCGACGCCGTGAGCGTCAACCGCCGCACGCTGATCGACGGCAGCAAGCTCGCCTTCTTCACCGTGATCTCCCTGATCGTCACCGGCACCCTGGTGGCGATCATGGGCAAGCTCGGCACCGGTCCCACCGAGACCTACTCCGCGGTCTTCTCCGACGCCAGCCTCATCCAGAAGGGCGACGACGTGCGCGTCGCCGGCGTCGTGCTCGGCAAGGTGCAGGGCGTCGAGATCGTCGACACCGACCGCGCCCAGGTCGAGTTCTCCGTCGCCGAGGACCTGCCGCTCACTGAGGCCACGCAGGTGGAGATCCGCTACCTCAACCTCGTCGGCGACCGCTACCTCGCGGTGGAGGAGGGGGACCCGGACGGTGCGGGCGAGGTGGCGGAGCTCGAGCCCGGCGCCACGATCCCGATGAGCCGCACCACGCCGGCGCTGAACCTGACCGCCCTCTACAACGGCTTCGCCCCGCTGTTCTCGGCGCTCGACCCGGCCGAGGTCAACGACCTCTCGCTCAACCTGGTCAAGGTGCTCCAAGGGGAGGGCGGCACGGTCGAGAGCCTCATGCAGGAGACCGCCTCGCTGACGACCGCCATCGCCAACCGCGACGAGCTCGTGGGCCAGACGATCTCCAACCTCGACGAGCTGCTCGGCACCGTCGACAGCCGGCACCGGGAGCTGACCCAGCTCATCAGCGAGCTGCGCCGCTGGGTGGGCGGCCTCGCCGAGGACCGCGTCCAGATCGGCCGCTCGGTGGTCAACATCGGCAACCTGACGCAGGTGCTGGCCGACCTGCTGCGCGACGGGCGCCCGCTCATCAAGCGTGACATCGCCCAGCTGCGGCGGCTGGCCGCCGTGCTCTCGCGCGACGACACCCGTGCGGTGCTGAACACGATCCTCACCAACCTGCCCGAGATGCTCGCCGACCAGACCCGCACCGGCACCTACGGCTCCTGGTACAACTACTTCGTCTGCGGCGCCAACGCCGACATCCAGCTGCCCGCCCCGCTGGTGCAGGAGCTGCCCGGGCTGCGGGACCTCGCGAACCAGCTGCGGACGATCAAGCTCAAGTCGGACGCCGAGAGGTGCTACCGATGAGGGGCCGCAGCGACGCCCAGGTCGCCCGGATCGGCCTGTACGCCGTCCTGGTCGCGGTGCTGCTGCTCGCCGCGGCGATGAACCTGCAGAAGTTCCCCGGCTTCCGCGGGGCCTCGTTCCAGGCCGAGTTCGGCGACGCCAGCGGACTGCACCGCGGCAACATGGTGCAGATCGCCGGCATCGACGTCGGCCGCATCAGCGAGGTCGAGCTGCGCGGGGAGTACGTCGTCGCCCACTTCACCCTCGACCCCGGCGTCGAGTTCGGCGCGGACAGCACCGCCGCCATCGAGGTGCTCAACCTGCTCGGCGAGAAGTACATCGACCTCACCCCGCTCGGCGAGGAGAAGGCCGAGCCGGGCAGCACCATCCCGCTGGAGCGCACCGACTCCAGCTACGACATCGTCCGGGTCTTCACCGAGCTCTCCGACACCACCGAGAGCATCGACATCCCGCAGCTGCAGGACGCGCTCACCAGCGTGGGCGACACCCTCAACCGCAGCAGCGACGAGGCCACCGCGACGTTCGAGGGCCTCAGCCGGCTGTCGACGACCATCGCGAGCCGCGACACCGAGATCGCGTCGCTGCTGCAGCGCGCCAACCGGGTCAGCACCCTGCTGGCCGACCGCAAGGGCGACGTGGTCCAGCTGATCCGCAAGGGCGAGCTGATCCTCTCGGAGCTGCGCAACCGCCGCGAGGCCATCCACCGGCTGCTGCTCAACACCGCCAGCCTGTCGCGCGAGCTGGGCGGGCTGGTCGACGACAACCAGGAGCAGATCGGCCCGATGCTCGCCGACCTGCGGACCGTCACCCAGACGCTGGTGCGCCGCGAGAAGGACGTGCAGGCCAGCATCCACAACCTCGGCCCCTACGTGCGGATCCTCTCCAACGTCATCGGCACCGGACCGTGGTTCGACGCCTACGCCTCGAACCTCGGCAACCTGGTCACCGGCCAGTTCACCCCGGAGGTCGACCGGTGAACGCCGTCACGAGCGGCTTCCGCCGCGTCCCCCGCCCGCTCGCGGCGGTCCTCGCCGGCCTGCTGGTCATCGGTCTCGTGGTGCTGCTGCGCCCCGGCGGCGGCACCCGCGAGGTCTCGGCCAGCTTCTCGCGGGCCGTGCAGATCTTCCCCGGCTCCGAGGTGCGGATCCTGGGCATCCCCGTCGGGGAGGTGACCGCGGTCATCCCCGAGGGCAGCACCGTGCGCGTCGAGATGGAGTACGACGACGACTACCAGGTCCCCGCCGACGCCCAGGCCGTGATCATCACCCCGACGCTGACCGCCGACCGGTTCGTCCAGCTGACCCCCGTCTACACCGACGGCCCCGAGCTCGAGGACGGCGACGAGATCGCCGTCGAGGACACCGGCACCCCCATCGAGCTGGACCGCATCTACCGCAGCCTCTCCGACCTCACCCGGGCGCTGGGCCCCAACGGCGTCAACCGCGACGGCACCCTCGACAACGTGCTCGGCGCGGGCGCGAAGTTCCTCGACGGCAACGGCAGGCGGATCAACACCACGGTGGTGAACCTGTCGAAGGCCGTGAAGGTCTTCGGCGACGGCAGCGGCGACCTCTTCGCGACCGTGCGCGGCCTGCAGGAGTTCTCCACGGCGCTGGCCGAGAACGACCAGGCCGTCGGTGCCTTCATGGAGGACCTCGGCGCGGTGTCGCAGCAGCTCGCCGGTGAGAAGGAGGAGCTGACCGCCGCGCTGTCCAACCTGGCCGGGGTGCTGGGCAAGGTGGAGCGCTTCGTGCGCGACAACCGCGAGCTGCTGGTCAAGGACATCGAGGACCTGACCCGCATCGTGCGCATCCTCGGCGACGAGTCCGACACCCTGCGCACCGTCCTCGACATCGCCCCGAGCTCGATCGGCAACCTCGCCGTGGCGTTCGACCCCAAGTCGGGCAGCATCGGGTCGCGGCTGACCTTCGAGGGCAACCGCCGCGACCTCGACGGCTTCCTGTGCGCCCTCGCCCGCCAGGGCGAGGTGGACCAGGCCGACCTCGCGTGCGAGCTCTTCGAGGCGCTCCTCGGACCCGTCCAGGACGGCGCCTCGGGCCCGGGCCTGCCGGAGCTGCCCGGCGACCTCGGCGACCTCGGTGGCCTCGGCGGCAACCTGCGCGACGGGCTGGGCGGCGGCTCGCTCGGTCGCTCCGCGCCGGGGGTCACCTACGGCTCGACCCGCTCCTCCTCCGACGACCTCCACGAGCTGCTGGGAGGTGCCGCATGAGCGCGCACGCCCCCCGTCGACGTACGGCGACCGCGGTCGTGGTGTCGCTGCTCGGCGCGCTGTCGCTGAGCGGCTGCGAGGCCTACGACCTGCCGCTGCCGGGCTCCCCGGTCGACGACGACAACTCGTTCACGGTCACCGCCGAGTTCCGCGACGTGCTCAACCTCGTGCCGCGCTCGCCGGTGAAGGTCAACGACGTGACGGTGGGCGAGGTCGTCGAGCTCGGCCGCGAGGGCTGGCACGCCACCGCGACGCTGCGCATCCAGGACGACGTCGAGCTGCCCGCCGACGTGTACGCCGACATCCGCCAGACCAGCCTGCTGGGCGAGAAGTACGTCGAGCTGGTGCCGGCCGAGCGTGGGGACGGGGGTGGTGGTGGGCGGCTCGGTGACGGCGACGTCCTGCCGCTCGAGCAGACCGGCCGCAACCCCGAGCTCGAGGAGGTCCTCGGGGCCCTGTCGCTGCTGCTCAACGGGGGCGGCGTCGGTCAGCTGGAGATCATCACCCGCGAGCTCAACGCCGTCTTCGACGGCCGCCAGGACCGGGTCCGCAGCGTGCTGCGCGAGCTCGACACCCTCGTCGGAGGCCTGGACGAGCAGAAGGAGGACATCATCTCGGCGCTGGAGTCGCTCAACGGGCTGGCCTCCACGCTCAACCGGGAGAAGCGCACGGTCGTCACCGCGCTCGACGAGCTCGGTCCCGCCGTCACCGTCCTGGCCGACCAGCACGACCAGCTGATCGCGATGCTCCGGGCGCTGGACCGGCTCGGCGTGGTCGGCACCCGCGTGGTCGGGGCCACCAAGGAGGACCTGCTGAAGTCGCTGCGGCACCTCGAGCCCATCGTCCGCGAGATCGCCGACGTCGACGACCAGATCCCCGAGGCGCTCGGGCTGCTCATCAGCTTCCCGTTCCCCATCGAGTCCAACGACATCGTCTACGGCGACTACGCCAACACTTCCATCGTCTTCAGCGCCGACCTCAACAACCTGTTCCAGAACCAGCAGCCCTCCGGCACCGACCTGCCGGAGCTGCCGGTCGACCCCGACGACCCGCTCGGCGGGCTGCCCCTCGACCCGGGCAACCCCCTCGGTGGGCTGCTCGGCGGCGGCAACGGCGGCGGTGGCGGTGGCGGTGGCGGAGATAACGGCGGCGGCGGCGGCCGTCTCGGCCTCCCGGGGGTGGGGGTGCGATGACCACCGGGATCAAGCGACGCCTCATCGCCTTCGTCGTGCTGAGCGCCGTCGGCATCGTCTACGCCAGCGCCAACTACCTCGGGCTCGTCGACCGCCTCCTCGGCCGCGGCTACACCGTGACCGCACTGCTCCCGGCCAGCGGCGGGCTCTACGAGGGCAGCGAGGTGACCTATCGGGGCGTGCAGATCGGCAAGGTCGCGGCGATGTCGCCCGACGACGACCGGGTGGCGGTCTCGCTCGCGCTGGAGGACGAGGCGAAGGTGCCGACCGACGCGGCGGTCTTCGTCCACAACGGCTCGGCGGTGGGGGAGCAGTACCTCGACTTCGAGCCGCCCGACGACGAGGGGCCCTACCTGGGCGACGGCGACACGATCGAGGGCGACCGCGACTCCCTGCCCACCGACGAGGGCGACCTGCTGGTCGACCTCGACCAGTTCGTCCGCTCCGTCGACAAGGGCAGCCTGCGCACCACCGTCGAGGAGCTCGGCCTGGCGTTCTCCGGCACCGGCCGGCCGCTGGGCGACCTGCTCGACAGCAGCTCGGAGCTCGTGACCGCGGCCCAGGAGAACCAGGACGCCACCATCGACCTGCTCACCGACGGCCGCACCGTGCTGCAGACCCAGCAGGACAACGCGGGCAGCATCCGCGACTTCGCCTCCGGCCTCGCCGAGGTCACCGGGGCGCTGCGGCGCAGCGACGACGACGTGCGCGCGGTCCTCCAGGGCGGTCCCGGGGCGGCCGCCCAGCTCGAGGGGCTGATGACCGACCTCGAGCCGACCTTCCCCGTCCTGCTCGGCAACCTCGTCACCGTCAACCAGGTCACGGTCGCCCGGCTCGCCTCGGTCGAGCAGCTGCTGGTCACCTACCCGGTGGTCATCGCCAGCGGCTTCACCGGCACGACCCGCGACGGCTTCGGGCACGTGCACCTCGAGTACACCAACGAGCCGCCCCCCTGCACGAAGGGCTACCTCCCGCCGAGCCGGTGGCGCTCGCCGTACAACACCAAGGACGCACCCATCTACCTCAAGGCCCGCTGCGCCTCGCCCTCGCCGTACACGAGCCGCGGCTCGAACTACGCCCCGGCGCCGCGCACCCGCTCCTACCGGGTGGCGCCGTACGACCCGCGCACCGGTAGCGTGCTCGGCAGCGATCAGGAGGTCGAGGTCAGCGGCCTGGGCGGCTCCCAGGGCCCGGCCGACGTCTACGGAGGCGATGCGTGGAAGTGGATGCTCCTCGGTCCCACCCTCGAGAAGTGACCGGCCCCGAGGCAGGGGGTCCGACGACCGCACAGCGCTCCCGCGGCTGGTGGGTGCGGGTCGGCCTCGCCGCGCTCCTGCCCGTGCTGGTCGCCGTCGGTCTCTACGTGTGGCAGGACCGCGAGCGCGACGCCGCGGTCGCCGCGGCGGCCGAGGACCGTGCGGCGCTGAACGCCGCCACCCTGCAGACGCTCAACTGGGCCTCGGTCGACTACCGCGACGTCGACGCCTTCGTGGCGAAGGTCGAGGCCGGTGCGACGGGCGACTTCGCGCGCCAGTTCGACGAGAGCGAGGAGGCGCTGCGCCAGCTCATCGAGAGCAACGAGTCGGTCCAGGTGCCCACCATCCCGCAGGGCGGCGCCGGGCTGCTCGAACGGCGCGACGACGAGGCCCGCGTGCTGATCGTCATGGACGCCCAGGTCACCAACACCAGCGCCGAGACGCCGCAGCCGCGTCAGTACCGCCTCCAGGTCACCGTGTCGAAGGTTGACGGCCGGTGGCTGACCAGCCAGCTGGAGTTCATCGATGAGCAGGCCTGAGACCCCGCCGGGCGTGACCGGCTTCGAGGGCGTCGGACCCGGCGACGGGGGAGGCGCGGACGCCGACCTCGGCGACGGCGCCACCAAGGCGTGCCCCTACTGCGCCGAGACGATCCGGGTCGCGGCGATCAAGTGCCGCTGGTGCCAGAGCGACCTGACCGCGGCGGCGGCGCCCGGAGCCGCCCCCGCGGCGGCCCCGTCCGCGAAGAGCCGCGTGCGGCGCCGGAGCCCCCGGCCGGCCCGGACCGCGGCACGGGCGACCGGGTCGGGCACCGCGCAGGCAGCGGGGACGCCCGAGGCGGAAGCCGGTACGGCGACCGCGGGCCGGCCGTCCACGTCACGCGCACGTCTGACGGGTCGGCCCCGGGCCGTGCTGCTCGCGGTAGTGGCGCTGAGCCTCGTCGTCACGCTGGTCCTCGGCGCGCTCGCCGTGCTTGCGTGGCGCGACGCGTTCGAGCGCGAGGCCTCGGGCGAGGCCGGCCGGGCCGCGCGGGCGACGGTGCCCGGCCACCTGGAGCGGCTGCTGAGCTACGACTACACGACCTTCGAGGAGGACCTCGACGCGGCGTCGGCGCTGATGACCGACTCCTTCGCCGAGGAGTACCTCCCCACCGTGGAGACCATCCGGGACCGGGCGCTCGAGCAGGAGCGGACCCAGGAGGCGACCGTGGTGGCCGTCTCGGTCGTCTCCGAGACGCCGGACGAGGTGGAGACGCTGGTCTTCCTCAACCGCACGACGTACACGGCGGACTCGCCGCGGCAACGGATCCTGCAGGACCGCGCCAACGTCACCGTCGTGCGCGACGGCGACGGTGAGTGGCTCATCGACGACATCACCTTCCCGACCGCCTGACAGGCTGGACCCGGCTCCCGCCCCGGGAGCCCGGGGAACGAGCGAGGAGTGACGTGGAGCCGATCGTCGTGGTGGGAGCCGGACTGTCCGGGGTGACCTGTGCCCGCGCCGTGGCGGCCGCCGGGCTGCCGGTGACGGTGCTCGAGCGCAGCCGGAAGCCCGGGGGCCGGATGGCGAGCCGGCTCGTCGAGGGTCGGCGGGTCGACCTCGGCGCGTCGTACCTCACCGTCGCCGACGACCGCTTCGCGGCCGTCGTCGACCGGTGGCGTGACGCGGGGCTGGCCCGGCCGTGGACGGACACCTTCGACGCCCGCGACGAGGACGGCGCCTGGCAGCCGAAGCCGGGCCCGCTGCGGTGGGGCGCCCCGCAGGGGCTGCGCTCGCTGGTCGAGCACGAGGCGGCGGGGCTCAAGGTCCGGACGGCCACCGTGACGCGGGTGGACCGCGTCGACGGCGGGCTCCGGGTGGACGACGTCTCCGCCCCCGCGGTGGTGCTGGCCATGCCCGACCCGCAGGCCCGACGGCTCCTCGGACCGGGTCTCGCCGACGTCGCGGAGCAGCTCGACGACCCCTTCGAGCCGATCCTGGCGCTGACGGCGGTCTGGGACGAGCGCACGTGGGACCTCGACGGCGCGTTCGTCAACGGCAGCGACGTCCTCGGCTGGGTCGCCGACGACGGACGCCGTCGCGGCGACGGAGCCCCGGTGCTCGTCGCCCACTCCACCCCCGACCTGGCCCGGGGCCACCTCGAGGACCCCGCCGCGGCCGGGCCGGCGCTGGTGGCCGAGCTCCGCGCGGTCCTGGACCTCGACGAGCCCCGGCACACCGAGGTGAACCGGTGGACCTTCGCCAAGCCGACCGGCAGCAGGGAGCGCACCTTCCTGCTCGACGACGGCCTCGGTGTCTGCGGCGACGCGTGGTCGGCGACCGCCAAGGTGGAGAGCGCCTTCCTGTCCGGGCGGGAGCTCGGCGAGGCGCTGGTCGCCCGGTTCGCCTGATCGCCGCCCCGGGTGCGTCGCGTCCGGCCCGACGACCGGCACCCCGTGGTAGGAAGAAGCGGCCCACTCGGCTAAAGTAGAACACGTTCTAGGTTACCGGCCGCTGCGGACCGGTGAGGAGGCAGCGATGACCGAGGCAGTCGGCAACGACATCGGGCACCACGTCGTCGACGTGCTGATCGTGGGCGCCGGCCCGGTCGGCCTCTACACCGCCTACTACGCAGGCTTCCGCGGCCTCTCGGTCGCCGTGGTCGACTCGCTGCCGGAGCTCGGCGGCCAGATCACGGCGATGTACCCGGAGAAGGACATCCTCGACGTCGCCGGCTTCCCGGTCGTCAAGGGCAAGGCCCTCGTCGAGGGTCTCGTCGAGCAGGCCGCGACGGCCAAGCCGACGTACCTCCTCGACCGCACGGCCGCGACGCTCGAGCCGGACGAGGCCGCGGGCCAGGTGCGCATCGGTCTCGACGACGGCACCACGGTGGTCGCCGGCGCAGTCATCATCACCGCCGGCATCGGCAAGTTCACGCCCCGGCCGCTGCCCGCAGCAGAGGGCTGGACCCACGGCGGGGTCGCCTTCTTCGTGCCGTCGTTCGCCGAGTACGCCGGCAAGGACGTCGTCATCGTCGGCGGCGGCGACAGCGCCTTCGACTGGGCCCTCGCGCTGCAGTCGGTGGCCGCGTCCGTCACGCTGGTGCACCGGCGGGAGAAGTTCCGGGCCCACCAGGCCACGGTCACCAAGGTCGAGGCGAGCGACACCCGCATCCTGACCAACGCGAACGTCACGCGCCTGGTCGGCGACGGCGCGCTGGAGAGCGTCGAGGTCGAGGACGTGAAGACGCACGAGACCCGCACCCTGCCCTGCCAGGCCGTCGTCGCCGCGCTCGGCTTCGTCGCCGACCTCGGACCCATCCAGGAGTGGGGCCTGGAGGTCAACAAGCGCCACATCGTCGTCGACTCCGCCACCCGGACGAACCTGCCGCGGGTCTTCGCCGCCGGCGACATCACCGACTACCCCGGCAAGGTGCGGCTCATCGCCGTCGGCTTCGGCGAGGCCGCGACCGCGGTCAACAACGCCGCCGTCGTGCTCGACCCGGACGCCCACCTGTTCCCCGGCCACTCCTCGGAGGGCTGAGCGGTGCCCGACGCGACACCGCCCCGCGCCGCCGGTCGCTCGGCCGTCGCCATGAGCGACGACGAGGTCGCGGCCTACCTCACCCGCTCGATCAAGGTGCAGGTCGCCAGCAACGGCCCCCACGGGTGGCCCCACCTGACGACGCTGTTCTACGTCGTCCACGAGGGACGCATCGCGTTCTGGACCTACGCCACCTCGCAGAAGGTCAAGAACCTCGAGCGCGACGACCGCCTCACCTGCCTCGTCGAGACCGGCGAGGAGTACGGCGAGCTCGCCGGCGTCTCGATCCAGGGCACGGCCGAGATCGTCCGCGACCAGGAACGCATCCGTGAGATCGGCAGCGCCGTCGTCACCGCCATGGCCGGCGGCGAGGACCTCGGTGACCTGGGCCGCGACATCGTCGAGGCGCAGGTGCGCAAACGCGTCGCCATCGTTGTCACCCCGACAAGAACAGCCAGCTGGGACCACAGCAAGATGCAGCAGCTCCCCGGAGGAGGAACCCGATGAAGGTCAAGGCCGATTTCGACCTGTGCGAGGCCAACGCGCTCTGCACGGCGCTCGCCCCGGACACGTTCGAGCTCGACGACGACGACTACCTGCAGGTCCTCGACGACGAGGTGAGGCCGGACAACGAGCAGCAGGTGCGCCAGGCCGTGGCGGCCTGCCCGCGGGCCGCGCTGTCGATCGTGGAGTGACCGGGACGATGGCGCAGGACGGGGGGACGAGGCTCGACGGCCGGGTCGCGGTGGTGACCGGTGCCGGCGCGGGCCTGGGGCGGGCCGAGGCCGAGGCCCTGGCCGCCGCGGGGGCGACGGTCGTGCTCAACGACCTGCCCGGTGCCGCCGACGAGGCCGCCGAGGCCATCCGCGCGACCGGGGCGGAGGCCCGGGTGGTGCCCGGCGACGTGGGGGAGCGGTCGACGGCGGACGCCCTGATGGCGGCCACGGTCGACGACCTGGGTCGCCTCGACGTCGTGGTCAACAACGCCGGGGTCACGCGCGACCGGATGCTGTTCAACATGGCCGACGAGGAGTGGGACACGGTGCTGCGCATCCACCTGCGCGGCCACTTCCTGCTCTCGCGCAACGCAGCGGCGTACTGGCGGGGCCTGGCGAAGTCGACCGGCGAGCCGGTCCACGGCCGCATCGTCAACACCTCGTCGGAGGCCTTCCTGTCCGGCTCCCCGGGCCAGCCGAACTACGCCGCCGCCAAGGCCGGCATCACCGCGCTGACGCTCTCGGAGGCCCGGGGCCTGGGCCGCATGGGTGTCACCGCCAACGCCATCTGCCCGCGGGCGCGCACCGCCATGACGGCCGGGGTCTTCGGCGCCGACGAGTCGGGCGCGGAGGTGGACCCGCTGTCGCCGGCGCACGTCGCGCCGCTGGTGGCCTACCTCGCCTCGCCGGCGGCGGCGCGCATCAACGGCCAGGTCTTCGTCGTGTACGGCGGGATGGTGGCCCTGCTGGCGGCGCCGGTCGTGGAGCAGCGGTTCGACGCCGCCGGCGCGACCTGGGACCTGGCCGACCTCGACACGCAGGTCGGGAGCTACTTCGAGGACCGCGACCCCGCGGTCTGCTTCGCCGCGGACAGCGTCATGAAACTGGAGGTCTGAGCACATGGGTCGACTGGCAGGCAAGGTCGCGATCGTCACCGGGGCGGCGCAGGGGCAGGGGGCGGCCATCGCGCGCGCCTACGTCGCCGAGGGTGCGAAGGTGGCGCTGGCCGACATCGCCGACGACCTGGGCAAGGCGCTGGCCGACGAGCTCGGCCCCGACGCGATCTACGTCCACCACGACGTCTCCGACGAGGACAGCTGGAAGGCGGTCGTCGAGGAGACCGTGCGCGCCTTCGGCCCGGTCACCGTGCTCGTCAACAACGCCGGGGTGCTGACCTTCGCCGAGCTGCCCACCATGGAGCTGGCGGAGTTCCAGCGGCTGATCAGCGTCAACATGGTCGGCTGCTTCCTCGGCATGAAGACCGTGGCCCCGGTGATGAAGACCGCCGGTGGCGGCTCCATCGTCAACTGCTCCTCCGTGGAGGGCCTCGGCGGGATGCCGTCGCTGGTCGCCTACACCGGCACGAAGTTCGCCGTGCGCGGCATGACGAAGGCCGCGGCCATGGAGCTGGGGCCCTCCAACATCCGGGTCAACTCGGTCCACCCCGGCATGGTCGACACCAACATGACGCGCAGCATGGCCGGCGACGAGGGCATGGCCTGGGCCGCCAAGCGGGTCGCCCTGCGGCGTGTGGGCACGCCCGAGACCATCGCGCCGATGTACGTCTTCCTCGCCAGCGAGGAGAGCTCGTTCTCCACCGGCGCCGAGTTCGTCGCCGACGGCGGGGCCACCGCCACCCACGCGTTCGGCGGCTGAGGCCCCGCCCACTAGCGTGGGGCCCATGACGGGGACGACGGCGTTCGTGCTCGGAGGCGGCGGGGTGCTGGGCGCCGCCGAGGTCGGCATGCTGCGCGCCCTCATCGAGGCCGACGTCTGGCCCGACGTCATCCTCGGCACCAGCGTGGGCGCCCTCAACGGATCGATGGTCGCCGCCTACCCCGGCCCGGAGGTCGTCGAGCGGCTCGTGGAGCTGTGGCAGACTGCGGCCGGGGGAGAGATCTACTCCGACGGCGTCATCCGCCAGGTGCGCCGGGCCGTCCGCACCGGGACCCACCTGCACTCCAGCGAGCCCCTGCGCCGCCGCATCCACGCCGAGCTCGGGGACCGCACCTTCGACGACCTCGCGATCCCGTTCCAGTGCTGCGCCGCCAGCATCGAGCGGGCGGCCGAGCACTGGTTCACCTCCGGCCGGGTGGTCGACGCGGTGGTCGCCTCCGCCGCCGTCCCGGGCCTGCTGGCCCCCGCCCGCGTCGGCTCCGAGCACTACCTCGACGGCGGCATCGTGAACTCGATCCCGGTGGCCCGAGCGGTGCAGCAGGGCGCGGACCGCGTGTTCGTGCTCCAGGTCGGCCGGATCGAGCGGCCGCTGACGAACCCACGACGTCCGTGGGAGGTGGCGCGGGTGTCCTTCGAGATCGCCCGGCGCCACCGGTTCCACCGCGAGATGGCCGAGCTCCCCGACGGCGTCACGGCGTACGTCCTGCCCACCGGTGGCGGCTCGGCCCGTGACGACGCGCTGCTGGCCTACCGCAGCTTCTCCGCGGTGCGGGACCGCATCGACCGGGCGTACGACGCCTCGCGCGCCTACCTGGAGGCAGAGCTGTGACGGGTCTGGGGTCCGTGACGGCCTCGTGGTGGTTCCGCCTGGTGCGACGCACCGTCGGCGCCGCGCTCGTGGTCGCGCTCACCGTCGTGTTCCTGGCCCTGCTGCCGGTCTCGCTGCTGGTGGCCGCCGTCGTCTCGCCGTTCAGCCAGGGCCGGTGGCGCCCGATCCGGCTGCTGTGGATCGCGACCGTGCAGCTCGTGCTCGAGACCACGGTGCTGCTCGCGCTGCTCGTGCTCTGGCTGATGTCCGGGTGCGGCTGGAGGATCCGCGCCCCGTGGTTCGAGCGACGGCACTACCTGCTGGCGCGGTGGTACCTCGTCACGCTCTTCCGCGAGGCGCGACGGGTGCTGCGGCTCAAGATCACCACCCAGGGCCCCGCCCCGGACGCGCATCCCGGCTCGCCGCTGCTCGTGTGCTCGCGGCACGCCGGTCCCGGTGACTCGCTGGTGCTGATGTACGCCCTGATGCACTGGTACGACCGTGAGCCCCGCGTCGTCCTCAAGGACACCCTCGCCTGGGACCCGATGGTCGACACGCTGCTCAACCGCATCCCCAACCGCTTCATCTCCGGTGGTCCCGGCGACGACGTCGAGGAGCACATCGCTCACCTCGCCACCGACCTCGACGACGACGACGCCTTCGTGATCTTCCCGGAGGGCGGCAACTTCACCCCCAAGCGCCGTGAGCGCGCCATCGCGAAGCTCCGTGAGCGCGGCTTCCACCACATGGCCGACCGGGCGGAGGGGATGCGCAACGTGCTGGCCCCGCGACCGGGTGGCTTCCTGGCGGCGCTCGAGGCCTCGCCCGACACGGACGTGCTGCTCGTGGCCCACACCGGCCTCGACCACGTGCTGACGGTCGGGGACGTGTGGCGCGAGCTGCCGATGGACAAGGAGATCACCACCCGCTGGTGGCGGGTGCCGCGCGAGGAGATCCCGTCGGGCCGCGACGCGCAGATCGACTGGCTCTACCGCTGGTGGGAGGACATCGACCACTGGGTCGAGGAGCACAAGCCGACCGACCTCGGCCCCATCGACCCCTTCGGCCGCCTCGGCCGCCGCCCGCACCAGGACGTCGCCGACGAGGCCCGCCGCCGGGCCGACTGACCGCTGGTCGATCTCGACGAGCTCGATCCGAGGAGCAGGTCGCGCAGCGACCGTTGTCGAGACCCGGTGACCCATGCGGTGGTCGAGCTCGACCACCGAGGGGGCCCTTCAGGTCAGCCGGGCGAGGGTGAGCGCGAAGTCGCCGGGCGGGTCGGTGAAGATCTCGACCACCTCGAAGCCCGCCTCGCCGAGCTCGGAACGCAGCGTCCCGGGGCGGAACTTCGTCGAGATCTCGACCCGGATCTCCTCGCCGCCGGCGAGGTCCACGGTGAGGTCGGCGCCGGGAACCGTGACCGTCTGGGGCATGTCCGCGCGCAGCCGCAGGTCCATCCGCTCCATCGCCGGGTCCCAGAACGCGACGTAGGTGAACGCCTCGACGTCGAAGTCGGCGCCGAGCTCCCGGTTGAGCACGTGCAGGCAGTTGGTCACGAACGCCTCGGTGACCCCGGAGGCGTCGTCGTACGCCGCGACCAGGCGGTCCGTGCTCTTGACCAGGTCGGTGCCGAGCAGCAGCCAGTCACCGGCCTCCAACGAGTCGGCGAGCGCCCCGAGGAACGCCGCCCGCTCCTCGACGTAGAGGTTGCCGATCGTGCCGCCGAGGAAGGCGACCATCTTCGGGCCGCCGGTCGGGAGGTGCCCGAGGTGGAGCGTGAAGTCGCCGACGAGCGCCTCGACCCGGACGCCGGGGTACTCCGCGGCGACCTCGTCGGCGGCGTCGCGCAGCGTCTGCTCCGAGACGTCGACGGGCACGAAGGTGCGCAGCCGGCCGGCCCGGGTGAAGGCGTCGAGCAGGAGCCGGGTCTTGTCGCTCGTGCCGCTGCCGAGCTCGACGAGCGTGGTGGCGTCGCTGGCGGCGACGATCGCGTCGGCGTGGAGCCGGAGGATCGCGCGCTCCGCCTCGGTGGGGTAGTACTCCTCGAGGCGCGTGATCTCGTCGAACAGGCGCGAGCCCTCGTCGTCGTACAACCACTTGGGCGGGAGCCGCAGCGGGCGTGACCCGAGGCCGCGACGGACGTCGTCGACCAGGCCGCTGGCGGCCCAGTCGCTGGGCAGGTGCACCGACACGACCGGTGGCAGCACGGCGCTCATCGGGCCGCTCGGCTCGGCGTGCCGCCGTCGGCCAGGCGGACGCCCGACAGCGCCCAGCGGGCGGGCGGCGGGAAGAAGTTGCGGTACGTCGCACGGGCGTGGCCCGGCGGGGTGAGGGCGCAGCCCCCACGGAGCACCATCTGGTTGCTCATGAACTTTCCGTTGTACTCCCCGATGGCCCCCTCGGCGGGGTGGAAGCCTGGGTAGGGGAGGTAGGCCGACGAGGTCCACTCCCAGCAGTCCCCGTGGACCTGCCGGAGCCGTCCGGCGCCGGGGCCCGCGGCTGCGTCGGGTGCCGACGCCGCCGCTCGGGGGTGGAACGTGGTGGTGTCGGCGAGGTTGCCGACGACGGCCTGGTCCTGCCCGTCCTCGCGGACGGCGTGCTCCCACTCGGCCTCGGTCGGGAGCCGCTTGCCGGCCCAGGTGGCGAACGCGTCGGCCTCGTAGTAGCTGACGTGGCCCACCGGCAGGCCGGGGTTCACCGGCCACGTGCCGTTGAGGGTGTGCTCGAACCAGGTGCCGTTCTGCTCCGACCAGTAGAACGGCGCGGACCAGCCCTCGCCGTTGACCTTGCCCCAGCCGTCGGACAGCCAGAGGTCGGCCCGGCGGTAGCCGCCGTCGGTCATGAACTCCAGCCACTCCCCGTTGGTCACCAGCCGGTCGGCCAGCCGGTAGGGCTCGAGCCAGGTGCGGTGCGGCGGCAGCTCGTTGTCGAAGGAGAACCCGTCGCCGCGGTGACCGATCTCGACCAGGCCGCCCTCGACGTCGACCCACCCCAGGGTGTCGGTCGCACAGGTCGCGCTGGGCCGTCCGGCGTACACCGGTTGGAGGGGGTTGAGCGAGAGCACGTGCTTGATGTCCATGAGCAGCAGCTCCTGGTGCTGCTGCTCGTGGTGGAAGCCGAGCTCGACGGTGGCGGCGATCCGCTCGACGGTGCCGCCGTCGGCGCGCGCCAGCAGGTCCCGCACGCGGTCGTCGACGTTGCCGCGGTAGAGACCCACGTCGTGGGCACCGGGCCGGCTGACCGCGCCGCGCTGGGCCCGGGCGTAGCGCGGACCGAGCGCCTCGTAGTAGCTGTTGAAGAGGAACCAGTAGCGGTCCTCGAACGGCGCGAAGTCCGGCTCCTGCTCGGCGAGCAGGAACGTCTCGAAGAACCACGTCACGTGGGCGCGGTGCCACTTCGTGGGTGAGACGTCGGCCATCGACTGCACCGTCTGGTCCTCGGGGCTCAGGGGAGCCGCCAGGGCCTCGGTGTGCCCGCGGACCTCGTCGAAGCGGGTCCGCAGCGCGTCGGCGTCCCAGGACGCGTCCGGGGCGGAGGGTGGGCGGGAGATCGTGCTCGTCATGGTCCGGGCCTCCTCGGTTCGCGACGTCGACGACCGAGCTCGCCGACGTCCACCTGACGGTGCCTTCGAGTCTAGGCAGCCGCACCGACAGGTCCAGGACCCCGACGGAGCCGTCACCCGGAGTTCACCCGTGAGAGGGTCGGGGCCGTGAGCACGTTGCGGCGCGTCCGCGCCACCCGGTACGTCGTCCCGCTGCGGGAGGGCGGCTCCCTCCCGGGGATCGTCGAGGCCGACGACCTCGGCACCTACGTCTGCAAGTTCCGCGGCGCCGGCCAGGGCCCGAAGGTGCTCGTGGCCGAGGTCGTCGTGGGGGAGCTGGCCCGGGCCCTCGGCATCCGCACCCCGGAGCTGGTGGCGCTGGAGCTCGAGGCGCCGATCGCCCGCTACGAGGCCGACGAGGAGGTCCAGGACCTGCTCACCGCCAGCCTCGGGCTCAACCTCGGCATCGACTTCCTGCCCGGCGCGTTCGGCTACGACGCCGGCACGGAGCCGGACCCGGTCGAGGCGGCCCGGATCCTGTGGCTCGACGCGCTGACCGCCAACGTGGACCGCTCGTGGCGCAACCCCAACCTGCTGGTCTGGCACCGGCGGCTGTGGGCCATCGACCACGGGGCGGCGCTGTACTTCCACCACTCGTGGGCGGGCGGTCTCACCTCGCCCGAGCGGTTCGCGGTCCAGCCCTACCGACTCGACGACCACGTCCTGGTGCGCCACGTCGCCGGGCTCCCGGAGGCCGACGCGGAGCTCGCGCCCCTGGTCACCGACGAGCTGCTGCGCGACGTGGTCGCCCGGGTCCCCGAGGAGTGGCTCGGCCCGGTTCCCGACGCCGACGCCGACGCCGTGCGGGCGGCGTACGTCACCTTCCTGCGCGCCCGGCTCGACGGCGGCCGCGCCTGGTTGGGGGAGGCGCGATGAGCACCGCGACCCCCGAGGTCGGCGCGCGGCGCGGCTACCAGTACGTCGTGCTGCGGTGCGTGCCGCGTGCGGACCGTGAGGAGTTCGTCAACGTCGGCGTGGTCCTCTACTGCGAGGACCAGGGGTTCCTCGGGTGCGCGGGCCACGTCGAGGCCGCTCGCCTCGCGGCCCTGGCGCCGACTCTCGAGGTGGGGGCGGTGCAGTCCGCCCTGGCCGCGGCCGAGGCGGTGTGCCGCGGGGAGGCCCACGTGCCCGCCCTGGTGCGTGACGACCGGTCCGGGGGCACGGTCCTGGGAGCGCGGTTCGGCTTCCTCAGCGCCCCGCGCAGCACCGTCGTCCGACCGGGGCCGATCCACGGCGGCACGACGCTCGACGCCGCGGGCGAGCTCGAGCGGCTGGTGCACGTGCTGGTCCGCTGATCCCATGTGACACGGCATGTTTCAGGTGTGTCCGAAATGAGAACTATGTGAGTCACCGGGTGGCCCATGGGGGGCCCACCCGCTCGGGACGTCGAGGGGACTCTCATGCACGCATCCATCACGCCCACGGTGCGCCGCGTGGCCGCCACCAGCGCCCTGGCCCTCGTGGCCCTCAGCGGTGCGGCCGGCACGGCCGTCGCCGCCCCGGGCAACCAGGGCAACGGCTCGGGCGACGGGCCCAGCAGCCGCAACGCGGCGCCGCAGGCCGACGAGCCCCAGGGCAAGGCGAAGGCGAAGGGCCACGACAACGGCCCGAAGCCGTCCGCCGGCCAGGGCTCCCAGGGCTCGCCCGGTGCGTCGGGCGGATCGGCGTCGGGTGGGTCGGCGTCAGACGGGTCGGAAGCCGGCGGCTCCGCCGACACCGAGGGCTCCGGCGCCTCCGGAGGCGGCTCGGCCCAGGGCTCGCCCCCCGGCAACAACGGCACGGTGAAGATCGCGCCGCTCGGCGAGATGGACGGCATCCCCAACAACTCCCCGCACCCCGGCTGCGACTTCCAGGTCGAGTGGTACGGCTTCGACGAGGGCGCGGACGTCGTGTCCCGGGTCTCCTTCGCGATGCAGGCGCCGACCGGCGACGTGGGGCTGACGGTGAACGGGCCGGGCGAGGTGTTCGTCGGCGAGGACCCCGCGAGCGGCGCCGGGCAGGACCCCGACGGGGTGCAGGCCTACACGCTCTCGTTCGACGGCGCGCCGCACCCGCAGCAGGGCTACCACGTCAAGCTGACCGTCAACACCCCGCGCAGCAACGGTTCCGACGTCAAGCACAAGGTCTTCTGGGTGGAGGACTGCGAGGACTCCGGCACCAGCTCGCTCGCGCCCCCGGACGGTGAGGAGAACGGCTCTGTCGAGGGCCCGGGCGAGGGGTCGGAGGGCTCGGGCAGCGAGAGCGGCTCGGTCTCCGGGGCCGGCAGCGACAGCGCCGACGGCGCCGGCACGGCGTCGCGGTCCGGGGTCTCGCAGGACGTGACCACCAGCGGGGAGAGCGACACCCCGACCTCGGTCGACGCCGGTGCGACGGGGAGCGACATCGCGCGCGGCTCCCTCATCGGCCTCCTGGTCGCCGCCGTCGGAGGCGCCCTGCTCTGGTACGCACGCCGTACCCGGGCCCATGGCTGACCCAGCTCACGGGCGGGACCGCGGACCCCGGCGACGGGGCCGCGGCCTCCTGCCCGCGCTCGCCGGGCTGGCGCTCCTCGGTGGCGGCGGCTACCTGTGGTTCGGCCAGTCCGGCGAGGCGCAGGAGGCGGCCCTGACCGAGGCCGTCGCCGTGGTCGACCCCGACGCAGCCCCCGGGCCGCAGGCCGAGGCCGTCGAGCTGCCCGACCCGCCCGCCGGCCGCGTCACCCCCTCCTCACCACGCCGGCTGGCGATCCCCGCGCTCGGCGTGGACGCCCCGGTGGCCGCGGTGCGGACCGACGGCGACGTCCTCGTGCCTCCCAGCGACGCCCAGACCCTGGGGTGGTGGTCGGAGGGCGCCGAGCCGGGCGCCCGGCGCGGCAGCGCCCTGGTCACGGGGCACACCGTGCACTCCGGCGAGGGCGCGCTCGACCAGCTGGAGACGCTGGAGGTCGGCGACGACATCGTCGTCTCCACGCGCCGCGGGCAGGTCGACTACCGCGTCAGCGACGTCGAGGTGTTCGCCAAGGGCGCCGTCACGCAGCAGGCGGAGCGGCTCTTCAGCCAGGAGGTGCCGGGACGGCTCGTGGTCGTGACGTGCGAGGACTGGGACGGCGAGCGCTACCTGTCCAACGTGGTCGTCACCGCGACACCCCGCTGAGAGCGCGGACGGTGCAGGGCGGCCGGGATAGCGTTCTGCACATGGCGGCTGACGACACGAGCACGGGCGACGGCGGCACGACGGACGGCTCCGGCGAGGCCCGGATCCGCGAGTGCGGGCGGACCGTCGGCGGCGGCATCGTCGTCTTCGACATCACGTGGGACGGCACGCTCGCCGGGACGACGGTGGCGTGGGTCGTCACGATCGACGACGAGGAGGGCTCCGAGCGGGTCGTGCTGTGTCACGAGCGCACCGGGGGACCCGACGGCACCGCGCGACAGTTCGTCGCCGCCGACGGCCGTCAGCAGGACGTCCGCACCGACGCCACCGTCGAGGACGACCACGTGACCGCCCGTTTCCCCGCCGAGATCGTCGGCGTCGCCGCCGAGTGGCCGGTGTGGAAGGCCCTGCTCGTCGTCGACGGCGCCGCGATCTCCGAGCAGGTCATCCCCACCACCTGAGCGCACAGATTTCGTTCAAAAGAACGTTCAGAACCCCCTCCCGAGACACTGGGAGGGGGTTCTGAACGTTCTTTTGAACGAAATGCGCGCCCGGGTCAGAGGTTGATCATGTGCCCGGCGATGCCCTCGACGGCCTCCTTGACGGCCTCGGACAGCGTCGGGTGGGCGAAGACGTTGCGGGCGACCTCGTCGGCGGTGAGGTCCCACTTCTGCGCCAGCGTCAGCGCGGGGAGCAGCTCGGTGACGTCGGGCCCGATGAGGTGGGCGCCGATGATCTCGTTGTACGTCGCGTCGGCCACGATCTTGACGAAGCCGGCCCCGTCGCCGAGCCCCTGCGCCTTGCCGTTGGCCGAGAACGGGAACTTCGCGACCTTGACGTCGTACCCCTTCTCCTTGGCCTGCGCCTCGCTGTAGCCGAAGGAGGCGATCTGCGGCTGGCAGTACGTCGCGCGCGGGATCATGTCGAAGTCGATCTCGACGGTCTCCGCGCCGGCGATCGTCTCGGCGGCGACCACGCCCATGGCCTCGGCGGTGTGGGCCAGCATGAGCTTGCCGGTGACGTCGCCGATGGCGTAGACGTTCTCGACGTTGGTGCGGCCTCGCTCATCGACCGCGATGGCGCCGCGCTCGGTCGTCTCGACGCCGGTCTTGTCGAGGCCGTAGCCGTCGAGCCGCGGCGCGAAGCCGATGGCCTGGAGGACCTTGTCGGTCTCGATGACCTCCTCCTTGCCGTCCTTGGAGACGGTCACCTTCACCTTGTCGCCGGAGTCGTCGATCGACTCGACCTTGGTGCCGGTGAGGACCTTCACGCCGAGCTTCTTGTAGTGCTTGGCGAGCTCCTTGGAGACCTCCTCGTCCTCGGTCGGGACCATGCGGTCGAGGAACTCCACGATGGTCACGTCGACGCCGAAGTTCTTCATGACGTAGGCGAACTCGACGCCGATGGCGCCGGAGCCGGCGATCACGATGCTTCCGGGGAGGTCCTCGTCGAGGATCTGCTCCTCGTAGGTCACGACGCGCTCGGAGAGCTCGGTGCCGGGGATCAGCCGGGTGGTGGCACCGGTGGCGATGATGATCGTGTCGCCGGTGATCTCCTCGGTGTTGCCCTCGCCGTCGTCGACCGAGATGGTCGTGGCGTCGACGAAGGTGCCCCAGCCGTCGATCTCGGTGATCTTGTTCTTCTTCATCAGGTAGTGCACGCCCTTGACGATGCCGTCGGAGACCTTGCGGCTCCGGGCGTGCGTGACGCCGTACGACATGGTGGCGTCGCCCTCGATGCCGAACAGCTTCTTCTCGTGCTGGAGGATGTGGGCGAGCTCGGCGTTGCGCAGCAGCGCCTTGCTGGGGATGCAGCCCACGTTGAGGCAGACACCACCCCAGTACTTCTTCTCGATCACGGCGGCCTTCAGGCCGAGCTGCGAGGCGCGGATGGCAGCGACGTAGCCGCCGGGTCCGGCGCCGAGGACGAGGACATCGAAGTGCTGGCTCATGGGGACGAGCCTAGTCCGAGACCGGGGGGCGGCGTGAAGTGGATGGCAACCCCGGACGGGCAGAGCACCGAGGGCGGCTTCCGCCGCGGAGCCCGCCCGCGGCAGGCACCCCATGGCAAACCGGCACTCCCCATGGCACGGACGCCATGGGGAGTGCCGGCTTGCCTACATACCGTGGGAGACCGTCAGACGGGAACGAGCTCGACGGCTCCGACCGCGTAGCGCGCCAGCACGGTGCGGGCGACCTCCTCGTCGGCGCCGAACGGCTGCGACACCGCGACGGCACCGGCTTCGAAGGACAGCTCGGTGACGCGGTCGTGCAGGAAGCCGGGGGCGAGGAACAGCGACCCCACCGCGATGTGGCGCCGGCCCTGGCCGCGGAACAGGCGCACGGCCTCGCCGGCGGCCGGCGGGGTCGCGGAAGCGAAGGCGGTGATCACGGGCAGCCGGTGCTGGGCGCCCCACACGCGTGCCAGCCGGTTGATCGACTGGGTGGCGAGCGCGTCGGAGGTGCCGGCCGCGGCGAGCACGAGCGCGTCGAGCTCGCGGACCCGCGAGACGGCCAGCGCCTCGCGCAGCCGACGGTCCAGCACGCCGAGGAAGGAGGTCTCCAGGCCGAGCACGTTCGTGGTGCGGATCTGCAGGCCTTCGTGACGTGCCGCGGCGGCCGCCACGACGCTGGGGACGTCGATCTTGGCGTGGTAGGCCTCGCTGAGGAGGAGGGGCACGACCACGATCTCGTCGTGGCCGGCCTTGACCAGCCGGTCGACGACGGTGCCGAACTCGGGCTTGGACAGCTCCAGGAACGCCGCCTCGATGCGCAGGTCGGGGCGCATCGCGCGGACCTCGCGGACGAGGTCGCGCACGGTGGCGGCGGATCGGGGGTCGCGGCTGCCATGGGCGAGAGCCACCAGGGCCGGTGCGGTCATGGGCTCAGCCTCCTGTCCGTTCTGTCCCGGCGGGGCCGGGTGCTGCTGGGGTCCTGCTCGGTGGTGTCCCGTCGGCGGCGCTGCCGCGGGGGTGGGTCGGGTCGTGGGGAAGGGTCAGACGTGAATGCCGCACTCCGTCTTGCCGGTGCCCGACCAGCGGCCCGCGCGCGGGTCCTCGCCGGGGGCGACGCGACGGGTGCAGGGGGCGCAGCCGATCGAGGGGTAGCCGTCGTACTGCAGCGGGTTGACCAGCACGCCGTTCTCGGCGATGTAGGTCTCCACCTGGGCGTCGTCCCAGCGGGCGAGCGGGGAGACCTTGACCTTGCCCTTCTTGGCGTCCCAGCCGATGACAGGCGCGATCACGCGGTTGCGGGTCTCGGCGCGACGCAGGCCGGTGGCCCAGGCGTCGTAGTGGCTCAGCGACTCGTTGAGCGGCTGCACCTTGCGCAGCGCGCAGCACAGGTCGGGGTCGCGGGCGAAGAGGTCCTTGCCGTGCTCGGCGTCCTGCTCGGCCACCGTCTGCTTCGGGGTGATCGACAGCAGCTTGACGTCGAGCGTGGCGGCCACGGCGTCGCGGGTGCCGATGGTCTCGGCGAAGTGGTAGCCGGTGTCGAGGAACACCACGTCGACCCCCGGGGCGACCTTCGAGGCCAGGTGGGCCAGCACGGCGTCGCCCATGGAGGAGGTGATGCAGAAGCGGGACCCGAAGGTCGCCACGGCCCACTCGATGATGTCCTCGGCCGGGGCGAGCTCGAGCTCGGTGCCGGCGATGCGCACCAGGTCCCGCAGCTCGGACTCGGAGCGACCCTCGGTGGCGGTGCCGCGGGCACGGAACGCCTTGGAGGCGGTGGCGGCGGTCATGGCTCGACCTTCCGTTCGGACGTCGGGTCGGGGGAGCGGTCCCCCGACGACGCCGTGGGACGGAGGATCCCGAGGAACGACACCTTGAACGCTCGCATGCACGACCGGCATTCCCACGCGCCGTGACCACCCGCGGGCTGGTCACCGGACGCCGTGCTGTCCCCCTCGTGCGGCCAGAGGTTCTCCTCGCCGCAGTAGGGGCAGTGGAACGGGGTCATGCGCGCGCTCACGAGACGCTCGCGGGCTCGCGCGGCTCGCCGCGCAGGACGGTCTCGTCGGCGCGGGCGACCCAGTCGGCGAACGCCTCGCCGTCCTTGCGGTCCTCCAGGTAGCCGGTGACGACGGACGTCACGTAGTCGTCGAGTCCGGCGCTGGTGACCTTGTGGGCGCGCAGCTTGCGGCCGAAGGGCGTGCCCTGCTCGGCCACGAGACCGAGGCCGCCACCGAGGTGGACCTGGAAGCCCTCGACCTGCTCGCCGTCGGCCATCACGAGCTGACCCTTGAGGCCGATGTCGGCGACCTGGGTGCGCGCGCAGGCGTTGGGGCAGCCGTTGACGTTGACGCTGATCGGGGTGTCCAGGTCGGGGAAGCGGCGCTCGAGCTCGCTGACGAGGTCGGCGGCGCGCTGCTTGGTGTCGACGATGGCCAGCTTGCAGAACTCGATGCCGGTGCAGGCCATGGTATTGCGACGCCACTGGCTGGGCCGGGCCTCGAGCCCGATCGCGGACAGGTCCGCCACCAGGTCCTCGACGCGCTCGGGGTCGACGCCGAGGACGACGATCTTCTGGTGAGCGGTCAGGCGGGCACCGGCGGCGCCGTACTGCTCGACGAGGTCGCCGAGGCCGGACAGGATCGCGCCGTTGACGCGACCCACGACGGGAGCGACGCCGACGTACTTCAGGCCGTCCTTCTGGTCGTGCACGCCGATGTGGTCCCCGCTGGGACCGGTCGCGATCGGCGACTCGCAGTCGGGCAGCTCACGGCCGAGGTAGCGCTCGCTCTGGAGCACCTCGCGGAACTTCTCCACGCCCCAGTCGGCGACGAGGAACTTCAGGCGGGCGCGGCTGCGCAGCCGGCGGTAGCCGTAGTCGCGGAAGATCCCGACCACGCCCTCCCAGACGTCCGCGACGTCCTCGAGCGGGATCCACACGCCGAGCTTCTTGGCCAGCATCGGGTTGGTCGACAGCCCGCCGCCGACCCACAGGTCGAAGCCGGGGCCATGCTCAGGGTGGACGACGCCGACGAAGCTGACGTCGTTGACCTCGGGTGCCGTGTCGAGGCTGGGGTGCCCGGTCGCGGAGGTCTTGAACTTGCGCGGCAGGTTGGCGTACGCCGGGTCGCCGATGAAGCGGCGCTTGATCTCCGCCAGGGCAGGGGAGGCGTCGATGATCTCGTCCTTGGCCACACCGGCGACGGGGGAGCCGAGGAAGGGGCGCGGGGAGTCGCCGCACGCCTCGGTGGTGCTGAGGCCGACACCCTCGAGGCGCTCCCAGATGGTGGGGACGTCCTCCACGCGGATCCAGTGGTACTGGATGTTCTGGCGGTCGGTGACGTCCGCGGTGCCGCGGGCGTACGACGTCGACACCTCGCCCAGGGCGCGCAGCTGCTCGGCGCCGAGGAGCGCGCCGTCGCTGCGGACGCGCATCATGAAGAACTCGTCGTCGAGCTCGTGCTCCTCCAGCGTCGCGGTCTTGCCGCCGTCGAAGCCGGGAGCGCGCTGGGTGTAGAGGCCGAGCCAGCGGAAGCGGCCACGCAGGTCGCCGGGGTCGATCGAGGCGAAGCCGCGGTGGGCGTAGATGTTCTCGATCCGGGCCCGCACGTTGAGGGGCGCGTCGTCCTTCTTCGTCTGCTCGTTCTTGTTGAGCGGCTCGCGGTAGCCCAGGGCCCACTGGCCCTCACCCTTGCGGGCACGGGGGCGCGTCGCGCGGGGCGCGCGCGCGTCAGGGGCGCCGGAGGGCGTGCCGCCGGACTCGGCGGACTCGGCGGAGGACGGTGCGGGAGCGGTCGTCATGGTCTTCCTCTGTGCGGGCTCTCGGGGGCCGGGCACGAGCGCGGACGGACCGACGACGGTGTCGGGGGTGCGTCGGCGACCGCGGTGCCCGGGTGCTGGTGGGTGAGCAACGGGACGGGTCAGACCGACATACAGATCATCGAACGGGTGCGCCCGAAGTCCACGTGGCGTCGTACCACGAGACGCAGGGCGGTCGCCGAACTGATCACGGAATCGATTGTCGTCGCCGCAACCGGCTCCGGACAAATGTCCGTCTTGCTTAGTGAGACGCGTGTCCATGATATGATATGGCCGCGGTGCGTGCCGTCGGCCCCGTCGGAGCCAGGGTCTAGGCTCCCTCCCATGGTCGCCAGCAGCCCTGAGCCCCCGTCCCTCGACGCCTCCGGCACGCCGGACACCGTCCTCGCCGCCGGCTCGGAGCCGGTCGCGAAAGCCACCAGCACGGCGTACGCGTCGGCGCTCGAGGTGATCGCCTCGATCGAGCCGCGCATCGCCGAGGCGACCCGCGCCGAGCTCGCCGACCAGCGGGCCTCGCTCAAGCTGATCGCGAGCGAGAACTACGCCTCGCCCGCCGTGCTGCTCACGATGGGCACCTGGTTCTCCGACAAGTACGCCGAGGGCACCGTCGGCCACCGCTTCTACGCGGGCTGCCAGAACGTCGACACCGTCGAGTCGATCGCCGCCGAGCACGCCAAGGAGCTGTTCGGCGCGGAGTACGCCTACGTCCAGCCGCACTCGGGCATCGACGCCAACCTCGTCGCCTTCTGGTCGATCCTGGCGCACCGGGTCGAGTCGCCGGCGCTGGAGAAGCACCAGGCCAAGAACGTCAACGACCTCTCCGAGGCCGACTGGGAGGCGCTGCGCCACGAGCTCGGCAACCAGCGGATGCTCGGCATGAGCCTCGACGCCGGCGGCCACCTCACCCACGGCTTCCGCCCCAACATCAGCGGCAAGATGTTCCACCAGCGCTCCTACGGCACCGACCCGGAGACCGGTCTGCTCGACTACGACCGCGTCCGCGCGGCGGCCAAGGAGTTCAAGCCGCTCATCCTCGTGGCCGGCTACTCCGCCTACCCGCGCCGGGTGAACTTCGCGACCATGCGCGAGATCGCCGACGAGGTCGGCGCCACCCTCATGGTCGACATGGCCCACTTCGCCGGGCTGGTCGCCGGCAAGGTCTTCACCGGCGACGAGGACCCGGTGCCGCACGCCCACGTCGTCACCTCCACCACGCACAAGTCGCTGCGCGGACCGCGCGGCGGCATCGTGCTGGCCACCGAGGAGTTCGCCCCGTCGGTCGACCGCGGCTGCCCGATGGTGCTCGGAGGCCCGCTGTCGCACGTCATGGCCGCCAAGGCCGTCGCGTTCGCCGAGGCCAAGCAGCAGGGCTTCCGCGACTACGCGCAGAAGGTGGCCGACAACGCCCTGTCGCTGGCCGAGGGCTTCAACACCCGCGGCGCCACGCTCGTCACCGGAGGCACCGACAACCACATCGTGCTGCTCGACGTGACCTCCTTCGGGCTCACCGGGCGGCAGGCCGAGTCGGCGCTTCTCGACGCCGGCGTCGTCACCAACCGCAACTCCGTGCCCGCCGACCCGAACGGCGCCTGGTACACCTCCGGCATCCGCTTCGGCACCCCGGCGCTGACCACGCGGGGCTTCGGTCACGACGAGTTCGACAAGGTCGCGGAGCTGGTCGTCGACGTGTTGTCGTCGACCACGCCGACCACCACGTCGGCCGGTGCGGGCTCGAAGGCGAAGTACACGCTCGCCGACGGTGTCGTCGAGCGCACCCACGCCGCGTCGGCCGAGATGCTCGACAAGCACCCGCTCTACCCCGGACTCGACCTGGCCTGAGTGTGGGGGCGGGCGGGGCCGTTGGTCGATCTCGACGGGCTCGATCCAAGGAGCAGCGAGCGCCAGCGAGCGTCCGCCCGGTGGTCGAGCAGCGAGCGCCAGCGAGCGTCGTCGAGACCCGGTAAGACCGGCAGCGACGTCCCGATAACCCGTCGCACCCCGAGTCGACGCCGTGCAAGGCTGCGGGCGTCGACGACGAGGGGGCACGCATGAGGGGATTCGACCCGAGGACGAGCTTCGGGCCGGACGTGGCGGCGTCGTACGACGACCAGCCTCGTGGGGACGAGGACGCGGCCGCCGACCTGCTGGCCGAGCTGGCGGGTCGTACGGCGAGCGGGCGGGCGCTCGAGCTGGCGATCGGGACCGGGCGCATCGCGGTGCCGCTGACCGAGCGTGGGGTCGTCGTCGACGGCATCGAGCTGTCGGCGGCGATGGTCGAGGTGCTCGAGGCCAAGGGCTGCGACCTCGACGTCTGGGTCGGCGACATGGCGGGCGTCGCGACCGGGCGGAGCTACGGGCTCGTCTACCTCGTCTACAACACGGTCTTCAACCTGCTCACCCAGGACAAGCAGGTCTCCTGCTTCGCCAACGCCGCCGCCCACCTCGACGAGGACGGCGTCTTCGTGGTGGAGGCAGCGGTGCCGAGCGCCTGGCTGCCGTCGCACTCCTACGCACGACCCGAGCGGGTGGAGGCTGACGCCGTGACGCTCGACGTGTGCACCTACGACCCGGTCACCCAGGTGCTCGACGAGAACCACGTCCGCATCGACGCGGCCGGGACGCACTTCGGCCCGGTCTCGTGCCGGCTGGCCTGGCCCTCCGAGCTCGACCTCATGGCGCGGATCGCCGGGTTGTGCCTCGTCGAGCGCTGGGGCGGCTGGCAGCGGCAGCCCTACACCGGCCACGACCAGCACGTGTCGGTCTACGGCTGGGCCGGCGGGAGCGGTCCTCGGTGACCGACGGGGACCCGACGGCGGTCGACCGGGCCGCGCTGCTGGCGGCGTACGACGAGCAGCTGCGCACCGACGCGGAGACGCCCAGCGCCGTCGACGTGACGCGGCTCGGTCCGCTGCGGCTCGTGACCTTCTCCGGCGGGCGCGGCTTCGTGACCTACCGCGACCTCGGGGGCGCGGACGCGGCGGAGGTGGCGCGCCTGGTCGCGGGCGCTCTGACCCACTACGTCGCCGACGGTGAGATCTCCCGGGTCGAGTGGAAGTCCCGCGGTCACGACCACGCTCCCGGGCTGCACGAGGCCCTGCTGGCGCACGGGTTCGTGCCCGACGAGCCCGAGTCGATCATGGTCGGCGAGGTCGGCCCGCTCGCCGTCGACGTCCCGCTGCCCGACGGCGTCACGCTGCGCCGGGTGACCTCGGAAGCGGACGTGCGTGCGATGAGCGCGATGGCCGACGAGGGCTTCGGCGACCCGGTGTCGACCGAGCGCGCCGACGCCGTGCTGGCGCGGCTGCGGCGTGACGACGGGATGGAGCTGTGGGTGGCGGAGGCAGAGGGCGCGATGGTCAGCGCGGGCCGGCTCGAGCCCGTCGCGGACACCGAGTTCGCCGGCATCTGGGGCGGTGCGACGCTGCCGGCGTGGCGCGGACGCGGGATCTACCGGGCGCTCACCGCCGCGCGGGCGCGCTCCGCGCTGCGGCTGGGCAAGCGGTGGATGCACAGCGACTCGACCGAGCTCTCCCGCCCCATCCTGGAGCGGTCCGGCCTGGTGAAGGTGTCCACGACGACGCCGTACGAGTGGCGCCGCTGACGCCGGCCGGGCCCGTCACGGCTCAGGCGCGCTCCTCGGCCACGGAGTTGCCGCCGTCGACGACCAGGCACTGACCGGTGACGGAGGAGGCGCCGGGGGAGCAGAGGAACGCCACGGCTGCGGCCACCTCGTCCGGGTGGGCGCTGCGGCCCAGCGGGGTGCGGGCCGCCTGGTGCGCCTCGTCGGCGGTCTGGCTGCTGGTGGCGATCCAGCCCGGCGCCACGGCATTGGCGGTCACACCCTCGGCGGCGTGGTCGACGGCCAGGGAGCGGGCCAGGCCCACCATGCCGGCCTTGGCCGCGGCGTACGCCGCCTCGCCGCGCATCGCCATGACCGGGCCGGTGACCGACGACACCATGACGATCCGGCCCCAGCCGGCGGCCCGCATGCCGGGGAGCGCGGCGCGGGTGGTGAGGAACGCGGTGTCGAGGTTGCGGGCGACGGCGGCCCGCCACTGTGCGTAGGACAGACCGGTGACGGTGCCGGACTCGGCACCGCCGGAGGCGGCCGTGTCCAGGGCGGGAACGGCCACGCTCGTCATGCCGGCGTTGTTGACCAGCACCGTCGGCGCGCTGAGGGTGCGCGTCACCGTGGCGACGGTCGCGGCGACCTGGTCCTCGTCGGTCAGGTCCGCGACGAGGCCGAGCGCGGTCGTGCCGTCGGCGCGAAGCTCGGCGACCCGCTCGTGGACGCGGTCGGTGGTCGCCGTGACGGCGACCACCGCTCCGAGACGGCCGAGGAGGCGGGCGGTGGCCGTACCGATGCCGTCGGGCGAGCCGGCCCCGGTCACGAGGGCGACCCGGCCGCTCAGGTCGAGCAGGTCGGGGAGGACCCGTGTCGGGCTCACAGCATGTCCAGCAGCCACGACGGGCTCATGGCACGGGCGCCGAGGTTCTCGACCGCGCCTCGGAGCACCCGGTCGGCGGTGATCACCGTGACCTGCTCCCCGCGCGCGACGGCCTCGTTGACGACACCGACGATCGCGCTGTCACCGTCGCGGCGGGCGTGGACGGTCGTGACGTGGAGGTCGCGGCCGGCCTTCACGCCGCCCTTGGCCTTGCCCTCGAGGACGAGCACCACCTCGTCGTACGCCGTGTCGGCGACCAGCAGCTTCTCGTGGAGGCGACGGGCGGCGCCGGCGCGGTCCTTCCACCAGCCGTCGGGGGTGGCCCCGACGACGTTGGCGCCGTCGACCACCAGGACGCGCGTCACGCCTCGACCTTGGCGCCGAGGTGCTCGGCCAGCAGCACGGCACCGGCGAGGTCGAGCCGGGTCTCGCGCATGTCGGCGGCGCCGAGGTCGCAACGGTCGAGGGTGGCGCGGCGCAGGTCGGTGCGGGTCAGTCGGGCGCCGCGCAGCTGGGCGCCGGTGAGGTCGCAGCCGCTCAGGTCGGCGTCGGTGAGGTCGGACTCGGTCAGGTCGCTCTCCGCGAGGTTCACCCCGGCGAGGCTGACCTTCGTCAACCGGGCTCCCCGCAGGCCCACCGCCCGCCAGAGCCCGCCGCGGACGGTCAGCGGGCGCAGCGTGCAGTCGACGAACGTGCTGCCGGTCAGCTTGCAGCCCTCCAGCTCGGCGTCGAAGAGGCTGGTCCGGACGAACTCGCACCCCACGAAGGCCGTCGCCGTGTGGTGCGAGGCGTTGAGCTTGCAGTGCTCGAAGCGGCAGTTGGTGAAGGTCGCGCCGCTCGACGTCGCCTCGGTCAGGTCGACGTCGGTGAAGGTGCAGTCGGTGAAGACGCGGTCGGCCAGGTCCTCGGCGTACCAGTCCTCGTCGCGGAACCGCTGCCCGCTCGTCCCGCCGGTCTCGGAGTGCATGCCCTGGATCGTGCCACCTGCCGGCGACGGTCAGGAGCCCGGCCGCACCACGCCGTTCTCGTAGGCGAAGACGACCGCGTGCAGGCGGTCGCGCAACCCGAGCTTGACCAGCAGGCGCGCCAGGTGCGTCTTGACCGTCGCCTCGCTGACGTAGAGCTCGGCGGCGATCTCGCTGTTGGAGCGCGCCCGGGCTACCAGGCCGAGGACCTCCAGCTCGCGCGGCGTCAGCGACCCGAGCACCTCGTCCGGCGGACGCGGCGGCGCGGAGGACACGAAGCGCTCGATCATCCGCCGGGTGACGCCGGGGGCCAGCACCGCGTCACCTGAGACGACGGTGTGGACGGCCGTGACCAGCTGCTCGGGCGGCGACTCCTTCAGCAGGAAGCCGCTCGCCCCCGCGCGCAGGGCCTCGTGGACGTAGTCGTCGAGGTCGAACGTGGTGAGGATCAGCACCTTCGTCGGGGCACCGGACGCGACCACCCTCCGCGTCGCCTCGATGCCGTCGAGCTCGGGCATCCGCACGTCCATGAGGACGACGTCGGGCTGCGTGCGCGCCACCACCCCGACGGCCTCCAGCCCGGTGGCGGCCTCGCCCACCACCTCGAGGTCGGGCTCGGCGTCGAGGATCATGCGGAAGCCGGCCCGGATCAGCGCCTGGTCGTCGGCGACCACGACGCGCGTCACGGCGTGCCCCCGTCCACCGGCAGGTGGGCGTCGACGCGGAAGCCCCCGGAGGGTCGGGGACGGGCGTCGAGCCGCCCGCCGTGCATCGCCACGCGCTCCCGCATGCCCTCGAGCCCGTGCCCGCGCGACGTGGCCGCGGCGACCGGCCGGGTGGCGCCGTCGTCCTCGACCAGGAGCCGGACCCCGTCGGCGTCGGCGGTGACGCTCACCGTGACGTGGGCGCCGGGAGCGTGCTTGAGGGCGTTGGTGAGGGCCTCCTGGACGATCCGGTACGCCGTCACGTCGGCCGCGCCGAGCAGGTGCCGGTCGCTGAGGTCGACGTGCAGCGTGACGTCGAGACCGCTGCGCGCGCCGGCCACCAGCTGCTCGAGCTGGGCCAGCCCGGGCTGCGGCGCGAGGGCGGCGGCGTCCTCGTGGTCCTCGCGCAGCACGCCGAGGGTGCGGCGCAGCTCGCGCAGCGCGTCGCGCCCGACCGACTCCACCGCACCGAGGGCCTCCCGGGACTGGGCGGGGTCGCGCTCCAGCAGGTGGCGGGCGGCACCGGCCTGCACCACCATGAGGCTGACGCTGTGGGCCACGACGTCGTGCACCTCGCGGGCGATGCGCGCCCGCTCGTCGAGGGCGGCGAGGCGAGCGGTCTCCTCCCGCTCGGCCCGCAACTCCTCGTTGACCCGCTCGAGCTCACCCGCGCGGTGGCGCAGCTCGCGCACGGTCACCCCGGCGAGCAGGGGAGCGCCCACGACGAGGACCGAGGTGAACACCAGGTCGGAGAGCACCCCGAAGTCGTCGTGGTCGATGGCGACGAGGTCGAACCACGACGCGGCCAGCAGCACCGCCGCCCACGCCAGGGCCCGGCGCCGCGGCAGCAGCAGCCCCACGGAGAACACGATCGTGATGGAGGCCAGCGCCAGGGACAGCGTGCTGGTCATCCGGCCGCCGAGCATCGCCTGGGCGAAGATCGTCGCCGCCGCGACGCCGGCCATCACCTCGGTCCGGGTGGACCTCAGGGCGAGCGACGAGGTGAGGAGCAACGACGCGACCGCCGTGACGGCGGGCACCCCGCCCGGCCCGTCGTCGTACCACCAGAGCTCGGCCTGGACCGTCGCGGTGAGCACGGCGGCGAGGGCGAGGTCGAACGGGCGGAGGCGCACCCGGGAAGGCTAGTCAGCCGACTGCCCCGACGTCGTCCACCTGGGGATGACGCGCAGGTCCTTCCCGGGACGACCCAGGTCCCACCGGAGGACTGACGACCGGGGACGCCGTGCGGACCGAGGGTGGGAGCCATGACGAACACAACGCTCCCCGCTCCCGACACCACCACGACCCCCTCGGCCGCTCCACCAGGTGCCCGACTGGTCCGGCTGGCGCTGCCCGCCGGCCTGGTCGCCGCCGCCGTCGGGGTCCCCTCCGACCTCTACCACTTCACGATCGAGACCCGAGCCGCCGCGTCCGACGAGTTCCTCTTCGCCGCCCATGGCCTCGGGCTGGTCACCGCGATGGTGCTGGCCTCGGTCGCCCTCCTGGGGCTCGCGCTGCGCGCCGGGCACGTGCTCGGCAGGCCCGGCCGGACGTGCGTCGGGCTGGCCTACGTCGGCACCCTGCTCGTGCTCGGCAACATCACGACCGAGGCCTTCCAGATGCGGCTGGCGCCCGAGGCGCTCGACGACCCGACCGGCTACTCGCTGCTCGTCATCGTGGTGTCCTACGGGATCTTCGCCGTCGGCTGGACCGGTGTCGCGCTCAGCCTCGGACGCCACGAGCTGGTCTCGCCCGGCGTGACGCTGCTGATGTGCCTGGGCGCGCTCTACGCCTTCACCCCGTTCCCCGGCTCCTACATCCTGCTGCTGCTCGGCATCGCGGCCGCGGTGGTCTCCGCCCGGCGGGGCACCGAGGCCCGACGCGGCGAGGACGCCCGAATTGGCGAAGTGGCCCGACGCAGCGAGGCGGCTCAGCCCACCACGGAGAAGGAGACGTCGGCGGCGACCCGGTAGGGCCGCGTCGCCACCAGGGCGCCGACGGTGCGCCGCAGCCGGCTCACCTCGGCGCGGACCGTCACCTGGTGGGCGTCGTCGCCGAACAGCGCCCGGCTCAGGTCGGCGGCGGTCAGGCCCGTGCGGCCGGCCGCCGCCAGCTGCTGCAGCACGGCGGCGTGGCGCGGCGAGAGGGGTGTGCGCCAGCTCCCGTCGGCGGAGCTCACCGCGAGCACCGCCTCGTCCGCGGTCAGGTCGAGCGTCGCCGTCACGGTGGCGTCGCCGGCCGACGGTCGCACCAGCCAGCCCTCGGAGAGCCGCTCGGGCAGGCAGAGCCCGAGGCCGGGCACGGCGAGCGCCCGCTGCGCGTCCGGTACGGCGATCCGGTCCCGGGCCGCCACGCCGGTGTGGTGCGCGACCCAGCCGTGGTCGTCGACCAGCAGCAGGGGCCCCGACGTGGTGGCGAGCACGTGCTCGGCGGAGCGGCGCAACCGCTCGAGCCGCTCCTGGTGGTGACGCCAGAGCTGGGCCTCGGCCAGCTTCGCGGCGGTCTCGACCAGCGCGATGATCGCGGGGTGCAGCGTCAGCGCCGGGCCGCTGACGTCGACGACCCCGAGCAGCTCACCGGTGCGGGGGTCGTGCAGGGGCGCGGCCGTGCAGTACCACGGGATCTGGCCCTCCTCGAAGTGCTCGGCCGAGAACAGCTGCACCGGCGCGGCCTCGGCCAGCGCGGTCCCGATGGCGTTGGTGCCGACGTGGTCCTCGGTCCAGGTGGCGCCCTCGCTGAAGCCGAGCGAGTCGGCCTGCTGCAGCACGCGCGCGGACCCCTCGCGCCACAGGATGACGCCGTCGGGGTCGGTGACGACCGTGATGAAGCGCGAGGCGTCGGCGACGCTGCCGAGCACGGCCCGGATGTCGTCGATGACCAGCGAGAGCGCCGAGCCGCGGCGCCGACGCTCGACCTCGGCCCGGCCGAGCGGGTCGCGGGCGTTGGTGCGGGTGGGGTCGAGGCCGAGCCGCATCACCCGCGTCCACGACCGGGCCACCAGCGGACGCGGTGCCACCGGCGGGCTCGCGCCGCCCAGGACGGCGTCGTGCATCCGCCGCAGGGCGCGGGCGTGGACCCCCAGGTCGGTGCCGGGCTGCACCGCGCCGTACGCCGTGGTCCTCACGGGCCCACCCTAGGCGGCCGGTGTGACCGGCACCACAGGCCGCGTGGTGGGAATGCAACGTCGTGCAACCCTTCCGCGCCCGGCGTACGGCGCGGTGTGCTGGGGGCCCGCCGGCGTGACCGGCGCCACACGCACCCGAGCCCGAAGGAGTGTCCCGATGACCGACACGATGGAGCGCCCCGCCGAGACCGACGCCGGCTCGGCCCCGGCGCGCGCCGACGCCTGGCTGGCCTCGTTCGAGGAGGCGCTGAAGGCCCGCGACGTCGAGCGGGCCGCCGGGATGTTCGCCACCGAGAGCTTCTGGCGCGACCTCGTGTCCTTCACCTGGAACATCACCACCGTCGAGCACCGCGCCGGCGTGAGCGACCTGCTCGGCGCCACCCTCGAGCAGACCGACCCCTCGGGCTTCCGCGCCACCGAGCCGGCCACCGAGGACGACGGCGTCGTCACGGCGTGGTTCGCCTTCGAGACCGCGGTGGGCCGCGGCACCGGCCTGGTGCGGCTCGTGACCGAGGACGGCGAGGACCGGGCGTTCACGTTCCTCACCACCCTCGACGAGCTCAAGGGCCACGAGGAGCCGAAGCGCGGCCGGCGCCCGATGGGCGCCGAGCACGGCGCCAACAAGCAGCGCGCCACCTGGAAGGAGCAGCGGCAGGCCGAGGCGGAGAGCCTGGGGTCGACGACGCAGCCCTACGTGCTGGTCATCGGCGGGGGACAGGGCGGCATCGCGTTGGGCAGCCGGCTGCGGCAGCTCGGCGTACCGGCTCTGATCGTCGACAAGCACCCGCGGCCCGGTGACCAGTGGCGCAACCGCTACAAGTCGCTGTGCCTGCACGACCCGGTCTGGTACGACCACCTGCCCTACATCAAGTTCCCGGAGAACTGGCCGGTCTTCGCGCCCAAGGACAAGATCGGCGACTGGCTGGAGTCCTACGTCAAGGTGATGGAGGTGCCCTACTGGTCCAACACCGAGGCCAAGTCGGCGACATGGTCCGAGGAGGCCGGGGAGTGGACGGTCGAGGTGGAGCGCGAGGGCAAGCCGCTCACGCTCAAGCCGACGCAGGTCGTGTTCGCCACCGGCATGTCGGGCAAGGCGCGGATGCCCGAGATCGAGGGCATGGACGTCTTCCAGGGCGACGTGCACCACTCTTCGCGTCACCCCGGACCGGACGCGTACGCCGGCAAGAAGGCCGTCGTCATCGGGTCCAACAACTCGGCCTTCGACATCTGCGGTGCGCTGTGGGAGCACGACGCCGACGTGACGATGGTGCAGCGCTCGTCGACGCACATCGTCAAGAGCGACAGCCTCATGGAGGTCGGCCTCGGGGCGCTCTACTCCGAGGAGGCGCTGGCGGCGGGGGTGACGACCGAGAAGGCCGACATGATCTTCGCGTCCCTGCCCTACCGGATCCTGCACACCTTCCAGATCCCGATCTACGACGAGATCAAGCAGCGCGACGCAGACTTCTACGACCGGCTCGAGAAGGCGGGCTTCTGGCTCGACTTCGGCGCCGACGAGTCCGGGCTGTTCATGAAGTACCTGCGCCGCGGCTCGGGCTACTACATCGACGTGGGTGCCGCCGAGCTGGTGGCCAACGGCGACGTGAAGCTGGTGCACGGCCAGGTGGTGCGGCTGACCGAGAACTCCGTCGTGCTCGACGACGGCACCGAGCTGCCGGCCGACGTCGTGGTCCTCGCCACCGGCTACAACTCGATGAACGGCTGGGTGGCCGACCTCATCGACCCCGAGACCGCCGACAAGCTCGGGAAGTGCTGGGGACTCGGCTCCGACACCACCAAGGACCCCGGTCCGTGGGAGGGCGAGCAGCGCAACATGTGGAAGCCGACGCAGGTGCCGAACCTGTGGATGCACGGCGGCAACCTCCACCAGTCGCGGCACTACTCGCAGTTCCTCGCGCTGCAGCTGAAGGCGCGCTACGAGGGCCTCGACACCCCGGTCTACGCGCTCGCCGACGTCCACCACACGTCATGAGCGACCTGATGCGGGCGGCACGGTTCCACGGCCGCGGTGACGTGCGGGTCGACGAGGTCCCCGAGCCGGCCACGCGCCCGGGGACGGTGAAGGTCGAGGTGGAGTGGTGCGGCATCTGCGGCACCGACCTTCACGAGTTCCTCGAGGGGCCGATCTTCGCGCCGACCACCGAGGCGCCGCACCCGCTGACCGGGGAGTCGATCCCCATCACGCTGGGCCACGAGTTCGCCGGCGTGGTGGTGGAGACCGGCGACGGCGTGGACGACGTACGCCCGGGGGACCGGGTGGTCGTCGAGCCCTACATCGTCTGCGGGCGGTGCGACGCCTGCGAGCAGGGGAAGTACAACGTCTGCGCGACGCTGGGCTTCGTCGGGCTGTCCGGCGGGGGCGGCGGCTTCTCGAAGTACGTCGTCGCCGAGCGCCGCTGGATCCACCCGCTCGGCGAGCTCGGGACCGACGTCGGGGCCCTGGTCGAACCGCTGGCCGTGGCCTACCACGCCGTACGCCTGTCGGGGGCGCAGCCGTCGCACAGCGCGCTCGTCTTCGGCGCCGGGCCGATCGGCCTGGTGACGACGGCGTCGCTGAAGGCCGTCGGCGTCGAGGAGGTGGTGGTCGTCGAGCCGGCCGGGGTCCGCAAGGAGAAGGCGGTCACCGCCGGGGCCGACCACGTGCTCGACCCGCGCGAGGTCGACGTCGTGGAGGCCGTCAACGAGATCACCCGCGGGCGTGGGGCCGACGTGTCCTTCGAGTGCGCCGGGATCGACCAGGTGCTGGCGACCGCGATCAAGGCCACCCGGGCCGGCGGGACCTGCGTCAACGTCGCGATCTGGGGCCACGAGGCGTCGGTGGCGATGAACGACCTGGTCTTCCGCGAGATCAACCTGCTCGGCAGCCTGGCCTACGCCAACGACCACCCCGCGACGATCGCCCTGATCGCCGACGGCAAGGTCGACCCCTTCCAGTTCATCACCGGCCGGATCGGTCTCGACGACATCGTCGACGGCGGCTTCCGGGAGCTGATCGACAACAAGGAGGAGAACGTCAAGATCCTCGTCCACCCCTGAGGCCCCTAGTTTCGTTCACAAGAACGTTCATGTGACGTGAGAACATCCCACCCGCCCCGTGAACGAACTTGTGCGCGGATGTGACGCGGTTCGACGGGTGCTGGTCGGTGGACACGTGGCACGAGTGAACCCGAGGGGCGTGGCTCAGGCAGCGAAGTGACGGCGCCACGCCTCGGAGGGCGCCGCGAGGTCGGGGTGCCCGAGCTCGTGGAGCGCGGTCCAGACCCGACGAACGGTCGACTCGGGGTCGCGGAAGAGACCTCGTGAGGTGACGCGGAGGTGGCGCCAGGCCTGGTCAGCGAAGAAGTCACCTCGTACGACGTCGCGCTCCCACTGGGGTGCCGACTCGAGATGCTGGCGCCCGTCGTACTCGACTGCCAGACGCACCTGCTCGTACGCGAGGTCGATCTTGACCAGCAGCCGTCCGTCCTTCCCACGGATCTCGAGGTTCACCGTCGGTTCCGGAAGGCCGGCCAGGACGAGCAGCATGCGAAGGCGTGACTCGTTCGGTGAGTCGACGCCGGCCCGGACGTAGGCCGCGGCCTCCGCTGCGCGCTTCGCGTAGCGAGCGGGAGTCGACTCGCAGTAACCCCTCAGGGACGCGGCGGTGGCTCTGCCCGTGGCGACCAACCAGTCGCCCAGGACCACCAGCTCGACCAGGGGCAGAATCCCGGCCAGGTCGAGGAACGTCCGCTCGGGCACGGTCACGCGCAGTCCCTCGAGCGCGTGGACGTCCTGCTCGCGCAACGTGGCCACGTGGCAACGGACGCCGTGGCGTTGGCGTCGTTGGCCCGCCTCAGGCACGGTCACGTGCTCGTCCGGACCCAGGTCGTTCGGAGCGCCCATGAGCCGTGCGGCGCTGGCGTGGCTGGCCACCGCCACGGCGGGGTGGGCGAGCAGTGCAGCCTGGACGCGAAGCACCTTCGAACGAGGGACGCGCCTCGACACGTAGATCCCACCCAGGACACGGGTGAAGTGACGGCTCAGGTCGGCTGGGCGCACACCGTCGGCAGTGGCCTCGGAACGGCGGAACGGTCGGTCGGGCTCGAACATGCCCCGACCGTGACATGCGCCCGACGTCGTACGTCGCTCGCGACTCGAGCTTGTGGAGAACCCCGACCTCACTCCACGCCCCCCACAATCGTTCACAAGAACGATCAAGTGGCTGGTGAGCGTCTCAGAAGGCACATGAACGAACTTGTGCACGAAATGGGACCGGGTGGTGCGGGGCGGGTCAGGGGAGGGTCGGGGTGGTGCGGGTGACGATGGCGCGGAGGTCGGCGGGGGAGGAGGTGAGGGTCCCGAGCGTGCCGCCGTACTCGCCGCCGAGCCGTGAGCCGCAGAAGGCGTCGGCGACCTCGGGCGGGGAGAAGCGGACGAGCAGCGAGCCCTGCAGGCAGGCCGCCATCTGGCCGGCGAGCCGACGGGCCTGGCCCTCGGCCGCCCCGGTGTCGGCCAGCGTCTCCAGCGTCGACTGGATCGCCCGGTCGAGGCGGGCGTCGGCGCCCTGCGCGAGACCGACCTCCTCGATCCACGCCGTCACGGTCTCGGGCTCGCGCGACAGCGCCCGCAGCACGTCGAGGGCGTTGACGTTGCCCGAGCCCTCCCACACGGAGTTCAGCGGAGACTCGCGGTAGATCAGCGGCATCACCGACTCCTCGACGTAGCCGTTGCCGCCCAGGCACTCGAGCGCCTCGGCGGTCATCATCGGCGTCCGCTTGCAGACCCAGAACTTCGCCAGCGGCAGGGCGACGCGCCGCAGCGCCGCCTCGTGCGGGTCCGAGCGCCGGTCCACGGCCGCGGCCAGCCTCATCGCCAGCACGGTCGCGGCCTCCGACTCGACGGCCAGGTCGGCCACGACGTTCTGCATCAGCGGCTTGTCGGCCAGCACCGACCCGAAGGCCGAGCGGTGCGCGACGTGCCACGACGCCTCGGCCACCGCGCGCCGCATCAGCGACGCCGAGCCGAGCACGCAGTCGAGCCGGGTGGCGGCCACCATCTCGATGATGGTCCGCACGCCGCGCCCCTCGTCGCCGAGCCGCTGGGCCCAGGTGCCGTGGAACTCGAGCTCCGACGACGCGTTGGAGCGGTTGCCCAGCTTGTCCTTGAGGCGTACGACGTCCAGCCGGTTGCGTTCGCCGCTCGGCAGGACCCGCGGCACCAGGAAGCACGACAGCCCGCCGGGCGCCTGCGCCAGCACGAGGAACACGTCGTTCATCGGCGCGGAGGTGAACCACTTGTGTCCGAACAGCTCGTACTCCCCGTCGACCGCCGTCGGGACGGCCTCGGTCACGTTGGCCCGCACGTCCGAGCCGCCCTGCTTCTCGGTCATCCCCATGCCGGCCAACACGCCGGCCTTGTCGGCCACCGGCCGCACCCCGAAGTCGTACGTCGTCGACGCCAGCTTGGGCGTCCACTCCTTCGCGATCGCGTCGTCGGTCCGCAGCGCGGGGACGGCGGCGTACGTCATGGAGATCGGGCAGCCGTGACCGGGCTCGGTGTGCGACCACGCCATGAAGCCGGCGGCCCGGCGGACGTGGGCGTGCTGGTCGTCGGAGGTCCAGGGCGTCGCCCCGAGGCCGAAGCCGACGCCGCGCTCCATGAGCCAGTGCCAGGACGGGTGGAAGCGCACCTCGTCGACCCGGTTGCCGAACCGGTCGAACGAGACCAGCTCGGGGTGGTGCCGGTTGGCCAGCATCCCGTGCTCGCGGCCCTCCTCGCTGCCGGCCAGCAGGCCGAGGGGGGAGAGGTCCGCGACGACCGCGTCGGAGGCGTGCCGGGTGACCGCCTCGACCAGGGCCGTGTCCGAGGTCACCACGTCGTGGCCGACCAGCGGCGGAGCCTGGTTCGTCGCTACCCGGTTGTCAGCTCGCATGGCTTTACCGTAGTCGCATGACAACCGAGGGTCGGCGTCCGGCGGGCGGCTCCCGACCCGCCCGGGACGACCCCCGGCCCGCGCGCCCGGCGACGCAGACCCGCACCGGCGAGCCGCTGTGGGTCCGCTTCCGCGACACGCTGTGGCGCCTGGTCGTCTCGACCGTCAGCGCCTGCCTGCGCAACCGCGTCACCGGTCTCGCCGCCGAGGCCGCGTTCTTCGCGCTGCTGTCGCTGCCGCCGCTGATCTTCGGCCTCACCGGCTCCATCGGCTACGTCGTGCAGCGGTTCACCGACAGCCGCATCAGCGAGTTCAAGGCCGACGTGGTCGACCTGGCCCTCCAGGCGTTCACCGAGGACACGGTCGACAAGATCATCGTGCCGACGCTCAACGACACGCTCGGCGCGCCGCGCTACGACGTCATCTCGATCGGTTTCGTGCTCGCGCTCTGGTCGGGCTCGCGTGCCCTCAACGTCTTCGTCGACACCGTGACGATCATGTACGGCCTCGGCGGTCACCGCGGCATCGTCCGCACCCGGGTGCTGTCCTTCGTGCTCTACGTGCTCGGCCTGCTGACCGGCATCGTGACGATCCCCCTGGTCGTGGCCGGCCCGGGACTGGTCGACCAGGTCCTGCCCAGCCGGCTCGACAGCCTCAACGCGCTCTACTGGCCGGCCGTGCTGGTGCTGTGCATCTGCTTCACCGCCACGCTCTACCACGTGTCCGTGCCGGTGCGGACCTCGTGGCGCTACAACCTCCCGGGCGCGATCCTGACGATGGTCATCTGGGTGGCGGGCTCGGCCGTGCTGCGCTGGGTGCTGACCGCGACGGCCGGCGACTCGACCTCGATCTACGGCCCGCTGGCCGCCCCCATCGCGGTCCTGATCTGGCTCTACATCATCGCGATCGCGGTCCTCATCGGTGCGGCGCTCAACGCCTCCTTCGACCAGCTGTGGCCCGAGTCCGGTCCCGCCCGCGCCCGCATCGAGATGGTGCGCCGGCTGCGCCGGGCGCGGATGCTGCGGCTGCACCGTCTCGGCGAGCGTGACGAGGAGGTCCTGAGCGACCCCGAGGTGCTCGCGGACATCGACGACGAGGAGACCGTGCTGATGCGGCGCGAGCCGCGGATCTGAGCCCGCCGGACCGGTCCGGTCGCGGAAATCTCGGTGCCCGGGTCACGGCCGGACCCGTACCGTTGACTGCGTGAGCCACCCCCGCCGCGCCGCCACCCGCTTCGCCGGGTCCGCGAACGGGCGCGTCACCGCGGTCCACCCCGGGGTGGCCGAGGTGGTCCACGACGGGCACCTCTCACGGGCGTCGTACGGCGGAGGGCTGCTGGCCGACATGGCACGCGACCCGGAGCGGGAGCCGCGGGTCGGCGACCGGGTCCGGCTGACCTGCTGGGCCGACGGTCACGTGACCGTCGATCGCGTGGTCGCACGCCCCGTGGCACCCTGAACCCATGGCGAACGTGACGATGCCGACCCCGGTCGCGCTCGCAGGAGGCGCGCTCTGCCTCCTCGGCGGCTACCTCGTGGGGGTCGTGGCCGGGCCCGACACCGAGGACACCGACACCGCCACGGTGGTGAGCTACGACGAGGACGGCCAGGAGCTGTGCCTGTCCGGCGACGCGGCGGCCGAGGCCCCGCAGAGCGAGGACGGCGAGCTGTGCGGTCAGTGGCGACGCATCGACGGGGGCCCGGACCCGGAGGAGGGCGACCAGTTCCGCTTCGCCACGCTCTCGAGCGATCCGGGGGACGCGGGCGACGTCACGACGCTGATCTACGGCGACGTGGTGCGGTGAGGCGACCCCCCGCCCGCACCCGGACCGCGTAGATTCGTCGCCGTGCCCGACGAGACCGAGTCCGCGACCGGCCTCGGGATCAAGTTCCCCGCGGTCCGTCACTCGCCGTGGTGGGTGCTCACCCGCCGCATCCTGGTGGCGGTCGGCATCCTGGCGTTCACGGTCTTCCTGGTCTACGTCGACCGCAAGGGCTACGTCGACAACAGCGACCCGACGAACGAGATCAGCCTCGTCGACGCGATGTACTACACGACCGTCACCCTCTCCACGACCGGGTACGGCGACATCGCCCCGGCCTCGCAGGGGGCCCGCCTGGTCAACGCCTTCGTCATCACGCCGTTGCGCATCGCCTTCCTGGTGCTGCTGATCGGCACCACGATCGAGGTGCTGGCCAGCCAGGGCCGCGAGATGTTCCGCGCCGCACGTTGGAGGAAACGCATGGACCAGCACGTCGTCGTCGTCGGCTACGGCACCAAGGGGCGCAGCGCCATCGCGACCCTCATCGGCAACGGCCTGAGCCGTGAGGACATCGTGGTGGTCGACCCCACGTCGTCGGCGATCCAGGAGGCCAACAACGACGGGCTCACCGTCGTGGTCGGCGACGCCACCCGTCGCGACGTGCTCCGCCGGGCGGGGGTGGCCAAGGCGCAGCAGATCATCATCACGACCGACCGTGACGACTCGACGGTGCTGTCGGTGCTCAACGCCCGCCAGCTCAACTCCTCGGCTTACATCGTCGCGGCGGTGCGGGAGGGAGACAACGTCGCCCTGGTGCGCCAGAGCGGCGCCGACGCGGTCGTCACCTCCTCCGACGCGGTCGGGCGGCTGCTCGGGCTGTCGGCGGTGAGCCCCGCGCTGGGGTCGGTGATCGACGACCTGCTCAGCTACGGCGACGGGCTCGAGGTGGCCGAGCGCGAGCTGCTGGTGCCCGAGGTCGGCAAGCAGCCCCAGCAGCTGCCCGACCAGGTCATCGCGGTGGTGCGCGACCAGACGCTGCACCGCTACTACGACCCGGTGGTCACCCAGCTGGCCCGGGGTGACAAGCTGATCGTGGTCCGGCCGGCCAAGGAGCTGCCGTGGGCCCCGCGGCCGGGCACGCACAACGAGGACACCGCCGACGACGAGTGAGCCGAGTGAGTCGTCACGCACGGGGCACGGTGAGGACATGACCCGCTACGCGTTCGACTTCGCCGCCGCCTACCGCGCGCCCGCCCTGCTCTTCGGCATCACGCCGCGCACGGCCTGGGTCGAGCTCGACGAGCGCACGCTGCACGTCCGCTACGGGCCGTGGTCCCTGACCACCCCGGTCACGAACCTCGCCGACGTCGTGCGCACCGGCGGCTTCGCCTTCCTCAAGACCGCCGGGCCCCCGCACCTGTCGTTCTCCGACCGCGGCATCAGCTTCGCCACCAACGACGGGCAGGGGCCTGCGGGGCCGGACGACAAGCGCGCGCTGTGCGTCTCGTTCCACACCCCCGTGCCCGGCATCGACCCCACGGGTCGCATCAAGCACCCGGGCGCGACCCTCACGGTCGCCGACCCCGACGCGCTGGAGCAGCGGATCCGCGGTCTGCTGCCGGCCTGAGGCCGGGTCTCAGTAGTCTGCTCCCATGTCCGACACCGTCCCCGCCCGGCGCGTCCGGCCCTCGCGCTGGGACCCGCTGACCGTCGGTGTCGACATCGGCGGCACCAAGGTCCTCGCCGGGGTGGTGGACTCGACCGGCCAGGTCCTCGCCGTCCAGCAGCGCCCCACGACCGGTCACGACGTCGCCGCGGTGGAGGACACGATCGTCGACCTGGTGCGCGAGTTCTCCCGCGAGTACGACGTCGCGGCGGTCGGGGTGGGCGCGGCCGGCTTCGTCGACGCCACCCGCTCGGTCGTGATGTTCTCGCCGCACCTGAACTGGCGCCGCGAGCCCCTGCGCGCGCGGGTCGCTGAGCGGGTCAAGGTGCCGGTGGTGGTCGACAACGACGCCAACACGATGGCGCTGGCCGAGAGCAACTTCGGGGCCGGCAAGGGGCACCGCTTCGTGCTGTGCATCACCCTCGGCACCGGCATCGGCGGCGCGCTGGTGCTCGACCACCGGGTCTACCGCGGCACCCACGGCATGGCGGGGGAGTTCGGCCACATGCAGGTCGTGCCGAACGGTCACCGCTGCGAGTGCGGCAACCGGGGGTGCTGGGAGCAGTACGCCTCGGGCAACGCGCTGGTGCGCGACGCCCGCGAGCTCATCCGCGCCCACTCGCCGATGGCCCACCACCTCCGCGAGGTGGTGGCGGGCGACCCGATGCTGCTGCAGGGCCCGCAGATCACCCAGGCCGCCCGGGACGGCGACCCGCTCTCCATCGAGCTCATCGCCGACGTCGGCAACTGGCTCGGCGTCGGGCTGGCCGGCATGACCGCCGCCTTCGATCCCGGCTGCATCATCGTCGGCGGGGGGCTGTCCGCGGCGGGTGACCTGCTGCTGGACCCGACCAAGCAGGCTTTCACCCGGGCGCTGACAGGTCGCGGCTTCCGCGACGAGCCGGTCATCGTGGCCGCCGAGCTCGGCCCGCAGGCCGGGTTCATCGGCGCGGCCGACATGGCGCGCTCGGCCGCCCGCCGGTCCCGCCGCTCCCGCGGGCGCCGCCGGGACCGTCCCGTGCGTCGTCGCACCGTCCGCAGCGAGGGACCCGTCGAGGGCGTCCTGCGGGCGCTGCGCGACCCGATGCGCTGACCCCGACGCCCCTCGGTGACCGGGCTCAGCGGTCGACGAGCGTGGTCTCGTAGGAGTACAGGTCCGGTCGGTACAGGTGGTCGGCGTGCTCCACCGCCCGCCCGCTGTCGTCGTACGACGTGCGCTCCATCGTCAGCAGCGCATCGGCGACCTTGACGCCGAGCAGCCTGCTCTCGCGCCGGTCGGCGAGCCGGGCGCAGATGGTCTGGTGGGCGACCCGGAGGTGGATGGCGCGGGTGCGGAAGAGCTCGTAGAGACCGGTGGCGGTGAAGTCGACGTCGCCGAGGTCGGTCACCGACGCCGGGACGTGGTTGCGCATCAGCGCCAGTGGCTGGCCGTCGACGCGGCGGACGCGCTCCAGGCGCCAGACCGGGGTGCCGACCGGGCAGCCGAGCCGGGTGGCCGGGCCCTCGTCGGCGGGCACCAGGGCGAGGTCGAGGACGTCGGTGGTGGTGTGGTGCCCGGTGCGCCGCAGGTCGTCGTAGAGGCTGGTCAGCTCGACCGTCCGTCGGATGGGGGCCTGTACGACCTGGGTGCCGACGCCGCGCTTGCGCACGAGCATGCCCTTGTCGACCAGCAGCTGGATGGCCTGGCGCATGGTCGGGCGGGACACCCCGAGCTGGTCGGCCCAGGCGACCTCGTTGGCGATCCGGTCGCCTGCGACGAGGTCGCCGTCACGGATGGCGCGCTCGAGCTGCTCGGCCACCTGGAAGTAGAGCGGCACCGGGCTGGAGCGGTCGAGCACGACCTGCGGCTGGAACACAGACGGGAGCATAGCCACGCCGACGGGCCTTTCGTCCATATGTCTGGACAAAGTCTTGACGCCAGCGAATCCGTGTGACGACAATCTCACCCATGCCGGTCTCCCCGTCCCACACGGCCCACCCGTCCGTCCCGTCACCGGTCCGCGACCGCATCGCGGGCGCCCCCATCTCCTGGGGCGTGTGCGAGGTCCCGGGCTGGGGCTACCAGCTCGACGCCCCCACGGTCCTCGAGCAGATGCGTGACCTCGGGCTGGCCGCGACGGAGTTCGGACCGGTGGGCTTCCTGGGCTCGACGTCCGAGGATCTCGCCGCCCGCCTGTCCGCCCACGGCATGACCGCGGTCGGCGGCTTCCTGCCGGTGCTGCTGCACGACCCGGGCCACGACCCGCTGCTGGAGGTCGACCGGTTCATCGACGACTGCCTGGCCACCGGGGCCGGCGTCGTCGTGCTGGCCGCCTTCACCGGCGTCGAGGGGTACGACGACCGCCCGGTCCTCGACGACACCGGCTGGCAGGCGCTGCTGGACAACCTCGACCGGGCCACCGACCTGGCCGCAAACCGCGGCGTGGTGGCGGCCCTGCACCCCCACGTGGGCACGATGGTCGAGACCGGCGAGGAGACCGAGCGGGTGCTCGCCGGCTCCCGCGTCGGGCTCTGCGTCGACACCGGCCACCTCCTGGTCGGCGGGGCCGACCCGGTCGCGCTGACCGCCGCCCACCCCGAGCGCGTCGTCCACGTCCACCTCAAGGACGTCGACGGTGAGCTGGCCGAGCGCGTCATCGCCGGCGAGACGAGCTTCGGCGACGCGGTCCGCGACGGGCTCTTCGTGCCGCTGGGCGAGGGCTCGGTCGACGTCGCGACGCTGGTCCGCACGCTCGAGGGCGCCGGCTACGGCGGCTGGTACGTCCTGGAGCAGGACGTGAAGCTCGCCGGGCGCCCCGAGGGCGAGGGCCCGGTCGCCGACGTCCGCCGCTGCCTCGACTACCTCGAGGACGCGGTCCGGTGACGGCCGGCTTCGAGGTCCTCACGATGGGCCGGGTCGGGGTCGACATCTACCCCGAGCAGATCGGCGTACCGCTCGAGGACGTCAGCTCCTTCGGCAAGTTCCTCGGTGGCAGCCCCACCAACGTCGCCGTCGCCGCCGCCCGCCACGGCCGCCGGTCCGCGGTCATCACCCGCACCGGCGAGGACCCCTTCGGACGCTTCGTCCACCAGGCGCTGCGCGGCTTCGGGGTCGACGACCGCTACGTGTCCGCCGTGGCGGACCTGCCGACCCCGGTGACGTTCTGCGAGATCTTCCCGCCCGACGACTTCCCGCTCTACTTCTACCGCCGACCCACCGCGCCGGACCTCCAGATCCGCGCCGAGGACCTCGACCTCGAGGCGATCGCGGCCGCCGACATCTTCTGGGTGACCGGCACCGGCCTGTGCGAGGAGCCGTCCCGCGAGGCCACCATGGCCGCGCTCGCCGCCCGCGGGGAGCACGGCACGACGGTGCTCGACCTCGACTACCGCCCGATGTTCTGGTCCTCGCCCGACGAGGCCCACACCCACGTCAGCCGGGCGCTCGCGCTGGTCGACGTGGCCGTCGGCAACAAGGAGGAGTGCCAGGTCGCGGTGGGGGAGTCCGACCCCGAGCGCGCCGCTGCCGCGCTGCTGGACGCCGGAGTGGACCTCGCCGTCGTCAAGCAGGGACCGGCGGGCGTGCTGGGCGTGCGCGGCGACACCTCGGTGGTGGTGCCCCCGGTGCCGGTCGACGTCGTCAACGGCCTCGGAGCCGGCGACGCCTTCGGCGGCGCCCTGTGCCACGGGCTGCTGGCCGGCTGGGACGTGGAGCGGATGCTCCGCTTCGCCAACGCCGCCGGGTCCTTCGTCGCGGGCCAGCTGGCGTGCGCCGACGCGATGCCGACGACGGCAGAGCTCGACGCCCTGCTGGAGGGGGCAGCATGAGCGCCCCCACGTCGTACGCCGACCGTGTGGACGTCGGCGCGCTCGTCACCACCCGCGTGCGCGAGCCCGGGCAGGTGGCCCGGCTGGCCGAGGCCCGCACCCGCCCGACCGGTCTGGTCGGCAGCACCGGCCGGCTGATGCTCGTCGCCGCCGACCACCCGGCCCGCGGCGCTCTCGGCGCCGGGTCCGACCCGATGGCGATGGCGCACCGCGGTGAGCTGCTCGGCCGGCTCGCGGCCGCGCTGGAGCGCCCCGGTGTCGACGGCGTGCTGGGCACCCCCGACATCCTCGACGACCTCCTGCTCATGGGCGCGCTCGAGGGCAAGGTGGTCATCGGGTCGATGAACCGCGGTGGCCTCGCCGGCACCGTCTTCGAGCTCGATGACCGCTTCACCGCCTACGACGCCGAGCAGATCGAGCGGTCCGGCTTCCAGGGCGGCAAGATGCTCGTGCGCATCGACCCCGACGACCACGCCAGCGTCGCCACCCTCGAGGCCTGCGCCCGGGCGGTCGGCGACCTCGCCGACCGCGGCCTCATGGCCATGGTGGAGCCCTTCCTCTCGCACCGCGTCGACGGCCGGGTGCGCAACGACCTGAGCACCGACGCCGTGGTCCGCTCCGCCGCCGTGGGCGCCGGGCTCGGCCGCGCGAGCGCGCACACCTGGCTGAAGCTCCCGGTGGTCGACGACATGGACCCGGTGCTCGACTCCACCACGCTGCCCGTGCTGCTGCTCGGCGGGGAGGTGTCGGCCGACCAGGAGGCGCAGTTCGCCCGCTGGAAGCGCACGCTGACCCACCCGCAGGTGCGCGGCATGGTCGTCGGCCGCTCCCTGCTCTACCCGCCCGACGGCGACGTCGCCGCCGCCGTCGACACCGTCCTGGAGATGATGTGAGCACCCCCGTCCACGTGACGCCCGAGTCGGCCGGCTGGGGCTACAGCGGCCTGGCCGTGCTCGCCCTCGGCCCGGGGGAGAGCGCGACGTGGTCCACCGGCGAGGCGGAGACGCTGGTGCTGTCGCTGGAGGGGGCCTGCACGGTCGCGCTCGGCGACGAGACGTTGGCCGTCGCCGGCCGCCGCGACGTCTTCGACGGTCCCAGCGACTTCGTCTACGTCCCCCGCGACGCCGAGGTCACCGTCACCTCCGAGACGGGCGGACGCTTCGCCCTCCCGTCGGCCCGCTGCGAGCGCGTGCTGCCCTTCCGGCACCAGCCCGCGGACGCCGTACCGGTCGAGCTGCGCGGAGCCGGACAGGCTTCGCGTCAGGTCAACAATTTCTGTACGCCGGACGCATTCGACGCCGACGCCCTGATCGCCTGCGAGGTGCTGACTCCCGGAGGCAACTGGTCGTCGTACCCGCCGCACAAGCACGACGAGCAGAGCGACACCGAGTCCGAGCTCGAGGAGATCTACTACTTCGAGGTCGCCGACGGGCCGACCGGCGCCGACGGCTCCGCCCGCCCCGGGATCGCCTACCAGCGCGTCTACGGCCACCCGGGCAAGGAGATCGACGTGCTCCAGGAGGTCCGCACCGGCGACGTCGTGCTCATCCCGCACGGGTGGCACGGTCCGTCGATGGCGGTTCCCGGCTACGACCTCTACTACCTCAACGTGATGGCCGGACCGGGCGACGAGCGGGCGTGGAAGATCTGCGACGACCCCGCCCACACCTGGGTGCGCGGCACCTGGGACGACCAGGAGGTCGACCCCCGGCTGCCCTTCCGGCGCCGCCCCGACGACCAGCACCAGGAGGACGTCCGATGAGCACCACCCGCCTCACCGTCGCCCAGGCGGTCGTGCGCTTCCTCGAGGCCCAGCACGTGGAGCGCGACGGGGTCGAGACGCCCTTCTTCGCCGGCTGCTGGGGCATCTTCGGCCACGGCAACGTCGCTGGCGTCGGTCAGGCGCTGCTCGAGCGCGAGGTCGCGGCGCGGGAGGGCCAGGAGCAGGGCCACGTGCTGCGCTACCACCAGGCCCGCAACGAGCAGGCGATGGTGCACGCGGCCGTCGGCTACGCCCGGCACCGCGACCGGCTCGCCGCCTTCGCCTGTACGGCGTCCGTCGGCCCGGGCGCGACCAACATGGTCACCGGCGCCGCGCTGGCCACCATCAACCGCATCCCGGTGCTGCTGCTGCCCGGTGACGTCTTCGCCACCCGGGTCTCCAACCCGGTGCTCCAGGAGCTCGAGGACCCGACGTCGATGGACGTCAGCGTCAACGACTGCTTCAAGCCGGTCTCGCGGTTCTGGGACCGCGTCAACCGGCCCGAGCAGCTCCCGCTGTCGCTGCTGGCCGCGATGCGGGTGCTCACGGACCCGGTCGAGACCGGCGCGGTGACCCTGTCGCTGCCGCAGGACGTCCAGGCCGAGGCGTGGGACTTCGACGACGACCTCTTCGCCCGCCGGGTCTGGCACGTCGCCCGTCCGCCGGTCGAGGACGCCGCCCTCGCCCGGGCGGTGGCGACGATCCGCTCGGCGCAGCGCCCGTTGCTGGTCGCCGGCGGCGGCACCATCTACTCCGGGGCCACCGACGCGCTGCGCGCCTTCGCCGAGGCCACCGGCGTGCCGGTCGCGGAGTCGCAGGCCGGCAAGGGGTCCCTGCCCTACGACCACCCGCGGTCCGTGGGCGCCGTCGGCGCCACCGGCACCACCGCGGCCAACGCGCTGGCGGCCGAGGCCGACGTCGTCGTCGGGGTCGGCACCCGGTGGAGCGACTTCACGTCGGCCTCCAAGACCGTCTTCGCCCACCCGGACGTGCGCTTCGTGAACCTCAACGTGGCCTCGGTCGACGCGCACAAGCTCTCGGCCGTCGTCGCGCAGGGCGACGCCCGCCGCGGGCTCGTGCAGCTCACGGAGTCGCTGGCCGGCTGGAGCGCGCCGGACGCCCACACCGCTCGGGCCACGGAGCTGGCGCAGGAGTGGGACGCGACCGTCCAGCGCTCGCACGACCTGGGCCACGCCCCGCTGCCGGCCCAGTCCGAGGTGCTCGGTGTCGTCAACCGGGTCAGCCGCCCGCAGGACGTGGTGGTCTGCGCCGCCGGCTCCATGCCGGGCGACCTGCACAAGATGTGGCGCACCCGCGACCGCAAGGGCTACCACGTGGAGTACGGCTTTTCCTGCATGGGCTACGAGATCGCGGGCGGCCTGGGCGTCAAGATGGCCGCCCTCGACACCGGCGAGGACCGCGACGTCGTCGTCATGGTCGGCGACGGGTCCTACCTGATGATGTCGCAGGAGATCGTCACCTCCGTGCAGGAGGGCGTGAAGCTGATCGTGGTCCTGGTCCAGAACCACGGCTTCGCCTCGATCGGCGCCCTCTCGGAGTCGTTGGGGTCGCAGCGCTTCGGCACCCGCTACCGCTACCGCACCGAGCGCGGCCTCGACGGCGACGTGCTGCCGGTCGACCTCGCCGCCAACGCGGCCAGCCTGGGCGCCCACGTCATCCGGGTCTCCGGCGTCGACGAGCTGGAGAAGGCGTTCGCCGAGGCCCAGGCCGCGGACGTCACGACCGTGATCCACGTCGAGACCGACCCGACCGTGCCGGCCCCCGACAGCCCCGCCTGGTGGGACGTCCCGGTGGCCGAGACCTCCGTGCTCGAGAGCACCCGCGAGGCACGCACGACGTACGAGCAGAACAAGCAGCGGCAACGGAGCCACCTGCGTCCGTCCGACCCGCACACCGAGGAGACCCCGTCATGAGGACGATCGAGCACTGGATCGCCGGCACCAGCACCAGCGGCGCGGGGGAGCGCCGGTCCCCGGTCTGGAACCCCGCCACCGGCGAGCAGCAGGCCGAGGTCGCGCTGGCCGACGCCGCCGACGTCGACGCCGCGGTGGCCGCCGCCCGGGAGGCGTTCGTCGAGTGGGGTCAGGCGTCGCTGAGCACGCGCACCAAGGTGCTCTTCGCCTTCCGCGAGCTCGTCAACGCCAACGTCGACCGCCTCGCGGCCGCCATCACCGACGAGCACGGCAAGGTGCTCTCGGACGCGGCCGGCGAGGTGCAGCGCGGGCTCGAGGTCGTGGAGTTCGCCTGCGGCATCCCGCAGCTGCTCAAGGGCGACTTCTCCGCCCAGGTCTCCCGCGGCGTCGACCTCTACTCCTTCCGCGAGCCGCTCGGGGTCTGCGTGGGCATCACCCCGTTCAACTTCCCGGCCATGGTCCCGATGTGGATGTTCCCGGTCGCCATCGCCTGCGGCAACACCTTCGTGCTCAAGCCGAGCGAGCGCGACCCGTCGGCCGCGCTGATCCTGGCCGAGCTGTGGGCCGAGGCCGGTCTGCCGGCCGGCGTCTTCAACGTCCTGCACGGCGACAAGGAGGCCGTCGACGGGCTGCTCGCGCACCCCGACGTCGACGCCGTCTCCTTCGTCGGCTCCACCCCGATCGCGCGCTACATCCACGAGACCGCCGGTCGCCACGGCAAGCGCGTCCAGGCCCTCGGCGGGGCGAAGAACCACGCGATCATCCTCCCCGACGCCGACCTGGAGTACGCCGCCGACCAGCTCGTCGCGGCCGCCTTCGGGTCGGCCGGCGAGCGCTGCATGGCCATCTCGGCCGCCGTGACGGTGGGCGGCGTCGGCGACGCGCTGCTCGAGCAGGTCAACGCCAAGGCACGGAAGATCCAGGTCGGCTCGGGCCGGGACTCCGGCAGCGAGATGGGACCCGTGGTCACCGCCGAGGCCCGCGACCGCATCGAGCGGCTCGTCGGCACGGGGCAGAGCCAGGGCGCCGAGGTCGCGGTCGACGGTCGCGGCGTGACGGTCGCCGGGCACGAGGGCGGCTTCTTCGTCGGACCCACGGTGGTCGACCGGGTCACCCCCGACATGGACGTCTACCGCGAGGAGATCTTCGGTCCCGTGCTCTCGGTGCTGCGCCTCGACGACGTGGACGCGGCGATCGACCTGATCAACGCCAACCCGTTCGGCAACGGCACCGCGATCTTCACGTCGAGCGGCGAGGCGGCGCGCCGCTTCCAGCGTGGCGTCCGGGTCGGCATGATCGGCATCAACGTGCCGATCCCGGTGCCGATGGCCTACTACTCGTTCGGCGGCTGGAAGGACTCCCTGTTCGGTGAGCACCACATCCACGGTCCCGAGGGCGTGTCGTTCTACACGCGCGCCAAGGTCGTCACCGCCCGGTGGCCCCACGTGGAGCACGCCGAGCACCAGCGAGCGCAGTTCAGCTTCCCCACCGCCCAGTGAGGGCACCACGATCGACCGATGACCAAGCATCGGTCACAGTCCGCGACACGCGGTCGACAAGGAGGAACACCATGAAGATCCGACGGATTCTCTCCGTGGGCATCGCGGCGAGCGCGCTCGTGCTCGCGGGCTGCAGCACCGGCGAGGAGGGCAGCAGCGGCGGCGAGAGCAGCGGCGGCGACAGCGAGAGCAGCAGCGGTGGTGGCGGCAGCACGTCCGCCGAGGACGTGCGCATCGACGTCGTCACCCACGCCGCCCCCGGCGACTCGTTCTGGGACGTCGTCAAGGCCGGCAGCGACCGCGCCGGCGAGGACCTCGGCATCGACGTCCGCTACAACTCCTCGCCCGACCCGGGCGAGCAGAGCACGCTGATCGACAACGCGGTGGCCGACGGCACCGGCGGGCTCGTGGTCTCCATGGCCAACCCCGACGGCCTGGAGACCGCCATCCGCGACGCCGTCGAGGCGGGCGTCCCGGTCATCACGATCAACTCCGGCATCGACGACTGGCAGGACTTCGGGGCCATCACCCACGTCGGCCAGTCCGAGACCATCGCCGGTGAGACCGCCGGGGAGCAGCTGACGGAGGCCGGCGTCACCAACGCCATCTGCGTCATCCAGGAGCCCGGCAACATCGCCCTCGAGGAGCGGTGCCGCGCCGCGGCCTCGACCTTCGGTGGCGACATGACGAACCTGCAGACCGACAACACCGACCTCGCCGGTTCCCAGGCCACGATCGAGTCGGCCCTGAGCGCCGACGACTCCGTCGACGGCATCCTCGCCCTCGGTGGCGACATGGCCGGCCGTGCGGTCGCCGCGGTCGAGACCTCGGGTCGCGACGTGCAGGTCGGCACCTTCGACCTCAACGCCGACGTGGCCGGGCTGGTCGAGGACGGCAGCCTGCTGTTCGCCATCGACCAGCAGCCCTACGTCCAGGGCTACCTCGGCGTCACCGGCGTCTACCTCAAGCTGATCAACGGCAACGACGTGGGTGGTGGCCAGCCCATCAACTCGGGTCCCGCCGTCATCACGCAGGAGAACGCCGCCGAGGTCCTCGAGTTCGCCGAGGGCGGCACCCGCTGACCCGCGCCGGGGCCGGGCCGCCCGCGACACCCTCGTGAGCGCCCCGGCCCCGGCCCCGGCCGGCAGCACCCCCAGCACACCAGCACCTCGCAGTACACCGCAGCCCCCAGCACACCGCACCAGCACCAGCACCGCCCGCAGACCGGTCCCGCCCGGGACAACCGGCGAAGGAGACGCACATGAGCACCACCACAGCACCGGAGCGGTCCGACCCGCCCGCAACCGAGACCGACGAACGGATCTCCTCGTCCGGCCGGTTCACCAAGGTCCTGCGACGACCCGAGATCGGCGCCATGGCCGGCGCGCTCGTGATCTTCCTCTTCTTCGCGCTCCGCACCGACTCGTTCTTCGAGCCCGCCGGCGCCAGCACGTGGATCTTCAACGCCTCCACCATCGGCATCATGGCCGTGGCGGTGTCGCTGCTGATGATCGGCGGCGAGTTCGACCTGTCCGCGGGAGCCATGATCGGCACCACCGGGCTGACCACCGGCATCCTGATGACGGAGTACGACCTCAACGTCTGGTTGTCGATCCTGATCTCGCTCGTGCTCGCGCTCGCGATCGGCGCGCTGAATGGGTCGCTGGTCATGTGGACCAAGCTGCCCAGCTTCATCGTCACGCTCGGCACCTTCTTCGTGCTCCAGGGCGTGAACCTGGCGGTCACCAAGATCCTCATCGGCAAGGTGTCGGTCACCGGCCTGCAGGACGCGGCCGGCTACTTCGACGGCAAGCAGATCTTCGGCTCCTTCGTGAACATCGACATGGGCTGGGTGCCGTGGCTGGAGGAGAACGACGTCAAGACGACGCTGACGCTCTACGCCGCCACCTTCTGGTTCGTCGCGGTGACCGCGGTGGCGACCTGGGTGCTGCTCCGCTCGCGCGCGGGCAACTGGATCTTCGCCGTCGGCGGCGCGCAGGTCAGCGCCCGCCAGGTCGGTGTCCCGGTCTTCAAGGCCAAGGTCGGCCTCTTCATGACCACCGCCTTCGCCGGGTGGCTGGTCGGCATGCTCGGGCTGTTCAAGACCACCACGGTGCAGAGCACCACCGGTGTGGGCGACGAGTTCATCTTCATCATCTGCGCCGTGGTCGGCGGCTGCCTGCTGACCGGCGGCTACGGCTCGGCCATCGGGGCCGCCTTCGGCGGGCTCATCTACGGCATGGTCCAGCAGGGCATCCCCCAGGCCGGCTGGGACAACGACTGGCTCTACGCCTTCCTCGGCGTGATGCTCCTCGGGGCGGTGCTGGTCAACAACTGGGTCAAGACACGAGCGGAGTCCATGCGATGAGCACCCCGGAAACCAACACCGGCACCACGTCCGAGAGCCCGCGCGACGCGAAGGCGGCGGCCGAGAAGGGCACGACGCTCATCGAGGTCCGCGACATCGGGAAGTCCTACGGCTCGGTCATCGCGCTGCGAGACGTCACCACCACGGTCAACGCCGGTGAGGTCACCTGCGTGCTCGGCGACAACGGCGCCGGCAAGTCGACCTTCATCAAGATCCTGGCGGGTGCGCACACCCACACCGACGGCGCGCTCGTCGTCGACGGCGAGGAGCGGCACTTCTCGTCGCCGCGCGAGGCCCTGAACCTCGGCATCGCCACCGTCTACCAGGACCTCGCCGTCGTGCCGCTCATGCCGGTGTGGCGCAACTTCTTCCTGGGCTCGGAGATGACCAAGGGCATCGGCCCGCTCAAGCGCCTCGACATCGCCGGGATGAAGAAGGTGACCAAGGCCGAGCTGTCGGCCATGGGCATCGACCTGCGCGACGTCGACCAGCCGATCGGCACGCTGTCCGGCGGCGAGCGCCAGTGCGTCGCGATCGCCCGCGCGGTCTACTTCGGCGCCCGGGTGCTCATCCTCGACGAGCCCACGGCGGCGCTCGGCGTGCGCCAGTCCGGCGTGGTGCTGAAGTACGTCGCCAAGGCACGCGACCGCGGGCTCGGCGTCATCTTCATCACCCACAACCCGCACCACGCCTATCCGGTCGGCGACCGCTTCATGCTGCTGCGCCGTGGTCGCAGCATGGGCAACTTCCCCAAGGCCGAGATGACCCTCGACGACCTGGTGCAGATGATGGCCGGCGGCGCCGAGCTCGAGGCGCTGAGCCACGAGCTGGCGCGCGAGATGCCGGACTCCGAGGTCGCGAAGACGATGCAGGCGGAGGTGGCGGAGACCCTCAACACCGACCCGGGCCGCCCCAGCGCAGCGGCGCAGGCGGCCGCGGCCGGTGGCACCGCCACGAGCACCGGGAGCGAGGACACCACGCGATGACGACCCGCGACCTCGGCGTCGCGGTGGTGGGGTTCGGCTGGATGGGTCAGGTGCACGCGCGCGCCTGGGCCCGGCTGCTCCAGCACTACCCCGACAGCCCCGTGCGCCCGCACCTCGTGGCGGTCGCCGACCCCGACGAGCGCCGCCGGACCGAGGCGCTGTCGGCGTACGGCTTCGCGGACGCGCACGCGGAGTGGCGCGACCTGCTGGCCCGCGAGGACGTCGACGTCGTCAGCGTCTGCGGCCCGAACTTCGTGCACCGCGAGATCGGGGTGGCGGTCGCGGAGTCGGGGCGCCACCTGTGGATCGAGAAGCCCGCTGGTCGCTCGGCCGACGACACGAGCGCGATCGCCGCCGCGCTGAGCAAGGCGGGCGTGCGCTCCGCGGTGGGGTTCAACTACCGCAACGCCCCGGCGGTCGAGCGCGCGCGGCAGCTCGTCGCCGACGGCCGGCTCGGGAGGGTGGAGAGCGTGGAGGTGCGGCTGCTGGCCGACTACTCCGCCCACCCGGACGGCGGGCTCTCGTGGCGCTTCGACCCGGCCTACGCCGGCACGGGCGTCCTCGGCGACCTCGCCTCCCACGGCTTCGACCTCGCGACGTACGTCGGGGGAGAGCGCGTGGGTGCCATCAGCGAGCTGGTCGCCGACCAGGCCACGTTCATCCGCGAGCGGCCGGTCGTCACCGGTGCGGTCTCGCACTTCGCCCGCGGCGGCGAGGGACCGCGCGGGCCGGTCGGCAACGAGGACCAGGCCTCCGCGCTGCTGCGCTTCGCCGAGGGCGCCACGGGCTACCTGACGGCTTCCCGGGTGGCGGTGGGGGAGCAGTGCGCCTACGGCATCGAGGTCCGCGGGACCCACGGCGCGCTGTCGTGGGACTTCCGGCGCATGGGCGAGCTGCGCGTGTGCCTGGACCAGGACTTCCAGGACGCCGCGTGGCAGACGCTGCTCGTGCGACCCGGGGACGGCGAGATGGCGGCGTTCCAGCCGGGGTCGGGCGTGGCGATGGGCTACGACGACCTCAAGGTCGTCGAGGCCCGGCGGCTGGCCGAGAGCATCAGCACCGGGGTCCCGCTCGGTGCCACGATCGAGGACGCGGTCGTCACCGCCGGCCTCGTCGACGCCATGGTGACGTCCTACGAGGAGAAGCGGTGGGTGAGCCTGTGAGCACGACTGCGACCGGCCCGAGCGGGGGGACCGGCCTGGTGCGGATCGGCGTCGTCGGCGCCGGTGCCATGGGCGCCGCGCACGTCGAGACCCTGGCGCGCTGGGTCCCTGGGGCGGCGGTGACGGCGGTGTACGACGCCGATGCCGACCGGTGCGCCGAGGTCGCCGCGGGGGTGGGGGCGCGGGCCGCCGACTCCGCGGAGTCGGTGATCAGCGGTGACGACGTGGACGCGGTCCTCGTCGCGGCCCCCGACCCGCTGCACGAGGACCTGGCGCTCGCCTGCCTGGCGGCGGGGAAGCCTACGCTGTGCGAGAAGCCGCTGGCGACCTCGGCCGAGGGATCGCGCCGCGTCGTCGAGGCGGAGGTGGCGCTGGGTCGGCGCCTGCTCCAGGTCGGCTTCATGCGTCGCTTCGATCCCGCCTACCTCGAGCTGCGCGCCGCCGTCCACGACGGCTCCATCGGCGAGGTGCGGGCCATGCACTGCCTGCACCGCAACGCCTCCGCCCACCCGTCGGCGACGTCGGAGGGCGTGCTGGTCAACTCCATGATCCACGAGTTCGACTCGGTGCCGTGGCTGCTCGACGACCCGCTGACCGCAGTCACGGTCTTCGCGCCGACGGTGCCGGAGGGCACGCTCCAGGACGTGCAGGTGGCGGTGCTCGAGACGGCCGGCGGCCGGGTGGTGACCGTCGAGGTGTCGGTCAACGCCCGCTACGGCTACGACATCCACACCGAGGTCACCGGCACCGAGGGCACGGTCTCGCTGACGCCGCCGTACGGCATCGGGAGGCGGACGTCCAACCTCGACGGACGCGAGGTGAAAGCGGACTTCGTGACCCGCTTCGTCGACGCCTACCGGGTCGAGCTGGCCTCGTGGGTGCAGGGCGTGCGGTCCGGCGAGCTGCCGGCGCCGTCGGCGTGGGACGCCCACCTGGCCAACCTCGGCGCCTTCGCGGCCGTCGACTCGCTGCACGGCGCGGGCCGGGTCGCGGTGCCGCAGGAGGAGCGCCCCGGCCTCTACGCCTGACGCGCCTCGGACTGCCGGCGGAGCAGGCCGCGCACGTAGGCGGCCTGGCCGCAGTGCTGGATGCAGTCGTCGATGACGCTGACCAGGCGCACGGCGAGCGTCACCGGCGGGTCCCAGCCCTCGTCGACCACCCGGTCGAAGTCCTCGTCCTCGAGGCCGCGCACGATCCAGACGGCGCGGTCGTGCACGGCGTCGTGGTAGCCGCGCAGCAGCTCGGCGCTGGGACGCACGGCCGCGACGTCGGCCTCGTCGTGGCCGTAGCCGATGTCGGCGAGGTCGAAGGGCAGGGCGAAGCCGTCGGCCCAGCCCTCGGTCCACACCTGGTCGACGTCGTCCTGGAGCCCGGCGAGGTGGTCGTCCTCGACGCGGGTGAGGTGCCACACCAGCCAGGCGACGTGGTTGGTGCCCGGCGCCGGGCGGGCGAGCAGCAGCTCCTCGTCGGCGCCGTCGAGGACGTCGTGGACGTGCTCCTGCACGCGGCCGAACAGGTCGATGAGCAGGGCCTGGGACGCGTTCATGGCACCAGCCTGACAGGCTGGGGCGCGTGGAGGTACTCCCCGACGTCGTCGCGCCGGACCCGGTCGTGGTGTTCTGCGGCCGGGCCGGGGCAGGCACGCGTCCGCGCGAGCACTACTACGAGTCCCCGGGCAACAACTTCTGGGAGATGCTCGACCTGAGCGGTCTGACGCCGGGGCGCCTGCGGCCCGAGGACGACCGGCTCGCGGCCGAGCACGGCTTCTGCCTCACCGACCTCGTCGGTGGTCGGGAGCGCTTCGACGTGGACATCGACGACCTGGTCGCGAAGGTGGAGCGCTGGCAGCCCGAGTGGCTGGCCTTCACCAGCAAGACGACCGCGCAGGAGGCGGCCGGCGTGCTGGGGGAGGAGGCCCGCCGTTTCCGGCGCGTGGGGCTCGGCCCGGCCGACTGGTACGTCGGCGGGGCGCAGGTCTTCGTGCTGCCCGGGACGTCGGGGGCCAACCGGCGCCGCGACTACGACGGCCGGGTCGACCGGTTGTCGTGGTGGACGGACCTCGCCGCCCTCGTCGGTCGCTGAGGCCCCCCGGCGTGTGCGGCCTCGGCCGCGCGGGTAGGTCTTGCCCATGACCAGCAACCCGCCCGACTCCTCGTCCCCCTCGCCCGCCGCCTCTCCGGACGGCCCCGACGGGATGGACGACTACCCCGGCAACAGCCCGGACGCGGGCCGGGTCGAGGCCGAGGAGATGGACGGCGACTCCGACGGCGGTGACAGCCGCCAGCAGGGCTGACTCACCCCGGGACGGGGAGGGAGAGCCGCACGACCGTCCCGCCGGTCTCCGGCGTCGTGATGCTGAGCTCTCCGCCGGCCACCGAGGCCCGGTCGTGCATCGCGGCGAGGCCGAGGTGCCCACGGCGGTCGTCCGTGCTTCCTGCGACGAAGCCCCGGCCGTCGTCGCTCACGGTGACCACGAGGGCACCGACCTCGCGCTCGAGGGCGACGGTCACGTGCTCGGGGTCGGCGTGCTTGCGGGCGTTGACCATCGCTTCGCGGGCCACCCGGTAGGCGGTGATGCGCTCCGCGTCACCGAGCTGCAGGTCGTCGACACCGAGCACCTGCCAGTCGACGTCGGTGTCGGTGAAGACGACCTCGGCGGCGGAGGCGAGCGCGGCGCGCAGGCCGAGCTCCTCGGCGGGTGACTCCAGGTCGAAGAGCAGGTGCCGGAGCCGGTCGGTCGCGGCGGACACGGCCTTCTGCACGTCGTCGACGGTCTCGACGAGCTCGGGAGCCGACCGGGCGGCCCGGCGACGGAGCACGCCCATCCGCAGGTCGACGACGGCCAGCGCCTGCACCGAGTCGTCGTGGACGTCGGCGGCGATCTGGGCCCGCTCGGCCTCCTGCGCCTGCACCAGGCGGTTGAGGAGCCGGGCGCGCTGGTCGGCGATGTCCCGCAGGGCGGCCTCCTGGCGCCGCATCTCGCGGATGTCGCGCTGGATGGTGGCCAGTCCGAAGGGCTCGCCGGTGTCGGGGTCGCGCATCACGAAGGTGGAGATCGCCACCGGGATCGGTGGTGAGCCGTCCACCGGGACGAGCTCGGACTGGCCCTCCCAGAACCCGGTCTGCAGCAGCACGGGCCAGCGCTTGGCGAACCCGGCCTCCCCGACGCCCGGTGCCACCGTCGCCACCGTGAGCGTCTGGACGTCCCGGTCGTCCTCCATGCCCAGCAACCGGCGTCCGTTGGGGTTCAGGTAGACGATGTTGCCCTCGGAGTCGGACATGCCGATCAGGTCGGTGGAGGCCTCGACCAGCGCCTGGAAGCGACGCAGGTCGGTGGTGGCGATCCCCAGGACCGATCTCGCGGCCACGCGGTCGTTGCCGACGGTCCGGATGCCTCGGGTGACGGCCACGGCCGCCGCCGCGACGAAGGCGAGGGTCGCGGCGGTCGAGTGGGTCTCGCCGGCCGAGTGGGTCACGCTGACGAGGCTCAGGCCCACGACGGCCAGCCCCACCATCGTGGCGGGGACGGCGACCCCCGGGGCGGGCGTGGGAGGGGGCAGCTCACCGATGAGCCGACCGGGGTCGCGACGGCGTCCGGGGGCGGCGGCCACGGCGAGGGCGAGCACGAGGGTGGACACGACCGAGACGGCCACCAGGAGGTTGCCCGGTCGCCACTGCCCCGCGGCGAGCAGGACGAAGTAGGCGACGTCGACGACGACGTAGCCGACGATGCCCGCGATGGCGAGCCAGTCGGAGCCGGTGAGCCGGTGACGACCGGCCGCGACGAGGCTCGCGACGGCCATCAGCAACGCCAGGTCGACCACGGGGTAGACGAGGTTGAACGCCACCGAGTCGGCGGCGACCCCCGGCTGCTCGGTGAGCGTGCGGACGGGCCCGCGGAGGAGCAGGATCACCGCACCGAGGAGGAGCAGCGAGGCCCCCAGCGCGTCGAGGACGACGAGCATGGGGAGTCGTGGGGCGAGGTCCCGCACCCGGAGGACCACGGCGAGGATGAGCAGCAGGCTCGAGCCCACCCAGGCCAGGTCGGCGACCGACGGGAAGGGGAGAGGGTCGCCGAGGCTCACGAAGGACAGCGTGAGGGCGAACCCGAGCGCACGCAGCACGAGCGCGACGGCGATGCTGCTCGCGGCCGGGATGCTGCTCGGGGGGCGAAGGACCCAGAGCACGGCGAGTGCCGCGATGAGCGTGTACGACGACCCCTGCAGGAGGCCGTCGAACCACGGCTCGAACCCGGGAGCGGGTCGCACCCCGGGGACCGTCCAGATCGTGTAGGCCACGACGAGGGCGACGACGACGTACTGCAGGGCACGACCGTGGCGCAGGCGTGCGCTCAGGTGCCGGCGGACATCGATGGTGCCCCGGCCGGAGGGACCGGTGCTCGGCGGGCCGGAGGGGTCCTCGGACACCGTGGCCCCCTCGCTGTGTGCTGTCCCGGACGTGGTCCGATCACCGTACCCGTCCGGTCCCGGGGAGGGCAGGCCCGCGACGCGAGGAACCCCGGTCAGACGGGGGAGGCTGACCGGGGTTCGACCCTAGAGTAGGACACTCGTCCAAGTCTGTCTGAACCAGGTCGGCGCCGGCCGGTGTCGGGCAAGCGTCAGCGCCAGAGCAGCAGCACGAGCAGCGCGGTGACCACGGCGGAGACCATCAGCGACCCGGCGCAACCGAGACGGTTGCTGAAGAAGAAGAACACGGTGGGGCAGCCGCCTGACGTCGTCGACAAAGGTCACGGCCCCACGCCTGGGAGGTGCGAGGGGCCGTGAGGCTGACGGTACGGGGAGCGGGACGGGGGCGTCACACCCGAGCGGGGGTGCGCCGCCCGGGATCAGGGCTTGCCACGCAGGGGACCGGTGGCGGTGCCGGTGAAGGTGTAGGTCACCCCGTCCTCGACGAAGGTCTCGCCGAAGGAGCACGTGATCGAGCCGGCCGGGAGCGCGCCCCTCTTCGCGATCGTCTCGGTCTCCGTGGTCTCACCGTCGGAGAAGGTGAAGGTGAAGACGTAGGGGACCAGCACCTTGCCGGTCCCGGCGATGAAGCCGGGCGTCCACTCGCCGCCGCCCGGAGGCGGCACGATGCTGACCTCACCGAGGCCGGGGCACGTGGCCGCGATCGGCACGACCTGGGGAGACGAGGTGGGCGCGGCCGAGGCCGGTGCGGCCGCGAGCGAGGCGGCGAGGAGACCGGTGAGACCGGCGAGGACGGCGGCGGTGGAGCGGCGACGGGACATGGTTTCCCCCTGTGAGGTGTGGTTCGGTCCCTTCGACGGTGACCCCGTCGGCGCGGGGCGGACCACGGTCGGAGGTCCCTTGCGCCTCGCCTCCCCGGGTCAGTCCGGTTCGGGCCCGAGTTCCGTACGCCGCTCCGGCGTCGGCACCAGGCCGTGCTCCACACCCCAGAGCACCGCCTGGACCCGGGTTGTCACACCGATGGTGCGATAGGCCTCACGGATGTAGCTCTTGACGGTGTTGAGGGTGAGGTAGGTCCGCTCGCAGATCTCGTTGTTGCTCAGCCCCTGGGCGATGAGGCTGACGATCTCGGCCTGCCGCGGCGAGAGCCCGGCCGCACGCCCGGGCCAGTCGCCGACGGTCTGCTCGGGGTCGGCGCCCGGACCTGCGGCGACGTCGCCGTGGTCGACGACCTGCTCCCCGGCGGCGAGCCGCTCGAGCGCGGAGACGACCGACGTGGCGTCCAGTGACTTCGACAGCCAGCCGCGTGCTCCCGTCGCGAGCGCCTGGTCGACGAGGTCGTCGCGCGTGGTCCAGGTGTAGACCGCGACGGCGCCGACGGTGCTCTGGGCGACGAGGCGCGCCAGGTCGTCGGTGTGGAGGGGGTGGGCGGCGAAGCAGTCGTAGAGCGCCACGTCGACGCTCTGCTCCACCTCGGCCCCGAGGTCGAGCTCGACGACCAGCACCCGCTCGGTGAAGCTCGCGAGCATGTCGCGCAGCCCCTTGACGACGACCTCGAAGTCGTTGACGAGGGCGACGCAGACCGGTCGCGGGATGTCTTCGGGCACGAGGGGAAAGTACTCGCTGCGCGCCCGGGGGAGCCAGTGCCCCCGGAGGTCCCGGCCCTCCTCCCAGTGGAGCCGGGACCCTCGTGTGACAGACACAGCCGCCACTTGTCCGACGTTAGTGGGGCGAGCGGGATGAATGGGGCGCAAGTCGTGGAGAGGTGACCTAGGTCCCTGACAAGACGCGCTGACTCGTGAGTCAGCGCCGACGTCCCCCGGAGCCGGCCGGGGCCTATCGTGGGGGCGTGACGTTGCGACTGATCGGTGCCGGTCTGCCGCGCACCGGTACGTCGTCGCTGCGCGAGGCCCTGCGCCACCTGCTGGACGCGCCGGTCTACCACATGAGCGAGGCGTTCGCGCACCCCGAGCACCTCCCCACCTGGGTCGCTGCCCTCGAGGGACGGTCCCCGGTCTGGGAGGACTTCCTGGCCGGGTACGCCGCGGGCGTCGACACCCCGTTCTCCAGCTGCTGGCGTGACCTCGCCTCCGCCCACCCGGACGTGCCGGTCCTGCTGTCGCACCGGGGCAGCGCGGACACCTGGTTCGCCAGCATGGACGCCACCGTGCTGGCCGCGACCCGGAGGATCCTGGCCCGGAACGACCCCGACGACCCGATGACGCCGCTCTTCGGCGTGATGTTCGCCGACGTCTTCGCCGACCCGCACGACCCGGTCGACGTCAGGGCCGGCTACGAGCGCCGGCTCGCGGAGGTGCGCTCGGAGATCGACCCTCGACGGCTGGTCGAGTGGCAGCCCGGTGACGGCTGGGAGCCGCTCTGCCGCGCGCTCGACGTACCGGTGCCGGACCTGCCGTTCCCGCACGAGAACACCCGCGCCGACTTCGTCGCCCGCAATGCGGCACGCGACTGATCCAGGGAGGCGGCTATGCGCAGAGTGGGACGAACTGCGTGACGTCGCCGGTCACGACCTCCGACGTGACTGCAGCACCACCGGGGGCGACACCTCGGGCCACGAAGTGGTGGATCTCGAAGCCCGGGTTGACGCAGTCGCCCAGCATGAAGAGCCCGCGGACGTTGACAGTGCCGTCCGTGCCGACCGTTGCCTCGGCGCCGTGGAGGACGTCGACGCCGCCGACGACGACCTTGCTGCCAGGGTCGAGGCCGGAGCCCTGGACCGACCAGATGCACTGCACCTGCGGGAACGCGGCGCACGCCGTCATCTCGTAGGTGAGCGTCAGCGATGCCGGTCCCGTGACTGTTCCGCCACCTCGGGCGTAGGTCGACACGCACTGGCCGACGTTCCTGTAACCCAGCGACGCGTGCTCGACCTGACATCGCTTCGCCCAGTCAGCGTTGCTCGAAGCGACACCGGCTGTCGGCGTCAGGAACATGATCACGACTGCCGAAACGGCAACGAACGCTGTCTTCATCGGGGCCCTCGGTTTCTTGTGCCCGAGGCATTAAGCATCCTCCTCGGAGGGGCAGGCACCACGGGCCAAGGGCGCGAGACGGACAGGACGAACGTCAGGACTGCGGGTCGAGCGGTCTAGCGGATCCTGTTCAACGGGAGGCACGAGGAGTATCCCTGGAGGAGCGCTCGCCCGGGGTGGGGTGGCCTGTGGGGGCCTTGAGCGCATTCACAGAGGGGGCACCATGAAGATCGCACGACGCGCCATGGCAGGAACGCTGGCCGCAGCCACGTGCTGGGCTATGCCGGCACCAGCAGATGCAGGCGAGGTGGCGCCGGACCTGCAGGTCACGGCCAAGCCCTGGACGGAGTACTTCGTCGACAACGGGCCCCGAGGGGAGAGCCCCGGAGACACGTTCGGTTTCACGGAGAAGCTGTTCCAGCGTGGGGAGCGTGTGGGGCGTGATGCTGTCGAGTGCACGATCAAGCGTGTGACGCGGCAGTCGTTCACGATGCAGTGCGTCGGCACCCTGACGCTCAGGGGTCGCGGGCAGATCACCATCCAGGGCGCGATCACCTTCTCGGAGACCAGTGGCGACAGCTTCTCTCTCGCCGTCACCGGTGGCACCGGTGAGTTCAGGGGCGTGAACGGAGAGATGGTGGTCGTCGAGCGCGACGGGCCCGACCGGTACCTGCTCTACTTCGACTGAGTGCCTGGACCGGGGCATCGCCGGGGCCGTACCGCGAACGAGGCCCACGTCGACTTCCCGCCCTCGCGGAGCAGGTCGGTGCCCCAGTCGGTGCTGCACGCGTCGACGAGCCACAACCCGCGGCCGTGCTCGTCGCCGTCCACGACGTGCCCGGCCAGGCTCAGGCGCGGACGCTCGAGCGAGTCGTCGGACACCGTCAGCCTCACGTGCGACGGCAGCTCCTCGATCCGGATCCGTACGTGCGACCGGGCATGGACGACGGCGTTGGTGACCAGCTCGCTCACGACGAGCAGGAGGTCGTCGAGGAGGTCGGGCAGCTCGTGCTGGCGGCTCCACCACGCGACGAAGGCGCGTGCCTGAGCCGGCGACGTCGTCGACGCGGTCACGTCCAGCTCGTCAGCCCAGCCGACGCCCGGAGTCACGGGGCGTGCGGGGCCGGCGCGGGGATGCTGGTCGACGGATGACGGTGAGGCGCGGTGCCGGTGATGACGGTGCCCTCCAGAAGGGCTCTGCGTGCTCTGGTCGGTCGGCGACGCCGGTCTCCCGAGCACTGCGTGCCCCTCCACCATCCTCCTCAGGGAGGCATGCACCTAATGACCGGACTCAGCGGTGCGGCGCGAGCCCGGTCGGTGCCCCGGGGGAGGAGTCGGCGGTAAACCAGGAAGAGGCCCCCAGGAGGGGCCTCTGACCTGCGACTTCGGTGGGCGATACTGGGTTTGAACCAGTGACCTCTTCCGTGTCAAGGAAGCGCGCTACCACTGCGCCAATCGCCCGGGAACTGCGAGGTGGAGACGGGATTTGAACCCGTGTAGACGGATTTGCAGTCCGTTGCCTCGCCTCTCGGCCACTCCACCAGTGGAGGGGCCGATCACGCCGGATCTGCGACCCTTCTCCGAGCGGACGACGAGGCTCGAACTCGCGACCTCAACCTTGGCAAGGTTGCGCTCTACCAACTGAGCTACGTCCGCCTGCAACTCCGGGCCCCTCGCGGGGCCTGTCGTGCGAGACGAAACTGTAGCGGACAGTCCCGTCAGCACCAACTCGGGGGTGCCCCCGCGGGCCGTGCCGGTGTCCTAGGTTGGAGCCATGCAGGCGTGGGTGAACGGACAGCTGCTCGAGGACCCGACGGCACCGGCCCTGCCGGTCACCGACCACGGGTTCACCGTGGGTGACGGCGTCTTCGAGGCCGTCAAGATCGTCGAGGGCCGGCCCTTCGCGCTGACGCGCCACCTCGACCGGCTGACGGCCTCCGCGCGCGGCCTCGGGCTGCCCGAGCCCGACCTCGAGCGGGTGCGGGCCGGCGTCGAGGAGGTGCTCGCCGCCGAGCACCTGCCGCTGGGACGGCTGCGCGTCACCTACACCGGCGGCCCGGCGCCGCTCGGCTCCGGGCGCGGTGACGCCGAGCCCACCCTGGTCGTCGTCGCCGCACCCCTGCAGGCCTGGGAGGGACCGGCACGGGTCACGGTCGTCCCGTGGCCGCGCAGCGAGCGCGGGGCGGTCGCCGGGCTCAAGACCACGTCGTACGCCGAGAACGTGGTCGCGCTGGCGCACGCGGCGACGGTGGGGGCGGGGGAGGCGGTGTTCGCCAACACCAAGGGCGACCTGTGCGAGGGCACCGGGTCCAACGTCTTCTACGTCGTCGACGGCCAGCTGCGGACGCCGACGCTGCAGTCGGGCTGCCTCGCCGGCATCACCCGGGCGCTGCTGGTCGAGTGGTGCGACGTCGTCGAGGTCGACGAGCCGGTCGGCGTGCTGGCGCGCGCCGACGAGATCTTCCTGGCCTCCACGACGCGCGACGTCCAGGCCGTCGCCTGGTGCGACGGACGGGAGCTCGAGACGCCCGGCCCGGTCACCGCCGCAGCAGCGGCGACGTGGGCAGCCCGTGAAGCAGCCGACCTCGACCCGTAGGTCGCGGGTCGCCGAGGTCGCAACCCTGTCCTGTCGGACCGTCTGCGCCCCCAGGCGCGGTCCTGTCCTGTCGGACCGTCTGCGCCCCCAGGCGCGGTCGAGCACGTCAGGACCGGTCGACCGGCCCGCCGGAGCAGGACGGTCAGGCGGCCTCGGCCAGGATCGCGGCGATGGCGCCGTCGATGTCGACGAGGTGGGTCTCGGCGCCCGGCGCGACCAGCTGCGTCATCTCGGTGACGAAGGCGGTGATGTCGGAGGTGCGGGCCTGGACCAGCGCCTCGCCGTCGGGCGAGCACAGCTCGATCATCACGACCGAGTGGGCGTCGGTGTCGAGGCAGGGCCACACGTGGACGTCGCCGTCGCCGGTGGGCTCGTAGAGCCCGCCGATGAGCAGGTCGCGACCGAAGGTCCAGCGGACCTCGCCGGCCACGGTGAGGAAGGTGGCGGTGACCGCGAAGGGGTCAGCCGGGTTGTACGAGAGCTCGGTGTCGAGCGGGGTAGCCGCACCGGTCGCGTCGATCAGGTCCAGCGTCAGCGTCTTGGTGACGGTGGTGACGACCCGCTTGGTGTTGATGTGCTGCTCCATCTGAATGCCTCTCCCTTGGCAGTAACGTCTAGGAGACGGCCTCCCAGGGCCTCCATGACGCCGATTCGGGGACTTTTCCGGGACTTCTTTCCCGGGCCCTTCCTCGCGACCAATATTCCTCCCAGGTCGGGACCAAAGTCCATTAGAACCGGGATATTGCCGCGTGATTGACCTCAGATGACTAGTCAGGTCTGGCTATGGGTGGTGCTGCCGTTGTCCGTTCGGATGGGGGACCAACCCGAACATCGCGGTGATAGCCCCCCGAAACGGGCAGCGACTGGTCGAGACCAGCCCGGATGACCACCTCAGGATGGTCCCCCGAGCGGGCGGTGCGCAGGTGCCAGGACCAAGGTCCTAGTCGGGTCACCGCGGACATCGGGTCGACGTCCGGTCGTGACGTCCCGAAACGGACATCCCGCGAGGGGCCGGTGCGACGCGAGCCGGACGTCGGCGGGACGGCTGGCCGGGACCGCCCGATGTGAACGACGACGCGACGATGAGATACTGTGACCCGCGCGTCGCCCGGCCGGACCGGGCACGACGTACGAGGGCGATTGGCGCAGTGGTAGCGCGCTTCGTTCACACCGAAGAGGTCACTGGTTCGAGCCCAGTATCGCCCACCGCTCCTCCTCCGAGGCCGGCCCCGCGACGCGGAGCCGGCCTCGAGTGCCCTCAGCCCCCGGCCAACTCGGGGGGCAGTGGTTGTCGGCACTCGGCGCCGTCGCAGGCGCGGAGCCGGGACAGCACCTCGCGCAGCAGCGCCTGGGTCGCGGCGTACTCCGGCCGGCCCGCGAGGTTGACGTACTGCTCCGGGTCGGTGCGGAGGTCGTAGAGCTCCTCCTCGCCGGTGGCGAGGTCGACGTACAGGAAGTGCGCGGTGCGCACGCCGATCGCGTACCGGATGTCGGCCGTGCCGCCGCCGCCGAGCGGACGGCCGGCCTCGTCGGTGTCGCGCACGATGCTGCCCTCGGGTCGGCTCTCGGTGAGCACACCCCGTTGCCAGCCGACGTCACCGTTGCGCGCCACGGACAGCACCGACTGGCCGTCCACCGTGGCCGGCGGCACCACGCCCGCGGCCGCGGCGAAGGTCGGGGCCAGGTCCATCGACATGACCGGGTCACGGCGGATTGCGCCCGCCGGGATGCCCGGGCCGCGCATCAGCAGCGGCACCCGGATGGACGGCTCGTGCGGAAAGACCTTGCCGTGGCGGAAGCGCTGCTCGCCGAGGTAGAAGCCGTTGTCGGAGGTGAACACGACCAGGGTCCGGTCCAGCTCGCCGGTGGCGCGCAGCGTCTCGATCGTGCGCTCCACCTGCTGGTCCACGACCCACAGCGCCTCGGCGCGCTGCCGGGTCTCCTCGAGCATGGCTGCCCGCTCCGCGTCGTTGAGGGGCGGCCGGACGGCGAGGTAGGCCGGCTTGTCGCTGAAGTCGGGGTCGTGCCAGGACGCTCCGGGCGCGGCGGTGAGCGTCCGGTCGAAGCGGCCCTTGACGTCGTCGGGGCGTGCCGTGGTGCCGAAGTGCTCGAGCTTCCCGTCCGAGCGCTTCACGTCTCCGGGGTCGTCGGGCTCGATCGGCCCGCCGTTGTGCGGGGCGGTGAAGGCGACCTGCAGGTAGAAGGGGCGTGCGCCGGCCGCGCGACGGGTGACGATCTCCCGGGCGATCCGGCCGTAGGCGCGGGTCTGGTACTGGCCCTCGAGAGGCTGGAAGCCCTCGCCGTTGCGGCTCAAGGTCGTGTCGAAGAACTCGTAGGTGCTGCCCCGAGCCGGGTGGCCGGGAGGCAGGCCGCCGTCGAGGGAGGCCCGCCACTGCGTCCATCCCGGCGGCACGTAGTGGACCGAGCTCCCCGACGTCGCGCCCGGCTCGCGCATGAAGCCGTAGCCGTTGAGGTACTTCCCGAGGTGGATCGTGGCGTAGCCGGCGTGCTGGAGCCAGGTCGCGACCGTGGACCGGTCGTCGAACGAGCGGAACCCCCAGGGCGCGTACACGTGGAAGACACGGTGGTTGTGGGTGTAGCGACCGGTCAGGGCCGAGGCCCGGGCCGGGCAGCACAGCGGGTTGGGCGAGAAGGAACGGCTGAAGGTCACGCCCTCGCCGCCGATCAGGCGCCGTGTGCGCGGCATGAAGCGCAGGTCGTCGGCCCGCATGTCGTCGACCATGAGCAGCACGATGTTCGGCCGCGCCGGTGCTGATGCCGGTGCCGGTGCCGCTGCCGCCCGCGCCGCAGGGGCGGGGCTGGGTGCGACTCCGACCAGCAGGGCGAGCAGCAGGGCGAGCAGCGCCGCCGGCAGCAGCGCGGCCCGGATGGCGGGTGGCCGGCCCGGACGCGACCATGTCGGAGAGGTCATGGCCCCACCCGACCAGGGAGCCGCCGCGCGTCCCCAGTGGCGGGGGCCACGAAGACCGATGACGATGGTCGTCGGCGCCGCGGTCCACTGGTCACGCCGCGAACTCGGGTGAAGGTGACGACGGGCGCTGGATACCATCGCCACGGCCGACGTACGTCGACCCGGTGGCCGCGAGCGCGCGGCCCGCCGACCGTCACGACCAGGGAGTTCCCGTGTCCGAGATCAAGGTGACCGTCGTCCACGCAGCAGAGCGCGCGGAGCGAGCCGTCACCACGGGCACCAAGGCCTGGGAGCTGTTCGCCGAGTCGCCCGAGGTGATCGCGGCGCGTGTCGGCGGTGAGCTGCGCGACCTCGCCCACGAGCTGGCCGACGGCGACGTGGTCGAGGGGGTCGCGATGTCGGAGCCGGACGGCCTCGACATCCTGCGCCACTCGACCGCCCACGTGATGGCCCAGGCCGTCCAGGAGCTGTTCCCCGACGCCAAGCTGGGCATCGGCCCGCCGATCGAGAACGGCTTCTACTACGACTTCGACGTCGCTGAGCCGTTCGTCCCGGAGGACCTCGAGAAGATCGAGACCCGGATGCGCAAGATCATCAAGGAGGGCCAGCGCTTCTCGCGACGCGCGGTCTCTGACGGCGACGCGATCGCCGAGCTCGCGGACGAGCCCTACAAGCTCGAGCTCATCGGCCTCAAGGGCTCCGGCTCGGCCGACGACGCCGCCGAGGGGGCCAACGTCGAGGTCGGCGCCGGCGAGCTGACGATCTACGACAACCACCGCCGCAACGGCGACCTGGCCTGGAAGGACCTGTGCCGCGGCCCGCACCTGCCCACCACCAAGCGCATCCCGGCGTTCAAGCTGATGCGCTCGGCGGCGGCGTACTGGCGCGGCGACGAGAAGAACAAGCAGCTGCAGCGTCTCTACGGCACCGCCTGGCCGTCGAAGGAGGAGCTGGAGGCGCACCTCGAGCGCATCGCCGAGGCGGAGCGTCGCGACCACCGCAAGCTGGGGCGAGAGCTCGACCTCTTCTCCTTCCCCGACGAGCTCGGCTCCGGCCTCGCGGTCTTCCACCCCAAGGGCGGCGTCATCAAGCGGGAGATGGAGGACTACGTCCGCCGCCGGCACATCGAGGAGGGCTTCTCCTACGTCGGCACGCCGCACATCTCCAAGGACGGCCTCTTCCACACCTCGGGCCACCTGCCCTACTACGCCGACGGCATGTTCCCGCCGATGAAGCTCGACGGCGCGGAGTACCGCCTCAAGGCGATGAGCTGCCCGATGCACAACCTCATCTACCAGTCCCGCGGCCGCTCCTACCGCGAGCTGCCGCTGCGGCTCTTCGAGTTCGGCGGCGTCTACCGCAACGAGAAGTCGGGCGTCGTCCACGGCCTCACCCGCGTGCGCGGGATGACGCAGGACGACTCGCACTCCTACGTCACCCCCGAGCAGGCCCCGGCGGAGATCAAGCACCTGCTCGACTTCTGCCTCAGCCTCTTCCGCGACTTCGGCCTCGACGACTTCTACCTCGAGCTGTCGACCCGTGACGACTCCAAGCCCGACAAGTTCGTCGGCTCCGACGAGGAGTGGCAGGTCGCCACCAAGGTGCTCTCCGACGTCGCCACCGAGTCCGGCCTCGAGCTGGTCCCCGACCCCGGCGGCGCGGCGTACTACGGACCGAAGATCTCGGTGCAGGCGCGCGACGCCATCGGCCGGACCTGGCAGATGTCGACCATCCAGTACGACTTCAACCAGCCGCGCGGCTTCGAGCTCGAGTACGTCGCCGCGGACGGCTCGCGCCAGCGCCCGGTGATGATCCACTCGGCCAAGTTCGGCTCGATCGAGCGGTTCCTCGGCGTGCTCGTCGAGCACTACGCCGGCGCCTTCCCGCCCTGGCTCGCGCCGGTGCAGGTGGTCGGCATCCCGGTGGCCGAGCGCCACCAGGACTTCCTGTTCGAGACCGCCGAGAAGATGCGGCGGCTCGGCCTGCGGGTCGAGATCGACGGCAGCGACGAGCGGATGCAGAAGAAGATCCGCAACGCCCAGCTGGAGAAGGTGCCCTTCATGATGCTGGTCGGCGACCGCGACCTCGAGGCCGGCGCGGTCTCGTTCCGCTACCGCAACGGCGAGCAGGAGAACGGCGTACCCGTCGACGAGGCGATCGCACGCGTCCAGGCCGCGGTGGCCGGCCGCGAGCAGGTCTGAGGCGCGGGTGAGCGAGCAGGGGAGCGAGAGCCCCGGGACCACCCACCACCAGGGCGGGGCGGGAGAGCCCGACGCCCTCGAGCGGCTGTGGACGCCGCACCGGATGGCCTACATCTCCGGCGAGAACAAGCCGGCCGACGGCACCTCCGAGACCTGTCCGTTCTGCCAGATCCCGCAGATGGGTGACGAGGACGGCCTGGTCGTGCACCGCGGCGAGCAGTGCTTCGTGGTGCTCAACCTCTACCCGTACTCGTCGGGCCACCTCATGGTCTGCCCCTTCCGGCACGTCGCGAGCTACCCCGACCTGACCGAGGAGGAGACCGTCGAGGTCGCCCACCTCACCCAGCGGGCGATGCGGGTCATCAAGGCCGTCAGCGGTGCCCACGGCTTCAACCTCGGGATGAACCAGGGGTCGGTCGCGGGTGCCGGCATCGCCGCTCACCTGCACCAGCACGTCGTGCCGCGCTGGGGCGGCGACGCCAACTTCATGCCGATCATCGGGCGCACCAAGACGCTGCCGCAGCTGCTGACCGAGACCCGCCGGCTGCTCGCGGAGGCCTGGGACACGGTGTGACCCGGGCGACCGTCTAGTCTGGCGTCGCCATGATGGAAAGATTCCGCGCGTTCTGGACCAGCCTCTTCAACCCGGTGGTCCGGGGCCTCCTGCGAGCCGGGGTCAGCCCCGACGTCGTCACCCTGGTCGGCACCCTCGGCGTCTGCGCCGGCGCGGTGGTCTTCTTCCCGCAGGGCGAGCTGCTCGTCGGCGTGCTGGTGATCACCGCCTTCGTGTTCTCCGACCTCGTCGACGGCGCGATGGCGCGCCAGTCCGGCCGGACCAGCAGCTTCGGCGCGTTCCTCGACTCCACCCTCGACCGCATCGCCGACGCCGCCATCTTCGGCGCGCTGGCGATGTACTACGTGGGCCCCGGCGAGAACGACCTGCTCGCCGCCCTGGCGATCTACTGCCTGACGATGGGCTCGGTCACCTCCTACGCCCGCGCCCGCGCCGAGTCGCTGGGCATGCAGGCCAAGGTCGGCATCGCCGAGCGCGCCGACCGGCTCGTGGCGATCCTCGTCATGACCGGCGTGGCCGACCTGCTCAACGTCCTCGGGGTCGGCGAGGGCGCGCTCGTGCTCATCCCGATCACCCTCGCGGTGCTCGCCATCGCCAGCACCGTCACCGTGGTGCAGCGCATCCTCGTGGTCCGGCAGCAGGCCCACGGCCTGACCCCGTGAGCCCCCACCCGGTCCTGGCCACCCTGGAGCGGGCGTTCGCCTCCGGCACCGAGCAGGCGGTCGCGGCGGCCTACGTCGCCGGCTGGCGGGGCGTCGGCCGGCTGTCGGAGGACCACGCCCGCGCGCTCTTCGACCGCATCGCGGCCCGCATGCACGCCCGGCACGGCACCTCCGTGCACCGGCTCCGGGCCAACCTGGCGCGAGTGCGCCCCGAGCTCGACCACGACGCCCTCGACGAGCTGACCCGCGAGGGAGTGCACTCCTACCTGCGCTACTGGTGCGAGTCGTTCCGGCTGCCGTCGTGGCCCACCGACGACCTCGTCGCCCGCGTCACGACGGTCCACGAGGAGCGGCTGCGCACGCCGTACGACGCGGGGAGGGGGGTGGTCGCCGCCCTGCCCCACCAGGGGAACTGGGACTGGGCCGGTGCCTGGGCCTGCGCCACCGGCGCGCCGGTGATGACGGTCGCCGAGCGGCTGCGCCCCGAGCGCCTGTACGACGAGTTCGTCGCCTTCCGGTCCTCGCTGGGCATGACGATCCTGCCGCTGACCGGCGGCGAGCCGCCCCTGCCGCGACTGGCCGAGCACGTCCGGGCCGGCGGGTTCGCCCCGCTGCTGGCCGACCGCGACCTCAGCCGCAGCGCCGTCGACGTCACGCTCTGCGGCCACGCGGCCCGGATGCCGCGCGGGCCCGCCGCCCTGGCGCTGGAGACCGGGGCCGCCCTGGTGCCGATCACGACCGCCTACCGCGGCGACCGGCTCCAGATCACGTTCCACCAGGAGGTGGACGTCGCCGCGCTGGGCGTGGAGACCGCCACCCAGCGGGTCGCCGACGCGTTCACCGACGCGCTGGTCGCGGACCCCGCCGACTGGCACATGATGCAGCGGGTCTTCGTCGACGACCTCCCCGCGCCGGAGCCCCGGGGGGAGAGCGCATGAGCGCGCGACGGCCGCCCGTGCCTGCGCCCGCCCCCCACGGCCTGCGCGTCGGCATGGTGTGCCCCTACTCGCTCGACACCTTTGGCGGCGTCCAGCAGCACGTCGCCGGCCTGGCCGCCGGCCTGCGCGCCGCCGGGCACCACGTCGAGGTGCTCGCACCCGGCGACACCGACCGCGCCCGGTCCCCCCACGTGACGGTGGTGGGGGAGGGACAGGCGCTGCCGTTCAACGGCTCGGTCGCCCCGGTGCGGATGGGGGCGCGCCGCCAGGTCCGCGCCTGGCTCGCGCAGGGCCGCTTCGACGTCGTCCACGTCCACGAGCCGGCCGCACCGAGCACGTCCTTCACCGCGGTCCGCGCGCTGCTCGAGGAGCCGGTGCCGGTGGTGGCCACCCACCACATCGCCCAGGACCGCGCGCTGGCGCTGCGGGTGGCGGCCCCGACCGTGCTGCGCCAGGTGCTGCCGCGCATCGACGCGCACATCGTCGTCTCCGAGGAGGCCCGCCGCACGCTGCTGCGCTACCACCAGGTCGACGCGGTCCCGGTCCCGAACGGCGTCACGGTGGCCGACCTCGACCGCACCCGCACCGCGCCGCCGCTCGCCGAGCGCCACGACCTGGTCTTCGTGGGGCGTCCGGACGAGCCCCGCAAAGGCCTGCAGGTCCTGCTCGAGGCGCTGCCCGAGATCGTGGCCCGCCACCCGGGCACCCGGCTGGTCGTGGTCGGCGGCGACCGGCTGCCGCGGGAGCCGGCCTCGGCGCTGCGCCGCGCGCTGGAGCCGCTGGGGCTCGCCGTCGACGACGTGGTCGAGGCGGCCGGACGACTCAGCGACGACGGCAAGGTCGAGCGCTTGGCCCGGGCCCGGGTGCTCGTGGCCCCCAACACCGGGGGCGAGAGCTTCGGCATCGTGCTGACCGAGGCGATGGCGGCCGGGCTCCCGGTCGTGGCCAGCGACCTCGTCGCCTTCCGTGCCGTGCTCGACGACGGCCGCCGCGGGCTGCTGGTGCCGTCGGAGGACGCCGCCGCCCTGGCCGCCGGGGTGTGCACCCTGCTGGGTGATCTCGCTCTCAGCGAGCAGCTCGCGCGGGCCGGCCACGAGGCGGCGTACGCCTGTTTCGACTGGTCCGTCGTCGCGCCGCAGGTGCTCGAGGTGTACGCCGACGCGGGTGCCGGTCAGGACGCTCCCGGGGGCGGACGCCGGGGGCCCCGTCTCGGTTGGTCTCCGGCACCGTCGGGGACGTAACCTGGAGACGTGAACGCACCGCAGACCTCCCCCCAGCAGACCGAGAACGTCCCGCACGAGAACCGGCTCACCGGCACCGACGGCGTCAAGCGCGGCATGGCCGAGATGCTCAAGGGCGGCGTCATCATGGACGTCGTGACCGCCGAGCAGGCGAAGATCGCCGAGGACGCCGGTGCCGTCGCGGTGATGGCGCTCGAGCGCGTGCCCGCCGACATCCGGGCCCAGGGCGGCGTGTCGCGGATGAGCGACCCCGACATGATCGACAGCATCATCGAGACCGTCTCCATCCCGGTGATGGCCAAGGCCCGCATCGGCCACTTCGCCGAGGCCCAGGTCCTGCAGAGCCTCGGGGTCGACTACATCGACGAGTCCGAGGTGCTGAGCCCGGCCGACTACGCCAACCACATCGACAAGTGGCAGTTCACCGCCCCCTTCGTGTGCGGCGCCACCAACCTCGGTGAGGCGCTGCGTCGCATCTCCGAGGGCGCGGCGATGATCCGCTCCAAGGGCGAGGCCGGCACCGGTGACGTCTCCAACGCCGTCACCCACATGCGCACGATCCGCGCCGAGCTGCGCCGCCTGTCCTCGCTGCCTGCCGACGAGCTCTACGTCGCGGCCAAGGAGCTGCAGGCGCCGTACCCGCTGGTCCGCGAGGTCGCCGAGACCGGCAAGCTCCCCGTCGTGCTCTTCACCGCGGGCGGCATCGCCACCCCGGCCGACGCGGCGATGATGATGCAGCTCGGCGCCGAGGGCGTCTTCGTCGGCTCGGGCATCTTCAAGTCCGGCAACCCGGTGCAGCGCGCCGAGGCGATCGTCAAGGCCACCACCTTCTACGACGACCCCGACGTCGTCGCGAAGGTGTCGCGCGGCCTCGGCGAGGCCATGGTCGGCCTCAACGTCGACGAGATCCCCGAGCCGCACCGGCTCTCCGAGCGCGGCTGGTGACCACGGGCGCCACGGCTCCCTCCTCCGCTCCCGCGTCCGCGGCGCCCCGCATCGGGGTGCTCGCGCTGCAGGGCGACGTGCGCGAGCACGTCGCGATGCTCGCCGCCGTCGGCGCGCAGGGCGTGCCGGTACGTCGTGCCCGTGAGCTCGGCGAGGTCGACGGGCTGATCCTCCCCGGCGGGGAGTCGACGACGATGTCGAAGCTCGCCCGCGTCTTCGACCTGCTCGAGCCGCTGCGGGAGGCGGCGCGCGACGGCCTGCCGATGTTCGGCACCTGCGCCGGGATGATCATGCTGGCCGACCGCATCGAGGGCGGGACCGCCGACCAGGAGACCATCGGCGGGCTCGACGTGGTCGTGCGCCGCAACGCCTTCGGCCGCCAGGTCGACTCCTTCGAGGCCGACCTGCACCTGGAGCACCTGGGCTCGCTCGACCGCCCCTTCCACGCCCTCTTCATCCGCGCGCCCTGGGTGGAGAAGGTCGGTCCCGACGTCGAGGTCGTCGGCACCGTGGCCACCGGACCCGCCACGGGTAGGATCGTCGCGGTCCGGCAGGCGCACCTCGTCGCCACGTCGTTCCACCCCGAGGTCACCGGCGATCCGCGAGTGCACGCGTTCTTCGTCGACGTCGTGCGCGGCACCTCCCGCTCCTGAGGGCGGGTACGTCGCGCCGGGCCTCCCGCCGCACCAGAACGCCGCACGAACGCCGCACGAACGCCGCACGAACGCCGCACGAACGCCGCACGACGCCGCACGGGAAACGCCGTCGCAGGAGAAAGAGGGGACCATGTCAGGCCACTCCAAGTGGGCGACCACGAAGCACAAGAAGGCCGTCATCGACGCCCGCCGCGGCAAGATGTTCGCCAAGCTGATCAAGAACATCGAGGTCGCCGCGCGCATGGGCGGCGGGGACATCTCCGGCAACCCGACGCTCTACGACGCCATCCAGAAGGCCAAGAAGTCCTCGGTCCCCAACGACAACATCGACCGCGCGGTCAAGCGCGGCTCGGGCGCCGAGGCCGGCGGGGCCGACTACACGACGATCATGTACGAGGGTTACGGCCCCGGCGGGGTCGCGATCCTCATCGAGTGCCTGACCGACAACAAGAACCGGGCCGCCATGGAGGTCCGCACCGCGGCCACCCGCAACGGCGGCTCGCTGGCCGACCCGGGCTCGGTCGCCTACCTCTTCCACCGCAAGGGCGTCGTGGTGCTGCCCAAGCACCAGGAGGGCCGCGAGGTCAGCGAGGACGACGTCCTCGAGGCGACCCTCGACGCCGGCGCCGAGGACGTCAACGACCTGGGGGATTCCTTCGAGGTGCTCAGCGAGGCCACCGACCTGGTCGCCGTACGCACGGCGCTGCAGGAGGCCGGGCTCGACTACGACTCCGCCGAGGCGCAGTTCGTGCCTTCGATGGAGGTCACCGTCGACGCCGAGGGGGCCGGCAAGGTGATGCGCCTCGTGGAGGCGCTCGAGGACCTCGACGACGTGCAGAACGTCTTCGCCAACGTCGACATCCCCGACGAGGTCATGGCCTCCCTCGACGCCTGAGCGGCGCGTCGGTCGACGGCCGACGGGCGACGCTGGGCTAGCGTTGGTCCGAACACCTGTTCGGACGGAAGGCAGCCCATGCTCGTGCTCGGGATCGACCCCGGCCTCACGCGCTGCGGCGTCGGCGTGGTCACCGGCGACGTCGGCCGACCGCTGTCGCTCGTCGACGTGGGCGTCCTGACGAGCCCTGCGGGCGCGTCGCTGGCCGACCGGCTGCTGCTCATCGACCAGCAGATCGAGACGTGGCTCGACCGGCACACGCCCGACGCCGTCGCGGTGGAGCGGGTCTTCAGCCAGCACAACGTCCGCACGGTCATGGGCACCGCCCAGGTCAGCGGGCTGGCGCTCGTCGCCGCGGCACGCCGGGGCATCCCGGTGGCGACGTACACCCCCAGCGAGATGAAGGCGGCCGTCACCGGCAGCGGTCGCGCCGACAAGCAGCAGGTCGGGGCGATGGTCACCCGCCTGCTCCGGCTGCCGCAGAAGCCGACCCCGGCGGACGCCGCCGACGCGCTCGGGCTGGCCATCTGCCACGTCTGGCGCGGGGGCGCCCAGGCCCGGTTCCAGGACGCCGTACGCCGTCACACGGCGGGTGTCGCGGGGAGCGGCTCGTGATCGCCTTCGTCCGGGGCCAGGTGGCCCAGGTGGGGCTCAGCTCCGCCGTGCTCGACGTCAACGGCGTCGGCATCGAGCTGCTGTGCAACCCCGGCACGCTCGCGACCCTGCGCAACGGGGCCACCGCCACGCTGCCGGCCAGCCTCGTCGTGCGGGAGGAGTCGCTGACGCTCTTCGGCTTCCTCGACGAGGACGAGAAGTCGCTGTTCGTGCTGCTGCAGACCGCGAGCGGGGTCGGGCCCAAGCTGGCGCAGGCGATGCTCGCCGTGCTCTCGCCCGACGACCTGCGCCGCGCGGTCATCGGCGAGGACGTCCGCACCCTGACCCGGGTGCCGGGCATCGGCCAGAAGGGCGCCCAGCGCATCATCCTCGAGCTCAAGGACCGCATCGGCCCGCCCTCGTCGGGGACCACGACGGCCGCGCCCGTGGTGGCCACCGATGCCGAGCCGGTGTGGCGCGTCCAGGTGCGCGAGGCCCTCGTCGGCCTGGGCTGGTCGAGCAAGGAGGCCGACAAGGGCATCGCGCTCGCCGTGCCCGACGAGGACGACGTGCCCGACGTGGCCACCGTGCTGCGGATGGCGCTGCGCGCGATGAGCGGGCGCTGACATGGACCCCGAGGTGGAGCGCGAGGTCGAGCTGAGCGCCGCCGAGATCGCCTACGTCGAGAGCCGGGCCCTGGTCGACGGCCAGGCCGACCTCGAGGACCGGGTCGTCGAGGCCGCCCTGCGACCGCGCACCCTCGACGAGCTGATCGGGCAGGAGCGGGTGCGCGAGCAGCTGGCGCTGGTGCTCCACGCCGCGCTCGGACGCGGCCGGGCGCCCGACCACGTCCTGCTCAGCGGGCCGCCGGGGCTGGGCAAGACCACGATGGCGATGATCATCGCCGCCGAGGTGGGGGCACCGCTGCGCCTGACCAGCGGCCCGGCCATCACCCACGCCGGCGACCTCGCTGCAATCCTCTCGGGGCTCAACGAGGGCGACGTGCTGTTCGTCGATGAGATCCACCGGATGGCGCGCCCGGCCGAGGAGATGCTCTACCTGGCCATGGAGGACTTCCGTGTCGACGTCGTCGTCGGCAAGGGGCCCGGCGCGACCGCGATCCCGCTGGAGCTGCCGCCCTTCACCCTGGTCGGCGCCACCACGCGAGCCGGTCTGCTGCCCGGGCCGCTGCGCGACCGGTTCGGCTTCACCGCCCACCTCGACTTCTACGAGCCGCACGAGCTCGACCTGATCGTGCGTCGCAGCGCACGGCTGCTCGACGCCTCGCTGACCGACGACGGCGCCGCCGAGATCGCGAGCCGCAGCCGGGGCACGCCCCGCATCGCCAACCGGCTGCTGCGCCGGGTCCGCGACTACGCCCAGGTCCGGGCCGACGGGGTCTGCACCCTCGAGGTGGCCCACCGCGCCCTGGACCTCTACGAGGTCGACGCCAGCGGTCTCGACCGGCTCGACCGCGGCGTGCTCGACGCGCTGTGCCGTCGTTTCGGCGGCGGCCCGGTCGGGCTCAGCACGCTCGCCGTGGCCGTGGGGGAGGAGCGCGAGACCGTCGAGGAGGTCGCCGAGCCCTTCCTCGTGCGGCTCGGGCTGCTCGCCCGGACCCCGCGCGGCCGGGTCGCCACCGCCGCCGGCTGGGAGCACCTCGGTCTGCGGCCCCCGGCCGGCCTCGTCGGCTCGCCCGGCCCGGTGCCGGCGGCCGACGAGCCCGAGACCCTCTTCGGCTCCTGAACCACCCGCCTCATGTCGTCACCGACGTGGGGCGGGTCGCCGAGGACCCCGGACCGTCCGGACGTCGTCGCCGACGTGGGGCCGGTCGTCAGAGGTCGGTGACGACGTGAGGCCGGGGGAGTCCGGCCCTGAGGGTCTGCTGAAGGTCACCTGAGAGCCCGGGACCGCTTGCGTGGGCGGGCGCGGGCGAATCGGTTCTGGGAGTGGCGGGGGCTACACTCGGCCGTTGACCGGCCGACCCCCGGTCCCTGCGCCGTGCCGTCCGACGGGTCCCTCCGGGGGCTGCGACGGAGCGCCGGCGCAGATCAGAAGCTCGGCCCGCGGCTGGTCCCGGGCCCCGACGAGAGAGGTGCAGCGCGTGAACGGACTGGAGCAGCTGCTCCCCTTCGTGCTCATCTTCCTCGCGTTCTGGCTGCTGCTCATCCGGCCCCAGCGCAAGCGACAGCAGGAGCTGGCACGTGCCCAGGGCGAGGTCGTCATCGGTGACCAGGTGCTGCTCAGCGCCGGCATCGTGGGACACGTCCGGGAGGCCGGGTCGGAGTTCCTCAAGCTCGAGATCTCCCCGGGAGCCCACCTGACCGTGGCCCGTCAGGCGGTCGTGCGCACGCTGGTCGACCCGGTCGACACCACCGACCTGCCCGAGGACGACGAGCTCGCCCACGACGGCTCGGCGTACGACGACACGGCGGACGACGACACGACGTACGACGGCACGACGTACGAGGGCGGGACCGACCGCGGACCCGACGGGTCCGACCCGCACCGCCCCACCACCTCCTGACCCGCCCCTGACCAGCGCGGCCTCGCCGCGCTCCCGAACGAACCGAATCTGCGAGGAGCAGCATGGCGAACAACGCGTCCCGACCCGGACGCACGCTGATCGTCTTCGCCCTGGTGGTCGTCGCCATGTACGGCGGACTGGCTCTCAACGGCGTGTGGGCCCCCAAGCTGGGGCTGGACCTTCAGGGTGGCACCCGCATCACGCTGAGCGCGAGCACCTCGACGGGTGAGGCGATCACTCCCGAGAAGCTCGAGGAGGCCGCGACGATCATCGACAGCCGGGTCAACGGCCAGGGTGTCGCGGAGTCCGAGGTGGCCACCCAGGGTGGCGACACGATCATCGTCGAGATCCCCGGGCAGAACCGCAAGGACCTCGTCGACACGGTCCAGCAGACCGCCCAGCTGCGCTTCCGGCTCGTCGGTGCGGCGGCCCCGGTGGCCCCGCCGGCCGAGCCTGCCCCCTCCCCGTCGCCCTCCGAGAGCACCGGCGGCGGTGGTGGCAACGGCGGCAACGGCGGCGGTGGCAACGGCGGCGGGCAGGACGACACGGTCGCGCCCGACGAGACCGCAGGCCCCGTCGAGGAGTCCTCGCCCGCGGGCCGCGCGCTGTCGCGCGGCCTGGCAAGCCTGAGCGGCACCAACGACGGAGCCGGCAGCAACGACGGAGCCGGCAGCAACGACGGAGCCGGCAGCAACGACGGCGGCGGCAACTCCGCCGGTGGCGGTGCGGGCGACGGCACCGGCGACGCGACCGGCGGGGGAGCCGGCGACGGCGCCCAGGCCCCGCCCGCCCCCGAGCCCGCCCCGGTGCCCGACGGTGACTCCTCCCTCGAGGAGCTGCTGGCCTGGATCCGCTCGCCCGACGCCGAGTCGCTGCAGCAGTTCCAGCAGGCCACCTGCGACGAGGAGCTGCCGGACAACCCGAACAAGCCGCTCATCGCCTGCGACGAGGCGGGCCAGGTGAAGTACCTCCTGACCCCGGCCGTCATCGAGGGCACCCAGCTGAGCGACGCCAGCTCCGGTATCCCGCCCAACGACGTGCAGTACGTCGTCAACCTCGACTTCGACGGCACCGCCACCGACACCTTCGCCGACGTCACCCGGGCCCTGGTCGGCACCGACGACCGCTTCGCGATCGTGCTCGACGGCGAGGTGCTCAGCGCCCCCGGTGTCACCAGCGCGATCGTCGACGGCAACGCGCAGATCAGCGGCGACTTCAACCAGGCGTCGGCGCAGTCGCTGGCCAACAGCCTGAAGTACGGCGCGCTGCCGCTGGAGTTCGAGGACTCCGTCGTCTCCGAGGAGGGGCCGACCCTGGCCCAGGACCAGCTCTCCGCGGGCCTGCTCGCGGGCGGCATCGGCCTGGCCCTGGTGCTGATCTACTGCATGGTCTACTACCGCGGCCTCGGCATCGTGGTCGTCGCCTCGCTGGCGGTGGCCGCTGCGCTGACCTACGCGGCGGTGATCTTCCTGTCCGAGACCGCGGGCTTCACGCTGACGCTGCCCGGCATCGCCGGACTGATCGTGGCGGTGGGTATCACCGCGGACTCGTTCATCGTCTACTTCGAGCGAATACGTGACGAGATGCGTGACGGCAAGTCCGTGCGCGTGGCAGTGGAGGCCGGCTGGGTCCGTGCCCGCGCCACCTGTGTCGCCGCCGACGCGGTGTCGCTCCTCGCGGCCGTCGTCCTCTACATCTTCGCCATCGGCGTGGTGAAGGGCTTCGCGTTCGCGCTGGGCATCAGCACGCTCATCGACCTCGTGGTGTTCTTCCTCTTCACCAAGCCCATGACCACCTGGCTGGCCCGCTTCCGCTTCTTCTCGACCGGTCACAAGATGTCCGGCTTCTCGGCCGAGCAGGCCGGGATCGAGCGGATCGGCGCCCGCCCCGTCCACGGAGTGGGTGCCCGATGAGCCGCCTCGCACGCCTCGGCCAGTCGCTGTACGACGGCCGCGTCTCGATCGACTTCGTCGGCCGCAAGTGGCTCTGGTACGGCATCTCGCTCGTCATCGTGCTCGTCGCGATGTTCGGCCTCGTCGGCAAGCAGCTGAACCTCGGCATCGAGTTCGAGGGCGGCGTGGAGTACCGCGTCTCCTTCGCCGCGGGCGAGGCCGACGACGACGCCGTCACCGCGATCAACCAGGCCGTGCGCGACACCGAGATCGACAACGCCTCGGCCCCGATCGTCAACACCTCCGGCAGCAACGGTGACCTCATCCGGGTGCAGACCGAGCCGCTGAGCACCGACGAGTCCACCACCGTCGACGAGGCCATCCGGGCCGTCGACGGCGTGGAGGACCTCAGCTCCTCGCAGATCGGGCCCTCGTGGGGTCAGCAGGTGGCCGACCGCGCCCTCACCGGCCTGGTGGTCTTCCTGGTCCTCGTGGTGCTGCTGATCTGGGGCTATTTCCGCGAGTGGAAGATGTCGGTCGCGGCCATCGTGGCGCTCGCGCACGACCTGATCATCACCGTCGGCGTCTACGCGCTCTCGGGCTTCGAGGTCACCCCCGCGACCGTCACCGGAATCCTGACGATCCTCGGTTTCTCGCTCTACGACACCGTCGTCGTGTTCGACAAGGTGCGCGAGAACACCAAGGCCCTCGGGCGCACCCACCAGACGTACGCCGAGGCGGCCAACCTCGCCGTCAACCAGACGCTGGTCCGCTCGATCAACACCTCGATCGTCGCGCTGCTGCCCGTCGGTGCGCTGCTCTACGTCGGTGTGTTCACCCTCGGCTCGGGGGCGCTGAAGGACCTGGCGCTGTCGTTGTTCGTCGGCATGGCGGCCGGTGCCTACTCCTCGATCTTCATCGCGACCCCGTTGCTGGTGCAGCTCAAGGAGCGGGAGCGCGGTGTGAAGGCGGGTGACCAGCGGGCGCGCAGCCACCGCAGCCGCCGACCGGTCGACCCCTACGCCGCCGTACCGGCGTTCCGTGAGGACATGCCGCTCGCCGACGACCCGGACAACCCGTCGCCGGCCGGCGGTGTGCCGTCCGACCAGGCCCCGGCGCGTCCGGTGAGCGAGGGCGGCAACCGCTCCGTCGCCCCCGGTGCCCCGGGACGGGTCTCGGCGGGGGAGCGACCCGGCACGGCTCGCCCGGTGTCCGGCTCGACCGCCGCGGGACGACCGCAGCCCACCCGCAAGCCGCGCTCCCGGCGAGGTCGCGGGTGAGCGACCACGCGGCGCACGTCGAGCGGCTGGTCCGCGACATCGCGGACTTCCCCAAGCCCGGGATCGTCTTCAAGGACATCACGCCCCTGCTGGCCGACCACGAGGGGTTCCGCTCCGTCGTGCTCGCCCTGGCTGCGGCCGGCCGGGACGCCGACGGCACCACGACGGTCAGCAAGGTCGTGGGCATGGAGGCGCGGGGCTTCATCTTCGCCGCCCCGGTCGCGCTCGAGCTCGGCGTCGGCTTCGTGCCGGTCCGCAAGGCCGGCAAGCTGCCCGGTGAGACCCACGAGGTGTCCTACTCCCTGGAGTACGGCGAGGAGGTCCTCGAGGTGCACCGCGACGCCATCGCGCCCGGCGAGCGGGTGCTGCTCGTCGACGACGTGCTCGCCACCGGGGGCACGGTGGCGGCCACCCGGGCGCTGGTGGAGCAGTGCGGCGGCGAGGTCGCCGGTGTCGCGGTGCTCATGGAGCTGTCGTTCCTCCCCGGACGCGACCAGCTCGGCGGTGCCCCGCTGACGGCGCTCCACACCGTCTGAACCCGGCGCGCATAGACTGGCGGCACCACCGCCGAGGGGAGTGACGCGTGCCGGACGACGGGTCAGCAGCACCGGTGTCCACCGACACCGCTGACGTCGTCACGCCCGCGACCGACCAGGTCCCGGCGTCCACGTCCGCTCCGACCGGTGCGTCGACCGGACCGTCGTCGTCGGTCGCGCCGGCACCGGCCGCTGAGCGCCCGTCGGGCGAGGCGGCCGCCTCCGGCGGACCCGTCACCGGCGCCGGCGGCATGCGGGCCCGCCTGGCGCGCATCGGCACCAAGGGCCAGGCCACCAACCCGGTCCTCGAGCCGTTGTTCCGGGTCGTCAAGGCCAACCACCCCAAGGCAGACCTGGCGCTGCTGGAGCGGGCCTACCTCACGGCGCAGCGCCTGCACTCCACTCAGAAGCGCAAGAGCGGCGAGCCCTACATCACCCACCCGCTGGCCGTGACGACGATCCTGGCCGAGCTCGGCATGACCGAGCCGACGCTGGTGGCGGCGCTGCTCCACGACACGGTCGAGGACACGCCGTACACGCTCGGCGACGTGGCGCGCGAGTTCGGCGAGGAGGTGGCGCTGCTCGTCGACGGCGTCACCAAGCTCGACAAGGTGAAGTACGGCGAGAGCGCCGAGGCCGAGACCATCCGCAAGATGATCGTGGCGATGAGTCGCGACATCCGGGTGCTGGTCATCAAGCTCGCCGACCGGCTCCACAACATGCGCACGCTGCGCTACCTCAAGCAGTCGACGCAGGAGCGCAAGGCCCGCGAGACCCTCGAGATCTTCGCGCCGCTGGCCCACCGGCTCGGCATGAACACGCTCAAGTGGGAGCTGGAGGACCTCGCCTTCGGCACCCTGCACCCCAAGATGTACGACGAGATCGTGCGGCTGGTGGCCGAGCGGGCCCCCTCGCGCGACAACTACCTGGCGCGCGTGATCGCACAGGTCGAGCGCGACCTGGCGTCGTCGCGGATCAAGGCGACCGTCCGCGGCCGGCCCAAGCACTACTACTCGATCTACCAGAAGATGATCGTGCGGGGCCGCGAGTTCTCCGACATCTACGACCTGATCGGCATCCGGATCCTGGTCGAGGACGACCGCGACTGCTACGCCGCGCTGGGGGCGATCCACTCCCGGTGGAACCCGGTCCCCGGACGGTTCAAGGACTTCGTGGCGATGCCGAAGTTCAACATGTACCAGTCGCTGCACACGACCGTGATCGGGCTCGAGGGCAAGCCGGTCGAGCTCCAGATCCGCACCTACGCCATGCACCGCCGCGCGGAGTACGGCATCGCGGCGCACTGGAAGTACAAGGAGAACATGCGGGCCGGGGTCGACACCGACCGCAAGGCCGCCGACGGCGGCACCGCCGAGATGGCCTGGGTGCGCCAGCTGCTCGACTGGCAGCAGGACACCGAGGACCCGGGCGAATTCCTGGAGTCGCTGCGCTTCGAGATCAACTCCTCCGAGGTCTACGTCTTCACCCCGGCCGGCGACGTGATCGCGCTGCCGGCCAGCGCGACGCCGGTCGACTTCGCCTACGCCATCCACACCGAGGTCGGTCACCGCACCATCGGCGCCCGGGTCAACGGCCGGCTGGTGCCGCTGGAGTCGACGCTCGACAACGGCGACGTCGTGGAGGTGTTCACCTCCAAGGCGCAGTCGGCCGGGCCGAGCCGTGACTGGCTGACGTTCGTCCGCTCGCAGCGCGCCCGCACCAAGATCCGCCAGTGGTTCACCAAGGAGCGGCGCGAGGAGGCGGTCGAGAAGGGCAAGGACCAGATCGCCCGGCTCATGCGCAAGGAGGGCCTGCCCCTCAAGCGGGTGATGACCCACGAGACGCTGACGACGGTGGCCGCCGAGATGCGGTTGGCGGACGTCTCCGCCCTCTACGCCTCCGTCGGCGAGGGGCACCTGGGCGCGCAGACCGTCGTACGCCGGGTGATGGACCTGTTCGGCGGCGAGGACGGGGCGACCGAGGACCTCGCCGAGGCCGTCCAGATCACCGGGCGGCGGGCTGGCCGCCGGCCCTCACCGGGCGACGCCGGCGTCATCGTGCGCGGCGACGCGGACGTGTGGGTCAAGCTCGCCAAGTGCTGCACGCCGGTGCCGGGCGACGACATCATGGGCTTCGTGACCCGCGAGGCCGGGGTGTCGGTCCACCGGCGCGACTGCACCAACGCCGACTCGCTGCGCCAGCAGTCCGAGCGGATCGTCGAGGTCGAGTGGGCCCCGACCGAGCGCTCGATGTTCCTGGTCAACATCCAGGTCGAGGCGCTGGACCGGGCGCGGCTGCTGTCCGACATCACCAAGGCGCTGTCGGACACCCACGTGAACATCCTGGCCGCCTCGCTCAACACCGGCCGCGACCGGATCGCCAAGAGCAGGTTCACCTTCGAGATGGGCGACCCCAAGCACCTCGGCCACGTCCTGCGCGCCGTACGCCAGGTCGAGGGCGTCTTCGACGCCTACCGCGTCACCTCCTGACCCCGCAGAACTCTCCTCCCCCTCCACCCCGCGCGAAACGTCGCGTGTACGCGCGAAGCGTCGCTCATGTACGCGCGAAGCGTCGCTCATGTACGCGCGAAGCGTCAGGTGTGTACGCGCGAAGCGTCAGGTGTGTACGCGCGAAGCGTCACGTGTGTTCACGCGAAGCGTCGCTCGCGCACCTCCGGCCGGGAATGCGACGCAGCGTGGCCGCGCCGGAGATCACTAAGCTGCGCGTGAGCGACCTCTCGTACGTGCACAGCCGACGCTTCGAGCGTACACAGCCGACATTTCGCGCGTACACGGGCGACGTTTCGCGCACACACGCCCCGCCCCTCGACCGGTCGAGGGGCGGGGTCAGGAGAAGTCGGAGAGGGCGCGCTGAGCCTCGGCGAGCCAGGCGGAGCGGGCCTCGATGGCGGCAGCGTGCTCGGCGGCCTTGCGGTCGTTGCCGGCCGCCTCCGCCTTCGCACGCTTGGACTCGAGATCGGCCAGCGAGGCCTCGAGCTGGGCCACCGTGTCGGCGGCCCGGGCCCGCGCCTCGGGGTTGGACCGCGACCACGCCTGGTCCTCGACGTCGCGGATCGCCTTCTCCACCGCACGCATCCGGCCCTCGAGGTCCTTCATCCGCTCCCGCGGGACCTTGCCGGCGGCGTCCCACTGGTCCGCGAGGTCGCGGAAGGCGGCCTTCGTCGCCGTCAGGTCCTTCACGGGGACGAGCGCCTCGGCCTTGACGAGGATGCCCTCCTTGACGGTGGCGTTGGCGGCGTACTCCGCGTCGGTCGCGGCGCTGGCGGCGTCGCGCGCGCCGAAGAACGTGTCCTGCGCGCCGCGGAAGCGGCGCCACAGGTCCTCCTCGACGTCACGCGGCGCCGGGCCGGCAGCCTTCCAGCGCCGCATCAGCTCGCGGTAGGCGCCGGCCGTCGGACCCCACTCGGTCGACCCGGAGAGCTTCTCCGCCTCGGTGACGAGACGCTCCTTGACGCCGCGGGCGCCCTCGCGCTTCTCGTCCAGCTCGGCGAAGTGGGCCTTGCGGTGGCGCGTGTACGTCGTGCGTGCCGAGGAGAACCGTCGCCACAGGGCGTCGTCGGCAGCCTTGTCCAGCCGGGGCAGCGACTTCCACTCGTCGAGCAGCGCCCGCAGCCGGTCGGCCCCGGAGCGCCAGTTCTCGCCGGCGGCCAGCGTCTCGGCCTCGGAGACCAGCTCCTCCTTGCGCACCCGCGCGGCGGCGACCCGCTCGGCCCGCTCGGCCCGCTTGCGCTCGCGCTGCTGCTTGATCAGCCCCTCCAGGGCCGCGACGCGCGCCTCGAGAGCGTCGATGTCGCCCACGACCTGCGCCTCGTCGACCGCGGCACGGATCTGCTTCAGCCCGGCACCGGCGTCCTCGGGCGAAGCCGTCCCGGCCTTGACCCGCTGCTCGAGCAGCCCCACCTCGAACGCCAGGGCGTCGTACTTCCGTGCGAACAGCGCCAGGACCTCCGCCGGGTCGCCGTCGGGCCACTGTCCGACCTGCCGCTCACCGTCGCCGGTCCTGACGAAGACGGCACCGTCGGCGTCCACCCGACCCCAGGTCGCGGCGTCGCTGGGCTCCACCGCGGGAGCCGGTACGACGGGCGCGGCTGCGGCGGCGGATCGCTTCGGCGGCGCGGGCCGGGGTCCGGGACGCGGACCGGGAGGCCGGGGGACCGGTCGCGCCGAGGGTGCGGGAGCCGGTGTCGGTGCGGCCGGTGCAGGCGCTTCGCCGGTTGCGGCCTCGGGTGCCTCTGCAGCGGCGGGCTCGGCTGCCTCAGCCGCGACTGGCTCCGGCGTCTCGGTGGGTTCGGACGCCTCCGCGGCAGCCGGCTCAGGCGTCGCAACCGCCTTGACGGGCTCGGTCGTCGCGACCGGCGTCTCGGCGGCCTCGGGGACGTCGACCCCCTCACTCGGCGCGGCCGGGGCCTCGGAGGCTTCCTGCGAAACCTCGACGGCCGCCTCGGGCGGGGTGTCGGGCTGGTCGTCGGCCGGGGCCGTGGACGGCGCGTCGGCCGGGGCCTCGGGCTGCTCGGGGGACGTCGGGGGCGGGCTGGGGTTCACGGAGGTTCACCTCGTGTCGGCGCCGACGACGTGCCGGCGCGTGTCGGTTGTGCGCACGGTGCGCCGCGGGGACCCGCACGGTGACGAGGACCTCGCTGACGCTGCCACGTCATGCTAGTCGTTGGCCCGAAGCGGCCCGCGGAGCAGGTGTTACCGATTCTTCGATGCACCCCCGCCCTCGGTAGGCTTCGCCGGGTCAACCCGCCCGCAGCGACAGGAGCGCCACCGTGCTGATCGCCGGATTCCCCGCGGGACCGTGGGGGACCAACTGCTACGTCGTGGCCACCGGGTCCGGCGCCGAGTGCGTCGTCGTCGACCCCGGCAAGGACGCCGCGTCCGGGGTGGACGAGGTCGTGCGCGAGCACGGGCTGAAGCCGGTCGCGGTGCTCGTCACCCACGGTCACATCGACCACATGTGGTGCGTCGCCCCGGTCGCGGGCAGCTACGACGCGACGGCGTACATCCACCCGGCTGACCGGCACCTGCTGTCCGACCCGATGGCCGGCATGTCGCCCGAGACCGCCGGGATGCTGCTGGGCGGGAAGTACGAGTTCGCCGAGCCCGACGCGGTCACCGAGATCGGTGACGGCGCCGACCTCGAGCTGGCGGGGCTGACGTTCAGCGTCGACCACACCCCGGGCCACACGCCCGGCTCCATCACGTTCCGCACGCCGTACGACGCAGCGCCCGGCGAGATAAGCCAGGTCATGTTCGCCGGCGACCTGCTCTTCGCCGGATCCATCGGTCGCACCGACCTGCCCGGCGGCGACCACGCCGTGATGCTGCGCTCGCTGACCGACAAGGTGCTGACGCTGCCCGACGACATTGCCGTCCTGCCCGGGCACGGCGAGCAGACCAGCATCGGCCAGGAGCGCGCCACCAACCCGTTCCTGCTCGAGCTGCAGCGCGGCGCCGGCGCCAGCACGCCGCCGCCCTCTCGGGGACTCTGATGGCCAGGAAGCCCACCCCGCTCAGCGGGTTCCCCGAGCTGCTGCCCGAGCAGCGCGTGGTCGAGCAGCACGTGCTCGACACACTGCGCCGTACCTTCGAGCTGCACGGCTTCGCCGGGATCGAGACCCGCGCCGTCGAGCCGATGGACCAGCTGCTGCGCAAGGGCGACACCTCCAAGGAGGTCTACGTCCTGCGCCGCCTCCAGGACGCCGACTCGGGCAACGACTCGGGGATCGGCCTCCACTTCGACCTGACCGTCCCGTTCGCGCGCTACGTGCTCGAGAACGCCGGCAAGCTGGAGTTCCCCTTCCGCCGCTTCCAGGTCCAGAAGGTGTGGCGCGGGGAACGGCCGCAGGAGGGTCGCTACCGCGAGTTCACCCAGGCCGACATCGACATCATCGGCCGCGACACCCTGCCGACCCACCACGACGTCGAGGTCGCGCGGGTCATGGTCGAGGCGCTGACGCACCTCGAGGTGCTGCCGCCCTTCCGGGTGCAGGTCAACAACCGCAAGCTGATCCAGGGCTTCTACGCCGGCCTCGGCATCAGCGACAGCGACGAGGTGATGCGGCTCGTCGACAAGCTCGACAAGCTGGACGCCGACGAGGTCCGCCGGCTGCTGGTGAGCGAGGCGGGCGCCTCCGCCGAGCAGGCCGACCAGGCGCTGGCCCTGGCCGCGATCGCTACCGCCGACGACTCCTTCGTCGCCCGCGTGCGCGCCCTCGGCGTCGAGCACCCGCTGCTCGACGAGGGTCTGACCGAGCTGGCCGCCGTGGTCCGGGGCTGCGCCCCGCTGGTCTCCGAGCGCGTCCAGGTCGTCGCCGACCTCTCGATCGCGCGCGGGCTCGACTACTACACCGGCACCGTCTTCGAGACCCGTCTCGAGGGCAGCGAAGGCTTGGGGTCCATCTGCTCCGGCGGCCGGTACGACGCCCTGGCCGACGACGGGCGCACGACGTACCCGGGGGTGGGCATCTCGCTCGGCGTCAGCCGCGTGCTCGTGCCGCTGCTCGCCCGCGGCGACGTGACCGGCAGCCGCAAGGTGCCCTCCGCGGTGCTCGTCGCCGTCGCCGACGAGGGCGCCCGGGAGGCGTCCGACGCGGTCGCCACCGCCCTGCGCGCGCGTGGCGTCCCGACCGAGGTCGCGGCCTCCGCGCAGCGCTTCGGCAAGCAGATCCGGTACGCCGAGCGGCGCGGCATCCCGTTCGTGTGGTTCCCGGCCGCTCCGGGGGAGCCCGGCGCCGCCCACCAGGTCAAGGACATCCGCAGCGGCGACCAGGCCGACGCCGATCCCGGCACCTGGGCCCCACCGGCCCAGGACCTCCGCCCCCACGTCGTCTCGACCCACGCAGCAACCTCCGAAGGAGCAGTTCGTTGATCCGCACCCATGAGGCCGGCGCCCTCCGCGCCGACCACGTCGGCCAGACCGTCACCCTCGCCGGGTGGGTGGCCCGTCGTCGCGACCACGGCGGGGTCGCCTTCCTCGACCTCCGCGAGGCCAGCGGCGTCGTCCAGGTCGTCGTCCGCGACGAGGCCGTCGCCCACCAGCTGCGCTCGGAGTTCTGCATCAAGGTGACCGGGGAGGTCTCCGCGCGCCCCGAGGGCAATCAGAACCCAAACCTACCGACCGGCGACATCGAGGTCATCGCCAGCGACGTGGAGGTCCTCGGCAGCTCGGCGCCGCTGCCGTTCCCCATCGACGACCACGTCGACGTGGGGGAGGAGGCGCGCCTGGCGCACCGCTACCTCGACCTGCGCCGTCCCGCGCCCGCCCGCGCGATCCGGCTCCGCAGCGCCGTCAACAAGGCCGCCCGCGATGTGCTGGCCGACCGTGGCTTCACCGAGGTGGAGACCCCGACGCTCACGCGTTCGACCCCCGAGGGTGCCCGCGACTTCCTGGTGCCGGCGCGGCTGCGACCGGGCAGCTGGTACGCCCTGCCGCAGAGCCCGCAGCTGTTCAAGCAGCTGCTCATGGTCGGCGGCATCGAGCGCTACTACCAGATCGCGCGCTGCTACCGCGACGAGGACTTCCGCGCCGACCGCCAGCCGGAGTTCACCCAGCTTGACATCGAGATGTCCTTCGTCGACCAGGAGGACGTCATCGAGCTGATGGAGGAGGTGCTGGTCGCGATGTGGCGCACCATCGACGTCGACATCCAGCGCCCGATCCCGCGGATGACCTACGCCGAGGCGATGCGTCGCTTCGGCAGCGACAAGCCCGATCTGCGCATGGACCTCGAGCTGGTCGAGTGCGGCGAGTTCTTCGCCGGCACGGAGTTCCGCGTGTTCCAGGCCGAGTACGTCGGCGCGGTCGTCATGCCGGGCGGGGCCTCGCAGCCGCGCAAGCAGCTCGACGCCTGGCAGGAGTGGGCCAAGCAGCGCGGCGCCCGCGGACTGGCCTACCTCCTGGTCAAGGAGGACGGCGAGCTGACCGGCCCGGTGGCCAAGAACATCAGCGACGAGGAGAAGGCCGGCATCGCCGCCCACGTCGGCGCCGCACCGGGAGACTGCATCTTCTTCGCCGCGGGCGCGCCCAAGTCCTCGCGGGCGCTGCTGGGCGCCGCGCGCCTGGAGATCGGTCGCCGCACCGGCCTGCTCGACGAGACCGGCTTCGCCTTCACGTGGGTCGTTGACGCCCCGATGTTCGAGCCCGCCTCCGAGGCGGTGGCCAGCGGTGACGTCGCCGTCGGCGCCGGCGCGTGGACCGCGGTCCACCACGCGTTCACGGGTCCCAAGCCGGAGTTCCTCGACACGTTCGACACCGACCCGGGCAACGCGCTGGCCTACGCCTACGACATCGTCTGCAACGGCAACGAGCTGGGCGGCGGGTCGATCCGTATCCACCGACGCGACGTCCAGGAGCGGGTCTTCGCGGTCATGGGGCTGACGGAGGAGGAGGCACAGGAGAAGTTCGGCTTCCTGCTCGACGCCTTCAAGTTCGGCGCGCCGCCCCACGGCGGCATCGCGGTCGGCATGGACCGGATCTGCGCGCTGCTCGCCGGGGCGGACTCGATCCGCGACGTCATCGCCTTCCCCAAGAGCGGTGGCGGCTACGACCCGCTGACGGCCGCGCCGGCGCCGATCACGCCCGAGCAGCGCAAGGAGGCCGGGGTCGACGCCAAGCCGGCCCCGAGCGCCCCGCCGGTCAACGAGCCGGCGGCGAGCCCGAAGGTGAGCTGAGCGACGTACGACGGGAGTGCTTCCCGCACGAAACCGGCGCTTCCCGAGCGAAACTTCGCTCGGGAAGCGCCGGTTTCACTAGGTACCTAGTGAAACCGGCAGCCCCAACGCCCTACTGGGTGGCGTGGACGACGTCGCGGTGCTCGGCGAAGTGGCAGGCGGCCAGCTGGCCGGCGGCGCCGTGGGGCGCCAGCGGGGGCTCCTGCTCGGCGCAGATGTCCTGGGCCTTCCAGCAGCGGGTGCGGAAGCGGCAGCCCGAGGGCGGGTTGGCCGGCGACGGCAGGTCTCCCTCGAGCATGATCTGCTCGCGCTTGCCACGCAGCGTCGGGTCCGGCACGGGTACGGCGGACAGCAGCGCCTGCGTGTAGGGGTGCATGGGCTGCTCGTAGATCTCGTGCTCGTTGCCGATCTCGGCCAGCTTGCCGAGGTACATCACGGCGACGCGGTTGGAGATGTGGCGCACCACCGACAGGTCGTGCGCGACGAACACGTAGGAGAGGTCGAACTCCTTCTGCAGGTCGCCGAGCAGGTTGACCACCTGCGCCTGCACCGACACGTCGAGCGCGGAGACCGGCTCGTCGCAGATGATGACGCTCGGTCGCAGCGCGAGCGCGCGGGCGATGCCGATGCGCTGACGCTGGCCACCGCTGAACTGGTGGGGGTAGCGGTTGATGTGCTCGGGGTTCAGCCCGACCACCTCGAGCAGCTCCATCACCTTCTGCCGGCGCGAGCCCTTGGGCGCCACGTCGGGGTGGATCTCGAAGGGCTCCCCGACGATCTTGCCGACGCTCATGCGCGGGTCGAGCGAGGTGTAGGGGTCCTGGAAGATGATCTGCACGTTGCGGCGTACGGCGCGCAGGCGCTTCTGCGACATGCCCACCAGCTCCTCGCCGTGGAGCCTCACCGAGCCCGACGTCGCGGGGATGAGGCCCATCAGCACGCGCGCCAGGGTCGACTTGCCGCAGCCTGACTCGCCGACCACACCGAGGGTCTCGCCCTTGCGCAGCTCCAGCGAGACGCCGTCGACGGCCTTGACCTGCCCGACGGTGCGCTTGAAGAGGATGCCCTCCTGGATGGGGAAGTGCTTGACGACGTTCTCGGCGGACAGCACGACCTCGTCGGTCATGGGGCTCATGACGAGAGCACCTCCTCGTAGTAGTGGCACGCGCTCTGCCGGGTGCCGTCGACGTCGTACAGCGGCGGCTCCTCGCTGGCGCAGCGGTCCTTGGCGAACCCGCAGCGAGGTCGGAAGCTGCACCCCGTCGGAAGGTCGACCAGGCTGGGCGGGAGCCCCTTGATCGACGCCAGCGCCTGACCCTTCATGTCCACGCGGGGGATGGACTCGAGCAACGCCTTCGCGTAGGGGTGCGCCGGCCGGGCGTAGATGTCGAGGACACCGGCCCGCTCGACGACGCGACCGGCGTACATCACGCAGATGTCGTCGGCGACGTCGGCCACCACGCCCATGTCGTGGGTGATGAGGATCAGCCCCATGTTGCGCTCCGACTGCAGGTCGGTCAGCAGCTTCATGATCTGCGCCTGCACCGTCACGTCGAGGGCCGTGGTCGGCTCGTCGGCGATCAGCACGTCGGGGTCGAGCGCCAGCGCCATCGCGATCATCACGCGCTGGCGCATGCCGCCGGAGAACTGGTGGGGGTAGTCGGCCACGCGCCGCTTGGCGTCCGGGATGCCGACCAGGTCGAGCAGCCGGACCGCCTCGGCCTTCGCCTGCTTGCGCGAGAAGCCGCGGTGCACCCGGAACAGCTCCGCCAACTGCCAGCCGACGGTGAAGACCGGGTTGAGGGCGCTGAGCGCGTCCTGGAACACCATGCCGACGCGGTCCGAGCGCACCCGGCGTCGGGTGTCCTCGGGCAGCTTCAGCAGGTCGACGCCCTGGAGCAGGACCTCGCCACCGGCGATGCGGGCCGGAGGCATGTCGAGGATGCCCATGATCGCCTGCGCGGTCACCGACTTGCCGCAGCCGGACTCCCCGAGGATGCCGAGCGTGCGACCGGCCTCGACGGTGAAGTTCACCCCGTTGACGGCGTGCGCGACGCCCTCACGGGTGTGGAACTCGACCTGCAGGTCCTTGACCTGGAGCAGGGGAGCGGACGGGTCGAACGAGACGTTGCGCAGCTCTCCCTTGGCCACGCGCGACGAGGAGGAGCCCGAGCTGGTGCCGTCGGTCGAGAGGGTCTCGGAGGCCATCATCGTCCCTTCGGGTCGAGGGCGTCGCGCAGCTTGTCACCCATGAGGATGAAGCTGAGCACGGTCAGGATCAGGGCGATGCAGGGGAAGACCAGCAGGTGGCTGAAGCCGGCCGTCGCGAGGTTCTGGCCCTCCTGGATCGTGATGCCCCACGACAGCGTCTCGCCCTGGGGCAGTCCCACGCCCAAGAAGGTCAGGGTCGCCTCGGCGGCCACGAAGGAGCCGACGTAGAGCGTGGCGAGCACGATGACCGGTCCCAACGAGTTGGGCAGGATGTGGCGCAGGATGATCCGGCTGTTGCTGGCGCCCATGGCGCGGGCGGCGTCGACGAAGTCCTGGTCGCGCAGTGACAGCACGCTGCCGCGCACGATGCGGCTCATCGAGGTCCACCCCAGCGCCACCAGCACGATCGTGAGCGGGATGATGCCCTGCGACTTCAGCAGCGCCAGGAAGACCAGCGCGCCCAGCAGGAACGGCAGGCCCAGCACGATGTCGGTGATGCGCGAGATGATCGTGTCGGTCCAGCCGCCGAAGTAGCCGGAGAGGATGCCCAGCGTGGTGCCGATGAGCACCGTGAAGAGGGTGACCGTCACCGCCACGATGATCGAGGGGCGGGCGCCGTAGATGATCTCGGAGTACATGTCGCACCCGAGCGTCGTGGTGCCGAAGAGGTGACCGTCGACGAGACGGTCCTCGGTGATGCCCGGCGGCAGGCTGAACGGCCACCAGGTCGGAGGCAGGTTCGACTCGCCGATGTCGCACTCGGTGCGGCCCTGGGTGGCCCAGACGCCGGGCACGACCGCCCAGGAGAGCACCACCAGCAGGATGAGCAGGGCGGTGACGAACATCGGGCTGCGCAGGAGGTCGCTGCGAGCGTCGGCCCAGAGGCTCTTGCCGCCGGACTTGCGCTTCTTGCCGGAGGGGGGCTCGTTCCCGCCACGGGTCGCCTCGCCCTCGATCGCGGGCTGGTGACCGGGCATCGGCTGCGAGAAGTCACTCATAACGGATCCTTGGGTCGAGGACGGCGTAGAGCAGGTCGACGAGGAGCGACGCGACGAGGAAGACCAGCGTCAGGAGCGTCACGACCGCCAGGATGACCGGGGTCTCGCCGTTGCGGATCGAGCGGAAGGTGAGTCCGCCGATGCCGGGGATGTTGAAGATGCCCTCGGTGATGAGCGCACCGCCCATGAGGGCGCCGATGTCGATGCCGATGAAGGTCACGACCGGGATCAGCGAGTTGCGCAGCGCGTGGACGCCGACGACGCGGCTCTGCTTCAGGCCCTTGGCGCGCGCGGTGCGGACGTAGTCCGAGCGCAGGCTCTCGATGAGGCTGGTGCGGGTGAGTCGTGCGATGAAGCCCAGCGAGAGGGCACCGAGCACGAAGGCCGGGATCACCAGGCTGGCCCAGGGGTAGTCCTCCTGGTAGGCCACCGAGAAGGTCGCCTTCAGCGCGTCGGGCACCTCGCGCGTCTTCAGCCAGTTGCCGAAGTAGAGGCCGAGGAAGATCTGCACGAGGACACCGAGCACGAAGATCGGCACCGAGATGACCAGCGTGGTCGAGATGCGCACGACATTGTCGGTGAGCTTGTCCTTGCGGAGGCCGGCCAGGACGCCGGCGACGATGCCGATGACGGCCTCGAAGACGACCGCGAGGAAGGTCATCTTCAACGTGAAGGGGAGGGCCTCGACGATCAGCGTGAGGACGTCGCGACCGTTGAAGTCCTGGCCGAAGTTGCCGGTGGCCAAGTTCTTGAGCCGGTCGACGAACATGCCGAGGCACGGGTTGCCCGGCTGCTCGAGGCACGGGTCGTCGAGGCCGTAGGCGCGCGTGATGTTGTCGATGGTCTCCTGCGGCGGCTGCCGGTCACCGAAGAGCGCGCGGATGGGGTTGCCGTTGATCTGGAACGAGAGCGTCTGCAGGTAGTGCAGCAGGAACAGGGTGCCGAGGATGACCGGGATGAACTGCAGCAGACGACGCGCGGTGTAGCGGCCCATGGAGATCCCTTCTGGGGGGCTCGACTTCCAGCCCCGTCATGAGGGCGCATGGAAGCGTACAAGGGTGTGCGGGTGTGGACCAGGTGAACCGGTCCACACCCGCACAGGGGCTTGATCAGCTGGTGACGCTGATCTCGTCGAGCAGCAGCTGGTCGGTCGGGCTGTACTTGACGTTCTCGACGTTCTCGCTCATCACGTAGAACGTCTGGCCGAACCACAGCGGGATGACGACCATGTTGTCGAGCACGACGTCGGCAGCGGCCTGGTAGGACGGGATGCCCTCCTCGACCGTGGCGGCGGCGTCACCCTCGTTGACCAGGTCCAGGAACTCCTGCTGGTCCGCGGCGGAGTCGCCCTCGCCCCACTTGCCGTAGTTCGACGAACCCTCGCCGTACAGCGGGTCGAGGTAGTTCTGCGGGGACGGGTAGTCCGGCAGCCAGCCGAGACGGTAGGGACCGTCGACCTCGGACTGGGTGCCCAGCGCCTTGAGGTACGGCGTGAACGGCTGCGACTTGAAGGTGAAGTCGACGCCGAGGTCCTGCTGCCAGCCCTGAGCCATGGCCTTGACCCACTGCTCGTGGCCACCGTCGTTGTTGAACCAGATCGAGATCTCGTTGCCCTCGACGCCGCCGGCGCCGTCCCACAGCTCCTTGGCCTGGTCGGGGTCGTAGACGCAGAACTCGCAGGCGTCGTCGCGCGAGCCCGGGACGAAGGGCGAGATGACGTCGGTCGCGGGGATGAAGCGACCCTGCAGGACGTTGTCGATGATCGACTGGCGGTCGATGGCCAGCGACAGGGCCTGACGGATCTCGGGCTTCTGGAAGTCCGGCTCGTAGAACGGGAAGCCGAAGTAGGCGAACGAGCCGCTGTCGACCTCGAGGAGGCTGTCGGCGTACTGCGCGCGGGCCTGGGGGATCTGCGACGGGTCGGGGATGACGATGTCGAGGTTGCCACCCTGGAAGTCACGGAAGGCCGTGCTCAGGTCGGCGTAGATCTTGAACTCCATGCCGTCGGCGAGACCGGCGGTCTCCTCGTCCGAGTAGTCGGCGTACTTCTCCAGCGTGATGGACTGGTTGTGGTTCCACTTCTCGGCGAACTGGTAGGGACCGTTGCCGATGGGCTGCTCGTTGCAGGCCTTGATGTCGTCCATGCACTCCTGAGCCATCGGCGCGGCGGCCGGGGTGTAGCTCATGGTGAGGGGGAACTGCGAGAACGGCTCGCTGAGCGCGACCTCGAAGGTCAGGTCGTCGACGACCGTGAGGCCCGACATCTCCTCGGCCTTGGGGTTCTCGCCCTGGAGGTCGTCGTAGCCCTCGACCTTGGAGAAGAAGAAGCCGAGCTGGGTGGCGTTGGCGCCGTTCGCGGCGTAGTTCCACGCGCGGACGTAGGACTCGGCGTCGACCGGCTCACCGTTGTGGAAGGTGAAGCCGTCCTTCAGCTTGATGGTCCAGTTCTGGCCGTCCTCGGACTCGAACGACTCCGCACCGGTGTAGATGGGCTCCGAGGTCTCCGGGTCCACCTTCAGCAGGCCGGTGAAGACCGCGTTGATGATCTGGGAGCAGTCGGAGGAGTAGCAGTTGCTCGTCGGCGCGAACGCCTCGGGCTCGCTGCTGGACACGCTGAACGTGCCGCCGGCGGTGCCGGCGGACTCGCCGCCCTCGGAGCTGCTCGAGCTCTCCGAGCTGCTGTCACCGCCCGACGAGTCGGACTCGGCGCTGCACGCCGTCAGGGCCAGGGCAAGGGTGAGCGGAATCGCAAAGAGCAAACTCTTTGGTCGCCTCATAGGGTTCCTCCAGTCAGAAACGCTTCGTGGTGTTCACGAGCCGGGACAGGGTGGGACCGGTTGGTGCCGGACCCGCCGCACGGGCAACCTATGCACCGGCCGGGACGTTCGTCACCATGTGTGCCCGAACGGAGACCGAGTCGTGAACGAATCGTTACCTCCGGGCCGCGCCGGTCTCGACAAGGTGGGTAGACCTATCGGACGGTCCCCGGCGATCTTCCTGCCTCGTCCGGGGGACGCCGGACGCTGACCGGCGGACGTCACCCAGGAGGACCACAGGTCCCGGGCACCGGGACCAGAGGGGCGACGCGGCTACGCTGCGCGGGTGGAGGGTCTCTTCGACGCGGCTGCCGTGGGTGGTCCGAGCACGAGCGCCGGCGCGGGTGCTCCCGGCGCCGGGACGCTCGCGGGCAACCAGCACGGGTCCGCGCCCCTGGCGGTGCGGATGCGGCCCGAGACGCTGGAGGAGCTCGCCGGCCAGCAGCAGCTGCTGGCGCCCGGTTCCCCGCTGCGCCGGCTGGTCGAGGGCGACCAGCCGATGTCGCTGCTGCTGTGGGGCCCGCCCGGCACCGGCAAGACCACCATCGCGAGCATCCTGAGCCGTCAGACCCAGCGCGGCTTCGTCGAGGTCTCCGCCGTCACGGCCGGGGTCAAGGAGGTGCGGGCCGCGATCGACGCCGCCCGCCGACGGCTGGCCACCACGGGCGAGGAGACCGTCCTCTTCGTCGACGAGGTGCACCGCTTCACCAAGGCCCAGCAGGACGCCCTGCTCCCCGGGGTGGAGAACCGCTGGGTGACGCTGGTGGCGGCCACCACCGAGAACCCGTTCTTCAGCGTGATCTCGCCGCTGCTCTCGCGGTCGCTGCTGCTCACCCTGACCTCGCTGACCGACGACGACGTGCGCGGGGTCATCGAGCGGGCCGTCACCGACCCGCGGGGCCTCGACGGCCGGGTCACCCTCGACGACGAGGCGCTGGCCCACCTGGTCCGGCTCGCCGGCGGGGACGCCCGACGCGCCCTGACCTACCTGGAGGCGGCGGCCGGGGCGGCCGAGTCCCTGGGCACCGACCACGTCGACGTACCGACCGCGGAGCGGGCCGTGGACCGGGCAGCCGTGCGCTACGACCGCCAGGGCGACCAGCACTACGACGTCACCAGCGCCTTCATCAAGTCCATCCGCGGGTCGGACGCCGACGCGGCGCTGCACTACCTGGCCCGGATGGTCGAGGCCGGCGAGGACCCGCGGTTCATCGCCCGGCGGCTGGTGATCCTCGCCAGCGAGGACATCGGGCTGGCCGACCCCACCGCCCTGACGACGGCGGTGGCCGCTGCCCAGGCCGTGCAGCTGATCGGGCTCCCCGAGGGCAGGCTGAGCCTGGCCCAGGCGGTGATCGCGCTGGCGGTGGCACCCAAGTCCAACGCCGTCATCGCCGCCATCGACGCGGCGCAGGCCGACGTGCGCGCGGGCAAGGTGGGGACCGTGCCGGCCCACCTGCGCGACGGCCACTACCCGGGCAGCAAGGACCTCGGGCACGGCACGAGCTACCGCTACGCCCACGACGGGGAGTTCGGCGTCGTGGAGCAGGACTACGCCCCCGACGTGGTCGCGGACGCCGTCTACTACCGCCCGACCTCGCTCGGGGCCGAGGCCGCGGTCAAGCAGCGCTGGGAGAAGCTGCGCCGCATCGTGCGCGGCCGCTGACTGCGCCACGACCGCTGACCGGCGCCTGCCGGCGAACGCCCGGCCGGAGGGCCCGGGTCCCGGCCGCGCGTGCGGGGTAGGGTCCCGTGTCATGCATCCGCTCGTCACGCTCCTGCTGGCGGTCGCCGGGACGCTCGGACTCATCGCGCTGGTGGTGCTGGTCCGGCGCGCGTCGCGTCGTCGCGCCGCCGAGCGCGCCCACGAGCACGAGCAGCAGCTGGCTCGCTCCCAGGAGCGGATCGAGCGGCTCGAGGGCCGCCTCGAGGCGCTGTCGAAGGACGTGGAGCAGGTGACGACCGGCACCCGTCCCGACAGCGGGGCTCGCGGTCCCCGCTCGGGCGACTACCTGATCACCTCGCTGCCCGAGCACGACGACGACCGGCCGGTCCGGGGCGAGCGACGCGACGAGGTGGCGGTCACCGAGGTGGAGGTCCGCAGCGGCACCACCCTGGCCGCCGCGGTGGCCGCGACCCTGGAGACCCAGGTGGTGGCGGCGCTCGCCCGCCACCAGGGCGTCTCCTCGCTGCGCGACCGGGCCGTCGACCTCGGCGTGCAGGGGGTCGCGCTGGCCCACGGCGTCCGGCGGGCGCTGTCGGCCGAGACGCTGGACCGGGCCGCCGCCGAGGCTCACGTCGCGCGACGCCGCTCGCGGCGGGTACGCCGTGCGGAGGTCCGGGAGGCGCGACGTCTCGTGCGGCACCTGCGCGCCGGCGACGGGGCACCCGTGACGGTGCGGGCCGAGCGCCCGACCCGCGACCGGGACGTCGCTTGAGGCCCTCGACGAGGCCGGCATGAGACGCGGGCTCTGGTTCCTGGCCGGGACCGCCGCCGGGGTCTGGACCAGCGTCCGCGCCCGCCGGGCCGCCGAGTCGATGACGGTCGACGGGCTGCAGGACCGGCTGCAGGGGCTCGCGGCCGGGGCGCGGGTGCTGCGCGACGAGGTCGCCGCCGGTCGCGCGGAGAAGGAAACCGATGTGCGGGCCCGGCTGTCGCTGGTGTCTGATGAGTCCACTGAGCCCACTGGTTCAACGTCCGGGGAGACCCCGGGGATCACCACAGGAAAGGTCGACGACTGATGGAGACCGCCGAGATCCGGCGACGGTTCATCGCGCACTTCGAGCAGCGCGGACACACCCCGGTGCCGTCGGCACCCCTGCTCGTCGACGACCCCAACCTGCTGTTCGTCAACGCCGGGATGGTGCCCTTCAAGCCCTACTTCCTCGGGCAGGAGGCGACGCCGTACCCGCGGGCGACGAGCGTGCAGAAGTGCATCCGCACCCCCGACATCGAGGACGTCGGCAAGACCACGCGCCACGGCACCTTCTTCGAGATGTGCGGCAACTTCTCCTTCGGCGACTACTTCAAGGAAGGCGCCATCGAGCTGGCCTGGGACCTGGTCACCAAGCCCGTGGAGGACGGCGGCTTCGGCTTCGAGGAGAGCCGGTTGTGGCCCTCGGTGCTCGCCGGCGACGACGAGGCGCTGCACCTGTGGATGAAGGTGACCGGCCTGCCCGAGAAGCGGATCGTCAAGCTTGGTCCGAAGGAGAACTACTGGTCCATGGGCGTGCCCGGACCGGGCGGGCCCTGCTCGGAGATCCTCTACGACCGCGGCCCCGAGTACGGCCCCGACGCCGACTGGGACGCGATGGGCACCGCGATGGCGCCCGAGCTCGAGGACCGCTACCTCGAGTTCTGGAACCTCGTCTTCATGCAGGAGGAGCTCAGCGCGGTGCGCTCGAAGGAGGACTTCGACATCCTCGGGCCCCTGCCGCGCAAGAACATCGACACCGGCATGGGCCTGGAGCGGGTCGCCTACCTGCTCCAGGGCAAGCAGAACATGTACGAGATCGACGTCATGTTCCCCGTCATCGAGCGCGCCCAGGAGCTCTCGGGCCGACGCTACGGCGCCGACGCGGGTGACGACGTACGCCTCCGGGTCGTGGCCGACCACGTCCGCAGCAGCCTCATGCTCATCGGCGACGGCGTGACCCCGGGCAACGAGGGCCGCGGCTACGTGCTGCGCCGGCTCATGCGCCGCGCCATCCGCTCCATGCGCCTGCTCGGCGTCGAGGACCGCGTGCTGCCCGAGCTGCTGCCGGTCAGCCGCGACAAGATGGGCGTGACCTACACCGAGCTGCACCGTGACTGGGACCGGATCTCCACGGTCGCCTACGCGGAGGAGGACGCCTTCCGCGCCACCCTGCGTGCGGGCACCCAGATCTTCGACCTGGCCGCGGGCGAGGCGAAGAAGGCAGGCAGCCCGACCCTGAGCGGGGAGCGCGCCTTCGCGCTCCACGACACCTACGGCTTCCCGATCGACCTGACCCTCGAGATGGCCTCCGAGCAGGGGTTGAGCGTCGACGAGGACGGCTTCCGACGCCTCATGGGCCAGCAGCGCGACCGCGCGAAGGCCGACGCGAAGGCGAAGAAGGCCAAGCACGGCGACGCCACGGCCTACCGCGAGGTCGCTGACGGCCTCGGGCAGCGGGTGGAGTTCACCGGCTACGACGAGGTCGTCTCCGAGGGCACGGTGCGCGGCATCGTCTTCGGCGGCGGCGCCGTGAGCACCGCCCACGCGGGCGACGAGGTCGAGCTCGTGCTCGACCGCACCCCCTTCTACGCCGAGGGCGGCGGCCAGCTCGCCGACCAGGGCGTCATCGAGCTCGGCAACGGCGCGCGGGTCGAGGTGCTCGACGTCCAGTCGCCGCTGACGGGCCTGATCGTCCACCAGGTGCGCGTGCTCGACGGCGAGATCTCCGTCGGCGAGGCGGCGCAGTCGCTGGTCGACGTGGAGCGCCGCCGCTCGATCAGCCGCGCCCACACCGCGACCCACATGGTCCACAAGGCGTTCCGCGAGGCGCTGGGCGACACCGCGACCCAGGCCGGCTCGGAGAACGCGCCCGGCCGCTTCCGCTTCGACTTCTCCGCCACCGGCTCGGTGCCGGGCTCGGTGCTCGCCGACGTCGAGGCGCGGGTCAACGACCTGGTGCTCGCCGACCTGCCGGTCGAGGCCGAGATCATGACGCAGAAGGAGGCCGTCGCCTCGGGCGCGATGGCGCTCTTCGGCGAGAAGTACGGCGACCAGGTCCGCGTCGTCTCCGTCGGCGACTGGGCCCGCGAGCTCTGCGGCGGCACCCACACCGGCCGCTCCGCGCAGCTCGGCGTGGTCAAGCTGCTGGGGGAGTCGTCCATCGGCTCCGGCGTCCGCCGCGTCGAGGCGCTCGTCGGCGCGGACGCCTACCGCTTCCTGGCCCGCGAGCACGTGCTCGTGGCCCAGCTCAGCGAGGCGCTGAAGGCGCGCCCCGAGGAGCTGCCCGAGCGGGTCTCCGACCTCGTCGAGCGGCTGCGCGCCGCGGAGAAGGAGATCGAGTCGTTCCGGGTCACCCAGCTGCTCGCTGCGGCCGGCCGGCTGGCGTCCGAGGCCGACGCGGTCGGCGAGGTCGCCTTCGTCGGCCACCGCGCGGACGGCGCCGACGCCGGTGACGTGCGCCGCCTCGCCCTGGACGTCCGGGGCCGGTTGGCGCCCGACCGTCCCGGCGTGGTCGCGATCGTGGGCTCGGCCAACGGCAAGCCGTCGGTCGTGGTGGCGGTCAACGACGCCGCCCGCTCGCGCGGGATCTCGGCGAACGCCCTGGTCAAGGCGGCGGCGACCGCTCTCGGCGGCCGCGGCGGCGGCAAGGACGACGTCGCGCAGGGCGGCGGTGCCGACACCAGCAAGGTTGAGCAGGCCCTCGCGGACGTGCGCGCCGAGCTGGCGCGCGCCTGATGCGTCGCGGACGCCGCCTCGGCGTCGACGTCGGCGACGTCCGGATCGGGGTCGCCCTGAGCGACCCCGACGGCCTGATCGCCACCCCGGTGGAGACCGTGGCGCGCGGGCGCGGCGACCTGGCGCGCCTGCGCGAGCTGGTCGTCGAGCACGAGGTGCTCGAGGTCGTGCTCGGTCTGCCGCGCTCGCTCTCGGGGGGCGAGGGGCCGGCCGCGGCCAAGGCGCGCACCTTCGCCGACACCCTCGTCGGCGCCGTCGCGGGCACCGGGGCGTCGCTCCGGTTGTGCGACGAGCGGCTCAGCACGGTGTCGGCGGAGAATGTCCTGCGGCAGCAGGGGCGCAAGGGAAAGAAGCGCCGTGCCGTCGTAGATCAAGCGGCGGCCGTCGTCATATTGCAGAATGCTCTCGACACCGAACGCGCCACGGGGCGGCCTCCCGGCGAGGTCGTGACGCTTCCGGACCAGGGACCCGACCGGGACCCGTCGAGCGATCAGGGAGAGTCGTGAGCGACGAGCGCGAGGACCAGTGGGCCGACCGCCCGGCCCCCGGTGAGGACCCCGACGCCGTCGGCGACACCGGCGAGCACGCCTGGGGCGGCTCGATCCTCGCCCGCGACGAGCGCGGAGGGTACGACGACCACGCGCACGACGCCGGCTACGACGACCCTGACCACCACGACCCGGACCACGACCACGCGTACCCCGAGGAGCACCGCAACGTCCGCCCGCGGCGCACCCGCAGCGCCGCGTCCTGCCTCGTCGTGCTGCTCGTCGTCGGCGCCGTCGTGGCGGCGCTCGGCTTCGGCCTCGTGGCCGGGGTGGACAAGCTGCAGGGCGCGTTCGCCAGCGCCGACGACTACGCCGGCGAGGGCACGGGTTCGGTCGTCTTCGAGGTCAAGGAGGGCGAGACGGTCGCGGCCATCGGTCGCAACCTGAAGTCCGACGGGGTCGTGGCCAGCGTGGAGGCGTTCACCGACGCCGCCGCCTCGGACCCCGACGCCAACAGCATCCAGGTGGGCTTCTACGACCTCAACGAGGAGATGTCGGCCGAGTCGGCGCTCGCCGTGCTCGTGGACCCGGAGAACCTGCTCCAGGCCGAGGTCACCGTCCCGGAGGGCCTGCGGGTCGAGGACGTGCTCAAGACGCTGGCCAAGGGCACCGAGATCCCGCTGGCCGACTACCAGGCGGCGATCAAGCGCGACCAGGCGATCGGTCTGCCGGCCTTCGCGAAGGGCAACCCCGAGGGCTACCTGTTCCCGGCCACCTACGCCGTGCCGCCGAACGCCGACGCCGTCGACGTGCTGTCGATGATGGTCGAGCGCTGGCAGCAGGCCGCCGAGGAGGCCGACCTCGTGGCCGCGGCCGAGGAGCTCGGCTACACCCCCGGCGAGCTGATGATCATCGCGAGCCTGGTCGAGTCCGAGGCCAACCGCGACGAGGACCGCGGCAAGGTCGCCCGGGTCATCTACAACCGGCTCGAGACCGACGAGACCGGCGGGCTGCTCCAGATCGACGCCACGGTGAACTACGCCCTCGGCCGCGACCTCGGCCTGGGGCTGACCCCCGAGGACCTCGACGTCGACTCGCCGTACAACACCCGGAAGTTCCCGGGGCTGCCGCCGGGGCCGATCGAGTCGCCCGGCGACAAGGCGATCGCGGCGGCCACCACGCCGACCGAGGGCCCCTGGCTCTACTACGTGACGGTGAACCTCGACACCGGCGAGACCAAGTTCACCGACGACTACGACGAGTTCCTGCGGTTCAAGAACGTCGAGCTGGCGGCGTACTGCGACGGCTCGGACCGCTGCTGAGCGGCGACGGCCCCGTGGTCACCCGCTGCGCGGTGCTGGGCAGCCCGATCGCCCACTCGCTGTCGCCGGTCCTGCACCGGGCGGCGTACGTCGAGCTCGGGCTGGACTGGTCCTACGACGCGGTCGAGGTCGACGAGGCCAGGCTGGCGGCGTTCGTCGAGGGGCTCGACCCGACCTGGCGTGGGCTGTCGCTGACCATGCCGCTCAAGCGCACCGTGCTGCCGCTGCTCGACGAGGTCAGCGAGCAGGCGGCCCTGGCGCAGGCGGCGAACACGGTCGTCCTCGACGCGGGTCGCCGGGTGGGGCACAACACCGACATCCCGGGGATCGTCGAGGCGTTCCTCGAGGTGCGGCCCACCGAGCTGACGACGGTGACCGTGCTCGGTGGGGGTGCGACAGCCGCCTCGGCCGCGCTGGCCGCGGCGACCCTCGGCTTCCCGTACCTGGTGCTCGCGGTCCGCAACCCCTTGCGGGTCGCGCAGACGCTCGCGGCGGTGGCCCGGCACCCGACTCCGCCCGAGGTCAGGGTGGTCCGGCTGGAGGACCTGACCGACGAGCCGTGTGACCTGCTGGTCAGCACCATCCCGGCGACGGCCCAGGACCGCCGGGTGCGCGCGTGCGCGGAGCAGGCGGGTGTCGTCTTCGAGGCGCTCTACGACCCGTGGCCGACCCCGGTCGCGCGTGCCGCGACCGGCGCCGGGCGTCCGCTGGTGAGCGGGCTCGACCTGCTGGTGCACCAGGCGGTGCTCCAGGTCGAGCTCATGACCGGCCTCCCCGGCCCGCTCGCGACGATGCGCGCTGCCGGTCAGGCCGCCCTCGACGCCCGGTCGACGACGTGACCGGCGGCTTCTCCCCAGCCCGACGCGCCGCACGCCGTACGCCGTCCGGCTCTTCTAGGCTCCGCAGGTGACCTGGGCCGACTGGGCGTTCGACACCGCCGCCGTGACCGGGGTCGTGGGCGCCCTCGGGGGGCTGCTGGTCCCCGAGGTCATCGGGCGGCTGCCCGAGCCGCCGGAGCCCGCGGCCGACAAGCAGCCCTACGCCGACATCGCCCGCAGCCCCGGCCTCCGGTGGCGCAGCGCGCTGGTCAGCGGGGTCGCCTCCGCCGGCACGGGCGCGGCGGTCGGCTGGTCGTGGTCGCTGACGTTCCTGGTCTACCTCGGGGTGGTCGGCACCGCCCTGGCCGTCATCGACTGGCGCACCCGGCTGCTGCCCACCAAGCTGGTCGCGCCGTCGTACCTCGTGGTGGGCGCGCTGGTGCTGCTGGCCGCCGGCCTCGAGCGCTCCGACGACGACCTGCTGCGCAGCCTGCTCGGCTGGCTGGCCGCCGGAGGGGTGTTCTGGCTGCTGTGGCGGATCTACCCCAAGGGCATGGGGTACGGCGACGTGCGGCTGGCCGGGGTGCTCGGGCTCGCGCTGGGCTACCTGGGCTGGGGCGAGCTGCTCGTGGGGGTGTACTCCGGGTTCGTGCTCGGCGCCGTCGTCGGCACGCTGCTGAGCCTGCTGCGCCTGGTCGACCGCAAGGCCTACCCGTTCGGGCCGTTCATGCTGGTCGGTGCCTGGCTCGGGGTGCTGGCGGGCCCGTGGGTGTCCCGCGTCTACCTCGGGGGCTGAGACCTGTGGGTGGCCTGGACCGGGGCGTGAAACACTGACGCCCATGCTGCGTTGGCTCACTGCGGGCGAGTCCCACGGACCCGCTCTGGTCGCGATCCTGGAGGGACTGCCGGCTCACGTCGAGGTCACCTCCACCGACATCTCCGACGCGTTGGCGCGACGCCGGCTCGGCTACGGCCGGGGGGCGCGGATGAAGTTCGAGCGCGACGAGATCGAGGTCGTCGGCGGCCTGCGCCACGGCCGGACCCAGGGCGGCCCCTTCGCGGTGCGCATCGGCAACAGCGAGTGGCCGAAGTGGGAGAAGGTCATGGCGGCCGACCCGCTCGACGAGGCCGACGCCGCCGAGCTGGCCGGGTCGGCCCGCAACGCGCCGCTGACCCGCCCCCGCCCCGGTCACGCCGACCTGGTCGGCATGCAGAAGTACGACTTCGACGAGGCCCGTCCCGTCCTCGAGCGCGCGTCGGCCCGTGAGACCGCGGCGCGGGTCGCCCTCGGCGCGGTGGCCGCGAAGTTCCTCGAGCAGGCCACCGGCGCCCAGGTGGTGTCCCACGTGGTGAAGATCGGCACCGCGGAGGCGCCCTACGGCTCGGTGCCCCAGTTCTCCGACGTCGCGGCCCTCGACGAGGACCCGGTGCGCTGCCTGGACGCCGACGCCAGCAAGGCGATGGTGGCCGAGATCGACCAGGCCCACAAGGACGGCGACACCCTCGGTGGCGTCGTCGAGGTGTGCGTCCACGGCCTGCCGCCCGGCCTGGGGTCCCACGTCCACTGGGACCGCCGGCTCGACGCGCGGCTGGCCGGCGCCCTCATGGGCATCCAGGCCATCAAGGGCGTCGAGGTCGGCGACGGCTTCGCCCTCGCCGCCGACCCCGGCTCGCTGGCCCACGACGAGATCGTGCAGACCGAGGACGGCATCCGTCGTACGTCCGGGCGCTCGGGCGGCACCGAGGGCGGCATGACCACCGGCGAGACGCTGCGGGTGCGGGCCGCCATGAAGCCGATCGCCACCGTGCCGCGTGCGTTGCGCACCGTCGACGTCGCGACCGGCGAGGCGACGGTGGCGCACCACCAGCGCTCCGACGTCTGCGCGGTCCCCGCCGCCGGCATCGTCGCCGAGGCCATGGTCGCGCTCGTGCTGGCCGAGGCGGTGCTGGAGAAGTTCGGCGGCGACTCGGTGGGGGAGACCCGCCGCAACGTGACCGGCTTCCTCGAGTCCGTGAGGTACGCGTGAGCCAGGCACCGGGCCCGCTCGTGGTCCTGGTCGGGGCCATGGGGGCGGGCAAGACCACCGTCGGGCGCCGGCTGGCGCTGCGCTGGCGCGTGGGCTTCCGCGACACCGACCTCGACGTGCAGGACGCCGAGCGGCGCACGGTCTCCGACATCTTCGTCGACGAGGGCGAGGCCTACTTCCGCGAGCGAGAGCACGACGCGCTGCGCGTGGCGCTCGAGACCCACGCCGGCGTGCTGGCGATCGGCGGCGGGGCGGTCATCGACCCCCGCAACCGTGCGCTGCTGCGTGACCACCTCGTGGTGTTCCTGCAGGTCGGGCTGGCCGACGCCGCCGCACGCGTGGGGCTGGGCCAGGGGCGCCCGATGCTGCTGGGCAACGTGCGCTCGCGCATGAAGAGCCTGCTCGACGAGCGGCTGCCGCTCTACCTCGAGGTCGCCGACGTCCACGTCGCCACCGACGGCCTCGCCGTCGACGAGGTCGTCGAGGAGGTCGACCGGGCGGTGATGGCGCACATGCGCGCCCACGCCGGGGACGAGGAGCCCGGACGGTGAGCGACTCCGCCACGTTGGCGGTCGGCGGGCCGGGCAGCCAGGCCGGGCCGTACGACGTCGTGGTCGGTCACGACCTGCGCCACCACCTCGACGGGCTGGTCGCGGGCGTGCGTCGCGTGGCCGTCATCCACCCGCGCACGCTGGCCGACCGGGCCGAGGGCCTGCGCGCCCACCTGGCCGGGCTTGGCCTCGACGCCCACGCCATCGAGGTGCCCGACGGCGAGGAGGCCAAGGACGCCCGGGTGCTGGCCTTCTGCTGGCAGGTGCTGGGCTCCAGCGGGTTCACCCGCTCCGACCTCGTCGTCACCTTCGGCGGCGGCTCGACGACCGACCTGGGCGGCTTCGTGGCGGCGTCGTGGCTGCGCGGCGTCCGGGTCGTGCACGTGCCGACGACGCTGCTGGCGATGGTCGACGCAGCGGTCGGCGGCAAGACCGGCATCAACACCGCCGAGGGCAAGAACCTGGTCGGCGCATTCCACGAGCCGGCCGGCGTGCTGTGCGACCTCGACCTGCTGGAGACGCTGCCGCGCGCGGAGCTGGTCAGCGGGCTGGCCGAGGTCGTCAAGTGCGGCTTCATCGCCGACCCCGTGATCCTCGACGTCGTCGAGCGCGCCCCCGAGGCGTCGGTGACGCCGGGCTCGCGCGAGCTGCGCGAGCTGGTCGAGCGCGCGATCCAGGTCAAGATCGACGTCGTGTCCGGCGACCTGCGCGAGAGCGCGCGCGCCGCCGGCGGCCACCCGGGGCGGGAGGCGTTGAACTACGGCCACACGCTGGCGCACGCGATCGAGCGGGCCGAGCACTACCGGATGCGGCACGGTGACGCGGTGTCCCTGGGCATGGTGTTCGTGGCCGAGCTCGCGCACCTGAGCGAGCGGCTCGACGACGCCACCGCCGAGCGCCACCGGAGCGTGCTGGAGCTGGTCGGGCTGCCGACGACGTACGGCGGCGCCTCGTTCGAGGACCTGCTGGCCACCATGCGCATCGACAAGAAGACGCGCGGCGACCTGCTGCGCTTCGTCGTGCTCGAGGGCCTGGGGCGGCCCGTGGTCCTCGAGGGGCCGACCGAGCCGGTGCTGCGCGAGGCCTTCGGGGCGGTCTCGGAGCGGCGCTCGCGCTTCCCGTTCTTCCGGGACTAGGAGTCGGCGCGTCGCGCCGAGCCGCGCAGGCGGATCGGCTCGGCGACCTGCTGGATGCGCACGGTGGCGAGCTCGATCATGAGGCGTGCCGCCGGGCTGAGGACGGCGCCGGCGCGGTGGACGATGGCGAGGGTGTCGTACTGCCGCGGGCGCAGCGAGACCATGCCTGCCTCGGGGGCGAGCCGGGGGATCAGCTGGATCGCGGCGCCGCGGTTCATCACGGTGTCGGCCAGACCCATGCCGACCAGCTCGATCGCGGTCTCGACGTCCTCGACCTCGATGCGGGTCTGCGGGTTGCGGCCGGTCTCGTGCAGCATCTGGCGCAGCACGATGCGCGTGGAGTCCTCCGCGCGCCAGGTGGTCTCCGGCATGACGAGCTCGGCCTGGCTGAGACGCTGCGGGGTGATCGGGTGGGTGAGGCGGTCGGGGTGGACGCTGACGTAGACGAGCTCGTCGCGCGCCACCGGCATCACGGTCATGCCCTCGCTGGTGACGCTCGAGACCGCGATCATGGCCGCCTCGATGCGTCCGCGGCGCAGCTGCTCGAAGACGTCGCTGGAGTTCTGCCCGATCAGCTCGACGCGCACCCCGGGGTGGCGCGCCAGCACGTCGGCCACGAGTCCGGCGCCGGCGTACAGGCGGGCGGTGCCGAACATCCCGAAGCGGATGGTGCCGGTCTCCAGCGAGCGCGCCTGCTGCACGGCCTGGCGGGCGTCGTCGACGGAGGCGAGCACGCGCTCGGCGTGCGGCCGGAGCGTGTCGGCGACCGTGGTGGGCACGACGCCGCGTCCGACGCGGCGGAACAGCTGGACGCCGAGCGTCTGCTCGAGCGATCGCACCTGCTCGGACACCGAGGGCTGGGCGTAGCCGAGCTCCTCGGCCGCCGCGGTGAGCGAGCCGTGCTCGTAGGTGGCGAGGAAGCAGGTGAGCTGGTGGAGTGAGAGCACGGTCACATTCTTCCATAGGTCGAGCCTGTGGCTTCTCTAGGAAACCGAGGCTACCCCTGTGGCTGACGGCCCTTCACACTGGAGTGGTACCCGATCCGTCTTCCGAGGGAGGTTCCCCGTGTTCGCCCGTCACTGCTCCGCCTGCGACCGCCGCCAGCTGATCTTCTCCACCCAGATCACCGGCCTCGTCAACACCGAGCACGGCATCGAGGTGCACTACACCTGCTGGTGCGGTGAGCCCCAGATGCTGCTCACCGGCAAGAAGGCCGCGGCTCTCCGCGAGCGCCTGGACACGGTCGCCGTCGCGGCCTGACCGATCCGCCGCTCGAGCCGTTCGAGACTCCGCGAGCGCCGACCCTGGTGGGTCGGCGCTCGGCGTGCGTCCGGAGGTCAGACGATGTCGTGGACGATCTCGGTGAGCTGCGCGAGGTTGCGGCACTCGGCCATGGCGACCACCTCGGCGTACTCCGGCGCGGCTGAGTCGCCCGTGCCCCACTGCCGGGTGTGCTCGGGGTTGAGCCACCAGGCGTGACGCGCGGCCGCGGTCATCTGGCGCAGGTGGTGCAGCCCGGGGTCGGTGTAGTTGGAGCGCCCGTCGCCGAGGACCAGCAGGCCGCTCTTCGGGGTGAGCGCGTCGGCGTGGCGCTCCTGGAAGAGCCCGAACGCGCGTCCGTAGTCGGTGCGCCCCCACATCGACGCGTGGCGCGCGCTGTCGGCGAGCCGGGTGAGCACCTCCTCCGGGTCGGCGCCGGGGGTGAACTCGCCGGTGACCTCGTGCAGGTCGTCGACGAAGGTGAAGGCGCGCACCTTGGTGAACTGCTCGCGCAGCGCGTAGACGAGCAGGAGGGTGAACGACGCGAAGTTCGCCACCGAGCCGCTGACGTCGCAGAGCACGACGAGCTCCGAGCGGTGCGGGCGCTTGGGCCGGTGGTGCGTGGTGATCGGCACGCCGCCGGTGGCGAGCGAGGCGCGCACGGTACGGCGTACGTCGAGGGGGCCGCGACGGCGAGCGTGCTGCTCCTTGGCCAGGCGCGTGGCGAGCCGACGGGCCAACGGGCCGATCTGGCGCCGCATCTCGGCGATGTCGTCGCGGCGCGCCGAGGTGAAGGCGAGCTGGTCGATGGTGGGGCGCAGCGTGGTGCGCGCGACGTGCTCGGCGCCTTTGTCCTCGGCGATGCGGCGCCGGACCTCGGTCTCGACGCGGCGGCGCCAGGCGTCGACCCGGCGGGTTGCCGTCGTGGTCCGCAGGCCGGGATCCTCGCCCTGCTCCGCGGCGAGGGCCCGGGCGAGGCGCAGCACGAGCGTGTCGGGGGAGACGGCGCGCATGGTGTTGTACGACGACCACTGCGACAGTCCCTGCCCCCGGCCCGGCATCGCGCCGAACTGCTCGACGCCACGGACCGCCAGCGCCTGCAGGGCTGCGGCGTCGTCGGAAGCCATGGCCTCGACGAGGTCGCCGCGGAGCTCGGCGAGACGGGCCTCCCGCTCGGCGGCGGAGGTGGCACTGCTGGTCTGCGCATCGCCCCGGTCCTCGCTGGTCGGGTCGGTCGAGACCTCCGGGGTGAGCGAGACGCCGCTGCCGAGGAGGGCGGGGTAGTGGAGGTCGAAGAGGGCGTCGAAGCTGGGGCGGTGGTTCTCGCGCTTGAGCAGCGTCGCAGCCAGTCCGGCCCGCAGCGTCTCGCGGTCCGCGAGGCCGAGGTCGGTCATCGCGCGCACGGAGTCGAGGTCCTCGGCCAGCGACACCGGCAGGCCGGCCGTCCGCAGCGCGCGGACGAAGGCGAGGTGGCGGTCGAGGAGGGTCATGCGTGGCCTGTCGGGCGGGGGATCAGCGGACGGAGCGGGAGCAACGGGATCGGGGTCGGCGGGCGGAGCGGGAGCGGGGTCAGCGGACGGAACGGGGGCGGGGGCGCGCGGCCGAGCCGGGACGGCCGGGGCGGTTGGCGTCCCCGCGGAGCGCCGCCAGCGCCTTGTCCTGGTCGGAGGCGTGCTTGAGCACGACCCCGAGGGTGGCGTCGACGGCCTTCTCGTCGAGGTCGGAGACCTCGAGGGCGATGAGGGTGCGGGCCCAGTCGACGGACTCGGCAATGGACGGGGCCTTCTTCAGCTCCATCTCGCGCAGCCGGGCGATCATCTGCACCAGCTGGCCGGCGAGGGTGTCGTCGAGGTCCGGGACCTGGGAGAGCACGATCTCCTTCTCGCGGACGGCGTCGGGGTAGTCGAGGTGCAGGAAGAGGCAGCGGCGCTTGAGTGCCTCGGAGAGCTCGCGGGTGGCGTTGGAGGTCAGCACCACGAAGGGGCGCCGTACGGCGGTGACGGTGCCCATCTCGGGGATCGTGACCTGGAAGTCGGAGAGCACCTCGAGCAGGAGGCCCTCGACCTCGATGTCGGTCTTGTCGACCTCGTCGATGAGCAGCACGGTGGGCTGCTCGCGGCGGATCGCCGTCAGGAGGGGCCGGGGCAGGAGGAACTCGTCGGTGAAGATGTCGTCGTGGGTCTCCTCCCAGGCCTGGTCGCTCGACGTGGCCTGGATGCGAAGGAGCTGTTTCTTGTAGTTCCACTCATAAAGCGCCCGCGCCTCGTCGAGACCTTCGTAGCACTGCAGGCGGACGAGCTCCGCGCCGTTGGCGCGCGCGATCGCCTTGGCCAGCTCGGTCTTGCCGACCCCGGCCGGGCCCTCGACCAGGAGCGGCTTCTCGAGCGCTCCGGCCAGGTAGGTCGTCGTCGCGGTGGACGTGTCGGCGAGGTAGGCAGCCTCGTGGAGCTGCTCGGACGCGTCCGCAGGGGACTGGAACCAGGTCACCCGGCGCAGCCTAGTTGCCGGGGTCGCGGGTCCTCGGGTGTGGGGCACGGGGTGCCGCCGACGGCCGACTTCTGGTCACGCGCGGCGCGGGGGCGGCGTTCTGGTCACTCGCCGCTTGGGGCGATGTTCTGGGTGCCTCGGCTTCCTGCGCGGGTGGGGACAGTCATCGTGTGCGTTCGACGTCACCAGGTGGCTCGAGATGCACACGATCTCGAGGGTCGGCGTGCGCAGGCGTCGGGGAGCGCCGGCCACGGACTCGGGGCGCCTGGTCCACAGGCCGGGAGCGCCTGGCCCACGGGCTCGGGGGCACCTGGCCCGCGGGCTCGGGGGCGCGTTGTCCACAGGGACGAGCTCGGGTCTCGGCAGGCACGTGCTGCTCGGGTTATGTTCGCCGGGCGCCGTCCTGCGGCGACGCTGTGTCCACATTGCCTGTCGAGTCGACGGCTCTGGGTGCCCGGAGCCGGTCGGGGGAGTCATGCCGTCCGTACGTCCACGCCCGCTCCGCACCGCTGTCGGAGGCGCCGTCGCGCTGGTGTTCCTGGTGGCCGGGTGCAGCGACCCCGCTCCCGAGCCGGCACCGTTGGACAGCTCGCCCTCGGCCTCTACGGAGCAGACCGCCACGGCCGAGCCCGAGCCCACCAGCGACGTCGAGGGCCCGCCCGAGATGCCCGCCGCCGCGAAAGGTACGTCGCGCAAGTCCGCCGAAGCCTTCGTCCGGTACGCCGTCGACGTCCTCAACTACACCAGCGCCTCGCTCGATACGGAGCCGCTGCGAGCTCTCTCGGCTTCCGGCTGTAAATCATGTGAAGCGATCTCCGGAGCTGTGGACGAACTTCGCAGCGCGGGTGGTCGGCTCGAGGATGGTCTCTGGTCTATTCGTGACCTTGGTGTCGTAGGGCCGGTTAATCCTGAACTCACGCGTGTGCAGGTCCTTGTCGAGACCCAGCGGCAAAGAGTTATCGATAGCGCCGGTGCTGAGCCGCGCGAGACTGCGGCGGAGAGCGTTCTGTATGACTTCACCGTCACGAGCGTGAAAGTCCGTGACTGGAGACTGAACGAAATCGTCGAGCAGAGGTGAATCGTGACGCGACGATTCGCCTGCATGGTTATCGCTCTTGTGGCGGCATTCGCCACCGAGGCGATTCCAGTAACCCTGCCATCCGCGAGTGGGGCTGGATGCACCTCTGGCGGCAGCGCCGGCGGCAGCTTTTTTCGAGTGCAGGTTCAGTGCTCTCACCCGCCATCAAGCGCACCTGAGAGTATCGCTTCGCCGGAAGGTGACTCGTCATCACGCTCGCCCTACATCGATTACCGCTGGGGCATATCGTGCTTCGGGTCGTCGCCTACAAACCTAGTTACAGATGAATGCTCTTCGGCACAGACGTGTCCAACACGTGAAGCGCGTCGCTTCCGGTTATGGGGCAGAGACTCCACGGGAGCGTGGTCATCCTTGGGCAGCCAGTGCGTCGGCGGATCGACGCCACCGGAGGAGTACGTGCCGCCTGAGGTGACGCCGGGGGACGTGCTGTCTGCACTCGAGCGGACCGGGCTGCCGTACCTCACGGTGCAGACCCAGCCGGCGGGGGAGACGCTGGTCAACTTCGACACGATCTTCTACGTCGACCCTCAGCAGGTGAGCGTCGACCTGACGGTCCTGGGCCAGGCGGTGGACGTGGTGGCGACCCCGGCCGGGTACGCCTGGAGCTTCGGGGACGGGAGCGGCTTGACGACGACGTCGCCGGGGGCGCCGTACCCGTCGAAGGACATCACGCACCGCTACCCCGACGCGGACGTGACGGTCTCGCCGTCGGTGACCGTCAGCTACACCGCCCGGTTCCGCGTCGGCGGAGGAGCGTGGCAGGACATCGACGGCACCGTCAGCAGCGCGGGTCCCGGGACGCCGCTGCTGGTCAGCGAGGCGACGCCCCTGCTGACGGCCGGCGACCGCTGACCGCAGTGCCTTCGTCATACGTCTGGACAGTTCTCGCGGCAGAAACCGTCCAGACGTATGACGAGCGGCCGAGCAGCCCGGAATGGGGGCAGGGTCAGCGGCTCTCGGTCCACACGTAGTCGATCTGCCGTGCGGTCGCTTCGGCCAGCGCCCGGTCGACGTACCTCGCGACGAGGTGCAGCGTCATCGCGATGCCAGAGCTGATCCCGCCCGAGGTGACGAGTGCGCCGCTGTCGACCCAGCGCAGGTCGTCGCGGACCTGGGCGCCGGCATCGCGCAGCACACCGACGTCCTCCCAGTGGGTCGTGACCTCGAGCCCGTCGACGAGTCCCAGCCGCTGCAGGGAGAACGCGCCCGTGCAGACCGAGGTCAGCACGTCCGACCTCGGCGCCAAGACGCGGACGGCGTCGTCGGGGCTCGCGGCGTCGATGTCGATGGCCCCGGGTACGACGAGCACGTCGAGGTGCTCGACGTCCCTGGGAGCGACGCTCGGCGCGATCCGCAGACCGCCGTACACCGCCACCTTGGCCTCGCCGACCACCAGCACCTCGAAGGCCGGCTCACGTCCGTCGCGCGCGAGCAGCCGGTTGGCTGTCAGGAGCACCTCGTAGGGACCGATCAGGTCCATGGCGTCGCAGTCGTCGAAGGCGAGGAGCCCGACTCGGGTCGTGGTCATGCCGGACAGCATCGCGGCGTACGGCGTCGCGCGACAGCGCACGCGCTGCCACCGTGCCGCGAGATCCGGTCAGTATGACGTGGCCGCGTTCCTGATTGACGTCTCGTGCGTACACACGCGACGTTTCGTGCGTACACACGCGACGCTTCGGACGTACACACGCGACGCTTCGCGCGTACACGCGCGACGCTTCGCGGGTACGCACGCGACGCTTCGCGGGGGGCTACATCTGGTCGGGGGTCTGGATGCCGAGCAGGTCGAGGCCGGCGACGAGGACGTCGAGGGTCCGGGTGCACAGGGTCAGGCGGGAGGCGCGGACGGCGTCGTCGTCGACCTTGAGGACCGGGCAGTGCTCGTAGAACGCGGTGAACGCCTGGGCCAGGTCGAAGAGGTAGCCGCAGAGCCGGTGGGGCTCGAGGGTGTCGCCGACGGCCGCGACCACGTCGCCGAAGCCGAGCAGCGCCAGCCCCAGCGCACGCTCGGCCTCCTCGCCGACCACGAGCGGGCCGGCGGAATGACCGGCCTCGGCGGCCTTGCGCAGGATCGAGCGGATCCGGGCGGCGGCGTACTGCAGGTAGGGGCCGGTGTTGCCCTGCAGCGACAGCATCCGCTCGAAGTCGAAGGTGTACTCGCTGTCGTGCGAGACCGAGAGGTCGGCGTACTTCACCGCCCCGATCCCCACCTGCCAGGCGATGTGGGAGCGCGTCTCGGCGTCGAGGTCGGGACGCGACTCGGCGACCACGCCCTCGGCGCGCTCCACGGCCTCCTCGAGCAGCGACATCAGCCGGATCGGGTCGCCGCTGCGCGTGCGGAGGATCTTGCCGTCCGGGCCGAGCACGTTGCCGATCTTGACGTGGACGACCTCGACTCCGTCCGGCAGCCAGCCGGCCAGCCGGGCCGTCTCCCACACCATCTGGAAGTGCAGCGCCTGCGGCGCGCCGACGACGTAGAGAACCCGGTCGGCGCGCAGGTCCTCGACGCGGTGCCGGATCGTGGCGAGGTCGGTGGTGGCGTAGCCGTAGCCACCGTCGCTCTTGCGGATGATGAGCGGGACCGGCTTGCCCTCGCGGCCGGTGTGGCCCTCGAGGAAGACGCACAGTGCGCCCTCGCTGACCGTCGCGATGCCCGCGGCCTCCAGCTCGTCGCAGATCCCGGCGAGCGCGTCGTTGTAGATGCTCTCGCCGGCCAGGTCGTCGTCGGTGAGCGTGACGTCGAGCAGCCGGTAGATCCGGTTGAAGTAGGCCTTCGACAGCTCGATCAGCTCGCCCCACAGTGCCAGCGTGTCGGGGTCGCCGGCCTGCAGCGTCACCACCCGCTGCCGGGCCCGGGCGGCGAACGTCTCGTCACCGTCGAACTTGGCGCGCGCCGCCTGGTAGAAGCGGTTCGGGCTCGCCTCCAGGTCGTGCGCCTCCTCGGAGTCGCGCCCGACGTCGAGCAGGTGCTCGATGAGCATCCCGAACGGCGTGCCCCAGTCGCCGACGTGGTTCTGGCGCACGACCTCGTGGCCGAGGTGCTCCAGTGTCCGGGCCAGCGCGTCGCCGACCACGGTGGTGCGCAGGTGCGCGACGTGCATCTCCTTGGCCACGTTGGGCGCGGAGTAGTCGAGCGGCACGACCTGCCGCGGCTGCTCCGGTACGCCGAGACGGGTCCCGAGCTGCTCGACCTGCGACGCCACCCACTCGGGGCGGACCCGGAGGTTCACGAAGCCGGGCCCGGTCACCTCGGGGGCCTCGACGACGTCGTCGACGTCCAGCGCCTCCACGATGCGGGCGGCCACGTCGCGCGGCTTGGAGCCGAGCCGCTTGGCGAGCGCCATCGCGGCGTTGGCCTGCAGGTCGGCGAACTGCGAGGGCCGGATCACCGGGTCGGCGTCGGCGTACTCGTCGCCGAACGCCTTGCCCAGGGCCTGCTGGAAGCGCTCGGTGAGGGCGACGGTGGGGCTGGTCATGCGTCCAAGGTTAGGGGCGAGCGCCCACCCGCGATAAACTGGACCGCTGGCCGGTGACCAACCCCACGCGGGAGGCGTCATCTCGGCCCCTCCGCGGGCCCCGGCCGCCCGGCACGACCCACCGTCTCCCACCCACGAAGAGGTTCACGCGCGCATGGCGACCACGAACGACCTGAAGAACGGCATGGTTCTCAAGCTCGACGGCCAGCTCTGGCAGGTCATGTGGTTCCAGCACCACAAGCCCGGCAAGGGTGGCGCCGTGGTGCGCACCAAGCTGCGCGGCATCGAGTCCGGCAAGACCGTGGACAAGACCTTCAACGCCGACGTCAAGGTCGAGGTGGCCAGCGTCGACAAGCGCACGATGCAGTACCTCTACAACGACGGCACCAGCTACATCTTCATGGACAACACCGACTACGAGCAGCTGGAGATCGCTCCGGAGATCGTCGGCGACGCCTCGAACTTCCTGCTCGAGCAGCAGGAGGCCATCGTGGCCACCAACGAGGGCCGCGTGCTGTACATCGAGCTGCCGGCCTCGGTCGAGCTGCTCATCGAGTACACCGAGCCCGGCCTGCAGGGTGACCGCTCCAGCGGCGGCACCAAGCCCGCCCGTCTCGAGACCGGCCACGAGATCCAGGTCCCGCTGTTCATCACCAACGGCGAGAAGGTCAAGGTCGACACCCGCGACAGCAGCTACCTCGGCCGCGTCAACAGCTGACCTCGCTCCGCCCCCCGTCACTCCAGCAGGTCTGAGGCTCCCCATGTCGGCACGGTCCAAGGCACGCAAGCGTGCGCTCGACGCCATCTTCGAGAGCGAGGTCCGCGGGCTCGCGCCCGACGGCACGCTCGCGCAGCGGCTCAACGTGCCCGACCGCCCCATGAACGACTACACCGTGGAGCTGGTGCGCGGCGTCGCCGCCCACCGCGCCGAGGTCGACGACGTCATCGCGCAGTACGCCGAGGGCTGGACCCTCGACCGGATGCCGGCGGTGGACCGCAACGTCCTGCGCATCGGCGTCTTCGAGATCCTCCATGTCGACGACGTCCCGGACGCCGTGGCGGTGAGCGAGGCGCTCGCGCTGGTCCGGGAGCTGTCGACCGACGAGTCGCCGGGCTTCGTCAACGGCATCCTCGGCACCGTGGTGCGCAACAAGCAGGAGATCCTGGCGTCCATCACGCCGTCGTCCTGACACCTCGTACCGACCGGCCGAGCGGCCTGCCCGGTGCGGACGGGCTCACCCCGGAGGTCGAGATCCCGCGCTGGGTCGACGGCGGGCCGCGCTACGGACTCGAGGTGGTGGGTCCGCCGATGCCGGAGTGAGCCGCGCCGAACCCCGTACGGCGTTGGTCCCCGATGGCAGGGTGGGCCCATGACGCCGCCTCCGCCGCCGCCCGCCGAGAAGTTCCCCCGCGCGGTGTCGGGGGAGGCGGCCGCGGACCGCTCGAGCGTCACCGACGACCTGGCCGACGAGTACGACGTCGTCGTCGTGGGGCTCGGCCCCGGCGGCGAGTTCACCGCCAACAAGCTGGCGCTGGCCGGGCTCGAGGTGCTGGCGATCGACAAGCACCTGGCGGGCGGCGAGTGCCCCTTCTACGGCTGCGTGCCGAGCAAGATGATGATCCGCGCCGCCGAGGCACTCGCCGAGGCCCGCCTGGTCCGCGAGGTCGCCGGCGACAGCACGGTGACGCCCGACTTCGGCCCGGTGGCCGAGCGCATCCGCACCGAGGCCACCCACGACTGGGACGACACCGTGGTCGTCGACCGGCTCTGCGAGAACGGCGCCACCGTCGTCCACGCCCACGCGCGGCTGGCCGGCGAGGGCGTCGTCGACGTCGGAGGGCACCAGGTGCGGGCCCGCTCGGGCATCGTCCTGGCCACCGGCACCCACCCGACGGCCCCGCCGATCGACGGGCTGGCCGACACGCCGTACTGGACGAACCGCGAGGTCGTGAAGGTCACCGAGGCCCCCGGCTCGCTCGCGGTCATCGGGTCGGGCGCGATCGGCTCCGAGCTGGCCCAGGTCTTCCAGCGCTTCGGCTCGCAGGTCACCCTGCTGGAGGTCGCCGACCGCATCCTCGTCGCCGAGGAGCCCGAGGTCAGCACCGTCATGACCGAGGTCCTCACGCGCGAGGGCATGCGGGTGATGCCCGGGGTCGACATCGCGTCGGTGGCGTACGACGACGGCCGCTTCGCCCTCGACCTCGGCGAGGAGACGATCCACGTCGAGAAGCTGCTCGTCGCGGCCGGACGACGCACCAACCTGCCCGACCTGGGCCTGGAGACCGTCGGGCTGGACGGCGAGGTCGACGCGCTCGACACCGACGACTGCCTGCACGTGCTGCGCGACGGCGAGCCGGTGCCGGGGCTGTTCGCGGTCGGCGACATCGTGGGCAAGGGGCCCTTCACCCACACCGCGAAGTACCAGGCCGGCATCGTCATCCGCCAGCTGCGCGGCAAGCCCGGACCTCCGGCCGACTACCGCGCCGTCCCGCGCGTCACCTTCACCCAGCCCGAGGTCGGAGCCGTGGGCCTGACCGAGGAGCAGGCGCGCGAGCAGGGCCTCGACGTGAAGGTGGGCTGCGTCGGGCTGCCGGAGTCGTCCCGCGGCCACATGCACGGCCCTGGCAACGACGGCCTCATCAAGCTCGTCGTCGTCGACGACAAGCTCGTCGGCGCCACGTCGGTCGGACCGGCCGGGGGCGAGGTGCTGTCGATGCTCACCCTGGCCGTCCACGCCCGGGTGCCGATCGGCGACCTCGAGAGCATGATCTACGCCTACCCGACCTGGCACGGCCAGGTCCGCGTGGCCCTCGCCCGGATCGAGTGAGGCCAGGCGGGTGCGACCTCCCGAGTCAGCCGTTCGGGTACGTCGGGGGAGCGAGCGTGAAGGTGGAGCGCTCGACGACGGCCCCAAGGTGCCGCCCGGACCGCAGCCACGTGGCGAGGTCGCCGGGGGAGCGGACCTCGACGTCGACCAGGGCCGGGCGGACCTTCGCCGACGCGCTCAGGCGGCTGTGGCCGACCCGGCCGCCGTCGAGCTCCTGACGGGTGGTGGCGCGGCTGCGCGCCGGCAGCCGGGGGCCGCGTACGCGCGGGGTGGCGCTGACCGACCAGTCCGTCTCGTCGACACCGCGCGCGACGACCGTCGACCCGCTGCGGATCTCGCCGGTGAAGGCGCCGAGGGTCTTGGGCATGCCCCAGTTGGCGCGCCCGCCGACCAGCGACGCGGGGGAGTCGACCGACATGAAGCACACCGAGCCCCACCCGTGGCGTCCGCTGCGCGAGCCGACCAGCCCGAAGACCTCGTCGTACGGGCCGACGGGGGTGTCGCTGTAGCGGACCACGCCTCCCACCACGACCAGGCCGCGGTGTCCCGCGCGCAGGGACGGCGGCAGCGCCTGCGTCGCCGCGTCGCCACCGCGGCAGAACCACAGCACGGCCTCGCAGGTGACCGTCCAGGGAGCCGGGGCGTCGTTCGCCGGCAGGGTGGCCAGCAGCGCGGCGCTGACCGCCGACTCCGGCACTCCGCGCACGCCGCTGATCTCGGGTCGGGTGGTGGTCACGAGGCCCCCTGCGCTGGTGGTGTCTGCCCGGGTCCGGGAGCCCGACCCTAGCGGGCGGGGGCGCGCGCGCTGTTAGGGTGAGCCCCGATCGACATCCTTTAACGAGCCGTCCCGTGAGGCGGAGAAGGAGGTCAGACGCGCTGATGCCGTCATCCTCGGAGCAGGATCCCCAGAGCACGCCGTCCCCCGGGACCGCGGAGGCCGTGCCGCCCCCGCCCTTCTCGCAGGCTCCCGACGTCGGGACCGCCGAGCGCGTGGTCCTCGACGCCCCCGACATCGCCCGGGCGCTGACCCGCATCGCGCACGAGATCCTCGAGCGCAACAAGGGCGCCGCCGACCTCGTGCTGCTCGGCATCCCCCGCCGCGGCGTGCCGCTGGCCCAGCGGGTCGCCGAGCGCATCGCCGCCGTCGAGGGCGCCACCGTGGCCGTCGGCTCGCTCGACGTGACGATGTACCGCGACGACCTCCGCCTGCGCCCGGCCCGGGCCCTGCTCCCCACCGAGATCCCCCACGACGGGATCGACGGGAAGGTCGTGGTGCTCGTCGACGACGTCCTCTACTCCGGCCGAACCATCCGCGCCGCGCTGGACGCCCTGAACGACCTGGGTCGGCCGCAGGCCGTCCGGCTGGCCGTCCTGGTCGACCGCGGCCACCGCGAGCTGCCGATCCGCGCCGACTTCGTCGGCAAGAACCTGCCCACCTCGCTGGCCGAGAACGTCGAGGTCCGCCTCGACGAGTTCGACGGTCGCGACGCCGTGGTCATCACCGGTGGGACGGAGGGACCGCGATGATGAAGCACCTGCTGAGTGCCGGCGACCTGACCCGCGACGACGCCGAGCTCGTCCTGACCACGGCCGAGGAGCTGCGCAGCCTGGCCGACCGACCGATCAAGAAGCTGCCCGCGCTGCGCGGACGCACGGTCGTCAACCTGTTCTTCGAGGACAGCACCCGCACGCGGATCTCGTTCGAGGCCGCGGCGAAGCGGCTGTCGGCCGACGTCATCAACTTCGCCGCCAAGGGCTCCAGCGTCAGCAAGGGCGAGAGCCTCAAGGACACCGCGCTGACGCTCGAGGCGATGGGTGCCGACGCCATCGTCATCCGCCACGGCGCCAGCGGCGCGCCCCACCGGCTGGCCCACACGGGCTGGACCCGCTCCAGCGTGGTCAACGCCGGCGACGGCACCCACGAGCACCCCACCCAGGCGCTGCTCGACGCCTTCACCATGTGGCGCCACCTCGGCTCCCTCGACGGCCGCCGGGTCGCACTGGTCGGCGACGTCCTGCACAGCCGGGTCGCGCGCTCCAACGCGCTGCTGCTGCGCACGCTCGGCGCGGAGGTCACGCTGGTGGCGCCCCCGACGCTGCTGCCGGTCGGCGTGGAGGGCTGGGACGTCGAGACGTCGTACGACATCGACGCGGTGCTGCCGAAGACCGACGCGGTGATGATGCTGCGCGTGCAGCGCGAGCGCATGAACGCCGCGTTCTTCCCCACGGTGCGGGAGTACTCGCGCCGCTACGGCCTGGACTCCCGCCGCATGGGGCTCCTGCAGGACCACACGCTGGTCATGCACCCGGGGCCGATGGTCCGCGGCATGGAGATCACCGCCGACGTCGCCGACTCCCCGCGCTCGGTCATTGTCGAGCAGGTCACCAACGGTGTCGCGGTGCGCATGGCCGTGCTCTACCTCCTGCTCGGCGGCAACGGACCCGCCGGTACGCCGAGCGCCCCCACCCCCACGATCGACGGAGCCGACCTGTGAGCACCTACCTGATCCGCGACGTCCGTCCGTACGGCGGCGAGGCCGTCGACGTCCTGGTCGCCGACGGGACGATCGCCGAGATCCGGGTCTCGACGGGCTCGACCACCGAGGGCAGCTCGACCACCGCGGGCTCGACCACCGAGGCCGGGACGAGCGGCGTCACCGAGAAGACCACCGTCGACGGCGGCGGCGCCGTGCTCCTGCCGGGTCTCGTCGACCTCCACACCCACCTGCGCGAGCCGGGCCGCGAGGACGCCGAGACCGTCGACACCGGCACCCAGGCCGCCGCGCTCGGCGGCTTCACCGCCGTGCACGCGATGGCCAACACCGACCCGGTGGCCGACACCGCCGGCGTCGTCGAGCAGGTTTGGCGGCTCGGTCGCGAGGCCGGTCACTGCGACGTCTTCCCGGTCGGCGCGGTCACCGTGGGGCTCGGCGGCGAGCGGCTGGCCGAGCTCGGTGCGATGGCCGACAGTGCGGCGCGGGTCCGGGTGTTCTCCGACGACGGCAAGTGCGTCAGCGACGCGGTGCTGATGCGCCGGGCGCTGGAGTACGTCAAGGCCTTCGACGGCGTGATCGCCCAGCACGCGCAGGAGCCGCGGCTGACCGAGGACGCGCAGATGAACGAGAGCGAGCTCTCCGGTCGGCTCGGCCTGCGCGGCTGGCCCGCGGTCGCCGAGGAGGCGATCATCGCGCGCGACTGCCTGCTCGCCGCCCACGTCGGGAGCCGGCTGCACATCTGTCACGTCTCGACGGCCGGGTCGGTGGAGATCGTGCGCTGGGCCAAGAGCAAGGGCTGGAACGTGACCGCCGAGGTCACCCCGCACCACCTGCTGCTGACCGACGCCCTGGCCGAGACCTACGACCCGATCTACAAGGTGAACCCGCCCTTGCGCTCGGACGTCGACGTGGCAGCGGTCCGCGCCGGCCTGGCCGACGGCACCCTCGACATCGTCGCCACCGACCACGCGCCGCACCCGCACGAGGACAAGGACTGCGAGTGGGCGGCGGCCGCCTTCGGCATGCTCGGCCTCGAGACCGCGCTGTCGGTCGTGCAGCACACGATGGTCGACACCGGGGCGATGACCTGGGAGCAGGTCGCCGAGCGGATGTCGACCGCCCCGGCGCGCATCGGCCGGGTGGCCGACCACGGCCGTCCGATCGCGGTGGGGGAGCCGGCCAACCTGACCGTCTTCGACCCGACCGCCACCCGGGTGGTCACCGCCGCCGACACCGCCAGCCTCTCGCGCAACAACCCCTACGCCGGGCGCGAGCTGCCCGGTCGGGTGGTCGCGACGTTCCTGCGCGGCGTGCCGACGGTCCTCGACGGCAAGCTCGCCTGAGACGCCCGCAGACCGCACCGGTCCGGGTCGGGAGACGGGGCACGCAGGGGTTCCCCGCAGGCAGGATCGCGGGTTAGCGTGCCGGGCGGCGCACGTTCGTCCGCCTCATCCCGTTCTCGACCGAAAGAGGTCCTGCGTGACCACCACGCTGTCCCGTCCTGCTCGCCCGTCCACCCGGGCCTCGCGTCGTCCCGTGGCCGCCGGTCTGGCTGCCGCGTCCGTCGCCGGCCTGCTCGCCGCCGGCCTCGCCGCGGTCGGTCCGGCCGAGGCGAAGCCGGCCCCCGGCACGAGGACGGGCACCGGTCGGGTCTTCATGGTCAACCCGGTGCAGTCGAGCGGCGACCAGACCCTCACCGACTCCGACGACGCCGCGTCGGCCGTCCCCGCCTCGGCGTACGCGATGGCGCCGCTGCGCAACCTCGACGGCTCGGGCTACCTGCGCGGCCGGTGGGTCACCGTCGAGTCCGCCACGGGAACCCCCGCCTACTCGGCGACGGGTCGCTACGCCTACGACCGCCACCAGGACCAGTTCGAGCAGGTCATGGGCTACTTCTGGGTGAACCAGACCCAGGAGTACCTGCAGTCGCTGGGCTTCGGCTCCACCCTGCCGGGCGTCCTCGACGAGCAGTTCACCGTGAAGATCAACCAGTACGGCGGCGACAACAGCTACCAGACCGACAAGCCCTACCGGATCCGGCTCGGCAAGGGCGGGGTCGATGACGCCGAGGACGCGGAGGTCATCGTCCACGAGTACGGCCACGCCGTGCACGCCGACCAGGTGCCCGGCTACGGCCAGAGCCTCGACGCCGGTGCCATCGGCGAGTCCTTCGGCGACTACCTCGCGGTGACCGTGGGGCTGGCCGCGGCGAAGCAGTACGGCTGGCCGGTGCGGGCCGAGGAGGCGTGCCCGATGGACTGGGACGCGTCGTCCTACACCGCGGCGCCCCACTGCATCCGGCGCTTCGACCGCAACCTGACGCTGGCCGAGCGCCGCAACCAGGTCCACTACGACGGCCAGATCTGGAGCCAGGCGCTGTGGGAGATCCGCAAGGGCTACGCCGCCCTCGGCCTGACCAGCCGCGCCTGGGACACCACGCTCGTCCTCTCGCAGTTCGACTACGCCGCGGACACGTCGTTCTCGGCGGCGGCCGCCGACACCTACCGCGCCGCGCTGGCGCGTGACGGCAAGCGGGCGGCGGCGCTCGTCAAGGACCGCTTCGCCGCGCGAGGCATCACCTTCTGACGGTCACGCACACCGCGGTCGGGCCCGGTCGCCGCAGCGGCCGGGCCCGACGATGTCCGCGGCCCGACGCACGTCCGGGGACCGACGGCGTCAGAGTCGGACGCGGAGGGCGTGCAGCCGCTCGTAGACCGGGCGGCAGGCCTCGGCGACCGCGGCGTCGTGGGCGTCGAGGTCCACCTCGCGGGGGCGGTACGGCGCGAAGCCGGTCGAGGCCCACACCGCGTCGTACCAGTGCGGGGCCCACACGCCGTCGGAGTCGCGCGGCCCGGCCGGCCACGCCAGCATGCGCTCGGAGAAGTCGATGCCGAGCCAGTCGCAGACCCAGCGCAGGTGGCTCTCCGGGTCACGCAGGAAGTCGGCCGCGTCGATCACCGGCGGCGGCGCCGATCCGTCGGCGGTCAGCTCGTCGAGCAGCCGGCCCTGCTGGAGCAGGCCGATGTCGTCGGGCTCGCACGCCTCGCGCGACTTCACGTACGACGCGACCACCTCGCGCGGGTCGCGCACGAGCAGCACCGTGGCGAAGTCGTGGACCCACGCGAGGTCGTCGTCGGGCAGCAGGTGGTGGGCCATGTGCTTGGCGTAGTGGACACCCACGCCGTCGGGCAGCGGCGCCCGCAGCGCCTCGACCGCGTCAGCGAGGTCGGTGGGCTGCGAGGCGACGACCTCCTCGCGGGCCGGGTGGTCGATGCCCGTGCGGTGCAGGTACGCCGCGTAGAGCGGCTCGTCGACCACCACGGTGTCGCGCCGGTTCTCCCAGGCCCGCATCATCGCCGTGGAGATGTTGCGCGGGCCCGACCACATCGCGACCCGGACCACCCCGTCGGGCCCGGGCCCCGGCGTGCTCACGACGCCGCCCCGGGCGCCACCCGTCCCGCCACGTCGGCCCGGACGTGGTCGGCGTACAGGCCCTGGAGGCGCTCGACCACCGGGCCGCGGGTGCCCGAGCCGATGGTGCGGCCGTCGATGGTGCGCACCGGCACCAGCCCGGCGAAGGTGCCGGTCACGAACGCCTCCTGCGCGGAGTAGACGTCGGTGAGGCTGAACGTCGTCTCCCGCGCGGTGATGCCCGCGGCCCGGCACACGTCGAGCACGTTGCCGCGGGTGATGCCGCCGAGGCAGAAGCGGCCGTCGGAGGTCCACACCTCCGGCTCGTCCGGCGTCCCGAGCACCACGAAGAAGTGCGTGGAGTTGCAGGTGGCGACGAAGCCGTGCGGGTCGAGCATCAGCGCCTCGTCGGCACCGGCGGTGTAGGCCTGGATGCAGGCCTGGATGTCGTTGAGCTTGCTGTGCGCGTTGAGCTTGGGGTCGAGGGTGTCCGGCGTCGCACGGCGGACGTGGGTGGTGAACAGCGTGATGCCGTCGGTCACGGTGGCCGGCATCGGCTCCTTGTGCTCGGCGATGACCACCACGGTGGCGGGCCCGACGGTCACCCGCGGGTCCTGGTAGGGCGTGGACTTCACGCCCCGGGTACTCATCAGCCGGATGTGCACCCCGTCGCGCATGTCGTTGGCCGCGATCGTGTCGTAGATCGCCCGCGTGATCTCCTCGCGCGTCATCCCGAGGTCCATGAGGATCGCCTGCGCGCCCTGGAACAGCCGGTCGAGGTGCTTCTCGAGGAACGCCGGGTGCCCGTCGTGGACCCGGAGGCCCTCCCACACCCCGTCACCGAGCACGAACCCCGAGTCGAAGACGGACACGACCGCCTCCGCCCGCGGCTTCAGCTCGCCGTTGACCCAGATGAGGATGTCGTCGTTGCGGGGGTCACCCGCGTGGTCGTGCGTGCCCTTGGCCATGACGCTCACCCTAGGACCGTGCGACCGCGGTCGCTGGTAGGGTCCGGGGTGCTCGAACATCCTTTAACGATCCGTCCTGTGAGGCGGAGAAGGAGGTACGACGCGTGAATCTGCGCGCGCCCGCGATGCTCGTCCTCGAGGACGGCCGGACCTTCCACGGGGAGGTCTACGGCGCCGAGGGGGAGACCTTCGGCGAGGCGGTCTTCAACACCGGCATGACCGGCTACCAGGAGACGCTCACCGACCCGTCGTACCACCGCCAGGTGGTCGTGATGACGGCTCCGCACGTCGGCAACACCGGCATGAACGACGACGACCCCGAGTCGCGCCGCATCTGGGTCAGCGGGTACGTCGTGCGCGACCCGGCCCGGGTGCCGAGCAACTGGCGCTCGGTGCGCACCCTCGACGAGGACCTGCGCGAGCAGGGCGTGGTCGGCATCAGCGGGGTCGACACCCGTGCGCTGACCCGCCACCTGCGTGAGCGCGGGGCGATGCGGGTCGGCATCTCCACCACCGAGACCGACCCCGCCCGGCTGCTCGAGCGCGTGCAGGCGTCCGCCGAGATGACCGGCGCCTCCCTGGCCGAGGAGGTCACGGCGCCCGAGGCCTACGTGGTCGCGCCGACCTCCGCCGGCACCTCGGGGCGTCCCCTGCGGGTCGCGGCCCTCGACCTCGGCATCAAGACCAACACCCCGCGGATGATGGCCGAGCGCGGCATCGAGGTGCACGTGCTGCCCAGCACCGCCACCGTCGAGGAGGTGCTCGCGTTCGCCCCCGACGGGGTGTTCGCCAGCAACGGCCCCGGTGACCCCGCCACCGCCGACCACACCGTGGCCACCATCCGGGCGGTGCTCGAGGCGGGTGTGCCCTACTTCGGCATCTGCTTCGGCAACCAGCTCTTCGGCCGGGCCCTGGGCCTGGGCACCTTCAAGCTGAAGTACGGCCACCGCGGCATCAACCAGCCAGTGATGGACCGCACCACCGGCAAGGTCGAGGTCACCGCCCACAACCACGGGTTCGCGGTCGCGTGGCCCGACGGCGTGCCGCTGGACCGGCCCACCACCACGCCGTACGGCGAGGCGAGCGTGAGCCACGTGTGCCTCAACGACGACGTCGTGGAGGGGCTCGAGCTGCGTGACGCCGACGGCACGCTGACGGCCTTCTCCGTGCAGTACCACCCCGAGGCGGCAGCCGGCCCGCACGACGCGGCGTACCTCTTCGACCGGTTCGTGGACCTCATGACGGAGGTCGAGCAGCGAGCGCAAGCGAGCGTCGTCGAGACTCCGACGGAGGTCGAGCAGCGAGCGCAAGCGAGCGTCGTCGAGACTCCGACGGAGGTCGAGCAGCGAGCGCAAGCGAGCGTCGTCGAGACCCAGGAAGGCAGCAACTGATGCCCAAGCGCGACGACATCCGCTCGGTGATGGTGATCGGCTCCGGCCCGATCGTCATCGGCCAGGCGTGCGAGTTCGACTACTCCGGCACCCAGGCCTGCCGCGTGCTGCGCGAGGAGGGCATCCGCGTCGTGCTGGTGAACTCCAACCCGGCCACGATCATGACCGACCCCGAGTTCGCCGACGCGACGTACGTCGAGCCGATCACGCCCGAGTTCGTCGAGAAGGTCATCGCCCACGAGCGCCCCGACGCGCTGCTGGCGACCCTCGGCGGCCAGACCGCCCTCAACACCGCCATGGCGCTCGACGCCGCCGGCGTGCTGGAGAAGTACGGCGTCGAGCTGATCGGCGCCAGCATCGAGGCGATCAACCGCGGAGAGAACCGCGAGTCCTTCAAGAAGATCGTCGAGGAGCTCGGCGGAGAGGTGGCCCGCAGCGCGGTCTGCCACACCCTCGAGGAGTGTTTCGCGGCCTCGGCGGACCTCGGCTGGCCGATGGTGGTGCGTCCCAGCTTCACCATGGGCGGCACCGGCTCCGGCATGGCGTACGACGAGAAGGACCTGCGTCGCATCGCCGGCGCCGGTCTGGCCGCGAGCCCGACCACCGAGGTGCTCCTCGAGGAGTCGATCATCGGCTGGAAGGAGTACGAGCTGGAGGTGATGCGCGACACCGCTGACAACGTCGTCATCGTCTGCTCGATCGAGAACCTCGACCCCATGGGCGTGCACACCGGCGACTCGATCACGGTCGCCCCCGCCATGACGCTCACCGACCGCGAGTACCAGCACCTGCGCGACCTCTCGATCGGCATCATCCGCTCGGTCGGCGTCGACACCGGCGGCTGCAACATCCAGTTCGCCGTCAACCCGGCCGACGGCCGCGTCGTCGTCATCGAGATGAACCCGCGCGTGTCGCGCTCCTCGGCGCTGGCGTCCAAGGCCACCGGCTTCCCGATCGCCAAGATCGCCGCCAAGGTCGCCATCGGCTACACGCTCGACGAGATCCCCAACGACGTCACCCAGGAGACGCCGGCGTCCTTCGAGCCGACCCTGGACTACGTCGTGGTGAAGGTACCGCGCTTCGCCTTCGAGAAGTTCCCCGGCGCCGACCCGACGCTGACCACGCACATGAAGTCGGTCGGCGAGGCGATGGCGATCGGTCGCAACTTCACCGAGGCGCTGCAGAAGGCGCTGCGCAGCCTCGAGAGCAAGTCCGCGCCGTTCGACTGGTCGCACCGTTTCGTGGATCTTGACAAGAATTCGCTGCTGGACGAGATCCGCGTGCCGCACGACGGTCGCCTCCGCAAGGTCATGGACGCCATCCGGGCGGGCGCGACGCCCGAGGAGGTCCACGACGTCACGGGCATCGACCCGTGGTTCGTCGACCAGCTGATGCTGCTCAACGAGGTCGCCCAGGAGCTTGTCGACGCCCCCGAGATGACCGCGCCGCTGCTGCGTCGCGCCAAGCGCCACGGCTTCTCCGACCCGCAGATCGGTCGCATCCGCAACCTCTCCGAGGACGTCGTCCGCGGCGTCCGCCACGCCCTCGGCATCCGGCCGGTCTACAAGACGGTCGACACCTGCGCCGCCGAGTTCGCCGCGCGCACGCCGTACCACTACTCGTCGTACGACGAGGAGACCGAGGTCGTGCCGCGCGAGCGGCCCGCGGTCCTCATCCTCGGCAGCGGGCCCAACCGCATCGGGCAGGGCATCGAGTTCGACTACTCCTGCGTGCACGCCGCGCTGGCGCTGTCGTCCTCACCGCACGCCCCGGGCGGCGCCGGCTACGAGACGGTGATGGTCAACTGCAACCCCGAGACCGTCTCGACCGACTACGACACCAGCGACCGGCTCTACTTCGAGCCGCTCACGCTGGAGGACGTGCTCGAGATCTACCACGCCGAGAAGGCCGCCGGCCCGATCGCGGGCGTCATCTGCCAGCTCGGAGGCCAGACCCCGCTCGGCCTCGCGCAGGGCCTCTCCGACGCAGGCGTCCCGATCGTGGGCACCTCGCCGGAGGCCATCAACCTGGCCGAGGAGCGCGGGGCCTTCGGTCACCTGCTGGCCGCCGCCGGGCTGGTCGCGCCCAAGCACGGCATGGCGACGTCGTACGTCGAGGCGCGCGGGATCGCCGCCGAGATCGGCTACCCGGTGCTGGTGCGGCCCTCCTACGTCCTGGGCGGTCGCGGCATGCAGATCGTGTACGGCGACGACGCTCTCCGCTCCTACATCGAGGCCGCCACCGAGATCAGCCCGGACCGGCCGGTGCTGGTCGACCGCTTCATCGACGACGCGGTCGAGATCGACGTCGACGCGCTGTTCGACGGCGAGGACCTGTTCCTCGGTGGGGTCATGGAGCACATCGAGGAGGCCGGCATCCACTCCGGAGACTCGGCGTGCGCGCTGCCGCCGATCACCCTGGGCGCGGCCGAGATCCTCCGCATCCGGGAGGCGACGCGCGCCATCGCCGAGGGGATCGGGGTGCGCGGGCTGCTCAACATCCAGTACGCGCTGGGCTCCGACGTCCTCTACGTGCTCGAGGCCAACCCGCGCGCCAGCCGCACCGTGCCCTTCGTGTCGAAGGCGACCTCGGTCTCGCTGGCCAAGGCGGCCGCGCGCGTGATGCTCGGCGAGTCCATCGCGTCGCTGCGCGAGGCCGGGGTGCTGCCCGAGCGTGACGGCGGCCAGCTGCCCGGTGACTTCCCGATCGCGGTGAAGGAGGCGGTGATGCCGTTCAACCGGTTCAAGACCGCCGACGGCACCAACGTCGACACCGTGCTCGGCCCGGAGATGAAGTCGACCGGCGAGGTCATGGGCTTCGACTCCGACTTCGGTGCCGCCTTCGCGAAGTCGCAGGCCGCGGCGTACGGCTCGCTGCCCACCGAGGGCCGGATCTTCGTCTCGATGGCCAACCGCGACAAGCGGACCATGATCTTCCCGATCAAGGTGCTGGCCGACCACGGCTTCGAGATCCTCGCCACCCAGGGCACGGCGGAGGTGCTGCGCCGCAACGGCATCGACGCCCGCGTCGTGCGCAAGCACTTCGAGGGTCGCGGTCCGAACGGCGAGCCGACCACCGTCGACCTCATCACCGACGGCGAGATCCACCTGATCGTCAACACCCCGCACGGGGCGACGGCCGGGTCCTCGGCGCGCGTCGACGGCTACGAGATCCGCACGGCGGCGATCCTGGCGGGCGTCCCGTGCATCACCACGGTGCAGGGCCTCGCTGCGGCGGTGCAGGGGATCGAGGCGCTGCGGCGCGGCGACATCGGCGTGCGCTCGTTGCAGGACTGGGCGCGCGCCACCCGCTGACCGAGCGGCCCTGGTCGCCGTGCCTCGCCGTGCGTCGCCGTGCGTCGGCGCGGGTCGGCGCGTCGCCGCCGCGTACGACGTACCGGGGGCGGCTGGCGCGGCCCGGCTACCGTCGAGTCATGAGCTGGCAGCAGGCACCCACCCCGACGCGGCGACGCCCGACGGCGGGCGCGGCGTTCCAGGTGATCCTGGTCTTCGTCGGCGCGCTCTACGTCGTGGAGCTGATCGACCAGCTGTCCGGGAGCTGGTTGCAGGACAACGGCGGCATCGAGCCACGTCAGGCCGAGGGCCTGGACGGGGTGCTGTTCGCCCCGGCGCTGCACGGGCCCTGGGACCACCTGATGGCCAACACCGTGCCGCTGCTGATCTTCGGCTTCCTGCTGCTGCTCTCCGGCGTGCGCCGCTGGCTGGTCGTGACGGCGGCGGTGTGGCTGGTCGGCGGTGCGGGCGTCTGGCTCACCGGAGGCACCGGGACGCTCCACGTCGGGGCGTCGATCCTGGTCTTCGGCTGGTTGAGCTACCTGTTGCTGCGCGGGATCTTCTCGCGCCAGGCCGGGCAGATCGGTCTCGGGGTCCTGCTGCTGGTGCTGTACGGCGGGGTGCTCTGGGGCGTCCTGCCCGGACAGCCCGGCATCTCGTGGCAGGGACACCTCTTCGGTGCGATCGGCGGCGGCCTGGCCGCGTGGCGGCTGGGCCGCATCGACCGGGCGACAGGGGAGTCCCCCGGCTGGCCGTGACGCGTCGACCGCGCGTTGGAGATCACCTGGCATCCGAGGGTCTGCCTGTGAGCAGCACTCTGGCGGGCGAGCGCCCCAAGCCCTGACGCCGCTACCTCCTCGAGCTCGATCGGATACCTCCAGGGGAGCCCCGAGTGTGGTCGGCGGCAGGTCGTCCACGCTCACCGCCGAGGGCAGGAACAGGACGACGGCGCGCACCACCGTGCAGGCCACTGGGCATGACGCTTACGCGTTCGTTCAGCGCGGAGCGGATGCAGGGAGCCGCGCGCACCTGACTTATGAAAAGCGAAGAAACTTTCGAATAAGGTCTCGGATCGTGAGATGTGGGGCCGATCCTGTCGGTGGGCCCGGGGACCCTGGATACATGACGACTTCGACGCCTCCCGGTGCGCAGCACCCCGATGTGCCGGGATGGCGTGAGTCCCGCCCGGACGGGGGCGCGCCGCGAGGTGGGCCGCTGGCCGCGCTGGGGAGGGCCGCGACTGCGGTCGACGAAGCGGCGGCGACGATGTGGGCCGCACGGTCCGGTGCTGAGCTGGTCGCCACGGTCGAGGCAGTGGCCCACCTCCGCGCGAAGCTCGACGGGCTGGAGCTCGCGGTCGCAGCCGAGCTGGAGGTCAGCCCGGCGGGGCAGCAGGCACTGAAGGACGACGGCTGGGCGTCGGCGAGGGACTTCCTGACGCACGCCGCCGGCGGTCGCCGGCGCAGCGGTCCCGCCACGGCACGGCTCGCCCGGCGGGTCCAGGGCCTGCCCAGCGTGGCCGAGGCGCTCGCCGACGGCTGGCTGTCGCGCACCCAGGCGCGCATCGTCGCGGAGGCGATCGAGCGGCTGCCGCAGGACGTCTCGCTGCGCGACCGCGCCGTCGCCCTGATGCTCGACGAGGCCACGCGGCTGTGCGCCGACGACCTCGAGACCGTCGGCCACCGCCTCGTCGAGACCCTCGACCCGACCGGAGACACCGCCCGCCGCGAGCGCGAGCTCGAGCGGACCGAGCGCTCGGCGCACCTCAACCGGTCCCTGCGCATCGGCTTCGACGGGCTGGGCGGAGGAGCGGGCCGCTTCAACGGCTCGAAGGAGGACCTCCTGCTGGTCTCGACCGTGCTGCTGTCGCTCGCCGCGCCGCAGCCGGCCGAGCCGGGCTCGTGCGGCGGTGACGGCGTCTGCGCCGACCTGCAGTGCCGGACGCTCGGCCACTCCGGACGCGACCTGCGCGACCACGGCGCCCGCATGTTCGACGCCCTCGTGCAGCTCGCCCGCACGGCCCAGTCGAGCGGCGCGCTCCCGCAGGGCCACGGAGGCGTCCCGCAGGTCGTGGTGACGATGGACCACGACGACCTCCGTGACGCCGTCGGACGGGCGACCACCACCGCCGGGGTGGACCTCGACCCGGCGACGGCCCGTCGTCTTGCGTGCGACGCCGACCTGGTCCCGGCCGTGCTGGGCGGCGACGGGAGCGTGCTCGACGTGGGGCGCAGCCAGCGACTGGTCACGGCGGCGATCTGGCTGGCCCTGGTCGTGCGCGACCAGCACTGCGCCTTCCCGGGCTGTCGCCGTCCGCCGGTCATGTGCCACGCCCACCACGTCGTGCACTGGGCGGACGGCGGCCCGACGAGCCTGGCCAACCTGGTGCTGCTGTGCGGCACCCACCACCGCATCGTCCACAGCACGCCCTGGCGGGTCCGGATCAGCACCTCCGACGCCCGGCCCGAGTTCCTGGTCCCCGGCAGCACCACGTGGGTGCGCGAGCGCGGGTGCGACCCGCCGGGGGAGCGAGAACGTCGGCCCGCCGCGTGAGGCGGGCACCGATCCCTTCGACGCGCTCGGTCCCCGGACGAGCGGGCCGTGCGGAGCGTGCCCGCTGGTAGGTTCGGCCCCCGGGACACCCCCACCGACACCGCTCACGAAGGGCAGACCGAGGACTCCATGACCCACGCCGCACGCCTGGCCACCAGGGAGCACCGGCCGTGACGGCGTACGACTGGGCCTTCCGCCACGCTGCCGTCCGGGTCGACGCCGAGAAGGCGCACCACGCCGGCTTCGCCGCCATCCGCGCCGCCCGTCCCGCGCTGGAGCCGCAGGGACGCCGGCTGCGGCGCGACCTGACGCCCGTGAGCGCGATGGGCCTCACCTTCCACGGCCGGCTCGGCCTGGCCGCCGGCTTCGACAAGAACGCCGCCGGCGTCGACGCGCTCGGGGGGCTGGGCTTCTCCTTCGTGGAGATCGGCACCGTCACCGGCCGTGCCCAGCCCGGCAACGACCGGCCGCGGCTGTTCCGCCTCCCCGCGGACGGCGCGATCCTCAACCGGATGGGCTTCAACAACGAGGGAGCAGAGGCCGTCGCGGCCCGGCTGAAGCTCCGGGCCGGCAGCCACGCGACCCGACCGGGTCGCCACCGCACCGGCGACCTCGTGCTCGGGGTGAACATCGGCAAGACCAAGGTCGTCAGCGAGGACCAGGCCGCCGCCGACCACGAGCGCAGCGCGCGTCTGCTGGCGCCGTACGCCGACTACCTGGTGGTCAACGTGTCCTCGCCGAACACGCCCGGCCTGCGTGACCTCCAGGCGGTGGACAAGCTGCAGCCGCTGCTGGCCGCGACACGGGCTGCGGCCGACGACGTGACGAGCCGGCGGGTGCCGCTGCTGGTCAAGATCGCGCCCGACCTCGCCGACGACGACGTGCTGGCGGTCGCCGACCTCGCGCTGGCCGAGGGGCTCGACGGCATCGTCGCCACCAACACGACCATCGCGCGCGACACACTCGTCACCCCCGCGGACGAGGTGGCCCGGCTCGGTGCGGGCGGGGTGAGCGGGGCGCCACTGACCGAGCGCGCCGACCACGTCACCCGGCTGCTGCGCGACCGGGTCGGGCCCGAGCTCACCCTGATCGGCGTCGGAGGCATCAGCACGCCCGAGGACGCCGTACGCCGCGTGCGGGCCGGCGCGACCCTGGTGCAGACCTACACTGGCTTCGTCTACGGCGGACCGACCTGGCCCGCCCGGGTCCAGCGCGCCCTCGACCAGGACCTACGAGGGGCCGGAACCCCATCCGGCGCGGCCGGATCGACGAGCGGAGACGCCTGATGGACCCCTTCGGCACACGGCTCGAGGCCGCCCTCGACCAGCACGGACCGGTGTGCGCCGGGCTCGACCCGCACGCCTCGCTGCTGTCGGCGTGGGGCCTCGACGACGACGCCGACGGCGTCCGCCGCTTCTCGCAGGCGTGCGTGGAGGCGTGGGCCGGCCGGGTTGCCCTGGTCAAGCCGCAGTCGGCGTTCTACGAGCGCCACGGCTCCGCCGGGATCGCCGTGCTCGAGGAGACCGTCGCCGCCTTCCGCGCCGCCGGCACCCTGGTGCTGCTCGACGTCAAGCGGGGCGACATCGGCTCCACCGCGCAGGCGTACGCCGAGGCGTACCTCGACCCGGCCGCCCCGCTGGCGGTCGACGCCATCACCGCCAGCCCCTTCCTCGGTGTCGGTTCGCTCACCCCGATGGTCGACCTGGCCCGGGCCCACGGCGCAGGGCTCTTCGTGCTCGCCCTGACCTCCAACCCCGAGGCGCCGCAGGTGCAGCTGGCCCGCACCACCGTGGGGCCGGACGCCGGGCGCACGGTCGCGACGACCGTGCTGGCAGCGCTGGCCGAGCTGAACGGTGCGACGCCCTCCGGCGCCTCGGGCGGCGCCGCGAACGCGCCCCTGGGGTCGTTCGGGGCCGTGGTCGGGGCCACCGTCGCGCCGAGCGAGGAGCTGACGGCCGCGCTCGACTTCGGGGGACCCGTCCTCATGCCGGGCGTCGGAGCCCAGGGCGGCACCGTGGCGGCCGTGCGCGAGCTCGCGGGGCAGGCGCGGCAACGGGTGGTGCCGTCGGTCAGCCGCGAGCTGCTCGGCGCCGGACCGGACCCGCAGGCGCTGCGCGAGGCGGCTGCGAGCCTCAACGATACGTTCCGGGCAGCGCTCCGTGGCTGACCGGTCGACGGGTCCAGCTCGTCCGGCCTGCCCGGCTCGTCCGGCCCGCCCCGCCCACCCGTTCCGCCCGGCCCGGCCGCTTCGCTCACTGCGGCGACGCGGCCCGGCGGTCGTGGTGGCGGTGCTGCTGCTGGCCGCGACGGCGGCCTGCGGCGGCGACGGCGAGCAGGAGGACTACTGCGCCAGCTTCCTCGACCGGCGTCAGGAGCTCTCCGACCTCGCCGCCCGCCAGAGCGAGGCCGCCAAGGACGGCGAGGGCGTCGACGTGCTGTCGCCGACGCTGGCGGCGTTCGAGGACCTGCGCGACCAGGCCCCGACCGAGCTGCGCGACGAGTGGGACACCCTGGTGTTCGCCTACCGCGACCTGGCCGAGGCGGTCGAGAGCAGCGGCCTCGACCCGGTCGAGTTCCAGGTGGGGGAGGTGCCCGAGGGGCTGGACCCGGCCGACCGCAAGACGCTGTCCCGGGTCGCCAGCAAGCTCGGGGCTCCTCGGGTGGTCGAGGCGGCCAGCGGGATCGAGGGCTACTCCGCCCAGGTCTGCGAGGACGGGGGCGAGGACCAGGGCGGGGACGAGGGTGGGGAGGACGGCGCCGTCGAGGACGCGCCGACCGAGGAGCCCTGAGCCGGGACCGCCCCGGCTCGATCCCCGGCTCGATCCGCGTCTCGATCCGCGTCTCGATCCGCGTCTCGATCTTCGTCACGACCGCCGGCCCCATCCGCGGCCCCATCCTCGGCTCGATCCCGGCCTCATCCCGGCCGGATCCCCAGCTCGATCCTCGGCCCGATCGCCGGCCGATCCCCTCCCGATCCCCTCCCGATCCCCGCCCGATCCCCGCTGCGTCGCGTCGCGTTTGCGGGGCGCGCGAGGCCGTGGCTAGATTGCCCCTGTCCCTGCCCGCCCTCGACCGACAACGAGGTGCCCCCTGTGGCTCTGCCCCGGCTCAGCCCCGAACAGCGTCAGGCGAACCTCGACAAGGCGGCCGCGTCGCGACGTGAGCGGGCCGAGGTGAAGAACCGGCTGAAGCACTCGGGCGCGTCGATCTTCGAGGTGCTCGAGCAGGGTCGCTCCAACGAGGTCATCGGGAAGATGCGCGTGATCGACCTGCTCCAGTCGATGCCCGGTCTGGGCAAGGTCCGGGCCAAGCAGATGATGGAGCGGCTGGCGATCTCCGAGAGCCGGCGCGTCCGAGGTCTGGGCAGCAACCAGCTGGCGGCGCTCCGGGAGGAGTTCGCGCGCCGGGAGCAGGGCACGAGCCAGGGGTGAGCGGTCGGCTCACGGTGCTCGCCGGCCCCACGGCGGTCGGCAAGGGCACGGTGGCGGCGTACGTGCGCGCCCACCACCCGGAGGTCTGGATCTCGGTGTCGGCCACGACCCGTCCCGCACGTCCCGGCGAGGTCGACGGGGTGCACTACCACTTCGTCGCCCCCGAGACCTTCGAGGCGATGGCGCAGCGCGGCGACCTGCTCGAGTGGGCGGTCGTGCACGGCCGCCACCGCTACGGCACGCCGCGCGGCCCGGTCGAGGAGGTGCTGGCGCAGGGACGGCCGGCGCTGCTGGAGATCGACCTGCAGGGCGCCCGGCAGGTGCGCGCCTCGATGCCGCAGGCGCGCTTCGTCTTCCTCAAGCCCCCGTCGTGGCAGGAGCTGGTCAACCGGCTCGTCGGCCGGGGCACGGAGTCGGAGGAGGAGCGGACCCGCCGCCTCGAGACTGCGGTGGCCGAGCTGGCCGCCGAGGAGGAGTTCGACGTGACGGTCGTCAACACCGACGTCGCCGAGGCAGCCGAGGAGTTGGTAGGCTTGATGGTGGATCCATCCGCCTGACGCCGTCGTCGCCGGTGCGCTGACCACTCCAGGTCGGCCCGGACGCCGCTCGTCATCCATCTGCACCCGAATCTGTGAGGCTCACCCACGTGTCTGGCACCCCTGTCGCTGAAGGCATCACCAACCCCTCCATCGACGAGCTCCTGACCAAGACCGACTCGAAGTACCGCCTGGTGCTCTACGGAGCCAAGCGAGCGCGCCAGATCAACGCCTACTACGCCCAGCTGGGCGAGGGCCTGCTGGAGTACGTCGGCCCGCTGGTCGACACCCACGTGCAGGAGAAGCCGCTGTCGATCGCGCTGCGCGAGATCAACGACGACCTCCTGACCTGCGAGGAGTACGACCCCGAGGCCGAGCCCGAGGTCACCGCCGCGGGCACCGTCCCGGCCACCGGCACCGCGGACGACCTCGAGCTCTGAGGTCGCACCCGTGACCGAGCCCGGGGCTCCCGCGTCGGGCCCCCGCGTGGTCCTCGGGGTCAGCGGCGGCATCGCGGCCTACAAGGCCTGCGAGGTGCTCCGCCGCTTCACCGAGTCCGGCCACGACGTCACCGTCGTCCCGACCGCGGCAGCGCTGCGGTTCGTGGGCGCGCCCACCTGGGCGGCGCTGTCGGGCAAGCCGGTCGGTGACGACGTGTGGACCGACGTCCACCGGGTGCCGCACGTGCGGATCGGCCAGGAGGCCGACCTCGTCGTCGTCGCCCCGGCGACCGCCGACGTGCTGGCCAAAGCCGCCCACGGGCTGGCCGACGACCTGCTGACCAACACCCTGCTCACGGCCCGCTGCCCGGTGGTCATGGCTCCGGCCATGCACACCGAGATGTGGGAGAACGCCGCCACCCGGGCCAACGTGGCCACGCTGCGCTCGCGCGGCATCGTCGTCCTCGAGCCCGCCGAGGGTCGCCTGACCGGTGCCGACACCGGCAAGGGCCGTCTGCCCGAGCCGGCGGAGATCGTGGCCGCGGCGCTCGACGTGCTGGGCCGCGGCGGCGCCGCCGGGGGAGCCGAGGGCGACGACCTGGCCGGACGCCACGTGGTGGTCTCGGCCGGCGGCACCCGCGAGTACCTCGACCCGGTGCGCTTCCTCGGCAACCGCTCCTCCGGGCGCCAGGGCGTGGCCCTGGCCCGCACCGCCGCCGCCCGGGGCGCCCGCGTCACGCTGGTCGCGGCCAACGTCGAGCTGGCGGACCCGGCCGGCGTCAGCGTCGTACGCGTCGAGACCACCGCCGAGCTCCGCGAGGCCGTCCTGGCGGCCTCCGCCGACGCCGACGCCGTCGTGATGGCCGCCGCGCCGGCGGACTTCCGGCCCGCGAGCACGAGCGCGACCAAGATCAAGAAGGACGACGACGGCGGGGGAGCCGAGGTGCACCTGGTGCAGAACCCCGACATCCTCGCCGAGCTGGCCGCCGAACGGCCGCACCCGGGGCTGGTCGTGGTCGGCTTCGCCGCCGAGACCGGCGACGAGCGCGGCTCGGTCCTCGAGCACGCCCGCGCCAAGCTCGCCCGCAAGGGCTGCGACCTGCTCGTGGTCAACGACGTCAGCGGCGGCAAGGTCTTCGGCAGCGAGGACAACGAGGCCGTCGTGCTCGACCGCGACGGCGGCTCGGCGACGGTGCCGCTCGGCTCCAAGTCGGCGCTGGCCCACGTGGTGTGGGACCAGGTCGCGTCGCGCTGGGCCGCGTCCTCGTCCACCAACCAGACGCCCTGAGGGCCGCTGGTCCGGTGTGACTAGTCTGGCGCAGAGTTCACCAGGCACAACTGACACAGCAGACGTCGTACGGAGAAGAGGCAGCACACGTGGCGGGACGACTTTTCACCTCGGAGTCAGTGACCGAGGGGCACCCGGACAAGATCGCGGACCAGATCAGCGACAGCGTCCTCGACGCGATGCTCGCCGAGGACCCGCGCAGCCGCGTGGCGGTCGAGACGCTGGTGACCACCGGCCTCGTCGTCGTCGCCGGTGAGGTGACCACCGAGGCCTACGTGCCGATCGCCCAGCTCGCCCGCGACCGGATCCTCGCCATCGGCTACGACAGCAGCGACAAGGGCTTCGACGGCGCGTCCTGCGGCGTCCAGATCGCCATCGGCCAGCAGTCCGCCGACATCGCCCAGGGCGTCGACAGCGGCCACGAGGAGCGCACCGGCGGCTCCGTCGACGAGCTCGACAAGCAGGGCGCGGGCGACCAGGGGATCATGTTCGGCTACGCCTGCGACGACACCCCGCAGCTGATGCCGCTGCCCATCACGATCGCCCACGGCCTGGCGGAGCGGCTCTCGGAGGCCCGCCGCAGCGGCGACATGCCCTACCTGCGTCCCGACGGCAAGACCCAGGTCACCATCGAGTACGACGACGAGGACCGTCCGTTGCGGGTCGACACCGTCGTGGTGTCCACCCAGCACGCCCGGGGCATCGACCTCGACAACATGCTGACCCCGGACATCAAGAAGTACGTGGTCGACCCCGTGCTGGCGGCCTACGACGTGCCGTCCGACGACTACCGGCTGCTGGTCAACCCGACCGGCGTCTTCGAGATCGGCGGCCCGATGGGCGACGCCGGCCTGACCGGGCGCAAGATCATCATCGACACCTACGGCGGCATGGCGCGCCACGGCGGCGGCGCGTTCTCCGGCAAGGACCCCTCGAAGGTCGACCGCTCGGCGGCGTACGCGATGCGCTGGGTGGCCAAGAACGTCGTGGCCGCCGGTCTCGCGCGCCGCTGCGAGGTCCAGGTCGCCTACGCGATCGGCAAGGCGCAGCCCGTCGGTCTGTTCGTGAACACCTTCGGCACCGAGGCCGTCCCGACCGCCTCGATCCAGAAGGCCGTGCTCGAGGTCTTCGACCTGCGTCCCGCCGCGATCATCCGCGACCTCGACCTGCTGCGGCCGATCTACGCCCAGACCGCCGCCTACGGCCACTTCGGCCGCGAGCTGCCGGACTTCACCTGGGAGCGCACCGACCGCGCCGACGCCCTCAAGGCCGCGGCCGGCCTCTGACGCCCCGGCTCACTCACCTCAGGCGCGCCACCTCCGGTCCGGCGGCATGTAACGCGGGGTTATGGACGCCTCCCACGGGTCCTGACCCTGGCGAGGCGTCCACAACCCGTGGTCGGTCACGGGGGGACGTCGGCCGGGTCGGATGCGTCGGGCGGGGCTGGTTGAATCGCGGCCATGACGCCACCCGACGACGCTGACGACGGCCAGGGAGCCCTGCTCCCGGCCCTCGCCGGTGCGCGCCGGAAGGCAGCGTCCGCCACCGCGGAGGTACGCCGCCGCGAGGCCCGGGCGCCGGTCGAGCCCGCCACGCACCTGCCGGTCGCGCGCGTGCTCGTCGACGTGCCGTTGGCCCACCTGGACCGGCCGTTCGACTACCTGGTGCCGGAGACGATGTCCGACCGGGTGGTGTCGGGCTCGCGGGTCAAGGTCCGCTTCGCCGGCCAGGACGTCGACGGCTTCGTCCTCGAGCGGGTCGCCGAGAGCGACCACCCCGGGCGGCTCGCCCCGCTGCGACGGGCCGTCAGCGCCGAGCCGGTCCTCACCCCCGAGGTCGCCCGGCTGACCGGTCTCGTGGCGGCGCGGTACGCCGGCACCCGCTCCGACGTGCTGCGTCTGGCCGTCCCGCCCCGTCACGCCACGGTGGAGAAGGAAGCCCGTCGGCCTCGCGCCGGCTCGGTGCCGGACGGCGCTCGCGCCGAAGACACCCCCGCAGGCGGCCCCCGCTCCGGCGGCTCCTCGACCGGCGACGCTGAGACCGACGGCGCTTCCCCGAGCGCTCCCACGGCCGGCGCCTCCACGGGCGCTCCCACGGCCGGCGCCTCCACTGGCGCTTCCCCGGGCGCTCCCACGGCCGGCGCCTCCACGGGCGCTCCCACGGCCGGCGCCTCCACGGGCGCTTCCCCGGACGCTCCCACGGCCGGCTCTTCCACGGGCGCTTCAGCGGGCGCGTCCCAGGGCGGCGGCACCACGGAGGTCCAGCCCGACGGGCCCGCTGCCTGGTGGCGGCGCTACCCCGGCGGGGAGTCGCTCGCCGCGGCGTGGGCCGGTCCGGCTGTCCCGTCCACAGCGGGACGCCGTCCGGAGGCACCGGCCGAGATGGCCCGCGCGGTGTGGACCGTGGCGCCCGGGGACGACTGGGCAACGGGGCTGGCCCACGCCGCCGCGGCCACGCTGTCGGCGGGCAAGGGCTCGGTGCTCTGCGTGCCCGACACCCGCGACCTGGCCCGGCTCGACGCGGCCCTTACTGCTGTCCTCGGTCCGGACCGGCACGTCACGCTGAGCGCCGACCTGGGCCCGGCACCCCGTTACCGGGCCTTCCTGGCGGTCGCCCGCGGTGACGTCAGGGTGGTCGCCGGCACCCGTGCGGCCGCGTTCGCCCCGGTCCACGACCTCGGCCTGGTGGGCCAGTGGGACGACGGCGACGACCTCTACGCCGAGCCGCGCGCGCCGTACCCCCACACCCGGGAGGTCCTGCTGCTGCGCGCCCACGACACCGGTGCCGCGGTCCTCCTCGCGGCCCGGGCCCGCAGCGTCGAGGCCGGCGCGCTCGTCACGTCAGGCTGGGCCCGGGAGGTCGTCGCCGACCGGGCCGAGGTACGACGCCGGGCGCCACGCGTCAGCGTCACGGGCGACCGCGACGTCGAGATCGAGCGCGACCCCCACGCCCGCGCCGCCCGCATCCCCAGCACGGCCCACGCCGCCATCCGTGACGGGCTCCAGGTCGGGCCGGTGCTGGTGCAGACGCCCCGGCTCGGGTACGCCGCCGCCCTCACCTGCCGCACCTGCCGCACGCCGGCGCGCTGCCGGCGCTGCCAGGGCCCGCTGGTGCTCCCGCGGGCCGGGGAGGCCCCGACGTGCCGCTGGTGCGGCCAGGCCGACCCCGGCCACGCCTGCCGGGTGTGCGGCGACCAGGCCGTGCGGGTCCCCGTGGTGGGCGACCGACGGACCGCCGAGGAGCTCGGCCGGGCCTTCCCGCGGGTCCCGGTGCGGCGCTCCAGCGGCGACCACGTCCTGGACCGTGTCGGACCGGAGCCGGCCCTGGTGATCGCCACCCCGGGCGCCGAGCCGGAGGCCGAGGACGGGTACGCCGCCGTCGTGCTGCTCGACACCTGGCTGCTGCTGGCACGCGTCGACCTGCGCGCCGGCGAGGAGGCGGCCCGCCGCTGGTTCAACGCCGCCGCGCTGGCCCGACCCGCCGAGCGCGGGGGCCGGGTGGTGGCGGTGGGGGAGCCGTCCGAGCCCGCGCTGCAGGCGCTGGTGCGCTGGGACCCGGCGAGCTTGGCCGTCCGCGAGGCGGAGGACCGCTCCGCCGCCCACCTGCCGCCGGCCTCCCGGCTGGCCGTGCTGACCGGGGACCCGCAGGCGGTGGAGGACGTGCTGACCGTGCTGGAGCTGCCCGACGGCGCCGAGGTGCTCGGGCCCGTGGCCGTCGACCCCGGCGGGGCGGTTCCGCCGGCGGGCCGCGACCCCGAGGCACGCGTCGTCGTCCGGGTGCCGCGCGCGTCCGGGGCGGCCCTGTCGCGCAGCCTGCTGGAGGTCCAGGGCGTGCGCGCGGCCCGCAAGCTCCCGACGGTCCGGGTCCAGGTCGATCCGTGGGCCCTGGGCTGAGCCCTCGCAACCCCTCGCAATCCCTCGCGAGCCGTCGCGAGCCGTCGCGAGCCGTCGCGAGCCGTTCGCGGGCCGTCGCGGGCCGTCGCGCGCGGTCGCGGGCCGTCGCGCGCGGTCGCGGGCCGTCGAGGACCGGCCGGGACGTCCGCGGGCCGTAGACTGTGCGCCGCTCCCGACCCGAGAGGCCCTTGTGACCGTCCAGCCCATCCGACTCTTCGGCGACCCGGTGCTGCGCACCCCGGCCAGCCCCGTCGTCAACTTCGACGCCGAGCTCCGCCGCCTCGTCAAGGACCTCACCGAGACGATGCTGGACGCCCCGGGAGCCGGGCTGGCTGCGCCGCAGATCGGCGTCGGCCTGCGGGTCTTCACCTGGAACGTCGACGGCGAGGTCGGCCACCTCGTCAACCCCGAGCTGACGCTGTCGGAGGAGACCCAGCACGGCGAGGAGGGTTGCCTGTCGATCCCCGACCTGGCCTTCGACTGCACCCGCGCCCTCAGCGTCGTGGCCCGCGGCTTCTCGATGCACGGCGAGCCCGTGACGATCCAGGGCTCCGACCTGCTGGCCCGCGCCATCCAGCACGAGACCGACCACCTCGACGGGGTGCTGTTCGTGCAGCGTCTCGACGCCGAGACCCGCAAGGCCGCGATGAAGGCGATCCGCGAGTCCGACTGGTTCGGGGCGCCCCCGACGATCAAGGTCAGCCCGCACCCGACCGCCCCCGGCCTGGGGCTCTGAGGGCGGCGTGCGCATCGTCTTCGCCGGCACCCCCGAGGTCGCCCTGCCCTCGTTGGCGGCCCTCGCCGCCAGCGACCACGAGCTGGTCGGGGTCGTCACCCGCCCCGACGCCCCGGCGGGTCGCGGCCGGCGCCTCGTCGCCTCCCCGGTGGCGCAGGCCGCCGAGGAGCTCGGCGTGCCCGTGCTCAAGCCCGAGCACCCGCGCGACGCCGACTTCCAGGCCGCGCTGCGCGACCTCGCGCCCGACGCCTGCCCCGTCGTGGCGTACGGCGCGCTCCTGCCGCAGCCGGCGCTCGACATCCCCGCTCACGGGTGGATCAACCTGCACTTCTCCCTGCTGCCCGCCTGGCGGGGTGCCGCCCCGGTGCAACGGGCGGTGTGGGCCGGCGACGAGATCACCGGGGCCACGACCTTCCGCATCGTCAAGGCGCTCGACGCCGGCCCGACCTTCGGGGTGGTGACCGAGCGGGTCCGGCCCACGGACACCTCCGGCGACCTGCTCGGGCGTCTGGCCGAGGCCGGCGCCCCCCTGCTGGTGGCGACCCTCGACGGCATCGAGAGCGGCGAGGTCGAGGCCCGTCCGCAGCCCGGGGACGGGCTGTCGCTCGCCCCGAAGATCTCGGTCGAGGAGGCGCAGGTCGACTGGACCGAGCCCGCCCAGGCCGTGGACCGACGGGTGCGCGCCTGCACGCCTGCTCCTGGGGCGTGGACCACGCTCGCCGGCGAGCGCGTCAAGCTCGGTCCGGTGCAGCCCGACCCCGAGGTCTCGGCCGCCCCCGGCGAGCTGGTGGTGTCCAAGAACGCCGTGCACATCGGCACGGGCAGTCACGCCGTACGCCTCGGGGAGCTGAAGGCGTTCGGCAAGAAGCAGATGGCGGCCGCCGACTGGGCCCGCGGCGTCCGGCTGGACCCCGGCGCCCGGTTCGGCGCCTGATGGCCGACCCCGCGCGCTCGGCGGCGCTCGCGGTGCTGCGCGCGGTCTCCGAGGACGGTGCCTACGCCAACCTCGCGCTGACCGCCGTGCTGCGTGAGCGGGGGCTGTCGGGTCGCGACGCCGCGCTGGCCACGGAGCTGGCGGCCGGGTCGCTGCGGCGCCAAGGCACGTACGACGCCGTGGTGGCCGCCTGCGCCGGGCGCCCCCTGGAGCGGATCGACGCGCCCGTGCTCGCCGTGCTGCGCCTGGGCGCCCACCAGCTGCTGTCGACCCGGGTGCCGCCGCACGCCGCGGTCGCCACGTCGGTCGACCTGGCCCGCGAGGTCGGCGGCCGCAAGGTCACGGGCTTCGTCAACGCGGTCCTGCGTCGCGTGGGCGAGCACGACCTCGACACCTGGGTCGGCCGGCTCGCTCCCGACCCCAAGCGGGACCGGCACGGACACGCCGTGCTCGCGCACGCCCACCCGCGGTGGGTCGTCGACGCGCTGGCCGAGGCCCTGGCCTCGACCGGCCGGTCCGCGGAGCTCGACGACCTGCTGGCCGCCGACAACGAGTCCCCGGCGGTGACCCTCGTGGCCCGGCCGGGCCTGGTCGACCCCGACGAGCTGCTCGGCGAGGCGGAGGCACAGGGCGCGACGCGCACGCCGTACTCACCGCTCGGGGTGCGCCTGGCCCAGGGTGACCCGGGCGCGCTCGCCGCGGTGCGGTCCGGTCGTGCCGGCGTGCAGGACGAGGGCTCCCAGCTGGTCGCGCTGGCGCTGGCCGACGCCCCCCTCGAGGGGACCGACGCGCGGTGGCTCGACCTGTGCGCCGGCCCGGGCGGCAAGGCAGCGCTGCTCGGCGCGATCGCCGCGCAGCGCGGGGCGACGGTGCAGGCGGTGGAGCCGCAGCCCCACCGTGCCGACCTCGTACGACGAGCCACCGCGGCTCTGCCCGAGGGCACGGTGCGGACCGTCGTGGGGGACGGGCGCGAGCCGGACTGGCCCCGGGGCAGCTTCGACCGGGTGCTCGTCGACGCGCCCTGCACCGGCCTGGGCGCCCTCCGTCGGCGTCCCGAGGCGCGGTGGCGACGCGTCCCGGAGGACCTCGACGGCCTGGTGCCGCTCCAACAGGCCCTGCTGGGCAGCGCGATCGACTCCGTGCGCCCCGGAGGCGTGGTCGCCTACGTGACCTGCTCGCCGGTGCTGGCCGAGACCGCGGCCGCCGTCAGCGCCGTGCTCCCGGAGCGCGACGACCTCGAGCTGCTCGACGCCGGTGCCGTCCTGCCTCAGGTGCCGGACGCCGCCGGCCCGCTGCCGGGCACGGTGCAGCTCTGGCCGCACCGGCACGGCACGGACGCGATGTTCCTGGCGCTGCTTCGCCGGAGATGACGAACGGCACCCGGTCTCCCGGGTGCCGCTCGTGGGTCGTGCTGGGGTGCGCCGGTCGTGCCGGGCGCGCTCGTCGCGTCAGGGACGCGGCTGGGTCGGCTCCTGGGGGGCGCCGCCCGTGCCAGGCGTCGTGCCGGGCGTCGTGCCGGGCGTCTGCGTCGTGCCGGGCGTCTGCGTGGTGCCGGTGCCGGTGCCGGGAGTCTGGGTCGTCCCGGTGCCCGGGTGCGTCTCGTGGGGCGTCGTCATGGGCGTCTCGTGGGTGTGGCCGGAGGGCTGCGGACGGTAGCCGTCGGAGCGGTGGTCGACGTCGGGGTCGAGCCGGTCCGCCTCGCGGATGACGTCCTCGTGCCGGGCCTGCTCGACGTGGGCGCCCTGCTGGGCCTGGGCGGCGTCGCGCTCCGCGCGCTCGGCCTCGAGCTTGGCGCGTGCGGCGCGGGCCTCGGCCTCCTTGGCCTCGACCTGGGCGTGAGCCGCACCCGTGGAGTGCTGGCTGGCCTCGTGACGCAGGCGCTCGGCCTCGACGCGCTTGCGCTCGGTCTCCTCGCGGTGGCGCTCGGCCTTCTTGCGCTTGGCGACCGCCGCCAGGGCGGCGAGTGCGGCGAGCACGAGCAGTGCGACGACCACGATGATGACGATGGTGCTGGTTTCCATGGGACCTCCCGAGTTCGGTTCCGCCCGCCCAGATGGGCAGGAGGCCTTCGGTAGGCCGTACCCCGCTCAGCCCGGGCCAATCCTCCGCCGCGACGGCCACTAGGCTCGGAGCCACCATGGCTGCCCAGATCTCGCCCAGCATCCTGTCCTGCGACTTCGCCCACCTCGCCGACGAGGTGGCCCGGATCCGCAACGCCGACTGGCTCCACGTCGACGTGATGGACAACCACTTCGTGCCCAACCTGACCCTGGGGCTGCCCGTGGTGGAGTCCCTGCGGGCCGCGGCGGAGACGCCGCTCGACCTGCACCTGATGATCGAGGACCCCGACCGGTGGGCGCCGGCGTACGTCGAGGCCGGGGCGGGCTCGGTGACCTTCCACGTCGAGGCGGCGACCGCCCCCGTGCGCCTGGCCCGCGAGCTGCGCCACCAGGGGGCCCGCGCCGGGATGGCACTGCGCCCCGCGACGCCGGTCGAGCCCTACGAGGACCTGCTCGGCGAGCTCGACATGCTGCTGATCATGACGGTGGAGCCCGGGTTCGGCGGGCAGAAGTTCCTCGACCTGTGCCTGCCGAAGATCCGTCGGGCCCGACAGCTGATCGACCGTCACGGGCTCGACCTGTGGCTGCAGGTGGACGGGGGCGTCTCCGCGGAGACCATCGAGCGCTGCGCCGAGGCGGGCGCCGACATGTTCGTGGCCGGCTCGGCCGTCTTCGGCGCCGACGACCCCGCCGCGATGGTCGACCGCCTGCGTGGACAGGCCGAGCGGGCGACAGGCAGAACCGCGCAGGCGTGACCGGCGACACCCACCACTCCCGCTGACGTCGTCTCGGGCCGTGTGGCAGGCTTGTCCTCGACGAGCCAGTGCTCGCGTGCTCTGGGGTCGGTGAAATTCCGAGCCGGCGGTGACAGTCCGCGACCCGGCCACAGCCAGTGGCCGGTTGACCAGGTGAAAGTCCTGGACCGACGGTGAGAGTCCGGATGGGAAGCGCACGCAGTGCCCTCGCCGACGCCTCGCGTGTCGACGAGCGCCCGCGTCCCCTCCCTGCCCGGTGCCCGTGAGCGGACCGAGAGGGCAGTTCTCATGACCGGGCACACGACCGGCGCGACGCACGAGCGCTTCGCGCCCGCCGAGACGGCGGCGATGCGGCGTGCCCTGGCGGTCGCGGCCTCCCCGGACGCCCCGCTCGGTCCCAACCCGCGCGTGGGCTGCGTGCTGCTCGACGCCGCCGGCGCCGTCGTCGCCGAGGGCCACCACCGCGGTGCCGGTACGCCGCACGCGGAGGTCGACGCGCTCGCCGACCTGGCCGCGCGGGGCACGTCGGCGACCGGCCTGACCGCGGTGGTCACGCTCGAGCCCTGCAACCACACCGGCCGCACCGGCCCGTGCTCCGAGGCGCTGCTGGCCGCCGGCGTCCGCCGGGTCGTCCACGCCCAGTCCGACGCCGGCCCGGTGTCGACCGGGGGAGCGGCGCGGCTGACCGATGCCGGGGTCGAGGTGGTCGGCGGGCTGCTGCTCGACGAGGCCCGGGCGCTGAACCCGGTGTGGACCTTCTCGGTCGAGCAGGGGCGGCCTTTCGTGACCTGGAAGACGGCCGCCTCGCTCGACGGCCGCAGCGCCGCGGCCGACGGCACCTCGCGCTGGATCAGCAACGCCGACTCGCGCCGCGACGTCCACGCCCGGCGCGGCGAGGCCGACGTCGTGCTCGCGGGCACCGGGACGGTGCTGGTCGACGACCCGCGGCTCACCGTGCGCGACGAGCACGACACCGACCTGCCCCGGGAGCGTCAGCCGCTGCGGGCGGTCATGGGGCTGCGCGAGCTGCCGGGCGAGCGTCGCGTGCTCGACGACGCGGCCGAGACCGTGCACCTCCGCACCCGCGACCCCCACGCGGCGCTGGCCGACCTCCACGCGCGGGGGCGCCACCACGTCTTCCTCGAGGGCGGGCCGCAGCTGGCCGGCGCCTTCCTCGAGGCCGGCCTCGTCGACGAGGTCGTCGCGTACGTCGCCCCGGTGCTCCTCGGCGGAGGTACGCACACCGTCGAGGGGCTCGACGTGCCCACCCTCACCGCCGCCCACCGGCTCGACGTCGTCGACGTCGCCGTGCTCGGGGACGGTCCCGACCGCGACGTACGCCTGCGCATGCGACCGCGGCCCCGGGAGCGGCCAGGCGACGGAGCCGACGTCCCGGAGCGACGTACGTGACGCCTCGACGCGGCGCACGTGACGTTTCGGTGCGACACACGTGACGCTTCGCCCCCACCGACCAGCACGACCACGACCACGACCACGACCGACGTGACCAGCACGACCAGCAACCAGGAGGACTGAGGCCATGTTCACCGGCATCGTCGAGGAGCTCGGCGCCGTCGTCGACCTGACCGTCCAGGGCGACGCGGTGCGCCTCACCGTGCGCGGCAACGCCGTCACCGAGGGCACTGCCCTGGGTGACTCGATCGCGGTCAACGGCTGCTGCCTGACCGTGGCCGAGCTGCAGGAGGACGGCTTCACCGCCGACGTCATGACCCAGACGCTGCGGCTGACCGGCCTCGGTGCCCTGCGGCCCGGGAGCCGGGTCAACCTCGAGCGTGCGGTCACCCCCACCACCCGCCTCGGCGGCCACGTCGTCCAGGGCCACGTCGACGCCACCGGCGAGGTCGTCGCCCGCACGCCCAGCGAGCACTGGGAGCTGGTCGAGGTCTCGCTGCCGGCCGGGCTCGCGCGCTACGTCGTGGCGCAGGGCTCCATCACCGTCGACGGCGTCAGCCTCACCGTGGCCGCCCTCGACGACGCCGCCGGCACCTTCACCGTCTCGCTCATCCCCGAGACGCTGGCGCGGACCACGCTCGGCGCGGCCGCGGTCGGCACGGTCGTCAACCTCGAGGTCGACGTGATGGCGAAGTACGTCGAGCGCCTGCTCGCCCACGGTGCCGCCCCCGGCACCCCCACCACTCCCGAGACCACCCCCACGAGCACCACCACCGGCACGACCAGCACCCCGGAAGGACAGTCATGACAGGGCACGAGGGCATCCGCCTCGACGACGTCGAGGACGCCGTGGCCGACATCGCCGCAGGCCGTCCGGTCATCGTCGTCGACGACGAGGACCGCGAGAACGAGGGCGACATCATCTTCGCCGCCAGCAAGTCCACCCCCGAGCTGATGGCCTTCACGATCCGTCACAGCTCCGGCGTCATCTGCGCCCCCATGCCCGGCGAGATGCTGGAGCGGCTCGAGATCCCGCTGATGACGCCGCACAACCGCGACAAGATGCGCACGGCGTACACGATCTCGGTCGACGCCCGCGACGGCGTCAGCACCGGCATCAGCGCCGCCGACCGCTCGCACACGGTGCGCACGCTGGCCGACTCCGCCACCGAGCCGTGGGAGCTCACCCGCCCCGGACACGTCTTCCCGCTGCGCTACCGCGAGGGCGGCGTGCTGGTGCGGCGCGGCCACACGGAGGCCGCCGTCGACCTGGCCCGGATGGCCGGGCTCACCCCGGTCGGCGTGCTCGTCGAGGTCGTCAACGACGACGGCACCATGAAGCGCGGGCCCGAGCTGCGCGCCTTCGCCGACGAGCACGGCCTGAAGATGATCTCGATCGAGCAGATGGTCCACCACCGCCGTCGCGTGGAGTCCCACGTCGACCGGGTCGCGACCACCCTGCTGCCGACCCGCGCCGGCGACTTCACCGCGGTCGGCTACCGGATCTCCATCGACGGCTCCGAGCACGTCGCGCTGGTGTACGGCGACCCGGCCGACCTCCGCAGCGGCGAGCCGGTGCTGACCCGGGTCCACTCGGAGTGCCTGACCGGCGACGTCTTCGCCAGCAGCCGCTGCGACTGCGGACCTCAGCTCGACGAGGCCATGGAGCGCATCGTGGCCGAGGGCCGAGGCGTCGTCATCTACCTGCGCGGCCACGAGGGTCGCGGCATCGGCCTGCTCGCCAAGCTGCAGGCCTACCAGCTCCAGGACGGCGGCAGCGACACCGTCGACGCCAACCTCGAGCTCGGGCTGCCCGCCGACGCCCGCCACTACGGGGCCGCCACCCAGATCCTCAAGGACCTCGGCGTCGACGCGGTGCGGCTGATGACCAACAACCCGGCCAAGACCGAGGGCCTCGAGGCCTACGGCATCCGGGTCGCCGAGCGGGTCGCCCTGACCCCGCACCCCAACGACCACAACCTGACCTACCTGCAGACCAAGCGCGACCGGATGGGGCACGACCTGCCCGACCTGGCCGACCCGACCGGGACACCGGCCACCACCACCGCACCCACCACCACCGTCACCCCCGAAGGAGCTGCCCGATGAGCGGCGAAGGATCCCCGACCGCGCAGTACCAGGCCGAGCCGTTCGACGGCAGCGACCTCCGGGTCGCGGTGGTCGCGGCCAGCTGGCACGACCAGGTGATGGACGGCCTCCTGGCCGGCACCCACCGCGCCCTCGACGACTTCGGCGTCACCTCGCGCGAGGTCGTCCGCGCGCCCGGCTCCTTCGAGCTGCCCGTGGTCGCCGGCGCGCTCGCCGCGCAGGGGTACGACGCCCTGGTGGCGCTCGGCGTCGTGATCCGCGGCGGCACGCCCCACTTCGACTACGTCTGCTCGGCCGCCACCGACGGGCTGACCCGGGTGGCGCTCGACCACGGCGTACCGGTCGGGTTCGGGCTGCTCACCTGCGACACCGAGCAGCAGGCGCTGGACCGCGCCGGTCTCGAGGGGTCGGTGGAGGACAAGGGCTACGAGGCGACCTCGGCCGCCCTGGTCACCGCACGGTCGCTGCAGGCCATCCGCGGCCGGCAGCGGGGCGCGTGACCCCACCCGCGGGGCCGTACCCTGGTGGGCGCCCTGACCGGGCCCGAGAGAGAGCGTGGAGATGAAGACCTTCGAGGAGCTGTGGACCGAGCTCAACGACAAGGCCCGTGACCGTCCCGAGGGGTCGGGCACCGTGCAGGCGCTGGACGCCGGCGTCCACAGCATCGGCAAGAAGCTCGTCGAGGAGGCCGCCGAGTCCTGGATGGCCGCCGAGCACGAGACGCCCGAGCGCGCCGCCGAGGAGATCAGCCAGCTGCTCTACCACGCCCAGGTGCTCATGCTCGCCTCCGGCCTGACCCTCGACGACGTCTACGCGCACCTGTAAAGGGACCACCCCATGACCAGCACCACCCCCCTCACCGGCACCGGCTCCACCCCCGCCGACGAGCGCCGTCCGCTGCTGCGCGTCGCCGTGCCCAACAAGGGCTCGCTGAGCCAGAGCGCCTCCGACATGCTGCGCGAGGCCGGCTACAAGCAGCGCCAGGACTCCAAGCAGCTGACGCTGACCGACGTCGCCAACGGCGTCGAGTTCTTCTACCTGCGCCCGCGCGACATCGCGGTCTACGTGGGGGAGGGCACCCTCGACCTCGGCATCACCGGCCGCGACCTGCTGCTCGACTCCGGCGCCAAGGCCGAGGAGTCGGTGCGGCTCGGGTTCGGGCGCTCGACCTTCCACTTCGCCGCGCCCCCCGGCGTGCTGTCGTCCCTCGACGACCTGGCCGGCAAGCGCATCGCGACGTCGTACGACGGCGTGGTCGAGCGCTGGCTGGAGGAGAAGGGCATCGAGGCGACCGTGATCCGTCTCGACGGGGCGGTCGAGACCAGCGTGCAGCTCGGTGTGGCCGACGCGATCGCCGACGTCGTGGAGACCGGCAGCACGCTGCGCCAAGCGGGTCTGGAGATCGTCGGTGAGGTCGTCCTCGAGTCCGAGGCGGTGCTCGTCGGCCGCGTCGGTGCCCAGGAGTCACCCGCGCTCGAGATCTTCCTCAGGCGGGTGCAGGGCGTGCTGGTGGCCCGCTCCTACGTGATGATGGACTACGACATCCCCTCGGTGCACGTGGAGCGCGCGGTCGCGCTGACGCCCGGCATCGAGAGCCCCACCGTCTCGCCGCTGCACCGCGAGGGCTGGGTCGCGGTGCGGTCGATGGTGCCGCGCGAGGCAGCCCAGCGGATCATGGACGAGCTGTTCGAGATCGGTGCCCGCGGCATCCTCACCACCGACATCCATGCCTGCCGGCTCTGAGCGGGCGGGGGAGCCCGTCGTCGAGCCGACCGACCTGCCGGTGACCTTCCGACCCCGCGGGGTCCGGGTCGCCGCCCTCGTCTTCGGCGGCCTGCTGCTCGCGACCGTGGTCGTTCTCTGGCTGTCGTTCCCCGACGACGTCCGCGCCTCCTTCACCACCTTCCAGCGGCTGACGGTGCTGGTCCTCGGGCTGATGGTGCTCGTCATCGAGCACGGGCTCTCACGCTGCCGCATCGACGCCACGGCAGGCGGGCTGCACGTGGTCAACGGCTACCGCACCCACGACTACACCTGGCCCGAGGTGGTGGCGGTGACGCTGCGCCCCGGCAACCCGTGGACGGTGCTGGACCTCAGCGACGGCACGTCGCAGGCCGCGATGGGCATCCAGGGATCCGACGGCGCGCGCGCCAAGGCGCAGGTGCGCCGGCTCAGGGCGCTGATCGAGGCCCACGCGGCCGACGAGCCACCCCGTCCGGGACCTGCACAGCCCCGCTGACGCCGTCGACGATCAGGTCGGCCCGCTCCCGCGTGCGCTCGCGCTCGTGCAGCGCGTCCTCGTCGGGCACGAACGCGTCCCAGGACGCCGCCAGCTCCTCGCCGTCGCGCGCCAGGCCGCGGGCACGCCGCAGGTCGGGCGGGGCCTCGACCCAGGCAAGGGCCGACAGCGCGTCGTCGTACCCGAGGTGTCCGGAGCCGACGCCCTCCAGGACCACGAGGTCGACGAGCGGGACGACGACCGTCTCCGCCGCCCGCCGGGCGTGCCAGTCGTAGCGCCGGTAGGCCCCGTCGCGCCCGGCACGCAACGGGTCGACGACCTCGGTCCGCAGCCGGGGACCGAGCTCGTCGAGCCCGTCCCAGCCCTGAAGGACGTCGTCGGTCGCGACGACCGTCACGCCCAGGCCGGCGTCGTGGGCGACCCCCGCCAGCGCGGCCGCCAAGGTGGTCTTGCCGGAGCCCGCTGGCCCGTCGATCGCGACCAGCCGCCCCGACCGGCCGCCGGCGGAGCCCAGCCGGCGCGGCGTGGCGAGGGCCACCTCGAGCAGCACGTCGGCCGCCGCGGGCCGGCTCACGTGATGCCGCGGCGCCGCAGGATCGCCTCGATCTCGTCCAGGTCGGGATCGCCGGTCCCGGCGCCTGCGGGCGTCGGCCCCGGTGCCGAGCCGGCCGCGCCGCGGGCCGGCGGGGGAGAGGCAGCAGGCGCGGTCGCCCGGCTCCCGAGCGCGTCCGGCGCCGGGGTCGCGGCACCGGGTCCGGCGCCGGCGGGGGCGCCGGCAGCGTCGGCCTGCCGCCGCGCCGCTCGCCCGCGCCTCGCGGGGCGCGGGTCGCGTCCGATCAGGCGACCGCTGAGGAGGAACAGCACGGCCGAGACGCCGGCCACGGCGATGCCGGTCCACGTCAGGGGGTCCAGCACCAGGCGGGAGGACCAGCGGCCGAACGCGCCGACGACGTCGCCGACCAGGCGCAGGGTGCCGGTGAGGGCGGCCGCCAGCGGGATCAGGCTCCAGGCGACGGCGCGCAGGCCGCGGGCAGGACCGCGACGCGACCAGACGTACGTCGAGGCGCCGAGGCCGAGCAGGGTCAGCACCAGGCCGAGGGCCTGCCAGGTCGCCGTGTCGAGCCCGCTCATGCTCGCCAGCCTACGGGCCGGGGCCGGAGGACCGCGTGCCACGATGGGGCCGTGCGCTCGATCCCCGACCCCGGCTTCTCCGGCGACGACGGCTCCGCCTCCTCGGACGTCGAGGCGGCCCTGGCGGCGTACGCCCAGCCGGGCGGCAGCCGCCTCGCGGCGCTGCAGGTGCTGCAGCACGCCCGCCTGCTGGTGCCGGTCGTGGCGGTGCTCGGCGAGGTCGAGGTGGACGAGGCCGGGCTGGCCCACGACAAGTCCTCCGACATGGCGACCGTGCTGATGACCGCCCCGGACGGACGACGCGGCCTGCTGGCCTTCACCAGCGGCGCGGCCATGGCGCGCTGGGACCCAGCCGCGCGACCGGTCCCGGTCGCTGCGCGGCTCGCGGCCCAGGCGGCACGGCAGGAGTCGGCCGACGCGCTCGTGGTCGACGTCGCCGGACCCGTGCCGTTCGCGGTCGAGGGCGACTCGCTCGTGAGCCTGGCCGAGGGGCTCGTGCTGACCCGGTTGCGGACCGGCACGGGGACGGCCGACGCGGACCGCTTCGGTTGGGTGAAGGTCGACGCCTGAACGGGGCCAGCGGGACGGTGAGCCGGCCGGACGTCGGGAATGTGCGTCCCGCGCCGAGGGTTGGTACTCTTGTCGGGACCGATCCTTCTGGTGGCGCGAGCCACGGGGAGGATCCGACAAGCGGAGCTCGTCTCCCACCCGCACCGGCCGCACCAGGTCGTCGGGTCCGGTCACGGAGAGCGCCACGGGAGACCGGGGTGCTGCTCCTGCAGTGCCAGTGAGGCAGTGAGGCGGGGAACCACCCGTCCGCAGCACCGGCGCTGGGCTGGCTTCCGCTGTCGCAGACGCGGAAGCCTTTTTCATGCGGGTTCCCGGGTCGGGGTCCATCACCAGACCAACCCAGGAGGACTCAATCACCACCGAGCTGCGCATCAACGACCGGATCCGGGTTCCCGAGGTCCGACTCGTCGGTCCCAACGGAGAGACCGTGGGCATCGTCCGTATCGACGACGCCCTGAGGCTGGCCTCCGAGGCCGACCTCGATCTCGTCGAGGTCGCGCCCATGGCCAGGCCGCCGGTCTGCAAGCTCATGGACTACGGGAAGTTCAAGTACGAGAACGCCCAGAAGGCCCGTGAGGCACGACGGAACCAGACCAACGTCGTGATCAAGGAGATGAAGCTCCGACCGAAGATCGACGCGCACGACTACGAGACCAAGAAGGGTCACGTCGTGCGGTTCCTCAAGCAGGGCGACAAGGTCAAGATCACGATCATGTTCCGTGGCCGCGAGCAGCACCGCCCCGAGCTGGGTCTGCGGCTGCTGGAGCGCCTGGCCGACGACGTCACCGAGCTGGGCTTCGTCGAGTCGTCGCCCAAGCAGGACGGCCGCAACATGATCATGGTCCTCGGACCGGTGAAGAAGAAGGCCGAGGCGAAGGCCGAGGTCAAGGCGGCCAAGGCCGAGCGCGCCGCCGAGCGTGCCGCCGAGGCCGAGGCGGAGCGCATCGAGTACAAGGAGCGCGCCGCCGCCGCGCACGCCACCCCCAAGCCCGAGCGCCCGGCCCGTACGCCGGAGAACCTCGACGAGGTGTGACCCCCGGGGGAGCCGGCACCGCCGGACCCCCGCACCCGAACCGGCCCGCGCCACCGCGCGGGCCGCACCAGATGAAGTAAGGACGATCTGACATGCCGAAGAACAAGACCCACTCGGGTGCCTCCAAGCGCTTCCGGGTGACCGGGTCCGGCAAGCTCCGCCGCGAGAAGGCGGGCCTGCGCCACAACCTGGAGAAGAAGCCCTCCAAGATGACGCGGCGCATGTCCGGCACCACCGAGGTCTCCAAGAACGACACCAAGACCGTCCGCAAGCTGCTCGGTCGCTGAGCGCGTCCACCCCAGCACACCGCGCCCACCGGGGCACCCCGGAGCGCACCAGCACCGAAGCACGGAAGCACCGTCTTCCCCCTCAGCTTCCCGAACTACCTAGGAGAACCACGTGGCACGCGTCAAGCGGGCGGTCAACGCCCAGAAGAAGCGTCGGGTAACCCTCGAGCGCGCCTCCGGCTACCGCGGGCAGCGCTCGCGCCTGTACCGCAAGGCCAAGGAGCAGGTCACCCACTCGCTCACCTACAACTACCGCGACCGCAAGGCTCGCAAGGGTGACTTCCGCAAGCTGTGGATCCAGCGCATCAACGCTGCGGCCCGCCAGCACGGCATGACCTACAACCGCTTCATCCAGGGCCTCAAGGCCGCCGAGGTCGAGGTCGACCGCAAGATCCTCGCCGACCTCGCCGTCAACGACGCCGCCGCCTTCGGCGCGCTGGTGGAGCTGGCCAAGGCCAACCTGCCCGAGGACGTCAACGCGCCGCGCGCCGAGGCCGCTGCGTCCTGATCGCGTCCTGATCGCGACTCGTCGGGTCCTCACCACGACCTGGCCCGCGTCTCGCACCCAGGTGTCGGGGCCGCCCCCTCGGGGCGGCCCCGTCGCTGTCTCCCAGGAGGTCCGATGAGCGAGCAGGCCGAGCCGACCGGTTTCTCCGGACCCACGGGCGGCACCGGGCCCACGGGCGCGACCGGGCCGACGGGCTTGACGGTGCGCAGCGGTCGGGTCCGCACCGCCCGCAAGCTGCTGCGCCGCGCCGGGCGTCGTGAGGCCGGTCTGTTCCTGGCCGAGGGACCCCAGGCGGTCCGGGAGGCGTTGGCCGGCGGACACGTGCGGGAGGTCTTCGCGCGCCCCGACGCCCAGCCCGAGCTGCGCTCGGTGGCCGGGCAGACGGGCCTGCCCTGGTACGACGTCGACGAGGCCGTGCTGGCCGAGCTGACGGACACCGTCCACCCCCAGGGTGTGGTCGCGGTCTGCCGCGTGCTCGACGTACCGGTGGGCGAGGCGGTGCGCCCCGGTGTGCGGCTCGCGGCGGTCCTGGCGGACGTGCGCGACCCCGGCAACGCCGGCACCGTGCTGCGCTGCGCCGACGCCGCCGGTGCGGAGGCCGTGGTGCTCGCCGGCCACAGCGTCGACCTCTACAACCCCAAGACGGTGCGGGCCTCGGTTGGCTCGCTGTTCCACCTCCCGGTCGCCGCCGGGGCGTCGCCGGCCGCCACCGTCGACGAGGTGCGCCGCGCCGGGCTGACGGTGCTCGCCGCTGACGGCGCGGGGGAGCTCGACCTGTTCGAGGCCGAGGCCTCCGGGCTGCTGGCAGCACCCACGGCGTGGCTGTTCGGCAACGAGGCATGGGGCCTCCCCGAGGAGGTCGCCGCACTCGCGGACCACCGGGTGCGCATCCCCATCTTCGGCGGCGCCGAGAGCCTCAACCTGGCCACCGCGGCCGCGGTCTGCCTCTACACAAGCGCCCGCGTCCAGCGCGCCCCCCGCCCCTGACCCTGCCGAAGCGTCAGGTGTGTACGCGCGAAGCGTCGGTCGTGTACGCGCGAGACGTCGGTCGTGCACGCGCGCGACGTCGACCCGTGCCCGCTCAGCGCTCGGCGAGCCCCTCCCAGGCGGCGTCGGCGACGATGCGACCCATGGCGGCAGGGTCGGTGCCACCGGCGGGGTCGTACCACTCGGTCAACGAGTTCACCATCCCGAACACGAGCCGCGAGGCGACCTCGGGCGCCACGTCGGCGCGCACGCTGCCCTCCGCGACGGCCGCCGCCACCAACCGGGTGAGCCGCGCGTCGATGCCGCGCCGGCGCTCGAGCGCCTCCTGCTCGGCGTCGCTGTTGCCGCGCACGCGGAGCACCAGGCGTACGGCGGGCAAGTGGGCGGCAAGCACCTCGACGCTGCGTCCCACGGTCCAGCGCAACCGCTCGCCGGCGCCTCCGGCCCGATCCTCGGCGGTGTCGAGCAGCTGCTCCAGCGCTCCCAGGCCCTCCTCGAGGGCGGCGCGCAGCAGGTGCTCCTTGGTGGGCACGTGGTGGTAGATCGTCGACTTCGACAGCCCGAGCTCGCGGGCCACGTCGTCCATGCTCGTGGCGTCGTACCCGCGGCGGTTGAAGACCTCCACCGCGTGCCGCACCACCGTCTCGCGGTCGTAGCCGGGGCGGCCGCGCCGGGTGGGCCGGGTGCCGGGCTCGACGGACATGGCGCCCAGCCTGCCACGCGTACGCCGCGCGGGGCGTGGCCCGCGCGTCCACCACGCCCTAGGTTGGCTGCATGTCAACGGACCCCGGGGCAGGCAACGCCTCCGACGGCGGGCCCCTCGACGTCCAGTCCGTGATCGACGCGCTGCCCGACGGGATCGTGCTGGCCGGCGCCGACGGCAGTGTCACCCACGTCAGCGTGGCGGCCCGCCGGCTGCTCGGCCCCGCGGCAGCGGTGGGCGTGCCGCTGCGCGAGGCGCTCCCGCTGCAGGACCTCGACAGCTGCGGCTGGTGGGAGACCCTGAAGCCGTACGACGGCCTCGCGACGCGGACCGCGCTGTCGGAGTCGGCGTGGCTGCTTCCCGACGGCACCGAGCTGCTGGTGACCGCCCGGCTCGACCGGGACGCTCCGCTGGCGCCGGTCCGCGGGGTCGCGGTGTCGCTGCGCCCGGCGCGGGCGCGGGCCCGGCTCGAGCAGGAGCGCGCCAACCTCGTCACCACGATGGCCCACGAGCTCCGCTCCCCGCTGACGGGGGTACGCGGCTTCACCGCGACCCTGCTGGAGCGCTGGGACGCCTTCGACGACGCCCAGAAGCGACTGATCATGGAGTCGGTGCACCACGACACCGACCGGCTTTCGCGCCTCATCGGCGACCTGCTGGAGGTGGCTCGGATCAGCGCCGGGCGCCTCCCGCTGGCCGCGAGCACCATCGACCCGGTCGTGACGGCCGAGGCGGTGGCGCGGTCCGTCGCAGCGGGGTCCGGCCGTGCGGTCGAGGTCCGGACCGAGCCGGGCTCGGACCTGCGCGTGCACGCCGATCCGGACCGGCTGGCCCAGGTGCTCACCAACCTCGCGGAGAACGCGGTCCGCCACGGGCAGGGGCAGGTGCGGTTCCTGCTGTCGTCGTACGACGACGACGCCGTGCTGCTGGCCGTCGAGGACGACGGTGACGGCATCGCCGCCGACCTGCGGCGGCGCGTGTTCACCAAGCACTGGAGGCACGGGGACCGGGCAGGCACGGGACTGGGCATGTTCATCGCGCACGGCCTGGTGCGCGCCCACGGCGGCGACATCGACGTGACCGACGCCGCGAGCGGGGGAGCGCGTGTCGAGGTCGTCTGGCCGCGCGCACGCGACCTGAGCTGAACCACGCTCGTCGGCGGGCGCCCGGCCCACCCCGACCCCGGGCGGCTCGCGCTCGCCTGCCCCGACGAGCCATCCTCATGCATGAGGATTCGCTCATCGTGGCCTCACCGACGACTCATCACCGATGGTGACGATGGGGTCATGAAGCTGATCCGCACCCACGCCCTTGCCGCTGCCTCCCTCGCCGCAGTCCTCGCGCTGAGCGCCTGCGGCTCCGACGACACCGCCGACACCGCGACGACGAGCGGGAGCGCGGCCTCCGACAGCAGCACCCCGTCCCCGTCCGGCACCACCGACGACGATCGGTACGACGACGACCGCGACGACCGCGACGACGACCGGTACGACGACGACCGTGACGACCGTGACGACCGTGACGACCGCGACGACTTCCGCGACGACCGGATCGACGACGCCGACGACGACACCCCGCTGGCGGGTGAGGTCCGCGAGCGTGCGGAGAGCGCCGCGCTCGCCGAGGTCGACGGGACCGTCACCGAGGCCACCTACGCCGACCGCGACGACCGCCACGTCTACGAGGTGGAGATCGACCGGGGCAACGACGACGACGTCACCGTCGAGCTCGACCGCAGCTTCACCGTGGTGCGCGTCGACAGCTGACCCCCGGACGACGACCGGACAGAGGGGCGCTGCGCCCGCGGAGAGGGGGCGCCCCGGGGTCCAGCGGCGGAACCGAGGTGCGACCCGGGCGCCCGAGTTCCTACACTGGCCCGGTCACCGTCGCTCACGGCCCCGTCCGGGCCGCCGACGGTCCTGCCTGCCGCGGCGCGGCGGCACCGCCCCTGTCGAAAGGCACCGATGTCCGGCCCGAACACCGAGTACGACCCGGTCGAGGTGACCCCGCTCAAGGCCGAGCAGGTCGACGCCGCGGTGACCGAGGCGCTGGCCGCCATCGAGGCGGCCACGACGCTGGAGGAGCTGAAGGAGGCCCGGCTCGCCCACGCCGGTGACCGGTCCGCGCTCGCGCTGGCCAACCGGGAGATCGGCGCGCTGCCCCCGCAGGCGCGCAAGGAGGCCGGGCAGCGCATCGGCAAGGCCCGCGGCCGGGTCAACCAGGCGCTCGCCGCCCGCCAGGTCACGCTGGAGGAGGAGCGCGAGGCGCGCATCCTCGTCGAGGAGGCCGTCGACGTCACCCTCCCGTGGGACCGCGAGCCGGTCGGCGCCCGCCACCCGATCACCACCCTGAGCGAGCGCATCGCCGACGTCTTCGTCGCCATGGGCTGGGAGGTCGCGGAGGGCCCCGTCGTCGAGGCGGAGTGGCTGAACTTCGACGCCCTCAACCTCGGGCCCGACCACCCGGCGCGCACCATGCAGGACACGTTCTGGATGGAGCCGGCCGAGAACGCGATCGTGCTGCGCACCCACACCTCCCCGGTCCAGGCGCGCACCATGCTGACGCGCACGCCGCCGATCTACGTCGTGTGCCCCGGGCGGGTGTTCCGCACCGACGAGTACGACGCGACCCACAGCCCGGTCTTCCACCAGGTCGAGGGGCTGGCGATCGACGAGGGGCTGACGATGGCGCACCTCAAGGGCACGCTCGACCACTTCGCCACGGCGATGTTCGGCGAGGGCATCACGACCCGGTTCCGCCCGTCGTACTTCCCCTTCACCGAGCCCAGCGCCGAGGTCGACCTCGTCTGCTTCGTCTGCCGCGGCGCCGCCGTCGACGCCGACGGAGCCACCTGCCGCACCTGCCGCGGTGAGGGCTGGATCGAGTGGGGCGGCTGCGGCGTGGTCAACCCGCGCGTGCTGACCGCCTGCGGCGTCGACAGCCAGCGCTACACCGGCTTCGCCTTCGGCATGGGCATCGACCGCACCCTGATGTTCCGCCACGGCGTGGAGGACCTGCGGGACCTCTTCGAGGGCGACGTCCGGATGACCGCTGCGTTCGGGACGGAGATCTGATGCGCGCCCCCGTGTCCTGGATCCGGGAGCTCGTCGAGCTGCCCGAGCCCGTCAGCACCGAGCAGATGGCCGCGCGCCTGACGATGCTCGGCCTCAAGCTCGAGGCCCTCGAGCAGGGCGGGGCCGACATCACCGGCCCGCTGGTCGTCGGCCGCGTGCTGACGATGGAGCCCGAGCCGCAGAAGAACGGCAAGACGATCAACTGGTGCACGGTCGACGTCGGCGACGCCAACGGCACCGGGGAGCCCCAGGGCATCGTCTGCGGCGCGCACAACTTCGCCCCGGGCGACCTCGTCGTCGTGGTGCTGCCCGGAGCGGTGCTGCCCGGCGACTTCGCCATCAGCGCCCGCAAGACCTACGGCCACGTCTCCGCCGGCATGATCTGCAGCGCGGCCGAGCTCGGCCTGGGCGACGACCACGACGGAATCATCGTGCTGCCCGCCGACGCCGGAGAGCCCGGCGACGACGCCTTCGACGTGCTGCACCTGCGCGAGGACGTCATCGAGATGGAGATCAACCCCGACCGGGCCTACGCGCTGTCGCTGCGCGGCGTGGCCCGCGAGGTCGCGCTCGGCTTCGGTGGCTCCTTCACCGACCCGACCGACCGCGACGTGCCGGCGGCCGACGACGCCGGCTACCCCGTGCGGGTCGAGGACCCCGAGGGCTGCCCGGTCTTCGTCGCGCGGACGGTCTCGGGCTTCGACCCCGCTGCGCCGACGCCGTCGTGGATGGCCAGCCGCATCCGCCTGGCCGGCATGCGCCCGATCTCGTTGGCCGTGGACGTCACCAACTACGTGATGCTCGAGACCGGCCGCCCGATCCACGGCTACGACCTCGACAGGCTCCAGGGCCCGCTCGTCGTACGCCGTGCCCGCGCGGGTGAGCGCCTCACCACGCTCGACGGCACCAAGCGCACCCTGTCGACCGAGGACCTCGTCGTCACCGACGACTCCGGCCTCATCGGCCTCGGTGGCGTCATGGGTGGCGAGACGACCGAGATGTCGGCGACCACCACCCGGGTGCTGGTCGAGGCCGCGCACTGGGACGCCACCACGATGTTCCGCACCGGTCGCCGTCACAAGCTGACCTCCGAGGCCGGCAAGCGCAACGAGCGCGGTGTCGACCCGACGATCTGCGAGGCCGCGGCCGACCGCGTGGTCGAGCTGCTGACGACGTACGGCGGCGGCACGGCCGAGCCGGGCGTGACCGTCGTGGGCACGCCGCCCGCGCGACCGACCGTCACCCTGCCCGCCGACCTCCCCGCCCGCATCACCGGCATGCCGATCGACGCCGCGACCACGGTCGCGCACCTGCGGGCCGTGGGCTGCGAGGTGACGGAGGACGGGCCGACGCTGTCCGCCGTCGTGCCGCCGTGGCGCCCCGACCTGGCCGACCCCTTCGACCTCGTCGAGGAGGTCGCGCGCATCGTCGGCTACGACCGCGTGCCGTCGGTGCTGCCGACCCCGCCGTCAGGGCGCGGCCTCACCCCGAGCCAGTCCCTGCGCCGGCGGGTGGGTCGCACCCTCGCGGGTGAGGGGTACGTCGAGGTCGTCTCGTTCCCGTTCGTGGGCACGGCCGAGCTCGACCGGCTGGGGCTGGACGCCGACGACCCGCGACGCGCGAGCATGCGGATCGCCAACCCCATCAGCAGCGAGCAGCCGTTCATGACCACCACGCTGCTTCCGGGTCTGCTGGAGGCCGCGGCCCGCAACGTCGGGCGCGGCCAGTCCGACCTGGCGCTGTTCGAGGCCGCGACCGTCACGCTGCCGCGCGGTGCCGTCGCGGCACCGATCCTCAGCGTCGACCGCCGACCCACCGAGGGGGAGTGGGACGACCTGCAGAAGGCGCTGCCCGAGCAGCCGCTCCACCTCGCCGTGGTGGCGACGGGTGAGCGGGAGCGCGGCGGGTGGTGGGGCGCAGGGCGTCCCGCGCAGTGGAGCGACGCCGTCGCCGCGGTGCGGTCGGTGGCGCGTGCCCTCGGCCTCGACGTCGACGTCCGCGCGGCCGCACGGGCACCGTGGCACCCGGGCCGTTGTGCGGAGATCGTGCTCGGTGAGCACGTCGTGGGCCACGCCGGTGAGCTGCACCCCAACGTCTGCAAGGCCTTCGGGCTGCCGGACCGGGCCGTGGCGGCCGAGATCGACCTCGACGTGCTGCTCCAGCACGCGACCGCACCCCGCGGGCCGGTCTTCTCCTCCTTCCCGGTGGCGAAGGTCGACATCGCCCTGGTCGTGCCCGACGAGGTGAGCGTGGCGGCGCTGACGGCCACGCTGCGCGAGGGCGCGGGCGAGCTGCTGGAGTCGGTGCGGCTCTTCGACGTCTACACCGGCGAGCAGGTTGGTGAGGGCAGGCGGTCGCTGGCCTTCGCCCTGCGCCTGCGTGCGCCCGACCGGACGCTGACCGACGAGGAGGTCAAGGCTGCCCGCGACGCCGCGGTCGCCCTGGCCGCCGAGCGGCACGGCGCCACCCAGCGCGCCTAGCGGACGGCCGTCGGGCAGCCTTCGGGACCGGGTCACCTCCGGCGACCACGGTCCGGGGCGTCAGACGTGCCGGTGGACGGCCGCGTCTGCCCACAGCCGGGTGAGGACCCGGGACGCGCCCTCGACGCGTCGCTCGTGCCCGCGACGCCCGGTCTCGGGCGTCCAGCGCGTCGCGGCCAGCATCGCCTCCACCTCGGGGGTCCGCAGCACACCGGCCAGCGCGGCCACGAGGTCCGTCGGCTCGCCGTCGGGCAGGCCGAGCTCCACCGTGGCGCCGTGGAAGTCACGTGACATCGCCACGACGCCCTCGCGCACGGGCCAGAGCAGCGCCCAGCCGTCGAGTCGGCCGCCGGACATCCTGCGGACGGCATGCTCGCGGGTCTCCCACGAACGGTCGGCGCTCGCCCGGGCGACCTCGGCGTCGTACTGCTCAGCGTCGAAGACCAGGTCCGGCACCGGCAGGGCGTGCGAGGAGACGTCGTCGACCTGCACAGGGTCGGGTCCTGAGTCCGGCGAGGGCAGGGCGTCGTGGTACTCGCCGGTGACCGTGCGGAAGTCCCGCCAGACGACGAGTGCGCCGTCGCGCTCGACGAGCGGAGCCACCACGAAGCACCCGAACTCGCCACACCCACAGCCGTAGAGCGCGATGCGCCGTGGCGGGTCCTGCGGCACCAGGGCGCCGTTGTCGAGCAGGCCCGCAGGGCCGTTGCGTTCCTCCCCGTCCGTCCGCAGGAGCTCGTCGCCGCCGATGAGCACCCGCACCTCGGGCCGTTGTGGCACGGAGGTGTCGACCTCGAGGTCGAGTCGTGAGACGTCCACGGCGTCAGGTGAGCGGGCGGCGCAGGACGGCCCGCACGGCGTCGAGCGCCGCCGTGTCGCCGTCGAACGTCAGGACGTCGTTGCCGCGGCGGTGCCAGATCCACGCGTCGACGTCGTCGGCGGTGCCGGTGATCGTCGCGGCGGCCTCGGAGCCCCCGGAGCCCCCAGAGCCCTCGCTGCCGACCAGGTCCAGCGCGTCCTCGTCGTACGACGTGCCGCTGTCGGGGTCGGTGCCGACGAAGCGGCCGGACCGCACGACCCGGTCGGCGTCCGGCCGGTCGGTCAGGTGGAACCGCACCGGTGCCACGGCCGGCGTGAAGGTTCCCCAGCCCTCCGGGATCCCGCCGTACATGATCGCCAGGCACTCGTCGACCCCGTCGGCGGCCAGGTCGGCGTCGAGCGGGGTGACGTCGCCGACGGTCAGCTCGGCGTCGAGGCGGTGGATGAGCGCCTCGTGGGCCTGGCGCCGGCGGATGTAGCCGACGGTCTTGTCCTCGGCCCACATGAAGACCTCCGTGTCCGGCGAGGTCTCGGTCAGGACCCGGAGCAACCGGTCGGTCTGCTGGGCCGCGAAGGTCAGCAGCGCGTCGCGGTCGGTGGGCCGCGGCGGGTGCTCGAGGCCGTCGGGGCTGCTGCGTCGCTCCTCGACGATCGTGGCCCAGAACCACTGCACCTCGGCCAGGTGCCACAGCAGGTCGGCCGCGGACCACTCGGGGCAGGAGGGCACGCGCGCCGAGGGGTCGGCCTCGGCGAGGAGGTCGAGGAAGCGGTCCGACTCGCGACGGAGGTGGTCCAGGAAGGGGAGGGTCACGGTCCCGACCCTGCCACTGGTCGGCCACGCGAGCCACTGGGGTGTTGTCGACTCCGGGCAGCCCAGCGGCGTGCGAGATGCATGAAGTTGCGGATCTCTGTATAGTCATGCGACATGACGATCAGGGTCGCCGTGGCCGGCGCGAGCGGGTACGCCGGGGGAGAGCTCCTCCGGCTGCTGCTGTCCCACCCCGAGGTGGAGATCGGCGCGCTGACCGCCGGCTCCAACGCCGGCGCCACGCTGGGCTCCCTGCAGCCGCACCTGCTGCCGCTGGCCGACCGGGTGCTCGGCGCCACCGACGCCGCCACCCTCGCCGGGCACGACGTCGTGTTCCTGGCCCTGCCGCACGGGCAGTCCGCGGCGCTGGCGGCCGAGCTGGGCGACGACGCCCTGGTGGTCGACTGCGGCGCCGACTTCCGGCTCACCGACGCCGACGTCTGGCAGCGGTTCTACGGCGGCGAGCACGCCGGCTCCTGGCCCTACGGCCTGCCCGAGCTCGGGGACCAGCGCGCCGCCCTCGAGGGCGCGCGCCGCGTCGCCGTCCCCGGCTGCTACCCGACCGTCTCCACCCTCGCCCTCGCCCCGGCCGTCGCCGCCGGTCTCGTCGACGCCAGCGACGTCGTCGTGGTCGCCGCCAGCGGCACCTCGGGCGCCGGCAAGGCCCTCAAGGCGAACCTCCTCGGCAGCGAGGTCATGGGCAACGTCAGCGCCTACGGCGTGGGCGGCGTCCACCGCCACACCCCCGAGATCGTCCAGAACCTCCGCTCCCTGACCGACGCCGACGTCCGCGTCAGCTTCACCCCGGTCCTCGTGCCCACCAGCCGCGGCATCCTCGCCACCTGCTCGGCCCCCGTCGCCCCCGGTACGACGACCGCGTCCCTGCGCAGCGCGTACGTCGCGGCCTACGAGAAGGAGCCGTTCGTGCACCTGCTGCCCGAGGGCACCTGGCCCCAGACCCAGGCCGTGCTCGGCTCCAACGCCGTGCACCTGCAGGTGACCGTCGACGAGGCAGCCGGTCCGCACGGTCGGGCCGTCGTGGTCGGCGCGGTCGACAACCTCGCCAAGGGCACCGCCGGCGCCGCCGTGCAGTGCATGAACCTGGCCCTGGGTCTCCCCGAGACCGCCGGCCTCTCGAGCGTGGGGATGGCGCCGTGACCGAGCCGACCGAGCCGACCGGCTCCCCGGACACCGACGGCACCGACGGCGCCGTGACCCCGCCCCAGCCCGGGACGGTCCTGCTCCGCTACCCCGAGCACCTGGCCGTGGTCCGGCTCGGGCCCGGGACCGACGTACCGGCCTGGGCCACCTCGGCGACGGTCTACAGCATCACTGCGACGGCGAGCGAGACCTCGATCGTGTGTGCCCGGCGGGCGGTGCCCCGCAAGGCCACCCAGGCCGGGCCGTTCCTGGCCTTCGCCGTCGAGGGCACGCTCGACTTCGCGTTGACCGGCATCCTGCACCGTCTGCTCGGGCCGCTCGCCGAGGACGGCATCAGCGTCTTCACCCAGTCGACGTACGACACCGACTGGCTCCTGGTGCCGGTCGACGCCGCGGACCGGGCGGTCGAGGCGTGGCGACGATCCGGCGTCGAGGTGCGCGACGCGCCCCTCGACCTCCGGTCCTGACCAGCCACGAGCACCACCCCACCCGAGAGCGAACGACACCACCATGAGCATCACCCACCCGCAGGGGTTCCGCGCCGCCGGCGTGCCCGCCGGCCTCAAGAGCACCGGCGCCAAGGACCTCGCCCTCGTCGTCAACGACGGCCCCACCCACGACTCCGCCAGCGTCTTCACCGCCAACCGCTGCAAGGCCAACCCTGTCCTGTGGAGCCAGGAGGTGGTCAAGGACGGCGTCGTGCGCGCCGTCGTCCTCAACTCCGGGGGAGCCAACTGCTACACCGGGCCGGAGGGCTTCCAGACCACGCACGCCGTCGCCGAGCGCGTCGCCGACGTCCTCGGCATCGGGGCGGGTGACGTGGTCGTCTGCTCCACCGGCCTCATCGGGCTGGCCAACCCGCGTGAGCTGCTGCTCGCCGGGGTGGACGCGGCCACCGCGGCGCTGGACGCCGACGCCGGTCTCGCGGCCGCCGAGGCGATCATGACCACCGACTCGGTCGCCAAGCAGGTCGTCGTCGAGGGCGCGGGCTGGTCGGTCGGCGGCATGGCCAAGGGTGCCGGGATGCTGGCCCCTCAGCTGGCGACCATGCTGGTCGTGCTCACGACCGACGCCGTCGTGCCGGCCGCGGAAGCCGACGCGGCGCTGCGGGCCGCCACGCGCGTGTCCTTCGACCGCCTCGACTCCGACGGCTGCATGTCGACCAACGACACCGTCACGCTGATGGCCAGCGGCGCCTCGGGCATCACGCCCTCGCCGGAGGACTTCACCGCCGCGGTGACCCGGGCCTGCACCGACCTGGCCATGCAGCTGCTGGCCGACGCCGAGGGCGCCGACCACGAGATCGCCATCACGGTGCTGCACGCCGCGAGCGAGGCCGACGCCCTCGAGGTGGGCCGCAGCATCGCGCGCAGCAACCTCTTCAAGGCGGCGGTCTTCGGCAAGGACCCCAACTGGGGCCGGGTGCTGGCCAGCGTCGGCACGACGCAGGCGGCGTTCGACCCCGCCGACCTCGACGTCGCCATGAACGGCGTCTGGGTGTGCAGGCAGTCCACGCCCCACGAGCCGCCGGACGCGGTCGACCTGTCCGGTCGCGAGGTGACGGTGACCGTGGACCTGAAGGCGGGCACCGAGCGCGCGACCGTCTGGACCAACGACCTGACCCACGCCTACGTCCACGAGAACAGCGCCTACAGCAGCTGACCGAGCAGGAGCCGGCCCGAGGGCCGAGCGGAGGAGCACCGAGATGGACGAGCAGCAGAGCGAGAGCTGGAGCCGCGCGACGGCGCAGGCGGCCGTGCTGGCCGGCGCGCTGCCGTGGCTGAAGACCTACCACGGCAAGACGATCGTGGTGAAGTACGGCGGCAACGCCATGACCGACGAGACCCTCAAGCGCGCCTTCGCCGAGGACGTCGCCTTCCTGCGGTACGCCGGCTTCCGGCCGGTCGTCGTGCACGGCGGCGGCCCCCAGATCTCCTCGATGTTGGACCGGCTCGGGATCGCCTCGGAGTTCAAGGGCGGCCTGCGGGTGACCACCGAGGAGGCCATGGACGTCGTCCGCATGGTGCTCGTCGGCAAGGTGCAGCGCGAGCTGGTCGGGCTCATCAACGAGCACGGCCCGCTGGCCGTCGGCCTCTCCGGCGAGGACGCCGGCCTCTTCACCGCCACCCGCACCAACACCGTGGTCGACGGCGAGGAGGTCGACCTCGGCCTCGTCGGCGAGGTCAGCGACGTCCGCCCCGAGGCGGTGCTCGACCTGGTCGAGGCCGGACGCATCCCGGTCATCTCGTCGGTCGCGCCCGACGTCGACGGGGTCGTCCACAACGTCAACGCCGACACCGCCGCGGCCGCGCTGGCCGCCGCGCTGGGGGCCGAGAAGCTGCTCGTCCTCACCGATGTGGAGGGGCTCTACCAGGACTGGCCGAGCTCGACCGACGTGGTGGGGGAGATCAGCCCCGAGGCGCTGGGCGAGCTGCTGCCGTCGCTGTCGTCGGGCATGGTGCCGAAGATGAAGGCCCTGCTCCAGGCCGTCACCGCCGGCGTCCCGCGGGCCACCGTCATCGACGGCCGCGAGCCCCACGCCGTGCTGCTGGAGATCTTCACCGACGAGGGCGTGGGCACCCAGGTGCTGCCCGGCGTACCGACGAAGATCCGCAGCGCGAAGTACGCCACCAGCGTCGCCCCCGACCCGGCACCGGCCCCCGCCCCGACCAAGGAGGTCTCGGCATGAGCACCACCCTCGAGCGCTACTCCGAGAGCGTCATGAACACCTTCGGCACGCCCCGGCTCGTGCTGGCACGCGGCCGCGGCGCGGAGGTCTGGGACGAGGACGGGTGCCGCTACGTCGACCTTCTCGGCGGCATCGCCGTCAACGCCCTGGGCCACGCCCACCCGGCGCTGCTCGCCGCGGTCACCGAGCAGCTCGGCACCCTCGGGCACATCTCGAACTTCTTCACCTCCGGTCCGCAGGTCGAGCTCGCCGAGCGCCTGCTCGCGCTCCTCGACGCCCCGGACGGAGGCCGGGTCTTCCTCACCAACTCCGGCACCGAGGCCAACGAGGCCGCCATCAAGCTCTCCCGGCGGACCGGTCGCACCCACCTGGTGGCGGCCGCGGGCGCCTTCCACGGGCGCACCATGGGCGCGCTGGCGCTGACGTCGAAGGCGGCCTATCGCGAGCCCTTCGAGCCGCTGCCCGGACACGTCACCTTCGTGCCGTACGGCGACGAGGCGGCCCTCGAGGCGGCGGTCACCGAGGAGACGGCGGCCGTGGTGCTCGAGCCGATCCAGGGCGAGGCCGGCGTGGTCTCGCCGCCCGACGGCTACCTGGCCGCCGCGCGCCGCATCACCTCTGCGCACGGCGCGCTGCTGTGGTTCGACGAGATCCAGAGCGGCATGGGTCGCACCGGCGCCTGGCTGGCCCACACCGCCAGCGGCGTGACGCCCGACGTGGTGACCCTGGCCAAGGGGCTGGGCGGCGGCTTCCCGATCGGCGCCTGCATCGGGCTCGGCGAGGCCGGGCGGCTGCTCGGCCCCGGCAACCACGGCACCACCTTCGGCGGCAACCCGGTCGCCTGCGCCGCCGCCCTCGCCGTGCTCGACACCGTCGAGAAGGAGGGGCTGCTCGCGCACGCCACCGAGCTGGGGGAGACCCTGCGTCGCGGGCTGGCCCACGCGCACGTGACCGAGGTCCGGGGCGCGGGGCTGTTCATCGGGCTGTCGCTGTCCGAGCCCCGTGCCACCGCTGTCGCCCGCGCCGCGATGGACGCCGGCTTCATCGTCAACGACTGCGCCCCGGACCGGATCCGCATGGCCCCGCCGCTGGTGCTGACCGACGAGCAGGGCCAGGAGCTGCTGGCCGCCTGGCCCGGCATCCTCGCCGCTGCGTACGAGGAGGAGACCGCATGAGGCACTTCCTGCGTGACGACGACCTGAGCCCTGCCGAGCAGGCCGAGGTGCTCGACCTCGCGCTCGAGCTGAAGGCCGCGCGTCTGGCCGACCGTGTCCCGGAGTCCCCGTTCGGAGCACGCAGGGCCGTCGCGCTGATCTTCGACAAGCCGACGCTGCGCACCCAGGTCTCCTTCAGCGCCGGGGTGGCCGAGCTCGGCGGCTCGGCGATGCTCGTCGACGGCTCGCTGGCCCAGATCGGCACCCGCGAGTCCGTGCCGGACGTGGCGCGCGTGCTGGGTCGTCAGGTCGCCGCGGTCGTGTGGCGGACCTACGGCCAGGAGCGCATCGACGCCATGGCGGCGTACGCCGGGGTGCCGGTCGTCAACGCGCTCACCGACGAGTTCCACCCGTGCCAGCTGCTGGCCGACCTGCTGACCGTCCGCGAGCACCGCGGCGACCTGGCCGGCCAGCGCCTGACCTTCCTCGGCGACGCGGCCTGCAACATGGGCCACTCCTACCTGCTCGCCGGCGCCACCGCCGGCATGCACGTCACCGTCTCCGGCCCCGACGGCTTCCGGCCGGTCCCCGCGATCGTGGGCCGCGCCCAGGAGATCGCCGCGACGACCGGCGGCTCGGTGGCCGTCGAGCCCGACCCGGTCGCCGCCGTGACCGGCGCCGACGTCGTCGCCACCGACACCTGGGTGTCGATGGGCAAGGAGGACGAGGCGGCCGAGCGCAGCGCGCCGTTCCTCCCCTACGCCCTCGACGCCGCCCTGCTGGCCCACGCGAAGCCCGACGCGATCGTGCTGCACTGCCTGCCCGCCTACCGTGGCCAGGAGATCGCCGCCGACGTCATCGACGGACCGCAGAGCGTCGTCTGGGACGAGGCCGAGAACCGGCTCCACGCCCAGAAGGCGGTGCTGGTCTGGCTGCTGCGGGCCGCAGCCGCGGGAGGCGCCTCGTGACCACCCCCGCGCTGGTCCCGACGACCAAGAACGCGCGCCAGCAGAAGATCGTCGAGCTGCTGACCCGCCACGAGGTCCGCAGCCAGGGCGAGCTCGGAGAGCTGCTGTCCGGCGACGGCCTCCACGTCACCCAGGCCACCCTGTCGCGCGACCTGCTCGACCTCGACGCCGTCAAGGTTCGCACCGCCTCCGGCTCGCTGGTGTACGCCGTGCCCGCCGAGGGCGGCGACCGCACCCCGCGGGCGGCCGGTGAGACCGGCGCCGCCGAGGCCCGGCTGGGCCGACTGCTGGGCGAGCTGCTGGCCACCGCCGACTCCTCGGCCAACCTCGTCGTGCTGCGCACCCCGCCGGGCGCGGCGCAGTTCCTGGCCTCGGCCATCGACCGGGTCGAGTGGTCCGACGTGCTGGGCAGCATCGCCGGCGACGACACCGTGCTCGTCATCGGCCGCGACCCCGCCGGCGGCGACGCCCTGGCCCGCCGCTTCGTGCAGCTGGCCACCCCCGAGACACCCCCCGAGCTCACCACCGACAGTCTGGAGACCCCCACCCCATGAGCAAGGTCCTCACCTCCCTCCCCGTCGGCGAGCGCGTCGGCATCGCCTTCTCCGGCGGGCTGGACACCTCCGTCGCCGTGGCCTGGATGCGCGAGAAGGGCGCGGTGCCGTGCACCTACACCGCGGACCTGGGCCAGCACGACGAGCCGGACGTCTCCGGCGTGCCGGCACGCGCGAAGGCCTACGGCGCCGAGATCTCGCGCGCGGTGGACTGCCGCCGCCCGCTCGTCGAGGAGGGGCTCGCCGCGATCGCGTGCGGGGCCTTCCACCTGCGCTCCGGGGGCCGCACGTACTTCAACACCACCCCGCTCGGCCGCGCCGTCACCGGCACCATGCTGGTGCAGGCCATGCACGAGGACGGCGTCGACATCTGGGGCGACGGCTCGACGTTCAAGGGCAACGACATCGAGCGGTTCTACCGCTACGGCCTGCTGGCCAACCCCGCGCTGCGGATCTACAAGCCGTGGCTCGACGCCGACTTCGTCAGCGAGCTCGGCGGCCGCGCCGAGATGAGCCAGTGGCTCACCGAGCGCGGCCTGCCCTACCGCGACAGCCAGGAGAAGGCCTACTCCACCGACGCCAACATCTGGGGCGCCACCCACGAGGCCAAGACCCTCGAGCACCTCGACGTCTCCCTGGAGAGCATCGAGCCGATCATGGGTGTGAAGTTCTGGGACCCCTCGGTGGCCATCGAGACCGAGGACGTCACGATCCGGTGGGAGGGTGGACGCCCGGTCGCCGTCAACGGCACGTCGTACGACGACCCGGTGGCGCTGGTGCGCGAGGTCAACGCCATCGGCGGCCGCCACGGGCTCGGCATGTCCGACCAGATCGAGAACCGCGTCATCGAGGCGAAGTCGCGCGGCATCTACGAGGCACCCGGCATGGCGCTGCTGTGGATCACCTACGAGCGCCTGCTCAACGCCATCCACAACGAGGACACCATCGAGAGCTACCACCTCGAGGGCCGTCGTCTCGGGCGGCTGCTCTACGAGGGCCGCTGGCTCGAGCCGCAGGCGATGATGCTGCGCGAGGCCGTGCAGCGCTGGATCGCCTCGCTCGTCTCCGGCGACGTCACGCTGCGGCTGCGGCGCGGCGAGGACTACTCGGTGATCGCCACCGACGGCCCGTCGTTCTCCTACCACCCCGACAAGCTGTCGATGGAGCGCACCGACAACGCCGCCTTCGGCCCGACGGACCGGATCGGCCAGCTGACGATGCGCAACCTCGACATCGCCGACTCCCGCGCCAAGCTCGAGCAGTACGCCGCGCAGCCGCTCGACCAGGGCAACGTGCTCGTCGAGCACGGCACCCTGCTCAAGGGCCTCGAGCGGGGTGGCGCGGAGCTGATCGCGGTGAACCCGGCCGCCGCCACCGACGAGGAGCAGGCCGCCCTGGACGCCGCCGCGTTCGAGTTCGGCTCCGACTGATCCGTCGCGCGACCGGGCAGCCCGGGACACGCGAACGGCGCACCACCTCGAGAGTGGTGCGCCGTTCTCTGCGCGCCGACGCGGGGCCGTGTCGGGGTCTGGTGCCCGGGGGAGCGGTCAGTCGGAGTCGACGTCGTCGTCGACCCAGTCGAGCGTCTTGGTGACCGCCTTCTTCCAGTTGCGGTAGAGCCGCTCGCGCTCGTCGTCGTCCATGTTCGGGGTCCAGCGCTTGTCCTCGCCCCAGTTGTTGGTGATGTCCTCGTCGTTCTCCCAGTAGCCCACGGCCAGACCGGCCGCGTACGCCGCGCCCAGGGCCGTCGTCTCGGCCACCTTCGGCCGGACCACGTCGACGCCGAGGATGTCCGCCTGGAACTGCATGAGGGTCTCGTTGACCACCATGCCGCCGTCGACCTTGAGCTCGGTCAGCGGCACCCCGGAGTCGGCGTTCATGGCGTCGAGCACCTCGCGGGTCTGGAAGGCCGTGGCCTCCAGCACCGCCCGGGCGATGTGGCCGCGGTTGACGTAGCGGGTCAGACCGACCAGCGCGCCGCGGGCGTCGGAGCGCCAGTGCGGGGCGAACAGACCGGAGAACGCCGGCACGAAGTAGGCGCCGCCGTTGTCGTCGACGCTGGCCGCGAGCTCCTCGATCTCCGAGGCGTCCTTGATCATTTTGAGGTTGTCGCGCACCCACTGCACCAGCGAGCCGGTGACCGCGATGGAGCCCTCGAGCGCGTAGACCGGCTTCTGGTCGCCGATCTTGTAGCAGACGGTCGTCAGCAGGCCGTTCTCGCTCGGGACCTTCTCCTCGCCGGTGTTGAGCAGCATGAAATTGCCGGTGCCGTAGGTGTTCTTGGCGGTGCCCTTCTCCAGGCAGGCCTGCCCGAAGGTCGCGGCCTGCTGGTCGCCGAGGATGCCGGCGACGGGGGTGCCGTTGAGCACGCCGGGCTTGCACTCGCCGTACACCTCGGAGGAGGACTTGATCTCGGGCAGCATCGACATCGGGATGCCCATGTCGCTCGCGATCGACTCGTCCCACGACAGCGTCTCGAGGTCCATGAGCATGGTGCGGCTGGCGTTGGTGACGTCGGTGACGTGCACGCCGTCGTTCTCCGCGCCGCCGGTCAGGTTCCACAGCACCCAGGTGTCGGTGTTGCCGAAGAGCAGGTCGCCGGCCTCGGCCTTCTCACGCGCGCCCTCGACGTTCTCGAGGATCCACATCACCTTCGGGCCCGAGAAGTACGTCGCCAGCGGCAGGCCGACGGTCTCCTTGTACTTGTCCGGGCCCGCGTCGCCGGCGAGCTTGTCGACGATCTTCTGGGTGCGGGTGTCCTGCCAGACGATGGCGTTGTAGACGGGCTCCCCGGTGTTCTTGTCCCAGACCATCGCGGTCTCGCGCTGGTTGGTGATGCCCACCGCCGCGATGTTCTTGCTGTTGAGGTTCGCCTTCGAGAGCGCGCCGCCGATGACCTTGCGGGTGTTCTCCCAGATCTCGATGCCGTTGTGCTCGACCCAGCCGGCCTTGGGGAAGATCTGCTCGTGCTCCACCTGGTCGACGCTCACCACGCTTCCGCTGTGGTCGAACACCATGGCGCGGGTGCTGGTCGTTCCCTGGTCGATCGCGAGGATGTATGTCTTGTCAGCCATGCGGTGAAGCCTCCGATGAGGTCGGTTGGTGTGCGGTCGGACGAGCGGTGCGTGCGGTGAGTCCTTGCCGGGGCGGTGGTCCGGTCCTCAGGCGGCCGGGTAGCCGACGGCGGCCGCGACGAACCCGCCGAGCATGCCGCCGACGATGGGGCCGACGATCGGCACCCACTGGTAGCCCCAGTTGCTCGAGCCCTTGCCCGGGATCGGGAGGATCGCGTGGGCGATGCGGGGTCCGAGGTCACGAGCCGGGTTGATCGCGTAGCCGGTCGGCCCGCCGAGGCTGGCGCCGATGCCGACGACCAGCAGGGCCACGGGCAACGGCCCGAGGCCACTCGGGGTCGACCCGAAGGCGATGATCACGTAGACCAGCACGAAGGTGCCGATGACCTCGGTGACGACGTTCCACGCGGGTGCGGCGATGCCCGGACCGGTGGAGAAGACGCCGAGCTTGGAGCCCTCGTCGGCCTCGGGGTCGTCGAAGTGCTTCTTGTACGCCGCCCACGCCAGCACGGCGCCGATGAACGCTCCGATGACCTGGGCCAGGATGTAGACGAGGATGTCGCCCACCGAGAGCCCCGAGTCGCCGGCGGCCCACAGCCCCAGCGTCACGGCCGGGTTGAGGTGCGCACCGGACTTGACGGCGACGTAGACGCCGGAGAACACCGCGATGCCCCAGCCGAAGTTGATCATCAGGAAGCCGCCGCCGAAGCCGTTGGTCTTCGGCAGCACGGCGTTGGCCACGACTCCGCAGCCGAGGAGCAGCAGCGTCGCGGTGCCCAGGACCTCGGGCAGGAAGATGTCGGTGAACATGCTGTCCTTTCGTCCTCCCCCGTGGGACAGGGGACGTGTGAGCGGAGTCACTCCGCGGGACTCACCGTAGAGACATGTGTGGGCGGAGCGCCAGGGTTGCCCCTGGGAAATCCTGGGAGGTTCACCCGGCTGGCCTCGGGGCATAGGTTGGGCGCAGCGAGGCCGCGGACCGCGCGGCGACGTGATCCCTCTCGTGAAGGAGACGGCGCGATGGTGGCACCGGCACGGCTCGACCTGGACCGACGCGAGCAGACCTGGGAGTCCCTGGCCGACCAGCCGGTGGACGTGCTGGTGATCGGCGGCGGGGTGACCGGTGCCGGCGTGGCGCTCGACGCCGCGACGCGCGGCCTCAGCGTGCTCCTGGTGGAGCAGCGCGACTACGCCTCCGGCACGTCCTCGCGCAGCTCCAAGCTGTTCCACGGCGGTCTGCGCTACCTCGAGCAGATGAACTTCACGCTGGTGCGCGAGGCGCTCAAGGAGCGCGAGCTCATGCTCACCCGCATCTGCCCACACCTCGTGAAGCCGGTGTCGTTCCTCTACCCGCTCAAGCACCGCGTGTGGGAGCGGCCCTACGTCACCGCCGGCCTCACCCTCTACGACTCGATGGGCGGCGCCCGCTCCGTCCCGCGCCACAAGCAGCTGACGAAGACCAAGGCGCTGCGCATGGTGCCCGGGCTGAAGAAGGACGCCCTCGCCGGAGCCCTGCTCTACTACGACGCCCAGGCCGACGACGCGCGCCACACGCTGATGGTCGCCCGGACCGCGGCGTCGTACGGCGCCCGCATCCTCAACTCCGCCCGCGTGGAGTCGCTCGAGCGCGAGGGGGAGCGGGTCGTCGGTGCCACCGTGTGCGACGTCGAGACCGGGCGTACGGCGACCGTGCGCGCCAGCGTGGTCGTCAACTGCACGGGCGTGTGGACCGACGACGTCCAGGAGCTCGCCGGCGGCCGGGGCCAGTTCAAGGTCCGCGCCTCCAAGGGCGTGCACATCGTGGTGCCGCGCGACCGCATCAACTCCGAGACCGGGCTGATCCTGCGCACCGAGAAGTCGGTGCTGTTCGTCATCCCGTGGCACATGCACTGGATCGTCGGCACCACCGACACCGACTGGGAGCTCGACCGCGCGCACCCGGCGGCGAGCCGCGCCGACATCGACTACATCCTCGACCACGTCAACACGGTGCTCGCGCACCCGCTGACGCACGACGACATCGAGGGCGTCTACGCCGGCCTGCGGCCGCTGCTCAAGGGCGAGAGCGAGAGCACCTCGCAGCTGTCGCGCGAGCACGCCGTGGCCCGGCCCCAGCCCGGGCTCATCTCGATCGCCGGCGGCAAGTACACGACGTACCGGGTGATGGCCGAGGACGCCGTGGACGCCGCCCGCCCGGACCTGCCGGGATCGGTGCCGCCCAGCGTCACCGAGAACATCCCGCTCGTGGGGGCTGAGGGCTACCACGCGCTCAGCAACCAGGTGGAGACGATCGCGCGGCGCCGCGAGCTGCCGGTGTGGCGCGTCGAGCGGCTGCTGGACCGCTACGGCTCGCTCGTCGAGGAGCTCTTCGCGATGATCGCCGACGACCCGACGCTGGCCCAGCCGGTGCCGGGCGCGGAGGAGTACCTCAAGGTCGAGCTGCTCTACGGCGCGGTCCACGAGGGCGCCCTGCACCTCGACGACCTGCTCGCACGCCGCACGCGCATCTCCATCGAGACCAAGGACCGCGGCGTGAAGTGCGCGCGGCCCGTGGCCGAGCTGGTGGCCGGGGCGCTGCAGTGGGACGCCGAGCGCGTCGACGACGAGGTCCGCGCCTACGAGGCCCGGGTCACCGCCGAGCGTGAGTCGCAGACCGAGGCCGAGGACCAGGAGGCCAACGCCGAGCGGCTCGCGGCGCCCGACGTGCGCGCGCGCAGCGTGGGACGGGCGCTCACCTGAGCCGCGGCCGGGTCTGACACGCTTGGGCCGTGGACGACACGACGCGCGAGGCCCCCGGTACGACGAACAGCGGCATGCTCTGGGGCGGCCGCTTCGACGGCGGTCCGAGCCCGGCGCTGGAGGCGTTGAGCCGCAGCACCCACTTCGACTGGGTGCTGGCGCCCTACGACCTCGCGGGGTCGCGGGCCCACGCCCGGGTGCTGGCCGCCGCCGGGCTGCTCACCGACGACGAGCTGGCGCGGATGCTCACCGGCATCGACGACCTCGACCGGGCCGTCGCCGAGGGGTCGTTCACCGCCGCGCCGAGCGACGAGGACGTCCACGGCGCGCTCGAGCGCGGGCTGGTGGACCTGCTCGGACCCGACCTGGGCGGCAAGCTCCGTGCGGGCCGCAGCCGCAACGACCAGATCGCGACGCTCTTCCGGCTCTACCTGCGTGAGCACGCGCGCACGGTGGCCGGGATGGTGCTCGACCTCGTCGACGCCCTGAGCGACCAGGCCGACGCCCACCTCGGCGCGATCATGCCGGGGCGCACGCACCTGCAGCACGCCCAGCCGGTGCTGCTGAGCCACCACCTGCTGGCGCACGCCTGGCCGCTGGTGCGGGACGTGGCACGGCTGCGTGACTGGGACGCGCGGGTCGCCGCCGACTCGCCGTACGGCTCCGGCGCGCTGGCCGGCACCAGCCTCGGGCTCGACCCGGAGGCGGTCGCGCGCGACCTCGGCTTCGACGGCTCGGCCCCCAACTCCATCGACGGCGTCGCGTCGCGCGACGTGGTGGCCGAGATCGCCTTCGTGCTGGCGATGATCGGCGTCGACGTCTCGCGGCAGGCCGAGGAGGTCATCCTCTGGGCGACCAAGGAGTTCGGCTTCGCGCGCCTGCACGACGGCTACTCGACCGGGTCGAGCATCATGCCGCAGAAGAAGAACCCCGACATCGCCGAGCTCGCCCGCGGCAAGTCGGGCCGGCTGATCGGCAACCTCGCGGGCCTGCTGGCCACCCTGAAGGCGCTGCCGCTGGCCTACAACCGCGACCTGCAGGAGGACAAGGAGCCGGTCCTCGACTCGGTCACGACGCTGGAGGTGCTGCTGCCGGCCTTCACGGGCCAGGTCGCGACGCTGGTCTTCGACACCGCGCGCATGGCCGAGCTGGCGCCCCAGGGCTTCTCGCTCGCCACCGACGTCGCCGAGTGGCTGGTCCGCGAGGGGGTGCCGTTCCGGGAGGCGCACGAGCTGGCCGGCGCGTGCGTCCGGGTGTGCGAGCAGCGGGGGACCGAGCTCGCCGACCTGACCGACGACGACTTCGCCGCCATCGACCCGCGGCTGGGGCCGGGGGTGCGTGAGGTGCTGACCGTGGAGGGCTCGGTCGCGAGCCGTGACGGTCGCGGCGGCACGGCTCCGGACCGCGTGCGCGAGCAGCTCGCCGAGCTGCGCGCCACGGTGGCCGACCACCGGACCTGGATCGGGTGAGCCGGGTTCCGTCCCTCGCGGAGCTGCTGGACGGCCCGGTCCTCGAGGTCGCGCCCCGTCTGCTCGGCTCGACGCTGCGCCACGGCGGCGCGGGCGGAGCCGACCCTCCGGTCGCCGTGCGGATCACCGAGGTCGAGGCGTACGCCGGCGCCGACGACCCGGGCTCCCACGCCTTCCGGGGCCGGACGGAGCGGACCGCCGTCATGTTCGGACCGCCCGGGCGGCTCTACGTGTACTTCACCTACGGGATGCACCACTGCTGCAACGTGGTCGTGGCCGGCGAGGGTGAGGCCGCCGCCGTGCTGCTGCGGGCGGGCGAGGTGGTCGAGGGCCTCGAGGTGGCCCGCGCCCGCCGGACGTCGTCGGGTGGGCGCACGCCGCCCGACCGCGACCTCGCGCGCGGCCCGGCGCGGCTGTGCCAGGCGCTGGGCATCGACCGGCGACATGACGGGGCGGACCTCACCGGCTACGAGGGCGGGCGAGACGTCGAACGGGATCCCGCCGTCGAGCGGGGGCCCGTCGTCGAGCAGGGGCCCGTCGTCGAGCCGGGTCCCGTCCTGGTCCCGGGCCCGGCCGTCGGGGCCGACGCGGTGTCGAGCGGCCCCCGGGTGGGTCTGCGGGGCGCGCCCGAGAGGCCGTGGCGGTTCTGGCTGACCGGGGAGGCGACGGTGTCGACGTACCGCCCTGCCGCGCCGGTCGGCCGCCGCCGTTCCTGAGCGTCACCGTTCCTGAGCGCCGCCGATCCTGAGTGGCACCGTTGCTGCGTCGCACCGCACCTGAGCGGCGTGGCTCCTGAACGGCGTGGCTCCCGAGTGGCGCCGCTCCCGAGCGTCGACGGGCCAGGAGCGCCACAGCCCTGCACCGCGTGCCAGACTCCGCCTCACCCCGACCCAGGAGGCCATATGCGCGCTGCGGTGCTGACCCGATTCGGCGGACCGGAGGCGGTCGAGCTGCGTGACGTGCCGGACCCGCGCCCGGGACCGGGACAGGTCCTCGTCCGGGTGTCGGCCGCCGCCACCAACAACACCGACCTGTGGACGCGCGAGGGTGCCTACGGACTGCCGGGGGACCCGGACGCGCTGGCCGGGTGGCTCGGGCCGGTCGACTTCCCGCGCGTCCAGGGCGCGGACGTGGCCGGCACGGTCGACGTCGTCGGTGAGGGCGTCGACGCTGCCCTCGTCGGGCGGCGGGTGCTCGTCGACCCGGCGACGTTCGACGACCCCGGTGCCCGTGACGGTGCCCACGGCGGCGCCCACGGCGGTGCCCACGGCGGTGCCCACGGCGGTGCCCACGGCGAGAGCCCGCGACGCGAGCCGCGCCTCGTGGCCGTGCTAGGCAGCGAGCACGACGGCGGCTTCGCCGAGCTCGTGGTCGTCGACGCCGAGCACGTCCACGACATGACGGGCTCGCCCCTCACCGACGAGGAGCTGGCCTGCCTCCCGATCGCCTACGGGACGGCGATGGGGATGCTGGAGCGCGGCGAGGTCGTCGCGGGGGAGACCGTCCTGGTGACGGGTGCGTCCGGTGGTGTGGGGCTCGCCGCCGTCCAGCTGGCCGCGGCCCGGGGGTGCCGCGTCGTGGCCCAGACGAGCGCGGGCAAGGAGGAGCTGGTCAGGGAGGCCGGCGCCGACGCGGTGGTCCCGCGGAGCGGTGAGGGGCTGGCCGGTCTCGTCCCTGACGGGCTGGACGCTGTGATCGACGTGGTGGCCGGTCCACAGCTGGACGCGCTGCTCCCGCAGGTGCGCGAGGGCGGACGGTGGGTGGTGGCCGGTGCCGTCGCCGACCCGGTCGTGCGGCTCGACCTCCGGCGGCTCTACCTCGGCAACCGGCGTCTCGTCGGCTCGACGATGCACACCGCGGCCCACTTCGCAGCCCTCGCCGAGGAGGCGCGGGCCGGGTCGCTGGCTCCGCGGGTCGCCCGGACCTTCGACCTCGAGCAGATCCACGAGGCCCACGCCGAGCTGGCCACCCGCAGCCACGTCGGCAAGATCGTGGTGCGGCCGCGACGCTGACCCGCGGAGCCGCCCGGACGGGCCTGAGGTTTTGAACGGCGTTCAACGGGAAAGCCTGTGATGTCAATGTGCCCAGACCAGGAGAATTCATGGCGATCGACGTCCTCGCTCGGGAGAAGACCGTCGCTCCGACGGGTTACAACCGTTGGCTCATCCCCCCGGCGGCGCTCGCCATCCACCTGTGCATCGGCCAGGTCTACGCGACGAGCGTCTACAAGGCCTCGCTGGTCGCCCACTTCGACACCAGCCTGACCAACATCGGGTTCATCTTCTCGATCGCGATCGTGATGCTCGGCCTGTCGGCCGCCCTGTTCGGCACCTGGGTCGACAGCGGCGGCCCCCGCCGGGCGATGGTCGCCTCGGCGGTGTGCTGGTCCTCCGGTCTCCTCATCGGCAGCGCGGGCATCGCCTCGACCCAGCTGTGGCTGGTCTACCTCGGGTACGGCGTGATCGGCGGCATCGGCCTGGGCATCGGCTACATCTCCCCGGTCTCCACGCTGATGAAGTGGTTCCCCGACCGTCCGGGCCTGGCCACCGGGCTCGCCATCATGGGCTTCGGCGGCGGCGCCCTGGTCGCCTCGGCGGTCAGCGGCAAGCTCCTGGCCTCCTTCGACGGCAGCTTCGACCCGACCGACGTCACCTCAGTGGCCGACGGCTCGGCCGTGGCCAGCCTGTTCCTCGTCCTCGGCGTGGTCTACCTGGTGGTCATGCTCTTCGGCGCCTACCTCGTCAAGGTGCCCGCCGACGACTGGAAGCCCGAGGGCTGGTCGCCGCAGGAGGACGAGAAGGACGCGATGAAGACGACCGCGTCCGTCACCGTCAACAACGCGATGCGCACCCCGCAGTTCTGGCTGCTGTGGACGGTGCTGTTCTGCAACGTCACGGCTGGCATCGGCATCCTCGAGCAGGCCTCGCTGATGATCCAGGACTTCTTCCGCGAGGGCAGCGAGACCAGCGTCTCCTCGGCTGCGGCCGCCGGCTTCGTCGGGCTGCTGTCGGTGTGCAACATGCTCGGCCGCTTCGTGTGGTCGTCCACCTCCGACGCCGTGGGCCGCAAGGCGATCTACATGGTCTACCTCGGGCTCGGCACCTTGCTCTACGCAGCGCTGGCCGTCGTCGGCGGTTCGTCGACGCTCGTCTTCGTGCTCATCGCCGGCGTCATCATCTCCTTCTACGGCGGCGGTTTCGCCACGATCCCGGCCTACCTCAAGGACCTCTTCGGCACCCTCCAGGTCGGCGCCATCCACGGACGCCTGCTGACAGCCTGGGCCGCCGCGGGCGTGGTGGGGCCCCTCATCATCAACGGCTTCCTCGACGCCGAGGGCACGCCTGGCGAGCTGACCGCCGACGCGTACCGGCCCGCCTTCTTCACGATGGTGGCGATCCTCGCGGTCGGCTTCGTCGCCAACCTGCTCGTCCGGCCGGTCGCCGAGAAGTTCCAGGAGGCCGACCGGGCCGACGCGGGGGACCGAGCGGCCGACCGGGACGACGCGCAGCTCACCACGCAGGAGAGCACCCACAGCAAGAAGCCGCTGCTGGCGGCGATCGCGTGGGTGGTCGTGGGCGGTCCGCTGCTCTACGGCCTGATCGAGACGGCCCGGAAGACCACCACCCTGTTCGGCTGAGACGCGGTTCGGCCTGGCCGGACCGATACGGCAGGCTAGGGCGGGGTCATGACGGTCATGGCCCCCCGACCGAGAGGCTGGTCCGTGTCCCAGCAGCACCTGCTCGACGACCTCGTGTGGCGCGGTCTCATCGCGCACTCCACCGACCTCGGCGCCCTGCGCGAGGAGATGGACGCCGGCCCGGTGCGCTTCTACGTGGGCTTCGACCCGACGGCACCGAGCCTGCACATGGGCCATCTCGTCCAGGTGCTGACCGCACGCCGGCTGCAGGAGGCGGGGCACGTGCCCTACGCCCTGGTGGGCGGGGCGACCGGCATGATCGGCGACCCCAAGGAGTCCGGCGAGCGCACGATGAACCCGGTCGAGACCGTCCGGGAGTGGGTCGGACGGGTGCGCGGCCAGATCGAGCCGTTCCTGTCCTTCGAGGGCGAGAACGCCGCCACCATGGTCGACAACTACGAGTGGACCGCCAACCTGTCGACGCTCGACTTCCTGCGCGATGTCGGCAAGCACTTCCCGGTCAACCGGATGCTGGCCCGGGAGGTGGTGCGGTCCCGGCTGGAGTCGGGCATCTCCTTCACCGAGTTCAGCTACGTGCTGCTGCAGTCCCTGGACTTCCTCGAGCTGCACCGCAGCCACGACGTGCGGCTGCAGTTCGGCGGGTCCGACCAGTGGGGCAACCTGACCGGTGGCGTGGAGCTGATCCGGCGCTCGGTGGGTGCGCGGGTCCACGCGTTCGCGACGCCACTGATGACCAGGGCCGACGGCACGAAGTACGGCAAGACCGAGGGGGGAGCGCTCTGGCTGGACCCCGAGATGATGTCGCCCTACGCCTTCTACCAGTTCTGGCTCAACGTCGAGGACGCCAAGGTCGGCGAGCTGCTCCGGGTCTTCACCTTCCTCTCGCACGAGGAGATCGAGGAGCTCGAGCAGCAGACGACCGACAAGCCCTTCCTGCGGGCGGGGCAGAAGACGCTGGCGCACGAGGTGACCTCCACCGTGCACGGGCTCGAGGAGACCGAGCGCATCAAGGCCGCCGCCGCGGCGCTGTTCGGTGGCGGCGACCTGGCGTCGCTCGACGCCGCCACGCTGGGAGCAGCCCTGAGCGAGGCGGGCGGCACCGAGGTCGCCCGCAGCTCCGAGCCCACGGTCGTCGACCTCCTGGTCGAGTCCGGTCTGTCCGAGAGCCGGGGTGCGGCGCGTCGCACCGTCGGTGAGGGCGGGGCCTACCTCAACAACGTGCGGGTGACCGACCCCGACCTCCGCCCCGGTGACGATGACCTCGTGGCGGGCGGCTGGTGGGTGCTCCGTCGGGGGAAGAAGAGCTTCGCCGGCGTCCGTCCGGTGTGAACCGTCCCGTCCCGCCCGCGAGCCGGGCAGCACCCACGGGTGCCGAGCAGCCTCGAGGAGTCCGTCGTGCCCCTGCCCCGCCTGCGTGAGCTCGAGGAGCGTGCACGGCCCCGGTTGCCCGAGGAGGTCCACCGCTACTTCGCGCAGGGTGCCGGCGCGGGTCTGAGCGCCGCCGAGGCCGAGGGATCGTGGTCGGGCCACCGGCTGGTGCCGCGCGTGCTGCGCGACGTCACCCACGTCGACCTGAGCACGAGTCTGCTCGGGACGGACGTGTCGACCCCGGTCGGGATCGCGCCCACCACGCTCCAGCGCGCTGCGCACCCCGACGGCGAGGTGGCGACGGCCCGGGCGGCCGCCGCGGAGGGGGCGTTGCTGGTGCTCTCGAGCAACGCGGGCTCGACCTTCGAGGACGTGGCGGCGACCGGGGTCGACTGGTGGCTCCAGCTCTACGTGACCTCCGACCGGACGCGCACCACCGACGTGGTGCAGCGCGCCGTCGACGCCGGCGCGCGGGCGGTCGTGCTGACCGCGGACACCCCCGTGGTGGCGCGCAAGGAGCAGGGGGAGCGCTCGGTCTGGGAGGTGACGGACCCGTCCTGGGTGCGGCGCAACTTCACCGAGGACGGTGCCGAGAAGGCCCGCGACCTCGGTCCGCAGGACGTCGCCTGGCTGGCCGGTCGCTTCGGGGTGCCGGTGGTCGTCAAGGGCGTGCTGCACCCGGCCGACGCCCGGCGCGCCGTCGACGCCGGCGCCCGTGCGGTGTGGGTGTCGAACCACGGGGGGCGCCAGCTCGACCGCGCCGTCGCGGTCGCCGAGGTGCTGGCCGAGATCGCGGCCGAGGTCGGGGGCGCCGGCAGCGAGGGAGAGGGTGCGGAGGTGTACGCCGACGGCGGCATCCGCTCCGGGCTGGACGCCCTGGTGGCGCGGGGGCTGGGCGCCGACGCCGTCTTCCTCGGGCGTCCGGTGCTCTGGGGCCTGGCCGCCGACGGGTACGACGGGGTGCGCCACGTCCTGGGAGCGGTGACCGAGGACCTCCGCGAGGGACTCACGCTGGCCGGGGCCGCCGGATGGACCGCGGTGACCGGCGACCTCCTGCGCACTACCACGACGACGGCCGCAGGACCGGCTCCACCGGCCGGGACGACGCTGTGACAGTGGGCACGGACGCTCGATTTGACCGGCGGCGAGAGCGCCCCCTAGTGTCTTCCATGTCGCCAGGGAGCGGCGGGACGCAAGACCGAGAGGTCGGGCGGCCGGCCCCCAGGTAGACCAGCCCCACCACTGACGTCCGTCAGATCGGGTGCTCCTGACCGTGAGGTCGGAGGGCCCACCACGGACGCGACGCTGGGGAAGCCAGGCAGCACGGAGCCGCTGATGCGGCTCCACCGCTCGCCCGGTATGATCGACCAGGTTGCCCCGGGGGCGAGGCTGTGAGGCTGAGTCCGGGTGTGCGCTTGATCCTTGAGAACTCAACAGTGTGCCAAAAGTCGACGAATTAATTTGTAACGCCCCGTCGGCAGGCTGCGAGGTCCGGATTTCGGTTCGGTTCTTGATGTTTGTCGATGGTTCCTTTGGTAAGACCGGTTCCGGGCTTTGCTCGGGGCCACTCTTGCCGGGATACTCCATATCGAGTCGATGAATCCATCCTTTGGGTGGCCATCACGAGATTTCAACGGAGAGTTTGATCCTGGCTCAGGACGAACGCTGGCGGCGTGCTTAACACATGCAAGTCGAGCGGTAAGGCTCCTTCGGGAGTACACGAGCGGCGAACGGGTGAGTAACACGTGAGCAATCTGCCCATCACATCGGGATAACTTCGGGAAACCGAAGCTAATACCGAATACAACCACTTCAGGCATCTGACGGTGGTGGAAAGTTCCGGCGGTGATGGATGAGCTCGCGGCCTATCAGCTTGTTGGTGGGGTAATGGCCCACCAAGGCTTCGACGGGTAGCCGGCCTGAGAGGGTGACCGGCCACACTGGGACTGAGACACGGCCCAGACTCCTACGGGAGGCAGCAGTGGGGAATATTGGACAATGGGCGAAAGCCTGATCCAGCAACGCCGCGTGAGGGATGACGGCCTTCGGGTTGTAAACCTCTTTCAGCGCCGACGAAGCGAAAGTGACGGTAGGCGCAGAAGAAGCACCGGCCAACTACGTGCCAGCAGCCGCGGTAATACGTAGGGTGCGAGCGTTGTCCGGAATTATTGGGCGTAAAGGGCTCGTAGGCGGTCTGTCGCGTCGGGAGTGAAAACTCAGGGCTTAACCCTGAGCCTGCTTCCGATACGGGCAGACTAGAGGTATGCAGGGGAGAACGGAATTCCTGGTGTAGCGGTGAAATGCGCAGATATCAGGAGGAACACCAGTGGCGAAGGCGGTTCTCTGGGCATTACCTGACGCTGAGGAGCGAAAGTGTGGGGAGCGAACAGGATTAGATACCCTGGTAGTCCACACCGTAAACGTTGGGCGCTAGGTGTGGGACTCATTCCACGAGTTCCGTGCCGCAGCTAACGCATTAAGCGCCCCGCCTGGGGAGTACGGCCGCAAGGCTAAAACTCAAAGGAATTGACGGGGGCCCGCACAAGCGGCGGAGCATGCGGATTAATTCGATGCAACGCGAAGAACCTTACCTGGGTTTGACATATACCGGAAAGCCATAGAGATATGGCCCCTTTTAGTCGGTATACAGGTGGTGCATGGCTGTCGTCAGCTCGTGTCGTGAGATGTTGGGTTAAGTCCCGCAACGAGCGCAACCCTCGTCTTATGTTGCCAGCACGTAATGGTGGGGACTCATAAGAGACTGCCGGGGTCAACTCGGAGGAAGGTGGGGATGACGTCAAGTCATCATGCCCCTTATGTCCAGGGCTTCACGCATGCTACAATGGCCGGTACAAAGGGCTGCGATATCGCAAGATGGAGCGAATCCCAAAAAGCCGGTCTCAGTTCGGATTGGGGTCTGCAACTCGACCCCATGAAGTCGGAGTCGCTAGTAATCGCAGATCAGCAACGCTGCGGTGAATACGTTCCCGGGCCTTGTACACACCGCCCGTCACGTCACGAAAGTCGGCAACACCCGAAGCCGGTGGCCCAACCCTTGTGGAGGGAGCCGTCGAAGGTGGGGCTGGCGATTGGGACGAAGTCGTAACAAGGTAGCCGTACCGGAAGGTGCGGCTGGATCACCTCCTTTCTAAGGAGCACTTGGCGAGTGGCCTTCGGGCTTGCTCGTCCATCGCTGGATTGCGTAGGCAAACGTCCTACGGTCCGGCAGCTCACTAGTGGAACGTCGATTATTTGGCATCGTCATGCTTGAGTTGGAGTGAGTACAACCGTTTCGGCGGAGTGGAAAGCGACAGTGAGGGTGTGGCGGTTTCAGGCACACTGTTGAGTCCTGAGGGATCGAGTCTTCGATCTTTCTTGGGCCGGATTTCCCGCGAACTGCACCGATCGAGTCCTCGACTCGTGTCGGTGCAAGCGCGGATCAGGGACCGGTACCGCCCGTAATTTGAGAACTACACAGTGGACGCGAGCATCTTTAGTAGTAAATGACAAGCTACTAAGGGCACATGGTGGATGCCTTGGCACCAAGAGCCGATGAAGGACGTAGAAGCCTGCGATAAGCCCCGGGAAGTTGGCAATCAAGCTGTGATCCGGGGATTTCCGAATGGGGAAACCCAGCTGGAGTCATGTCCAGTTACCTCTACCTGAACACATAGGGTAGTTGGAGGGAACGTGGGGAAGTGAAACATCTCAGTACCCACAGGAAGAGAAAACAAAAGTGATTCCGAGAGTAGTGGCGAGCGAAATCGGAAGAGGCCAAACCTCATACGTGTGATAGCCGGCAGGCGTTGCGTATGAGGGGTTGTGGGGCCGTCGAGCCGGATCTGCCGATCCGGCACAGAGTAAGAAACCATCGTTGAAGTTGAAGTGGACTGGAAAGTCCCGGCGTAGAGGGTGATACCCCGTACACGTAAGACGATGGCTCTGCGACGTCACCCCAAGTAACACGGAACCCCTGAAATTCCGTGTGAATCTGGCGGGACCACCCGTTAAGCCTAAATACTCCTTGGTGACCGATAGCGGACAAGTACCGTGAGGGAAAGGTGAAAAGTACCCCTGGCGGGGAGTGAAATAGTACCTGAAACCATGTGCCTACAATCCGTTGGAGCTCGTCCTTGTGACGGGTGACAGCGTGCCTTTTGAAGAATGAGCCTGCGAGTTTGCGTTGTGTGGCGAGGTTAACCCGTGTGGGGCAGCCGTAGCGAAAGCGAGTCCGAATAGGGCGATTGAGTCGCACGATCAAGACCCGAAGCGGAGTGATCTATCCATGGGCAGGTTGAAGCGCGGGTAAGACCGCGTGGAGGACCGAACCCACTTAGGTTGAAAACTGAGGGGATGACCTGTGGATAGGGGTGAAAGGCCAATCAAACTCCGTGATAGCTGGTTCTCCCCGAAATGCATTTAGGTGCAGCGTCGCATGTTTCTTACCGGAGGTAGAGCACTGGATGGCTAATGGGCCCGACAAGGTTACTGACGTCAACCAAACTCCGAATGCCGGTAAGTGAGAGTGCGGCAGTGAGACTGCGGGGGATAAGCTCCGTAGTCGAGAGGGAAACAGCCCAGACCATCAGCTAAGGTCCCTAAGCGATAACTAAGTGGAAAAGGATGTGGAGTCGCAGAGACAACCAGGAGGTTGGCTTAGAAGCAGCCACCCTTGAAAGAGTGCGTAATAGCTCACTGGTCAAGTGATTCCGCGCCGACAATGTAGCGGGGCTCAAGTTATCCACCGAAGCTATGGAATTCACACATATATCTCGGTCTTCGGATCCAGGAGTGTGGATTGGTAGGGGAGCGTCGTATGGCGAGAGAAGCGGCGGTGTGAACCAGCCGTGGACGCCATACGAGTGAGAATGCAGGCATGAGTAGCGAAAGAAGAGTGAGAAACTCTTCCGCCGAATGATCAAGGGTTCCAGGGTCAAGCTAATCTGCCCTGGGTAAGTCGGGACCTAAGGCGAGGCCGACAGGCGTAGTCGATGGACAACGGGTTGATATTCCCGTACCGGCGAAGCAGCGCCCATGACGAACCTGATGATGCTAAGTGCCCGAAATTGCGCCATCTCCTTCGGGAGAGGTGTCGATGGAGCGCACGACCCGAGTCAGTAGTAGTCAAGCGATGGGGTGACACAGGAAGGTAGTCCAACCGCGGCGATGGTAGACCGTGGCCAAGGCTGTAGGGCGAGACATAGGCAAATCCGTGTCTCATGTGCCTGAGAGTCGAAAGCGCGTACCTTTAAGGGAAACGTGGATGATCCTATGCTGTCGAGAAAAACCTCTAGCGAGCTGCGAGCCGCCCGTACCCCAAACCGACTCAGGTGATCAGGTAGAGAATACTAAGGCGATCGAGTGAACCATGGTTAAGGAACTCGGCAAAATGCCCCCGTAACTTCGGGAGAAGGGGGGCCGGATTCGTCAATCACCTTGCGTGAGGAAGCGATGATGGCCGCAGAGACCAGGCCCAAGCGACTGTTTACTAAAAACACAGGTCCGTGCTAAGTCGCAAGACGATGTATACGGACTGACTCCTGCCCGGTGCTGGAAGGTTAAGGGGACGTGTTAGTCAATTTATTGGCGAAGCGCAGAACTTAAGCCCCAGTAAACGGCGGTGGTAACTATAACCATCCTAAGGTAGCGAAATTCCTTGTCGGGTAAGTTCCGACCTGCACGAATGGAGTAACGACTTGGGCGCTGTCTCAACCATGGACTCGGCGAAATTGCACTACGAGTAAAGATGCTCGTTACGCGCGGCAGGACGGAAAGACCCCGGGACCTTTACTATAGTTTGGTATTGGTGTTTGGTTCGGCTTGTGTAGGATAGGTGGGAGACTGTGAAGCGGCCACGCCAGTGGTTGTGGAGTCAACGTTGAAATACCACTCTGGTCGTACTAGATATCTAACCTAGGTCCGTGATCCGGATCAGGGACAGTGCCTGATGGGTAGTTTAACTGGGGCGGTTGCCTCCTAAAATGTAACGGAGGCGCTCAAAGGTTCCCTCAGCCTGGTTGGCAATCAGGTTTCGAGTGTAAGTGCACAAGGGAGCTTGACTGTGAGAGTGACAACTCGAGCAGGGACGAAAGTCGGAACTAGTGATCCGGCGCTGGCATGTGGAAGCGGCGTCGCTCAACGGATAAAAGGTACCCCGGGGATAACAGGCTGATCTTCCCCAAGAGTCCATATCGACGGGATGGTTTGGCACCTCGATGTCGGCTCGTCGCATCCTGGGGCTGGAGTAGGTCCCAAGGGTTGGGCTGTTCGCCCATTAAAGCGGCACGCGAGCTGGGTTTAGAACGTCGTGAGACAGTTCGGTCCCTATCCGCCGCGCGCGCAGGAAACTTGAGAAAGGCTGTCCCTAGTACGAGAGGACCGGGATGGACGAACCTCTGGTGTGCCAGTTGTTCTGCCAAGAGCACGGCTGGTTAGCTACGTTCGGAAGAGATAACCGCTGAAAGCATCTAAGCGGGAAGCTCGTTTCAAGATGAGGTTTCCCACCGGGTAACCGGGTAAGGCCCCCAGTAGATGACTGGGTTGATAGGCCGGAGGTAGAAGGCAGTAATGCACGGAGCCGACCGGTACTAATAGGCCGAGGGCTTGTCTCATCTACAAAAGTAATGCACGCGTCCACTGTGTGGTTCCCGAGTTACGGTCGGGGACCTCGGTCGAGGCCCACCCTTGTGGTGGCGTCGGTCGTATGAAGGTCACACTGATAACTCCATAGAGTTTCGGCGGCCATAGCGAAAGGGAAACACCCGGCTCCATTCCGAACCCGGAAGTTAAGCCTTTCAGCGCCGATGGTACTGCAAGTGAGAACTTGTGGGAGAGTAGGACGTCGCCGGACATTTCTTTCGTAAGGGCCACCTTCGGGTGGCCCTTACGCATTTTTGTCGCGCCACCGGTCGAGCTCCTCGAGGGCCGCTTCCCGCGGCCCACGCCGGCGTCCGGCTGCGCTCGATCGAGCCGCGGTGCCCGCGTGGCTCGCTCGAGCTTCCCCACGGGCGGGGAGCCCGGCCGGTGTCCTAGGCCCCGTCAGGTGCGGGAGTCGGTGACCGTCCTGGGGCGCCCCGGGGGGCCTCGGGTGCGCGGTATGAGGGGTACGCGACCTGCGACCTCTCCAGGTGGGCGACCCTGGCGTCGCTGCGGTCCGGTCGGAGCGGGAGCCGGCTGTCCCCGATTGGGAGATCTGCGGCTCGTCCAGTACAGTTCTGTCTTGCGAGTTCGGCGGTGGCGCAAGCCCCCCGGAACCCGCAGCGCGGGGCCCTCGGAGGCCCCGGCCGGCCAGCTGTCAGGGCCCTTCGGAACGGCCATCGGTCGATTTGACGGGCCCGGCTCGGACCGGTAAGTTTGACCAGGTTGCCCCGGGGGCGAGGCTGTGAGGCTGAGTCCGGTGTGCGCTTGATCCTTGAGAACTCAACAGTGTGCCAAAAGTCGACGAATTAATTTGTAACGCCCCGTCGGCAGGCTGCGAGGTCCGGATTTCGGTTCGGTTCTTGATGTTTGTCGATGGTTCCTTTGGTAAGACCGGTTCCGGGCTTTGCTCGGGGCCACTCTTGCCGGGATACTCCATATCGAGTCGATGAATCCATCCTTTGGGTGGCCATCACGAGATTTCAACGGAGAGTTTGATCCTGGCTCAGGACGAACGCTGGCGGCGTGCTTAACACATGCAAGTCGAGCGGTAAGGCTCCTTCGGGAGTACACGAGCGGCGAACGGGTGAGTAACACGTGAGCAATCTGCCCATCACATCGGGATAACTTCGGGAAACCGAAGCTAATACCGAATACAACCACTTCAGGCATCTGACGGTGGTGGAAAGTTCCGGCGGTGATGGATGAGCTCGCGGCCTATCAGCTTGTTGGTGGGGTAATGGCCCACCAAGGCTTCGACGGGTAGCCGGCCTGAGAGGGTGACCGGCCACACTGGGACTGAGACACGGCCCAGACTCCTACGGGAGGCAGCAGTGGGGAATATTGGACAATGGGCGAAAGCCTGATCCAGCAACGCCGCGTGAGGGATGACGGCCTTCGGGTTGTAAACCTCTTTCAGCGCCGACGAAGCGAAAGTGACGGTAGGCGCAGAAGAAGCACCGGCCAACTACGTGCCAGCAGCCGCGGTAATACGTAGGGTGCGAGCGTTGTCCGGAATTATTGGGCGTAAAGGGCTCGTAGGCGGTCTGTCGCGTCGGGAGTGAAAACTCAGGGCTTAACCCTGAGCCTGCTTCCGATACGGGCAGACTAGAGGTATGCAGGGGAGAACGGAATTCCTGGTGTAGCGGTGAAATGCGCAGATATCAGGAGGAACACCAGTGGCGAAGGCGGTTCTCTGGGCATTACCTGACGCTGAGGAGCGAAAGTGTGGGGAGCGAACAGGATTAGATACCCTGGTAGTCCACACCGTAAACGTTGGGCGCTAGGTGTGGGACTCATTCCACGAGTTCCGTGCCGCAGCTAACGCATTAAGCGCCCCGCCTGGGGAGTACGGCCGCAAGGCTAAAACTCAAAGGAATTGACGGGGGCCCGCACAAGCGGCGGAGCATGCGGATTAATTCGATGCAACGCGAAGAACCTTACCTGGGTTTGACATATACCGGAAAGCCATAGAGATATGGCCCCTTTTAGTCGGTATACAGGTGGTGCATGGCTGTCGTCAGCTCGTGTCGTGAGATGTTGGGTTAAGTCCCGCAACGAGCGCAACCCTCGTCTTATGTTGCCAGCACGTAATGGTGGGGACTCATAAGAGACTGCCGGGGTCAACTCGGAGGAAGGTGGGGATGACGTCAAGTCATCATGCCCCTTATGTCCAGGGCTTCACGCATGCTACAATGGCCGGTACAAAGGGCTGCGATATCGCAAGATGGAGCGAATCCCAAAAAGCCGGTCTCAGTTCGGATTGGGGTCTGCAACTCGACCCCATGAAGTCGGAGTCGCTAGTAATCGCAGATCAGCAACGCTGCGGTGAATACGTTCCCGGGCCTTGTACACACCGCCCGTCACGTCACGAAAGTCGGCAACACCCGAAGCCGGTGGCCCAACCCTTGTGGAGGGAGCCGTCGAAGGTGGGGCTGGCGATTGGGACGAAGTCGTAACAAGGTAGCCGTACCGGAAGGTGCGGCTGGATCACCTCCTTTCTAAGGAGCACTTGGCGAGTGGCCTTCGGGCTTGCTCGTCCATCGCTGGATTGCGTAGGCAAACGTCCTACGGTCCGGCAGCTCACTAGTGGAACGTCGATTATTTGGCATCGTCATGCTTGAGTTGGAGTGAGTACAACCGTTTCGGCGGAGTGGAAAGCGACAGTGAGGGTGTGGCGGTTTCAGGCACACTGTTGAGTCCTGAGGGATCGAGTCTTCGATCTTTCTTGGGCCGGATTTCCCGCGAACTGCACCGATCGAGTCCTCGACTCGTGTCGGTGCAAGCGCGGATCAGGGACCGGTACCGCCCGTAATTTGAGAACTACACAGTGGACGCGAGCATCTTTAGTAGTAAATGACAAGCTACTAAGGGCACATGGTGGATGCCTTGGCACCAAGAGCCGATGAAGGACGTAGAAGCCTGCGATAAGCCCCGGGAAGTTGGCAATCAAGCTGTGATCCGGGGATTTCCGAATGGGGAAACCCAGCTGGAGTCATGTCCAGTTACCTCTACCTGAACACATAGGGTAGTTGGAGGGAACGTGGGGAAGTGAAACATCTCAGTACCCACAGGAAGAGAAAACAAAAGTGATTCCGAGAGTAGTGGCGAGCGAAATCGGAAGAGGCCAAACCTCATACGTGTGATAGCCGGCAGGCGTTGCGTATGAGGGGTTGTGGGGCCGTCGAGCCGGATCTGCCGATCCGGCACAGAGTAAGAAACCATCGTTGAAGTTGAAGTGGACTGGAAAGTCCCGGCGTAGAGGGTGATACCCCCGTACACGTAAGACGATGGCTCTGCGACGTCACCCCAAGTAACACGGAACCCCTGAAATTCCGTGTGAATCTGGCGGGACCACCCGTTAAGCCTAAATACTCCTTGGTGACCGATAGCGGACAAGTACCGTGAGGGAAAGGTGAAAAGTACCCCTGGCGGGGAGTGAAATAGTACCTGAAACCATGTGCCTACAATCCGTTGGAGCTCGTCCTTGTGACGGGTGACAGCGTGCCTTTTGAAGAATGAGCCTGCGAGTTTGCGTTGTGTGGCGAGGTTAACCCGTGTGGGGCAGCCGTAGCGAAAGCGAGTCCGAATAGGGCGATTGAGTCGCACGATCAAGACCCGAAGCGGAGTGATCTATCCATGGGCAGGTTGAAGCGCGGGTAAGACCGCGTGGAGGACCGAACCCACTTAGGTTGAAAACTGAGGGGATGACCTGTGGATAGGGGTGAAAGGCCAATCAAACTCCGTGATAGCTGGTTCTCCCCGAAATGCATTTAGGTGCAGCGTCGCATGTTTCTTACCGGAGGTAGAGCACTGGATGGCTAATGGGCCCGACAAGGTTACTGACGTCAACCAAACTCCGAATGCCGGTAAGTGAGAGTGCGGCAGTGAGACTGCGGGGGATAAGCTCCGTAGTCGAGAGGGAAACAGCCCAGACCATCAGCTAAGGTCCCTAAGCGATAACTAAGTGGAAAAGGATGTGGAGTCGCAGAGACAACCAGGAGGTTGGCTTAGAAGCAGCCACCCTTGAAAGAGTGCGTAATAGCTCACTGGTCAAGTGATTCCGCGCCGACAATGTAGCGGGGCTCAAGTTATCCACCGAAGCTATGGAATTCACACATATATCTCGGTCTTCGGATCCAGGAGTGTGGATTGGTAGGGGAGCGTCGTATGGCGAGAGAAGCGGCGGTGTGAACCAGCCGTGGACGCCATACGAGTGAGAATGCAGGCATGAGTAGCGAAAGAAGAGTGAGAAACTCTTCCGCCGAATGATCAAGGGTTCCAGGGTCAAGCTAATCTGCCCTGGGTAAGTCGGGACCTAAGGCGAGGCCGACAGGCGTAGTCGATGGACAACGGGTTGATATTCCCGTACCGGCGAAGCAGCGCCCATGACGAACCTGATGATGCTAAGTGCCCGAAATTGCGCCATCTCCTTCGGGAGAGGTGTCGATGGAGCGCACGACCCGAGTCAGTAGTAGTCAAGCGATGGGGTGACACAGGAAGGTAGTCCAACCGCGGCGATGGTAGACCGTGGCCAAGGCTGTAGGGCGAGACATAGGCAAATCCGTGTCTCATGTGCCTGAGAGTCGAAAGCGCGTACCTTTAAGGGAAACGTGGATGATCCTATGCTGTCGAGAAAAACCTCTAGCGAGCTGCGAGCCGCCCGTACCCCAAACCGACTCAGGTGATCAGGTAGAGAATACTAAGGCGATCGAGTGAACCATGGTTAAGGAACTCGGCAAAATGCCCCCGTAACTTCGGGAGAAGGGGGGCCGGATTCGTCAATCACCTTGCGTGAGGAAGCGATGATGGCCGCAGAGACCAGGCCCAAGCGACTGTTTACTAAAAACACAGGTCCGTGCTAAGTCGCAAGACGATGTATACGGACTGACTCCTGCCCGGTGCTGGAAGGTTAAGGGGACGTGTTAGTCAATTTATTGGCGAAGCGCAGAACTTAAGCCCCAGTAAACGGCGGTGGTAACTATAACCATCCTAAGGTAGCGAAATTCCTTGTCGGGTAAGTTCCGACCTGCACGAATGGAGTAACGACTTGGGCGCTGTCTCAACCATGGACTCGGCGAAATTGCACTACGAGTAAAGATGCTCGTTACGCGCGGCAGGACGGAAAGACCCCGGGACCTTTACTATAGTTTGGTATTGGTGTTTGGTTCGGCTTGTGTAGGATAGGTGGGAGACTGTGAAGCGGCCACGCCAGTGGTTGTGGAGTCAACGTTGAAATACCACTCTGGTCGTACTAGATATCTAACCTAGGTCCGTGATCCGGATCAGGGACAGTGCCTGATGGGTAGTTTAACTGGGGCGGTTGCCTCCTAAAATGTAACGGAGGCGCTCAAAGGTTCCCTCAGCCTGGTTGGCAATCAGGTTTCGAGTGTAAGTGCACAAGGGAGCTTGACTGTGAGAGTGACAACTCGAGCAGGGACGAAAGTCGGAACTAGTGATCCGGCGCTGGCATGTGGAAGCGGCGTCGCTCAACGGATAAAAGGTACCCCGGGGATAACAGGCTGATCTTCCCCAAGAGTCCATATCGACGGGATGGTTTGGCACCTCGATGTCGGCTCGTCGCATCCTGGGGCTGGAGTAGGTCCCAAGGGTTGGGCTGTTCGCCCATTAAAGCGGCACGCGAGCTGGGTTTAGAACGTCGTGAGACAGTTCGGTCCCTATCCGCCGCGCGCGCAGGAAACTTGAGAAAGGCTGTCCCTAGTACGAGAGGACCGGGATGGACGAACCTCTGGTGTGCCAGTTGTTCTGCCAAGAGCACGGCTGGTTAGCTACGTTCGGAAGAGATAACCGCTGAAAGCATCTAAGCGGGAAGCTCGTTTCAAGATGAGGTTTCCCACCGGGTAACCGGGTAAGGCCCCCAGTAGATGACTGGGTTGATAGGCCGGAGGTAGAAGGCAGTAATGCACGGAGCCGACCGGTACTAATAGGCCGAGGGCTTGTCTCATCTACAAAAGTAATGCACGCGTCCACTGTGTGGTTCCCGAGTTACGGTCGGGGACCTCGGTCGAGGCCCACCCTTGTGGTGGCGTCGGTCGTATGAAGGTCACACTGATAACTCCATAGAGTTTCGGCGGCCATAGCGAAAGGGAAACACCCGGCTCCATTCCGAACCCGGAAGTTAAGCCTTTCAGCGCCGATGGTACTGCAAGTGAGAACTTGTGGGAGAGTAGGACGTCGCCGGACATTTCTTTCGTAAGGGCCACCTTCGGGTGGCCCTTACGCTTTTTCACCTCACGTACGGAAGGCATGAACAGATGGCAGGCTCATCGCAACGTCCACGACGCGAGTCCGGACGACCGGACGGCACGGGCAAGCCGGCTGCGGGAGCCGGACGTCGGGGCAGCCAGCGCGACGGGCGGCCGGACCGCAACGCGCGGCCCGACCGGTCGGACCCGCGCGCCGGCGGCAGGAACGACCGCCGTGACGACCGCCGTGACGACCGCCGCGGCCGGGAGGCCCGCGGGGAGCGGACGGTGGACCAGTCCGTCTACGACGGTCCCGACCTGCCCGAGGAGATCACCGGCAAGGAGCTCGACCGGTCCGTGCTGGACCAGCTCGCCGGTCTGCCCGAGAAGCTGGCGGCACGCGTCGCCCGCCACCTCGCCGCCGCTGGCGCACTGGTCGACGAGGACCCGGAGACGGCGTACCGCCACGCGCTGGCGGCGCGGGCCCGCGCCGCCCGGGTCGCGGTCGTGCGTGAGGCCGTGGGGGAGACCGCCTACGCCGCCGGGCACTTCGCGGAGGCGCTGGCTGAGCTGAAGGCCGCGAAGCGCATGAACGCCGCCACCGACTACCTGCCCGTCATGGCCGACTGCGAGCGAGCCCTGGGCCGGCCCGAGCGTGCTCTGGCGCTGGCAGCCAACCCGTCGGTGGAGAAGCTCAGCCAGTCGCTGCGCATCGAGATGACGATCGTGGAGGCCGGGGCACGGCTCGACCTGGGGGAGACCGCCGGGGCACTGCGCACCCTCGAGCGGGCACCGCTCCGCTCGGTCACCCGCGAGGACTGGTTGGTCCGGCTGCGCTACGCCTACGCCCACACGCTGGCGGCCGCGGGGCGCCCGGACGAGGCGCTGGAGTGGTTCCACCGCACCGTCGGCATCGACGGCAACGAGATCACCGACGCCGCCGACCGCATCAGCGAGCTCGAGGCTGCGGGAGCCGGCGCGGACGACTGAGGTCGGCCGCCTCCGGGCCCCTGAGGCCGCTCGCCTCCGGCCCGCGGGGGAGCGGCGTCCTCGACGTCGTGGGGCCGGACCTTCTCCCCAGCGCGACGAACCCGTGCGTTCTCCCCGTGCCCGGTCCCGGCGCCCCGGTCGTCGCCGCGGGACGTGAGGGTGGGGGCGAGGAGGTGGTCAGCCATGACCCAGGAGAGGACGTCCCCACGACCCGGGACGAGCGAGGACAACCAGGTCACCCTGCGCGGACGGGTGTCCACGGCGCCCGAGGCACGCGAGCTGCCGAGCGGCAGCGTGATCGTGACCTTCCGGGTCACCGTGGCGCGCTCGCAGACGGCCATGACGGCCGGATCCCGGCAGACCGTGGACTGGCTCGACTGCACGGCGTGGGGCGCCGGCGTGCGGCGCACGGTCGGCTCGTGGCAGCTGGGCGACGAGGTGGAGGTGGTCGGTGCGCTGCGTCGTCGCTTCTACCGTGCCGGTCAGGGCACGAGCACCCGCCTCGAGGTCGAGGTGCTGCGGGCCAGACGCCTGTCCCGACGGGCGCCCTCCTGAGCTGTGACACGCTTCGGTCATGGCGACGCGTGAGACGAGCAAGGACGACGCACCCCCGACGAGCGGGACCACCAGCGGGGACGACGGAGTCGGCGGCAGCAGCAGGTCGAGGGTGCTGAGCGGCTGCGACGAACCGCTGTCGGCGGCCTACGACCTCGCGCTGCTGGACCTCGACGGCGTGGTCTACGTCGGTCCGGACGCCGTGCCCGGGGCACCGGACCACCTCGCCGAGGCCGCCGACGCCGGCATGCGACTGGCCTACGTCACGAACAACGCCTCCCGGCCGCCCGCACGGGTGGCCGAGCACCTGCGTGAGCTGGGCGTGCCGGCGGAGGACGAGGACGTCGTCACCTCCGCCCAGGCCGCCGCACGTCTCCTCGGCGACCGGCTCGACGACGGCGCTGCCGTCTTCGTCATCGGTGGCGAGGGGCTGGTGACGGCCCTCGAGGAGCAGGGCCTGCGACCGGTCACCTCAGCCGAGGACGACCCCGTCGCCGTGGTGTCCGGCTTCAGCGCCGACCTGCCCTGGCGCCAGGTCATGGACGGGGCGATCCTGGTGGCCGGCGGTCTGCCGTGGGTGGCGTCGAACACCGACCGGTCGGTGCCGACCCCGAAGGGCCCGGGCCCCGGCAACGGCATCCTCGTGCTCGCGGTGCAGGAGTTCGCCGGAGTGGAGCCCGAGGTGGCCGGCAAGCCCGAGCCGCCGCTCTTCGAGGAGTCGGTCCGCCGGGTCGGCGGCGAGCGGCCCCTCGTGGTGGGGGACCGTCTCGACACGGACATCGAGGGCGCCGTCAACGCAGGGCTCGACAGCCTGCTGGTCCTCACCGGCGTCACGGGTCTGCCCGAGCTGGTCGCGGCGGGGCCCGGGTCGCGACCGACGTACCTGGCGCCGGACCTCGCGGGGCTCAACCACGAGCACCACGCGGTCGAGGCCGGTGAGGACGGCGAGAACGGCGTCTCGGTCGGCGGGTGGGACGCCACGGTCAGCGACGGCAACCTTCACGTTGAAGGTGAAGGTGAGGCTTCCGACTGGTGGCGGGCGGCTGCTGCTGCCGCGTGGCGGCACCTCGACGAGACCGGCGAGGCCGTCGACGTGTCCGACCTGGAGCCGCCCGCGTGACGCGGTAGCGTGACCGCGAAGCGGGGTTGCGCTGATCCGCGCGCGCCGCGCTCCCGAATCCCGTCACCCGACCCGGAGGCACGATGAGCGAGACCATCAGCACCGGTGACCCCCGCGTCGACGCCGTGCTGGCGTCCCTGGCGCCGCTGGAGACCAGCCCGGTCTCCGAGCACGTGGCCGTCTTCGAGACCGCCATCGCCCAGCTCCGCTCCACCCTGGACGACGCGGGCGCCTCGGCGACCCCGGGTCGCTGAGGCGCACCGTGTGAGGTCGGCCTGATGGCGGCCCGCCGGCTCCGGCTGGACCAGGAGCTGGTGCGACGCGGACTGGCGCGCTCGCGCGACCACGCCCGCGAGCTGGTGGAGTCCGGTCGCGTGACCGTGTCCGGCGTCGTGGCCGGCAAGCCCGCGACCGGCGTAACCACCGACGTCGCCCTGGTTGTCCGCGAGGAGCCGACGGGGCCGGAGTACGTCTCCCGCGGCGGGCACAAGCTCGCCGGCGCCCTCGCCGCTCTCGGTCCGCAGGGCCTGCGGGTCGAGGGCCGTCGCTGCCTGGACGCCGGGGCGTCGACGGGCGGCTTCACCGACGTGCTGCTGCGTGCCGGAGCCGCGGAGGTCGTCGCCGTCGACGTCGGCTACGGGCAGCTGGCCTGGTCGTTGCGCACCGACGAGCGGGTGACGGTCGTGGACCGCACCAACGTCCGCGAGCTCGACCCGGCGACCATCGGTGGTCCGGTCGACCTCGTGGTCGGCGACCTCTCCTTCATCTCGTTGCGGCTGGTGCTCGACGCCCTGGTCGGGGCGACCCGCCCCGACGGGGACCTCGCGCTCATGGTCAAGCCGCAGTTCGAGGTCGGCAAGGACCGGTTGGGCAAGGGCGGGGTCGTCCGCGACCCGGCGCTGCGGGCGGAGGCCGTCGCGGCCGTCGCCTCCGCGGCCGCCGAGCGGGGGTGGGGCGCGGTGGCCGTGGCACGGAGCCCGCTGCCCGGCCCGTCGGGCAACGTCGAGTTCTTCCTCTGGCTCCGCCACGGCCCGCCGCGGCTCATCGACGAGGACATCCACGCCGCCGTGACCGGCGAACCGCCCGTGTCGCCACCGGATGAGAGGGTGGGCCCGTGACGACCCCCGAGCCCCCCGACCGGAGCGTGTTCCTCGTCGTCAACACCCGGCGCGCCAACGCCCGCGAGGTCGCCACCCAGATGTGCACCGCCCTGGGGGCGCACGGCATCGCCGTGTCCATGCTCGACGACGACGCCCGCTCCCTCGACCTCCCGGACCCAGCCGTCGTGCAGGCGGTCACGGACGGGGCACAGGCGTGCGCCGCCGCCGAGCTGGTCATGGTCATCGGCGGCGACGGCACCATCCTCCGGGCGGCGGAGCTGGCGCGCGACTGCGGCACCCCGCTGCTGGGGGTCAACCTGGGGCACGTCGGCTTCCTCGCCGAGGCCGAGCCGGAGGACATCGACCACACCATCGCCGCGATCGTGGGTCGGACCTACCGGTCCGAGGAGCGTCTGACCCTCGACGTCGCGGTGTTCGAGGGCAAGGAGCAGGTCGCCTCGACCTGGGCCGTCAACGAGGCCAGCGTGGAGAAGGCCGCCCGTGAGCGCATGCTCGAGGTGGTCGTCGAGGTCGACGGCCGGCCCCTGAGCCGGTGGGGCTGCGACGGCGTCGTGTGCGCCACCCCGACCGGTTCCACGGCGTACAACTTCTCGGCGGGCGGACCGGTGGTGTGGCCCGAGGTCGAGGCGCTGCTGATGGTCCCGATCTCGGCGCACGCGCTCTTCGCGCGCCCGCTCGTGGTCGCCCCGACGTCGGTGCTGGCCGTCGAAGTCATCGCCGGCACGGGCGCGGCCGGCGTGCTGTGGTGCGACGGTCGCCGGACCGTCGAGCTCGCCCCGGGGTCCCGCATCGAGGTCCGCCGCGGCCGCACCCCGATCCGTCTCGCCCGCCTGCACGAGGCGCCGTTCACCGACCGCCTCGTCGCGAAGTTCGGGCTGCCGGTCAGCGGCTGGCGAGGTGCCGCCGAGCGGCGGTGGCGCGAGGGCGGCACCGATGCTTGAGGAGATCCGGATCAAGGCCCTCGGCGTCATCGAGGAGTCCGTCCTGGAGCTGGGTCCCGGGTTCACCGCGGTGACCGGTGAGACCGGCGCCGGCAAGACCATGGTCGTCACGGCCCTGGGCCTGCTGATGGGGGGCCGCGCCGACCCCGGAGCCGTGCGCACCGGGTCGCCCCGCGCCCTCGTCGAGGGCGTCGTGGACGCCCGTGACGTGGCCGGGCTGGCGGACGTCGTCGAGGACGCGGGCGGCGAGCTCGAGGAGGGCCGGCTGCTGCTGGGGCGCCACGTCTCGGCCGAGGGCCGCTCGCGCGCGTTCGCCGGAGGGGCCGGGGTGCCCGCCGCCCTGCTGGGCCAGCTCGCCGAGTCCCTCGTCGCCGTCCACGGCCAGTCCGACCAGCACCGGCTGCTGCGCGCCGCGGCCCAGCGCAACGCCCTCGACCGGTTCGCCGGTGAGACGGTCACGGCGCTGCGCGACCGCTTCGGCGCGGGGCACGCGGCGCTGCGCGCGTCCGAGGCGGAGCTCGCCGAGGTCGTCGCCACCGCGCGCGAGCGGGCCCGTGAGGCCGACCTGCTGCGCTTCGGCCTCGAGGAGATCGAGGCCGTCGACCCCCAGCCGGGGGAGGACACCGAGCTCGCGGCCGAGGAGTCGCGTCTCGGTTTCGCGGACACGTTGCGGGTGGCGGCCGAGCAGGCGCGCGCCGCGCTGTCCTCCGACGAGGACGACCCGGACGCCCTGGGAGCGGTGGCCGCGGCCCGCCACCAGCTCGACGGGGTGCGCGATCACGACCCGGAGGCGGCGTCGCTGGCCGACCGGCTCGCCGAGCTCAGCTACGTCCTGTCCGACCTGGCCGCCGACGTGGCGTCGTACGCCGCCGGGCTGGAGACCGATCCCGCGCGCCTGTCCGCGGTGTCCGAGCGGCGGTCGTCGCTGCTCGCCCTCACCCGCAAGTACGGCGAGTCCGTGGACGAGGTGCTGTCCTGGGCCCGGACGTCGGCCGAGCGGCTCACCGACCTCGACGACACCGACGGGCGCATCGAGCAGCTCCGCGAGCGGTGCGCCGCGATCCGGGCCGAGCTGGCGCGGATCGGCACCGAGCTGTCGCGGCTGCGGCAGGAGGCGGGCGGACGCCTGGGGGAGGTCGTGACCGACGAGCTGACCGCCCTGGCCATGCCGCACGCCGTCCTCACCGTGGCCGTCGGGCAGCACGAGGTGGCGTCCGAGCGGGACGGGAGCGGTGACGTCCTCGACCTGCCCGACGGGCGGCGGGTGACGATGAGCAGCCACGGCATCGACGAGGTCGACCTGCGGCTCGCGGCCAACGTCGGGTCCGAGCCCCGGCCGCTCGCGAAGGGGGCCTCCGGCGGCGAGCTCTCCCGGGTGATGCTCGGGCTCGAGGTGGCGCTGGCGGGCACCGACCCCGTCCCCACCTTCGTCTTCGACGAGGTCGACGCGGGGGTCGGCGGCAAGGCCGCGGTCGAGGTGGGACGCCGGCTGGCGCTCCTGGCACGCTCGGCCCAGGTCGTGGTGGTCACCCACCTGCCCCAGGTGGCCGCCTTCGCCGACCGGCACGTGGTCGTCACCAAGAGCGCCGACGGCAGCGTCACCCGCTCCGGCCTGACCTCGCTCGACGACGCCGGCCGGGTGCGCGAGCTGTCGCGCATGCTCGCCGGGCTCGAGGGCTCGGAGACGGCTGCGGCGCACGCCCAGGAGCTGCTCGACACCGCACGCGCCGAGGCCTGACCTCCCCGGCTCGCACGCGGTCGCGTGTCACGATGAGGCAGCCATGAAGCTGCCCTCACGCCAGGTCCTCGCACCGCGTCGCGCCGGCCTCGACGGTCCGCGGGGCCCGGCCCGAGTCGACCGTCGCCTCACCGTCGCCCTGCGCCGCGCGCGCCCCGGGGACGTGCTGGTCGTGGACCACCTCGACCTGGACCGCGCCGGGGCCGAGGCGGTCCTGGGTCACGGCGTCGCGGCGGTGGTCAACGTGTCGGCGTTCATCTCCGGCCGCTACCCCAGCCTCGGCGCCGAGGTGCTCGCACGCGCGGGCGTGGCGCTCGTCGAGGAGGTCGGGCCCGAGGTGCTCTCGGCCGTCCGGGACGGCACCGTCGTGGGCCTCGAGGACGGGCACGTGCTCGTCGACGGCGAGCCCGTGGCCGTCGGCACCCGTCTCGACCTGGCCGACGTCCTCACCGCCATGGAGCTCGCCCGCGGGGGCCTGACGACGCAGCTGGCCAGCTTCACCCACAACACCACCGAGCTGCTGCGACGCGAGGAGGACCTCCTCCTGCACGGTCGCGGGTTCCCCGAGACGGTCACGCGGATGCGACGACGCCCCGTCGTCGTGGTGGTCCGCGACTTCGAGCACGAGCGGGACCTCCGCGGCCTGCGGCGGTTCATCCGCGAGCAGCGACCGGTGCTCGTCGGGGTCGACGCGGGCGGCGACGCGCTGCTCGCGCGCGGGCTGGTGCCCGACCTCCTGGTCGTCGGCGAGGCCGGGCTGGGTGCGGACGCCGACCCGGGCCACCACCGGAGGGTCTCCGACGAGGCGCTCACGCGCGCCCGCGAGGTGCTGCTGCACGCCGACCCGGCGAACCGGGTCATCGGCACCGAGCGCCTCGACGGGCTCGGCGTCCGGGCGCGGCGGATGTCGGCCGGCGGCACCACCGAGGACGTCGCCCTGCTGGTCGCCGACCACGAGGGCGCCTCGCTCATCGTCACCGTGGGCACCCGCGCGACGCTCGAGGAGCTCCTCGACCAGCAGCGCACGGGGATGTCGTCGAGCTTCCTGACCCGCCTGCGGGTGGGGCCCCGCGTCGTCGACGCCGCGACGGTGCCCGCGCTCTACACCGGACGGGTGCGGCTGTGGCAGATCTGGCTCGTGCTGCTTGTCGGCCTGCTGGCTCTCGCCGCGGCCGTGGCCGCGACCCCCGTCGGCCAGGCCTGGGGCGAGGAACTGCTCCGGGCCGTTCAGGACCTCGGCGCACAGGTCGGCACACGGCTCGGGAGCGCCGGCCCGTGAGCTCGCTGCGCACCCACGTCCTGACCCTGCTCGCGGCGCTGCTGGCCCTGGCGGTCGGCGTCGCGCTCGGCTCGGGTCCGCTCCAGGGCCCGCTCCGGGCCGAGGTCGGGTCCGGACCGGTCGCCTCCGACGACGCCGAGGAGCCCTCGTCGGCCGGCTCCCGCGCCGCCGCCCTGGCGAGCGGCACGACGTACGCCGACGACTTCGCGCTCTCCGTCAGCGGCCGCCTCGTCCGGGGCGCGCTCGCCGACCGCACGGTCACGCTCCTGGTGCTGCCCGGGGCCGCGGCCGGCACCGTGGCGGGGATCGCCGACATGGTGGCCCGTGCCGGAGGCCGGGTGACGGGGGAGGTCCGTGTCGAGCGGCGCCTGGTCGACGTCGGCAACCGCCAGCTCGTCGGCGAGCTGGGCCGGCAGATGGCCGAGACCGCGGGCGACGCGGTCCGGGTGCCGGCCGCCGCCGGGGACTACGAGCGCCTCGGTCGGCTGCTCGCCCGCGCCACCCTCACCTCCGAACGTGCGGGGACCCCGGTCGACGCCCCTGCGCGCGGCATCCTGGCCGGCCTCGAGACCGCCGGTCTGGTCACGACCACCGGCGACGCCGGCACCCGGGGATCGCTGCTGCTGGCCGTGGCGGGGGAGCCCTACGGCGGTGACGACGAGCGCGACGGCGCCGGCACCATCGTGGCGACGCTGCTGCTCGAGGCGACCCGGACGGCGCGCGCGGTCCTGCTCGCCGGTCCGGTGGGAGCGGCCGCCCCCGACGGGCTGGTGGGGCGGGTGCGGACCGACGAGGCCGCCCGTACGGCGGTCTCGACCGTCGACGCGGCCGACCGGGTCGCGGGGCGGATCACGAGCGTGCTGGCGCTGTCCGCCGACGTCCCCGGGCGATCGGGACACTACGGGTCCGCCGGTGCACCGGACGGTCCGCGGCCCGCCCTGCGCTGACCGGCTCCGGCAGAAACCGCCGAGACCTGGCGCGTGGATTCCGCAGACCGGCCCGAGTGTTGCTAGCCTAGAACCCCGTGGACGGGCGAGGGTTTCTCGCCGCACATCTTCCCGCGGGAGTTCCCTTGGCCGCTGCGCAGCCCACCAAGCACGTGTTCGTGACCGGCGGAGTCGCCTCGTCACTCGGCAAGGGGCTCACCGCCTCCTCGCTGGGCAGTCTGCTCAAGGCCCGCGGCCTGCGGGTGACGATGCAGAAGCTCGACCCCTATCTCAACGTGGACCCCGGGACGATGAACCCGTTCCAGCACGGCGAGGTGTTCGTCACCGACGACGGCGCGGAGACCGACCTCGACGTCGGCCACTACGAGCGTTTCCTCGACACGAACCTCAACGGCATCGCCAACGTCACGACCGGCCAGGTCTACTCGAGCGTGATCGCCAAGGAGCGGCGCGGCGACTACCTCGGCGACACCGTGCAGGTGATCCCGCACATCACCAACGAGATCAAGGCGCGGATCCGCGCGATGGCCGACCTCGGCGACGAGTCCGGCGAGACCGCCGACGTGGTCATCACCGAGATCGGCGGGACCGTGGGCGACATCGAGTCGCTGCCCTTCCTCGAGGCCGCCCGCCAGGTCCGCCACGACGTCGGGCGCGACAACTGCTTCTTCCTCCACGTGTCGCTCGTGCCGTTCATCGGCCCGTCCGGCGAGCTCAAGACCAAGCCCACCCAGCACTCCGTGGCCGCGCTGCGCTCGATCGGCATCCAGCCCGACGCCATCGTGTGCCGCGCCGACCGCGAGATCTCGGACAGCATCAAGCGGAAGATCTCGCTGATGTGCGACGTCGACACCGAGGCCGTGGTGGCCGCGGTCGACGCGCCGTCGATCTACGACATCCCGAAGGTGCTGCACGCCGAGGGCCTCGACGCCTACGTCGTACGCCGGTTGAACCTGCCGTTCCGCGACGTCGACTGGACCCGGTGGGACGACCTGCTGCGGCGGGTGCACCACCCCAACGAGGAGGTCAGCGTCGCCCTCGTCGGCAAGTACGTCGACCTGCCCGACGCGTACCTGTCGGTGGCCGAGGCGCTGCGGGCCGGCGGCTTCGCCCACGAGGCGCGGGTCAAGATCGTCTGGGTCCCCTCCGACGAGTGCGAGACGCCGGAGGGCGCGGCCCGGCACCTGTCCGAGGTGGACGCCGTGCTGATCCCCGGCGGCTTCGGCGTGCGCGGCATCGACGGCAAGATCGGCGCGCTGCACTACGCCCGCACCCACGGCATCCCCACCCTGGGCATCTGCCTGGGCCTGCAGTGCATGGTCATCGAGTACGCCCGCAACGTCGTCGGGCTGACCAAGGCCGGGTCCTCCGAGTTCGACCCCGACTCCCCGGAGCCGGTCATCGCGACGATGGCCGAGCAGGAGGCGTACGTCGAGGGTGCCGGCGACCTGGGCGGCACGATGCGGCTGGGGCGCTACCCGGCGGACCTGACACCGGGCAGCGTGGTCGCCGAGACCTACGGGGCGACCTCGGTCCACGAGCGCCACCGCCACCGCTACGAGGTCAACGCCTCCTACACCGACCGGCTCGCCGAGGCGGGGCTGGTGTTCTCCGGCATCGGCCCGCAGAACAAGCTCGTGGAGTTCGTCGAGCTGCCGCGCGAGGTCCACCCGTACTACGTCTCGACTCAGGCCCACCCGGAGCTGCAGTCCCGCCCGACGCGTGCGCACCCGCTGTTCGCCGGGCTCATCGGCGCCGCGGTCGACCGCCAGCGCGAGCTGGAGATCCCGGTGGGCGAGGCGGCCAAGCGGCGTACCCCGGAGGAGCCCGGACAAACGTCCTGAACGTGACCTTTTCGCGGTGACGTCGTTGGGGCTGCCACACGACCTCGACCCGGGGAGATCCTCATGGCCCGTCACCGTCGGCACGCGCGAGCCCTCGCCGTCCTCAGCACCGCTGCGCTCGCAGCCGCCCTCGTGCCGGTCCTCGGCGGCGTCGGCGCGACCCGGGCGGAGGCCACGAGCACGGCGTTCGCCCCCCGCCTGGTCACGGTGGACACGCCCACCCGCGCCGACAAGGAGCGACTGCAGGCGCTCGGGCTGGACCTCACCGAGCACGCCGGCCACGACTACGTCGAGGTGGTCCTGCACCACGCCGCGGACCTGACGGCCCTGGAGACCGCCGGCTTCGGCTTCGACGTGCGGATCCCCGACCTGCTGCGGCGCGAGGCGGAGAACAACCGCGCCAACGCGGCGTACGCCGCCGCCACCGACGTCTCGCCGCTGCCGTCGGGGCGCACGTCCTACCGGACGCTGGCCGACTACGGCGACGACATGGCCGAGCTGGCCGAGGACCGGCCCCGTGTGGCCCGCACCTTCACCCTGGAGCGGCCCTCGCTCGACGGCCGCCCCGTCCGGGCGATCGAGATCGCCGGCGACGTCAGGGCGAGGAACGACGGCCGCCCGACGTTCGCCCTGCTCGGCGTGCACCACGCGCGGGAGTGGCCCTCCGGCGAGCTGGCCATGGAGTTCGCGGTGGACCTGGTGAAGGGCTACGGCCGGTCCGCGCGGATCACGGACCTCCTGGACCGCGCCCGCGTGGTGGTCGTGCCCGTGGTCAACGTCGACGGCTTCGACCTCTCGCGCACCGACGGCGCGCTCGTCGACCTCCGCGAGGTCGACGGCGGCGGCACCGCCACGATCCTGGGCACCCCCGGCAACGCCTACAAGCGCAAGAACTGCCGCGTCGTCGACGGTCAGGACACCCCGGACGGCACCTGCCGGGCCGCGTCGCTGAGCAGCCCCGGCGGCTTCGGCACCGGCGTCGACCTCAACCGCAACTACGGCGGCTTCTGGGGCGGCCCCGGCGCCTCCGAGACGTTCGCCGACCCGACGTACCGCGGCCCGGAGGCGTTCTCGGAGCCCGAGATCCTCAACGTGCGCGACCTGGTGAGCAGCCGGCAGGTCACCACGCTGATCTCCAACCACACGTTCTCGAACCTCGTCCTGCGCCCCAACGGCGTGCACCCCGAGACGATCGGCCACGACGGGCTGCCCGTCGGCGACGCCCCCGACGAGGAGGCGCTCAAGCGGCTCGGGGCGCGGATGACCGCGCAGAACGGCTACCGCAACATCCACGGCTGGGAGCTCTACGACACCACCGGCACCACCGAGGACTGGTCCTACAACGCCACCGGTGGCTTCGGCTACACCTTCGAGATCGGCCCCGACGAGTTCCACCCGCCCTTCCCCGAGGTGATCGACGAGTACCTCGGAGCGGGGGAGCACGCCGGCAAGGGCAACCGTGAGGCCTACCTGATCGCCCTGGAGCACGCGGCCGCGAACGCCTCGCACGGTCGCATCGTCGGCTCGGCCCCCCGGGGCGCGACGCTGCGCGTGGAGAAGACCTTCCGGACCCCGACCTGGGAGGGCTCGGTCCGCGACCACCTGGAGTCGGTCTACTCCTCGCGCGGCGGGCGCTTCACCTGGCACGTGAACCCGTCGACCCGCCCGGTCTCCGAGCCCCGCACGGTCGAGACGGTCGAGGAGTTCACGACGCGCAGCCAGACCTACGACGGCGGTGCGATCCCCCCGAACGAGTCCGTGGACCACGCGTTCACCCTCACCGCCGAGGACGTCGCGGCGGGCGCGGACAGCCTCGAGGTGACGCTCGAGTGGCCGACCCCGGACGACCTCGACCTCGAGGTCTACCGCCGGCAGGGCGACCAGCTCGTGGAGGTCGCGACCTCGGGCAACGCGCCGGGGGAGAAGGAGCAGGCGGAGGTGACCGACCCCGTCGCCGGCGACTACGTCCTGCGGGTGACCAACTTCGCCTCGGTCACGCCCGAGTACACGCTCACCGCGGACGTGCTCGACCAGCGCGTGACCGGGACGCAGACCGTGCCCGGCACGATCGAGCGGTGGACCCTGACCTGCGAGAAGCGGGGGCGGGTGCTCCAGACCCTCCAGGTGCGCGTGGACCGGGGCGGGATCTCCCGGGTCGACCTCGGGGCGTGCGCCCGCAGGTTCTGACGGGCGGACTGACATAACGTGTCGGGCCCGCGGTGTGGTGCCGCGGTCCCGACACGCCCGGGTGGCAGGGTGAGCGGGTGGAGAGCACCCCGACCTGGACCGACGAGCCCGAGCACTGGCCCGTCCACGCCTCGACGGACGTCTGGCGCGGGGCCGCGCCCTTCGCCGTACGCCGTGACGAGATCAGCCGCCCGGGGCACCCCGACGAGGTGTTCGGGCGGGTGGTCGTCGAGCACCCCGGGGCGGTGGTGGTCCTCGCCGTCGACGACGACGAGCAGGTCATGGTGCTGCGGCAGTACCGCCACCCGTCGAACCTGAGGTTCGTCGAGCTGCCGGCGGGCCTGCTCGACGTCCCCGGCGAGGATCCGGTGGTGGCGGCGCGCCGCGAGCTGCTCGAGGAGGCCCAGCTCGAGGCCGAGGAGTGGACGCCGCTCAACACGCTCTACCCCTCGCCCGGGCTGAGCGCCGAGCGGATCGAGGTCTACCTGGCCCGCGGCCTCCGCGCCGTCGAGGACCGCGGCGGCTTCGAGCCGGCCCACGAGGAGGCCGACATGACCACCCACTGGGTGCCGATGGCCGAGCTCGTCGAGGGCGTGCTGGCGCGACGGCTGACCGACGGCCCCCTGGCGCTCGCGGTGCTGACCTACGAGCTGACCCGCGGCAGCCGGAGCCGGTCGTGAGCACCACGACGGCCCCCTCGGCCCCGGCGGCCACGACAGCCACCGCACCGCCGGCCGCGCCGCTCCGGCTGACCGCGGTGCAGCGTGCGGTGCGGACCTACCTCGACCACCTGAGCGTCGAGCGCGGGCTGGCGGCCAACACGCTGACGTCGTACCGCCGGGACCTGCGCCGCTACGCCTCCTACCTCGCCGGGCTCGGCGTCGACGACCTCGCCGGGGTCGGGGAGCAGACCGTCACCGGCTTCCTCATGCGCCTGCGCGAGGGCGACGCCGACCACCCGCCGCTGTCCGCCTCCAGCGCCGGGCGCGCGGTCGTGGCGGTGCGCGGCTTCCACCGCTTCGCCGTCCGTGACGGTCTCACCACCGTGGACCCCGCCGCCGCCGTGCGTCCCCCGGCGCCGGCCAAGCGCCTGCCCAAGGCGCTGCCACTCTCGGACATCGAGCGGATCCTCGAGGCGGCCGGCGCCGCCGGCACCGCCCTCGCGCTGCGTGACCGGGCCCTGCTGGAGCTGCTCTACGGCTGCGGCGCGCGCATCTCCGAGGCGGTCGGGCTCGACGTGGACGACGTCGACCTCGACACCCGCACGGTGCTGCTGCGCGGCAAGGGCAGCAAGGAGCGGCTCGTGCCCTTCGGCACCCTCGCCGCCGAGGCCCTCGGCGCCTACCTGACGCGCTCGCGGCCCACGCTGGTGACCGGCGGACCGGCCCGCGCCGCCATGTTCCTCAACTCGCGCGGCGGGCGGCTGTCGCGGCAGAGCGCCTGGGCCATCCTCGGTCGCTCGGCCGAGCTGGCCGGTGTCACCGCGGAGGTCTCGCCCCACACGCTGCGCCACTCCTTCGCCACCCACCTGCTCGAGGGCGGGGCCGACGTCCGCGTGGTCCAGGAGCTCCTCGGGCACGCCTCGGTCACGACCACCCAGGTCTACACGCTGGTGACGGTGGACTCGCTGCGCGAGGTCTACGCGACCGCGCACCCGCGGGCGCGCGACGCCGGCTGAGCCGGTCGCAGGGCCGGCGCGACGCCGGACCGCGGAAAAGTCGACAAATCACCGACGACACCGGCGCGCCTGCGGTCCCGCGGTGCCCGTGCCTGGTGAATTGGGGGTCGGCCCCACGCACCTCGAGGAGAGCACCGTGAACGACTTCGGCTCAGGTTCCTACGGCTCCAGCGCGACGGAGATGCCTCCGTTGATGCGGCCCCCGACACCGCCTCGGGTCGAGGACACCGCCGGGTCGGCGCCGTCGGCACCGCTGCCGTTCCGCCAGCGCGAGGCGGCCCCCGAGCCGCTGCCCGCGGTGCACGCCGGCTTCCGCGAGCTCGACATGCCGGCCGTCGGCGAGCCCGGCCCGACCGGGCGCCCCTGGCCCGCGCTGCCGGAGCCGCGGGTCATCGGCATCCACGGCAACGCGCGCATCATCGCGATGTGCAACCAGAAGGGTGGCGTCGGCAAGACCACGACGACCATCAACCTGGGCGCCTCCCTGGCCGAGCTCGGGCGCAAGGTGCTGCTCGTCGACTTCGACCCGCAGGGGTCGCTGTCGGTGGGCCTGGGCATGAACCCGCACGACATGGAGCTGTCGGTCTACAACCTCCTCATGCAGCGCGACGTCACCGTCGACGACGTCATCGTCGAGACCGACGTGCCGGGCATGGACCTGCTGCCCTCCAACATCGACCTCTCGGCCGCCGAGGTGCAGCTGGTCCAGGAGGTCGCCCGCGAGCAGACCCTGTCGCGGGTGCTGCAGGACGCGGTGAACACCTACGACGTCATCCTCATCGACTGCCAGCCGTCGCTCGGCCTGCTGACGGTCAACGCCCTCACCGCCGCCGACGGCGTCATCGTGCCGCTGGAGTGCGAGTACTTCGCGCTGCGCGGCGTGGCGCTGCTGAAGAACACCATCGACAAGGTCAAGGAGCGGCTCAACCCGCGCCTGAACATCGACGGCGTGCTCGGCACGATGTACGACGGCCGCACCCTGCACAGCCGCGAGGTCATGGAGCGGCTGGTCCAGGCCTGGGGCGACGACGTCTTCCACACCGTCATCAAGCGCACCGTGAAATTCTCCGACTCCACGGTCGCCGGCGAGCCCATCACGAGCTTCGCCGACGCCAGCCCCGGCGCCACGGCGTACCGCACCCTGGCGCGGGAGGTGATGGCGCGGTGCCTCGACGTGTGACCGTCCCCGACGACCTCTTCCGCCCGACCGCCGTCCCGCCGCCGCTCGCCGAGGCCCCCGCGCCCGCCGAGGCGTCGGTGGTCGAGCTGGCCTCCCCGGCGCCGGCCGAGAAGCCCGCCCGCGCCGCCAGCGGGCGGGTCAAGCACGACGAGAAGATGACGGTCTACGTCACCTCCGACGAGCTGCTCGACATCGAGCACGCCCGGTTGGAGATGCGGCGCCACCACGCGCTCGCCGTCGACCGAGGCCGCATCGTGCGGGCCGCCGTCGCCCTCGCTCTGGCCGACCTCGACGAGCACGGCGAGGACAGCCAGCTGGTGCAGCGGCTGCGCCGGTCGTGAGGCGGCGATGACGCTCGTCGACGAGGCGGCCCGGGAGGACGCCGGTCCGGTCCACCCCGCCGACGCCGTGGCGTCGACGGGGCCGGAGCCGTTCCTGCTCCACCTCGACAACTTCGAGGGACCCTTCGACCTGCTGCTGAGCCTGATCTCCAAGCACAAGCTGGACGTCACCGAGGTGTCGCTCTCGCGCGTGACCGACGAGTTCATCGCCCACGTGAAGGCGCTCGGCGGCGTGTGGGACCTCGAGCAGACGTCGTCGTTCCTGGTGGTCGCCGCGACCCTGCTCGACCTCAAGGCCTCCCGGCTGCTGCCGAAGTCCGAGGTCGAGGACGAGGAGGACCTCGCGCTGCTGGAGGCCCGCGACCTGCTCTTCGCCCGGCTCCTGCAGTACCGCGCCTTCAAGGACGTCGCCGCCGTCTTCGAGGACCGGCTGGCGCAGGAGGCCAAGCGGTTCCCGCGCGCGGTCGGGCTCGAGGAGCGCTACGCGACGCTGCTGCCCGAGGTGCTCATCGGCCTCGGGCTGGAGGAGTTCGCCTCCCTCGCCGCCACCGCGATGACGCCCAAGCCGGTGCCCGAGGTCTCCTTCGCCCACCTGCATGCCCCCCAGGTCAGCGTCCGGGAGCAGGGCGCCCTGGTGATGGACCGGCTGCGCCGGCAGGGCACGATGACCTTCCGCGCGCTGTGCGGGGACGCCCCCGACACGCTGACGAAGGTGGCGCGGTTCCTCTCCCTGCTGGAGCTGTTCCGCGAGGGGGCGGTGGCCTTCGACCAGGTGACGCCGCTCGGAGAGCTCACGGTCCGGTGGACCGCCGAGGACGAGGCGGACGTCGAGATCAGCGACGAGTTCGACGAGGACGACGCACCGGACGACGCCCCGGCCGACGCCCCGGGCGAGCTGCCGCAGGACCAGGCCGGGACCCCGACCGAGGAGGACGAGACGTGAACGACCAGATCCCCGAGCAGGCTCAGCAGCAGGACCCGACCGACGACCAGGCCCCGGTCGAGGCCCCGGTCGAGGCCCCGGTCGAGGCCCCAGTCTCGGTCGGCGACACGCACCCGGAGGAGGCCCTCGCCGAGGAGACGCTCGCCGTGCCCCTGGCCGAGCTGCGGCCCGCGCTCGAGGCGCTGCTCATGGTCGCCGACCAGCCGATGGACCACCTCACGCTGGCCTCCGCGGTCGGCCACCCCGCCGACGACGTCGCGGCGGCGCTGACCGCGCTCACCGAGGAGTACGCCGAGCAGGGGCGCGGCTTCGACCTGCGGTGCGTGGCCGGGGGGTGGCGCTACTACACGCGTGACGAGTTCGCGCCCGTCGTGGAGCGCTACGTCCGTGACGGCCAGCAGGCGCGCCTGACCCAGGCAGCGCTGGAGACCCTGGCCGTGGTCGCCTACAAGCAGCCGGTCAGCCGGGCCCGGGTGTCCGCCGTGCGCGGGGTCAACGTCGACGGCGTCATGCGGACGCTGGTCACGCGCGGCCTGGTGGAGGAGACCGGTCAGGACTCCGAGACCACCGCCGTGCTCTACGGCACCACGAGCTACTTCCTCGAGCGGCTGGGCATCACCGACCTCGGCGAGCTGCCCGACCTGGCACCGTTCCTGCCCGACCTCGAGGACATGGACGACATGGACGCCATGGACGGGCCCGACCCCGTGGTGTCGCTGTCCGTGCCCGACGACGTCAGCTCGGTCACCGACCCCGAGCTGGTCGGCCCCCCGCCGCCATGACGGAGCCCTCCGACCCACGCGCGGCGATCCCGACCGACGACGACGGCCTGGTCCGCCTGCAGAAGCTGCTCGCGGCCTCCGGCGTCGCCAGCCGGCGCAAGTGCGAGGAGCTGATGCTGGCCGGCCTCGTCGAGGTCGACGGCGAGGTCGTGACCAGGCTGGGCACGAAGGTGGACCCTGCGGTCGCCGTGGTGCGTGTCGACGGCAAGCGGCTGCCGCCGGTCTCGGCGCACGTCTACCTCGCGCTCAACAAGCCCCGCGGCGTGGTCTCGACGATGTCGGACCCGGAGGGCCGCCGCTCGCTGGGCGAGCTGGTGGCCGACCGGCCCGAGCGGCTGTTCCACGTCGGGCGCCTCGACACCGACACCGAGGGCCTCATCCTGCTGACCAACGACGGCGACTTCGCCCAACGTGTCGCCCACCCGTCGTACGAGCTGGACAAGACGTACGTCGCCGAGGTCACCGGTGTCGTCGAGAAGGCGACGGTGCGCCGCCTGCGCGAGGGCGTCACCCTCGACGACGGGCCGGTCGAGGTGTCGGCGTGCAAGGTGCTCTCGTCGACGAAGGACCGCTCGATCGTGGAGCTGACGATCCACGAGGGCCGCAACCGGATCGTGCGTCGCCTGCTCGACGAGGTGGGTCACCCCGTCACCCGGCTGACGCGCACCCGCGTCGGTCCGGTGCACGTGCGTGGGCTGGGTGCCGGCGAGCTGCGCGAGCTGACCCGCGACGAGCTCGGCACCCTGCTGGACGCGGCCAAGCTCTGAGTGTCGCCTCTGACTAGGGTGGGCGCATGCGCGTGAGAGCGGTCCGTGGGGCCACCCAGCTCGACGAGGACACCCGCGAGCACATGCTCGAGCGGGTGGCCGAGATGGTGCTCGACGTGATGAGGTCGAACGACCTGACCGTCGACGACTTCATCTCGATCTTCTTCACCGCGACCGAGGACCTCAACGCCGAGTTCCCGGCGTACGCCGCCCGCCGGCTCGGCTTCGACGACGTGCCGCTGATGTGCGCGCGCGAGCTCGAGATCGAGGGCTCGATGCCGCGCGTGGTGCGGATGATGGCGCACGTCGAGACGCACCTGTCGCGCGCCGAGATCACCCACGTCTACCTCCACGGAGCCGCCCGGCTGCGGCGCGACCTCACCCGCGTGCGCGAGGTCCCCGACGAGGACGACGCGTGAGCGCACCGGCTCCCACGACGCCGTCGGCCGGGCCGGTCCTCGTGGTGGGCGCCGGCCTGCTGGGCACCTCCGTGGGACTGGCCCTGAGCGGGCGCGGCGTGGAGGTGTGGCTGCGCGACCTCCAGTACGAGCACGTGCGGACCGCCACCGGCCTGGGGGCCGGGTCGCCGGTGCCGGAAGGAGCGCGCCCCGCCCTCGTCGTGGTCGCCGTGCCCCCGGACCACCTGGCCGACGCCGTGGCGGACGCCCTGGAGACCACCGACGCCGTGGTCACCGACGTCGGGAGCGTGAAGGCGGCGCCGCTGGCCGCGGTCCGGGCGCGGGTGTCGGCTGAAGAGCTGTCCCGCTACGTCGGCTCGCACCCGCTGGCCGGCAGCGAGCGCTCGGGACCGCTGGCGGCCTCGGCCCGGCTCTTCGAGGGCCGGCCGTGGGCGGTGACCAGCCACGAGACCTCGACGCCGGAGGCCCAGCGGGCGGTGGTCGGGCTGGCGGAGCTGTGCGGCGCCACCCCGTTCTTCTTCACCCCGCAGGAGCACGACGACGCGGTGGCGCGCACCTCCCACGTGCCCCACGTGGTGGCCTCCCTGATGGCGGGCGCCCTCGCCGACGCGCCGGCGACCCACCTGTCGCTGTCGGGCCAGGGGGTCCGTGACGTCACGCGCGTGGCAGCCGGGGATCCCGGGTTGTGGCAGCAGATCCTGTCGGCCAACGCGGCCCCCGTGGTGGGCCTGCTGCGTGAGGTGGGCGACCAGCTCGACCGGCTCGTGGCCGCCCTCGAGGACGCCGAGCGCCCCGCCCTGGCCGCTATCCTGGGGCGCGGGGTCGACGGCACCGCCGCCATCCCCGGCAAGCACGGTGGCCCGCCGGTCGAGGAGACCGGCGTCTTCGTCGTCGTGCCGGACCACCCGGGCGAGCTGGCGCGGCTGCTGGCCGACGTCGGGGCGATCGGGGTCAACCTGGAGGACCTCCACATCGACCACGACCCGGGTCGGCCCACCGGTCTGGTGGAGCTGCGGGTGGCCGTGGCGGAGGCCGACCACCTGCTGTCGGCGCTGGCCGATCGCGGGTGGGCAGGGCACGGCTAGAGCCAGGTAGAATCGAGGTTTCGCCCCACGACCCGTCGGGGCGATGTTCATGTCCGACCGTGACGTCGCCGTCCTGGCCGTCGTCCCTGTCGTCCCTGTCCCGCCACCCCGAGGAGACCGCCGTGCCCGGCCCGACCGACCGACCGAGCGACCGACCCGCCACCGACGCCCCGTCCCCGGTGGTGGTGGCCGTCGACGGCACCTCGGGCTCGGGCAAGTCGAGCACCTCGCGGGCGGTCGCCTCCCGGCTCGGGCTGCGCTACCTCGACACCGGCGCCCAGTTCCGCGCGATGACCTGGTGGATGCTGCAGCACGGCGTGGACGTCCACGACGCCGACGCCGTGGCGTCGCACGCCGGCACGCCGGTCATCGAGTCGGGCACCGACCCGGCCGACCCGACCATCACCGTCGACGGCGAGGACGCCTCGGTGGCGATCCGCACCACCGAGGTGACCGGCGCCGTGAGTCCGGTCAGCACCGTCGCGGAGGTCCGCACCCGCCTGCTGGGCCTTCAGCGCGAGATCATCGGCGCGGGCGACGGCGTCGGCATCGTCGTCGAGGGACGCGACATCGGCTCGGTCGTGTGGCCCACGGCCGAGGTAAAGCTCTACCTCTCGGCGGACGCCTCGGCGCGCGCGCAGCGGCGTACGGCCGAGCACGCGCACCTCGGTGACGTGACGAGCACCCAGGCGCAGCTGCTGGAGCGCGACACCATCGACTCGGGCCGCGTGACCGCGCCGCTGGTCCAGGCCGACGGCGCACTCGCCGTCGACACCACCCACCTGACGTTGGACGAGGTCGTCGACCTGGTCGTCGGCCTCGTCGAGGAGCACTCGTGACCGAGATCCAGACCGACCCGACGACCGGGGGCCGCGTGCCCGTGGTCGCGGTGGTCGGACGACCCAACGTGGGCAAGTCCACGCTGGTCAACCGCATCATCGGCCGCCGTGAGGCGGTCGTCCAGGACGTGCCCGGAGTGACCCGTGACCGCGTCTCGTACGACGCCCATTGGAACGGCCGCGCGTTCACCGTCGTCGACACCGGCGGCTGGGACCCCGACGCCCGCGGTCTGGCCGAGCAGATCAAGATCCAGGCCGAGATCGCTGTCACCGTGGCCGACGCCGTGGTGTTCGTCGTCGACGCCACCATCGGCATCACCGACACCGACGAGGGTGTCGTGCGGGTGCTGCGCAAGGCCGGGAAGCCGGTCGTGCTGGCGGCCAACAAGGTCGACGACCAGCGCGCCGAGGCCGAGGCCGCGTCGCTGTGGAGCCTGGGGCTGGGGGAGCCCTTCCCCGTCTCCGCGCTGCACGGTCGCGGGTCGGGCGAGATGCTCGACGCCATCCTGGCCGCGCTGCCGGCGGCGCCGGAGACCGACTTCGACCCGCCGGGCGGCCCGCGCCGGGTGGCGATCGTCGGCAAGCCGAACGTCGGCAAGTCCTCGCTGCTGAACCGGCTGGCCAAGGAGGAGCGGGCCGTCGTCGACGACGCCGCCGGCACCACCGTGGACCCGGTCGACGAGCTGATCGAGCTCGGCGGGCGCACCTGGCGCTTCATCGACACCGCCGGCGTCCGCAAGCGGGTCAAGGAGGCCTCGGGGCACGAGTACTACGCCTCGCTGCGCACCAACGCCGCCATCGAGCGCGCCGAGGTGTGCGTCATGGTCGTCGACGCCTCGCAGCCGCTGACCGAGCAAGACCAGCGCATCATCACCGCGGTCGCCGAGACCGGTCGGGCGCTGCTGGTGGCATACAACAAGTGGGACCTGGTCGACGAGGAGCGCCGCTACTACCTCGAGCGCGAGATCGAGCGCGACCTCGTCCGGGTGCCCTGGGCGCTGCGGGTCAACATCACCGCACGCACCGGCTGGCACATCGACCGGCTGGTGCCGGCGCTGGACAAGTCGTTGGAGGGCTGGGAGACACGCATCTCGACCGGCCAGCTCAACGCGTTCCTGGGCCGTCTCGTCGCCGAGCACCCGCACCCGGTGCGCAGCGGCAAGCAGGCGAAGATCATGTTCGCCACCCAGGCCTCGACGTCGCCGCCGACCTTCGTGCTGTTCACCTCGGGCCCGCTGGAGGCCTCCTACGTCCGCTTCGTGGAGCGCCGGCTGCGCGAGGAGTTCGGCTTCGTCGGCACCCCGGTGCACATCGAGGTCAAGCCGCGCGAGAAGCGGGACAAGCGCCGGCGCTGACGGTCTGGACGAGTGTGTCGCCTCGACGCTCGCCCCCGCCGCCGGGTGCACAATGGCCCCATGCGCGGTGACCGTCGGGTCGGCAGTCGCGCCCCGTCACGTCGTACGGCGGCGCTCGACTCGTCCTGCCGCCGGGTCGTGGACCACGCGGACCGGACCGACGAGCGGGACCAGCCACCCTGGGGGCGCATGGCGGCCGTCGGGCTGGTCGCCGCGCCCGCGCTCCTGGCGTCGCCGGTCGCCCTGGCCGCAGCCGGCTGGGTGCTGGCCTCCGGAGGCGGACCTCTGGCGGTGCTCCTCGCGGTCGCGCTGCTTCTCGTGGCGGTGGGGTCCTGGCCCCGTCGCTCCCGCAGGCTCGACCCGTCGGCGACCCTGACCGCTCCGGAGGCCCCGGCCACCTTCGCCGTGCTGGGCCGCGTCGGCGCCCAGGTCGGTGCCCCACCGCTGCACCGGCTCGAGCTGGCCCCGGCGCTCGGGGCGGGCGTCCACCGCTCCGGTCCGTCCCGTCGGCCCGTCCTGTCCGTGGGCGCGGTGGCGTGGGCGGGACTGTCCGAGCAGGGGCGGGTGGCGCTGGTGGCGCACGAGATGGCGCACCTGGTGCGGCCCGAACTCCGGCTGGGGCGGGTGACGGCGAGAGCCGAGGCCACGCTCGAGGAGTGGCGGCTCATCGCGGGCGGGGAGCCTCCGCGACGTGCGGCCGGCGCCGATGACGCCCGCCGCTTCGTGACGACCGTGAGCGCGGTCCTGCTGGCCCCGCTGCGGGTGGTGGTCGTGCTGTGGACCCGGTCGCTGCTGCGCCTGCAGGCGCCGGTCACGGCACGCGGAGAGCTTCTCGCCGACCGGGTGGCGGCCCGGGTTGCGGGTGGGGTCGCCGTCTACGAGGTGTGGGACCTGGGCCTCGGCGCCGCCACCTGGGAGACTGCGCTCACCCGTGGCCTGTCCGGCCACGAGGACCTCACCACCAGCCTGCGCACCGCCGTCGCGGCCGTCCCGGCGGAGTCGCTGGCGAGCCGGCGCCGGGCCTCCGTCGAGGACGGCCACCGCGTGGACGACGACCACCCGGCGACCGACCTCCGCCGACGTGCGCTGGAGGCCGTCGACCTCGGCGACCCGCTGGTCGTGGTGGTGGAGGCCGAGGCGCGCGCGAGTGCCACCGAGATGGCTGACGGCCTGGCGAGGGCGCTGCGTGACGCCGCCCAGGCGCTGCGGTACGCCGCCCCCGGGTCCTCGCTCGGTCAGCGCTCCGCCGACGCCGTGCGGCGGCACACGCGGGCCCGGAACGAGCTGGACACCGCCGGGGGCGCCTGAGGGCCCTAGGGTGCGGGCATGAGCCTGCCCGCACCCGGACCCGACCGTGCCTGCCTCGTCACCGGAGCCTCCTCCGGCATCGGGGTGGAGATCGCCCGCAACCTGGCCAGCCGCGGTCACCAGGTGGTGCTGGTCGCGCGCTCGGAGGACCGGCTTGAGGCGGTGGCCGACGGGATCCGCTCCGAGGGCGGCACGGCGTACGTCGTACCGGCCGACCTCGGGGACCGCACGGCGCGCGCGGAGCTGCTCGACCGGGTGACCGCGCTGGGGGTCGACGTCGACGTGCTCGTCAACAACGCCGGCTTCTCCACCCTCGGGCGGGTGGCCGAGGCGGACCCGGTCGACGAGATGGCGATGGTGGAGGTCGACGTCGTCGCGGTGCTCGACCTGTGCACCCGCTTCGTGCCCGGCATGGTGGCGCGCGGGCGCGGGGGAGTGCTCAACGTGGCCTCGACGGCGGCGTTCCAGCCGCTGCCCGGCCAGGCCGGCTACGGCGCCGGGAAGGCGTTCGTGCTGTCCTACTCGCAGTCGTTGGCCGGGGAGCTCAAGGGCACCGGGGTGACGGCGACCTGCCTGTGCCCGGGACCGGTGGCGACCGGCTTCGGGGAGCGCGCCGGCTTCGCCGAGGGCGACTTCGACAGCGCCCTGCCGAAGGTGATGTGGGTCTCGCCGGAGGAGGTGGCGGCGTGCGGCGTCGAGGCGCTCGACAAGGGCCGTCTCTCCGCGATCCCCGGGCTGGCGAACCGCGTCGGCGCCCGCATGTCGCAGGTCGCGCCGCGTCGTGTGCTGGTCGAGCTGCTGACCCGGGTGCACCCGGCGACTCGGTAGCCCACCTCGATTCGGACTGTGGCGGGTGGTGCGATATCGTCTCCCACGGCTCGTCGGGCGATCCCCGACGGGTGCCACGGGCTGTGGCGCAGCTTGGTAGCGCACTTGACTGGGGGTCAAGGGGTCGCAGGTTCAAATCCTGTCAGCCCGACCGAGAAACAGCAGGTCAGACAGTGTTTTGCTCGCACGGATGGCTCGCTCAGATCACGCAATCTGCGTGGATCTGCGCGAAGGTCCTAGATTCCGTGAGGAGCATCAGCACATGGCCTACGCAGCTAAGACCGGAGCGAAGCACTACCTGGGCCGCTACCTGGACGCCGCTGGGCGCACGCAGTCGGTGCGTGGCGAGGACGGGAAGTCCGTCCGCTTCACGAGCAAGCGGGAGGCGAAGCACGCCGCCGAGGAGCAGGAGGCTCGTGTCCGTCGCGGCACCTGGGTCGACCCGCGCGCCGGGCAGCTGACCCTCACCCAGTACTTCGAGGACCACTGGCTGTCCCCCCAGTGATCAACGCGCTGACCCTCGACGGCCTCTTCCGCGGCTTCCCCGCACGCATCATCCGAGCCGACCCCGAGGACGCGCAGATGAACATGGCGCTCCGCTTCTTCGGTGACGAGGTGACGGCTCTGCAGGTGCTGTGGCCGGACCCCGAGGGCCGCTTCCCGGGGGAGCCGGGCTTCACCCTGACGCAGCCGACGTTCCCCGTCTGAACGGGCGTCGAGGGTCTCGTGAATCTGCGTCAGATCTGCGCGGTGCTCCCGAATCTGCGCGAAATCTGCGCGGAATCAGCGTCGCTACGAGGCACTCAGTGCCATTAGATTACGCCTGAGAGAAGGGTTCTCTGCCATTCATGCGTGCGACTCACTTGGCTGGGGGTCAAGGGGTCGCAGGTTCAAATCCTGTCAGCCCGACAGAAATTGCAGGTCAGACGCGGTTCCGCGGCACGCATGGAGCCCTGTCGGAGGTCCGACGGGGCGGCCAGGGGCGGCCGAAGGTCCCTTGCGGCCCGCGGGACCGTGACTATCGTGACCGGGGAGCACGTCCCGCCGGATTCATCTCGCCTCCGGGACACTCGTTCCGGAGGTGTCCGTGGGCAGACCTGCCATCCTCGCGGTCGACGACGACCCGAGCGTCGTCGCGGCCATCGTGCGTGACCTCCGGTCCCGCTACGGCGCCGACTACCGCGTCGTGCGTGCCACGTCGGGTGCTGAGGCCCTCGACGTGGTGGAGCGCCTCGCGCTGCGCGACGCCGCCGTGGCCCTGATCGTGACCGACCAGCGGATGCCCGGCATGACCGGCGTCGAGCTGCTGCACCGCGCGCAGGAGGTGACACCGGGCACCAAGACGCTGCTCCTCACGGCGTACGCCGACACCGAGGTCGCCATCCGCGCCATCAACGACGTCGGCCTGGACCACTACCTGCTCAAGCCGTGGGACCCGCCCGATCAGCACCTCTACCCGGTCGTCGACGACCTCCTCGAGGACTGGGCACGCCAGCACCCCGACCACACCTCCGACGTCCGGGTCGTCGGTCACCGCTGGTCGGAACGCAGCCACGAGGTCAAGACGTTCCTGGCCCGCAACTACGTCCCCTACCGGTGGTACGACGTCGAGGTCGACGCGGAGGGACGGCGTCTGGTCGAGCTCGCCGGAGCCGCCCCGGACGAGCTGCCCCTGGTGCTGCCGGCGGAGGGCGAGCCGCTGCGCTCGCCCTCGCCGCGGGACCTGGCCGACGCGCTGGGACTGCGCACCCGACCGGACCGTCCGCTCTACGACGTGTGCATCGTCGGTGGGGGACCGGCCGGTCTCGCCGCCGCCGTCTACGCCGCCTCCGAGGGGTTGAGCACGGTCGTCGTCGAGCGTGAGGCGCCCGGCGGGCAGGCCGGCCAGAGCGCCTCGATCGAGAATTACCTGGGCTTCCCCAAGGGGCTGAGCGGGTCCGACCTCACCCAGCGAGCGATGGCCCAGGTGTCGCGCTTCGGCGCGGAGGTGGTGCTGGCGCAGGACGTCACGGGTCTCGAGGTCCGCGGACCGGTCCGCGTGCTCCACCTCGACGGCTCCGGGGAGCTGGAGACGCGGTCGGTCATCGTCGCGTCGGGGGTGTCCTACCGCGTGCTGGAGGCCGAGGGGATGGCCGGGCTCACCGGCCGCGGCGCGTACTACGGCGCCAACGCCTCCGACGCCCGCCAGTGCGACGGCGACGTCGTGTACGTCGTCGGGGGTGCGAACTCCGCCGGTCAGGCGGCGCTCAACCTGGCCCGGTACGCCGCTCGGGTGGTCCTCGTCGTGCGAGGGGCCGCGCTGGCCGACTCCATGTCGCAGTACCTCGTCGACCGGATCGAGGCGTCCGCCGCCATCGAGGTCCGCACCCGGTGCGAGGTCGCCGCCACGCACGGGACCGACCACCTGGAGGGACTGACGTTGCGCGACCGGGACGCCGGACGGACGGACGACGTTCCGGCCGACTGGTTGTTCGTGTTCATCGGCGCCGCGCCGCGCACGGACTGGCTCGGGGCCGAGGTCGTGCGCGACGAGCGCGGCTTCGTGCGCACCGGTCAGGAGCTCGTCGCCGGCGACGAGAAGCCCGCCTGGACGCTGCCGCGCGCGCCGTACGCCCTGGAGACCAGCGTCCCCGGGGTCTTCGCCGCCGGCGACGTGCGTCGCGACTCGATGAAGCGGGTGGCCTCCGCGGTCGGGGAGGGTGCCATGGCCGTCCACCTGGTCCACCGCTACCTGGCGACGATCTGATGAGCTTCGCGGAGCTGCGGGCGCTCGCGCTCTTCGACGGCCTGTCCGACGAGCACCTCCACGGGTTGCTGGACGCGTCCACGGAGGTGGAGTTCACCGTCGGCGAGGTGCTGTGGCACGAGGCTCGGCCGGCGGAGTACTGGTGGATCCTGCTCGAAGGGCGGATCGACCTGCTGCGCCAGGTCGGCAACGAGGAGGCGGTCCTGGGAGCGCTCGACCTGCCGGGTCGCTGGGCGGGCGGGTTCATGGCCTGGGACCCGAACGGCACCTACCTCGCGACCGGACGTGCCGTCGTCCCCGGTCGGGTCGTGCGCGTCCCGGGGACGGCCCTGCGCGTCCTGCTGGACGGGCTGCCTCTCGTGCGCCACCTGGTGGACGGGATCTTCCACACCGCGCGCAACCTGGAGGCCAGCACCCGGGCCCGGGCCTCGTTGGTCACCCTGGGCACGCTCTCGGCGGGCCTGGCCCACGAGCTGAACAACCCTGCCGCCGCCGCCACCCGCGCCGTGTCGGCCCTCGACGGGGCGATCGCGCTGTCGGTGTCCTCGCTCGCCGCCCTCGCCGCGGCCGGCATCGCGCCCGAGACCTACATCGCGCTCGAGCGGCTCCGTGTCGAGGGGGAGCCCAGCTCGGTGCCGTCCGACGCGCTGGAGGTGGCGGACCGGGAGGAGGAGCTGGCCGCCTGGCTGGAGTCCCACCGTGTCGAGCGGCCCTGGGAGCTGTCCGGGCAGCTGGCTGCGGCCGGCCTCGCTCCCGCGTGGTGCGACCGGGTCCTGGAGGTCACGGGTCCCGACGCCCTGGAGCCGGCGCTGTCGTGGGTGGCGGCGAGCCTGACCTCACAGGTGCTCCTCGGTGAGGTCCGCGAGTCGACGTCGCGCATCTCGGGGCTGGTCGCGTCGGTGAAGTCCTACACCCAGATGGATCGCAGCTCGTTGCAGGACACCGACGTCACCGAGGGCCTGGAGAGCACCCTGGCGATCCTGGGCCACAAGCTCCGCGGCGGCGTGACGGTCGTGCGCGAGTACGACGACGACGTGCCGAGCGTCGAGGCCCACGCCGGCGAGCTCAACCAGGTGTGGACGAACCTGATCGACAACGCCGTCGACGCCATGGAGGGGCAGGGCACGTTGCGGGTCTCGGTGGCCGGCGCGGAGGCCGGGGTCGTCGTGGAGATCGCCGACACCGGGCCAGGGATGCCGCCGGAGGTGGTCGAGCGCGCCTTCGAGGCGTTCTTCACCACCAAGGACGTGGGGCAGGGGACCGGGCTCGGCCTCGACATCGCGCGACGTGTGGTCGAGGAGCGGCACCGCGGCTCCATCGAGATCGAGTCGGGCTCCGGCGGCACGGTGGTGCGCGTCCGGCTGCCTCCTCGTCCGTGAGGCGCGCAGCAGGCTGCAGCTGCTGCCCCGGCGACTCCGGCGGCGAGGTGACGACCCGGCTACCGGTGGGGTCCTAGGCGGGGGAGGCCTCGCGGCGTCGCCGGGCACGCTCGAAGGCGGACTCGACCTGTCGGCTCTGACGCTCGACCTCGCCGGCCTCCTCGTCGAGGACCTCGTGGGTGTCGCTGTCGTCCACGGCCCGCAGGACCGCCTCGGCTCGCTGGGTGCGCTCGTTCTGGGTCATGGCGTGAAGTTACGCCCGCAAGGTGAACGCGCGGTGTCATGATGACGGCCAAGCGGGCGCGCACTTCTCGGACCTCACGACCATCGTGAGCGCGCCCGTGCGGGGTGCCGGCGCAGCCGGGTGCGTGCGGCCACCCGACCCTGGAGGGTGACCATGTCCGCTCGCGAACCGCAGGAGATGGCCGAGGCGGCCGTCAAGACCGGGACGAAGAAGGTCGACCGCGGCTGGGACCGGGTGCTGCTGAGCTCGTTCCTCGCCGGCGCCTACATCGCGTTCGGCGGCCTGGTGGCCGTCACGACCTCGTCAGGGCTCGACCCCGCCACGTGGGGCACGCTGCCCACGCTCGTCACCGGAGCGGCGTTCACCCTGGGCCTCGTGCTCGTGCTGATCGCCGGGTCGGACCTCGCCACCGGCAACATGATGCTGGTCCCGCTGAGCGCCATGCGCGGCAAGGTCGACATGAGCGGGGTGGCGCGCAACCTCCTGCTGGTGCTGCTCGGCAACCTGCTGGGCGCCGTGTTCGTCGCCTACTTCCTGGCGGTGCAGACCGGCGTCATCGGGCCCTCGGACGCCGACCCCGGCACCACGGCCGCGCTGACCCACGAGCGGCTCGCCTTCATCGCGCTGGACAAGTCCTCGGAGCACACCGCGTGGCAGACGTTCCTGCGCGGGGTCGGGTGCAACTGGCTGGTGTGCCTCGCCGTGTGGATGTCCTTCGCGGCGACCTCGGTCTCGGGCAAGATCCTCGCGATCTTCTTCCCGATCATGGCCTTCGTGGCGATGGGCTTCGACCACGTGGTCGCCAACATGTTCTTCCTGCCGGCCGCGATCTTCGCCGGCGTCCCCGACATCACCTGGGGCGACGTGGGCCTGAACTGGCTGCTGGCCGGGGCGGGCAACCTCGTGGGAGCCGTCATCTTCGTGGCGACGTCCTACTGGTACCTCTTCCTCAAGGATCAGCCGGAGGACGTCTCGGCGACCGACGACTGACCGCTGGCGTGGGCGTGGGCGTGGCTGGCCTCGACGACGGCGAGCACGACGGCCAGCTCCTCCTCGTCCCGGGGACCGTGGACCATCACGAAGCCGGGGGAGAGACGGGTGCCGGCCCACATGTGCGGTCGACCCCAGCCCTTCGCGGCCACGTCGGCCGCCGGCCCGGCGGGCAGCGCCAGGTGCAGCGAGCCGTCGTACGACGGGTGCAGGTGGGCGAACTCGCCGACCTCGGGCACCAGGAAGGCGCTCCCATCGGCGGACCCGCCGGCCAGCGTGAAGGCGCGGGCCCCGGGCACGGAGATGTGCGAGGGGCCGACGTCCACCCCGGGCAGGCGTCGGACCTCGTCGAGGAGGCGTTCCTGCAGGTGCGCGGGGGCGTTCTGCGACTCCTGCTGCTGCGGGATGGTCCAGCTGACCACGGGCCGGGGACCGGTCCGCACGGGCAGCTCCCCGCCCGGCAGCGTGGGCCAGGAAGTCGGCGGCTGCGGGCCGGCCGGGACGGCGCCCGCCTCAGCGAGGTGGACGAGCCGGTGCGCGATCCAGTCGCCGAGGTGGTGGACCGTCGCCGCCGTCAGCTGGTGGCCTCCCGGGTGTCGGTGCGCGACCGTGGGGGCGCCGGACTCCGACAGCAGGTAGGACCACGTCCGGTCCAGCAGCTCCCGGGGGATCACGTGGTCGCCGTCGCCCTGTGCGACGAAGACGGGCAGGTGAGCCAGCCGCCCGGGCTCCGTGGGGAGGCCCGCGTCGAAGGGCATCGTCCCGTAGAGGAGGGCAGCCCCGGCGAGACGCGCCGGGTCGTCGAGCACCAGGCCGCCGGCGAAGGCGGCTCCGCCGCTGAAGCCGACCAGCACCACGGGACGCCCGGCGGGAGCGACGCCGTCGAGCCAACCGCGGAACCAGTCCATGCCCCGGCGCAGCGACTCGGCGACCGGGCGTCCGATGCCGCGGTTGGCGAACCAGGCGTAGCCGCCGCCCTCCGCGATCGGTGCCCGCACCGCGGCGTACGACGGACCGTCCGGCAGGTGCCCGGCGAGCCCCAGGATCTCGTGCTCGTCGGAGCCGCGACCGTGGAGGAGGACGACGAGCGGGGCCGTCGGGTCGGTGCTGCCGTGCCACGCGACGACCGGAGGGGCGGACGTCGCGGTGGTCACGAGACGTCCGCGGCGTCGGCGGGGACCAGCTCGGCGGCGGTGCTGACGCCGCCCCAGCGACGTACCTCGCCGGGCAGGTCGAGGCGCTCGATCGGAGCGGCGTTCTCGAACTCGCCCCAGCTGGCCTTGGGCAGCATCCACATGACCTCGAACTCGTTGCCGTCGGGGTCGTGGGCGTAGATGCTCTTGGTGGCGCCGTGGCTGGACTCGCCGGAGTAGGCGTCGAGCTCGACGAGGGTGAGGCGCGCCTGCTCGAGCTCCTCGATCCTGTCGACCTGCCAGGCGAGGTGGTAGAGGCCGAGGCTGCCGCGCGGACGCGGCGGCTGGGCGCCGACGCCGAAGAGCCCGAGGTCGTGGTGGTTGCCCGAGCGCGGCAGACGCAGGAAGGCGGCGTTGGCGCGCAGCTCCCGGGCGACGACGCGCATGTCGAAGGCCTGCTGGTAGAAGGCGAGGCTGCGCTCGAGGTCGCTGACGAACAGGACGGCGTGGTTGAGGCGGACGGCGTTGACGGTCATCGGGTGCTCCTGAAGTAGTTGATGCTTCAAGTAACACTCTACCCGAGATAGTTGTTCCGTCAACTAGTAGCGGGTTGCTCCGGTTGCCGGCGTCAAGCCGCCTCGAACTCCAGGGAGGCCGCGGTCTGGACGAACTCGTCGAGCCGCTCCTGCGGCGTCGCGTCGAGCGGCTCGCCCGCCTCGAGGACGACGAGGAACAGCGAGCCCCCGATGTCGGGGCGGTGGAAGAGGTTGCGCCGGCTGTCCTCGCCGTCCTGCTGGGTCACCGAGACGAAGTCGCGGCCCCCGATCGAGACCTCCTCGACCTCGACGGTCTGACCGGCCTCCTCGGCGTTGGTGGCGAGCTCGTCGGCCGCGTCCACGGCTTCGTCGTCACCCGGGTAGGCGCCGATGACGAGCCGGTAGTCCACGTCGCCGGTGCTGCTCTCGGCCTCGTTGTTCGGCACGTTCTCGCCGGTCGTCTCGTAGGACTCCGGGAAGCGCCAGGACCCGGCGACGGTGTCGCCCGGCACCGGCCCGCCCCAGCGGTTCGACGAGAGGAGGTCGTCGCCGGGTTCGTCGAGGTCGACCCCGCTGTCGCTGGGCTCCGCTTCCTCGCCCTGCGACGAGGACGAGTCCGAGGACTCCGCGTCCGAGGCGGACCCACCGCAGGCGCTGAGCCAGAGCAGGGGCAGGACGAGAGCGGCGGACCACCGCCGAGCCAGGTGAGGGCGCATGTGCGCAACGTAGGCGACGACGCCGCGCCCGCGGGCCAGAACGCGGAGGACCTGGACGAACGGCCGACCCCTGCACCTCCTCGACGAGCGAGACGTCGACGTGCCGACGAGGTGAGCCGGGTCAGGACCAGGGGAAGACCCAGTCGCCACGCGGAGCCGGCGCCATGCCGTCGACGCGCATCAGACCATCCCAGGAGTAGTCGTTGAAGAAGACCTGGACGCGGCCGCGACCGCCGTTCCACTCCGGGCACTTGACGTAGGACCGTGTGACCTCGGTGTCCGGGCCGTTCGACCAGCGCCACACCACCACGCCCTTCGTGTCGAAGTGGTCGCGGACCTTGCCCATCGTGGGCGGGCGCGGTGCCCACCGGATGTCCTGGTACTCCGCCTCGGAGACGCAGGTGCGTCCGTCGGCGTGCGCCGGGGCGGCCCCGACCAGGGCGAGCGAGGTCGCGGCGAGGCCGGTGGCGAGTGCGGAGACGGCGTGCTGGGTGGTGCGCTTCATGGGATCCCCCGTGCTGGTTGCGGTGCGTGCCGGGTGACCGTACGTCGCCGCCGGCCGCCCGACCAGGGACCTCGGGCCCTGCTCGGACGGGGAGTGGTCCGCGACCTAGCTCGGGGAGCTGCTCTCCCGCGGGGGCAGCAGCTTGGACGGACCGGGGTCCTCGGCCTCGCCCCGGTCCACGGCGGCGTCGTGGCTGTCGCGGGCCCTCTGCAGCAGCTCCATCAGCTCCTGCTCGTCACGGGCCTTCTGCTTGTACTTCGGCCCCAGCGCGACGATCTGGTCGCGCTCCTCGAGCAGCAGTCCGTAGATCCGCTCGCGCTCGGCCGCGTCCTTGGTGTACTCCGAGTCGAGGTACGACGACGCGTGGCGCCGTGCGTTGCTGATGGCGTTCTGGGCCTTGCCGGCCTTGCTGTAGAGCGAGGCGAGGACGGTGACCAGCAGGACGCCGAGGATCACGCTCAGTGACACGGCGGTGCTGATCTCGGTCACCTTGATCGGCTCGCCGTCGTTGATGAACCCGAGGTTGTTCTCGTGCATCGCGTGCAGGATCAGCTTGACGCCGATGAAGGCCAGGATCGCCGCCAGGCCGTAGGACAGGTAGATCAGGCGGTCGAGCAGGCCCTCGATGAGGAAGAACAGCTGACGCAGTCCGAGCAGCGAGAACGCCACCGCGGTGAACACCAGGTAGGTGTCCTGGGTGAGGCCGAAGATGGCCGGGATCGAGTCGAGGGCGAAGAGGATGTCGGTGCCCCCGATGGCCACCATCACCAGCAGCATCGGCGTCATCGCCCGCTTGCCGTCCTGGATCGTGAAGAGCTTGTCGCCGTCGTAGTGCTCCGTGGTGTGGATGACCTTGCGGGCGATCCGGATGACGAAGTTGTCGGCCGAGCCCTCCTCGTCGTCGTGGTCGGACTTCAGCATGTTGCCCGCGGTGAGGATGAGGATCAGGCCGAAGGCGTAGAAGACCCACGCGAACGAGTTGATCAGCGCGGCGCCGAGGAAGATGAAGCCGGTGCGGGCCACCAGGGCGAACGCGATGCCGAAGAGCAGCACCTTCTGCTGGTCCTCGCGGGGGACCCGGAAGCTGGTCATGATGATGAGGAAGACGAACAGGTTGTCGACCGAGAGCGCCTTCTCGGTGATGTAGCCCGCGAAGTACTCCCCGCCGGGGGTGCCGCCGCCGACGACGAGCACGCCGAGTCCGAAGACGACCGCGATGCCGACGTACAGCGCCGACCAGAAGGCGGCCTCGCGCAGGGTCGGGACGTGCGCCTTGCGCACGTGGAAGTAGAAGTCGAAGACCAGCAGGCCCACGATCCCGGCGATCGTCAGCCCCCAGACCAGAGGAGATACGTCCATGGGGTGATTCCTGACCGTCGGTGGGGGCGGGGTTCTGGGTGCTCGCTCAGACTAGTGCGCCCTCGGGCACGCGAGCGCGCGCGAAGCGGCCGCGCGGTGCCCACTGCCGTGTCGCGGGTCGCACCCGCAGGACGAGACCGCCCAGCACCACGACGAGCGCGACCCCGTCGATGAGACCGGCCACCAGGATCTCGGTGTCGCTGACGACGTCCATGACGCACCTCCGTCCGCCCGACTGCCCGGGCCCCGGAGGTCTTCCCCACCACCCGGAGGACCGGGTGGCCGACGCACCGGGCCGGGCACGGCCGGCCGGGGTGACGGCGTCGTCGTGAGCGGGGTACTCCCCTCAGCGTCCATTTTCGGCCCCGCGTGACCGGTCCGTCAACGGTCGGCTGCGGGTCTCGTCCGGCTCAGCCCTGCACCGCGGCCGCGACGAGCCCGTGGACCAGGCCGAGCAGGGCGCAGACGCCCAGCACCCGCAGGACCGACCACTTCAGCGTGAACAGCAGCACGGCGGCGACGAGCCCGATGACGACGGCGACGGGTCGCACGGTGTCGAGCACGGGCAGCTCGAGCGAGATCGCACCCCACCCGGCCTGGACGGTGTCGGCGAAGAGCGTGTGGATCGCGAAGAACACCGCCAGGTTGGCGATCACGCCGACCACGGCGGCGGTGATCCCGGTCAGGGCGGCGGACAACGAGCGGTTGCCGCGCAGTCGCTCGACGTACGGCGCCCCGAGGAAGATGAAGACGAAGCAGGGCACGAAGGTGACCCAGGTGGTGAGCAGCGCCGCCAGTGTCGCGGCGACCCACGGGTTCAACGAGCCCGGGTCGCGGTAGGCGCCGAGGAACGCCACGAACTGCACCACCATGATGAGCGGACCCGGCGTCGACTCGGCCAGCGCCAGCCCGCGGACCATCTCGCCGGGGGCCAACCAGCCGTAGACCTCGACCGCCTTCTGCGCGACGTAGGCCAGCACGGCGTACGCGCCGCCGAAGGTGACCAGGGCGGCGCCGGAGAAGAACATCGCCTGGTCGGTGAAGACGCTGTTCGCGCCGGTGAGGGAGGCGACCAGGCCGACCGGGACGCCCCAGGCGAGCGAGCCCAGGGCGAGGACCTTCGCCGCGTGCGCGCGGCTCGGTCGCTCCTGGTGCAGCGCGTCGTCGCTGATGAGCGGCACGGGTCCGTCGTCCTCGCTGCCGTGCCCGGACGCGGCGTGCATGGTCGACGGCGCCCAGCGGCCCAGGGCCCAGCCGACGGCAGCCGAGGCAGCGACCACGGCCGGGAACGGGACCCGGAGCACCGTGAGCGCGAGGAACGCGGCGACCGCCAGCGCGACCAGGGCGGGGTGGCCGAGGGCCTTCTTGCCGACGCGTACGACGGCCTGGGCCACGACGGCGAGCACGGCCGGCGCGAGCCCGGCGAAGAGGGCGACGACCGCCGTGGTGTCGCCGAAGCCGACGTAGAGGAAGGAGAGCCCGAGCAGGGCGACCACGCCGGGAAGGACGAAGAGGATGCCGGCGACCAGGCCGCCGCGCACGCCGTTGAGCAGCCACCCGACGTAGATCGCCAGCTGCTGGGCCTCCGGACCGGGGAGCAGCGTGCAGTAGGACAGCGCGTGGAGGAACCGCTTCTGCCCGATCCAGCGCCGTTCCTCCACGAGCTCGCGCTGCATCACGGCGATCTGGCCGGCCGGTCCGCCGAAGGTCTGCAGCGAGATGGCGAACCAGGCCCTGACCGCCTCGCGGAAGGGGACCACGTCCTCGTCGGAGGCCGCGGCAGGGCGGGGCACGGAGCTGCCCTCGGGGGAGGTCGGGCTCATCGGTGGGCGTCCTTCGTCGCGGGGTCACGTCGCCGCCGCGCGGGGCGGTCACGGCTGCCGCTGATTCTGCACCACTGTGGTGCACAAAGGCGTGCGGACCCGCACGGACCGGCTCGGACCCGCCGAACGACGCACGGCCCGCCCACAGGAGGTGGGCGGGCCGTGCAGGGGTGCGGGTTCGTGCGACGAGCGTGGGTCAGCGCGCGTCGGTGCCGTACGCGTCGTTGGCGTCGGTGTCGTAGAAGTCGCGGCTGCCGGCCTTGGCCAGGCCGCGGCTCACCATGTAGCCGATGGTCAGCAGGGTGACGTAGAACCACGCCTCCTGGGGGCCGAAGTCGCTGGTGTCGGTCAGTGCGGAAGCGACGAGGACGCCGACGACGGCGACGACGTAGGCGATGAGCTCGGTGGTCTTGTACGACGACTTGGTCTCGGTCGAGACGCGCGCGGACCGGTCGTGGCCGGTGCTCGCGTGAGCGGTGGTGTGGGTGCCCTGGGTGGGGGTGTGCTGCGTGGTGGACATGGGTGTTCCTTCCATGGCAGGCACGGAGAGACTGTTTGCCCGAGAAGCCGTACGCCGCCTGGACACCCGGTAGCCCTTGTCGCGAAGGACATGCGCGCCCGACGAGGAGACGTGGGACACGTGCCCCACAGAGGGTCTCGAGGTTTACCAGCGCCGTGACAACATCTCGGCCGCGCGGCCTCAGGCGTCGTCGCGCCGAGCGCTTTCGATGGCCGGCGAGCGGTCAGGGGCGGCGGAGCGGCCGGTGTGCGACGTATACCGTGCAGGACGAGCTGCCTCCGGTGATGGGGTTGTCGAAGGAGACGACCTCGGCGCGCACGCGGGCGAAGACGGTCAGCAGCAACGCGACCAACGCGTCGTCCGGGTCGTCGTCGGACCACAGCGCGAGGACGCCGTCGTCGGCGAGGGTCGCGGCGGCCGCCTGCAGGCCGGCCTCACCGTAGAAGTCCTGGTTGCCGGGCGACAGCAGGTTGTCGGGGGAGTGGTCGATATCGACGAGCAGCACGTCGCTCGCCGGGCAGCGGCCGCTGCGGACCAGGTCGAAGAAGTCCGCCTCGACGAGCTCGCACCGCGGGTCGGCGGCCAGGCCGGCCGTGTCCGGGATCAGGTCCGCCCGGTGCCACGCGACGACGGCCCCGACCAGCTCGACCACCCGGAGGCTGCTGACCCGCGGGTCCGTCAGCGCCTCGTGGGCGGTGAACCCGAGCCCCAGGCCGCCGACCACCACGCTCAGGTCGCGGTCCGGCGCCTCGGCCAGCCCGATCCGGGCGAGAGCGATCTCGGTGGCGTTGAACTGGCTCGACATGAGGTACTCGTCGCCGAGCCGGACCTCGTGGACCCACCGCTCGGTGAGGCGGTCCCAGCGCTTGCGCAGGCTGATCTCGCCGATGGGGGTGTCGGCCCAGGCGAGCTCCTCGTAGGGCAGCGGGCTCACACGGAGTCCCGGCGCTCGTGCACGACGGCCCCGGCCGGACGACTTCTCATCCCCGGACCCTGCCACACCGGTGCGTCGCGCGGCGGGCCACAGGCCGGCGAAACCTGGTCACAGCGGCGCCGATCGGGTCAGGATGGCCCCATGGACGGGGGACACGACCAACGACCCGAGACCGCTCGAGCGCGCGTGGTGCCGGTGCGGGTGGACACCTACGAGCCGTCGAGCGGGATCGTCACCGGCGGCGTGGCCCGAGGCGTGCAGATGGCTCGTCAAGCGGCGCCGCCCGTCCAGACCCCCGTCCACCACCCCCACCCGACCGAGGAGACCTGATGCGCGCCGTACGCCTGCACCGCTACCACGAGGACCCGGTCGTCGAGGAGGTGCCGGACCCCACGGTCTCCGGGCCCTTCGACGTGGTGGTGAGGATCGGCGGCGCCGGGGTGTGCCGCACCGACCTCCACATCATGGAGGGCCAGTGGGCCGAGGCGCAGGACCCGACGCTGCCCTACACGATCGGGCACGAGAACGCCGGCTGGGTGCACGAGATCGGCTCGGCGGTCACCAACGTCGCGGTCGGCGACACCGTGATCCTGCACCCCCAGCCGAGCTGCGGGCTGTGCCGGGCGTGCCGCTACGGCAACGACATGCACTGCGAGGACGCGTTCTTCCCCGGGCTGTCGGACCACGACGGCGGCATGGCCGACTACCTGCTGACGTCGGCCCGGGCGTGCGTGAAGCTCGACCCCAGCACCCAGCCGAAGGACGTCGCCGCCCTCGCGGACGCCGGCATCACGGCGTACCACGCGGTGCGCAAGGCGATCCCGCTGCTCCCGCCCGGTACGACGTGCGTGGTGCTCGGCGCCGGCGGGCTGGGCCACATCGGCATCCAGTGCCTGGCCGCCCTGACCGCGACCCGGATCGTCGTGGTCGACGCCAACCCCGACGCCCTCGAGCTGGCGAAGCGGCTCGGCGCCGACGAGACCGTGGTCGCCGACGGCTCCCACGTCGAGGCGGTGCTCGACCTGACCGGCGGCGGCGCCCACGTCGTGCTCGACTTCGTCGCCGAGCAGGGCGCCGAGAACGAGGCCTTCGCCATGACGCGACCGGCGGGCTCGTGCTTCGTCATCGGCTACGGCGGCACGCTCCAGATCCCGACCCTCGACGTGATCTCCACCGAGCGGAACATCATCGGCAACATCGTCGGCACCTACAACGACCTCGTGGAGCTGATGGCGCTCGCCGAGGCCGGCAAGGTCACGCTGCACACGCAGACCTACGCGCTCGACGACGCCGTGCAGGCGCTGCACGACCTCGACGCCGGCACGGTCCGAGGCCGCGCGATCCTCGTCCCCTGACGTCCCTGACGTCCCTGACGTCCCGGGCGGCCCGGGCGGCCCTGACGGCCCTGACGTCCCGGGGGTCAGGACACGCGGCCCTCCAGCTCGGACAGGTCGCTCGGCCGCGGCGTGCCGACCAGCTCGGTGGCCGCATCGAGACCCGGCGCGAAGGCCCACAGCAGGACCCCGCGCACCCGCTCGTCGTCGGCGTAGAACACGAAGGCCTGGCCGTCGTCGAGCTCCTGGACGTGGTGGTCGAGCTTCGTCGACAGGTCGCCGACGGCCTCGTAGCCGAGGTCGAAGACGTCGGAGTAGAACATCGGCGTCTTGTCGAACTCCTCGTCGGAGCCGGCGACGATCCGTCCCGCGGCCTTGCCCATCGACACCGCCGCGTCCTCGTGCTCCACCCGGCGACGGCCCAGCCGCTTGTCCGGGTACGACGCAGCGTCGCCGGCGGCGTACACGTCGGGGGCGGACGTGGCGAGGCGTGCGTCCACCGCGATGCCGCCGTCGTCGGCGAGGTCGACGGCTCCGGCGAGCCAGCCGACGGCCGGCTCGACGCCCAGCCCGAGGACGACGACGTCGGCCTCGAGGCTCTCGCCGTCGGACAGCTCCACCGAGACGCCGTCGCCGGCGACCGTGCCGCCGGTGACCTGGACCCCGTCCACGACGGTGACGCCGTGCTTGCGCAGCTCGGCGGCGAGCGCATGCGTGACGAACGGCGGGAAGGCGTGGTCGCCGACCTCCTGGCCGGGGTGCACCAGGGTGACCTGGGCGCCCCGCCTGGTCAGACCGGCCGCCATCTCGGTGCCGATGAAGCCGCTGCCCACCACCACGGCGCGGGTGCCCGACGAGACCAGCCCGGAGAGCCGGCGGAAGTCGGCCAGCCGTCGGTAGTAGACGACGCGGTCGCCGGCCGGGAGGGCGTCGAGGGTGCGGGGGTCGGCGCCCGGGGCGAGGACCAGCGAGCCGTAGCCGAAGGTGTCGCCGCCCTCGGTGACGACCCGCTTGGCCTCGACGTCGAGCGTGGCCACGGCGTCGCCCAGGTGGAGCGTCACGCCCGGGCCGTCGTCGCCGTCGGTGCCCAGCGCGGCGCTGGACGGGTCGGCGCCCTCCTCGGACCACAGGTCCTTGCTCAGCGGCGGTCGCGCGTAGGGGGCCTCGTCCTCCGCGCCGACGATGCCGACGGAGCCGGTGCCGCCCTGCTCGCGGTAGCCCTGGGCGGCGGCGTCGGCGGCCATGCCGCCACCGACGATGAGGAGGTCGTAGTCGTGGTGCACGTCAGCTCCGGAGGTCGGGGGATGGGTCGCAGACGACCTACCCGTCCCTGCGGACCCCGAACCCGTCGGGCCTCGTCCGGCGTCGTCGGGCCTCGGTAGCCTGCGGACGCGACGGGAGCCTCCCGCGCGGGAAGGGAGCCGTGGGCACCGAGTGGTTGAAGGACGCGCTGTTCTACGAGATCTACCCGCAGTCCTTCGCCGACTCCGACGGCGACGGCGTCGGCGACCTCCGCGGCGTCATCGACCACCTCGACCACGTCGCCTCGCTGGGGGTGGGCGCGATCTGGTTCAACCCCTGCTTCGCCTCGCCCTTCGTCGACGCGGGCTACGACGTCGCCGACTACCTCACGGTCGCGCCGCGCTACGGCACGAACGACGACCTCGTCGAGCTGGTGGAGAAGGCCCGGGAGCGCGGCATCCGCGTGGTGCTCGACCTCGTCGCCGGCCACACCTCGATCGAGCACGCGTGGTTCCAGCGCGAGCTGGCCGCCGACGGGCCGTCGCCGGAGGGGGACCGCTACGTGTGGCGCACCGACGAGCCGCGCGAGGCGTGGGCCTCTGACCTGCCCGGCACCCCGGCGTGGGTGCGCTCGCCCGGGCCGCGCCCGGGGTGGTACCTCAAGAACTTCTACGACGAGCAGCCCGCCCTCAACTTCGGCTGGGTGACCCTGCCCGGCGACGAGCCCTGGCGCGACGCCGTCGACGACCCGGGCCCGCGCCGCAACCGCGCCGCACTCCAGGAGGTCATCGCGTTCTGGCTGGAGCGCGGCGTCTCCGGCTTCCGGGTCGACATGGCCTTCTCGCTGGTCAAGGACCTCGACCAGGAGGCGGCGCTGGCCGCGTCCACCGGGGTGTGGCGCGAGATCCGGGCCTGGCTCGACGCCGAGCACCCCGACGCCGTGATCGTCCCGGAGGGGTTCGAGCCGCGGACCACCGAGCCGCTGGCCTTCCACGCCGACTTCGCGCTCGTGATCATGGCCGCCCACGCGAGCCTCTTCGACAACCAGGGGGCGGGCGTCCTGCCCTTCCAGGAGCACCAGCCGCCGTACTTCGACGCCGAGGGCGCCGGCAGCACGCGCACCTTCCTGGAGACCTGGCGCGAGGCCCGGCGTGAGCACCCCGACCGTCCGGTGCTGCTGTCCAGCGCCGACCACGACTTCTCGCGGCTCGCCTGCGGCTCCCGCACCGCCGAGCAGCTCGGGGCGGCGCTCACCTTCCTGCTGACCTGGGGCACCGTGCCCTGCCTCTACTACGGCGACGAGATCGGGATGCGCTACCTGCCGGACATGCCGGACGTCGAGGGCGCGGTCTGCAACCCCACCTACAACCGGGCGGGCTGCCGCACCCCGATGCAGTGGGACGACGGGCCGCACGCCGGCTTCTCGACCGCTGAGACCGACCGGCTCTACCTCCCGGTCGACCCCGACCCGGGACGACCGACGGTCGCGGGCCAGGACGGCCAGCCGGGGTCGGTGCTGACGCTCGTCCGGGAGCTGGCCGCGCTGCGGCGGGCCGTGCCGGCCCTGCGGGTCGGACCGTCGACGCGCGTGGTCGCTGAGGGCTACCCCTTCGCCTGGGTGCGCGGCGGCACCCACCTCGTCGTCGTCAACCCCCGGCGCGAGCCGGCCCGGCTCGTGGTGCCCGAGACCCGGGGTGCCGTGGTGCTCTGGGGCGACGGCGTCACGGTGTCCGCGGACGCCGCGGACGCCGCGGACGCCGCGGAGCACGCGGGAGCCGGCGGCCTCGAGGTGGCCGGCTTCGGGTACGCCGTGCTCGCCGTCGACCCGGCCGCGCTCCCGGCGGGGGAGCGGCTGGCGGGGTGGCTCGAGGGGCTCGGGATCGCCGGCCAGCTCGACGAGGCGGGGCTGCCCTCGCTGTCGCACGACCTCGAGGGGCGGGCGGTCTGGACGGACCCGAACACGGGCGAGCCGCTCGACGCCGACCAGCTCGACCAGCTCGAGCGGCTGCTGCGCCAGCAGGGCGACGAGCCCGAGCACGCCGTACCGGTGGCGCTGGTGCTGCTGGCGCGACAGGCGCGGCTGCACGAGGAGCTGCTCGCGACGCCGACCCACACCTACGCGAGCCTGGCCGAGCTGCGCGGGGTCGAGCTGAACGCGGCCCGCTTCCAGGTGCACAAGGCCGCGGCCGCGCACCGGCTGCTGCTGGTCGCCCCCCAGGGCCGGACGCTGGTGCCGGCGTTCCAGCTCACCGGTGCGGGCGAGCCGCGCGCGGAGCTGCTGCCGGTGCTGGAGCCGCTGCTGGCCGCAGGGACGGACCCGTGGCGCGTGTGGGCCTGGCTCACGCAACCCGCCGCGCTGCTCGGCGGCGCCGTGCCCGAGCGGGCGGTCACCGACCCGGAGGAGGCCGAGCTGGTCCGCCGCGCCGCGCTCAGCCTGGCGCGACGGAGTACTTGATTCGTTCAAGAAAGTGCACCAGACTGCCGGGGTGTCCTCGTCCACGGACTTCGAACGGCAGCTGCGCGACGCGTCGCTGCGCGTCACCCGCCCGCGCCTGGCGGTGCTGGCCGCCGTCCACGAGCGCCCGCACGTCGACACCGACTCGGTGATCGGCGCCGTGCGCGCGACCCTCGGCGACGTCTCCCACCAGGCGGTGTACGACGTGCTGCGCGCGCTGACCGCGGCCGGGCTCGTCCGCCGCATCCAGCCCGCCGGCTCCGTCGCGCGCTACGAGTCCCGCGTCGGCGACAACCACCACCACCTGGTGTGCCGCGTCTGCGGCGCCATCACCGACGTCGACTGCGCCGTCGGGCACGCCCCGTGCCTGACGCCCGGCAGCGGTGACCCGGACCTGGACGCGAGCCCCGATGGCGACGCCGACCCCGACGTCGACGCCGCGGCCGGGTTCGAGATCGACGAGGCCGAGGTCGTCTGGTGGGGCCGCTGCCCCGCCTGCGCCGCGGCCGCCCGCACCACCTGACGAAACCGCACCACCGACCCCCGTTGAACCCGAGAGAGGAACGAGATGAGCGACGAGAACGCCAGCCCGCAGGGTGTGGACCGCAAGGCCGAGGACGGCTGCCCGGTGATGCACGACTCGGCGACGGCGCAGGGCAGCGAGAGCGAGAACCCCGCCCTGGACTCCCCGACCCCGCAGACCGGCGGTCGGCCGCGCACCGTGCAGGACTGGTGGCCCAACTCCCTCGACCTGTCCCCGCTGAGCGTCCACTCGCCGCAGGGCGACCCGCTGGGAGCGGACTTCGACTACAAGACGGCGTTCGCCGGGCTCGACGTCGAGGCCGTCAAGGCTGACGTCGTCGAGGTGCTCAACACCTCCCAGGACTGGTGGCCCGCGGACTTCGGCCACTACGGCGGCCTGATGATCCGCCTGAGCTGGCACGCCGCCGGCACCTACCGCATCTACGACGGCCGCGGGGGCGCCGGCGACGGCAGCCAGCGCTTCGCCCCGCTCAACAGCTGGCCCGACAACGGCAACCTCGACAAGGCCCGCCGCCTGCTGTGGCCGGTCAAGAAGAAGTACGGCCAGAAGCTGTCGTGGGCCGACCTGCTCGTCCTCGCCGGCAACGTCGCGATCGAGGACATGGGCCTCGAGACCTTTGGCTTCGGCTTCGGCCGTGAGGACGTGTGGGAGCCGGAGGAGATCTTCTGGGGTCCCGAGGACACCTGGCTGGGCGACGAGCGCTATGCCGGCGAGCGCGAGCTCGAGGAGTCCCTCGGCGCGGTCCAGATGGGCCTGATCTACGTCAACCCCGAGGGCCCGAACGGCAACCCGGACCCGCTGGCCTCGGCCCGCGACATCCGCGAGACCTTCGCCCGCATGGCGATGAACGACGAGGAGACCGTCGCGCTGATCGCCGGCGGCCACACCTTCGGCAAGACCCACGGTGCCGGTGACGCCAACCTCGTCGGCCCGGAGCCGGAGGGTGCCCCGCTGGAGGAGCAGGGCCTGGGCTGGCGCAGCAGCCACGGCTCCGGCAAGGGCGCGGACGCCATCACCTCCGGCCTCGAGGTCACCTGGACCCGCACCCCGGTGCAGTGGAGCAACGACTACTTCGAGTTCCTCTTCGCGCACGAGTGGGAGCTCGAGAAGAGCCCCGCCGGTGCCCACCAGTGGGTGGCCAAGGACGCCGAGGCCGTGATCCCCGGCCCGACGCCGGACTCGCCCAAGCGTCGTCCCACCATGCTCACCAGCGACCTCGCCCTGCGGGTCGACCCGGCCTACGAGAAGATCTCGCGCCGGTTCAAGGACAACCCCGACGAGTTCGGCCGGGCCTTCGCCAAGGCCTGGTACAAGCTGCTGCACCGCGACATGGGGCCGGTCTCCCGCTTCCTGGGGCCCTGGGTCGCCGAGCCGCAGCTGTGGCAGGACCCGGTCCCGACGGCCGAGGGTGCCCTCGTCTCCGACTCCGAGGTCGCGGACCTCAAGGCCCGACTGCTCGACTCCGGCCTGAGCGTCTCGGAGCTCGTGGGCACGGCGTGGGCGTCCGCGGCGACGTTCCGCTCCACCGACAAGCGCGGTGGCGCCAACGGCGCGCGGATCCGCCTGGAGCCCCAGCGCGGCTGGGCCGTCAACGAGGGCGTCGGGCGCGTGCTCGAGGTGCTCGAGGGCGTGCAGCGCGACTTCAACGCCGCCGGCGGCGCCCAGGTCTCGCTCGCCGACCTCATCGTGCTGGCCGGCTCGGCGGCGGTCGAGAAGGCCGCTGCCGACGCGGGCGTGGAGGTCTCCGTGCCGTTCCACGCCGGTCGCACCGACGCCTCGCAGGAGGACACCGACACCGACTCGTTCCGCGTGCTCGAGCCGCGGGCCGACGGGTTCCGCAACTACCTGCGGGCCGGTGAGAAGCAGCAGCCGGAGAAGCTCCTGGTCGACCGGGCCTACATGCTCGACCTCACGGCGCCCGAGATGACCGTCCTCGTGGGTGGGCTCCGGGCCCTGGGCGTCACCGCGTCCGGCACCGGCCACGGTGTCCTCACCGACCAGGTCGGCGCGCTGACGAACGACTTCTTCGTCAACCTGCTGACCACCGGGACCCGGTGGAAGGCGTCGGAGTCGGAGGAGAACGTGTACGAGATCAAGGACCTCGCCTCCGGTGAGACACGGTGGACCGCGACGCCGGTCGACCTGATCTTCGGCTCCAACTCGCGGCTGCGGGCCCTCGCCGAGGTCTACGCCAGCGACGACGCGCGCGAGAAGCTCGTGCACGACTTCGTCGCCGCGTGGACGAAAGTCATGGAGCTCGACCGCTTCGACCTGCGCTGACCGGTTGAACGGCTGAACGGCTGACACAGAGGCCGGCGTACGGCACCCGGGGTGACCCGGGGCGTCGTACGCCGGCCTCCGTGCGTTGCGCGCGGTGCGCCGCACGTCGTCGACGACGTGGGGACGGGGGTCTGAGGTCGTTGCCGACGTGAGGCTTCCCGCGCGTCGGTGTCCGGAGTAGCGTCAGGTCCCGACGAAGGGACCGTCGTGGGCGTCTACGAGAAGCACGTGCTGCCGCGCATCCTCGACGTGGCGTGCGGGATGAAGGTGGTCGCGCCCCTGCGCGAACGCGTCTGTGCCGGGCTCACCGGCGACGTGGTCGAGGTCGGCTTCGGGTCCGGCCACAACGTCGCGTTCTACCCGGCCGCGGTCCGCTCGGTGGCGGCGGTCGAGCCGGCCGACGTGGGCTGGCGCCTGGCCGCCGACCGGGTAGCGGCCAGCAGCGTGCCGATCACGAGGGCAGGGCTCGACGGTGCGTCCCTGCCGTTCGGCGACGACTCCTTCGACAGCGCGGTGTCGGCCTGGACGCTGTGCACGATCCCCGACGTGGAGCAGGCGCTCCGCGAGCTGCGGCGGGTGCTGCGACCCGGCGGCACGCTGCACTTCGTCGAGCACGGGCTCGCCCCCGACGCCGGGGTCGCGCGCTGGCAGCACCGGCTCGAGCCGCTGCAGAAGCGGATGGTCGGCGGCTGTCACCTCACCCGCGAGATCGTGCCGCTCCTCGAGGCCGCCGGCTTCACGCTGCGGGAGGTCGACGTGTTCTACGAGGAGGGCGCGCCGAAGGTGCTGGGGGCCGACACCCTCGGCGTCGCGGTGGCCTGAGCGGCGCCCGGTTGCTCGACGGCTCAGGCGTCGGCCGTGGCGTACGCCGGGTGGCTCGTGCCGACCCCGCGCCCCGCGGCGAGGTGGCCGCCCAGGTAGGAGCCGAGACCCGCGACGGCCGCGCCGACCAGGGCCAGCCGTGCTCCGCCGGCGTGCCGTCCCTGCCGCCGGGCGAGCCACGAGGCGGTGTAGACCCCGGCCGCGGTGGCGTTGGTGACGGCGTGGACGAGCCCGACGCGTCTGTCACGGGTCCCGGTCTGCGTCCACTCCGCCCAGCCGGTCCACGCGGTCGGTCCGACGGCGAGCAGGCCGGTGCCGACCAGTCGTTGGGCCGACGGTGCGGAGTCCTTGCCGCCGACGAGGTCCAGCACGGTCGCCGAGGTCCAGGAGCCGAGCACAAGGTCGGTGAGGACCGGGTGCACGGCGTGCCCGAGCCAGTCACCGCGCAGCAGCGACGCGCGCCGGCCGGTGCCGAAGGCGGCGGTGACGGGTCCCTCCACGGCCCGCACCGGACCGTCGAGGACCGAGGCCTCCTCGAGCCGGCGGGTCAGGCGCACGATCAACGGACGGTCGGTGGGACGCATGCGGTTCTCCTACGGCTGGGGGGAGGGACCCCTCGATCATCGACCACCTCCGGCGCAGACGGCACCCCCTAGGGTGCGGAGGCGAACCAGGGGTGGTGCAGGTCGTAGAAGCGGGCGTCCTGGAGGAGCTCGCGGAGCCGGTCCTCCACCTCGGCGGGCGCGGCGGTCTGCTCGCCCTGGCGGGCCGACGCCTCGTCGGTGAACGCCACGGTCTCGATGAAGGTGCCGTCCGCCTCCAGCGCCAGCGTGCCGCCGATGATCTCGGGCCGCAGGTCGCGCAGCATCGAGGCCTCGGCCAGCATGGCCTTGGCCCGCTCGGGGTCGCTGACCCGGCCGCGGATGACCTGGACGAAGCCGGCCTCGTCGGAGCCACCGTCCAGGAAGAGCGTCACGTCGTCGCAGTCGTGGAACTCGACGGGGCCGTCCATGAGGGCGCGCATCCGCTCGGCCCAGGCGGCCTGCTCGGGGCGGTCGGAGTTCGCCATCGCCGCCTCGCGCGACTCGAAGCGGACGACCCCGATGAACATGTCGTCGTCGGTGAAGCCGTAGGTGCCGCCCAGCCAGCCCGGCGCGTGCGGGGCCATCTCGGTCCGCCACGACTCCGCGAGTGCTCGCAGCTCGTCGTGGCGGGTGCAGGGCCCTTGGATCACTTGGATGAACATCCCGGTCTCCGATCGTCGGGCACCTCCCGGTGAGGTGCCGGTCCTTCGACGCTAGGCACTGCGGCCCCCTCCCGCCACGGCCGGTCCAGACCCTCTTCCCACCCGGCGTACGGTGGGAGGTACGGAGCCATCCAGGCTTCCGACCAGGGAGCCACCATGAGCGACAAGTCGCCCAGGCAAGGCATGACCAAGAAGTCCGGCAAGTCCCTCAAGGAGAAGCGCGCCGACAAGCGCGCGAAGTCCAACCCCGAGCCCACGACGCTCATCAACGCGAAGAAGAAGTGACGCTGCTGGGTCTCGGTGTCGTCGGCACCTCCGCGAAGGAGAACGAGCGCCGGCTCCCGCTGCACCCGGAGCACCTTCCGCACCTCGACGCGGACCTGCGCGCCCGCATCACGCTGGAGCACGGGTACGCCGAGGGCTTCGGCGTGCCCGACGCCCAGCTGGCCCCGGTCGTGGCCGGGTTCGCCAGCCGGGAGGAGATCCTGGCGACCTCGGACGTGGTGCTGCTGCCCAAGCCGCAGCACGGCGACGTCGCCGCGATGGGGCCGGGCCAGGTGCTGTGGGGGTGGCCGCACTGCGTGCAGGACACGGTTCTCACCCAGCTGGCCATCGACCGGGGGCTGACCGTCATCGCCTTCGAGGCGATGAACCACTGGACCCGCGACGGGGCGGTCGGGCTCCACGTGTTCCACAAGAACAACGAGCTCGCCGGCTACTGCTCGGTGCTGCACGCGCTGCAGCTCGTCGGCACCACCGGTGACTTCGGTCGCCGGCTGTCGGCCGTCGTCATCGGCTTCGGGGCGACGGCCCGCGGGGCGGTCACGGCGCTCAACGCCCACGGCGTGCACGAGGTCGCGGTGCTGACCAACCGCGGTGTGGCAGCCGTCGGCTCGCCGATCCACTCCGTGCGGATCCGGCAGTTCGACCACGACCCCGACGACCCGACGGTGAGCCACGTGATCACCGACCGGGGCCGGGAGCCGCTGGCGGCGTACCTCGCGGAGAACGACATCGTCGTCAACTGCACCCTGCAGGACACCGCGGCGCCGCTGGTCTACCTGCAGTCGGAGGACCTCGTGTCGTTCCGCCCCGGCAGCCTCGTCGTCGACGTGTCGTGCGACGAGGGCATGGGCTTCAGCTGGGCGCGCCCGACCAGCTTCGACGAGCCGATGATCGAGGTCGGCGAGCGGGTGCACTACTACGCCGTCGACCACAGCCCGTCGTACCTCTGGGCCTCGGCGACCTGGGAGAACAGCGCCGCGCTCATCCCGTTCCTGCGACCGGTCCTCGAGGGTCCGCAGTCGTGGGCGGGCGACGAGACGCTGAGCCGGGCCGTGGACGTGTGGGACGGGCGCATCATGAACCCCGCCGTGCTCGCCTTCCAGAACCGCGCCGAGGAGCAGCCGCACCTCATCGGCTGAGCAGGGTCCTCCGGCGGTCGATCGGTGGCACGATCGGGCCATGTCATCGATGCCCTCCACCACGTTCACCACCGGGGAGTTCACCTCACCCGTCGACGGCACGCGCCTGGCGACGTACGCCTGGACCGACGTCGCGCAGCCGCGCGGCGTCGTGCAGGTGGCCCACGGGCTCGCCGAGCACGCGGCGCGCTACGACCGTGTGGCCCAGGCCTTCAACGCGGCGGGGTACGTCGTGCACGCGGCGGACCACCGCGGGCACGGGCACTCGATCACCGAGGTGCCCGGTGACTTCGGCGAGGCCGGCTTCGACGGCCTGATCTCCGACGTCGCGGCCTTCGGGGCCCACCTGGCCGAGCAGCACCCGGGTCTCCCGCTGGTGCTGGTCGCGCACTCCATGGGCTCCTTCGCCGCGCAGTCGGTGCTGCTCGAGCACTCCGGGCAGTACGCCGCGGTGGTGCTGTCGGGGTCGACCGCCCTCGACGTGCTGGCGGCCGGCATGGCGGAGGCGGCGGCCCGGTCCGACGAGCCCGCCGGGCTGGAGGCCTTCAACGCCGGCTTCGAGCACCGCACCGGCTACGAGTGGCTCTCGCGCGACGAGGCCGAGGTCGACGCCTACGTGGCCGACCCGCTGTGCGGCTTCGACCTGCCCGAGGCCACCGTGCCGTCGCTCTTCGGGGCGGCCGGCACCCTGGCCGACCCCCAGCGGCTGGCCGCGATCCGCTCGGACCTGCCGCTGCTCGTCGTCTCGGGCCAGGCCGACCCGCTCGCCGGCGGGGGCGACCTCGTCCAGCTCCTGGGGCAGCGCTACCGCGACGCCGGGGTCGCCGACGTCACCGTCAGCGTCCGCGAGGGAGCCCGCCACGAGGTCTTCAACGAGACCGACCGCGACGAGGTCGTGGCCGAGGTCGTCGGCTGGGTGCAGGCCCACAGCTGAGCCGCGGCCCCTGCCTCACTTGCTGCGGACGTTGACCGCCGCCAGGCCGTTGACCAGGGCCACGATGCTCGACCACGCCCCGATCTCGGCCTCGCCGAGCCAGCCCCAGCCCTTCGCGCTGCCGTAGGCGACGATGATCGAGCCGAGCGCGCACAGGACGTAGACGCTCAGCCGGGTCGGCGGGTTGAGGTTGAGGGTGAGACCGGCCGGGGGCCGGCCGGCGGGCGCGTCAGCAGGTGGGGTGGCGGACGGGGTGGCGGCGGACATGAGGACCTCCTGGGTGGGTGGACGGGGAGCGGGTCAGCCCCCGCGCGGGGCACAGGTGAACGTGGCGACGACGTCGTCGGGCCGACCGGCGTTGCGGGCGACGATGTCGGCCAGCGACGCGGTGCCCGTGATCACCTCCAGGCCCTCGGCGGAGAAGGTGGCGGCGTTGAAGACGCTCCGGGCCAGCAGCGGGTTGGTCAGGGCCTGGGTGAAGGCGTCGTTGGCGACCATGGTCATGAGCAGGTCGCCCATCATCAGGTAGTCGGGGTACTCCTCGGCGAAGATGCCGACGTACCACTCGAGGGCGTCGATGTCGGGGCCGTAGAGCGCCTGCAGCCGCTCGCGGACCACGGCGTCGCTGGTGAGGTCCTCGTAGGACCGCATCCGGCGCAGCCCGTAGGAGGCGCGGTAGTCGTTGTACGACGCGAGCCGCGCCTTGCGCATCAGCGCCACGGTCCGCTCCTCCAGCGAGGGGTGGTCGGGGCGTGAGCGGTCGACGAGGAAGGTCGGGGTGTTGAAGAGCCCGATCTTGGCGGCGGGGGACTGCGAGCACTGGGTGACCAGGGCGTCGAAGCCCCGGTCGACCACGAGCGCGTTGTTGTTGAGGAAGTCCGACGGTCGCAGCCGGGCGTCACCCGTGCCGATCGACTCCGGCACGAGCGAGTGCCAGCGGTAGAGCAGGTTGAACTCGATCGCGATCCGGTTCGGCCGGTTCCAGCGCTCCTTGTCGGCGATGAACGGCACCGCCTCGAGCGCGAAGTCGAAGGGCCCGATGTGGCGGATGTAGTCCTCCACCACGACCTTCAGCAGCAGCACGATGAGCACGTTGCGGGTCGTCTCGAAGAGCCGGTCGTCGTCCCAGTCGGGGTGCGCGCCGGCCAGGAGCCCGGCGACCCGGTTGTGCTCGCGCAGGAAGAGGACGTTGAACAGCGTGTTGCCGATGGTGGCGTTGCCGTGCTCGAGACCGACGGCGAAGACCTGGTCGCTGCGCTCGTCGCCCGCGCCACCGAGGATGGTGTCGATGACGAAGCGCTCGTCGTGCAGGCCCTCGAACTCGGGGCGGAAGCGCCGCGGCTCGCCGGCGACCCGGTCGGTGAGCAGGTAGGTGGGGAACTCCTCGCCGTCGATGAGCTGGCTCTTGAGCCGCCCGCCGTGACCCGAGCGAAGCATCCGGGTCTGGCGCGGTCCGAGGCCGTAGATCTGGCAGAGGTCGATGTTCTGCGTCGAGGTGTTGCGGCGGAAGTCCTCGCGGCTGGTGCGCAGGAAGCTGTCGGTGAACCACTGGGCGAAGAACATGAACCACACGCTGGTGTCGGTCGACGGGATCTCGCGCTCGCGGCGGAAGAGCGCGACCACGTCCTTCTCGTCCGGCCACGCCGCGACCTCCTCCGGTGTCGCCGGGGGCAGGTGGCGGCCGGTGTACTGCGCGTCGTTGAGTCCCGTCCACGTCGTGTAGTCGGCGTGCATGGTCAGCGCGCGCGGGCGCGGCGGCGTCGCGTAGGCGTAGTAGTTGATGAACGTGGCGCTCGCCGCGCGCCGCAGGGCGGGCACGGAGGTGAAGCGCCCCAGCACTCCGGGCAGCCGGGAGGTGGGGCCGGGCCCCAGCCGCGGGTACGACGCCCCGAGCCGGCGGGCGAGCCGGGGGAGGGACTCGGCGAGGGGCGGACGGGGCTGGTCGCTCATGTCGGGTCCTCGGGCTGGGGTGCGGGTGGCGCGGAGGGGGTTGAGGGGGAGGAGGGTGCTGAGGGTGCCGCGGGCGGGGAGGTCCAGCCGTGCCGGGCGAGGGCCGACATCACCCGGCTGGGCGTCGTGGAGGACGGGTCGGGCGGCCGCACGGCGGTGGTGGTCGTGGTGGTGACGCTCGCGCCGGCCAGCGGCTGCACGGGCGCCTGCACCTCGGCGGTCACCGCCTCGGGCGGCTGGTCGTCGACGCCGACCGGGTCGGTGACCACGCTCGCGGCGGTGGCCTCGGCCGGCAGGTGCGGGGCGTACTTGCGCCGGGCGCTCACCGCCTCCTCACCGACGATGCGCAGCACCACGGACGTCATCGTGGGGCTGTCGTCGTCGAACCCGCCGTGGGTGGTGGACTCCGACTGCTGGTCGGGCTCTGTCCCGGAGCCGGTCCACACGAGCTCGCCGCCCGCGGACGCGACGCGGTCGGCGTACGTGCCGCCCTGCACGTCGGTGGTGGCGAACCGCGCCATGCCCACCAGGGGGACCTCGCTGCGGTTCCGCTCGGGCGCCTCGAAACCGCGCGCGACCAGGTAGAGCAGCGACTTGTGGTAGGCGGTGACCGGTCCCAGGGGGAGCGAGTCGTCGAGCTCGGCGCCGGGGTCGAGCCCGAAGGCGGTGAACCGCTGCACCCGCCCGGCGGCGATCTCGGGCAGCACGCGCTCGGTCCACACGTCGGTGCGCAGCGCCCCGGCCAGGTAGGTCAGGCTCGCCACCGGGACACCGGCCTCGGCCAGCCGCTCGGCCACGCCGACCAGGAAGATCGCCCCGGCGCTGTGGCCGACCAGGTGCACCTCGGGACGCGGCCCCTGCGAGCCGTCCTCGGGGTAGGTCGCGAGGTGCGCGGCCAGCCGGGCGACGAACATCGACGCGCCCGGCAGGTCGTCGGTGGCCGTGGGGTCGGGCAGCGGAGCGGCGGAGGCGGCGTCGGCGTTGTCCTTCATCTCGCGCCAGATCCAGCGGAAGCGGGAGCGCACGCGGTTCTCCACCCAGCGGTCCACGCCCTCGGTGAGGTCGAGCGACCACGCCCCGGCGGGCTGGTGCCGGCCGAGCTGGTCGCGCAGCTCGTTCTCGATGGTCTCGGCCAGACCCGTCTGCCAGGCGAAGGTCACCGGGTAGATCTCGTTGCGCAGCCACCAGCCGAGCTGGCGCTGGGCGACGTCGAGGCCGGAGCGCTCGCTGTTGAGCCCGCCGTGGGCGTAGAGCACGATGCGCGGGGGAGTGTCGGTCCAGCCCCGGTGCCGCTCGGCCATCCGGGTCACGATGCGGTCGAGCTGCGCCGGGCTGCTGGTGAAGCGGCCGGTGCGCGACAGCCGGCCGTCGTTGCCGAGGTTGACGACGTGGTCGCCCAGGCGCTGCAGGTCCGGCCCCGGGGCGTCGACGAGGAGTCCCCCGGAGGTGGCCAGGATCTTGCGGCGGGTGCGCTCGGACACGACGGCGGGGACGCCGGGGCGCGCGACCCAGGCGTCGTAGCCGGAGTCGAGCCAGTCGTCGTACGGCAGCGTGGCGAAGCCGCCCTTGCCCCACTCGGGCCCCCAGGAGTTCTGCACCAGGAAGCCGACGTCGTTGTAGCCGACGATGCAGAAGGCGTGACCGCCCAGGGAGCGCGAGGCCGGGGTGCGGTCGATGACGGTGAGCCGCTGCTCGACGCCGTCGACGGTGCGGACCAGCGGGACGGGGTGGTTCCAGCCGTCGTGGATGGCGGCGGAGACGACCACGGCCGACAGCTCGGCCACCGCCGACTGGACGTCGTCGAGACGGGCGGTGCCGACGCGGTAGAAGGCGCCGAGCGGGTGGCGCGCGGCCGCGGCCAGGACGGCGGGGTCCTCCAGGTCCGGCTCGGGGCTGGTGTCGAGCCGCGGCCAGTCGGAGTCGCGGAGGACCCCGTGGTAGTACCAGCCCTTGAGCGCGCCCCGCAGCGACGAGCCCGCCTCGGCCTCGCCCTCGAACTCGTCGTAGCGACGGGCCAGGGCGTAGAGCATGTAGGGACTGACGTGCACCCCGGCGGCCGGGTCCTGACCGGCCAGCACCGCGTTGATCATCGCCGCGACGGCGTGGCCGGTGCACGAGCTGCCCTCCTGGCGCAGCACGAAGCGGTCGGCCGGGCGGCACTCGAGCTCCGGGGGCAGGGCCTGGAGCCGTGGCCGGAACTGCAGGTCACGCTCGTCGAACACGTCGGGGACGACGTCGGCGGCGAACGTGCCGTGGTCGAGGACGACCTGCCCGGCGTCCGTCCGCGGGCCGGGTGGGGGGCCGGGTGGGGGGCCGGGTGGGGTGAGGGTGTCGGTCACGGGTCCGCTCCCGTCTCAGGCGTGGGTACGCCGCCAGGCGGCGAAGGCGTTGTCGACCCCGGTCAGGGCCGGACGCAGCTCGGGGTGGTGACGCAGCAGCACGCTCGCCATGGAGGTGTCCCGGATCCAGTCCAGGCCGACCTGGGTGTAGACCGCCGGGGTGTAGTAGTCGGTGAAGAAGCGGTCGCTGTTGAGCCGGCGCGAAGCCATCAGCACGAAGACGCGGAAGGCGGTGTCGCTGAAGGCGAAGCCCTGGGGCCGGCGCTCGGCGAAGAGACCGACGCTGAGGTCGACCCTCTCGATGTCGCCGCCGTAGACGTCGCTGATCTCGCGGGCCCACTCCGGCTCGGCCGCCAGCTCCTCGAAGGTGCGGAACGGCTCGAGGTGCATGAGCCGGCGGAACTCGTTGTAGCGGGGCACGCCGAGCTCGCGGGTCCGCAGGATGTCGACCGCGCCGAGGTCCATGACGCGACCGTCGGGCCGGGTGAACTCCTGCAGGAAGCGCGGGAAGTTGTGCAAGGTCACCAGCCCGGGGGGCTGGGTGCCGAAGGAGTACAGCAGGTCGGTCAGCCCGTGCTCGCCGATGACGTCGTAGGCCTGCGGTCCGGTGAGGTCGGCGAAGGTGAGGTCGCGGGTCACCGCGTCGTCGGCGACCCGGCGCAGCGTCCAGTCGTCGCGCAGCAGCGGGTGCATGCGGTAGACGGAGGTGAACTCCTCGGTGAGGGAGTAGGGCACGCCGTAGTGGTCGGCGTGGCTGCCCGGGATCCCGCTGACGATCTCGCTGTCGCTGAGCCGGCCGAAGAGCCGGGCGGCGCGCTCGCCCGCCAGCCCGAACCAGTTCGCCCGCAGCGCCGTGACGGTGGTGGGGTGGCTGATCACGGCCGGTGTCCACTCGACGGTGTGGATCTTGGCCAGCAGGGCGGCGTTGACCAGCCGCGCGCGCTGGAACAGCTCCTCGTCGCTCCACTGCGGGTACTCCCGGCGCAGCCGGTCGCAGATGGCGTTGTGCTCGCGGGCGAAGAGCGTGACGAGCAGGGCCAGGCCCACCCAGAAGCCGGGGATCGAGGCGGGATCCTGCTCGGGGTCGGAGGGGCGCGGGACGTGGCCGTCCTCGGTCAGCAGCAGCTTGCCGTCGACGTGGCTGCGCCGTGCGTGCGCCGCCTCCTCGCTCTCGCCGTAGATCGAGGAGCCGTCCCACCAGTGCGTGAGCACGTTGACGGTGGTGGGGGCACCGGTGGTCCCGGGCGGCCGGGTCGGGTCCTGCCGGGTGCGCAGCACGGTCATCGGCCGGTCCGGCCAGGGGTCGTCGTCGGCGAGCTCGACCACCCACGGGTTCTCCTGCGGGCTGGAGCCGTGGCTGAACCAGTCGTGGATCATGAACTGCAGCCAGGCCGCGACCAGCGAGTTGACCCCCTCGGCGGCCGCGAGCTCGTGCCGGGTCAGCAGGCGTCGGCTCACCTCGCGCGGGCTCGGCGTCAGCACGTCGTGCTCGGTGACCTCCGGGATCGCCGCGAGCGGGATGTTGCGCCCGAACCGGCTGCCGGCCATGCCCATGGCCGGGTCGTCGAGGTCGTTCCAGCTGCCGTCGGGGGTGCGCTGGGTGCGTCGCCTCGGGTCCGGCGGCGACGGGACCGGTGGGTCCTGCGTCGGCAGCAGCTGGGTGTCGGCGAGGTTCTGCTGGCGCAGCCGGGTCCGGACCCCCACCAGCACCGCCAGCCCGAGCGGCTTGGGGAGCCGGTGCCACCCACGGCGGTGGTCGACGTACTCGGCGACCTTGACGTAGGTCCGCCAGAAGCCCGAGGTGCGGTACGTGCTCATGCGTGCTCCTTGCTGGGGTGGGTGGGTGCCGTGCCGCGCTCGCGCGCGCTGCGGAGGATCACGTCGCTGGCCTTCTCGCTGACCATGTAGGTGGGCAGCACGACGAAGAAGCCGGGGATGCGGGGGAAGACCGAGGCGTCGACGACCCGGAGCCGGTCCACCCCGTGGACCCGGAACTCGGAGTCGACGACCGCCATCGGGTCGTCGGCGCGCCCGATCCGGGCGGTGCAGGAGGCGTGGTGGCCCCACGCCTCGTCGGCCACGAACCGGCGCAGCTGCTCGCGCGTCGCGACCGCGGGACCGGGCACGACCTCCTCGACGAAGATGTCGGAGGTGCTGCGGTTGAGCTCGCGCACGATCTCGACGCCGCGGACCACGTCGTCGAGGTCCTGCGCGACGTCGCCCTGACCGGGCGGGCCGTCGTCGGCGCCCTCGTCGAAGTAGGAGAAGCACACCGCGGGGGCGTCGCGCGGGTCGTCGCTGCGGAGCCTCACCGTCCCGGCGGTGTTGCCGGTGTGGGCCTTGAGCACGGCCCAGGTGAAGCGCCGTCGGCTCTGCGACAGCGAGGCGGAGTAGCCCGGCGCGTAGCCGCGGAAGTCGGCCGGGAGCCCGAACAGGAACAGGTCCGGGTCGCGCAGCTCGGGGCGGGACTTGTGCACCAGGGCCACGAGCGCCCCGTTGGTGGCGTAGATGCCCTTGCCCTGCTTCCACTCGTCCCAGTGGCTGTCGGGCTCGTCGCCGTCGCGCCAGGGCCGGAAGGCGGCGCCCTCGAGCAGGGCGAAGTCGTCGCGGGCCTCGCTGACCACGCCCACCTCGTAGCGGTCCTGGAGGTTGCGGCCGACCCCCGGCCGGGGCACCCGGCAGGCGATGCCGTGGCGCGCGAGCTCCTCGGGCGGACCGATCCCCGAGAGCATCAGCAGCTGCGGGGTGTTGAACGCGCCCGCGCTGACGACGACCTCGTGTCGGGCGTGGACCACGGTCCGGGTCCCCAGGTCGGCCTCGCTGGGCTCCCGGCTGGCCCGGTAGGAGCGCGGGGCGACGGCGTACTCCACCCCGGTCGCGGCGCCGTGCTCGTCGATCACCACCCGGCACGCGAGCGCCCCGGTGCGGACGGTGAGCCGGTCCGGGTGCGCCCGGGCGGCGCCGAGAAGCCGCTCCCGGGCACCCGTGCGGCCGGTGGCCGTGATCGAGGTGGGGACCTGCCACAACCCCTCACCGCCGTGCTTGACCGTCTCCCAGTCGTTGGGGTCGGTCTTCGCAGCCAGCGGCTCGGTGGCCGACAGGGGCCGGCCGAGCAGCGCAGCCAGCGACGACTCGAGGGCCTCGAGGAGGACCGTGCGCAGCGCGGAGTCGCGCACCACCAGGGCCGGGTCGGCCAGGCGGGTCTCGAGCCAGCCGTCGAAGCCGTGGCGGCTCTTGTTGACGTAGCGGTCCGAGACCAGGGGGAGCTCGGCCAGGATCCGTGCCAGCCAGCGCTGCCGCGGCAGCATGCGCGGGCGGTCGCGGTAGGTGCAGCGCTCGAGGCGCTCGAAGTAGCTGCGCATCGCCCCGGCGCCCCAGGAGCGGTCGCCGGTCAGCTCGGCGATGCCGTCCCAGTCGCTGTTGTGGGGGTAGACGGTGATCATCGCGTTGTGGGCGGTGCAGCCCCCGAGGGTGCCGGCGCGGGGGTAGAGCACGCCCTTGCCCGGCACGCGCTTGGAGTCGCGGTCGGCACGCTGCTCGTCGGCGTAGTGCTCGACGAAGACGTCCCAGCTCATCGCCGCGTCCTCGGAGGCCAACGCGTGGAAGGCCGGGACCGGGTAGACGTCGGGGGTGTCGTCGCCCCCGGCCTCGAGCACCAGCACCTCGTAGCCCGCCTCGGCGAGGTTCGCCGCCAGGGGCGCGCCACCGGCGCCCGACCCGACGATGACGAAGTCGACGGTCTCCATCGGCCGGGGTCAGGCGCCGGCGCGACGGGAGGCCACGAGGGCCAGGAGGGTGTTCAGGCCGGAGATGCCGATGAGCATCGCGCCGGAGCGTGGTGGCACGGCCCGCTGGACCGTGAGCAACGTGGCAGTGACGGTGTCGGAGGCGTGGATCAGGGGCGCCTCGGCGACGCTGCGCGAGCGCGCCTCACCCGGTCGCCGCAGCAGGTCGCGGCCGATCAGCACCGTCCTGATGCCGAAGAGCCGGAAGGCGTAGACCGCCGCAGGGCTCGGGGGGTCGTCCGGGTCGATCCGTGAGATGAGGAGGTTCGGGGCGACGAGACCCAAGCCCCCGTTGACGATCCGGATGAGTCCCAACGACGTGCGTGCGACTCGGCCCCAGGAATCCTCAGCCATGACAAACCCCGATCACGACGGCCCGCTCGTTCCGTCCTTCTTGTCATCGTGATGACAACGGGGTTCGCGGTCAAGGGACGATCGGTTCTGGAAGCTTCAAGCGCGGTGAGCTGACAAATGATGTTGTCGCTCCACCCGTCCGCGGGCGGCAGGGACGCGAACCTCCTGTGCCGGCACAGCTGTCGGTGCATCCCGCCAGAGGAGTTCCCCATGTCTCGAACCGTCTCGTCCGCCCGTTCCCGTCGCGCCGCGGCTGCCCTCGCCCTCAGCCTCACCGCCGGTCTGGGTCTCGGTGCCTGCGGCGTCTTCGGCGGCGACGCCCCTGAGCCGGTGGCCAGCATCGACGCCGTGACGGGCGACACCACGCAGGTCACCCTCGACAAGGGCTTCGTGAAGGCGCTCGGTCAGTTGGGGCTCCAGCCCGGCACCGTCGGCTCGGGCAAGCTGGTCAAGGGTGCCCTGCGCTTCCCGATCACCGGCGGCAACGTGACGGTCTTCGAGCCCGGCGAGGTGTCGCCGTACGTGATCGGCCAGCTGCAGCACGAGGGGTCCGGCTTCTCGCTGGCTGCGGGCGGCACGACGGTGCGGATCACCAACCTCAACGTCGACCCGGGCGTCTCGCGCGTCTACGGCGACGTCAGCGTCAACGGGAAGTCGGCGGCCTCGAGCGCCTTCATCTTCCAGCTCGACGGGCGGTCCCTCAAGCCCCTGGCGAGCGCGGCGCGCACGGCGACGCTCGAGGGCACCAAGGTGAAGGTGTCCCCGGTGGCGGCCCAGCTGCTCAACACGACCTTCAAGACCAAGGCCGTGAAGCCGGGCCTGCTGGTGGGGATCGCCAAGATCACCGTCGACACCAAGTCCGGCGCCTGACGGCTCGCCCGTTCCTCAGGTGGCGCGGGGGAGGGACGCGGTGATGACCGAGCCGTCGCTGCGGCGTACACCCTCGGTGCCCCAGGGCTTCGGCAGGCCGGGGATCCGGTCCCCGTGCCCGTCCAGGGGTACGACGACGGGCGCACCGGCGGTGACGCGGACCTCCTGCCCGCGCACGACGAGCTCTGCGCCCTCACCGGTCTCCAGGGTCAGCGTCACGGCGTCGGCCTCCACCCGCACCCGGACCCGGCTGCGGTGCAGCGTGATCCGGAAGGTCAGGGCGTCGAAGGTCTCGGGCAGGCGCGGGTCGAGCGTGAACACGCCCCCGTGGTCGCGGAACCCGCCGAAGCCGTAGACCAGCGCGCTCCACACGCCGCCCGTCGAGGCCACGTGGACCCCGTCGCTGGCGTTGCCGTGGATGTCGGCGAGGTCGACGAACATCGCCTGGTAGAAGTAGCGCAGCGCGAGCTCGGCGTAGCCGACCTCGGCGGCGATGATCGACTGCACCACCGCGGACAGCGTCGAGTCGCCGGTGGTGATCGGGTCGTAGTACTCGAAGTTGGCGCGCTTCTGCTCGGGCGTGAAGGAGTCGCCCTGCAGCAGCAGCGCCAGCACGACGTCGGCCTGCTTGATGACCTGGAAGCGGTAGATCACGAGCGGGTGGTAGTTGAGCAGCAGGGGCAGGTTCTCCCGCGGGGTGGCCTCGAGGTCCCACACCTCGCGGTCGAGGAACTGCGAGTCCTGCGGGTGGATGCCGAGGTGCTCCTCGTAGGGCAGCATCAGCCGCGACGCGGCGCGCTCCCACTCCGACACCTCGTCGTCCTCGAGGTGCAGCCGCGCCACCACGGCGGCGTGGTCCTCGGGCCGGTGGTCGGCCAGCCAGCGCACCGTCTTGGCGGCGTTGCGGAGGTTGTCGCGCGCCATCACGTTGGTGAAGAGGTTGTCGTTGACGACGGTGGTGTACTCGTCGGGCCCGGTCACGCCGTGGATGTGGAACACGCCGTCGCCGTTGCGCCGCCAGAACCCGAGGTCGGCCCAGAGCCGGGCGGTCTCCACGAGGATGTCCACGGCCTCCTTGGCCATGAAGTCGCGGTCGCCGGTGGCCTCGACGTACTGGTTGAGCGCGAAGGCGATGTCGGCGTCGATGTGGTACTGCGCCGACCCCGCGGCGTAGTAGGCCGAGGCCTCCTCGCCGCTGATCGTCCGCCAGGGGAACAGCGCCCCGCGCTGGGTCATCTGCTGGGCGCGGAGCCGGGCGGCGGGCAGCAGCCCGTAGCGGAACCGCAGCGCCGCGCGGGAGCACTCCGGCGAGGTGTAGGTGAAGAACGGCAGCGTGTAGACCTCGGTGTCCCAGAAGTAGTGGCCGCTGTAGCCGCTGCCGGTCACGCCCTTGGCCGGCACGCCGGCGCCCTCGGCCCGGCCCGCGGCCTGCGCGAGCTGGAAGAGGTTCCACCGCACCGCCTGCTGCACCTCGGGCGGTCCCTCGACCTCGACGTCGGAGCGCTCCCAGAAGCCGTCGTACCACGCGCGCTGGCGCTCGTGGAGCAGGTCGGCACCTTCCGACACCGCGCGGTCGAGCGTCCGGCGGCAGCGGCTGACGAGCTCGGGCACGGGGATGCTGCGCGAGGTGTGGTACGTCGCCACCTTGACGAGCTTCACCGGGACCCCCACCTGCGCGTCGACGCGGTAGGTGATGCGGGACGCGTTGGGGTCGTCGTGGTGGTAGTTGGAGGAGAACTCGTTGTCGGTGGTTAGCTCGTGGTCGACCGCGACCGCGATCGTCATGCCCGACTCGGCGCAGCGGAAGCCCTGCACGAAGCGGCCGGTCTCCTCCTTGACGCCCAGGGGCTGCGGGATCAGCACGCGGCGGTCGAAGACCTCGGTCTTGCGCGGGTCGACGGCGGCGGCGAGCGCGGCGGTGCGGACGTAGTACTCGTCCTCGCCGTCCTGGCGGTTGAGCAGCAGCGAGGAGATCGCGACCGGCGCGGGGGCGTCGAGCAGGGTGACCTCGAAGGTCATCACCGCGAGGTGGCGGTCGGACATCGAGACCATGCGGGTCGAGTCGACCTGGACGCGCTTGCCGCCCGGCGTGCGCCACACGAGCCGGCGGCGGACGAGCCCGTCGCGGAAGTCGAGCGTGCGCGAGTAGGTGTCGAGGTCGGCCACCGACAGCAGCAGCGGCTCGTCGTCGACGTACAGCCGGATCGGCTTGCAGTCCGGCACGTTGACCATCGTCTGGCCGACGCGGGCGAAGCCGAAGGCCTCCTCGGCGTGCTGGATGGTGAAGGTCTCGTGGAAGCCGTTGATGTAGGTGCCGTGCTCGTGGCTGTCGCGGCCCTCCTCGACGTTGCCGCGCATGCCGAGGTAGCCGTTGGCGACCGCGAACAGCGTCTCGTTGCGGCCCAGGTGGGCGCCGTCGTAGCGGCACTCGGCCAGGCGCCAGGGATCGATCGGGTAGACGTGCCGGTCGAGGCGGTCGCGGGCGGGGGTCGGCGTGTGGGCCGCGCCGACGACGCTCACGCGGTGGCCTCCCGCTCCGCGAGCAGGCCGGGCACGAGCTCGGCGAGGTCGGCGACGACGAGGTCGGCACCGTTCTCCCTCAGGGCGTCGGCCCCGGCGCCGCGGTCGACGCCGATCACCAGCCCGAAGTCGCCGGCGGCCCCGGCACGGACGCCCGAGATCGCGTCCTCGACCACGACGGCGCGCGCCGGCTCGGTCTCGAGCAAACGGCCGGCGTAGAGGTAGGTGTCGGGCTCGGGCTTGCCCGGGAGCCCCTGCTCCTTGGCGACCCGGCCGTCGACGACCGTCTCGAAGCGGTCGAGCAGGCCGGCGGCGCGCAGCACGTCGGGGGCGTTGGCGGAGCTGGAGACGATCGCGACGCGCACCCCGCGCTCGAGCAGGCGCTCCAGGAGGTCGACCGAGCCGGGGTAGGCCTCGACGCCGTCGCGCGCCAGCACCTCGCCGAAGGCGTCGTTCTTGCGGTTGCCGAGCCCGCACACCGTCTCCGCCTCGGGGCCGTCGGAGGGGTCGCCGTGGGGCAGGTCGATGCCGCGCGAGGCCAGGAACGCCGCCACGCCCTCGTAGCGGGGCTTGCCGTCGACGTGGGCGAAGTAGTCCTCGTCGGTGTACGGCGCCTGTGCGTCCTGGCCGGCCTGCCCGTCCTGGCGGTCCTGCCTGCCGCGGGCGGCCAGGAAGTCGTTGAACATCGTCGACCAGGCCCGCATGTGGACCTCCGCCGTGGGCGTGATGACGCCGTCGAGGTCGAACAGCACGGCGTCCAGGTGGGCCCAGTCGGGGCCACCACTGCGGGGGGTCATGCCTCCAGGGTAGGGACTCGGCGTGCCCCCGGTGCGACGTGACGAGGAGTGGGCACGCCGCGCGGTCACGCGCGGGGTCGCGCGCCGGCGCGCGTGCTGGTCACGCTTGGTGTCACACGGCTGTCACACGGGGGCAAAGGGAGCGACGATCGGGCGTGCCAACGTGGCCGCCATGACCCAGGACACCACCTCCCGCCCGACCTCCTCGGCCCGCCTCGCCGACATCATCGGAGCAGGGAACGGACCAGCCGCGGGACCCGGAAGCGGCGCTGCCGCTGCTGGACCGAGGCGCTCGCGGATCCCGCGGGCGCCGCGACCGGAGGGTCGCTCGCACCGCTGCACGCCTCGGGTGCTCACCCACCCCCACGTGGTGGGCGGGCTCGTCGTCTGCCGCGGCTGCGGGCGCGTGGCCGAGCTCGGGGAGTCCCGCGGTCCGCGTGAGGTGCCGTCGCAGCGGGTGGCCTGAGGGGAGCACCCGGTGGTCGGGCCGGTCGGGCGTCAGTCGATGCCGGGCACGATGCGCAGGTCGCGGACGGCGCCGCCGTCGAGGGCGGCCAGCGCCTCCTGGTAGGCGGGGGAGTCGTGGGCGGCCTGCGCGGCCTCGACGGAGTCGAAGCGGATGAGCACCGAGCGGGTGGTCTGGCCGGCCTCGTAGGTGGCCCGGGGCGTTCCCCGGGCCAGGAAGGTCCCGCCGGCGCCCGTGAGGGCCGGGCCGGCGAGCTCGGCGTACTTCTTCAGCTTGGCCTCGTCGGTGACCTCGACGTACAGACTGATCCAGTAGGCGCTCATGCGCGCCATCCTGCCCGAGCGCCGCGACCGGCTCCTCGCCGACCCTCCCGGCCCCCGCGCTGCCCTAGGACGGGCTGGCCTAGAAGATGCCGCTGTACGCGTTGAGCGCCGGCTGCCCGCCGAGGTGGGCGTAGAGCACCGTCGAGTCCCGCGCGATCTCCCCGTCGAGGACCAGGTCGACGAGGCCGGCCATCGACTTGCCCTCGTAGACGGGGTCGATGATCATCCCCTCGAGCGAGCCGGAGAGCCGGATGGCGTCGATCGTCGACTGCACCGGGATGCCGTAGAGGTCGCCGGCCCAGCCCTCGAGCACGGTGATCTCGTCGTCGCGCAGCTCCCGGCCGACGCCGATGAGGTCGGCGGTGTGGCGCGCGATGCGCGCGACCTGGGCGCGGGTCTTCTCGAGCGTGGCCGAGGCGTCGATGCCGATGACGCGGCGGGGCCGGTCCTGGCCGGCGAACCCGGCGACCATGCCGGCGTGGGTGGAGCCGGTGACGGTGCAGACGACGATCGTGTCGAAGAAGACGCCGAGCTCGGCCTCCTGCTGGGCCACCTCCTGCGCCCACTGCGCGAAGCCGAGCCCGCCGAGCGGGTGCTCCGAGGCACCGGCCGGGATGCCGTACGGCGTGCCGCCCGCGTCCCGGACCTCCTGCATCGCCTCCTCCCACGACGAGCGGATGCCGATGTCGAAGCCGGCCGGGTCGAGGCGGACGTCGGCGCCCATGATGCGCGACAGCAGGATGTTGCCGACCTTGTCGTTGACCGCGTCGGGCCAGTCGACCCACTTCTCCTGCACCAGCCGGGCCTTGAGGCCGAGCTTGGCCGCGACCGCCGCCACCTGGCGCGTGTGGTTGGACTGGTAGCCGCCGATGGACACCAGCGTGTCCGCACCCTGGGCGAGCGCGTCGGGGACGATGTACTCCAGCTTGCGGGTCTTGTTGCCGCCGTAGGCCAGCCCGGAGTTGCAGTCCTCCCGCTTGGCCCAGATCTCGGCGCCGCCGAGGTGGGCGGTCAGCCGGTCCAGCCGGTGGACCGGGCTGGGGCCGAAGAGCAACGGGTAGCGGTCGAAGCGGTCGAGGTGCACGGGCGGGCTCTCCATCTGGGGCAGGGGCGGCGGTCGCGGGTGGGTGCCCATCCTGGTCGTGAGTGGGGGCGCGCCACAATGGCCCCATGACCTCCTCTGCCTCGCCCACCTCCGCACGCACCGCCGTCGTCACCGGAGCCAGCAGCGGGATCGGGGCGGCCACCGCCCGCCACCTCGCCGCCGAGGGCTTCCACGTGGTCTGCGCCGCCCGACGACTCGAGCGCATCGAGGCGCTGGCCGCGGAGATCGGCGGCACGGCGATCGCGTGCGACGTCACGTCCCCCGACGACGTGGCGGCGCTGGCGTCGCGCGTGGGCGAGCGGCTCGACGTACTCGTGAACAACGCGGGTGGCGCGTTCGGGGCGTCGCCCGTGTCGGAGGCGAGCGCCGAGGACTGGCGCGCGATGTACGAGGTCAACGTGATCGGGCTGGTGCAGGTGACCAAGGCGCTGCTGCCGGCGCTGGTCGCGAGCGGCGCGGGCGTGATCCTCAACGTCGGCTCGACCGCAGGACGCATCGCCTACGAGGGCGGCGGCGGCTACACCGCGGCCAAGCACGGCACCCAGGTCGTCACCGAGACGCTGCGCCTGGAGCTGTTCGACCAGCCGGTGCGGGTCTGCGAGATCGCGCCGGGGATGGTGCGCACCGACGAGTTCGCGCTCGTGCGCTTCGACGGCGACCAGGAGAAGGCCGACGCGGTGTACGCCGGCGTGGCCGAGCCGCTGACCGCCGACGACGTCGCCGACGCCATCACCTGGATGGTCACGCGCCCCTCGCACGTCAACATCGACGAGCTCGTGATCCGGCCCCGCGCGCAGGCCGCGCAGCACAAGGTGCACCGCGTCCACGACGACTCCTGAGCTGTTCCCACGGGGTCCGCGACCGGCCGCCGAACGCGGGTCGGAGCCCTCGCCTCCCAGGTCCGGACCACTCGGTCGCGTCCCTGGACAGCCGCCGGTGACGCGCGCACACTCCTCTCGTGTCCAGCAGTCCGCAGCGGCACCGGACAAAGCAGGACTCGCGTCTGCCCCAGGTCACGCGGGAGGACGCGACGCGTCGTGCTGCGACCGAGTACGCACGCGTCGTGGCCCTGCTCGAGACGTTGGGCCCCGAGCAGTGGCGGCGGCCGACCGAGTGCCCGGGCTGGGACGTGCGGGCGATGGCCGGCCACATGCTCGGCATGGTGCAGATGGTCGCGAGCGTGCCGGAGATGGTGCGGCAGCAGGTCGGAGCCGGTCGACGCGCGAAGCGTGACGGCGTCGTGCTGGTGGACGCGCTGACGGCCCTCCAGGTCGACAAGAACGCGTCCCTGGCCCCTGAGGGACTGATCGCCGAGATGCGTCGTCTCGCTCCCCGGGCGGTCCGCGGCCGGTCGCGGGCGCCGGGTCTGCTGAGGCGTCAGACGATCCCCGACGGGGACGAGTGGTGGACCCTGGGCTACCTGTTCGACGTGATCCTCACCCGCGACCCGTTCCTCCACCGGGTCGACCTGACGCGCGCCACGGGGGCCGAGATGGTGCTGAGCCCCGAGCACGAGGGCGCGATCGTGGCCGACGTGGTGGCCGAGTGGGCCGACCGCCACGGTGCGGCGTACGACCTCGAGCTGACCGGCCCGGCGGGCGGGCGCTGGCAGCGTGGCGAGGGGGAGCGCCTCACCCTGGACGCGCTCGACTTCTGCCGCGCGCTGAGCGGGCGGGCTCCGGCCGAGGGCCTGCTGCGCACCCAGGTGCCGTTCTGAGCGGGGCCCGGCCGACCCCCGGGTGCGGGCTCAGCCCGAGCGGCCGACGCCGAGGGCGTCGAGGACCGCGGTGCCGCCGTCCAGGACGCCTGCGACCGTCCCGTCCTGGCCCCCCGCTCCTGGCGGCGTCGCGTGGGGGTCGTCGGTCAGCCGCACGTCGCGGCAACCGTAGTCGTCGACCACCGCCCCGGTCAGGTCGCCGTCGTGGCTGGACACGACCATCCAGCGGGGGCCGAGGTCGTCGGTGCACCCGCCGCTGCGGTCTGCGGGGGCGAGGCCGTCCAGGGCTCTCGTCAGTCGGGAGAGGTCGGTGACGGGCTCGGGGCGACCCGCGCGTCTCCATCCGAGGACGGTCCCTCCGGAGGAGGTCGTCCCGACATCGACGCTGCCGTATTCGCACACCCAGGCCGTGTCCGGCTCGAGAAGGGTCGGCATCTCGTCGGCGACCTCCTGGGTGCCGAACCCGTGCCCCGACGGGTCCTCGCCGACCGGGAGCGTCCTCGGGCAGGGGCGACCGCCGGCCTCCGTGAGCTCGTCGGCCCTGACCTGCGGGCGGTCCGCCGCGGCGGTGCCCGACCCGGGCACGGCGCACCCGGCGAGGGCGAGAGCCGCGGCGACCAGGCCGAGGCGCGCGGCCCCGCGGATGGTTCGGCCAGCGGCGAGGGAGCGGGTCTTGCCAGGGGCCGAGATGCTGATGTCCGGGGTCGGCATGACAGTTCGACGTACGTGCGTTCGCCGCGGTTCCCGCGACGGGCGGCGGCCGCGGCACGGGGTCGTCGGAGCCTTCGCGGAAAAGGGCGTCGGATCCGCTGCCGCTCCTCGAACGTCTGATCGTATTGTGTCGGAGGGTCCTGGCACCGTGGTCGCATGACGAGGGACGCAGCGACCGCACGGCCGGTCGAGGAGCGCCCGCAGCGCCTCCACCGGTACGCCGGACGGCTGCTGGCCTCGCTCGACGAGGTGACGGGCGCGGGGGTCGGCGGGGTGGCGGTCGGCTGCCTCGACGCGACGGAGGCGGCCGAGACCGTGCTCGAGCTGGGGAGGGTGATCGCGCGGCTCGAGGGGCTGCGCCTGGCGGTGCTCGCGCACGGCGACGCGATCGACCTGGCCCGCAACGTCCCGGGCCCGGCGACGGGGGACACTGCCGGGTGGTTGACCGCCACGGCGCTGATCCATGCGCGTGCGGCGCACGCCGAGGTCCGCCTGGCGGAGGACCTCAGCGATCGCTACCGGGCGACCGCGGACGCCCTGCTGGGCGGGCGCATCGACGCGGCCCAGGCACGAGCCGTGGTCCAGGCGGTGAACCGGCTGCCCGACTGGGTCGAGGCCGAGGACCGGGCCAGGGCCGAGAGGCACATGCTCGAGGAGGCGTCGCGCCTCGACGCCGTGCAGCTGCGCGCGGTCGGCCGGCGTTTGCTGGAGGTCGTCGACCCCGCGGGTGCCGAGGCCGAGGAGGCCCGGCGCCTGCAGGCCGAGGCCGACGTCGCCGACGCCCGGACGTCCCTGTCGATGTGGGACGACGGCACGGGCACCACGAACGTCTGGGCGAAGCTGCCGACCAGCCGCGGCGTGATGCTGCGCAAGGCGCTGCACGCGATCGCGAACCCCCAGCTGGCCGACGCGATCCCGCGCACCGACCGGACCCAGCCGCAGGTCATGGGGCAGGCGCTGTGCCGGCTGCTCGAGTCACTCGATCCCGACGACCTGCCCAGCAGCGGCGGGCTCAACGCCGCGGTCGTGGTCACGATGAGCCTGGAGACGCTGCTCGGCGGTCTGGGCGCCGCGACGCTCGACTCCGGCGACCGCATCGCGCCGGGGGAGGCCCGCCGGATGGCCTGCGCGGCGGGCGTCATCCCCGCCGTCCTCGGGTCGCGCGGCCAGCTGCTCGACCTGGGGCGCCGGGCGCGACTCTTCTCGAAGCCGCAGCGGGTCGCGATGGCCGTGCAGCAGGGGTTCACCTGCGCGGTGGAGCGCTGCGACCGGCCGACGGCCTGGGCGGACGCCCACCACCTCGACGGCTGGGCTCGGGGCGGGCGCACCGACGTCGCCGACGGTGTCCTGCTCTGCGGGCGCCACCACACGCTGGCCCACCACCCCGACCACCACGTCCAACGCCTCGGCCCCGGACGGGTCAGCATCGACCGCGCCCCACGAGCGGCGCCCCTGAGGCACTAGCCGGCAGGAGTCAACGTCGGTGGCGCGGGGAACGGCAGGTCGAACGTGTCCGGCTCGGCCCCGACGGCGGAGGCGGCGCCGAGCTCGTCGGCGACGACGACGATGCCGGACGTGCCGGCCTCGCCGATGCGCACCACGCGCGTCTCCCCGCTGGGGAGCGTGAGGTGGTAGCGGTCGGCGAGGTAGCCGATCCCGAGCTCGGTCAGCGTCTCCTCGGTCTCCAGCCAGTCGAGGGGCGTCTCGGTGCGCCGGCGCCCGAGCAGGTCGACGGCGTGGAACCCCTCGCCCGCGGGGACGGCCCACCCCACCCGCTCACCGTCGGTACGGCGGCACTCGATCCACGTGGCGGGCAGCATCGCCCCAGGGTAGGGGCCGCCCCGGCTGGTCGTGAGTCACGAGGGCCGGGCGTCGGGGGCGCGGCCGCCGGCCTTCTCGCTCAGGGGTTGACGACCTCGCAGCCGATGAGGATGCGCGACGGGCCCACGCCACGGACGACGTCGGTGCCGGCGCCGCAGTCGATCGGGCTGCCGTTGCCCTCCCAGTCGGTCTCGATCTGGTCATCACCGGGCCCGGCCACGATGATGTCCGAGCGCGGCCAGTAGTCCTCGGCGGCGACGATCACGTCGTTGCCGGGCCCGCCCAGGATCACGTCCTCGTTGTAGCCGCCCCGGAGGACGTCGTCGTCAGCACCGCCGTCGAGGACGGTCTGCCTCGGTCCGGGCGGGCCGTCGTACCCGCTCCAGCCGATGACGTCGTCGCCGGGTCCGCCGCGGATGACGCAGTCGTCCCGCCCGCCGTAGAAGTCGGCCGTTGACCCGGGAGCCCGGTCGTCTCCGGCGCCGAGCTCGATGGCGAGGCAGCCACGGGCACTGGCGAAGTAGCGGTCGTCGCCGTCGCCCAGGTCCGCGGCCCAGGCGTCGATCACCGTGTCGGGCCCGGGCCCGGCCTGCACCATGTCCTGGCCGCCGGTGATGCCGGGCGGGTTCACGTGCCGGTCGGCGCCGTCGCCCAGCTGGACCAGGTCGGCGCCACCGTCGGTGCGCACCTGGTCGTCGCCGCCCCGGGCGGTCACGAGGTCGTTGCCGGCGAACCCGCGGATCGTGTCGGCTCGCGCGGTGCCGCGCAGGACGTCGTCGCCACTGGTGCCGTTGACGGTCGCGGCGACCGCGGGCACGGCGAGCGCCGTCAGCGCTCCGAGCAGGACGAGGCCGCCGTACCGGCGACCGGACAGGTGCTTCATGGTTCCTCCCCGTGGTCGGTGGCTGCGGGTCCGGGCAGCCTGCCCTCGACGGTGCACGCACCGGCGCCACGATTTCCAGGCCGTCCGGCCCTTCCCGGGCGGGATCGGGTGACGACCGGGAGCACGCGCGGCCGGGGACGGCGAGGAACCTCACACCGGTCGGAGGCGGGACGCGTCCCCGCGGCCCGGACGCTCCGCCTAGGGTTCCGAGCATGCTGGCGACCCGACGTGACGGACCCGTGACGGTGCTCGAGCTGCAGCGCGAGGAGCGCCGCAACGCCCTGGACCTCGACCTGTGCCGCGCGCTCGCCGCGGAGTCGCAGAGGGCGGTGGACGACGGCGCGCGCGTGCTCGTGGTGACCGGTGCCGGGACGGCGTTCTGCTCCGGTGCCGACCTGGGCGGCGTGTACGGCGACGAGTTCATCGAGGCGCTCTACGGGATGCTGCACGGCCTGACGCGGCTGCCGGTGCCCGTCGTGGCGGCAGTGAACGGACCGGCCATCGGCGCCGGCACCCAGCTGGCGCTGGCCTGCGACCTGCGGGTGGCCGACACGTCGGCGGTGTTCGGCGTACCGACCGCGCGCAACGGGATGGCCGTCGACGCCTGGACGATGCGCATCCTGGCCGCGGTCGCCGGCGGGGGAGTCGCGCGCCGGCTCATGCTGGCCGCGGAGACCGTCGACCGCGACGCCGCGCTGGGGTGCGGTCTCGCCGACCGGGCCGGCACCCTCGAGGACGCGCTGACCTGGGCCCACGAGATCGCCGCCCTGGCGCCGCTGACGCTCGCCCACAACAAGCTGGTCCTCAACGGGGGCGCCGACGACGCGGTGCAGGCGAGCTTCGACGCGTGCTGGGCCAGCGACGACGTACGCGAGGCGGCGACGGCGCGCTCCGAGAAGCGCGCGCCGGTCTTCACCGGCCGCTGAGTCGCCCCGCTCGAGCGAGCCCAGCCCGATCGAACCCAGCCCGCCCCTCTCGGCCGAGCCCAGCCCGGCCTCTTCGGTCGAGCCAAGCCCAGCGCCGCAGCGGGGCGGGTCAGCCGCCGGCGGGGTCCCAGGTGACCACCAGCTCGTCGCGCTGGCCGAACCGCTCGAGGTGGCGCGCCACCACCTCGGCGAACCGGACGACGTCCTCGCCGTCCGGGACCGAGACCTCGATGTCGAGACTGCCCTCGCGCGGGGTGAGGACCAGCACCTGCCCGTCGTGCCAGTCCATCCGCGAGGACGTACCGTCGTCGCTCTGCGTCCCGCGCTCGGACCAGTGGCTCAGCAGCTGCTTGGCGTAGCGCTCGGGGCGGTCGGTCGGCATGATGCCGGTCAGGGTCTCCATGGGTTCCTCCGCGGTCGTCTCACCCCGACGGTAGCCCGCCGCGTGGCAGGGTGAGCGGATGAGCGACCCGCGCAGCAGCACCGTCGACGCCATCGTCCACCGCAGCGCCGCCCGCACCCCGGACCGGGTCGCGCTCACCTACGAGGACCGCTCCTGGACGTACGCCGAGCTCGACGCGGCCGTCTCGCGCGCCGCGGCCCACCTGCTCTCGCTCGGGCTGTCCCACGGCGACCGGGTGGCGACCGTCGGGGCGAACTCCGACGCCTACCTGCTGGCCTTCCTCGGCTGCGCCCGTGCCGGGCTGGTGCACGTGCCGGTCAACTACGCCCTGACGGGGCGGGAGCTGGGCTACGTGCTGGCCCAGTCCGGCAGCAAGGTGGCGCTCGTGGACCCCGCCCTGCGCGCCAACGTCGAGGCGGTGCGCGAGCAGACGTCGCTCGGGCAGGTGCTGACGCTGCACGGCGACGACGACGCGGTGCTGGCCACCTGGTCCGCCGGCGAGGTCCCGGAGGTCGCGTCGGAGGTGGCCGACACCGACCTGGTGCAGCTGCTCTACACCTCCGGCACGACCGGGAACCCCAAGGGCGCGATGATGACGCACCGGGCACTGGTCCACGAGTACGTCTCCTGCGTGATCGCCCTCGACCTCACCGAGGAGGACCGGCCGCTGCACAGCATGCCGCTGTACCACTCGGCGCAGATGCACGTGTTCCTGCTGCCCTCGCTGATGGTCGGCGCGACCAGCGCGCTGCTGACCCGGCCCGACGTCGGGGAGATCATGCGTCGCGTCGAGGCCGACGCCGTCACCGCGCTGTTCCTCGCACCCACGGTATGGGTGCCGCTGGCGAACCACGAGGAGCTCGCGACGCGCGACCTGTCCTCGCTGCGCAAGGGCTACTACGGCGCCTCGATCATGCCGGTGCCGGTCCTGCAGCGGCTCCAGGGTCGGCTGCCGGAGCTCGGCTTCTTCAACTGCTTCGGGATGTCGGAGATCGCCCCGCTGGCGACGGTGCTCCGCCCCGAGGAGCACGCCGAGCGCCCGGAGTCGTGCGGCCGGCCGGTCACGTTCGTCGAGATCGACGTCGTCGACGAGGACGGCGACCGCGTGGACCCGGGCACCCCCGGCGAGCTGCTCTACCGCTCACCGCAGCTGTGCACCGGCTACTGGGACGACGACGCCGCCACCGCGGAGGCCTTCCGCGGCGGGTGGTTCCACTCCGGCGACATGGTGGTGCGCGACGAGGCGGGCTACATCACCGTCGTCGACCGCATCAAGGACGTGATCAACACCGGCGGCGTGCTGGTCGCGAGCCGCGAGGTCGAGGACGCGCTCTACACCCATGACGACGTCGCCGAGGTGGCCGTGGTCGCGACCCCCGACGAGCGGTGGATCGAGGCGGTCACCGCGGTGGTCGTGCTCCGCGACGGCGCCACGGCCGACGCCGAGACGTTGCGGGCGCACGCACGCGAGCACCTGGCGGCGTACAAGGTGCCGAAGCGGGTGCACTTCGTCGACGAGCTGCCGCGCAACCAGAGCGGCAAGCTGCTCAAGCGGGTGCTGCGCGACGACCTGGGCTGACGGTCGCGACCGCGACCGGGCCGCCTGGACGGCTCAGACGAACGCGCTCTCGCCGGTGATGGCCCGGCCCACGATGAGGGTGTTCATCTCGCGGGTGCCCTCGTAGGAGTACAGCGCCTCGGCGTCGGCCACGAAGCGCCCGACGTGGTGCTCGAGCAGGATGCCGTTGCCGCCGAGCACCTCACGCGCCCAGCCGACCGTCTCGCGCATCCGCACGGTGCTGTGCGCCTTGCACAGCGAGGCGTGCTCGTCGCGCAGCAGCCCGGCCTCCTGCAGCTGCGACGCGCGCACGTTCATCGCGGTCGCCGCGGTGACGTTGGAGAGCATCTTGACCAGCAGGTCCTGCACCATCTGGAACGACGCGATCGGCCGGCCGAACTGCTCGCGCGCCTTGGTGTAGCGCAGGGCGTGCTCGAAGGCGCCGCGGGCGGTGCCGGTGGCGGCCCACGCCACGCTCATGCGGGTCACCCGCAGCACGTCGGCGGTGGCGCGGAAGCTGTCGGCCTTCTGGAGCCGGTTCGTCTCGGGGACCCGGACGTCGCTCAGGTGGATCTCGGCGTTCTGGACCACGCGGAGGGCGATCTTGTCCTCCTGCTTGTGGAACTCCATGCCGTCGGTGCCCTTCTCGACGACGAAGCCCTTGACCTGGCCGTCGTCGGTGTCGCGGGCCCAGATGATCACCAGGTCGGCGAAGGCAGCGTTGCCGATCCACTTCTTGGCACCGTTGAGGATCCAGTCGTCGCCGTCGCGGGTCGCGCTCGTCGCCAGGCCGGCGGAGATCGCCGAGCCGACGTCGGGCTCGGTCAGGCCGAAGGCGCCGATCAGCTCCATGCGGGCCATCGCCGGCAGCCAGCGCTCGCGCTGCTCGTCGGAGCCGCACAGCTGGATCGACCCCATGGCGAGGCCGCCGTGGACCCCGAGGAACGTGCCCATCGAGGGATCGGTGCGCGACATCTCCATGTTGACCAGGCCGTCGACGAGGGCGCCGCGGGCCGGGCAGCCCGGTCCGTCGTACGCGAGGCCGGCGATGCCGAGCTTCGCCAGTCCCGGCACCAGCTCGTGCGGGAACGCCGCCCGGGTCCAGTAGTCGTTGATCACCGGCTCGACCTCGCGGGTCATGAAGGCGCGCACCCGGCTCAGCAGCTCGCGGTCGGCGTCCTCGAGCAGCAGCTCGAAGCCGAGGAAGTCCGAGGCGGGGGAGTCGTCGAGCGTGAGCTCGTCGAGCCCGGTCTGGTCGGTCATGGGGTGCGCTCCTCGTCCAGGAAGGCGTCGACGACGGGGGCGATGTCGTCGGCCTCGGTCACGATCCCGAGGTGGCCACCGTCGTACAGGTGGAGGCGGGCGCGGGGGATCAGCCGCGCCTGCAGCTTCGGGTTCGCGACCGGGATGATCGGGTCGTCGGTGCCGCCGAGCACCAGCGTCGGCTGGCGCAGCAGGCCCAGGAACGGCAGGCTCGTCCAGCCCGCCATCGCCAGCAGCTGGTAGTAGTAGCCGCGCTTCGGCCCGGACCGGGTCGCGGCGTGCAGCAGCCGGGCGCCCCGCTCCGGGTGGGTGCGCATCGAGCCGCCGTAGATGTCGGCCGCGATGGAGGCGGCGTACGCCGGGTCGCGGTGACGGCGCGGCGTCATCATCTTGCCGAGGACGCCGGGCCTGGCCGGCACCATGAGGCAGCCGGTGCCGGTGGCGGCGAGCACGACGCGGCGCACGCGGCGGGGCGCCTGGACCGCGAGCTGCTGCGCGAGACCACCGCCCCACGACAGCCCGAGCACGTCGAAGCGGGGATGGCCGAGCGTGGTCATCACCGCGGTGAGCCAGGAGGCCAGCCCCGCGATCGCGTAGGGGTACGGCGGCAGCGGGCTGCCCCCGACGCCGGGGACGTCGAACCGTACGACGCCGCGGTGGGGGTGCAGCGCGTCGACGAAGGGCTGCAGCGCCTCGAAGCTGACGCCGATGCCGTTGCAGAGCAGCAGGGGCGGGTCGCCGATGTGCTCGCCGCAGGCCCGACGCTCCGAGACGCGCACCGACACGCCCCGCACCGAGATGGTGCGGACTCTATCCGGGGCGCAGGCGGGCACGTCGGTCGGGGTGCCGGTCGTGGTGGAGGCGGTCGGCTGGGCCGGGCTCACGCGAGCCGGCTCAGCGGTCGTGGACGTAGGTGCCGGGGGCGTCGCACAGCGGCTCGTACTCCGCCGACCCCAGCCGACGGGGCTTGTTGCGCTCCGCCCCGCTGCGCTCGGCCAACCACTCCACGTAGTCCTCCCACCAGCTGCCCTTCACCTTGGAGGCCTTCTCGAGCCACGCCGCCGCCTCGGGCGGGTTGGTGCTCGCGGTCTGGAAGCTGGCCTTCTCGTTGCCCGGAGGGTTGACCATAGCGGCGATGTGGCCGCTGGTGGAGAGCACGAACTTCGACGTGCCGCCCAGCAGCTGGGTCGTCTGGTAGCACGACTCCCACTTGCAGAGGTGGTCGGCGATGCCGGCCACCACGTAGGAGTCGACGTCGACCTTCGAGAGGTCGACCTTGGTGCCCAGCATCTCCGCGGCGCCGGGCTCGGTCAGCGCGTTGCGGATCGCGAGGTCCATGAAGTCGCGGTGCATGGCGGCGCTCATCCGCACGGGGTCGGCGTTCCAGTAGAGGATGTCGAAGGCCTTGGGGGCGTGGCCCATCAGGTAGTTGTTGACCCAGTAGTTCCAGATCAGGTCGTTGGGTCGCAGCCACGCGAAGATCTCCGCGAGCGCGCGCCCGTCGAGGTAGCCCTTCTCCCGCGACGCGCGGGTCGACGCCGCGGCCGCCTTGCGCGACAGCAGGGCGCTCGGGAGACCGGCCTGGTCCTGGTCGAGGACCGTCACGGCGAGGCTGAAGGCCGCGACGCGGTCCAGCTGGCCCGTGTCAGCGAGGTGCGCCAGCACCATCGAGGCGATCATCCCGCCCGAGCAGATCGCGAGCATCGCGACCTTCTCCTGCCGGGTGATGTCCTGGGCCGCCTGCATCGCCTCGAGGATGGCCTGGCCGTAGGTGTCCAGGCCCCAGTCGGCGTGCCGGGCGTCGGGGTTGCGCCAGGAGATGCAGAAGACCTGCTGGCCGTTCTGCACCAGGTGCTCGACCAGGCTGCGCTGCTCGGCCAGGTCGATCACGTAGTACTTGTTGATGGTCGGCGGCACGATCAGCAGCGGCACCTGGCGGACCTTGCCGGTCTGCGGGGTGTACTGGATCAGCTCGAAGACGTCGGTGCGGAAGACGACCGCGCCGGGCGTGACAGCGATGTCCACCCCGACCTCGAACGCGTCCGGCTCCACCATCGACGGCACCCGCGGGGCCGTGGCGAAGTCGCGCACGAGCCGCCGGCCGCCCTCGGCGAGGTTGCCGCCGCCGGTGTCGAGCGTGCGCTTGAGCACCTTGGGGTTGAGGAACGGGTTGTTGCTGGGGGAGGTGGCCTCGACGAGGTTGTCGACGATGAAGCCCATCCGCTGCTCGTCACCCCAGCCGAGCTCGGCGTCGTCGACGAGACCGCGCACGGCCTGGCCCCACGCGAGGTAGCCCTGCAGGGTGCGCTTGAAGAGCGGGTTGCGCGCCCACGCCTCCTCGGAGAAACGGCGGTCCTTGGCGTGCGGCTCCAGCTCGGAGCGCCCGAGGCCGACCTTGGCCAGCTCGACCCCGAGCCCGGCCGCGCGTCCGGCGACCTTGTGCGGCCGGCGGGCCAGCCCGGCGGCGAACTTCACGCCCGAGACCCCGGGCAGGAAGCGCCGCAGCGTGCTCCGGCCGGCGTCGGCGAGCAGCAGGTCCAGCGGCATCGACAGCTCGCTGCTGTCCTCGCCCGGCGGCTGCTCGGCCTCGGTCAGGCGGGCCTGGGCCGCGGACTCCTTCTCGGTGGGGGCGGCGGTCACGCGGAGGCCTCGCTCTTCTCGTCGGCGTTGTTGTCGGTGCTGTCGTTGCTGTCGGCGCTCTCGTCGCCGGGGGCGCTGACCTCGCGCCGCAGGATCTTGCCGGTGGGGCCCTTGGGCAGCTCGTCGACGAGCCAGACCTGGCGCGGGTACTTGTACGCCGCCAGGCGCTCCTTGGCGAACTCCTTCAGCTCGTCCTCGTCGGCCTGCTGGCCGTCCTTGAGCGCGACGGCGGCACCGACCTCCTCGCCGAGCTCGTCGTGGGGGAGCCCGATGACGGCGACCTCGGCGACCGCGTCGTGCTCGTAGAGCGCCTCCTCCACCTCGCGGGGGTAGACGTTGTAGCCGCCGCGGATGATGAGGTCCTTCTTGCGGTCCACGATGGTGAAGTAGCCCTCGTCGTCGACGGTGGCCATGTCGCCGCTGCGGAACCAGCCGTCGACGATGGACTCCGCGGTGGCCTCCTCGCGCTCCCAGTAGCCCTTCATGACGTTCTCGCCCTTGATGGCGATCTCGCCGACGGCGCCGTCCTCGGTGACGTCCTCGCCGTCGTCGTCGAGCAGCTTCATCTCGACGCCCCGCACCGCGGTGCCGATGGTGCCGGGCTTGCGCTCGAGGTCGGGGCGGTTGAAGGAGGCGACCGGGGAGGTCTCGGACAGGCCGTAGCCCTCGAGCACGATGCAGTCGAAGGTCTTCTCGAAGTTCTTCATCACCTCGACCGGCATCGCCGAGCCGCCGGAGATGCAGGTCCGCAGCGACGACATGTCGGCGTCCTCGGCCCCGTCGGCGTGCAGGATGCCGGCGTACATCGTGGGGACGCCCTCGAAAACGGTGACCTGGTCGCGGGCGACGACCTCGAGGGCCTTGCCCGCGTCGAAGCGGGGGATGAGCGTCAGGCAGGCGCCCTTGGCGACCGCGGCGTTGAGCCCGCAGGTCAGCCCGAAGCAGTGGAACAGCGGGAGGCAGCCCATGACAACGTCCTCGTGCGTCAGCTCCACGAGGGTCTCCGCGCTGGTGAGGGCGTTCGAGATCATGTTGTCGTGGGTCAGCTCGGCGCCCTTGGGCTGCCCGGTGGTGCCGGAGGTGTAAAGCAGGACCATGGTGTCGTCGCCGTCGCGCTCGACGATCTCGTCGTCCGGCTCGTGCTCACCGAGGAGGCCCAGGAAGCCCTCGGCCTCGACGGAGATGCACTCGATCCCGACCGCCTCGGCACCCTTGGTGGCCTCGTCGGCCATGTCCTGCCAGGCCAGGACCAGCGAGGCGCCTGAGTCCTCGAGGTAGTACTGCACCTCGCGGCCCTTGAGCAGCGGGTTCATCGGGACGACGACGGCCCCGGCGGCGACCGCGCCGTAGAAGATCACCGGGAAGTGCGGCACGTTCGGCAGCACCAGGCCGATGCGGTCGCCCGGCCCGATGCCCTTGGCCTTGAGCAGGGCGGTGACCCGACGCGCGCCGTCGAGCAGCTCGTCGTAGCTGAGCACGGTGTCGTCGAGCTTCACCGCGGGGCGGTCACCGTGCTCCTCGGCGGTCGTGGTGAGCAGGGTCGCGAGATTCGGCACGGGGCCTCCCGGATGGCGTGAGCGTGGTCACAGACTCCCTACCCGCTGGGGGCGCGCCGAACCGTCGGCGTCCCCCGGCCGGGGGATGGCTCCTAGTTGACCTGGCGCTGCTGGTCGCGCCAGAACGGCTCGCGGAGCTTGAACTTCTGCAGCTTGCCGGTCGCGGTGCGCGGCAGCTCGTCGACGAAGTCCACCCGCTTGGGGCACTTGTAGCCGGCCAGGCTCTGACGGCAGAACGCGATGACGTCCTCGGCGGTGACGCGGCCGCTGCCGTCGCTGCCATCACCGCTGCCATCACCGTTGCCGGCGTCGGGGTCGGTGACCACCAGCGCCGTCACCAGCTCGCCCCACTTCTCGTCCGGGATGCCGATCACCGCCACCTCGCGGACGGCGGGGTGCGACATCAGGGCGTCCTCGACCTCGATCGAGGAGACGTTCTCCCCGCCGGAGATGATCACGTCCTTCTTGCGGTCCGAGATCACCAGGTAGCCGTCCTCGTCGAGGTAGCCGCCGTCGCCGGTGTGGAACGTGTTCCCGGCCTGCACGCGCTCGGTCTCCTCCGGCTGCTCCCAGTAGCCGTCGAGGTTGTGGTTCGAGGAGGTGAGCACCTCGCCGTGCGGGTCGATCTCGACACGTACGCCGAGCGCGGGTGCGCCGGCGCGTCCCAGCCGTGCCGCGAGGTCGTGGGTGGACAGCTCGTCCCACTCGGCCCGCTTGCGGTTGACCGTCACCAGCGGCGAGGTCTCGGTCAGACCGTAGATCTGGTTGAACTCCCAGCCGAGCTCCTCCATCACGCGCTCGATGGTGCGCGTCGGGGGAGGGGCACCGGCGACCACGATCCGCACCCGGTCGCGGCCGGGGACCTCGCCGTCCCAGGAGCCGGCGGCCTCGAGGGCCGCGCTGATGACCGCCGGGGCGGCGCACATCAGCGTGACGCCGTGGTGCTCGACACGGCGCAGGATCTCGGCGCCGTCGACCTTGCGCAGCACCACGTGGGGGACACCCATCGACGACGTCACGTAGGGCATGCCCCAGCCGTTGCAGTGGAACATCGGCAGCGTGTGCAGGTAGACGTCGCGGTCGTTGACCCCGGTGTGGAGCCCGAAGACGGTCGCGTTGAGCCACAGGTTGCGGTGGGTCAGCTGCACGCCCTTGGGTCGCGCGGTGGTCCCGGAGGTGTAGTTGATCGTGGCGGTCGCGCCCTCGTCGGGCTCGTCCCACGGTCGCGGCTCGACGTCGCGCAGGTAGAGGGCGTCGTCGTCGCCGAGGAGGAACCTGTGGGGCACGTCGAGGGCCTCGAGCACGTCGGTCCGCTCGGGGTCGACGTACACGACCTCGGCGCCGGAGTGGGCGACGATGTACTGGATCTCCTTCACGCTCAGGCGGAAGTTCACCGGCACGAGCACGCGCCCCGAGCCGCTGACGCCGAAGAACGAGGTCAGCAACCGGGCGCTGTTGTGCGACACCACCGCCACGCGACCGCCCACCGGCACCCCGAGGGCGTCCAGCCGCGCGGCCTGGGCCCGGGCGAGAGCGGCCACCTCGCGGTAGGTCAGGGTGCCCAGGCTCGCAGCCGGCTGGTCCGGCTCGTCGACCACCGCGACCCGGTCGGGGTAGACCGTCTCCGCCCGGTCGATGAAGTCGCGCACGGTGAGGGGGTAGAACATCGACGGCTCCTTCGCGGCGGCCCGGGGGCCGGAGGGGACGGGTGCGGGGTCATTCCATCCCGAGAACCCGCGCCGCGCCAGCCCTGCGGGCGTACGGTGCGAGGATGACCGCACGCGTTGTCACGCGCACTCGTCCGCTCGTCCTCCTCCTGGTGCTCGCCCTGGTCGCGCTGGTGCCGGTCGTCCCGGCGACCGCGGGCGCCGCGACGCCGTCGGCCGCCCCCTCGGTGACGGCGGCGACGACCTCGCGGGCGCCCGCCCGAGCCCCGGCTGCACGCGCCGGCGACGGGTGGCGCACCGAGGAGCGGATGGTGCCGGTGCAGACCGGACCGGACCGCGACGTCCCCCTCGAGCTCGACACCCGCCTCTACGTCCCCGACAGCGCCACCGCCCGCAGCCCCAAGCCGGCGATTCTCATGACCCACGGCTTCGGGCTGACCAAGGACGCCACGGAGGTCGTCGACACCGCCGAGCTCTTCGCCTCCCACGGGTACGTCGTGCTGACCTGGACCTCCTCGGGCTTCGGCGACAGCGGCGGCTGCATCACGCTGCAGTCGGCCGACTGGGACGTCCCGAGCGCGCGCCAGCTCATCGACGAGGTGCTGGAGCCGCGGGCGTTCGTGAAGCGCGACCGCCGCGGTGTGGTGGTGGGGACCATCGGCGGGTCCTACGGCGGCGGCATCCAGCTGCCCCTGGCGGCCGCCGACGACCGGATCCGCACGGCCGTCCCGGGCCGGACCTGGAGCTCGTTGGCCTACTCGCTGGACCCGAACAACCGGATCGTCCCGGGCGACCGCAGCGGCTTCGCGCAGACCCGCAACACCCAGGGCGTGTTCAAGCAGCAGTGGACCTCGCTCTTCTACGCCTCGGGCAACACCCAGCCGGCCCAGGGCAACGGCGGATGCCCGGAGGCCAAGGCCGTCGAGGCGGACCCCGAGGAGCTCGCCGGCGCGTCGTCGTGCCCTGGCTACTACCTCGAGCTGTGCCGCACCTACGCGCTGCTCAGCTCCACCGGCGACTCCGACCCGGCCGCGCGCCGGCTGCTGGCACGGGCCGCCGCGACCAGCTTCCTCGACGACGTCGACGTGCCCGTGCTGCTCGTGCAGGGGCAGAGCGACACGCTGTTCAACCTCAACGACGCGGTGGCGACGTACACCGGGCTGAAGCGCCGTGGCGTGCCCGTCGGCATGATCTGGAACTCGGGTGGGCACGGCGGCTACAGCTCGCAGCCCGGCGAGTGCGAGGTCTACGACGGCGTCGACCGCACCGTCGCCGAGCTCGACCGCTGCTACCTGACCCGGCGCGCGGTGCAGTGGATGGACCACTGGCTCAAGGGCCGCGACGGCGGACGCGGTCCGGGGTTCGCCTGGTACCGCGACTGGACGAGGTACGGCGGGTCCGGCCCGGCCGACGAGCAGTACGGCACGGCGTCAGGCTTCCCGCTGCCGCAGCGCACGCGGTTCACCCTGTCCGGCACCTCGCAGCTCACGCCGGCCCGGGTCGCGCGGCGCGGGACCGTGTCGATCGTCAACCCCGCCGACGGCCGCCCCGCGGCCTACTCGGAGACCTCGAACTTCTCCGGTCCTGACTCCGAGCCCAGCTCGGCGGACGTCCCGCCGCAGGAGGTCGAGGGCCAGCACGTCTCCTTCACCTCCCGGGCCCTGCGGCGCCCGCTCCGCTCGGTGGGCGTGCCCGCGGCGCGGCTGCGGGTCAGCCACACCAACGGCCAGGACCTGGTGCTGTTCGCCAAGGTGTACGACGTCGCCCCGGACGGCGGGACCGAGCTGATCCACCGCCTCATCGCCCCTGTGCGGGTGCCCGCGGGATCCGTCGACGCCGCGGAGCCCAGCCCGGTGCGGCTGAAGCTGGCCGGCTTCGCGCACCGCTTCGGCGCCGGCCACCGGGTGCGGCTGGTGGTGTGCACCACCGACCAGACGTCGTACAACAGCCAGGTCGCGGACGTCGTCACGCTCACCACCGGGCGCGGGTCCACCTTCACCCTGCCGGGTCGCGCGGGCTAGCCGTCCCCGCGCAGCAGGTCGCGCACCAGCCGGGTCCGGCGCCGCAGGCTGTCGACGTGACCGGACCCAGCGAGGTCGAGGCTGCGCTGCACCTCCGCGGCGCGCTCGAGGAGCACGGCGTCGGGGACGGCGTCGGGGTCAGCGGGGTCGGCGGGGTCGGCGGGGTCAGGCACGGTGTCCGCCGGCGGGGCCGGCGCCGGGAGCAGGTCCGCGAGGCTCCCGTGGACCGTGACCGGGTGCTCGGTCAGCCACGCGTGCCACCGGTCGGCCTCGCCCGCGGCCCAGCGGCGGCGTCCGGGGGGCAGGCCGAGCCGCGGGGAGCGGCGCTCCTCGAGACCCCCGGGTCCGAGCAGCGTGTCGATCCGCTGCGCGCGGAGGTCGTCGGCGCGCTCACGTCCGCTGGTCTCGTTGAGCCGCCGCAGGACCGCGGCCTCGACCACGCCGAGCGAGGGGTTCGAGGCCTCGGGACGGCGCGGACCGGCGCTCGGGTCGCACGCGAGGGCCTCGCAGAAGCGGCGCCACAGCTCGTCCTGGCCCCCGCTGACGGGCGGCACGGTGACCAGGTGCACCCGCTCGGGCGGCAGGTCGGCCGACCACGTCCCGAGCACGGCGGGCAGGTCGAGTGCGTGGTACCACCAGCCACGACGGGACTCCGCCAGGTCGAGGAACCGGGCGAAGGACCAGCGGCGGCCCTGCTTGAGCGACTCCTGCCACGCCGAGGCGAGCGCACCCGAAGGCTCGCGGGCCGTCAGCACGACGTGCACCTCCCGGGTGCCGGTGCCTCGGGTGCCGCGGGCGCCGGCGAGGTCGGCCAGCGCGCGCCGTACGACGGTGGCGGGTGCCGGGGCGAGGATCTCGTGGGACACCACGACCGCGGCGGCGCGCGGGTCGACGGCGTCGAGCAGGCGGGGCCAGGCACCGACGGCGTGGCCCGGGGGGCCGCCCCAGTCCTGGTCGAGCAGGTCGAGCGCGGCCTGGAAGTGGGCGCGCGAGCGGGGGAGCGTGCGGCGCGGGGTCGGCACCTGCACCCCGCGGCGCGCGAGGGAGCGGGCGTTCGCGGCGAGCCGTGCCTGGAGGTACGTCGTGCCCGACTTCGGCGCCCCCACGTGGAGGTACACCCGTTGAGCAGCCATGGCCCGGGAGTCTAGGGGCCGGGCGTCGGTGCGCCGGACGAGGCGGGCCGGCGTGAGCCGCGCACCGCGACGACCAGGGCCGCGGCGAGGATGAGGAGGGCGAGGGCCAGCGCGACCTGCAGCGCCCGGACGGGGCTGCCGGTGCCGTCGATCGACAGCTCGTAGGAGGTCACCAGCAGCGCCGCCCCCAAGGAGGCGCCCAGCCGCTGGCCCGTCTGCACCGCGCCTCCGGCGGCGCCGCCCATGCGGGGCGGCACGTCCGCGAGCGTCAGGGTGAAGTTGGGCGACACCACGGCGCCGCCACCGAGCCCGGCGAGCAGCAGCGGCAGGGCGACGACCAGCCACAGCGAGACGCCGTCCTCCGAGCGTGGCACGAGCGCGGCCAACACGACGAGACCGGACATCATCAGCAGCAGCGCGACGACGGTCAGCGGCCGGCGCACCCGGGACACCAGGCGCCCGGCGACCGGGCTGGCCACGGCCGAGCCGACGGCGAACGGCGTGAGCAGCAGCCCGGCGTCGAGCGGCGACAGGCCGAGGCCGTCCTGCAGGAAGACACTGAGGACGAGGAAGACCCCGGTGAAGCCGGTGAAGTAGAGCGAGCCGATGACGATGCCGCGGGCGTAGCCGGGCACCTCGCGCAGCAGAGCGAGGTCGAGCAGCGGCGCGCCGCCACGGGCGACCGTGCGGCGCTCCCAGCGCAGGAACCCGACGACGAGCGCGACGCTGACCGGGAGCAGCAGCAGAGGCAGCCGTGCCCCGCTCTCGAGGCTGATGACCGGGAAGAGCAGGCACAGCACGCTGCCGCCGAGCAGCAGGGCGCCCACCACGTCCAGGCGCGGGTCGGCCCGGTCCGGCCGGGCGGCCGGCACCATCAGGGCGATCGCGACGAGACCCACGAGACCGATGGGCAGGTTCACCAGGAAGATCCAGCGCCAGGCGTCCTCGCCCCCGACGGCGGCGATGATCACCCCGCCCAGCACCGGTCCGATCGCGGAGGAGACCGACACCGTCAGCCCGAAGAGCCCGAAGGCGACCCCGCGCTCGGGTCCGCGGAAGAGGGTCTGGATCAGTCCCGAGGACTGCGGTGTCAGCAGCCCGGCGGAGAAGCCCTGGAGCAGCCGGGCGGCGATCAGCACCTCGATGCTCGGGGCGAGGCCGGCGGCGGCGCTGCTGAGGATGAAGCCGCTCAGGCCCAGCAGCATGAGGCGGCGGCGGCCCCAGGCGTCGCCGAGGCGTCCGCCGGTGACCAGCACGAGGCCGAAGGCGAGCGCGTAGCCCGAGACCACCCACTGCACGGTGCCCGCGCTGGTGCCCAGCCCGGTGCGGATCGAGGGCAGGGCGATGTTGACGATGGTGACGTCGAGCAGCGCCATGAACCCGACGAGCAGGGTGACGGCGAGGACCCGCCAGCGACGCGGGTCCGGCTCCTGGTCGTCCTGCTCAGGGGCCCGTTCCCCGGTCGGCGTCGTCACCCGGCCACGGTAGCCAGGCGCCCACAGCCGGTGCTCGGGCCCGTCGGGGTCGGGTGCTCAGTCCTCGTCGAGGCCCGGGGTCAGCCGTGCGAGGTCCTGCTCGGCCGGCTCCCCGGTGCCGGCCAGGTTGTCCAGCTGGAAGGGGTCGGCCGTGCGGTCGAAGAGCAGCGTCCCGGCGTCGAGCGTCTCGACGTAGGTCCACCGGCTGGTCCGCGTGCCGCGCCAGATCCAGGGGCTCTCGGCGCTCCCGGCCTGGATGAGCGTGCCGATGTCGTCGCCCCACCCCCCGCCGGCGGAGAACAGGTCCGTGCGGCCGTCGACGGCACGCTTCACCGGGACGCGCGCCAGGGCGGCGAGCGAGGGGGCGACGTCGACCATCATCGAGCCCTTGGCGCTGCTGCCCGAGGCCACGCCGGGCCCGGCGGCCAGGAAGGGCACGCGCAGCGACTCCTCGTAGTAGGAGTTCTTGCCCATCTGGCCGTGCTCGCCGAGCAGGAAGCCGTTGTCGGAGGTGAAGACGATAATCGTGCGCTCGAGCTCGCCGCGGCGGGCCAGGGCGTCGACGATGCGCCCGACGCCCTCGTCGACCGACAGCAACGACTCCAACCGGGCCTGGTTGAACTCCCGGAGGCTCGGCTCCGTCGCACGCGCACGCTGGCCGGCGGTCGGGGCGCTGCTCGCGTCCTCGTAGGCGGCCCGGGCCTGCGCACGGTCCGTCGGCTCCTCGTAGGACGGCTTCGCCTCCGAGGTCGGTACGACGCCCGCGAGGTCGCCCCGGTGCCGCTCGGCCGGGACCGGGGGCCCGAAGCCGCCGGGGTAGACGGTCATGTGGTGGGGCGCGACGTACGAGCTCCAGATCAGGAAGGGCTGGGAGTCACGTCCCTCAGCCGCCTTGATCCGGGCCTCGGTCCGGCTGGTGACGAAGTCGTTGGTGTGCAGCCCCTCCGGAGCGGGCTTCACGGCCGAGCCCGACAAGTAGGAGTAGAGGTAGGGGCTGTAGGCGTTCTTCACCAGGGGCATGAACTGCGACCACCCGGCCGGGCGCGCGCTCGTCCTCGGCTTCCAGCCGTTCATGAACTTGCCGACCAGGGCCGTGGAGTAGCCCGCGTCCTGGAACCAGCGGGCGAAGGTGGTGTTCTTGGCCCGCAGTGCCTTGTAGCCGGCCCACGGCGTGGCGGCGTCGTTGTGGTGGACGCCGTTGTGCTGGGCGAGCTGTCCGGTGAGCAGCTGGGCCCGGGCGGGGCAGCAGACGGGGTGGTTGCTGAGGAACTCGGTCAGCTCCAGCTGCCCGAGCAGCTCGCGCGTGCGGGGCATGACGGCGAGGTCGTCGAGGCGCATGTCGTCGACCGTGATCAGCACGACGTTCGGCCGCGGCGGCGCGGCGGTGGCGGTCGGCGCCGGAGGAGCCGCCGCCAACGCGCAGACCACGACGAGGGCGAGGACGAGCAGGACGGCACGACGTTTCACGGACTTCCCCCGAAGCACTGCGGTGCCCAGCCGGGTCGGCCGCGCGTTGCAGCGAAACTAGCACCGCTCCGTGGTCAGTTCGAGGTCGAACGGCCCGTCAGGCGACCCCCTCTTGTGGGGGTCAGTCCTGGTTGAGCCCCGGCGTCCGGTCGGCGAGGCGCTGCTCGGCGGGCAGGCCCCGCCCGGCCAGGTTCTTCAGCTGGAAGGGGTCCTCGGCACGGTCGTAGAGCAGGGGACCGAGGGACCGGGTGCGGACGTAGGTCCACTGGCTGGTGCGGGTCCCGCGCCACATCCACGGCCGCTTGAGGCTGCCGGCCTGGATGAGCGTGCCGGTCTGGTCGGTCCAGCCGCCGGTGGTGTCGAACAGGTCGGAGCGACCGTCGACCGCGCGGGTCACCCTCACGCCGGCCAGCGCCGCGAGCGACGGCGCGATGTCGACGATCATCGACCCCTTGGCACTGTCGCCGGTGCCCACGCCCGGACCGCGGGCGAGGAACGGCACCCGCAGCGCCTCCTCGTAGTAGGTGTTCTTGCCCATCTGCCCGTGCTCACCGAGCATGTGGCCGTTGTCGGAGGTGAAGACGACGATCGTGCGGTCGAGCTCGCCACGTCGCCTCAGCGTGTCGATGATTCGCTCGACGCCCTCGTCGACCGACAGCAGCGACTCCAGCCGCGCCTGGTTCAGCTCCCGCACCGTCGGGGCGGCGGCGCGGGCGCGCTCCCGCGAGGTCGGTGCGACCCGCGCGTCCTGGTACATCGCCCGGGCTCGCTCCGCGCCGCCGGGGCCCTCGTAGGAGGGCTTCTGCTCCGACGTCGGGACCACGCCGTCGAGGTCGCCGCGGTGCCGGCCGGCCGGCAGCGGGAGGCGGAAGCCGCCGGCCGCGTTGGACATCGTGTGCGGCGCGACGTACGAGGACCAGATGAGGAACGGCTGGTCGTCGCGGGCCTCCGCCGCGTCCACCCAGGCCTCGGTCTCGCGCGTGACGAAGTCGTTGGTGTGCAGCTTCGCGGGCGCCGGGACCTCGGTCGTGCCCTGGAGGTAGGAGTAGTTGTAGGCGCTGTAGGACTCGCCCACGAGAGGCGTGAACCGGTCCCAGCCGCCCGGGCGGGGCTGGGACGCGGGGGTGTAGCCGTTGAGGAACTTGCCCACCATCGCGGTCGCGTAGCCGCCGTCGCGGAACCACCGCGCGAACGTGTTGTTCTTCGCCTCGAGCGCCTTGTAGCCCGCCCAGGAGACGCCGCCGTTGTTGTGGTGGACGCCGTTGTTCTGGCCGAACTGGCCCGTGAGGAGCTGGGCTCGCGCAGGGCAGCAGAGCGGGTGGTTGCTGATGAAGTCGGTGAGGTCGAGCTGGCCGACGAGCTCCCGGGTGCGCGTCATGACGTAGACGTCGTCGGCGCGCATGTCGTCGACCGTGATCAGCACGACGTTGGGTGCCGGCGCCGAGGGGTTCGCCCGGCCCGACTCCGCGTCGCGCTCGGCCGGCGCCGCCACGGTGGGCGTCGGCGCCAGCACCGCCAGCGCCAGGGCCAGCAGGCCGGTGAGCAGGGCAAGCAGCTTCATGACGTTCCCCCGTCGCCGGCGATCCGAGGGAACGCCCGGGGCCGGCTGCCGGGCGCCTCGAGAACCTAACAGGGCGAGGCGCCGCTCCTGGCGCTGTTCCTCGGATCAGGCGCGGCGGCGACGCACCAGCAGCGATGCGAACAGCGCCCCGCCCACGAGGCCCATCGGGGCGATCTGTCCGAGCGGCAGCGCGGCGGAGTCGTCGCCCGCGGCACCGGCCGGGGCGCGCTCGCCCGGCACGCGCACGTCGTACACGTCGAGGCCGCGGACCAGGTCGATCGCGTAGACGACGTCGGTGCGGCGCTTGGTCTGGCGACCGTTCTCGTAGACCGGGACCCACATGGCGTCCCAGACCTCGGAGGCGCCCCAGACCGAGTGCGCGTAGGGCTTGATGTCGCGGGCGTCGCGCACGTCGAGCAGCTGGGTGCCACCCCCGTAGAAGCCGGCCGCGACGAGGCCGCCGGGGCGGAAGTCGAACCAGTGCGCCGAGCAGAAGGCCCCGACCGGCGAGGGGAAGCTGCCGAGGTCGGCCAGCTCGACCTTGTCGAGCGGCACGATCGCCGACGGGCTGCCGTCGAGACGCTTGACCCACCAGGTCTGGAACGAGCCGGCGGTGGCGCAGTCGGGGTTCTCGTAGTCCTCCTCGGTCACGAGCAGCACGTTGCCGTTCGCGATGGAGGGCGCGGCACCGGCGCGGAAGGCGTCGGCGTTGGGACGGAAGGAGTTGTGCAGGATGAAGTCGTTCCAGCCCGGGTAGGCGGGGTCCTCACCGCGTCCGGCCCGACCGGTGGTCGTCACCAGCTGCGGGTTGCGCGGCTTCGTCGTGCGCCACATCGAGGCGCCGTCGAAGCCGGTGTGCGTGCCGAAGCCGGCCTCGTCGAAGTTCCACTTGTGACCGGACGTGGGGGAGGAGAAGGGCTGGACCCCGGCGCGGTTCGCGTTCGCGTCGACCTCGCGGGGCTTCTGCAGGTCGCGCAGGTCGAAGACGCTGAAGGTGCCCGAGCTGCTGTCGCCGGCGCTGTACGCCGTCCGGCAGTCGCGCTCGTCGACACAGGCCACCGTGTGGGTGGAGGTGGTGCCCGGGGCCGTGCTGATGATGCGCGGCGCGGCCGGGCGGGTGACGTCGACGACGATGAGCTCGTTGCCGCCGGCGTTCGTGTGCTCGGGCTGCGTGGGCGCGGCGTCGACCAGGTCCACCCCGATGAGGGCGAAGCGCTGGACGCCGTTCGCCGTACGACGCTCGCCGCAGTTCATCGCCTCGTTCTCGAAGACGGCGTTGGGCAGGGTGCCGACCAGGCGCGGCTCCTCGGGGTTGCGCACGTTGAAGACCCGCACGCTCTCCACGCCGCTGGTGACGAAGAGCGGGGCGGTCTTCATGAAGCAGCCGGAGATGCCCGCCGTGCCCGGCTGGGACGGCAGCCCCGGCACCTGGGAGACGTGCTCGATCCGGTCGCTCTCGACCGGCGCGGCGCTGGCGCGCTCGCGCAGCGCGGGGCGCTCGTCGAGGTCCGAGCCCCCGTGGGCCGAGGCGGGCACGGCCAGGCCGAGGGCGAGCGGAGCCGCGGCCAGGAGGGCGGCGGCGCTGGCGAGAGCGTTTCGTCGTGTCGTCACGTCCCCTCCAACGAGCGAGCGTGCCAGAGGTCACACAGCGGACCTCCGGCGACGTGACCGGCGCGCTTGGCTAGGCTGACCGCTCCGGATGTCTGCCGCAGCTGCGGCCCTGATCCGTCACGAGGAGCTGCATGTTCTCCAAGGTGCTGGTGGCCAACCGCGGCGAGATCGCGATCCGAGCCTTCCGCGCGGCGTACGAGCTGGGGGCCGAGACCGTGGCGGTCTTCCCCCACGAGGACCGCAACTCCGAGCACCGGCTCAAGGCGGACGAGGCCTACGAGATCGGTGAGCGCGGGCACCCGGTCCGGGCCTACCTCGACCCCGAGGGGATCGTGGCGACGGCAGTGCGCGCCGGCGCTGACGCGGTCTACCCCGGCTACGGCTTCCTCTCGGAGAACCCGCACCTGGCCGAGGCCTGCGCCGCCGCGGGCATCACCTTCATCGGCCCGAGCGCCGACGTGCTGACGCTGACCGGCAACAAGGCGCGTGCGATCGCCGCGGCCAAGGCCGCCGGCGTCCCGACGCTGAGCAGCGTCGAGCCGGGCACCGACGTCGACGCTCTCGTGCAGGCGTCCGCCGACATGCCCTACCCGTTGTTCGTCAAGGCCGTCGCCGGCGGCGGCGGGCGCGGCATGCGACGCGTCGACGAGCCCGCCCAGCTGCGCGAGGCGCTCGAGTCCTGCATGCGCGAGGCCGACGGCGCCTTCGGCGACCCGACCGTGTTCATCGAGCAGGCGGTGGTCAACCCGCGCCACATCGAGGTCCAGATCCTGGCCGACGCCGAGGGCACCGTGCTGCACCTCTTCGAGCGCGACTGCTCGGTGCAGCGCCGCCACCAGAAGGTCGTCGAGATCGCGCCGGCGCCGAACCTGGACGCCGCCACCCGTGAGCGCATGTGTGCCGACGCGGTCCGCTTCGCCACCGAGATCGGCTACGTCAACGCCGGGACGGTGGAGTTCCTGCTCGACGAGGCCGGTGACTACGTCTTCATCGAGATGAACCCGCGCATCCAGGTCGAGCACACGGTGACCGAGGAGGTCACCGACGTCGACCTCGTCCGCGCCCAGATGCGGATCGCGTCCGGGGAGACCCTGGCGGACCTCGGGCTGAGCCAGGACGACGTCCGGCTGCGCGGCGCCGCCCTGCAGTGCCGCATCACCACCGAGGACCCCGCCAACGGGTTCCGCCCGGACACGGGCGTCATCACGACCTACCGCTCGCCCGGCGGCGCCGGCATCCGCCTCGACGGCGGCACGACGTACACCGGGGCGGAGGTGTCGGCGCACTTCGACTCGATGCTGACCAAGCTGACCTGCCGCGGCCGCGACTTCACCACCGCCGTCGAGCGCGCCCGCCGCGCGATCGCGGAGTTCCGCATCCGGGGGGTGGCGACCAACATCCCGTTCCTCGCCGCCGTCCTCGACGACCCGGACTTCCGCCGGGGCGGGGTCACGACCTCGTTCATCACCGACCGGCCCCAGCTGCTCACCGCCCGCTCGAGCGCGGACCGCGGCACCAAGCTGCTGGCCTACCTCGCCGACGTCACCGTCAACCAGCCGCACGGCGCCTCGCCGGTCGACCTCGACGCGGCGGCCAAGCTGCCGCGGCTGGGGCCGGGGGAGCCGCCGGCCGGCAGCCGCCAGCGTCTCCAGGAGCTCGGGCCGGTGGGCTTCGCGCGGCACCTGCGCGAGCAGAACGACGTCGGCGTCACCGACACCACCTTCCGCGACGCCCACCAGTCGCTGCTCGCGACGCGGGTGCGGACCACCGACCTCGAGGCCGTCGCGGGTCACGTGGCCCGGATGACGCCCGAGCTGCTCTCGGTCGAGGCCTGGGGCGGGGCGACGTACGACGTGGCGCTGCGGTTCCTCTCCGAGGACCCGTGGGAGCGGCTGGCGCGGCTGCGCCGGGCCACCCCGAACATCTGCCTGCAGATGCTGCTGCGGGGGCGCAACACGGTCGGCTACACGCCGTACCCCACGGCGGTGACCGAGGCCTTCGTGCACGAGGCCGCCGCCACCGGCATCGACATCTTCCGCATCTTCGACGCGCTCAACGACGTCGAGCAGATGCGTCCGGCGATCGAGGCCGTGCGCGACACCGGCACGGCCGTCGCCGAGGTCGCGCTCTGCTACACCGGCGACCTGTCGGACCCGGGCGAGACGCTCTACACGCTGGACTACTACCTGGACCTGGCCGGGCGCATCGTCGACGCCGGCGCCCACGTCATCGCCATCAAGGACATGGCCGGGCTGCTGCGCCCGCCCGCGGCCCGCCGACTCGTCTCCGCGCTGCGCGACCGCTTCGAGCTGCCGGTCCACCTGCACACCCACGACACCCCCGGTGGCCAGCTCGCCACCCTGCTCGCCGCGATCGAGTCCGGCGTCGACGCGGTCGACGCCGCCTCCGCGCCGATGGCCGGCACCACGAGCCAGCCGTCGCTGTCGGCGCTCGTCGCCGCCACCGACCACTCCGAGCGCGAGACCGGCCTGTCGCTCACCGCCGTCTGCGACCTCGAGCCCTACTGGGAGGCCACCCGCCGGGTCTACGCGCCCTTCGAGTCCGGGCTGCCCTCGCCGACGGGCCGCGTCTACACCCACGAGATCCCAGGCGGACAGCTCTCCAACCTGCGCCAGCAGGCGATCGCGCTCGGGCTGGGGGAGAAGTTCGAGCAGATCGAGGACATGTACGCCGCCGCCAACCGCATCCTCGGCAACATCGTCAAGGTCACGCCGTCGTCGAAGGTGGTCGGCGACCTGGCCCTGCACCTGGTCGGCGTCGGCGCCGACGCCGACGAGTTCGCCGAGGACCCGCGGAAGTTCGACGTCCCCGACTCCGTCATCGGGTTCCTCTCCGGCGAGCTCGGCGACCCGCCCGGCGGGTGGCCCGAGCCGTTCCGGACCAAGGCGCTCGCCGGCCGCGCGACGCGTCAGAGCGTCACCGACCTGACCGACGACCAGCGCCGCGGGCTGGCCGAGGACCGCCGCACGACCCTCAACGCGCTGCTCTTCCCCGGGCCCACGAAGGAGTTCGCCGAGTCGCGCGAGAAGTACGGCGACGTCTCGGCGCTCTCCACCGTCGACTTCCTCTACGGCCTCCGCCCGGGCCAGGAGCACCAGGTCCGCCTCGAGGAGGGCAAGACGCTGCTGCTCGGCCTCGAGGCGGTCAGCGAGCCCGACGAGCGCGGCATCCGCACGGTCATGTGCACCATCAACGGCCAGCTCCGCCCGGTCAACGTCCGGGACCGCTCCGTCGCGGACGACGCGCCCACCGCCGAGAAGGCCGACCCCACGAAGGTGGGCCACGTCGCGGCGCCGTTCGGCGGGGTGGTCACGCCCCAGGTCGAGGAGGGCGCGACCGTCGCCCAGGGGGACACGGTCGCCACCATCGAGGCCATGAAGATGGAGGCGGCGATCACCGCGCCGGTCGCGGGCACGGTCGAGCGCGTGGCGCTGGCCGGCACCCAGCAGGTCGACGGCGGCGACCTCGTCCTGGTGCTCGCCCCCGCGAAGGATTGAGCCGATGGCCCTGAGGCTGCTCGCCACCAAGCCCAACCCCGAGCTGGTCCGGCTTCCGTGGCACCTGCCGCTGGAGGAGTGGGGTGAGGACGTGGTGCTGCCGCTGCCGCGCGGCATCTCGCGCCATGTGGTGCGCATCGTCCGCGTCGGCACGCACGCGTGCGCGGTCAAGGAGACCCAGGAGCCCATCGCGCGTCGCGAGTACGAGCTGCTGCGCGACCTGCGACGCCTCGACCTGCCCACCGTCGTGCCGCAGGCCGTCGTCACCGGGCGCCGGACCCGCGCGGGGGAGGAGCTGCCCAGCGCGCTCGTCACGCGCCACCTGCGCTTCTCGCTTCCCTACCGGTCGCTGTTCTCGCACGGCATGCGGGCCGACAGCCTGCCGTCGATCGTCGACGCGCTGGTGGTGCTGCTCGTCCGGCTGCACCTGTCCGGCTTCTTCTGGGGCGACGTCTCGCTGTCCAACGTGCTGTTCCGGCGCAGCGCCGGCGAGTTCGCGGCGTACCTCGTCGACGCGGAGACCGGCGAGCTGCGTCCGCAGCTGTCCGACGGACAGCGGCGCCACGACCTGACGGTGGCCACCGAGAACGTCTTCGCCGAGCTGCTGGACCTCCAGGCCGGCGGCTTCGTCGGCGAGGAGTCGGACCCCACCGAGGTGATCGAGATGCTCAGCGAGCGCTACGACGCGCTGTGGGCCGCGCTGACCCGGCCGGAGACGTTCAGCGGTGGCGACACCGGCATGTGGAAGATCGCGGAGTGGATGGAGTCGCTCAACGACCTCGGCTTCGACGTCGACGAGATGGACATCGTCTCCGAGGGCCCGGGGGAGCGGGTCCGGCTGCAGCCGCGGGTGGTCGAGGCCGGGCACCACCGGCGCGAGCTGTGGTCGCTCACCGGGCTGGAGACCGAGGAGGGGCAGGCCCGTCGGCTGCTCAACGACATGGCCTCCTACGGTGCCCACTTCAGCCACGACCTGCCGCGCGAGGCGCTGGCCAACCGCTGGCTGACCGAGGTCTACGAGCCGCTCGTGCAGATGGTGCCGCGCGAGATGCGCGGTCGCCTCGAGCCGCCCGAGATCTTCCACGAGGTGCTGGTGCACCGGTGGCTGCTCTCCGAGCGCGCCGGGCACGAGATCGACTTCTTCGAGTCCGCGCAGGACTACATCGACACGGTGCTGACGCGCAAGCCCGAGGAGGCGGTCACCACTCCGGCCGACGACCCGGAGGCGCTGATGGGCGGGGCACCCCCGGCATAGGGCATCATCGTCGGGTGCCAGCACAGCGAGACACCTCCGGGATCCTCGGCGCCGAGGGCCGCTACCCCCTGCACGAGCCGTCGACGTCGGTCCTGCGGCTGGCCGGGACCGACCTGGTGCCGGTGGGCCCGTTGCGCATGTACGCCTGCGGCATCACGCCGTACGACGTCACGCACGTGGGTCACGCGGCCACCTTCGTCTGGGCCGACCTGGTCCGCTCCGTCGTGCGCTCGGACGGCGTGGCCACCGAGGTCGCGCGCAACGTCACCGACGTCGACGACGTGCTCACCCACGCCGCGTGGCGCCAGGGGCTGCCCTTCGACGAGCTGGCCCTGACCCAGGAGTTCCGCTTCGACCGCGACATGCGGGCCCTCGCCGTGGCGCCCCCGACGCAGACCCCGCACGCGCGCAACCACGTCGGCGCCGTCGTCCGGCTGGCCGCGGCGCTGCTGGCCCGCGGGGCGGCGTACGAGCGCGGCGGCTTCGTCTACTTCCGCGGCGACCACCTGCCCGCGCAGGTCGGCCTCGGTGAGGCCGAGGCGCTGCGCCTGTCCACCGAGTACGGCGACCAGGCCGCCGTCCCGGGCCGGGAGTCACGGTTCGACGTGCCGGTGTGGCGACCCTCCACCGAGGACCACCCGGCGTGGCCGAGCCCGTGGGGCTGGGGCCGCCCGGGGTGGCACGCCGAGTGCGCCGCGATGGCGATGAGCTCCTTCGGCAGCTCCGTCGACGTCCTGCTCGGCGGCTCGGACCTCGCCTTCCCGCACCACGTCTACCAGCGCGGCATGGCCGAGGCGGCGACCGGCGTCACGCCGTTCGCGCGCGCGACGATCCACGTCGGCGAGGTGCGGGTCGAGGGCGTCAAGATGAGCAAGTCGATCGGGAACCTCGTCCTCGTCGACGACCTGCTCCAGCGTTACCGCCCCGGCGCGATCCGCCTCGCGCTGCTGCACCGACGCTGGTCGGAGCCGTGGGACTGCGAGGAGCGCGTCTTCGAGGACGCCGACCGCGTGCTCTCCGCGCTCGTGGCCGCAGCCGCCGGCAGCACCCAGGAGTCTCCGTCGGAGCCGGTGCGCGAGCGCCTGCGCGACGACCTCGACGTGCCGGCGTGCGTCGAGCTGGCGCTCGGCGGCGGCCCCGACGGCGCCGACGCGGCCCAGACCCTCGTCGGGCTGCTCAAGCTGGCGCCCCAGGGCTGACCCGCGAGACGTCGCTCGTGCAGGTCAGTCGGTCAGCAGCTTGAGCACGGCCCGGTCCAACCGGTCGCGGGCCTTGTCCTCGTCGCGCGGCAGACGGGCCAGCGACTCGTCGATCGTCACGTCGTGCTCGTAGAGGTCGAGCACCCGCGGGTCGACGTAGGAGCTCTTGCAGACGGTCGGGGTGTTGCCCAGCAGCTCGCTGGCGCTGACCACCGCGGAGCGCACCGCCTTCTTGCGCGCGGTCTTGCTGGTGGCGGTGCTGCGCCCGAGCTCGGCCGCGACGTGGACGGTGGCGTGCCAGGTGCGGAAGTCCTTGGCGGTGACCTCGATCCCGAAGAGCTCACGGATGTGGTCGTTGACGTCGCCGGCCTGGAGGGGGACCCACCGGCGGCTCATCTGGTGGCACAGCAGCCGGGCGTCACCGCGCCGTCGCCCGGCCAGCAGCTCCAGGACCTTGCAGAGGTCGGGGTCGCGCACGTCGATGTCGTGCTCGACGCCGGCCTTGCCGACGAACGAGAAGGTCCAGCCCGCCTCACGGCGCTTGAGGTGGCGCCGCTCCAGAGTGGTCAGGCCGTAGCTGCCGTGCTCCTCCACCGAGGAGTCGGAGCCGAGCCGGAAGCAGCCGAGGTCGATGAGCCGCACCGCCGCGGCGAGCGTGGTCTCGCGGGCGGTGGTGGCGAGGGCGAGGTCGGCGCGGACGCGCTTGCGCACGCGGGGCAGCCGGGCGGCCATGTCGAGGACCCGGTCGAACTTCGCCTCGTCGCGCTTGCGCCGCCACTCGTCGTGGTAGAGGTACTGCCGGCGGCCGGCCTCGTCGGTGCCCACCGCCTGCAGGTGGCCGTTCGGGTACGGCGAGATCCACACCTCGCGCCAGGCGGGCGGGATCACCAGCGCCTTGATGCGCGCGACGTCGGAGGCCTCGAGGGGCCTGCCCTGGTCGTCGAGGTAGCGGAAGCCGCGGCCGTGGGGGACGCGCGTCCATCCGGGCTGCTGGGTGGAGACGGTGCGGAGTCGTGGCATGGGGGGGGGGATCCGGGCAGGAACCAGGCGCCGGCCGTCGGGGTGGGACCCCGGCGGCCGGCGACCGGACCGTCAGACGTTGAAGATGCTCACACCGCCGGGTCCGACGAGCAGACCGACGACGATGAGAACGATGCCGGGGATCAGCCCGCCCCGCACGATCTGGACGATGCCGGCGATGACGAGCACGACGGCGATGAGCCACAGAACGGTTGCCACGATGGTTCTCCTCCCGAGTCGGGCGCCGGAGCGCCCTGTGGTGCCGAGCGCCCGACCCTGACGGGCCGGGAGATCAGCGTGTGGCCGGGAACGTACCCGCTGGCACACGCTCCAACCGGAACTCGGTGAGGTCGAGCTCGGCGGTGCGCTCGCGGTACTCCTGGACCTGGCCGGGCCAGTTCGTGGTGACCCGCCCGCCGGGGGACTGGTACCAGCTGGAGCAGCCCGACGCCCACACGCTGCGTGACAGCCGGTCCTGCATCTCGGCGTCGTAGCGCTCGGCGACGTCGCGCCGCACCTCGACGACGTCGGCACGGCCCTCCTGCAGCGCGGCCACGGCCTGCCCGAGGTAGCCGGTCTGGCACTCGATCATCGAGATGATGGAGCTGCCGCCGAGGTTGGTGTTCGGGCCGTAGACGACGAACGCGTTGGGGAAGCCGGGCACGGAGATGCCGAGGTGGGCGTGGGCGCCGCCGCGCCACTCCTCGGCGAGCGGGTGGCCGTCGCGGCCGACGACCTCGACCGGCGCGAGGAACTCGGTGGCCCGGAACCCCGTGCCCCAGACGATGACGTCGACGTCGTGGTGCGCGCCGTCGTCGGTCGCGACCCCGTCGGCGTCGACGCCCGCGACGCCGTGGGTCACGACGTCGACGTTGTCACGCACCAGGGCCGGGTACCAGTCGTTGGAGAACAGCAGCCGCTTGCAGCCGATGGGGTAGTCCGGCTGGAGCTTGGCGCGCAGCGCCGGGTCGGACACCTGGTGGCGCAGGTGCAGCCGGAAGGCGGTCTCGAGCAGCGAGGTCATCCGGCCCTGCTCGCCCAGGGTCCGGTTGAGCTGCTCGCTGCCGAAGCGGGTCAGCTCGCGACCGAACGCCTGGGTCAGCGGGACCTTCTCGAAGGCCTGCAGGTGCGCGCGGGTGTAGCCCCGGTCCGGTTTCGGCACGACGTACGGCGCGGACCGCTGGAAGACCGTCACCCGCCCGGTGTCGCCCACCGCCTCGGCGAGGTGGGGCACGAACTGGATGGCGCTCGCGCCCGTGCCGATGACGGCGACCCGCTTGCCGCTCCACTCCACGGAGTGGTCCCACGCGGCGGAGTGGAAGGCCGGCCCGGTGAACGTGTCGCGGCCGGGCAGGTCCGGGACCGCGGGCCGCGAGAGCTGGCCCTGGGCGAAGACGAGCACGTCGGTCTCGTACGTCGGCCCCTCGGACCCGTCGCGGCGGGTCCGCACCGTCCACCGGTGGGCGCCGTCGTCCCAGCGGGCCTCGACGACCTCGGTGCCGGTGGTGACGAGGTCGTCGAGCCCCTCCTCGCGGGCGACGCGCTCGATGTAGGCCAGGATGTCCGGCTGCGCGGCGTAGCGCCGGGGCCAGTCGGGGTTGGGGGCGAAGGAGTAGGAGTACAGCGAGGACGGCACGTCGCAGGCGGCGCCGGGGTAGGTGTTCTCGCGCCACACCCCGCCCACGCGGTCGGCCTTCTCCAGCACGGTCAGGTCCGTGACGCCGCGGTTGCGCAGCTCGACGGCGGCGGCGATGCCCCCGAAGCCCGCTCCGACCACGAGGGCCGAGACGGTGCGTGCGGTCGGGGTGCCTGCGGTGCCGGGGGTGGTGTCCACGCCCGACAGGCTAGGGGAGCGCTCCGGCCTCCGGGTCGGTTCAGCGCAGGGCGGCGCGCTGCACCGGGATCCGCTGCATCACCAGGGCACGCCCCTGGGTGGCGGCCTGCTCCCACGTGGCGTCGTCGGCCACCAGGCCGGCGATGCGGGCCAGCAGCCCGTGCTCGCGCGAGGTCGGCTCCCAGAGGGCCGGGTGGGTGTGGTGGGCGTCGAGGATGCCGCGCATGGTGGCGTGCTCGGCGCAGAGCTCGTCGTACAGGTCGCGGACGTTGAGCGCCGTGCGGCTCGCGACGATCTGGCCGCGGTGCAGCCGGGCGCTGAGCAGGCGCACCCACTCCTGGTGCAGCTCGGCCAGGACGTCGTCCTCGCCGTCGAAGTGCTCGTCGGTGCTGGCGACGGCGGACACCGTCTCCCAGGGGGACTCGGCCTCCCCGGCGGCCTCGGCCCGGACCAGCATCGTGCGCAGCGCGTGACGGCGCTGGATCGTCGTGACTCCCACAGTGTCTCCCACCCCTGGTCGAACCGGCCCGGGGAACCCCTTCCCCTGCGGCGCCTTCCCGGGGCGCCTCGCCGGTGCCCGCAGCGACGGCTGCGGTGCATGTCCAGTATGCCGGTTATCAGAGCGACGCCGCCACGGACCAACGGCCCGGGACCCGGCCCGTCCTCGACCCGGAGCGACCCGGGGAGGTGATCGGCCCTGCCGAGCGGTGCACGTAGTTCGTCTGGTGTCGGCGTGGCTCGTTGATCCGGACCCCCACGGCGAGGACGGTGTGGTGGAAGACACACGGTGTGTGGACACAGCGTCGCTCAGGGTGAGGACCGGTCGCACGCACCAGCTCGACTGGGAGGTCAGCGTGGTCACCAAGACCCTCGCCACGGGAGGACGGGCCGACAACGCCCGGACGACGACAGCGCGCTCGAGTCGCGCGACGGCATGCCGGTGCGGACAGCAGCTCGACTGCTGCAGCCGCTCCCACTGCCCGCGCTGCGGGCGGTCCATCCACGCGCCCTGAGCCACGCGCCTGAGCAGCACGCCCCGCGCCGCCGTCCGGCGCGCCGCACGACCCACCGGCCGCCGACGCCTCACCTGCGTCCCGGGCGGGGGTGGGCGCCACTAGGGTGGCGTCGACAGGTCGTATCGGCGCGGTGAGCGGGCAGCGAGGCGAGGCGTGGGCAAGGCAGCACGGACCGGGGGGACCGACGGGTCGACGTCGGACGCCACGGCCGCAGCGGACCCCTCCGCCCCCGACCGGTCCGGGCCCACCGGCACCACCGACACCCCTGGCACCGCCGACCTGGGCGTCTGGACGGTGCCCAACCTGCTGAGCATGCTGCGGCTGGCCCTGCTGCCGGTGTTCCTGTGGCTGGTGCTCGGGCCCGAGGAGGACGGCCTCGCAGTCGTCGTCCTCATGGTCAGCGGGTTCTCGGACTACCTCGACGGCTACCTCGCGCGACGGTGGGGCCAGACCTCCAAGCTGGGGGCGATCCTCGACCCGGTCGCCGACCGGCTCTCGATCCTGGCCACCGTCGTCGGGCTGGCGATGCGCGACATCATCCCGCTCTGGCTGGCCCTGATCCTGCCGGCCCGCGACCTGTTCCTCTGGGGGCTGGTCCCGATCCTGCGCACCCGTGGCTACAGCGCGCTCCCGGTGCACTTCCTCGGCAAGGCCGCGACGGCGGCGCTGCTCTACGCCTTCCCCCTGCTGCTGCTCGGCGACGGGACGCACCTGGTCGCCGACGCGGCCCGGGTGTTCGGGTGGGCCTTCGCGATCTGGGGCGTGGGCATGTACTGGTGGGCCGGCCTGCTGTACGCCTGGCAGGTCCGGACCCTGGTGGTGAGCACCCCGAGGCGTCGCTCGTGAGCACTCCCCGCGACCCGTCGGGCCGTCCGCTGCCGCCCCAGGTGACGATGGGGCTGCTCAACTACGTCACGGCCCACTCTCTCGACGAGGACTACGAGGTGGTCGCGGCGCAACGGCGGGAGCGGAGCCCCGCGGGGGAGCCGGCGACCCCGCGACGACGCCTGCACCCGCTCGCGCTCGTCGGCCTCCTGGCCTTCGGCCTCCTCGTGGGCGTGGCCTTCCAGCAGGCGGCGCGCAACGAGCCGGTCGGGGAGGCGTCCCGCGACGAGCTCGTGGAGCAGGTCCGCGACCTGCGCCGGGAGCTGGCCGACACCCGCACCCGCACCGCCGACCTCCGCGCCGACCTCGAGGCCGGTCGCACCGCGGCCCTGGAGGCCTCGACCCGCGGCCGCGCGCTCAGCGACCGGCTCGACCGGCTCGGCACGGCGGCGGGTTCGCTCGCACTGACCGGCCCGGGGCTGCTGATCACGGCCGACGACGGACCGACAGACGTCGCCGACCCGCAGGTCGTGCTCGACACCGACCTGCAGATCCTCGTGAACGGCCTGTGGGTGTCGGGGGCCGAGGCGGTGGCCGTCAACGGCCAGCGCATCACCTCGCTGAGCGCGATCCGGATCGCCGGCGACGCGATCACCGTCAACTACCGCTCCCTGGCCCGGCCCTACGTCGTGACCGCCCTCGGGGACCCCGACGACCTCGCCGCGCGTTTCGTGGAGTCCGCGGGCGGCACGTGGTGGTTGAATCTGAAGTCGATCTACGACCTGACCTTCGAGATGACCACGGAGGACGAGCTCACCGTGCCGGCCGCTCCCGAATTCGCGCTGCGCCATGCCCGCGAGGACCGACCCGGCTCCGCCGGCCCGGCCGACCGGGCGGGTGAGCCCCGGTGATCGCCGCCGCCGGACTGGTGGCCGGACTGCTGCTGGGTCTCTTCCTGCAGCCCGACGTGCCGCTGTGGCTCCAGCCCTACCTCCCGATCGCGGTGGTGGCCGCCCTCGACGCGGTCTTCGGTGCCTTCCGGGCCTTCCTCGACGGCATCTTCGACGACAAGGTCTTCGTGGTGTCCTTCGTCAGCAACGTCACGATCGCCGCCCTCATCGTCTACGTCGGCGACCAGCTCGGCGTCGGGGGCCAGCTCTCGACCGGCGTCGTGGTGGTGCTGGGGATCCGGATCTTCTCCAACGTGGCCGCGATCCGACGCCACGTCTTCCATGCCTGACCCGACCGAGCCGCTGACCGGGCGCGACCGGCTGGTCCGCTCGCTGCGCAGCCCGGGCGGGCGCGGCCAGTGGATCGCGGCGCTGCTGCTCGGGGCGCTCGGGTTCGCCTCGGCCGTGCAGGTCCGCTCGCAGGACGCCTCCGACAGCTTCACCGGTGCCCGCCAGTCCGACCTCATCGCGCTCATCAACTCGCTCTCGCTCGCCACCGACCGTGCGGAGTCGGAGATCGCCGACCTCGAGCGCACGCGGGACTCGCTCCGGGTGGACACCGAGGCCAGCAACACCGCGGTCGAGCTGGCGCGCACCCGGATCGAGACGCTCGCGATCCTCGCCGGCCAGGTCCCCGCCACCGGTCCGGGCGTGCGGATCACGGTGCAGGCCGGCCGGGCCGGAGTCGGCACCGACCAGCTCCTCAACGGGCTCCAGGAGCTCAGGGACGCCGGTGCCGAGGCCATCGAGCTCAACGACGAGGTCCGCGTCGTCGCCCAGACCGGCATCGTGCAGGAGGGCGCCGACGTCGTCGTCGACGGCACCCCGTTGGTGCAGCCCCTGATCGTCGACGCCATCGGCGACAGCGAGACCCTGGCGACCGCGCTCACCTTCGACGGGGGCTTCATCGACGAGGTGGAGGCCATCGGGGGGACGGTCTCGGTCCAGCAGCTCGAGACCGTCGAGGTCTCCTCGACGACCCAGCTCCCGCCGGACCGCTTCGCGGTGCCGGTGGAGTCGCCCGAGCAGTAGTAGCCTGCCGTCGACCCGAACCGAGCACCGACCGAGGAGCGCCGTGTACCCCGACGACCTGAAGTACACCCGTGAGCACGAGTGGGTCCGCGACCCCGGCGAGTCCGAGGGGTCGGTGCGGGTCGGGATCACCGACTTCGCCCAGGAGCAGCTCGGCGACATCGTCTACGTGTCGCTGCCCGACGTCGGCGCCGAGGTGACCGCCGGCGGAGCCGTGGGCGAGCTCGAGTCGACCAAGTCGGTCAGCGACGTCTACGTCCCGGTGGCCGGCCGGGTGAGCGCGCGCAACGACGCCCTCGACGAGACCCCCGAGCTCGTGAACTCGGACCCGTACGGCGAGGGCTGGCTGTTCGAGATCGTCCCGGCGGAGGCCGGCGACGTGGCGGCTCTGCTCGACGCGGCCACCTACCAGGAGGGCCTGGAGGGCTGACGTCCGGCCGGCTGCTGCCGGGGCCGTCCCACTGGTACGTTGGGCCACCATCACCTTCGACATGACCGTGAAGGTTCGAGCCTGGTCCGCCGACCGAGGAGGAGACATGCCGTTCTGCACCGCGTGCGGGCGTCAGAACCCTGACGACGCGCGGTTCTGCTCGCAGTGCGGCACGCGCATCGCCGCCCCTGCGCCGTCGTCGCCGGCCCCTGCGCCGGCCGCGCCGGCTGGGCCGGCTGGTCCTGCGGCCCCGGCCGGCAGCGAGACCGGCGAGGTGCGGCGCGTCGAGGCGACCGACACGATGACCTTCCGCAGCCCGCCCGCCGCGGAGCAGGCCGACGACCGGCCCCTCAACGACGAGGACGCCGCTGCCGTGGACGCGCTGCCTCCGGGCAGCGCGCTGCTCGTGGTGCAGCGCGGCCCCGACGCCGGCAGCCGCTTCCTGCTCGACACCGACGTGGTGACGGCCGGACGGCACCCCGACAGCGAGATCTTCCTCGACGACGTGACGGTCTCGCGCCGGCACGCCGAGTTCCGCCGCTCTCCGGAGGGATTCCGGGTGAGCGACGTCGGGTCGCTCAACGGCACCTACGTGAACCGTGACCGCATCGACGACGTCGTCCTCAGCGGGGGTGACGAGGTGCAGATCGGCAAGTACCGCCTGGTCTTCTTCGCCGGCCCGACCCCCGCCGGTCGATGAGGGAGCCGATGACCAACCACGCGGAGCCGGTCTCGCCCCGACGCGCCGACGCGCGGATGAACATCGGGGAGGTCCACACCCGGCTGCGCGAGGACTTCGCGACCCTCGAGCTGAGCAAGCTGCGCTACTTCGAGTCGATGGGGCTCGTCGAGCCCACCCGTACCGCGGCCGGCTACCGCAAGTACAGCGACCACGACGTCGAGCGGCTGCGCTACGCCCTCACGCTCCAGCGTGACCACCACCTGCCGCTCAAGGTCATCCGCGAGCACCTCGACGCCATCGACCGCGGCCTCGAGCCACCGGCGCTGCCGTCGGAGCCCCGGGTGCCGCCGCTGGTTCTCGCCGGGGACGGCTACCCCCAGGCCGACAGCTTCGCCGAGGGGTCCCGGCTGCGCCTGACGCGCCGCGAGCTCGTGGCGGCCGCCGAGATCGACGAGGACCTGCTGGGCCAGCTGGAGTCCTACGGGCTGATCCGGCCGCGGCCGGGGTCGGCGCCCTACGACAACGACGCGGTGGTCATCGCCCGGACGGTCGCGGACCTGGCGGCGTACGGGATCGAGCCGCGCCACCTGCGCGCCTTCAAGACCGCCGCCGACCGCGAGGTGGGGCTCGTCGAGCAGGTGCTCTCGCCCCTGAGGCGCAGCCGCGAGGCCGGTGCCGAGGGGCGCGCCGCCGAGGCGATGGAGCAGATCGCCGCCCTCTCCGTGCGGCTCCACGCGGTGCTGGTCAAGGCCGGCCTGCGCTCGCTGCGCTGAGCCTGCCCGTCGACCGGGCGTCCACCGCCCGGCGCCCCGCTTCGACCCGGGGCGCGGGGGTACTGTGGCGGTGTGCGCGAAGTCGATGTCGTCGGAGTCAGGGTCGAGATGCCCTCCAACCAGCCGATCGTGCTGCTGAGGGAGGTCACCGGCGCGCGCTACCTGCCCATCTGGATCGGGGCGGTGGAAGCCACCGCGATTGCGTTCGCCCAGCAGGGCGTCGTGCCTCCCCGTCCGCTGACGCACGACCTGCTCAAGGACGTGCTGGGCGCGACCGGCAACGAGCTCAGCGAGGTCCGCATCACCGAGGTCCGCGAGGGCGTCTTCTACGCCACCCTCGTGCTGGCCAGCGGCGTCGAGGTGAGCGCGCGTCCCTCGGACTCGATCGCGCTGGCGCTGCGCACCGGCACCAAGATCGTGTGCTCCGAGGACGTCCTCGACGAGGCCGGCCTCGACGTGCCGGAGGAGGACGAGGACGAGGTGGAGAAGTTCCGCGAGTTCCTCGACAACGTGTCCCCGGAGGACTTCGAGGAAGCCTGACCCGAGCAACCCTCAACCTCTGGTTGAGGGTGCGACACGCGGGGGCGGGGAGGCCGAGGTCTTTGACCGGGTCGGCGTGCAGGCCTACGGTGGGGTGTCTTCGTTGTAGTTCCACCGTTGTGGTCCAGCCGGGCACCGACGGTCCTTCCCGGAACTGCGTTCACGAAGAGACGAACCGGAGGACACCGTGGCTGGACAGGGCGACAAGCCGGCGTTGGGGACAGATCCCGACGCGCTGGTGGCAGAGTCGGTGGCGGACGAGCAGGGGCTGCTCTTCGACGACGACGTGTCGCCGCTGCCCGACGACGTCGGCTACCGCGGCCCGACCGCGTGCAACGCCGCCGGTATCACCTACCGCCAGCTCGACTACTGGGCCCGCACCAAGCTCGTCGAGCCCACGGTGCGCGGCGCCGCCGGCTCCGGCACGCAGCGGCTCTACTCCTTTCGCGACATCCTGCTGCTCAAGGTCATCAAGCGTCTGCTCGACGCCGGCATCTCGCTGCAGCAGATCCGCACCGCCGTGCAGCACCTGCGCGAGCGCGGCACCGACGACCTGACCCGCGTCACGCTGATGAGCGACGGCGCCAGCGTCTACGAGTGCACCTCCAACGACGAGGTCATCGACCTGCTCCAAGGCGGCCAGGGCGTCTTCGGCATCGCCATCGGCGGGGTCTGGCGCGAGATCGAGGGCTCGCTCTCCGAGCTGCCCAGCGAGAAGGCCAGCGCGCCGTCCGACCTCACCGACGAGCTCGCGGAGCGGCGGCGGGCCCGCCTCGCCTGAGGCGCTTGCTATCCTCGGCACTGCTGGTGAACACGCGCGGGAGAGTCTCCCGACGGAGCGCCGAAGGGGCAATTCCTCCCCGGAACCTCTCAGGCACACGGACCGCGCGCACGAGGCAACTCTGAAGCCCGTCCTGGGGTGACAGAGGGGGAGGCGACCACCACGTCCCCGACCCCTCGGAGTGGATGCCGCCATGGTTCCCGTCGACCCGTCCCCCTTCCGGCCGCTGCGGCCCTTCGTCGAGCGCCACATCGGCCCCGACGACACCGGCCTCATGACGATGCTCAAGGAGCTCGGCTACGCCGGGCTCGACGAGCTCATGCAGGCGGCGGTGCCCGCCTCGATCCGCTCCGCGGCCGACCTCGACCTGCCGGCGGCCGTCACCGAGGAGGAGGCCGCCTCGCTGCTGGCCGACCTCGCCGGGTCGAACCGCACACGGGAGCCGATGATCGGGCTCGGCTACCACGGCACCACCACGCCCGCGGTGATCCGGCGCAACATCCTCGAGGACCCCGCCTGGTACACCGCCTACACGCCCTACCAGCCCGAGATCTCGCAGGGCCGGCTCGAGGCGCTGCTGAACTTCCAGACCATGGTCGGCGACCTGACCGGGCTGCCCACGGCCAACGCCTCGCTGCTCGACGAGGGCACGGCCGCCGCCGAGGCGATGACGCTCGTGCGTCGCGCCAAGCGCGGCGCCACGGGGCCCTTCGTCGTGGACGCCGACGCGCTGCCCCAGACGATCGAGGTCGTCCGCACCCGCGCCGAGGCGATGGGCATCGAGGTGGTCGTCCACGACCTCGCCACGGGCCTGCCCGAGGGTGAGCTGAGCGGTGTGCTGGTGCAGTACCCCGGTGCCTCCGGCGCGGTCCGCGACCCGCGCGCCGTCATCGAGGAGACCCACGCCCGCGGCGGGCTGGCCGTGGTGGCCGCCGACCTGCTGGCGCTGACGCTGCTGGAGTCGCCCGGCGCGCTGGGCGCTGATGTGGCCGTCGGCAGCAGCCAGCGCTTCGGCGTCCCGCTGTTCTACGGCGGTCCGCACGCCGGGTTCATGGCCGTCGGCGAGGGCCTGCAGCGGCACCTGCCCGGACGCCTGGTCGGCGTCTCGGTCGACGCCCAGGGCCGTCCGGCGTACCGGCTCGCGCTGCAGACGCGCGAGCAGCACATCCGCCGCGACAAGGCGACCTCGAACATCTGCACCGCCCAGGTGCTGCTCGCCGTGGTGGCGGCGATGTACGCCGTCTACCACGGCGCGGACGGGCTGCGCCGCATCGCGCGCACCACCCACGCCAAGGCCGCCCTGCTCGCCGACGCCCTGCGCGCCGACGGCCTCGAGCTCGTCTCCGAGATGTTCTTCGACACCCTCACGGTCACCGCCCCGGGGCGGGCCGGCGAGGTCGTGGCCGCAGCCCGCGAAGCCGGCGTCCACCTGCGCCTCGTCGACGCCGACCGCGTCGGGGTCTCGGTCTCGGAGACGACGGGTGCCGACCACCTGCAGGCGGTGCTCCGGGCCTTCGGGGTCGAGGCCGACCTGACCCTCGACGGCTCCGACGAGAGCCGGGGCGCGGGGGAGGAGCAGGCGCTGCGCCTGCCCGAGTCGCTGCGCCGGACCACCGACTACCTCACCCACGAGGTCTTCTCCTCGCACCGCTCCGAGACCGCGATGCTGCGCTACCTCGCCCGGCTCTCGCGCCGCGACTACGCCCTGGATCGCGGCATGATCCCGCTGGGCTCGTGCACGATGAAGCTCAACGCCACCACCGAGATGGAGGCCATCGGTCTGCCGGGGTTCGCGAACCTGCACCCCTTCGCGCCGGCGGAGGACGCCGCGGGCTACCACGCCCTGGTCGAGCAGCTCGAGGGCTGGCTTGCCACGGTCACCGGCTACGACCGGGTCAGCATCCAGCCCAACGCCGGCTCGCAGGGCGAGCTGGCCGGCCTGATGGCGATCCGCGGCTACCACCGCGCGAACGGCGACGAGCAGCGCAGGGTCTGCCTCATCCCGTCCTCGGCCCACGGCACCAACGCCGCCTCGGCGATCATGGCCGGCATGACGGTGACGGTCGTCAAGGCCGCTCCGGACGGCGCCGTGGACCTCGAGGACCTCCGCGCACAGTGCGAGAAGCACGCCGACGACCTCGCCGCGATCATGGTCACCTACCCCTCGACCCACGGGGCCTACGAGGACGGCATCACCGAGCTGTGCCGCGTCGTGCACGAGCACGGCGGCCAGGTGTACGTCGACGGGGCGAACCTCAACGCGCTGCTGGGCCACGCCCGGCCCGGTGAGTTCGGCGGCGACGTCTCGCACCTCAACCTCCACAAGACCTTCTGCATCCCCCACGGCGGCGGCGGTCCCGGGGTCGGTCCGGTCGCGGTGCGCGAGCACCTGGCGCCGTACCTGCCCAGCCACCCGGACCACCCGGACGCCGCGCGGCGCGAGGGCATCGGGCCGATCAGCGCGGCGCCGTACGGCTCGGCGGGGATCCTGCCGATCTCGTGGGCCTACGTGCGGATGATGGGCGCCGAGGGCCTGACCCGGGCCACCTCGGTGGCGGTGCTGAGCGCCAACTACGTCGCCAAGCGGCTGGCCGAGCACTACCCGGTGCTCTACCGCGGGCACGGCGGGCTGGTCGCCCACGAGTGCATCCTCGACCTGCGCGAGATCACCAAGCGCTCGGGCGTCAGCGTCGACGACGTCGCCAAGCGGCTGGTCGACTACGGCTTCCACGCCCCCACGATGAGCTTCCCGGTCGCCGGCACGCTCATGGTCGAGCCGACCGAGTCCGAGGACCTCGCCGAGCTGGACCGCTTCGTGGACGCGATGGTCGCCATCCGCGAGGAGATCCGACGTGTGGAGGCGGGGGAGTGGGACGCCACCGAGTCGCCCCTGCGCCACGCCCCCCACACCGCTCAGGTGCTGGCCGTCGCCGACTGGGACCGGGCCTACCCGCGCGAGCTCGGGGCGTTCCCCACCGGCTACGACCCGGACAAGTACTGGCCGCCGGTCGGACGCATCGACCAGGCGTACGGCGACCGCAACCTGGTCTGTGCCTGCCCCCCGCCCGAGGCGTTTGCGCAAGACTGACCCCCATGGGACTGGTGACCGAGTCGACCGCACGGCGGCTGCTCGCCGTCCTCGCCGAGGAGCAGGCGCTCGGACGTCTGCCCTCGGTGTCGGGCGTGCTGACCCGCGACGGTGGGCTGGCCTGGCGCGAGAGCCGCGGTGAGGCCACCGGGGAGCCGGGCCTGACCCCGGCCGACCTGCAGCACCGCATCGGCTCGATCACCAAGACGATGACCGCCGTGCTCGTCATGCAGCTGCGTGACGAGGGGCTGCTCGCGCTCAACGACCCGGTGTCGACGTACCTCCCGGAGGTGCGGGGCGTGCCCCTCAGCATCCGTTCGCTGCTCGCGCACAGCTCCGGGCTGCCCGCCGAGCCCGCAGGACCCTGGTGGGAGCGCAGCCCCGGCCGGTCGTTCGCCGAGCTCGTGGCGGAGCTGCCCGCGGTCGGACCGTTCGAGCCGGGCCGCACCCACCACTACAGCAACGTGGGCTACGCCCTGCTCGGCGAGGTGGTGGCCCGCCTGCGGGGCCGCACCTGGTGGGAGTGCCTGGCCTCGCTGGTGCTCGAGCCGCTGGGCATGCTGCGCACCAGCTACGACCCGTTCGACCCGCACGCCCGCGGCTACTCGGTGCACCCCTGGTCGGGCGAGCTCGTGGCCGAGCCGGCGACCGACACCCGGGCCATGGCGCCTGCGGGCCAGGTGTGGAGCACCGTGCTGGACCTCGCGACCTTCGCCGACTTCCTCATCGGCGGCCGCGACGAGGTGCTGCTGGCCGACACCGTCGAGGAGATGGTGTCGCTCCAGTCCGGCACCGGCGCCGACGGCCTCGACTCCGGCTACGGCCTCGGGGTGAGGCTGGTCCCCGGCGGGTCCGGCGTCCGGGTGGGTCACACCGGGTCGATGCCCGGCTTCCAGGCCTGCCTGCTGGTCGACCGGCCCCGACGCACGGGCGTGGTGGTGCTGGCCAACAGCACCACGGGCCTGGTGCCCGACCGGGTGGCCGGACGCCTGCTGGACACGCTCGAGGAGGCCGAGCCGACGATGGCGGCGACCTGGCGCCCGTCCGTGCGGGTGCCGCGGGAGGTCTCGGAGGTGCTGGGCGTCTGGTACTGGGGCAACACCCCGCGGGCGTGCCGGTGGGACGGCCGGCGGGTCGTGCTGGGTCCGCTCGAGGGCACGGCCGGCGGCTCGGCGTTCCGCCTCCAGGACGGAGTCCTGGTGGGCACCAGCGGCTACCACCACGGCGAGCAGCTGGTCCCGGTGCGCCGGGAGGACGGCTCGGTCGGGCACCTGCGCTGCTCGACGTTCGTGCTGACGCGGTCGCCGTACGACCCCTCCGCGCCCATCCCGGGCGGGGTGCCGCGCCGCGCCTGAGGTGACGTGACCGGCCGGCCGCTCAGGTGCGTCCGTCGCGCTCCTGCGCGCGGTGCAGGGTCTCGGCGGCGTCGTCGGCACCCATCCAGGTGGCGGGCAGGACGTCGAACCCTGCCGCGGTGACGGCGGCGATGACGTCGGGGTCGTCGTCGACGACCACGGACACGGGCGCCCGACGGCGCAGGCCGCGCAGCACCTCGACCTTGTAGAGGCGGGCCGGACGGTAGTCGCGGTTCGGCCGCAGGTGGAGCTCGCCCGCTGGCAGCCCGTGGCGGGCGAACCAGTCCAGGGTGTCGCGGCGGCAGTACTCGGGCCGCCCGGAGAGGTAGACGATCTCGCAGACCTCGGCGAGCCGGTGCACCACGTCGCTGCCCTGCGTCAGCAGGGGGTCGCGGGGGGCCGCCGCGAAGAACCGGCGGTAGTCGGGCGCGGGCCGCTCGAGGTGGTGGACCCGGTGACGGACGTCGGCGAGCACGCCGTCGATGTCGATCACCGCCAGGGGCCGGACCTCCTCGCTCACGCGACGGTGCTGGCCATCCGCACGGTCGAGCCCGCGCGGGAGGACTCGACGTGCAGCTGGGTGGGGATGCGGGTGCGCAGCTCGCTGACGTGGCTCACCACGCCGACGGTACGACCCCCGGCCCGGAGGGCGTCGATGCGGTCCATGACGTCGTCGAGGGTGTCGGGGTCGAGAGCGGAGAAACCCTCGTCGACGAAGAGCGTGTCCACCCGGGTGCCGCCGGACTCCTCGCCCACGACGTCGGCCAGGCCGAGGGCGAGGGCGAGCGACACGACGAAGGTCTCGCCGCCGCTGAGGGTGGCGGCGTCGCGCGCCTGGCCGGTCCAGGCGTCGAGGACCTCGAGGCCCAGACCGACGCGCGTGCCGCCGCGTCCCCGCGACGTGCGCTGCAGCTCGTAGCGGTGGTCGCGCATCTGCGCCAGCCGCTCGTTGGCGGCGTCCAGGACCTGGTCCAGGCGGGTCGCGAGCACGTAGGAGGACAGCCGCATCTGGAGCTGGTTGTCGCTGCCCATGCCGCGCACCAGCCGCGCCAGCCGGTCCGCGGTGGCGTGGCGCGCCTGGTGGGGGGCCCAGGCCGTGAGGGCGGTGGTGAGGTCCTCGGCGAGCCGGGTCAGGGCGGCGTCGGCGTCCGCGGTCGTCGCCCGCAGGTCCGAGACACGGGCGGCGTGGCCCCGGGCCTGCGCCGTCATCGAGCCCAGTGTCGTGGGGTCCTCCGGGGTGCGGCCCTCCAGGGAGGCGAGGAGGGCGAGGGCGTCGGGATCCTCGAGCGTGTGCCGGGCCTTCTCCGCGACGCGGTCGAGCTCGTCCACCAGGCGGGTGTGCAGGGCGACCCGGTCGGCGGGCAGCAGCGCCGCGCGGGCGTCGGCGAGGTCGGCGAAGCCGTGGGCGACGGCCAGCTCGTGGGTCTGGGCGGCAGCCGTGGCGCGCTGCCCCTCCAGCGCTGCCACCTCCTGCTCGGCGGCCGTGACCGCGTCGACCAGGTGCAGGGTGCGCTGCTCGTGGGCCAGCGCCTCCTCGACCGACGCGTGACCGACGGTCGCGGCGGCGAGGACCTGCTCCTCGGCGGTGAGCTCCTCGGCCAGGCGGTCGGCCCGCAGCTCGTGCTCGCGACGTGCCTGCACCAGACCGTCGCGCGTCGCGGCCGACCGGGTCTGCTCGTGCTCCACCGACTCCAGCCGGGCGACCAGGTCGGGCAGCTCGGCCGCGGCCGCCTCGGCGGCGTCGAGCGCGGCGGTGACGGCGTCCCGCTCCGTCCGGGCGTCGGCCTCGCTCCGGCCCTCGGCCTGCTGCTCGAGCAGGGCCAGCGCGGTGGCGGCGGCGTCGGCGGCGCTGCGGGCGGCGTCGGCCCGCTCCTGCGCCCGGGCGTGGCGCGCCAGGGAGGCGGCCTGGTCGGCCTCGGTGACGACGGCGACCGGGCGACCGGGCAGCAGCGAGACCGTCAGCGGCAGGGTGAGCTCGTCACCGTGCGGGTCGTCCGGGGCCTCGACGGCGGGGTGGTCCCGGCTGCCGCAGACGGTGCACGGCTCGCCGGGCTCCAGCTGGCGGGCCAGCTCGTCGGCCATCCCCAGCAGGCGGCGCTCGAACAGGGCCAGGTGCTCCTCGTGCGCCGCAGCGGCGTCCTCACGGGCCGTCAGGGCGAGGGCGGCCAGCCGCTCGGCCTCGGCGCGGGCAGCGGGCTCGGCCGCCGCGGCCTCGTGCCGACGTCGGGCGGTGGCGACCTCGCGCGCGAGGCCCTCCCGGGCGGCCGCCCGCTCGCGGGCCTCGCTCACGGCGGCCGCCACGGACGACCGGCGCTGGGGCAGGGCGGCCATCTCGGTCGCCAGCGCGTCCAGGTCGGCGGTGTGCTCGGCGACGGCTGCCCTCGTGAGCTCGAGCCGGCGGCGCCTCTCGACGACCTCCTCGGCGAGCGGGGCGAGCCTCCGCAGCTCGGCGACGCGGTTGAGCAGGGCGTCCCGGTGGGCGCCCAGGTTGTCCCGGCCCTCCAGGGCGGCCCGGTCGTCGCCGTCGGTCGACTCCGGCCGGTCGTCCTGGTCGGCCCGGTCGCCGGCGGGGTCGCGGTCCGCGCCGGGCGGCGCGAGGTGCGCGCGCAGGGCGCTGCGGCGACGGGCGGCGCCGGACCGCGCCTCGGCGAGGGCCCGGTCGAGCACGTCGAGGGAGTCGGCGAGCGGGGCGACGGTCGCGGCACGGGCGTGGGCGGCCAGACCGGTCCGGGCCCCGGTCAGCTCTTCGGCGCGGTCCTCCAGGGCGGCGAGGGTGCGCAGGGCCTCGTCCCGGCGGCGCAGCGTCGGGCTCTCCCGCTCGGCCCGTGCCAGCCGGGCCTCCAGGTCGGTGAGCGTCGAGCGGGCCTCGTCGGCGTCCCGCGCGGCGGCCACGGCCCGCTCGGCGGCGGCGGTCACGACCGTGTCGGCCCAGGCAGCGGCCTTCTCGCTCAGGGCGTCGACGTCGCCCCGGGCGAGGTCGCCCAGCGCCTCGGGCACCGCGACGCCGGCTCGGTTGGACAGGGCGCCGAGGAGGTGCCCGACCCGTCGCTCGCCGTCGGCGGACCGGTCGCGCAGCCGCCGGGCCTCGTCGTGCATCCAGTCCTCGATGCGGGAGAACCGCTGGGTGGCGAAGAGCGTCTGCAGGACCTGCTGACGCTCGTCGCTGGTCGCGCGCAGGAAGGTCTGGAAGCGACCCTGCGGCAGCAGCACCACCTGCATGAACTGCTCCGACGTCATGCCGAGCAGCTCGCGCAGCTCGTGGCCCACCTCCTGGATCCGGTGGGAGACCAGCCGCTCGTGACCGTCGGTGAGGTCGACGAGGCGGGCGGCGGCCTGCTCCTTGGTCGTGCCGGTGCCGCGCTTCTTCGGGCGGTGCCACTCCGGGGTGCGGTGGATCCTCAGCCGCCGGCCGCCCAGCGTGAGCTCGAGGACGACCTCCGGGCGCGCGTCGGCGGACGCGTGGTGGGAGCGCAGCGACTTGACGCCCCGCTCGCCCGGCACCACGCCGTAGAGCGCGAAGCACACCGCGTCGAGCAGGCTGGTCTTGCCGGCGCCGGTCTTGCCGGTCATGAGGAAGATGCCGGCGGCGTTGAGGGACTCGAAGTCGATGACCTCGGTGCCGGCGTAGGGGCCGAAGGCGGTGACGCTGAGCCGGTGGAACCTCATCCGGCCGCCTCGCGGTCGCTCCGGGACGGGCCGCGGTCGGCGCGGCCCACGAGGTCGAGCCGGTGGTCGCCCCGGCGGTCGGCGTCGGGGTCCTCGTCCGCGAGGCAGGACTCGCAGGCCAGCTGCAGCAGGAGCGCCTCCTCCGAGGTGGGCTCGAGCTCGCGCACCTCGGCCACGAAGCCCAGCGCGACGTCGAGGTCGCTGCGGCCGCTGACGTGGGGGACCACCAGCGGGCGCGGGACGCGCCCGCCCTCGGGCTCGAACGCGAGGGTCAGGGTGTGGGGGAAGCGGGCGCGCAGCCGGTCCATGGCGTGCTCGGGCCGGCGGGCGTCGGTGAGGGTGACCGCCAGCCACGCGTCCTCGACCCCGGCGTGGGTGGGGTCGACGAGCAGGTCCTCGATGCCGCCGCGCAGGGTGGCCACCGGGCGGTGGACCGGTGCCGGGACGAAGTCCGCGCGCTCGAGGCCGTCGGCGCCGAGCTCGACGAGCCAGCCGCCCTTGGTGCGCCCTGCCTCGGAGAACGAGTAGGCCAGCGGCGAACCGCTGTAGCGCACCTCCTCGGACAGGTTGGCGGCCCCGTGGAGGTGGCCCAGGGCTGCGTAGGACACGTCGGCGAAGACCGAGGTCGGCACCAGCTGGACGCCGCCCACCGAGATGTCGCGCTCGCTGTCGGAGCGCATCCGCTCGCCCTGGTCGACCGAGCCCGCGACGAAGGCGTGCGCCATGACCACGGAGCGGGCGTCGCGCGCGTCGAGATCGGCGCGCACCCGGTCCATGGCGGCACGCAGGGCCGCCTCGTGGGAGCGGGCGGGCAGCTGCCAGGCCTGGCGCACGGCGTCGGGCTCGAGGTAGGGCAGGCCGTGGACGGCGACCGGGCCGTGACGGTCCTCGACGACGACGGGGGTGCCGACGTCCTGCCAGCGGGTGCGCAGGTGGATGCCGGCGGCGTCGGCCAGCTCGGCGTGGACGCCCAGACGGATGGCGGAGTCGTGGTTGCCGCTGGTCACCACCACCCGGGTGCGGAGCGCCGCCAGCCGGGCCAGGGTGGAGGAGAAGAGATCCACGGCGTCGACGGGCGGCAGCGCGCGGTCGTAGACGTCGCCGGAGACGAGCACCAGGTCGACCTGATCGTCGCGCACCGTCTCGACCAGGTGGTCGAGGTACTCCGCCTGCGCAGGCAGCAGGTCGACACCGTGGAACGAACGTCCCAGGTGCCAGTCGGAGGTGTGGAGGATGCGCACCCTCTGACCGTAGGGAGGCCCGCCGACAGAATGGCTCTCACACGCCGGTGGGGGCCGGGTCGACGTAGACCACGAACCGGCGGGCACTGAGGAAGCCCACCAGCCCGACACCCGCCTCCTGGGCCAGACGCACCGCGAGCGAGGACGGCGCGCCGATGGCCACGAGCGCCCCGATGCCGGTCACCGCCGCCTTCTGCACCAGCTCGAAGCCGATGCGTCCGCTCACGAGCATCACCGGCACGCCGGGGTCCTGACCGGTCAGCACGCGTGCCCCGATGACCTTGTCCATGGCGTTGTGGCGCCCGATGTCCTCCCGGACCTCACTCAACCGGCCGGTGGCGTCGACGGCGGCCGCGGCGTGCAGGCCGCCGGTGCTGGCGAAGACCCGCTGGTGCTCGCGCAGGCGCTCCGGCAGCACCTGCAGGAGCTCGGGGGTGAGGAGCGTCGAGCCCGGCGGCCCTGCCTCGCTGCGGCGCCCGGCGAGCGTCAGCACCTCGTCGATGCTCTCCGTGCCGCAGACGCCGCAGGCCGAGGAGGTCGCCAGCACGGTGGAGGCCCGCACGCTGGGCGGCGCGAGGGGCGGCGCGGCCAGGGTGACGGTCACGACGTTGAACTCCTCCTCGGGCGCCAGCGTCACGTCGGTGCAGTAGGCGACCTGCGACAGCTCGGTCCCCGCCAGCACGCCCTGGCCGGCCATCATGCCGGCGGCGAGCTCGAAGTCGTGCCCGGGCGTGCGCATGGTGACGCCGATCCGCTCGGCCGGCCGTCCGGGCCAGGCCAGGCGGATCTCCAGCGGCTCCTCGGTCGCCAGCCGGTCCTCGCGCGAGCGCCACCGGCCCTCGGCGTACTCCCGGACGCGGACGCGGACCGTGGGGCCGGGACGGCGGGCCAGCTTCATGGCGCGAGCGTAGCCCGCCTCGCCGAGGGGGACCCACGTCACGCCGCAGGTCGCCCGGGTGCGCGTTTCGCGCCGGTCCCACCGGGGAGTCTTACGATGTAAAGAACGTCTCTCACAGGAGCAACATGAGCGAGCAGCAGTCCAACCCCGCGTCGTCCACCGGTGCCTCGTCGGCGCCTGCCGCGGGGTCCCCGACCGGTTCCACCGGCACCGGCACAGGCACCGGCACCACGCCCGCCACGCCGGCCACCGGCACCACCTCCGGGTCCCGCGGGCAGAAGGACCCCTTGCGCGGCTCACGCGCCAGCGGCGCCTGGGTCTTCGTGGTCGTCCTTGTCCTGCTGCTCGCCCTGCTGGCCGTCTTCGTGCTGCAGAACACCCAGGACGTCGAGGTCTCGTTCCTGGCCTGGAACGGCACGGCGCCGCTCGCCGCGACGCTGCTGATCGCCACCGCCGCCGGCCTGCTGATCGCGGTGATGGCCGGGTCGCTGCGCATCCTGCAGCTGCGTCGCCGGGTGAAGAAGGAGTCGAAGCGCTGAGGCTCTCCGCGCTGCGCACCCTGACGGATTTCACGGAATCTGTCAGGGTGTGCCCATGAGTGGCAAGGGCGCAGCGCGTCGGATCCTGCTGGAAGTCGTCGGGTGGACGTTGGTGCTCGTCGGCATCGCCGCGCTCGTGCTCCCGGGGCCCGGGCTGCTGGCCCTGTTCGCCGGTCTCGCGGTGCTCTCCCAGCAGTACGCGTGGGCCGAGCGTCGCGTCCGCCCCGTCGAGAAGGCGGCCAAGAAGGCCGCCGCCGACAGCGTGCAGACCTGGCCGCGCATCATCGCCTCGCTGCTCGGCGTCGTGTGGCTCGTCGGGCTGGGCATCTACTGGGGCATCCGCCCGCCGGCTCCGGAGTGGTGGCCGTTGAAGGACGACTACTGGCTCGTGGGCGGCTGGGGCACCGGCGGCACGCTCATCGGCTCGGCCGTCATCGCGCTGGGCATGATCGTCTACAGCTTCCGCACCTACCGCGGGAAGTCCGAGGAGCAGGTCGCCGCCGAGGTCGAGGCCTCCAGCCGCGGCTGAGCGGGTCGCTCACCGGTCCACGTGCGGGTCGGCCACGGCCGCCCGCACCACGGGCTCGAACGCGTCCGCGATGGCGGCGTAGCCGGCGTCGTTGGGGTGGAAGCGGTCCTCGGCGACCCGACCCCGCCAGGACGTCGGGCCGGAGGCGCGCATGTCCACGAGCCGCAGGTCGCCCGTCGCCGCGGCGACCTCCAGGTGCCGGTTGGCCGCGGTGGCCGCGGCCCGCGGCTGGGGGAGCGTGGCCACGACCGAGCCGCGGGGGAGCAGCCGCACCAGCTCGGCGAAGGCGTCGGGCAGGCCGTCGCGGAACACCCGGCCCGCGAAGAGGTCGTTGGAGCCGATGAGCACGGTCACCAGGTCATCGGGACCCGGACGCAGCGCCCGCAGGGCCGGCAGCTGCTGCTCGATGAGGTCGGGGGTGCGGGCGCCGGTGGCGGAGAGGTTCACCACCGGGGGGACGTCGAGCGCGGGAGAGAGGCGGCGTGCGAGCTGGTCGACCCAGCCCGCGTCGAAGCGGGACGCGCCGACGGCCTGCGACATGGAGTCGCCGAGCACGAACCAGCGCGGACCCGGCGCCGCGAGGCTCTCGCGGTTGCGCGCCCGCCACGCGTCGGCGTACGGCTCGACCTGGCGCTGGACGTGGCGCACGCCGGGCATGACGAGCCCGAGGGTGCGGACGACGCGGCCCGGTCCGCGGCCGGTGCGGTTGTCGTAGCTGAACGCGGCGTCGTCCTGGCCGGTCTGTCGGTCGGTCACGTCTCCAGTGTCGGGGTGGGGTGAAACGCTGCGCTGACGTTCCGCATTCGATGAAGAATGATGAAAGCGGTGTACGATGCTGAAACTTGATGAAGGAGGTGCGATGACGCGGAGCCCGTTCCGGCCGTCCTTCGGCACCAACCCCCCGACCGTGGCCGGTCGCGACGCGGTGGTGGCCGAGTTCGCCGACGCGCTCGACTCCGGACCCGGGGCCCGGGGCCGGGCGGCGCTGTTCACCGGCAACCGAGGCATCGGCAAGACGGTCATGCTCAACGAGAGCGAGGCGGTCGCGAGGGAACGCGGCTGGGTCGTCGTCTCGGAGACCGCCACCCCCGGCCTGCTGGACCGGATCACGCGTGAGTCCCTGCCCGAGCTGGCCGACCTGCTGCGGCAGGGCCCGCGCGAGCAGCGCCGGGTGTCGGGGGTGCACCTGCCGGCGAACCTCGGGGGAGTGGACTTCGAGCTCCCGGCGGCGGAGTCGCCCGGAGGCCTCCGCACCCAGCTCAACGCGCTGACCGACGAGCTCGAGCGCAACGGGACCGGGCTCCTGCTCACCCTCGACGAGGTGCACAGCCGGCGCGCGCGTGACGACGTCGCCCAGCTCTGCGCGGTCGTCCAGCACGCCTTCCGCGAGGAGCGGCCGGTCGCCTTCGCCGCGGCCGGTCTGCCCGCCGCGGTCCAGGACCTGCTCAGCGAGGACGTCTCGACCTTCCTGCGTCGCGCGCGTCGCTACGTGCTCGAGCCGCTCACCCCGGTCGCCGCGGAGGAGGCCCTGAGGGTCCCGGTCGTGGACAACGGTCGCCGCATCGGCAGCGCTGCTCTCACCCGGGCGGCCGCGGCGACGTACGGCTACCCCTTCCTGGTCCAGCTGGTCGGGGACCAGGCCTGGCGCCAGGACGCGTCGTCGGAGGAGATCACCGAGGACCACGTCGCGGTGGCGGTCGAGGCGTCGTTGCGCGAAGTAGGCGCGCTCGTGCACGAGCCCGCGCTCAACGACCTGTCCGAGACCGACCGGGCGTTCGTGAAGGTGATGGTCGAGGACGAGGGGGAGTCCGCGATCGCGGACGTCGAACGACGGCTGGGTCGCGACCACGGCTACGTCTCGCGCTACCGCAGCCGGCTGATCGTCGCGGGCATCATCGAGCCGACGCGGCGGGGCTACGTGGACTTCACCATCCCCTACATGCGGGAGTTCGTCCGGGCGAACCGCGACCGGCTCTGAGCGTTCCCCTCGTTCCCGGCCGGTGGTCACACCGAGGCGGCCGGGTGCGTCAGAGGGGGAGAGGGGCGACGGGGCCCGGGTACGACGGAAGGGTGGGCGTCATGGATGCGACAGCACGGTTCGAGGCGGAGCGGTCCCGGTTGCTGGGGCTCGCCACCCAGGTCCTCGGGGACCGTGGTGAGGCCGAGGACGTCGTCCAGCAGGCCTGGCTGCGGATGCACCGGGCCGAGGGGACCGACGCCGCCGGCGACGCGATCGAGAACCTGCCGGGCTGGTTGACGACGGTGACGACGCGGCTGTGCCTGGACCGGTTGCGGGCGCGGACCCCGGTGCCCTCGGCCGACCTCGACGAGAGCGAGCCTCTCGGGACCGCGCCCGACCCGGCCGACGCCGTCGCCCTCGCCGACTCGGTCGGCGTCGCGCTGCAGGTGGTGCTCGACCGGCTCCCGCCGCGCGAGCGGGTGGCCTTCGTGCTGCACGACAGCTTCGGCTTCGAGTTCGCCACCATCGCCGAGGTGCTGGACACGACCCCGACGGCGGCGCGCAAGCTCGCCTCCCGGGCGCGCGCCCGGATCGGGCAGCCGCAGCCGGAGGACCGGCTGGCGCGGTGGGAGGTCGTCGACGCGTTCATGGCCGCGGCCCGCGAGGGCGACTTCGAGCGGCTGCTCGCGCTGCTGGCCTCCGACGCTGCCGTGTCGGCCGACGAGGCGGCCCGGCTGCTGGGGACGCCCGAGCGGATCCAGGGGGCGCACGACACGGCGTCGTTCTTCAACGGCAGCGCCCAGGCCGCGCTCCCGGTGTTCGTGGGTGACCGGCCGGGCGCCGCGTGGTTCCAGCGCGGCCGCGCCCAGGTCGTCTTCGACTTCGAGGTCGTCGACGGTCGCGTCCACGCGATCACGTTCCGCGCCGACCCCGACGTGCTGGCGACGGTGGCGCGCCGGGCGGGCGCGGAGCGACGTACCTGATCACGGTCACCACCGGGCGGCGACCGACGTCAACCAGATGAGCACGGACAGAAATGAGGAGGAACCATGAAGACCATGACCTGCCAGCAGCTGGGAGGGCCCTGCGACCTGGAGCTCCGTGGCGAGACCGCCGACGACGTGATCAACGCCCAGGACCGTCACCTCAAGGAGGCCGAGAAGGCCGGCGACGCGAGCCACCAGGAGGCGCGTGACGCGATGAAGGGCCGGTGGCGCCACCCGAAGCGGTCGATGGGTTGGTACAAGGACATGAAGCGGGCGTTCGCCGAGCTGCCGGAGTCCTGACCGGCCAGCGCTCGGGTCAGGGGGAGTCGACCCACCACGTGTCGTGCCGGACCATGAACTCGGCGCGCTCCTCCGGGCTCATCGTCTCGCCGCGGGCGAGTGTCTCGAAGTAGTCCTCGCGCGGTCCCCCTGGCGCGAACAGCAGCAGCATCTGGGCGTGGTCGGCCCCGCGGAACCCGTGGACCCCGCCCTCGGGCACGTAGACGAAGTCGCCCGGGCGCGCCTCCACCCACTCCCGGCCGTCGAAGATGCGGACCGAGCCGCTGAGCACGTAGAACTGCTCGGAGATCGTCTTGTGGAAGTGCGGGTCGGGCCCGGACTCCCCGGGCCCGAAGGTCCACCGGTAGAGACCGAACCGGCCCTGGGTCTGGTCGCCGGTCGCGAGGTACTCGCACGTCACGCCGTTGGGGGAGCGGGTGTCGGGCTCGCCGCTGGGCCGGTGGAGCCAGGCGCTCACCTCACCGGTCGTGCCGTGGTAGCTCTCCGGCGGGTAGGGACGGTGCAGCGGACCGCTCATGAGTTCGCCCGGGGCGTCGGGGGTGTCAGGGGTCTCGCCATGGGGCGATTCTCATCGAGGTCGGTCGTCCCGTCGAGGGGGTCGCGCAGGAGCTCGTCCAGCGACGAGATTCGCCGTACGTCGACCGACCGGTGGCGGTCGTGTCTGTCGAGGAGCACGGCCTGCAAACCGGCGGCCAGTGCGCCGAGGACGTCGTCGGTGAGGGAGTCACCCACCATGAGGGTGTCCTCCGGTGCGGTGCCGAGCAGGTCGGTGATGTGGCGGAAGGCCGTCGGATCGGGCTTGCCTGCAGGCAGGTCGGAGGAGGCCACGAGGACGTCGATCCTCGGGGCGAGGTCAAGACGGTCGACCTTGGCGCGCTGCTGCTCGGCGTCGCCGTTGGTCAACACGCCCACGCGCAGACCGGCCGTGCGGGCGCGCCGCAGCGCCGGCACCACGTCGTCGTACGCGCGCCAGGCGGCCTCGTAGCGTGCGAGGTAGTCGTCGAAGCATGCGTCGGCGCCCTGGTCGTCGAGCTCACGGCCGAGGAAGCCGCGGACGCGCTCGCGCCGCTGCTGGGCGAAGGTCAGCTCACTACGCTGGTAGCGCGCGTAGTGGAATGCGGAGATCTCCGCCCAACAGGCTTGGGGGTTCAGAGTCTCCAGGCCGAGTTCTTGTGCCCACGACACGATAGCCGCGCCCGCTGCCGATGTGTGGTCAACAAGGGTGTCGTCGAGGTCGAGGACAAGAGCGCTGAGCACGTCACGATCCTGTCATGCACCTCGAGGACGGACCGGCTGCCGCAGGACGGTGCGGCGCTTCTCGGGAGCCACCCTGCGGAAGTCGCTCAGGTAGATCTCGTGGTGCCGCCCGACCATCTCCAGCCCGTGGGCCGGGACGAACTCGTCGTGGATCTGCGCCAACACGGCCGCCTCGTCGTCGAACGAGCCGACGTGGAGCGTCTGCACGCATCGTCCCTCCGACAGCACCTCCCGCCGTACGTCGTCGAGCCGGGGTGGGCGGTCCTTGCGGCGACCCGCCTGCGCGAGCGCCGCGTCGACGTGGGGCCCGTCGAGCCAGTCGGGGGCCATGATCATCAGCGTCCACTGCCACCGGGACTTGTCCCGCGCCACGGTGAAGGTGTCCATGTCGTCGGCCCACCACAGGCCTTCCAGCGGCGGCACCACGTAGTCCTGCCCGAGGTCGCGCCTGCTGGCGAACTTGAGCGCGTAGGCGACCGGGTAGAGCGACGTGACCGCCTCGACGAAGGCCGGCGAGGTGTTCGGGTCGCCGTGACCGTCGACCATGAGGTACGTCGTGTCCGGCACGTCGAGCAGCCGCAGCTCGCCCGACCGGGCCCGGTAGGAGTCCCGTGTCTTCCTGAAGTCGACCTTGGTCGTGGTCATGGTGCCGGCCACTCTAGGACGCCGCCGGTCGAGGAGAACAGGTGTTCGAAGCGGTGAGCGGGCCAGGGGAGTCCCGCGGACGTCGTCTGCGTGGCGGGCTGAGATGAGCCCGGGGGCTCGTCATGTCGGAGGAGGCGCGTAGAACACGTCTCAGCGAAGTCGTCCTTCGCGAGCCCGACCCGCCTACCTCCAGGAGACCCCGGATGGATCGTGACCACGTGACCGTTCTCGTCAGCCACCAGACCGTGCCCGGCCAGCGTGACGCCGTCGTCGGCGTCTGGATGAAGCACATGGCGGAGGCTGTCGCGTCCAACCAGGGGCACGTCTCGTACGTCTACTGCCTCGACGAGGACGACTCCGACGCGGTTCTCGCCTTCCAGGTCTACGCCGATGCTGCCGCCGCGACGGCGTTCCTGCAGACGAGCGCGTACGCCTCCTACGAGAACGAGGTGAGGCCGCTGCTGGCGTCCCCACCGGTCGTGCGTCGGCTGGCACAGCTCTGGCGGAAGGAGGGGTCGGGGGGAGCCTGACATGGCTTCACCTGACATAATGTGCATTATCGGCGTAACGCCGTGATGTGGAACCGGGGTCGAGCGGGGTGCGTCCCATCCTCCATGAGGCCTCCGACGTTCCTGCTCGTGACGTTGCTCGCCGCCACGCTCCTGCCCGTCGGTCAGCGGTCGGCGAGCGCGTCCTGCGCCGCGCCGACGGTCGCCGACGCCGACGACCTGGTGCTGCGCCGTGGTGCGACGGTGCAGATCGATGGCGTCGGATTTGTCGACGGCTGCCAAGACACCGGGTCGTGCACGATCTCCTGGGGCTGCAGCCGGTGCGACCACGGACCTGAGCCGCTGACGCTGCGCGACCTCACCTTGAGGTTGCGCAGCGACGGGCGCACCTGGGCCCTGGGTGTCGCAGACGCCCGGAGCGGTCCGGGCGACCTGGGCGCCGTGACCTGGACCGTCGACGTCCCGCAGCGGGTCGCCGTGGGTCGGGCCGTCCTGCGTCCGGAACGCGGCCAGCCGGTGGTCGTCCGGGTTCGTTGACATAACGTCACGATGGTTGCTCGGCTAGCGTGACCTCGTGCCGGTCCCCGACTTCATCATCGCCCTGCGCGATCGCATCGGCCACGATCCGCTGTGGCTGCCCGGCATCACCGCCGTGGTGCTCCGCGACGACCACGTGCTGCTGGTGCGCCGCTCGGACAACGGCACCTGGTCGCCGGTCACCGGCATCGTCGACCCCGGCGAGCACCCGGCTGTCACCGCCGTCCGCGAGGTCGCCGAGGAGACCGGCGTCGTGTGCACGCTCGAGGAGCTGGTCTGGGTCAACGTCGGCGAGCCGGTGGTGCACGTCAACGGCGACCGGGCGCAGTACCTCGACCACACCTTCCGGTGCTCGTACGTCGAGGGCGACGCACACCCGGCCGATGACGAGTCGTCCGAGGTGGCCTGGTTCCCGCTCACGGACCTGCCACCGATGAAGCCGCTCCTGGTGGAGCGCATCGCCACCGCGGTGCACCACACCGGACCCGTCCGGCTGGACTGACGTCGCGTCACCCCAGGACGGGGTACCGGGCGGCGTCGGTGTCGCTTCCCTCAGGGACCGGGAGCCGACCCGTGCCGATGAGGACGGCGTCCTCGACGGTCCAGTCCGCAGGGAGCGGCTCCCCTGCCAACGACTCGACCGTCGCCCTCGCCAGGTCGAGAGCGCTCGCCGGTGCCGCAACGTCGGACATCAGATCGAGCTGATGGACGACGTGCTCGACCGCCCACGCGGTGAGGAAGTCACCGGGCTCGAAGACAAGCCCCTGCCAGAGCAACGGCTTGCCGCTGAGGACGTCGACGCCACGCAGCACCGCCTCGGCGACGTCGTGCAGGTGAGCGGTGGCCGAGCTCGGTCGCGCGTAGGCCGCCGTTCGGCGCCGCTGCGCCATCAGCACCAGGACGGGGTCCTCGTCGGCGGCGGCGTCCTGGAACGCGTTCCAGTACGACGCCGCGTCCACCGTGGGTGCCGCGTCCACCACCGACACGAGACCGCCGAGCATCTCGTGCCACCCGGCCACCACGTGGACGACGACGTCGAGCCGGGTCCAGCCCGGGCAACGAGAAGGGCCCAGCAGGTCCATCTCGTCGAACGACTCCACCGCCGCCAGGAGGCCCCGGATCGAGTCCACGCAGCCACGCCGCCCGGAGTCCTGGCTCACACTCAGTCCCATGCGTCACACCCTAGATCCGGGCGGGGGCGGTCCGACCCGATGTGTGGTGTTGCTGCAGGTCGTACGCCTCCAGGACCACGGCACTTCAGGCGGCTCAGGCGGCTCAGGCGACTCAGCCCGCAAGCCGGGCCAGCGTCCACGTGCCCCGGGTCGTGCTGGGCGGCGTGGTGCCGCTCGGGAACAGCACCTGGTCGCCCTGCATCAGCACGGCGCGGTCCTCCCACCGGCGCTCGTCGGCCACCCGCAGGAGCCGTCCCGAGGCGGCGTCGTAGACGGTGCGGCCGTAGGCGACCCAGCGCCGGTCGCTCACACCGCGGAGGTCGTGGTCGGTGAGCTCCAGCCGGGCGAGGACCCGGGCCCGGTCGTCGAGCACGACCCCGCAGCCGGCCAGCACGACGTCGTCGCCGGCCAGGACGGACGGCTCCACGTCGTCGGTGGCGAGCGGGCACTCACGCAGACGCGCTTCGTGGACCCGGTCGCCGTCGAGCCGGCGGACGCGCACGACGCTCGACTCGCCGTCGTACACGGCGTAGGCCAGGAGCCGGTCGGAGACCGCGAACTCGGTCGCACCCTCGCCCTCCTGTCGCAGGCTGCCGGCGCGTCCGGGCTCGAAGGACCACAGCTCGCGGCGGTCGACGCGTGGGCAGTCGTACGGGACGCAGGGCTGGTCCCCCGTCATGAAGTAGAGGCGGCCGTCGCCGCCGGGCCGCATCACCCCCATGAGGTGCGGCGAGCGGGCCCGAGGCACCCGCGGTGCGACGTACGTCGTGGTGTCACCGGTACGGCGGTCGAGCCGCAGGGCGCTGCGCACCCAACGTCCGCCCCGACGCTCGTTCCACGAGACCCAGACGTGGTCGGTGCCCGTGGCCGTGAGGTGGAGTCGCGCCCGCGGCCCCCAGGGGGTGGGCAGGCGGATGCTGTCACCCGTCCCGGGCCGCCAGACCCGGACCAGGTCCGGGAGGTCCCGGAAGTCCGGGCCCGTGCGGAACCGCTCCTGGAGCACGAGCGCCCCGTCCGGCAGCAGCACCTCGGCCTGGTAGCCGATCCGGCCCGGCACCTGCCGGAGCACGACGTAGTCCTCGCCCTCGACTGCGGTGGCGGCGTCGTCGCCTCGCAGGACGAGTCCCCGAGGGGGCCGTTGCTCGGCGGGTCGCGCGACGTCCTGGGACGCGTCGCCCCGACCGACCAGGACAGCGGTGAGCACGGCGACGAGCCCGACGACGACCACGCCGACCACTACGGCCAGGACCCTGCGCACCGGCTCATGGTGCCACGCTGCGGGCCTCTGGCATCGGCGCTCAGGCCCCGACGTACGCCGCCAGGTGCTCGCCGGTGAGCGTCGAGCGCGAGGCCACCAGCTCGCTCGGGGTGCCCTCGAAGACCACCCGACCGCCGTCGTGGCCGGCGCCCGGGCCGAGGTCGATGACCCAGTCGCCGTGCGCCATGACGGCCTGGTGGTGCTCGATGACGATGACCGACCGGCCGGAGTCGACCAGCCGGTCCAGCAGGCCGAGCAGCTGCTCGACGTCGGCCAGGTGCAGTCCCGTCGTGGGCTCGTCGAGCACGTAGACCTCGCCCTTCTCGGCCATCTGGGTCGCCAGCTTCAGCCGCTGCCGCTCCCCTCCGGACAGCGTGGTCAGCGGCTGCCCCAGGCTGAGGTAGCCCAGCCCGACGTCGACGAGGCGGTCGAGGATCTTGTGCGCCGGCGGGACCTTCGCGTCGCCGTCGGCGAAGAACGCCTCGGCCTCGACCACCGACATCGCCAGCACCTCGGCGATGTTGCGCCCACCCAGGGTGTGCTCGAGCACCGCGGCCTGGAAGCGGCGGCCCTCGCAGTCCTCGCAGGGCGACTCGACGGTCGCCATCACGCCCAGCTCGGTGAAGATGACGCCCGCGCCGTTGCAGGTCGGGCAGGCGCCCTCGGAGTTGGAGCTGAACAGCGCCGGCTTGACGCCGTTGGCCTTCGCGAACGCCTTGCGGATCGGCTCCAGCAGCCCCGTGTACGTCGCCGGGTTGCTCCGGCGCGACCCCTTGATGGCGCCCTGGTCGACGACCACGACGCCGTCGCGTCCGGCCACCGACCCGTGGATCAGCGAGCTCTTGCCGGACCCGGCGACGCCCGTCACGACGCACAGCACCCCCAGCGGCACGTCGACGTCGACGCCGACGAGGTTGTGGGTCGCGGCGCCCCGGACCTCCATCACCCCCGAGCGCTCCCGCACGGTGTCCTTGAGCGCGGCCCGGTCGTCGAGGTGGCGACCGGTGGTGGTGTCGCTCGACCGCAGCCCGGCGACGTCGCCCTCGAAGCAGACCGTTCCTCCCCCGCTGCCGGCGCCGGGCCCGAGGTCGACGACGTGGTCGGCGATCGCGATCGTCTCCGGCTTGTGCTCGACGACGAGCACGGTGTTGCCCTTGTCCCTCAGCTGCAGCAGCAGGGCGTTCATCCGCTCGATGTCGTGCGGGTGCAGCCCGATGGTCGGCTCGTCGAAGACGTAGGTGACGTCGGTCAGCGACGAGCCGAGGTGCCGGATCATCTTGGTGCGCTGGGCCTCTCCCCCGGACAGCGTCCCCGCCGGGCGGTCCAGCGACAGGTAGCCCAGGCCGATGCCGGTGAAGGAGTCGAGCAGGTGCTGCAGCCCGGCGAGCAGCGGCGCGACCGACGGCTCCTCGAGGGCGCGCACCCAGTCGGCCAGGTCGCTGATCTGCATCGCCGACACCTCGGCGATGTTGGCTCCCGCGATCCGCGACGCCAGCGCCTCGCGGGTCAGCCGCGCTCCCCCGCACTCAGGACAGGGCTGGAAGGTCACGGCCCGCTCCACGAACCGCCGCACGTGCGGCTGCATCGCCTCCGGGTCCTTCGACAGCATCGACTTCTGCATCTTCGGGATGATCCCGTCGAAGGTGAGGTTGATGCCCTCGACCTTGATCTTGGTCGGCGGCGCGTAGAGCATCGTCTCGAGCTGCTTCTTCGTGAAGGCGCTGATCGGCTTGTCCATGGGCAGCCCGACGCCCTCGAAGAGCCGCCCGTACCAGCCGTCCATCGAGTAGCCGGGGACCTTCAGCGCCCCGTCGCTCAACGAGAGGCTGTCGTCGTACAGCGCCGTGAGGTCGATGTCGCTGACGTTGCCCATCCCCTCGCAGCGCGGGCACATGCCGCCGAGGTAGACGGCGTCCTTCACGACGGTCTTCTCGACGTGACCGCCCTTGTCGGTCGACATCACCCCGGACGCGCGCCGGGTGGGCACGTTGAACGAGAACGCCGTCGGGGGGCCGACGTAGGGGTCGCCGAGCCGGCTGAACAGGATCCGCAGCATGGCGTGGGCGTCGGTCGCGGTGCCGACCGTCGAGCGCGGGTTGGCGCCGAGCCGCTCCTGGTCGACGATGATCGCGGTCGTCAGGCCCTCGAGCCGGTCGACCTCGGGCCGCGCCAGCGAGGGCATGAAGCCCTGGAGGAACGCGCTGTAGGTCTCGTTGATGAGCCGCTGCGACTCCGCGGCGATCGTGCCGAACACCAGCGAGCTCTTCCCGGAGCCCGACACCCCGGTGAACACGGTCAACCGGCGCTTGGGGATCTCGAGGCTGACGTCCCTGAGGTTGTTGGCGCGGGCGCCCTGCACCCGGATGAGGTCGTGCTGGTCGGCGGCGTGGGCGGTGTCGGTCACCTGCGCGATGGTGCCAGAGCCTCAGCCGCGCAGGAAGGCCCGCAGGATCGTCACGAAGGCCTCGGGCTTCTCCGAGTGCACCCAGTGCCCGGCGCCCTTCACCGTCACCGAGCGCACCTTGGGGAACAGGCGCCGCATCGCGGCGTCGTGCTCGGGCCGGATGTACGGCGACCGCTCACCGGCCACCCACAGCACCGGGCGGTCGAACGACGCGTCGATCTCGGGGAAGCCGCCGATGACCTCGAGGTCGCGGCGCAGGAGCTCGAGGTTGGCCTGCCAGCGGAACCCGCCGCCGTCTCCGCTGGCGCTGCGCAGGTTCTGCAGCAGGAAGCCGCGGACCCGTTCGTCGTCGATGAGCCCGGCCAGCTGCTCGTCGGCCTCCCCCCGTCGTCGCAGGGTCGTGAGGTCGAGCGAGGCCAGGCTGTCGAGGAGGTGCTCGAACTCCCCCGCCCCCTCGCTGACGGCCGGGGCGATGTCGACCACGACGAGCCGCTCGACCAGCTCGGGGTGGCGCAGGGCGAGGACCATCGCGACCTTGCCGCCCATGGAGTGGCCCACGAGGTGGAAGCGCCCCTGGTCGGCGTACCTCTCCCCCAGCACGGTGGCGACCCTGGCCGCCACCTCCTCGTAGCCGAGCTCCTCGGTCCACGCCGAGCGCCCGTGGTTGGGCAGGTCGACCAGGACCGAGTGCAGGTCCGGCACGAGGGCCTTGGCGATCTGGGTGAAGTTGCGGCCCTGGCCGAAGAGGCCGTGGAGCAGGACCACCCGGTCGCCGGACTCCCCCACCTCGGTCAGGTGGATCGTCGGGGCGTCGTGGGTGCTCACAGGGCCGGAGGCTAGCAAGCCCCGGTCGACGGCACGGCCCGGCCGATCCTGGAGGATCGGCCGGGCCGTGGACGTCGCTGCGGAGCCGAGGTCAGTTCGTCTGGTTCTCGACCTCGTCGCGGAAGTCCCGCTCGCACTGGTCGACGGCAGCCTGGTCGTCACCGGCGTTGGTCACGCACTCGGCGTAGTTCTGCGCCTTGTCGAAGATGCTGCCGATGAACACGCCGATGAGGACCGAGATGACGATCGCCAGCAGGTTGAGGATGATGCCGGTGATCGCGATGCCGCGACCCGTGGCGCGGCCCTTCTTCGCGCGTCCGGCGGCGACGAAGCCGAGGACGAGGCCGATCAGCGCCAGCAGGCCGCCGAGCACGATGAACGAGCCGAAGAAGGCCAGGATGCCGATGACGAGCGAGGCGATGGCGAGGCCGGCGCCGCCCTTGCGGGGCTGCTCCTGGTAGCCGCCCTGGTAGCCACCACCCTGGGGCGGGTACTGGCCGCCCTGCGGCGGGTACTGGCCGCCCTGCGGCGGGTACTGGCCACCCTGAGGCGGGTACTGACCGCCGGGGGGCTGGTTGCCCGGGGGCTGGTTGCCGTAGGGCTGGTCGCCGGGGGGCGGCGGAGGGGCCTGGTTCGACATGTGTCACCTTTCCGAGACGTTCCAGAGAGCGTCTGTGCGTTTCCGTAGGGGGTTCTCGTTGGCTGCAGTGATACTTGTGCCCCTCGGTCGACTTTCTAGTCGTGCCGACATATGAGCACGTGGTGCGCGTGCCTCAGTCGGACCGGTGGGCGTCGCGCTCGGCGACCTCCCGCACCCGCTCGAGTGTCTGGCGCATGCCCTTCTCGTTGGTCCGGCCGCGGGCCCACCCGAGGAGGAGCCAGTAGATGCGGGTCGGCAGGGACGAGGGCAGCTCGAAGGACTCGGTGACCTCGGTCCCCCCGTCGCGGGGCTCGAGCTGGTAGCGCCAGGTGTTGAGCCGCTTCCCGCCGCCGTAGACCGCGAAGCCGAAGTCCCGGCCGGGCTCGCAGGAGGTCACCTTGCAGGCGCTCCAGTAGACCGGGCCGACGCCGTTGCGCTTCACGTGCCCGCGGAAACGGGCGCCGACCGTGGGTCCGTCGGAGCCCTCCACCCACTCGGCCTCGAAGGTCTCGGGGCTGAACTCGCCGATCCGGGTGATGTCGCTGACGACGTCCCAGACCACCTCGGGTGGGGCGTCCATGAACAGGCTGACCGATCCGCGCATGGACGCCATCCTGCCCGTCAGCCGGACCGCTCGGGCGGGAAACCGCCGGTCGCGACCGGGCCCCAGCGCTCGACGGTCACCCGGACCAGGGACTTGTCCTGCCGGCGCATGGCGTCGCGGTACTCGTCCCAGTCCGGGTGCTCGCCCGAGATGCAGCGGAAGTACTCCACCAGCGGCTCCACGGCCTCCGGCATGTCGAGCACCTCCGCGGTGCCGTCGAGCTGCACGTAGGGCCCGTCCCAGTCGTCGCTGTGCACGACGAGGCTGACGCGCGGGTCGCGGCGGGCGTTGACCGCCTTCGCGCGCTGCGGGTACGTCGAGACCACGACGCGGCCGGACTCGTCGACGCCGCACGTGACGGGCGACATCTGCAGCGACCCGTCCGAGCGCCGGGTCACCAGGGTGGCCTTGTGGCGCGGGCGGACGAACGCGAGCATCTCCTCGCGCCCCACCCGGTCGGCCTGGGCTGTCTTCGGCACTGCTCTGCTCCTGCCGTGCGGTCTCAGTCGGGGACGTAGTCGAAGGTGTTGGGGTTCGGGCCGGTGCGACCCTCCTCGCCCCGGTCGAGGCCACCGATGCGGGCGACCTCGTCCTCGGTGAGGCTGAAGTCGAAGATCGCGAAGTTCTCCTCCATGCGCTCACGCTTCATCGACTTGGGGAAGACGATGTCGCCGCGCTCGACGTGCCAGCGCAGCGTCACCTGCGACGGTGTCTTGCCGTGCGCCTCGGCGATCTCACGGATGGTCGGGTCGTCGACGACCTTGCCCTTCGCGATCGGGGACCAGGCCTCCACGACGACGTCGTGGCGGTGCGAGCCCTTGCGGGCGTCCTCGTTGGTGAAGAACGGGTGGACCTCGATCTGGTTGACCACCGGCACGACGCCGGTCTCCTCGACGATGCGGTCGAGGTGGGCCGGCTCGAAGTTGGACACGCCGACAGATCGCACGCGGCCCTGCTCCTTGAGCTCGGCCAGCACGCGCCACGTGGAGACGTAGTCGCCGTCGTAGAGCGTGGGCAGCGGCCAGTGGATGAGGAAGAGGTCGAGCTGGTCGATCCCGAGCTTGTCCATGGTCTCGTCGAAGGCGCGGCGGGCGGCGTCCGGCTCGTGGAAGCCGTTGTTGAGCTTGCTGGTGACGTAGAGGTCGTCCCGGGCCAGGCCGGAGGCGCGGATGGCCTCGCCGACCCCGGCCTCGTTCTGGTACATCTCCGCGGTGTCGATGTGGCGGTAGCCGACCTCGAGGGCCGTCGACACGGTGGCCGCGGTCTCCTCGGGCGGGACCTGGAACACCCCGAACCCGAGCTGCGGGATGGAGGTGCCGTCGTTCAGTGCGATGGTGGGGACAGTCATAGGTTCAACGTTCCCGTCCGCTCCCCGCCTATGCCTGGCGCGGCGCCTCGATCTCGACGGTCTCGACGCAGGTGAGCACCGGGCGGTCGTGACGACCGTCGTGGACGTTGCCGGTGGCCCACCACATGTCGAGGCCGGCGTCGGTGACCTCGAGCGTCGCGAGGTTGTTGTCGAACCACGGCCCCCGCAGCCGGTTCCAGCGGAACGGCGGGTCGGGCACCTTGGCCGAGCGGGCGGCGAGCAGGCCGAGCGGCCCGGCCACGCCGTAGGACAGCGCGGCGGTGGCGAAGCGCCAGCGGCGCTTCAGCGGGTTGCGGATCGGTGAGCACACCGCCTGCACCACCTTGCTCGCGTCGCGGGGTCCGACGACCTGCGAGACGTAGCTGTGGTGCACGTCGCCCGACAGGAAGGTCACCGTGCGCGGAGCGGCACCCCGGGCGCCGACGGCGACCTCCTTGACCATGCCGGCGACCTGGCGGAAGCCCTCCTGGAAGGCGCCCCAGTGTTCGAGGTCGACGCCCTGGCGGAAGAACTCCCCCGCCTTCGCGCCCCGGCGGCCCCACGCTCCCCCGGCGAGCGCCTCGCTGAAGGCCTCGAGGTTCTGCAGGCCCTCGGGCAGCAGGAACGGCAGCGACGTCCCGATGAGCAGGTGGTCCACGTCGCCGCGGAGCTGCTCGTCCAGCCACGACATCTCGGCCTCGTCGAGGATGGAGCGCTGGTCGTCCTCCAGCACGCGGGCGGCACGCGAGTCGACCACCACGAGCCGGGTGTCGGCGACGTCGCGGGCATAGCTCCAGCGGTACGACGTCGGCTCCTGGTCGGCCCGGTCGGCGAAGCGGTCCAGCTCCTCGGTCAGGTCGAGCTCGTCGTCGCCCTCGTGCTGCACGATGCGCTGCCAGACCGGGTCCTCGGCGCGCTCCTGCGACGTCAGGTTCCCCAGGTGCTGGTAGACCCAGTAGGACCCCAGCCCGGCCACGATGCGCTCGTGCCACCAGTCGGTCTGCTCCATCTCGCGCCGCCACTGCGCGGAGGTGTTCCAGTCGTCGCGGATGTCGTGGTCGTCGAAGATCATGGCGCTGGGCAGCGTCGACAGCAGCCACCGGGTGACGGGGTCGCACCAGGCGAGCCGGTAGAGCTCGGCGTACTCCTGCCAGTCCTTGAGCTCCGCCCACGGTGCCTGCTCGATGTCGCGGCGGGACTCGATGAAGTCACGCATCGCCTGGGTGGTCTCGTCGGCGTAGACCTGGTCGCCGAGGAACAGCACCATGTCGGGCCAGGGCAGCTCGGCGGGGAGGTCGCCGTCGGGGACCGTGACCCGGGCCATGGCGAGGGCGTAGGCGCGCAGCGCGTCGACCCCGTGGGTCTTGTTGCCCTCCTCGTCGTGCTCGACGCTGGTGCGGCAGGAGCCGAAGGCGAGCCGCAGCGGCTTGCCGGGCTTGAGCGTCGGGATCACCGAGGGCGGCAGCCCCAGGCCGTCGGGGTCCTCGGGCCAGACCTGCCGACCCCCGATCGTGACGGTGTACGGCGTGATCGTCCCCGGCTCCAGCCCCTCGCACTCGACCAGGGCGTAGTGGTGGTCGTGCACGGCGAAGGTGCGACCCGTCCAGGAGCGCTCCCCCGCGGTGACCGTGACCTCGCAGCCGGCGGACGTCTCCACCCACACCGACGCGGCGGTGGTGTCGACGTGGCGCAGCAGCGGGCCCAGGACCAGGGTGGGCGACCCCTGCTCGGCCGTCACGGCTGGAGGAGGACCTTGATGGCCCTCCGCTCGTCCATGGCGCGGTAGCCCTCGGCCACCTCGTCCAGCGGCAGGGTGAGGTCGAAGACCGGGCTGGGGTCCAGCCGCCCCGCCAGCGTGCGCTCGAGCAGGTCGGGGAGGTACTTGCGCACCGGCGCCATGCCTCCGGCCAGCCCGATGTTCTTGCCGAACATCGTGCGCACCGGCAGCGTCACGCCGTGGGGCACGCCGACGAAGCCGACGCCCGCACCGGGGCGGGCCGCACCGAAGGCGTCCTTCATGGACCCGTCGGTCCCGACGCACTCGAGCACGGCGTCGGCCCCGATGCCGTCGGTGAGCTCACGGACGGCCGCGCTGCCCTCCTTGCCCCGCTCGGCGACGACGTGGGTGGCGCCGAACGTCCGCGCCACGGCCTGGCGCGACTCGTGGCGGGACATGGCGATGATCGTCTCGGCGCCCATCTCGCGGGCGGCGAGGACGCCGCACAGGCCGACCGCGCCGTCCCCGACCACCACGACGGAGGACCCGGCGGTCACGCCGGCCGACACGGCGGCGTGCCAGCCGGTCGCCATCACGTCGGAGAGCGTCAGCAGCGCGGGCAGCAGCGCGTCGTCGGGGACCTCGGGGGTGCGCACCATGCTGCCGGCGGCCTGGGTCACGCGGACGTGCTCGGCCTGCCCCCCGGTGGTCATGCCGCCGTTGAGGCACCCGGCCTGCATGCCCTTGCGACACACGGCACACGTGTTGTCGCTGTGACAAAAAGGGATCACCACGAAGTCGCCGACCGTGAACCCGGTCACCTCGGAGCCGAGCTCCTCGATGATCCCGACCGCCTCGTGGCCGATGGGCTGGGGCTCGTCCGGGAGGTCGTTCTCGCCGCGGTAGGGCCAGAGGTCCGAGCCGCAGATGCAGGCGGCCGTGACGCGCACGATGGCGTCGGTCGGCTCCTGGATCGTGGGCGCGGGACGGTCCTCGAGGCGGATGTCGCGGGGGGCGTGGAGGGTGGCGACGCGCATGTCGATCACCCTAGACCCGCGGTGTTCGCGCCGCAGGCCGACGCCGGGCGCACCCCCGGCGACGCCTCGCGCACCGACCCCTCGACGCGCCCGGTCGGCTGGTCTGACCCGCTGTGCGCGCCGAGTTGCCTCATCTCACAAGTGAGATAACGTCGGGTGGTGACTGAGGACTACCTGGCCCGCATCGGCTACCTGATCCGCGACGCCCGACGGCACCGGGGCTGGACCCAGAGCCAGCTCGCCGAGGTGCTGAGCACCAGCCAGAGCGCGGTGAACCGCATCGAGAAGGGCCACCAGAACCTCACGCTCGACATGGTGGCCCGCATCGGCGCGGCGCTCGACTCCGAGATCGTCACCTTCGGCACCGGCCCGACCCACCTGCGCGTCACCGGCCCCACCACCCTCTCGGGCAGCATCGACGTCAAGTCGTCGAAGAACGCCGGCGTCGCCCTGCTGTGCGCCTCGCTGCTCAACCAGGGCCGGACCACGCTGCGCAAGGTCGCCCGCATCGAGGAGGTCAACCGTCTCCTCGAGGTGCTGGAGAGCCTGGGGGTGCGGACCCGCTGGCTCAACGACAGCAACGACCTCGAGATCGTGCCCCCGGCCCAGCTCGACCTCGCCGGCATCGACGCCGAGGCGGCTCGTCGTACCCGCTCGATCATCATGTTCCTCGGGCCGCTGCTGCACCGCGAGCCACGCTTCGACCTGCCCTACGCCGGGGGCTGCGACCTCGGCACCCGCACCGTCGAGCCCCACCTCACCGCGCTGCGTCCCTTCGGCCTGGAGGTCAAGACCTCCGACGGCCGCTACCAGGCGCAGGTCGTGCCCGAGGTGTCGCCCCAGCGCCCGATCGTGCTGACCGAGCGCGGCGACACCGTCACCGAGAACGCGCTGATGGCGGCCGCGCTGCACCCGGGCGTCACGGTCATCCGCAACGCCAGCTCCAACTACATGGTCCAGGACCTCTGCTTCTACCTCGACCTGCTCGGGGTCCGCATCGACGGCATCGGCACCACCACGCTGACCGTCCACGGCGTGGAGGCCATCGACGTCGACGTCGACTACGCGCCCTCTGAGGACCCCATCGAGGCGATGTCGCTGCTGGCCGCCGCCATCGTCACCGAGTCCGAGATCACGATCCGGCGCGTGCCCATCGAGTTCCTCGAGATCGAGCTGGCGCTGCTGGAGGAGATGGGGTTCCGCTACCACCGCAGCGAGGAGTACGTCGCCGACAACGGCCGCACCCGGCTGGTCGACCTGGTCACGCTGCCCTCGACGCTGCACTCCCCCATCGACAAGATCCACCCGATGCCGTTCCCGGGCCTCAACATCGACAACCTGCCGTTCTTCGCCGTCATCGCGGCGACCGCCGACGGGCAGACCCTGCTGCACGACTGGGTCTACGAGAACCGCGCGATCTACCTCACCGAGCTCACCAAGCTCGGTGCGACCGTGCAGCTGCTCGACCCGCACCGGGTCCGCATCGAGGGGCCGACCCACTGGTCCGGCACCGAGGTCGTCTGCCCGCCCGCGCTGCGTCCCGCGGTCGTGATCCTGCTGGCGATGCTGGCGGCCAAGGGCACCTCGGTGCTGCGCTCGGTCTACGTCATCAACCGCGGCTACGAGGACCTCGCCGCCCGCCTCAACCAGCTCGGCGCCAGCATCGAGACCTTCCGGGACCTGTGAGCCGGTGAGCGCACGACCCCCGCGCACGGGGCGTCCCTACCTGGACGAGCCGCGCGAGCGTGGAGCCGTGCTGGCGCTCGCCCACCGCGGTGGCGCCGGCCACCCCGGTCTCGTCGGCGCGGAGAACACCATGCGGGCCTTCCGGCACGCCGCCGGCCTCGGCTACCGCTACCTGGAGACCGACGTCCAGGTCACCCGCGACGGCGTGCTGGTGGCCTTCCACGACGACGACCTCGGCCGCGTCACCGACCGCCCGGGCCGCGTCGCGTCCCTGCCGTACGCCGAGGTGGCCGGCGCCCTGGTCGGCGGCGCGGACCCGGTCCCCTCGTTGCAGGAGGTCCTCGAGGAGCTGCCCTTCGCGCGCCTCAACATCGACCTGAAGACGCCGCGGGCAGTGGAGCCGATGATCGCGCTGGTCGAGGCCCAGGGCCTGCACGACCGGGTCTGCCTGGGCTCGTTCGACGAGCTCACCATCCGCCGCTTCCGGCGCGGCTGCAGCCGCCCGGTCGCCACCACGTGCGGGCTGCTCTCGACCGGTCTGGTCCGCTTCGTCCCCGGCGGCCGGTTCTGGCCGGGACCGGTCCGCGGAGGCGGCGAGGTCTTCCAGGTGCCGGCGCGGCGCGGCCCGCTCCGGGTCGTCGACGCGGGATTCGTCCGGCGCGCCCACGCGTCGGGGTGCCAGGTGCACGTCTGGACGGTGGATGATCGTGACGAGATGGAGCAGCTGCTCGACCTCGGCGTGGACGGCATCATCACCGACCGCACCGACGTCCTCAAGCAGGTGCTCGAGGAGCGAGGAGCCTGGGAGGGCCAGTGAGGTCGAGCCGCGAGCAACGGGCCTGGTACTGGTACGACTGGGCGAACTCGGCGTACTTCACCACGATCCTGACGGTCCTCTTCGGGCCCTACATGATCGCGATCGTCGAGAACGCCGCCCCCGACTGCGGCACCCCCGGCTGCGTCGAGACCCTCGAGGTGCTCGGCGTCCAGGTCGCCGCCGGCTCCCTGGGCGGCTACCTCGTGACGTTCTCGACCCTGCTCGGTGCCCTGGTGCTGCCGATCGTCGGTGCCGTCGTCGACCGCTCCCCCCGCAAGCGCCTGCACATGGCGGTCTACGCCTGGATCGGGTCGATCTTCGCCGGCAGCCTCTACCTGATGACCGGCGACAGCTGGCAGATCGGTGCCGTGGCCATCGTCGTCAGCAACATCATGGTCGGCTGCTCCCTGGTCTCCTACTCGGCGCTGCTCGTCGACGTCTCCACCGAGGAGGAGCGCGATCGCGTCTCCTCGCGCGGGTGGGCCTTCGGCTACCTCGGGGGCGGGCTGCTGCTGGTGCTCAACCTGGTCCTGGTGACCGGTCACGAGACCTTCGGCCTCACCGAGGGCCACGCCGTGCGGATCGCGATGCTCAGCGCCGCGGTCTGGTGGGGCGGCTTCACCCTGATCCCGTTCCTCCGGCTCAAGGACCGCCCGCCGACGGCCCAGGTCGCCGTCGAGGGGTCGTTGCTGCGGCGCAGCTTCGGCCAGCTCGCCGACACCTTCCGCGACATGCGCAACTACCCGATGACGCTGACCTTCCTGCTCGCCTACCTCTTCTACAACGACGGCATCCAGACGGTCATCGGCACCGCCGCGGTGTACGGCGAGCGCGAGCTGGGCCTGGAGACCACGACGCTCATCGCGACCATCCTGCTCGTGCAGTTCGTCGCCGTCGCGGGAGCGCTGCTGTTCGGGCGCCTGGCCCAGCGCCACGGCTCGCTGAGGCTGATCCGCACCGGTGTGTTCGCCTGGATGGGCGTCGTCGCCCTGGGGTTCTTCCTGCCGCCGGAGCAACCGCTGATGTTCTTCGGCCTCGCCGTGCTCATCGGCCTCGTCATGGGCGGCACCCAGGCGCTGTCCCGCTCGTTCTTCAGCCTGCTGATCCCGCCCGGGCGCGAGGGCGAGTACTTCAGCCTCTACCAGGCGCTGGAGCGCGGCACGTCGTGGTTCGGCAGCCTGGTGTTCTACCTCATGTTCCAGCTGACCGGCTCCTACCGGCCCTCCATCCTCGCGCTGCTCGCCTTCTTCGCCCTCGGGGCCTTCTTCCTGGCCCGTGTGGACGCGGAGCGGGGCGTGCAGGAGGCGGGGAACCGGGTCCCGAGCACCCTGTAGCACTCCGGAGCGGCCTGGACCACCCTCGCCCGTCGGCCCTGCGGGTGTAGCCCGCGGGCATCGCGGGTACACCTCTAGAAGCACCGATTTTGCGTGTTCGGGAACTTTTCGGCCATCATCGAACGTTGAACTTCTGCGAGGGCAGGCGTCCGATGTCGGACCCGAGCACCGCTCCCCCACGACGGGGACCGGCGCACCAGCCCTCGCCGACCGGCCCTCCCACGAGGGCACAGCGGCAACCACCGGAGGCACAGATGGCTGAGCGCACCCTGCGCGGCGCACGACTGGGCGGACAGAGCTTCGAGGACGAGCGGGGCATCGAGTTCGCAGCGCGCCAGCGCGTGGCCTACGTCTGCTCCCAGGGCCACGAGTTCGAGATCCCGATGGCGATGGAGGCCGACGTACCCCCGCTGTGGGAGTGCCCGCGCTGCGGGTCCGAGGCGCTCGCCCGCGACGTCGAGCGTCCCGAGCCCAAGGCGGAGAAGCCTGCCCGCACCCACTGGGACATGCTCCTCGAGCGTCGCTCGGAGAAGGAGCTCGAGGACATCCTCACCGAACGGCTCGAGTTGCTCCGCGGCGGCGCCATCGGCCCCGCCCACCTGCACCGCACCCGCAAGAGCCGCACCGCCTGACCGGCGGGCTCCACACGCTCACTCAGCGGTCGTCGTCGACGACCTCACCCGGGACGACGTCGGGTCCGCCTCGCGGCGGGCCGGGCGTCGTTCCTGCGTCCGGGCCGCCGGGCCGCGTACCGAAGCCCGTCGGGAACCCGGGGGGGAAGCCGTTCGGGAACCCGGACCGGGGAGCGGCTCCCGGGCCGCGGAGGGCGCCGGCCGCCATCCGCCGCGCGATGACACGGGCCAGCACCGCCCGCGCCAGGGGGCGCGTGAGCGGGAGCACGCAGAACAGCCCGACCAGGTCGGAGACGAAGCCGGGCGTCACCAGCAGCGTGCCGCCGACGAGCACGAGCGCGCCGTCGGCCAGCTCCTTGGCGGGCATGCGGCCCGATCCCAGGGCCTCCTGCAGCGCTCGCCAGGCGCGACGACCCTCGCGCCGGACCAGCACCGAGCCCAGGAAGCCGGCCGCGACCAGCAGCAGGATGGTCCACCACACCCCGACCACCTGACCGGTCTGGACGATCAGGTAGATCTCCAGCAGCGGGACCAGCACGAACAGGGCGGTCAGCACCAGCAGCACGGTGCGGCGGCGTCGGCTCATCGGGACAGCTCCTGGTCACGGGCGGGGGCGGGCAGCAGTCCGAGTCTGCGTCGCACCTGGTCACGGCGTCGCACCAGGCCCCACCCGGTGATCCGGCGCAGCGACTCGGTGGCGACCGAGCCGCTCAGCTTGGACTGGCCGCGCTCGCGCTCGAGGAAGTCGATGGGCACCTCCACCACGCGCAGGCCGGCCTCGATCGTGCGCACGGCCAGGTCGGCCTGGAAGCAGTAGCCCACCGACCGGACGCTGGACAGGTCGATGGCTCGCAGCGTGTCGGCGCGGAAGAGCCGGTAGCCGGCCGTGAGGTCGCGCACGGCGACCCCCAGCAGCACCCGGGCGTAGAGGTTGCCGCTGCGCGAGAGCGCGCGGCGCAGCGCGTCCCAGTTCACGACGCTCCCGCCGGGCACCCAGCGCGAGCCGATGACGAGGTCGGCCGCGTCCAGCGCCTCCCGGAGACGGTGCAGCTGCTCGGGCTGGTGGGAGCCGTCGGCGTCCATCTCGCCGACGACGTCGTAGCCGGCCTCGAGCGCGACGCGGAAGCCGTGCAGGTACGCCGCTCCCAGCCCGGCCTTCTCGGTGCGGTGCACGACCCGGACGCGCTCGTCGGCGGCGGCCAGGCCGTCGGCGAGGTCGCCCGTGCCGTCGGGCGAGGCGTCGTCGACGACGAGCACGTGGGTGTCCGGCACGGCCGTCAGGAGCCGGTCCACGATCCAGGCGAGGTTGTCGGCCTCGTTGTAGGTCGGCACGACCATGACCATGCGAGGGCCCACGGGGCTCACCGGGTCCACGCCGCTCACCCGGCCCGGGCGGGAGCGGGCTCCGCGCTCGGCGTCGTCGGGCCGGTCCGGCGTCGACGCGCCAGCACCGTCACGGCCACCTGGGCCAGCAGGGCGCCGGCGACGAGCAGCCACTGCACCGCGCCGCCCCACCGGATGCCGGGGGTGACACCCTCGACCTGCGCCACGTCGGCCTCGAGGACCGCGGTGGCGCGCGTGGGCGCCCGCTGCAGCACCTCGCCGTCGGCCCCGACGACGCCCGAGACGCCGTTGGTGGCCACCACGACGACGCTGCGACCGGTCTCGATCGCCCGGAGCCGGGCGATCGCGAACTGCTGCTCCACCTGGCCGGTGCCCATGTAGGTGGCGTTGTTGGTCTGCACGACGAGCATGCCGGCTGCCTCCGCCGCCCCGCCCGGTCCGCCGCCGGCGACGTTGCGGATGGTGTCGTCGTAGGCCACCTCGAAGCAGATGACGTCGCCGATCGTGGTGCCGCCGAGGTCGAGCAGACCGGGCTCGGTGCCGGGCACCATGTCGCGCGGGATCTGGTCGAGGCGCTCGAAGACCTTCGCCAGCTGGGCCCGCATCGGGATGTACTCGCCGAACGGCACCGGGTGGGTCTTGGAGTACGACGCCGACGGCCCGGTGCCGGGCTCCCACACGATGCCCTGGTTCTCCACGTCGACCGGGCCGGGGCCGCGGACCATCGCCCCGACCAGGGTGGGCACGCCCACCGCGTCCACGGCGGACGAGATGTCGTCGAAGACGGTGGCGTCCTCGTAGGGGTCGATGTCGGTCGAGTTCTCCGGCCACAGCACGAACGAGGGCCGAGGGGTCTCCCCCGCGGCCACACGGGCCGCGAGGTCCTCGGTGGCGGCGACGTGGTTGTCGAGCACCGCCCGGCGCTCGGAGAAGGCGTCCATGCCCTCCCCGGGCACGTTGCCCTGCACGGCGGCCACCCGGACCTCCGCGGTGCTGCTCAGCGTCGCCGGCCCCCAGGCGGCGGGCGCGACGACCAGCAGCACCAGGCCGCCCACCACGGCGGCGCCGCGCAGGCTCACCGGGCGCTCCAGGACCAGCCAGGCCAGGCCGGTGCCGAGCAGGGCCACGGCGAAGGACGTGCCGGCGGGTCCGACCCACGACATCAGCGGCGCCAGGGGGGTGTCGACCGTGGCGAGGGCCAGCCGGCCCCAGGGGAACCCGCCCCACGGCACGGCCGAGCGGAGCGCGTCCACCGCGACCCACGTGCCCGCCGCCCACACCGGCCAGCCCCGGAGCCGTCCGACCCGGGCCAGGGCGACGCCCAGCAGGCCGTAGAAGGCGGCCTCGAGGATCGTCAGGCCGATCCAGGCGTCGACCCCGATGACCTGCAGCCACGGCACGAGCACACCCATGAACGTCACGCCGTACGCGAGGCCGACGAGGAGCGCGCGGCGACCGCGCAGGCCCCGGGACGCCAGGGTGAGACCGAGGACGCCCACCGGGAGCAGCCAGGCGACGGCGTACGGCTCGAAGGCCGCGGCGGCTGCGGCGCCGCTGAGGGCGGCCCCGAGTGTGCGCAGCGCGAGGTTCACCGACGCTCCTGATGTCGGCCCTGGTGAGGGCGGGGGTCCTGGCCCCAACCTACCGGCCGTGGTCCGGACGCCGAAAAGGTCCGGCGCCCTTCGGACCGACGACGCCCAGACCGGCTGCCTGGGTCATCACCGTTGTCTACTGGGCGCCGGACCTGTCCGGCGTTCCAACCCCGCGGCCTCGGACCGGTCTCCCCGACAGCTGCGCCCGCCCACGATCGTGGAACCCGACCGGGTCACGCAGCCATCCGAGAGGGGTTCCAGGCTGCGGCCTGCTCGGTGGACCACGCGCACACTGCCGACCTCGGTGGGGTCCCGTCAACCCCTACGTGACCTGCGGTTTCGTGCAAATGCACAGGTCAGCAGCAGGTGTCAGCCCGGGGAGAAACTTTTACCTTCCGGCGTGTCGGGCGCGACACGCCGGGGCGGGACGACCACCACGCCCGTGGCGGTCGTGGCCACCACCGGTGGGTCGAGCAGCTCGGCGGACGAGGCGCCCCGGTCCGGGCGGCCGCGGGCCACCACCCGCAGCTCGAAGTCCATCGTGCGCGACCGTGTGCCGACCCGGGTCAGCGTCGCCGTCACCTCGATGCAGTCCCCCGCCCGCACGGGCGCACGGAACTGCACGTCGGTGTAGGAGGCGAACAGCCCCTCGTCGCCGTCGCTGCGGATGCACAGCTCGGTGGCCACGTCGCCGAACAGGCCGAGCCCGTAGGCGCCGTCGACGAGGTCCCCGGCGTAGTGGGCGTGCGAGAACGGCACGTAGCGGCGGTGGGTCACCGTGAGCCCGGTGCGGGGGTCCTGCGCGGTCACGACGCCTCCTGGTGGGTCGGAGCCTGGCCCTGCCGGCGCTGGGTCAGACGGTGCACGAGGTACGACGCCACGTCGGCCGGCGTGGTGCCCCGCACGAAGATCCGGTCGACCCCGAGGTCGGCGGTGCTGCCCTCGTCGAAGCGGGGGCCCCCCACGACGAGCACAGGACGGCTCGCCGAGGGGTAGGCCTCGCGGAAGGCCGCCGACATCTCGCGGGTGTTGAGCAGGTGGGCGTCGCGCTGGGTGACGACCTGGGAGACGAGAACGGCGTCGGCCCGCTCCTCCTGGGCCCGGGCCACCAGCTCCGGCACGGACACCTGGGCGCCGAGGTTCACCACCTTGATCTCGCGGTAGTACTCCAGCCCCTTCTCGCCCGCGAAGCCCTTGATGTTGAGGATGGCGTCGATGCCGACGGTGTGGGCGTCGGTGCCGATGCAGGCTCCGACCACCGTGAGCTTGCGACCCAGCAGGCTCCGGATGGCCAGGTTGGCCTCCTTGGGCGCCAGCAGTGGGAAGTCGCGCTCGACGACCTGGATCTTGTCGAGCTCCACCAGGTGGGTGACGCGCCCGTAGACGACGAAGAAGGTGAAGTCGGGTCCCATCGGCTTGGCGTGGACGACCATGGCGGCGTCCAGGCCCATCTTCTGCGCCAGCTGGAGCGCGCCCCCCTCGGCGACCTTCGAGTGCGGCACCGGCAGCGTGAACGACATCTGCACCATGCCGTCGCCGGTGGTGTCGCCGTAGGGCCGGACGATCGAGCCGCCACCGGTGGTCGAGCCGTCCCCGGTGGTCGAGCCTGTCGAGACCATCACTCCTCCTCGAGCATGTCGGTGGCCGGGTTCGCGTAGCCGGGCGCCTTGCGCGCCACCCCGTCGAGGCCGCGGCCCCGGTCGGCGGGTCGCTTCATCAGCCCGAAGGTGCCGTCGGCGATGGCGGCCAGCAGCGGCGGGTCGCCCGCGGTGCTCCCCCGGCCCGCGTCGTCGGCGATGCGCTCGAGCAGGGCGTTGGCCTCGCGCAGCACCTCGTCGGCGCGACGGGCGATGAAGCCGTCCGGCGCGGGGTGGAAGTCCTCGGCCAGGCGGCCGGCGGCGTCGAGGACGTAGCGGACGTTCTGCAGGGCCAGGTCGCGGTCCGAGAGCCACGGCGTCACCACCGCCTCGGTCATCATCCCGACCAGCAGGATGCTCTGCCCGGTCAGCGCCCCGGCGAGGTTGAAGAACGCGTCGAGCAGGTAGCCGCGGAACACGTCGCCGGTCATGTGCCGGGTGGGGGGCATCCACTTCAGCGGGGCGTCGGGGAAGAGGTGGCGCGCCAGCAGGGCGTGGGCGAGCTCGAGGCGGAACGAGTCCGGCACCGCCGGGTCGATCTCGAAGGCGTGGCCCAGCCCGAGCTGCCAGTCCTCGAGCCCGGCCTCCTTGGCGAAGAACTCGTTGAGCAGCTGGCTCGTGGTCACGGTGTGCGCGGCCTCGACGGCGTCGGCGGTGGTGAGGTAGTTGTCCTCGCCGGTGTTGATGATGATCCCGGCGCGCGCGTGCACCTGGCGGCTGAAGCGCTGGTCGACGAAGGTGCGGATCGGGTTGATGTCGCGGAAGAGGATGCCGTACATCGAGTCGTTGAGCATCATGTCGAGCCGCTCCAGACCCGCCAGTGCCGCCATCTCCGGCATGCACAGCCCGGAGGCGTAGTTGGTCAGGCGGACGTAGCGGCCGAGCTCCTTGCTGGTCTCGTCGAGCGCGGCCCGCATGAGCCGGAAGTTCTCCTGGGTGGCGTAGGTGCCGGCGAAGCCCTCCCGGGTCGGCCCCTCGGGCACGAAGTCCAGCAGCGACTGCCCGGTGGAGCGGATGACGGCGATGATGTCGGCGCCCTCGCGGGCGGCGGCCTGTGCCTGCGGGATGTCCTCGTAGATGTCGCCGGTGGCCACGATGAGGTAGATCCACGGCTTGCGCGGCGGGTCGCCCCACTCCCGGACCAGCTGCTCGCGCTCGCGGCGGCGCTCGTCGACGCGGGCGATCCCGGCCCCGATCTGCGCGCGGCCGGCGGCCAGGGCCTGGGCGCGGGCGTCGTCCTCGGGCAGCCGGAAGCGGACGGAGCCGGCAGCGGCCTTCTGCGCCAGCGTGGTCAGGTCGCCCGCCTCGCCGCGCACGAGCGCGTCCCACACCGGTAGCGTCACGCCGTGCTCGAGCCCGACGTCGGCGCGGACCACGTCGAGCAGGCGGTTCGCCCACGGCGTGCCGTCGGGGTCGGCGCCGGTGATGCCGCCCAGGCGCAGGGTGGCCCGCTCCACCGAGACGGTGGTGTGGGCCCGGGCCAGGTCGACGATGGGCTGGCCGACCCGGGCGGCCAGCTCCCGGGCACGGCGTACGGCGGCGGGGTCGAGGGTGAGGCTCACGGCTGCATCTGCTCCATCACGGGGCCGGTTCTCCGAGTCGGTCGTGGACGGTCCGGCCGTCGACGACGGTGCGCACGCACGTCGGCAGCGGGGCGCCGGGGTCGAGGACGGGCAGCGGGAGCCCGGGCGGCTGGGACGGGTCGAGCCCGGCCGGGGTGTCCCACACGGCGTACGTCGCGGGGGCGTCGCGCACGAAGGACCCCTGCTCGTCGTCACCGGCGGCACGCCACCCGTTGCGGGTGTGGGCGCGGAACGCCTCCGGGACCAGCAGCGCCTGCGACTCCAGCCAGGGGTGCACCGCAGCGCGGACGGTGGCCCACGGGTCGACCGCGGTCACGGGGGTGTCGGAGCCGAAGGCCAGGGTGATGCCGTCGGCCCACCCGAGCTCGGCGAACGGGTTCATGGCGCGCCACCGCTCCCCCAGCCGCTCGGCGTACATGCCCTCGGGGCCGCCCCACAGCGCGTCGAAGAGCGGCTGGACGCTGGCGTAGACGCCGCAGGCCGACAGCACCTCGATCGCGCGGCGCGACGGCATCTCGACGTGCTCGAGCCGGTGCCGGGAGCGGCGCAACGCGTCGTGCCCGACCTTCTCGGCGGCGCGGGCGAACCCCTCGGTGATCACGTCGAGGGCGGCGTCACCGATGCAGTGGAACCCGGCCTGGACGCCGGCCTGGGTGCAGGCGACCACGTGCGCGGCGACCTGCGCCTCGTCGAGGTACGCCGCGCCCGTGGTGCCGGGCGCGTCGGCGTACGCCTCGCGCATCGCGGCGGTGCGCGAGCCGACCGCGCCGTCCACGTTGAGGTCGCCGGCCAGGCCGACCACGCCGAGCCGGGCCACGGCGTCGATCGCCTCGAGCTCGCCCCAGTAGAGGGTGGCGTGGAGCCCGGCCTCCGCGGCGGCGCGCGCGACGAGGTCGAGCTCGTACTCCGGGCCGATGTGCGGCGCGGCGTTCTCGTGGACCGCGGCGATGCCGGCGGCGGCGAACAGCCGCATGGCCTGGCGCGCGGCGGCCGCACGCTGCACGGGACCGATGAGGCTGCCCAGGGCGGTGGTGACGGCGTGGGCGGCCTCGCGGGTGACGCGGCCGCTGTCCTCCCAGCCGTCGAGGTGCACCAGGCCGGGCACGGCGTCGGCGAGGGCGTGGCTGACGACGGCGGAGTGGGCGTCGACGCGGGAGAGGTGGACGCGTCGACCGGGGCAGGCCCGCTCGATCTCGTCCGCGGTCGGCGGGCGGCCCTCGGGCCACAGCGTGTCGTCCCAGCCGGTCCCGAGCACGACCGTGCCCTCGGGGCTCTCGCCGTGGGCGACGTGGTCGTGCAGGCGCTCGAGGGTGTCGGCCAGGCTCGGGGAGCCGACCAGGTCGAGCTCGGTGTGCAGGAAGCCGGTCGGCACGGTGTGGACGTGGGCGTCGACGAAGGCGGGGGTGACCAGGCGTCCGTCGAGCTCGACGATCTCGGGCGCACCCTCGCCGTGCCCGGTCCAGGCGAGGGCCCGGTCCTCGTCGCCCACGAAGACGACGCGGCCGTCCTCGATGCCGAGGGCAGTGGCGGGCGCCGACGGGCGGGCGCCGTGGACGTGGCCGCCGCGCAGCAGGATGCGGAACGGCGGGGTCGTGGGGTTCGTCGGGCTCGTGGGGATCACCGGCTCATCCTCCCCCGTCCAGCCGACGCTCGAAGAGCTTCCGCACGCCGTCGTGGCGGCGCAGCACGTCGAGGGCGAGGTCGGCGTGACCCGGCACGTAGCCGTTGCCGACCAGCATGGTGACGTCGGCCGCCAGCCCCTCGGCGCCCAGCGCCGCGGCGCTGAACGAGGTGGCCATGGAGAAGAAGACGACGGTGCCGCCCTCGCGGGTCGTCAGCAGCGCGCCGCCCTCGCAGCCGGGGACGTCGACGCAGACCACGGTGACGTGGGCCCCTCCGGGCGCCGCGGACGCCACCGCGTCGCGCAGGGCCACCGGGTCGCGGGCGTCGGCCACGACGACGTGGTCGGCCACTCCGGCGTCCGTGAGCAGGTCGGCCTCGCCCTGGTGCGGCACCACCCCGACCGTGACGCCGGCGCCGGCGTCCTTCGCCGCGGCCAGCGCGAGGGACCCGGACTTGCCGGCCCCGCCCACGACCGCGACCACCACGTCGGTCGAGACCCCGTCGGTCGAGCTCGTCGAGACCCCGTTGGTCGAGCTCGTCGAGACCCCGTCGGTCGAGCTCGTCGAGACCCCGTCGGTCGAGCTCGTCGAGACCCCGGCTCCGACGTACTGGCCGACCACCCGCGCGGTCAGCGCCGGCGCTCCGCAGACGTCCATCACCATGAGGGCCAGCGCGGGCGCGAGGTCGTCGGGCAGCCGTGCGGCGATGCTGCGGCCGAAGAGGACGGCGTACCCGTCGCAGGGCACCTGCTCGCCGCGTCCGTCCCACCGGGCGAGGCCGTCGGTGACCACGAGCGGGGTCAGCGACAGCGAGACCAGGGTCGCCACCCGGTCACCCACCGCGAGCCCGAGGGACGCCTCCGGCCCGACCTCCTCGACGACGCCGATGAGCATGCCTCCGGAGCCGGTGACCGGGTTCTGCATCTTGCCGCGGGTGCGCACGATGTCGAGGACCGCGGCACGCACGGCGTCCCCGTTGCCGTCGTGGGCGGCCTCCAGCTGCCGGAAGGAGGCGGCGTCGAGGTTGAGCCGCTCGACGCGGACCCGGGTCTCGTCGGGCCACAGCTCGCGTCGGGTGTCGAGCAGCTGCGCGGCCTGCGGCAGCACGCCGACGGGCGCGATCACCCGGTGCATCCCCACGGGGTCACCGGCACGCGTCTGCTGGGCCTCAGTCACCGGACGTAACCTCCTCGGAACAAGTATGGACAAGAAATCGTGCGGCGCGCTTGTGGACATGCCGAAGAATGTCCCTCTAGCCTGGCATGAGCGGGCAGGAGCGGACAAGCACGCCCACGAGGAGGCACCCCATGACCGTCAGCACCCCGATCGAGAGCGTGCACCCCCAGCCGTACGCGTACCGGCGTACCGAGCTGGTCGAGCCGGACTGGACCCGCTTCCCGGGCTGGGCCGGCGTCACCGAGACCGAGTGGCGCTCGGCGCAGTGGCAGCGCTCGCACTGCGTGAAGAACGTCCGCCAGCTGCGCGAGCTGATGGGCGACCTCGTCGACGAGCGGTTCTACGCCGACCTCGAGCGCGACCAGCGCGAGCGGGCGACGATGTCGATGCTCGTACCGCCGCAGATGATGAACACGATGGTGCCGCACGCGGTCCCCGGCGGACCGGGCTCGCTGACCGAGGCGCTGTACGCCGACCCGATCCGGCGCTACATGATCCCGGTGCTCAGCGACCGGCGCACCGACTGGCCCTCGCACCCCTACTCCAGCCGCGACTCGCTGCACGAGCACGACATGTGGGTGGCGGAGGGGCTGACGCACCGCTACCCCACCAAGGTCCTGGCCGAGCTGCTGCCGACCTGCCCGCAGTACTGCGGGCACTGCACCCGGATGGACCTGGTCGGCAACTCGACACCCACGGTCGACAAGCTGAAGTTCGACCTCAAGCCGGTCGACCGCCTCGACTCGATGATGGCCTACCTGCGCGCGCACCCCGAGGTGCGCGACGTGGTCGTCTCCGGCGGCGACGTGGCCAACATGCCGTGGCCGCGGCTCGAGGACTTCGTCACCCGGCTGCTGGAGATCGAGAACGTCCGCGACATCCGGCTGGCCACCAAGGCGCTGGCGGCGCTGCCCCAGCACTGGCTGCAGCCCGAGGTCGTGGCCGGCCTCGAGCGGGTCGCCCGCCTGGCGCGCTCCCGCTGCGTGTCGCTGGCGATCCACACCCACGCCAACCATGCGAACACCGTCACGCCGCTGGTGGCCGAGGCGACGCGGGCGATGCTGGACGCCGGCGTGCGTGACGTCCGCAACCAGGGCGTGCTCCTCGACGGCGTCAACGCTGACGCGCACTCGCTGCTCGACCTCAGCTTCGCACTGCTCGACGGCGCGCAGATCATGCCCTACTACTTCTACATGTGCGACATGATCCCCGCCGCGGAGCACTGGCGGGTCTCGGTCGCCGAGGCCCAGCGGCTGCAGCACCACATCATGGGCTACCTGCCGGGCTTCGCGACCCCGCGCATCGTGTGCGACGTGCCGTTCGTCGGCAAGCGCTGGGTGCACCAGCTGGCCAGCTACGACACCGAGCGCGGCGTCTCGGAGTGGACCAAGAACTACCGGACCTCCATCGAGGCCACCGCCGAGGACGCGCTGAGCCGCACCTACGCCTACTACGACCCGATCCACACCCTGCCCGAGTCCGGCCAGGCCTGGTGGCGCGACCACGCCGCCGAGGAGGCCCGGTCCCACCTCTCCCCCGTCTGAGGCGGGGTCCCTCCTGCCGGTTTCACTAGGTACCTAGTGGTTCCGGCGCTTCCCGAACGAAACTTCGCTCGGGAAGCGCCGGTTTCGTGCGGGAAGCTGCCCCTCGCCCGCCCCGTACGTCGCTGCGCTGCGGCTCGGGCGTGCGGGCCAGGTGGCTGACGTACCGCCCGGCCGCTCCGGCTCGTCGTACCTCGTGAGGCCGTGCTTCCCGAGCTGAACCGGCGCTTCCCGCACGAAACTTCGTTCGGGAAGCGCCGGTTTCACTAGGTACCTAGTGAAACCGACACCCCCAGCCGAGGGTCAGTGGAGGGCGGTGAGGGTGTCGACCAGGCGGGCGGTGGGGCTGTCGAGGCCCCAGCGGCCGGCGAGCTTCACCAGGCCGTCGGGGTCGGCGGGGGTCGAGGGCAGGGTCAGGTCGGGGTCGCCGAGGTCGATCTCGCAGGCCACCTTGACGACCTGGGGCGCGACGGCGAGGTAGTCGGCGGCGTCCTTGAGCTTGCGGCGCGGGCCGGGCGCCAGGTCGGAGCCCGGGTCGTCGACGGCCGCGAGCAGCGACGCCATGTCGGGGAAGCGCCCCAGCAGCGTGGCGGCGGTCTTGTCGCCCACACCGGCCACCCCGGGCAGCCCGTCGGAGGCGTCGCCGCGCAGGGTGGCGAAGTCGGCGTACTGACGGGCGTCGACGCCGTACTTCTCCCGCACCACGTCGTTGGTGACGCGCTCGTGCTTGCTCACCCCACGGGCGACGTACAGCACGCGGACCTCGCGCTCGTCGTCGACGAGCTGGAAGAGGTCGCGGTCGCCGGTCACGATGTCGGTCGGCACTTCCGAGCGGGTGGCCAGCGTGCCGATCACGTCGTCGGCCTCGTAGCCGTCGGCGCCGACCACCGCGATGCCGAAGGCCTCGAGCACCTCGAGGATCACCGGCACCTGGGCGTCCAGGGCGTGCGGCACCTCCTCGACGTCGGGCGCCGTCTTCTTCTCGGCCACCACCCGGTGGGCCTTGTACGACGGCAGCAGCTCGGTCCGCCAGGCCGGCCGCCAGTCGTTGTCCCAGCAGCACGCCAGGTGGGTCGGCTCGTACTCCCCCACCAGCCGGCTGATGAAGTCCAGCAGCCCCCGCACGGCGTTGACGGGCTTGCCGTCGGGCGAGGTCACCGAGTCCGGCACCCCGAAGAACGCCCGGAAGTACAGCGAGGCGGTGTCGAGCAGCAGCAGGCGGTCGGGGCGTTCGGACATGTCCGGAGCATAGGCGCCGTTGCCGCCCAGGAGGGCCGCCGCCCGCTAGCCTGACCCCGTGGAGGAGACCGATCGCAAGATCCTGACGCTGCTGGCCGGGGACGGTCGCATGTCGTTCACCGACCTCGGACGGGCGACCGGGCTGTCGACCTCGGCGGTGCACCAGCGGGTGAAGCGGCTGGAGAGCCGCGGGCTCATCACCGGCTACGCCGCGCTGGTCGACTACGACCGGGTGGGGCTGCCGCTCACGGCGTTCATCTCCATCCGGCCCATCGACCCCTCCCAGCCCGACGACTCCCCCGAGCGGCTGCGCGGCATCGACGAGATCGAGTCCTGCTGGTCCGTGGCCGGCGACGAGTCCTACATCCTCAAGGTCCGCGTCGGCACCCCCCTCGACCTCGAGGAGCTGCTCGCCCGCATCCGGGCGGTGGCCAACGTCGCCACCCGCACCACGATCGTGCTGTCGACGCCCTACGAGGGGCGCCCCGTCGGCTGAGCCGGCTACTCCGTCAGCGAGGAGTAGGCCACCACGCCGCGACGCAGTGCGCCGATCGTCAGCCGGGCGTTCTCGCGCAGGGCCGGCTTGCCGCCGGTGGCAGCGGCGTCGGCCACCTGCCCGGCCAGGTCGAGCAGCTGCTTGACCCAGCGCACGAAGTCGCCGGCAGCGAGGTCGGTCTCGTTCAGCACCTCGTCGAGCCCGGCCCCCATCGCCCAGCGGTACGCAGCCCAGGCGAACCCCAGGTCGGGCTCACGCAGGAAGTCCAGCCGGTTCTCCCGCTCCAGCCGGTCCAGCTCGGCCCACAGCGACACGGTGTCGGCGATGACGTCGCGCACGCGTCCCTGCGGCAGTCGTGGGGAGTGCGCGTCGTCGGGCCGGCGGGCCTCGAAGACCAGCACCGACAGGGCCGCGGCCAGCTCGGCCGGGTCGAGGTCGTCCCACAGCCCGGCTCGCAGGCACTCCGCGGCGACCAGGTCCATCTCGGTGTGGACGCGCATGAGCGTGCGCCCGGCCTCGCCGACCTCGTCGTCGACCAGGTAGCCCAGCGACGTCAGCACGTCGCAGACGCGGTCGAACTGCCGGGCGATGGTGTTGGTGCGCGACTCGATCCGGCGCCGCAGGGTGGCGGTCTCCCGCTCCAGCTTGTGGTGGCGCTCGGCCCACCTCGCGTGGCTCTCCCGGTTCGGGCAGGAGTGGCAGGGGTGGGAGCGGATCGCGGCGCGGGTGCGGGCGACCTCCGGGTCCTCGTGGCCTCCGGCGGGCCCGCCCTGCGCGCGCGCCCGCTCGCGCCGCGACGGCGAGCCCGGGTCCAGCTGGCCGGCGCGCATCTGCAGCGTGATGGCCAGGTCGCGCCGGGATTGGGCGTTGCGACCGTTGAAGTTGCGCGGCACCTTGAGCCGGGTCAGCCGCTCGGCGGGCCGGTTGAAGTCGGTCAGGGTCAGGCGGCGGGCGTGGCGCGACTCGGTGACGACGTACGGGCGGGGATCCTCGCGCCCGGAGCGGGTGCCGGGGTCGATGACGACCGCGAAGCCGGCGTACTTCCCGGTCGGCACCTCGATGACGTCGCCGGGGCGCAGCGCCTCCAGCGAGGTCACGATCTCCTGGCGCCGGTCGGCCTTGCGGGCGCGGGCGGCCCCGGCCTCGATGTCGGAGAGCCGGCGTCGCAGCCCGGCGTACTCCATGAAGTCGCCCTTGTCGCAGGTGGCGGACTCGGCGTAGCCGGCCAGCCCCTCCTCGGCCTTGCGCAGCTGGCGCGCCAGCCCGACCACGGCCCGGTCGGCCTGGAACTGCGCGAAGGACGACTCGAGCAGCTCGCGGGCGGTGGTGCGCCCGGTCTGGTGCACGAGGTTGACGGCCATGTTGTACGACGGGCGGAAGCTCGAGCGGAGCGGGTAGGTGCGGGTCGAGGCCAGCCCGGCCAACGACTTCGGCTCCATGCCGGGGCTCCACAGCACCACGCCGTGGCCCTCGACGTCGATGCCGCGGCGGCCCGCGCGACCCGTGAGCTGGGTGTACTCCCCCGGCGTGATGTCGGCGTGGGTCTCGCCGTTCCACTTGGTCAGCTTCTCGATCACCACCGAGCGGGCGGGCATGTTGATGCCCAGCGCCAGCGTCTCGGTGGCGAACACGACGCGGCAGCGGCCGGACTCGAAGAGCTCCTCGACGCACTCCTTGAACGTCGGCAGCATGCCGGCGTGGTGGGCCGCGACGCCACGGCTCAGGCCGTCGAGGAAGTCGTGGTAGCCGAGGACGTGCAGGTCCTCCTCCGGCAGGTGCGAGCACCGCTCCTCCACGAAGGCGACGATCTCGTCCCGCTCGGCGGGGCTGGTCAGGCGCAGGTTGGCGTCGAGGCACTGCTGCACCGCCGCGTCGCAGCCGACGCGGCTGAAGATGAAGTAGATCGCCGGCAGCAGGGCGTCGCGCTCGAGGCGCTCGACGACGTCGTAGCGGCTGGGCAGCCCACCGCGCGGCGGTGGGCGACGCGGCCCCCTGCCCCGCTCGCCCTTGGCGCGCCGGTCCGTGGTGCGGGTACGGCGCCAGTCGTCGCGCGCCACCCGCTCCAGCTCGGGGTTGACCCGGGAGCTCGGGTCGGCGAAGCCGGAGCCGTCCTCGAAGAGGTCGTGGAGGCGTCGTCCCACCATCACGTGCTGGTAGAGCGGGACCGGGCGGGTCTCCTCGACGATCGTCGTGGTGGAGCCGCGCACGGTGGCCATCCAGTCGCCGAACTCCTCGGCGTTGGAGACCGTGGCACTCAGGGAGACGACCGCCACCGACTCGGGCAGGTGGATGATCACCTCCTCCCACACCGCGCCGCGGCTGCGGTCGGCGAGGTAGTGCACCTCGTCCATGACCACGAACCCCAGCCCGGCCAGCGTGCCGGAGCCGGCGTAGAGCATGTTGCGGAGCACCTCGGTGGTCATCACCACGATCGGCGCCTCGCCGTTGACCGTGTTGTCGCCGGTCAGCAGACCGACCCGGTCGGAGCCGTAGCGGTCGACGAGGTCGGCGTACTTCTGGTTGGACAGCGCCTTGATGGGCGTGGTGTAGAACGCCTTGCGGCCCTGGTGGAGGGCCAGGTGGACCGCGAACTCGCCGACGATCGTCTTGCCGGAGCCCGTCGGCGCCGCGACCAGCACGCCGTCGCCGGCCTCCAGCGCCTCGCAGGCACGCACCTGGAAGTCGTCGAGCGCGAAGTCGTACATCGCGCGGAAGTCGGCGAGCACGGGGTTGCCCTGCTCGGCGCGGAAGCGGGCGTAGCGCTCGGACGGGGTGCTCACGGCGTCTCCGCGACGGCCGGGCCCACGTGGACACGCAGGGCCGCGGGGACCGCCGTCACCGTCAGCGGCAGCGACGCCATCCGCTCGCCGTCGCCGTAGGCCACGATGCCGCGGGCCGCGATGGTGACCTGCCGGACCCGGTGGTGCTCGTAGGCGGGGTGGCTGGTGTGGGTGCCGCGGAAGAGCTTCGGGAACGTGCGCAGCAGCTGGGGCTTCGAGACCGGGTGGAAGAACACGACGTCGAGGCGGCCGTCGTCGAGGAGTGCGCCCTCGGTGATGCGCAGCCCGCCGCCGAAGGAGGGGCCGTTCCCGACCGCCACCAGCATGGCGCGCACCCGCTTCGTCGTGCCGTCGAGGTCGAGGACGTAGTCGATCGGCTCGAAGGTGCGCAGCTCGGCGACCGTGGCGAGGTTGTAGCGCATCTGCCCGCGCGGCCAGCGCATGTCGTTGGCGCGCTCGTTGACCACGGCGTCGAAGCCGGCGGACACCACGTTGACGACGTACGTCGGCCCCGCCTTGGCCAGGTCGATGGTGCGGGTGCGGCCGGCGACCACCACGTCGGCCGCGGCCTGGGGGTCCCGGCGGGGGATGCCGAGCGCGCGGGCGGCGTCGTTGCCGGTGCCCGAGGGGATGATCCCCAGGGCGGTGCCGGTGTGGGCCAGCACCTGCGCGGCCAGGTGGACCATGCCGTCGCCCCCGACCACGACGAGGCTCTCCACGCCGTCGGCCACGGCCCGGCGGGCCAGGTCCTGGGCCTCGCCGGCGTCGGCGCCCTGCAGCTCACGGACGCGGAAACCGGCCTCGCGGAGCCGTGGGAGGGCGATCGCGGCTGTGCGGGCGCCGAGGCCCTTCCCGGAGGTGGGATTGGTCAGCAGTGCGATGTCCCTGGCCACCTCCCCACCCTAGCCACCGGGCGCGGACGGGCCGGGACGCGCGGCCGACGCCGGGTCGCCGACCCGACGCGGTGCCGCGGCGGGACCCGGTCAGAGCCGGAGCGTCACGCTGAAGCGGCGTGGGGGCGCCCCGACGGCCTTGGCGAAACGGCGCACCGACTCCAGGGCCAGGTCGGCGTCGACGACGCGACCGGGGGCGGCGAGGGTGAGCCGCTCGTCGTACGCGAGGAGCAGCACCTGGCCCAACGACCAGGTCTGGTGCATGTCGCGCCGCAGCACGTCGTCGAGGGCGGCGCTCGGGTAGGCGTGGTCGCCGGCGAGGACGTCGCACACCGTCGTCTCCGTGGGCCCGTGCAGGGTGCCGTGGACCAGGTGCCCGGCGCCGAGGCTGTCCTCGGCCACCCAGGTCACCGTCTCCTCACCGATCCAGGCGGGGAGCTCGAAGGCGTCGACCGGCGCGACCGAGGTCGGGGAGCCGGCTGCCGGCATCAGTCGTCCTCGTCGAGGTCGGAGCGGCGGACGTCGACGGGCTGGTAGTCCAGCGTCGAGGCGGCGTCGTCGTCCAGGTCGGGGTCCACGCCGCCGAGGGAGGCGTCACGGCGGCGACGGCGGTCCACGACGCGGGCGATGACCTCGGAGACGAGGAACAGCCCGGTCATCGGCAGCGCCAGCATGAGCATGGAGAACGGGTCGGTCGACGGCGTCGCAGCGGCGGCGAAGACGAAGACGCCGACGACGATCCAGGCGCGGTACTCCCCCAGCGCCCGGCCGGAGACCACGCCGGCGAGGTTGAGCATGATGACGAACAGCGGGATCTCGAAGGAGACGCCGAAGACCAGCAGCATCCGCGTGAAGAACCCGAAGTAGTCGCCGAAGTTGACGAGGTTCTGCACGGTGCCCGGGGTGAACCCGATGAGCACCTCGAGGCCCTTGGGCAGCACGTAGTAGCCGACCGCGACCCCGGCGATGAACAACGGGCCCGCGACCGCGGCGAAGACCCGGGTCCACTTCCGCTCGTGGGCGTGCAGCCCGGGCAGCACGAAGGCCCAGATCTGGTAGAGCCAGTAGGGACTCGTGACCACGATGGCTGCCATGGCGGCCAGCTTGAGCTGGAACAGCAGCGGCGCGCCGATGCCGATGAAGACGGGGTCGGTCTGGACCTCGTCGCCCAGCGCCTCCTGCGCCTGCGTGTAGGGCCCGCGGACGATCTCCAGGAGCTCGTCGTAGAGGAAGAGCCCGACCACCATGGCGGCGGCCAGCACGACCAGGACGCGCAGGAGCCGCCCCCGGACCTCGCGGAGGTGGTCAGCGAGCGCCATCTTCCCGTCGGAGCCGACGGGACTGGCAGGGGCGACGCTGAAGATGCGGAGGAGTCGGACTGCTCTCACCGTCGGCGACGGTCAGCGCGGCTCGGGGCCGGGGGCACCCGAGGGGCCGGCGGTGGGACCGGTCTGACCCGGCTGCCCCGGCTGGTGGGAGGGCTGCTCGTAGCGGATCGTCTCGGCGCGCTGGGCGTCGATCTGCTTCTGCTCCTCGGTCTTCGTCGACTCGTCGTCATCGTCGAGCAGGCCCTTGGTCTCGGCCTTGAAGATGCGCAGCGCACGGCCGCTGCCGCGCGCGAGCTCCGGGAGCTTCTTGGCGCCGAACAGCAGCACGATGACGAGGATGACGAGGATGATCTCGGTCGGTCCTAGACCCATGGAACTCCACTCCCGTTCAGTCCGGGCGCACCCGGCTGGTCGTGACGGACAGGTCGTCCGTCCTCCTCATCGTACGCACCACTCATCGGTAATTGCTGAGCGCCCTCTGTGCGGTCGCGGTGACCTGCTGGGCCAGCTCGGAGGGCTCCAGCACGGTGGCCGCGCCTCCCAGCCGCAGCACCAGCCGCAGCAGCCACGCGGGGTCGTCGAACCGCAGCGCGACCAGCAGGGTGCCGTCGCCGACCTCCTCGGCGCTCTCGACCGGGTAGTACTCCGCCACCCAGCGCGCGGCCGGGGTCAGCCGCAGCATCGCCGTCCGCGCCTCGGGGGCCGGGCGGAACAGCCCGTCGGACAGGTCGCGGGGGCGCCGCCGAGCGCCTTCGCCGACGGGCGTGTCGAGCACCTCGGCCGTGACGACCCGGTCGAGGCGGAAGAGACGCTGGTCCTGCGCGAGGTGGCACCACGCGTCGAGGTAGGTGTGCCCGCCTGCCGTGGACAGCGCGATCGGGTCGACGTCTCGGGTGGTGAGCTCGTCGCGCACCACCGAGGCGTGGGTGAGCCGCAGGCGGTGACGCACGGCGAGCGCGCGCTGCACGGCGTCGGCGACCGCCGGGTCCTCGGACGGCCGGCTGGGGTGGAGCTGGACCTGGTGGGCGACCCGGGCGGCCTCACCGGCCGCGTCCTCGACCTTGGCCAGGGTCCGGGCCACGACCTCCCGCTCGGTCTCGCTGGTGGTGTCGAGCAGCGTCCGCAGCCCCACCACCAGGGCGGCGGCCTCGGTGCTGTCGAGGCGCAGCGGGCGCGCGAGGTAGTCGGCGTTGCTCAGCCGGATCACGTCGTCGCCCTCGAGGGCGTCGAAGTCCACCTCGATGAGGTCACCCATGCCCAGCCCGGGCAGGCCGCAGAACATCAGCACCCCGATGTCGCGGCGGATGGTCGCGGTGCTGACGCCGAACTCCTCCGCCGCGGCCGACACGGAGATCTCACCGCGCCCCTGGAGGTAGGGCACGAGCGCCAGGAGCCGGGTGACCTGGGCGGACGCGCCCGTCGCTGGCGCGCTCACGCCGACCTCACGACGGCCGCCAGCAGCTCGCGCACGGCGGCGCGGAGGTCCTCGGGGGCGTCGACGACGACGTCGGGGCCGTACGCCGCCATCGTCTCGGCCGTGCCGCCGACGTGACCGAAGCGCAGCCGCACGGTGTCCCACCCGTCGACCGTGGGACCGACGACCTCGGCGTCGCGGTCGTGACGCAGCGCCACCGCGCGTCCCGGTCGGACCCGGACGACCGCCGTGCGGTCGCGGGTCTCGGGCACCGGGGCCAGCGCGGTCGTCAGGGACCTGAGGTCGGTGCCCTCGGGCACCTCGAAGGCGCGGGGCTCCCCCACCAGCTGCACCGCGGTGGTGACCCGGGACAGCCGGAACAGGCGGGGAGCGTCGCGCTCGACGTCACGTCCCACGACGTACCACCGCGACCGGTAGGACACGATCCCCCAGGGCTGCAGGGTGCGGGTGGTGGCGGCGGGGTCCGCGGCCTTGCGGTAGCCGAAGCGGACGGTCGTGCGGGTCGAGACCGCCTGCCAGAAGGGCTCGAACGCGGGCTCGTCCGGTGCGGCGTGCGGACGGACGACGTCGAGCAGCTCCCGGTCGATCTCGACCCCGCCGGCCCGCAGCTTCAGCAGGGCGTCGGAGGTGGCGGCCGCGAGACCGGCCTGCTGCCAGACCCGGGCCGCGAGCCCGAGCACCGCCGCCTCGTCGGGGGCAAGGGTGATCTCGGGCAGCTCGAAGGCGTCCCGGTTCACCCGGTAGCCGTGCTCGTCGTCGAAGCGGGGATCGTTGCCCCCGGTCTCGATCGGGACGCCGAGCGCGCGCAGGTCGTCCTTGTCGCGCTCGAACATCTTGTCGAAGGCCTCGACCGACGACGACGCGCGGTAGTCCGGGATCAGCTCACGCAGCTTGGCCTTGGTGACGTAGCCGCGGGAGACGAGCAGCGTGATGAGAAGGTTCATCAGCCGCTCGCTCTTGCGGGCCGTCAGGGTCAGAGGTTCGCTCCCAGCACGTCGATGACGAAGACGAGGGTGTCGTCGCCGGTCACCTCGATGTCGGGGTTGCCCTGCTCGCCGTACCCGAGCTCCGGTGGGATGATCAGCATGACCCGGCTGCCGACCGCGACGCCCTCGAGACCCTCGACCCAGCCGTCGATGAGGCCGCCGGGAGACAGCGGGAACTCGGTCGGCTCGCCACGCTCGTAGGAGTTGTCGAAAGGCTCGTTGCCCTCGCCCCACTTGCTGCCGAGGTAGTTCACGGTGATGGTGTCGCCCTCGGCGATCTTCTCGCCCTCGCCCTCCACGAGCGGGATGACCTGGAGCTCGGTGGGGTCGTCCTCGGGTGCGTCGGAGAAGTCCAGGCCGGTGACGGCGCCGTCCTCCTCGACGATCGTCGGCGCGTCGGCGGGCGGGTCGACGGCCTCGCCCTCGGGGCCGGACAGCGGCTGGGCCGCCTCCTCGATGAGGTCGAAGACGAAGACGACGTCGTCCTCGGGGGCCAGGCCGGCCTGCGGCGCGCCCTGCTCGCCGAGCACGTCGGCGACCGGGGCGGCCAGCACGACGCGGCTGCCGATCGTGGTGCCCTCGATGGCGTCCTTGATGGCGGGCGGCTGCTCCGAGACGGTCAGCGACTCGGGCTCGGGCTGGGTGAAGTTGCTCAGCACCTCGGCGCCGTCGGCGCCCTTGGCGACCGCGAAGCGGTACTTCAGCGCGGTGTCCTCGGCCACCTCGGCGCCGTCGCCCTCGATGACGACGTCGGTCTCGGCCTCCTTGACGTCGAGCCCGTCGACGGTCACCGTCGCCTCCTTGCCGAAGTCGCCGGTGACCTCCAGGCCGCTGATCGGGCCGGTGCCGCTCCCGGCGCTCTCCTCGGCCGTGCTGTCGTCCGAGCCGCAGGCGGCGAGCCCGGAGATGAGCAGGAGGGCCGCCGGGACGGCGACGGTACGGCGATGCATGCAGGACACCTCAGGTGGGGTCGGGGGTGGGTCGACTGGTCACCCTAACCCGCGAAACCAAGAGATCCCTTGCCGCGTCCTGAGCGGTGGAGGACCCGGCCCGTCCGTCGTCCGGACGGGCCTACATGCCCTCGATCAGCTTGTGCACACGCTCGTCGTGGGACCGGAACGGGTCCTTGCAGAGCACGGTGCGCTGGGCCTGGTCGTTGAGCTTGAGGTGCACCCAGTCGACGGTGAAGTCGCGGCGACGCTCCTGCGCCCGCTTGATGAACTCGCCACGCAGCCGGGCCCGGGTGGTCTGCGGGGGGCGGGTCTTGGCCTCGAAGACGGTGAGGTCGTCGGTGACGCGCGCGACCGCGCCGCGGTTCTGCAGCAGGTAGAACAGCCCGCGGTTGCGGTGGATGTCGTGGTAGGCGAGGTCGAGCTGGGCCACCCGGGCGTGGCTCAGGGGCAGGCCGTTCTGGGCGCGGTAGCGCTCGATGAGCCGCCACTTGATGACCCAGTCCAGCTCCCGCTCGACCAGGCCGAGGTCGTCGGACTCGACCGCCTTCAGGCCGCGCTCCCACAGGTCGAGGGACCGGTCGATGACCGGGGTGCGGAGCTCACGGCGGTCGACGAAGTCGCGGGCCCGGGAGAAGTACTCGTGCTGGATGTCCAGGGCGCTGGCCTCGCGGCCGTTGGCCAGGCGGACCTTGCGGCGCCCGGTCATGTCGTGGGAGATCTCACGGATCGCGCGGATCGGGTTCTCCAGGGTGAGGTCGCGCATGACCACGCCCTCCTCGATCATGCGCAGCACCAGGTCGCAGGAGGCGACCTTGAGCATGGTCGTGGTCTCCGACATGTTCGAGTCGCCGACGATCACGTGCAGCCGGCGGTAGCGCTCGGCGTCGGCGTGCGGCTCGTCGCGGGTGTTGATGATCGGTCGGCTGCGCGTCGTGGCGCTGGAGACGCCCTCCCAGATGTGCTCGGCACGCTGGGAGACCGAGTACATCGCACCCCGGGGGGTCTGGATGACCTTGCCGGCGCCGCAGACGATCTGCCGGGTGACCAGGAACGGGATGAGCACGTCGGCGAGCTTGGAGAACTCGCCGTGCCGGCCGACGAGGTAGTTCTCGTGGCAGCCGTAGGAGTTGCCCGCCGAGTCCGTGTTGTTCTTGAACAGGTAGACGTCGCCCTCGATGCCCTCGTCGCGCAGCCGCCGCTCGGCGTCGACCAGCAGCCCCTCGAGGACCCGCTCCCCCGCCTTGTCGTGCGCCACGAGGTCGGCGATGTCGTCGCACTCGGGGGTGGCGTACTCAGGGTGGCTGCCGACGTCGAGGTAGAGCCGGGCGCCGTTGCGCAGGAAGACGTTGGAGGACCGGCCCCAGGACACGACCTTGCGGAAGAGGTAGCGCGCCACCTCGTCGGGCGACAGGCGTCGCTGTCCCCGGAACGTGCACGTGACGCCGTACTCGTTCTCGATCCCGAAGATCCGTCGGTCCACGACCCCACCCTATGCGCAGGGTCCGCGTGCGGGAGGCAGGTCGACGGCGCGGCGCCGCAGGTGCGGCCGTCAGCTCTCGGGCGGGGCCAGCGGGGCGTCGTCGGCGGGAGCCGCCGGCGCCGCGGGCTGCGCGTCCGTCCCGGCCGTCCCGGGTGCCCCGGCTGCGGGGAGCAGCCGCCGCAGGTCGTCCTCGCTGAGACGCTTGAACTTCCGCTGCTGCGCGCGGGAGCGGTCCAGCACGGCCGCCTCGAGCGACTCGACGGCGAGGTCGCGCGACGTGCCGGAGTCGCTGCTGCCGAGGGCCGTCACGGTCAGCTCGAGGGCCTCGGCCAGGGTCAGCCCGGGCCGGTAGGCCTCCCGCAGGTGCGTGGTCACCGCCTCCGCGGAGCCACCCATGGCGGCGAACCCCTGCTCGTCGGCCACCTGGCCGTCGTAGGTCAGCCGGTAGATCTGGTCGTCGGCGACCGCGTCGCCCACCTCGCCGACGAAGATCTCCACCTCGTAGGGCTTCTCGCTGCCGTGGGAGAAGATCGCCCCGAGCGTCTGGGCGTAGGCGTTGGCCAGCGCGCGGCCGGTCACGTCCTGGCGGTCGTAGGAGTAGCCGCGCATGTCGGCCAGCCGCACGCCGGCGATGCGCAGGTTCTCGAACTCGTTGTAGCGACCCACCGCGGCGAACGCGATCCGGTCGTAGATCTCGCTGATCTTGTGCAGCGCCGCCGAGGGGTTCTCGGAGACGAAGAGGATGCCGTCGGCGTACTGCAGCACGACGACGCTGCGGCCGCGGGCGATGCCCTTGCGCGCGAAGTCGGCCCGGTCCTTCATCAGCTGCTCGGGCGAGACGTAGAACGGCATGCTCATGCGGGCGGCTCCTGGGAGGTCGGTCGGGTCACGTCAGCGGGGCGGCGGGGCCGTCGGGGCGCTGCATGCGGGCCCCGATCACGCGGTCGGCGATCGCGGCGACGTCGTCGTCGGGCAGCCGTCGGTAGCCGGAGGCCGTGATGACCCCCACGACCGGGAAGATGCGCCGCGTCATGTCGGGCCCGCCGGTGGCCGAGTCGTCGTCGGCGGCGTCGTACAGCGCCTGGACCAGCGCGGTCACGCAGCCGTCCTCGTCGAGGTCGTCGCGGTAGAGCTTCTTGAGCGCGCCGCGGGCGAACATGGAGCCGGAGCCGACCGAGTGGAACGCGGTCTCCTCGTAGCGGCCGCCGGTGACGTCGTAGGAGAAGATCCGCCCGTGCTCGCGGGCGAGGTCGAAGCCGGCGAACAGCGGCACCACGGCGAGGCCCTGCATGGCCATGCCGAGGTTGGATCGGATCAGGGTCGCGAGCCGGTTGGCCTTGCCGTCCATGGACAGCGGGCTGCCCTCGATCTTCTCGTAGTGCTCGAGCTCGGTCTGGAACAGCCGCACCATCTCGACCGCGAGACCGGCGGTGCCGGCGATGCCGACGCAGCTGTACTCGTCGGCGGGGAAGACCTTCTCGATGTCGCGCTGGGCGATGACGTTGCCCATCGTGGCGCGACGGTCACCGGCCATCACCACCCCGCCGGTGAAGGTGGCGGCGACGATCGTGGTGCCGTGCGGGGCCAGGTCGTGGGCCGCGGGCGTGGCCGGCGCGGGACGGCGCGACGGCAGCAGGTCGGGCGCCTGGACGGCGAGGAAGTCGGTGAAGGACGACGAGCCGGGGGTGAGGTACGCCGCCGGCAGGCGGGTGTGCTGGCCGCTGCTGGGGGACTCGCTCACTGGCCGCCCTTCTGGATGAAGGACTTGACGAAGTCCTCGGCGTTGGACTCCAGCACCTCGTCGATCTCGTCGAGGATCGCGTCGATGTCCTCGTCGAGCTGTTCCTTGCGCTCGGCGACGTCGCTCTCGGTCGCCTCGGTGACCTCGGCGTCCTGCTCGGTGCCCTTCTTGGGCTGCTTCTGCTCCTGAGCCATCTCGTCCTCCGCTGCTCGTCCCGCTGGTCTGCTGGACCGTGCTGCCAACCTAGCGCCTCAGGTGTCGCGCACGGCCGCCACCACCACCGACACGGCGTGGTCGTCGTCGTGGTGCACCGAGACCGCCGTGCCCACGTGCGCGAGCACCGCAGCCGCCACCGGGGCCTGGTCCTCGGTGGCCTCGGTGAGCAGGTGGCCCCCCGGTGCCAGCCAGTCGACGGCCGAGGTCGCGACCCGTCGCAGCACGTCCAGCCCGTCGCCCCCGCCGTCGAGGCTCGCCCGCGGCTCGTGCTCGCGTGCCTCGCGGGGCAGCAGCGCCACCGCGTCGCTGGGCACGTAGGGCACGTTCGCCAGCAGCACGTCGACGCGACCGCGCAGCTCGCCGGGAACGGCGTCGAACAGGTCGCCGGTGACGACCCGGCCGGTGACGCCGAGCGCGTGCACCGTGGCCCGCGCCGCGCGGGTGGCCGCCGGGTCCAGGTCGCTGAGCACCAGGTCGGTCGCGACGCCGCGGGCGCGCAGCCGCGCGACGAGCGACACCCCCAGGGCGCCGGTGCCGCAGCAGACGTCGAGGACGACGACCGGCTCCCCTGCCCGCACCCCGTCCGCCGCCCGGGTCGCGACGAGCCGGTCGGCGGCCTCCACCAGGGCCTCGCTGCGCCGGCGCGGCACGAAGACTCCCGGGACGACCGGGACCCGCCGGCCGTCGAACTCCGCCCAGCCGACGACGACCTCGAGCGGCTCGCCGGCGCACCGTCGGGCCACCCGGGCCGCAAGGTCGGCCGGGCTCGTCGCCGCCTCGAGCAGGAGGGCCGCCTCGTCCTCGGCGAAGACCACGCCGGCGGCACGCAGGGCGGCGACCACGGTGGGCACGTCGGTGGGCACGTCGGTGGGCACGTCGCCGGGTCTCGACGACGCTCGCTGCGCTCGCTGCTCGACCACCGGGTCGCCTGGCTGCTCGACCACCGGGTCAGCGGGTCAGGGCGGCGAAGAGCTCCTCGGCGGTGTCGCAGCGGTCGAGCAGGTCACCGACGTGGGCGCGGCTGCCGCGCAACGGGTCGATGGTCGGCACGCGCTGGAGCGACTCCCGGCCGGGCAGGTCGAAGATGACGGAGTCCCACGACGCCGCCGCGATGCGCTCGGCGTACTTCTCGAGGCAGCGGCCGCGGAAGTAGGCGCGGGTGTCGTGCGGCGGGGTGTGGACGGCCTCGGCGACCTCGTCGTCGGTGACCAGGCGGTCGACCTCGCCGAGGGCGACGAGCTTGTTGTAGAGGCCCTTGCCGGGGCGGATGTCGGAGTACTGCAGGTCGACGAGCTGCAGCTTGGCGTCCGACCAGTCGAGGCCGTCCCGGGCCCGGTAGCGCTCCAGCAGCTTCAGCTTGGCGACCCAGTCGAGCTCGCGGGCGCAGAGCATCGGGTCGGTCTCCAGCCGGGTGAGCACCGACTCCCAGCGGGCCAGCACGTCGACGGTCTGCGTGTCGGCGTCGGAGCCGTAGCGGTCCTCGACGTACTTGCGGGCCAGGTCGAGGTACTCCATCTGCAGCTGCACGGCCGTCAGGGTGCGCCCGTCGGCCAGGGTCACCAGGTGCTTCAGCGTCGGGTCGTGGGAGACCGCCCGCAGCGCCCGCACCGGCTGCTCGACGCTCAGGTCGCGGTCGACGAAGCCGTCCTCGATCATGGCGAGCACCAGGGAGGTCGTGCCGACCTTGAGGTACGTCGACACCTCGGCGAGGTTGGCGTCGCCGATGATCACGTGGAGCCGGCGGTACTTCTCCGGGTCCGCGTGCGGCTCGTCGCGGGTGTTGATGATCGGGCGCTTGAGCGTCGTCTCGAGCCCGACCTCGACCTCGAAGAAGTCGGCGCGCTGGGAGACCTGGAAGTCGGCGTCGCGGCCGTCCTGGCCGAGCCCCACGCGACCGGCGCCGGTGACGACCTGGCGGCTGACGAAGAACGGCGTCAGGTGCCGGACGATGGCCGCGAACGGGGTCGAGCGGCGCATCAGGTAGTTCTCGTGGGCGCCGTAGGAGGCCCCCTTGTTGTCGGTGTTGTTCTTGTAGAGCACGATCGGCACCGCCCCCGGCGCGGCCGCGGCGAATCGGCAGGCGTCCTGGGCGACGACCTCGCCGGCCTTGTCCCACAGCACGACGTCGCGCGGGTTCGTGCACTCGGGGGTGCTGTACTCCGGGTGGGCGTGGTCGACGTACCAGCGCGCGCCGTTGGTGAGGATGACGTTGGCCAGGCCGAGGTCCTCGTCGGTCAGCTGCGAGGCGTCGGCGACCTCGCGCGCCATGTCGAAGCCGCGGGCGTCACGCAGCGGCGACTCCTCCTCGAAGTCCCACCGGGCGCGTCGGGCCCGCAGGGTGGACCCGGCGTAGGCGTTGACGACCTGCGACGAGGCCACCATCGGGTTCGCGCCGGGCTGCCCCTGGACGGAGATGCCGAACTCGGTCTCGGTCCCCATGACCCGGCGCACGCTCATGCCCCGAGCCTACGTGGCGACCCGGGCAGAAATCGTCGCACCGGACCGCGTCACGTTTCGGCTCCCGCGTCGTTCCACAAGCACACGTGCCGATGACCGACTCGTGTCACCTGGGGGTGGAGCCGGTCATCGGCACGTGGCGTGTCCGGGGGGCGCCGTCGCGGACGGCGCAGGATCAGTGCCGGCGGCGGCCGGCCATCACCTTCTGGAACACGAAGAACAGCACGACGAGCACGACGATGATGAGCAACCACTTCATAGCGGGTTTCCTCCCAGAAGGTGTGTTGCCCCACACCTACCCGGAGCGGGGTCACTCCAACCCCATCCGTCTCGCAGAGTCCCGGTCCGTCAGAGGTACTGACCGGTGTTGGCGACCGTGTCGATGGACCGTCCCGGCTCGGTGCCCTGCTTGCCGGTGATGAGGGTGCGGATGAAGACGATCCGCTCCCCCTTCTTGCCGGAGATCCGGGCCCAGTCGTCGGGGTTCGTCGTGTTGGGCAGGTCCTCGTTCTCCTTGAACTCGTCCACGCACGCCTGGAGCAGGTGCTGCACCCGGATGCCCTTCTGGTTCTCGTCGAGGAAGTCCTTGATGGCCATCTTCTTCGCGCGGTCGACGATGTTCTGGATCATGGCGCCGGAGTTGAAGTCCTTGAAGTACAGGACCTCCTTGTCGCCGTTGGCGTAGGTCACCTCGAGGAAGCGGTTCTCCTCGGTCTCGGTGTACATCCGCTCGACGGTGGCCTGGATCATGCCGGCGACGCACGCCGCCCGGTCGTCGCTGAACTCGCGCAGGTCGTCGGCGTGCAGCGGCAGGTGGGCGGTGAGGTACTTGCTGAAGATGTCGCGCGCGCTCTCCGCGTCGGGGCGCTCGATCTTGATCTTCACGTCGAGGCGGCCGGGGCGCAGGATCGCCGGGTCGATCATGTCCTCGCGGTTCGAGGCGCCGATCACCAGCACGTTCTCCAGGGTCTCGACGCCGTCGATCTCGCTGAGCAGCTGCGGGACGATCGTGTTCTCCACGTCGGAGGAGACGCCGGAGCCGCGGGTGCGGAACAGCGAGTCCATCTCGTCGAAGAACACGATGACGGGCGTGCCCTCGCTGGCCTTCTCCCGGGCGCGCTGGAACACCAGCCGGATGTGGCGCTCGGTCTCGCCGACGTACTTGTTGAGCAGCTCGGGGCCCTTGATGTTGAGGAAGTAGCTCTTGCCCTCTTGGCCCGTCTTCGCCGCCACCTTCTTGGCCAGCGAGTTCGCGACCGCCTTGGCGATCAGCGTCTTGCCGCAGCCGGGCGGGCCGTAGAGCAGCACGCCCTTCGGGGGCTTGAGCTCGTGCTCCACGAACAGGTCGGGGTGCAGGTAGGGCAGCTCGACGGCGTCGCGGATGGTCTCGATCTGGGTGAACAGCCCGCCGATGTCGTTGTAGTCGATGTCGGGGACCTCCTCGAGGACCAGCTCCTCGACCTCCGACTTCGGGATGCGCTCGTAGACGTAGCCCGAGCGGCCGTCGTACAGCAGGCCGTCGCCGGCGCGCAGCGGCTCGTCCTTGAGCGGCGAGGCCAGGCGCACGACGCGCTCCTCGTCGGCGTTGGCGATGCACAGGGCGCGGTCGCCGTCGGCGAGCACCTCCTTGAGGGTCACCACCTCGCCGACCTCTTCGAACTCCAGCGCCGCGACGACGTTGAGGGCCTCGTTGAGCATGACCTCCTGGCCCTTGCGGACCGTGTCGAGGTCGACCGACGGGCTGACGTTGACCCGCAGCTTGCGCCCGCCGGTGAACACGTCGACGGAGTCGTCCTCGTTGCGCTGCAGGAACACGCCGAAGCCGGCCGGCGGCTGCGCCAGGCGGTCGACCTCCTCCTTGAGCGAGATGATCTGGTCGCGCGCCTCGCGCAGCGTCTGGGCCAGCCGCTCGTTCTGCGCGGTCACCGCGGCCAGCGAGCGCTGGGTGTCGTCGAGCCGCTGCTCCACGACCCGGGACGACCCGGGCGACTCCACGAGCCGCCGGCGCAGGTCGTCGACCTCGTTCTCGAGGTAGGAGACCTGGGCTCGCCAGTCGGCAGGGGTCCGGCCCGATTCCTCGTTGTCAGCCTGCGACATGTCGCTCACCTCCTGGGGTGCGCCGTGGGGCGCACTGTGTCCTTCAACCTACTCGCGCGGAGAAAGCCAGGTCGACGCTTTCGGCGTCGTTCAGCCCGCGTGTCGTCGTGGGCCCTCGTAGTCGTCGCCGTAGGCGCCGGGGGCGGGACGACGTCGCTTCAGCGGCGGCGTCTCGCCCGGGGCCATGCGACGTGCGGTCACCAGGAACCCGGTGTGACCGTTCATCGAGTGGCCCGGTCGGACGGCGAGCCCCTCGACGTGCCAGTCGCGCACCAGCGTCTCCCACGGGTGCGGGTCGGTGAACCCGCCGTGCACGCGGATCGTCTCGACGGTCTTGCTGAGCTGGGTCGTGGTGGCGACGTAGGCGCACACCAGCCCGCCCGGGGCCAGGGCGTCGGCGACGGCGTCGATGCAGTCCCAGGGCGCCAGCATGTCGAGCACGACGCGGTCGACGCGGGTGTCCGTGGTCGAGGCGGGCAGCGCCTCGGCGAGGTCGCCCACCTCCAGGCGCCACGCCGGGTGGGGCCCGGCGAAGAACTGCTCGACGTTGCGCCGGGCCACGTCGGCGAAGTCCTCGCGCCGTTCGTACGACGACACGCGTCCGGTCGGTCCGACGGCCCGCAGCAGCGAGCACGTCAGGGCGCCGGACCCGACGCCGGCCTCGACCACGTGGGCGCCGGGGTAGATGTCGGCCATGGCCACGATCTGGGCCGCGTCCTTGGGGTAGACCACGGCCGCGCCCCGCGGCATGGAGACGACGTACTCGTTGAGCAGCGGGCGGAAGACGAGGTACTGCGCGCCGCCGGAGGAGGTGACGGTGAAGCCCTCCTCGCGGCCGATCAGCTCGTCGTGCTCGACGTGGCCCCGGTTGGCGAAGAAGCGCTTGGCCGGCGTGAGCTCGATGTTGTGCTTGCGCCCCTTGGCGTCGGTCAGCCGGACCCACTCGCCGGCCTGCAGGGGGCCGCGCGACACCCCGGACCAGGTGCGGGGGGTCTCGATGCTGGTGGTGTCGGGGGGCTCGGGCGCGGCGGGCGCGTCGGGGGTGTCGGGGATCTCGGGGGCGTCCGGCATGCGGCGCAGTCTAGGGGCGTGGTGAGCCGGCCCCGGCGCCGCGGGTCAGGCCGAGCGGCTGAAGGCGGCGTCGACGTCGGAGGTGACCAGCACGCCGTACAACGTGCCGTCGGGCTCGACCAGGAGGTACTCCGACGACGGGGTCGAGCGCATCTGGCGCAGCAGCGACTCGCCCTCGAGGTCGGCGGCCAGCACGAGACCGGGCCCGGTGGTGAGGCTGCGGGCGACGACCGAGGTGGGCACCCACGGGCGGCGCTCGGCGGGCGTCGCGGCCACGGCGGACTCGTTGACGAGCCCGACGGGGCGCCCGGCGCCGTCGACCGTGACCAGCGCCCCGGCCTGCTCCTGCTGGGCGCGGCGCAGCGCCTCCGCGAGCGGGAGCTCGGGCGGCACGCTGAGGGCGCGCCGGGCGAGGGTCCGGGCGCGCAGCGCGGGGAGCCGCGCGCGCAGCTTGCCGGAGACGATGGCGGCGCTCGCCGAGGACCAGAGGAACCAGCCCAGCACGGCGGCGACGAGGAAGTCGACGACGGTGGCCCGGAGCCCGAAGGCGTCGAGCAGCAGGGGCGAGGCCAGCGCGAGGACGGCGACCCCGCGGCCGGCCCAGCCGGCGATCGTGGTGGCCCGGTGCGGGTTGCCGGTGGCCTTCCACAGCACCGAGCGCAGCACGTGCCCGCCGTCCAGCGGGAGCCCCGGCACGAGGTTCAGCACCCCGACGACGATGTTGGCCCACGCCAGACCTCCGACGACGAGCGAGAGCAGGCCGTCGGGGGTGACCTCCAGCACCAGCAGGGCGGTCAGCCCGATGGCCAGCGAGGTGACCGGTCCGATCCCGGAGATCGCGGCCTCCTGCTTCGGGGTCTGCGGCTCGCCCTCGATCGCCGTGACGCCGCCGATGAAGTGCAGCGTGATCGAGTGCGCGGGGATACCGAAGCGGCGGGCCATCAGGGCGTGCGAGATCTCGTGCAGCAGCAGCGAGAGCGTCAGCAGGATCGCGAAGGCGACCCCGGCGACGTACTTCAGTGCCCCGAGCCCCGGCTCGACCCGCTCCACGGCCGGAGCCATCAGGTAGGCGATGAGGACCGCGATGAGCAGCCACGAGGTGCGGACGAAGACGTCGACGCCCGCCAGGGTGCCGATCCGCAGCGTCCCCGGCTGGTTGCGGCTGGCGGGGGAACCCAGCCCCCCGGATCTGCTGTCGGACACCTCGCCAACCTAGCCGACGGGGTTCTGTCGGTGCCGGAGCCTAGGGTGACCGCCATGGCACCGGACACGACGCTCGCCGCGACCCCCGCGACCCCCGCGACCCCCGCGCTCCCCGACCGACCGGCGCGACCGCAGGTCGACGCTCCGGGCACCGAGCCGCGCTCGCGCCGCCAGGGCACCCCGGTCGACGGCGTCGACGTGCTGGGCTCGTTGTCGCCCAGCCGGGCCGGTGACTTCATGACCTGCCCGCTGCTCTACCGCTTCCGCACCGTCGACCGGCTGCCCGAGCAGTCCTCGCCCGAGGCCGTGCGCGGCACCGTGGTCCACAAGGTGCTCGAGGACCTCTTCGACCTGCCGGCGCCCGAGCGGACGCCCGAGCGGGCGGCCGACCTGCTGGCCCCCTCCTGGGAGGCGATGCTCGCGCAGGAGCCGGAGCTGGCCGAGATGTTCGGTGGCGAGGGGCCCGAGATCGGCGCGTGGATGGCGTCGTGCTCGGAGGCGCTCGAGCGCTACTTCACCCTCGAGGACCCGCGCCGGCTGGAGCCCGCCCAGCGGGAGCTGTACGTCGAGACCGTGCTGGACAGCAAGCTGCTGCTGCGCGGGTTCGTCGACCGGCTCGACGTGGCCCCGACCGGCGAGGTGCGGGTCGTGGACTACAAGACCGGCCGCTCCCCCAGCGAGTTCTTCGAGGCCAAGGCCCTGTTCCAGATGAAGTTCTACGCCCTGGTGCTGTGGCGCTCGACCGGCACCATGCCGACGGTGCTGCAGCTGATCTACCTCGGCAACGGCGAGGTGCTGCGCTACTCGCCCGACGAGGCCGACCTGCGCGCCACCGAGCGCAAGGTCGAGGCCGTGTGGGGTGCGGTCAACCGGGCCGCCGAGAGCGGCGACTGGCGCCCCAGCAAGGGACCCCTGTGCGCCTGGTGCTCCTTCCAGGCGCTGTGCCCGGAGTTCGGCGGGACTCCCCCGCCGCTGCCGGAGGTCGCCCCGCAGCAGGTCGTCGACCCGGGCCTGGCCCCCGAGGACGTCGACTGAGCCGGCTCAGGCGTCGGTGAACAGCTCGGTCGCGTCCGGGTCGACGCGGTGGGGCTGGATGCGCCCGTCGCGGATCTCGGCGATCCAGTGGCAGGCGACCCGGTGTCCCCCGCCGAGGTCGTCGAGCGCGGGCACCTCCGTGTCGCACCGCGTCTCCTGCTTGAAGGGGCAGCGGGTGTGGAAGCGGCAGCCCGTCGGCGGGTTCGCCGGCGACGGCAGGTCGCCCTGCAGCAGGATCCGCTCCCGGCGGGCCTCCACGACGGGGTCCGGCACCGGGACGGCCGACATCAGCGCCTTCGTGTAGGGGTGCAGCGGCTCGTCGTACAGCAGGTCGGCCGGGGCCTGCTCGACGATCGAGCCGAGGTACATCACGGCGACGTCGTCGGAGACGTGGCGCACCACGGCGAGGTCGTGCGCGATGACGAGGTAGGTCAGGCCGAGCTGGGTCTGCAGCTCCTCGAGCAGGTTGAGCACCTGGGCCTGGATGGAGACGTCGAGGGCCGAGACCGGCTCGTCGGCGATGATGAAGCGCGGCTCGAGGGCGAGCGCGCGGGCGATGCCGAGCCGCTGGCGCTGCCCGCCGGAGAATTCGTGGGGGTACTTCTGGGCCGCCGAGGACGGCAGCCCCACCTGCTCCAGCAGCTCGCCGACCCGGGTCCGCTTGTCGTAGGCGATGCCGTGGGCCCGCAGCGGCTCGGTGAGCAGGGTCTCGACGCTCTGTCGCGGGTTGAGGCTGGCGAGCGGGTCCTGGAAGACCATCTGCATGTCCTGCCGAGCGGCCCGCAGCTTCTCGCCCTCCAGCCCCGCGACGTCGACGCCGTCGAAGACCATCTTCCCGGCCGTGATCGGCGCGAGCCGGAGCATCGCCCGACCGAGCGTGGACTTGCCGCAGCCGGACTCGCCCACCAGCCCCAGCGTGCGTCCCTGCTCGATGGCCAGGTCCACGCCGTCGACCGCTTTGACGTGGCCGACGGTCCGGTTGAGCAGGATGCCCCGCGTGATGGGGAAGTGGACCTTGAGGCCCTCGACCTGGACCAGCGTCGTCATCGGGTGGCTCCCGTCGTGGTGGCGTCGGCGGGCGTCGGCTCGAGCGGGTGCAGGCAGCGCAGCCGCCGTCCGTCGCCCTCGTGCAGCGGCGGCGGTCCGCTCTCGCAGTCGTCCTGCCGGTTCCCGCACCGGGGCGCGAAGGCACAGCCGCGCTCCCAGGGCAGGACCTGCGTGGGCGAGCCCGGGATCGGCGTGAGACGCGTGCCGCGCGGCGAGTCCAGCCGCGGGATGCTGGCGAGCAGCCCCCCGGTGTAGGGGTGGCGCGGCTGGGCGAAGAGGTCGCCGCGCTCGGCGGACTCCACGATGCGGCCGGAGTACATGACGTTCACCGTGTCGCACAGCCCGGCGACCACCCCGAGGTCGTGGGTGATCATGAGCAGCGCGGCGTCGGTGTCGGCGACCAGCGACTTGAGCACCTCGAGCACCTGCGCCTGGATCGTGACGTCGAGGGCCGTGGTGGGCTCGTCGGCGATGAGCAGGCGGGGCTCGCAGGCCAGGGCCATCGCGATGAGCACCCGCTGCCGCATGCCGCCGGAGAGCTGGTGGGGGTACTCCCCCAGCCGACGACCCGGGTCGGGGATGCCGACCTTGGCCAGCAGGTCGCCGGCGCGACGGCGGGCGTCCTTCTTGCTGAGGTCGAAGTGGCGCTCGATGATCTCCCCGACCTGCACCCCGACGGTCACCACCGGGTTGAGCGAGGTCATCGGGTCCTGGAAGACCATGGCGATGTCCTTGCCCCGCAGGCCCGACAGCTGCCGCCGCGACAGGTCCAGCAGGTTGCGCCCGCCGTACACCGCCTCGCCGGAGGTGCGCACGCCGCGCTTGGGCAGCAGCCCCATGATCGCCAGCGAGGTGACCGACTTGCCGCTGCCGGACTCCCCCACCAGGCCGACGTGCTCGCCGGGCCGGATCTGGAAGGACACGTCGTCGACGGCCTTGACGGCCTGCCCGCCGCGGACCTGGAAGGTCACCCCGAGGTTGCGTACGTCGAGCAGCGGCTCGCTGCTGCGTGCGGTCGGCGTCGTGGGCACGGCCGTCACCTCCGGGTCTTGGGGTCGAGGGCCTCACGCAGGGCCTCACCGAAGAGGGTGAAGCCGAGCGCGGTCACGGCGATGCAGAACCCGGGCCACAGGGCCAGCTGCGGCGCCGCGTCGAAGCGGTCCTGGGCGGCGACGAGCATGCGGCCCCACTCGGCGATGGCCGGGTCGGAGTCACCGAGGCCGAGGAACGACAGGGCCGCGACCTCGATGATCGCCGTGGCGAGGTTGAGCGTCGCCTGGACGATCGTGGGGCCCAGGGCGTTGGGGAGCTGGTGGCCCAGGACGATGCGCCGGCGGCGGATGCCGAGCGCCTGCGCCGCGAGGACGTAGTCGCTGCGCCCCTGGGCCAGCATGGAGCCACGCAGCAACCGGGCGAAGATCGGCACCTGGGCGGCGCCGATCGCGATCATGATGGCGTAGCCGTTCTGGCCGAGCACGGCGGCGATGCTGACGGCCAGCAGCAGGCTCGGCACCGAGAGCATGACGTCGACGAAGCGCATCACCGCGCTGTCCACCCAGCCGCCGATGCCGCCGGCGAGGATGCCGAGCAGCGAGCCGACGCTCAGACCGATCGCGGTGGAGACCACGCCGTACACGAGGGACTGGCGGGCCCCGAAGAGCAGCTGCGTCAGCAGGTCCGAGCCGAACCGGTCGAGCCCGAGGACGTGGTCGTCGCTGGGGCCGGGCACCGACGACGGCGTGACCTCGCCCGACCACTGGGCCGATCCGGGCTCGTAGGGGCTCAGCAGCGGCGCGAAGATCGCCACGAGCACGAAGGCCAGGATGATCAGCGCGCCGGCGATGGCGGTCGGGTTGCGGCGCAGCCGTCGCCAGGCGCCGCGCCACAGGCCGCCGCCGGTGGCGCCCCCGTCGACGGCTCCGGGCAGGCCGGTGCCGGCGTCGGGCGCGCCCGCGCTCGCGGGAGGGAGCGGGATGCTCACGAGACCCTCACTCTCGGGTCGATGACGCCGTAGGCGACGTCGACCGCCAGGTTGATGACCGCGTAGATGACCGCGATGATGATGATGTAGCCCTGCAGGACCGGGTAGTCGCGCTGCCCGATGGCCTCGAAGAGGTACTCGCCGATCCCGTTGAACGAGAACACCGTCTCGGTCAGCACCGCGCCGGCGAGCAGCAGGCCGGCCTGGAGGCCGATGGTCGTCACCACCGGCAGCAGGGCGTTGCGCAGGACGTGCCGCCGGCTGACGACCCGGGTGGAGAGGCCCTTCGACTCGGCAGTCCGCACGTAGTCCTCGTTGAGCACCTCGGCGACGGAGGCCCGGGTGATCCGGACGATGATCGCCAGCGGGATGGTGCCGAGCGCCACCGCCGGCAGGATCAGGTGCAGGACCGCGTCCCACGCGGCGTCCCACTCCTGGGTCATGAGGCCGTCGAGGACGTAGAAGTTCGTGATGTGGGTGGCGTCGATGCGCGGGTCCTGGCGCAGCGCGGTCGGCAGCCACCCCAGCCAGTCGGCGAAGACGAGCTTGAGCAGGATGGCCAGGAAGAACACCGGCGTCACGACCCCGAGCAGGCTGCCCGACATGACGAGGGTGTCCAGCGCCCGTCCCTGGTGGCGGGCGGCGAGGTAGCCCAGCGGGATGCCCACGACGACCGCGAGCAGCAGCGCGCACACGGCGAGCTCGACGGTGGCGGGGAACTTCTCGAGGAAGCTGGCCGCGACGTCCTGCCCGGTCTTGATCGAGGAGCCGAAGTCGCCGCTGAGCAGCGCCTTCAGGTAGGTGAGGTACTGCTGCAGGATCGGCTCGTCGAAGCCGTAGCGGTCGTTGACGGCCGCGATCCGCTCGGGCGAGGCACGCTCGCCGAGGAGCGCGCGCGCCGGGTCGCCGGGCAGCGCCCGCACCCACAGGAACAGCAGCACGGACAGACCGAGGAGCACCGGCACGAGCAGCGCCAGCCGCCTCACGATGAATCTCAGCACGCGTCGGTCCTTCTCGGGACGGTGAGGACAGGAGGACGAGCCCCGGTGCCCGTCCGCGACGGGACGGGCACCGGGGCTCGGGGGGTCACTCCGAGATGGTGACGGTGTTGAAGACCTCGTCGTTCACCGGGCTCTGCTGGAAGCCCTCCACGCCGGGCGCGAACGCGAGCGACGGGACGGGGTGCGCCAGCGGGACACCGGGCAGGAACTCCATCACCTGGGCGTTGATGTCCTCGTAGACCGGGGTCTGCTCCTCGACGGTCGGCAGGCCACGGGCCTCGCGCAGGGCGTCGAACAGCTCCGGGTTGTCGAAGCCCCACTCGGGGCTCTCCTTGCCGAAGAACACACCCAGGAAGTTGTCCGGGTCGTTGTAGTCGCCGGTCCAGCCGAGCAGGTGGATGCCGTGGTCGGGGGTGCCCTGGATCTTGTTCAGGTAGTCCGGGTCCCAGCGGTCGCTGGTCGGCTTCACCTTGAGACCCACGGCCTCGAGCTGCGAGCGGATGACGTTGAACGTGTCCTCCGGCTGCGGCATGTAGGGGCGGCTGACGTCGCTGGGGTAGTTGAACTCGATCGTCGCGCCCTCGGCGCCGGCCTCGGCGAGCAGCTCCTTGGCCTTCTCCGGGTCGTACTCGTACTGCGGGACCTCCTCGGTCCAGCCCTGGACGAGGTCGGGCATGAACTCCAGCGCGGCCGGCGTGCCCTCGGGCATGGACGCGTTGATGACGGCGTCCTTGTCGATGGCGTGTGCGATGGCCTGACGCACCTGGATGTCGTCGAGCGGCTCCTGCTTCTGGTTCATGCCGAGGTAGAGGACGTTGAAGGCGTCACGGTTCACGATCGTGAAGCCCTCCTCCTCCAGCGGAGCGATGTCGGCGGGGCCGACGAGGTCGAAGCCCTGGATCTCGCCGTTGGTGAGCGCGTCGGCGCGGGCCTTCGGGTCGTCGATGGCCACGAAGATCAGCTCGTCGAGCGAGGCCGGGGTGTCGCCCCAGTACTCCTCGTTCTTCGTCAGCGTGACCTGGTTGCCGCGGTCCCAGGTGTCGATGACGAACGGGCCGGTGCCGGTGGGCTCGGCGGTGGAGTACTCGGTGGTGGTGGGGTTGTCCGCCGCGTCGTCCTGGAACTTCTCGAGGGCCGTCGGGCTCTGCATCGAGAACGCCGGCAGCGACAGGGCGGACACGAAGCCCGCGAAGGGCTCGTTCAGCTCGATGGTCGCGGTGCCCTCGCCCGGGGTGCAGGACTTGTAGAGGGCGTCGCCGGCGGTCGGGCCGGTGGCGAAGCCGCGCATGAGGGCGCCGTAGTAGTACGTCAGGTCGGGCGACTGCGCCGACTTGGGGGCGTTGTACCAGCGGTCGAAGTTGGCGCAGACGGCCTCGCCGTTGAAGTCGGTGCCGTCGTGGAAGGTGACGCCGTCCTCGAGGGTGAACTCGTAGGTCAGGCCGTCCTCGCTGACCGTCCACTCCTTGGCCAGCAGCGGCGCGGGGTCGGCGGTGCCGGGCTCGGTGCCGACCAGGCCCTCGAAGATCTGGCGGGCGACGCGGAAGCTCTCGCCGTCCGAGGCGAAGAAGGGGTCGAGGGTGACCGGCTCGGCCGCTCCCGCGAACACCATCGATCCGCCGCTGGCGGCCTCGCCGCCGCTCCCGCCGCTCTCGCTGCCGCTGTCGCGCTCGCTGTCCGCGCACGCGGTCAGCGTGAGCGCACCCGCCATGAGTCCGACAGCGCCTGCGCGCCACCGACGTGTGTTCAAGGCCTTCACAACTGGCTCCTCACGATCCGTCTGGTCCCGGCGACGTGCCGCGGACGGGCCGAACCTATGTCCTCCGACACACCGATATCTACGGACGGGGACGGCCCGCGAGGTCGCGAAATGGCAACGATTTGCGGTCCCACGCGCCTGCGACGGGCTCAGTACCGCTCGAGCCAGCCCAGCACGTCGGGGGCCGTCATCGGCCGCGCCAGCCCGAACCCCTGGTAGAGGTCGACGCCCAGGTCCCGCACGAGGACCCGTGCCGACTCGCTCTCCACACCCTCGGCGACCACGCGCAGCCCCAGGTCGTGCGCCAGCCCGATGGTCGCCCGCAGCACCGTCGGGTCCGTGGTCCCCTCCTGCATCCGGATGATGAACGACTGGTCGACCTTGACCTCCTTCACCGGCAGCCGGTCGAGGTAGGCCAGGGACGAGTAGCCGGTCCCGAAGTCGTCGACCGACAGCGTGACGCCGAGCGCGCTGAGCGCGGTGAGGACCTCCAGGCTGCGCTCGGGGTCCTTCATGGCGTCGCTCTCGGTCACCTCCAGCACGAGCGCCTCGGCGGGGGTCGCCGAGCGGGCCAGCTCCAGGCGGACGCGCGAGACCAGCATCGGGTCGGCGATGTCGGCCGGGGTGACGTTGACCGACACCGCGAGCGGGTGTCCGGCCTCCGCCCACGCGTGCCGCGCCGACAGCGCCTGACGGATGAGGTCGTCGGTGAGGCTGCGCACCCGGCCGGTCCGGTGGGCGACGGCCACGATCTCGGGCGGCGGCACCATGCCGAAGACGGGGTGGTGCCAGCGCATGAGGGCCTCGAAGCCGGCGATCGTCCCGGTCCGGGGGTCCGCCTGCGGCTGGTACCACAGCCGGATGTCGCCCACGGCGAGCGCCTGGGGCAGGTCGGCGGCCAGCGCGAGCCGTCGGGCCGTCGAGTCGCCCTCCTCGGGGCGGTAGACCGCGACCCCGGAGCGCGCGGCCTTGGCGGTGTACATCGCCACGTCGGCCTGGGCCAGCAGCTCCTCGGCCGTGCTCGCGGCCGAGCTGAACTCGGCCACCCCGATGCTCGAGGAGACGATGAGGTCGACGTCGTCGAGCGGCACCGGTGCCGAGAGCGCTGCGTGCAGGTGCTGCGCGTGGCGCAGTCCCTCGGCCAGGGTCATGCCGGGCAGCAGGACGGCGAATTCGTCGCCGCCGAGCCGCGCCACCATGCCGGCTGCCTCGTGCCGCAGCCGCTCGCCGCTCTCGGTGATGAGCCGGTCCCCGGCGCTGTGCCCGAGCGTGTCGTTGACGTCCTTGAAGTCGTCGAGGTCCAGCAGCAGCACGACCCCGCGGGCCGGGGCGCCACTGTCCTGCGCCCGGACGCGACCGACGTCGGCCATCGCGCGCGCGACGGCCTCGTTGAAGGCGCGACGGTTGGGCAGCCCCGACAGCGGGTCGTGCAGCGCGTCGTGGGCGCGCTGCTCCACCATCTGCTCGAGCCGGTGGACGGTGTCGGCCCGCTCGATGGCCACCGCGGCGTGCGAGGCCAGGGTGGCGAAGACCTGGACGTCGTCGCGCCCGAAGGTCTCCTGGTCGAACGACCGGTCGCACACCACCAGGGCGGCCCGGACCCCGCGGGCCGCTCGCAGCGGCGCCGCGACGGCGTCACGCGGGTGCGCGGGCAGCACGGCCGACGTCGGCGCCGGTACGTCGTCCGGTGCGTCGTGACGTCCGTCGTCGCGTCCCTCGTCGGGCTCCTGGTCGGCGTCACCACCGCCCTGTCGCCCCGCCGCCAGCAGCAGGGGTCGCCCCTCCAGCGCCGGGTGCCACCAGGGCGTGCCGCCGCCGATGCCGACGCCGCCGTCACCGCCGCCACCGTCGTCGTGGCCCGGGAGCGTGAGCAGCGTGGTGATGGGCTCGGTCCCGCCGGCCGCGATGCTGTGGCACCGCACCCTGCCGGGGTCGTCGGTCGTCTCCAGGAGGTGGGCGCTCTCGGCGTGCATGAGGTCGGCCGCCTCGGTGAGCACGACGCGGATCACGTCGTCGAGCGCCTGGGCCGTGGCGGTGCGGTCGACGAACCGGTAGAGCAGCTGGGTGCGGGCGTGCCCGCGCGCGAGCGTGATGTAGACGCGGTAGCCGAGCACCAGCAGCACCACCACGACGGCCAGCAGCGGCAGCGAGGTCGGTCGCACGATGAGCAGCGTCGCCACCAGCAGCGCGACGCAGGTGTTGATGCAGGCGGCGGCGAGACCCGAGCGCAGCGCCTCGCGCAGCACGTCCCCGTCGAACACGCCCTCGGTCACGCTGATGGCCGTGGTGATCGCGGCGGCGGAGATCAGGTCGGTGGCGACCACGGCGGCGAGCGCCGCGAGCCACCCGGTGGGAGAGATCGGGTCGCCCCCGGCGAGCACCAGGTGGTAGACCGCGGCACCGAGACCGGCCTCGAAGGCGAAGAGCGCGGAGTTGAACGCGAGCTTCACGCCACGCATCCGGGTGACGAGGAAGAGCGCGGAGACGGTGCCGACGACGTAGACCAGCACGTACTCCTGCGGTGCCAGGAACGTCAGCCCGACGACCGCCGGCACCTCGCGCAGCGTGTGGCCGTAGGCGTTGCGCTGCGTGGGCAGGTGGATGACGACCACCTCGGTCAGCGCGAAGAGCGGCACCAGGGCAAGCCCGGCCGCGGTCGGCCCGACCGCGGCGGGGTCCGACAGCATGCCGGGCAGGATCACCGCGGCGGCGGCACCGGTGAGGGCCAGCACCAGGAGCCAGACGAGGTGGGACCGGGAGGTGGCCGACCTCGGCCCGCCCGTCTCGGTCGGCGCGGTGTCGCCCGCGGCCGACGGGGGGTGCGGGGCGGCCCCCGGTGGGGCCGCGGACGAGGACGGCGTGCCGGCGGACGTGGCGGCCCCGGTGTCGGGGTGAGGGCTCACGTCGGCGGGCACGCCGTCCATCGTCTCAGAGAATCACCGCCAGCTGCGGGCCTCCCACGAGTCCTGCCGCCAGCTGCGGGCCTCCCACGAGTCCTCGCGCCAGCTGCGGGCCTCCCACGAGTCCTCACGCCAGCTGCGCGCCTCCCACCCGTCGTTGCGCCAGCTGCGCGCCTCCCAGGTGGACTCGGCCGTGTGCCGGTCCTCCCACGTGGCGCCGGACCAGGAGGTGCCGGTCCAGGGGGCGTACTCCCAGGCCCCGGCGACGAGCTCGTCGCCGGTCCAGGTGCGTCCGTTCCAGGTGCCGCCGTCCCAGGCTCCGCCGGACGCCGTCGCGGCGACCCAGGCCGCGGCGTCCCAGGGCTGGCCCTGGGCGTCCTGCTCGCCCTCCAGCACGGTGCCGCTGTCGGGGTCGACGACGCGGGCGTCGCCGCGCGCGGCGTCCAGGCTGCCGAGGCCGCTGGAGAAGGGGGCGTCCGTCGTCGGGGCGTCGCCCGGGGCGGGGGCTGCCACCGCAGCGAGCACGTCGGGGACCCCGGCGCCCATCGCCGGCTCGTTCCCGGCGAGCGGACGGGCGGTCGACATGAGCAGCGTCTTGACCTGGTCGGGGGTGAGGTCGGGGCGCTGCTGCAGCAGCAGCGCGACCTGGCCGGCGACGAAGGCGGTGGCCTGCGAGGTGCCGCTGCCGCGGAAGTAGCGCTCGCTCAGGTCGCCCTCGACGCGGCCCTCCGGGCTGGTGACGTCGGCGTAGGAGCCGGGCACCCGGAGCGAGACGACCGAGCGGCCGGGGGCGACGACGTCGGGTCGGCGCTCGTCGTTGCCGCCGTTGGTGAAGTCGGCGACGACGTCGTCGGCCCGGTCGTCGGTGCTGCGGGGGTCCACGGCGCCCACGGCGAGGATGTGCGGGCTGAGGGCCGGCATCAGGAGGTGGTCGGTCTCGAGGCCGTCGTTGCCGGCCGAGGCGACCACGACGATGCCGGCGCGCCAGGCGTTCTCGACCGCGCGCGCCAGCGGGTCGACCTGCGAGGGCTGCAGCGAGACCGTGCCGTAGGCCAGGGACACCACGCGGACGTCCATCCCGCCGGCGTCGCGGTGCTCGACGACCCAGTCCAGGGCGGCGATGACCTGCGAGACGTCGACGCCGCCGTCGCCGGCACCGACCTTCATGTTCAGCAGCTGCGCCTCGGGGGCGACGCCGGCGAACTGTCCGGGTGCGGGGCTGGTCGCGGACCAGTCGGCGTCGCGCCCGGCGACGATGCCCGCCATGTGGGTGCCGTGACCGAACTCGTCGTAGTACCGCGAGCCCTCGAGGTGGTTGTCGAAGGACAGGTCCGGCCCGTCGACGACCTGGTCGGGGGCGGTGGTCAGGCCGCGGACCGGCGCGATGCCGGTGTCGATGACGGCGACCGTGACGTCGTCACCGGTGATCCCCTGCGACCAGGCGTCCTGGATGCCGAGGCTGCGGGTGAGCGACCACATCGACGAGACGTCACGCGAGGCCGACCAGGTGCCGGCGGCGTTGGTGGAGGCGTCCTCCTGGCGGGCGGTGACGTCGCCCCACTCGGTGGAGACGATCGCGTCGCCCTCCGAGCTCGCGGCCTCGGCGACCGTCGGCACGTCGGTGGCCGTGGTCGCGTCCACCTCCTCGGCGAGGGCCGGGCAGGCGACCCCCGTCAGGGCCAGTGCCGTGACGGCCACGACCGCTCCTCGGTGGCTGCTGATCGCTCTGAACACCTTGTTGCTCATTGCTCGTCCCCTCCCAAAGACAGGCCCCCGAGAATCGACGAGTATGGCGAGAAGCGGGGTTTCATATTCAATGTCTGGTTTATCACCACCAAACTACCGGCTGAATCGGGACTTTGGTCCCCAAATCGATCCGTTTGTCGACCTCGAGGTCGCCAACTGGGCGGTAGCGCCTGTCCGTTCGGTGGGACGTTGGTCCCGAGGGCGCGCCGGTCGTCGACCGGGCCGGCCCCACGACACGCGTTCAGGTCCGTCCGCTTCGCCGCGTTCGGGGCCTTCTCCCCCTACCGTGTGAGCAGTTGACGGGGGTCGGGACCTGGAGGGCAAGCACCGCATGAGCGCGGATCCGCACGGGCAGGGCACCACGGGGCGGCCCCACCCCGACGACGATCTCGACGCCCTGGTCCGCGGTCTCGGAGCCCTGGTCGGGTGGCAGACGGCGACGTACGCCGTCGCGGACGCCGTCGCGCGACGCTGGTACGCCGAGGGCGGCCGGCCGGGTGAGGACGATGCGGCTCGGAGCCCCCTCCCCCAGCCCGAGGACCTCGAGCCGGACACGTGGGGGTCCCGGCGGGTCCTGTGGCGTGACGGCGACGTCCCCACGCTGACGGTCCCGGTCCGGGGCGAGACCGGGGCGACCGGGGCGCTCACCTTCGCCGGACCCGACCTGCGCGAGCCCGCCGGCGCCGAGCTGGCGCTCCTGGAGACCGTGGCCCGGATGGTCGGCCGCCGCGTCCAGGAGGAGGGCGCACCGCCGCCGACCCCGACGACGGACGCGCCTGTGACCGCGGGCACCCCCGACGGCTCGTCCGTCGAGCGCACGATGGCCCTCGTCGACGTCTTCGCCTTCACGGTCCAGGTCGTCGACGACGAGCTCGAGTGGCGCTACTTCGGACCGAACTCCGCCACGGTCTTCGGCGCGCCGGTCTCCTCCGAGGAGGCGCTGGTGCCGCTGGTCGAGCGTCACGCTCACCCCGACGACCTGCCCGCCGTGCGCGAGCTCGAGCAGGCCGCGCGGACGGGGCAGCCCCTCGAGGTCGAGATCCGTCTCCTCGCCGGGGACGGCACGGAGCGGTGGGTCTCGTGGCGCACGGTCCCGCGGACCGTCGACGGCGCCCTGCACGTGGACGGCGTCGCCACCGACGTCAGCTCACGCCACTCGTTGGGCCGCAGCCGGCGCGACCTCGAGCAGGCCAACGAGGAGTACGCCCGCCAGGTCGACCTGCGCCGCCGCCACGCCCTCGCGGTCCGCGACGCCAACGACAACGTGCTCCAGCGCATCTTCGCCGCCGGTCTGCGGCTGCAGATCCTGCGCCGCAAGCTCGACGACGTGGAGGCTCACGCCGCCAGCACGATCGCCTTCCAGCTCGACCAGGCCGCGACCGACCTCCGCGAGCTCATCCTCGACCTGAACGCCGTCATCGGCGACCTGCCCCAGCCCGGTCGGCCCGGTCGCTGATCCACTGGCGGAGGTCGGCGGTGCCCACGCCCTCGAGCCCGGGCACCACGACACGGCTCGGGCCGTCGTCGACCGGGACGTGGTGCGGCACGACGAGCACCAGGCAGCCGGCCGCGTCGGCCGAGGCCGCGCCGGTGACGGAGTCCTCGATCGCGACGCAGCGGGTCGGGTCCACCCCCAGCAGCGCGGCAGCGGTGAGGTAGGGCTCCGGGTGGGGCTTGCCGTGGGTGACGGCGTCGCCGGTCACCACCGCGTCGAACGTGCCGGCCGGGAGGTCCGCCACGAGGGCGTCGGCCAGCGGGCGCCACGACATGGTGACCAGCGCGGTCGGCACCGCGTGGTGACGGAGGTCGGCCAGCAGCTCGCGGGCACCGGGACGCCAGGGCACCTCCCGGCGCGTGCGCTCGATGACGTGGGACACCAGACGGTCCACGACCGCGTGCGGGTCGGCCGTCACCCCGCCCTCGTCGCGCAGCCGGCGGGCGCAGGTCAGCAGGTCGCTGCCCACCATGCTCAGCGCCTGCTCGTCGCTCCAGGTGCCACCGTGCTCGGCGACCACCGCCTTCTCGGCCTCGAACCAGAACGGCTCGGTGTCGACCAGGGTGCCGTCCATGTCCAGCAGGACGCCGGCGAGGTCGTGCGACCCCGGCGCCGCGGAGGGCTCGGGCATCAGTCCTCCGGCTCGTAGCCGAGGTTCGGCGCCAGCCAGCGCTCCCCCTCGGGCAGCGTCCAGCCCTTGCGGTTCGCGTAGTCGGCGACCTGGTCCTGTCCCAGGCGCCCCACCACGAAGTACTGCGACTGCGGGTGCGAGAAGTAGAAGCCGCTGACCGCGGCGCCGGGCCACATCGCCATGCTCTCGGTCAGCTGCAGGCCGATGTTCGCCTCGACGTCGAGCAGGCGCCACAGCGTCTGCTTCTCGGTGTGGTCCGGGCACGCCGGGTAGCCCGGCGCCGGCCGGATCCCGTCGTACTTCTCCTTGATGAGCTCGCGGTTGTCGAGCTTCTCGTCGGGCGAGTAGCCCCACAGCTCGGTGCGCACCCGCTCGTGGAGCCGCTCGGCGAACGCCTCCGCCAGCCGGTCGGCCAGCGACTCCAGCATGATCGCGGAGTAGTCGTCGTGCTCGGCCTGGAAGGCCTTGACCCGCTCCGCGACGCCGATCCCGGCCGTCACGGCGAAGGCGCCGACGTGGTCGGGCAGCCCGGTCGCCTTCGGCGCCACGAAGTCGGCCAGCGACCGGTGCGGCAGGCCGTGACGGTGCTCGCCCTGCTGACGCAGGTGGTGCAGCTTCTCGCGCACGTCGGTGCGGCCGGCGTCGGTGTAGACCTCGAGGTCGTCGTGACCGACCTGGTTGGCCGGGAAGAGGCCGACCACGCCGCGGGCGCTGATCCAGTCCTCCGCGATGACGGTGTCCAGCATGGCCTGGGCGTCGTCCCAGAGACGTCGCGCGGCCTCGCCGCTGCTGGGGTTGTTGAGGATGTCGGGGAAGGCGCCCTTCATCTCCCAGGCGTTGAAGAACGGCTGCCAGTCGATGTAGTCGCGCAGCTCGGCGAGGTCGACGTCGTCGAGCACGCGGACGGCCCCGTCGGCGGCTCCCTCGAGCAGCGGGGCCGGCGGGGTGTAGCCGTCCCAGTCGATCGGGGTGGCGTTGCTGCGCGCCTTCTCCAGCGACGTCATGGGCCGCGCCTTCTGACGGCTGGCGTGCCGCTCGCGCACCGAGTCGAAGTCGGCCTCGACCCCGGCCAGGAAGTCGGGCCGCTGCCGGTCCGAGAGCAGCGCGGCGGCGACCGGCACGGAGCGCGAGGCGTCCTTCACCCAGACCACGGGGCCGTGGTACTTCGGGTCCACCTTCACGGCGGTGTGCGCCCGGCTGGTGGTGGCCCCGCCGATGAGCAGCGGGATCTCCAGGCCCTGGCGCTCGAGCTCGGAGGCGAAGCCGACCATCTCGTCGAGCGAGGGCGTGATGAGCCCGGAGAGACCGACGATGTCGGCGCCGTGCTCCTTGACCGCGTCGATGATCTTCTGGCCCGGGACCATGACCCCGAGGTCGATGACCTCGTAGTTGTTGCACTGCAGCACGACCCCGACGATGTTCTTGCCGATGTCGTGCACGTCGCCCTTGACCGTGGCCATCACGATCGTGCCCTTGGTGTGCTTGGCCAGCGTCGGGTCGGCCTCCTTCTCCGCCTCGATGAAGGGGATGAGGTGTGCCACCGCCTTCTTCATGACGCGGGCGGACTTCACCACCTGGGGCAGGAACATCTTGCCGGCGCCGAAGAGGTCGCCGACGACGTTCATGCCGTCCATGAGCGGGCCCTCGATCACCTCGAGGGGCCGGCCCCCGCGCTCGGCGATGACCAGGCGCAGCTCCTCGGTGTCCTCCTCGACGTGGGCGTCGATGCCCTTGACCAGCGCGTGGGTGATCCGCTCCTCGACGCCGAGCTCGCGCCAGGAGTCGTCGGCGGTCTGCGCCACCGCGCCGTCGCCGCGGAACCGCTCGGCGATCTCGAGCATCCGCTCGGTGGCGTCCGGGCGCCGGTTGAGCACGACGTCCTCGATGCGGTCGCGCAGCTCGGCGTCGATCTCGTCGTAGACGGCCAGCGCCCCTGCGTTGACGATCCCCATGTCGAGGCCCGCCTCGATCGCGTGGAACAGGAAGACGGCGTGGATCGCCTCACGCACCGCGTTGTTGCCGCGGAAGGAGAACGACACGTTGGAGATGCCGCCCGAGACGAGCGCGCCGGGCAGGTTCTGCTTGATCCAGCGGACCGCCTCGATGAAGTCCTGGCCGTACGCCGCGTGCTCCTCGATCCCGGTGGCGATCGCGAAGACGTTGGGGTCGAACACGATGTCGTGGGGGTCGAGGCCGACCTCGTCGACGAGCAGCCGGTAGGCCCGGCCGCAGACCTCCTTGCGGCGCTCGAGGGTGTCGGCCTGGCCGTCCTCGTCGAAGGCCATGACCACGACGGCGGCGCCGTACGCCTTGCAGGCCCGCGCCTGGCGCAGGAAGGCCTCCTCGCCCTCCTTCATGGAGATCGAGTTCACGATCGGCTTGCCCTGGGTGTTGCGCAGGCCGGTCTCGATGACCTCCCACTTCGACGAGTCGATCATCAGCGGCACGCGGCTGATGTCGGGCTCGGAGGCGATGAGCTTGGTGAAGCGGTCCATGGCCGCGACGCCGTCGATCATGCCCTCGTCCATGTTGACGTCGATGACCTGGGCGCCGGCCTCGACCTGCTGGCGGGCCACGCTCAGCGCGGTGTCGTAGTCGCCGGACTTGATGAGGTTGCGGAAGCGGGCGGAGCCGGTGATGTTCGTGCGCTCCCCCACGTTGACGAAGAGCGTCTCCTCGGTGATCGTCACCGGCTCCAGGCCCGAGAGGCGCAGGGCGGCGGGCACCTCGGGGACGTCGCGCGGCGCGAGCCCGGAGACCCGGTCGGCGATGGCCGCGACGTGGGCCGGGGTGGTGCCGCAGCAGCCGCCGACGATGTTGAGCAGCCCGGAGTCGGCGAACTCCCCCACGATGGCCGCGGTCTCCTCGGCGGCCTCGTCGTACTCGCCGAACGCGTTGGGCAGCCCGGCGTTGGGGTAGCAGGAGACGAACGTGTCGGCCACGCGCGCGATCTCGGCGAGGTAGGGACGCATCTCCGCAGCGCCCAGGGCGCAGTTGAGGCCGACGAACAGCGGGCGGGCGTGGCGCACCGAGTGCCAGAAGGCCTCGGTGGTCTGGCCCGACAGCGTGCGGCCCGACGCGTCGGTGATGGTGCCGGAGATCCCGACCGGCCAGCGACGCCCGCGCTCGACGAAGAGCGCCTCGACGGCGCTGATGGCCGCCTTGGCGTTGAGGGTGTCGAACACGGTCTCGATGAGCAGCAGGTCCGCGCCGCCGTCGACGAGGCCGCGGGCCGCGACCAAGTAGGCCTCGTGCAGGTCGACGAAGCCGACGTTACGCATGCCCGGGTCGTTGACGTCGGGCGAGATCGAGGCCGTGCGGGTCGTGGGCCCGAGCGCGCCCGCGACGTACCGCGGCCGGTCGGGGTCCTGGGCGGTGACCGTGTCGGCGGCCGCCCGCGCCAGCCGGGCGGACTCGAGGTTGATCTCGTAGGAGAGCTCCTCCATGCCGTAGTCGCGCAGCGAGACCGACGTGGCGTTGAAGGTGTTGGTCTCGATGACGTCGGCACCGGCGGCGAGGTACTCCTCGTGGATGGCGCGCACGAGGTCGGGCTGGGTCAGCGTCAGGAGGTCGTTGTTGCCCTGGAGGTCGCTCGGCCAGTCGGCGAAGCGCTCGCCCCGGTAGCCGGCCTCGTCGGGACGGTCGCGCTGGATGGCGGTGCCCATCGCCCCGTCGAGGACCAGCACCCGCGCGCGCATGAGCTCGCTCAGCTCCGCCGTGAGGTCGGGGCGGACGAGCGAGGGCTCGCGCTGGTCGTCGTGCTGGGGATGGGTCACCTCACCAGGGTAGGAGAGGCGGACGAGGGTGGGCGCCGCCTGCCACCCAGCGGGACGGTCGCGGCATAGGGTGGGGACGTGATCGAGATCGAGGAGTTCCCCGCCCTGCGGTCGCCCGTCCTCATCGCCGCCTTCGAGGGCTGGAACGACGCCGCCGACGCCGCGTCCGGCGTGGTCGACCACCTGCTCAAGGTGTGGGACACCCGGATGGTCGCCGTCATCGACCCCGAGGACTTCTACGACTTCCAGGTCAACCGCCCGGTCGTCGGCACCGACGAGAGCGGCATGCGCCGCATCACCTGGCCCTCCACGCAGCTGTCGGTCGCCTCACCGCCGGGGGCGCTGCGCGACGTGATCCTGCTGCGCGGCATCGAGCCCAACATGCGCTGGCGCCAGTTCTGCGCCGAGCTGCTCGCCGGCGCCGACGAGCTCGGCACCGAGATGGTGGTGACGCTGGGCGCGCTCCTCGCCGACACCCCGCACACCCGACCCATCCCGGTCTCCGGCACCACCACCGAGCCCGAGCTGGCCGACCGCCTCAAGCTCGAGCAGTCGACCTACGAGGGGCCGACCGGCATCGTGGGGGTCTTCCAGGACGCCTGCATCCGCACCGACATGCCGTCGGTCTCCTTCTGGGCGGCCGTCCCCCACTACGTCGCGCAGCCGCCGTGCCCGAAGGCGACCCTGGCCCTGCTGGGGCAGCTCGAGGACCTGCTGGAGATCAGCATCCCCCTCGGCGACCTGCCCGAGGAGTCGCGGGCGTGGGAGCGCGGGGTCGACGAGCTCTCCGAGGAGGACGAGGAGATCGGCGACTACGTCCGGGCCCTCGAGGAGACCCGCGACACCGCCGAGCTGCCCGAGGCCAGCGGCGAGGCGATCGCCCGGGAGTTCGAGCGCTACCTCAAGCGCCGCGACCACCCGGAGGACTGAGGGACTCCGCTCCCCCGCGTCAGAGGTCGACGCCGAGGCGGGCGTCGACGAGGTCGCGCACGAGCGTCTTGCCCGAGCCGTCACCCGTGCCGGGCTCCGCCGCCCACGCGTCGAGCGCGGCCAGCGCCCGGGGGGCGTCGAGGTCGTCGGCGAGGGCGGCCCGGACCTCGGCGACCAGCCGCTCGGCGGTGACGAGGTCGGTGCCCGGCAGGGCCGCCTGCCACCGGGCGAGACGGGAGGCGGCCACGTCGAGCTCGCTGTCGAACCACTCCCAGTCGGCCCGGTAGTGGTGGGCCAGCAGCGCCAGCCGGAGGTGGCGGGGGTCGAGGCCCTGCTCGCGCAGCCGGGACACGAACACCAGGTTGCCGCGCGACTTCGACATCTTCTCGCCGTCGTAGCCGACCATGCCCGCGTGCACGTAGGCGTGCGCGAACGGCCCCGACGGCTGCATGACGTGGGCCTCGGAGGCGCTCATCTCGTGGTGCGGGAAGACGAGGTCGCTGCCGCCGCCCTGCACGTCGAAGGCGGTGCCGAGGTGGTGGGCGGCGATCGCACTGCACTCGATGTGCCAGCCGGGACGTCCCGGACCCCACGGGGAGGGCCACGACGGCTCCCCCGGGCGCTCGGCGCGCCAGAGCAGGCAGTCGAGCGGGTGCTTCTTGCCGGCGCGGTCGGGGTCGCCGCCGCGCTCGGCGAACACCGCGGGCATGGTGTCCTCGTCCATCCCCGAGACCGCTCCGAAGGCCGGGTCGGCGTGCACCGAGAAGTACCAGTCGCCGTCCACGTCGTACGCCGTGCCCGCCTCGGCCAGGCGCTGCACCGCCTCCACCACGAGCGGGATCGACTCCACGGCGCCGACGTAGTGGTCGGGCGGCAGCACGCGCAGCGCGGTCATGTCGCCGCGGAAGCGCTCGATCTCCCGCTCGGCCAGGTCGCGCCAGTCCTCGCCGTCCCGGTCGGCCCGCTCGAGCAGCGGGTCGTCGACGTCGGTGACGTTCTGCACGTAGGTCACCGTCAGGCCGGCGTCGCGCCAGGCCCGGTTGAGCAGGTCGAAGGCGAGGTACGTCGCGGCGTGGCCCAGGTGCGTGGCGTCGTACGGCGTGATGCCGCAGACGTAGAGGCGGGCCGATCCCTGCGGCGACCCCGGCGCCACGCTCGGCACCGGTCCGCCGCGCGCGGTGTCGTGGACCTGCGGCACCGCGGCGTCGCCGAGTCGCGCCAGGGAGGGGACGGGGACGGTGGGCCAGGCGCGCATGCCGCGAAGCCTACCCAGCGCCCGAGGTCAGAACGCCGGCCAGGGGACGGCCGGCCAGTGGCCGGCCGGCGAGGGCAGCCGACCCTCCCGCAGCAGCCGCCGGCAGCGGGCGCGCAGGGCGTCCAGCTCGACGTCGGCCACCAGGTCGGAGAGCTCCTCGGCGAGCGGGCCGCCGGGCAGCAGCTCCTCGGAGAGCCGCGCCAGCACGTCGGTCTCCTCACCGGTGAGCGGCTCGTCGGCCCAGCCCCACAGGACCGTGCGCAGCTTGTAGTCGCTGTGGAAGCAGATGCCGTGGTCGACGCCGTAGCGGTGGCCGTCGGCCATGGCCAGCACGTGGCCGCCCTTGCGGTCGGCGTTGTTCACGACCACGTCGAACACCGACATCCGGCGCAGCGCCGGGCTCTCGTCGTGGACCAGCACGACGTCGTTGCCGGCGCCGTCCTCGGCCTCCAGCACGCTGCGGTAGCCGGGCGGCACCTCTCCGGGTGGGCACAGGTCGACGGCGTCCCTGCCCTCGGGGTCGTCGACGGGCTCCTGCCAGACCTGGAGCATGCCGACGCCGTGGGGGCCCTCGCGCAGCAGGGTGAGCGGGACGACGTCCCAGCCGGTGGCGACGGAGACGGCGTAGGCCGCCACCTCGCGCTCGGCCAGCGTGCCCAGGGGGAAGTCCCACAGCGGGCGCTCGCCGGCGACCGGCTTCCACACGCAGGGCACCGGGCCGGCGGGCGTGGCGACCTCGGCCAGGAAGGTGGCGTTGGAGGCCGGCATGATGCGGCCCCGGATCTCGAGGGTGCCGACGGTGAGGTCGTCGCGGAGCGCGCGGAGGTCCTCGGTCACGCGACCGGCCTCACCGGCGCCGGAACCCGTTCGCCCGCGGGCACAGGTGTCCGGCCGGGTCCAGGGGGTTGCCGCAGAACTGGCACGGCGGTCGGCCGGCGGCCACGACGGCCTGCGCACGCTCGCAGAAGGCGCGGGCCAGGGCCGGCGGCAGGCTGACGACGAGCAGCTCGTCTGGCTCGATCTCCTCGACCTCCAGCTCGACGACCTCGCTCACGCCGGGAGCGTCGCCCTCGGCCGGGTCGACCTCGGTGACCTCGATCGAGTCCTCGACCGGGAAGACCTCGATGATCACGCGCCCCGCGTCGTCGTCCCAGGCCAGCGTCATCGTCCCGGCGCGGAACTCCTCGTCGATGGGCTGCTCGAGGGGCTCGCTGTCCTGCGAGCCGGCAGGGGTGACGGCGGGGATGAGCACCTCGCCCTGGGCCTGCATGAGGTCGTCGAGCAGGGACTCCAGGCGCTCGGCGAGCACGAGGACCTGCTGCTTCTCCAGCGCCACGCTGGTGATGCGCACGCCGGAGCGTGCCTGGAGGAAGAAGGTGCGCTGCCCGGGGGCCCCGACGGTGCCGGCCACGAAGCGCTCCGGCGGGTCGTAGCGGTGAACGATCGGCATGCTCTCGACCCTATCCCCGGTCCGGTCCGGCGCCGCCGCCGACCGCGGCGTCCCCGGAGGCCGGCGCCCGCCGCTTCCGGGCGGCTCCGCGCTTCTTCGCGGGCGGGGCGAGGAAGGACAGGTCGCCGTCGTGGCTGTTGGACATCAGCACGAAGGGGCGGTCCGGGGTGTAGCGGACGACCGAGACCGACGCCGGGTCGACCACGATCCGCTGGAACTGGTCGAGGTGGATGCCCAGCGCGTCGGCCAGGACGGCCTTGATGACGTCGCCGTGGCTGACCGCCACCCAGGGCGCGTCGTCGCCGTGCTCGGCGGCCACCCGCGCGTCCCACCGACGTACGGCGGCGACGGCGCGTGCGGCCATGCCCGACATCGACTCCCCGCCGGGGAACGTGACCGCGGAGGGGTGGGCCTGCACGGTGCGCCACAGCGGCTCCTTGGCCAGCGTCGCCAGCGTGCCGCCGGTCCACTCGCCGTAGTCGACCTCGGCCAGGGCGCTCTCCCGCTCGACCGTCGCGGGCCCCGGCTGCTGGCGCTCGGCGACGGCGGCGGCGGTCTCGCGGCACCGCACCATGGGGCTCGAGACGATGCCCCGCAGGGGCACGCCCGAGAGCCGCTCGCCCAGGCGGGCCACCTGCTCGCGGCCGCGGTCGTCGAGCCGCACGCCCGGGGAGCGCCCGGCGAGGACGCCGGCCGTGTTGGCCGTCGTCCGGCCGTGCCTGACCAAGATGACCGTCGCCATGCCGCCCAGAGTAGGTCGTCCTCCCGCACCGGCATCCCGGTGTCCTTACAGTGGCGCCATGATCGTCGACAGCGCGTGGTATCGCGACGGGGTGCGGCACCCGCTGGACTTCACGCCGCAGGCGCTGCGCCGGGTCCGCGAGGAGGCGCGCGCGGCCTGCGCGGACGACGAGGAGCCGACCGGCTTCGTGTGGGTGGGGCTGCACGAGCCCGACCACGCCGAGATGGCCGACCTCGAGGAGATCTTCGGGCTCCACCCGCTGGCCGTGGAGGACTCGCTGTCGCGGCACCAGCGTCCCAAGGTCGAGCCCTACGACGACATGCTGTTCATGGTCGTCAAGACCCTCTGGTACGTCGACGCGCGCGACGAGGTCGAGACCGGGCAGGTCTCGATGTTCATCGGTCCCGACTTCGTCGTCACCGTGCGCCAGGGCGAGGGCGTCGAGCTGGCCGGCGTCCGTCACGACCTCGAGCGCAAGACCCACCTCCACGGGCACGGCCCCTCGGCGGTCGTCTACTCGGTGTGCGACCGCATCGTCGACGGCTACGAGGAGGTGGCCGCCGAGCTCGAGACCGACGTCGACGAGGTCGAGGAGTCGGTGTTCTCCCCCGGCCGCACCCAGGACAGCCGCCGGATCTACGTCCTCAAGCGCGAGATCGCGGAGTTCCGCCGGGCGGTGCTGCCGCTGCGCACCCCCATGCAGCGCTTCGCGGCCACCTCCTACCCCTACCTCCACGAGGACTCGGGCACGTTCTTCCGCGACATCGCCGACCACGTCGTCCGGGTGGCCGAGGCGGTCGAGACGCTCGACCAGCTGCTCTCGACGGCGTTCGAGGCCCACCTGGCCCTCATCACCGTCGAGCAGAACGAGGACATGCGCCGGATCTCGGCCTGGGTCGCGATCGCGGCCGTCGGCACGCTCGTGGCCGGCATCTACGGCATGAACTTCGTCGACATGCCCGAGCTGGGCTGGCGCTTCGGCTACGCGTGGGCGCTCTCGCTGATGGTCGTGCCCGGGATCGTGCTCTACCGGATCTTCAAGAAGTCGGGCTGGCTGTGAGCGCCCGGCGGCACCCACCGGGGACCGGCCGGGCGTAACGCGGCTCACAGGTGCGTCGTTGGACCCTCATGCCCCTCTCGGGGCGGTCCCAAACCGGGCGGCGCCAGGCGCCGGACCGGCTCCCACCTGAAGGAGAGCTGCATGAGAGTGCGCCGACCTCTGAGCGCGACCGCGCTGACCCTGACCCTGCTGACGCCCCTGGCGGTCGCGGCCACCGGCCTGTCCCCCGCCACCGCGACGCCCGACCCCGACGCCGCCACGAGCGCGTCGGCGCTGCCGCCGGACGGGTCGTTCACGCTGGACGGTGCCGCCGCCGCGGCGTACGAGCTGCCGGACGACGTCGAGCGTGTCTGGAGCACCACCTACGCCGACGGGACCACCCAGACCCGCTACCAGCAGGTCGTCGACGGGGCCGAGGTCCTCGGCGGCCAGGTCACCCTGCTGAGCGACGCCTCCGGGACGACGACGACCGTGATCGGCGCGCACTTCGCCTCGCTCGAGCCGACCAACGTGCTCCGGCTCTCCCCCGCGGAGTCGCTGCGCGTCGCGACCGACCTGCTCGGTCTGCGTGGTGAGCGCACCACCACGCTGAAGCTCGACCCGCGCGACGGCGCGCTCTACTACGAGGTGGAGACCCAGCGCTTCGCCTCCCGGCCCACGCTGTACGTCGACGCGCAGTCCGGCCAGGTGACCAACCGCTTCGACGCGCTGGCCGAGGAGGGCGAGGGCGTCGGCCTCAAGGGCGACACCAAGACCATCGACACCAGCGGTCCGGCCGGGGCCTACCGGATGATCTCCTCGGACGGGCGCCAGGAGACCTACGACGCCCAGAACCGCAAGGACCACCCCGGCGTGCTCATGACCGACCCCGACGACGTCTGGGACCTCACCCAGCCGGCGACGCTGAGCCCGGGACAGTCGGCCGGCGTGGACGCGCACTACTACGCCGAGCTCGTCGACAACTTCTACGGCGACACCTTCGGCCGCGACAGCATCGACGGCGAGGGCATGAAGATCATCTCGACCGTCCACTACGACGTCGGCTACTGCAACGCCTTCTGGAACGGCGAGCAGATGACCTACGGCGACGGTGACGGCTCGCAGTGCAAGCCGCTCTCCGGCGGTCTCGACGTGGTCGGCCACGAGCTGACGCACGGGGTCACGGAGTTCACCTCGGGCCTCATCTACGAGAACGAGTCGGGCGCGCTCAACGAGTCGTTCAGCGACATGATGGGCAACACCACCGAGTTCTACGCCGACGAGCGCGGCCTCGACCCCGCGGCGGAGCCGGACTGGCTCATCGGCGAGGACGTCATCCCCGCCGGTCCGGTCTACGGCGGTGCGGAGGCCGGGTTCCGCGACATGAGCGCCCCGCAGAACGACGGCAACCCTGACCACTACTCGGAGCGGGAGACCGGCACCGCCGACAACGGCGGCGTGCACACCAACAGCGGCATCCCGAACCACGCCTACTTCCTGGCCGTCAACGGCGGCCGGAACGCCGGCTGCTCCGCGGTGGGCTCCAGCGGTCACACCCACACCGAGGACTGCGACGTGACCGTCCCGGCCCTCGGCCTGGACCGCACCAAGACGATCTTCTACCGGGCCTTCACGAGCCTGACGGAGTACGCCAACATGTGCGACGCCCGCAGCGCCACCGTGGCCGTGGCCAAGGGTGCCGACCGTCGCAGCGTCGGCCTGGCCTGGGACGCGGTCGGCGTGCACAAGGGCTGCACGCCCGCCGTCCCGCCGCCGCCGCCGTGCGTGGGTGACAGCACCGCCCAGCTGCCGTTCGAGTCGCCGCACCCCTACGGCAACAACGGTGACTGCACCTGGACCTACGACAACGGCTCGCCGGGCTTCGCCTTCCACTTCAGCCTCCTGGAGACCGAGGCCGGCTACGACTACGTCTACGTCAAGGACGCCGACGGCAACGTCATCGCCACCTACGACGGCACCCACCCGCTGCCCGGGGGCGTGACCACGCCCTGCATCCTCACCTCGGTGGGGTCGGTGCAGCTGGTCACGGACGCGGCCGTGGTCGACCAGGGCCTGACGGTGGACGCCGTCGAGCCCTGCTAGCAGCCCGCACGGGTGGGCCGTCGGAGGCTGGGAAGCTCAGCCTCCGGCGGCCAGCACCCCGGTGCCGACCAGGCCGAGCGTGAGCGTGCCGAGCGCGATGCGGTAGATCACGAACGGCAGGTAGGACCGGGTCGTGACGTAGCGCAGCAGCCACGCGATGGCGGCGTACCCGACGAGGAACGACACGACCGTGGCGACCAGCGTCGGCACGGTGCCGTAGGCGTTCTCGCCGCCGGGGATCTCCGGCAGCTGGAAGACCCCGGCGCCGATGACGGCCGGGATCGCGAGCAGGAAGGCGAAGCGGGTCGCGGCCTCGCGGTCGTAGCCGAGCAGGCGGGCGGCACTGATCGTCGCGCCGGAGCGGGAGACGCCGGGGACCAGCGCGAGCGCCTGGGCGCCGCCCAGCATCAGGGCGTGCTGGAGGGTCATGTCGGAGATGGAGCGCCGCATCGCGCCGATGCGGTCGGCCACGCCGAGCACGACGCCGAGGACGATGAGCGTGGTGCCGATGATCCACAGGCTGCGGAAGTCGCGCTCGATGACGTCCTTCAGCGCGATGCCCAGGACCACGATCGGCAGCGAGCCGACGATGATGTACCAGCCCATGCGGGAGTCCTGGTGGCCGCGCCACGCCGGCTGGAACAGCGAGCGCAGCCAGGCGTTGGCGATGCGCCAGATGTCGTGGCGGAAGTAGAGCAGCACCGCCAGCTCGGTGCCGATCTGGACCACGGCGGTGAACGCCGCGCCCGGGTCGCCCCAGCCGAGCAGCTCGGGGAAGATCCGCAGGTGGGCGCTGCTGGAGATGGGCAGGAACTCGGTGAGCCCCTGCAGCACGCCGAGGACGACGGCTCGGATGAAGTCGACCAACGCGGTGCCTCTTGCTCGAAGGGTCGGGCCGCCTCGCCCGCCGGGACGGCCGCCAGCGTACGGCGTCCCGGGCTCGCCCCGGCGCAGGACCCTCGGCGAGCCGACGGGCGGGGTGGGGCGGTGCTGGTCTACTTTGGACCGCATGGAGCAGCGGCGGCTCGGTGGGACGGGACTGAAGGTCTCGCGCCTGGGTCTCGGCACGCTCACCTGGGGCCGCGACACCGACGAGCACGAGGCCCGCGACCAGCTCAAGGGGTTCGTGGAGGCCGGCGGCACGCTGCTCGACACCGCGGCGGGCTACGGCGACGGCGCGTCGGAGGAGCTGATCGGCGCCCTGCTGGGCGACGTGGTAGCCCGCGACGACGTCGTGCTCGCGACCAAGGCGGGGGTCTCCCGGTCCCGCGGCGCCCGTGAGGTCAACGTCTCGCGCGGCTCGCTGCTGCGCACCCTCGACGGCTCGCTCAAGCGCCTCGGGGTGGACCACGTCGACCTGTGGCAGGTGCACGTGTGGTCCGACGACGCGCCGCTCGAGGAGACGCTGAGCGCCCTCGACCACGCCGTGTCGACGGGGCGGGCGTCGTACGTCGGGGTCTCGAACTACGCGGGCTGGCAGATGGCGCAGGCGGCGACCTGGCAGCGGGCGGTCCCCGGGCGGGTGCCGCTGGCCTCGAACCAGGTGGAGTACTCCCTGCTCAACCGCGCCTGCGAGCACGAGCTGGTGCCGGCCGGGCTCTCGCTGGACGTCGGCCTGCTGGCCTGGGCGCCGCTCGGGCGCGGCGTGCTGACCGGCAAGTACCGCACCGGCACCCCGGCCGACTCGCGCGCGGCCTCCCCGCACTTCGGCAACTACGTCGGCGCCTACCTCGACCCGCAGAGCCGCACCGTGGTCGAGGCGGTGGCCCGCGCCGCGGACGGCCTCCAGTGGTCGCCGCTCGAGGTCGCCCTGGCCTGGGTGCGCGACCGGCCCGGCGTCGCCTCCGCGCTGGTCGGCGCCCGCACGGCGGCCCAGCTGCGCGGCTCGCTCACCGCCGAGCAGTGCGTGCTGCCGGACGAGATCCGCACCGCCCTCGACGACGTGTCGGGCCGGGCGGGCACGACCGACGGCCCCTGACCCGCCAGGCTCCCGGGGGGCTCAGGCGGTCTGCTCGAGGCTGCGCTGGCGGATGATCTTGCGACGCAGCACGACCTTGCGCGTGCCGTCGGCGAGGATGCGCACCCGGTCGAGCTCCCAGCCGCCGTGCTCGGCCCGGTCGACGAGCATGCGGGTCACGAAGGAGCGGGAGAAGTCACGCGGGATCGTGAGCCGCTCGAACTCGAGCTCCGCGGTGCGGCGCGGGCGGCCGAACGCGGTGTCCCGGCGCGACGAGGTGTGCAGCGGCAGCGCGGACCCGGACGGCATGGCGACATGCTGCCACGGCGCGCCAGGCGCTCCCGGCACCTTCCGCGGGGTGGCGGTGTCGCGGACGCTCAGGCGGGTCCGGCCGGCCCGGCGAGCTCCGTCAGCAGGTCGACGGTGGAGCGCCACACGTCCGAGCCGGGGTCGATGAGCACGAAGTGGTCGCCGTCGACCTCGAGCAGGTCCGCGTCGGCACCGGCCTCCTGCGCGGCGCGCACGTAGTCGGCGGACTGCGACAGCGGCACGTTGCTGTCGCTGCGTCCGTGAACGCACCGCACCGGCACGTCGAGGGGGATCTGCCGCTGCGGGTCGAGGTCGTCGTACGACGGGCCCGGCGCCCGACCGATGAAGGCCTCGACGGCGCCGGCGCCGAGACCGTCGGCGGCCGCCTCGGTGAGGTCGAGGACACCGGCCTGGGACACCACGCCGGTGACCCCGACCCGCGGGTCGGCCCACCGCTGCGTGCGACCGCGGGCTGCGGCCCAGGCGGCGAGGTGCCCACCGGCGGAGTGACCCAGGGTGAGGACGGTGCCGAGGTCGAGGTCCGGCACCTCGGCGAGGAGGTCGATGCCCGCCGCGACGTCGTCGAAGGTCTCCGGGGCGCCGCCGCCGTTGCCCACCCGGCGGTACTCCAGGTTCCAGGCGGTCCAGCCCCGCGCCGCCAGGTCGGCCGCCAGCGGGGCGCCGAGCGAGGCGCCGTACGCCGACTTCCAGAACCCGCCGTGGACGACCACCACGACGCCCGGTGACGCGTCGGGGTCCTGCGGGCGGTAGAGGTCGGCCCACTGCGAGGGGTCCTCGCCGTAGGTGAACCGCTCCGGCGAGTCGTCCTCGTCGGTCGAGCCGTCCCCGGTGGTCGAGCCGTCCCCGGTGGTCGAGCCGTCCCCGGTGGTCGAGCCGTCCCCGGTGGTCGAGCCTGTCGAGACCACGTCTCCTCCTGTGCATGCGGTCAGGGCCACGCCCGCGGCGAGCCCGAGGGTGCCGGTGAGCAGGGCGCGTCGTCGGAGCGCGGTGTGAGGGATCGTCACCGGGGCGCTCACTCGAACCCGCCCCGCCGGAGCCTCTTGGTCTCGCCGCGCCGCTTCTTCGCCGTGAGCCGGCGCTCCTTGGACCCGCGCGTGGGCCGGGTGGCCCGACGCTTGCGGGGAGGCGGCGCCGCGGCCTCGCGCAGCAGCTGGGCCAGCCGCTCGCGGGCGGCTTGACGGTTGGCCAGCTGCGCGCGGTGCTCGCTGGCGGCGATCGTGACGACGCCGTCGACGAGGCGCCCGGCCAGACGGTCGAGCATGCGCTCGCGCAGCGGCTCGGGCACCGACGGCGAGCCGGCGACGTCGAAGGACAGCTCGACCCGGCTGTCGGTGGTGTTGACCCCCTGTCCCCCGGGGCCCGACGACCGGGAGAAGCGCTCCCGCAGCTCGCCGCCGGGGATCACCAGCGCGCGGGTCACCGTCAGGTCGTCGGCCATTTCGTCGCCCCGCGGGTCAGGCGTCGTCGAGGAAGCGGTCGAAGACGCGGGCGCCGAACTCGAGGGCGTCGACCGGCACGCGCTCGTCGACGCCGTGGAAGAGCGCGGTGAAGTCGAGGTCGGCGGGCAGCTTGAGCGGGGAGAACCCGAAGCAGCGGATGCCCAGCTTGGCCCAGTGCTTGCCGTCGGTGCCGGCGGGCATGAGGTACGGCGCCACGAGCGCGCCGGGGTCCTCGGCCAGCAGGGACCTGTTCATGGCGGTGACGATGTCGCCCTCGTAGGCGGTCTCGAGGGCGTGCTGGTTGCTGATGAAGTCGAGGTCGATGCCCTCGCCGATGAGCTCCTTGAGGGTGCCGAAGAAGTCGTCCTCGAACCCGGGCAGGAAGCGGCCGTCCAGCTCGGCGGTGGCGGTGGCGGGCACGACGTTGACCTTGTAGCCGGCGTCGAGGCGGGTGGGGTTGACGCTGTGGCGGATGGTGTTGCTCAGCAGCCGAGCGGCGGAGCCGAACTCCTCGATGAGCGCCGGGGCGTTCTCGGGGGTGGCCTCGGTGCCGGCGAGGTCGGCGACCGCCGCGAGCAGCACCTCCATCTGCGGGGTGAGCTGCACCGGCCACTCGTGGGCGCCGATGCGCGCGACCGCGGCCGTCAGACGGGAGACGGGGTTGTCGGGGTTGCGCATCGAGCCGTGGCCGGCGGTGCCGCGCGCGGTGAGGCGCATCCAGGCCATGCCCTTCTCGGCGGCCTCGATGAGGTAGATGCGCTGCCCGCGGACGGTGGCGCTGAAGCCGCCGACCTCGCCCACGGCCTCGGAGCAGTCGGCGAGCAGGTCGCGGTGCTCGGTGATGAGGTGCTCGGCGCCCTGGTGCCCGCCTGCCTCCTCGTCGGCGGTGAAGGCGAGAACGATCTCGCGGTCGGGCGCCTTCCCGGCGCGCTGACGGGCCCGGACGACGCTGAGGATGATCGCATCGAAGTCCTTCATGTCGACCGCGCCGCGGCCCCAGATCGCGCCGTCCTTGATCTCGCCGGACAGCGGGTGCAGCTGCCAGTCGTCGGCGTCGGCGGGGACGACGTCGAGGTGGCCGTGGACCAGCAGCGGCGGCTTGTCCGAGCCGGGCGACCCGCCCCAGCGGGCGAGCAGGCTGGTGCGGCCGGGCCGGGACTCGCTGAGCGTGACCTCGATACCGACGTCGGACAGCAGCGACGCGACGTGCTCGGCGGCCTTGCGCTCCCCCGGTCCGTCACCGTCGCCGGTGTTGGTGGTGTCGATGCGGATCAGGTCGCGACAGATGTCCACGACCTCCGCGGCGGGGTCGTAGGACCGATCCTGGGGGGTCTCGCTCTCCGGTGCGCTCACCCGGCCCATGGTGGCACGCGCGCGGGCGCCCGGGGCGGATCCCCGATGCAGGGGACAGGCCTCTCCTTTGCTACAGTTACGGCCGCGATCGACCCTCTCCACGAGGGCCTCGACGACACCTCGTCCGGGTGGCGGAATAGGCAGACGCGCTAGCTTGAGGTGCTAGTGCCCCAAAAGGGCGTGGGGGTTCAAGTCCCCCCTCGGACACAGTTGATGGGCCCCGGAAACCGGGGCCTATCGTCATTTAACGGACACGTTTCTGGCGCTGGCGGCGCACATGTCCCACTCATGTCCCACTGGTGGCCCACTCGCTAAAGCGAGGCTGTCCGCGTCATGTCCCACTCATGGCCTGACCAGGAGAGGGCATCTCAGTTCGGGAGCACAACACATGGCACGAATGAGAAGGCGTCGACGGGCCGACGGCGGCATGAGTTACCAGGTCCGATGGGTCCTGGGCGGCGGAGCTGCCGGCCCAGGGCGGACTGAAGTAGCGGAGACCTTCGTGAGTCGGTCGCGGGCCCTCGCCTTCGCCGCGGAGGTGGAGGAGGCAGGGCAGCAGTGGCCCACCAACCCTGATGGCATCCGCTGGAGCAAAGGCCACGGCTACGTCTTACCCGTCGAAGAGACGGAGAGCCTTCCCGAGACCTTCCACGACGTAGCGATCAGCTACTTCCGATACCAGGCGCGCATGATGAAGCTCGGTCATCTCAAGCCCTACACGCTGCATCGCTACCGGCGCGCCTACGAGCTCCACCTGTTGACCACCTTCGGGCCCATGGTGCTCACCGAGATCCAGCCACTCGACATCGAAGACTGGATGGTCGAGCAACGAGACCTACCGTCGACCGGCAAGAGCATCCGCAACCGGCATGGACTGCTGTTCTCCATCCTCATGCACGGCCAGAAGAGGCTTGGGCTGCGACCTGACAACCCAGCAGAGCTGACAAGGCTGCCGAGCAAGGACAGTGAGCTCGGCCGTCAGGTCCGGTTCTTCCAGCGCGAGGAGTGGGCACTGCTGCGCTCGTGTCTGCGCAGCGACGTGCACCTGCTCGTCGACGTCGCCCTCGCCACCGGCATGCGCTGGGGTGAGCTCGCCGCCCTACGGCGCGGCGACCTCTCGTTCCCAGACAACCAGACCGCCCGGATCCATGTAGTCCGGGCGTGGTCGAAACGGGCCCCCGACGAAGACCCGATCGACCTCACGGCCGGCCAGAACCGCACCTGGAAGCTCGGCCCCCCGAAATCGCGGCGCTCACGGTACGTCGTAGTTCGCGGTCAAGACGCCGCACGCCTGCGCCGCGCCGTGTCATCGCACGACCCCGACACCTACGTCTTCAGAACAGCGCAAGGCAACCCCTGGCGGTACCCAGACTTCCACTCCGACCGGTGGGTGCCCGCGCGCAACGAAGCCGTCCGACGCGGAATGACCAAACACGCCACACCCCACATGCTCCGTCACACAACCGTCGTGTGGTCACTGGCCGCCGGGGTCCGGATCGAAGTCGTCTCTGAACAGCTCGGTCACGCCAGCCTGCAAATCACCTACGACGTCTACGGCGGTCTCATCAACCTTCACGACCCGGTGATGGCCGAGGCGATGTCACGCGAAATGCTCACCATCGCGTCGGCCGTTGTTCCTCGCCCGACGCCGCACGACGTCGACAACCGCCCGATCAGGCCCGCGGCGCCAGACGGCACCCGGCGCCGAAACAGTTGACCTAAAGGAGGCTGCGCGCTGAACCGCGCTGCCGAACCCCCGAGCGGCGGCCCTGTTCACCCGACTCAACGATCGCTTGCACATGCACCTGCGAAAATCGAACCGCTCGCCCGATGTGAGTGCACGGAACCTCACCGCGCTGCGCAGCCTTCTTCAACCACGAGTAGGAGACATTCAACAGATCCGCGGCCTCCTCGGTTGTCATCAATCGACTCAACACGTGCCTACCCACCCTTCGTCCTTTCGCTGGCAAGGAGAAGTCCTCGAGCCACCTGTCAGTTCCAGGTGCACCCACTTCACGTACCTGGACGCCCTCTCGCGTCGGTGAAACAAGTCGCTCGCTCCAAGATGCAGTGTCGCGGCCCGATATCCGTCTATCGGTGGCCCAACGGCGCCACCCAGCGGAAGGCTCTGAGGATCGGTCTGCGACACCAGCATGAGAAGGAGCAGCCGCAACGTTGCAGACCAGCGGCCTCCGCGGCGCGAGTCCCCAGAGCCGCGCTGAGGTAGAGCGTGACCGCAATGAGAATGTTCCGTCGCATCTTGCAGAAGGTACTCCTCAGACCCCCGTCTCGAGCAGGGAAGCGGTCATGGGCGCGCGAACGCCTTGGCCCGGCCAGGGCATCATCGTGGCCAACCGCCTCGTTGCGGCGGAGTTCGCGAATAGCCACGCGCCTGGACAGTCCCTGGAGCGTCGTACTCGAGGTCCACGAGGCGCAGCCCATCCGGCAGGCGACCCACTCCCCTGGTGTCGGATCGTGCCGATGGGCGGCTGGGCCAACGCCTCAGGTGATCGCCCGAGCCAGTTCCGGCAGCGACGCCTACTACTGCGGTGCGGCGATGATGTGGCAGATATCGGCGTCGATGCAGTCGTCGGGATCGAGGCGGTGGCTGCGTTCGATGAGGGCGTCGAGTTCTATCTCGAGCAGGGCGAGGTCCCGGATGCGGGCACGCACGGCGTGGAGCTTGCTGTTGATCAGGGTCGCCACATGAGCGCAGGGGACGTTGCCGTCGTCGCGGAGGTCGAGGATGGTGCCGATCTCGGCGAGCGTGAGGCCCGCTGCCTGGGCGGTCTGGACGAAACGCAATCGGGCGAGCGTGGATTCGTCATAGGTCCGGTAGCCGTTGGCGCCGCGTTCGGGTGCGGGTAGCAGGCCCTTGCGTTCGTAGAACCTGATGGTCTGGCTGGGTAGCCCGACGGCGTTGGCGAGCTCTCCGATCAGCATGGATCCATCCTAGCGCTTGACCTTGCACCATGGATCAAGGTTTACGGTCGTTGGCATGGACATCGCCTTGCTGTACTTCGACGACTGCCCGAACTGGAAGATCGCCGACGAGCGTCTTGCCGCCATCGCCGCAGAACGCCCTGACCTGACGGTCTCGCGTCACCTCGTCGACACGATCGAGGAAGCGGAGCGGGTCGGCTTCTACGGCTCGCCGAGCATCCTGGTAGATGGCATCGACGTCTTCGCCGAACCGGATGACGGGGTCGGCTTGTCGTGCCGGGTCTACCGCACCCCCGACGGCCCAGCAGGCGCGCCCACGGAGGAACAGCTGCGAGCAGCGCTCGCGGTGAGCGACCGGGCCATGCGATGACAGAAAGCTACGACTTGATCGTCATCGGCGCCGGCATGGCCGGTGTCTCAGCTGCCAACAAGTGCGCCTCCAAGGGCTGGAACGTCGCCATCGTCGACGCGCTGCCCTACGGCGGCACCTGTGCGCTGCGCGGGTGCGACCCCAAGAAGATCCTGCGCCGCGGTGCGGAGATCATCGACAGCGCCCGGCTGATGCGCGGCAAGGGCGTCGATGAGGGCGGCCTGTCGATCAACTGGGCCGACCTGATGAAACACAAGCACGGCTTCACCGACCCGGTCCCCCAGAACACGGAGGACAGCCTCACCGGCAACGGCATCGACACCCTCCACGGCGTCGCCCGATTCACAGACAAGAACAGCATCGAGATCAGCGGCACCCGCTATGAGGCGACGCATTTCATGATCGCCACAGGTGCACGCCCACGCCCGCTGGACTTCCCCGGTCACCAGCACCTGGTCGACAGCACCGACTTCCTGGACCTGGAGGTGCTCCCGTCGCGGATCCTGTTCGTCGGTGGTGGGTTCATCTCCTTTGAGTTCGCGCACATCTCGGCCCGTGCCGGCAGTGCCCCGACCATTCTCGACCGCGGGGCGCGTCCCCTCAAGGGGTTCGACCCCGACCTCGTCGAGCTCCTCATTACGCGCGGCACCGAGGCTGGGATCGAGCTGCAGCGCTCGACCACAATCACCGGGATCGAGAAGTCCGAGAGCGGCTACCAGGTCAGCGTCGAACGATCGGGCCAGATCGAGACTCTGGAGTTCGACCTCGTCGTCCACGGCGCCGGCCGGACACCCGAGCTCGCCGGCCTCGGCCTCGACGCTGCCGGGGTCGAGTGGGACGAGCGCGGCGTGCACGTCGCCCCTCACCTGCAGAGCACCACGAACCCGGCGGTCTACGCCGCCGGGGACTCAGCCAACAGCCCCGGGATGCCGCTGACCCCTGTGGCGGTTTTCGAGGGCAAGGTCGCCGCGTCCAACATGCTCAAAGCCACCACGACCGTCCCTGCCTACGCCGGTGTCCCGACCGCGGTGTTCACAATCCCCGAGCTCGCTCGGGTCGGGATGCTCGAACAAGAAGCCAAGGACCAGGGCATCGAAGTCGATGTCCGCTACAGCGACACCAGTGGCTGGTACTCCAACTACCGCATCGGCGAGACGACCGCGGCCGCCAAGATCCTCATCGACCGAGCCAGCGACCGGATCGTCGGCGCGCACCTGCTGGGCCCCGAGTACGGGGAACTGATCAACTTCCTCGCCCTCGCGATGAAGCTCGACCTGACCACCCGTCAACTGAAGTCCATGACCGCCGCCTACCCCACGGTCGGTTCAGACCTCGGCTCCATGCTCTGACCCCTTCCTAGCCGCGCAACAGGGCTCGGTCGACAGACCGGCCGCGACACGACGATTGGAGCGACAGCATGAGTTCTGCAGTGAGTGCCCTCCTGGAAGCCACGGGGCTGCCGGCGAACAAGCTGTTGACCCGGCGCAACTCGCTTCCCGAGCCGCTTCAACTTCTGCACCGACGCACGCTGCTCGCCCTGGGTCAGAGCGGGAAGCCACCGACACGCGATCAGCTCGAGACCTGGGCAACCGAACTCTATCTCGACCTCGACGCAGCTCTGCGTGACATGGCTGAGTCGGAACTGGTGTTCCTGGACCCCGCCGGGCGCGAGATCACCGGAGGCGTCCCGTTTGCGCCCGGACCAACAGCGCACCAGGTCCGCGTCGTCGACGGCCCGACGGTGTCCGCGAACTGTGCGGTCGACGCCCTGGGTATCGCGGCCATGCTCGACCGAGATATCGATGTGGAGTCCCTTGACCCGCTGACCGGTGAGCAGATCACCGCGAGCAGCCGCGCCGGGCGCTGGGCCTGGCAACCGCTGGAGGCAGTCGTGTTCGTCGGTTCCGCGGGTCCGGGACGGCTCACTGAAACGTGCTGTCCGGTGATCAACTTCTTCACCAGCAGTGACCATGCCCTCGCCTACCAGAGCGCGCACGCCCTAGACGGTGTCGTGCTCGCGCTGTCGGATGCGGTGGAAGCCGGAGCACTCGTCTTTGGCGATCTCCTGAGGAGCCAGTCGGCCCGACCTGACGCCCGAGGGTGAAGACCCCCGGAGACGCCCGTGACCGATGCCACAGCGGCCCTCGTCATCGCAGCACACCCGCTCCTCGCGCGCCTCGTGTTCGGCCCCGCGGTCACGGCCACCAGCGGGACCGTCTTGGCGCTGACATGACGCCGCCACCCAACCCAGCGAACGTCCCACTTGGAGGAACTGCCATGACACAGCACAGCTCGTCGCCCACCGACCAACAGCACCCCACGGAGCACCCGAGCCATGTCACCAACACTCCGGTGGAACCAAACGCGTCACGGGGCTTCTCCGGCTGGTGGTTCGGGCTGCTGGCCCTGCTGCCCATCGCCTGCTGCGCTCTGCCCCTGCTCGTCGTCGGCGGCGTGGCCGCCGGCAGCGGCGCCGTACTCGGTGGCGTGACTGGGGGTGTCCTGCTGCTGACCGGTGCCGCCGTCCTCGGCATCTGGGGGATGCGGCGCCGCTCCCGCACCCGCACCGCCGATAGCTCGACGACCGCTCCACCGTCGCGCGACCGGTGCTGTTGAGCGCACCAACCACTTGTGAAACCTCACTCGACCTTGATGCAGGAGAAGCAACATGACCACCACTTCAACGTCCACGCCCCCATCGGCCTCCGGTCCGGGGCCCGCCGGCGGGTTCCGGCGGCGCTGGCTGGCCATCGTGGGTGCCGCAGTCGTCACCCTGCTGGTGCTGGCGGTCACCTACACCGCGCTCAGCCAGCCGAGCCCCGCTCCCGGTGCGGTGTCCTCGGCCGCTGGCTCCAGCACGGCGCCGACCGCATTCACCAGCTCTCCACCGCGGTCGTGCTCGACGCATCCGGCACCGAGGTCTACCGCGGCGTGGACCCCACCCCCACCCAGATCCGCACCGCGCTGACCAAGGCCGGCGTCGAGTGAGCGGCCTTCTCGCGCTCGCGTTTGGCGCCGGCCTGCTCGCCCCCGTCAACCCCTGCGGCTTCGGACTGCTCCCAGCCGTCCTGACCGCGACCTCCGGGACCACCAGAACAGTCGCACGCGGCGACAGCGGTGAGACCGCAGGCCTCGTGGCTCGCCTCGCGGCCGGGCTGCGCGCCGGGCTCGCCCAGGCAGTGGGGTTCACCGCGACCTTCACCGGCATCGGGCTGCTCCTCACGATCGGTGTCCGCGCGGTGATCACCCTCGCCCCGTGGGTCGCCGCCGCCCTCGGCGCCGTCCTCGCCCTCATCGGCCTCGCGATGCTCGCCGGCTGGCACCCGACATTCCTGCTCCCCGGGCGCCACCCCGACCCCATCAAGGTCACCGGCACCCGGGGGCTGGTGACCTTCGGCTCCGGATACGCCGTCGCGTCGGCCTCCTGCACCCTGGCGGTCCTGCTCGCCGTGGTCACCCAGGCAGCGGCGACCACCTGGATCGGCGTCATCGCCGTGTTCACCGCCTACGCCGCCGGATCCGCCCTGCTGCTGGTCAGCCTCGCCCTACTCGCCGCCGGGACCGCAAGCGCATTGGCACGCAGCCTGCGCGCCATCGCCCCCTACGCCTCCCGCATCGCAGGTGCGCTGCTCGCATCCAGCGGCCTCTACCTCCTCTACTACTGGCTCCCGCAGCTGCTCGGCGCCGCACGACCCCCCGACAGGGGCGTCTCCGCGCTATCCGCGCACGTCTCCTCGTGGATGAGCGACCACCAGCTCGCCGTTGTTCTCGCAGCCGGCGTCATCCTCGCCGGCACCGCCGCCACCACGTTTCTTGCGTCGCGCACCCGGACTCCCCGTACGCCGCGACCTCGCGCCATGTCCGACGGCGGCGGGCCTCAATGAGCTTTGCTTGCCGTCTGGCAATCAACCCGGCTTCGCGATGCTCCGGGTCCGCTCTGGTCAGAGGCTTGACCACTCGGCTTCGTCAGCGCCGCCTCATGGTCGAGGACCGATCGCCCCGCGCCCGGCCGGCGGGCCCCGCCATCCTCGCGCCGGCGTGCCGCGCCGTCGTCACTTGGTGGAGCCGGAGTCGCTCGGCTCCGCCTGAGCCCGCCACACGAACCACCGCGCTGCGGGACTGGCCGATGCGCGTTGGTGGGCATCGAACGCAGTGCCATGGTTATACCTAAGACGGGCGCCCCATCAAGAAAACGGAGACGCTGACTTGAGCGCCAACCAGACCACGCTGCGACCAGGGCTTGGCGACGTGTTCGCGGATCCCGGGTACCGGCGGTTGTGGTCGGCTCGGACCTTGTCGCAGTGGGGCGACACGTTCAACTTCGTGGCGCTCGCACTGCTGATCTATGACCTGACCGGTTCCGGACTCGGGGTCAGCGGCGTCGTGGTCGCCGAGATCCTGCCGGTGCTCCTGCTCGCGCCGTTCGCTGGGCCGTTGGTGGACCGGTGGCCCCGGGTACGGGTGATGGTCGGCTCGGACCTGTTCCGCATGGTCCTCGCGGTCGTCCTGGCGGTGTGGCACAACGCACCGGTCGGGGTCTATGCGGTGGCGTTCGGCATGTCGGTCGGCGCGGTCTTTTTCAACCCCGCCGCCTCCTCCATCCTCCCGGCACTGGTGAAGAAGGACGCGTTGGTCGCCGCGAACAGCGGCATCTGGACTGCCGCCGTCCTCTCTCAGATCGCGTTGGCTCCACTCGCGGGGCTCCTGGTCGTCACGCTCGGATACGGTCCGGCCTTCGCGCTCAATGCTGTCTCGTATGCGATCAGCGCCATGCTGTTACGCGGGCTGCGGGTGCCCGGGAGTCCGGAGAGGGTCCAGCGACGCCATCTACTTGCCGAAGCCCGTGAAGGGGTCGCGGTTCTCCTTCACCGTCGACTGCTTCGGGCCCTGGCGATCGGGCAGTTTCTCGCCGCGCTCTCGGCGGGCGCCACTAGTGCCCTGCTGGTAATCCTGGCCACAGAACACCTCGGTGTCACCGGCCGTGGGTACGGGCTCCTGATCGGAGCGATCGGGGTGGGGGCCGCGCTCGGTCCGCTCGTGCTGCTCCGGCTCATCCGCAACCCGGCTCGTCCCTTGTTCGTGTTCGGCCCTTACGGACTCCGAGGCGTCGTCGACCTCGCCATCGCCTCAGTCGCATCCGTCCCGTTCGCAGCGGGCGCGCTCGCCCTATACGGGATCGGCACCTCCACGGGTGCCGTCACGTTCAACTCCATGCTGCAAGGCGAGACACCCGAACATGTGCGCGGTCGCGTGTTCGCATTGATGGATGTGCTCTGGCAAACCGGCCGGCTCCTCTCCCTCGCGGTCGGAGGCATCCTCGCGGACCGCTACGGCATCGAGGCCGTCTACTACCTCGGCGGAGCACTCCTAATCGCCGCAGCCGCTGCAGGTCTGGCCTCGACCAAAGGCGATCCCGAGGAGACCTGACGTCGACAGACGTCGGGCACAACCGATGCGGTCGTGGGTCAAGCCCTGGGACAACATGCGAGCCGCCCCACTACTCGACCAGCGCGGCGAGGCGGGCGACCAACCATTCGAGGGTGACTGATTCTGATGACCACCCCGGAGTCCCGTTGTCTCACACAATCAGCCCACGGACGCGTTGCCTCTCGATCTGTCCGCTCCTGAAACCGCAGGCGCGCTGGCCGCGGATACCGTGGCCCTTGTGACCGCGACCGGCAACTCTCCCGCCGGCCGAGATGTGGGAGCCGGGCGCTGGCTCACCGCACCGGCGGGATTCGCCGGTGGCGCTGCGGTCGGTCTGCTCGGGGGGCTGGTTGGGCTCGGGGGCGCCGAGTTCCGCCTCCCGCTGCTGCTGGGCGTATTCGGGTTTGCGGCTCTGGCAGCGGTCATCGTGAACAAGGCGATGAGCCTGGTCGTCGTTCTCGCGGCGATTCCGGCCCGGCTTGCGGCGGTGCCACTGACAGATGTAGTCGGCCAGTGGCCCGCGGTGCTCAACCTGTTGGCCGGGAGCCTGGTCGGGGCATGGCTCGGCGCGTCATGGGCCACCCGGGTGGCGACCGCAACGTTGTACCGCGTGCTCGCAGTGCTGCTGGTGTTCATTGCCATCGTCTTCACCGCCGAACACATCGGCACCCTGCCCTCCCCCGATCTAGCCCAACCAGTTCAATTGGTCGCCGGAGTGGCTGCCGGGTTCGGAATCGGTGTCGTCGCGGCCCTGATGGGCGTAGCCGGCGGGGAGCTCCTCATCCCGACCCTGGTGTTGCTGTTCGCCGTAGACGTCAAGCTGGCCGGGTCGCTATCCCTGCTGGTCTCGCTCCCCACCATGCTGGTCGCATTCTTCCGCTACAGCCGCGACCAGGCATTCGCAGTCCTGTCGTCGAACCGGCGATTCGTCACCGCCATGGCCGCCGGCTCCGTCACAGGGTCCGTTGCCGGCGGGCTGCTCCTCGGGGTCGTCCCGGAGCTGGTGTTGGTACCGCTGTTGGTAGCGCTACTGCTCGTCTCCGCGTTCAAGGTGTGGCGGCACGCTTAGCCGGCCTCATGCAAACACTCGATCGTCAGCGAGTTGTCGTGGCAGTTCGTTCGTCACCTGCGCGGAAGCCTTAACGGACCGTGGCGCATCGCAATTGGACCTGCCCACAGCGCCCAGGGCCTCGATGAAGAGTGCATTCCCTACACCACCGCACCCGTCGGTGGGTGGAGCGGGCGCGCTTGCTCAGGCACCCCTCATCGCTCTCCGCGGTCACATCGCGGCGGCCGTGAGCCCGACGACGATGCCTGCGATTTCGCAGACTCCCAGGGTCCGTAGAATCGACCAGCCGCGCCAGAAGATCAGTGCGCAGCCGATGACGGTGATGGCGAAGACGGCCCACTGCAGGGAGCTGGGGGTGGGGGGTACTCGAAGTTGAGTGGCCCGGCGGTCATGGACGTGACCTCTGGGTCAACGCAGACGCGCAGCCGGCAAAGGACCGGTGCTCAGTCCGGCGAGTCCATCAGTGGCCATATTGCGATCCCTGCGTATCCACTGACGTCGAGCGCAGCGCTGCCGTCACGGAAGCTCGCCTGCCCACATTTGCCTACAAGCACCCTCGGGAGCAGGACGAGACGGCCTCCGAGCCCCTACCGGAAACGGCCTCTGACCTGCGCTTATGTGTTGTAGCGGGGGCAGGATTTGAACCTGCGACCTCTGCGTTATGAGCCCAGCCATCACTGGCCGACTACATCGACACCAACTACGACGACGAGCCCGCGCACCCGACGAGCGTCACGTCAACCGGGCGAGGGGCCAGAGCACATCTCGCATGGCGCCCGCCCTTCCCGGAGCCGTTTCGAACCGCACCAGACGGAACTGAGCGTCCATTCTGGGCTACGGTGCCCGTCCTCTACCAGGCTGGGGGTGGTGCGCCAGAGCGGACGCAAAGTCCATCCGCCCCGCGTCCGAGGTATCAGGCTCGCTCTGGGGGACGGCGATGGGTCGGAGCCGCTCGCGGACCAGTCGGAGCAGAGGCGTCTGTACTGGTGAGGTGACTGGCTTCCACTCACGCCGCGCGGGGTGGATCCCCCTGATGGGATCCTCCGCCAGCTGATCGTGACTGGCTGAGGCCAGGTAGAGCTTCTCGTGGATGCCGCGCTCGACCGTGGCAGCGATCCGTGCGTCGGTCCGTTTGAAGAGCCGGTGAAGGTCCTCCAGCGGTTTCCGACCAGCTCCAAGCATCGGGTGTACTCGTTGAAGTCGTGTGGCGGCGTTCTGGCTTTCGACCACGGCGTGGCCTCCGGCTCCGATGAGACCGCGGAGGTCGCGGCTGGCGGTCACCATGTTGCGGTAGAGCACCGCTCGGTGTGAGAACTCTTGGAACAGGTCGGGGGTCGCGGTCGCCGCGTGCTTCGCCGCTTCCTGGGTGACGCGGGCCTGGGAGTGCAGGATGCGGCGGAGGTTGAGCGCGTTGGGGAGTGCGCTGAGGTGGACGAGGGTGTTGTGCTGGGCCTGTACGGCGCCGGCGAGTCCGGGCAGGGCGGGGCCGTTGATCAGGCCGGCGGGAGGTCGCCAGCCTCGGGTGTCGACGGTGGTGTCGTAGCCGTTCTGGTCGGCCGTGAGGGAGACGGCTTCGGCGGCGCGGCCCAGGCGCACGGGCTGGTTGAGATGCTGCCAGGCCGGGACGTTCTTGTAGCGGCTGTCGAGGATCACCAGACCCTGGGTGAGGTCGGCGGCGTCCTTGAGGACCGTGCGGGCCTGTTCGGGGGTCAGCGAGTCCCGGTTCACTCCGGAGGCGAAGTCGTGTTCCCCGAGGGCCGCGGCTCGGGCAACCCATTGCCAGGAGTCGAGCAGGTGGTTGTCGTGATGGACCGCGAGCAGGTCGCTGAGACGTTCACCGTGCCCGAGCGCCGTGATGGCGGTGTCGAGGTGAGTGCGGAGCTCCTCGGCCGGCGTCCGGGCGGGGCCGGTGGTGCGTGACCACTCGGCCCGGGGGGTGACCGCGGTGACCGCTTGGCTGCACCAGGTCAGTGCCGCGAGTCGGTAGCGCTGGATGATCTGTCCCATCCGTTCGCGCTCCGCGGGCGTGGTGGTGACTGGGACGGTGTGGCTGCCGGGTCCGCCGAGGCGTTGTTGGATCCGGTGCCAGCGCAGCAGCGAGGCCATCGACTCCCGCATCTCGTGGGACTTCTCCCCGTAGGTCATGACGACTGGTCCCGGCCCAGGTCCAGGTCGAGGTCCCTTGCTGCGTGGAGCATGCTCAGGCAGATTTCGAGGCCGAGCCGGTCCACGGCGTGCTCCTCGAGGCCGCTGAAGCGGGTTTGTCCCTTGACTACATACCCCTAGGGGGTACCCTTTGGGTATGACCAGCCACCCACCCGACAGCACTGCGCGCACTACCCCGACCGTGAAGGACCCGGTGTGCGGCATGGACGTGGATCACGCTACGAGCGGATTCGTCTCTGAGTACGACGGCGAGCGGTTCTTCTTCTGCTCCGGTCACTGCAAGTCGACGTTCGACGCGAATCCGGCTCAGTTCGCCCAGGTGGGCGGAAACCACCATGCGGGTCACGGGCACGCGGGTACGTCGGCAGCTGGTGCACCCCCCGAGGGGGAGGTGTCGGAGTGGACCTGCCCCATGCACCCCGAGATTCGTCAGCCGGGGCCGGGCGCGTGCCCCATCTGTGGGATGGCGCTCGAACCGGTCATGGTGACTGCTGACTCAGGGCCCAGCCCGGAGCTGGCTGACATGACTCGCCGGTTCTGGGTCGCGGTCGCGCTGACCGTCCCGGTGCTGATCCTGGGGATGGGCGGCGAGTTGGTGTCCGCCATCCACGAGCTGATCTCACCCACCGCCTCATCGTGGGTGCAGTTGGTGCTGGCGACTCCGGTGGTGCTGTGGGCGGGGTGGCCGTTCTTCCAGCGTGGTTGGACCTCGGTCCGGACAATGAAGCTGAACATGTTCACCCTGATCGCGATGGGCACCGGTGTTGCCTGGCTGTTCAGCGTCATCGCCACCATCGCCCCCGACATCTTCCCCGACTCGTTCCGCATGGACGGCGTCGTCGACGTCTACTTCGAAGCCGCCGCAGTCATCACCACACTGGTGCTGCTGGGCCAGGTCCTTGAACTGCGCGCCAGGGAGCAAACCTCTGGTGCCATCAAGGCGTTGCTGAATCTGACCCCCAAGACGGCGCACCGCCTCAACCCTGACGGGACCGAGGATGAGGTGACTCTCGACCTGGTGCAGATCGGTGACCGGCTCCGGGTTCGCCCCGGCGACACGGTGCCGGTGGACGGGACTGTTGAGGACGGCCGATCCTCGCTCGATGAGTCATTGGTGACCGGTGAGTCGATGCCAGTCACGAAGGCCACTGGCGACACGGTCATTGGTGGCACCGTGAACCAGACCGGATCCTTGGTGATGGTCGCCGACAAGATTGGTCGCGACACGATGCTTGCCCGCATCGTGCAGATGGTTGCTGATGCCCAACGCTCACGCGCACCGATCCAACGGATGGCAGACCGGGTCGCCGCCTGGTTCGTTCCCGTCGTCATCGTCATTGCCATTGTCGCATTCGCGATCTGGGCCACCATCGGGCCCGACCCCAGGTTGGCGCACGCCCTCATCGTGGCTGTCACCGTCCTGATCATCGCTTGCCCCTGTGCATTGGGCCTGGCAACACCGGTCTCCATCATGGTCGGCGTCGGACGCGGTGCCGGGGCCGGTGTGCTCATCAAGAACGCCGAGGCGCTCGAGCTGATGGAGAAGGTCGACACCCTGGTCGTCGACAAGACCGGAACCCTGACCGAAGGCAAGCCGTCAGTCACCGCCATCATCACCACCGACGATTTCGACGAGGGCGACCTGTTGCGCCTGGCAGCTGGAGTGGAGAGAGCTTCGGAGCATCCTCTCGGGTTGGCGATCGTCAACGCCGCGACCACCGCGGGGCACACCATTCCTACGGTGAGTGACTTCGACTCCCCGGTCGGCAAGGGAGTGGTCGGTGTCGTCGAGAGTCGTCGGGTCCTCCTCGGCAGCGCCAGCTTCCTCGCTTCCCAGGGCCTCGACCCAACCCCTTGGGCAGAGGAGGCTGACCGGCTCCGCGCCGACGGGGCAACCGCCATCATCATGGGCATCGACACCCGTGTCGTCGGGATCTTCGCCATCGCCGACCCCGTCAAGGTCACCACTCCTGCAGCGCTGGAAGCGTTGCGCGCCGACGGCATCAAGGTGGTCATGTTGACCGGCGACAACCGTGTCACCGCCGAAGCCGTCGCACGCACCCTGGGCATCGACCGGGTCGAAGCGGAGGTCCTGCCCGACCACAAGAGTGACGTCGTCAACCGGCTGCGCGCCGAAGGGCGCGTCGTCGCCATGGCCGGTGACGGTGTCAACGATGCACCCGCTCTGGCAGCCGCCGACGTCGGGTTGGCGATGAGTTCAGGTACTGACGTTGCCATGGAGTCCGCCGGAGTGACGCTGCTCAAGGGCGACCTCACCGGCATCGTCAGAGCGCGCCACCTCTCGCGCGCCACCATGTCCAACATCCGCCAGAACCTGGTGTTCGCGTTCATCTACAACGTGGCCGGTATCCCCATCGCTGCGGGTGTCCTCTACCCGGCCTTCGGGCTGTTGCTGTCACCGATGATTGCTGCCGCCGCGATGGCGTTGTCGTCGGTCTCGGTCATCGCCAACGCACTCCGTTTGCGCTCCGCCCACGGCGACATCCCTCACACGTGACGCAGCACGCCTACAGATGATGCGGCACTGGTTCCTACAATGAAGGAGTGACCACAGTGGCAGCGCACGGTCGAGCAGACCACGGCATCAGGACACCCCTGATGGCCGCTGGTCTGAGTGCCGTCGTCGCAGCCATCGTCCTCGGCATCCTGGGCATGCACGGGCTCGCTCACAACCCGATGCAGATGACCGGGGCCAGCCACAGCGCAACCGTCGGAGTGAGCGTCGAAGCGACCGGCCACAGCATGGCGACCAGGCTGATCGATCCGTTGTCCGCATCTGCGCGCGGCGGCACTGTGGCCGAGGTTCCAGTCCCCGCCCACTCGATGGGCGAGATGGTCATGCTCTGCGCCGCGATGCTCGTCGCGGTCGCCGCCGGGATCCTCTTGGCGTTGCGGCTCAGGCGATGTGCGCCCCGCATTCCGGTCAGTCTCAGGCCAAGGCCGGGCAACCGCACGTTCCCCTTCACAGCCCGTATTGGGATCGGACCACCGGTTGCATGGAAGTTCTCCGTCATCAGGTGCTGAGAGACGTTCCGACACGCCCTTTCGTGGGTGCGTCCACACGGCCCGCTCAGTAACCCTTTCGACCCTTTGGAGAACCCTTATGCGCACGATCCCTGCAATCGCGGCTCTGGCTCTCGGCCTGTCCCTCACGCTGACCGCTTGCGGCAACGACGACGAGCCCGCCGACACGACCACAAGCGTGTCTGCCACCGAGCACAACGACGCCGACGTCGCCTTCGCGACAGACATGATCCAGCACCACGCCCAGGCCCTCACGATGGTCGAGATGACCGAGGGCCGCGAGCTCGACCCCGCGGTCGAGGGACTGGCCGACGACATTCGCGCTGCCCAAGCACCCGAGATCGAAGCCATGACCGGATGGTTGGCTCAGTGGGGCGAAGACATCCCGAAGACCTTCCACGACACGAGCAGCAAGAGTTCGGCCAGCGAGATGGACCAGATGGACATGCAAGGAATGGACTCGGGGATGCCCGGCATGATGTCCGCCGACGACATGGAAGCCCTCGCGAACGCCTCCGACGCCAAATTCCAGGACATGTGGCTCGAGATGATGATCGAGCACCACGAAGGCGCGGTCGAGATGGCTGAATCCGAGAAGACCAACGGACAGTACAAGCCCGCCGTCGAACTCGCCGATAACGTCGTCGAGTCGCAAACAGCCGAGATCGAGATGATGCAAGGGCTCGTTTCCTGACCGTCCGGTCCCGCCAGAGGGGGCGGGTGGGGTCTCGACCGAGCTACCCGCCCCCGATGGGGCATCACTGAACTGAAGGACATCCGTTGAGTCGTGCTCCAACCCCCAGCCCGCCTCCCGGTGACGGTTACACCGGGATGCCGAAGTGGGTGAGGTGGTCCTTCGTCACCGCCGTGGCGTTGCTGGTTGTACTGATCGTGGTGGCTCTCATCGTGGGCGGTGACCATGGCCCCGGAAGGCACCTATCCGCTCCGACCCAACTCGAAATAGCGGCTCACCGGTTGGGGTACCGATGAGAGCGTCCTCACCGGCCTGCAAGGCCCTCCTGACGGTCCACGTGCTCGTTTCAGTCGGGTGGGTCGGTGTCGTTCTGGTTTACCTCGCCCTCGGTGTCACCGTCATGACCGGTGAGGACACCGTCCTACTTCGCGCCGCCTATGTGGCGATGGACTGGGCTGCCTGGGGGGTCCTTGTTCCTCTCGCAGCCGCCACCCTGGTCACTGGTGTCGCGCAGTCGCTGGTGACCAAGTGGGGACTGCTGCGGCACTACTGGGTCATCTTCAAGCTCGCCGTCACAGTCCTCGCCACCGGTGTCCTTGTCACCTACACCAGCACACTCGACGCATTCGCCGACGTTGCCACGTTGGAGACGATCACACCTGACGAGCTGCAGTTCCTGCGCAGCGCATCAGTGGTCGTGCACGCAACTGGAGCGCTCATTCTCCTAGTCAGCGCCACGGCCCTCGCTGTGTACAAACCAGCCGGGCTGACCCGCCGTGGCTACCGTCACCGCCAACGCGCACGCACCCCTGCCGCCCGTGCCTAACACGAACCGCAATCTTGCCGAGGAGAAAACGTGTCTCTTGTTGCCACCGCCGGTCGCACCGCCGTGTTTGCGTTCACCACAGCCACATTGGTTGCTTGCTCTTCTGGCAACGCGACTCAGACAGGAGGCGCATCGGGAGGGGCCTCGGCGGCGGACGAGCGGGCTGTGGGGCACGTCCACGGCCTCGGAGTCGACCCCACCGACGGCATCTTGTACGTCGCATCCCACTACGGAGTCTTCCGTGTCAAGGGCGGCGAAGGCCAACGGGTCGCTGACCGGTGGCAAGACACCATGGGCTTCACGGTTGTCGGGCCCGGTCGTTTCCTCGGCAGCGGCCACCCAGACCTCTCCGAGGACCTCCCGCCATTGCTCGGGCTCATCGAATCGACCGACGCTGCAGAGACCTGGGAACCGGTGTCCCTCCTCGGTGAAGCAGACCTCCACGCCATTGAAGCCGTCGGCGACTACACCTACGCACTCGACGCAGCCACCCAATCCCTCATCGTCACCACCGACCGGCAACGCTGGAACAGTATATTGAGCGCTCCGTTTCTCGACATAGCTGCCAACCCAGCCGACCCGGAAACCGTCTACGCCACCACCGGCAATGGCGGCCTCGTCCGCTCCGTCGACCAGGCCGCACCCGCACCCGTCGACGCGTCCCCGACCCTCAGCGTCATCGACTGGCAGCCGGACGGTCCCCTAGTCGGCGTCACCCCCAGCGGGGCCGTGATGGTCAGCGCGGACGGTGAAACGCAATGGAGTGAAGAAGGTAGGCTTGACGGGCCGGCCGAAGCGCTCGACGTGACATCAGGCCGCTGGCATGCAGCCACCGCCACGGGTGTCTTCGAGTCCACCGACGACGGCGAGACTTGGAAGTTGGTTCTCGAAGGCGACGGCTGAATCTAGCCACAGCGCAACCCCGCTCGTCGAGCGTGCCCGAGCGCGTCGTCGGGGACGGTTATCGCGCAAGGGACGTCGCTGCCGTGTAGGACGCGCCGAAAGGGCCGGAGAGCCTGTGTTGTGGGGCTGCGGTCAACGCTCACCAGCAGCATGGCTCACACGCCCGAGTGCGTATTCGCGCGCGCCCAACGTCATTGCTGGGGGCACCGATGTTTCTCGTGGTGGGGTCAGCGCCGCAAGCGCGGGGAGACGATGATCGACTTCCTTCATCATGTGTGCGATTGAGGCTGACGGCGAGCGAGACCGTCTGCGCATCGAAGGCGGAGATGGGGTTTCAGGTGGGCTCGACACGCATGCGGTATCGGCGAACGGTGACGTGCAGCGCTGCCGCGGGTCCTCTGCGGCACGTGCCGGTCCGTTCTGGAAACTGGCCAAATCCAGCAGCCTGCTGGGGTGGCGCTTGCAGCAGCAGCACCACGTCCACCGCCCGCCCCACCGAACCCCCGGTCGGACGCACTGAACCATTGAATTTCATGTCCCACTCGTGGTCCCCTGGAGGTCCTGCGAGGTTCCGCGAGGACCCGACGAGCTGGAGGAACACCTGGTCAAACCGGCTTTCGCCCGGTTTTAGGCGGCAGATCGACAGCCGATGAGGGACTTCAAGTCCCCCCTCGGACACCACACCTCAGGACCCCGGTCCCCTCCTCGTGAGGGTCCGGGGTCCTGTGCGTCGGGTCCCGGCAGCGGAGCGTCGTCGCGCGCTCTGGTCTGGTCCGCCGGGAGCGCCGCCTGCGATCCTCCACGTCGCGTGGCAACGACAGGTCAGCGAGCTGGTCGCCGTCGAGCCCGAGAACCCGGTCGCCTCCCTGCTCGTCCCCCTGGTCGCCGGTCTGACGTTCGTGCTCCTCGTCGCGCTGGCGCGCGGGGTGCGTACGGCGTACCGGCGGGTGTCGGGGTGGCTCGCCCGCCGCATGGGTGACCGGGCGGCCCGGGCGACCGGGCTGGTGCTGCTCGTCGGCGTCGCGGTGATGCTGGTGAACGGGGTCCTGCTCGACGCCGCCGTTCGGACCGCCGACGGTGTCTACCACCTGCGCGACCAGGGCACGCCGGGACGCGTCGCGGTGCCGAGCACTCCCCTGCGCTCGGACAGCCCGGACTCGGTCGTGGCGTGGGAGGACCTGGGACGCGAGGGGCGCGTCTTCGTGGGACGGGGTCCGGGCGCCGAGGACATCGCCGCCTTCACCGGAGGTGAGGGGGTCGACCACGACCGGCACCGGGTGGGTGGAGCCGGCGTCGCTGGGGTCGTTCGAGTACATCGCCGGAGGGGACACGGCCTCCGTGGCGGTGCAGTACTCCTACCTGCCGTCGTGGTTGTCGTTCCTCGTCGACCAGGACCGGGCCCGCGCGGCGGGCCGCGCCCTCTTCGACGCCGTCTACGAGCCTTTGGAGCCGGCTGCCGGCCGACGACCGGCCGCGGCTGCACGTGTTCGGGGAGAGCCTCGGCTCCTTCGGCGGCGAGACCGCCTTCAGCGGGGAGTACGACCTGCGCAACCGCACGTCCGGTGCGCTCTGCGTCGGCCCGCCCAACTTCAACCCGCTCTACCGCAGCTTCGACCGCGACCGCGACCCCGGCTCGTCGGAGGTGGAGCCTGTCTACCGCGACGGCCGGACCATCCGCTTCAGCAACCGCCCGCGTGACGGCATCGGTCCGCAGGGCCGGCCGTGGGAGGGCAGCCGGGTGGTCTACCTGCAGCACCCGTCGGACCCCATCACGTGGTGGAGCCCCGACCTGGTGCTCCGCCCGCCCGACTGGATGCAGGAGCCGCCGGGCGACGACGTCCTCGACGAGGTGCGGTGGGTGCCCTTCGTGTCCTTCTGGCAGGTCTCGGCCGACCTTGCGCTGGCCTTCTCAACCGAGCCGGGGCACGGGCACAACTACACCGGTGAGCACGTGGACGGGTGGGCGGCGATCCTGCGGCCCCGGCGCTGGACACCGGAGAAGGCCGACGAGCTGCGCGAGATCGCGCTGTCGGGCCGGATGTCGCAGGCGTTCCCCGGCGCCGACGGCTGAGGGGCTGCTCGTCGATACAGGCCGCGACGGCGTCAGCCCGGCGCGCCGGACGGGGGGCGCCCGTGGCGGGCCTCGAAGTCGCGGATGTACGTCGCCACCGCGGTCGGCAGCGTGGGGAACAGCAGGTCGGGGCCCAGCGCCTCGGTGAGGCCGAACCGGTCGAGGTCGTGGCGCAGGTCGTCCTTCACCCGCGCCAGCGCCACCACCACGTCCTGGGCCACCAGCGTGCGGCGCAGCTCGTCGAGTGCGTCGAGGGCGGTCAGGGAAGCCGCCGACCACGCCGCTGGCGAGGTTGGCGGCCCCGAGCGCGAGCAGCTCCTGGTCGGCGTCGACGTGCTGCTGGTGGCGGGAGGCGAAGGCGCGGCCGGTGAGCACGTTGTCGGTGTAGCCGACGACGGCCACGCCGACGGCCGGCAGCAGCAGCTCGGCCAGCACCGAGAGCGAGACCGCCGGCAGCTCCGGCACCGGCAGGCCGGCGACCGGTCCCACGGTGGCGATGCCGAGGGACTCCAGGTCGAGCAGGGCGGTCGCCGCCGAGGCGAGCACCACGGCGATGAGCGGGTTGGGCCACCGGGGGCGCAGCCGGCTCGCCACCAGCAGGCCGCCGGTGACCAGCAGCGCGACCGTCAGGGGCGCGAGCCGCACCTGGTCGGCCTCGGCGACCAGCTCAACGCACCTGCCCGACGGGGTCGTCGGCGGCGAGGTCCACCCCGGTCACGGTGCCCAGCTGCCCGGTGACCATCAGCACCGCGACCCCGGCGAGTTAGCCGATGAGCACGGGGCGCGAGAGCAGGTCGGCGACGAACCCCAGCCGCACGGCGCGCCCGAGCAGGCAGAGCGCCCCGACGACGAGCGCCAGCGCGGCCGCGGCCGCGGCGTAGCGGTCCGGGTCGCCGGCCGTCATCCCTCCGATCGCCGCTGTGGTCATCAGGGCGGTGGTGGACTCCGGCCCGACCGAGAGCTGACGTGAGCTGCCGAGCACGGCGTACACGAGGAGGGCCGGCAGCGCCGCGGACAGCCCGGCGGTGGGCGGCAGCCCGGCGACCGAGGCGTAGGCCATCACCTGGGGCACGAGGTACGCCGCGACGGTCACCCCGCCGAGCACGTCGCCGCGGAGCCATTCGCGCCCGTAGCCACGCAGGCCGGCGAGCCCGGGCGCGAAGCCCGAGCGGGCAGCGGTGGAGCGGGTCAGCCGAGCGTGCACGGCGACCTCCGGTCTCGGGCGTCCTCGGTGCCCGGGAGCCTAGTCCTGCAAGGACCTCCGGGACACGGCCGTGAGCGACTCGGTGCGCGCCCGGCTCGCCCGGGCGGCGCGGGCCCGCCTCCGGGAGTCGCGGTGCCGCGACCACTGCTCGGCCCACACGAGTCCGGTGACGACCCCGAGCAGGCCCCACCCGGTGCCGGCGCTCGAGGAGACCGCGCTGTCCCATGCGTAACCGAGGTGGATCACCACGACCACGCTGAAGCAGGCGGCGAGGTGGGTCAGCCGGTCGGCGAGGTCGCGACGGTGCAGGAGGTTCCACGCCGCGCCGGCCGCGACGCACACGACGGCGACCGTGAACAGCTCTCGGCCGGTCGTCCGGCCCTCCGCGCCCGTCTCCGAGGCCCAGAGCACGGCGAGCAGGGGCAGCAGGAAGGCCGCCCCTCCGCGACGGGCGGGCGGTGCAGGACGCGTGGTCGCCATGGCGCGATCATGCCCGGTCGGGGGTCGGGCCGTCAGGCAGAACCGCCGCCGCGGGTCGCCGTACCGGCCCGCCTGGGGCGAGACTGGGCGCCATGATGATCCGACCCGCCGAGCTGGCGGCCATCAGACGTGGGGAGATCGACCTGGCCTTCCGGCGGTGGGAACGCCCCCGGGTGAAGGTCGGGACCCGGCTGCGGACGGCGGTGGGGCTGCTCGAGGTCGTCTCGGTGGAGCAGGTGACGGTCTCGTCGCTGAGGGCCGAGGATGCGCGCCGGGCGGGGTACGCGTCGGTGGCGGCGCTCACGCAGGCGCTCCAGGCCCGCGCGGAGCGGCCGCTGTTCCGCGTCGGCCTGCGCCACGCCGGCGCCGACCCGCGCGAGGAGCTGCGCGAGCAGGTCCCCACGCCCGACGAGATCAAGGACATTCGCGCCTGGATGGACCGGCTCGACCAGGTGTCGGCCGTGGGCCCGTGGACGCGGGCGACCCTCGAGATCATCGACCGCTCCCCCGGCGTGCGCGCGCCCGAGCTGGCCACCGAGCTCGGTCGCGAGACGCTCGAGTGGAAGCGCGACGTGCGCAAGCTCAAGGAGAAGGGGCTGACCGAGTCGCTGGCCATCGGCTACCGGCTCTCGCCCCGTGGTGAGGCGGTGCTCGACCACGGCGGTCCGGCTCGGGAGCGGGCGCCGCGCGCGGCCGGCACTCCCCTGCCGCGGAACATCGGGGCGCCCGCGACGCGCGCGTTGCACGGCGTGGGGGTGAGCACCGTCGAGCAAGTGGCGTCGTGGACGCGCGCGGACCTCGCGGCGCTCCACGGGGTGGGGCCGATGGCGCTGACGCGGCTGGGCGAGGCCCTCGCCGATCTCGGGCTGACCTACCGAGCGGACGCGTCGGAGTGACCGCGTAGGTTTCCCGCATGAGCGGACGAGCGCTGGTCCTCGGTGGAGGCGGCATCACGGGGATCGCGTGGGAGCTCGGGCTCCTCAAGGGCCTGGCCGACGCCGGGGTCGACCTGACGACGGCCGACCGGGTCGTCGGCACGTCGGCCGGGTCGGTGGTGGGCGCGCAGATCACGACGGGCCTCACCGTCGAGGAGCTGTACGCCGAGCAGCTGCGGCCGGCCGACCGCGAGATCGGGGCGCGGATGACGCGGTCGATGATGCTCCGGCTGGCCGTGCCGATCGTGCTGCCCGGCCACCCGGTCGCGAAGCGCTCCCGCATCGGCTCGCTCGCGCTCAAGGCTCATCCACCCGGCGGGGCCCAGCGCATCGAGGTGATCCGCAGCCGCATCGGGGTGAACGAGTGGCCCGAGCGCGACCTGCGGGTGACGGCGGTCGAGGCCGAGTCGGGACGGCTCGTGACGTTCACCCGCGACAGCGGGGTCGACCTCGTCGAGGCGGTCGCGGCCAGCTGCGCCGTACCTCTCGTGTGGCCGGCCGTCACCATCGACGGGCTCCACTACGTCGACGGCGGGATGCGCTCCACCGCGAACGCCGACCTGGCCGTCGGCTGCGACCGCGTCGTCGTCCTCGCGCCGCTCCCCCAGGCGTTCAGCAAGCACACCTCCATCCACGCCCAGCTCGACCGCGTCGCACCTCGCACGCGCGCCGTCGTCGCGCCCGACGAGGACGCGCTCGCCGCAATCGGCAAGAACGTGCTCAACCCGAGCAAACGCGCCGATGCGGCGCGCGCCGGCCTGCGGCAGGCGGCCACGGTCGTCGACAAGGTGCGCCGCGCGTGGGACGGGGAGACCGGTGCCTGAGGCGAGCGGCGCCACCCGGCGTCCGCCGGGTCTGGACTCCCCCACCGTCAAGAAGCTGCTGAAGCGGGTCTCACGCTCGCAGGTGTGGCTCTACCGCCGCACCAACGGTCGGGTGGGCGGCACCTGGCGCGTCGGTGCCGGGTTCCGCAAGCCGGTGCCCGTCCTGCTGCTGGACCACCTCGGCCGTCGATCCGGGAGGCTCTTCACGACCCCGCTGCTGTACCTCGAGGACGGGTCCGACGTGGTCGTCGTCGCCTCGCAGGGCGGGATGGCCGCTCACCCGCAGTGGTACCGCAACCTCGTCGCGTCTCCGGACACCCAGGTGCAGATCGGTCCCGAGCTCCGGCTCGTCACCGCACGCGTCGCCGAGCCGGCGGAGCGCGAGCGGCTCTGGCCGCTGCTCGACGAGCTGTACGCCGACTTCGCCGACTACCGCTCCTGGACGGACCGTGAGATCCCGGTCGTGGTGCTCGAGCCGCGGGCGCGATGACCCGGGCGCGGTGACCCGGGCGCGGTGACCCGGGAGCGGTCGCCCGGCGGGACCTCGGCCCGAGTTCTTTGGTTCTCCCCAGACACGTGGCGATGCTTGTAGTCGAACATGCGTTCGCTTAAAATAAAGCCATGTTCACGCTACCCGCTCTCGACGACCTGACGGTCGCGGAGTGTGCGGACGCGCTCGTGTCCTCGGTGCCTGCTGTCCGACGTGCGGAGGCGGAGCGGCTCCTGCTGGCGGTCCACTGGGCCGACCTGCACCCGCCCGGGGAGAGGCAGCTCCGTCGGGATCCCGGGGCGTTCGCGGAGCCCTGCGCCGACGACACGTCGTGGACGCGGCAGGCGGACGAAGCAGCGCTGCGCCGCCTGGGTCGCCGCCGCGGTGACAGCGACCGCGTGGCCGCGCGTCCGGAGGGATCTGAGCGATCGGAGCGATCGGTGCAGCTCGGTGCCGACGGCATCCCCGCCATCCGCGAGTTCGCCGCGGTCGAGCTCGGCGTGCTGCTGCAGATCACGACCTACGCCGCCGCGACGCTGATGCGCGACGCCCTGGAGCTGCGGCACCGCCTGCCGAGGACGTGGCAGGTCACCGTCACCGGGCAGATCGACGTGTGGAAGGCGCGTCGCGTGGCGACCGCGACACGTCCTCTCACCGCCGAGCAGGCAGCGCTGGTGGACGCCCGGGTGGCGCAGGCGCTCGTGGGCCTCCCGACACGACGGGCCCTGGACGTGCTCGAGGCTGCGGTGGTGGCGGCCGACCCCGCGGCGCACGAGGCGCGGCGCCGGGCCGAGGAGGCACGTCGCTACGTCGCGCTCGGCCGCCGCCCCAACGCGGCCGGCCTCCGTTCGCTGGTCTGCCAGACGACGGCCGGCGACGTCGCGCGGGTGGACGCGATGGTGGCGCACCTGGCCGACGTGCTCGAGCGTCTCGGCGACCAGGATCCGCTCCAGGTGCGCCGGGCCAAGGCCCTCGCGGTCCTGGCCGATCCGGCGCGCGCCTGCCAGCTGCTGGCTCAGGGACACCAGCCCGCTCACACCCCGACCTCGGAAGCGCTGACACCGGGCGCGCCGACCTCGGCGCGGGCTGAGGCGACCCCGGCTGACTCAACCCCAGACGTGTCACACCCAGAGAACATCGACGTGCATCGCGAGGACGTGCAGCAGCCCGAGGACCCGGAGCCCGAGGAGGCGGAGCCTTACGAGACCGCGGTCGAGCGTGCGGTGCTGCTCGGACAGGCCCTGATCAGCATGGGTGCCCGTGCCCTGCGGCGGCTGCGTCCACGGACCGTGCTCTACGTGCACCTGGCCGAGGAGGCACTCGACTCGCTGTCGGTGACACCCGGCTCCGGCCGCCCCCACGCCGAACTTGCCCGGGTGCGAGGGCTCGGCCCCGTGGGTCTGCAACAGCTGAGGGACTGGATCGGCGAGGACCGGGTCGACGTCAGACCCGTGATCGACCTGGCCGGACAGGTCCCGGTGGACGAGTACGCCATCCCGCCGCCGATGGCGGAGGTGATGGAGCTGCGCGAGCCGTTCGAGGTGTTCCCCTGGGGCACCGGCGAGGTCGGATCCGTCGACCTCGACCACACGACGCCGTTCCGACCGCGGTCCGAGGGCGGCGGTCGCGGGCAGACACGGCCGGACAACCTCGGCCCGCTCGGCCGTCACCACCACCGCGCCAAGACCTTCGGCGGGTTCCGGTGCCACCAGCCGCTGCCGGGCGTCTACCTCTGGCAGACGCCGTCAGGCCACTGGTTCCAGGTGGACCACACCGGCAGCACGGCCCTCGGACGAGAGACCCCGGCGATCCTGACCTCGGCGGCGGTGTCTGTCGACTTCCGGCCCGGTGACGGCCAGCCTTGGGACGCCCAGCTCCTGGAGAGCCCGCCCTGGGACGGTCCGACCTGGGATCCGGACCACCTGGACGATCTCGGCGGCATGGGTGACCTGAGCGACCTGGACGACGCGTCGTGGCGACCGGCGTGGCTCGACGAGGCCGCGTCCACGCAGCGGTGAGCCGGAGCGGCGACGTCGGTCAGGCGGACGCCGGGGCGGGCGTGCCCCCGCGCTACCAACCGGCGGGCGTGCCCCGCGCTACCAGCCGGCGGGCAGCGGGCGCCCCTCGTGGAAGCCGGCCGCGGACTGGAAGCCCACGACGGCCCGGTTTGCGAACTCCGCGAGGGTGCGGGCCCCGGCGTAGGTGCAGGCCGAGCGCACGCCGGCGCAGATCTGGTCGATGAGGTCCTCGACGCCGGGGCGGGTGGGGTCGAGGTACATCCGGCTCGAGGAGATGCCCTCCTCGTAGAGGCCCTTGCGGGCCCGCTCGAAGGCGGTGTCGGCGCTGGTGCGGTTGAGCACGGCGCGCGCCGAGGCCATGCCGAAGCTCTCCTTGTAGCGGCGACCGTCGGCGTCCTCGTGCAGGTCACCGGGCGACTCGTGCGTGCCGGCGAACCAGGAGCCGATCATCACCGCGCTGGCGCCGGCCGCGAGGGCGAGGGCCACGTCGCGCGGGTGACGCACCCCGCCGTCGGCCCACACGCGACCGCCGGCGTCGCGGGCGGCCGCCGAGCAGTCCAGGACGGCGGAGAACTGCGGTCGACCGACGCCGGTCATCATCCGCGTCGTGCACATGGCGCCGGGGCCGACGCCCACCTTCACCACGTCGGCACCCGCAGCGATCAGCTCGCGCGTGCCTTCCGCGGAGACGACGTTGCCGGCGACGACCGGCACGTCGGGCGTCAGGGCCCGGACCGCCCGCAGGGCATCGATCATCCGCTCCTGGTGCCCGTGGGCGGTGTCGATGACGAGCGCGTCGACGCCGGTGTCGAGGATCGTCTTGGCCTTGCCCGCCACGTCGCCGTTGACGCCGACCGCGGCCGCGATCGCCAGGCGGCCACGACCGTCGAGGGCCGGGCGGTAGACGGTGGCGCGCAGCGCCCCGGTGCGGGTCAGTGCCCCCACGAGCAGGCCGTCGGCGTCCACGACCGGGGCGACGCGGCGGCGTACCTCGACGAGGCGGTCGAAGGCCTCGCGCGGGCTGAGGCCCTGCGACAGCGTCACCGGGTGGGCCGACATCACGTGGTGGACCTGGGTGAAGCGGTCCACGCGCCGGCAGTCGTCCTCGGTCACGACGCCGACGGGCCGACCGTCGACGACCACGAAGGCCGCCCGGTGCGCACGCTTGGGGATGAGCGCCAGCGCGTCGGCAACCGTGTCCTCCGGCGACAGCGTGATCGCGGTGTCGACGACGAGATCCTTGCCCTTGACGTCGGCGACGACGTCGGCGACCACCTCGACCGGGATGTCCTGCGGGATCACCGACAGCCCGCCACGACGCGCCACGGTCTCCGCCATCCGGCGACCCGAGATCGCGGTCATGTTCGACACCACCAGCGGCAGCGTCGCTCCGGTGGCGTCGTCGGTGGAGAGGTCGACGTCGTCGCGGGAGCCGACGCTGGAGTGCCGCGGCACCATGAAGACGTCGTCGTAGGTCAGGTCGTACGGCGGGACGCCGTGGTCGTCGAGGAAGCGCACCGGGACACCCTACGACCGGTCCCCGGTCCCAGCCCCGCTCGCAGGTCTTCCCACGGGGCTCGACCGGGACCTAGCATGCGCGGGTGCACCGAACCCGGTGCCGACGGCACCCCGGGGTGCCGTTGCGTCCAGGAGGAACCGCCATGCGCCGCGCACTGACCGTCGCAGCCCTGAGCCTCGCCGCCACCGCGGCCGGGCTCGCTCCCAGCCAGGCCATCACGGGCAACTACGAGAAGGACACGGTCCACACCTACGTGGCCATGCTCGTGTTCTACACCGAGCCGGCCGAGGAGGGCGGCGACCCGTTCAGCCACCGCTGCACCGGCAGCCTGCTGGACGACGGCGTGACGATCGTGACGGCGGGCCACTGCACCGAGGGCGTCGACGAGGGACGCGCCTACTTCCAGCAGGCGGCGGCGCCGAACTACGACCCCGAGGCCTTCGACGGCCGCGGCGGCGACCCGACGACGGGCTACCCCTACGTCGGCGGCGTGACGTTCAGCCAGGCCGACAACTACGGCTTCCACGACTTCGAGGGCTACCCGGAGAACAAGGACGTCGGTGTCGTCGTGCTCGACGAGCCCGTCACCACCTCCAACCGCCGGTACGCCGAGCTGCCGGAGGCGGGCGCCCTGAACGACTACGTGGCGAGCGTCAGGAAGAAGCAGAACGTGCGCTTCACCCTGAGCGGCTACGGCCTCAGCGGGACGACGCCGACCCCGACCTCCACCCGCGAGCGCCTGACGGGCACCTCCGCCCTCGTCAACGACCGTGCGCCGATCACGAGGTTCAACCTGAAGACCTCCGCCAACCCGGCGCAGGGCAAGGCCGGCACCTGCAGCGGTGACTCCGGTGGTCCTGTCCTGGCCAGGGGCAGCGACACCGTCCTGGCCGTCACGTCCTTCGGGATGAACGCCAAGTGCCGGGGCCTGGACTTCTCCTACCGGCTCGACCGGAAGGTCGTCCTCGACTGGATCGCGGACCCGAACCGGCTCGACGCAGGCTGACGTCGCCCACGGGATCGGACATATCGCCCACCGGCATCCGGCTGCGCTCCTACCCTGAGAGTCCCATCGCTCCCAGGAGGACCCCTGTGCGCCGACCCTCTGCCGTCCTCGCCGCCCTCGGCCTGACCGCGCTGACCCTCACGGGGCCGGCGCCGTCCCAGGCCGTCACCGGCAACGCCACGGTCGACGACGAGCACCCCTACGTCGCGCTCCTCGTCTTCTACACCGAGCCCGCCGAGCCGGGCGGCGACCCCTACAGCCACCGCTGCACCGGCAGCCTGCTGGCCGACCGCGTCACCGTGGTGACCGCGGGTCACTGCACCCAGGGAGTCGACACGGGACGGGCCTACTTCCAGACCTCGCCGTTCCCCGACTACGACCCCACCGCCTTCGGCGGGCGGGGCGGCGACACGACGACCGGCTACCCCTACCTGGGCGGCACCGAGTTCCGCGACGCGGCGAACCTCGGCTTCGGCTCCCGCAGCCTGCCCGACACCGGAGACCTCGGCGTCGTCGTGCTCGACGAGCCCGTGACCCTCGAGCGGTACGCCGAGCTGCCGGCGCCCGGCGCCGTGGACACCTACACGTCGAGCTCGTCGGCCAAGCGCACCGTCGACTTCACCCTCAGCGGGTACGGCGTCAGCCAGGTCAAGCCGCGCGTGCTCGTCGGCCAGCGGCTGACGGCCCGGTCCCAGCTGGTCAGCGATGACTCCCCGGTGTCCGAGTACCACCTCAAGACGTCGTCGAACGCCTCGCAGGGCAAGGGCGGCTCGTGCGTCGGGGACTCGGGCGGCCCCGTCCTGGCCGAGGGCACCGACGTGCTGCTCGCGGTGGTGTCCTTCGGACGCAACGACAACTGCCGCGGCGTCGAGTACTCCTACCGCGTGGACCGCGAGGAGACCCTGGCCTGGATCGGTGACGACGGGCGCGTCGACGCCGGCTGACAGGTCGGGCGCCGGGTGGCCGGCGCGCCTAGCCCTTCTTCGGCGGCCACGGCACGAACCCGCTGGTGCGCCGGACGTAGTCGACGTAGCCCGGACGCCGCTCCGCCATGTCCTTCTCCAGCAGCGGCTTGCCGGTGCCCTTGGCCAGGAACCACGTCATGAGCAGCGGCGAGAGGATCGTCAGCCAGCCGGGCAGCCCGGTGTCGGCGGCGACGAGGAAGATGCCCCACCAGGCGGTGGCGTCGCCGAAGTAGTTCGGGTGGCGGGTGTAGCGCCACAGCCCGGTGTCGAGCACCTGCCCCCGACTGGCCGGGTCGCTGCGGAACCGGTGCAGCTGCCAGTCCCCCACCGTCTCGAACGTGATGCCGACCGCCCAGACCGCCACGCCGAGCCACAGCAGCGGCCCCGGCCCGGAGCCGGAGAACATCGCCAACTGGACCGGCAGCGACACGAACCACATGATGACGGCCTGCGGCACGTAGACCCGCTGCACGGCGTACACCTGCGGGTTGCCGGGTGCGCGCGCCAGCAGCGCCTCGTAGCGCGGGTCCTCGCCGTGGCCGCGGGAGCGGTTGGCGATGTGCGCCGCCAGCCGGAGCCCCCAGAGCGCGACGATGCCGAGCGCGACCGCGGCGCGGGTGCCGTCGCCGGTGTGCAGGACGTACGCCGTCGCGGCGACGACCGCGAACCCGAGGCCCCACGTGACGTCGATGACCGCGTGCTTGCCCGCCCTCAGCGCGACCGCGAAGGTCAGCCCCATGAGGACGAGGACCGCCCCGGCGGTGGCCGGCAGCGCCACCAGCAGGGCGGAGCCGTCGAGGTCGTTCACCAGGCACGCACCGGCGGCAGGCCGCTGCGGCCGTCCGGGGTGGCCTTGACGGCGAGGATCTGGTCGACGCCCATCCGGCCCTCCTCGAAGGCCAGCGCACCGCCGACGAGGTAGAGCCGCCAGACGCGCGCCATCTCCTCGCCGACCATGGCGACCACGCGGTCCCAGTTCGACTCGAAGGTGGCGTACCACGCGTCGACGGTGCGGACGTAGTGCTCGCGCAGGGCGTGCACGTCGCGCACCTCGAGGCCGGCCTCCTCGATGAGCCCGATGGTCTCGCCGACCGGGCGCATGTGCATGTCGGGGGCGATGAAGGCCTCGATGAAGGGACCGCCGCCCGGCTTGGTCACCCGCGACATCTGCTGGATGAGCATCCGGCCGCCGGGAGCCAGCAACCGCTCGATCTGACCGAGGAAGACCGGGTAGTTCCTCTTGCCGACGTGCTCGCCCATCTCGATCGACGACACCGTGTCGAACGGCCCGTCGACGACCTCGCGGTAGTCCTGGAGCCGGATGTCGACCTTGCCTTGGAGGCCCTCGCGCACCAGGCGCTCGTCGATGGAGGCCTTCTGCTCCTTCGAGATGGTCACGCCGACCACGTCGACGCCGTACGCCGCGGCCGCGTGCAGCGACAGCGAGCCCCAGCCGCAGCCGATGTCGAGGTGACGGTGACCGGGCTTCGCCTGGTCGAGGCCGAGCTTGCGGCAGACCAGGTCGAGCTTGTCGCGCTGGGCGTCCTCCAGCGTGTACGACGGGTCGTCGCTCGTGTAGTAGGCGCAGGAGTAGGCCTTGTGGCGGTCGAGGATGAAGTCGTAGAACTCGTTGCTGAGGTCGTAGTGGTGCGAGATCGCCTCGGAGTCGCGACGCTTGCTGTGCAGCCGCCCGCGCAGCTGCGCCTGGGTCGCCGGGGGTGCCGGCGGGCGCCGGAGCACCTTGAGCCCGACCACGGCGCGCAGCCCGGCGGCGACCGTGGTGACGTCGAGCCGTGAGCTCAGCCCCCGCTCGCGGGTGGCCGCCCAGACCCGCCGCAGGCCGTCGAGGAGGTCGCCCTCGACGTCGATCTCACCCAGGACGTAGGCCTGGGCCAGGCCGAGCTCGCCGGGGTGGTACAGCAGCCGGGTGAGGGCCTGCGGGGTGGTGACGTGCAGCGCCGGGGCGTCGGCCGGACCCGCCGTGGAGCCGTCCCACGCCGTGATGCGCAGCGGGGCCTCGCCGCCGAACACCTTGTCGGCCAGGCCGTGCAGGACCTCGGCGACCGGCTCACCCCCCGGGCTGGGGCGGGTGTCGGGCGGGGTCGGCGCGGTTGCCGTCACGGTGGGGACCCTTCGTCGGTGGACTGGCTGCGTCACACCGTATTCGTCGCCACCCGTGCCGAGGACGGGTCCCTCCCGCCCGCAGGGCTAGAGGCCCGGCGCGGGCACGAACCCGAGCATGAGCCCGGCGAACGTCGAGGTCCAGATCATGTAGGCGGCCAGTCCGAACAGGGCGACCATCTGTGTCTTCATGACGTCCACGCTGGCGGGTGCGCGTGACGGCACGGTGAACCCGAGGTTGAGGTCGTCGGAAGAGTGGACGCGCCCTCAGGCGGGCGTGACCGCCTCCCGGAACGACGTCGCCGGTCGCCCGAGCAGCCGGGGGACGCCGTCGCTCACGGCCGCGAGCTCGCCGTCGCGGATGGCGGTGTAGGTGCTGATCCAGGCCTCCACCATCCAGTCCGGGGCGCCGTAGTGGGCGCGGCTCGCGCGCGCCTCCTCCAGCGTCTCGTCGTGGAAGCGGTGCGGGCGCCCGGTGACCTCCGTGAGGACGTCGGCGATCTCCGCGAGGGTGAGCGCCTCCGGCCCGGTGAGGTCGTACGTCGCACCGACGTGGTCGGCGGGAGCGCGCAGCACCGCCGCCGCCACCTCCGCCACGTCACGTCGCGACACCGGCGCGACCAGGCCGTGGCCGGCCGGCCCCCGCAGCACGCCGTCGTCGTCGGCGAAGAGCGGGAAGACCTCGGCGTAGAAGTTGTCGCGCAGGAACGTCGAGGCGACGCCGGTGCCGCGGATGATCTCCTCGGTGGCGGCGTGGTCGCGGCCCAGCAGGAAGCCGCAGTCGGGGGTGGCGCCGACGAACGAGGTGTACACGAGGTGGCCGACCCCGGCCTCGACGGCGTGCTCGACGAACGCACGGTGCTCCCCCACCCGGTCGTCGGACTCGGCGGCCGAGACCATGAGCAGGACGTCCACGCCGGTGAGCGCCTCGACGGCGGCCGGATCGCCGTACTGCACCTCGACGACGTCGGCGCCCGGCAGGTCAGGGGCGCGTGACGCGTCGCGGACGAGCAGCCGGAGGCTCGTGCCGGCCGGCAGGTCCGCCGCGAGCAGGCGCGCGACCTGTCCGCCGATGTGGCCGGTCGCGCCGGTGATCCCGATCGTGGTGCTGCCCGGTGTGCTGCCCGCTGTGGAGGTCATGCGGGCCAGAACGACGAACGGCCCGCCGGTGTTCCCGTGACGGGACCCGGCGGGCCGCTCGGCTGCCCGTGTCGCTCTCCCGAACGAGGGGGTCTACTTGAGCTCGGCCGACGACTTGCCGAGGATGCGGCGCGCCACGATGAGCTGCTGGATCTGCTGGGTGCCCTCGAAGATGTCGAGGATCTTGGAGTCGCGGGCCCACTTCTCGAGCAGGTCCTGCTCGCTGTAGCCGACGCTGCCGGCGAGCTCGACGCAGCGCAGGGTGACGTCGGAGGCCATCCGGCCGGCCTTCGCCTTGGCCATCGAGGCCTCCAGCGAGTTGGCCTTGCGGTTGTCGGCCATCCACGCCGCCTGCATGGTCAGCAGGTGCGCGGCCTCCCAGTCGGACTCGAGCTGGATGAAGGTCGCGGCCGCGGCGGACTGCGTGAGGACGGGGCGGTCGTAGTCGATGACGACGCCGGCCTCGGTCAGCAGCTCCTTGGTGAGCTCCAGCGACGCCCGGGCCACGCCGACGGCCATCGCGGCCACCAGCGGACGGGTGTTGTCGAAGGTCGCCATGGCGCCGGCGAAGCCCTGCTTGGCGTCGACCTCCGGGGAGCCGAGGAGGTTCTCCTTCGGCACGCGGCAGTCGTCGAAGATGATCGTGGCGGTGTCGGACGCCTTGATGCCGAGCTTGTGCTCGAGGCGCTCCACCCGCATGCCGGGCGTGCCCTTCTCGACGACGAAGGACTTGATGGCAGCACGGCCGAGGTCCTTGTCGAGGGTGGCCCAGACGACGATGGCGTCGGCGCGGCCACCGGCGGTGACGTAGATCTTCTCGCCGTTGATGACGTACTCGTCACCGTCGAGGACGGCGGTCGTGGAGATGTTCGCCGAGTCGGACCCGGCGCCGGGCTCGGTGATGGCCATGCCGGCCCACACGCCCTTGAACTTCTCCAGCTGCTCGTCGTTGGCGACGCTGGCGATGGCGGAGTTGCCCAGGCCCTGGCGCGGCATCGACAGCAGCAGGCCGACGTCACCCCAGCACATCTCCTGGATGGAGAGGACCGAGGCGAGGTTCGCCCCGTTCTTGACGGTGGTGTCCTTGCCGTCGTCCGCCTCGCGGCGCACGCCGGAGGCGCCGGCGCCCTCAGCCGATCCGGAGTCGGACAGGCCGTCGATCATGGCGGCGAGCATGTCCAGCTCGACGGGGTACTCGTGCTCGGCGAGGTCGTACTTGCGCGAGTTGGCGCGCAGCACGTTCATCGCCACCTGGTGGGCCTGGCTGACCAGGCCCTTGTGCTTCTTGGGGGTCTCGAGGTTGATCATGGTGTGTCTCCTGGAAGTCGTCGGCTGCTCGGCGTACGGCGGAAGCGGCCGGCGCTCAGACCAGGACCCCTCCCTCCATGAGACCGACGGCACGCAGGTCGCGGTACCACCGCTCGACCGGGTGCTCCTTGACGAAGCCGTGGCCGCCGAGCAGCTGGACGCCGTCGAGGCCGATCCGCATGCCGTGCTCGGAGCACAGGCGACGGGCCAGCGCGACCTCGCGGTCGAACGACTTGCCCTGCGCGGCGCGTGCCGCGGCGCGGTAGGTGACCAGGCGCATGCCCTGGAGCTCGATCGCGATGTTGGCGACCATGAACGCGACCGACTGGCGGTTGCTGATGGGCTCGCCGAAGGCCTTGCGCTCGTTGACATAGGGCGTCACGTAGTCGAGCACGGCCTGGCCGGTGCCGACCGCGAGGGCGCACCACGCCAGGCGCGAGAGACGCACGGCGTCGCGGTAGGTCTCGGCGTCGCCCAGCGGGCTGATGGAGCCGACCTGGACGCCGTTGAGGACCAGCTTGGACAGGCCGGCGGCGCGGACGCCCATGGACGGGTCGGTCTCGACGGTCAGCCCGGTGGTGGAGGACTCCACGATGAACAGCTGCGGCTTGCCGTCGAGCTCGGCGCCGACGACGAACAGCTCAGCGTCCACGCCGCGCGGGACGCCCGACTTGGTGCCGGTGAGGACGAAGCCGTCACCGCTGCGCTCGGCCTTGGTGCCCGGCGCGAGCGGGTCGAACAGCGCGGTGGGCTCGGCGAGCGCCAGCGCAGCGGCCGGTACGTCGTCGCCGGTGAAGGCGGGCAGGTAGGTCTGCTGCTGCTCGTCGGTGCCCCACAGCGACAGGGCGGTGCTGACCGCGGCCGGCGCGAGGGAGGCGACCGCGAGGCCCATGTCGCCCTTGGCCAGCGCCTCGGCGACCAGGACCCCGGCCACGGACGAGCGCTCAGCGGCGATGCCGCCCAGGTCCTCGGCGACACCGAGGACCGGCAGACCCAGGTCGAGGCCGGCCTTGAGGACGTCGACGGGTGCCTCGCACGCGTCGTTGGCCTCCTCCGCGGCGGGGGCGAAGACCTCGGTGGCGAGCTCGCTCACGACGTCGACGAGCATCTGCTCGTCCTCGGTCGGGGTGAGGTCGAAGACGCCGGGGCGGTTCGTGCTCGGCACGCGGGTGCCGGCCTGCTTCTTGCCTGAGCGGGAGAACTGGCGGTTCACGGTGCCGACGGTCTGGAAGCCGGACTTGGTGGCGGCGTACACCGCGCGCTCGGCGGGCTTGCGCAGCCCGAGCTTGTCGAGCGCCGGGGTCTGGGCCAGCCGGTTCAGGGCCGCCACCGCATAGCCGATGGCGTCGGGTCGGTCGAAGGAGGTCAGCCCGCGTCGTCGCTGCGCGGAGGCAGGGCGCTGGGTCTGACCGGGACGGGTCTCATCACTGGTGCGTGCGCTGTCGGACATGTGCTCCACTGTAACTCTGAGTTACACACTGCGCCACACACGCCCCGGGTGGCAGGGGTCACACGCGCGCGCTGCCTACGATGGACCCATGACGTCCCCCTCCCCCGACGCCACTCCCGACGCCACAGCCGACGCCACAGCCGACGCCACCCCCGACGCCGCCGGTTCGGTCCTGCCGACCGGCGGGACGGTCCGCCCGGTCACGCGCTGGGGCGAGCCCGTGATGCACCGTCCGGCCGAGGCGGTGACCGAGTTCGACGACGACCTGCGGGCCCTGGCGGCCGACATGGTGGCCACCATGCGTGCCGCCGACGGCGTGGGCCTGGCCGCCTGCCAGATCGGGGTGGGCCGCTCGGTCTTCGTCTTCGACTGCCCCGACGACGAGGGCCGCATGGTCAGCGGGGTGGTCTGCAACCCCACCCTGCGGCTGCCCGAGGGACGGGACCGCCGCCTCGACGAGAGCGACGAGGGTTGCCTGTCCTTCCCCGGCTCGTTCGTGCCGTGCGCCCGCCCCGACTGGGCGGCCGTCGACGGCCAGGGGCTCGACGGCGAGCCGGTCCACTACGAGGGCGACGGGCTGCTCGCCCGCTGCCTGCAGCACGAGACCGACCACTGCCACGGAACCGTCTTCGGCGACCGCATCAACCGCCGCGCCATGAAGAAGCTGACCCGCCAGCACGACGACGAGGCCGCGTCCTACCCGCTCGGCTGGCCCGCCGACCACGCCTGAGGGGTGCTGGTTTCCCACGGTATGCAGGAAAACTGGCACTTCCCACGGCGCCGACACCATGGGGAGTGCCAGTACGTCGACATACCGTGGGAAACCGGCGCCCGCTACCGCTCGCGGGCGACGTAGCAGGCGACCGCGGCGGCGGCGGCGATGTTGAGCGAGTCGACGCCGCCGGTCATCGGGATCACCGCGTGCCGGTCCGCGGTCTCGAGCCACCGCGAGGACAGCCCGTGGCCCTCGCTGCCGAGCACGAGCGCCAGCCGGTCGACGCCGGCGACCGCCTCGGCCACGTCGACGGCGTCGTCGGTCAGCGCCATCGCCACCGTGGTGAAGCCGGCGGCGCCCAGCGACGGCAGTGCGTCGTACCAGTCGGGCAGGCGGGTCCAGGGCAGCGAGAAGACGGTGCCCATCGCCACCTTGACCGCGCGCCGGTAGAGCGGGTCCGCGCAGCGCGGCGCCAGCAGCACGCCGTCGACGCCGAGACCGGCGGCGTTGCGCAGGGCCGCCCCGACGTTGGTGTGGTCGGTGATGTCCTCGAGCACCAGCACGGTGCGGGCGCCGTCGAGCACCTCGGCCACGCTCGGCAGCGGCGTGCGGTGGAAGGACGCCAGCGCGCCGCGGTGCACGTGGAAGCCGGTGACCTCCTCGGCCAGCGCCTCCGACACCACGTAGCAGGGTGCGTCGCTGGCCGTCAGCACGCTCGCCAGCCCGTCCAGCCAGCGCGAGGCCATGAGGAACGAGCGGGCCTCGTAGCCGGCCTCCGCGGCACGGCGCACGACCTTCTCCCCCTCGGCGAGGAACAGCCCGTGCGCGGTCTCGACCTGCGTGCGGAGCTGTACGTCGCGCAGGTCGCGGTAGTCGCGCAGCCGCGGGTCGGCGGGGTCGGTGATCTCGACGATCTCGGCCATGGGTGGGCGCTCGGCGCTCAGCCGTGCACGGCACCGGGGGTGGCGTAGCGCTGCGGGTTCGCCACCGCCACCACCTCGCCGACGACCACGATCGCGGGCGGCCGGATGAACTGCGTCTCCAGGTCCTCGGCGACGTGCTCGAGGGTGGACCACACGGCGCGCTCGGTCGGCATGCTGCCGTCGGCCACGACCGCCACCGGGGTCGAGGAGGGACGGCCGGCCGCGACCAGCCGGGCGGCGATGGCGGGCAGGTTCTGCACCGCCATCAGCAGCACGACCGTGCCCCGCATCTGCGCCACGGCGTCCCACGCCACCAGCGAGCCCGGGTGGTCGGGCGGCAGGTGGCCGCTGATCACGGTGAACTCGTGGGCCACGCCGCGGTGCGTGACGGGGATGCCGAGCAGCCCGGGCACCGAGATCGAGCTGGACAGGCCGGGCACGACCCGGACCGGGACACCCGCCTCCTGGCAGGCCTGGATCTCCTCGAAGCCGCGACCGAAGACGAAATTGTCACCGCCCTTGAAACGCACCACGCGCTTGCCGGCGCGGGCCCGCTCGACGATGACCCGGTTGATCTCCTCCTGCGTGGCGGAGCGGCCGCGGGGAAGCTTCGCGACGTCGATGACCTCGACGTCCGGAGACAGCTCACCCAGCAGCTCACGGGGGGCGAGACGGTCGGCGACCACCACGTCGGCGTCGGCCAGCGCCTTGCGGGCGGCCACGGTCACGAGGTCGGGGTCCCCGGGGCCGCCCCCGACGAGCACCACGCCCGGCGTACGGTCCGGGACGTGCGCGGGCAGGGCGCCGTCGCGCAGCCCGTCGATGATCTGGTCGCGCAGGGCGGCGGAGCGCCGCGGCTCGCGGTTGCTGACCACCGCGACGGTGACCCCGTCGTGGCGCCCGACCGCGGGAGTCCACGCCGTCGCCTGACTGGCGTCGTCGGAGCGCACGCAGAAGATCCGCCGCTCCTCGGCCGCCTCGGTGACGGCGGCGTTGACCTCGGTGACGTCGGTGGCCGCGATGACGTACCACGCCTCGTCGCAGTCCTCGGCGACGAAGGGGCGCCGGTGCCAGGTGATCTCCCCCGCGGTCGCGAAGGCCTCGATGGCCGGTGTCGCCTCGGGGGACACGACCTCGACGACCGCGCCGGCGGTCAGCAGCGCGGGCACCCGGCGCTGGGCCACCTGACCCGCCCCGACGACCAGCACGCGGCGACCCTGCAGCCGGAGCGCGGAGGGGTACGGCGGGGCGGTGCTGTCCATGCATGCATTCTCCGGCGGTCCGGTGGGCACGATGAGGACCGACCACCTGACGGAACGCGTCCCCGCGGCCGTCACCGGTCGGTTACACGCACGACACCCGCCCGAGACACCGATCCCGAGGAGAACCTCCATGAGCCTGGACCGCCCGGTCACCCCCGACCCCTACGAGCTGCTGCCGAGCGTGCCGTCGTTCGAGGTCACCAGCGACGACGTCACCGAGGGGCAGGCGCTGAAGGACGACCAGGTGCAGGCCGCCGGCGACACCTCGCCCCAGCTCAGCTGGTCCGGCTTCGGTGACGACACGAAGAGCTTCACCGTGACCTGCTTCGACCCCGACGCCCCGACCCCGTCCGGGTTCTGGCACTGGGTCGTGTGCGACATCCCGGCGTCGGTGACCTCGCTGGACACCGGCGCCGGCGCCGAGGGCGGCGCCGGGCTCCCCGAGGGCGCGTTCATGTGCCGCAACGACGTCGGCACGAAGGCCTTCACCGGTGCCGCCCCGCCGGAGGGCGACCAGGTCCACCGCTACTTCTTCGTCGTCCACGCGGTGAAGGAGGAGCAGCTCGGCGTCGACAGCGACGCCAGCCCGGCGGTGGTGTCGTTCAACCTGGCCTTCAAGACCGCGGGCCGCGCGATCCTCACCGGCACCTACCAGCACTGAGCGTCGTCAGCGGGTGAGACGGCGGTAGGTCTCCGAGGCCAGGAACCGCGGCAGGAAGTCGGCCGTGGTCTCGGCGAGGTCGAGCTCGTCGATCCGGTCCGGGTCGACGAAGACGATCTGCCGCCCCTCCCCCAGCACGATGTCGTCGTCGGTCAGGTCCGCGCGGCCGACCCACAGCTGCCAGTGGTTGCGCAGGCCGGCGACGGCCTTGGTCTCGGGCGTGTGGTCGCCGTCGTACCAGACCTCGAGGACCCCCTCGGGCAGTGTCAGCCCGGTCTCCTCGAGCAGCTCGCGACGCATCGCCGCGGGCCACTCCTCCCCCGGCTCCACGTGGCCGCCGACGATGCCCCACTGGTTCGCAGCGACCGGGGCGCCCTCGTCACGCTCCTGCAGCAGCACCCACCCGCGCGCGTCGACGAGGAAGACGCCTGCGACGTCGCACGAGCGTCGGGCGCAGGGCAGCAGGTGGTCGGGATCGACGGGCGGCGTGGGGCCCACCCGGGCCACTCTGCCTCAGGGCCGGTGGGTGAGAATGCTCGACATGCCTGCCGTTGTGACCCCCGAGGGCCCCGGCGTCGACGACGCCCCCGACCGTCAGGCCGACGTCCTCGGCGCGCCGTACCTCCGCGAGACGATCCCCCTCGAGCCCGACGACGAGGGCGAGGTCGTCGCCACGCTCGTCTCCCGCTCCGACGCCCCGGCGACCGGTCCGGCCGTGCTGCACCTGCACGGCTTCTGCGACTACTTCTTCCAGACCGGGGCGGCCGACTGGTGGACCGAGCGCGGCTACGCCTTCTACGCCCTCGACCTGCGCAAGTACGGCCGCTCCCTGCGCCCGCACCAGACCCCCAACTTCGCGCGCGACCTCGACGAGTACGCCGAGGAGCTGACCGCCGCGTTCCGGATCATCACCGAGCGGGACGGCCACGACCGGGTGCTGCTGACCGGGCACTCCACCGGCGGCATGATCGGGTCGCTGTGGGCGGCCCGGCACGAGGTGCCGCTCGAGGCGGTCGTGCTGAACTCGCCCTGGCTCGACATGCAGGGCTCCTTCCTGCTGCGCACCGCCGGCACTCAGGCCATCAACCAGGTCGGGGCGCGACGGCCCTACCAGTCCATCCCGCGGCACGTGTCCGGGCTCTACGGACGCAGCCTGCACGCCGACTTCGACGGCGAGTGGGACTACGACCTGGCCTGGAAGCCGATCGAGAGCTGGCCGGTGTACGCCGGCTGGTTGCGGGCGGTGCGCCGCGGCCACGCCGCCATCCACAAGGGCCTGGGCCTGACGGTGCCCACCCTCGTGCTCAGCTCGGCCACCAGCCTGCAGCCGCAGGAGTGGGAGCCGGCGGTCGACGAGTCCGACACCGTGCTCGACGTGGCGCTCATGGCGAAGTGGGTGCACAAGCTCTCCCGCCACGTGACGCTCGTGCAGGTCCCCGGGGCGCTGCACGACGTGACGCTGTCGCGCCAGCCGGCCCGCGACCGGGTCTACGCCGAGCTCGACCGGTGGCTCGGGGCCTACGTCAGCGGGTGAGGAAGACGACCAGCGCGGTCGTCCCCATGACGAGGATGAACCCCCGCAGCAGCGCGGCGGGCAGCCGGCGTCCCACCCGAGAGCCGACGAGCGAGCCGACGACCGACCCGACGCCGATCACCAGCACGATCAGCCAGTCGACCTCGGCCACCAGGACGAACACGGCGGCTGCGACGGAGTTGACCACCGCGGACAGGGCGTTCTTCATCGCGTTGGTGGCGTGCACCGGCTCGCCGGTGGTGATCCCGAGCGCCCCGACGAGCAGGATGCCCTGGGCGGCGCCGAAGTAGCCGCCGTACACCCCGGTCGCGGCGACCGCGGGGATCGTCGTCCAGTGGTCGCGGGGCTCGATCCCCTCCTGGGCCCGGGCGTTGATGCGCCGGTTGATCCAGGGCTGCACCGCCACCAGCACGAGCCCGAGCGCGACCAGCACCGGCACCACGGCCTCGAAGGCCTCGGCCGGCAGCACGAGCAGCAGCACCGCGCCGACCAGGCCGCCGACCAGGGAGGCCGGTGCCAGGCGGAGCAGCCGCCGCTTCTGGTGGCGCAGCTCGGCGCGCCAGCCCCAGGCGGCGCTGAGCGCGCCGGGGACCAGACCGATGTTGTTGGAGACGTTGGCGGTGACCGGGGGCACGCCGAACGCCAGCAGGGTCGGGAACGTCAGCAGCGTCCCCGACCCGGCCAGCGTGTTGACGAACCCTGCCCCGATCCCCGCCAGCGCGATCGCGGCGAGCTCGAGCCAGGTCACGAAGCCGGGGGCTCCTCACCGGTGGGCGGGGTGTTCGGGGGCACGTCGACCGACGGCGCGGTCGCGGCCTCCGGGGCGGTCCCCGCGGTGGGGGTGGCGCCGGTGCCCAGCGACCGCGCGTCGGCACGGCGCGAGGAGGGCGAGGCGTCCGCGCGGGCGGCCGCGATGGCGGCCTGCACGTCGGCCTCGGCCGCCTTGACCGCCGGGTCGGTCTCCGTGGCCTCCACGGGGGCGTCGAGGCTGACGCGCGTGCGCGGGCCGCCGCTGCTCTGCGGGATGCCCTCGGAGCCGCCGATGGCCGAGCCGAGGCCCTCGAGCGCCTTGGTGATCTCCGACGGCACGACCCACACCTTGTTGGCGCCGCCCTCGGCGATCTTCGGCAGCATCTGGAGGTACTGGTAGGCCAGCAGCGACTGGTCGGGCTGACCGTCGTGGATGGCCTGGAAGACCGTCTGGATGGCCTGCCCCTCACCCTGGGCGCGGAGGATCGCCGACTGCCGCTCGGCCTCGGCCCGCAGGATCGCGGCCTCCCGCTCGCCCTGGGCGTTGAGGATGGCGGACTGCTTGTTGCCCTCGGCGGTGAGGATGGCCGACTGCCGACCACCCTCGGCGGTGAGGACGACGGCGCGCTTGTCGCGGTCGGCGCGCATCTGCTTCTCCATCGCGTCCTTGATCGACGGCGGCGGGTCGATGCCCTTGATCTCGACGCGGTTGACGCGGATGCCCCACTTGCCGGTCGCCTCGTCGAGGACGGTGCGCAGGCCGGCGTTGATGTCCTCGCGGCTGGTCAGCGTCTGCTCGAGGTCCATGCCGCCGACGATGTTGCGCAGCGTGGTCATCGTGAGCTGCTCGACGGCCTGGATGTAGTTGGCGATCTCGTACGTCGCGCTGACCGCGTCGGTCACCTGGAAGTAGATGACGGTGTCGATGGAGACCACGAGGTTGTCCTCGGTGATCACCGGCTGCGGCGGGAACGACACGACCTGCTCGCGCAGGTCGATGGTGTAGCGGACCTTGTCGACGAACGGCACCACGATGTTGAGGCCGGCCGACAGGGTGGTGCGGTACTTGCCGAAGCGCTCGACGATGCCGGCGCGCGCCTGCGGCACGATCTTGACGGTCTTGGACAGACCGAGCACGACCAGCAGCAGCAGGACGACGAAGACGATGAGGACTTCCATGGGGGTCCAGCCTTTCCGGTTCGGGGGTCAGGACCCCAGCTGAGGGATCTCGTGGACGTACGCCGTGGCGCCGCGGATCTCGAGGACCTGCACCTTCGCGCCCGACGCGATGACCTCGTGCGGGTCGTAGGGCCGGACCGTCCAGACCTCGCCGCGGATCTTGGCCTGGCCCGACTGCTCGGTGATCTCGGCGACGGCGAAGCCCTCCATGCCGATCAGGGCGTCGTGGCCCTGCACCAGGTCGGGGCCGTGGTGGAGCTTCTTGACGACGCCGGGACGCACGAGCGCGAGCAGCCCGACCGAGGTGACGAGGGCGACCACGACCTGGACGCCGAGACCCAGGCCGACGAGGTCGGCGGTCATGCCGCCCAGCGCGCCGACGGCCAGCATGAGCAGGACGAGGTCGAGCGAGAGCATCTCCGCGCCCCCGAGCACCATCGCGGCCACCAGCCACGCGGCCCAGGCGTTCTCACGCACCCAGTCCCAGTCCATGACCCGACTCTACGGGTCAGGGACGAGTCAGGTGGGACAGTCGGGGCTCAGGTGGCGCGGCGCGCGGCCCAGCGCTCGTCGTGCTGCTCCAGCGCCAGCGGGAGCCCGAAGGTCTCCGACAGGTTCTCCGCGGTCATCACGTGCTCGAGCGGTCCGGCCACCACGACACGGCCCTCGCGCAGCATCAGCGCGTGGGTGAAGCCGGGCGGGATCTCCTCGACGTGGTGCGACACCATGATCATCGCCGGCGCCTCCTCGTCCATCGCGAGCCCGGAGAGGGTGACGACGAGGTCCTCACGGCCGCCGAGGTCGAGCCCGGCGGCGGGCTCGTCGAGGATGAGCAGCTCCGGGTCGGTCATGAGGGCACGAGCGATCTGCACGCGCTTGCGCTCGCCCTCGCTCAGGGTGCCGAAGGTGCGCTCGGCCAGCCGGGCCACCCCCAGGTCGGCCAGCAGCTCGGCGGCACGGTCGTGGTCGAGGTCGTCGTACACCTCGCGCCAGCGGCCGAGCACGCTGTAGGAGGCGGAGACGACGACGTCGCGGACCAGCTCGTGGCGCGGGATGCGCTCGGCCAGCGCCGCGCTGGTCAGGCCGATGCGCGGGCGGAGCTCGAAGACGTCGACGGCGCCCAGCACCTCGTTGAGGACGCCGGCCACCCCGTCGCTGGGGTGGATGTTCGCGGAGGCGACCTGCACCAGCGTCGTCTTGCCCGCGCCGTTGGGGCCGAGGATGACCCAGCGCTCGTCCTCCTCGACGGTCCAGTCGACGTCGTCGAGGAGCGTCGCCTCGCCCCGCCGCACCGTCACGCCCGCGAACTGCAGCACCGGATCCATGGGCCTCAACCTATGACACCGGCGGTGGTGTCCTGGTCGTAGGCTCCTCGGCGTGGACGACGACGCACGCGCGCTCCGCCGAGGGGTCGGCGCGGGTGCCCCGGTGAGCGAGGAGCTCGACGACGCGACCGTGCTCGCGCTGTGGCTGACGGCCTGGCTGCGGGGCGAGGTCAGCCTCGACGACGCCCGCGACGCGGTCGTCGGGGGCGACGCCGCGCACGACGTGCTGGACCTGCCCGGTGACCCGGGCGACGCCGGTACGTCGACCCCGCTCATCCTGGCGCTCGGACGGCTCCGTGCGGCCGGGGCGACCGGGGCGTCGCTCGCGCTGCCCGAGCCGGGCGATCCCCTGGGACTGGCGGGACCGCCGGCGTTCAACGCCGAGGCGTTCGAGGCCGAGCAGGCCGTCGTCGTGCGCGGCACCGGGGTCGGGCTGGTGCCGGTGCGGGCGGGAGCCGGCGTGGTGTGGCGGTGCCTGCCCGCGACTCCCCCGCCGCCGACGCACGGGGTGGCCGACGCGGAGCGGGTCCTGCGCCGCACGCTGACGACCACGGCGGACGCTCTGGTCGACCTCGACGTCGCGCGCTGGCGGCCCGAGGTCGCCGACGAGATCATGGACCTGCGCCGACCGCTGGCAATGCCGGTCCCGGCGTCCCTGTCGGGACGCACCCAGGCCCTGCTGGCGCTGGCCACGCGGTGCCGCCGGATCGTGGCGCTGGCGCGCGAGGACGACGGCAACGCCGTCACCGCGCGCGAGATCGCCGTACGACGCGAGGCGCTGCAGCCGTTGGACGGCGCCGCCCGGCGCGCCGTGGTCGCCGCGTGCGACCCCGACGCCGAGCGCTAGGACCGTCCTCCGGGTCCGGCCGTGGGCCCGACCGGCCAGCCGGCGCTGACCGACCTCTCGGCGCGCTCCCGGTCGTCACCGGCGTGGACGCAGAACGCGACCGACACCTGGCGGGCCTGGTCCTGGACCACCTCGGCGGGCAGCACGCCGGTGAGGCCGAGCATCGCGAGACCGTGGCCACTGGCCCAGAAGCGGGTCGCGACGCCGAGCGGGTCGGTGTCCGGGGCGAAGCGCCCGGCCTCGCGGGCGCGGGCGGCCGCGTCGACGAGCAGGTCGAAGGAGCGTGAGGCCACCGCCGGGTCGACCAGGTCGTGCGCGGCGTCGAACATCGCCCGGTAGAGGTCCGGGTGCTCGGCCGCGCTGCGCTGGTACGCCGCCCCGAGGGCGGCGAGGTCGTGGACCGGGTCGTCGGTCGACGGGACCTGTGCGAGCCGGTCGCCGAGCCGGAGGAACCCCTCACGGCGTACCTCGGCCCACAGCCCGGCCATCCCGTCGAAGTGGGTGTAGACGGCCATCGTCGACACCCCCGTGCCCGCGACGAGCGAGCGGAGGCTCACCGGCTCGCGCGCGGCCAGCATGGTGGCGGCGCGCTCCACGAGCATGGTGCGGACGGACTCCGGGGCGGGGCGAGGCACTTGCCCAGTGTGGCATAGCAGTGCTATGAATGGGAAGCCATAGCACTGCTATCACCAGGAGCGCCCCATGTCCGTCGAGCTGATCAACCCGCCGGGACTCCCCCGGCCCGAGCACTACAGCCAGGTCGCCGTCGCCACCGGCACCCGCCTCGTCCTCGTCTCCGGGCAGGTCGCCCGCGACGCCGACGGCTCCCCCGTCGGTGACGGGGACCTCGCGGCCCAGGTCGAGCAGGCCTTCCGCAACGTCGCGACCGCCGTCGAGGCGGCCGGCGGCACCTTCGCCGACGTCGCCAAGCTGACGATGTACGTCGTGGACTGGACGCCGGACAAGCTGGGCGCGCTCGGCGAGGGCATCGGACGCTTCGCCGCCGCCGTCGGCACCGACCCCACCAAGGCGGTCACCCTCATCGGCGTGTCCGGGCTGGGCGAGCCCGACCTGCTCGTGGAGGTGGAAGCGACGGCGGTGCTGCCGTGAGCGCACCGGAGCGGTAGCGTTGGCGCCCTATGGACGACGAGCAGGACGCCCCCACGACACTGCTCATCACCCTCACCGGCGTGGACCGGCCCGGTGTCACCACCGAGGTCCTCCGCACGTTGGCCGGCTTCGGTGTCGACGTGCTCGACATCGAGCAGATCGTGCTGCGCGGCCGCCTCGTGCTCGGCGTGCTCGTGACCGCGCCACGCGGCTGGAAGCAGCTGCGCGACGCGGTGACCGCCGCCGGTGCGGCGCTCGACCTCGAGGTCACCGTCGACAAGGGCACCGGTGACAACCGGGCCCGGGGCGCGGGCCGCAGCCACGTCACCGTGCTCGGCAGCCCGCTGAAGGCGACCGCGGTGTCGGCCATCACGGGCCGGATCGCCGACATCGGCGCGAACATCGACCGCATCGAGCGCATGGCGCGCTACCCCGTCACCGCGCTGGACCTGCACGTCTCCGGCGCCGACCCCGACCGGCTGCGGCTGGTGCTGGCCGAGGAGGCCGCCCGCCAGCAGGTCGACGTCGCCGTGCAGCCGGCCAACCTGCTGCGCCACGGCGTGCGGCTGATCGTCATGGACGTCGACTCCACCCTCGTGCAGGGCGAGGTGATCGAGATGCTCGCCGAGCATGCCGGCTGCCTCGACGAGGTCAAGCGGGTCACCGAGGAGGCGATGCGCGGCGAGCTCGACTTCGAGGAGTCGCTGCGGGCCCGCGTCGAGCTGCTCGAGGGCCTGGACGCCGGGGCCCTCGACAAGGTGTACGACGGGCTGGTGCTGACCCCGGGGGCGCGCACCCTGGTGCGGACCCTCAAGCGACTCGGCTACCGCTTCGCCATCGTGTCGGGCGGCTTCAGCCAGGTCACCGACCGGCTGGCCGAGGATCTCGGCATCGACTTCGCCGCCGCCAACGAGCTCGAGGTCGTCGACGGCAGGCTCACCGGTCGGATCGTCGGCGCGGTCGTCGACCGGGCGGGCAAGGCCGACGCGCTGCGCCGCTTCGCCGCCGAGGCCGGCGTCAGCCAGGCCGCGACCGTGGCCGTCGGCGACGGCGCCAACGACCTCGACATGCTCGGTGCGGCCGGCCTGGGGATCGCCTTCAACGCCAAGCCGGTGGTGCAGAAGGCGGCGGACACCTCGGTCAACGTGCCGTTCCTCGACGCCGTCATCTACCTGCTGGGCATCAGCCGCGAGGAGGTCGAGGCGGCCGACGCCGCGGCCGGCTTCACCACCCCCGCTCCCCCCGTCTGAGGGGCGAGCGGCCTACCGTGGCCGCCATGTCACGCGAACGCGACGTCCTCGTCGCCCACCTGCAGTCCGAGCGCGCGCACGTGCTCGCCACGCTCGAGGGACTCTCCGAGGAGGACCTCACCCGCGCCGTCGCGCCGTCGGGGTGGTCGATGGCCCAGCTGCTGCAGCACCTGACCTACGACGACGAGATCTTCTGGGTCAGCGCCATCCTCGGCGCCGACGAGGAGGCGATCGGGCTCGTGCAGAACGGCTGGGCGGTGCCCGTCACGAGCGGGGCCGACGCGGTCGCGACGTACCGGCGCTGGGCGGAGCGCAGCGACGCGGTCCTGGCCGAGGTCGACCTCGACGCAGCTCCCCGCTGGTGGCCCCCCGCGGAGGTGTTCCCGTTCCCCCGCTTCGCCGATGCGCGCGGCTGCGTCTACCGGGTGCTCGTCGAGACCGCGACGCACGCCGGTCACCTCGACCTCGTGCGCGAGACCGTCGACGGCCACCAGCACCTGGTCGTCTCGTAGCCCGGCGCCGGCACCGCGCCGGCACCGCGCAGGCACCGCGCCGGCGTGGCTCAGCAGTCGGTCGTGCGCGCGAGGCCGCTGATGGGGGTGCCGAAGGGGACGTCGATGAAGCCCTTGATCTCGGCGATCCGGCGGGCGACCGTCCCGGGGTCATCGAGCGCCTGCGGCACGAAGACCTTGCCGACGCAGGAGGCGCTGTCGCTGACGCGCGACTGAACGGCAGGGCCCGTCGGTGCTGCGGAGGCCGGCGCGGCGAGCGCGACGGACCCGGCGAGCAGGACGGTGGCGGCCAGGGTGGCGGACAGGGTGGCGGTGCGTGAGCTCATGGCGTGTCCCCTTGTCTCCCCCGGGCGCCGCGGGACCGGTTCCCACCGGATCACGGGAGGTGACCCCAGGGTGGCGCCCCGACCTCGGCGTGGCGAGGGCCGTCGGGCGGGTGCCCCCGGGACCTCGGTCCGCGCTGGGCGGGACGGACCGGGGTCCGTCCCGCCCAGCGACAGGTCGACGGGACCCGTCAGTGGCTGTGCTGGCGCAGCGCCTCGGTGGCCAGGCAGGTGCTGGTGAAGCCGCCGGCGGTCACGGTCTGCTCGGCGACCTGGACGCGGTAGCGGCCGACCTGGTCACGCAGCACCGAGCGGAAGGTGCCCTCGGCGGTCGTGACCGGCGCCGCGACCTGGGTCCACTGCCCGGTGGCGGAGTCGAGCCGGGCCAGCACGACCGGACGCTTGGCACGGCAGGCGGTCACGGTGTCGGTGACGGTCAGGCGCCCCGACAGCACCAGACGTCGTACGCCGGAGACCGTCTGGTGCACACCGGCCAGGGTGACGCGCCGGGCGTGGGTGGCCTCGCACGGGTCGCCCGTGCCGTCGGCGTCGGTGTCGACCTGCGACTTGTTGGCGACCGTCGGGCAGTTGTCCCGGCTGTCGGCCACGCTGTCGCCGTCGGCGTCGACGACCGGCGCGGGCTCGGCCGGAGGCGTGACGATCTCGGCGGACCTCAGGTAGCCGGCCTTGTAGCCGCCGGCGACGAGGGCGGTGCCGTTCGGGAGTGCCGTGACGCTGGGGTACTGCCGCACCGTCGCCAGCGCGCCGGCCGCGCGCCACGTCTTCGTGACCGGGCTGTAGACCTCGGTGCCGGTGTTCGACTGACCACCGGCGACGAGCACGCGGCCGTCGCTCAGCGCGGTCGCGTCGTGCCACTTGCGGGGGGCGCTCAGCGAGGCCGTCCTGCTCCAGGTGCGGGTGGCGGGGTCGTAGACCTCGCTCGTGGCCAGCGTCCCACTGTCCGTGAACCCGCCGGTGACGAGCACCTTCCCGTCGCCCATGAGGGTGGCGGTGTGGCCGGCCCGGCCGACGCTCAGGGGGCCTGCGTTGGTCCAGAGCCCGGTGGCGGGGTCGAAGGTCTCCGTCCGCTTGAGGTAGCCGCTGCCCTCGGTGCCGTCGCTGCCGCCGACGACGAGCACGGTGCCGTCGCCCAGCAGCGTCGCGGTGTGGGAGAGACGCGGGGTGGCGAGGGAGCCGGTGGTCGACCACGTGCCCGCGTCGCCCAGGGTCGGGTCGTAGACCTCGCTGCTGGCCAGGTCCTGCCACTCGTCCCCCACGATCCCGCTGCCGCCGGTGACGAGCACCCGGCCGCCCTGCAACGTGGTGGCGACGTGCTCGTAGCGGGCGTGCAGCAGCGGGGCACCGGCCGACCAGGTGCGCGTGTCGTCGTCGTACACCTCGGTGGTGCCGGTCACCTCGCCGGAGGGACCGTCGTCGATGCCGCCGGTCACGATCACCCGACCGCCGGCCAGCGCCGCGGTCGCGGAGGCGGTGCGACCGAGGGCGAGGGAGCCGACCGTCGCCCAGGTCCGGGTCGACGGCTGGAAGACCTCGGCCGCTCGCAGTCCGTAGGGGCTGGCGGCGTTCTTCCCGCCCGACATCAGCACCGAGCCGCCGGGCAGCACCGTGGCGTCGTGCAGCATCCGGGGCGCGGACATGGACGCGGTCGCGGCGGTCGTGGCCTGGGCGGCGACGAGCCCGCCGGCCGAGGCCAGCAGGGCCGCGGCCGTCAGCGGCACGGCGATCCGCCGCAACCGGGCAGGGCGATGGGACACGGGCATGGAGAGCCTCTCGACGCGGAGCCCGCACCCGGCACCGAGAGCGGGCGACGGTGGAGACTCGGAGGTGACGGCGACGGGTGTCGCGCGAGAAGCGTTGCACTGCGGATCGTCCGGAAGGTCCGACCCGGGACGACCGGGGACCAACGTCCCCACATGCTGGCCGAACGGTCAGGAGGCTGCGGGCGGCACCCCGGGCGTGCAGGGGTCCTCGGCACCACCGGGCCCGTCATCGGAAGTTCCGCGCGCCGTGGTGGTGGCGGCGCCCGTCACCGCGTGGTTGGTTGGCACGGTGACACGAACAGTCGAGGCCGACTACCTGGTGGTCGGCGCCGGAGCCATGGGCATGGCCTTCACCGACGCCCTGATCGACCACAGCGACGCCCACGTGGTGATGGTCGACCGCCGGTCCGGACCGGGCGGGCACTGGCGCGGCGCGTACCCCTTCGTCCGCCTGCACCAGTCCTCCACGTTCTACGGCGTGCCCTCGACGCTGCTCGGCGGCGGCCGCATCCAGACCGAGGGCCCGGAGGCCGGGCTGCACGAGCGTGCCGACCAGGGCACCATCTGCGCCTACTACGACCAGGTGCTCGCCGAGCGGATGGTGGGCCCCGGACGCGTGGAGCTCTTCACCTCCGCCGACCACCTCGGCGGCCGCTCCTTCGCGTCCCACGACACCGGGGAGCAGTACGAGGTGCCCGAGCGCTGCCGGGTCGTCGACGCCCGCTACCTCGCGCCCGAGATCCCCGCCGAGACACCTCCGCGGTTCGCGGTCGGCGAGGGGGTGCGGGTGATCCCGGTCAACGACCTCGTCGCGGAGCAGTCCTCCCCCAGCCAGTACGTCGTCGTCGGCTCGGGCAAGACGGCCACCGACGCCTGCGTGTGGCTGCTGGGCAGCGGCGTCGACCCGGACGCGATCTGCTGGGTGCGCCCGCGGGAGCCGTGGATGCTGAACCGCGCCCTCATCCAGCCCGACCCCGAGATCTACCTCGCCATGGTCGCCGACATGATGCAGGCCGCCGGGTCCGCGACCTCGCTCGACGCGCTCTTCCTGCGCCTGGAGGAGCTCGGGATCATGCTGCGCATCGACCGGACGCGCACCCCGTCGATGGCCAAGGCCCCCACCCTCGGTGTCTGGGAGCTCGAGCTGCTCCGCACCATCGGCAACGTGGTGCGTCGCGGGCACCTGACGTCGGTGGAGCGGGGCCGGCTGACGTTCGCCGACGGCTCGGTCGCGGTGGCCGACGACGCCCTCGTCGTCAACTGCGCCGCCGACGGGCTCAAGAACCCGACCCGCGTGCCGATCTGGCAGCCCGACGTCATCACCCTGCAGGCGATCCGGGCCGGCTTCCCCTGCTTCGGCGGCGCGCTGGCCGGGTACGTCGAGGCGACGCGCGCGGACGACGCCGAGAAGAACCGGCTGTGTCCCCCGTCGTCCTTCGGCAACAGCCTCGTCGACTGGGCGACGATGAACGTGCTCGGCATGCGCAACGCGGCGTCCTTCGGCTCCGAGCCCGACGTCAAGGACTGGTCGAACCGCGTCGCGCTCAACCCGGCCCGGGTCCCGCCCGAGCACCCCGGCTCCGCCGCCCTCGACGACGCGCTGGGGCGCCTGCAGGAGCACACCGGGCCCGGCGTGGCGCGCCTGGCCGAGCTCGCCGGCGTCACGACGGGGGCCGCGGGCTAGTCCACGGACGGTGCGGAGGCCACGAAGTCGCGGAGCAGGCGGGCGAAGCGGTCCGGGTCCTCGAGGTGGGGGAAGTGGCCGGCGCCCTCGAAGAGCTCGACCTGGCAGTCGGGCAGCGCCTGCTGCACGCTCCGCGCGTGCGCCACCGGGATCATCCGGTCCTTGGTGCCCCACACGATGAGCGTCGGCACCGGGAGCGCGCCCTCGAGGTGGTCGTGGGCGCTGATGCTCTGCCCGCCGATGTCGATCACGGCCCGGGTGGTCGACAGGAAGGCGCGTCGGCTCTCGCGGTCGCCCAGCGAGCTGAAGCCGTGCCAGATCGCGCCGAGGTCGGCGCCGGGCCGCCAGCCGGTCCGGGACGCCCCGCGTCCGAGGGCCTCGACCTTGCCGAGCACACGACGCGAGGCGACGACGCCCAGGACCTGGGCGGCACCGGGAAGCGTGGCGGAGCGCAGCACGAGGTTGACCTCGCGCCCCAGCCCGCCGCTGGAGACCAGCACGATGCGCTCGACCCGCTCGGGGAACAGGTAGAAGAACTGCATCGCGATGCCGCCGCCGAGCGAGTGCCCGACCAGCGTGACGCGCTCGACCCCGAGGTGGTCGAGGAGGTCGCGCATGGTCGCGGCGTGCGAGCTGAGCGAGTAGTCGCCGAGCGGCTTCGCGGACTCGCCGTGACCGAAGAGGTCCGGTACGACGAGCCGGTGGTCGTCGTCCATCGCGTCGACGAGGTGCGCCCACTGCCGCTGCGAACCGAGGATGCCGTGGATGAACAGCACGACCGGACCGGAGCCGCTGTCGACGTACGACAGCTCGTGACCGTGCAGCACGACCGTGTCGGGGACCAGGCGGACCATGGTGGTGTCCTCGTTGCACTCGGGGGACGGGGGGGGGGGGGGGTTCACGGTATCCCCGAGGTCGGCGACAGGCCGACGCGGAGGTGCCGATGCCGCGATCCGGGCTCCATGCACTATCGTCGACGTTGTTGAAGGGAAGGCTCACGGGCCGTCCTCGCCGCGCACCTAGTCGCGGCTGGTATTTCGTACTTCTGATCTTCGGTTCGCTGGACATCAGCACAGCTTCGATGTCTTCAGCAGCTCGAGGGCACACCGCCCTCGGCAGACCAAAGGAAAAGATCATGGCTCAGGGCACCGTCAAGTGGTTCAACGCTGAGAAGGGCTTCGGCTTCATCTCGCAGGACGGCGGCGGCGAGGACGTGTTCGTCCACTTCTCCGCGATCCAGTCCAGCGGCTACAAGTCGCTCGACGAGAACCAGAAGGTCGAGTTCGACCTCGCCCAGGGCCCCAAGGGTCCCCAGGCCGAGAACGTCCGCGTCTCCTGATCTGACGCCGAAGGGCCCCGACCGCACTGCGGTCGGGGCCCTTCGCACGTCACGGGCCGTGTCTGCCCGTCACAGCTGCAGCACCGACGCCGCGCTGAGGTACGCCGCCGACACCGCGGCGGGGTCGTGCAGGTCGTTCGCGCCCGCCGCGGCCGCCTGCGACCGTGCGCGTACGGCGGCGCCGGGGTCCGGCGAGACCAGGTCGGCGCACAGACCCGTGACGACGGCGTCGGTGTCGTGGGAGTCGAGACCGTCGAGGGCGAGGCCGTCGTGGAGCAGGGTCGCGGCCTCCTCGAACACCTCGCGCGCCAGGTCCGGGTCGACCTCGGGGCGCTCCCGCGCGACCGCCTCCGCCGTCGCCATGAAGCGCTCGAACGCGGGTCCTCGGTCGCTCGTCACCATGCCCCAGCGTCCCAAGGCCTCCCCGCCGGGGCAACGGGATTCGCGGGCGCCTCCCCCGCGACACTCGACCGCCTCGCCGGTGACGTGCCGGGGCGCACGGGACTCCTGGGGCAGGATGGGCGGATGAGGAACAGGGGCTGGAGCGCAGTCGTCGCAGCAGTGGGGACCGTGGCCGTCTCGGTCGCTCCGGTGGCGGCCCAGGAGGGCAGGGTCACCGACCGGCGCGGGGACGCTCACGGGCGGGGGCTCGACATCGTCGCCGCCTCGGTCGACAACGGCCGGGACCGGCTCGTGGCGCGCGTCAGCGTCGTCGATGCGGTCCGCGGCGACCTGATCGTGAGCGTCGAGCCGCGGCGCGGCAGGGGCGTGCGGCTGGTCAGCGAGCACCGTCCCGACGGCGAGACCAGGAGCTACGTCGTCCCGGGGGCCTTCACCGGACGTCAGGTGGCCTCGGCGCCGCGCTGCGACGGGCTGCGGGTGCGCTGGTTCGCCGACCGTGGGATGGCGCGCATGACCATGCCCTCGAGCTGCCTCGCCGGCGGCGACTACGGAGCCGTCCGGTTCGCCGTGCTCACCGAGCGCCGCCGCGACACCGACTACGCGCCCGGCGCCGCCGTCCGGGCGTCCGACTGGATCCCGCGCGGTTGACGGGCACCCCGCGTCCGGCCGCGGCCGGTCAGGCGCGGGCGGTGTGGACGTGGCGGACGGTCACGCCGCCGGGGGTGAGGTCCTCCCACGCCGTCGGCACGTCGTAGACGGCCAGGGTGGCGGTGGGGAAGCCGCCGGCGAGACCGGCCTCGGCCTCGTCCGGTCCCGCGCCGTCGCCGAGCGAGCCGGCCAGGACCTCGGTGTCGGGGTTGTGGCCCACGAAGATCACGACCTCGGCCGCGTCCGGCACGAGCCGGAGGCTCTCGAGGATCGAGTCGGCGGAGGCGCCGTACATCGAGCGCGAGACCTCCGCGCGCGCCGACGACCCCGACCCGGCCGCCACCGCGGCCCACGTCTGCTGGGTCCGCTCGGCGGCGGAGACCACGGCGTGGTCGGGCACGCAGCCGACGCCGGCCAGCCACCGGCCGGCCGCCTCCGCGTCCGCGTGGCCGGTCGGGGTGAGCCGCCGGCCGATGTCACCGCCGATCGGCCCGCTGGGCGTGCTCTCGGCCTTGGCGTGGCGCATGAGGACGAGCGTGCGGGGGCGGTCTGCGGTCACCGCCTCAGAGTCCCATGGCGTGGAAGCCGCCGTCGACGTGGACGATCTCGCCGGTCGTCGCCGGGAAGAAGTCGCTCAGCAGCGCCACGACGGCCTTCGCGGTCGGGGTGTGGTCGGACTCGTCCCAGCCCAGCGGAGCGCGGTCCTTCCACGACGACTCGAGGTCCTCGAAGCCCGGGATCGCCTTCGCCGCCAGCGTCTTGAGCGGACCGGCCGAGACCAGGTTCACCCGCACGCCCTTCGGGCCCAGGTCACGCGCGAGGTAGCGCGAGGTCGACTCGAGGCCGGCCTTCGCCACGCCCATCCAGTCGTACGCCGGCCACGCGACCGTGGCGTCGAAGGTCATGCCGACCACCGAGCCGCCCTCGGACATCAGCGGCAGGCACGCGGTGGACAGCGACTTCAACGAGTACGCCGAGACCTGCACCGCCTGCGCGACGTCCTCCCACGGGCCGTCGAGGAACTTGCCGCCCAGCAGCGTCTCGGGGTTGCCGTAGGCGATCGAGTGCACGACGCCGTCGAGACCGTCGACGTGCTCCGAGAGCAGCCCGGGCAGCCGCTCGAGGTGCTCGGGGTCGGTGACGTCGAGCTCGATGACCGGAGGCTCGGTCGGCAGCCGCTTGACGATGCGCTTGGTGATGCCGAGCGCGCGCCCGAAGTTGGAGACCAGCACCGTGGCGCCCTGCTCCTGGGCGACGCGGGCGACCGCGAAGCCGATCGAGCTGTCCATCGTGACGCCGGCCACGAGGATGCGCTTGCCGTCGAGGATTCCCATGGTTCTCCTGGGTGTGTGCGGGGTGGGTGGGTGAGCTGGTGGGTCGGCCGGGGTGGCTCAGTGACCCATGCCGAGGCCGCCGTCGACCGGGATCACGGCCCCGGTGACGTAGCCGGCGGCGTCGGAGGCCAGCCACGTGATGGCGCCGGCGACCTCCGCGGGCTCGGCGTACCGGCCGAGCGGGATCTGCGCCTTGTACTGCGCCTTCTGCTCCTCGGGCAGCACCGCGGTCATCTCGGTGTCGACGAAGCCGGGGGCGACGACGTTGGCGGTGATGGAGCGGCTGCCGAGCTCGCGCGCGATGGAGCGGGCCATGCCGACGAGGCCGGACTTGCTGGCCGCGTAGTTGGCCTGGCCGGCCGAGCCGAGCAGCCCCACGACGGAGGAGACGAAGATGATGCGGCCGCGGCGCATGCGCAGCATGCCCTTGGCGGCCCGCTTGGCCACCCGGAAGGAACCGGTCAGGTTCGTCTCGATGACGTCGGACCAGTCGTCCTCGCCCATGCGGAGGAGCAGCGTGTCCTTGGTGATGCCGGCGTTGGCCACCAGCACCTCGACCGGGCCCTGCTTCTCCTCGATCTCGGCGAAGGCGGCCTCGACCTGCTCGGGGACCGTGATGTCGCACTGCACCGCGAGGAAGCCCTCGGGGGGCTCACCGGAGCGGTAGGTGATGGCGACAGCGTCGCCCTGGGCCGCGAAGGCCTCGGCGATCGCCTTGCCGATGCCCCGGTTGCCGCCGGTCACGAGGACGGATCTGGACGCCGTGTCGGACACGGGTTCCCCTTTCGCGCAGGTCACATGCTCTGACCCGTTCGACGCTAGGGGCTACTTGTGGGTACCCGAAATCGGGTCTCGACGAGCTCGACCGACGGGATTCAGTCGTCCTCGAGGCGGAAGCCGAGCTTGATGCCGACCTGGAAGTGCTCCACCGTGCCGTCGTGGACCTGACCGCGGACCTGGGTGACCTCGAACCAGTCGACGTGGCGCAGCGTCGAGGCGGCGCGCTCGACGCCGTTGCGGATGGCCTGGTCGATGCCCTCCGGCGAGGTGCCGACGATCTCGGTGACGCGGTAGGTACGGTTGCTCATGGGGCTCTCCAGAGGTCGGGGACGCGGGGCGGGGACGGGCGGTGGTGCACCGCCCTGCGGATCGTAGACCCGGCACCACCACGGCGTACGGCGACGTCACCGACCGGTTCACGAGACGCCCAGGTCTGTCTTGGAACCTCCACGTAGTGTGGAGGTGTGGCGAGGAAACAGGACGACACTCTGAGGATCACCTCCGCCTCTCGGTCCCACAGCGAGGACATGAGCGGGCGGATGCGCCGCTACCTCATCTCCATGGCCATCCGCACCACGTGCGTGATCGCCTGCGTGCTCTCGATCGGGCACTGGTGGACGTGGCTGTTCGCCGCCGGTGCGGTCTTCCTGCCCTACATCGCGGTGGTGGCGGCCAACGGTGGCTCGGCGCCCGACCCGGCGCGCAACGACTACGAGTACCACCCCGACCTGCCGATGATCGAGCGCGGCCCGCGCGACGTCTGAGCCCGCGGGCTCCGTGCGTCGGTCAGCCGCCGATGGCCGACATCGGCCGCGACGGCTGCAGGAACGTGACGTCGTCGATGCCGTGCCCGGGACGCTTGCCGAGGACGGCCACGCGCCACCGGTCGGCCAGCTCCTCGTCGGAGGCGCCCTCACGCATGGCCGTCATGAGGTCGGACTCCTCACGGGCGAACAGGCAGTTGCGGACCTGGCCGTCCGCGGTCAGCCGCACCCGGTCGCAGTCGCCGCAGAACGGTCGCGTGACCGAGGCGATGACGCCCACGGTGGCCGGTCCGCCGTCGACGGCGAACAGCTCCGCCGGCGCACTCCCCCGCGGCTCCTTCGCCGGCGTGAGGACGAAGCGGGTGGCGAGGCTCTCGAAGATCTCGTCGGCCGTGATCATCTGCTCGCGCGTCCAGCCGTGCTGGGCGTCGAGCGGCATCTGCTCGATGAAGCGCAGCTCGTAGCCGCGGTCGAGGCACCACTGCAGCAGCTCGGGCGCCTGGTCGTCGTTGACGCCGCGCATCAGCACCGCGTTGACCTTCACCGGCCGCAGGCCCGCCGCGTCGGCGGCCGCCAGCCCCGCCACCACGTCGTGGAAGCGGTCGCGCAGGGTCAGCTCCTTGAACGTGTCCGAGCGCACCGTGTCCAGGCTGACGTTGACCCGGTCCAGGCCCGCCTCGGCCAGCGGCCCGGCCAGCTTGGCCAGCCCGAGTGCGTTGGTGGTGACCGACAGGTCGGGGCGCGGGGACAGCTGCGCGCAGCGCGCGACGATGTCGGTCACGCCGCGCCGCACGAGCGGCTCGCCGCCGGTGAAGCGCACCTCCTCGATGCCGAGGTGCTCCACCGCGATGCCGACCAGGCGCACGATCTCGTCGTTGGTGAGGATCTTGTCGTTCGGCAGCCAGTCGAGTCCCTCGGCGGGCATGCAGTAGGTGCAGCGCAGGTTGCAGCGGTCCGTCAGCGAGACCCGGAGGTCCGTGGCGGTCCGGCCGTACCTGTCGACGAGGCCCGAGGTGGAGGTCACAGGGGTGAGTCTAGGCCGCGGGCGGTGGCGTGGCCCACGTCCCACGGGGTGGGCTCGTTCCGGCAGCCGCCGGGGGCCTAGATTCGGGGTGTGGGATTCCTGCTGAGCCGCCGCTGGGTGCTCTTCGCGATCGCGGTCGCGCTGCTCGCCGTGCTCGCCGTGCGCCTCGGGGAGTGGCAGTTCCACCGCCTCGCCGACCGCGAGGAGCGCAACGGGTTCATCGCGCAGAACATCGACGCCGACCCCGTGCCGGTCGACCGGGTGCTGAGCCCCGACGAGGACGTGCCGCTCGAGCGGGAGTGGCTGCGGGTCACCGCCACCGGGGAGTACGACGACGCCGCGACGGTCGTGGTCCGCTACCAGACCCGCGACGGCCAGCCCGGCGTCGACCTGGTGACCCCGCTGCGCACCGACGCCGGCGCCGCGGTGCTCGTCGACCGCGGCTGGCTCTCGACCCCGAACACCGGGACCGTCCCGACCGACCTGCCCGCTCCCCCGTCCGGCGAGGTCACCGTCACCGGCTGGGTGCGCGCCGACGGGTCGGGCTCCTCCACCGTGGTCGAGGACGGCTCCACCCGCGCCATCTCGTCGGCGGCGATCGGCGAGACCGTCGACTACCCCCTCTACGAGGGCTTCGTCGACGCCGAGACCGAGGACCCGGCCGCCGGCACGACGCTGGTGCGCACCGAGCTGCCCGACCTCGGCAACGGCCCGCACTTCTTCTACGGGCTCCAGTGGTGGTTCTTCGGCCTGCTGGCCGTCTTCGGCTTCGGCTACCTCGTCTGGGACGAGCGACGCCGGATGCGTCGCGGCCAGGCTCCGGGGAAGGCTTCCCAGGAGAGCGTCAACACCCCCTGACGCGCCCGACCGACCCCTGGAGGTCCCTGTGCCCAAGCCCCCGCTGCCCGACGACGTGCGTGAGTTCCTCGCGCAGCCGCACCCGGCGGTCATCACCACGCTCCGCGCTGACGGCCAACCCGTGTCCGTGGCGACGTGGTACCTGCTCGACGGCGACCGCGTGCTGGTGAACATGGACGCCACCCGCAAGCGCCTGGAGCACCTGCGGCACGACCCCCGGGTGGCGCTCACCGTGACCGACAAGGACGACTGGTACACCCACGTCAGCGTCGTCGGGACGGTCGTGGAGATGAAGGATGATGAAGGTCTGAGCGACATCAACCGGCTCTCCCAGCACTACCGGGGCCAGGACTACCCCGACCAGCAGAGCCCGCGCGTCAGCGCCTGGGTCGAGGTCGAGCGCTACCACGGCTGGGGCGCGAAGAAGCAGAGCTGAGGACGCCGGCGGGTCACAGCGCCGGGACGACGTCCTCGGTCGGCTCGGTGGGCTCGGCGTCCTCGCGGAACTGCGTGCGGTACAGCACGGCGTACAGCCCGCCCTGGGCGAGCAGCTCGGCGTGGGTGCCGGACTGCACGATCCGGCCCTCGTCGAGAACCAGGATCTTGTCGGCGTTGCGCACGGTGGAGAACCGGTGCGCGATGACGAGCGAGGTGCGCCCGGTCAGCGCCTCGTCCAGCGCGCGCTGGACCGCGGCCTCCGACTCGGAGTCGAGGTGGGCGGTGGCCTCGTCGAGCACGACGATGTCGGGTGCCTTGAGCAGCAGCCGCGCGATGGCCAGGCGCTGGCGCTCCCCGCCGGAGAGGCGGTAGCCCCGGTCCCCCACGACCGTGTCCAGGCCGTCGGGCAGGCTCTCGACGAGCCGGCCGACCTGGGCGGCGTGCAGCACCCGCCAGAGGTCGCGGTCGTCGGCCTCGGGCCGGGCGTAGACCAGGTTGGCCCGGATCGTGTCGTGGAACATGAACGTGTCCTGGGTGACGTAGCCGACCGCGTCCTCGAGCGACTGCAGGGTCAGGTCACGGACGTCGGTGCCGCCGACGCGCACGGTGCCACCGGTCACGTCGTACAGGCGGGCGACGAGGTGGGTCACGGTGGTCTTGCCGGCACCGCTCGGGCCGACCAGGGCCACCATCTGGCCCGGCTCGATGGTGAAGCTGATGTCGCGCAGCACCTCGCCCGAGTCCTTGGAGTCCTTGCGGGCGACCGCCTCGAGGCTCGCGAGCGAGACCTCCTCGGCGCGCGGGTAGCCGAAGCGGACGTGGTCGAACTCGACGCGCGAGGACCCGGCGGGCAGCGGGGTGGCGTCGGCCTTCTCGGGCACCGTGGTCGGCAGGTCGAGCACCTCGAAGACGCGCTCGAAGCTGACGAGCGCCGTCATCACGTCGATGCGGACGTTGGACAGGCCCTGCAGCGGGCCGAGGAGGCGCAGCAGCAGGGTGGCCAGTGCCAGCAAGGTGCCGGTGGACAGGTCGCCCTGGATGACCAGGTAGCCGCCGACGCCGTACACGATGGCCGTGGCCAGGGCCGGGATCAGGGTGAGGGCGGCGCGGAAGACGTTGGTGATGAGCGCGATGCGCACCCCGAGGTCACGCACCAGCGAGGCGCGCTGCACGAAGGCCTCGTCCTCGTGCTCGCGGCGGCCGAACAGCTTCAGCAGCATCGCGCCGCCGACGTTGAAGCGCTCGGTCATGGCGTTGCCCAGCGCGGCGTTGCCGTCCATCTGCTCGCGCGTCAGTCCGGCCAGGCGCGTGCCGACCCAGCGCGACGTCACGACCAGGATCGGGAACAGCAGCAGGCACAGCAGCGTGACCTGCCACGACAGCCTGAGCATCACGACGCCGACGAAGACGACCGCGATCGAGTTGGAGACCGTGCTCGACAGCGTCGAGGTGAAGGCGCGCTGCGCGCCGATCACGTCGTTGTTGAGGCGGCTGACCAGCGCACCGGTCTGGGTGCGGGTGAAGAACGCGAGCGACAGGCGCTGCACGTGGCCGAACACCGACGACCGCAGGTCGAGGATCAGGCTCTCGCCGATGCGGGACGACAGGTAGCCCGAGAGCAGCGTCAGCACGGCGTCGAAGACCGCCACCGCCGCCATGGCGCCGGCCAGCCACCACACCAGGCTCGTGTCGCCGGCCCCGATGCCGTCGTCGACGAGCCGCTGGATCAGCAGCGGGAGCACCACCACGAGGGCGGCGTCGAGCACGGTGAGGGTCAGGAAGGTGCCGATGAGCCGACGGTGCGGCCGGGCGAAGCGCAGCACCCGTCGGACCGTCTCGCGACGCAGGCGGGTGTCGGTCGCGCTCCGGTCGGTGCGCATGTGGCGCCACACCGGCCCCATGCCGTGCCCCATCGCCATCGACCCACCACCTCTCGCTGCTGCTCATGCTGCTGCTGCTGGTCTCACGCCCAACCCCGCATGTAACGCGGGGTTATGGACGGGTGACAACGGTTACAACCCGCGCGAGGCGTCCTTATTCCACGGTCGGATGCCCGCGGGCCCGGCTGCCGGTCTGCTCCCGACCCCGCTCGTACGCCGCTCGCCTGCGTCAGGCGAGCGCCACCAGCTCGGCGTACTCCTGGGACCAGAGGTCCTCGACGCCGTCGGGCAGGATCAGCACGCGGTCCGGCTCCAGCGCCGCGACCGCGCCCTCGTCGTGGGTGACCAGCACGATGGCGCCCTCGTAGGCACGGATCGCGCCCAGCACCTCCTCGCGGGAGGCCGGGTCGAGGTTGTTCGTCGGCTCGTCGAGCAGCAGCACGTTGGCCTGCGAGACCACCAGCGATGCCAGCGCGAGACGCGTCTTCTCGCCCCCGGAGAGCACCCCGGCGGGCTTCTGGGCGTCGTCGCCGCTGAAGAGGAAGGACCCGAGCACGCTGCGGGCCTCGCTGTCGGTCAGCTGCGGGGCGGCGGACTGCATGTTCTCCAGCACCGTGCGCGTGACGTCGAGCGTCTCGTGCTCCTGCGCGTAGTAGCCCAGACGGGCGCCGTGACCGGGCTCGACCTGACCGGTGTCGGGCTTGTCGACGCCCCCCAGGATCCGCAGCAGGGTGGTCTTGCCGGCACCGTTGAGCCCGAGGATCACCACCCGGTTGCCACGGTCGATGGCGAGGTCGACGTCGGTGAAGATCTCCAGCGAGCCGTAGCTCTTCGACAGCTCGCTGCCGCGCAGCGGCGTCTTGCCGCACGGCGCCGGCTTGGGGAACTTGATGTGCGCGACCTTGTCGCTGGCCCGCTCGGCCTCGACACCGGACATGATCTTCTCGGCGCGCTTCATCATCGACTGGGCCGCCTGGGCCTTCGTGGCCTTGGCGCGCATCTTGTTGGCCTGCTCCACGAGGGTGGTGGCCTTGCGCTCGGCGTTTGCGCGCTCGCGCTTGCGGCGACGCTCGTCGGTCTCGCGCTGCAGGAGGTACGACGACCAGCCCATGTTGTAGACGTCCACCTCGGCCCGGTTGGCGTCGAGGTGGAGCACCTTGTTGACGCACGCCTCGAGCAGCCCCACGTCGTGGCTGATCACGATGAGCCCGCCCTTGTAGGAGGCGAGGAACCCGCGCAGCCACACGATGGAGTCGGCGTCGAGGTGGTTGGTCGGCTCGTCGAGCAGCAGCGTCTCGGCACCGGAGAACAGGATGCGTCCCAGCTCGACGCGACGGCGCTGGCCTCCGGAGAGGGTGGCGAGCGGCTGGTCGAGGATGCGGTCCTCGATGCTGAGGTTGGACGCGATCTGGCGGGCCTCGGCCTCCGCGGCGTACCCGCCCCCGACGTGCAGGGCCGCCTCCGCGCGCTCGTAGGCCCGCATCGCCTTGTCGCGGACCTGGGGGTCGTCGGAGGCCATGTCGATGCCGGCCTTGTCGAGGGTGCGCAGCGCCACGTCGAGCCCGCGGGCGGACAGGATGCGGTGCAGCGCGAGCATCTCGGGGTCGCTGGCCCGGGGGTCCTGGGGCAGGTAGCCGAGCTCGCCCGTCCGGGTGACGCTGCCACCCGCCGGCAGGGAGTCGCCCGCCAGGATGCGGGTCAGCGTGGTCTTGCCGGCGCCGTTGCGGCCGACGAGGCCGATCTTGTCGCCGGGCGCGACGCGGAAGGACACGCCGTCCATGAGCAGGCGCGCGCCCGCGCGCACTTCCAGGTCAGTTGCTGTGATCACGGTGGGCTTTCGGCTCGAGAGCGAGGTCAGGACGGCAGATCGCCGACTAGTGAGCGCACCGCATGGGTCCATTCTACGGCCCCGGCGGATAGCCTCGTGACGCGCTGCGGTCCACGCACCGCTCTCGGCGGCGGAGGTCACGGATGAGGTTCAACCCCAAGGCGCGGCTCGACCGCAGCCAGGTGCAGGTCCGACGCGGGGGCGGCCGGGGCTCCGGCGGTCGCGGCTCGGGCATGTCCCTGCCGATCCCCACCGGCGGCAAGGGCGGCGGGGTCGGCATGGTGGTCCTCGTCGTCATCGTGCTGGTGGTGCTCGGGCTCACCGGCGGGCTGGGCGGCCTCCTGGGTGGCGGTGGCAGCACCGGCAGCGGCGCGGTCACGCCGCGCTCCGACGAGGAGGCGGTCGCGACCAGCGAGCTGACCGAGTGCGAGACCGGCGAGGACGCCAACGAGAACCCCGACTGCGCACGCCTGGCCGTCGTGAACTCCATCCAGTCGTTCTGGCGCGAGGCGCTGCCGGAGCAGACCGGCGAGCAGTACGTCGACGCCGACACGGTGATCTTCACCGGCACGGTGGACACCGGCTGCGGGGCGGCCGACTCCTCGGTCGGGCCGTTCTACTGCCCGACCCGCGACGACATGAAGGTCTACCTCGACACCTCGTTCTTCTCCGCGATGCTGGAGGACCAGCTCGGCGCCAAGGGCGGCGACTTCGCGGAGGCCTACGTGCTCGCCCACGAGTACGGCCACCACGTCGAGAACCTGCTCGGCTACCTCGGACGCACGCGCACCCAGCAGGGGCCGAACAGCGACGCCGTGCGCGTGGAGCTGATGGCCGACTGCCTGGGCGGCATGTGGGCGAAGTACGCCACCACGACCGAGGACACCGACGGCAACGTCCTCATCCTCGAGCTCACGGACGAGGACATCTCCGAGGCCCTCGACGCCGCCGCGGCCGTCGGCGACGACCGGATCCAGGAGCGGTCCTCGGGGCGGACCAACCCCGAGACCTGGACACACGGCAGCGCGGCCGCTCGTGAGATGTGGTTCAACGTCGGCTACGAGCAGGGCTCCTTCGAGGCCTGCGACACCTTCGAGGCCGACGAGCTCTACCCGAGCTGATCGCCGCGAGCAGGGGCCGGCTCAGGCGTTGGTGACGTCCACCCGGACAGCGAGCGCGTCCTGGACGGCCTGGTCGAGGACGGCCCGCTTGGGGTCGCCCACCGGCAGCCAGAGCGTCGTACGACGAGCCGCGGCGCGGGCCAGGCGGGTGTCCTCCAGGACCGTGTCGACCGCGCCCGCGTCTCCCCCGACCACGAGGGCGTCGAGTCGGTGCCCGCCGAGGATGCGCGCGGCGTGCTCGGCCGCGGCCTCGTAGGCCGCCCGGGCCTGGTTGTCGCGGCGCCGGGCGAAGCGCTGCTGGCTCTGCCCGCCGGCCTTGGTGCGGCCCTGGACGTGGCGCTGCCCGATCTTGTGCTCGACGAGCCTCTCCCCCGCCAGCCGGGCCACGGCGAAGCCGCCCTTGCGGACCAGCAGCACGCCCCAGGCCGCGGGCGGGGTGACGGCGTCCGCCAGCGCCTCGGGGGTCGGCTCGCCGGCGAACACCTCGTCGAGGGGCAGGCGCAGCCCGGCCGTGGAGCCGTCCTCCGCGGTCAGCGTCAGGGCACCCGCCACCACGGCGTACGACGTCGGCCCGTGGCGGTCGGCGAAGTTGGCGCACCACCGGACCACCCGCCCGGCCGGCACGAGCAGCGCGGTCATCCCGACCGGCCGTTGGTCGAGCAGCGAGCGGCAGCGAGCGTGTCGAGGCCCGTGGCGAGGCGAGCGCGAAGCCCGCCGGGTCTTGACGACGGTCGCTGCGCGACCTGCTCGACCACCGTCAGACGTTGAAGCCGAGGGCGCGCAGCATCTCGCGGCCGTCGGGGGTGATCTTGTCCGGGCCCCACGGGGGCATCCAGACCCAGTTGATGGCGACGTCGTTGGCCATGCCCTCGAGCGCGCGGTTGGTCTGGTCCTCGATGACGTCGGTCAGCGGGCAGGCCGCCGAGGTCAGGGTCATGTCGAGGGTGACGTTGTGGGAGGCGTCGATGTTGACGCCGTAGAGCAGGCCCAGGTCGACGATGTTGATGCCGAGCTCGGGGTCGACGACGTCCTTCATCGCCTCCTCGACCTCGTCCTCGGAGAGCGTCGTGGTGCCGGCCGCCGGGGCGGTGGGGACCTCGGGCAGGTCGTCGTCGGTGGTGGTGCGCTCGGGTGCGTCCGTCATCGGGACTCCTCGGTCTCGTCGGTCGGGCTGGTCTCGTCGGTCTGGCTCGATGTGTCGGTGCTGCTCGCGACCACCTGGGCGGTCGCGTCCTTCCACGCCATCCATCCCAGCAGCGCGCACTTCACGCGCGCGGGGAACTTGGCGACGCCGGCGAAGGCGATCCCGTCCTCCAGGACCTCCTCGTCGGGCTCCACGGCGCCCCGGCTCTGCATGAGCCGCAGGAACTCCTCGTGGATCTCGAGCGCCTCGTCGACCTTCTTGCCGATCACGAGGTCGCTCATCACGCTGACGCTGGCCTGGCTGATCGAGCACCCCAGGGCGTCGTACGACACGTCGCTGACGACGCCGTCCGCGAGGTGCACGCGCAGGGTCACCTCGTCGCCGCAGGTGGGGTTGACGTGGTGCACCTCCGCCTCGAAGGGCTCACGCAGCCCCGCGTTCAGAGGGTTCTTGTAGTGGTCCAGGATGATCTCCTGGTACATCGCATCGAGGTCGCTCATGGTCTCCGCTCAGTCCACCCGGAAGTACTTCTTCGTGTACTCCAACGCCTCGACCAGCGCATCGATTTCCGCCGGCGTCGTGTAGAGGTACGTCGACGCGCGCGCGCTCGACTGCACGCCGAACCGCGCGTGCGCCGGCTTGGCGCAGTGGTGGCCCGCCCGTACGGCGACGCCGCGGCTGTCGAGCAGCTGGCTGACGTCGTGGGGGTGCACGCCGGCGAGCTCGAAGCTGACCGCTCCCCCGCGGTCGGCCATGGTCGTGGGGCCGAGCACCGAGATCCCGCCGACGGACGCGAGCCCGTCGAGCAGGTAGCCGGTGATGGCCTCCTCGTGCTTGCGCACGCGGTCCATGCCGACGTGTCCGAGGTACTCCACCGCAGCGCCCAGGCCGACGGCCTCGACGATCGGCGGGGTGCCGGCCTCGAACTTGCTGGGGATGTCGGCGAAGGTCGTGGACTCCATCGACACGGTGCGGATCATCTCGCCCCCACCGAGGAACGGCGGCAGCTTCTCCAGCACCTCGCGGCGGCCCCAGAGCACGCCGATGCCGGTCGGGCCGACGACCTTGTGGCCGGTGAAGGCCACGAAGTCCGCGCCCAGCGTGGACACGTCCACGGGCATCTGGGGCACGGCCTGGGAGGCGTCGACCACGACGAGCGCGCCGACCGCCTTGGCCCGGGCGGCGATGTCGGCGACCGGGTTGATGGTTCCGAGCATGTTCGACACCCAGATCAGCGAGACGACCTTGGTGCGCTCGTTGATCAGCGAGTCGACGTCGGACAGGTCGAGGCGGCCGTCGTCGGTCAGGCCGAACCAGCGCAGCGTCGCGCCGGTCCGCTCGCACAGCAGCTGCCACGGCACGATGTTGGAGTGGTGCTCCATCTCGGTGATGACGACCTCGTCGCCCGGCCCGACGCGCAGCGCCGGGTCGGAGCCGGACGTGCCGGCCCACGCGAGGGTGTTCGCCACCAGGTTGAGCGCCTCGGAGGCGTTCTTGGTGAAGATCACCTCGTCACGCGACGGGGCACCGATGAAGGCGGCCACCTTGTCGCGACCGCCCTCGAACGCCTCCGTCGACTCCGCCCCGAGCTGGTGCACGGCGCGGGCGACGTTGGCGTTGTGGCGCTCGAGGTGGTCGACCATCGAGTCGATGACGACCTGCGGCTTCTGCGAGGTGTTGGCGCTGTCGAGGTAGACCAGCGGGCTCCCGTCGGGGAACACCCGCGACAGGATGGGGAAGTCGGCCCGGATCAGGTCCAGGTCGTCGAGCAGTCCCTCCAGGGGCATGTCAGGCCCCGGCCGCCGAGCCGACCGACGCCGTCGCGCCCGCGCCGGTGTAGGCCTCGTAGCCCTCGGCCTCGAGCTTGTCGGCCAGCTCCGGGCCGCCCTCCTCGGCGATCCGGCCGTCGACGAACACGTGGACGTGGTCGGGCTTGATGTAGCGCAGGATCCGCGTGTAGTGCGTGATCAGCAGGACGCCCTTGTCGCCGTTCTCGGCGAAGCGGTTGACGCCCTCGGACACGATCTTCAGCGCGTCGATGTCGAGGCCGGAGTCGGTCTCGTCGAGCACGGCGACCTTCGGGTCGAGCAGCTCCAGCTGCACGATCTCGTGGCGCTTCTTCTCACCACCGGAGAAGCCCTCGTTGACGTTGCGCTGCGCCATCGCGGTGTCCATCTTGACGCGGTCCATCGCGCCGTTGACGTCCTTGATCCAGGTGCGCAGCTTCGGGGCCTCGCCCGAGACCGCGGTCTTGGCGGTGCGCAGGAAGTTCGCCACGGACACGCCGGGGACCTCGACCGGGTACTGCATGGCCAGGAACAGCCCGGCGCGGGCGCGCTCGTCGACCGACATCTCGAGGACGTCCTCGCCGTCGAGCGTCACGGTGCCCGAGGTGACGGTGTACTTCGGGTGGCCGGCGATCGAGTAGGCCAGGGTCGACTTGCCCGAGCCGTTGGGGCCCATGATGGCGTGCGTCTCGCCGGCGTTGATGGTCAGCGTGACGCCCTTGAGGATCTCCTTGGGGCCGTCCTCGGTGTCGACGCTGACGTGCAGGTCGCGGATCTCCAGATTGCTCATGCGCTCAATTCCTCGGTGTTCAGGGGGCTCGCGACGTCGACGAGCACGTCGTCGCCGTCGACCCGGACGGGGTAGACAGGGACCGGCTCGAAGGCCGGCAGGGTGGTGGGCTTGCCGGTGCGCAGGTCGAAGGTCGACCCGTGCAGCCAGCACTCGATGAGGCAGCCCTCGACGTCACCCTCGGACAGCGCGATGTTGGCGTGGCTGCACTCGTCACGGATGGCGAAGAGCTCCTCGCCGTCGCGCACGATGGCCACGTCGACGTCCTCGACGGTCGCCGCGTACGGCGTACCGGTCTCGAGGTCGGCGAGCGCGCAGGCTCGGGTGAAGGTCACGCCGCGCCTCCGACGCCCTGGGTCACGTTCTTCTCCAGCTCGGCCTCGACGGCGGCCATCAGGCTGTCCTCGAGCTCCGGTACGCCGATCTTGCGCACGATGTCGTTGAAGAAGCCGTGCACGACGAGGCGGCGGGCCTCCTCCTCGGGGATGCCGCGCGCCTGCAGGTAGAACAGCTGCTGGTCGTCGAAGCGACCGGTGGCCGAGGCGTGACCGGCGCCCTCGATCTCGCCGGTCTCGATCTCGAGGTTCGGCACCGAGTCGGCCTGGCAGCCGTCGGTGAGCACGAGGTTGCGGTTCTCCTCGTAGGTCTCGATGCCCTCGGCCTCCTTGCGGATGAGGACGTTGCCGATCCACACCGCGTGCGCGCCTTGGCCCTGCAGCGCACCCTTGTAGACCACGTTGCTCGTGGTCTTGGGGGCGTTGTGGTCGACGAAGAGCCGGTGCTCGAGGTGCTGGCCGGCGTCGGCGAAGTACAGCCCGAGCAGCTCCGCGCGGCCGCCGGGGCCGGCGTAGTCGGCGGTGAGGTCGTGGCGGACCACGTCGCCGCCGAACGAGATCGCGACGTGCTTCAGGGTCGCGTCCCTGCCGATCCTGGCGTGCTGGGTGGAGTGGTGGACGGCGTCGTCGGCCCAGTCCTGGATGGACACCAGGGTGAGGCTCGCGCTGTCGCCGACCACGATCTCGACGTTCTCGGCCAGCGTGGCCGAGCCCTCGAAACGCAGGACGACGGTGGCCTTGGAGAAGGCGCCGATGCGGACCACGACGTGGCCGGCGGCGGCGTCCTCGACCCCGAGGCCGGTCAGCGTGATCGTCGACGCCTTCTCGACGACCGTCTCGGCCGGCACGTCGACCAGGAAGACCTGCTCGGCCGCGGCCCAGGCCCGCGCCGAGACGCGGTCGGGCGGCACGAGGCCGGAGGTGCCGCGGCTCTCGTGGTCGGAGCCGACGACCTCGACGGTGACGCCGTCGCCGGCGTCGACGTCGACCTTGAGCTCACCGGCGCCCAGGGGCGCCTCGGCGTGCAGGCCCCGCAGCCGCTTGAGCGGCGTGAAGCGCCACACCTCCTCGCGCCCCGTGGGGACGCCGTGGTCGGCGAGGTCGAACGAGCCCACCGGGTGCAGGTGGGAAGAGATCTCGAGGCCCATCAGCCGACGGCTCCTTCCATCTGCAGCTCGATGAGCCGGTTGAGCTCGAGGGCGTACTCCATCGGGAGCTCCTTCGCGATCGGCTCGACGAATCCGCGCACGATCATGGCCATGGCCTCGTCCTGCTCCATGCCGCGGCTCATCAGGTAGAAGAGCTGGTCCTCGGAGACCTTCGAGACGCTCGCCTCGTGGCCCATGGAGACGTCGTCCTCGCGGATGTCGACGTAGGGGTAGGTGTCGGAGCGGCTGATCTGGTCGACCAGCAGCGCGTCGCACAGGACGTTCGACTTCGAGCCGTGGGCACCCTCGTTGATCTGGATCAGTCCGCGGTACGACGTACGTCCACCGCCGCGGGCGACCGACTTGCTGAGGATGGAGCTCGAGGTGTTCGGGGCGGCGTGCACCATCTTGGCGCCCGCGTCCTGGTGCTGGCCCTCGCCGGCGAAGGCGATGGACAGCGTCTCGCCCTTGGCGTGCTCGCCCATGAGGTAGATGGCCGGGTACTTCATCGTGACCTTGGAGCCGATGTTGCCGTCGACCCACTCCATGGTGGCGCCGGCCTCGCAGGTCGCGCGCTTGGTCACCAGGTTGTAGACGTTGTTCGACCAGTTCTGGATCGTCGTGTAGCGGCAGCGGCCGCCCTTCTTCACGATGATCTCGACGACCGCGGAGTGCAGCGAGTCGGACTTGTAGATCGGCGCGGTGCAGCCCTCGACGTAGTGCACGTAGGCGTCCTCGTCGACGATGATCAGCGTCCGCTCGAACTGGCCCATGTTCTCGGTGTTGATCCGGAAGTAGGCCTGCAGCGGGATGTCGACGTGGACACCCTTCGGGACGTAGATGAACGAGCCGCCCGACCACACCGAGGTGTTGAGCGCGGCGAACTTGTTGTCACCGACGGGGATGACGGTGCCGAAGTACTCCCGGAACAGCTCCGGGTGCTCCTTCAGCGCGGTGTCGGTGTCCAGGAACAGCACGCCCTGGGCCTCGAGGTCCTCGCGGATGGAGTGGTAGACGACCTCCGACTCGTACTGCGCGGCGACGCCCGAGACGAGGCGCTGCTTCTCCGCCTCCGGGATGCCGAGCTTGTCGTAGGTGTTCTTGATGTCCTCGGGCAGCTCGTCCCAGGTGGTGGCCTGCTTCTCGCTGGAGCGGACGAAGTACTTGATGTTGTCGAAGTCGATCGCGCCGAGGTCGGAGCCCCAGGTCGGCATCGGCTTGCGGTGGAAGAGCTTGAGGCCCTTCAGACGCAGGTCGAGCATCCACTGCGGCTCGCTCTTGAGCGCCGAGATGTTGCGCACGACGTCCTCGTTGAGACCGCGCTTGGCGGTCGAGCCGGCGACGTCGGAGTCGGCCCAGCCGTACTGGTAGCGGCCGAGGCCCTGGAGCTCGGGGTTCATCTCCTCGACGGAGGTGAGGGGTGCGTCGGGATGGGTGGTCATGAGGACCGCCTCTCGTTGGTTGCCGACAGGGTGGGGGTGCTGGTGGTGCGCGTGGTGCTCGTGCGGGTGTGCGGGATGCTGGTCGTGCAGACGCCGTCGCCGTGGGCGATGGTGGCCAGACGCTGGACGTGGCGGCCGAGGACCCGGGAGATCGCCTCGGTCTCGGCCTCGCACAGCTGGGGGAACTCGTGCGCGACGTGCGCGACGGGGCAGTGCTGCTGGCACAGCTGCTCCCCCATCGGGCTCTCGCTGACCGAGGCGGCGAACCCCGCCTCTCGCATGGCCGCCGCCAGGGCCCGGGTGGGGCTCTGGTCGGGGTCGAGGGCGAGCAGCTCCTCGACGCGGGTCTCGAGGACGGCCCAGCGACGCCGGGCGAACTCGGTGACGGCCTCGTCGCCGGCCGTCTCGGCCAGGAAGCGCAGGGCCTGGGCGGCCAGGTCGTCGTACTGCTGCTCGAACAGGTCGTGGCCGGCGGCGGTGAGCGCGAAGACCTTCGCCGGTCGGCCGCGTCCCCGGGTGCGCGCCTCGTGCGGGCGCGGCTCGCGCAGCTCGACGAGACCGGTCTCGAGCATGTGGTCGAGGTGGCGGCGTACGGCGGCGGGGGTCAGCAGGAGCTGCTCCGCGAGGACCGAGGCACTGCTCGGACCACGCTCGAGGATGGTCCTCGCGACGCGCTCGCGCGTCGGCGCGTCGGCGCCGACATCGAGGGTGTCGTTGATTTCCACAACACCAGTGTGCCGTTATTGATCTTGCCGCTTCAAGTAAGGCAGCCCTTACCCAGGGCCGCCCCGGCGGTGGCCACGAGCATCCAGCCCCTCACAGCGGGCTCTCAGCGCTCTCGCAGGTCCGGGCCAGTCGGTGGACCTACGGTCGTCAGCATGCCGTCCCCCGCCCCGGTCACCGCGTCCACCCCCGTCCCCGTCGTGCTCAACGTCGGGGCCCGGCGCGGCGCCGGGGCCGCGGCCGAGCTGCGCCGGCTGCTCGAGGCGCGCCTGGACGGCCGGTCAGACGGCCAGTCAGACGACCGGACAGGCGGCCGGGCGCTCGAGCTCGGCGACGTCGTCGAGGTCTCGTCCGGCGCCGAGCTCCTCGAGGCGCTGGACCGCGCGGTGGCGACCGCTCCCCCGCCGCTGGTCGTCGCCGGCGGCGACGGCACCCTGTGCGCGGCGGCCGACCGGGTCGCGGGCACCGGCACGGTCCTCGGTGTGCTGCCCGCCGGCACGGCCAACGACTTCGCCCGCACCCTCGAGCTCGACAGCATGTCCACGGCGGTCGAGGCACTGGTGACCGGCCGGGTGGTCGACGTCGACCTCGGTCGGGTGGAGACGCTGACGCGCGGCGACGGCGGCGGGGACGCCCGTCCGGACGCGCAGGCCTTCCTCAACGTCGCCTCCTGCGGCCTGTCGTCGGTCGTGACCGAGATGCTGTCGCCGCGCCTCAAGCGGCACCTGGGCCCGCTGGCCTACCCGGTCGCGACGCTGCGCGCGTACCGTCGCCACGTCGACTTCTCGGCGGTCCTGGAGTTCCCCGACGGCGACCACGACACCCTGCGGCTCGACCACGTGCTGCAGGTCTCGGTCGGCAACGGCCGCCACTACGGCGGCGGCCGCACCGTGGCGCCCGGCGCCTCGGTCGACGACGGCGCCCTCGACGTGTCGGTGATCGTGCGGGGGTCGCTGCGCGACCACGCGACCTGGGCGCGACGGCTGCGCGACGGCAGCGTGGTCGAGCACGAGCGGGTCGTGCACCTGACCAGCCGGCGGGTGCGGCTGACCACGGACACCCCGCGACCGCTCAACCTCGACGGCGAGCCCGCGCTGGCGACGCCCGTCGAGCTGTCGGTCGACCGCAACGCCCTCCACGTCGTCATCCCCGCGACCGGGCAGGCCGCGGTGCGCGACGCGTGAGGCACTCCACCCGCGGCGAGGTCGGTCCGGGAGCCCGGCGTCCCTAGACTGGCGGGTGTGCCCCTGACCTCGCCCTCCTCGCCTGCGGTCGAGGTCGACGGACTCGTCATGAGGTACGGCGACAAGACGGCCGTCGACGGGCTCAGCCTGAGCGTCGAGCGCGGCAGCGTCACCGCCGTGCTGGGGCCCAACGGGGCCGGCAAGACGACCACGCTGGAGACCTGCGAGGGGTTCCGGAAGCCGCAGGGCGGCTCCGTCCGCGTGCTCGGGCTCGACCCGGTCACCGAGCGGCGCGCGCTGCTGCCCCGGATCGGGGTGATGCTGCAGTCCGGCGGCGCCTGGACCGGCGTCCGCGCCGTCGAGATGCTCGCCCACATCGCCTCCCTGCACGCCCATCCCCTGCCGGTCCCGCTGCTCGTGGAGCGGCTCGGTCTCGACACGTGCGGCCGTACGCCGTACCGGCGGCTGTCCGGTGGGCAGCAGCAGCGGTTGTCGCTGGCGATGGCGCTCGTGGGGCGTCCCGAGCTGCTCTTCGTCGACGAGCCGACCGCGGGCATGGACCCGCAGGCGCGGCGCGACACCTGGGACCTGCTCGAGGAGCTCAAGGGCGACGGCGTGACGACGGTGCTCACCACGCACTACCTGGAGGAGGCCGAGCGCCTCGCCGACACCGTCCACATCATCGACCACGGCCGGCTCATCGCCTCCGGGTCGCCCTTCGAGCTGACCCGCGGCGTCGGCGAGGTCACCATCCGCCTGGTCGTGACCGAGCCGTTCCCGCCCGACGCGCCGGCCTCGCTGCAGGCCGAGCTCGGCGCCGGCACCGAGGTGCGGCCGGTCAACGCGCACAGCCTGCTCATCAGCGGCCCGGCCGACCCGACCACGCTGGCGACGGTGTCCGCCTGGTGCCAGCGCAACGGCGTGGTGCCGGAGTCGCTCAGCCTCGGCCAGCGCAGCCTCGAGGACGTGTTCCTGCGGGTGACGGGAAGGACCTTCGGATGAGCGCGACCGGCACCTTCGCCCCGCGACCCGGCTCGGCGCCCCTGGCGCGCCAGGTCGTCGCCCAGGCCCGCATGGAGACCGTGCTGCTGCTGCGCAACGGCGAGCAGCTGCTGCTGGCGCTGGTGATCCCGGTGCTGGTCCTCACCGGCGGCGTGCTGGCCGCGCGCCAGCTCGACCTGTCCCTGTCGTCCACCGCCATCGACGACCTGACGCCCGGCGTGCTCGCGCTGGCGATCATGTCGACCGCCTTCACCTCGCTGGCGATCGCCACTGGCTTCGAGCGCCGCTACGGCGTCCTCAAGCGGCTCGGCGCCTCGCCCCTGCCGCGGCACGGCCTGCTGCTCGGCAAGGTGCTGGCCCTGCTGCTCGTCGAGGCGGTGCAGGTCCTGGTGCTCTCCGCCGTCGCCTTCGGGCTCGGCTGGGAGCCCGCGACGACACTGCGGGCGCTGGCCGGTCTGCTCGTCATGGTCGCCCTCGGAACGGCCGCGTTCGCCTCGCTCGGGCTGCTGATCGCCGGCTCGCTGCGGGCCGAGGCCACGCTGGCGGCGGCCAACCTCGTCTACATCCTGCTGGCGGCCGGCGGTGGCGTGGTCCTGCCGCTGTCGACGTACGGCGGGTTCGGCGAGGTGCTGGCCTACCTGCCCTCCGGCGCGCTCGGCAGCGGGATGCGCGAGAGCCTCGTGGCCGGCACGTTCCCGCTCGACCAGTCGCTCGTGCTGCTCGTGTGGGCGGTCGTCGCGACGGCGCTGACGGCGAGGACCTTCCGGTGGGAGTAGACGTGAGCCCGCCCCGCGCCCTCGACGCCCCGCCCCGGCGTACGTCGCCCGCGTGGCTGCGGCGTGCGGCGGTCGCCTCGCTGGTGGTCAACATCGCGATCGTGGTGACCGGTGGCGTGGTGCGCCTGACCGGCTCCGGGCTGGGCTGCCCGACGTGGCCGCGCTGCACCGAGGAGTCGTTCCGGCCGCACGGCGCGATGACGATCCACACCGCGATCGAGTTCGGCAACCGGATGGTCACCTTCCTCATCGCGGCGGTCGCGATCGCGACCCTCGTTGCGGTGTGGCGCTCGAGCCGCCGCGACCTGCGGCTGCCGGCGGTCGTGCTGGCCGTCGGCGTGCCCGCGCAGGCCGCCCTGGGCGGGGTCACGGTGCTGACCGGCCTCAACCCGTGGACCGTGTCGATGCACCTGGTCGTGTCGATGGTGATGATCTGCGTGGCCGTGCTGCTGGTGCGCTCGGTGGTGGTCGGCTCGCCCGCCGACCGGGCCGAGCCGCTCGTGGCCGCCGATGCCGTGGTCGCGCCCACGGTCGGGACGGTCGTCGAGCGCCTGTCCGTCGCCGTGTTCGTCGTCGGCTGGGCCGTGCTCTACCTCGGCACGGTCGTGACCGGCAGCGGCCCCCACGCCGGGGACGCCGACGCCCCGCGCAACGGGCTCGACCCGCGGTCGGTGAGCCAGCTGCACACCGACGCGGTCTTCCTGCTGCTCGGGCTGCTCGTGGCCGTGGTGGTCGCCGTGCGCAGCCTGGACCGCACCCTCGAGGTCGTGCGCGCTGCGCGGATCCTGCTCGTGGTGGTGCTCGCGCAGGGCACCGTCGGGTTCGTGCAGTACTTCACCGACCTGCCGGTCGTCCTCGTCGCGATCCACCTGCTCGGCGCCGCGCTCTTCGCCGCCGCCATGACGTGGCTGCTCCTGGCCGCCCGGGACCGGACCGTCCCCTCCCGCTCCGCCGCCCCCAGCCCGCTCTGACCTCGGCCGGGTGGGGTGCTGGTTTCCCACGGTATGCAGGCGAACTGGCACTCCCCACGGCGTCCGCACCGTGGGGAGTGCCGGGTTGCCGTGGGAAGAACTCCGCCGCCATCCCGTCGACCGGCGACGAGCGACGGCTCGCAGGACCCAGTGCCCCGCCGACGCGCGTACGTCGTACGTCCGGAGGTCGTGGGTCAGGCGCTCGGCCGACTCCCCATGGAAAACTGGCGCTCCCCGTGCTCCGGACGCCGTGGGGAGTGCATGTTCGGCTGCATACCGTGGGAAACCGACGGCCCCCGAGTGAGCGGGGTCAGCCGGCGACGAGGGGCTCGAGGGCGACGCCCACGAACAGCAGCGACAGGTAGATGTTCGACCAGTGGAAGAGCCGCATCGGGCGCATGGCGACGACGTCGTCGGTGGCGCGGGTGCGGGCCGAGAGCCGGTGCGACTCCACGATGAACACCGCTCCGAGGATCCCGGCGACCGTCGGGTAGAACCACGAGGTCCCGGCGACCGGCCACAGCAGCAGCGAGGTCGCGACCGTCACCCAGGCGTAGGCGACGATCTGGCGTCCCACGACGGGGGCCGGGGAGACCGACGGCAGCATCGGCACGTCGGCCGCGGCGTAGTCCTCGCGGTAGCGCAGCGCGAGGGCCCAGAAGTGCGGCGGCGTCCAGAAGAACACGACCGCGAAGAGCACGACCGGCACCCACGACAGCGAGCCGGTGACCGCGGTCCAGCCGATGAGGGCCGGGAAGCACCCGGCGGCGCCGCCCCACACGATGTTCTGGCTGGTGCGTCGCTTGAGCAGCATCGTGTAGCCCACGACGTAGAAGACGTTCGCCGCCAGGGACAGCAGGGCCGAGAGCGGGTTGACCAGCGTCCACAGCAGCACGGTCGAGACCACGCCGAGGACGAGGCCGAAGACCAGGGCGGCGCGCGGCGAGACCGCGTGGCGCGGCAGCGCGCGGCGCCGCGTACGGCGCATCCGCTCGTCGATGTCGCGGTCGTAGACGCAGTTGAGGGCGTTGGCACTGCCGGCCGACAGCGTCCCGCCGACCACCGTGGCCACCACGAGGCCGAGCTCGGGCACGCCGCGCGAGGCCAGGAACATGACCGGGACGGTGGTCAGCAGCAGCAGCTCGATGATCCGCGGCTTGGTCAGCCCGACGTAGGCGCCCACGACGTCGCGGAACCGGCCGAGAGGGCTGGATCCCCCCGCGCTCGGGGAGAGGCGCACCTGGGGGTCGACGGCGGTCACGTGTCCTCGCGTCCTCGAGATGGCGGCTGACATGCCGACGCAGGCCGCCGGCAGTGCGAGTGTAGTCGCCCGGGGCCGCCGGCCGAGCACCCGCGGGGGTGTGCATGCCCACAGGGGGCGTGGGTAGGCTCGGCTCCGCCGGGACAGCCACCGCTCGCCCCGGTCTCAGACAACGAGAGGACCCCGTTCGTGAGCCCCTCCCTCGACTGGAACGAGCTGGACGACCGGGCGGTCGACACGGCCCGGGCGCTGGCCATGGACGCCGTGCAGAAGGTCGGCAACGGCCACCCCGGCACGGCCATGAGCCTGGCGCCGGCGGCGTACCTGCTGTTCCAGAAGGTCATGCGTCACGACCCCGCCGACCCGCAGTGGATCGCGCGCGACCGCTTCGTGCTGTCCTGCGGCCACTCCAGCCTGACCCTCTACATCCAGCTCTACCTCGGCGGCTTCGGTCTCGCCCTCGACGACCTCAAGGCCCTGCGCACGTGGGGCAGCCGCACCCCGGGCCACCCCGAGCACGGCCACACCGCGGGCGTCGAGACCACCACGGGCCCGCTGGGCCAGGGCGTCGCGAACGCCGTCGGCATGGCGATGGCGGCCCGCCGCGAGCGCGGTCTGCTCGACCCCGACGCGAAGGCCGGCGAGAGCCCCTTCGACCACATGGTCTACGCGATCTGCTCCGACGGCGACCTGCAGGAGGGCGTGAGCGCCGAGGCCTCGTCCCTCGCCGGGCACCAGCAGCTCGGCAACCTCGTGCTCATCTACGACGACAACAAGATCTCGATCGAGGACGACACCGCGGTCGCGTTCAGCGAGGACGTCTCCGCCCGGTACGCCGCCTACGGCTGGCACGTGCAGAACGTGGACTGGACCAACGGCGGCGCGGAGTACGCCGAGGACGTCCCGGCCCTGTGGCGCGCGATCCAGCGGGCCCAGAAGGAGACCGGCCGTCCCAGCTTCATCAACCTCCGCACGGTCATCGCCTGGCCCGCGCCGAACGCGCAGAACACCGGCGGCTCGCACGGCTCCGCCCTCGGCGACGACGAGGTGGCGGCCACCAAGAAGCTGATGGGCTTCGACCCGGAGAAGTCCTTCGAGGTCAGCGACGAGGTCATCGCGCACACCCGCGGCCTGCTCGAGCGCGGCAGCGAGGCCGGCGCGGCGTGGGACGAGCAGTTCACCGCCTGGCAGACGAAGAACCCCGAGCGCGCCGAGCTGCTGAAGCGGGTCTTCGTGGAGCGCCGCCTGCCCGACGGCTGGGCCGACGCCCTGCCGACCTTCGAGCCCGACGCCAAGGGCGTGGCCACCCGCAAGGCCTCCGGCGAGGTGCTCAGTGCCATCGCCCCGGTGCTGCCCGAGCTGTGGGGCGGCTCGGCCGACCTGGCCGGCTCGAACAACACCACGCCCAAGGGCGAGCCGTCGTTCCTCCCGGCCGAGCACTCGACCAAGAAGTTCACCGGCAACGAGTACGGCCGCGTCCTGCACTTCGGCATCCGCGAGCACGCCATGGGCTCGGTGATGAACGGCATCGCCCTGCACGGCGGCACTCGCGTGTACGGCGGCACGTTCCTCGTCTTCTCCGACTACATGCGTCCCGCGGTCCGCCTCGCGGCGCTGATGCACCTGCCCGTGACCTACGTCTGGACCCACGACTCCATCGGTCTGGGCGAGGACGGTCCCACGCACCAGCCCGTCGAGCACCTGGCTGCGCTGCGCGCGATCCCGGGTCTCGCGGTCGTGCGGCCGGCCGACGCCAACGAGACCGTCGCCGCGTGGCGAGCCGTGCTCGAGGACACCAGCGGTCCCTCGGCCCTGGCCCTGACCCGCCAGGACGTCCCGACGTTCCCGCGAGGGACCGACGGCTACGCGACCGTCGACGGCGTCGCCAAGGGCGCCTACGTCCTGATCGACACGCCCTCGACCCCCGACGTCATCCTCGTGGCCACCGGCTCCGAGGTGGCGATCGCCGTCGAGGCCCGCGAGCAGCTCGCCGCGCTCGACATCGCCGCCCGCGTGGTGTCGATGCCGTGCCGCGAGTGGTTCGACGCCCAGGACGCGAGCTACCGCGACAGCGTGCTGCTGCCCGAGGTCAAGTCCCGCGTCAGCATCGAGGCCGGCGTCGCCCAGGGCTGGCGCGAGGTCGTGGGCGACCACGGGCGCGCCGTCTCGCTCGACCACTTCGGGGCCAGCGCGCAGTACCAGGAGCTGTACGAGAAGTTCGGGCTCACCGCCGCGGCCGTGGTCTCGGCGGCCAAGGAGAGCATCGACGACGCCGCCCGCGGCGTGTAGCCATCAGAGAACGTCCCGGACCGTCCCGACCCGGGCCGGCTCCGGACCGGGTGGCCCGGAACGAGCCACCGCACCGCAACCGTGGAGGGAAACCATGACATCCGACGCAGGCACCGACCGGCTCGAGAAGCTCTCGTCCGCCGGGGTGAGCATCTGGCTCGACGACCTGTCGCGCGAGCGCATCGAGTCGGGCAACCTGGCCGAGCTGGTCAAGGACAAGCACGTCGTCGGCGTGACGACGAACCCCACCATCTTCGCGGCGGCGGTCGCCGACGGCGAGCGGTACGACGACCAGGTCGCCGGCCTGACCCGCGGCGGGGCGACGGTCGAGGACGTCATCCTCGAGCTCACCACCGACGACGTGCGCAACGCCTGCGACGAGCTGACCGACGTCTCGCACGCCACCGGCGGCAAGGACGGCCGGGTATCGATCGAGGTCGCCCCGACGCTGGCCTTCGACACCGAGGGCACCATCGAGTCGGCCCAGCAGCTGTGGCGCAAGGTCGACCGGCAGAACCTCCTCATCAAGATCCCCGCGACCGACGAGGGCCTGCCCGCGATCACCCAGACCCTGGGTGAGGGCATCAGCGTCAACGTGACGCTGATCTTCGGCCTGGAGCGCTACGAGGCCGTCATGGACGCCTACCTCGCCGGGCTCGAGCAGGCGCACCGCAACGGCTGGGACCTCGCCCAGCTGCACTCGGTCGCCTCGTTCTTCGTCTCCCGCGTCGACAGCGAGGTCGACAAGCGCCTCGAGGAGATCGGCACCGACGAGGCCCTCGCGCTGCGCGGCAAGGCCGCGGTGGCCAACGCCCGCCTCGCGTTCGAGAAGTACGAGGAGGTCTTCTCGGGCGACCGGTTCGCCGCGCTCGCCGAGCACGGCGCGCTCCCCCAGCGTCCGCTGTGGGCCTCCACCGGGGTCAAGAACCCCGACTACGACGACACGATGTACGTCGCCGACCTCGTCACCTCCGGCGTGGTCAACACCATGCCGGAGAAGACCATGGACGCGTTCGCCGACCACGGCGTCGTCACCGGCGACACCGTGCGTGGCACGTACGACGACGCCCGCCGGGTCTTCGAGGCGCTCGCCGAGCAGGGCATCGGCTACGACGAGGTCATCACCGCCCTCGAGAAGGAGGGCGTCGACAAGTTCGTCGCCTCCTGGCACGAGCTCACCGAGACCGTCGAGAAGCAGATGGAGTCGTCGAAGTCATGAGCACGCAGGTGACGGTCCAGACGTCGGGTGAGGCCCAGCGGGCCGTCGCCGCGCACGTGCCCACCCTCGTCGAGGAGAAGTTCGCCAGCCGGCTCTTCTCCCGCGACCACACGCTGTGGGGTCCCGAGGCCGAGGACGAGGCGTCCAAGCGCCTGGCGTGGGTGGGGCTCCCCGAGGCGTCCCGCCCCCTGCTGTCGGTCTTCCGGCCGATCGTGGACGCCTGCCGCGAGGAGGGACTGACCCGCGTCGTGCTGTGCGGCATGGGCGGATCCTCGCTGGCCCCCGAGGTCATCTGCGCCACGGAGGGCGTCGACCTGGTGGTGCTGGACTCCAGCCACCCCGACCAGGTCCGCACCGCGCTCGCCGGCGACCTCGGCACCACCGTCGTCGTCGTCTCCTCGAAGTCCGGCTCCACGGTCGAGACCGACTCGCAGCGGCGCGCCTTCGAGCACGCCTTCGTCGAGGCCGGGCTCGAGCCCTCCGACCACGTCGTGATCGTGACCGACCCCGGCTCGCCCCTGCAGGAGCAGAGCGACCAGGCCGGGCTGCGCGTGGTCGCGGCCGACCCCGACGTGGGCGGCCGCTACTCGGCGCTCACGGCCTTCGGCCTGGTGCCCAGCGCCCTGGCGGGCGTCGACGTGGGCGCGCTGCTCTCGGACGCCGCGAACGCCTCCGCGCTGCTGTCGGTCGACGCCGAGGGCAACCCGGGGCTCGTCCTGGGTGCGGCGATGGCCGGCCTGGAGCAGGCACGGCGCGACAAGCTCGTCCTCGTCGACGAGGGCTCGGGCATCGACGGGCTCCCGGCCTGGGCCGAGCAGCTCATCGCCGAGAGCACCGGCAAGCAGGGCACGGGCGTGCTGCCCGTCGTCGTCGATGGCCCCGAGGCGCCGGAGGTGCAGGGGCCGGCCGGGGACGTGACCGTGGCCCACCTCGTCGCGGACGCCTCTGCGGCATCGCTCCCTGACGACGGTGCCCACCTGGCCGTGAGCGGCACCCTCGGTGGCCAGCTGATGCTCTGGGAGGTCGCCACCGCCGTCGCGGGTCGTCTCCTCGGCATCAACCCCTTCGACCAGCCCGACGTCGAGAGCGCCAAGACCGCCGCCCGCAGCATGCTCGACGACCCGCCGAGCTCGGAGCAGTCCGGGTCGTCCGAGGCGGTGGAGGTCACCACCCTCGGCGGCGACTGGTACGACGGCTCCGGCTCGCTCGACGACGCCGTCAGCGCCCTGCTGGCCCAGCTCGACCCCGAGCACGGCTATGTGGCCGTGATGGCCTACCTGGACCGCTGGGCGCACGCCGCGCTCGAGGAGCAGGTACGCGCTCCCCTGGCCCGCCGGGCCGGGCGCCCGGTCACCTTCGGCTGGGGTCCGCGGTTCCTGCACTCGACCGGGCAGTTCCACAAGGGCGGTCCGGCCACCGGCGTCTACGTGCAGATCACCGACACCCCGGCCGACGACCTCGCGGTCCCGGGCCGCGACTTCGGCTTCGGCACCCTGATCGCCGCCCAGGCGGCCGGTGACGCCACGGTCCTGGCCGACCACGGCCGCCCGGTCCTCCGCCTGCACCTGCACGACCTCGACACCGGCCTGGCCGCCGTACGCGCGGCGCTGACCGGCACGCAGGACTGAGAGAGGACCACGTGAGCCCGTCCCGCGCGCGGACCAACCCCCTGCGGGACCCGCAGGACCGCCGCCTGCCCAAGGTGGCCGGCCCCTGCGGCATGGTCATCTTCGGCGTCACCGGCGACCTCGCCCGCAAGAAGCTGATGCCGGCGATCTACGACCTCGCCAACCGGGGGCTGCTGCCGCCGGGCTTCTCGCTCGTCGGCTTCGCGCGGCGGGACTGGGCCGACCAGGACTTCGCGAAGGTCGTGCACGACTCGGTGCGCGAGCACGCGCGCACCGAGTTCCGCGAGGAGGTCTGGCACCAGCTCGCCGAGGGCTTCCGCTTCGTGCCCGGCGAGTTCGACGACGACCAGGCCTTCGCCCAGCTGAAGCAGACCATCGAGGACCTCGACCGGGTGCGCGGCACGGGCGGCAACCACGCGTTCTACCTGTCGATCCCGCCGCGCTACTTCGGCGACGTGGTCGGTCAGCTGCAGGAGCACGGCCTCACCGAGGACCGGCCCGACACCTGGCGCCGCGTGGTGGTCGAGAAGCCCTTCGGGTCCGACCTGGCGACCGCGCAGAAGCTCAACGAGACCCTCAGCGGCGTCTTCTCCCCCGAGTCGGTCTTCCGCATCGACCACTACCTCGGCAAGGAGACGGTGCAGAACATCCTCGCGATGCGCTTCGCCAACATGCTCTTCGAGCCGATCTGGAACAGCAACTACGTCGACCACGTGCAGATCACCATGGCCGAGGACATCGGCATCGGCGGTCGCGCGGGCTACTACGACGGCATCGGCGCCGCCCGCGACGTCATCCAGAACCACCTCATCCAGCTGATGGCCCTGACCGCGATGGAGGAGCCCACCTCCTTCGACGCCCGCAGCCTGCACCTGGAGAAGCAGAAGGTGCTCGACTCGGTCGTGCTGCCGCGGCGCCTCGACCTGACCACCGCCCGCGGCCAGTACGCCGCCGGCTGGGCGGGTGGCGTCCAGGTCGGCGGCTACCTCGACGAGCCCGACATCGCGGCCACCTCGACGACCGAGACGTACGCCGCCATCCGCCTCGGCGTCGACAACCGCCGCTGGTCCGGCGTGCCGTTCTACCTGCGCACCGGCAAGCGGCTCGGACGCCGCGTCACGGAGGTGGCCGTGTCGTTCAAGCGCGCTCCCCACCTGCCCTTCTCGCAGGCGGCGGTCGAGGACCTCAGCCACAACGCGCTCGTGATCCGGGTGCAGCCCGACGAGGGCGTCACGCTGCGTTTCGGCTCCAAGGTGCCCGGCACCCAGATGGAGATCCGCGACGTCAACATGGACTTCGCCTACGGCGGCAGCTTCACCGAGGCCTCCCCGGAGGCCTACGAGCGCCTGATCCTCGACGTGCTGCTGGGCGAGCCACCGCTCTTCCCCCGGCACGAGGAGGTCGAGCAGTCCTGGCGCATCCTCGACCCGATCATCGACTACTGGGCCGACCACGGCCGGCCCGAGCAGTACCCCAGCGGCACGTGGGGCCCGGCCTCGGCCGACGCCATGCTCGCCCGCGAGGGACGCGCCTGGAGGCGACCATGAGCACGCAGTCGGGCCGACGCGGCACCGTCCTGGAGGACACCAACGCCAGCGAGATCGCCTCGGCCATCGTCAAGGCCCGGCGCAACGCCGGCAGCCCCGCCATGGGCATGGTGATGACGATGATCGTGGTGGTCGACCAGGAGGACGCCGACGCCGCCCTCGACGCTGCGCGCGACGCCGCCCGGGAGCACCCCTCGCGCCTGCTGGGCCTCGTGACCGGATCGGGCCGCGGCTCCTCGCGGATCACGGCCGAGATCCGCACCGGCAGCGGCACCGCCGGCGAGCAGGCCCTGATCACGCTCGAGGGACCGGTCACCAAGCACCCCGACTCGGTGCTGCTGCCGCTGCTGCTGCCCGACTCCCCCGTGGTGGTCTGGTGGCCCTGCGGCTCCCCCGCCGACCCGGCCGCCGACCCGGTCGGGCAGCTCGGGACGCGCCGCATCACCGACGCCGCCCGGGCCCCGACGGCGCGCGCCCGGGCGATGCTCGACCAGTGCCGCTCCTACGCACCCGGCAACACCGACCTCGCCTGGACCCGCATCACGCCGTGGCGGGCCTTCCTCGCGGCGGCGCTCGACCAGACCGACGGCCGGGTGAGCGCGGTGAGCGTGACCTCCGAGCGGGTCAGCCCGAGCGCCGACCTGCTGGCCGCCTGGCTCGGCGACCGGCTGCGCGTGACCGCCACGCGCCGGCAGTCCGACGGTCCCGGCATCACCGAGGTGGTGCTCACCACCAGCGACGGCGACGTGCGGCTCGCCCGGGACGACGGCCGGCACGCGGTGCTCTCGGTGCCGGGGCAGCCCGACCGTCCGGTGGCGCTCGTCCGTCGTGAGATCCCCGCGCTTCTGACCGAGGAGCTGCGCCGGCTCGACCCCGACGACGTCTACGCCCGGACCGTCAAGCGGCTCACCCGGATGAGCGCGGGCCGCAAGGGTGGCGCCGCCCAGGCTGCGAAGAAGCCCGCGGCGAAGAGGCCCGCGGCGAAGAAGTCGACCAAGAAGACCGCGACCAAGAAGACCGCGACCAAGAAGACCGCGACCAAGAAGACCGCGACCAAGAAGACCGCGACCAAGAAGACCGCGACCAAGAAGACCGCGACCAAGAAGACCGCGGCGAAGAAGTCCGCGTCCTGAAAGCAGGTGCCCTGGTGTCAGCCTCTTCCGACCAGCTCGTGGTGCGGTCCAGCTCGGAGGAGGTGGCCGAGACGGTGGCGGTCCGCCTGCTCGACCACCTGGCCGAGCTCTCGGCCCTCGGCGAGGACCCCCATGTCGTGCTGACCGGAGGGTCGCTGTCCCGACGGCTTCACACCCGCCTGGCCGACCTGTCGGCCGAGCGGGAGGACATCGACTGGGCCCGGGTGTCGCTGTGGTGGGGCGACGAGCGCTACGTCGCGTCCGACGACGACGAGCGCAACGCCGGGCAGGCGCTGCAGGACGGGCTGCGCAGGCTGCCGCTGAACCGCGACCGCGTGCACCCCATGGCGGCGTCCGACGAGGGCCACGCGAGCCCGGAGGACGCTGCCGCGGCGTACGTCGAGGACCTGCGGATCGCGCGCGGTCACGTGCCCGAGGGACACGCCTGGTTCCACGTGCTGCTGCTGGGGATCGGTCCGGACGGCCACTGCGCGTCGCTGTTCCCCGGACGCCCCGAGGTGCACGAGCAGGCCGTGGCGCTGGCCGTCCACGACTCGCCCAAGCCGCCGCCCGTGCGCATCAGTCTCGGCCTGTCGACCCTGCAGCGTGCCGACCAGGTCTGGTTCGTGGCCGCCGGCGACGAGAAGGCCGACGCGGTGGCGCGGTCGGTCGGCGGTGGGGACGTGTCGGAGACTCCGGCGGCCGGACCACGGGGGCTGCGCCGCACGTTGTGGTTCCTCGACGAGACCGCTGCCGGTCAGCTGGAGCGCTGACCGCGTCCTGCCGGGCAGAGACAGACCAGCCGCCGACCGGGGATCCGGTCGACGGCTGGCTGGCAGAAATTGTCGAGTGCTCAGAAACCGATCTCGCCGCGCTTGCGGCGGTCTCGGAGCGTCTTGAGCGCCTCGTCGAGGATGTCGGCCGCCTCGGTGTCGCTGCGACGCTCCTTCACGTAGGCGAGGTGCGTCTTGTACGGCTCGATCTTCGGCGGCGGCGGAGGGTTCTCCGAGTCCTGGTTGGCCGGCAGGCCGCAGCGCGGGCAGTCCCACGACTCGGGCGCTGTCACCTCGACGGCGAAGAAGACCTCGGACGTGTGCCGGTGGGCACAGTAGTAGACGACTCGCTGGCGAGGAGCGGACTCCCCGCGCTCGGCCTCTCCCATCGGACCGGCGCCGACTCGGCTGCCGCGGATGGCGCTTGCACCACCTGCCACGCTCACTTCTCCTTGTTCGGGGGGATGAAGAGGGGCGACTGCTAGGAGTTGTTGGCCTTCAGCAGCAGTCCCAGGGCGATCACGCTGGCGAACCAGATGAATCCGGCTCCCACGGTGATGCGGTCCAGGTTGCGTTCGGCAACCGAGGACCCACCGAGGCCACTGGACATGCCGCCTCCGAACATGTCCGAGAGACCTCCGCCCCTGCCCTTGTGGAGCAGGATGAGGAGAATCAGCAACAGGCTCGTCAGGACGAGCACGACGGTGAGTGCGATGATCACGGTGGGACAGCCTAACTCACGGGGTGGGGGTTGAGGACGGCGGTCAGAGCTTCGGCATGTCGTAGAAACGCGCGATGCCGCCGAACTCGTCGGCGTCGAGGCTCGCCCCTCCGACGAGGCAGCCGTCGACGTCGGCCTTGTCCATGATCCCCGCGACGTTGGCGGCCTTCACGGAGCCGCCGTAGAGCACGCGCACGGCGTCCGCCGCCTGGTCGCCCCACACCTCGCGGACGCGACCGCGGATGGCCGCGCACACCTCCTGGGCGTCGTCGGGCGTCGCCACCTCGCCGGTGCCGATGGCCCAGACCGGCTCGTAGGCGACGACCAGCGCGCCCACCTGCGCGGCGTCGAGACCGGCGAGCGAGCCGTCGACCTGGGCGAGGGTGTGCTCGACCTGGCGGCCCTCCTTGCGGACCTCCAGGCCCTCCCCGACGCAGACCAGCGGGGTCATGCCGGCGGCGATCGTGGCCTTGGCCTTGGCGTTGACGAGGTCGTCGCCCTCGGCGTGGTACTCACGGCGCTCGGAGTGACCGGCCAGGACGTAGGACACGCCGAGCTTGGCGAGCATCCCGGCCGAGATCTCGCCGGTGTAGGCGCCCTTCTCGTGCGCGGAGACGTCCTGGGCGCCGTACCTGATCGCGAGCTTGTCGCCGTCGACGCAGGTCTGCACGCTGCGCAGGTCGGTGAACGGCGGGATGACGACGACCTCGGCCTTGGCGTGGTCGTGCTTCTTGTCGGCCAGGACCGCGGCCAGCTTCTGGACCAGCACCACCGCCTCGGAGTGCGTGAGGTTCATCTTCCAGTTGCCGGCCATCAAGGGGGTGCGGGACATCGGTCTCTCTCGTTTCAGTGGTCGCGGTCGACGGAGTCGACCGGGTCGTCCAGGACGTCGATGCCGGGGAGGTCCTTGCCCTCGAGGTACTCCAGGCTGGCACCGCCCCCGGTCGAGATGTGGCCGAAGGCGGCCTCGTCGAAGCCGAGCGTGCGCACGGCGGCGGCGGAGTCCCCTCCCCCGACGACCGACAGCCCGTCGAGCTCGGTGAGCGCCTGGGCCACGGCCCGGGTGCCCTCGGCGAAGGCGGGGAACTCGAAGACGCCCATGGGCCCGTTCCAGAAGACCGTGCGGGCGTCGGCCAGGGCAGCCGCGAACGCACGCTGGGAATCGGGGCCGATGTCCAGCCCGAGCTGGTCGTCGGGGATGGCGTCGGCGGGCACGACCGTCGCCGGTGCGTCGGCGGCGAACTCCGGGGCCACCACGACGTCGGTCGGCAGCAGGATCTGCACGCCCGACTCCTCCGCGCGGCGGAGGTACTCGCGGCACACCTCGACCTGGTCCTGCTCGAGCAGGCTCTTGCCCACCGCGTGGCCCTGGGCGACCAGGAACGTGAAGACCATCCCGCCGCCGATGAGGAGCCGGTCGGCCTTGCCGAGCAGGTTGTCGATGACGCCGAGCTTGTCGGAGACCTTGGACCCGCCGAGCACGACGACGTAGGGACGCTCCGGGTCCTCGGTGAGCCGGCGCAGCACCTCGATCTCGGTCTGCACCAGGCCGCCCATCGCGTGCGGCAGCAACCGGGCCACGTCGTACACGCTGGCCTGCTTGCGGTGCACGACGCCGAAGCCGTCGGAGACGAAGACGTCGGCGAGGGCAGCGAGGTCGCGGGCGAACGCCTGGCGCTCGCCTTCGTCCTTGCTGGTCTCGCCCGCGTTGAAGCGGACGTTCTCGAGCACCGCCACCTGGCCGTCCCCGAGCGCCGCCACCGTGGCGCGGGCGCTGTCGCCCACCGTGTCGTCGGCGAAGGCGACGTCGGTGCCCAGCAGCTCGCCGAGACGGGCCGCGACCGGCCGCAGGGAGTACGCCGGGTCGGGCGCCCCCTTCGGACGGCCGAGGTGGGCGACCACGGCGACCCGCGCCCCCGCGTCGGTGAGCCGGCGCAGCGTGGGCAGGCTGGCGCGGATGCGTCCGTCGTCGGTGATGCGGTCGTCGTCCAGCGGCACGTTGAGGTCCGAGCGCACCAGGACGGTGCGGCCCCGGAGGTCCCCGAGGTCGTCGATCGTGGTCATCGGCGGGTCCTCGCGGCGACTCAGAGGGAGCTGCCGATGTGGGTGATCAGGTCGGCGAGGCGGTTGGAGTAGCCCCACTCGTTGTCGTACCAGCCGAGGACCTTGACCTGGTTGCCGATCACCTTGGTCAGCGGGGCGTCGAAGATGCACGACGCCGGGTCGGTGACGATGTCGGTGGACACCAGCGGGTCGGTCGAGTACTTGAGGTAGCGGCCGTCGGCGGCCTTCTCGATGGCGGCGTTGACCTCCTCGACCGAGGTCTCGCGGCCGGCCTCGAAGGTCAGGTCGGTCGCGGAGCCGGTCGGCACCGGGACGCGCATGGCGTAGCCGTCGAGCTTGCCCTTGAGCTCGGGCAGAACCAGGCCGATGGCCTTGGCGGCACCGGTCGAGGTCGGGACCATGTTGAGCGCGGCGGCGCGGGCGCGGCGCGGGTCCTTGTGGATGTTGTCCTGGAGGTTCTGGTCCGCGGTGTAGGCGTGGATCGTCGTCATCAGGCCCTTGACGATCGTGAACTCGTCGTGGAGCGCCTTGGCCATGGGGGCCAGGCAGTTGGTGGTGCACGACGCGTTGGAGATGACGGTGTGCTGCGCGGGGTCGTACAGCTCGTGGTTGACACCCATCACGATCGTGATGTCCTCGTTGGAGGCGGGCGCGGAGATGATGACCTTCTTGGCGCCGGCGTCGACGTGGGCCTTGGCCTTGGTGGCGTCGGTGAAGAAGCCGGTGGACTCCACGACGACGTCGACCCCGAGCTCGCCCCAGCTCAGCTTCGAGGGGTCGCGCTCGGCGGACACGGCGAACTCAGTGTCGCCGACCTTGATCGAGGTGTCGGTGGACGACACGTCGGCGTCGAGACGACCCAGGATCGAGTCGAACTTCAGCAGGTGGGCCAGCGACGTGTTGTCGGTCAGGTCGTTGACGCCGACGATCTCGATGTCGGCGCCCGAGGCGCGGACCGCACGGTAGAAGTTGCGGCCGATGCGGCCGAAGCCGTTGATTCCTACACGAACGGTCACAGCGGGTCTCCTGGGAAGAAGGGGGTCGGGACTTCTCGACCCTATCGCCCCGTGGTGGACGTCACGACCCGGAGTCCTCGGTACGGATCGGTAACTTTGGATCGATCAAAGCGACCGGTCGACGCGGACGATGTGTGAGGACACGGGCGGGGGTGGTGCCTACGTCACCGGGTCTCGGCACGCCCGTCGCGGCCTCGCGGGCTCGGCCGCGGGGCTTGCTCGACCTGATGACCTGATCCGCTGCGCTCATCCTTCGCGCAGCGGATGGTCATTCATCCTCGGCCAACATCTCCGGGGTGAGGGAGGCCTCGGTGTCCGGGATGCCGGTCTCCTGGGCCTTCTTGTCCGCCATCGCCAGCAGACGGCGGATGCGTCCGGCGATGGCGTCCTTGGTCAGCACCGGGTCGTGCAGCTGGCCGAGCTCCTCGAGGGAGGCCTGCTTGTGCTCGAGCCGGAGGCTGCCGGCCTGACGGAGGTGGTCGGGGACCTCCTCGCCGAGGATCTCGAGCGCGCGCTCGACACGAGCGCCGGCCGCGACGGCGGCGCGGGCGGAGCGGCGCAGGTTGGCGTCGTCGAAGTTGGCGAGGCGGTTGGCCGTGGCACGGACCTCGCGACGCATCCGGCGCTCCTCCCAGGCCATGAGCGACTCGTGGGCGCCCAGCCGGGTCAGCAGCGCGCCGATGGCGTCGCCGTCGCGGATCACGACGCGGTCGACGCCGCGCACCTCGCGGGCCTTGGCGCTGATGCCGAGGCGTCGGGCGGCGCCGACGAGCGCGAGGGCGGCCTCGGGGCCGGGACAGGTGACCTCCAGGGCGGAGGAGCGGCCCGGCTCGGTCAGCGAGCCGTGGGCCAGGAACGCGCCGCGCCAGGCCGCCACGGCGTCGCAGTTGCCGCCGGACACGACCTGCGGCGGGAGGCCGCGCACGGGGCGGCCACGGCCGTCGAGGAGGCCGGTCTGGCGGGCCAGGGCCTCGCCGTCGCGGACGACGCGGACGACGTACCGGCTGTGCTTGCGAATGCCGTGGCCGGTCACCATCGCGACGTCGGAGGCGTGGCCGTAGATCTCGGAGATGTCGCGCCGGAGGCGGCGGGCCGCCGCCCCGGTGTCGAGCTCGGCCTCGACGACGATCTGGCCGCTGACGATGTGGAGACCGCCGGCGAAGCGGAGCATCGAGGAGACCTCCGCCTTGCGGCAGCAGGTGCGCGTCACGGGGGTGCTGGCCAGCTCTGCCTTGACCTGAGCCGTCATCGCCATTCGTCCGATCCTGTCACGCCTCGGTCCCCTCTTCTGCCCCGGTCCTGGGTGGACGGTGGGGCGGTGCTCGTGCAGTCGTGCGGCAGCCGACCCAGGAGGTCGGCGGCAGGTGAGGAAGGGGCCACCCTACGTCGCTCCCAATGCCCGCGCATAGGCGGCTGCCAGTTTCTCGGGGTCGTGGCGCGGCGAGCCGTCGGCCCGGGCCACGTCCTCGCTCACGAGGCGGGCTCCGAGCCGCTCGGCGGCCTGCTGGAGCCCGTCGAGGTCGGTGACGGCGGTGCTGTCGGCCAGCACCGTGGCCACGCTCAGGCCGGGCGCGTGCGCCGCCAGCACCTCCAGGTGGGCCTCGGGGGTGAAGCCCTCGGTCTCGCCGGTCTGGGCGCTGAGGTTGAGGGCGACCAGGATCCGCGCCGACGTCGTCTCGAGGGCGCGACGCAGGTCCGGGATGAGCAGGTGCGGGATCACGCTGGTGAACCACGACCCGGGTCCCAGCACCACCCAGTCGGCCTCGAGGACCGCAGCCACCGCCTCGGGGCAGGCGGGCGCGTCGGCCGGGTCCAGCGCCACCGACAGCACCTGCCCCGGGGTGACGGCCACCTCGGCCTGGCCGCGGACCGTGGAGACGGCCTCGGGTGCCTCGGGATCCTCGCCCCGGACCTGGGCGGTGATGTGGAGGGGGGCCAGCGCCATCGGCAGCACCCGGCCCTGGGCGCCGAGCAGCCGCCCGACCCAGTCGAGGCCGGCGACGTGGTCGTCGAGCAGGTCCCAGAGGGTGACGATGAGCAGGTTGCCCAGCGCGTGCTGGTCGAGGTCGCCGGTGCTGGCGAAGCGGTGCTGCAGCGCTCGCGCCCAGGTCACGCCCCACTCGTCGTCGCCGCACAGCGCCGACAGCGCCTGCCGCAGGTCGCCGGGCGGCAGGCAGCCGAACTCGCGCCGCAGCCGCCCCGACGACCCGCCGTCGTCGGCGACCGTGACGACGGCGGTGAGCCGGCCCGTGACCCGGCGCAGCGCCGACAACGAGGCCGACAGCCCGTGCCCGCCCCCGAGCGCGACCACCCGCACGCCGTCCGGGTGCGCGGTCACTCGCGACCCAGGTCGCGGTGGGCGGCCAGCGCGTCGAGGCCCTGCCCGCGCAGCCGCGCCGCGAGCTCCTCGGACATGGCGACGCTGCGGTGCTTGCCGCCGGTGCACCCGACGGCGATCGTCATGAAGCGCTTGCCCTCGCGCAGGTAGCCCTCCCCGACGGCGGTGACCAGCGGCACGAAGTGCTCGAGGAACGCCCCGGCGCCGGGCTGGCTCAGCACGTAGTCCGAGACCCCGCTCTCCCGACCGGTGTGCGAACGCAGCTCGGGCACCCAGAACGGGTTCGGCAGGAAGCGCATGTCGGCGACGTAGTCGGAGTCGACCGGGATGCCGTACTTGAAGCCGAAGCTCACCACCGTGACGGTCAGGGCGAGGCGCTTCTCGGTGCCGAAGTTGCGTGCGATCTGCGCCGTGAGCTGGTGGACGTTGAGGTTGCTGGTGTCGATCACGAGGTCGGCGTCGCCGCGCAGGTCGGCCACCACCTCCCGCTCGCGCTGGAGGCCGTCGAGGAGCCGGCCGCCCTCCTGCAGGGGGTGGGGACGCCGGGCCGCCTCCTGGCGGCGTACGAGCACGTCGTCGTCGGCCTCGAGGTAGAGCAGCGTCGTCCGACGGTCCTCGACCCCGGCGTTCACGACCTCGCGCAGCGAGTCGAAGAACGAGCCCGAGCGGACGTCGACGACGACCGCGATCGACTGCGCGACCCCGTGGGTGTCGTCGACCATGCGGACCACGTCGGGGACCAGGCGCGGCGGGAGGTTGTCGACGACGAAGTAGCCGAGGTCCTCCAGCTCCTTGGCCGCCGTGCTCCGGCCCGCGCCGGTCATGCCGGTCACGACCACGAGCTCGCCGCGGCTGTCCGGGTCGCCCCCGGGTGAGGTGAACGCCACTGCTACCCCTCCTCGATCTCGCCGGTGGCCGTGTTGACCCCCGGAGCCGGTGCTCCCGCCACGAGGGCGTCGGCGATGCGTTGTGCCGTGGACGGGCCGATGCCCGGCACGTCGGCGATGTCCTCCACCGTCGCAGCCCGCAGCTTGCGCAGGGAGCCGAACCGGCGGAGCAGGGCCTTGCGTCGCACCTCGCCGAGTCCGGGTACGTCGTCGAGCAGGCTCTCGACCATGGTCTTCGAGCGGCGGCCGCGGTGGTGCGCGATGGCGAAGCGGTGGGCCTCGTCGCGCACGCGCTGCAGCAGGAAGAGAGCCTCGCTGGTGCGCGGCATGATGACCGGGTCCTCCTGGGAGGGCAGCCAGATCTCCTCGAGCCGCTTGGCCAGCCCGCAGACCGGGATGTCGTCGATGCCGAGCTCGTCGAGGGCACGCTGGGCGGCCGCCACCTGCGGCGGACCGCCGTCGACGACGACGAGACCCGGGGTGTAGGCGAAGGACTTGGTGCGCCCGGTGTCCGGGTCGACCAGCATCGGGCCGCTGCCGACGGGCGAGGACTCCCCCAGCTCGGGGTGCTCGACGCGCTCGTCGAGGAGCCGCCGGAAGCGCCGGGTGACGACCTCGTGCATGGCCGCGACGTCGTTCTGGCCGTCGATGCTGCGCACCACGAAACGGCGGTACTCCGACTTGCGGGGCAGGCCGTCCTCGAAGACCACCATCGAGCCGACCACCTCGGTGCCCTGGAGGTTGGAGATGTCGAAGCACTCGATGCGCAGCGGCGCCTCGGACAGCTCGAGCGACACCTGGATGTCCTCGAGGGCCTGGTTGCGGCTGGTGAGGTCGGAGGCCCGCTTCGTCTTGTGCAGCATCATCGACTGCTTGGCGTTGCGGGCGACGGTCTCCTGCAGCGCCTTCTTGTCGCCGCGCTGCGGCACCCGGACCTTGACCCGGCTCCCCCGCAGCCCGCTCAGCCACTCCTCCATCGCCGCGTGGTCCTCCGGCAAGGCCGGGACGAGGATCTCCCGCGGCACGCCGTCGCCGGACTCCGCGGCGTACAGCTGCAGCAGGAAGCGCTCCATCAGCCCGCCGAGGTCGGCGTCCTCGGTCTTCTCCGCCACCCAGCCGCGCTGGCCGCGCACGCGTCCGCCGCGGACGTGGAAGACCTGCACCGCGACCTCGAGCGGGTCCTCCTCGACGGCCACGACGTCGGCGTCGGTGCCGTCGCCCAGCACGATCGCCTGCTTCTCCAGGGCCCGGTTGAGCGCCCCGAGGTCGTCACGCAGGCGGGCCGCCTTCTCGAAGTCCATCGCCTCCGAGGCGGCGTACATCTCCTTCTCGATGCGCTTGGTGAACTCCGCGGTGTGGCCGCTCATGAAGTCGCAGAAGTCCTGGACGATCGCGCGGTGCTCCTCGGCGCTGACGTGCCCGACGCAGGGGGCGGCGCACTTGTCGATGTAGCCGAGCAGGCAGGGGCGGCCGACCTGGCCGCTGCGGGTGAAGACGCCGTTGGAGCAGGAGCGCATCGGGAAGACCCGGAGCAGGGTGTCGACGGTGTCGCGGATGGCCCAGGCGTGGGAGTAGGGGCCGAAGTAGCGCGTGCCCTTCTTCTTCGCGCCCCGGACGACCATGACGCGCGGGAACTCGTCGCCCAGGGTGACCGCCAGCCACGGGTAGGACTTGTCGTCGCGGTACTTCACGTTGAAGCGCGGGTCGTACTCCTTGATCCAGGAGTACTCCAGCTGCAGCGCCTCGACCTCCGTGCCGACCACGGTCCACTCGACCTTGGCCGCGGTGGTGACCATCGACGCGGTCCGCGGGTGCAGGTTGGCGATGTCCTGGAAGTACGACGACAGCCGCGCGCGGAGGTTCTTGGCCTTGCCGACGTAGACCACGCGACCGCGCGGGTCGGAGAACCGGTAGACGCCCGGCGAGGTCGGGATCGACCCCGCTGCGGGACGGTACGTCGACGGGTCGGCCACGTCGGCAACCCTACTGTCCGGGTGCGACAGTCCCCGGGGGCCACCCGGGCGCTCCCCCGGCCTCGCGTCCCGGCCGGGCTCAGCCGCGCGGGAGCCCCGAGGAGCCGTCCAGGACGCGCACGGGGACGGCGGCGACGTGGTGCGGCCGGCGCTCCAGGTCACGCCTCAGCAGGAGCTCCAGGCGACGGTCGGCGGTCACCAGGACGACCTCCTCGGGCGAGCGCTCCGCGATCCCGCGGGCGAGCGCGCGCACCAGTGGCCCGACGAGGAGCTCGCCGTGGGCGACGTGGCCGGCGCCGCGCACCAGCTCGACGAGGTCACCGAGCCGCCGGCGGGCCCGGGCGAGCTCGACGTCGCGCTCCTCGGCCGCCCGCGGGGTCTGCGCGGGCAGGGCGCTCGCGGACGTGTGACGCAGGGGCCGCAGATGGACCTGACAGATCACGGGACGGTGCCGGAGGTCGTGCAGGCGCTCCAGCAGCCACTCCTGCCGCTGCCGGTCCAGCTCCGCCTCGGCGAAGACCAGCACCTCGCGCACGCCCGTCCCTCTCCGGCGTCGTCCGGGGGCGGGTCGAGCGGTCGTCCCCCGCCCGAAGGACACCACCTGTCTCACCACCACCATGACAAGGCCCGGTCCCGGGTGGCCACCTGCGGCGCGAACCGGTTCAGACCAGTGCGTCAGGGGCGTGGGTCAGGGCCGTGGGTCAGGGCCGGGGTCGGTGCCCGGCGTGGAGGGGGTCGGGCGAGGTCAGGCGCGCACCACGTCGCCGCCCTGCACCTCGACGTCGACCGTGTCGAGGTCGGGCGTGCTGCCGGCGGGCTCGCCGTTGGGACCGACGAGGTTCTCGCCCTCGACGGAGAACTGGCTGCCGTGCAGCGGGCACGTCATGATGCCGTCCTGCGGCTCGCTCAGCGTGCCGTTCTGGTGGGTGCACCGGGAGTCGAAGGCACGGAACTCCCCCTTCTTCGGCTGCGTCACCACGATGTTCAGGTCGCTGAGGACCACGCCGCCGCCGACCGGGACGTCCGCCGCGGCGACGAGCGCCGCCCCGGCCGACGTGCTGGCCGCAGCGTCCTCGGAGTCCTCGGAGTCCTCGGAGGAGGAGCCGCTCGAGCACGCGGCCAGCAGCGGCCCGCTGACCCCGAAGAGCGCGGCGCACCCGATGAGGCGGCGCCGATCGAGCGGCAGGTCACGGAGGGGGACGAGGTCGGCCATGGCGCCAGCGTAATCAGGTCCCCTGAACCCGGACGGTCGCGCCGGTCAGCGGCTGCGCGCCACCCGCGTCGTCGCCTTCGTCGTCGTGGGCTTCTTCGCCGTGGTCTTCGCGGCCGTCTTCTTCGCCGTCTTCTTCGCCGTCGTGGTCGCCGTCGTGGTGCCCGACGACGTCACCGCCTTCGCCGCCTTCGTGGTCGCCTTCGTGCCCCGGGACCGGGTGCCGGTGGGCACGCGGGTCTGGCCGTCGAGCAGCGACTTGAGGAAGCGGCCGGTGTGGCTGTCGGGGTTGGCCGCGACGTCCTCCGGCGTGCCCTCGGCCACGACGAGGCCGCCGCGGTTGCCGCCCTCGGGACCCATGTCGACGATCCAGTCCGCGGTCTTGATGACGTCGAGGTTGTGCTCGATGACCAGCACCGAGTTGCCCTGGTCGACCAGGCGGCCCAGCACCAGCAGCAGCTTGCGGATGTCCTCGAAGTGCAGACCGGTGGTGGGCTCGTCGAGGACGTAGACGGTCTTGCCCGTCGAGCGCTTCTGCAGCTCGGTGGACAGCTTGACGCGCTGGGCCTCGCCGCCCGACAGCGTGGGGGCGGGCTGACCCAGGCGCACGTAGCCGAGCCCGACCTCGACCAGCGTCGACAGGTGCCGGTTGATGGCCGGCACCGCGGCGAAGAAGTCGACGGCCTCCTCGATCGGCATGTCGAGGACCTCGGCGATGGTCTTGCCCTTGTAGTGGACCTCCAGCGTCTCCCGGTTGTAACGGGCGCCGTGGCAGACCTCGCAGGGGACGTAGACGTCCGGCAGGAAGTTCATCTCGATCTTCAGGGTGCCGTCGCCGGAGCAGGCCTCGCAGCGGCCGCCCTTGACGTTGAACGAGAACCGGCCCTGCAGGTAGCCGCGCATCTTCGCCTCGGGCGTGGAGGCGAAGAGCTTGCGGACGTGGTCGAAGACGCCGGTGTAGGTGGCCGGGTTGGAACGGGGCGTCCGGCCGATCGGCGACTGGTCGACGTGGATGACCTTGTCGACCTCGCCCAGCCCGTCGATGCGGCGGTGACGCCCCGGGACCGTGCGGGCGTTGTAGACCTGCTTGGCCAGCGACGTGTAGAGGATGTCGTTGACCAGGGTGGACTTGCCCGAGCCGCTGACCCCGGTGACCGCGACGAACATCCCCAGCGGGAACGCGACGTCGATGTCGCGGAGGTTGTGCTCCTTGGCCCCGATCACCTTGAGCTCGCGCCCCGGCGTCCGCGGACGGCGTACGGCGGGCAGCGGGATGGACTTGCGCCCCGAGAGGTACATCCCCGTCGGGGAGTCGGGGTGGGTCAGCAGGCCGGCGACGGGGCCGGAGTGGACCACCTGGCCGCCGTGCTCCCCCGCCCCGGGCCCGATGTCGACGGCCCAGTCGGCGACCCGGATGGTGTCCTCGTCGTGCTCGACGACGATGAGCGTGTTGCCGAGGTCGCGCAGTCGCAGCAGGGTCTCGATGAGCCGGTGGTTGTCGCGCTGGTGCAGGCCGATCGAGGGCTCGTCGAGGACGTAGAGGACGCCGACCAGGCCGGCGCCGATCTGGGTGGCCAGCCGGATCCGCTGCGCCTCCCCACCCGACAGCGACCCGGAGGGACGGTCGAGGGAGAGGTAGTCGAGACCGACGTCGAGCAGGAAGCGCAGACGCTCCTGGATCTCCTTGAGCACCTGCTCGGCGATCTGGCGCTCGCGCACGCTGAGCTCGACGGTCGCGAGGAAGGCGGCGGTCTCGTTGATCGGCAGGGCGCAGACCTCGGCGATGGAGCGGCCGCCGACGGTGACCGCCCGCACGACCGGCTTGAGGCGCGAGCCCTCGCAGACCGGGCACGGCACCTCGCGCATGAAGCCCTCGAAGCGCTCGCGGCTGGTGTCGGACTCCGCCTCGCGGTGGCGCCGCTCGATGTAGGGGCGGACGCCCTCGAAGGCGGTGTAGTAGGAGCGTTCGCGGCCGTAGCGGTTGCGGTGGCGCACGTGGACCTTGGTGGAGTGGCCGTCGAGGATGGAGCGCTGGGCCTTGGCCGGCAGCTCCTCCCACGGCGTGTCCAGGTCGAAGCCCAGCTCGTCGCCCAGGGCGCCGAGGAGCCGCTGGAAGAAGTCGGCGACGTGGGCGCCGGACCAGGCGCTGATGGCGCCCTCGGCCAGCGTCGCCTCCGGGTCGGTGACGACCAGCTCCTGGTCGACCTCCATCCGGGTCCCGAGGCCGTGGCACTCCCCGCACGCGCCGAAGGGCGAGTTGAAGGAGAACGAGCGCGGCTCGAGCTCGTCGACCTCGAGCGGGTGCTCGTTGGGGCACGCCATGCGCTCGGAGAACTTCTTCTCCCGGTCGGGGTCCTTCGCGTCGAGGTCGACGAGGTCGAACAGCACGAGGCCGCCGGCGAGGTCGAGCGCGGTCTCCACGGAGTCGGTGAGGCGACGCTTGACGCCGTCCTTGACCGCGATCCGGTCGATCACGACCTCGATGGTGTGCTTCTTCTGCTTGTCCAGCGTCGGCGGCTCGGACAGCGAGTAGGTCTCCCCGTCGACCCGGGCACGCGAGAACCCCTGGGTGACGAGCTGGCGGAAGAGGTCGACGTACTCACCCTTGCGCCCGCGGATCACGGGGGCCAGGACCTGGAAGCGGGTGCCGGTGTCCCAGGTCATGACGCGGTCGACGATCTGCTGCGGCGTCTGCTTCTCGATCGGCTCGCCGCAGGTGGGGCAGTGCGGGCGCCCGGCGCGGGCGTAGAGCAGACGGAGGTAGTCGTAGACCTCGGTGATCGTCCCGACGGTGGAGCGCGGGTTCTTCGAGGTGGACTTCTGGTCGATCGAGACCGCCGGGCTCAGACCCTCGATGAAGTCGACGTCGGGCTTGTCCATCTGTCCGAGGAACTGCCGGGCGTAGGCCGACAGCGACTCGACGTAGCGGCGCTGGCCCTCGGCGAAGATCGTGTCGAAGGCGAGGCTCGACTTGCCCGAGCCGGAGAGCCCGGTGAAGACGATGAGGGAGTCGCGTGGGAGGTCGAGGGAGACGTCCTTGAGGTTGTGCTCACGCGCACCACGGATGATCAGCTGGTCAGCCACGAAGGTCCTCGGGGTCGGCAGGTGGGAGCACGGTCCGGCTTCGAACACATGTTCGTCATGCTAGCGCCGGGGACCGACAGGTCGGGGTGCACGCCCCACGAAACAGTACGTGTCCCGGGCAACCCGGGCACCCGCCGGTCCGCAGGGTGGTGGGCAGGGCGGTGGGCAGGTGCCTCGTCGTCCTGACATGCTCGGGCGGGACACCGGTCCGAGCGTCGCGGCAGCGGCGGGAAGTGGAGGCGAACCCACCCATGAGCTACACCGGCAAGGTCACCGAAGGCGGTCCCGCCGACGTCCGTGAGCTGTCACGGCTGATGATCACGAAGATGGTGGTCGGCGACTTCGGCAACAACACCTACCTGCTGCGCTGCCGCCGGACCGACGAGCAGGTGCTGGTCGACGCCGCCGCCGAGCCCGAGCGCATCCTCTCCCTCGTCGGCCGCGGCGGGCTCGCGAAGGTCGTCACCACCCACCAGCACGGCGACCACTGGGGCGCGCTGGCCGACGTCGTCGAGGCGACCGGCGCGACGACGTACGCCGGGGCGCACGACGCCGAGGGGATCCCGGTGCCGACCGACGTCCTCGTCGAGGACGGCGACACCATCACCGTCGGCGACTGCACCCTCACCGCGATCCACCTGGTCGGCCACACCCCCGGCTCGATCGCGCTGCTCTACGACGACCCCGACGGCACCCCGCACCTGTTCACCGGCGACTGCCTGTTCCCGGGCGGGGTCGGCAACACCTTCGGTAGCAAGGAGAACTTCGACTCGCTGCTGCACGACGTCACGACCAAGCTGTTCGACCGGCTCCCCGACGAGACCTGGTTCTACCCCGGCCACGGCGACGACTCGGTCCTCGGCGCCGAGCGGCCCAAGATCCCGGAGTGGCGCGAGCGCGGTTGGTAGGCAAGCGACTGCGCGGAGGCGGTCGGCTCAGCCGACCATCGCGCCCGGGCCGCCGAAACCCTCGCGGCCGTCGCTGCCGTAGCGTCCCTTGGCCTCGTTGACCGCACTCTGGTCGACCCAGGTCTGCGTCTTGCCGCACCTGGCGCATCGACGCCGCGGGTTGCCACCGGGTGCGCTGACGAGGACCCAGGTGTGACGCAGGTGGAACAGAGGCATGGGGCTTCCCTCCTGCTCTGCAGGTTAGTCCCGGCGCCACCCCGGCCGGGCCGCTGGTCTAGAGGCGGTGACGGGCCGGTCCAGCACGGCAGGGCCGGTGGTGGCAGCCGCTGGTCACCCCTCGGCAGAACCGCTCACGGACGCCGTTGACAACAGGGTGCGGCAGCCTCCGCGCGTGCTATCCATGAACATGCGAACGATCCAGGTGGCGGGGGCTGCAGGACGTCGTCGGCTGCCTCCCAGCCTGGCACGGCTGCGCGCGGTCCGTGACCGGCGCCGCGGCGGTGGGACACCGCTCGGCGACGACCTCCTCCTCCGCAGCGGCGCAGGCCCCCCGGACGTCACCCCGCTCGGGTCGGGAGGCTGGCTGCTCCGAGGACCCGCGCCCCGGGGCCGGCGGCTGGTCGTGGAGCAGGTCGACGAGGACACCTGGCTGGTACGCCGACGCGGCGCTGGCCGGGTGCTCCGCCCGCTCGGGCCGGACTCGCTGCGGACCGGGCTGCTCGTCGACCCGCAGGAGGTGCGCCGCCACCCCCTCGTCCACGAGCTCCAGCTGCTGCGTCACCTCGGCGAGCAGCACGTCGGCATCGTCCTGCGCCGGCTCGGCATCAACGTCGTGCTCGACGTGGGCGCCAACCGCGGTCAGTACGGTCGTGCGCTGCGCGCCGCGGGTTACGCCGGACGCATCGTCTCCTTCGAGCCGGTGCCGGCGAGCGCCGAGGTGCTGGAGGAGCGGACCGCGGACGATCCCGACTGGCAGGTGCACCGCTGCGCGCTGGGCGCCGAGGAGACCACGCTGGACATCCACGTCGGCAAGGGCCAGGGACGACTCAGCTCGCTGCTGCCGGCGTCCGACTTCGGCCGGGAGTGGAACCCGCGCATCGACACCACGACCACGCTCGCGGTCCCGGTACGGCGCCTCGACGGCCTCCTGGACGAGGTGCTGGCGGGCGTCGAGGATCCCCGGATCTACCTCAAGCTCGACACGCAGGGGTTCGACCTCCAGGCCTTCGCCGGCGCCGGGGACCGCATCGACGAGGTGCTGGCCATGCAGTCCGAGGTCTCGCTGGTGCCGCTCTACGAGAGCATGCCGCACGTGACCGAGCAGCTCGCGACCTACGAGCGGGCGGGGTTCGGGCTCACCGGCATCTTCCCGGTCGTCCGCGACGGCAGGACGATGAGGATCATCGAGTTCGACGCGATGATGGTCCGCGCTCCCGCGGCGGGCGACTGAGGCGCCAGCGGTGGTCCCGGTCTCCGACCCGCCGCGGTCCCGCGTCCACGCGGCGGTCCGCGAGCACGGCGAGGCCGCGGTCGTGGGCTGGTGCACCGAGCTGCTCCGCGGGTCCGGTCCGCACGGCGTGCCCCGCGAGGGAGCGCTCGTCCTCGGCGGCCGGCACGGCGTCGCCCTGCTCGCCGACCCGGGCGGCGACCATGCCTGGTGGTGGCAGGTCTGGGGTGCCCGCGGCCTCCTCCACGCCTGGCACCCCGACGCGGTGGGTCCCGTGCTGGCGGCTCTCGACCACCAGCAGTGGCGGGTCCGTGAGGGCGCCCTGCGGGTGGTGGCCCGTCGCCGCCTCGACCACGACCTCCAGCGGGTCGCCGACCGGCAGGACGACCCGGTCGCCCGTGTCCGCGCCGCCGCCGGCCGCGCCCTGGCCCGGATCGAGGCGGCGGACCGTCAGCCCGCCACGGCCGGGTCGAGCGTCTCCAGCAGCCACGCGCGGACCGGCCAGTCCTCCGCGGCCTCGGCCGACCGCGGCTCGCCCTCGAACGCGCGCACGTAGGAGAGCGCCTTCGTGACGCAGCCGGTCCGTCGGGCCAGCCGGACCCAGCGCTCCCTCTCGGTGGCCGAGCCGTGGTCGGCGTACACCTCGAGGTAGGCGTCGCGCACTCGCCGGACGCGGGGGTCGGTGACCTCGGTGCCGGCGTGCCATGCGATCGAGTTGAGCGTGGCGAGCAGGGTCGCGAAGGGGTGCGACCAGACTGCGTCACCCCAGTCGATGACCCGCGCGGCGTCGACGTCGCCGCCGGACGGGAGGCACACGTTCGAAGAGTGCAGGTCGTCGTGGTTGACCGACGGCACCACCCCCGAGGCGGCGAGCTCCGCGCACCAGTCGGCGTGGTCGGCGGCGACGGCCTCGAGCCGGTGGGTCTCCTCGACGGACAGCCCTCCGTCCTCGACGGGTGTGCCGGCCAGCCGAGCCGTGGTGTCGGCGAGGTGACCGGGCAGGAGGGACGGCCGCTGGTCCGGGACGCGGGCCGCCAGCACGTCGTGCTCGTGGCCGCTCAGGACCCGCTGCGCCTCGGCGTACCGCGGGAGCAGCAGCTCCCAGCGTCCCCACAGCTCCTCCGGCGGCCGGACCGAGCGCAGCGTCGGCCCGGCGTCGCGCATCAGCGTCCAGCCGCGGGCGTCGTCGGCGGCCAGCAGCTCCGGCACCAGGTCGGGCACGAGCTCGCTCATCAGCCGTGTCAGGCGGGACTCGTGCCGGGTGCCCGGGCCGTTGACCTTGAACCACACGCTCCCCCGGGTCGTGCCGAACCGGATCGCGCTGGACCACGCACGGGCGTGCGGCTGCTCCCACTCCCCCGTCAGCGAGCCCTCGCCCAGGTGGGCGGCGGTCCACGCGCGAGCCTCGTCGACGAAGGCGGGCGAGGTCCACAGATCGACGGGCATGCCGCGATCCTCACCGGGCGCCGCCGCGACGGCAACCGGTTTCAGGCGCCGGTGCCGATCCGCCACCAGCGGCCGCGCTGGTGGACCAGAGGCTCGTCGCCGAGGTCGGCGTCGGAGACCTCGGCGTGCTCGACCACGCAGGTCACCTCGACCGACCAACCCACCTCCCGCTCCGACTCCAGGCGTACGCCGAGCCGGGCCGGTGCGTCGACGAGGCCAGGCCCCCACGGCGTCTGCTCGAACCCGGCGTGGGTGAACGCCCCGCCGGGGGCGGGAGCGGTGCCGGCGAACATCTCGGCCAGCTGGCGGTGCGACCAGGCCAGCACCTGGACCGTCGCGACGCCGGTGTCCCGCAGCACCCCGACCACGTCGCTGTCGGGGTCGAGCAGCGCCAGCACGCGCGCGGGCTCGCCCGCCGCCACCATCATCGACGACACCGTCAGCCCGGCCCAGGCCCCACCGGCGGGCTCGGGCCCCGAGCCGGCGGTCCAGAGGGTGACGCCGGAGGCGAGCCGGCCCCGGAACCGGCGCAGGGCGTCGCGGTCCTCACGAGCGGGCTCGAAGGGGTGGGACCGGTGGATGGTCATGGCTCCCATCATGCCCGCGGGGTGGACGGGTTCGGAGAACGGCGAGCGGGCGGAGCGGGGTTCGGGGACACTGGCGCGAGCGGTCCGCCGGGGCCGGAGGAGGCGGGGCGGGTGGCCAAGGTTCTCAAGATCAACGACGCCGGCTGGTTGCTGGCCGAGACGTCGCGGACCCCCGCGCACGTCGGGGTGCTGGCGACCTTCACGATGCCCGACGACGCCGGTGAGGACTACCTCGAGGACCTCGTCACGCGCTGGCGCGAGCACGCCACCTTCCAGCCGCCGTTCAACTACAAGCTGCGCGGGCTGGTGCGCGGCGTCGGCCTGCCGCGGTGGGAGCAGCTCGCCGACGAGGACATCGACCTCGACTACCACCTGCGTCACTCCGCGGTGCCCTCCCCCGGCGGCGAGCGCGAGCTCGGCGTCCTGGTGTCCCGCCTGCACTCCGCGCGTCTTGACCGGACCTACCCGCTGTGGGAGTGCCACGTCATCGAGGGCGTCGCCGAGCGCCAGTGGTCGATGTACATGAAGGTCCACCACTCCCAGATCGACGGCGTGGGCGGCGTACGCCTGGCCAACCGGATCTTCTCGGTCGACCCCGAGGCGCGCGGGATGCTGCCGCCGTGGGCGGTCGGCACCCGCGGCGCCGACCAGTCCGGGCTGCCGCCGAAGACCAAGGAGGTCGCGAAGGCCGACGACTCCGGTCCGGGCATCGTGCGGTCCGCCGCGTCGGTCGCCGGGAGCCTCGCGTCGACGTACCTCGAGAGCGCGACGGGCTCCGGCGACCGCAAGCGCGCCGTCCCGTGGCGCGCTCCTCGTTCGGTCTTCAACGTGCGCATCGGCAAGCCGCGGCGCTTCGCGACCCAGACCTACGACATGGACCGGGTCAAGCGGGTCGCGAAGGCGGCCGACGGCAGCCTCAACGACGTCTTCCTGGCCATCTGCGGCGGCGCGCTGCGCCGCTACCTGCTCGAGCTGGACAAGCTCCCGAGCAGCAGCCTGACCACGATCGTGCCCGTGTCGGTGCGCCAGGAGGGCGTGGGCGTCGGCAACGCCATCACGTTCCTCTACGCCAAGCTCGGCACCGACGTGGAGGACCCGGTGGAGCGGATCCGCGTGGTGCGCGAGTCGACGCAGAAGGGCAAGCAGCGGCTGCCCACCGCGGCCGGCGCCACCATGGACGCCTACACGGCGCTGCTGATGACGCCGTTCCTCGGCCAGGCGATGCTGGGCATCGGCGGGGTCGGGGTGCAGGCCGCGAACGTCGTGATCAGCAACGTGCCGGGCATGAAGGAGCAGCGCTACTTCGACGGCTCCCGTGTCGAGGAGTACTACCCCTTGAGCCTGCTCTTCCACGGCCAGGCCCTCAACATCACCTGCGTCAGCAACGCCCAGTCGCTGTGCATCGGCTTCACCGGCTCCCGCGACGCCGTACCCAGCCTGCAGAAGATCGCCGTCTACGCCGGCGAGGCCCTCGAGGAGCTCGAGCAGGTCCTCGGGCTGGGGTGAGGGGGCTGTCGGTTTCACTGGGTACCTAGTGAAACTGGCGCTTCCCGAACGAAACTTCGTCGGGGAAGCACCGGTTTCACTAGGTACCCAGTGAAACCGGCAGGACGCCTCTCAGCCGGAGTAGGTGATGCGGACCTCGTCGGAGACGGGGAGGGACTGGCAGGCGAGGCGGATGCCGTCGGCGAGGTCGTCGGCGTCGAGCACGTCGTTGGCGCGCATCGACACCTCACCGTCGGTGACGATGCAGGCGCAGGCCGAGCAGTTGCCCTCCCGGCAGGAGTACGGCGCTCCCACGCCCTGGGACAGCAGGAAGTCCAGCAACGGGGTGCCGGGGTCCCACCCGTCGAGGGCGAACTCCTCCCCGTCGAGGTCGCCCACGACCCGGGCGGGGGTTTCGCGCAGCGGCGGGTCCGGCTCCTCGGCGCCCGGGTCGCCGATGTCGACGACCCCCGAGCCCCCGCTGATGGCGGCGTCGCCGAAGGGGTTGCCGCCGAGGGAGACGAACTTCTCCTGGTGCCGTCGCTCGCGGGGGAAGCCGAGCTCCTTGAGCATCGCCACCACACCGCCCATGAACGGCCCGGGCCCGCAGACGAAGGCGTCGTAGCTGCGGAAGTACTCCGCCACCGGACGGAGACGGTCGGCGGTGGGCAGCCCTTGCAGGCTCTCCAGCCAGTGCACCAGCACGAAGCGGTCGACGTACTTCTCGGAGAGCTCGGCGAGCTCGCGCGCGAAGATCACCGACGACTCGTCACGGTTGGCGTAGACGAGGACGAGGTGGCCGCTGCCGTGGGTCAGCGCCGACTTCACGATCGACATCACCGGCGTGATCCCGCTGCCGCCGGCGAAGAGGAGCAGGTCGGCGTCGAGGTCGGCCGGGGTGAAGATCCCGCTCGGCGGCAGCACCGTCAGCGTGGTGCCCGGGCGGACGTTGTCGCAGATCCAGTTCGACGCGTAGCCGTCGGCGGTGCGCTTGACGGTGACCTGGAGGTGACCGGTCTCGTGGGGTGCGCTCGACAGGGAGTAGCAGCGCGCCGCGACGCCGGTCTGCTCGCTCGGGACGGCGAGGGTGAGGAACTGGCCCGGCTTGTAGGTCAGCCCGGCCGGCGCCTCGAGGACGAGGGAGCGCGCGTCGCCGGTCTCCTCCACCACCTCGAGGACCCGGAGGTCGAGCGGACCCGAGGGGTCACGGACCTCAGTCAACGGTGCCGCCGATCTCGAGGCGGCCCTCGCGGACCGCGGTGCGGATGCTCGCCGACAGCCTGCCGCAGGCGGCGGGCACGCGGTGGGGGTTCTCCGCGCGGGCGCGGGCGAGCTCGGCGCAGTGGGCGCTGGACTGCGCGTCCCACTGGATGCTCGTGTGGAACTCGCTCTGCTTGTGCACGCGCACCCGGGCCAGGCAGTCCAGGCACGAGACCTCGGCGAGGTGGCCCTCGAGGTAGCGCCGCCGGTCCTCGTGGGTCTCCTCGCTCAGGGGGGCGAAGGAGGTCATCACACCCCGCCGGGGGTCTCGACGGGCTCGACCGACGCGGGCCGCTCGACCGACGCGGCGTCGGCGTACTGCTCGTCCTCGGCCTGGCGGCGTCGGAGGTTCTCCTCCACCTCGCGCTGCCAGCTCTCGTTGGCGTGGGTGGTGTCGACCTCGAACTCGAAGCGCTGCGTCATCTCCGGCGTCACGTCGGCGACGTCGACGTAGAACTGCTCGTACCACCGCCGCAGCTGGTAGACCGGCCCGTCCTCCTCGCACAGCAGGGGGTTCTGGATCGGCGACTTGTTCTTCCAGATGTGCACGTCCTGCAGGAAGCCCTCGCCGAACATGTCGCTGTACTTCTTGGCGATCTTGTTCGACGTCTCGTCGTCGAGGCCCTCGGGCTTCTTCACCATGAGGCCGTACTGCAGGCGGAACGAGTCGTCGCTGACCGGCACGTGGCAGTTGACGAGGATGACCTCGATCTCGAAGCCCTTGTACGTCGTGGTGAGCGGGTTGATCATGTACGACGGCCCGAAGTAGCTGGCCTCCGACTGCAGCAGCAGGTCGCTGTCGCCGTACCCGGCGCCGGCCATGTCCTGACGGCCCGAGGAGTGCATGAACTGGGTGGCGACGTGGCCCTCGAAGACGTTCTTGAAGTACTTCGGGTAGGCGTAGTGGATGTAGAAGAAGTGCGCCATGTCCACGACGTTGTCGACGATCTCGCGGCAGTGGGCGTTGGGGATGTCGAGGGTGTTCCAGGTCCAGCCGGTCCACTCGTCGGAGGCGACCTGCGGGATCTCGGGAATCATCTGCTCGGCGATCGGCGGGTTGCCCTCGACGTCGTGCCACACGAAGAGCTGGCCGTTGCGCTCCATCGCCGTCCAGGTCCGGGTGCGGGCCCGCAGCGGGATGCGCTTGGCGTAGGGGATGGCCTTGCAGCGGCCGTCGCCGCCCCAGCGCCAGTCGTGGAAGGGGCACGCGATCTCGTCGCCCTTGACGGTGCCCTGGGTGAGGTCGCCGCCCATGTGGCGGCAGTAGCCGTCGAGGACCTGGAGGTCTCCCTGGCTGTCGGCCCACACGACGAGCTTCGTGCCGAAGGCGGGCACGCTGTGGGGCTTGCCGTCGCGGAAGTCCTCGGCGAGGCCGAGGCAGTGCCAGCCGCGCGCGAACCGCTGCGGCGGCGTACCGCGGTCGATCAGGCGGGGGTCGTGCTTCCCCTGGGTCTGCACTGGCTGTCCTGCCTGCACGGGGGCCTCCACGGGTCTCGACAAGGCTGACGCTCGGATCGATACTTAGAACACGTTACAGTTTTGAGGAGCCTGGGACCAGCCGTGCGACCGCGTCGTGACCGTCCCCACTCTCCCACCAGCGCCGAGGAGACCCATGCACATCGCGCTCACGCCGGAGCAGGAGGCGCTGCGCGCCGAGCTGCGCGAGTACTTCGCCGACCTCGTCACCGACGAGGTCCGCGCTGGGCTCAGTGCCGCGACCGGCGAGTTCGGCGACACCGCGGTCTACAAGGACGTCATCCGCCGCATCGGCCGCGACGGCTGGCTCGGCATCGGCTGGCCGGCGGAGTACGGCGGCCAGGACCGCTCGATGGTCGACCAGCTGATCTTCTCCGACGCCGCCGCGGTGGCCGGCGTGCCGATCCCCTACCTGACGCTCAACACCGTCGGGCCGACGATCATGCGCTACGGCACGCCGGAGCAGAAGGAGCACTTCCTGCCCCGCATCCTCACCGGCGACCTGCACTTCTCGATCGGCTACTCCGAGCCCGACTCCGGCACCGACCTCGCGTCGCTCAAGACGCGCGCGCGCCGCGACGGCGAGGACTGGGTGATCGACGGACAGAAGATGTGGACCAGCCTGGTGCAGTACGCCGACTGGATCTGGCTCGCCTGCCGCACCGACCCCGACCTCCCGCGCCACAAGGGCCTGTCGATGATCCTGGTGCCGGCCGATGCGGCCGGGTTCTCCTACACCCCGGTGCACACCGTCGCCGGCGTCTCGACGTCAGCGACCTACTACGAGGGCGTCCGGGTCCCGGCGACGAACCTGGTCGGCGAGCTCAACGGCGGCTGGCCGCTGATGACCAACCAGCTCAACCACGAGCGAGTGGCGCTGACGTCCGCGGCGCCGTTGCAGCACTCGATCCGGCTGGTGCGCGAGTGGGCCCAGCAGACCAAGGACCCCGGTACCGGCGGCCGCGTCATCGACGCCGAGTGGGTGCAGGTGCTGCTCGGACGCGCCCACGCCCGCGCCGAGATGCTGGCGCTGATGAACTGGAAGATCGCCTCCGCGGGCAAGGACGGGGGCGAGGACCTGAGCCCCGCCGACGCCTCGGCGACCAAGGTCTACGGCTCCGAGCTGGCGACCCAGGTCTACCGCTCGCTCATGGAGGTGGTCGGCCCCAACAGCGTCGTGCACGCCGACTCCCCCGCCGCCGTCGTGCGGGGCCGGCTCGAGCGCTACCACCGCTCGTCGCTGGTGATGACCTTCGGCGGCGGCACCAACGAGATCCAGCGCGACATCATCGGCATGGTCGGTCTCGGCCTGCCCCCGGCGCGTCGCTGAGCAGCGACCCGCCGGTCGAGCTCGCCGAGACCCCCCACGAGAGGAACCCATGGACTTCACCCCCACCGTCGGCCAGAGCGACGTCGAGCCCCTGGCCGCCCGCATCCTCGCCGACCGCTGCACCCCGGACCGGCTGGCCGCGGTCGAGGCCGGCGGCGACCGCTTCGACCGCGAGCTGTGGCACGAGCTCGGCACCGCCGGGCTGCTGGGTCTCGCGGTCCCCGAGACGTACGGCGGCGCCGGGCTGGGCCTGCTGGAGCTGACCACCGTGCTGGTCGAGGCCGGCAAGGTCGTGGCGCCGGAGCCGCTGGCCCCCCACACCGTGGCCGCCCTGGCGCTCGCCCGCTGGGCCGGCAGCGACCTGGCGCAGACCTGGTTGCCGCGTGCCGCCACCGGCGAGGCCGTGCTGACGGTCGCCGTCGCCGAGGACGGCGTGGCCGAGCCGCGCCGACCCGGCACCACCGCGGTCCGCTCGGGGCAGGACTGGGTCGTCACCGGCACCAAGACCACCGTGGTCGCGGGCGTGTCCGCCGACCTCCACCTCGTGCCGGCCGCCACCGACCACGGCGTGGTGGTGCTCGCCGTACCGGCCGACGCGGAGGGGTTGAGCGTCCACGAGCAGCGGACCACCGACGGCGACCGGACCGCCCGGCTCGAGCTCGACGGCGTCCGCGTGCCGGAGGCCTCACGGCTCGGCGACTCCGAGGCGCACGGCTGGCTGCTGGACCACCTCGCGGTGGCGCACGCGGCGCTCCAGCTCGGGGTGTGCGAGGGCGCGCTGCGGCTGACGGCCGACTACGCGCGGACGCGTGAGCAGTTCGGCCGGCCCATCGGCACGTTCCAGGCGGTCTCGCAGCGGCTGGCCGACGGCTTCATCGACGTCGCGGGCCTCCGGCTGACGGTGACCCAGGCGGCGTGGCGGCTGGCCGAGGGCCTGCCGGCGGAGGCGGAGGTCGCGACCGCCCGGCTGTGGGCGTGCGACACCGGGCACACGATCGCCCATACTGCCGTGCACGTCCACGGCGGCGTCGGCATCGACCTCGACGCGCCGGCGCACCGCTACTTCACCGCCGCCAAGCGGTGGGAGATGGCACTCGGCGGCACCACGCTGGCCGCCCGCGCCGTCGGTCGGGTGCTGGCCGCCGAGCCGGTCTGAGACCTGGCGGGGGTGGCAGGCTGGGGCGATGAGCGACTCCCGGCCCGACGCCGCCGCCGACCCCTCCGACCCCTCCGACCAGTCGCACCGGGCGGTCGCGGCCGCCGAGGCCCTCGGGCTGGAGCACGTCGTCACCCGGCACGGGCGCGTGCGGTCGTTGCAGGAGGCGGCCGACGCCCGCGGCGTACCGCCGTCCGCGATCGTCAAGTCCCTGGTCGTCCGGGTCTCCGACGGCGACCACCGCTTCGTGCTGGTGCCCGGGGACCGTGAGATCAGCTGGCCCAAGCTGCGCGCCCTGCTCGGGGTGAACCGGCTGTCGATGCCCGACGCGGCGACGGCGTACGACGTCACCGGCTACGTCCGCGGCACCATCACCCCGCTGGGCTCCACGCAGCCGTGGCCCGTCGTCGCCGACGAGCGGATGACCGGCCCGGTGTCGCTGGGAGGCGGAGCCCACGGTGTGGCGCTGACCGTCGACGCCGCTGCGCTCGTCGCCGCGCTGGACGCCACCGTCGCGGACGTCACCGAACCGGCGTGAACAAGATGTGCGCGGTCAGCCGGTGACGTCGACGATGACCTTGCCGACGGCGCCGCTCTCCACGGCGGCGTGGGCGCCGGCGGTGTCCTCGAGGGCGAAGTGGTGCAGGGGTACGCCGTGCTCCTCGCCGACCGTGACGACGCCTTCGGCGATGCCCCGGGACACGTCGCGCACGGCGCGCTGCTTCCACTCCGCCGGCGCGCTGTAGACCAGCACGAACTGCCAGCGGGCGTTGAGCAGCATCTGGGGCCGCACCGGCAGCGTCAGCGGGGCCTTGTCGTCGTCAGCGTAGACCGCCACGGCACCCCCGGTCGCCAGCACGCCGGCGACGATCTCGGCGTTGGCCGCGGCGGCCACCTCGACGACGACGTGCACACCGTCGGGGGCGATCTCGCGCACGGCCTCGACGACGTCCTCCTCGCGGTAGTTCACGACGTGGCGGGCGCCGGCCCGGCGGGCCAGATCGGCCTTCTCGGGGCCGCTGACGGTGGTGATGACCTCGGCGCCCGACCAGGTGGCGAGCTTGATGGCGGCGTTGCCGACCGCGCCGGCACCGCCGGAGACCAGCACGGTGACCCCGTCGAGGGCCCCCGGCCCGAGCTCGAGCGGGCCGCCCTCCCCCACGGTCAGGCAGCGGTGGGCGGTCATGAACGGGATGCCGACGCTCGCGCCCAGGTCGAAGGACGCCTCGTCGGGCAGCGGCACGGCCCGGTCGGCCGGCAGCACGGTCAGCTCCTGCGCGGTGCCGTCGGGCCGGTTGAAGGCGGCCTCCCACAGCCACACCCGCTCGCCGACGCGGCTCTCGTCGACGCCCTCGCCGACCGCCTCGACGACGCCGGCGCCGTCCTGGTTGGGCACCTGGGCCGGCTCCACGGCGACACCCGGCTCGGCACCGCGGCGGTTCTTCCAGTCGGTGGGGTTGACACCCGAGCGGTGCACGGCGACGCGGACCTCGCCCGGGCCGGGCTCGGTCGGCTGCTTGTCGCTCAGGGTCAGGACGTCGGGCTCGCCGGTGACGGCGTACGAGATGGCGCGCATGGCGCGACCCTAGCCCCGGGCCGGGCGTGCGTCAGGTGCCCGGCACCGGTACGACGACCGCGAGCTGGCGTCCGACGGTGGTGAAGCCGGTCCCCTCCAGGAGCGGGGCCGAGGTCTCGACCCGCCCGCGGACGATCGCGAGCGTGGTGCCCCAGTCCCAGCCGGTGGCCAGCCGGGTCCGCAGCACCGCGGCGTACACGCCCTGGCGGCGCGCGGCCGGCATCGTCGCCCCGCCCCACAGGCGCAGCACGTCCCCGGCCCGCGACATCCCGCCCGAGCCGAGCGGCTCGTCGCCGCGCCAGGCGACGAAGCGGGCGTCGGTGCGGGCGTCCCACTGGGCACGGCAGTCCGCGACCAGGTCCGTGACGCGTGCGTCGTCAGCGGGCTTCTCGTCGAAGACCGCCACGTCGACGCGGTCCAGGCCGCGGGCGTCGCGCTCGTTCAGCACCGGTCGGACCTCGGGGGCACCGGACGCGACCGGGGGCGGCGTACCGGTGAACGCGAGCTGGGCCAGCGTCTCCTCCACGTGACCGCGTTCGAGGAGCGCCGCGAGCAGGTCCTCGTGGGCGGGGCGCTCGGCGACGTGCAGGCGGACCTCGCGCTCACCGGCGGCGCGGGTGCGTTCGAGGACTGCGTCCAGCAGGTCGCCCGGGGCGGGGTCGTCGGTCCCGGTCAGGTGCAGCGTGGCGTGCATCCGGCGGGCGACGTACGCCGGGAAGCGCACGACCCGCGCGCCGGGGACCTCCCACGTCTCGGACCCGTCCGGCACCCAGAACCAGTCCACGAACGCCTGCGCGACCGCCTCGTCGCTCCACTCCCTCGCGCCCACGTCCACATCCCCATGGTGCCGTCAGATGTCGTTCACAAGAACGTTCAGAGCCCCTGGTGCAGGTCCCGGCCGGGGTTCTGAACGTTCACTTGAACGAAATGTGCGCCGCTCAGGCGTGGCGGATCTTGTCGAGGCGCCCGACGGCGTCCTCGAAGCCGGACACCAGCTCCGCCATCACGGCGGCCACGGGGCGCACCTCGTTCATGGACCCCACGATCTGGCCCACCGGCATCGAGATGACGTCGGGGTCGCCGTGCTCGTTCATGCGGCTGTGGGCCTCGGAGACGAGCAGGTTCTGCAGCGGCATCGGCAGCGGGGCGGGCGCGCCCTCCTCCGCCCAGGCCTCGGTCCAGCGCGTCTTGAGCAGCCGCGCCGGCTTGCCCGTGTAGACCCGGGCCCGCACGGTGTCGGCGCTGCTGGCCCGCAGGAACGCCTCGGTCATGCCCTTGTTGGTGTTGAGGTTCTGGTACTCCTCGGTCGTCAGCCAGACCGACCCGGTCCACACGCCCTGCGCGCCCAGCGCCAATGAGGCGGCGACCTGCCGCCCGGTGCCGATGCCGCCGGCGCCGAGCACCGGCACGTCACCGACCGCGTCGACGATCTCCGGGCACAGCACCATGCTGGCGATCTCGCCGGTGTGCCCGCCCGCCTCGTAGCCCTGGGCGATGACGATGTCGACGCCGTTGGCGACGTGGGACGCGGCGTGCTTGGCCGCGCCGGCCAGCGCCGCGACCTTCACGCCCTTCGCGTGCGCCTGCTCGATCACGTCGACCGGCGGCGAGCCGAGCGCGTTGGCGATGAGCACCGGACGGTGGGTCAGCGCGACGTCGACGTGGCTGCGGGCCTTGGAGTGCAGCCACCCCAGCACGCCCTCTCGACCGGCGCCCTCCGCCAGCGGGGGCACGCCGAGCTTCTGCAGCGTCTGCTCGACGAAGTCCTTGTGTCCTTGGGGGATCATCGCACCGAGGTCGAGCGAGGTGCCCTCGTCGGGCATCTTCATCGGCATCACGACGTCGACGCCGTAGGGGCGACCGTCGGTGTTCTCGTCCATCCAGGTCAGGACCCGGTCGAGCTCCTCGGCCTCGTTGAACCGCACCGCCCCGAGGACGCCCAACCCGCCGGCGCGCGAGACCGCCGCGGCGACGTGCTCGCTCGGGGTGAAGGCGAAGATCGGGTGGTCGATGCCGAACTGGTCGCAGAGATCGGTCCGCACGTCAGGCCCCCGCGCCGGCCGGCACGCCGTCAGACACCCCGGCCAGCGCCAGGTCACGCGCCTTCGGGTAGTTGGCCTTGCCGGTCACGTGGCGCGGGATCTGGTCCACCGTCACGAGCGAGCGTGGGATCTTGTAGCCCGACAGCTGCGAGCGCAGGTGGGCGTCGAGGTCCGTCAGGGACGGGGTCTCCTCGCCCTCACGGGTCTGCACGACGGCGGTCACCCGCTGGCCGAAGCGCTCGTCGGGGGTCGCCACCACCAGCGCGTCGAAGACGGCCGGGTGGGTCTTCAGCGCCATCTCGACCTCCTCGGGGTAGACCTTCTCGCCGCCGGTGTTGATGCAGTTGGACCCGCGGCCGAGCAGCGTGATCCGGTTGCCGTCCTCGATGCGGACGAAGTCGCCGGGCACCGAGTAGCGGGCGCCGTCGATCTCGAGGAACGTGGCGGCCGACTTCTCCGGGTCCTTGTAGTAGCCCAGCGGCACGCTGCCGCCTCGTGCCAGCCGCCCCACCACGCCGACGTTGGCGGCCGGGTCGAGGATGCGGTTCTGCTCGTCGAGCACCACGACCTCCGGGCCGAGCGTGGTCACCGCTCCCTCGGCCTTGAGGCTCTCCTTGTCGACCATGCCCATGCCCTGGAAGCCGGTCTCGCTGGAGCCCACGGAGTCGGTGAAGATCGTGTTCGGGAAGGCCGCCATCCAGCGCTCCTTGACCGGGCGGCTGAAGATGGCCGCGCTGCTGGAGACGGCGAACAGCGAGGAGGCGTCGTACTCGCCGCGCTCGAACTCCTCGATCAGCGGGCGCGCCATCGCGTCGCCGGTCATGAAGATCAGCTGCACCTTCTCGCGCTCGATGGTCGACCAGATCTCGGCCGGGTCGAAGGTCGGCGCCAGGATCGTGGCGTGGCCGGCGAAGAGGTGCATGAGCATCCCCCACTGCGCACCGCCGTGCATGATCGGGCTGAGGGGGAAGGTCATCATCGGCTGGCCCTCGGTCGCCTTCCTCGACTGGCTGTGCTCCTCGAGCCGCTCACCGCTGTAGAAGTCGATGCCGCCGCCGAGGGTGCGCCAGACGTCCTCGTGGCGCCACATCACGCCCTTGGGGTAGCCGGTGGTGCCGCCGGTGTAGACGACGTACAGGTCGTCGTTGGAGCGCTCGTCGAAGTCGCGTCCGGTGGGCCGGTCGGCGACCGCGTCGGCCCAGGCCACCCCGCCGTACGACGCCACCGCCTCCCGGGCCGAGGCCTCCTCGGTGCCGTCGTCGATCACCACGACCCGGCGCAGCTGGTCGTGCTTGGGGAAGACCTTGGCGACCAGGTCGGCGTACACCCGCTCGTGGAGCAGGACCACGAGGTCGGCGTTGTCGACGATGTAGTCGAGCTCGCCCTCGACGTAGCGGTAGTTGATGTTGATGGCGATCGCGCGCAACTTGTACGCCGCCAGCAGCGCCACCACGTGCTCGACGCTGTTCTTCGACAGGATCCCGACGTGGTCTCCGGCGCCGACGCCCTCCGAGGCGAGGTAGTGGGCGAGCCGGTTGGCCTCGCTCTCCAGCTCGGCGTAGGTCACGCGGCGCTCGCCGACGATCAGGGCCGTCCGCTCGGGGACGACGTCGACGGCGTGCTCGAAGAGGTCAGCGATGTTGAGGGCCACGGGAGGCAGACTAGAACACGTTCTCGTTTCTGACTAGGGTGAGCGGCACCGGCGGTCGCACCGCCGGGACCCCGATCCGAGGAGAGCCCATGTCGGTCCCCCACGCCCTCGTCGAGCTCGTCGACCACACCCTCGTGGTGACCATGAACCGGCCCGAGAAGCGCAACGCGCTGTCCGGCGAGATGCTCGCGATCATGAGCGACGCCTGGGACCGGGTGAACGAGGATCCCGACGTCCGGGTCGCGATCCTGACCGGCGCGGGCGGGGCGTTCTGCGCCGGCGCCGACCTCACGGCGATGACCAGCAGCCACCCCAGCGACAGCTTCGAGAGCGGGGCGTTCGACCCGTCGGTGATCAAGTCGCTGCTCAAGGGCTTCCGGCTGACCAAGCCGCTGATCGCCGCCGTGGAGGGGCCGGCGATCGCGGGCGGCACCGAGATCCTGCAGGCCACCGACATCCGCGTCGCCGGAGAGAGTGCTCGCTTCGGCGTCTCGGAGGTGCGGTGGGGCCTCTACCCGCTCGGCGGCTCCGCCGTGCGTCTCCCCCGCCAGATCCCCTACACCGTGGCCGCCGACCTGCTGCTGACCGGCCGTCACGTCAAGGCGCCCGAGGCCCGCGAGCTCGGCCTCATCGGCCACGTCGTGCCCGACGGCGAGGCCCTCGCCAAGGCCCACGAGCTGGCAGGCCTGATCGCGGCGAACGGACCGCTCGCGGTGCAGGCGGTGCTGCGCACCATCCGCGACAGCGAGGGCCTGCACGAGAACGACACCTGGAAGGCCGACGCCGAGGTCGGGGCCGCGGTGTTCGCGAGCGAGGACGCGAAGGAGGGCCCGCGGGCCTTCCTGGAGAAGCGCGCCCCGCAGTTCACCGGCCGCTGAGCCGGCAGGACGCGGGAGGGACGCGGGAGGGACGCGGGCAGGACGCGGAAGGGCCGCCGGGCCGCCACGGGGGCGGCCCGACGGCCAGAGAGGTCGTGCCTGGGCCTGTGGGAGGTCAGGACCAGTACACGACGACCTTGTCGCCGACGAGCACCTCGTCGTACAGGCCCGCGATGGCGTCGTAGTCACGGATGTTGACGCAGCCGTGGGACGCGCCGGCGTACCCGGTGGCCGCGAAGTCGGGCGAGTAGTGCACGGCCTGGCCGCCGCTGAAGAACATCGCGAACGGCATCGAGGTGTCGTAGAGGCTCGAGACGTGGTCGCGGTCCTTGAAGGTCACCGCGAACTGCCCCTCACGGGTGGTGTAGCCGTTGCCGCCGAAGCGCGCGTCCAGCGTGAGCTGGACCTCGCCGTCGATCACCCAGCGCAGGCTGCTGCTCGACTTGTCGACGCACAGCACGCGCCCGGTCAGGCACCGCGGGTCCAGCCCGGCGCCGTCGGCCGGGTCCACCGGCTCCGGCTCGACGTTGGCGAGCTCGTCCGCGGTCGGCTCCGTGGTCATCGCCTCCAGCCGCTCCAGGGTCACGGTGTCGAGCGAGCCCGTCGAGGGCAGCCCGCGCTTGGTCTGGAAGCCGGCGACCGCGGCGCGCGAGGCGTCGCCGTAGTAGTCGGTGACGTCGCCGGAGAGCCAGAAGATCTGCCGCAGCCGGGCCTGCATCTCCCGGACCTCCGGCCCCTGGTCGCCGGGAGCGAGCAGGACGGGTGCGGGCTCGGGCGTCGGCTCCAGCGTGACCTGCGGAGCGGGGGTGCGCCGCGGAGCGGGTCGTTGCGGAGCCGGACGCTCCGAGGGGTCGGCCTTCGGGTCCGAGCCGCGGCCCGGGTCGACCGACGGGGTGGGGGCCGGGGCGGGAGCGGCCGCGCTGGGGCGGGCTCCGTCCAGGGCGGCGCGGTGGTCGGCGTACGCCGAACCGACGCCCCAGGCGCCACCGGCGAGGGCAGCGGTCGCGACGGCGACAGCGACGATCCTGCGTGACATGACGTGTTCCTCTCGACGGGTTGTCTGACCTCAAGACGCACCACGCGCCTCAAAGGTTGCACGTCGGTGCCCGCGAGGTGCTCCGCCACACGGGTGCGGCCGGAATCCCTGCCCGTGCGGGGATTCCTCCGCATGAGGTACGTCGGAACGCCGCAACTGTGGCGTGTCGCATGGGGCGGGTGGGGTAGAAACGTCGCGTGACCGACCCCAGTCGAGATCGCTCGCAGGAGCTGCGCCGTCTGCGCCCGCACCCCTCGAGCGTCGCCGAGGCCCGCCACGCGGTCCGTGCCGCGCTCCGCACGTCGCTGCCCGACCCCGACCTGCTCGACACCGCCGAGCTGTGCGTGAGCGAGCTCGTCACCAACGCCGTGGTGCACGCGGGCACCGAGATCGACGTCGCCGTCGTGCTGTACGACGGCGGGGCGCGTGTCGAGGTCCTCGACCGCAGCGCGCACCTGCCCGTCCCGCGCCACTACGTCAGCCTGGCCTCGACCGGCCGCGGACTGCTCATGGTCGACCAGCTCTGCACGCGGTGGGGCGTGAGCTCGCGCGTGAACTCGAAGACGGTGTGGTTCGAGGTCGGAGGCGTCTCGGACCTGCCCGACCACGACCCGACCCCGATGAGCGGGTCCAGCCTGCTGCCCATCGTTCCCGTGGTGCTGCGCCGGGTCCCGCTGCTGCTGCACGCCGCCTGGCAGATCCACGCGGAGTCGCTGCTGCGCGAGATCCTCCTGGTGCGTCTCGACGAGGAGTCCTTGTCCGGTCTCGAGGAGCACGCGTCGGCGAGCGCCGCGATCGCCCTGATGGAGCAGCAGATCCGTCGCCCCGACCTGGGACAGGCCCCCGAGGAGGTGATGGCCGGGGCGGTGGAGCCACTGGTGTCGGCCGACGAGATCGTGCTCGAGGTGCCGCCCGGCTCGGTGCGGCACTTCGCGGTGCTCAACCGGCTGCTGGAGGACGCCGCCGAGATGGCCGACTCCGGGTCGCTGCTCACCCCGCCGATCCAGCCGGAGATCCGCGACTTCCGACGGTGGATCTGCCAGGAGGTGGCCCGGCAGGCGGCCGGCGACGCCCCCGTCACCTGGGACCCGTCCGTGCGCCGCGGACCCCCCGCGTCCGCCCCGCCGCTGCGGTGGGACGCCTCCGTGGTGCAGCAGTCGGCCGAGGCCGTCATCGCCGCCGACGACAGCGGCACCGTGGTCGCGGTCAGCCACGCCGCGGCGACGGCGCTCGGCTACCCCGACCCCGCCGCGCTGGTGGGGGGCCGGCTGATCGACGTCATCCCCGAGCGGTTCCGCCAGGCCCACCTCGCCGGGGTGACCCTGCACCTCTTCGCCGGGCGGGGCCCGCTGATCGACACGCCCGTGACGGTCCCGGCCCTGTGTGCCGACGGCCACGAGGTCCTCGTCGAGGTGCTGGTCCGCTCCCGCGCCCTGTCCCACGACCGGCGCCTCTTCACCGCCCACCTCACCCCCGCCTGAGGGCTGAGGATTCCGTTCAAAAGAACGTTCAGAACTGCACCTCGAGCGTGGTGAGTCACTTCTGAACATTCTTTTGAACGAAATGTGCGCCTAGACGGAGCGGGCGTGGCCCTGCCAGTACGTCGCCCGCAGCGTCTTCTTGTCGGGCTTGCCCAGGGCGGTGAGCGGGAGGGCGTCGACGTACTCGACCTGCTTGGGGGTGTGGACCGAGCCCTTGCGCTGCTTGACCGCCTCCTGGATCTCGGCGGTGACGCGCTCGCGCGCCCCGTCGTCGTACCCCTCGCGCAGCACGACAACGGCGGTGACGGCCTCCCCCCACTTCTCGTCCGGTACGCCGATGACGCCGACCTGGGCGACCGCGGGGTGCTCGGCGACGACGTCCTCGACCTCGCGGGGGAAGACGTTGAAGCCACCGGTGACGATCATGTCCTTGGTGCGGTCGACGATGTACCAGAAGCCGTCCTCGTCCTCACGCGCGACGTCGCCGGTGTGCAGCCACCCGTCTCGGAAGGTCTCGGCGGTCTCGTCGGGCAGGTTCCAGTAGCCGGCCGCGAGCAGCGGCCCGGCGACGCAGATCTCCCCCGGCTCGCCGACCGGGACGCGCTCGCCGGTCTCGTCGAGCAGCGCCGTGCGCAGGAACGCGCTCGGGCGGCCGCAGGAGGCGAGCTTGTCGCGGCGCAGGTGGTCGGCCTTGGCGAGGTAGGTGATGACCATCGGCGCCTCGGACTGGCCGTAGTACTGCGCGAAGATCGGGCCGAAGCGCTCGACCCCCTCGGCCAGCCGGGTCGGGTTGATGGCGGAAGCGCCGTAGTAGATCGTCTCGAGGCTCGACAGGTCGCGAGTGCGGCTGTCCGGGTGGTCCATGAGCGCGTAGAGCATGCTCGGCACCAGCATGGTGGCGCTGACCCGGTGCCGCTCGATCGCCTCCAGCACCTCGGCGGGGTCGAAGCGCGGCAGGACGACCATCGACCCGCCGGCCATGAGCGTGGGCAGGAAGAACGCCGCCCCCGCGTGGCTGAGCGGGGTGCACATGAGGAAGCGGGGCTGCTCGGGCCACTCCCACTCGGCGAGCTGGACCGTGGTCATGGTCGCGATCGAGCCGGTGGTGCCGACGACGCCCTTCGGCTTGCCGGTGGTGCCGCCGGTGTAGGTGATGCCGACGACCGTGTCGGGCGGCAGGTCGAGCGGGACCAGCGGCTCCGGCGTCTGCTTGTCGGTGAGCGCGCTGATGTCGGTGCCGAGGTCGCTCGGGCCGAAGGTCAGCACCTGGGTGAGGCAGTCGACCCGCTCGAGCAGCGCGCGGGCGCGGTCGGCGAAGAGCGGGTCGACGATGAGCGTCTCGACGCCGGCGTCGGCGAGCACGTAGGCGTGGTCGTCCACCGAGCCGAGCGGGTGCAGCGCCGTACGACGCAGCCCGAGCAGCTGGCCGGCGCCGATGCTGACCAGCACCTCCGGGCGGTTGAGGGCGAGCAGTCCCACGGTCGACCCGCTTCCGACGCCGACCTCGTCGAGCGCCTGGATGAAGCAGCTCGTGCGGTCGGCCAGGTCCTGGCCGGTCCAGGTGTCGCCGTCGATGTGCAGCACCGGGGCGTCCCGGTGGCGGCGCAGGGCGTGGACGAGGAGGTGGCCGTTGTGGGGGCCGGTGCGGAGGTCGAGGTCGGGCATCGGGTCAGACTAGAACGTGTTCCAGAGACCGACAACGGCCGCGCGGGCTGCGCGAGTGGGAACCTGGAGGTTCCGGCGTGCGTCCCAGGGTGGAGGAGGAACCATGACCCCACGAGTACGGCGACAGGTCCGCGCCCGTGTGGCGACCGGTGTCCTCCTCGCGACCCTCGTCGCGGGGTGCGGGGATGCCCGCGACGAGGGTCCCGAGGCCGGGGTCGGCGACGCTCCCACCGCGGCTGCGTCGAGCCCGGCGCCGCGAACGACCTCGGAGCCGGTCGGCAAGGCCGCCGGCGTGCCGACCCGGCTCGGTCCGGGCGACCCGCGACCGGGGATCGTGTGCGCGGACGGCGCACGGGCGACCGGCTTCTTCGACTTCGCCGCGGGGGCGAAGGGCGACCCGACGCCCGAGGAGGCCGTCGAGCGCAGGCTCGCCGCGGGTGAGTCGTTCGTCATGACCGAGGACGGCGGGACCGCCTGGGTGCTGCGGCCCGACGGTACGGCGCACACGCGGCTCAGCCTGGTGCACCTGCGGGGCTGGCTGGTCGACACCACCGACGGGTGCCCGGGCGGCGAGTGAGGCGTGTGCGCGAGAGACGTTCCGCGCGTACACACGCGACGTCTCGCGCGTACACACGTGACGCTTCGCGCGTACACACGTGACGCTTCGCGAGCGGTGAGGGTCAGGCGTCGGCGGCGGGGTCGTCGTCGCGCAGCCGCTCGTCGAGGATGGTGGCGGCCACCGGGTGCAGCCCGGTGGTCCCGGGGTGCCCGCTGACGGCGGCGAGGAACGGCTGGCGCCCCAGCTCGTAGACGGTCGCCGCACCGTGGGCGGAGACGGTCGCGGTCCGCGGCGTACCGGTCAGCAGGGCGATCTCCCCCACCCCGTCCCCGCGGTGCCGCAGCCCGAGCGAGCGGCCGCCGCGCTCGATGTGCAGCGCACCGTCGGCGATGACGTAGTAGGCGTCCCCCGGGTCGCCCTCGCGGATCAGGACCTCGTCGGGTGCGAGGGTCCGTCGCTCCATGGCCATCGCCACCGACTCCAGCGCCGGTGGGGGCAGGCCGCCGAACATCCGCATGTCGCGCAGCAGGCTGATCTCCACGACGGGCACGGTCGCGGCCGCGTCCACCGACATCAGCCGGCGACCGCCGAGGAGCGCGACCAGCGGCAGCACCAGCGCAATGCCGACGATGGCTCCCCGGTCGCCGCCGAGCTCGACGAACACCGGCACCAGCAGGGAGCCGACGGCGAGGGCGGCCATGGTTAGCCCCTCGAGCTGGCCGAAGACCCGGCCCAGCAGGTGCGGAGGCACCGACCGTTGCAGCAGTGTCCGCCCGGCCACGTCGAGCAGGGACCGGAACGCTCCCACCAGCGCCAGCAGCACCGCGGAGGTCCACACGCCCGGGGCGACGGCGACCAGCGCGAGGCAGGCGCCGGCGGCCACCGCCGAGCCGAGGATGGGCCACGCCAGCCGACGCCCCACGAGCAGCGCGGCGACGACGGTGGCGAGCAGTCCCCCGATCCCGAAACCGGTCTGCAGGTAGCCCACCCAGCCGTCGCCGGCCCCCAGCACGTCGATGGCGATGACCACGAAGAGCACGTCGAGACCGCCGATGAGGACCCACTGCACCGTCAGCAGCGCCAGCAGCAGCCTGGCCTCGGGGCCCAGCCGGGGACGCGGGCCGTGCTCGGCGGCGAGGTGTGAGGCGTCGTGGCCGACGACCACCCGGTGGCCGAGCTTCCACACCATCGCCCCGCCCAGCAGGCTCGCGACGCCCGCGAGCACCAGCCCCGCGGTCGGTCCGGACGCGGCGAGCAGCCAGCCGGCGACCAGGCCGGAGGCGATCACGCCGAGGTTCTCGATCCAGCCGACCAGCACGTTGGCCTCGGTCAGGTCCTCCGGGGCGGTGGCCAGGCGGGGCAGCAGCGCGGCCTGCGCCGGACGCGCGGTGACGACGGCCACCGAGGCGACCACGGAGCCGACGTACACCCCGAGGACGTCGCCGAGCGCCGCCGCACCACCGGCCACGACCAGACCGGCGCCCTGCACGACGTACCCGCCGTAGAGCACGGTCCAGGGCGGGTAGCGGTCGCAGAGGCGTGCGATGTACGGCGCCGCGACGGCGGCCGGGGCCAGCTGGGCCAGTGCGACGAGCCCCGCCTCGGTGGCACCGCCGCGCTTGAACGCGATGACGAGGACGACGACCCAGGCGACGTACTCGCTGAGGATGAACAGGCCGTAGGCACCGACGAGGCGCCCGATGGGCGGGCGCCGACGGGCCAGCGAGGCGACGGATCCGAGTCCCCCACCCGGACGCCCGCTCACCCCAGCACGACCTCGGCCACCTGTCGGATCTCGTCGGCCGAGCGGCACGAGAGCAGCAAGGTCGTCACCCCGGCGTCCTCCCACTGCTGCACGCGGTCCTTGACGAGGGCGGCGTCGCCGATGATGTGGATGTCGTCGACGAGCTCGTCGGGGATGAGGGCGGTCGCCTCGTCCTTGCGGCCGTCGAGGTAGAGCTCCTGGACCCGGTCGGCGGTGTCGGCGTACCCCATCCGCTCGAAGACCTGCTTGTGGAAGTTCGCCTCCTTCGCGCCCATCCCGCCCATGTAGAGCGCCGCGAACGGCTTCATCGCCTCGAGGGCGCGGGGCCGGTCGTCGGTGACCTCGAGGTGGCAGGTGGCGGCGATCTCGAACGTCTCGGGCGTGTGCCGCGCGCCCTCGCGGGCGAATCCCTCGGCCAGCCACGGGCGGTACATGTCGGCCGAGGCCGGGGAGTAGAAGATCGGGAGCCAGCCGTCGGCGATCTCGGCGGTCTGGGCGACGTTCTTGGGGCCCTCCGCGCCGAGCCAGATCGGGACGTCAGCGCGCAGCGGGTGGGTGATCGGCTTCAGTGGCTTGCCGAGACCGACCGAGCCCTCGCCGTGGAACGGCAGCGGGTAGTGCGGGCCGTCGTTGGTGACCGGGCCCTGCCGGGCGAGGACCTGGCGGATGATGTCGACGACCTCGCGGGTGCGGGCCAGCGGCTTGGAGAACGGCTGGCCGTACCAGCCCTCCACCACCTGCGGACCCGAGACGCCCATGCCGAGGATGACGCGGCCGTTCGAGAGGTGGTCGAGCGTCAGCGTGTGCATGGCGATCGAGGTCGGCGTGCGTCCCGACATCTGCACGATGGAGGTGCCGAGCCGCAGCCGCTCGGTGTCCTTGCCCCACCACGCCAGCGGGGTGAACGCGTCGCTCCCCCACGCCTCGGCGGTGAAGACGGCGTCGAAGCCGCAGCGCTCCGCCTCCGCGACCATCTCGGCGACGCCCTCCGGCGGTCGCGCTCCCCAGTACCCCAGCTGCAGACCCAGTTTCATGCCGGTCACCCTGCCACGGCACGGTCCCGCCCGGGCGTGATGTCGCTCGCAGCGGGTCGCCCTTGCGGTGCAGAACTAGAACGTGTTTCATTTCGGACATGACCGCCGCCCCCGCCACCGACTCCGGTCGCGTCCTGTCGGCCCCCCTCCGGGTGGCCTTCGACTACACCCGCTCGACCGGACCGGTCCTCGGCGCCTTCATGACCGGCCTGCGCGAGCGCCGCGTCGTCGGCATCCGTACGTCGGACGACCGCGTCGTCGTCCCCCCGGTCGAGTTCGACCCCGTCACCTACGCCCCCCTGAGCACCGACGACCTCGTCCCCGTCGCCGACCACGGCACGGTCGTCACCTGGACCTGGGTGTCCGAGCCCGTCGCCGGCCAGCCCGTCGCCGAGCCCTTCGCCTTCGCCCTCATCACCCTCGACGGCGCCACCGCCCCCCTCCTCCACGCCGTCAAGGCCTCCGGCCCCTCCGCCCTCACCACCGGCATGACGGTCCGCGCCGTCTGGTCCGACACCCCCCAGGGCCACATCACCGACATCCGCTTCTTCGAACCCGTCGCGGCGGCTGGCAGGGAACGGTACGGGGCTACGGAGCCGGGCGCCGAGGGTGCCGCGCCGGCCGTGGATGGGCCTGGCCCCCGAGCGACGAAGGAGCGAGGGTGGTTGGACGGCGCGACCCCCTCGGGCGCAGGCAACGCGCCCACCGCCTCCGAGTCCGACCCCGTGACCGGGATCGTCACCCCCGTCGAGCTCGACTACGTCTACGAGGCCTCCCCCGAGGAGTCCGCGTTCTTCCGCGGCCTCGCCGAGGGCCGGATCCTCGGCCAGCGCTGCCCGGCGTGCCAGAAGGTCTACGTCCCGCCCCGCGGCGCCTGCCCGGTCGACGGAGTGCCGACGACCGACGAGGTCGAGCTGCCCGACCACGGCATCGTGACGACGTACTGCGTGGTGAACGTGCCGTTCCTGGGCCAGAAGATCACGCCGCCGTACGTCTCGGCGTACGTGCTGCTCGAGGGCGCGGACATCGGCTTCCTGCACCTCATCCAGGGCGTCGCCGCCGACGAGGTGCGGATGGGGATGCGCGTGAAGGCGGTGTGGAAGCCACGTGAGGAGTGGGGCACGACGGTGGAGAACATCCTGCACTTCGAGCCGACCGGGGAGCCGGACGCCGACTTCGAGTCGTTCCGGGCGCACCTCTGATGGCGCGCGACGTGGCCGTGGTGGGCTTCGCCCAGCGGCAGACGGCTCACTTCGACGGGTCCCCGTCGATGGTCGAGCTGCTGGTGCCGATCTTCGGCGAGCTGTGGGAGCAGACCGGCTGGACGAAGGACGACATCGGCTTCTGGTGCTCGGGGTCCTCGGACTACCTGGCCGGGCGGGCGTTCTCGTTCGTCTCCGCGGTGGACGCGATCGGCACGCTGCCGCCGGTCAACGAGTCGCACGTCGAGATGGACGCGGCGTGGGCGCTCTACGAGGCGTGGGTGAAGATCCAGACCGGCGAGGTCGACACCGCGGTCGTCTACGGCTTCGGCAAGTCGTCGGCCGGCGTGCTGCGGCGCGTGCTGGCGCTGCAGCTCGACCCCTACGTGCTCACGCCGCTGTGGCCGGACACGGTCTCGATCGCGGCGATGCAGGCACGGCTCGGGCTCGAGTCCGGGGCCTGGTCGCAGGAGGACCTGGCGTCCGTGGTGGCTCGCTCCCGCTCGGACGCGCGCGCCAACCCGTGGGCGATCTTGTCAGGTGAACACGAAGTCGACGACCTGCTCGCCGAGCCGATGTTCGCCGATCCGCTGCGCAAGCACGACTGCGCCCCGGTGACCGACGGCGCGGCAGCGATCGTGCTGGCCGCCGAAGACCGCGCGCGCGACGTGCACGACGCTCCGGCGTGGATCACCGGTCTCGAGCACCGCTCGGACGGGCAGAACCTGTCGCTCCGCGACCTGGCGCGCGCCCCGTCCGCGGCCGGAGCGGCCTCGCGGCTCGACCTCGCGGGGGTGGAGGTCGCCGAGCTGCACGCGCCGTTCAGCCACCAGGAGCTGATGCTGCGTGCCGAGCTCGGACTCAACGGCAGTACGGCGATCAGCCCGTCGGGCGGCTCGCTGTCGGGCAACCCGATGTTCACCGGGGGGCTGATCCGGATCGGCGAGGCGGCGCGACGCATCCACGACGGCTCGGCGAGCAGGGTCCTGGGCCACGCGACGTCCGGCCCGGCGCTGCAGCAGAACCTGCTGTGCGTCATGGGCGCGACCCCGGGAGGGAACTGATGGGCAAGCAGCTGGCGGCCGTCATCGGCGTGGGCCAGACCCACTACCGGGCCAAGCGCGGCGACGTGTCGATGGCCGGGCTCTGCCGCGAGGCGGTCGACCGGGCGATGGCCGACGCGAACGTCGGCTTCGACGACATCGACGCCGTGGTGGTGGGCAAGGCGCCCGACCTGTTCGAGGGCGTGATGATGCCCGAGCTCTTCCTCAGCGACGCGCTCGGCGTGCCGGGCAAGCCGCTGCTGCGCGTGCACACCGCGGGGTCGGTCGGCGGATCGACCGCCAACGTGGCGGCCTCGCTGGTACAGGCCGGGATCCACCGGCGGGTGCTGGCGGTGACGTTCGAGAAGCAGTCGGAGTCCAACGCGATGTGGGCCCTGTCGGTGCCGGTGCCGTTCATCATGCCGGTGCACGCGGGGGCGGGCGGCTACTTCGCGCCGCACGTGCGCTCCTACATCCGGCGCAGCGGCGCGCCCGTCGAGGTCGGCGCGATCGTGGCCGCCAAGGACCGGCAGAACGCCAACCGCAACGAGTACGCGCACCTGCGCAACCCCGACGTCACCGTCGAGTCGGTGCTGGCCTCGCAGATGCTCTGGGACCCGATCCGCTACGACGAGACGTGCCCGTCCTCCGACGGCGCCTGCGCGCTGGTGATCTCCGACGAGGACACCGCCGCCGCCTCGCCGAACCCGGCCTGGATCCACGGCACGGTGATGCGGACCGAGCCGACCACGGCCGCCGAGCGCGACCAGGTCAACCCGCAGGCCGGCCAGGTCGCGGCCGCGGCGCTGTGGAAGCAGGCCGGGATCACCGACCCGTTCGCCGAGATCGACTGCGCGGAGATCTACGTGCCGTTCTCCTGGTTCGAGCCGATGTGGCTGGAGAACCTCGGCTTCGCCCATGAGGGCGAGGGGTGGAAGCTCACCCAGTCGGGCGCCACCGCGCTCGACGGTGACCTGCCGGTGAACATGTCCGGCGGCGTGCTCTCGTCGAACCCGATCGGTGCGTCCGGGATGATCCGGTTCGCCGAGGCGGCGTTGCAGGTGCGTGGTGCCGCTGGGGAGCACCAGGTGCCGGACGCCCGCCGGGCGCTGGGGCACGCCTACGGCGGGGGCTCGCAGTTCTTCGCGATGTGGGTCGTCGGCTCCGCCCGCCCGGCGTGAACATCTCGTTCAAAAGAACGTTCAGAAGTCGTCGTACGACGCGGGCCCGGGGTTCTGAACGTTCTTTTGAACGATTTCGCCGCCCCAGCTCGGACCGATAGCCTCGTCGCACCATGATCGAGCTTCGTACCCCCGCCGAGATCGAGCAGATGCGCCCCGCCGGGCGCTTCGTCGCCGACGTCCTGACCACCCTGTCCGCGAAGGTCGGGGTGGGCACCAACCTGCTCGAGATCGACGAGATGGCGCACGCCATGATCCGCGAGCGCGGCGCCGAGTCCTGCTACATCGACTACCACCCGTCCTTCGGCGCCAGCCCCTTCGGCAAGGTCATCTGCACCTCCGTCAACGACGCCGTGCTGCACGGGCTCCCCCACGACTACGTGCTGCGCGACGGCGACCTGGTCAGCCTCGACTTCGCCGTGTCGGTCGACGGCTGGGTCGCCGACTCCGCCGTCAGCTTCGTGGTCGGCACCGCCACCGCGAGCGACGAGAAGCTGATCGCCACCTCCGAGGAGGCGCTGGCCGCCGGCATCGCGGCCGCTCAGCCGGGCGGCAAGGTCGGCGACATCTCCGCAGCCATCTCGGCCGTGGGCCGCGCCGCCGGCTACCGCATCAACACGCAGTTCGGCGGGCACGGCGTCGGCCGCACCATGCACGGCGACCCGCACATCCCCAACGACGGCCGCGCCGGGCGCGGGTTCCCCCTCAAGCCGGGCCTGGTCATCGCCATCGAGCCGTGGTTCCTGGCCACCACCGACCAGATCTTCACCGACCCTGACGGCTGGACCCTGCGCAGCGCCGACGGCTCGCGCGGTGCGCACTCCGAGCACACCATCGCCATCACCCCCGACGGCCCGCTCGTCCTCACCGCCCGCGACTGATCGCCGTACGACGCTCCGCCGGCGGTCGGGCGCGTGGCAGGGTGAGGGCATGTCGTCGAGGGTGACCGCGGTGTGCGTCGTCCACGAGGTGCGCCCGGGGTGGTACCACGACACCGCCATCGACAAGCGTCCCGCCTCCGGTCGCGTTGCGGTCGGCCCGCTGGGGCTGGACGGCGACACGCAGATCGACTCGAGCCACGGCGGTCCCGACGCCGCGGTCTACGTGTACGCCGACGAGGACGCGGCCCACTTCGCCGAGGTCCTGGGGCGCGAGGTGCCGGCCGGGTTCTTCGGGGAGAACCTGCGGGTGTCCGGCCTCGACGTGACCGGCGCCCAGATCGGCGAGCGCTGGCGCGTGGGCGAGGTGGAGCTCGAGGTCCGCAAGCCCCGCACGCCGTGCAAGAACCTCGCGCAGCGGGTCGGCGTGGACGGCTTCCACCTCGACTTCAACGCCACCGGACGCGTCGGCGCGATGTGCCGGGTGGTGCGTGAGGGCAGCGTCGGGGCCGGCGACGAGGTCGAGGTGCTCGACCGCCCGGCCCACGACGTCACGGTCGCGGATCTCGCGACCGGCTTGACAGGTCCGCAGGCCGCGGCGCTGCTCGACTCCGGGGTCGCCCTGGCCGACAAGGTGCGCGCGAAGGCCCGGCGCGTGAGAGCCCGCGCGAGCACCGGGGACGACTGAGGAGCCGACCTCAGTAGGTGACCTGGAGCTCCTTGATCCCGTTGATCCACCCGTGCCGCAGTCGGCGGGGCTCGCCTGCCTGGGCGATGTCGGGGATCAGGTCGGCGATGATGTTGAAGGCGAGCTCGACCTCCATCCGCGCGAGGTTCGCCCCGATGCAGTAGTGCGCGCCGTGCCCGCCGAACGCGACGTGCGGGTTGGGCGTCCGCGTGATGTCGAAGCGGTGCGGGTCGGTGAAGACGTCCTCGTCGTGGTTGGCCGAGGCGTAGAACAGCCCCACGCGCTCGCCCTTGCGCACGGCCTGTCCGCCGACCTGGCAGTCGTTGAGTGCGGTGCGCTGGAAGACGGTGACCGGGGTCGCCCAGCGGATCACCTCGTCGTACGTCGACGCGGGCCGCTCGGCCTTGAACAGCTCCCACTGGTCGGGGTTCTGGAAGAAGGCGTGCATGCCGTGGGTGATCGCGTTGCGGGTGGTCTCGTTGCCGGCGACGGTCAGCAGGATGACGAAGTAGCCGAACTCGTCGGCGCTCAGCTCGTGGCCGTCGACGTCGGCGCTGATCAGCTTGGTCACGAGGTCGTCGCGGGGGTTGGCCTTGCGGTCCTCGGCCATCGCCATGAAGTACATGAGGATCTCGATCGAGGCGGCCTCGGGGTCGACGTCGTACTCCGGGTCGTCGTAGCCCATCATCTGGTTCGACCAGTCGAAGAGCTTGGCCCGGTCCTCCTGGGGCACGCCGAGCAGGTCGGCGATCGCCTGGAGCGGCAGCTCGGCGGCGATGTCCTCGACGAAGTTGCCGTGCCCCTTGTCGCGGGCGGCGGCGACGATCTGGTGGGTGCGCTTCTCGAGGTCGTCGCGCAGCGCGTTGATCGCCCGCGGAGTGAAGCCGCGCGAGATGACCTGGCGGTAGCGGGTGTGCTCGGGGGCGTCGTGGTTGATGAGCATGACGCTCTGGACCTCGACCTGCTCGCGCGTCATGTCGGGCGCGAAGCGGATGATGGCGCCGTTCTCGCGGGTGGAGAAGTTCTTGTTGTCCTTCGACACCGCCGCCACGTCGGCGTGCCGGCTCACCGCCCAGTAGCCCGGGGCGTTCTCGAAGCCCGCGTAGGCCTCGGGGACCTGCTCGACCCACGACACGGGCGCCGTACGACGCATCTGCGCCAGCTGCTCGTGAGGGAACCCGGCCTCGTTGACGTCGGGGTCGGTGGGGTCGAAGCCGGGCTGGGGTGCGCTCACAGGTCCTCCATGAGTCAGGTCGTCTGCCGTGCAAAGTGGAACACGTTCTAGTCACCTTGGCACACAAGCCGGGGTGAGGGAAGCCTCCGTGCGGCGTGGCCCGCGCCACGTCGCTTGCCGCCAATGAGAACACGTTCTACTTTGGACTCCTGTCCCCCAGCGAAGAGGTCCCCGTGGGCAATCCCGTCATCGTCGACGCCGTACGCACCCCGATCGGCAAGCGCAAGGGACACCTCGCCGGCCTGCACGCGCAGGAGACGCTGGCGGCGGTCTACCACGCGCTGATCGAGCGCTCCGGCGTCCCGGCCGACGAGGTCGAGCAGGTCATCGGCGGCTGCGTCACGCAGGCCGGGGAGCAGTCCAGCGCCCTCGTACGCCGAGCCTGGCTGCTGGCCGGGCTCCCCCGGCACACCGCCGGCACCACCATCGACGCCCAGTGCTCCTCGGCCCAGCAGTCCACCCATCTCGTTGCCGGGCTGATCCACGCCGGCGTCATCGACACCGGCATCGCGTGCGGCGTCGAGATGATGACGCGGGTGCCGCTGGGCGCCAACATCCCGACCGGCACAGGCAGCCCCCGCGCCCCCGGCTGGGACGTCGACCTGCCGAACCAGTTCGAGGGCGCCGACCGCATCGCCCGCGACCGCGGCCTGACCCGCGCCGACCTCGACGCCTTCGGGCTGGCCTCGCAGCACAAGGCCCGCGTCGCCGTCGACGAGGGCCGCTTCAAGCGCGAGATCGCCCCGGTCGAGGCGCCGGAGCTCGACGCCGAGGGTCAGCCGACCGGGCGCACCCGGCTGGTCGAGGTCGACCAGGGCCTGCGGGAGACGACGGCCGAGGGCCTGGCCGGGCTGCGGACCGTGCTGGACGACGGCTTCCACACCGCCGGCACCTCCTCGCAGATCTCCGACGGGGCGTCCGCGGTCCTGCTGATGGACGAGGAGAAGGCCCGGTCGCTGGGGCTGACGCCGCGGGCGCGGATCGTCAGCCAGTGCCTCGTCGGGAGCGACCCGTACTACCACCTCGACGGACCGGTGCAGGCGACCGAGCGGTTGCTCGCCCGCAGCGGCCGGTCGATCGACGACCTCGACCTGTTCGAGGTCAACGAGGCCTTCGCCTCCGTGGTGCTGTCGTGGGCGCAGGTGCACCGGCCCGACCTCGACCGGGTGAACGTCAACGGCGGCGCGATCGCGCTCGGGCACCCCGTCGGCTCGACCGGCACCCGCCTCATCACCACCGCGCTGCACGAGCTCGAGCGCCGGGACGCCTCGAGCGCCCTGATCGCCATGTGCGCCGGTGGGGCGATGGCCAGCGGCACCATCCTCGAGCGCGTCTGAGTCGCTCCCAGGGCGCCGGGTCGCGGGGCGGCGTACGGCCTATGACCGAGTGCGCGTCGGCGTACCGCATCTGACCGAGTGCGCGTCGTCATACCGCATCCGACCGAGCGTTGTGGACGGGTGGCGCGGGTTGTGCGCCTTGCGAGGCGTCCATAACCCCGCGTTACATGCCGAGAACCCCGTGTGACATGCCGAAGTGGGGCCGGCTGTCATCGGGAGTTGAGTACTCCTGCTCAGGCGCCGGGGCCCTCGTCGGACGACGCTGGAGGTATGAGCACCTCATCTCCCGTGCGGGCCACCCAGCCCCCGCTGCCTGAGCAGCACCCCACGCACCCGGTCACGCCCGGCCACCTCACGTGGTTGAGCTCGCAGGTCGTCGAGTGGCAGCGCGAGGGGCTGATCGCGCCGTGGCAGGCGCAGGCCCTCGTGACCCGCTACCACGCCACCCGCACCCTCGGCCTCGCCCGGCTGCTCCTCGCGCTCGGCGCGGTCTTCGTCGGCTTCGGCCTGATCTGGCTGGTCGCGGCCAACCTCGACCGGTTCACGCCGCTGACCCGCTTCGGCGTCGTCGCGACGATCTGGGTCGCGGTCACGGTCGGTGCCGAGCTGCTCGCGGCCCGCCGGGCCCACGGCGGCCCGGTGCCCTCACCCGTGGTGCACGCCGGACGGCTGCTGGCGGCGCTGCTCTTCGGAGCGGTCGTCTTCCAGGCCGCGCAGAGCCTCCAGGTGCCGGCGTACGAGCCGCGGCTGGTCGGGGTCTGGGCGCTCGGAGCACTGCTGCACGGCTACCTCGTGCGCGCCGCGGCGCCGGTCGTGCTCGGCGTCACCGCCGGGTTCACCTGGCTGGTGTGGAGCGCCGCGCTGGACGAGCCGACGGTGCTCGGCATCCTGCTCGTGATCTGCGCCGCGGGCGTCGGTGCGGTCGCTGTCGCCACCCTCCACGACCGGTCCGGGCCACGCCCCGCCGGCGCCCCCGACCTGGCGAGCCCGTGGCGGGTGGCCGGCGTCGTCGTCCTCCTCGGCGCCCTGTTCGCGGCCGCCCTGCCCTTCGTCGAGGGCCACGCCGCCGTCTGGACCCCGCGGCTCGTCACCACCGTCGTCGTTGCGACACTGCTCGCCCTCGCCGCGGTCGTCGTCACCCTTCGTTCGCCGGTCGAGCCTGTCGAGACCCGTCGCCGGCTGGCCTGGGAGCCGCTCGCCGCCCTCGGCGTCACCGGCCTGGCCGTCGTCCTCGTCCTCTGGGACGCGGGCGCCGACGCCAGCGACGTCGGGCTGGTCGACTGGGCCCACGCCGCCGTCGCGGTGCTCGGCTACCTCGCCGTCAGCGCCGGGGTCGCCGCCCTGGGGGTGCTGCGCGACCGCACCGAGCTGACCGTCATCGCGCTCGTCGCGCTGGTGCTGTTCACCACCGTGCAGAGCTTCGCGGTCTTCGCCCAGATCATCGACGGCGCCTGGCTGTTCCTGCTCATGGGACTGATCCTCGCCGGCTCCGGCTGGCTGGCCGACCGGGGACGACGTCAGCTCGCCAAGACGCTCGGCGACGACTCCCCCGGTGCAGTCCGGCCGACCGCCTCCGACTCCACCGTCCGCCCCGAGCAGGGAGACCTCCGATGACCCGCCTGACCCAGTTGCCCACCACCCACCGGCTCGCTGTCACCCTCCCGGTCCTGCTGCTCGCCCAGCTCGGCCTGGTCGCCGCCGGCAGCTGGCCCCAGCTCTCGGCCCGCACCACGGGCGAGGAGATCCAGCTCCGGGTCCGACCGGTCGACCCCATCGACCCGTTCCGCGGCGCCTACGTCGCGCTGAACTACCCCGACCTGCGGGTGAACGGCGCCCGGGGCAGGGACGGTGGGCTGGGGTCGATGGAGGACGGGGAGAACGGCACCGTCTACGTCACCCTGCGCGACGACGGCGACGTCTGGGTCGCCGAGGACTGGACGCGCGAGCGGCCCGACGACGGCACGTACCTGCGCTGCGACGACCGCTACTGGCAGATCCGCTGCGGCATCGAGAGCTGGTTCCTGCCGCAGGACGAGGCCCTGGCGCTGGAGAAGGCGGTCCAGCGCGGCACCGTGGTCGCCACCGTCAAGGTCGACGGGCGCGGCAACGCCGCGATCGTCGGCGTCAGCCAGGACTGAGCGATTCGGGCGCGGGGCCGACGCGGACCGGGATGCCGTTGAGGAACGCCATCCCGGCCAGCCGCTCGAGGTGCTCCAGCCGGCGGGCGCCCCTTCTGAACGAGGGTTGTGGACGCCTCCCCAGCGTGGGCGCCTTGGTCGGCGTCCATAACCCCGCGTTACATGGTCGCGGGGTGGCGTCTACGCGGGGTCGGGCGCGGGGTCGGGCGCGGGGCCGACGCGCACCGGGATGCCGTTGAGGAACGCCATCCCGGCCAGCCGCTCGAGGTCGGCGGGGTCGGTGGAGGCGAGCGCGTTGACGTTGGCTCCCCCGGCGGCGTTGGCCCTCGTCCAGCCCCCGGCGTGGCCCCAGCCGTGCGGCACCGCGACGGTGCCGACCGAGACGTCCTCGGTCACCGTCGCCGGCACCTCGATCTCGCCGTGGGGCGAGGTCACCACGCACGGCTGGCCGTCCTCGATGCCGAAGTCGGCGGCGTCCTTGGGGTGGATCCGCATCCCGTGGGAGCGCTTGCCCTTCATCAGCGTCGGCGCGTTGTGCATCCAGGAGTTGTGCGAGCGCAGCTCCCGGAGCCCGATGAGGCGCAGCGGGTACGCCGGGTCGTCAGCCGGGGCGGTCAGCGCCGCCAGCTCCCGCGAGATCTCCGGGGCGTCGAGGCGCACCTTGTGGGGGTGACGCCCGCCGTGGTGGACGACGCGGCGCAGGCGCCCGGTCCGGTGGGTCTCGGCGAGCAGCAGCCCGTGGGGGTGGCGCTTCAGCTTGCCCAGCGACAGCCGGCCCTTTGAGCCGGCCCGGAGGCCGAGGTCGACGAGCAGCTCGGGGGTCAGCTGGACCGGCAGCCGTCGCCGTACGCCGGCCAGGGCGCGGCCCGCGGTCCGACCGACCACGTCGGGCACCAGCCACGGCGACAGCAGCCGGGTGGGGGCGAACACCGAGACGCCCGCCCGGTGGGCGAGGTCCTCGATGATCTGCCACTCCGGACGCGCTTCGCCGTACGCCTCGAGGACGGGGTCGGTCCACTGCGCGAAGGGCTGGGTGAAGAACGGCAGGAACGCGACCGGCACGTCCTCGCGCTCCAACCAGGTCGTCGTCGGCAGCACGTAGTCGGCGTGCTTGTTGGTCTCGTTGACGTAGAGGTCCAGCGACACGAACAGGTCGAGCCCGGGCAGCGCCTCGACGAGCGCGCGGCCGTTGGGCACCGACAACACCGGGTTGCCGGCGGAGACGAAGAGCGTGCGCAGCTGACCCGTGCCCGGCGTCGTGATCTCCTCGGCCATCAGAGCGGCCGGGAAGGTGCCCAGCACGTCGGGCAAGTCTCCGATGCGCGATCGGCGCTTGTCGTAGGTGGTGATGCCGAGCCGGTGCCCGATCTCCTCGACCGGCAGCACGGGGTCACCGAAGACCAGCCCGCCCTCCCGGTCGAGGTTGCCGGTGACCAGCGCCAGCGCGTCGATAAGGAACGCCACGAGCGTGCCGTGCCGGCCCAGGCACGAGCCGGTGCGGCCGTAGACGGCGGCGCTGTCGGCGGTGGCGAGGTCGCGCGCGAAGGCGCGGACGGTGGCGGCCTCCACCCCCGTGATCGTCTCCGTCGACTCCGGGGCGTACGACGTCGCCGCGCACCTCAGCAGGCCGATCCCCCGGGACTGACGGCTGATCGCCCGGGCGTCCTCGAGGCCCTGCTCGAAGATGACGTGCAGCAGCGACAGCAGCAGCCAGGCGTCGGCGTCGGGGCGCACCGCGACGTGCTCGAAGAGCCGCGCGGTCTCGGAGCGGCGCGGGTCAACAACGACCACCCGTCCGCCGCGGCCGGTGATCGCCTTCATCTGCTCGCGCATCCGGGGCGCCGAGATCAGCGAGCCGTGCGAGACCACCGGGTTGGCGCCGATGACGAGCAGGAAGTCGGTGCGGTCGAGGTCGGGGATCGGGACCGTCGTGGGGCGGCCGTAGAGCAGGTGGCTGGCCACGAAGCGGTTGTTCACGTCCTGGGAGCCGGCGCTGTAGACGTGGCGCATGCCGATCGCCTGCGCGAGGCCCTGCACCCAGAGGATGTGGGAGTAGGAGAACGCGGTCGGGTTGCCGAAGTACCACCCGATGCCCTCGCCGCCGTGCGCGTCGATCGCCTCGCCCAGGCGGCGCCCGATGTCGTCGAGCGCGTCCTCCCACGAGACCTGCTCGAAGGTGCCGTCGGCGGTGCGGCGCAGCGGGTGCAGCACCCGGTCGGGGTCGTTCTGCACGTCGGTCATCGCGATGCCCTTGGGGCAGGCGAAGCCGCGGCTGAGCGGGTGGTCGTCGTCGGGGCGCAGCGTGAGCAGGCGGCCGTCGTCGACGGTGGCGACCAGTCCGCACGAGGCCTCGCAGATGCGGCAGTAGGTCACCTTCTCGGTGGGCATGCAGGCTCCGGTTGGCTGGGGTCCGACGGGGTCCGAGAGGGGCGCGACGCGGTCATGGGGAAGAGCGCGTTGTCGGACCAACGCATCGTGCCGGGCGTGGTCACGGCTGCGCAATGGTCCGGTGGTCCTGACCTGTCAGCACGCTGCTCGTCCCTGGGCGCCGCGGACCAGGCGCACTACAGTCCCGGTGTCATGGGCACCACCACCGCGCACGCGACCATCTCGCTCGACGGGTACTCCGCCGGGCCGGACCAGACTGAGTCCGACCCGCTGGGCCGCGGCGGTGAGCGGCTGCACCAGTGGATGATGCGCGACCCGGTGCACCCCGAGGACGAGCACTGGCGCGACCTGCTGGCCCGTCCGCTGGCGGCGTGCGTAATGGGTCGCAACATGTTCGGCCCCGTGCGTGGGGCGTGGGACCGCGACTGGCGCGGCTGGTGGGGCGACGACCCGCCGTACCACTGCCCGGTCTTCGTGCTGACCCACCACCCGCACGAGCCGATCGAGATGGCGGGCGGCACGACGTTCCACTTCGTCGACGACTTCGACGTCGCGGTGCGGCGCGCGCAGGAGGTCGCCGGACCCGAGGGGCTGGTGCGGGTCACGGGCGGCGCGTCGACGGTGCAGCAGGCGCTGCGCGCGGGGGTGCTCGACGAGCTGGTCGTCGACACCACCCCGATCACCCTCGGTGGCGGTGAGCTGCTGCTCGACGGGCTGCCCGGGCTGCGACCGGAGCCGGTCGAGTCGGGGCACTCGCCCCTCGCGAGCCACGTCCGCTACCGGGTGCTCAGCGGTCAGCTGCCGTAGACCGGCTCGGGGTCCGGGCCGGCGGCCAGCAGTCGTCGTACGGCGTCGCCGACCTCGGCCGGGTCCCAGCGGCGCCCGGCATCCTCGGACTCGCCGTGGCGCCAGCCGTGCTCGACGCACAGCCGGCCACCCTCGGACTCGATGACCCGGCCGGTCACGTCGCCGGAGTCGACGCTGGCCAACCACGCCACGAGGGGCGCCACGTTGGTGGGGTGCATGGCGTCGAAGCCGTCGTCGGGGGCGGCCATGGTGTCGGCGAAGGCGGCCTCGGTCATCCGGGTGCGTGCCGCCGGGGCCAGCGCATTGACGGTGACGCCGTAGCGGCCCAGCTCGGCGGCCGCCACCAGCGTCAGTCCCGCGATGCCGGCCTTCGCGGCGGAGTAGGTGCCCTGGCCGATGGAGCCCTGGAGCCCGGCGCCCGAGCTGGTGTTGACGACGCGGGCGTCGCGGCGGCGGCCGGCCTTGGACTCGTCGCGCCAGTAGGCCGCGGCGTGGCGCAGCGGGGCGAAGTGGCCCTTGAGGTGGACCCGGACGACGGCGTCCCACTCCTCCTCGCTGGTGTTGACGAGCATCCGGTCGCGCAGGAAGCCGGCGTTGTTGACCAGGACGTCGAGGCCGCCGAAGGTGTCGACCGCCTGACGGACCATGGCCTCGGCCTGCGCGAAGTCGGCCACGTCGGCGCCGTTGGCCACCGCCCGGCCGCCCATCGCCTCGATCTCGACGACTACTTCCTGGGCCGGTCCGCTGGCAGCGCCCTCCCCGGAGCCGGACGTACCGAGGTCGTTGACGACCACGGCGGCGCCCTGGCGGGCCAGCTCGAGGGCGTGCTCGCGGCCGAGCCCCCGCCCGGCGCCGGTCACGATCGCGATGCGGCCCTCACAGATGCCGGTCACAGGGGCTCCTCTCCGGCCACGCGGGGCCGACGGACGTGCAGCTCGGACTGAATCAGCGCAGTGAGGGGGCTGGACGCGCGAGCTGCACGTCCGTCGGACCCCACCCGGCAGGTCACCGGCCCTCGACGGCCGCCAGGAAGGCCGGCCTCTCGCCGCCGCCGTGGACCTCGAGGGTGGCGCCGGAGACGTAGCTCGCCAGCGGGGAGGCCAGGAACACCGCGGCGTTGCCGACGTCCCGGGGCGTGGCGAGCCGACCGAGCGGGACGGTCGCCGCCACGGCGGCCGCACCCTCCTCGCCGCCGAGGTGCAGGTCGGTCTGCTCGGTGCGCACGATGCCGACGTCGAGGGCGTTGACGCGCACCCGCGGCGCCCACTCGACGGCCAGGCTGCGGGTCAGGCTGTCGAGACCCGCCTTCGCCGCGCCGTAGGCCGCGGTGCCGGGTGACGGGCGCAGCGCCGAGACGCTGGAGATGTTGACGATCGCGCCGCCGGTGTCCTGGCGCTGCATGACGGCGTTGGCCGCCTGCGCCAGCAGCAGGGGTGCCAGCAGGTTGAGCTCGACGACCTTGGCGTGGAAGCGCGGGGAGGCGTCGGCGGCCTCGGCGTACGGCGCTCCCCCGGCGTTGTTGACCAGCACGTCCAGGCGCCCGTGCTCGCGGGTGGCCGTCTCGACCAGGGCCTGGACCGCGTCGGGGTCGCGGACGTCGCAGGTGACGTGGCGGGCACCGGGGGCGTCACGCTCCGAGCGGGAGCAGGTGACGACGGTGGCGCCGGCGTCGAAGAAGGCCTCGGTGATGCCGAGCCCCACGCCGCGGGTCCCACCGGTGACGACGACGACGCGACCGGTGAGGTCGATCGGCAGCCCGCCCATCGCCGCCCTCCTCGTCCCCTCGACCGAAACCAAGCAAGTGCTAGGCTACCAAGCAAACGTTAGGTTGTGAACGGAGGTGGGTCGTGGGGGTCACCTCCGTCCTGCGTGAGGACCACGTCCGCGTCGTGACGATGGACTACCCGCCCGTCAACGCCCTGCCCGTCCAGGGCTGGTACGACGTCGCCGCTGCGCTCGACGAGGCGTCGGCCGACCGGGCCACCCACGTCGTGGTGCTGCGCGCCGAGGGCCGCGGCTTCAACGCCGGCGTCGACATCAAGGAGATGCAGGCGACGTCGGGCTTCGACGCCCTCATCGGCGCCAACAAGGGCTGCTTCGCCGCGTTCAAGGCCGTCTACGAGTGCGCGGTGCCCGTCGTGGCCGCCGTCCAGGGCTTCTGCCTCGGCGGCGGGGTCGGGCTGGTCGGCAACGCCGACTGCATCGTGGCCTCCGACGACGCCTACTTCGGGGTGCCCGAGGTCGACCGGGGCGCCCTGGGCGCCGCGACCCACCTGGCCCGGATGGTGCCGCCCCACCTGATGCGCACCCTGTACTTCACCGGCCGGCACATCAGAGCCGCAGAGCTCGTCCCCCACGGCAGCGTGCTCGAGGTCGTCGGTCGCGACGCCCTCGACGACGCCGCCCTGGCGGTGGCCGGCGAGATCGCGGCCAAGGACACCCGCGTCATCCGCGCCGCCAAGGAGGCGCTCAACGGCATCGACCCCGTCGACGTCAACAAGAGCTACCGCTTCGAGCAGGGCTTCACCATGGAGCTCAACCTCGCCGGCGTCGCCGACGAGCTGCGCGACGACTTCGTCAGGACGTCCGGTGCCTGAGGCCGTTCCGTCGGTCGAGCAGCGAGCGCAGCGAGCGTGTCGAGACCAAGCCGCTCCCAGGCAGGAGACCAGATGAGCACCCCCCGCGACAAGCGGATGACCATCGACCAGGTCGTCGGCGAGCTCAAGGACGGCATGACGATCGGCATCGGCGGCTGGGGCCCGCGCCGCAAGCCGATGGCGCTGGTGCGCGCGATCCTCCGCTCGGAACTGAAGGACCTCACGATCGTGTCGTACGGCGGCGCCGACGTCGGCCTGCTCTGCGCAGCCGGCAAGGTCAAACGGCTGGTGTTCGCGTTCGTCTCCCTCGACACCGTCCCGCTCGAGCCGCTGTTCACCCGCGCCCGCCAGGACGGCACGATCCCGGAGGTCGTCGAGCTCGACGAGGGCATGTTCCAGACCGGTCTGCAGGCAGCGGCGCAGCGGCTGCCCTTCCTCCCGATGCGGGCGGGTCTGGGCTCCGACGTGCTGGTCCACAACCCCGACATCCGCACCGTCACCAGCCCCTACGCCGACGGCGAGGAGCTGGTCGCCGTGCCGGCCCTCCCCCTCGACGTCGCCCTGGTCCACCTCAACCGGGCGGACCAGCACGGCAACGCGACGTACCTCGGGCCCGACCCCTACTTCGACGACCTGTTCTGCCTGGCCGCCGACCGCGCCTACGTATCGGTCGAGCAGGTCGTCGACACCGCCGGGCTGACCGTCGACACCCCCGTCCAACGGCTGCTGCTGAGCCGGATGATGGTCGCCGGCGTCGTCGAGGCGCCCAACGGCGCGCACTTCACCACCTGCACGCCCGACTACGAGCGCGACGAGACCTTCATGCGCCACTACGCCAAGGCCGCGGCCGACCCCGGGACGTGGGCTGCGTTCGAGGCCCGCTTCCTGACCGGTGACGAGGTCGCCTACCAGCAGGCCGTCACCGACTTCCACGCCGAGCGGGAGGCGAGCGCATGAGCGACGCCACCCGGGCCGAGGTCTGCGCCGCCGCCATCGCGGACTGCTTCGCCGACGACGGTGAGATCTTCGGCAGCCCGATGGGCCTGCTGCCCACCCTCGGAGCTCGCCTGTGCAAGCTGACGTCGAACCCCGACCTGGTGCTCTCCGACGGCGAGGCGCTGTGGCTGGGCGGAGTGCCGCCGCTGGGCGAGAGCGCCGAGGTGGTGGAGGGCTGGATCCCGTTCCGCCGGGTCTTCGAGATCGTCGCCTCCGGCAAGCGCCACGTGATGATGGGCGCGACCCAGATCGACCGCCACGGCAACCAGAACATCTCGCTGATCGGTGACTACGACCGTCCGAAGCGGATGCTGCTGGGCGCCCGCGGCGCACCGGGCAACACCGTCAACAACCGCACGTCCTACTGGGTGCCCAAGCACAGTTCCCGCGTCTTCGTGGAACAGGTCGACATGGTGTCCGGCGTCGGGGCAGCGCGAGCCGCGGCGGCTGGACCGGCGGCGACGCGCTTTCACGACATCCACCGCGTGGTCACCAACCTGGCCGTGCTCGACCTCGGCGGGCCGGACGGCACGCTCCGGGTGCGCTCGGTCCATCCCGGCGTCACTGTCGACGAGGTGCACGAGGCCAGCGGCTGCGCGCTCCACGTCGAGAGCGACGTACCTCAGACGCGGCAGCCGAGTCTCGAGGAGCTCACCCTCATCCGGGAGATGCTCGACCCCCGGGCGCTGCGCGACCGTGAGGTGCCGCCGGTCGAGAAGGCGGCGGCGTCGTGATCGAGCAGCTGCTGCGCACTCCCCTGACCGAGCTGACCGGCGTGAGGCACCCGGTCGTGCAGACCGGCATGGGCTGGGTCGCCGGGCCGCGCCTGGTGTCCGGTACGGCGAACGCGGGCGGGCTCGGCATCCTGGCCAGCGCCACCATGACGTACGACGAGCTCGACCACGCGATCCGCGAGGTGAAGGGCCGCACCGCCGAGCCGTTCGGCGTGAACCTGCGCGCCGACGCCGCCGACGCTCCCCGGCGCGTCGACCTGCTCATCGAGCACGGCGTGAAGGTGGCGTCGTTCGCGCTGGCGCCGAAGCCGGAGCTGATCGGGAAGCTCAAGGACCACGGCATCGTGGTGATGCCCAGCGTGGGCGCGGCCCGTCACGCGGAGAAGGTGGCCGGCTGGGGCGCGGACCTGGTGATGATCCAGGGCGGCGAGGGCGGCGGCCACACCGGCTCGGTGCCGACGACGCTGCTGCTGCCGTCGGTGCTGGATGCGGTCGACATCCCCGTCGTCGCGGCGGGTGGCTTCTTCGACGGCCGCGGGCTGGCCGCGGCGCTGGCGTACGGCGCTGCTGGGGTCGGCATGGGCACCCGCTTTCTGCTGACCCAGGACTCGTCGGTGCCGGAGGCGGTGAAGCGGCTCTACCTGTCCTACGGCCTCGACGGCACCGTCGTGACCTCGAAGGTCGACGGCATGCCGCACCGGATGCTGCGCACCGACCTCGTCGAGGAGGTCGAGAGCGGCGGCCGCCTGCGCCGGCTGGCGCCGACCGCCCGCCGGACGATGGAGTTCAAGAAGGCCAGCGGCATGTCGTGGCGTCAGGTCGCTGTGGACGGGCGGGCGATGAAGAAGGCCGGGGAGCGGTCGTGGGGTCAGATGGTGCTGGCGGCCAACACCCCGACGATGCTGAAGTCGGGGCTGGTCGACGGTGACACCGACGCCGGAGTGCTGGCGGCCGGGCAAGTCGTGGGTCTGCTGGACGACCTCCCGACCTGCGAGGAACTCGTCGACCGCGTCGTGACTGAAGCCGCCGAGCGCGTGGGCGCTCTTGCGCGACTTCAGGCCTAGCCCATCGCTGCGTTTTCGATCGGTCGCGTCCTGTCGGCCCGCGCTGACAGACTCGCCTCGTGCCCAGGAAGCCGCGCATCGAGCCGTCCGGCGAGGTGGTCGCCCGGATCGCGTCCACCGCGTTGACGCTGCCGGACGCGTACGAGGAGGACGCCTGGACCGGCGTCAGATGGCGGGTGCGGGGCAAGACCTTCGCCCATGTCCTGGTGGCCCAGGAGGGCTACACCTCGGCCTACCGCGACATGACCGGCGTGACCGACCCGACCACGGTGATGACCTTCCGCTCGACCGGCGACGAGCTTCTGGCTCTGACGAACGCCGGTCCACCCTTCTACCAACCGCCCTGGTCCCCCTCCATCGTCGGCATGGTGCTCGACGACGCCACCGACTGGGGCGAGGTGGCCGAGCTGGTGACCGAGAGCTACCTCTTCTGCGCGCCCCGGAAGCTCCGGCGCCGGATAGAGGGGTGACGCCTTCATTCACTCGGAGATCGCTGCGCAACTACCCCGTACCGCCCACTAGGACGTGCAGGTGGTCAGGACGGGATCCTGATGTTCACGAGTCCCGGAACGTTGTCGAATATCGAGTCGTCCGAGACGAGGGGCAGCCCGAAACGAACAGCTGTTGCTGCGATCCATCGATCTGCCTCGTGGTTCTTCTGCTGCAAACCGTGGCCCGCGCGATGACATGCGAGCCTCAGTTCCGCGTAGGCGTCTGCTAGGTCACTATCACTTGGGACGACGGTCATGGCCGAGAGTCGACTTTCAAGACTCTCAATCCGTGTGGCGCCCCAGCCCGCCTTCAGCGCGCCGAAGCGTAGTTCGGCCACCGTGATGAAAGAAACGACCAGAGGGCGCCCTGCGAGGTGCACGTCGTACTTGGCGGCCAACGCGCGTCGCGAGATCAGCGCCCCAGCGATCATCGTGTCGATGACAACTGGTTCTGCTCCCGCCACCCCCTCGAGCTCAGACATCAAGCCTCAGCGAGAGCGGACATGAAGTCGTCAGCTTCACCGTCTGAGAGGCCGCCGATTGCCCACTCTTTGATACTCCCTGAGTCGCCTGGAGGCGGCTTAATCTCAAGCTCGTGGACGTCGAAGAAACTCTTCTGCTCAGACAGGCCCTCAAGGTCTGGCGCGGGCCCGATCACGTCAACCTGGAACGATCGAATGCGTCCGGCTTCGTCGAGGTCAGGCTTACCAATAGCTCGGACCCGACGGGAGACAAGCAATGAAGCACTGTTCCTCGATTCCGGCGACAGAACGGTGCGTATCTTGTGACCGGCGTCGTCTTCAACGTGGAACGAGCCTGTATTCAGGTTGAGTGCGTACAACTTTCCTTCGAGTGCCTGCTGTGAAGGGCTGACGAATGGCATCACCGGTTGAGGCGATACGCCCTTGAGCCGTGCGCGTGCGGCTTCGGGATTGGATGCCGCCTGCTTGACGCGACCCCCGACGTGTGACTCAAGCGCGACGGACTCGTAGCGACGCATCGACCTGAGCCAGACGTCAAAGTCCCCCATGAGGCGGTCGTCGAAGCCAACAGGCAGCTCGGCGGGCTCCTCATCGCTTGCCGACACGAGTGCGCCCAGCCCGTCCATCAGCATGTCGAATGTGATCTCGGTGAGGTCCGTAGGAATGTCAAACTCGAGAAGGCCAGCGTCCGGCGATGCGCCGGCTATCTCCAAAATCGTACTTCCAGCCCTGAGCCCAACCAGGCGCAACTGGCTCGCCTCGAGAACAGCCTTCGCGGGCGCTCCTGGCCTGCGCTGACCAACTAGGTTTCCAACGATCTGACGCACGAATGTCTGCGTCGCTCCAGCCACTCGCGACAGATCCGAAAGCGAGATCTCCCCTTCCGGAAGGTCGCTCCGGACCAAGCGAAGACGCAGCAGCGGTCGTTCTACCGTCATACGCCCTCCCCACGATTCGTCTCAGCCAGAGTATGTCGTGATACCGACCCCCGGCACACATGCAAGGCGACATCCGGCCAAAGCGCCTGGTATCGGACCCGATCCGACGCTGAGCGAACATCAGCGTCGAGCCAGGGTGCTATGGGGCCCCTCGCCGTCACTCCGCCGCGTTCGACTCAGACCGATGACGCGCGGTTTACCGTATCGCCTGGCTCGGGGACGGGTGAGCCGCGTCAGCGAGTCACTGCCCACCTGCTCCGGCTGGGGTGTTTTCGTCGTTCACCTCGGCCTGGTGAGTCCTTCGTCTCAGACGTCGGCTAAGCATGAATACACCGGCACCCAAACCCGCGGCCGCGACTGCGGGGGCAGCAACCACTGCGACTGTGCCCGCCGCCATACCTCCTCCGGCCAACCCGCCGATTGTGGCCAGACCGCTACTGATTCCGGCTGCGCTCAGGCCGGTCGTCCCAGCCGCACTGATCGCCGCTACCCCACCGATCGTGCTCGCGCCCGCCCCGACAAGCGATGCGGCCCTCCCATCACGGCGTGCCCTGCGCTCCTCGTCTGGCAACGTCTCGTCATCACGCAAGGCGACCTGGGTGATCCCCACGCTCACTACTGCTGGTCCGAGGCCGATCATGGCCGGGCCGATGGCGGCTCCGCCGCCGGCTACACCTCCCGCGGTCGCCAGGCCCGACATGATCCCCGCGCCACTCATGCCGCCTACAGCGCCCAAGGCACCAACAACGCCTGTGGTGGCTGCAACCGTGGTCCCGGCGACTGCACCATGTGCTGTGAGGCTTCCTGCGCCTCGAACCTGCTCGCTCGAGCTACGACCGGTACAGCACCAGGTAGCGAAGTGTTCGCAGTTGTTGATGACCAAGTGATAGCCGGTTTCGCCTAGACGCCCCTCTGCTCGAGCCATGGTGGTGTCCACGTCATCGCGCGCTCCATACCGCCGTGTCTTGAGATCGCCGCCCTTGAGGAAATCCACCATCGAGGTTCGCGCAATCGAGGCGTTGATCTTGGCGGCGCCGGGCTCGCCAGTGAAGTGGATGACGGTGCCATCGCCAGCATCGATCCCATGGTGGGTGTATGGACCGCGACTGACGTAGATGTGATCTGCCCTGGCCACTGGTGCCCCCTGAATTCTTCGAGTTAGAGCAAAACATAAGGAAGTGGCTCGTCTTCAGTCCAAGGATCTCGACCTATGCGCACATCAGGAGCACCCGAGGTCCTTGGTGCTCCAACAAAGGCTTGCGTCCTTTCGCCGCCTGCGGGCGCTGGGCAGGCCACCGACAGGCGCACCTGAAGCGCGCTAACTGGCGCGTGTGGTGAAGCGACCTCCACGGATATAGGCCGTTCGCCTCGCCGCACTGGCTGTGGTGAACCAGAGTCTTCCAACCGACGACCGCCACCGCGCAGACATGTGCTGGCTGTGCACCCCCGTTCCCGACCGGAAGATCGCGGGACAATCGGCGCCCGGGTGGTCTTCGACCCCCATGCAGGTCCCCACCCACTCATAGTCATCCAAGTAGTCGCGATGTACGGCGGCTCCATCGCGGATGGCTTCATGCCAGACCTCCCAGGTCCGCCACGAAATCGAACCAAGACGCATGACCTCGAACTCGTCTTCGCACAGCCGGAGGTACCGCTTGCGTTCAACAGTGCCTGAGTGAGTTTGAGGCTGCTGGAGCGCGTCGTCACCGATTGCCCAAAACCGCCGGATGAACTCGTGCTCAAACGCCGCTCGCGCCTGCCTGCGTGACAGAAGCAACTGGACGACGGCAGCCAGCACGCCGGCAGCTGTCGCCACCGCTGCGATGTCCGAGAGCACGCGGGCATCGTCCCATGTCGACGACCGGCTTGGGGCTGACTGGCTTGCCAAGTCTCTGAGGGGAGTCCTGCTGATCGCCGCCGATACACCAGTGCGGGTACCGACTCATGCGAAGTATCGGAGGTGCCTGTCAAAGTGCCGTCGTGGATCTCTTCGATGCCAATGACTTTGACTTCGTGCTGCCGAACCGAGTTAGGCGCGCCGTTGGGTTCTGTCTCATGGCCGGGCTCACATTCCTACCACCCGTGCAGCGTTGGTACATCGAGCAGATCGGATTCACGGCGAGCACATCGTCCGCGAGTTCGAGAGCCGCCTGGAGACTTCTGCTTAACCGAATCCAGGTCACGAGAAGTCTGCTGTCCGCCGGGAAGACTAAATCCCCCTTGCGTCCACATCCGGATGTTGGGTGCATCGAGCCCGCGTCCTACCGCCGCGCATCGGTCGCGCAGGAACGCTCGGGAGGTCGCCAAGCAGGCATTGGATCGGCCGGTTCACGAGCGTCGGGGTCCTTGGCTGTCGTCATTTCCGAGGCGTCGACGAACAGAGCTCGACTTCCACCGAGATCGTCGACCCGGTCGAGCTTGCTCAGCTGCGAGTACCTGGGTGCCTAGGTGACCTTCACACCTTTGATGCCCGGCGCCGGTGATCCAGTGGGCGAGCCACGGGTGGTGATGCGTGCACCTCACCTAGAGGCGTCAAGCGGCCCCGGCGCGGGCAGCGCCTGGAGAGCTTGTGGGCCAACAGACGGCGCCGCTCCCTGAGCCCGGGAGGGTCAGCCGACGCGGATCATCTTCCGGTTGACAAACTCCTCAATGCCGAACCGGCCCAGCTCGCGACCGAGACCCGACCTCTTCACACCGCCGAAGGGCAGCTCCGCGCCGTCTGCGTCGACGAGGTTGACGAACACCATGCCCGCCTCGATCTGGCCCGCCACCCGCTCGGCCTGCTCGGGGTCGTTGGTGAACACGTAGGAGCCCAGGCCGAAGGGCGTGTCGTTGGCGAGCTCGATAGCCTCGGCCTCGTCCTTGGCCTTGAAGACCATCGCCACCGGTCCGAACAGCTCCTCGTGGAAGGTGCCGCTGCTCCGGCCGACACCGGTCAGCACGCCGGAGGGCACGTGCGCTCCGGCGCGCTCCCCCTCGGCTGCGACCAAGGTGGCTCCGTCGGCCTTCGCGCGCTCGATCTGATCCATGAGCCGGTCCGCGGCGAGCTCCGACGAGAGCGGGGGGCGGCCGGCGGCGATGATGCCTGCGGTGAACTTCTCGACGAACTCGTCGTACAGCTCCTCGGCGACGATGAAGCGCTTGCCCGCGTTGCACGCCTGGCCGGTGTTGCCGAGCCGGGCGGCCAGGGCCGCTTCTACCGTCGCGTCCATGTCGTCGGTGCCGAGCACGACGAACGGGTCCGAGCCACCGAGCTCGAGCACGACCTTCTTCAGGTTGCGGCCCGCGATCTCGGCAACCGCGGCACCCGCCCGCTCCGAGCCGGTGACCGAGACGCCCTGGACGCGCGGGTCGGCGATGATGTCGGCCGCCTGCTCGTTGCTGGCGTAGATGTTGACGTAGGCGCCGTCCGGGAGGCCGGCGTCGGCGAAGATCTGTTCGAGGAACGCCGACGAGGAGGGACACTGCGGCGCGTGCTTGAGCAGGATCGTGTTGCCCAGGCACAGGTTCGGGCCGGCGAACCGGGCGACCTGGTAGGCCGGGAAGTTCCACGGCATGATCCCGAGCAGGACGCCGACCGGCTCGCGGGAGATCCGGGCCGTGCCCTCGCCTGCGAGCAGCGTGATCTCCTCGTCCTTGAGGAACTCCTCGGCATGGTCGGCGTAGTACTCGTAGATCGCGGCGCTGAACTCGACCTCGCCGACGGCCTCCTCACGAGGCTTGCCCATCTCCTCGACGATGAGGTCGGCGAGCTCCTCGGTGCGCTCGGTGTGGAGCTCGGCCACGCGCCGCACCAGGGCGGCACGCTCGCCGACCGAGGTCCGGCGGCCCCATTCCTGGTAGGCCGACTGGGCGCGGTCGATGGCGTCCTTGATGTCGGCGTCGGTGGCGGTGTCGTAGCTACGGACCAGCTCACCCGTGGCGGGATTGCGGACGGCGTACTCGGTCATCTGTGTAGCTCCTGGCGCGAAGTGAGGTGTCGAGGTCAGTCAACGGCGCGCAGCCCCAGCGTGGCAACAGCCGGGGTACGCCGGTTCACCGACCTGGGTCATCACAGACAGGCCCACTCGCCGTGCCCCTGCTACGTCGGGTCTAGCGGCTGAGCGCCTCGGCTTCGGCCACCTCGCGGTACGCTGCGGCGGAGGCTCTGGCCGCTTCGACGAAGGCGTCGAGTTCGTCGCCGCTCACCGCGAGGCTGAGGGCCAGGTAGCCGCGTTCGGCGATGTAGAAGCCCCGGTCGAGCAGGTCCAGGAACAGCAGGCGCCGCCACCGAGGGTCGACACCTGCCAGGTCGGACCACCGGGCCACGGGGCCGGGCGTCGGGTGGATCGTCATCATGGAGCCGGTCCCGGTCACGCAGAACCCCACCGGCGCCAGGGCCTGCGAGAGGTGCTCTCGCAGGTCGTCACCCCGCCCGTTGAGCTCGGCCAGGGTCTCGGCGTCGAGGAGACCAGCGACGACGGGCCCGACGGCCATGGTGAACGCGTTGTTGTTGAAGGTGCCGCCGTGCGTCAACCCGCCACGCGCCGGGTCGAAGGCCGCCATCACGTCGCGCGAGCCGCCGAAGGCGCCGAAGGAGAACCCGCCTCCGAAGTACTTCCCCAACACGGTCAGGTCGGCCTCGACGCCGTACACCTCCTGAGCCCCGCCCACCGCGAGCCGGGACGTCATCACCTCGTCCATCACCATCAGCGCGCCACGCTCCCGAGTCGCCTGCCGGATGCCCGCCAGGAACTCGACCGTCGCGGGGATGCAGCCACCCGCGCCCAGCATCGGCTCGACGAGGACGCAGGCGATCTCCTCCCCGCGCTCCGCGAGCTCGGCCTGCACCGCCGCGACGTCGTTGTAGGGCAGCGTGCTGAAGGTGAAGGGCACCCGCAGCGGCTCGCTGCCGGGCAGGAACGTCATCGGGCCACCGTGGTAGGCGCCCTCGAAGACGACGATCCGGTCGCGACCGGTGACGTGGCGGGCGGTCAGCACCGCCATCAGGTTGGCCTCGCTGCCGGAGTTGGTGAACCGCACCTGGTCGATCGAGGCGAACCGGTCGACCAGAGCGCGAGCGAACTCCGTCTCGGGCTCGCTCATCGCGCCGTAGCCCCAGCCGCGGCGCAGCACGTCCTGCACCGCGTCGGCGACGACCGAGCTGTGCCCTAGCAACCCCGCCGAGTAGTCACCGAGCAGGTCCACGACCCGAGCACCGTCGGCTGTGGTCAGCACGGCCCCCTCGGCGCCGATGACGCGGACGCCGAACGGATCGGTGTGTAACACGGACCGGGTGTTGCCGCCCGGCAGCACCTCCGACGCCGCCCGCGCCAGCCGCGCGCTCTCCGGGTTGCTCTCGACGTAGCGCCGCACCGCGTCGACGAGCGCCGCGTCGAGAGCATCAGCCATGCCCGGAACCTAGCCGATCTCGTCCGCACGGCATCGAGGCCCGCGTGGGCGAGGCAACCCGCCACCAGCGCGAGACCTCGATAGCGTCCGAGCGTGGCCAGTCCTCGACGATCCAGCAACCGTCGACGCAGCGCGCCACGTCGGAGCGGCACGCGACAGCCACGGCCGCTGCCGGTCGCCGGTCCGGGCGAGCGGCTGTGGGTGCTCGACGTTCCCTACGGCACCCAGGTCGACGGCGCCGCCTGGCACCCGGCCGTCAAGACCCACCTCTACGTCGGGCGATCCCTGCCGGCGCACCTGGCGCCGTACTCCCCCGGGCCCTACACGCTCGGCCGCTTCATCGAGAACACCCTCAACCCCGACGACCGGACGCCCGACCCCGAGGGGACCGACGCACTCGAGCCGCGCCAGCTCCAGTACGAGGCTGCCGACGCGATCGCCGCGTGTGCCGAGGCCGGCGGACGGCTGTTCCTGCTCGCCGACGAGCCGGGCGTCGGCAAGACCATCTCCGCGGTGCTGGGAGCGAGCGCGGTCGGCGACCTCCGCGGCGCACAGCGCGTGCTCGTCGTCGCCGACCGGCCCGCCGCCATCACCATCGGCCACTGGTGCCGCACCATCGCCGCGCTCGGCAGCGACGGCCTCGAGTGGGTCGTCATCACGTGGGACCGGCTCGAGAAGGTCACCGACCACACGTGGGACGTGATCATCGCCGACGAGGCGCACGCACTACGGCGTACGACGACCAAGCGCTGGAAGCTCTGGGCGCGGATCTCCGGCCACGGACGACCGCACGACAAGGCGCCTTTCGTCATCGCCACCACCGCCACGCCCGGACACACCCCGCTCGAGCTGCCCTACCTCGCCCCGGCCTACGCCCAGACGCTCGGCGAGCCCATCAAGGAGTGGACCTCGGCGACGAAGCCGGCGGAGGTGTTCGCCGACTCGCTCGAGCGCCACGGCGTCGGGGTCGAGCGCGGACGCTACGGCGCGACGTGGACCACCGACCCGGCGCGACGCGCGGCTGACCTCAAGCTCGTGAGGGGCTGGCTCGACGAGGAGCGGCCACCGGCGATGCTGCACCGCGCCGCACCGTGGGGGCCAGTGCCGATCTCCGGCATGCCGGTGGCACTCACGCCGGCCGAGCGGACGGCGTACGAGGCGGAGTGGGGTGCGTTCTGCCGCGAGATGGACATCGCCCGGCGCGGGCGCAACGTCGCGAGGGGTCGGGCCGCGCTGCTGCGCTTCCGGCAGAAGGCCGGGCTCATCCGCGTCGACTCGACCGTCGCGTGGATCGCCCAGCAGGTCGAGGCGGAGCGGCAGGTGGCCTGCTCGGTCGAGTTCGTCGCGACCGCCGCCGACCCGATCGCCGACCGGCTGCGCGACTCCGGGATCGAGGTCGCCACGATCTACGGTCGCGACCGCTTCGACCCCGAGGCCGAGCGGCTCCGCTTCCAGACCGGGCAGGCCAAGGTCTGCGTCTTCACCACCGTCGCCTCGATCAGCCTGCACGCCGGCGAGACGCTCGACGGCGGCCGGCAGGCGAGCACGGAGCCGCGGGTCGGTCTCTTCCACCAGGCCCGCTTCTCCGGCATCGCCGGCCGCCAGGTGACCGGCCGCACCCACCGCGACCACCAGGTCTCGCCGTGGCACATCGCCTACGCCGAGGGGACCGTCGAGGAGCAGGTCGGCCGAGTCATGGTCGAGCGGATCGCCGCCGCCTCTGACACCGTGGGCGGCGACACCTCCGGCCTCGTCGACCTCGGCGAGCTGCTCGGCGCCGACTGGCTGCCGGTCACGGCGCTGACCGAGGACAGCGCCTGAGGGTTGACTCCCCCGCTCCCCCGACACCGGTCGCACCGGCGGCGCCGATCACCCCTTGACGCGCCGAGCGCCCGCGGCGAAGACTCGGCGGGCCGGTGCGGCTCGCACCGCGCGCCGCCACGCTGAGGGAGCCCTGCCCGTGAAGAAGCTCATCAACGATCCTGCCAATGTCCTCGCCGAGTCGCTTCGCGGCGTCGCGGCGGCCCACCCCGAGCTGCGGGTGGACCACGGGAACCGGATCATCTACCGCTCCGCGGCCAAGGACAACGGGAAGGTGGCGCTGATCTCCGGCGGCGGGTCGGGACACGAGCCGCTGCACGGCGGGTTCGTCGGAACGGGCATGCTCGACGCCGCCTGCGCCGGCGAGGTGTTCACGTCCCCCACGCCCGACCAGATGGCCGAGGCGACGACCAGCGTCGACCGCGGCGCCGGCGTGCTGCACATCGTGAAGAACTACACCGGCGACGTCATGAACTTCGAGATGGCCGGCGAGCTCGCCGCGGCCGACGGCGGCGTCGACGTACGCACGGTCGTCACGCGCGACGACGTCGCCGTGGAGGACTCCACCTACACCGCCGGCCGCCGCGGCGTCGGCATCACCGTGCTGCTGGAGAAGATCGTCGGAGCGGCGGCCGAGGAGGGCCAGGACCTCGACGCCGTCGAGGCTCTCGCCAACCGGGTCAGCGACGGCGGCCGCTCGATGGGCATCGCGCTGAGCAGCTGCACCGTGCCGTCGGCGGGCAAGCCGACGTTCGACCTGCCCGACGACGAGATCGAGGTCGGCGTCGGCATCCACGGCGAGCCCGGACGCCGCCGCGAGCCGATGACCACTGCGTCCGAGATCGCCCGCCTGCTCGTCGACCCGGTGCTGGCCGACCACGACTTCACCGCAGGTCCCACGATCGTCCTGCTCAACGGCATGGGCGGCACCCCGCTCATCGAGCTCTACCTGACGTACAACGAGGTGGCGGCTCGGCTCCAGGCCGCCGGCGTCGAGGTGGGCCGCTGCCTGGTGGGCAACTACATCACCTCGCTCGAGATGGCCGGCGCCTCGCTCACCCTGCTGGCCGCCGACGAGGAGATGCTGCGCCTCTGGGACGCCCCGGTCAGCACCCCCGGCCTGCGGTGGGGGGTCTGAGCGTGACGTCGTCGCTGACCCAGGACCAGCTCGTCGCGTGGCTGGGCACGTTCCGTGACTCGGTCCGCGAGCACCGCGACTACCTGACCGAGCTGGACGCTGCGATCGGCGACGCCGACCACGGGTCGAACCTGAACCGCGGCATGGAGGCGGTGATGACGCTGGTCGAGGGCGACGGGGCGCCCGACACTCCGGCGAGCCTGCTCAAGGCGGTGGGGATGAAGCTGGTCGGCACGGTCGGCGGCGCCAGCGGCCCGCTCTACGGCACCTTCTTCCTCCGGGCCGCGGCCGCGGCCGGGGACGCCGAGACCCTCGACGCACCGGCCGTCCTGGCGATGGTCAAGGCCGGCGTCGAGGGCCTCACCGCCCGCGGCAAGGCCGAGCTGGGTGACAAGACGATGGTCGACGCGCTCGCCCCGGCGGTCGATGCTTTGGCCACGTCGGTCGAGGCCGGCGACGACCTCGCCGCCGGTCTCCGGGCAGCCGCCGAGGCTGCGGCACAGGGGCGCGAGGCCACCACGCCGATGGAGGCCCGCAAGGGTCGCGCGAGCTACCTCGGCGAGCGCAGCAAGGGCCACACCGACCCGGGCGCGGCGTCGGCCACGATGCTCCTCGAGGCGCTCGCGGACGCCGTCGCGTGACGGACCTGACGGAACTGACGGACCGGCCGTGATCGGCATCGTGGTCGTCTCCCACAGCCGTGCTCTGGCCGACGCGGTGGTGGAGCTGGCGACCCAGATGACGCCCGACGGCGGCCCGACCATCGCGGTCGCCGCCGGGGCCGACGGCGGGCTCGGCACCGACGCCACCGCGGTCGCGGAGGCGCTGGCGGAATCCGCAAGTCCTGATGGGGTGCTCGTGCTGATGGACCTCGGGTCGGCGGTCATGAGTGCCGAGCTGGCGATCGAGCTCGCCGGTCTCGACGAGACCGAGGTACGCCTGAGCCCCGCGCCGCTCGTCGAGGGCCTGGTCGCGGCCGTCGTACGCGCCGCCGGCGGCGCCGACCTCGCCACGGTCGCGCGCGAGGCCGAGGCCGCGCTGACACCCAAGCGCAGCGCTCTCGGTGAGCCCGAGCCCGAGCCCGACGAGCCGGGTCCGTCCGACCAGGGCGGCAGCGCGTCGCCGACGCACGCGTCGGTCACGCTCACGCTCATCAACCCCACCGGGCTGCACGCCCGGCCGGCGGCCCAGCTGGCCACCGCGCTCGGCCAGCTCGACGCAGAGGTCGTGGTCGCCGCGAATGGCCGCACGGCGGACGGAGCGAGCTCGCTGGAGCTGCTGACGCTCGGCACCGAGCAGGGGTCCGAGATCACGGTCTCGGCCTCCGGGCCCGACGCGCAGCGAGCGGTCGACACCGCTCGCACCCTGGTCGAGGACGGTTTCGGCGAGCTCGAGCAGGACCAGCCCGCGACATGACCGAGTTCACCTGGCGCGCGGCCAACGAGGCCACTACCGAGGACGTCGAGGCGGTCTTCGACTCCGGCGGCGCCCGGAAGTGCCGCTGCCAGGGCCTCAAGGTCCCCGGCTGGATCTGGCGCGACACCACCCAGGAGCAGCGCGACGCCGCGCTGATCGAGCAGACCGCCTGCGGCACCGCGGGGCCCACCTCCGGCCTCATCGGGTACGTCGACGGAGAGCCGGCCGGCTGGGTCGCCGTCGAGCCGCGGGAGAACTACCCCCGGATCTGGAGCCGCAAGAAGCCGTGGATGCGCCAGGACCCCGAGGCACCGGGCATCTGGTCGGTGACCTGCTTCGTCGTACGCCCCGGGTTTCGCAAGCAGGGGCTGATGTACGAGCTGGCCGCCGCCACCGTCGAGTACGGCGAGCAGGTGGGCGCCCGCGTCCTCGAGGGCTACCCCACGGAGCCGCCGCCGGGGAAGACCGTGATCTGGGACGAAGCGTCGGTCGGGCTGCTGCAGGCGTTCGTCGAGGCCGGCTACGAGGTCGTGGACTCACCGACCCTGCGGCGTCGCGTCGTGCGGCACCACCTGGGCGCGAATCCCTGATCGGCTCCGGGAAGTCGGCCGCGCTGACATTGTCGAGCCCATGACGGACCTGAAGATCCCGCGCGACCGCGAGGACGACTACGCCCCCGAACCCATCCAGGCCCGTCAGCAGCACATCCGCTCCCACACCGGGTCGGCGCTCGAGCACACCTCGTCGTACTCGCTGGACCCGGGCACGCTGGCCGGCAACGTCGAGAGCTTCTTCGGCGTCGCGCAGGTGCCGATGGGCGTCGCCGGCCCGCTGCTGGTCAACGGCGAGCACGCCCAGGGCGAGTTCCTCGTCCCCCTGGCCACCACCGAGGGCACCCTGGTCGCGTCGTACAACCGCGGGATGAAGCTGTGCCGCGAGGCCGGCGGCGTGACGACGACGATCCTCGACGACCGGATGCAGCGCGCGCCGGTGTTCAGCTTCGGCAGCGCCCGCGAGATGCGCGACTTCAAGGACTGGCTCGACGCGCACTTCGAGCAGGTCGCGGCGGCGGCCGAGGAGACGACGAGCAGCGGCAAGCTCGTCGACATCCAGACGTTCTCGGTGGCGAAGATGCTCTACACGCGCTTCAACTTCACCACCGGCGACGCGGCCGGGCAGAACATGACCGGCAAGGCGACGTTCGCGGCGTGCGCGTGGATCAAGCAGAACTACCCCGCCGAGCTGCACTTCCTGCTCGAGGGCCAGTTCGCCACCGACAAGAAGACCTCGGTCGTCAACATGCTGCACACGCGCGGCAAGCGCGTCGTCGCGGAGATCACGCTGCCGTCGGCGCTCGTCGAGAAGCACATGAACGTCTCGACCGAGAAGCTCTTCAACGCGCGGATGCGCGGCCAGCTCGGCTCGATGATGTCGGTGACGAACAACAACGGGCTGCACTCGGCGAACGGCATCACCGCGATGTTCATCGCCACCGGCCAGGACGTCGCGAACGTCGCCGAGAGCTCGGCGCTCTACGGCTTCTCCGAGCTGCTGCCGAACGGCGACTACTACGCCTCGGTCACCTTGCCGTCGCTCATCGTCGCGACGTACGGCGGAGGGACCGGGCTCGCCACGCAGCGTGAGTGTCTCGAGATGCTCGGGTGCTACGGCGCCGGCGGCGTCCGCAAGCTGACCGAGATCATCGCCGCCACCGTCATGGCCGGCGAGCTGTCGCTCGGGTCCGCAGTCGTTGCCGAGGAGTGGGTGCAGGCGCACGACGACCTCGGCCGCAACCGAGGTTGAATCGACATAGTCGCCGCGGCCCGCGTCGCGAGCCTTCACTTCTGTACCCTCCAACGTCAACGTGGCCTGTTACTTGCTGGGGCGCAGCAGCTCGACGCGCATGAAACGGATCTGAAAGCCAGCATCGAGGCTCGACGGTGCACGGGCACGCCGCGGTTAGGCATCCGGTCGTAGCCCTTCCGGGCCCAGGTGCGGGGCTAGACACCGTGTTGGGGTTCTGGTCATGCTGGAAGAAGACGGATACACCCCGGATTCTGAAACGGGTGGAGGTCATGGCCAGCAGCGACGAGACCCCCCTTGATGGGGAAGACAGTCACAACGCGTCGGGGACCGATGCTTCGAGCGAGTCAGCTGAGGCGATGGCCACCGACGTAGCGGCTCGCCTCGAGGTGAGCGGCCTCGAGGGGGAGCCTGATCGGGATGCTCCTGGCGTCATCGAGTTTCTCTCGACCCCTGGGCTCGCCGAGTGGGCTCAGTTGGCCAGTAGTGCTGGACTCGACTGGACGAAACTGCGGCACGAGATGAAGGGCGCCCGCCTCGTTGCCGATGCAACGAAGCAACAGACCTCGTATGAATTCGAACTCGAGCGGGAGAAGCTGAAGAACCTAGCGGCACAGGCGGAATCGGAGGTAGCGCGTACGAGGCAGGAGCATGCCGCAGAACTCGAGAGAATGCGCCTTGAGTTGAAGCTCAAGTATCAGAACGATCGAGTGCGGAGCACTGTGCTGCTCCTGGTGGTTCTTGCGTTGGTGTTGATGCCGATGATCGCGATGTTCAGTCCATCCTCGGAGATTGCTCCCGAGGACTTTGCCCAGTTCATTGCCCCCGTTGTAGGGATTGCAGGGACGGTCTTGGGCTACTGGTTCGGCAAGCAGGAGTCCTCGACGTAGAACCACGCGCCTGGTGAGCTGGATTCCGTTCGTTGCAGTCAGTGAGACCCGGCTGAGTTGACGGTGGCTGTTCACTGGTGCCATGGCGACTCGGCTCCTGGTGGTGGCGGACACCCACGTCCCCAAGCGCGCACGACAGCTGCCCGAGCAGGTGTGGGCCGAGGTCCAGGCCGCCGACGTGGTCATCCACGCCGGTGACTGGGTCGACGAGTCCCTCCTCGACGATTTCGAGTCGCGGGCCCGACGGCTCGTGGCCGTGTGGGGCAACAACGACCACGGGGCCTTCCGGGAGAGGCTTCCGGAGATCGCGAGGGTCGAGGTCGAGGGCGTGCGGTTGGGCGTGATCCACGAGACCGGCGACTCGAAGGGCCGCGAGCGTCGCTGCAGCGAGCAGTTCCCCGACCTCGACGTGCTGGTGTTCGGCCACAGCCACATCCCGTGGGACACGACCACGGCCACCGGGCTCCGGCTGCTCAACCCGGGCTCCCCCACCGACCGGCGACGGCAACCCCATTGCACCTACATGACGGCGGTCGCCGACTCCGGAGAGCTGCGTGAGGTCACGCTCCACACCGTGTCGAAGGACCGTTGACCCGCCGCTGATCACACGTCGGCGTACCCGCCGCTCCGGTGGCAGCGGGCGTGCGCCAGACTAGGCACCTGCCGCCTCTCTGAGGCCGGCGATGCGGACGTGGTGTAGTTGCAGCACACTTCTCTTCCAGAGAAGAGGTCGAGGTTCAAATCCTCGCGTCCGCTCCATCCTCCAGAGCAGGGTCGGCGCACGACGCGGCCGCAACCAGAGCCGACCACGGCTCCCGCGAGCACGTCTCGTGCTCCTACCATGGGGCATGCACCCAGGTGCTCGGAGTGCTCACCCGCGCGGCCGCCTCGCCGCTGTGACGGTCTGTGCCGCGGCGCTCGTGGTCGGTTGCGGCAGTGACGCAGACCCCGATCCACGCCCCAGCCCGGAGGTCGAGGTCGAGGCGGAGGGTCGGCCGAGCCTGAGCGGTGTGATTCCGGCCGACTTTCCGCTGCTGCGAGGACTGCCGACTGACGACGAGCAGACGTCGCCGGGCGGGCAGTGGGGCCGCCACGGGCCGACCCGCGAGTGGGACGCGGACCGGTTCCCGCTGGACCTCGTCACCTGCGACAACGCCGGTCTGCCCGACGGCCTGCCCGACGTCGCCGACACGCTCTACGCCGCCTGGTACGACGTCGCGTCGGCGCACGATCGCCAGCTGATGGTCTTCGCCAGTGCGGACGAGGCGAGGACATGGGCGGAATCAGTGTCGTCCGCGTTCTCGTGCGAGCGCGAGACCGAGGGCGACGTCACCGTCTTCTACGAGCCGTACTCCGAGCGGTCGAAGAGCGCCGACCTCGTCCAGGCCTGGGTGACACGCCACGAGCTGCAAGGACGACCGGGTCCCGCAGGGGTGGTGCACGTCGTCGTCAAGGAGCGGGCCGTGCTCCTCAGCAAGTTCTACGCCGGTGAGGGGTCGCAGGTGGACCGCGAGGAGTCGGCCAGGATGCAGGACAGGCAGTTCAACCGCATCGCTGCCGTCGTGAACGCCATGTGAGCACGCACGTTGCACGACAGCTCCACGTCACCCGCCAAGGGGCGCCGGGGTGGTCCGGCACCCGCTAGCGGGGCTCGCCTCAGAAGACCGTCCAGTCGGAGTACGTCGTGAACGCGTCGAGCGCGGCCAGGCCTGCCGCTGAGCTGCCCGAGGGGCCCAGCGCCGGGCTCCACACGCAGGCCACGCCGCGGTCGGGGATGACGGCCAGGATCCCGCCGCCGACGCCGCTCTTGGCCGGCAGCCCGACCCGGTAGGCGAACTCGCCGGCCGAGTCGTAGGTGCCGCAGGTCAGCATCACGGCGTTCACGCGCTTGGCCTGTCGGGCGCTGAGCATCTGCGTGCCGTCGGAGAGCACACCGTCGCGGGCCAGGAACAACCCGGCCAGCGCCAGCTCGCGGCACGTCATCGACACGGCGCACTGCGCGACGTACTGGTCGATGACCTCGGCCACCGGGTTCTCGAGGTTGTCGTAGCTGGCCAGCAGGTGCGCGAGCGCCGACGTCCGGTGCCCGGCCTCCAGCTCGGACTTCGCCACCACCGGGTCGCTGCCGACGTCGGCGCGACCGCTCTCGCGACGCATGAAGTCGACCAGCGCGCCACTCGCGTCGCCCGTCAGCGTCTGCAGGCGGTCGGTGACCACGAGCGCGCCGGCGTTGATGAACGGGTTGCGCGGACGCCCCGCCTCCTGGTCGAGCTGGAGCAGGGAGTTGAACGGGTTGCCCGACGGCTCGCGCGACACCCGCCGCCAGATGCTCTCGCCCTCGGCGGCGACCACCAGCGCGAGCGTGAAGACCTTGGTGATGCTCTGCACCGAGAAGGGAACGTCGGCGTCGCCGATCACGTGCACCTGGCCGTCGCAGGAGGCGATCGCCATCCCGAACTGGTGCGGGTCCACCGCCGCCAGGCTGGGGATGTACTCCGCGAGCCGTCCGCGACCCACCTCCGGCGCCGCTGCCTCCTGGGCGCGCAGCAGGGCGTCGGTGATGTCCACGTCGCCATCCTCGCGCAGTCGGGTACGTCGTCCCCGGGCGGGGCTCGGGCAGGGAGGCAGAACGGGACCGTCCTGAACCGTGACGAAAGGTGGAGCGGTCTAGATCGCCCCCTGCGTGTCAGGGAAAACCCTGATGCGTCCTGTCGGTGTGTGCTGCTCCACTGGAGACCATGAACCGTCAACTCGCGGGCGCGCTCACCGGGCGGGTCACCAAATGGGTCGTGCTCGTCATCTGGCTGCTGGTCGCGGCGGGCTCCGCCGGCTTCGCCTCCAAGCTGGCCGACGTCCAGAACAACGAGGCGTCCTCGTGGCTGCCGGAGTCGGCGGAGTCGACCCGCGCCTTCGAGCGGCTCGAGCCGTTCCAGGACCCCAACGCCATCCCCACCACCGTCGTCTACCACCGTGACGGCGGGCTGACCGACGACGACCTCGCCGCCATCGAGGACGACGCCGCGGAGTTCGCCGCCATGGAGGGCCTGGCCGAGGCCAAGGAGGGGCGCGCCCCGTCGGTGGTGAGCCCGGCCGCGGCCGAGAAGCTCAGCTTCCCCGCGGTCTCCGAGGACGGCTCGGTCGCCCAGACCAGCGTGACCTTCGACTTCGGCTCCGAGGGCTGGAACGCGATGCCCGACATCGCCGACGACCTGCGCGACATCGCCTCGCTCGACGGTGGCGACGTCTACATCGCCGGCGCCGGTGGTCAGGCCGCCGACTCGGCCGAGGCCTTCGGCGGCATCGACACCACCCTGCTCGCCGGCACCCTCAGCGTCGTGATCCTGATCCTGCTGTTCACCTACCGCAGCCCGATCCTGTGGATCCTGCCGATCTTCAGCGCCATCGTCGGCCTGTTCGTGTCCCAGGCGCTCATCTACTTCCTGGCGAAGTACGCCGACCTCACCGTCAACGGGCAGTCCTACGCCATCCTCACGATCCTCGTGATCGGGGCCGGCACCGACTACGCCCTGCTGCTCGTGGCGCGCTACCGCGAGGAGCTGCGCCGCCACGAGGACCGCCACGAGGCCATGGGCTTCGCCCTGCACCGGGCCGCCCCGGCCCTGCTCGCCAGTGCCGCGACCGTGGCGCTCGGCATGCTCTGCCTGCTCTTCGCGGAGATGAACTCCACCGCCGGCCTCGGCCCGGTCGCCGCTATCGGCATCGGCGTCACCTTCGTCGTGATGGTGACCCTGCTGCCGGCGCTGCTCGTCATCACGGGCCGGTGGATCTTCTGGCCGCGGCGGCCCGCCTTCCGCTCCGCCGAGCCGACGCAGACCGGCATCTGGGCCCGCGTCGGGCGCTGGATCGCGCCCCGGCCCCGCAAGGTCTGGGTGGTCACCTCCATCCTGCTGGCCATCGCCTGCCTCGGGCTGCTGCGCCTCGACACCAACGGGTTGTCGACCGAGGACTCCTACACCCAGGAGTTCCAGTCGGTCACCGGTCAGCAGGTGCTCGTCGACGCCGGACTGGTCGACCAGTCCAACACCGTGATGGTGGTGGCCAACGCCGGCACCGAGGACGCCGTCGCCGAGGCCATGACCGGCCTGGAGAACGTCGAGCCGCCCAAGCCCCCGGTGGCGTCCGGCGACGTCGCGTTCGTGGAGGCCGCCATCGGCTCCGACCCGGCCTCCCCGGAGGCTTTCGACACCGTGGAGCGGGTGCGTGACGCCGTGCACGACGTCGACGGCGCCGACGCCCTCGTGGGCGGCAACTCGGCGTTCTTCCTCGACACCCGAGACGCGGCCAACCGCGACAACCTCGTGATCATCCCGATCGTGCTGCTGCTGGTCTTCCTCATCCTGATGGCCCTGCTGCGCTCGGTGCTCGCGCCGTTGATCCTGATCGCCACCGTCGTGCTGTCGTTCGGGGCGGCGCTGGGGATCTCGGCGGTGCTCTTCGAGTACGTCTTCGGCTTCGCCGGCTCGGACCCCGGCTTCCCGCTGTTCGCCTTCGTGTTCCTGGTGGCCCTGGGCATCGACTACAACATCTTCCTCATGACCCGGGTGCGGGAGGAGACGATGCACTCCGGCACCCGCAAGGGAGCACTGGTCGCGCTCACCTCGACCGGTGGCGTCATCACGAGCGCCGGGCTGGTGCTGGCGGCGACGTTCCTCGTGCTGGGCACCATCCCGGTGGTGTTCCTGGCCCAGCTCGGTGTGGCCGTCGCCCTCGGCGTCATCCTCGACACGATGATCGTGCGGTCGGTGCTCGTCACCGCGATCAACATGGACCTGGGCGGCCGGATCTGGTGGCCCAGCAAGCTGGACACCGAGGACCACCAGCTGACTGCGGACGAGGTGGCCGCACCGCTGGAGACCGTGCACTGACGCGAGGGCTCGCCCGGACACCGCGACGGGCGGGCCGCACGCCCGCACCCGCATAGGGTGCGGCCATGACCACGGCCCGCACCGTCCCGGTGACCACCGAGATGGACGGCGACGAGCTCGACGCCGAGGACGCCTGGCACCTCGTCCGGCGCCACGGCCTGAGGTCGATCCTGGTCGGGTCGTTCGTGCGGTTCCGGTACGGCGACGGCTTCACCAACAGCCGGGCGCTGGCGCTGCAGACCTGCCTCGCCGTGGTGCCGTTCCTGCTGGCCGTCATGGGGCTCGCGGCCGACATCGACGACGAACGTCCCGCCCGGGTGGTCGCCGCCACCGTCAGCGCCGTCTCCCCCGCGGCCGGCGACGACGACGCCCTCGTCGGGGCCCTGGCGAGCGGACCGGGCGAGGCCGGCGAGGTCGCGCTGACCATCGGTCTGCTGGTGGCGATCGTGTCGATGACGACGGCCGTGGCGCAGGTCGAGCGCGGCAGCAACCGCATCTACGGCATCCGGCGCGACCGGCCCGCGCTGTGGAAGTACCTCCGCGCGGCCGTCTTCACCGCCCTGCTCGCGGTGCCGGTCGGGCTCGGGTTCCTGGTGCTGGTGGCCGGAGGGGCGTTCGGCGACGCGATGGTGACCGAGTACGGCTGGTCCGACGGCACCCACACGGCCTGGCAGTGGGGCCGCTGGCCGCTCGGCCTGCTGACGCTGACCGTCACCATCGCGGTCCTCTTCGACCACGCCCCGCGGCGCCGTCAGCCGGCGCTGTCGTGGCTGGCCCTCGGGTCGGCGGTCACCGTGGTGCTGAGCATGCTCGCGGCGGCCGGGCTGTCGGCGTACGTCAACGTCAGCGGCGCCTTCAGCACCACCTACGGACCGCTGGCCGGTGTGTTCGCGCTGCTCGTGTGGAGCCTGCTGTCGTCGATCTCGCTGTTCCTCGGGATCGCGATCTGCGCCCAGCTCGAGGCCGTGCGCGCCGGCGACGACGAGCCGACGTACGACGACCCGGGCCGGCCGCACCACCAGCAGGTGCACGACTGACGGCTCGCCGTCGGGCGAGCCCGTGGAACTGCGCGAGTCGGCGCCCTAGGCTCGCGCTACCGACGACACCCACGAACCAAGGAGCCTCATGCGCAGCGAGCTGTTCGGCGCGAACCTCGAGTCGACCACCAACGACCGCTTCACCCTGCAGAACCCGCGCATGCTGCGCGTGGCCCTCAACGGGGAGGTGATGGCCCGCCAGGGCGCGATGATCGCCTACCAGGGCCAGGTCGACTTCGCCTACCAGGGCTCCGGCGGCATGGGGAAGCTGCTCAAGAAGGCATTCACCGGTGAGGGCATGCCGCTGATGAAGGTGACCGGCCAGGGTGACGTGTTCTTCGCCCAGGACGCCGACGAGATCCACCTCGTCAACCTCGAGAACGACTCGCTCACCGTCAACGGCAGCAACGTCGTGGCCTTCGACTCCTCGCTCGCCTGGGACATCAAGCGCGTCGAGGGTGCCTCGATGCTGGCCGGCGGTGTCTTCAACACCACCTTCACCGGCACCGGCACGGTCGCGATTGCCGCCCACGGCTCGCCGGTGGTCCTCAACGTCGACGCCCCCACCTTCGCCGACGTCCAGGCGGCGGTCGCGTGGTCGACCTCGCTGCAGACGAGCATGCGACGCACGGCGGGCGCCGGTGCGCTCATCGGTCGCGGCTCCGGCGAGGCGTTCCAGCTGGTCTTCCAGGGCCAGGGCTTCGTCGTCGTGCAGGCCAGCGAGGGCAAGGTCGTCGCGCCGCACACGCACTGAACCACGTAGCGGCGGACCCCGGGTGATCGCTAGGTTCACTCGCATGCGGTCCCTGGAGCAGCAGATCGCCACCACAGCGCAGGACACCGGGTTCTCGGGCGTGGTGCAGGTCGACTGGCGCGGCAACACCGAGGTCGCCCTGGCCTACGGGTACGCCGATCGCGCCTTTGCGATCGGCACCAGGCTCGACACCCAGCTCGGCACGGCCAGCGCCACGAAGACGCTGACGGCCCTCACGACGCTGGCGCTGGTGGAGCAGGGCGTCCTCGCCCTGTCCACCACCGCCCGCTCGTTGCTCGGCGACGACCTGCCCGATGTTGCCGAGGACGTCACGGTGGAGCACCTGCTCGCCCACCGCTCGGGGATCGGCGACTACCTCGACGAGGACACCCTCGGCGCCGCGACGGACTACGTCATGACGGTGCCGGTCCACCAGCTCGTCACGGCCGAGGACTACCTGCGGGTCTTGGGCGGCCACCCGACGGTCTTCCCCGCCGGTGAGCGGTTCGCCTACAACAACGGCGGCTACGTCGTGCTGGCACTCCTGAGCGAGCGGGCGAGCGGCGTCGGCTACCACGAGCTCGTACGCCGCTGCGTGCTCGAGCCGGCCGGCATGGTGGACACGGCGTTCCTGCGCTCCGACGAGCTCCCGGGGCGAGCCGCACGCGGCTACCTGGACCGCGAGGGCCTGCGGACCAACGTGCTGCACCTGCCGGTCGTCGGGGTCGGTGACGGGGGTGCCTACACGACCACCGCCGACCTCCACCGGCTCTGGAAGGCGCTGCACGCCGGAGAGATCATCGCGCCCCCCTCGGTCGAGCTCATGCTGCGCCCGCACGGCGAGTGGCCCGAGGAGTCCCGCCGCTACGGGCTGGGGCTGCACCTGCACGAGACCGGCACGGCGGCCTGGCTCGAGGGAAGCGACGCCGGTGTCTCGATGACCAGCGTGCACGACCCCTCGCAGGAGCTGACCTGGACGGTCATCTCCAACTGGACCGACGGAGCCTGGCCGCTCGTCAACCTCCTGAACGAGCAGCTGCGTCTCTGAGGTCTCGCGCCCGGCCTCAGGCGATGCCGTCGAAGGGCCGCACCTCGACGGTGCCGCGGCACGCCTTCGATCCCTCGGCGGCCAGGCGCAGCGCCACGTCGAGGTCGGGGGCGTCGATGACCCAGAAGCCGCCGAGCACCTCCTTGGTCTCCAGGTAGGGGCCGTCGGTCATCACGACCGAGTCGCCCTGGCCGTCGACGACGGTCGCGGTCGACACCGGCTGCAGCCCGCCGGCGAACACCCAGTAGCCGTCCGCCTTCAGCTGCTCGTTGAAGGCGCCGGTCGCGGCGTGCGCCTCCTCCATCTCCTCGCGGGAGGCGTAGCCGCCGAACTCGTTCATCTCGGCCGGTCCGTGCACGGTCAGCAGGTAGTGGGTCATCTCGTGTCTCCTCGCTCCGGCGGTCCCGTCGACCGCCTCCTACCCTCACCACGGGCGACGGCGGGTCTCTGCGACACCCTGCCCCACAGACTTCTCGACGTACGCCGCTCAGCGCCGCCTCAGGCGTCCTCGGTAAATTCGACGGCACCATGGACGAGAACAAGGCACGCCGCGTCGTCGACGCCCTGCGAGCACGAGGCACCCAGGCCGACCTGGCCCGCGTCGGCGTCTACCAGTTCGGCATCGACATCCGCCTCCCCGACGGCCGGGTGGCGACCTGGGACTCCGACGGCACCGCCGAGCTCGAGGCGCAGGTGATGCGCAACGGCGTGCTCGTCGGGTTCGTGCCGGTGATCGAGGGCTCCGCGGACTACTCCGAGGAGCAGATCATCGACACCATCGTGCGCACCGACTACGACGCGCCCATCGCGACGCGCAAGGCGACCGCTCCCCCGCCGTCCGAGCCGCTGCCGATCCGCGGCGGGGTCTTCCGACGGTTCCGGGACGGCTTCCGCTACAAGTGAGCCCGCTCAGGCGCAGGTGACGCAGGTGCGCGCCATCGGTCGCGCCTCGAGCCGGGCCTCGGGGACCGGACGGCCGCAGCGCTCGCACACGCCGTACTCCCCGGCCTCCAGCCGGGCCAGCGCCGCCCCGACCTCGACCAGGTGCTGCTCGGTCTGACGCACGAGGGTGTCGACCTGCTGCCGCTCGAAGGCGATCGTCGAGCCCTCGGGGTCGTGCTCGTCGTCGGCGTTGCTGTCACGCGAGGCGTCGACCATGCCGGTGAAGTCGCGGCGCAGCGCCGCGAGCCGGCCCTCGGCGGCGGCCCGGTCGGCCTCGAGCCGTTCGCGTGCGTCCACCGCCTCATGCTGCCCGACGGGACCAGCGGTCACCGGGCCGGGACCAAAATCAGTGGCGACCGACGTATCACCGGGAGGACGCTCGACTCCTGACGGTCGAGGAGGTGGGGGACGATGCGATTCGTCGACGTGCGACAGGTGCCGGCACCGGTGGACCAGGTGTGGGCGGCCCTGCACGACACCTCCGTCCTGCGTCGGGTGATCCCGGGCTGCGAGCGGCTCAGCCCGCTGGGCCCCGGGTCGTACGCCGCCACGCTCTCGGCCCGGGTGGGTCGGCTCGCCGACACCTACCGTGGCGACTTCGAGATCGTCGACCTCCGACCCGGGGCGGCGCTGGTCGTCCGGGTCAACGCACGCGGCCGGTGCGGACGGCTCGAGCTCGACCTCGAGGTGCGACTGGACCGTGGACGCACGGTGTCCAGCACGATGCTGGCCTACGACGCCCACGCGCGCGTCGGTGGGCTCGTGGCTCGCCTGGGGACGGCGCCGCTCACGATCGCGGGCGGCCACCTGACCGGCTGCTTCTTCCGCGACCTCGACCGGACGGTGACGGCCGCGGGCGCCGGTCGGAGCGAGCAGCGGCTGCGGGCCTCGGCGTAGGGCCGGCTAGTCGATGCACTGCATCCAGACGCCGGCGCGCCAGCCGGAGTCGGGAGTCCGCCAGACGTCGACCTGCACCATGCGACGGCCCTTGCGGTCCAGCAGGTCCACGACGCGCACGACGTCCTCGTCGCTGTAGCCGAGGTCGTGGCCGCGCTCCTGGACCCGCACGGACGCCACGGGCCCGCGTCCGTCGTCGTAGGCGAGCATGCCTCGCTTGAGCGCGGGCCACGACTGACCGCGCGCGACGGGGTCGTAGACGCTCTCGCACTCGCCGTAATCGGAAGTTCCGCCCTCGCTCGTCGTGCCGGAGCACCCCGTACACAGCGCTGCGAGCGCCAGCAGCAGAGTCCCCCACCGCACCCGTCTGCGTCCCACGCCTTTGCCTCCTCGGTCGTGCCCTAACACTTCGACGCGTCTTCGAGACCACCGGTTCCCAACGGTGCCTGCGGAGCCGTCGCGGTGAGAGGGTGGCGCCATGGAGACGCGCAAGGAGACGGTGACCGACACCTACCACGGGGTCGAGGTGAGCGAGGACTACCGCTGGCTGGAGGACGGCACCAGCGACGAGACGAAGGCCTGGACCGAGGCCCAGGACGCCGAGACCCGGGCGTGGCTCGCCGGAGTGCCGGCACGGGAGTCGATCCGCAAGCGCTTCGAGGAGATCCTCAAGGTCGAGTCGACGGCGTACCACGCGCTGACCGGCGCGGGCTCGACGTACCTCGCGCTGAAGAGCCAGCCACCCAAGCAGCAGCCCTTTCTTGTTGTGCTGACCGATCTGGGGGTCTCGACAGGCTCGACCACCGGGGACGGCTCGACCACCGAGGGCAGCGGTCACGAGCGCGTGCTGGTCGACCCCAACGAGCTCGACGCCGGCGGCACGACCACCATCGACTTCTTCCGTCCGTCCCCCGACGGCTCGAAGGTCGCGGTGTCGCTGTCGAAGGACGGCACCGAGATCGGCACCGTCCACGTCTACGACGTCGCCACGGGCGAGGAAGTCGGCGAGCCGCTGGGCTGGGTGAACAGCGGTACGGCGGGCGGGTCGGTGGCCTGGAAGGCCGACGGCACTGGTCTCTGGGCGACCTCCCACCCCGGGCCTGGCGAGGTGCCCGACGAGGACCTCGGCTTCTTCCAAGTCGTCGCCTTCCACGACCTCGGCACCGGCGAGACCACCACCGAGCTGTCCGGCGTCTTCGCCGAGGACCGGATCGCGGAGAACTTCCTTTCCACCTCGCCCGACGGCCGCTGGGTGCTCGACTGCGTGCAGAAGGGTGACGGCGGCGAGTGGCAGATGTTCGTGCGCGAGCAGGACGGCGGCGAGTGGCGGCCGGTCGCAGACCTCGCCGACCGGTGGATCCGCGCGACCTTCGCCGGCGACCACCTGTTCGTGCTGTCGGTCCACGACGCCCCGCGCGGGAAGGTGCTGCGCGTCAGCCTGCCCGACGGTGAGGCCGAGGTCGTCGTTCCGGAGTCGGACGTCACGATCGAGGGCATCGCCGCCACCGACGGCCGCCTGTGGGTCGTCGACCTCGATGGCGGTCCGTCCGGGCTGCGGGTGTTCACGCACAACGGCGAGCCGCTCGAGCCCGTCGAGGTGCCGGAGGTCTCCGCGGTCGACGACCTGCGCCGGGTCGGCCCGGACACCGTCGCGTGGTCGGTGGAGTCGTTCACCGAGCCGCGGTCGTGGTGGGTGGCCTCCGACGGTTCCGCGCCGCGTCGCACCGCCCTGGGGACGCGCACGCCGGTCGACCTGTCCGCCTACACGGTGCGGCGCGTGTTCGCGACCTCCGCCGACGGGACGCAGGTGCCGATCAACCTCATCGCGCGGCCGGACGTCGAGCCGGGCGCGCCCACGCTGCTCTACGGCTACGGCGGCTACGCGATCTCGATGAAGCCGTCCTTCTCCCCCGCCCGGCTGCAGTGGCTGGAGCAGGGCCACGTCTTCGCGGTGGCCAACATCCGCGGCGGCGGGGAGTACGGCGTCGCGTGGCACCACGGCGGCCGTCTGCGGACCAAGCAGAACTGCTTCGACGACTTCATCGCGTGCGCCGACCACCTCGTCGAGACCGGAGTGACCACGCGCGACAAGCTCGCGATCATGGGCGGGTCCAACGGCGGGCTGCTCATGGGAGCGGTGCTCACCCAGCGGCCCGATGTCGCCTCTGCGGTCGTCTGCGCGGTTCCGGTGCTCGACGCCATCCGTTCCGAGACGACGGCGAACGGCCGCTTCAACGTCACCGAGTTCGGCACCGTCACGGACCCCGAGGACTTCGCGGCGCTGCTGGCCTACTCGCCCTACCACCAGGTGCGCGACGGGGTCGCCTACCCGCCGGTGCTCTTCACGGCCGGCGAGTTCGACCCCCGCGTCGAGGCGTGGCACGCCAAGAAGATGGCCGCCCGGCTGCAGGCCGCGACGTCCAGCGGGCAGCCGGTGCTGCTGCGCATGGAGTCCGGCGGCCACGGCATCGGGCAGTCGCTCGACCAGGCTGTCGGGCTGCTGACGGACTACTACACGTTCATCAGCGACCGGCTCGACCTCGACCGAGGCTGAGGCACCGAGTGGCTCGGTGCGGCCGGCTCGAAGTCGATGTCGAGCTGGAAGCCGCGCCGGCGGTGCTGCGGGGTCACCACGGCGACCAGGTTGCCGTGACCGGCCCGGACGTCGGGCGCCATCGCGGCGATGACGTCCGCCACCGGCATCCCCGGCCAGGTGCTGACGAGGGCCGCCGCTCCGCTGCGCTCGGTCCAGGCGGCGCCGGACTCGTGCCACCGGTCCCCCATCTGCCGCAGCGTCGCCCCGTCGGTGCCGGGACGGGTCAGGAACGCCGTCCACACGGCGTCGCTGGGCGCCAGCACGTCGACGAGCTGCAGGTCGTCCTCGCCGTTGCGCTCGGCCCGCACGACGTCGAGGGCCGCCAGCGGCACCAGGAACGAGCTGGTCTGCAGCGCGTAGGTGCCGCAGTCGGGCCCCGCGTCGACGGGTCGGGCCCACAGCCACTCCCCCCGCAACGGTCGGTCGGGCCCACGGAATCGGACAAGGACTTTCACGAGGTCGTCGGTCATGGACCGAGTGCAGCAGGGACCACCGACACAACTGCGGCCGCGGCTGTCGGCGGCCTGTGCCACGATCGCGCCGTGACCGGTTGTGCCATCTCCGACGTCGTCGAGCTCGTCGACCAGCTGCCGGAGGTCACGCGCACCGACCACGACCGCTACTGGCGGCTCGCGGTGGCGGGGCACCTTCGGTTACCTGTGGCCGCGCACCAACACTGTGGGGCTCAAGCAGACCGTCTCCGAGCAGCTGGCGCTGGTGGCCGAGCGGCCCGAGGTGTTCGAGGTCCAGTTCACCGCCGGCGGGTTCGGGTGGGTGGTGGCGCACCTCGAGGGCGTGCCGCGCGACGAGCTGGCCGAGCTCGTCTTCGAGGCGTGGCGGCTCACGGCGCCGGTCGCGGAGGTCGAGTCACGCGCCGACGTGCTCCCCACCTGAGCGACGCCGATATCGCGGTGACAGGCGCGGCCCGCCAGTGGTGCAGTGGAGGCGTGGACCCCGCCGAGCTCGCCGACGCCTTCGGGTTGGGCCGCGCCGTGAGCCTGTCGGACGAACCTGTCGCGCGTGGCAAGCAGGGCGTCGTGTGGCGTCTCGACACCGCGTCGGGGTCCTGGGCGGTGAAGGTGCCGTTCGACCCGGTCGACGAGTCCGAGGTCGCCCTGTCGACACGGCTGCAGGAGACGGCGTACGCCGCGGGCGTCCCCACCCCGGAGGTACGCCGAGCCCGTGACGGTCGGGTGTTCGCGGACGTGTCGGGCCGGCGGGTCCGGGTGTACTCGTGGGTCGACCTGCTGCCGCCCGACCCGCGGCTCGACCCGACGCTGGTGGGGCGGCTCCTCGGCGCCGTCCACGCGCTGGCCGTGCCCGCCGACGGCACGCCGGACGCCTGGTACACCGCACCCGTCGGAGCCGACCGCTGGGACCGCCTCGTCGCCGACCTGCGGGCGGCCGGGGCGCCGTTCTCCGAGCGGCTGGCCGCCCTGCGCGACGAGCTCGTCGCCCTCGAGTCGTGGCTGCGGCCGCCGCAGCACCTCCAGCTCTGCCACCGCGATCTCTGGGCCGACAACCTGCTGCCGACCGCAGCCGGCGGGGTGTGCGTCATCGACTGGGAGAACACCGGCCCCGCCGACCCGAGCCAGGAGCTCGCCTGCGTGGTCTTCGAGTTCGCCCGTGAGGACCCGGCGCGCGTGCGCGAGCTGCTGGCGGCGTACCGGAGCGCCGGCGGCACCGGCCGGCTGGCGACCCGCGGTGACTTCTCGATGCTCGTCGCGCAGCTCGGGCACATCACCGAGCTCGGCGCCCGCGACTGGCTGGTGCCCAACCGCCGCTCGCCGGAGCGCCGCGACGCCGAGGCGTGGGTGGGCGAGGTGCTCGACGACCCGCACACGCCGAAGGTGCTCGACCGGATCCTCGCCGCAGCCCGGAGCGTCACCGGCTGAGGACGCGCGGCGCACCGGGCGTGTCGGTTGCCTCGCACCGGCGGGTCACGTTGGGTGGGTCCGTGCCCGAGACGCCCGCAACGAAGACGACCCCGCCGACCGACTACGACGACTTCGCGGCCGCCTACGCCCAGGAGAACGAGACCGGCCTCTTCAACGCGCACTACGCGCGGCCGGAGATCCTGCGGCTCGCCGGCGACGTCGCGGGACGCCGTGTGCTCGACGCCGGCTGCGGGTCCGGGCCGCTGGCGGCCGACCTGCGCGACCGGGGGGCGAGCGTCACGGGCTTCGACCTCAGCGCCGCCATGGTCGACCTCGCCCGCGAGCGGCTGGGGGCGGACGCCGACCTCCACGTGGCCGACCTCGCCGCACCGCTGCCCTTCGACGACGGAGTCTTCGACGACGTCGTCGCCTCCCTCGTCCTGCACTACCTCGAGGACTGGACGGGCCCGCTCACCGAGCTGCGGCGCGTGCTGAAGCCGAGCGGGCGCCTGCTGGTGTCGGTGAACCATCCCGCGGCCTACGCGATCGTCTACCCCGAGTCCGACTACTTCGTGCCCACGCAGTACTCCGAGGACTACGACTTCGCCGGGCAGACCGCGATCCTGACCTTCTGGCACCGGCCCCTGCACGCGATGAGCGAGGCCTTCGCGGAGGCCGGCTTCCGCATCGCGGCGATCACCGAGCCACGGCCCGCACCGGACACCCCGCCCGAGCTGCTCCCGCCCCCGGTCGCGGACGGGTCCTACGTGTCGTTCATCTGCTTCCTGTTCTTCAGCCTCGAGGCGGTCTGAGCCCGCTCACAGGTAGGGGTCGGTGATCGTGCGCAGCTGCAGGAGGGTGTGCCGCATGGTCTCGACGGCCTCGGCGCCGAGGTGCGCGACCCACTCGGCCTCGATGCGGCGCTCCTCGACCCGGGCGACCTCGATCGCCGCCCGCGCGTGGGCGGTCAGTCGGACGAGCCGGGCGCGGGCGTCGCTGGGGTCGGGCACCCGCTCGGCGTACCCGGCGGCCTCGAGCTGGTCAACGAGGTAGCCCGCGCTCTGCTTGGTGACCTCCGCGGCCTCGGCCAGCGTGCTGAGGCGGGTGCCCTCCGGGCCGACGCGCTGGAGCAGCTTCGCCTGGGCCATCGTGATCGGGAAGCCCGCGTCGACGACGGCGCCGAGGATGCGCTGGTCGAGGTAGCGCGTCGGGATGAACAGCAGCACCCCCAGGGACGGATCCGGCATGGACCACTCCTTGTCAGACGGACTTCCTGGGTCGATGATAGTCAGACTCTCTGACTAATGCAGGAGGTCGACATGGAGACCGAGGAGCGCTGGGCGATGATCGAGGCCGAGCGGCTCTCGCTCGCCGACCTGCTCGAGGGGCTCACGCCCGAGCGGTGGGAGCAGCAGTCGCTCTGCTCGGAGTGGCGCGTGCGCGACGTGGCCGCCCACGTGGCGATGACGCCCCAGGGGCTGAAGCTGACCCCGATCCTCGTGGGCGTCGCCAAGGCGCGCGGCGACCTCTGGGCCTTCGGCCGCGACGTGGCCCGGGCCCACGCCGAGCGCCCGGTCGACGTGCTGGTCGACGAGCTGCGCCGGGACGCGGCGTCGCGGAAGATGCCGGCCGTCACCAACGCCAAGAACATCCTGCTCGACGCGATCGTCCACGGGCAGGACATCGCGGTGCCCCTCGGCATCGAGCGCGAGGTGCCGGCCGAGGCTGCTGCGGCGGGGTTCGAGCGGGTGTGGTCGATGGGCTGGCCGTTCCACGCACGCAAGCGGCTGCGGGGGCTGCGACTGGTGGCCACGGACGCGCCGGTGGACGTCGGCGACGGGGCCGCCGTGGAGGGACGGGTCGGCGACCTGCTGCTGCTGGCCACCGGCCGCACCGAGGCCGCCGTACGACGTCTCACCGGTCCGGGGCTCGCTCGCCTGGGGTGAGCGGACCCGGACCGCTCAACCGGTGTGCAGCATGTACTGGTGCTCGCGGCCCATCCACCGGTAGCCGAGCAGCTCGTTGACCGCGATCATGTGGTCGTTGGACTCGGCGTTCCAGGTGTCGACCGTCTCGAGCTGCGGCTCCACCTCGGCCAGCCACAGCACCATGCCTGCCTTGAGGAGCAGCCCGAGGCGGTGCCCGCGGTGGCTCCGCACGACGGTGGTGTCGTGCTGGTGCCCGATCGTGTCGCGCTCGTCCTCGACGGCGACCACGCTGTGCCCGGCGAGGACGCCGGTCTCCCGGTGCCGCGCGAGCAACCGGTAGAAGCGCATGCCGTTGGCCAGCTGGGCCTGCTCGTACGCCGTGATCCGCTCCGGCGGGAACACCTCGTCGTCGATGTCCAGGTCGTCGAGAGGCGCGTCGTTGATGGCGGCCGTCATCTCGGCCACCGCAGGCATGAGGTCGTCCGGGGTCGCCCCCGCGATCCTGACCAGCTCGTACGCCGCTGCTGCCTCGGCTGCCTCGTCGTGGAGCTTGCGGACGTCGCCGAGGGACACCTCACTGAGGTGCTGGCGCCGGTTGATGGCCCGTGAGCCCTGCGTGAAGCCGCGCTTGTCGAGCCACGCGTTGCCCGGCGAGCCGTCCCAGGAGTCGGCGCCGAGCTTCGTCCGGCCGGCCGCCGCCGCGCGGTCGAGCAGGAAGCGCAGCCCCTCGTCGCCGAGCCCCCGCCCGCGGTGCTCCGGGTGCACCGTGAGGTTCAGCCAGGCCAGCTCCGGGTTGTCCCACGACGGCGCGAAGAAGCTGAGGAGGGCGACCACCTGGTCGCCCTCGACGCCGACGAAGAAGTCGTCGGGCTCGCCGTCCCAGCCCCGCAGGACCTGGTCGCGCATCTTCCGCGCCGTGACCGGGTGCTGCCACGGGGCGTCGAGCGCCCAGGCGGCGTTGAGCAGGTCGACCACCTGGTCGAGGGCTCCACGGTCGTCGGCGCTGAGCGGGGTGATGTCCATGGCTCCACAGTGCCGGGGCGGGCGGGCAGGAGCCACCCATTTACCGGCGCGGCCCCCGAGACTCAGCCGACCAGGGAGCGCTGGAAGCCCAGGCCCCGGCCCATCCACCGGTAGCCGAGGTCCTCGTTGACCGCGATCATGTGGTCGTTCGACTCGGCGTTGAAGGTGTCGATGGAGCGGACCTGCGGCTCGGCCTCGGCCAGGTGCAGCAGCATCGCGGTCTTGAGCAGCAGCCCGAGCCGGTGGCCGCGGTGCGTGGCCACCACGGACGTGTCGTGCTGGTGGGCGATCTGCGGACGCTCCTCCTCGACGGCGACCACGGTGTTGCCGGCCGGCTCGCCGGTCGTCCGGTGCCGGGCGAGGTAGCGGTGCAGCCTCAGGCCCGCGTTGAGCTGAGCCGTCTCGTACGCCGCCACCCGCTCGGCCGAGAACACCTCGTCCTCCATGTCGAGGTCGTCGAGCGGGGCGTCGTTGATCGCCGCGACCATGTCGACCATCGACTCCAGCATCGACGGCGGGGTGCGGCCCTTGACGAGCACCAGCTCGTAGTCGCCCGCGGAGGCGACCGCAGCGTCGTACAGTGCGCGGACCTTGGCGAGCGAGACGTCCTCGAGGTGCTGGCGGCGGTTGACGGACTGGAAGCGCTTCGGGTAGCCGTGGGCAGCGGCGAAGTCGGCTCCCGGCGACCCGTCCCAGCAGAACGCGCCGGCCTTCGTGCGACCGGCGGCCCGGGCCTCCTCCTCCAGGTGGCGCAGCATCGCCGTGCCGTAGCCGCGCCGACGGAGCTCCGGCGGCACGGATATCCCGAACCAGGCCAGGTCGAGGTTGTCCCGCTCGGTGAGCTCCAGCACGCCGTGGGACACCAAGGTGTCGCCGTCGAAGGCGACCACGTGGCGGCCGGGCTCGAGGTCCCAGGCCCAGCGGATCTCGGCGTCGAGCGTGCGCAGCGTCATCGGGTGGCGCCAGGGGCCGTCGACGGCCTCGGTGGCGTTCTCGAGGTCGACGACCTGCTTCATCGTCCCGAGGTCGTCGGGGTCCAGCGGTCGGAAGTCCATGCCGTCCACGATCCCGCTGCACGGACGCACGGGCAACGGGATTTCGGGCGGCCGGCGTCAGGCGAGGCCTAGCTCGGCGGCGCTCTCCTCGCGCATCTGGACCTTGCGGATCTTGCCGGTCACGGTCATCGGGAACTCCTCGACGACCTTGACGTAGCGCGGGATCTTGTAGTGCGCCAGCCTTCCGCTCGCGAAGGCGCGGACGGCCTCGGCGTCGAGCGGGTCCGAGCCGTCCTTGAGACGGATCCACGCGCAGAGCTCCTCGCCGTACCTCTCGTCCGGGACGCCGATGACCTGCACGTCCTCGACATCGGGGTGGGTGTACAAGAACTCCTCGATCTCGCGGGGGTAGATGTTCTCCCCGCCGCGGATGACCATGTCCTTGATGCGCCCCACGATGTTGCAGTAGCCGTCCTCGCGCATCACCGCCAGGTCGCCGGTGTGCATCCAGCCGTCCGCGTCGATCGCCTCGCGCGTCTTCTCCTCCTCCTGCCAGTAGCCGAGCATCACCGAGTAGCCGCGGGTGCAGAACTCCCCGGTCTCCCCGCGCGGCAGCGTCTGTCCCGTCACCGGGTCGACGACCTTGATCTCGACGTGCGGGTGGACCCGGCCGATGGTCGCCGTACGCCGCTCGAGGTCGTCGTCGGCGCGGGTCTGGCAGGAGACCGGGCTGGTCTCGGTCATGCCGTAGGCGATGGAGACCTCGCTCATGTGCATGTCCTCGACGCAGCGCTTCATGACCTCGACCGGGCAGATCGAGCCCGCCATGATCCCCGTGCGCAGCGCGCTCAGGTCGTGCTCGGCGAAGGTCGGGTGGTTCTGCATCGCGATGAACATCGTCGGCACGCCGTACACGCCCGTGCAGCGCTCCTCGGCGACTGTGCGCAGGGTGATCTCGGGATCGAAACCGGGGGCCGGGATGACCATGGTCGCGCCGTGGGTGGTGCAGCCGAGGTTCGCCATGACCATGCCGAAGCAGTGGTAGAAGGGCACCGGGATGCAGAGCCGGTCCTCGTGGGTGAGGTTGATCAGCTCGGTCGTGAAGTAGCCGTTGTTGAGGATGTTGCGGTGGCTGAGCGTCGCACCCTTGGGGAACCCGGTCGTGCCGGAGGTGTACTGGATGTTGATCGCCTCGCCCGGGTCGAGCGACGCCATCCGCTCGGCGAGGTCGTCCTCGGAGACCGCGTCCCCCTCGGCGACGAGCGCGGCCCAGTCGTCGGTGTCGAGGTAGACCGTGCGCTCCAGGGTGTCGCACTCGCCGGCCACCTCCTCGACCATCGCCCGGTAGTCGCTGGTCTTGAACGAGGTGGCCGCCACCAGGAGCCGCAGCCCCGACTGGTTGACGACGTACGCCAGCTCGTGGGTGCGGTAGGCCGGGTTGACGTTGACGAGGATCGCGCCCGCCTCCGCGGCGGCGTACTGCAGGATCGTCCACTCGGCGCAGTTGGGGGCCCAGATGCCGACGCGGTCGCCTGTCGCGATGCCGGCACCGATGAGGCCGCGCGCCAGCGCCGCGACGTCGCGGTCGAGCTCGGCCCAGGTCCAGCGCCGCCCGCTGGCCACCTCGACGAGCGCCTCGCGGTCGGCGTAGGTCGCCGCGGTGCGGCGGAAGTTTTCGCCGATGGTCTCCTCGAGCAGCGGTACGTCGGTCTCGCCCGCCGACTCGGACGGCATCGCGGAGCTCTCGGTCGTCATGCTCGGACCCTAGTCACGCCTCTTCCCTCCCCACCAGACCCTCCCCCTCTCGCGAGACGTCAGTTGTGCAGGTCCGAGACGTCAGTTGTGCAGGTCCGGGACGTCGGCAGGTTCAGAGGAATGTCGCAACACCTCCTTCGATGAGGAGATTGCGGTGCCTACTCCGCCGATGCCTGTGGAGCAGCGAGAGCTCATTCACTGCTTGTTACGTCGAGGTGCGCCTCGCGCTGAGATTGCTGTGCGTGCCGGTGTGTCGACGCGCACGGTCTACCGGATGCTGGCCAGTCTCGGTGGCGTGCCCCGACCTGAAAGCGTCGAGTACGACGCGCGTTACCTCAGTCTCGACGAGCGGCGCGAGATAGCGCGCCTGCACGATGCTCAGTGGTCGATGCGCGCGATCGCCCGCCAAGTGGGTCGTGACCCCTCGACGATCAGCCGCGAGCTGGCTCGCAACCACCACACCAAGACCGGGCACTACCTGCCCGAGATCGCCCACACCCAGGCCTGGGTGCGCCAACGGCGACCCAAGCCCTCCAAGCTCAGCTCGAACCCGCGACTGCGGGCCCGGGTTCGTTACATGCTCAACAAGCTGCTCTCGCCCGAGCAGATCGCCGGGCGGCTTCCGGTGCGGTTCCCCGAAGATGAGTCCATGCGCATCAGCCACGAGACGATCTACCAGAGCTTGTATGTCTACCCGCGTGGTGAGCTGACCCGCGAGCTGAAGGTCCACCTGCGCAGCGGACGCACCACCCGCCGCCCGCGCGGGCAGCGGAGCACGCGGGCGCCTCGGATCGCGAACATGGTCTCCATCCACGACCGACCAGCCGAGGTCGAAGGCCGCCTGGTCCCCGGTCACCACGAAGGTGACCTCATCAAGGGCTCACTGGCCTCGAACTCCGCGGTCGGCACCATCGTCGAACGCCACTCCGGCTACGTCACCCTCATCCACCTGCCCCAGGGCTGGGGAGCCGAGAAGGTCGCCGCCGGCGTCAGCGAGCAGATGAACGCGCTGCCCACGTGGTTCACCAAGACGTTGACCTGGGACCGCGGCGTCGAGATGGCCCGCCACGCCGACATCACCGCCGCCACCGGCATCGACGTCTACTTCGCCGACCCTCGCTGTCCCCAGCAACGGCCGAGCAACGAGAACACCAACGGCCTGCTGCACGAGTACATGCCCAAAGGCACCGACCTCTCGGTCCACACCCGCGCCGACCTCGACGCCATCGCCGAGGAGCTCAACAACCGCCCCCGCAAACGACTCGACTTTCTCACCCCCGCCGAGGTTTTCACTAAGTTGCTCGAAGACGACCAACACCCAGGTGTTGCGACCACCCCCTGAATCCGCCGTCAGTTCTGCAGGGCCGAGACGTCAGTTGTGCGGGTCCGAGGCGTCGATCCGTGCGGATCAGACACCTCGAAGCCTGGGCGAACCGCAACAACTGCCCTCTCGCGCCTGCAGAACTGGCGTCTCGCGCCTGCACAACCGACGCCTCGCGGGGAGGTGGGGTCAGCGGGAGGTGGAGCCGGAGGGGGGTGAGGGCTGGTGGCCGGGGTCGACCTTGGGGATGGCGCTGGTGTCGAACTCGGGCTCGTAGGAGACCCGGTCGTCGAAGGTGACCTCGACGTGCTGGAAGCCCTTGTGACGCATCGACTTGGCGTAGCTGTCGTAGGCGCGGCGGTCGGCCTCGGTCAGCTCGACGTCGTCGGTGAACGGCGTCAGCAGCGCCCGGGGATAGAGCCGGCGCCGCAGCACCACGCTGACCTCGACACCGATGACGGCGATGATGCAGGCCAGGTAGATGAACGCGATGAGCCCGAGGACCAGCGCGAAGATGGCGTTGAGCTCCGTGGCGCGGTCCATGACCCGGCTGACGTAGACGCCGCCGAGGCGCTGCAGCAGGTGCCACCCGACGGCGATCGTGATGCCTCCCGGCAGCGCGGTCCAGAACGACGGCCGGCGCGAGGTCGTGTAGCGCATCATCAGGCTGAACACCGCGGCCGTCACGACCAGCGACATGACCGTGCTCAGCCCCTGCAGCCACCCCTCGGCGTCGACGCCGAAGGTCGACAGGTTCGTCAGGAAGCTCGCGGCCACGGTCAGCATCACGACGACGAAGCCACCGAAGACCATCACGAGGATGCTGCGGAAGCGGCTGACGACCGGGTTCAGCCGGCTGTTGCGCGGCACGGCCCAGGCGGTGTTCAGGACGTTCTGCGCCGCCTGGCCCAGCCCCGTGACGCCGTACAGCGCGACCAGGAGGCCGATCGTGATCGACCAGGCGCTGCCCTGCAGCTTCTCCGGTTGCGCCAGCTGGTCCCCGACGATCGGGAACTGCCCCAGCGTGCCGAGCAGCAGCCGCGTCTGCAGCGTCTCGTTGCCGGCCAGCAGCCAGCCGAGGAACGAGCTCAGCAGGAGCAGCAGCGGGAAGATCGCGACGAACGCGTAGTAGGTGAGAGCCGCCGACATGAACGGTCCCTGGTCGTCGAAGTACTTGTAGACGACGGCCAACGGGATGCCGACGGAGCGACGGCGACGCTGGAACCGGTCGAACCGACCGACGAGACTGGACACAGGTGGACGGTACCCGGGTGCGGTACGCCGCAGTCCGCGGCGCGCGTCACACGGCTCGCTGCTCGACCACCGGGACCGTCACAGCCGCTCGATGATCGTCACGTTCGCCTGCCCGCCGCCCTCGCACATCGTCTGCAGCCCGAAACGCCCGCCGGTGCGCTCCAGCTCGTGCAGCAGCGTCGTCATCAGCCGGGTGCCGGTGGCGCCGATGGGGTGGCCGAGCGCGATCGCTCCCCCGTTGACGTTGACCTTCTCGTGGGGCACGCCGAGCTCGCGCTCCCACGCGAGCACGACGGACGCGAACGCCTCGTTGCACTCGAAGAGGTCGATGTCGTCCACGCTCATCCCAGCGCGCTCGAGGGCGTGCCGGGTCGCCCGGATGGGCCCGGTCAGCATCCACACCGGGTCGTCGCCGCGCACCGACAGGTGGTGGATGCGGGCGCGCGGGGTCAGACCGTGCTCGGCCACCGCGCGCTCCGAGGCGAGGAGCATCGCCGAGGCGCCGTCGCTGATCTGGGAGGAGACGCCGGCGGTGATCCGGCCGTCGGGCAGCAGCGGCTGCAGGGCCGCCATCCGCTCGGGCGAGGTGTCGGCCCGCGGGCACTCGTCCACGGCCGCCTCCCCCAGCGGCGCGATCTCCCGCTCGAAGCGGCCCTCCGCGATCGCGGCGAGCGCACGCCGGTGGGACTCGAGGGCGAACGCCTCCATGTCGGCGCGGCTGACGTCCCACTTCTCCGCGATCATCTCGGCGCTGCGGAACTGGCTGATCTCGGCGTCGCCGTAGCGCTCCACCCAGCCCGGCGACTCGGCGAAGGGCGTCGTGAAGCCGTAGTCCTGCGCCACCAGCATCGCGGCCGAGATCGGGATGGCCGACATGTTCTGCAGGCCACCGGCGACGACGAGGTCCTGGGTGCCGGACATGACGCCCTGGGCGGCGAAGTGCACCGCCTGCTGCGACGACCCGCACTGCCGGTCGATCGTCACGCCGGGCACCTCGTCGGGCAGGCCAGCGACCAGCCACGCCGTGCGCGCGACGTCGCCGGCCTGGGAGCCGATGGTGTCGCAGCAGCCCATCACCACGTCGTCGACCGCGACAGGGTCCACACCGCTGCGCTCGACCAGCGCCCGCAGCACGTGGGCGCCGAGGTCGGCGGAGTGCACCCCCGCCAGCGACCCGCGGCGGCGGCCGACCGGGGTGCGGACGGCCTCGACGACGTAGGCCTCAGCCACGGTCGCTCCCTCCGTCAGTGCGGTGATCGAGCGGCTCACGGTGATCGAGCGGCTCACGGTGATCGAGCGGCTCACGGTGATCGAGCGGCTCACGGTGATCGAGCTTGTCGAGATCCTGCGTGATCCCGTCGAAGAGGATCGCGAGGTACTGGTCGGCCACCTCGCTCGCCGTCGGCGAGCCGCCGGGCCGGTACCACCGCACCGCGACCCACACCGTGTCGCGGATGAAGCGGTAGGTCAGCTCGGGGTCGAGGTCGGCGCGGAGGTCGCCGGCGGCGACCCCATCGGCCAGCAGCGACGTCCACATCTCCCGGAAGCGCTTGTTGTGCTCGCGCAGGTAGGAGAACCGCTCGAGCCCCATGAGGTGGCCCGCGTCGTTCTGGAAGATCGCCACCTCGTCGTGGTGCTGGTCGATGGCCTCGAAGGAGGCCCGGACCACGGCGTCGACCGTCGCGCGTCCGTCGAGCCCGCGCGCCAGGATCTCGTCGTACGTCGCGAACAGGTCGGTCTGGAACGTGCGCAGCAGCTCGTCGACCATCGACTCCTTGGAGTCGAAGTGGTGGTAGAGGCTGCCCGACAGGATGCCGGCGGCGTCGGCGATGTCGCGCACGGTCGTGTTGGTGAAGCCGCGCCGGGCGAACAGCTCGCCCGCGATGCGGAGCAGCTCGTCTCGTCGGTTGGCCATCAGGGGTCCTCTCGCTCAGGCGTGCTGGCTGCTGACGGAGACGACCTCGCCGGTGAGGTAGGTCGCGTAGTCGCTGGCCAGGAAGACCATGACGTTCGCGACCTCCCACGGCTCGGCGGCGCGCCCGAAGGCCTCGCGCTGCTTGAGCTCGGCGAGCAGGTCGTCGGAGGTCACCTTGGCCAGGAAGGGGTGCATGGCCAGGCTGGGCGAGACCGCGTTGACGCGGATCCCGTACGGCGCGACGTCGAGGGCGGCGCACCGGGTCAGGGCCATCACCCCGGCCTTCGCGGCGGCGTAGTGGGCCTGGCCCTCCTGGGCCCGCCACCCGATCACCGAGGCGTTGTTGACGATCACGCCGCGGCGCCCGGCGTCCTTCATGCGCGCCGCGGCGGCCCGGACGCAGCGGAAGGTGCCGGTGAGGGTGATGTCGAGGACGCGCGACCACTGCTCGTCGGTCATCTCGAGCACCGACGCGGTGCCGCCAAGGCCGGCGTTGTTGACCATCACGTCGACGCCACCGAAGGGCTCGGCGGCATCGAGGAGCGCGCCCACCTGCTCCTCGGACGTCACGTCGCACGGCACCGCGGTGACCCGGTCCGCGCCGAACTCGCCAGCGAGGGATTCTTGTGCCTCCGACAACCGACGCTCGTGGGTGTCGCCGATCACCAGCCCGCGCGCGCCCTCCTCCAGGACGCGCCGCGCCACGGCCGCGCCGATCCCGGCACCGGCGGCCGCGGTCACGACCACCACCTTGTCGCGCAGCAGGTCGTGCGGCGGCACGTAGGCGGGTGTCGGCTGCTCCGGGCGGGTGGCGGTCATCGGGCGGTCCCCTTCGGCTCGCGCGGCAGGCCGAGCACACGCTCGGCGAGGATGGTGCGCTGGATCTCGTCGGAGCCGCCGTAGATCGTGTCGGCCCGGCTGAAGAGGAACAGGCGCTGGGCGTCGTCGAGGTCGTGGTCGGGACCGGTGGTGAGCCCGTCGGCGCCGCGGACGGCCATCGCGAGCTCGCCGAGGTCGCGGTGCCAGCGCGCCCAGACCAGCTTGGCGATGCTGTCCTGGCCGCGCTCCTCGCGCGCTCCTCCGCCGAGGTTCTCGGCCAGGGTGCGCAGCACGTTGCTGCGCATGACCTGCAGGCCGACGGCGGCGCGGGCCAGCCGGTCGCGCAGGACGGGGTCGTCGTAGGCGCCGTTCGCGCGGGCCGAGGCGATGACGGCGTCCAGCTCGCGGGCGAACCCGACCTGCTGGCCCACCGTGGAGACGCCGCGCTCGAAGCCGAGCAGCGCCATCGCCACCGCCCAGCCCTTGCCGGGCTCGCCGACGACCAGGTCGGCGTCGGTGCGGGCACCGGAGAAGAAGACCTCGTTGAACTCCGAGGTGCCCGTCAGCTGCCGGATGGGTCGGATCTCGACGCCCTCCTGGTCCAGCGGGACCAGCAGGAAGGACAGGCCGTGGTGGCGCTCCGAGCCCGGCTCAGTGCGCGCCAGCACGAAGCACCAGTCGGACTGGTGGGCCAGCGAGGTCCAGACCTTCTGCCCCTCGACCACCCACTCCTCGGTGGTCGAGCCTGTCGAGACCCCGCCGGTCGAGCCCCCGCCGGTCGAGCCCCCGCCGGTCGAGCCTGTCGAGACCAAGACCGCCTTCGTCCGCACGGCGGCCAGGTCGGAGCCGGCCCCCGGCTCGGAGTAGCCCTGGCACCACAGCTCGCTCACGGTCCGGATCGGCTCGAGGAAGCGCTGCTTCTGCGCCTCGGTGCCGAAGGCCAGCAGGGTCGGACCGAGCAGCTCCTCGCCGAGGTGGTTGACCCGGGCAGGTGCGTCGGCCCGGGCGTACTCCTCGTGGAAGACGACCTGCTCACGAAGGGTCAGCCCGCGCCCGCCGTACGCCTCGGGCCAGCCGAGGCAGGTCCAGCCGTGCGCGGCCAGGTGCCGGTCCCACGCCCGGCGCTCCTCGAAGGCCTCGTGCTCGCGTCCCGGGCCGCCCCGTCCCCGCAGCGCGGCGAAGTCACCGGTGAGGTGCTCGGCGAGCCAGGCGCGCACCTCGGCGCGGAACGCGGCGACCTGGGCGGGCTCGGACATGTTTGGTAGCCTACCAAGCACTTGTTTGGTTGCCCACCGTCGTCCCGACCGCGGAGAGCGTGATGAGCCTGTCCCCCGCTGCCCCCGAGGCGTCCTCGGGCCACGCGGAGACCCTGCCCGAGGTGCTGCGCGCCGCTGCCTCACGGTACGGCGACCGGCCGGCGATCGTCGACGGCGACGTCACCCTGACCTTCGCGGAGCTCCTCGACCTCGTCCGCGACACCGCCGAGCACTACGCCGTCCGCTGCGGCGTCGGCCCCGGCGCCCGCGTCGCCGTGTGGGCCCCCAACACCTGGCGCTGGCCCGTCGCAGCGCTCGCCGTGTCGTACGTCGGCGGGGTCCTCGTCCCGCTCAACACCCGCTTCACCGGTCACGAGGTCGCCGACGTCCTGGCGCGCACCGACGCCCGTCTGCTCGTGCTCGACTCCGGGTTCCTCGGGCGTTCCCAGCGCGCCGAGGTCGATGCCGCCGCCGCCGAGGCCGGTGTCACCCTGCCGCCGGTGGTCGAGCTCGGAGGACCCGACGACGCGGGGCTGGTGAGGGAGTGGCCCGGTCTTGAGTGGCTGGTGCACGTCGACGTGGAGGGGCTCGCCGACCGCGTCTCCCCTGACGACGTCGCCGACATCCTCTTCACCTCCGGCACGACCGGTCGCAGCAAGGGCGCACTGTCGAGCCACCGCCAGACCGTGGGCGTGGCCCGCATCTGGGGCGAGCTGGGCGAGGTCACCGCCGACGACCGCTACCTGCTGGTCAACCCGTTCTTCCACTCCTTCGGCTACAAGGCCGGGATGGTCGTGTGCCTGCTGACCGGCGCCACCATGGTGCCGATGGCCGTCGTGGAGCCGACGGCGATGATGCGGCTGGTCGAGACCGAGCGCATCACCGTGCTGCCGGGCGCCCCGACCATCTACACGATGCTGCTCGAGGCGCCCGATCGCGCCGGTCACGACCTGTCCTCCTTGCGCTTCGCGGTCACCGGAGCCGCTGTCGTGCCGGTCGCGCTCGTCGAGCGCATGCAGCGCGAGCTGGGCTTCGACCTCGTGCTGACCGCGTTCGGGATGACCGAGTGCGTGGTCGCGACGATGTGCCGGCGCGGGGATCCCGCCGCGCTGGTCGCCGGCACCTGCGGACGCGCCGTCCCGGCCCTCGAGGTGCGGATCGCCGCGCCCGGCACCAGCGACGAGCTGCCGGTCGGCGAGGAGGGCGAGCTGCTGCTGCGCGGCGACCACGTCATGCTCGGCTACCTCGACGACCCGGACGCGACGGCTGAGGCGATCGACCCCGACGGCTGGCTGCACACCGGCGACGTCGGTCGCGTCGACGACGCCGGCTACCTGCGCATCACCGACCGCCTCAAGGACGTCGTCATCACCGGCGGCTTCAACGTCTACCCCGCGGAGGTCGAGCAGGCCCTGGCCCGGCTCGACGGCGTGGTCGAGTCCGCGGTGGTCGGTGTCCCCGACGCCCGCCTCGGCGAGGTCGGCCGCGCCTACGTCGTACGGCGTGAGGGGTCGGCGCTGAGCGAGGCCGACGTGACGGCGTACGCCCGGGAACGGCTGGCGAACTTCAAGGTGCCCCGGGAGGTCGTCTTCGTCGACGCCCTCCCGCGCAACCCCTCCGGCAAGATCCTCAAGCGCGTGCTGCGCGAGGGACGACCGCACGAGGAGGAGAGCTGATGGACCTCGACCTGACCGACACCGAGCAGGCCTTCCAGGCGGAGGCGCGCGCCTGGCTGGCGGACAACGTGCCGGCCGAGCCGCTGCCGTCGATGGACACCGAGGCGGGCTGGAAGGCCCACCAGGCCTGGGAGTCCCGCCTGGCCGAGGCCGGCTGGTCGGTGGTCTCGTGGCCCGAGCGGCACCACGGTCGCGACGCCTCCCTGGTGGAGTGGGTGGTGTTCGAGGAGGAGTACTACCGCGCCGGTGCCCCGGGCCGCGTCAGCCAGAACGGCATCTTCCTGCTCGCGCCGATCCTGTTCGAGCACGGCACCCCCGAGCAGCAGGACCGGTTCCTGCCGTCGATGGCGACCGGGGAGCGGATCTGGGCGCAGTGCTGGTCCGAGCCGGAGGCCGGCAGCGACCTCGCCTCGCTGCGCTCGACCGCCCGACGCGACGACGAACGGGGTGGGTGGCGCCTGGACGGGCAGAAGGTCTGGTGCTCGCGGGCGACGTACGCCGACTGGGGCTTCGGGCTGTTCCGCTCCGACCCGGACGCGTCCCGCCACGCCGGGCTGACCTACTTCCTCTTCCCGCTCGACGCCGATGGGGTCACGGTCCGCCCGATCGCGCAGCTCGACGGCGAGCCCGGCTTCGCCGAGGTGTTCTTCGACGACGTCTTCGTGCCCGACGCCGACGTCCTCGGCGCTCCGGGCGACGGCTGGCGGGTGGCGATGAGCACGGCCGGCAACGAGCGCGGACTGTCGCTGCGCTCCCCCGGCCGGTTCTGCGCCGCGGCGGACCGGCTGGTCATGCTCTGGGCCGAGCACGGCTCGTCGCGGCCCGACCTGGGCGACGCCGTGGCCGATGCCTGGATCGACGCGCAGGCCTACCGGCTCTACACCTGGGGCACGGTCACGCGCCTCGCCGGCGGTGGCGACCTGGGTGCCGCCGGGTCGGTCAACAAGGTGTTCTGGTCCGAGCTCGACATCGCGCTGCACGAGGCCGCCCTCGACCTGCTCGGGCCCGACGCCGAGCTGGCCGGGTCGGCGTGGGCCGACGGCTACCTGTTCTCCCTGTCCGGCCCGATCTACGCCGGGACCAACGAGATCCAGCGCAACATCGTGGCCGAGCGCCTCCTCGGGCTGCCGCGCGAGCCCAGAGGCGACGGCCGCCAGGCCGGAGCGAAGGGGGCGGGTCGATGAGGTTCACGCTGACCGACGAGCAGCGCGGGTTCGCCGCCGCGCTGACTGACCTACTGAGTGGCGCCGACGTGCCGGCGGCGACGCGGGCGTGGGCCCGCGACGAGCCCGACGCCGGTCTCGCGCTGTGGCGACGACTGGCCGAGCAGGGTGTGTGCGGCCTCGCGGTGCCGGAGGAGGCCGGTGGCCTCGGCGCCTCGCCCGTCGACCTGTGCGTCGCCTTCGAGGCCCTCGGCCGCTCCGGCGTGCCCGGGCCGTGGGTCGAGTCCGCCGCCTACCTGCCGGCCCTGCTCAGCGACCCGGACGCGCTCGGACGCCTCGCGGACGGCGAGGTCGGCACGGTCGCCGTGCCGCCGCTGGTGCCCCGGGCGCTGGACGCCGCCGTCGCCTCCCAGGTGTACGTCGTGCAGGGCACCACCGTGTCCACCGCACGGCTCGGGGCCACCCACGACTCCGTCGACCCGGCACGACGGCTCGTCGAGGTCGACGCGGCCGACCCCGTGGCCGAGGTCGACGCATCCGCGCTCGAGCGGGCCTTCGACCAGGCCGTGCTCGCGGTCTCGGCGCAGCTGCTCGGGCTGGGCGAGCACCTGCTGGCCACGACCGTGACCTACGTGAAGCAGCGGCGGCAGTTCGGCCGGGAGATCGGCTCCTACCAGGCGCTCAAGCACCAGCTGGCCGACGTGCGGATCGCCCTCGACTTCGCCCGCCCGCTGGTGCTCGGCGCGGCCGTCACCTTCGACGGGTCGGTGTCGGTGCGGTCCCGCGACGTGTCGGCGGCGCGGGTGCGGGTCGGCGACGCGGCGTACCTCGCAGCGCGCACGGCGCTGCAACTGCACGGCGCGATCGGCTACACCGAGGAGCACGACCTGTCGCTGGCGATCCTCAAGGTGCGCGCCCTCGTCGGGACGTGGGGCGGCGCCGCCTTCCACCGGGCCCGGGTGCTCGAGGCGCTGACGGTGGCCGCGGATGCCTGAGCCCGCACACACCGCCGACGCCGCCGACGCCACCGACCTGGTGCAGAGTGTCGAGCAGCGCGAGCTCGACGAGCTGCTGGGCGGCCTGCTGGCCCGGCACGGCGACTCCGCGGCGGTGCGGGCGGCGATCGGCCAGCCCGGCGGGTTCGACCCCGCGCTGTGGCGGCTGCTCGTCGAGCAGGTCGGGGTGCCGGCGCTGATGGTGCCCGAGGAGCACGGCGGAGCCGGCTTCACCTTCGCCGAGACCGCGGTCGCCCTGGAGCGGCTCGGCTACGCCTTCGCCCCGACCCCCCTGCCCGCGGGCGTCCTCGTCGTCGCCGCGCTGCTGCTCGCGGACGACGCAGACGCGTCGGCCCGCCTGCTCCCCCGCGTCGCCGAGGGAGCGGTGGCAACCCTCGGCTGGTCCGGCCCGACCTCCTCGCCGTGCGTCGACCGCGCGGCGCAGCCTGAGCCCGTTCGGGCGTTCGCCGACGGGACGCTGTCGGGCGTACTCGACATCATCCTCGACGGCGACACCGCCGAGGTCCTGCTGGTGCTGGCGACCACCGACGACGGCCTCGGGCTCTTCGAGGTCGCCCCCGACGCCCCCGGCCTCACGCGCGTCCACGTGGACTCGATGGACCAGACGCTGCGGCTTTCACGGGTGGACCTCGACACCGTCCCGGCCACGCGGATCGGTGGCGACCTCACCGACGGCGCCCCAGTGCTGCAGGCCGTCGGGTCCGCGGTCGTCTCCTGCCTGGCCGTCGGCGCGGCCCAGCGCGGGCTGGACACGACCGTCGCCTACAGCAAGGAGCGGGTGCAGTTCGGCCGGCCCATCGGGTCGTTCCAGGCCCTCAAGCAGCGGATGGCCGAGATGCTGGTCGCCGTGGAGACCTCGCGGTCCGCTGCCCTCGACGCGACTCTGGCCGTGGCCGCCGCCCTCGGAGCACCCGACGGGAGCGATGTCGACGACCTGGTGCGCCGGACGTCCGTCGCGAAGGCCTGGTGCACCGAGGCGCTGATGGACGTGGCGGCGGAGACCGTGCAGCTGCACGGTGGCATCGCCATCACCTGGGAGCACGACGCCCACCTGCTCCTCAAGCGAGCGCACGCGCTCGGTCAGCTGTTCGGCGCCGCCCACCACCACCGCGCCGTCGTCCTCGATCCACCCGAAGCGGATCCGACGTCGGAGCATGCCGGTCGTTGACGATCACCATCGCGCGCATGTCGGCACAGTGGCACCCGCACGCAGCACCCGAGCGCTCCCGTGTGCCCGTGGACCTCAGTGGAAGACGTCGCTCGACGGTCCGCTCGGCGTCCAGACCGGGAACGGTCCGGGCTCGAAGCTCGACGGCCCGAACGAGCTGGCGCGCTCCACGGCTCCGTTCGCACGCAGCCGCAGCACCACGTGCGTGCCGCGCGGACCGTTCTGGAACGGCACGAGCAGAGCGCTGTCCGTCTCCCACCGGAGGGCAGGCAGGCTGAACTGGAACTCCGCGTCCGTCACGAACGCCCGGACAAGGCTCCCGGTGCGCGCCTCGCGGATCTCGATCCTGCGCAGGCTGCCGTCGCGGTTGCCGGTGACGCCGAGGGCTACCCGACGTCCGTCGGGAGACCAGGCCAGCGCGGAACCCGCGCCGCTCGTGCGCCACGGCTTCCACCCGGCCCCCGCTCGCAGCGGGAAGAAGACGTTGCGGCCGTCACTGGCGTGCCGGACACCGGCACCGGCGGTGAGGTCGATGGCCTCGGGAGCTGACGTGCCAGCCGGCTGCACCAGGCCGGTACCGGGCGACCAGGTCACCAGGCTGTCTCCGCGCGTGAACCACACACGACCGTCCCGGTAGGCCAGGGGCGTGACCCCGCGGGCAACCCCCAGCCGGCCGACCACCTCACCGTCGCGCACTCGCCGCACCGTCAGTCGGGGCCCGGTCGGCGCGTTCTCGTAGTAGGCGACACGGTCGTGTCGTGATCCGCTCACCTGATAGCCGCGCGATGCTCGGTCAGCGAGGAACCTGGCCGGCGCCCCGTGCTCGGCGACGTAGAGCTCGTTGCCGCTGTGGACGACGTAGCGCGCGGCTCCGGCGGCCCGCGCGCTGTTGACGAACATCTCCGCGTCGTAGGTGGCCTGGCGCGCTCCGGAGCCGATGGTTCCGCGGGTCGGGTCGACGACGGCGACCGAGGGCGCAGCACCGAGCGGCTTCCTGTCCACCTGCCGCACGGCCACGGTGCGCGACGCGTCGCCGGACCGCGCGGCCGACTCCGCCTCGGGTCGACTGGTCGTGTCGGCGACGGAGGGACCGCTCAGGGTGGTGAGCACGACGGCGGTGGCCGCAAGAGTGCTGGTCCGGGCGAACGGGCGGGACATGAACATCGAGGCTCCTCGGGTGGCAACACACGGACGAAGGCAGATCGTGCCTTCTGGGTCCAGACGCGTGTTTCCTGCGAAAGGTTGCTCCCAGCGTCTTTGACTTCCGTGCCCTCGTCCCTCCAGCATCGGCCGCATGCGATGTCGAGCCGAGCGTTCGCCGGTGCTGCCGGCGGCGATTGCGCTCCTCGCCGTCCTGACCGGATGTTCACCCGCGACCACACCCGCCAGCCCCCAGCAGCCCCCCTCGGCGACCCCCTCCGTGACCGACAGGCCGGCGGAGACCTGTCTGGTTCCCGCTCCGAACGCCGCGTCGGGGCCGGCGGAGCCCGGAACCCGACGACCGCGGACGGATTGTCTCGTTCGCGGTCCTCTCCCGCGAAGCTCACGGGCCGTCGCATGTGCCCCGGGAACCCAGTCGGTAGGGATCCACCCGGGATTCGTCTCAGGACGCCGCGTCAGCATCAGGCTCTGTGCCGTCGACGAGCTGCGCAGTGACAGCCTTGAGAGCACGCCAGGCAGCCCCTACTACATACCCGGCGCACGCCGACGGGCCGTGGTCAACGCCCGGGTCTCTGCCGCTGTGGAGCTGCTCCACCGACGCGCCGCAGAGCGCGGGGTGCCCCTGTTCGCCAACAGCGCCTTCCGAAGCCGAGAGCGTCAACGAGACCTCTGCCGAGCCGACGCCGACTGCCGACAGGGTGACCACACCTACATCGCGCCACCCGGATACTCCAACCATCAGCTCGGAGTCGCCGTCGACTTCGCCGGCACCTACGCCACCGGCGGAACGACCTGTGGCCGACGCCGCGCGACCGACCCCGGCAGCAGGGTGTGGAGATTCCTCGAGCGGGAGGCCTCCGCTGTGGGCCTGCAGCAGTACTCCGCTGAGTCGTGGCACTGGGACGCCTTCAGTGGGGCGTCTCGATGTTGACCACCACTGCTGCGTCCGACGTCCCGTCGCCCCGGACCCGGCCCCTGTGACGGAAGTCCCGCGGTGACCTTGCCGGCGCTGCACAGGCGCCGACTGGTGACCGCCGCCGTCCTCTCGATCTCGCTCGCTGGTGCGATCACCGTGGGTGCGACCCGCCACGGCCAGCTCCGCGGCCCCTCTGCTCCCTACGACCACTCCGGGTTCGCCGAGGTCTCGGTGGCCACCGACGACATCGTCGACGGCCACGCCAGCCACGTCGTTGCGGGACTCCGGAGCAGTGGGTTCTGGTGCGTCCAGGCCCGGAGCAACGACCGCGCCGTGCAGATCGCCTGCCAGACGCCGGGCATCGGTGCCGATGTCGACATGATCGCCGACACCAGCGGCCACGTGCTCTACGCCGACATCGGTCTGGGGCCGGCGAGATCGATCGACACCGCCAGGAGCCGACTGGACCGGGTCCTCGACCACTCGTTCCTTCGCCTGTGGCCCCAGGACCGCGCCGCTGTCGACCAGCTCATCCGGGACGCGCAGCCAACCCCAGGCTTCTTCCCGCTCGGCGGCGAGGCGGCGCCTGACGCCGACGACCAGTTCTCGACGCACGACGAGCGCACGGCCAACGCCAGCTGGTCGTTGTCCACGTTCTACACCGGCCAACCGCTCGCCCTGCAGATCAGGACGCCCGACCTGCGCGACCGCAGCTGGCCACGTGGCGGCGACCACTACGCGACCGCTACCAGCACCGCCGTCGCCGCGCTTCGCGCCACGGGCTTCACCTGTGCGAGCGCCTGCTACCGAGCGAGGGATGGCCTGCAGGTCCGCTTCACCGAACATCGCGACCAGATCGTCGCCGCCCACATCACCCTGCTCAGCAGTGCCACCGGGAACAGAACCACCGACCTCTCCGGTCAGTGGATCCGCGACGGAATCCCCTTCCTCGAGTGCGACGTCCGGACCGCCATCGGTCTGCGCATCGAGGAGTGTCGTGTCGAGAGGAAGAGCTGGCGAGGCGTGGTCGCCGGCACACCCGTCGAGATCCGATCGGTGCCAGGTGGGCTGCTCCCCGACGGACGAGCCGCAACCGGCCTCGAGGTGTCGGTCGGGATTCCTTTGGTGGACGTCGGTTGAGCGCGGGCCTGTGCCTTACGACGACATCGGCACCCGACGGTCGGGTTCGGTCAGGTCGGCGACGTCGACCTGCTGGGCCCTTGCGGCGGCCCGGGTCGTGAGCAGGAAGGCCGCACCGGCCCACAGCAGCAGCACGACGACGGCCAGCACGGCCGAGCCGGGCCCGTCGAGCGCGGTGGCGGCGAGGCCGTCCGCGGCCCGCGTCATGGGCAACAGCCCGTTGAGCGCCTGCAGCGGCTGGGGTGCCGTGTCGAGCGGGATGACCCCGCCCAGCGACACCGCCTGCACGGTGGCGAAGCCGATCCCGGCGATCCAGCCCCGGCGGCGGCCCAGCAGCGCCACGAACGCCTGGTGGACGGCGGCGAAGGACAGCGCGGCCACCACCATCACGGCGAGCACGGCCGGCGGTGAGCCCAGGTCGGCGCCCAGCGCGAGCAGGGCGACGTACAGCAGGACGGCTTGGACCCCGCCGATCAGCAGCCCCGGCCTCAGGCCGGCCCCGGCCAGCCGTGTGGCCGACGAGGCCCGGCCCAGCAGCCGGTCGGGCAGCGCAGACCGCACGAGGTAGGTCGCGAAGGCGCCCAGCCACAGGGCGAACGCGATCGCGGCCGGGGCGAGCTGGGTCGCGCCGTCGGGGGTCTGGCCGTCGTCGACGCGGGCGGCCACCGGGGCCGCGATGACGTCCGCGAGGTCCTTGCTCTCCTCGGCGTCGTAGGCGGGGATCGCCTCGGCACCGCGGTCGAGGCCGTCGGCCAGGCGGGTCGAGCCGTCGCCGAGGCGGCCGGTGCCCTCCGCCAGCTGGTCGGCGCCGCTCGCGGCCTGCTGCGCTCCGTCGGACAGACGGCGGGCACCGTCGCCCAGACGCTGCGAGCCCGACGACAGCCGTGCGGCGCCGTCGGCGAGGCGGCCGGTGCCGTCGGCGAGCCGGTCGGCGCCGCCCGCGAGGCTGCGGGCTCCCCCGGCGGCGCGGTCGAGCGCCTGCGTCAGCTCGGGGACGCCGTCGGCCAGCTGCCGAGTGCCGGCGGCGAGCCGACGCGAGCCCTCGGCCAGCTTCTTGGCGTTGCGGTCCTGCACACCCACCGCCCGCTCGGTGAGGAGGCAGAGTCGGGCTGCGCGAGCCACGATGAGCGGGTCGGCGCAGGCGTCGGACCAGCCGCGCAGCAGCTTCGTGTAGGGCACGACGCCCCGGGACAGGTCGCGGGCGCCGTCGGCCAGCCGATCGGTCTGCTCCGGCAGCGGGTCGGTGCGGCGCTCGAGCGTCCCGAGGCCGTCGGCGAGGCGGTCGGCTCCGCCGGCCAGACGCTGCGTGCCGTCCGTGAGCCGTCGGGTGCCCTGGCTCAGCCGGGTGCCGCCGTCGGCGAGCCGGTCCGCGCCGTCCGCCAGCCGGTCGGAGCCCGTGGCGAGGCGGTCCACGCCGTCGGCGAGCTCCCCGGCACCGGACCCGAGCCGCTCGGTGCCCGAGGCGATCCGCTCGGCGCCGTCGGCGGCCTCCCCGAGCCGGTCGGCGAGGTCGCCGGTGCGGGAGAAGACCTGGTCGAGGTACGTCGTGGTGACCCGCTCGCCGAGCCGGTCGGCCGACACCCGGGCCACCTGGTCGCTGACCTCGCCGACCAGGGCCGACGTCTCGTCGGTGCTGGTGACGCCGATGGTGGCGCGGCGGGGCTCCTTGCCGGTGAGCGTGTCCGACAGCGTGCGCGAGAAGCCGGGCGGGATCGTGATCACCGCGTAGTAGGAGCCGTCGGCCAGGCCGCTCCGGGCGTCGTCGGCGTCGGTGAGCGTCCAGCCGAAGGTGGGCGCGGTCTCGTCGCGGGGCGAGGTCAGCCCGGCGGCCAGCAGCCGTCCGGCCGCCACCGGTGGCTTGCCCTTCTCCAGCACCGGCTTGTCCAGGTTCACCACGGCGGCCGGCACCTGGGTGGTCTGCTCGGCGCGGTCGGCCAGCGACCACACGACGAGGGAGCCGATGAGCACGGGCAGCAGGAGGACGCCGACGACGAGGCGGTGGGCGCGCAGCCGCTGACCGAACCCGACGCGGTCGCCGGTGGCGGCGGGGTCAGGGGCGGGGGTGGTCACTGGAGCACGTCCTCTCGGTCGGCGGTCCGGTCCGTCTGGGGGTCGGTCGGCAGGTCGACACGCCGTACGTCGTCGCCGAGCGCGGCGAGCGGGGCGCTGTCGGCGGCCTCCGGGGTGAGCGCGACCAGCACCGCCGCGCCGGCGTGCGCCAGCCCGGCCAGGTGGTGCGCGTCGTCCTCGGTGAGGTGGTCGAGGTCCAGCAGCACGAGGTCGCGCGCCTGGCGCACGTCGCCAGGGCGTACGTCGACCCCGACCCGGGCCCGCACGGCGGCACTCTCCGCCGGCAGGACGCGGTCGAGGACCACGACGGTGCCGCGGCGCGGGGCGAGCCGGCCGGCGGCGACGGCGAGGACGGCCCGGCGAGCGGTGGCCTCGCCCGTGAGCACCGCGACCTCACCGGGGCGGACCACCAGGTCGAGGCCGTCCACCAGCGGCCGGTCCCGACCGGGGTCGTCGAGGCCGAAGCCCTCGAGCCGCACGACGGCGGGTCCGTGCTCGGCCACCCAGTCCTCGTGCTCGAGGTGGGCGACGAGGCCCTCGCCCTCGACGTCGAGGGCGGGCAGGCGCCGGTCGAGCCACCCGGGCAGCGCCCAGGCCCGCTCGCCGAGCAGCGCCAGCACGGCCGGCACCAGCGTCATGCGCACGAGGAAGGCGTCGACCAGCACGCCGACGGCCAGGCCGAAAGCGATCGGCTTGACCGAGGAGTCGCCGTGCGGCACGAAGGAGGCGAAGACGGCCACCATGATCACGGCGGCCGCGACCACCACCCGCGCGCTGCTGACGAAGCCGCGGCGGACGGCGGCGAGCGCCTCGCCGTGGTGCACCCAGTCCTCGCGCATGCGGGCGACGAGGAACACCTCGTAGTCCATGGCGAGGCCGAACAGCACGCCCATCAGGATGATCGGCAGGAAGGACAGCACCGGGCCGGTCCGCTCGACGTTGACGAGGTCGGCGAGCCAGCCGTACTGGAAGACCATCACCACGACCCCGAAGCTGGCCGCGACGGAGAACAGGTAGCCCAGCGTGGCCTTCACCGGTACGGCGACCGAGCGGAAGACGATCGTGAGCAGCAGCAGCGACAGCCCGACCACGACGAGGCCGAAGGGCAGCAGCGCCCCGGCCAGCCGGTCGGAGACGTCGATGGTGACGGCCGTCTGGCCGGTGACCTTGACGTCGGTGACGTCGTAGCGCTGCTCGATCTCGCCCGCCCGGTCGCGCAGGTCGCGCACCAGCTGGGCGGTGTCGGGGTCGGTCTGGCCCTTCTCCGGGATCACCTGGACGATGCCGAGGTCGGCCGAGCGGTTCGGCGTGGTGAGGGCGATGGCCTCGACGCCGGGGGTGGTGGCCAGGTCGTCGCCGATGCGCTCCATCACCTGGACCGGCTCGCGGGTGCGGATGATGTCGACCACGACGAGGAGCGGGCCGTTGAAGCCGGCGCCGTACTCCTCGCTGACGAGGTCGTAGGTGCGGCGCTCGCTCGAGCCCCGCTCCGCCGACCCGGTGTCGGGCAGCCCGAGGGCGAGGTCCTTGGCCGGGAAGGCCATGAGCAGCAGGCCGGCCAGGACGACGACCGTGGTCAGGGCCGGGCGTCGGGTCACCAGCGCGACCCACCGCTCCCCCGTCGTACGTCGTGGCCGGTCCCGATCGCGCGTGCGGCGCCGGCGTCGTGGGGCGCGGGGTCGCAGCCGCTCGCCGACCAGGGCGAGGGCGGCCGGGACCAGCGTGAGGGCGATCGCGACCGCGACGGCGACCGCGGCCGCCCCCGCGAAGCCCATGACGGCCAGGAACGGGATGCGGGCCACCACCAGGCCCGACAGCGCGATGATCACGGTCGCGCCGGCGAAGATGACCGCGCTGCCGGCCGTGGCGACCGACCGGGCGATCGACTCCTCGACCGCCATGCCCTCGGCGAGCTGCGCGCGGTGGCGCGAGGCGATGAAGAGCGCGTAGTCGATGCCGACGGCGAGGCCGATCATGATCGCCAGCGACGGCGTCGAGGAGTTGATGGCGGTGAACGACGCCAGCACCACGAGCCCGGCCATCGTGACGCCGACGCCCAGGATCGCGGTGAGCAGCGGGATGCCCGCGGCGACGAACGAGCCGAGGGTGACCACGAGCACCAGCAGCGCGACGAGCACGCCGACCGCCTCGGTGGGCGAGACCGGCGTCGAGGTGGTGGTGAACATCTGGCCGCCGAGCAGCACGTCGAGGTCGCGCGACACCCGCTCGTCCTGGGCCTGCCCGGTGGCGGCGTCGTCGATGGCGCTCGTCAGGTCCTCGTCGACCTGCTCCAGCTCGATGCCGAGCTGGACCTGCACGAGGGCGTGACGGCCGTCCTCGGAGATCGACAGCGCCCGGTTCTCGCGCTCGAACGGGTCGGAGACGAAGCGGACGTCCTCGACCTCCTTCACCGCGGCGATCCGGTCCTCGATCTCGCCGCGGTAGGCCGTCACCCGCTCGCCGTCCGGGGCACGGAACACGATCTGCCCGGTGGCGCCGACCAGCTCGGGGAAACGCGTGTCGAGGACGTCGAGGCCCTCCTGGGCCTCGGTGCCCGGGATGGTCAGGTCGTCCTCGAGCTGGCCGCCCGCGACGGCTGCGAGAGCGCCGAGCGCGACGAGCAGCACCACCCAGGCCAGCGCCACGGACCGGGCGCGTCGGGCCGTGAGGCGGCCGAGCCGGAAGAGGAACGAGGACATGACGAAAAGCCTACGACGTTCGATACACTGGTGTATCCAAACTGCGCTGTCGCCTTCGTCACGGCATGGTGGGGTCCGGACCGGGAAGGAGGTGGCGATGAGCGAGACCGGGGACGACCCGCGGGCCGCACGGCGCAGCCGTCGCAACACCCGCGCCCGGCTGGTCGAGGCCGCCGCCGACGTCTTCGCCACCAAGCCGCTCGGCCGGGTCACCGTCGACGACCTCGTGGGCGCCGCCGGCTTCTCGCGCGGGGCGTTCTACTCCAACTACTCCACGATCGAGGACCTCTTCTTCGACGTGTACGCCGACCAGGCCGACCTCATGCTGGCCGCCGTCAGCTCCGCGGTGGACCAGGTGCCGCCTGACTCGTTCGACCTCGACTCGATCGGCGTGGTCTTCGCCGCTCTCACGCCGTTCGGCCGTCGCTGGTTCCCGCTGCACAACGAGTTCACGCTGCTCGCCGTCCGCGACGCCGACGCCCGGGCACGGTTCGGTGCCCACGTCGAGCGGTTCCAGCACCGCATCGAGGAGCTGGTGACGCGGGTGCTGCACCTGCTGGGTCGCCGGCCCGTGGTCAGCGACGAGCACGTCAGCGACGTCCTGCTCGCGCTCTACCTCCACAGCCTCGGCGCCGAGCTGCTGGGCAGCGGCGGCCTGCCGCCCGACCGGCTCGTGACCGCGGTCCTCCCCCACCTGATCCTGGGCCTTTCGACGCCCGCCGACTGACGCCCTACGGTCCGAGCATGGACCGTGACGACCTGGACGGGCTCGGCGACCGCCTCACGCACCTCCTCACGACGTACGCCGTGCCCGGTGCGCAGGTGGGGCTCCTGCGACGCGGCGAGCGCACCGTCGTGTGCCGCGGCTCCTCGGACCTCGAGGGACGGCACCCGGTCGAGGCCGGCACCGCCTTCCACGCCGGCTCGCTCGCCAAGTCCCTGGCCGGCTTGGTGGTCCTCGACGCCGCCCGGCGCGGCGAGCTGGACCTCGACGTGCCGTGCCGCGACCAGGCCGACCCCGCCGCAGGACTCTGGGACGACACCCCCCGGGCGCTGCTGACCCAGACGACCGGCCGGGCCAACCTGCTGCCGGACATCGACGAGGGCCTCGCGGACTTCGTGGCCCGGGTCGAGGCCCTGCCCCGCGTCCACGCACCCGGACGCTTCTCCTACGGCAACGCCGGCTGGTCGGTGCTCGACCTGCTGCTGCGCCGCCGCACGGGGTCCGGGTTCGAGGACCGGGCGACGACCCTGCTCGACGAGGTCCTGGGGTGGCGGCCGGACTTCGGCCCACCGACGGGCGCGTCGCTGCCCCACGCCGTGTCCTCCGACGGGGAGGTCACGCAGGTCCCGTCCGACCTGGCGCCCGCCGCGTCCGCCGCCGGCTCCCGGTGGTGGGCCACGGCCGACCAGCTGCTCGACTGGGCCGCGTTCCAGCTGGCACCGCCTGCGGGCTGGCAGCCCCTGGTCGAGGAGCTGCGCCGTCCGGCGGCGCCGCTCCCGGGCAGCACCGTCTTCGACGCCTGGGCGTCCGGCTGGGCCGTGTGGGACCGCGGCGCCCACCAGGCGTTCGGCTGGGCCGGGTTCACCGGCGGCCACCGCGCCTACCTGCGGTGCTTCCCCGAGCAGGACGTGGCCGTGGTGGTGCTCGCGAACGCGGCCGGCCCGCTGTTCGGACCGCCCGGCGGCTCCGCCCTCTTCGACGACCTGCTGCCCGAGCTGCTCGACACCCTGGGCGTGCCCCCGCTCCCCGGCCCGGCCGACGGGACCACGTCCCGGCCGGCCGCGGCGCTCGCCGGGCAGTACGGGCCGATGGCGGTCGCGGCCGTGGCGGGCGACGAGGACCTGCTCGAGGTCGACGCCCGGTTCGTCGGTCAGCCCGTGCCGGTGACCTACCGCCGCCACGGCGGCGACCTCTTCGACGTCGACGGCGCGCCGCCGGGGAGCACGCCGCTGTCCTTCGACGACGAGCTCGCCTACCTCGGTCCGTTCGCCCTGCCCCGGCTCTGACAGGGCCGGGCGGCGCCCGGACAGGGCCGCGTCAGAAACCTCACAGGCCCGGCCCACGCCGCGTGGGCGCTGCTAGCGTCCGGCCATGCGCAGCGCCAAGGACTTCTTCCGCCCGCTCGCCGTCGGGGCCCCCGAGCCCCTGCGCGAGATCCCCGCCCGCCCCAGCCGGGCCATCCACTTCTTCGACCCGTCGAACGAGAAGATGGCCGGCAAGGTGCCCGGCATGGTCGGCACCGTCGACGTGCTGCTCGGCAACCTCGAGGACGCGGTCAAGGCCGACAACAAGGTCGCCGCCCGCGAGGGCCTGGTGAAGATCGGGCAGAGCACCGAGGGCCTCGGCGGCGAGGGCGCCTCCACGCAGCTGTGGACGCGCGTCAACGCGCTCGACTCCCCCTGGTTCCTCGACGACTTGACCACGCTCATCCCGGCCATCGGCGACAAGCTCGACGTGGTCATGGTGCCGAAGGTGCAGGGCGCCGAGGACATCCAGTACGTCGACCGCCTGCTGGCCCAGCTCGAGGCCAAGGCCGGCCTGACGCGGCCGATCCTCATCCACGCGATCCTCGAGACCGCTCGCGGCGTGGTCAACGTCGAGGAGATCTGCGGCGCCAGCCCGCGCATGCAGGGGCTGTCCCTCGGACCGGCCGACCTCGCCGCGGACCGGCGCATGAAGACCACCCGGGTCGGGGGCGGCCACCCCGGCTACCTCGTCCGCCAGGACCCGCCGGTCAACGACCTCGGGGTCGCGCAGGTCGATGCCGACCGCTCGTCGTACCAGCAGGACCTGTGGCACTACACGATCGCCCGCATGGTCGACGCCTGCGCGATGCACGGGATCTTCCCCTACTACGGCCCCTTCGGCGACATCGCCGACGTGGTCGCCTGCGAGGACCAGTTCCGCAACGCCTTCCTGCTCGGCTGCGTCGGCACGTGGTCGCTGCACCCCAAGCAGATCCAGATCGCCAAGCGGGTCTTCTCCCCGAGCGTCGAGGACGTCACCCACGCCCGTCGCGTGGTCGCCGCGATGGGCGACGGCACCGGCGCGGTGATGCTCGACGGCAAGATGGAGGACGACGCCTCCCTCAAGCAGTGCCTGGTGATGGTCGAGCTGGCCGAGGAGCTGGCGAAGATCGACGAGGACCTCCGTGCGGCGTACGACGCGATCGAGGTGGCCTGATGGTCTCGACGAGCTCGACCACCGGGGACAGCTCGACCACCGGAGACAAGGACATCTTCCGTCCCCGACGCTCGGTGCTCTACATGCCGTCGTCCAACGAGCGCGCGCTGGAGAAGGCCAAGACCCTGGCCGTCGACGGGTTGATCCTCGACCTCGAGGACGCCGTGGCGCCGGACGCCAAGCCCGCCGCGCGTGACAACGCCTGCGCCGCCGCGCAGTCGGGTGAGTACGGCCGTCGCGAGCTGACGATCCGCATCAACGCCGCCGGCACCGAGTGGCACGAGGACGACCTCGCCGCTGCGTGCGCCGCCGGCCCCGACGCGATCGTGGTGCCGAAGGTCGACAGCGCCGACGCCGTGCGCTCGCTCGTCGCGTCGATGGAGCGCCACGGCGCTCCGGACCGCACGACGCTGTGGGCGATGGTCGAGACGCCGTACGCGATGCTGCACGCGCACGAGATCGCCTCGGCCTCCGACCGCCTCACCGTGCTGGTGATGGGCACCAACGACCTCGCCAAGGAGCTGTACGCCGAGCACGTGCCCGGGCGCCAGCCGCTCCTGACCGGGCTCGGCCTGGCGCTTCTCGCCGCGCGTGCGGCCGGCAAGGCGATCGTCGACGGCGTCTACAACGACGTGAAGAACACCGAGGGCTTCCTCGACGAGTGCCGTCAGGGCCGCGAGATGGGCTTCGACGGCAAGACGCTCATCCACCCCGGTCAGGTCGCCGGCGCCAACGAGGCGTTCGCACCCTCGGAGAAGGCCGTCGAGGACGCCCGCGGCATCCTCCAGGCGTGGGAGGACGGTCGCGGGTCCGGGGTCGTGACCTACAACGGCCGGATGGTGGAGAACCTCCACGTCGAGTCCGCCCAGCGGGTGCTGTCGATGCACGAGGCGATCACGGCTCTCGAGGCCGACCAGGCCTGACGGCGGCCGAGTCTCACGTGGGTGCGGCGCCGGTCGGGCGGTAGCGATTCGCGACGACCCCGTCGCCGAGGTCCTCGCGGTCGACCAGCTCGAGGTCGACGTACGACGACAGGCCGTCGAGCAGGCGCGGCCCGTGACCGGCGATGCGTGGGTGGACGACCAGCTCGTACTCGTCGATCAGGCCGAGCTCGGCGAGCACCAGCGGCAGCTGGACCCCGCCCAGGAAGAGACCCTCGCCCAGCTCATCCTTGAGACGGCGTACGGCCTCACCGACGTCGCCCACGATGAGCTCGGCGTTCCAGTCGACCTGCGCCAAGGTGCGCGAGGCGACGTACTTCGGGGCGGCGTCGATGGCTTGCGCGAACGGGCTCATCCAGTCCGGGCGCTCGGTGCTCGGGTCGCTCGGGTCCGTGGGGTCCGCGTCCGGCCGTTGCCGCCAGGCCGACTCCATCATCTGGTAGGTCACGCGCCCCAGGACCAGGGCGTCCGCGCGGGCGATGTTGGCGGCCGCGTTGCGGTGGATGCCCTCGCTGGCCGTGCCGGCGAGGTGGTGGACGCACCCGTCGAGAGTGACGTTGATGGAGTAGCGCAGGGGCCGCATCCTGCGACGCTAGCGCCGCGGTGAGGATTGCGACAGACCCACCGGGCTGGGCTCTGCGGATCGTCAAGCAGGGTTGGGGATGACGCCTTTCTCGACGGTCATTGTGTCGGAGGGCAGCTCTAGGTTGGAGGCATGTCAGCAGCACCCCTCATCTCCGCGTCGGGCACCGACGCGCGCGTCGAGGTGCTGGACCTGAACGCTGCTGAAGCCCTCTCCTTCGTCACCGACCGGCGGCGCGCGACCGACCTCGCTGCCGCGCAGGAGCTCGAGGGCGTGGCGCACTGGGCGGACCTGCACCGGGTGGGTCGGGCCGACCTGCTGCGCGGTGCGGTCGGTGCGGTGGACCGCGAGATCCGGGACGCGCTCCCCTGTCGCCCGCTGCGCGACGACGAAACCGCTCTCGGTCGCGAGCGTGAGCTCCGGCTCGCCGGTCAGGGCGCCTTCATGATCGAGGAGTACGCCGTCGCCGAGCTCGCAACGGCCCTCGGGCTGACGGAGCACAGCGGGAGGGCCTACGTCGGGCAGGCCGTGGAGCTGCGCGACCGGCTGCCTCGCTGCTGGGCGCAGGTGATGGCGGGGCGCCTCCCCGTCTGGGAGGCCCGTCAGGTCGCGGAGCGGACGATCCCGCTGTCCGACGAGACCGCCGCCGCGGTGGACGCGGCGGTGGCGCCCTTCGCCCACCGGATGACGGTGGGCCGGATCGCGCGGCTCGTGGAGGCCGCGGTGCTGCGCCACCAGCCCGACCTGGCGGCCGAGCGGGCCGCCGAGGCCGCGGAGCACCGTGGGGTGTGGTTCGACGACCAGCTCGACGGCACCACGGACCTCAGCGCCCACCTCGACACCCCCGACGCCGCGGCGCTGGACCACGCGCTCGACTCGGTCGCGACCACGCTGGGCCGGCTCGGTGACACCGACTCCCGCGCTGTACGGCGTGCGCGAGCGCTGGGTGTGCTGGCCGACCCGCAGTACGCGCTCGACCTGGATGCCACCGCCGACGGCACCGGGCAGTCCGACGACCCTGCTACCGCAGCGCGCCGGGTGACGCCGGTGCGGGCGGTCCCGACGTTGCACCTCCACCTGCACCTCGACGCCGTCAGCGCCTTCGGCCTCGATGGCTCTCGTGCGGGCAACACCGAGCCCGGCGCCGACCAGGCGGAGGTCGACCTGGTCCGTGTCGACCGTGCCGGGCGCCGGCTCGGTGCTCGGACGCGCGAGACCCTCGAGCGCTGGGTCGCCGGCCTCACTCCTGGGGCTGGCCTGCACGTCACCCCGGTGGTCGACCTGACCGAGGAGATCGCGGTCGACCAGTACGAGATCCCCTCCCGGCTGCGGCGCCAGGTCGTCGAGCGCGACCCCACCTGCATGTTCCCGTGGTGCGGCAACGCCGGCCGCCACGACCTCGACCACCTCCTGGCCTACGTGCCCATGGACGAGGGCGGGCCACCGGGCCAGACGTCGACGTCGAACCTCCACCGGCTCTGCCGCTTCCACCACCGACTCAAGACCCATGGTCGCTGGCGCGTCGATCGACCACCCGGCGGTGCAGATCCCGGGGTCGTGTGGACCTCCCCGCACGGCCGCCGCTACCTCGTCACCTCGGACGGCACCACGCGTCTCGACCCGGTCGAGCCGCCACGCTCCTGACGCATCGGTTGGGTGTGCTCACGACGTGATGGCTGCGCTCGGGCGGAGACAAGTCGCTCATCGTGCGATCGAACCGGGATCAGCTCATCGCATGCGCCGTGTCGTCGTGTGCTGTCGTCCGTCTCCGAGCCGCCATGGCCCCAACCGCGAGGCCGCCAGCTGCCGCAACGACCACCAAGCCCTGCACGAACCGGGCCCGTCCCGCATCGATGCAACGAGCCTCGACCTCGTCAGCGTCGGGGGGCGGCTCACCACCTGGCACATTGTCAGCGTCGAGCAGAACTGTGTCGTAGGGCGCCGAGCAGGTGTAGTGGCCCAGGCTCGCGCTCGTGACCGTGGGGTTGTGGAGCAGCAGCCAGACTCCGGCCAAGGCGACCACCACCGCTACGAGACCTAGAGCGGCGTACACGGCGCGCGACCGAGACATGCCTGCACACTAGGCGCTTCTGTCGCCCCGGGAGTCTCATTCGCGATGCGCTCGGGGTCTGAAGCCTCGTCTTCGCTGCCATGGCATTCATGCTGCTGGTCGTGCAGTTCGGTCATGCCGAGCTGAGGGCAGGATGTCTCGCCCGACCAGCTCGTACGATGCCTGGGTGCTGGATGAATCATCGACGGTGACAGCCCGGAGTGAAGGCATCGCGAAGCACGTGGTCGGCGCCGTCGTCCACCACGCCGGCGCTGTCCTGCTTCTCACCCGCAGCGTGAGCGACGCGTTCCTGCCAGGAATCGAGGAACTGCCCTCCGGTGGCGTGGAGGACGGTGAAACCCTCGCCCAAGCACTTGATCGTGAGCTGCTCGAAGAGGTCGGCTTCCCGGCTGGAACCGTCGACCCCGGATTCCTGGCGACCTTCGACTACCTGTCCGGCTCCGGGCGGCCGACCCGCCAGTTCACCGTGTCCGTGCCCTGGGACGACCGAGCTGTCGTGCTCTCCGACGAGCACTCCGCCTACCGATGGGTGGACCGCTCCGACATCGACACCAGCAGCGCTACGGCCGAGACCCAAGGTGTCATTGACGCCTGGTTCGACTGGGTCCGAGCCGAGAATCAGCGCGCCTGATCCGTCCGCTCCTGCCGCTGGTCGAGCAGCTCGGTCGTGCCGACGAGCGGTCACTTCGCCCGCGTTCGAGGTGACCTCACGGCGTGACAGCATGCCTAGGTGTCTGCTCCCCTGATCCGCCCCGGCACGGAAGCGGACCTCCACCGACTCGTCGACGTGGAGGTCGAGGCCGGGCAGGTGTTCCGCACAGTCGGCATGACACAGGTCGCCGACGATGTGCCCCAGGTCTCTGACCTCCGTGAGGCGGCAGAGTCGCAGCGGCTGTGGGTGACGCAGGTCGGGTCAGAGGTCGCGGGGTACATCAGCGCTGAGGTGCTGGACGGGAACGCGCACGTCGCTCAAGTCTCGGTGGCGCCGGCATTTGCGGGTCGAGCCCTCGGACGGGCGATGATCAAATTCCTGGAGGATTGGGGCAAGACGGCTGGCCGCCCTGCCACCACCCTCACAACCTTCCGTGACGTGCCGTGGAACGGCCCGTACTACCTGCGTCTGGGATATCGCGCCATGCGGGACGAGGACATCGGTCCTGAGCTGGCGAGAACGATGGCGCACGAGGCCTCGCTGCCCGGCATCGATGCCTCGTTGCGCTGCGCGATGATCAAACGCAGCTGACGACCCACGAACCGGACAAACGTTCTGACTGAAACCGTAGCCAGATGGCGGGACGGCTCGTTTGTCCTGTGTGACGACGAACGAGCTGGCCATCTCCGGCGACCTCTCGCAGCTGGAGGCCCGATCGGCCGAGAGCCTGCCACCAGAGGCTCTCGGCTACATCCGCGCCGGAGCCGGCGACCGGGACACCACGCGCGCCAACGCGGCGGCGTTCCGACGCTGGGGGGTCAGGCGTCGCACGGGCACCATCCCGGCGGACGTCGACCTCTCCACCACCATCCTGGGAACGCGCATGCCCGCGCCGGTGCTCTTCGCACCGGTCGGGGTGCAGACCCTCGCGCACCCGGACGGCGACCTCGCCAGCGCCCGCGCGGCGGACGAGCTGGGGCTCACCTACATCCACTCGACGCAGGGCGCCTACAAGATGGAGGACGTCGCCGCGGCCAACGGCGACGGCTCCCGCTGGTACCAGCTCTACTGGCCCACCGACGACGAGCTCGCGGTGTCCTTCCTGCGTCGCGCCGCCGCGGCCGGCTACACCCACCTGGTCATCACGCTGGACACGACGCTGCTGGGCTGGCGCCCCCTCGACCTCGACATCGGGTACTCGCCCTTCCTCGAGAACAAGGGCATCGCGAACTACACCAGCGACCCGGTCTTCCGCCGCAAGTACATGCCCGCACCGGCCGAGGCCTCGCCGTTGGCGACAGGCATCCAGTTCGCCCGCGTCTTCCAGAACCCCGGCCTGAGCTGGAGCCAGCTGCCGCTGATCCGCGACAACTGGGACGGCCCGATCCTGCTCAAGGGGATCCAGAGCCCCCGCGACGCCCGGATGGCCGTCAGGAACGGGATCGACGGCATCGTCGTGTCGAACCACGGCGGGCGCCAGGTCGACGGGGCGATCGCGTCGCTCGACGCACTGCCGGCGATCGTGGACGCGATCGACGGCCGGATGCCCGTGCTCTTCGACTCCGGGATCCGCACGGGTCGTGACGCCCTCAAGGCGATCGCGCTCGGCGCCGACGCGGTGCTCGTCGGCCGGCCCTACCTCTACGGCCTCGCGCTGGACGGACAGCGAGGCACCCGGAGGGTGATGCGGAGCCTCGTCGACGAGCTCGAGGAGGAGGTCCGGAGGGCGCGTCACCGCACCCACCGCACGCTCTCCCGCTCCTCCCTGACCCGCGCGCGCTGAAACGGAGCCCGACATGACCGCGCAGACCCGCCGCCACTTCCTCGAGATCGCCGCCGCCACCGCCGCCGCGACCGTCCTCCCCGCTCCGGCACTCGCCGCGCCGCGGGTGGCCTCCGGCGCCCCTCTCCTGCCGATGGCTGACTCACCGCTCCCCGTCGGACCGGGCGCCCCCTACGGCACCTACCAGTCCGAGATCTACATCGCCGGCATGAGCGCGGACGTCGACCCGATCTTCACCACGAACCTCTCCGACCTCGAAGCCGCCGCCAACAAGGTGCTGTCCGAGCGCGCGCGCCGGCACCTGCTGGCGTGGGCGGGCGGCGCGAACGCCGTACGAGCGAACGCGCGAGCGCTGGACACCTGGCGCATCGTGCCGCGGATGTTCATCGACCGCTCCGAGCGCGACCTCACCACGACGGTGCTCGGCGTGGACATGCCCGCACCCGTCATCCTCGGCCCCGTCGGGCGCCAGGCCCTGGCCCACCCCGACGGCGAGGTCGCCACCGCGCGAGCCGCGGACGACCTGGACCTCACCTACGTCCACTCGTCGCGCGCGAGCAAGTCGCTCGAGGAGGTCGCCGCGGCCGCACCCGACGGCCCTCGCTGGTTCGGCCTGGACTGGCCGGACGGTGGCGACGTCGACCCCGTGCTGCTCACCCGCGCCCAGGCCACCGGGTGCACCCACCTCGTGCTCTCTCCCCCGCAGCCCGGCCAGGGCTGGGCGCCGCTGAAGGCGATCCGCGAGGCGTGGGACGGGCCGATCGTCCTCAGCGGCATCCAGAACGTGCAGGACGCACGGATCGCGGCTCGACGCGGCTTCGACGGCATCGTCGTCTCCAACGAGCGCGGCCGCCGCGGACCCGGCGTCGCCGGCACCGTCAGCGTCCTGCCCCAGATCGCGGACGCCGTCGCCGGCAAGCTCGCCGTGCTGTTCGGCTCCGGTGCCCGCACCGGGACCGACGTCTTCCGGGCCCTGGCGCTGGGGGCCGACGCCGTGCTCGTCGGCCGCCCCTACGTGCACGGCCTCGCGCTCGCCGGCGAGGACGGCGTCACGCACATGCTCCGCACGCTCCTCGCCGAGACCGAGATCACCCTCACCATCGCCGGCGTCGGGCACCACCGCGACCTCGACGAGAGCGCGCTCGTCCGGGCGTGAGCACCGCAAGCGACGCGGGGCCAGGTCTCACCCCTCGCGGGTGACCGCCTGCAACGAGCCGTCCTTGAAGCGGCGTACCTCCTGGGGCCAGCCGCACCCCTCCGCGACCCGTCCCGCCCACGCGCGAGCCGACGCGTCATCGGGCACGTCCACGATCGTCAGCCCTCCGAGCCACTCCTTGGTCTCGGTGAAGGGCCCGTCGGTCACGACCAGCTCGCCGCTCGTCGCGTCCGCGCTGGCCGCCTCCTCGAGCTCCTCGACCAGCCCGCCGGCGTAGACCAGGACGCCCCGCTCCTGCATCTCCCGGACGACCGCCGTGGACGGCTCGACCCGGGTCTGGAACCACGCCTCGTCGTGGTCGCCGACCCACTGCTGGTTGAAATGGATGAGGTAGTGAGGCATGCCTGCTCCCCTTCGTCGGGCAGGCCCGGTGCCCGCCGCTACTCACCCTACGAACGGCGTCGGGTCGCTGCGACAGCCACCGGTGTACGACGTCGGGCCGCGGGTCGACGCTCGCTCAGGCGTCGCGCGGAGCGGTGTAGCGGCCGCGGTGGAACAGCAGGGGCTGGGGCTCGAGAGGGGCTTCGCCGTGGCCGAGGTCCTGGACGCGTCCGATGACGACGTAGTGGTCGCCGGCCTCGTGCACCGCCTGGACCGTGCAGTCGACGTAGCCGGCGACGCCGTCCAGCAGCGGCGCACCCGTCTTCGACAGGCTCCAGCCGACACCGTCGAACTTCTCGCTGCCCTTGGTGGCCATCGCGTTCGACAGCTCGTGCTGGCCGTCGCTGAGGATGTTGACGCAGAAGTGCCCGGCCCGGTGCATCAGCGGCCACGCCCGCGACGTGCGCGAGGGGCAGAACAGCACCAGCGGCGGGGACAGCGACACCGAGGTGAACGACTGGCACGTCATGCCGACCGGCTCGCCGTCGCTCATCGACGTCACCACGGTCACCCCGGTCGCGAAGAGGCCGAGCACGTCACGGAAGTGGCGGGCCTGGGCCAGCGCCTCCGGGTCGTCCGGCAGCGGCGTGTCCTCGCCGAGCCGGAAGTGGAAGTCGAAGGCCGGGATGAACTGGTCGATCAGCTCGGGCGAGGGCCACGTCTGGCGGGCCAGCGGGTTCATGCCCTCCGGCGGCTCGAGGTCCTCGGCCATCAGCTGCCGCCGAAGTGGTGACCCCAGTAGCTGACCGCCGTGGACTCGCGCGCGACCCAGCGGTCGTCGTCGACCTGCAGCCCCTCGCAGCCGTACTCCACGTCGAACCCTCCTGGCGACTTCACGTAGAACGACACCATCTGGTCGTTCATGTGTCGTCCCAGTGTCGCACTGAGGGGTGCCTGGTGCTTCCGCACCCGCTCCAGCGCGCGACCGACGTCGTCGAGCCGCTCGACCTCCACCATGATGTGCACGCACTTGCTCGGGTTGGGCATCGGCAGGAAGGCCAGGCTGTGGTGGCGCGGGTTGCAGCCCAGGAAGCGCAGCCACACCGTCGAGCCCGGCTCCTTGCCGACGAACTCCCCCGGCATCCGCATCGAGTCGCGCAGCCGGAAGCCGAGCACGTCGGTGTAGAAGCGCAGCGCCTCCACGTCGTCGCCCACCGGTACGACGATGTGCCCCATCCCCTGCTCACCGGTCACGAAGGTCTGGGCGTACGGCGTCACCACCGGCCGCATCTCGTACGTCGCCCCGTGGTAGAGCTCGAAGACGTTCTCGAAGGGGTCGGCGAAGCGGACCATGCCCTCGACGCGGCGCTCCGCCAGCTCCTCGGGGGTGGCCGACTCCACCTCCACCCCGTGGTGCTTGAGGTGGTCCACCGCCGCCGACAGCGCGTGGTGGTCGGCGACCTCCCAGCCCATGGCGGCGAGGCGGTCCTGCGCGCCCGGCGCGACGACGATGCGGGCGGAGAGCTCGTCCATGCGGAAGTAGAGGTTCTCCGGGTCCGGCCCGCGCCCCTCGGCAAGGCCGAGGACCTTGCCGCCGAAGTGCCGCCACTGGTCGAGGTCGGTGCTGTCGACCCGGACGTAGCCCAGGGAGCGGATGTCGATGCTCACGAATGCCCTCCGGTGGTCGAGCTCGTCGAGACCCGCTCGCGGTGCGCGGCGAGGAAGCCGGTCGCCACCTCGCGGAACTCCTCGGCCGCCTCGATCTGCGCCCAGTGCCCGCAGCGGGGGAAGACGTGCAGCCGCGCCCGCGGGATCAGCTTCAGCGCCGCCAACGCCCCGTCGAGCGGGTTGACCCGGTCCTCCCGGCCCCACGTCAGCAGCGTGTGGTGGCGCAGCCGGTGCGCCTCGCGCCACAGCATGCCGTCCTCGGCCGTCGCGGGGTCGAAGAAGCTCATCCCCATGCTGGTCATGGCCTCGCGGGCGCCGGGCGCCGTCGCGTCGGCGTACCGCTCCTCGATCAGCTCGTCGGTCACCAGACGCTGGTCGACCACCATCGTCGAGACGAACGCCCGCAGCGCCTCGCGCGAGGGATTCGCGGAGAAGTCCATCAGCCGCTGGACACCCTCGGTCGGGTCGGCGTGGAAGAGGTTCAGCGACAGCCCGCCCGGTCCCATGAGGACCAGTCGCGCGACCCGGTCCGGCGCCATCAGCGCGAGCCGCATCGCCGTCCCGCCGCCGAGGCTGTTGCCCAGCAGGTGGCAGCGCTCGATCCCGAGCTCGTCGAGCAGCGCCAGCACGTGCTCGGCGGCGAAGCGGTAGTAGTTGCCGACCACGTCGGGCTTGTCGGACCACCCGAACCCGGGCTGGTCGACCAGGATCGTGCGGAAGTCCTCGGCGAAGCCCGGCAGCGCGGCGCCGAAGTTGCTCCACGCCGACGCGCCCGGCCCGCCGCCGTGCAGCATGACGAGGGGCGGGGTCTCGACGGGTTCGACCGGCTCGACCGTCGGGGAGGCCTCGTGGTAGCTCAGCGTGATCCCGCGGACCTCCGCCTTGTGGCGCGTGGACTCGCGGGTGAGGACAGCCTGCGGCTCGCCCACGTCAGTACATCCCGGGGTCGATCTTGTGGCCGAAGGCCAGCGAGCCGTACATCGACAGCGCCCGCTCGGGGTCGTTGGCGGCGTGCACCCGGCCGGCGTGCGCGTCGCGCCACGCCCGCTGCAGGTAGGTGCCCTCGGCCAGCGCGCGGCCGCCGGAGGACTCGAACATCGTGTCGATGGCACGGATGGCCCGCTCGCTGGCGATCACCTGGTCGCGTCGTACGCGCAGGCGCAGCTCGAGCGGGATCCGCTCGCCGCGGTCCACGCACGCCTGGAGCTGACGCAGGTTGTGCACCTGCAGCACCCAGGCCGCGTCGATCTCGTTGGAGGCCCGCGCGATGCGCACGGTGGCGTAGGGGTCGTTGGCGGTCTTCTCCGCGAGGTACGCCGCCCGCACACGCTTGCGCTGCATCTCGACGTGCTCCTCGTAGGCGCCGTAGGCCATGCCCACCAGCGGCGTCGAGATCGTCATCGTGAAGACCGAGTGGAACGGCAGCTTGTAGAGGTCGGAGGGGTTGACCTCCTGGCCCGGGCCGAAGCAGCGCCCGGTGTCCGACATCGACAGCGTGAACGCCTCCGGCACGAAGACGTCCTCGACCACGACGTCGTTGGAGCCGGTGCCCCGCAGGCCGACGGTGTTCCAGACGTCCTCGATCGTGTAGTCGCGCCGCGGCACCATGAAGGTCCGGAAGTCGACGACCTGACCCTCGGGGTTGAGCACCAACCCACCGAGCAGCACCCACTGGCAGTGGTCGGAGCCGGAGGAGAAGCTCCAGCGCCCGCTCAGGGTGAAGCCGCCGTCGGTGATCACGGCCTTGCCGGTCGGCGCGTACGACGACGACAGCCGGGTGTCGGTGTCCTCGCCCCACACCGCCTGCTGCGCCTCGTCGGAGAACAGCGCGACCTGCCAGGGGTGGACGCCGACGACGGCCGAGACCCAGCCGGTCGAGCCGCAGGCACCGGCGATCTCCTTGACGGCGGTGTAGAAGTCCACCGGGTCGGACTCGAAGCCGTCGTAGCGCCGCGGCTGGAGCAGCTTGAAGAAGCCGGTCTCGGCGAGCTCCTTGACGTTGGCGTCGGGGATCACGCGCAGCCGCTCGGTCTCCTCCGCGCGGGAGCGGAAGGTGGGCAGCAGGTCGCGGACTCCGTCGAGGACCTGGGCGGTCATGGCGACTCCTCGGGCTCGGGCGAGCCAGGGACGGCTCTGACTCCCGATACTAGAACACGTTCTTGTTCGGTTCCAGGACGGCAGGACGAAAAGTGGAACCTGTTACAGTTTTGGGCATGGGTGAGCCCGAGGAGACCGTCGTCGACGTGCTGGTCGTGGGGGCCGGCGGGGCCGGCATGGCCGCCGCCCTGACAGCGGCCGACGAGGGCCTCGAGACCCTGCTGGTCGAGAAGAGCCCGTGGTTCGGCGGGTCCACGGCCCGGTCCGGCGGCGGGGTCTGGATCCCGCGCAACTACGCGCTCGACGCGGCCTTCGGCGACGACACCCTCGAGGCGGCCAAGACCTACCTCGACAGCATCGTGGGCGACGACGTTCCCAAGACCAGGCGCGACACCTACCTCGAGCGCGGACCCGAGGTCATGGACTTCATCCGCGCCCGCACCCCGGTGCGGTTCCGCTGGGTGACCGACTACGCCGACTACTACCCGGAGGCCCCCGGCGGGCGTCCGGGCGGGCGCAGCGTCGAGCCGGTGCCGCTCGACGGCCGGGTCCTCGGCGACGAGCTCGAGCGGCTCCACCCGCCGTACACGCAGGCGCCGGCCAACCTCGTCGTCACCCAGGCCAACTACCGCTGGCTCTCGCTCGGGCTGCGCACCGCGCGCGGCCCGCTCACCGCGCTGAAGGTCTTCCTGCGCCGGCTCCTGGCCGTCGCGCTCGGGCGCCGCATGCACGGCATGGGCAACGCCCTGGCCATCGGCCTGCGCAAGGGCCTCCTCGACCTCGACGTGCCGCTCTGGTACGACACCGAGCTCAGCGAGCTGGTGCTCGCCGACGACCGGGTCGTGGGCGCCCGGCTGCTGCGCGACGGCGTCGAGCACGTGGTGCGGGTGCGCCGCGGGGTCGTGCTCGGCAGCGGCGGCTTCGAGCACAACCTGGAGATGCGACAGAAGTTCCAGCCCTCCCCCATCACCACCGAGTGGACCACCGGCGCCCCGTCGAACACCGGCGGCGGCATCCTTGCCGGCATCGCCGCGGGCGCCGAGACCGACCTCATGGACGACGCCTGGTGGGGACCGACGTTCGTGCTGCCCCGCGGCCCGTGGTTCTGCCTGGCCGAGCGCAACCTGCCCGGCTCGATCATGGTCAACGCCGACGGCCGGCGCTTCGTCAACGAGGCCGCGCCGTACGTCGACGCCGTGCACGCGATGTACGACGGCGAGGCGACCGGCGTCTCCCACGTGCCGTGCTGGATGGTGCTCGACCAGCGCTACCGCAACCGCTACCTCTTCGCCGGCCTCGGCCCGCGCCAGCCCTTCCCGGGACGGTGGCTCAAGCACGGCACGATTGTGCGCAGCGACACCGTCGAGGGACTCGCCGAGCAGATCGGCGTGCCGGCAGCCAACCTGACCGCCACGCTCGAGCGCTTCAACGGCTTCGCCCGCAACGGGGTCGACGAGGACTTCGGCCGCGGCGAGAGCGTCTACGACCAGTACTACTCCGACCCGACCGTCACGCCGAACCCGTCGCTGCACGCCATCGACCAGGCGCCCTTCTACGCCGTGAAGATGGTGCCCGGCGACCTCGGGACCAAGGGCGGGCTGGTCACCGACGAGCGGGCCCGCGTGCTGCGCCCCGACGGCTCGGTGATCGCCGGCCTCTACGCCGCCGGCAACTGCTCCGCGGCCGTGATGGGGCGGACCTACCCCGGCCCCGGCGGCACCATCGGCCCGGCCCTGACCTTCGGCCGCCTCGCCGCCCTCGACCTCGCCGCCGACCGCACGCACCCAGGGGCCTGACGTGCCCATCGACCCGACACTGGCCGTCGGCGCCGAGCTGCCCACCCGGTCGTTCTCGTGGACGTCGTCCGACGTGCTGCTCTACCACCTCGCCGTCGGCCTCGGCTCCCGCGAGGGCGACCACCTCGACCCCGCGGCGCTGACGTTCACCACCGAGGACGGGCTCGCGGGCCCGCTCCAGGTGCTGCCGTCCTTCGGGATCGTGGCCCCCTCCTTCCACGAGACCGCCGCGCCGTCGTTGGACATGCCCGGCGTCGACATCTCCCTGTCGCAGGTCGTGCACGGCAGCCAGTCCGTCCGCCTGCACCGGCCGCTGCCGTCCGCCGGCTCCGCCACCCTGACCACCCGCATCAGCGACGTGTGGGACAAAGGCAAGGCGGCCGTCATCGTCCAGGAGGGCGTCGCCGTCGACGACTCCGGCGACCCGCTGTTCACCACGACGAGCAGCATCTTCGTGCGCGGCGAGGGCGGCTTCGGCGGCGAGCGCGGTCCCTCGACCTCGGTGCCGGTCCCCGACCGCGAGCCCGACCTGGACACGTCGTACGCCGTCACGCCGCACCAGGCCCTGCTCTACCGGCTCTGCGGCGACCGCAACCCGCTCCACGCCGACCCGGGATTCGCCGCCGACGCCGGCTTCCCCGCCCCGATCCTGCACGGCCTCTGCTCCTACGGCATCGTGCTGGGCACGCTGGTGACCTCGCTCCTCGACTCCGACGTCACGCGCGTGGGCGCCTTCTCGGCCCGATTCGCCGGCGTCGTCCTCCCGGGCGAGTCGATCCGCACGCTGGCGTGGCGCGACCCCGACCGCGACCGCCTGCTGGTGCGGGCCGTCGTCGCCTCCGACGACGCAGAGCGCGACGGAGCACCGGTCCTCGCCGACAGCGTCCTCGACCTCACCGACTGACGTCCGGCCCCTGGAGGTCACACACAGGGTCCCGACCGATACGGCTGATGGTCCCTGGTCCGTCCCCCGTGGGGGCTGCTTGTCTCGGGGGACTGTCATCAACACGGGGAGGGAAACCCATGCGCCGAGCAGGACTTCTTGTCGCAACGACCATCTCAGCCGCCGCCTTGGTCGCGGCCGGACCAGCCGGAGCAGGGATACCGAGCGAACCATCGGCGGAGGTCCTCGCCGACGGGCTCGACGGCCCGCTGCAGCTGGACGCCACGGACCGTGGGGTGTTCTTCTCGCAGAGCAACCTGTCGGGACAGAAGCAGACGAAGCTGTCCCGGCTGCGCAACAACGGCAGCGTGGTGGACCTGGTCTCACTCAAGGGAGGCAAGGTCGAGATCGCCGGCGTGGACACGCGTGGTGACGCCGTGGCGTTCACCCTGTCGCGCTTCAGCGAGGACAACCCCGTGGCCAAGCTGCGGCTCCTGCAGGCCAACGGTGTCGTGCGGACCCTGGCCGACCTCCAGGCCCACGAGGAGCGCCGCAACCCGGACCGGAACCAGACCTACGGCCTGCAGGACAAGCCCGACGGCTGCGAGGCACCGCAGCTGGACCAGTACACCGGCATCGTCGAGTCGCACCCCTACGCGGTCGCCAACGGGGCCAACGGCAGCTGGTACGTCGCCGACGCCGCCGCCAACGCCATCCTCAAGGTCACGCGCAGCGGTGCCGTCCAGACCGTCGCGGTGCTGCCGCCGCAGTCCGCGGTGATCACCCAGGAGGCGGTCGACGAGTCCGAGGGCGACCTGCCCGACTGCGTGGTGGGTGAGACCTACGACTTCGAGCCGGTGCCCACCGACGTCCAGGTCAGGGGTGGGTCGCTGTTCGCCACGCTGCTGCCCGGCGGTCCCGAGGACCCGTCGCTCGGCGCCCGGGGAGCCCTCGTGGAGATCGACCTCGCGAGCGGTGACGTCGACGAGGTGGCCTCCGGCTTCGCGGCCGCGACCAACCTGGCGCTCGCGGGCCCGAACAAGGCCTACGTGACCGAGCTGTTCGGCGGCGCGGTGACCGCGGTCAACCTGACCACCGGCGCCACCACGCCGTACGCCCAGCGCGAGCTGCCGGCCGCGGTCGACGTGCACGACGGGCAGGTCTTCCTCACCGAGGGGATCTTCGGACCCGGCCGGATCGTCCGCCTCGGCGGGGACCTCGTCAACTGACGGTCGACTGACGCCCACGCAGGGGCGTGGGGCAGCCGGTGTCACGGCTGCCCCACGCGCCCCGTCGGTGGTTAGATCGCGTCGTGCACATCTTCTCCCGGGAGTTCGGCCCCCTCGCCGCGGCGTACGACGCCGTGGACTGGGCCGCGACTCCCCTGGGACCGGTCGACTCGTGGAGCGCGACGCTCCTCGGGACGGTCGACCTGATGACGCACACGCCGTTCCCGGTCTCCCTGCTCTGGGGACCCGAGCTGCGGCTGGTCTACAACGAGGCCTTCGTCGCGCTCATCGGCGACAAGCACCCGACGGCGCTGGGACGACCGGTCCAGGACGTGGCGCCGGAGTCGTGGGACGTGGTCGGACCGATGATGCGCAGCGTGCTGGCCGGGGAGCCGGCGGTGATGGTCCACAACGCCCTCGTGCCGCTGCAGCGCCACGGCTTCCTCGAGGAGTGCTGGTTCACCTGGTCCTACTCCCCCGTCCGCGGTCCGGGCGGCGTCATCGGCGGCGTCATCAACATCGCCACGGAGACGACCGTGGAGGTGCTGGCCCGTCGCCGCGTCGAGCTGCTGGGCGTGCTCGCCGAGCAGCTCGCGACCGTGTCCCGCGCCGACCAGGTGGCCGCGGTCGCCCTGACGGTGCTGCGCTCGGCCGAGCGTGACCTGCCCGACGTGGCCTTCCACCTGCCCGCCGCCTGGTCCGGCGCCACCGACGACGTCCCCGAGCCCCCCGGGCCTCTTCCCCCGCAGGCGTCCACCTCCCGCGAGTTCATCCTCAACGGTGACGGCGGGCGCACGGTGTGGCTGCCGCTGACCCCGCCGGGGTCCGAGCCCGGCCACCTGGTCGTCACGCCGAGCCCGATGCTGCTCTTCGACCGCGAGTACCACGACTTCGTCCGCCTGGTGGCCGCGCTGCTGCGCCAGACCCTCGACCGGGTGCGGGCCCGCGACGTCTCTCCTCTCCCCGTCCCGGCCCGGGCGACACCGACCGGCACCGCCGCACGCCCCCCGGGGACACCCCGGCCGCAGATCGCCGTGCGGCACCGGCCCTCACGTCGCGCGGCCCAGCGTGGCGGCGACTGGTACGACGTGTTCGACCTGCCCGGCGGGGACCTCGCCGTCGTCGTCGGCGACCTCGACGACCGCGAGGACCCGGACGACCAGGGCCCGAGCGCCGTCGCACGGGTGCGGTCGCTCCTCCACGGTGCCGCCTTCGCCCTGGCTCCCGCCGGACCCCGCGACCTGCTCGCGGGACTGGACCGGGCGCTCGCCGGCACCAGCCCCGGCACCGTGGCCACGGCCCTGCTGGCGCACGTGCGCACCGTGCCGGACGGGCTGGAGGTGAGGTGGAGCAACGCGGGCCACCCTCCCCCGGTGCTGCTGCCCCCCGCCGGCGAGGCGTCCGCCCTCACGCTCGGCCCCGACCTGCTCCTCGGCGTGGATCCCGCCACCGCCCGCACCGAGCACGTCGTCACCGTCCCGCCCGGGGGGACCCTGGTGCTGTGCAGCGACGGCCTGCTGCTGCGGCGCCACTCCTCGCTGACCACCGGGACCCAGTGGCTCGTCGGCACGCTGCACGGACTGGCCGACCAGGACGCCGAGGACATCGCCGACTTCGTGCTCGGCAAGTCGGGGCAGGGCGCCGACGACGCCGTGCTCGTCGTCCTTCGCGCCTGAGCGCTCCACGGCCGCGGGTAGCGTGGATCCATGGAGATCCTGCTGCTGGTCCTCGTCCTCGCCGCGGTCTGGTACGTCGTCCGCTCGCGCTCGGCCGCCTCCCGCGGCTCGCTCGGTCCCGGTGGGGCAGGACGGTCGCCGAAGGCGGTCCGCGCCGCCGACCTGGACGCGGCACGACGTACGGCGCAGGAGGACGTGACCCGCTTCGGTGAGGAGCTGCAGCGTCTCGACGGCGACGTGGCCATGAGCAGCACCGACGAGGCGATGCTCCAGGACTGGCAGCGCGCCCTCGACTCCTACGAGTCGGCCTCCCGCTCCCTCGAGCTGCTCCAGGACCCCGACGAGGTCCGCCACGTCACCGCGGCCCTCGAGGACGGTCGCTACGCCGTGGCCTGCGTGCGGGCGCGACGCGAGGGCCGGCCGCTGCCCACCCGCCGCCCGCCGTGCTTCTTCAACCCCGCCCACGGACCCTCCAGCGTCGACGTCGCGTGGGCGCCCCCGGGCGGCCAGCAACGTCAGATCCCCGTCTGCCCCGCCGACGCCGACCGGCTCGCCCAGGGGGCCGAGCCCGACGTCCGCACGGTCCCCCAGGGCGCCGGCCGGGTGCCCTACTGGCAGGCCGGTCCGGCGTACTCGCCGTGGGCCTCCGGCTACTTCGGCGCCTACGCCGCCGGCGGCCTGCTGCCGGCCTTCCTGGTGGGCACCCTGCTCGCCAGCAGCTGGGACGGCACCCCCGCCGACGGCTTCGACACCGGCGACGCCGGCGGGGGCGGCGACGCCGGTGGTGACGGTGGGGACGCCGGAGGTGACGCGGGCGGTGACAGTGGCGGTGACAGTGGCGGGGACTGGGGCGGTGGCGGCGACAGCGGAGGCTGGGGCGGCGACTCCGGCGGCTTCGACTTCGGGGGCGACTTCGGCGGATTCTGAGGCCCTCGGCCGGGGTCTCCCGGGCTCACGACCAGGCGTCACCGGGCGGGGCAGGCGCCGGCCGTCGAGGGTGAGGTCCACCCGCTCGGTGAAGAAGCCGACGAGGTCGCGCACCGGCAGGGCGTCGTGGAGCGGGTCGCGGTAGGTCCACGCCAGGTCGGTCAGCTCACGTCCGTCGACGCGGACCGACCAGTAGGCCGCCGTGCCCTTGTAGGCGCACACCGTGCGGGTCGGCGAGGGCACGAGGAGCTCCTGGGCGACGTCCTCGAGGGGGACGTAGTAGCGCAGCGGCAGCGGTGTCTCCATCAGCAGCACGGCACGGCGGGTGTCGGCCAGGACGGTGCCGTCGGCGGAGACCACGACGTGGCGCGAGCTCTGCCGGCAGTCGATGCGGTCGAAGGGGTCGTGCGGGTGCCCGACGACGACGTCCTCCTCCTCGCGCCACTGCTCGAAGGCCTCCCAGTCGAGCAGCACGTGGTCGGCGAGGTCGGGGTCGTCCGGCGTGAAGCCGGCACCGGCCAGCTCGACGTCGCCGACCCGCAGCGTCCAGGAGCGCCCCGGGCAGCTGTGGGCGGTGAACGGCGTCCGCGGGTCCAGCACGGCAGCCGTGCCGGTCCCGTCCGAGCCGTGGGCCGGCACCGCGAGCGGCACGGCCTGCTCGGAGGCGACCGGCCCGTCGTAGGGCACCAGCTCGGCGTCGACGTCGTCGCGCGGCACGGCGAAGCACGGCACCACCCGCCGAGGCTCCCAGACCACCTGCGCCCGCTCGCTGTCCACGACGGCCCGCCCGGCGGCGTACGCACGCACGCGCGCCACGGTGGGGTGGGCCCGCAGCTCCGGGAGCGCGGCGACGAGCAGGGCGGCGGGGTCGACAGCCATCCTCCACTGTCGCGCCGACGCCGCCCGGAGGGCAACCGGCCGTCAGGACCGGGTCAGTCCCGGCCCAGCACGAGGCCCGAGGTCGGCACGCCCGTGCCCGCCGTGACCAGGACGTGGGCGGCGCCGTCGACCTGGTTGACGCTGGCGCCGCGCAGCTGCCGCACGCCCTCGGCGATGCCGTTCATGCCGTGGACGTAGGCCTCGCCGAGCTGGCCGCCGTGGGTGTTCACCGGCAGCCGGCCCCCGATCTCGATCCCCCCGTCGGCCACGAACCCCGGCGCCTCGCCGCGGCCGCAGAACCCCAGCTCCTCGAGCTGCATGAGCACGTACGGCGTGAAGTGGTCGTAGAGGACGGCCGCGTCCATGTCGTCGGGCCGCAGCCCGGACTGCCGCCAGAGCTCGCGTCCCACCACCCCCATCTCCGGGATGCCGAGGTCGTGGCGGTAGTAGGACGTCATGACGAACTGGTCCGCCGCGCTGCCCTGGGCCGCCGCCAGCACCGGCACCGCGCCGTGCCGCAGGTCGCGGGCCCGCTCGGTGGAGGTCACGACGACCGCCACCGCGCCGTCGCTCTCCTGGCAGCAGTCCAGCAGCCGCAGCGGGTCGGCGATCATCCGTGAGGCCTGGTGGTCCTCGAGCGTGATCGGCCGGCCGTGGAACCAGGCGTGCGGGTTCACCGCGGCGTGACGCCTACCCGCGACCGCGACCCGACCGAAATCCTCGCTGGTGGCTCCGTGCTCGTGCAGGTAGCGCCGCGCCTGCATCGCGACCGTCGCCGCCGGCGTGCTCAGCCCCATCGGGTAGGAGAAGGCGTTGTCCAGGCCGTTGGTGTTGACCTGGGTCGCGGCCCAGCTCTGCACCTGGCCGAAGCGCTGCCCCGACCGCTCGTTGAAGCCGCGGTAGCAGACCACGACGTCCGCCACCCCGGTCGCGACCGCCATGGCGGCCTGCTGGACGGTCGCGCAGGCCGCACCGCCGCCGTACGAGATGCGGCTGAAGAAGCGCAGCTCGCCGATCCCCAGCTCCCGGGCCAGCGCGATCTCGCTGCTGCTGTCCATGGTGAAGGTGACCAGGCCGTCGACGTCCGACGGCGCCAGCCCGGCGTCCGCCAGGGCGGCCAGCGTCGCCTCGCACGAGAGCTGCAGCTCCGAGCGCCCCGAGTCCTTGGAGAAGTCCGTGGCGCCGATCCCGGCGATCGAGGCGACCCCGCGCAGCCCGCGCGTCGGGTACGTCGACCCGCTCACGACCGCGCCCCCCGCCCGGTGCCGAGCACGACCGTGACCCGCGCCGTCACGTGGGTGCCCGTGCCGACGGTGCCGACCACCTCGACCACGTGCTGCTGCTCCCCGCCGTCGCGCACCTCGACGACCCGACCGCTGAAGGCGACGGTGTCGCCGGGGTGGGCGGGCGCCCCGAGCCGCAGCTCGCACGCCCGCACCTCGGCGTCCCAGCCGGCCCACGAGCCGACGTAGCGCTGCACCAGCCCGGTGGTGGTGAGGATGTTGAGGAAGATGTCCTTCGACCCACGCCGGCGTGCCAGCTCCGGGTCGTGGTGGACGTCCTGGTAGTCGCGGGTGGCGAGGGCGCTCGCGACGACCAGCCGCGTCGTCACCGGCAGCTCCCACGGTGGTAGGCGGACGGTACCGTCGTCCTCGCCCGGGAGCTCGCGCGTCACCACCGGTGTCTCGGGGGGAGGAGGTCCGACCCGCCACACCGGGAGCGTCAGCTCGTCGTCGATCCGCTCGAGGTCGACGACCACGGCCTGGTCGATCGCCGGTCCGTCGGGGCCCTGCGATGCCACCCCGCGCAGCTCGCCGACCATGCGCACACCCTCCTCGGTCTCCACCACGCCGACGACCAGCGGCAGCCTCTTGCCGGGCACGGCCGGGGCGTGGTGCACCACGAACGAGTGGACCCGCCCCCGGCCGGAGGCGACGACGTGGCCGCGATCCGCGGCACCGCAGCTCGGGCACATCGGTCCGGGCGGGTGGCGCAGCTCCCCGCACGCGTTGCACCGTTGGATCCTGAGCTCTCCGCGGCGGGTGCCCTCCCAGAAGAACGCGGTGTCGCGGTTGACCATCGGCCGCACCGTGCGCGACGGGTCGCTCACGTCCTGCTCGCCACCGGCGGCCCGGGGCCGGAACTTCAGCACCCGGAAGATCATGGTGGCGACCTGCTCCTCCCCGACCCGCCACACCGACCGGGTGGTGACGAACCACCCCTCCCCGACGCCGGTCCGCTTGGGGCCGACCACCGACTCCAGCGCGGTGGTCACCGAGACGCGCTCGCCCGGGCGCAGCGGCCGGTCGTAGGTCTGGTCGCAGTTCGTCCCCAGCACCGAGGTGAACCCGGCCTCGTCGAGCACCCCCATCATCGTGTGCAGCGGGTCGTCGGCCGGTCGCTCCGCGGTCAGCCCGTACATCGTCCAGACCTGCGCCATCGCCGGCGGCGCCACCGGTCCGCCGCGGAGCGCGCGGGCCTCGTCGGTGTCGCGGAAGGTCGGGTTCTCCTCGCCGATCGCGTCCAGCCAGGCGTGCACCTGTGGCTGGTTGACCGGGTCACGGGCCAGTCGCGGGGCCTTCGCGCCCCGCGCCCTGAGCTCCGCGGCGCGGGCGAGGACCACGTCGTCGCTCACCTCGGCACCTTGGGCAGCCCGAGGCCGAAGAGGCAGACCAGCTCGCGCTGGACCTCGTTGACGCCGCCGCCGAAGGTCAGCACGAGGTAGCGCTTGGCCTGGCTGTCCAGGTAGCGCAGCAGCTCGTCGGTGGCGGGGTCCGACGGGTCGCCGTGGCGGCGTACGACCTCCTCGAGCCGGCGCCCGACGGTCTGCAGCCGCTCGGAGGCGAACACCTTGCTGGCGCTCGCGTCGGCGACCGCGGGCTCACCCGTGGCGGAGGCGGCGCAGACCTGCCAGTTCAGCAGCTCGTTGACCCGGAAGACGGCGGTCACCTCCGCGAGCAGGTCGCGCACGTCGGGCTGCTCCAGCACCGTGCGCCCGTCGGGCGCCACCTGCGTGGCGGCCCAGTCACACACCAGGTCGCGCAGGCCCTCGAACCGTCCGGCCGGTGCGAGCATCACGCGCTCGTGGTTGAGCTGGCTGGTGATCAGCCGCCACCCCTGGTTCTCCTCCCCCACCAGCATGTCCACCGGGACGCGGACGTCGTGGAAGGAGGTGGCGTTGACGTGGTGGGACCCGTCGGCGGTGATGATCGGGGTCCAGGAGTAGCCCTCGTCACGGGTGTCGACGATGAGCACCGAGATCCCCCGGTGCTTGGGCGCGTCGGGGTCGGTGCGCACCGCGAGCCAGACGTAGTCGGCGGCGTGACCACCGGTGGTCCACATCTTCTGGCCGTTGACGACGTAGTGGTCGCCCTCGCGCCGGGCCTGACAGCGCAGCGAGGCCAGGTCGGTGCCGGCGTCCGGCTCGCTGTAGCCGATGGCGAAGTGCACGTCGCCGGTCAGGATGTCGGCCAGGAACAGCTCCTTCTGCCGCTCGGTGCCGTGCGCCATCAGGGTCGGTCCGACGGTCTGCAGCGTCACCGCGGGCAGGTGGACGTCGGCGCGAGCGGCCTCGTTGGCGAAGACCTGCTGCTCGACCTCGCCGAGCCCGCGACCGCCGTACTCCACCGGCCAGCCGACGCCCATCCAGCCGTCGGCACCCATCTGCTTGACGATGCGCTCGTAGGTGTCGCCGTGCCGCTCGGTGAGCAGCGTGCGCCGGTCCTCGGGCCCGACGAGACCGGCGAAGTAGGCGCGCGCCTCGCTCTTGAACGCGCGCTGCTCGGCGGTCAGCTCGAGGTTCTTGCCCGCGGTCTCCGCCACCGGTACGGCGTCCAGGGTCGCGCGCTCGCCCCCGAGCAGCCGGGCGACGTCCTTGACCCACGACGAGGCGACGTGGAGCGGGTAGGTGATGTCGACGCCGGTGCCGCCGTGCAGGTGGTGGCAGGTGTGCAGGGCGGCGGGGCCCTCGACGGCGAACCAGTGCGCCGCGACGGCCAGGTCGTCCTCGGCCGGCAGCCCCTCGGCGACGCGCCACGCCGCTGCCTGGGCGGTCAGGCCGGTGGTGCGCGTCGCGACGTAGACGTCGGCCATCTGCATGGCGACGGCCTGGAACTCGGCGAGCGCCCGGCCGAACTGCCGACGCTCGGCCACGTAGGCCGCGGTCAGCTCGCAGGCACCGACCAGGAGCCCGTGGCCCAGCAGGCACAGCCCGGCCACCGCGTGCCGACGCAGCACCGCTGCCGCGTCCGCAGCCCCCGCGGTGCCCGGCGCGCCGCCGAGGACGTCCTCGACCGCCACGGCCACGTCGGTCAGCACGAGCGTGTGCTCGGTCGCCCCGCGGGAGCTGTGGGTCGGCAGGGCGTCGACGCCGGGAGCACCGGGGTCGACCAGAACCACCACCACGTGGTCGCCGTCGTCGGCGAGCGAGGCCGGGACGAGGACGGTGGTGGACCCGTCGAGCCCGCAGACGCCGGTGGCGCGACCGGACAGGCGCCACCCGGCCCCGTCACGGCTGAGGCGCGTCGAGGGGCGCCGCGGGAACGCCGAGCCCGGCTCGGCCAGGGCCGCGGTGGCCCGCCGGTCGCCCGTGGCGAGGCCGGTGAGCACCCGGTCCTGCTGGGCCTCGGTGCCGCAGCGGGCGACGGTGAGCGTGGCGGTGAGCGTCTCCCACACCGGCAGGACGGCCCGGCGCCGGCCGGTCTCGCCGAGCAGCTCGCCGACCTCGGTCAGGCCGAGCCCCTCGCCGCCGTACGCCTCGGGGACGGCGAGCGCCAGCAGGCCCGCGTCGGCGAAGGTCCGCCAGGTGACCTCGCTGACGTCCGTCGCCCGGTCGAAGACGGTCCGGGCGACGTCGCGCACGGCCTGCTGGGTCTCCGACGGCGCCTGCTGCACGGACGCTCCTCACGCGCTCGAAACTGGAACGTGTTCTAGTCTAGTCCTCGTCACCGGTGCCGCAAGCCGCCACCAGCGCCTCGAGCTCGTCCGGCACGTGCTTGGCGAGGTCCCACAGGTCCGGTGCCGCCTCGGCACAGCCGATGATCCCGACGTGGATGCGGCCGTTGCTGGAGATCACGGTGATGTTCAGGCCGGCGCCGTGGAAGATCGGGCCGAGCGGGTACATCGCCTCGATGAGCGCCCCCATGAAGTAGACCGGCACCGGCGGCCCGGGGACGTTCGAGATCACCAGGTTGTGGACCACCTTGTGCTTCTCGGCCAGCCGCAGGCCGGAGTAGACGCGGACCGCCAGGCCGAAGGTCTTGGGCGCCGCCAGCTCCGCCCACTCCTGGAGCGCCTCGGCCGGGATGGCCTGCTGGTGGTCCTTCGCCGTGCGGTTGCTCTCCGAGAGCTGGCCGAGGCGCTCGAGCGGGTCCTCCACGTCGGTGCCGAGGCGCGAGAACAGCGCCGACACCTGGTTGGCGCCCGACACCTTGTCGCTGTCGCGCACCGAGACGGGCACGGTCGCCAGCAGCGACGTCTCCGGCAGGGCGTCCCGCCCGGCCAGGTAGCGGCGCAACGCTCCGCCGCACATGGTCAGCACGACGTCGTTGACCGTGCTGCCGGTGGCGTTCTTGACGGCCTTGACCTTGGCCAGGTCGAGCGAGACGAAGGCGATCGTGCGGTGGCCGCTGATGGTGCCGTTGAAGGGCGTGCGCGGGGCGGTGAACGGCGCCGCCATGGCCGCCCCCCGGCGCGCCCGGCCGAGCGAGCCACTGAGCGCCCCGACCGTCGGCGCCACCAGCTTGGCGAGCTGCAGCGGGCGGGTCGCAGTCCGGACGACGGCCCGACCGAGGAGGTTGAGCTCGCCCGGCGCGTGGCGGTCGAGCGCCAGCTCCGGGGGCGCCGGCGCCTCCGGCTCGAGGCTGCACAGGTGGGCCAGCAGGTTCATCCCCGACATGCCGTCGACGGTGGCGTGGTGCATCTTGGAGAAGACCGCGATGCGACCGTCGGCGAGGCCCTCGATCAGCCACATCTCCCACAGCGGGCGCGAGCGGTCCAGCGGGATGCCGGCGAGGTGGCCGGCCACCTCGGCGAGCTCGGCGTCGCCGCCCGGGGCGGGCAGGGCGAGGCGGTGGACGTGGCGGTCGATGTCGAAGTCGGTGTCGTCGACCCACACCGGGTGGTCGAGGTCGAGCGGCACGCGGCGCAGCTTCTGCCGGAACTCCGGCACTGCGGCGACCCGCCGGCCCAGCTCGGCGCGCATGGTGGCGAAGGAGTAGCCGCCGGGGATCGAGTCCGGCTGGAGCACGAAGACGCCGCAGACGTGCAGGAGCTGGGTGGAGGTCTCGAGGTAGAGGAAGGACGCGTCGAGGCCGCTCAGGCGTTTCATGGGAGAACTATAGAGGCCCGGACTGGAACACGTTCTACTTCTGAGACGAGCCTCACGGGCTCCGCCCCACTGACTAGGGTCCTGCCATGTCCTACCTGAGCCGCCAGCTGGTGACCTCGGCCCTGGCCGCCAACGCGATCAAGCCGGTGCCCGGCGCGGCCGCGAGCGTGCCGGCGATGTTCGCCGGCTGGCTGGTCTCCGAGCTCGCCCCCCACGTGATCGCCGGCACGCTGGTCGACACCGTCCTCGAGGTCCGGCGCACCCGCGGCCGCAGCGCTGCGCCGCTCCTCGGGCTGCTGAACTCCCTCGCGCTCGCCCACGTCACCCAGCAGGGCCGACGCTCCCAGGCCGCCTTCGAGCGGGGCCTGGACGAGGGCCTCGGCGGCGACCACCTCGACCGCCTCCGCCAGGAGTACGACGACCTCGACTGGCGCACGCCGCTGCGCCAGCTGGTGTGGCCCTTCCGCCTGCCCGTCCCCGGCGTCGAGGTGGTCAAGGACCTGACCTACGCCCCCGGCCACGGCCGGCGCGGACGCCTCGACGTCTACCGGCCGGAAGGCGGCACGGAGGGCGGCGCACAGGGACGCCCGGTGCTGCTGCAGGTGCACGGAGGCGCCTGGACCATCGGCGAGAAGGACCACCAGGGACTCCCGCTGATGAAGCACATGGCCTCGCGGGGCTGGGTCTGCGTCGCACCGAACTACCGGCTCAGCCCGCGGGTGGCGTTCCCCGAGCACCTCGTGGACGTGAAGCGCGCGATCGCCTGGATCCGCGAGAACATCGCCGAGCACGGCGGCGACCCGTCGTTCGTCGCCATCACGGGCGGGTCCGCCGGGGGGCACCTGGCTGCCCTGGCCGCGCTGACGCCCAACGACCCGGAGTACCAGCCCGGCTTCGAGGACGTCGACACCACGCTGCAGGCGGCGGTGCCGTTCTACGGCGTCTACGACTTCGCCGGCGTCACCGGCAGCAAGGCGGCGCTGCGGATGCGCGACCGGTTCCTGGCCCGCCGGGTCCTCTTCAGCGACCCCGAGGAGGACCTCGAGCCGTTCGAGAAGGGGTCGCCGCTGCTGCGGGTGGGGCCGCACGCGCCGCCGTTCTACGTCATCCACGGCGCCAACGACACCCTCGTCGAGGTCGCCCAGGCCCGGGCGTTCGTGGCCGCGCTGCGCGAGGCGACCGACCAGCCGGTCGCCTACACCGAGCTCGCCGGCACCCAGCACGCCTTCGACGTCTTCCCCTCGGTCCGCAGCCAGCACTCCGTGCGCAGCGCCGAGCGGTTCCTGCGCTGGGCCTGGGCCAGCCGGACGGGCGAGCAGACCCACGCGGCCGCGGACTGGGAGCGCTCCGACCCGATCGACGACACCGCGCGCGAGGGCTCCGGTCGCTGAGCCCGGTCCGGACCACCAGCGACTGACAACACCTCCTGGTCGATTGACCAACTCCGGGGCCGGGTAGGTCTGGACGTGAGGGAGGACACATCACCGATGAACGCTGACCGACAAGATCTCGTCGACCTGCTGCGCGAGCGTGGCGAGCACGACCAGGCGCTGCGCGCCGCGTGCTCGCTGCCGAGGCAGATCGACACCGACGTCTACGCGGGCCTGCTGCGCCAGCTCGACATCCACACCGCGACGCTCGAGATGAGCGTCGTCCGCGACTAGCCGCACACGCGAACGGGCCCCGGAGCAGCAGCTCCGGGGCCCGTCGGCGTGTGCTCAGCCTGCGCGCAGGCTCACGACTGGAGCCAGGGCTCCCAGACGTCGGGGTTCTCCTCGATCCACTTCGCCGCGGCGTCCTCCTGGGACATGCCGTCCTCGGCGATGTACTTCGCGACCGTGTTCTGGTCGTCGTTGGTCCACTCGAAGTTCTCGACCAGGCCCACCGAGGTGTCGCCCGACTCGGCCCAGTCCGTGCCGACGATCTTCTTCAGCTCGGTCTCGGGGTAGTCGCAGTCGACCTCGGCCGGGTCGTCCTGGCAGCCCTCGGTGTACTCCGGGAGCGCGACCTTCTCCAGCGGCACCTCGGAGAGGAACCACTGCGGCTCGTAGAAGTAGCCGATGAGGAACTCCTTGTTCTGCTCGGCCTTGCGGAACGCCTCGATGCTGGCGGCCTCGCTGCCGGAGAACACGACCTCGAAGTCGAGGTCGAGGTTGCTCACGATCGCCTCGTCGAACTGGACGTACGACGGGTCGGCGCCGAGGAACTGGCCCTTGCCGCCCGACTCGGAGGTGGCGAACTCGGAGGCGTAGTCGTTGAGGTTCTCCCAGTCCAGGATGTCGGGGTTCTCCTCGGCCAGCCACGGCGGGACGTACCAGCCGATGATGCCGACGTTGCCGTTGGGCCCCATGTCCATGGCGGAGCCGTCGCCCTCGCCCTCGAAGAACTTCTTCTCGAGGTCGGGGTGGCCCCAGTCCTCGATGACGACGTCGACGTCGCCGGTGCCGAAGCCCTGCCAGGCGACGTCCTCCTTCAGGTTCTTGTACTCGACGTTGCAGCCGAGCTCGCTCTTGGCGAGCTCGCCCACGACGTAGGCGCTGGCCTCGAAACCCACCCACGGGTTGATGGCCATGTTGAGGTCGCCGCACTCGCCGCCGCTCTGCGCAGCCTGCTCCTCGTTGGCCTCGGTGGCCTCGTCGATGGAACCCCCGCCGCACGAGGACAGCCCCAGTGCTGTCACCGCGGCGAGGGAGACGGCACCCCAGGATCGGGTCCTGCTTCTCCGCATGTCGTACCCCTTCGTCGTCGACCGGACCCGGTCTCGCGTCCGGTCTCTGCTGCCACTCTGTACCGACCACGCCCGATCGCTGATCGCGGCACGGTCACAAGTCCGTCACGTTTGGGTCCGAAGTGGTCATGCAACGGGCGAAACGGGCGGCCCGGAGGATCCTCCGGCCCCGGCCAGCGGGTCGGCCTTGACCCGCGCCGCTCCGCGCATGATGCGGTCGAGCAGGATCCCGAGCAGCACGATCGAGATGCCCGCGGCCATGCCCTTGCCCCACTCCTCGCTGCGCGAGACGCCCAGCGCGACGGCGTACCCGAGGGCGCCGGCACCGACGAGACCGCCGATGGCGACCATCGACAGCACGTAGAGCAGGCCCTGGTTGGCCGCCAGCACCAGCGAGCCGCGCGCCATCGGGATCTGCACCTTGCGGATCTCCTGCCAGCGCGAGGTGCCGGTGGAGCGGGAGGCCTCGAGGGTGGTCTCCGGCACCCCCCGGATGCCGTCGGTGACCAGCTTGATGGCGACCGGGGCCGAGTAGACGACCGCGGCCACGATGGCGGCGAAGCGCCCCGGGCCGAAGAGCGCCAGCGACGGCAGCAGGTAGACGAACGGCGGGATCGTCTGGGCGGCGTCGAGGACCGGGCGGATGACGAGGTCCGCGCGGGCCGAGCGGGCCATCCAGACGCCGATGACCAGCGCCAGCACCATCACGATCGCGGTGGCGACCAGGACCATGGTCAGCGTGACCATCGCGTCGTGCCACAGGTCGAGGAAGTACAGCCCCGCCAGGCAGGCGGTGACGACCGGGAGCACGCGCCAGCCGCCGAGGATGAAGCCGAGCGCCAGGATCACCGCGGCCATGAGGTACCACGGCGAGTCGGCGATCAGCGCCTCGAGGGGGTTGATGGTGACGGCCGTGATGCCGTCCTTGATCGAGGAGGTCACCGACGAGTAGTTGTCGGTGAAGCCGCGCACCACGGTGTTGGTCCAGTCCGCGAGCGTCGAGCCGACCGAGGTCTCGGGGAACTCCGCGGCCCAGAGGCTGTAGCGCGAGTAGAGCACCGCCCCGATCGCCGCCGCGCCGGTGACCGCGAGCGTGATCCGGCGACGTCGTACGTCCTCGCCGCCGGAGCGGGCGACCCGCTCGCTGCGCTCGCTGGCCGCGGTCGTGCTGCGGTCGAGCATGATCGCCATGACCACGATCGCCAGCGACGGCACGAAGCCGCGCCCGATGTCGAGGATGCGCAGCGACTCCAGCACCGGCTCGCCGAGCCCGGGCCCGTTGACGAAGGCGGCCAGCACCACCATCGACAGCGCGGCCATCGTGGTCTGGTTGATGCCGACGATGATGGTCTTGCGGGCCATCGGCAGCTGCACGTGGCGCAGCCGCTGCCAGTCGGTCTGTCCGAGGGAGTCGCTGGCCTCGATGGTGGTCGTCGACACGGTCCGGATGCCGTGGCCGGTGATGCGGATGACCGGCGGCAGCGCGTAGATGATGGTCGCCGCCACGGCACCGGAGGTCCCGATGCCGAAGAAGAGCACGACCGGGATCAGGTAGACGAAGGTCGGCATCGTCTGCATGACGTCCAGCACCGGCGTCACGAGGTTCTCGGCCCACTTGCGACGCCCGATGAGGATGCCCAGCGGGATGCCGACCAGCACCGCGACCCCCACCGAGGACAGGGTCACCAGCAGGGTGTCCATCGACTCCTCCCAGTAGCCCAGCAGGCCGAAGGAGACGAACGAGGCCGCGACGAGGACGGCGATCCGCCAGGAGGCGATGGCGTAGCCGACCCAGGTGGCGAGCGCGACCACGCCCAGCCAGCCGATCTCCGGCACCGGGCGGGGGAAGGCGGGCGCCGCGACGAGACCCTGGAGGTACTCGATGAGCGCGGAGAACGCGTCCGAGACCACCCCGGTGAACTGCATGAAGACGTTGGTGTCGCGGCTCGCGAGCAGGTCGTCGCGGAAGCCGGTGAGCCAGTCGTGCACCGCGGTGCTGTCGCGTCCCGGGAGCACGAGGGTGTCCTGGCCACGCAGCACCAGCCACACCACGAACCAGAGCACCAGCACGACGCCGGCCTTGAGAGCCGTCGGCATCAGCCGCCACCGCTCCCGCAGGTCCGGTCGCCGCTGGGGGGCGGGCGGCCTGCTGTCGCTGGTGGGCCGGTCCTGGAGCATCGTCACGACGGCGCCCCGGGGGTGCCGGCGTCCACCGCCGCGGTGCGCCGCGCGGTGTAGCCGGAGTCCTCGGCGACGACCACGCGCAGGATAGCGGCGTCGTCGACGATGCCGATGAGGTTGTCCCGGTCGTCGACCACGCGCAGGGGGTGGTCGGAGGAGAGCGCCGCCTGGGCCGCCTCCTGCACGATCGTGGTCTGAGGCATCACCGGCCCCTCGAGGGAGTCCTCGGGGGTGGGGTCGCGCATGACCCACGTGAGCGTCAGGACGTGGGCCTTGGGCACGTCGCTGGTGAACTCGCGGACGTAGTCGTCGGCGGGGGCACCCACCACCTCGTCCGGCGTGCCGATCTGGACGATCTCACCGTCGCGCATGATGAGGATCCGGTCGCCGAGCTTGAGCGCCTCGGACAGGTCGTGGGTGATGAAGACGCAGGTCTTCTGCAGCTCGTCCTGGAGCCGGATGACCTCGTTCTGCATGTCGCGCCGGATGAGCGGGTCGAGGGCGGAGAACGGCTCGTCGAAGAGCAGCATCCCGGGGTCGCCGGCGAGCGCGCGGGCCAGCCCGACCCGCTGCTGCATGCCGCCCGAGAGCTGGTCGGGGTAGGAGGTCTCGTAGCCGCTCAGGCCCACCAGCTCGACGACCTCGGCGGCCTTCGCGCGGCGCTCCTTCTTGGCGATGCCGCGGATCTCGAGGCCGTAGGCGACGTTGTCGATGACCTGGCGGTGCGGGAGCAGGCCGAAGTGCTGGAACACCATCGACACGTCCGTACGCCGCAGCTCGCGCAGCTCGGAGGCGGAGGCGGCCGTGACGTCGTGGTCGGCGAGGCGGACCTGGCCGGCCGTCGGCTCGATGAGCCGCGTCAGGCAGCGCACCAGCGTCGACTTGCCCGACCCCGACAGCCCCATGACCACGAAGACCTCGCCGGGCGCGACCTCGAACGAGACGTCCTTGACCCCCACCACGCAGCCGGTCTTCTCCTTGAGCTCGGCGCGCGAGAGGTCGGCGTCGGGGGTGCCGATGATCTTGTCGGCCGTGGGCCCGAAGATCTTCCAGAGGTTCTGCACCGACAGCGCGCTGCCGCCCCGGGTGGGACCGGAGACGTCCGCCTGCGGCCTCCTGTCGGGGTCGGTGCGTGCGGCGGGGCTGGCGTGGGTGTCGGTCACGAGGTACCTCCCGGGGTCGGCGGCTGGAGCGGCATGCCGGCTCCGTGGCGGTAGAAGGGGACGTCGAGCGGGGGCAGCGGGGTGTTGCCGAGGATCAGGTCGGCGGCCTTCTCGGCCAGCATCATCACCGGGGCGTAGATGTTGCCGTTGGTCACGTAGGGCATCGCGGAGGCGTCGACCGCCCGCAGGCCCTCGACGCCGTGCACCTTCATGCTCGTCGGGTCGAGCACGGCGTCGTCGCCGGTGCCCATCTTGGCGGTGCAGGAGGGGTGCAGCGCGGTCTCGGCGTCCTTGGCGACCCAGTCGAGGATCTCCTGGTCGGTCTCCACCGACGGCCCCGGCGAGATCTCGCCGGCGTTGAACGCGTCGAACGCGGGCTGGTTGAGGATGTCGCGGGCCGCGCGCACCATCTCGATCCACTCCCGCCGGTCGTTCTCGGTCGAGAGGTAGTTGAACTGCAGCGCCGGGTGCTCGAAGGGGTCGCGCGACTTCAGGGTCACGCTCCCCCGCACGTCGGAGTACATCGGGCCGATGTGCACCTGGTAGCCGTGCTCCGAGGCCGGCTGGGACCCGTCGTACCGGATCGCGATGGGCAGGAAGTGGAACATCAGGTTCGGGTAGGCGACCTCGTCGTTGCTGCGGATGAAGCCGCCGGCCTCGAAGTGGTTGCTGGCGCCGACGCCCTTGTGCAGGAACAGCCACTCGGCACCGATGCGCGGCTTGTGCCGGTGCTTGAGCCACGGTCCGATGGAGACCGGCTGCTTGGAGGCGTACTGGATGTAGACCTCGAGGTGGTCCTGGAGGTTCGCGCCGACGCCCGGCAGGTCGGCCACGACGTCGATGCCGAGCGCCTCGAGGTCGGCCTTGGGGCCGATGCCGGACAGCAGCAACAGCTGCGGGGTGTTGATGGCGCCGCCGCAGAGGATGACCTCGCCGGCCTGCACGACGTGGTCGCCGCGACCGGCCCGGTGGTAGCGCACGCCGGTGACGCGGTTGCCGTCCATCTCGAGGCCGGTGACCATCGCGAGGGTCTCGACGCGCAGGTTGGGCCGCTTGCGGACCGGGTGGAGGTAGGCCCGCGCCGCGCTCAGGCGGCGGCCGTTGTGCACGTTGCGGTCGAACTTCGCGAACCCCTCCTGCCGGTAGCCGTTGACGTCGTCGGTCAGCGGGTGGCCGGCCTGCTGGACGGCCTCGAAGAAGGCCCCGAAGAGCGGGCTGGTGGCGGGGCCGCGCTCGAGCACGAGCGGGCCGCTGCCGCCGCGCCACTCGTTCGCGCCGGCCAGCGTGGTCTCCATGCGCTTGAAGTAGGGCAGGCAGTGGGCGTAGTCCCAGCTCTCCATGCCCGGGTCGGCCGCCCAGCGCTCGTAGTCGAGCGGGTTGCCGCGCTGGAAGATCATGCCGTTGATGCTCGAGGACCCGCCGAGCACCTTGCCGCGGGCGTGGTAGACCGTCCGCCCGCCCATGTGCGGCTCCGGCTCGGACTCGTACTTCCAGTCGTAGAGCCGGTTGCCGATCGGGTAGGGCAGGGCCGCCGGCATGTGGATGAAGGGGTCCAGCTTGATGTCCGAGCGGCCCGCCTCCAGCACGAGCACGCTCGCGCCGTCGGCACTGAGGCGGTTGCCCAGTGCGCACCCGGCCGATCCCCCGCCGACGATGACGTGGTCGTAGGTCGACCGCTTGGCGCTCACGGGATCATGCCTCCTGGGGGGTGGTCGCGGCGCCGGCCCGGGGGTCCGGGCGCTCGCTGCTGGGGAACCATCGCTGCGGGGCCGGGGCGATGTTGTGCCAGACGTGCTTGGTCTCGGTGTACTCGGCCAGACCGTGGTGGCCGAGCTCGCGGCCGTTGCCCGACTGCTTGTAGCCGCCCCACTCGGCCTGCGGCACGTAGGGGTGGAAGTCGTTGATCCAGACCGTGCCCATGCGCAGCCGACCGGCGACGCGCTGTCCCTTGCCGGCGTCCTGGGTCCAGACCGCACCGGCGAGGCCGTAGATGCTGTCGTTGGCGAGCCGCACCGCCTCGTCCTCGTCGCGGAACGTCTCGACGGTCAGCACCGGCCCGAAGGACTCCTCCTGCACGACCGACATGTCGGTGCGGCAGCCGTCGAGGACCGTCGGGAGGTAGAAGAACCCGTCAGCCAGTGCCGCGTCGTCGGGACGGGCGCCGCCGCAGCGCAGCACGGCGCCCTCCGCGAGGCCGGCCGCGACGTAGTCCTCGACCTTGGCCAGGTGGGTGGCGGAGATCAGCGCACCGGTCTCGGCGGCGTCGTCGAAGGGCCCGCCGACGACGATGAGACCGGCCCGGCGGACGACCTCGTCGACGAAGAAGTCGTGGATGGACTCCTCCACGATCAGCCGGGCGCCGGCCGAGCAGACCTGGCCGCTGTGCAGGAACACCGCGGTGGTGGCCATGTCGAGGGCCGACTCGAGGTCGGCGTCGGCGAAGACGACGTTGGGGTTCTTGCCGCCCAGCTCGAGGGCGACCTTCTTCACCGTGTCGCTGGCCGACGCCATGATGCTGCGACCGGCGGCGAGACTGCCCGTGAACGACACCAGGTCGACTCGCGGGTCCGCCACCATCGGCACGCCGACGTCCTGCCCGGTGCCGGTGACGAGGTTGGCCACACCGGCCGGGACGCCGGCCTCGGTCAGCAGGTCCATGAGCAGGATGGCGGTGCTCGGGGAGAGCTCGCTCGGCTTGAGCACGAAGGTGCATCCCGCGGCGATCGCCGGCGCGACCTTCCACGAGGTCTGCAGCAGGGGGTAGTTCCACGGCGTGATGAGCGCACAGACGCCGACCGGCTCGGTGACCACGCGGCTCACGACGTCGGAGCGACCGGTCTCGACCACCCGGCCCGCATTCTCGCCGGCGAGGTTGCCGTAGTGGCGGAACACACCGACCACGTCGTCGACGTCGTACTCGCTCTCGACGAGGCGCTTGCCGGTGTCGAGGGTCTCGGCGCGGGCGACCGCGGCCTTGTCCCGCTCGAGCAGGTCGGCCACGCGGTGCAGGATGCGGCCGCGCTCCAGCGGCGAGGACGTGCTCCAGGCACCGTCGTCGAAGGCGGCGCGGGCGGCGGCGACCGCGGCGTCGACGTGCTCGGACGTGCCCTCGACGACGTCACGGACGTGCGAGGAGTCGGCCGGGCACCGGATCTCCCTCGTGCCGTCGGTCGCGGACCGGACCCATTCCCCCTGGACGTAGATCCCTTCCACCATGCGGGCACCCTACTGCGGTCGAGCCCGCTGCAACCCCCTTCAGGGGGTGCCACGTGGCCAACTCGTTACCGGCGTGTCGTCGGCGGCACGCCGACGCCTGCCTCGCTCAGTCCCGCGGGAGACCCAGGATCCGCTCCCCCACGATGTTCAGCAGGACCTGCGTGGTGCCGCCCGCGATGCTCAGGCAGCGGGTCACCAGTGCCTCGTGCACCGCCGCCCGGCCCTGCTCGGTGCCGCTCAGCACGTCGCCGGCCAGCAGGTCCAGCGCCAGCTGGGCGGAGTCCTGCCGCTGCCGGACGCCGACGAGCTTCTGCACGCTGGACTCCGGCCCCGGACCGGCCCCGGCCAGGGTGCGCAGGGTGGCGCGCAGCCCCAGCGCCTTGCTGAGCCCGGCCTCGGCCACGGCGCCGCCGAGGCGCTCACGGACCAGGGCGGACGGGTCGTCGCCCGCCGCCGCCAGCGCCCGCTCGACGCTCACGCCGAAGGAGCTGTCGCTGATCGCGACGCGCTCGTTGGCCAGCGTGGTCCGCGCGAGCGGCCACCCGCCGTCCACCTCGCCGACCACGCAGTCGTCGGGCACGTGCACGTCGTCGAGGAACACCTCGTTGAACAGCGCCTCGCCGGTCAGCTCGCGCAACGGCCGGATCGTGATGCCCGGGGTGGTCATGTCGAGCAGGACATAGCTGATGCCGCGGTGCTTGGCGGCCTCCGGATCGGTGCGGACCAGGCAGATGGCCCAGTCGGCCTCGGCGGCCACGGAGGTCCAGACCTTCTGGCCGTTGAGGACCCAGCCGCCCTCGACCCGGTCGGCGCGGGTGCGCAGCGCGGCGAGGTCGCTGCCGGCCCCCGGCTCGCTGAACAGCTGGCACCAGGTGATCTCCCCGCTCAGCGTCGGCGGCAGGAAGCGGTCCTTCTGCTGCTGGGTGCCGTGCGCCACGATCGTGGGCCCGGCCCAGGCCCCGATGAAGAGGCTCGGTCGCTCCACACCGGCGCGGGCCAGCTCCTCGTCGATGACGAGCTGCTCCACGGCGTCGGCGTCGCGACCGTAGGGGGCCGGCCAGTGCGGCATGAGCAGACCCGTGCGGACCAGGGCGGCCTGCCGGTCGGTGACGGGCGCTGCGGTCACCTCGGCGATCGTCTGCGCGAGTTCACGACGTACCTCCTCAGCGCGGGGGCCGAGCGGCAGGTGGACCCGACGCCGTACGCCGGCGCGGGCGAGGTCGGCCAGCGCGAGGCGGAACCGGTCGGAGCCCCCGAGGACGAGCCGGGTGGTCAGGGCACGGCGCAGATAGAGGTGGGCGTCGTGCTCCCAGGTGTAGCCGATGCCGCCGAGCACCTGGATGGCGTCGTGCGCGGTGTCGACGGCGAGGTCGAGCGCGCTCGCCCCGGCGACAGCGGCGGCGAGCGCGTGCTGCTCGGCGTCCTCCTGCCCGGCGTCGTCGGCGCAGCCGGCGGCGTCCCAGGCGGCGGCGGTGGCGGACTCCGCGGCCTCGAGCATCCGCGCGCACAGGTGCTTGACGGCCTGGAACGAGCCGATGGGGCGACCGAACTGCTCACGGGTCCGGGCGTACGCCGTCGCGGTCCGCACGCACCAGTGCGCGATGCCGGACGCCTCGGCCGCGGCGAGGGTGACGAGCAGCCGGTCCAGCCGGGCGGCGTCGACCTGCACCGGGGTCGCCGGGGCGCCGTGCAGGCGCAGCGTCCCGGTCCGGCCGGCGAGGTCGAGGGGGTCCCCGGCCTCGACCTCGGCCGACGCCGCGTCGACGAGGACCCAGCTGCCGTCGGCGGTCGGCAGCAGCGCGTGGGTGGCGACCCCGGCACCCCAGACGCGGGTGGCCTCGCCGGTCAGGTCGGCACCGTCGCGGCCCGCGTCCGTCAGCGTGCTGGGGCCGAGCCCGACCGCGACCGTGGCCGTGCCGGCGGCGACGTCGCGGGCGAGGTCACCACCGACGACGAGGGCGGCGGCAGCGGTCGTCACGAGCGCGCCGGGCACCAGGGCCTCGGCGGCGGCCTCGACCGCCACCGCGAGGTCGAGGACCGTCCCTCCCCCGCCGCCGAGGTCCTCGGGCAGGGCGATGCCGGCGAGACCGAGCTCGGCCACGCCCTTGGCGGCCGGCGCGAACGCGTCGGGGCCCTCGGTCTCGGAGCGCTTGACCAGCGCACACGGCTCCAGCGAGGCGGACCACTCGCGCACGGCGTCCGCCAGGGCCCGCTGGTCGTCGGTCAACGCGATCGCCATGGTCACTCCCGGGTTCGAAGTAGAACGTGTTCCAGATTCTCGCACGGTCGGGCCGTCGTGGAGCGAGGGCCCGCGCCCCCTACGCTGGCGCGGTGCCCGAGACCTCCGTGACCCAGCCCCTGGACGAGCAGCTGCTGGCGGCCTTCCGCGCCGCGACCGGGTTCATGCCCGAGGACGAGGGCCGCTTCCTCCACGCGCACGCCGTGCAGGCCGGTGAGGGCGGCTCCGACGGGGCCGCCGCGACCCTGCTCGAGGTCGGCACCTACTGCGGCAAGTCGGCGATCCTGCTCGGGGCCGCGGCCCGGGCCACCGGCGCGACGGCGGTCACCGTCGACCACCACCGGGGCTCGGAGGAGAACCAGGCCGGCTGGGAGCACCACGACCCCACGCTGGTCGACCCCGCCACCGGGTTGATGGACACCCTGCCGGTCTTCCGGCGCACCATCGCCGCCGCGGGGCTGGAGGACGAGGTCGTCGCCGTGGTCGGCAGGTCCGCCACCGTGGCCCGCCACTGGCGCACCCCGCTTGACCTGCTCTTCATCGACGGCGGCCACGGCGAGGAGCCTGCGCACACCGACCTGGAGTCGTGGGCGCCGTGGGTGCGCCCCGACGGGCTGCTGCTGATCCACGACGTGTTCCCGGACCCGGCCGACGGCGGGCGCCCGCCGTACGAGATCTACCTGCGGGCCCTGGAGAACGGCTTCGACGAGGTCGGCGTGCAGGGCTCGATGCGGGCACTGCGCCGCACCCGCGGCCAGGCCGGGGACCGTCTCAGCCCGAGGTGAGGACCTGGTCGGGGCTGCACGCGCAGTGCAGCGCCAGCGGGGCCGGGTGCGGTCCGAGGCCGTCGCCGCGGAAGATCCCCGAGGCCGCGGTGGTGCGCGAGAGGGCGTCCGCGGCCAGGATCACGGCGGCAGAGGTGTACGTCGTCTGCTCGTTGGGCCAGTTGACGTCGTCACCGAAGACCCAGCCGGTCCAGTAGAGGCCGTCGGGGTGCCGCAGGTGCTGCATGTCGGCGAAGACCTGCAGCGCACGGGTGTCGTCGGCGACGTCGAGCGCGAGCACGAGCTCGCACGTCTCGGCGCCCGTCACCCAGGGGTTGGTGTCGACGCAGCGGGCGCCCAGGCCCGGCACGACGAAGTCGTCCCACCGGGCGTCGAGGCGCCGGCGCGCCGCCTCGCCGCGCAGCGGTCCGCCGAGCACCGGGTAGTACCAGTCCATCGAGAAGGTGGACTTGTCGAGGAACTGCTCGAGGTGGCTCTCGAGGGCGTGCCGCAGTCGCCCGGCGGCGAGCTCCCACGCGGGACGCGGCTCCCCCACCAGGTCGGCGAGCGCGAGGCCGGCGCGCAGCGCCTGGTAGATGCTCGAGCTGCCGGCGACGAGGGCCTCGCGGTTGACGACGCCGTCGTCCTGCTGCGACCACGCGATGCCGCCGAACGGCAGCTGCAGGGCCGTCGTGTAGTCGAGCCCGGCGCGCACGGCGGGCCAGGTGCGACGGACGAAGGCCAGGTCCTTCAGCAGCAGCCAGTGGTGCCACACGCCGACTGCGAGGTAGGAGCACATGTTGGTCTCGCCGCTGGCGTCCTCGACGGTGTCGCCCACCGTCTTCATCGGCCAGGAGCCGTCGGCGCGCTGCGTGCGCAGGCACCAGTCGTACGCCGCCTCGGCCGCCTCGCGCTGTCCGCCCACGAGCAGCCCCATGGCGCTCTCGACGTGGTTCCAGACGTCGATGTGCTGGCCGACGGCCCACGGGACGCCGCCGTCGGGCTGCTGCACGCGCGCGACGGCGGCGGCCGTGGCCTCGACCGCAGCGGCGTCGAGGACCCCGGGGACGTGCGGGACGGCGGAGCTCACGCCTTCTCGGGCTTCTCCAGGTAGAGCACCATGCTCTTGCCCAGCAGCGGGTCCAGGACCTTCTCGGCCAGGCGGGTCGGCAGGGGACGCTTGACGATGTCCCACACGAGGACCTTGTGGAAGGCCTTCACCGCGGGGTGGTCGTCGTTGGTGACGCCGACGGCGCACTTGAGCCACCAGTAGGGCGAGTGCAGGCCGTGGACGTGGTTGCGACCGGTGAAGCGCAGCCCGGCCGCCTCCAGCTTGGTCACGAGCTCGCTGCCGCGGTAGATGCGGACGTGGCCGCCCTCGACCTCGTGGTAGGCGTCGCTGAGCGCCCAGCAGACCTTCTCGGGCAGCCAGCGCGGCACGGTGACGGCGATGGTGCCGCCGGGGCGCAGCACGCGGACGAGCTCGGCGATCGCGCCGTCGTCGTCGGGGATGTGCTCGAGCACCTCGGAGGCGACGACCCGGTCGAAGTCGCCGTCGGGGAAGGGCAGGTTGAGCGCGTCGCCCTGCTTGACGTCGGCCTCGGCGCCGAGCGGCAGGTCGCCCTCCTCGCGCATCGCGGCGAACCACTCGCTCACCGTGGCGAGCTCGTCGGCGTCCTGGTCGAGCGCGATGACGTCGGCGCCGCGCTTGTACATCTCGAAGGCGTGGCGGCCGGCGCCGCAGCCCATGTCCAGGACCCGCTCTCCGGCGCGGAGCCCGAGTCGGTCGAAGTCGACGGTCAGCATCGGCACTTCCTCACGTGGGTGGTCGTCGTTCGGTTCGGTGGTGGTGCGGGGTCAGCGCGCGTCGGCGCCGGTGGTCGGGGTGGTCCCGGCGTGCCGGTCCACGGCCTGCTGGTACGCCGCGGCGGTCGCCTCGGCGACCGCCCGCCAGCTGAACAGCTCCTCGACGCGGCGGCGTCCCGCGGCGCCCATGCGCGCCCGGCGCTCGGGGTCGTCGAGGAGCGCGCCGAGGGCGTCGTACAGCTCGCCGACGTCGCCGGGGGTGACGAGGTCGGCGCACTCGCCGTCGGGGCCGACGACCTCGGGGATCGCCCCGGCGCGGCTCACGACCAGCGGGGTGGCGCAGGCCATCAGCTCGGCGGTGGGCAGCGAGAAGCCCTCGTAGAGCGACGGCACGCAGGCCACCTCGGCCGAGCCCATGAGCTCGACCAGCTCGGCGTCGGAGACGCCGGAGACGAAGCTGACGCAGTCCTCGAGGCCGAGACGCTCGATGAGCTGCTCGGTGCGCCCGCCCGGCGACGGGCGGGTCACGAGGACCAGGGACACGTCACGCTCGGTGCGCAGCTTGGCCAGCGCCTCGAGCAGGGTGGCGACACCCTTCATCGGGGTGTCCGCCGAGGCCATCGCGAGCAGCCGGCCCGGCACGCGCGGGCCCGTCGGCGGGCGGAAGCCCTCGTCGACGCCGAGGGTGATGACCTGGAGCCGCTCGGGGTCCACGCCGAAGTCGCGGGCGATGTCGCGCTTGCTGCTCTCCGAGACGGTGAGGATCTGCGGCAGACGGCGGGCGACCTTGCCCTGCATGCGCAGGAAGGAGTACCAGCGGCGCAGGCTGGCCTTCTTGCGACCCGAGGCGTGGGCCAGGTCGACGCGACGGTCGAAGGTGATCGGGTGGTGGATCGTCGTGACCAGCGGCAGGTCCTCGGCGATGCGCAGCATCCCGAAGCCCAGCGTCTGGTTGTCGTGCACGACGTCGAAGTCGTCGCGCCGACCGCGCAGCACCTTCGCGACCCGGATCGCGAAGGTCCGCGGCTCGGGGAAGGCGGCGGTGCACATCGCGAGGAACTCGTAGACGTCCACCAGGTCGCGGAACTCGCGCAGCCTCGGCACCCGGAAGGGGTCCGGCTCGCGGTAGAGGTCGAGGCTCGGCACCTTCGTCAGGCCGACGCCGGGATCGAGCTCGGGGTAGGGCTGGCCGGAGAAGACCTCGACCTCGTGGCCGAGCGCGACGAGCTCGCGCGAGAGGTGGCGGAGGTAGACGCCCTGACCCCCGACGTGGGTCTTGCTGCGGTAGGACAGGAGCGCGATTCTCAACGGCTTCAAGGGGGGTGCGGCCTCTCGGGTGTGGTGCGCCCGTCGGGGTGCAGCCCGACCGTGACAAAACTGGAACGTGTTCCGATTCTACGCTCAGCCGGTGCTAGCCTACGACGGGGCCCGGACGGGTCCGCACCGGCTCCAGCCCTCGATCTGTCCCCCGCACCGTGTGGAAGGGTCGCTCCGATGAGCAGCACCAACTCACTGACCCACGACGACCTGGGCTCGAGCGCCCAACGGGAGCGACGCACCCGGATCCTCGACGCCACCATCGCGCTGGCCACCAAGGGCGGCTTCGACGCGGTGCAGATGCGCGCGGTCGCCGAGCAGGCGGACGTCGCCCTCGGCACGCTCTACCGCTACTTCCCCTCCAAGATCCACCTGCTGGTCTCCGCGCTGGGCCGCGAGTTCGAGCGCGCCAACACCGGCATCGACAAGCGCGTCGTGCCCGGCGACACCCCCGCCGAGCGCGTCACGCACGTGCTGCGCCGCACCACGCGCACCCTGCAGCAGGACCCGCACCTGACCGAGGCCCTCACCCGCGCCTTCATGTTCGCCGACGCCTCGGTCGCCACCGAGATCCACGCCGTCGGCATGCAGGTCACCCGGCTGCTGATGCGCGCGATGGCGGACCCGGACGAGACGTTCGAGCGCCACGAGCCGACCGAGGAGGAGATCGCGATCACCAAGGTGATCGGCGACGTCTGGCTCGCGGCCCTGGTGCAGTGGGTGACCGGTCGCGCCAGCGCCCAGGACGTCGCCAAGCACATGGACACCGCGATCCACCTGCTGCTGCGCTGACCGCTGGTCGCGCTGGTCGAGCAGGTCGCGCAGCGACCGTTGTCGAGACTCCGTAGGAGGTCGAGCAGGTCGCGCAGCGACCGTTGTCGAGACCCAGGCGACCCGCGCGCCGTCGTACGCTCTCGCCATGGACCTGCCCGTCATGCCGCCCGTGCAGCCGATGCTCGCCAAGTCCGTCAAGGGCGTGCCGGACCCGGCGACGTTCACCGACGACGAGCACCCCGGCCTGCTGTTCGAGCCGAAGTGGGACGGCTTCCGCTGCCTGGTCTTCAAGGACGGCGACGAGGTCGAGCTGGCCAGTCGCAACACCAAGCCGCTGACGCGCTACTTCCCCGAGGTGGTCGCCGCGCTCCGCTCCCCCGGCGTGCCGGAGCGGTGCGTGCTCGACGGCGAGATCGTGGTCGCCCACGACGGTCGGCTGGAGTTCGACACCTTGCAGGAGCGCATCCACCCGGCCGAGTCGCGGGTGAGCATGCTGGCCGAGACGACACCGGCGCGCTACGTCGCCTTCGACGTGCTCGCGCTCGGCGACGAGGACCTGAGCACGCACCCCCTCGCCGTACGCCGGGAGCGGCTGGAGGCCGCGCTGTCGTCGCCGCCCGACGGCGTGCACCTGACGCGCACCACCACCGACCGCGCGGTGGCCGAGCAGTGGTTCGAGCAGTTCGAGGGCGCGGGGCTGGACGGGGTGGTGGCCAAGCCGCTGCGCGGCGCCTACGAGCCCAACAAGCGGGCGATGCTGAAGATCAAGCACGACCGCACCGCCGACGTGGTCGTCGCCGGCTACCGGTTGCACAAGAACTCCACCGAGGAGCGGCCCCTGCTCGGCTCGCTGCTCCTCGCGCTGTACGACGACGCGGGCTCGCTGCGCCACATCGGAGTGTCGGCGTCGTTCACCGAGAAGCGCCGCGGCGAGCTGTACGACGAGCTCCAGCCGCTGGTGTGCGGGCCCGAGGACCACCCGTGGGGGGCGTGGTCGGAGGTGACCGCCTCGGGCGGCAAGGCGGCCCAGGCCAACGTGAGCCGCTGGAACGCCGGCAAGGACCTGTCCTTCCAGCTGCTGCGGCCCGAGCGCGTCGTCGAGGTCGGCTACGACCACATGGAGGGCGAGCGGTTCCGCCACACCGCGCAGTTCAAGCGCTGGCGGCCCGACCGGGAGCCCTCGTCCTGCACCTACGAGCAGCTCGAGGAGCCGGTGTCCTACGACCTCGACGAGGTCCTCAGCGGCTGACGCCGTCCGGCGGGGTGCTGGTCGCACCAGGGCTGACGACCAGCAGGTCGAGGTGCACCCCCAGCATCCCGCCGTCGGCGTCGCGCGTGACGACCACCGGGTAGGAGCCGTCGCCCCAGCCGGAGTGGCTCAGGACCAGGTTCCCGCCGTCCGCGGCCCGCGGGAGCCGGACGTTGGCCGTGCCGGCCGGGCAGTCGTCCTCGGCGTCCATCGACGCGAACCAGGAGTCCGCGCGGCCGGAGTCGAACACCTCGTCGTACCAGCTGCCGGGGTCCTCGGGCATGCCCGGACCGATCGCTGACGCGTCGACGACCGCCACCGTCCCCGCGTCGACGCCGACGACGAACCACTCGCCGTCCGGCGGTGCGCCCTCGGACTCCGAGCCGGCGGGCTCCACCACTGCGACCGTCCCCTCGCCCGTGACCACGCTCAGGAAGGCCTCCCTGACGTGACTTCCGTCCTGCTGCTCCGACACGTCGGCCAGCGTCACGCGCACCGGGTAGCTGCCTGGACGGACCGGCGTGACGAACGGTCTCTCGAGCTGCACGAAGGGGTCACAGGCCGCGAGGCGCCCGGAGGGCACCGCGAGCCGGCCGAGGTCGCGGACCTCGAGGGTCACGGTCGTTCCGTCAGGTTGGGTCAGGGACCCCACCGTCAGCGCGTGGAAGTCGTCGTCCGCCATGCCGCCCATCATGGCCGAGACCGCACCGAGGCCTCAGCGTCTTCGTCCTGCGTCGAGGGCACGGCCCCGGTCCCGCGCTCCTGCGCCCTCACGCACGGCCGTCCAGCCGGACAGCGCGATCAAGCCGCCTGCTGCGAGCAGTCCCCAGGTGATCCTCCGCGCGCCGGCGGTCTCCTCAGTGCAGAGGCTGTCGGGATCGGCACCCGCCGATCCTCCGTCGGCGACGCTGGGGTCCCCGGCCCCGGCTGCGAGCAGCACTGTCCCGCACCGGACCTCCTGACCTCCGTGCTCGACCGTCCGGGGTGCGACACCGACGGCGAAGCCGCCCAGGAGCAGGAGGATGCCGAGGACGACGGCGCCGCGGGTCCACCTCACACGTCGAGGATGAGCGTGTGCATCCGCTCGCGCAACACCCGCCGCCGGAGGAACGTCCCGCTGCGACGCACGGCGCAGAGCTCCGTCGCGTCCGAGGCCTTGCTCCTCACGTCACGTGAGGTCCTAGCGTCACGTCCATGGACATGACGATCGGGGACATGGTGAGGCGCACCGGGCTCACCGAGCGCACGCTGCGCTACTACGAGGAGCTCGGGCTGCTCAGCCCGGCGCGCGACACCGGCGGGCGCCGACGCTACGACGACGCGGCGCTCGAGAGGCTCTACCGCATCCGGCTGCTGCGCGAGCTCGGGACGCCCGTGGCCGAGGTGGACCCGGACGCCGCCGACCTGGCCAGCCTGACGCGCCGTCACCTCGCGGACCTCGACGATCGCCTCGCCGGCCTGGCGCGGCAGCGCGAGCGCGTCCGCTCGGTCGAGGACCGTCTGCTCGGCGGCGACCAGCCGGCGGCACCCGCGCTGCTGGACCTGCTGAGGGGCATGCCGGACGACGAGACCGTCCCCACGCGCCGCATCACGCTGCTCGTCTACCGTGACATCGCCGCTGCCCACGACTGGTTGGTCCACGCGTTCGGGCTGGCGCCCGGCACGCTCTCCTCCGACGGGGACAGGGTGGTCCACGGCGAGATCCACGTGGGCGACGGTGTCGTGTGGCTGCACCGGGAGGCGCCCGAGCACCGGATGTTCTCCCCGCTCTCGACCGAGGGCGCCGTCACGGCCTCGCTGGCGGTCGCGGTGCCCGACGTCGACGCCCACCACGAGCGCGCGTCGACGGCCGGGGCGAGCATCGCCTACCCGCCGGTCGACCAGCCCTACGGCTACCGGGAGTACTCCGCACGCGACCTCGAGGGACACCTCTGGTCGTTCCAGACCCCGCTCGCCGAGGGCACCTGACCCCGGTCAGATGCCCGGTCAGATGCCTAGGTGGGCCGTGATGCGGCGGCGCAGCTCGTCGTGCCGCTCCCCCAGCGCCGTGGTCGGGTCGGACCACCTCTCCCGCGGGTGGTGCCAGACGGGCCCGGGCCGGATGTCGTCGGGCTCCCAGGTGTAGCGGGGCCAGACGTGGCAGTGCAGGAACGGATCAGTGTTGCCGAGGATCTCGAGGTTGACCCGTGAGAAGGCGGGATCCAGCTCGGCACAGGCCCTCTCGACGGCGGCACCGAGGCGTGCCATCGAGGTCAGGTACGCCGCGCAGGTGGCGGGCGCCAGGTCGGAGAGTCGGGTGGCGGCCGGGTCGTCGGCCAGCAGCACGCAGTAGCCGGGCAGGAACTGCACGTCGCCGATCACGGCGAAGGCACCGGGCAGCCGCGCCAGCACGGTGGGGTTCTCACCCCTCAGGGCCGATCCGATCCGGTCCGCTCTCCAGTCCACGCAGCCGACCCTCGCAGTCGGCCGGGGTCTGCGTCGACGGGGCGCGCCGACCGGCGTGAGGGCCCACTACCCTGGACCCATGACCGAGTCGACGACGTACGACGTGGTGCTGCTGGCCGAGCAGGGTCTCTCCGAGCAGGACGCCCGCCAGGTGCGCGGCCTGCACGACGACGCCCCCGCGCCGCTGCGCTACCACCTGCTGCTGCCCGTCGAGGACGCCGCCGCCCGCGTCGAGTCCGCGATGGGCTCGCTGTCGACCGGCGAGACGATGATGGCCACGCCGGTCGCCTTCGACAGCCAGGACCTCGCCGGCATCCAGGACGACCTCCTCGACCACGCCCGCGCCGAGGTGCGGGCGTCCGTCGCCGCCTTCTCGGCCCTCGACGCCGAGATCACCGGCGACATCGTGACCGCCGATCCGATCGACGCCCTGGTCGCCAAGGCCACGGCGGTCGACGCCGCCGAGGTCATCGTGCTGACCCGTTCGCACGTGGTGGCCGAGTTCTTCCACCTCGACTGGACCTCACGAGCCCGCCGCAAGCTCGGCGTCCCCGTCCTGCACCTCATCGAGCACGAGACGTTCGACGAGCAGGCCGGCGGCCCCGAGGGCATCAGCGGGGTCTGACGTGGAAGGCATCCTGCTGCTCGGACTGCTCGTGGTCATGCTCGTCGTGCTCATGATCGTGCCCATCGCGGCGTTCCGCTTCGGTGAGTGGCTCACCCAGCGCTTCCGGCGCGACTGAGCCATCCCCCGACCGGCACCGACCGTCACGACACGGCGATCGTCACGGTGCCGCTCGCCCCCAGGTGCAGCGTGGGCATGCCGCTCGCGGCGGGAACGCGGTCGAGCACGACCACCCGCACCTGGTAGGTGCCCTTCCCCCAGCCGAGGCTCGACGGCTTCAGGTCGGCCTGGAAGAAGTCCTTGTCCGCCAGGTAGCGCGCCAGGGTGTCCGTCGACCCTGACGCCGCGCCGACCCTGCCGGTGGTCCGGGTCCAGCTGAGCCGCACCCTCCTGGCCGACACCAGCGCCGCCGCCTCGGCGTCGGGGACCTTCCGTCCGGCGGCGTCCAGGGCCGACACCTTCAGGGGCACCGTGCCGGACGCGTTCGTGGAGACCTTGTCCCGGCTGACGGGCGACCCGAACGCCGTGAAGGCGTACTGCGCGGTGTGGCGGCGGGTGGCCGCCGTCGCCCCGGGCGTGCCCACCGTGAGGTCGAACCCGCCGACCAGGGTGCCCGCGCGTGGTGCGGGAGCCGTCACCGCGCCGTACGAGGAGGTCGTCCCCGTCCACGTGGACCTCACCGACGCGGGCGAGCCCGGCACCGGGAACCCGGCTCGGGGCCCCGACTCCGGGAACCCGAAGGTGACGACGGCGCCGGGCACCGGGCCCCGCGCGTCGGTCACCGTCGCCGTCGTCCCGCCGGAGTACGACGAGCCCGCCCGGGTCATCGCCGAGCCCGTTGCGGTCGGGGTCAGCGTCACGGTCGCTCCCCCGATGACCAGGTCGGTCTCGACGGGCGCCGCGGGCAGCAACGTGCTGCCGGTCGGCGGCAGCACCGCGACCTTCAGGTGGACCGCGCCCGAGGGCAGCCCTTCGAGGACGTCCGTGGTCCCGTCCACCAGCGGCGTCGGCATCCGGGCGACGCCGTCGTCGTCGGTGGTGCCCACCGACGTCAGCGTGAGAGGGCCGCGCGTGAGGGTGAAGGACACCCCGCGACCACCGAGGACAGTGCCCGAGGAGCCGGTCACGCGTGCCGCGATGTCGTCGAACTCGGACACGTCCGAGATGCCGCTCAGGTCGACCGTGGCTCCGTCGACCCCCGCCTCGGTCAGCCCGTGCCCGTTGCCCTCCGCGGCGTCCAGCGACACGGCGCCGACCCCGTTCGCGGCCTGGACCAGGAAGCGGAAGCCTGCCGCGCTCTGACCTGCGGGGAGCGGGAAGGTGGCGCTCCACAGGGTGGAGTCGAGGTCGTCCTGCTCCAGCGGCCGTGACTGCCAACGTCCGTGCCCGGTGTCGCCGGGGTTCTCTCCCGTCCAGGTCAGCCAGGCCTCCTGGACCCCGGCGGACGGGTCGCCGGTGACCCTGGCCGACACGGTGACCGAGCGCCCGACGGTCGTCCCGGAGACGTCCGAGATCGAGGGAGCGGCGGCCTGGAAGGGGGCGTTCCCGGCGAAGGTCTCCGCACCGTTGGCGTAGAAGAGCCGAAAGCCCATGCGGGAGTAGGCGCGGCGGGAGTTCGTGGGGACCGTGTCGTCGGCGCTCGCCGCCTCGGTGCGGTACTGCGCCGGCGTCAGCACGAGCGACGTCCGCCCGGCTCCCGAGGAACGCACGAGCGTGTCGAAGTAGTTGGGCGTGGCCAGCCGCTGGGGGAAGGAGACGAGCGACTCGAAGCCGGTGTGCGGGGTGCTGGACTCCACGGCCGGGGCACCGGTCAGCGGCACCTTGCGCGTGTCGTCGCGGTAGGTGCCCGACACGAAGCCGACGCCGCGCAGGACGGTGTTCGGCGCCGTCACGTCCTCCACCTGCTTCGGCAGCACGGGCTCGCCGGGGAAGACCGAGACCCCGTCGCGACCGTTGAGCCAGGTCAGCTCGCCGGGCAGCCCGGCGCCGTAGGCGCTCAGGTCGGTCCTCCGCGATCCCTCGTCGGTGGGCGTGGCGTAGTCGACGTCGGCGGTGTCGAGACCGAGCCCTGCCCCGGGTGTGCCGGCGGGTGCGCGCTGCAAGGTCGGCCGGACCGAGGACGGGTCGTCCCCGGTGCGCCGGGGGGCGTCGACCGCAGCCATCGGCAGGCCGTACATCGTGGCCTGCATGACGGCCTTCTGGTCGATGCCGGTGACGCTGGAGAGTGACGCGAGGTAGTCCCGCTTGGCCGCCATCAACGCCTCGCCGACGGCGACCGGGCCGGTGCCGCGTCGCAGCTCGCGGGCGATGTTGAGGTAGATGCGCTCGCTGTACTCGAGGAACTCGGTGTCGCCGTACTGGTAGCCGGTGCCGCCGATGAGGAGCGCCCGCTGCTGCGCCATGGCCTGCGCCCAGTCGTAGGTGTCGGCGTTGGCTTCGTTCTGCTCCCCGGGCACCACGGTGTAGCCGGAGTGGCAGCCGGCGCTGAGCACCAGCGTGTCCTCGAGGTAGAGCGGCTTGTCGGGGGCGGGCTCGAGCTCGCGCGCCGAGAACGTGTCGGTGAAGTTCGCCGTCAGCGTCTCGTTGGCGTTGAAGTGGCCGGCGAGGTAGACGAGGTCGTGGCGCGAGCCCAGGAGCGCCGTGCGCAGCTCGTCGTCGTCCCACGACTGGGGGTACGGCACCCCCGGCTCGGTGATCAGCTCGTCCTTGCGCTCGGTGGTGGCAGCGTCGCCGTCGTCCATGGCACGGCCGAACTCGTTGCTGACGGCGTGGGCCGCGTCGGCGAGGAAGTCGTAGCCGGTGACCAGCGAGCCGGTCGGGCGGATCGGCCGCGTGTCCGGTTCGAGGTAGTGCTCGACCGTGGCGATGATGTCCTCTGGGGACTTGACCAGGCGGCCGACCGCCAGGTCCGGCACGGGCAGGGTGGCCCCGGCGATCGTCACCTGCGTCTGCGATCCGTAGGCGTCCTGGCTGAGCAGCTGGTCCTGCGCCAGGCTCTCCCCGGCCTGCGTGCCCGACTTCATCGTGTCCTTGAACTGGCTCTCCTGGCCGAGGCCCGAGAGGTCGGGGTAGCGGAAGAACGGCACGATGTCGTCGCCGCCGGCCACCACGACGTACCGCGTGTCGGGGGTCCGTCGCTCGTCGACGAGGTCGTCGACCGCGTCGGCGACGAGGTTCACGGCGTAGGGGCATCCGAGCTTGCCGTCGACCTGGGCCTTGAGGGCCTGCACCCGCGGCGACTGCGCGAGGTCGAGCACCGTGCCCTTGACCGAGGTCGACCTGGCGAGGTCGTCGAGCGCGTCGAGCAGCGCCTGCCTCGTCGTCGGGTCGGTGCCCTGGAAGTCGGTGGAGTCGGTGAGCACGATCGTCTGCGAGCCGTGGCTCGTCGGTGCCTGCCCCTCCCAGCCGCTCGCCGCCGAGTCACTCACGCCGGCGCACTGCGCGCCGCCCGAACGCGTGGCGGACACGGTGAACGCGTCGGTGCCGGAGAAGTCGTCGGCCCCGTGGCCCTGCACCCGGAGGTAGTAGAAGCCGGTCGTGTTGCCCGACCGTGCGGAGACCGACTCCCCACCGCGGCCCGACCGGGCCGACACGGCGATCAGGCTCTGGTCCTGTGCGGTGCTGAACGCCTGCTGGAAGTCAGCGTTGGAGGTGATGCCCGGGTCGAACGTCGCGGGCGCGTAGGCGCGCGGGGCGTACGCACGAGGCGCATAGGCGCGCGGGGCGTACGCACGAGGCGCGTAGGCACGAGGCGCGTACGCACGAGGCGCGTAGGCACGCGGGGCGAAGCTCGGCCCCGGCTTCAGGGCCGGTCCCATCGTGCCCTCGACGATCCCCTCGGGGAACTCCGGCACCTGCGAGCCGTTGCCCGCCGTGCCCGCGGTGGCGCTGGCGGCGAGTGCGGTGAGGTCGGGGCTCTCGGTGAGGTTCGTGAGGGCCTTGCCGATGTCGCCGTACAGCGCGAGGTCGTAGTCCTTCGGCAGGCCCGTCAGGGTCGCGCTCACGGTCTGGCCCGGGATGACGGGCACGCGGAACCAGCGCGACTCGCCCGACTCGGTGAGCTTGTCCTGCGCCGATCCGCTCTGGTCCCCCGCCGGCCGCGCGGCGATGAGGTCCGTCGCCTTGGTCCACTGCCGGTTGTCGCCGCCCAGGCTCTCGAGGTACGGGCGGGTGCTGAGGGTGAACGTGCCGCTCAGCGTGTTGTTCGAGTCGCCGTTGGAGCCGGACACCTCGAAGCCGTACTCCTGGCCGGCGAGCAGCGAGAACGTCGCCACGCCGCCGTAGCTGAACCCGGCGGACGGTGTCTCGCAGCAGCTCCTCGGGCCCGCGCTGACCAGGGGCTGGTCCTGGTAGACCTTCACGCCGCCGATGACCGTGTAGGCCCTCAGGGTGGCGGTGACGTTGAAGTACGCATGGAAGCCTTGCCAGCTCCAGGGGACCTGGACCCTGGCCTCCTCGGGGATCTCGGCGCCGGGGTCGTACACGCTGCTGAAGTCCCACGTCTGCTCGCCGAAGCCCCCGTCGACCGAGCGGTAGGTGAACTGCGCCGCCGACTCGCTGCCGTCCTGGACGTTCGAGATGGTGGTGGGTGCCGTGTTGACCACGGCAGCGCTCCACACGCTGGTCGCGGCCGTCGCCGGAGGGGCGGGGAGGGCGACCACGGTCAGCAGGCCCAGCAGCAGCGAGGCCAGCGCCGCCGGCACCGTCGTCCTCCGCGCCCACCGCTCGCGGGAGGTCGCAGGGACGGGACTCGCTGCACGCGCCATGAGGCACTTCCTCCGGGTCGCCTCCGAGCCCCCCTCAGCCCTGGGGCGCCCGCGAGGGGCGCCGACCCGGTTCGGCGCGGTCAACCTAACCCGGTGTGTCCCGCTTGTCGGAGTGACCTCCGTCCCGAATTACTCGCCCATCGGCACCAACCGGACGCAAAGGGACACCGCCGGCTACGCGGACGTGCGGGGCCCCTTCAGACCGTCAGCAGCCGTCGTGCCGCGTCCAGGGCCTCGGTGAGTGTCCAGCTCTCCCCGGCCTCGAGCGCGTCGGCCTGCGCCGTCACGCTGCGACGACGACGGACGGGCGCGAGCGCGTCCTCCAGCTCGTTCTCCGCCGAGGCGAACCGCGGGGCCCCGATCTCGGCTCGCACGGCCCCGGCCGCTGCCACCAGCGCGACGGCCCCGTGGTCGTGGGCCTCCGTGCCGGTGCCGCCGTCGGTCAGCAGCCACAGGGCGATGTCCTCGAGCACCTGGGCGAGGTACCACCGGTCGTCGCGCTCGGCGTAGGCCTCCAGCGAGGCGCGGAGGTGCCCGGCGGCCGTGCCGAGCTCACCGACCTGGCGGTCGACGTTGCCCTGGTTGTGCCCGACGATCGCGACCATCCACGGGTCGCCGATCAGCTCGGCGAGCTCCCGTGCCTCGCCGAAGCGCTCCCGTGCCAGCGACAGGTCGTCACGTGCGAGCGCCAGCATCCCCATGTTGATCAGCGCCACCGACTCCGTCTTGCGGTCCCGCAGGGTGCGCAGCCGCTCGAGCGCGTCGCGGCCGATCCGCTCCGCTCCGTCGAGGTCGCCCTCGTCCTCGGCGCAGAGCGCCAGGTTGGTCAGCATGGCCGCGACGCCCTCGGCGTCGCCCTCGGTCTGCCGCAGCTGCAGGCTCTCCTGGTACGCCGCCCGCGCCGCTGCCGGGTCGCCCTGCTGCGAGGCCAGCGTCCCGCGCAGGTGCAGCACCCGGGCGCGGCCCGCCCGGTCGTCGAGGTCGGCGAAGCCTCGCTCCGCCTTGTCCAGCCCGGCGGCCGCGTCGGCGTACCGGCCCTGCTTGCGGTCGAGCTCGGCGCGCGCGACCCTCGCCCGGGCCGCGGACCGGTCGTCGCCGACGTCCTCGGCCGCGTCGAGGGCGCGGGAGACGGCGTCCTCCGCGCCCGCCCAGTCGCCGCGAGACTCCAGGGCCTCGGCCAGCGACAGCAGCACGGGCGCGCGGTCCACGGGCTCGACCAGCGGCAGCGCACGCTCCAGCAGGTCGACGGCCCGGTCGATGTCGTAGGTGCTGCGCGCGTTCTCCGCGCCGAGCACGAAGTAGCGGCGCTGCTGGGCCAGGTCGTCGCTGTGGCCGTAGTGGTGCACCAGCAGGTCGAGGGAGCGCACCGGACCGTCCGGCTCGGCCTCCAGCGCGTCTCCGGCGCGACCGTGGAGGACCGTGCGGACCGCGTAGGGGATCGACTCGTAGGCCACGTCGCGGGTGACCGAGTGGCCGAAGGCGAAGGTGCGCGCCGCCCGGTCCTCGGGGGCCACCAGCCGCGTCGACGACACCGCGAGGAGGTGGCCGTCGACCTCGTCGTCGTCGCCCAGGTCGGGGTAGGTGCCGGCCACGAGGCGCGACGCGAAGGAGCGACCCAGCACGCTCGCCACCTTCAGCGACTGGCGCGGTCCCTCCGGCTGGGTGTCGATACGGCTCAGCACCAGGCTGTGCAGACTCGCGGGCAGGTCGTCGGCCTCGGGGTCCTCGTCGGCGCCCTCCGTGGCCCGCGCGGCGAGGTAGTCGACGAGCTGCTCGAGGTAGAAGGCGTTGCCCTCGGCGCGCGTGACGACCAGGTCGACGACCTCGGCGCCGGGGTTCCGTCCGGACACGGTCCGGTGCCGGGCGGTCACGAGCTCGCGCGCCGCGTCCTCCGGCAGCCCCTCGAGCACCAGGTCCGTCGCGCGTGTGGCTGTCACCGGCATCCCGGCGTACGCCGTGCCGTCGGGACGTGCGGTGACGAGCAGAAGCACGGGGAGCCCGGCGGCCACTCGGGCCAGCACGGCGAGCAGGTCGCGCGAGAGCGGGTCGAGCAACTGCGCGTCCTCGAGGTGGACGACCAGCGGCGAGGTCGCGGCCCGGGCGCGGAGCAGGCGCGACAGCAGGTCCTCGAGCGAGGTCTTGCGCAGCTCGGCGTCGAAGGAGCCGGTGAGGTCGGAGTCGGGCAGCGGGACCCCGAGGACCGCCTGGAGCAACGGCGTGCGGGCCGTGAGCCCGGCGTCGAGGGCGGCGACGGCCGCGGTGACGGACGCCGGGGTCGCGTCCGACGGGTCCACCCCCAGCAGCTCGGCCCACACGTCGCGCCAGCCGAGGTAGGCCGCACCCGCGACGGCCGAAGCCTCGCCCGAGGCCACCGTCACCCCGGCCCGCTCCCACGCCCGGACCGCCTCGGCGACCAGACGCGACTTGCCCGTGCCCGCCTCTCCCTGCACGACGACCGTGTGACCCCGCCCCTCCTGGGCCTCCTGCCACCGGGCGTGCAGCAGGGCGGTCTCCTCCGCGCGGCCCACCAGCGGGACCGCGGCCGGGCCGTCCTCCGACGAGCGCCGCGCAGCCGGCACCCGCTGGGCCCGTCCCAGCAGCTCCCGTGCGGCGGCCGGCCGGGTCTTGCCCTTGAGCGTCAACGGCTGCAGCGCCCGCCAGGCGAACCGCGTGCCGGTCGCGCGCGCGACGTCCTCGTGCACCCAGACCGACCCGGTCGGTGCCTTGCTCATCAGCCGCGCCGCCAGGTTCACCGCGTCGCCGAGGCAGCAGAAGGTACGCCGCTGCCGGTGGCCGTAGGTGCCGCTGCGCAGGCGACCGCTCGCGATCCCGACCTGCAGGTCGGTGACGGTCAGCGGCTCCTCGTCGGCCAGCAGCTCGAGCGCGGCGGCGCAGGCCCTCGCCGCGTCGTCCTCGTGGGCCACCGGGGCGCCGAACACGGCGTACAGGTAGGCGCCCTTGTCGCCGATCGTGAGCTGCAGGACGTAGCCGCCGTGGGTGGCGAGGATCCGCTGCGTCCGTCGCACGAAGCGGTCGAGCCGCTCGGGAGCGGAGTCGTCGGCCTCGAAGTCCAGGCCGCCGAAGCGCAGGAACACGGGCACGGCCGGTCGGAGCTCGGCGAGGAACTCCCCGCGTCCGGCAGCCATCCGCTCCCACACCGGGGGCAGCACCCACGGCCGGACGAGGTCCTCGGACAGCACCGGCGGGGCGGAGGCCGGACCCGGGTCGGAGGCCGCCACCGTCAGGCCCGCGACCACCCCGACCGGGCCGTGCTCGCCGGCGCGCAGCTCAGCGATCGCGACCCGATCCCCCAGGGACGCCATCGCCCCGGCGTCGACGACGACGTCGCCGGACTCCGAGACCTGCTCGGCCGACGCGAGCGACTCGGTCAGCGACCCGGCCAGGACGTCGACGAGCTGCACGTCGGGGTCGCCCACCACGAAGCGGTGGACCGGTCCGGTGGCGACGGCCACCTTGACGCCCAGCCGGACCTCACGCCCCTGCGGGGTGCGCACCAGTCCCACGCCGTCCATGACCCGTTGCATCTCCAGCGCGCACGCCACCGCGCCAAGACCGTCGTCGCCGTCCAGCCAGGCCGTCACCGCGTCGCCGCTGAAGTAGATGACGCTGCCGCGCCACACGTGCAGCCGCTCGAGCAGCGCGGAGAACACCCGGTCGAGCGTGGCCGTCAGCTCCTCGGCGCCCCGACGCGCTCCCAGCTCGGTGGCCAGGGCCTCGGTCAGCGGGGTGAACCCCGAGATGTCGACGAACACCGCCGAGCCGGTGGTCCGTCGGGGCAGGTCCTCGCCGCGGGCGAGCGCCGTCCGCCGGTCACCCGGCAGGTAGGCCTGGGGGTTGTCCCCGGGCAGCAGCCGGTTGACGGAGTGCTCCTCCACACCGGACGAACTGCGGTCCACCTCGCGCTCCTCCACCCGTGCCCCTCGTCGCGTGACGACGTCTGGAGCCTAAGGCAGCGCGGCGACGGTGCCTATGCTCCGCGGACGGTGGACCTGCGAGGGCTACGCGTGCCAGCAGGCCGGGAGCGGGAGCGTCGGCTTGGCGGTGTTGTCGCGGTCCAGGGGGTGCGGGAAGGTCCGGCACGGCTCCGCCTGACTCATGCGGTCGCGACGGTGCAGGGTGAGCTCGGCGATGCGCGGGATCTCCAGACCACCGCTCCTGACCGATCCGCAGCAGTTGTTCGGATGGATGTGGACGACAGCGTGCGTCTGCAGCAGCTTGTCGAACACACGCGAAGCGATACCGAAGAACGAGCGGCTGAACAGCTCGTGCAGGTAGTGGAACTCGATGACCATGATCCGGAACTGCGCCAACAGCTCGGTCGGGGTCGCGAGCAGCGTCTCGTACTCGGCGCCCTCGACGTCCATCTGCAGCAGGAGGTCCCCGGCGTCGCCCGGAAGCCTGGCGTTCTTCCAGTCGCTGAGCGTGAAGAACGTGTCATCGGTCAGGGAGCCGACGTACCTCTTGTCGAAGACGAACTGCGGGTGCGGCTGCGCGGGCCCCTCGACCGAGTGGTCGGCGAGGAAGACCTGCATGCCGCGCGCGGCTAGGTCCACCTCGAAGCCGGACTCCGTCGACACCCCTGGGGAGAAGGCGCTGGTGATCCCCTCGAGGTCGTCCGGCACGAGGTACCCGCCATCGGCGTCCGGGCCCAGCCGGACCAGGTCCGACCCGCCGTGCACGGGGTGGAGGCGGTCGATCAGGTCACGCACGTCCGCGGTGCTGGCCCGGGAGCCGACGTGGTACCCCGCGCCGCCGACCATCCGGACAGCGACATCGCCTGCCTGCCGCGTGGCTTTCCTCATCGAGCTCCCCATCTCAGGCGGTCACGGGTGTGACGTGCGCGGGATCCTACGGCACGGGCGTCCGGCCCGGAGCGGTCAGCCGTCGACGCGGTTGCCGTGCTCGTCCCAGTGCTCGGCGACCTTCTTGCTGGGCTGGACCCGCGGCGGCTCCCCCGGCATCTTCGGGTAGTCCGGCGGGTAGGGCATGTCGGTCAGGCCGCCGGCGATGTCGTCGGCGTACATCTGCAGCAGGGTGTCGAGGCGACCGGGGTGCTCGTCGATCGCGGCCATGGCGTCGCCGCGCTCGGCGAGCCGGTCGGGCACGGTGTGCAGGTTGAGGGTGCGGGGGTCCAGGCCCTCCAGCTCCTCCCACTCGACCGGGGTGGAGACCGGCCCGCCGGGCTTCGGGCGCAGCGAGTAGGCGCTGGCGATCGTCCGGTCGCGGGAGTTCTGGTTGTAGTCGACGAAGATGTTCGTGCCGCGCTCCTCCTTCCACCACGCCGTCGTCACCCCCGGCGTACGCCGCTCCAGCTCGCGACCGAACGCGATCGCGGCGTGCCTCAGGTCGACGAAGTCCCACTCCGGGACGAGGCGCACGTAGACGTGCACACCGCGGTTGCCGCTGGTCTTGGGGAACCCGACGAGACCGATCTCGGTCAGCAGGTCCCGCGCGGCGAGGGCGACCCGCGCCGCGTCGGCGAAGTCGGTGCCGGGCTGCGGGTCGAGGTCGATGCGGAGCTCGTCGGGGTGGTCGACGTCCGCGCGACGCACCGGCCACGGGTGGAAGGTGATGGTCCCCATGTGGGCGGCCCACGCCACGGTGGCGATCTCGGTCGGGCAGATCTCCTTCGCCGTACGCCCCGAGGGGAAGGTGACCTCGACCTCCTCGAGGTAGTCCGGCGCGCCCTTCGGCGTGCGCTTGGAGTAGAACGCCTCGGCCTTGTCGTAGGAGCCCGAGCCGGCGCGCCCGGTGGACAGCTCCATGCCCTCGCGTACGCCGCTGGGCCAGCGCTCGAGCGCCGTCGGCCGGTCGCGCAGCGCCCGCATGATGCCGTCCTCGACGGCCACGTAGTACTCCGCGACCTGGAGCTTGGTGGCCGCCGGGGCCCAGGGCGTCTCCTCGAACACCACCCGGTCGGGGCTGCTGACCCGCACCTCACGCCCGCCCGCCTGCACCTGCGCTGCCTTCGACGCCATGGGCTCACTCTGGCACGGCCCGGCGACAGGATCGTGTGCATCCGGTGCCACCCGGTGACCTCGGGCGCACACGATCGCGCGCTGGACCGCGTCAGTACCGTGGAGGGCATGGGATACGCCGTTGAGAAGTCTGACCAGGAGTGGCGCGAGCAGCTGTCCGCCGAGGAGTTCCAGGTGCTCCGCAAGGCCGGCACCGAGCGGCCCTTCGTGGGCGAGTACACCGACACCAAGACCGAGGGCGTCTACCGCTGCCGGGCCTGCCAGGCCGAGCTGTTCCGCTCCGACACCAAGTTCGACTCGCACTGCGGGTGGCCGTCGTTCTTCGCGCCGCTGGCCGAGGACCGGGTGGAGTACATCGAGGACCGCTCGATGGGCATGAAGCGCGTCGAGGTCCGCTGCGGCACCTGCGGCTCCCACCTCGGTCACGTCTTCGAGGGTGAGGGCTACGGCACCCCGACCGACCAGCGCTACTGCATCAACTCGATCAGCCTCACCTTGGAGCCGGCGAACGAGCCCGCCGACAGCTGAGGGGTCTGCTGCCGGTTTCACCAGGTACCTAGTGAAACTGGCGCTTCCCGAACGATGCTTCGTCAGGGAAGCGCCGGTTTCGCTCGGGAAGCAGGGTGCCTCTCGGCACACGTCTTCGGTGCGGCCGGACGGACCGGGCAGCTCGCTGTCACCCGCCCAGGCCGAGCGCGCGGCGTCGTACGAGCGGGAAAATGGGGCGGCTCCCCGAACGAAACCGGCGCTTCCCGAGCGATGTTTCGCTCGGGAAGCGCCGGTTTCACTAGGTACCTAGTGAAACCGACAGGGGCCCGCCCCTCAGGGGAGGTCGGCGAGGAGCTCGGCGACCTCGCGACGACGGCCGGTGTAGAAGGGGATCTCCTCGCGGACGTGGCGGCGGGCGCCGGAGGCGCGCAGGTGGCGCATGAGGTCGACGATGCGGTGCAGCTCGTCGGCCTCGAAGGCCAGCAGCCACTCGTAGTCGCCGAGCGCGAACGACGCCACGGTGTTGGCGCGCACGTCCTTGTAGTCACGCGCCATCTGGCCGTGCTCGGACAGCAGGGCGCGCCGCTCCTCGTCGGGCAGCAGGTACCACTCGTAGGAGCGCACGAACGGGTAGACGCAGACGTACTGCCGCGCCTCCTCGTCGGCCAGGAACGCCGGGATGTGGCTGCGGTTGAACTCCGCCGGCCGGTGCAGGGCCATCTGCGACCACACCGGCTCGAAGCGCGACCCGAACGCCGTACGGCGGAAGCGGTGGTAGTGCTGCTGCAGGTCGTCGGAGGACTCGGCGTGGGTCCACACCAGCAGGTCGGCGTCGGCGCGCAGACCGGCCACGTCGTAGAGGCCGCGCACCACCACGGTGTCGCCCATCTCCTCGAGCAGCTTCTCGACCTCGCGGGCCTCGGCCTCGCGGTCGGCGTCCCCGATCACGTCGCGCAGCTTGAAGACCGACCACATCGTGTAGCGGATGGAGTCGTTGAGGTCCTTGGCCCGCTTGCCGCGGTTGGGGGTGTGCTCGCTCATGGGGCCAGTCTCACAGGGGCGCCGGGGATTCCCAAGGCGACCTCCCTCACCCGCCCGACGGCTCGGGGCGCGCGGCGAGAAAGGCCAGCACCTCGCGCGCGGCCCGCTCCCCCGAGGCGACGCAGGCCGGGATCCCCACCCCGTCGTACGCCGCTCCCGCGACGGTCAGGCCCGGCTGACGCGCCACCGCCTCCCGGACCCGCCGCACCCGGTCGAGGTGCCCGACGGCGTACTGAGGCAGCCCGCCGCCCCACCGGGTGACCGCGGCGTCGACCGGGCGTGCCGAAAGACCGCTCACGGACCCCAGGTCGGCGAGCGCCAGGTCGACGAGCTCGGGGTCGTCGCGCTGCAGGTCGCGCTCCTCGCGGTGCCGTCCGAGCGAGGTGCGCATCAGCACCAGCCCGTCGGCCGCACGCTCGAGCCAGCCCCACTTCGCCGACGAGTAGGTCGCCGCCTTGATGCTCAGCCCCTCGACCGCCGGCACCAGGAAGCCCGACCCCACCGGCGCCGGCAGGTCGCCGGCCCGGAACGCGAGGGTGACCAGGGCGACCGAGGCGTAGTCCACGCCCGCGAGCTCGGGAGCAGCAGCCGGGACGTCGTCGGCCAGCAGCCGCGCCGCGGGGGCCGCCGGCAGCGCGAGCACCACCGCGTCGGCCTCGATCTCCTCGGCAGCCGTGGTCGGTCCCACCACGAGCCGCCAGCCGTGGGAGGTCCGGCGCAGCGACCGCACCGTGGCTCCGGTGCGGACCTCGAGGCGATGACCCCCGGCGGCCGCCGCGGAGTCCGCCACCGCCTGCGGCAACCGGCCCACGCCTCCGGCCAGCCCGGCGAACACCGGCACCGCCACGGGCGAGGCGGCCGAGGTGCTGTCGGCCGGCTCCTCGGCGCGCGTCGCGGGCGCGACCGCCAGGGACGCCGCGGCCGCCCGGGTCAGCGACGGGTCACGGCGCAGGAGGTCGAGCGCCTGGGGCAGCGTGGCCCGCAGCGACAGCTCGCGGGCCAGACCGGCGTACACGCCGCCCAGCAGCGGCTCCACGAGCCGGTCGAGCACCTCACGACCCAGCCGCTGCTCGATCAGCCAGCCCACGCTCACGTCCTCGTCGGGCAGCGTGGTCGCGGGCAGGTCACGGTCCTCGGCGGCCCGGGCCAGTCCCTCGGCGCTCAGCACCTCCGACTCGGCCAGCCCGTCCAGGTCGGCCGGGATCCCCATGACCGAGCGCGGCAGCGGGCGCAGCGCACCTCGCGACCAGACGCGCGCCGCCGCCGTCTCCGGGTGCACGACGTCGGTGCCCAGACCCGCGGCCCGCGCCAGGGCCACCCCCTCCGGACGTCGGTTGAGGATCGACTCCGCGCCCAGGTCCACCGTGACCCCGGCGACCTCGCCGAGGCGGAGCTTGCCGCCGACGACGGGCGAGGACTCGAGCAGCAGCACCTCGACGTCGGGGTCGCCGGTCACCAGGGCGTGGGCCGCGGCCAGTCCGGTGACCCCGCCCCCGACCACCACGACCCGGCGGGAGCGCGTCGGCGCGTCGGTTGCCATGGCTCCACCCTCGCAAACGCCGCAGCACCGGCGGTGACGGGGGAACCCCGCACGGTGCCGCTGCGTCCCACCGAGGTCGGCGGGAGCGGCCCACCGGCGCGGCCGGGACCGACGGCAGACCCGAGACGGACCAGCGGCACGACCAGCAGCACGACCAGCAAGGGGTGGAGACCATGGACACGACGACTTCTCCGGGAGCGCGAGGGACCGACCGACGGACGGCTCGCCGTCGCGGCGCCGGCCGACCGGCGCTGCTGCTCGCGGCCGGGCTGACCACGCTGACGGTGCTGACCGGCTGCTCCGGGAGCGACCAGGGCGCCGCCGGCGAGGCGGCGTCCGGCAGCGACAGCGGTGCCGGCGACCTCGGCTCACCGGACGGCAGCGTGGCCCTCGACTCCCCCGCCCAGGCCGGCGACGCCGACGCCCCGGACTCCCTCGCCGACGAGGCCCGGTCGTTCGACGCCACCGGCTCGGGCGCGCGCGCAACCATGGCGCGCGGCGACACGGGTGGAACGAGCGACAGCACCAGCGTCACGGGTCCGGCGGCCCGCGTCCCGGTCGAGGCCGGCCTCTACATCCGCACCGGCCGGGTCACCCTAGTCAGCGACGACCTCGAGTCCGCGCGGGCGTCGCTGGAGCGCACCGTGCGCCGCTACGGCGGTCAGGTCGCCTCCGAGCAGACCGACAGCACCGACGAGGGCGAGCTGCGGTCCTCCCGTCTCACCCTCCGCGTGCCCTCGGCCCGGTTCTCGACCGTGATGGCGTCGTTCGCCGAGCTCGGTGCCGTGCAGGACAGCCGCACCGAGCAGGAGGAGGTGACCACCGAGGTCATCGACGTGGCCTCGCGCATCCGCACGCAGGAGGTCAGCCTCGGTCGGCTCCGCGGCTTCCTGGACCGGGCCACCTCGGTGGCGTCCGTCATCCGCCTCGAGTCCGAGATCGCGCGCCGGGAGGCCGACCTGGCCTCGCTGCGAGCCCAGCAGGACTACCTGGCCGACCAGACGTCGTACTCCACCATCGAGCTCACGCTCCGGGCCGAGGAGAAGGACCCGGAGCCCGCACCGACGAAGGAGAAGGAGGACACCGGGTTCCTCGCCGGTCTCAGCGGAGGCTGGAACGCCCTCGTCGACGTGCTGGTCGTCGCCGCCACGGTGCTCGGGGCGCTGCTGCCCTTCGCCCTCGTCGTCGCGCTGGTCGGGCTCCCGCTGGCGGTCTGGCTGCGCACCACCCGCCGCCACCGTCGTACGCCGGGCGAGGCCACACCGGCCACCTGAGACCGGCGGGCCGCCGGACGTGGGTGCCGGTCAGCGGCGCGACTGCTCGTGGACGAAGTCGGTGAGCCGGGCGAGCTGGTCGGGGTCGGTCGAGGGCATGACCCCGTGGCCGAGGTTGAAGATGTGGCCCGGCGCGGCCCGGCCGGCGTCGAGCACCTCGGCCGCCCGGGCGAGCATCACCTCGGTCGGGGCGAAGACCAGGGACGGGTCGAGGTTGCCCTGGACCGGGCGACCGCCGACGCGCCGGATGCCGTCGGCGAGCGGCACGCGCCAGTCCACGCCGACCACGTCGGCGCCGGCCTGCCCCATGAGGTCGAGCAGCTCGCCGGTGCCGACGCCGAAGTGGATGCGCGGCACCCCGAGCTCGCCGGCCGCGGCCAGCACCTGCGACGACCACGGCATGACGTGGGCGACGTAGTCCTGCGGGGCCATCGCGCCGGCCCAGGAGTCGAAGAGCTGGACGGCCGACGCGCCGGCCTCCACCTGCACCCGCAGGTACGCCGCCGAGATGCCGGCGATCTTGGCCATGAGGGCGGCCCACACGTCGGGGGCGCCGTACATCATGGCCTTGGTGAGCGCGTGCTCCTTCGACGGCCCGCCCTCCACGAGGTACGACGCGACGGTGAACGGTGCGCCCGCGAACCCGATGAGCGGGGTGCTGCCGAGCTCGCCCACCAGCGTCCGCACCGCCTCGGTGATGTAGGGGACGTGCTCGGGGGTCAGGTCGGGGATGGCCGCGACGTCGGCCAGGGTGCGCACCGGCTGTGCCACCACCGGACCGACCCCGGGCTTGATGTCGAGGTCGACCCCGACCGCCTTGAGGGGCAGCACGATGTCGGAGAAGAAGATGGCGGCGTCGACGTCGTAGCGGCGGACCGGCTGCAGCGTGATCTCGGTGATGAGGTCGGGCTGCATGCAGGAGTCGAGCATCGCGACGCCCTCGCGCAGCTTGCGGTACTCCGGCAGGGAGCGTCCCGCCTGCCGCATGAACCAGACCGGCGTGTGCGGCACGGGCTCGCCACGCGCGGCGAGCAGGAACGGGGAAGAGGCGAGGTCAGCAGCGGGCACCGGCCCATCCTCGCAGAGAGTCGAACACAGGGCCGAACCGGCGAGGGGGCCGGTTTCCCGGCATTCGCGCTGCCGCGTGTCGGGGGTCGCGCCCCGGCGTGTCGGCCTAGTGTGTCGCCATGGCCACGCGTCACCCTTCCCGTGTGGACGCGTCCCCGACTCCCCCCGAGTTCGCGGACGCCGTCGCCCAGATGCGTGCTGCCCGTCTGCGGCCCGAGGTGCTCTGCGAGGAGATGCCCGCGCCCCAACGCATCGCACCCTTCGCCTCCGCCCTCTCGGCCGACGTCACCGTGGACGGCGACGACACCGGCACCGGGCGCCTCGTGCTGCTGCACGACCCCGCCGGCAACGACACCTGGGGCGGCACCTTCCGCTGCGTGGCCTACGCCCGCGCCGAGATCCCCTCCGACCTCGCCGCCGACCCGTTCCTGGCCGAGGTCGCCTGGACCTGGCTGGTCGAGGCCCTGGCCTCGCACGGCGCCGAGTACTCCCTGCCCTCGGGCACGGTCACCAAGGTGACCTCCGACAGCTTCGGCGGGATGGCCGAGGAGGGCGGCAGCGCCCAGCTCGAGATCCGCGCCTCCTGGACCCCCGAGGGTGACGTCGGACCGCACGTCGAGGCCTGGGGCGAGCTCATGTGCACCGCCGTCGGCCTGGAGCCGGTCCCGGTCGGGGTCACCCCGCTCCCCAACCGTCGGGGCCAGCGTTCCGAACGATGAGGACGCGGGCTTCCGGCATCATGGCCAGGACATGACCTCCGCTTCCGACAATTCCGACCCCGCCGACGCCCCGAGCGCCGACGGTGCAGCAGGCGCGCCCGAGCCCGCCCCCGGCACCTCGCCCGAGCCCGCTCCCGAGGCAGTTCCCGAGCCCGAACCAGCTCCCCTGCTGGAGCTGCGCGAGCCGCTGCCCGCCGTGGTCGACTCCGAGGCGGGCGTCGCGGAGGTCGCCGCACGCCTGGCCGCCGGCACCGGTCCGATCGCGGTCGACGCCGAGCGCGCCTCCGGCTACCGCTACTCCCAGCGCGCCTACCTCATCCAGATCCGTCGCGAGGGCTCGGGCACCGCGCTCGTCGACCCGATCGGCATCGCCGACCTCTCCCCCCTCGCCGAGGCGCTGGCGGCCGACGAGTGGATCCTGCACGCCGCCTCCCAGGACCTGCCGTGCCTGGGCGAGCTCGGTCTCCGCCCGACCGCGCTGTTCGACACCGAGCTCGCGGGCCGGTTGCTGGGCTACCCCCGCGTGGGGCTCGCCACGATCGTCGAGGAGGTCCTCGGCCGTCGGCTGCGCAAGGAGCACTCGGCCGTCGACTGGTCGACGCGTCCGCTCCCGACGCCCTGGCTGGAGTACGCCGCCCTCGACGTGGAGCCGCTCGTCGAGCTCCGCGAGGCGTTGCACGCCGAGCTCGTCGCGGCCGGCAAGTGGGAGTGGGCGCAGCAGGAGTTCGCCCACGTCATGGCGATGCCGCCACCCGCACCGCGGGCCGAGCCGTGGCGACGTACCTCCGGGATGCACAAGGCGCGGGGTCGGCGCTCGCTCGCCGCGGTGCGCGCCCTGTGGCACGCCCGCGACGACATCGCCTCCGAGCGCGACGTGACCCCGGGCCGGATCATCCCCGACTCCGCGATCGTCGAGGCCGCCGCGGCCGGGCCGCGGGACCGCGAGAGCCTGCTGGGGCTGCGCGGCTTCCACGGCCGGGGGGCGGGCCGCTACGCGAAGGTGTGGCTGCAGGCCCTGCGCGACGCCCGCGAGCTGCCCGACACCGACCTGCCGACCACGAGCGCGCGCTTCGACGGCCCGCCCCCGCCCCGCGCCTGGGGCGAGAAGAACCCGGCTGCCGCCGCCCGGCTCACGCAGGCCCGGGCCGCGCTGGCCGAGCTGGCCGAGCAGCTCTCGGTCCCGGTCGAGAACCTGCTCACCCCCGACAGCGCACGGCGCGTGCTGTGGACCCCGCCGGCGCCCGAGCCGGACGCCCTCGCCGCCGCGCTGAGGGCCCTCGGCGCCCGCCCGTGGCAGGTCGACGTCACCGGACCGCTGCTGCTCGAGGCCATCGCCGCGCACCCCGACGCCTGACCGGCCCTGACCGGCCCTGACCGGCCCTGACCGGCCCTGACCGGCCCTGACCGGCCCTGACCGGCCCTGACCGGCTCAGCCCTCCGACGGGGTCTCGGACGGCTCCGGCGACCCGGACTCCTCCGGCTCCTCGGTCTCCTCCGGCGCGAGCAGCCGCTCGGTCTGCCGCGCCAGCGCCTCCATGCGCAGCGGCAGGGCGACCCCGAGGTCGACCGTGGGGTCGGTGAGCACCTGCTCCAGCACCCGGTCGGCGCGCCGGTTCAGCGCCGTCCACTTCGGGGTGTCGGGCAGCGGCTCCGAGCGGCGGACGCCGTCGACGTACACGCGGTAGTTGGCCGGCAGCCGGCGCGGCTGGGTGAAGGCCTCCGAGGACAGCACGTCGAGCCGCGCCGGGACGAGCGCGCCCCGCCGGGCAGCCGTGGTGGCGCCCTCCTGACCGACGGCCCAGGCGATGAAGTCGGCGGCCAGCTCGACCTCGTCCGACGACGCCGGGACGCAGTAGCCGCTGACGGTGGAGACCGAGCGGGACCGGCCGAAGCCCGGCAGCGGCAGCACCTGGAACTCCCGGCCCGACTCGCGCAGCACCGGCACGTCGGCACGCGTGCCGAACATCAGCCCGAGCTCGCCGTCGACGAAACGCTGGAGAGCGGACTTCTCGGCCACCTGCTGCGGGGTCAGCGACACGCTGCGGTCCGCGGCGAGGACCGCCACCAGCCGCAGCACCTGCAGGGCCTCGTCGGAGGTGAGGTCGAGCTCGCGGGGCTCCGCGACGTCGTCGACCACGTCACCGCCGGCGGCGCGCACGAAGGCGGTCATCAGCTGCAGCGTCGGCGGCACGTAGACGCCCCGCATGCCCGCCGGTCCGTCCGCCACGGCGACCGCACGCGCGGTGGCGGCAAACTCGTTCCAGCCCCAGGTCTCGATGGCGCGCGGCAGCTCGACGCCGAGCGAGCGCAGCCGACGGTTGCTCGGCAGCAGCGCGTCGTCGGCGTAGAGCACCGTGGGCGACATCTCGGCCGGCATGCACTGCAGGGCCGCCTCCGCGCTCAGCGCGGACAGCGCGACCCGTTGGTGGTCGTCACCGAACTGCACGTCGCGCTCCTCGAGGAGCTCGTCGAGGGGCTGCAGGAAGTCCGGGGAGCGGGTCGTGAGCTCGGCCAGCGCGCTGCCGTCCATGAGGAAGACGTCGGCGGGCTCCTCGCCGGACTCCACGGCCCGCAGCGCGGCGGGCGCCGTGCGGTAGCCGGTGGTCACCACGTCCACGTCGGGGTCGACCTGTTCGTAGGCACGAGCGACGTCGGCGTAGGACTGCTGCTGCGCCCGGGTGCCGAAGACGGTGAGCCGGAGCTCGGTGCGCTCGGGCCCGGCGGAGGACGCCTCGGGGGACGGTCCTGGCTCGGGCGGGTCCTCGCCTCCGGTGCAGGCGGACAGCAGCAGGCTGCCGGCCAACGCCGCGACCACCAGACGCGTCCCCGTCCTGCACATCAGCGCCGTCCGCACCGCGGGCACCCCGCCTCCTCCAGTCGAGCCCGATCGCCGCGACCGCGTCGGTGGGCCCACCGTAGCGGGTCACCACCTACGCTGGTGCGATGGCCGACACGCCCCGCCATCACCGCCCCGCCCTGCTCGGCGCCGCGCCCTTCGAGGACCTCGTGGGTGACGTCGACCCGGCCGAGCGCACCGAGGCGGCCGACCGGGCGGCGACGCTGCTGGTGCGCGGGCCCCGTGACCCGCAGGACGACGCGGTCGTCGAGCGCGTGGTCCGGCTCGCCGAGCTCGAGGGGCTCGAGGGCATCGCGGAGCTGTGGTCCGGCTCGCCCGCGGACTCGCTGGCGGGCTGCCTGTGGCGGCTCTACCTGCTCCGCGCGTGGGTGTACGCCGACCCGGCCGGTGCCGCCCGTGAGTTCGACGCCGGGCGTCACCACACCCCGGTCCACGAGGTCGTGGCCGGGGTCACCGACCCTCCGGGGCCCGACGACGTGCGCGCGCTGGTCGACACGGTGCTGCGCGGCGTCCGGGTCGGCGACTTCGCCGACACCCTGTTCCGCGCGGCCGCCTTCGCCCGGGTCGCGGCCGCCGGCCGGGCGCACCTCGACCACCCCGGGAGCTCGCCCGACCACGCCACCGACCATGCCTCCGACGTGTCGGCCGCGCGGCTCATGACGCTGGCCTCCCAGCTCGAGCACGCCGCCCGCCTGGAGCTGGACGGCCGGCTCGGCTGAGCTCAGCTGGGCTCACCTGGGTCCTGCCAGGTCCGGGCCGGCGTCTCGTGCGGTCCCCCACCGGGTGCTCCACCCCTGTCGTACACTCGGACACGCGTCGGGCCGCGGCAGCCCCGGGTCCCACAATTAGCCGCTACGAGCGGCCACGCGCCGTGAGGCGCTCCCGGCCCGACGCACTACTCCTCCCGGACGCACCGGGCAGCACGCCGGTCAGCCCAGCCGGTCAGCCCAGCCGGTCAGCCCAGCCGGTCAGCCCAGCCGGTCAGCCCAGCCGGTCAGCCCAGCCGGTCAGCCCAGCCGGACGTCGGCGACCAGCCCGGCGTGGTCCGAGGGCCACCGTCCGCCCACCGGCTCGGCGCCGACACGCGTGCAGGTCTCGGCGCGGGCGCCGCGCGTGAAGACGTAGTCGATGCGCTGGTGCAGCCGGCTCTCCGCGTTGGCCAGGTCCGGCGACTGTCCCGAGGTCCACCCGGCGGGCGCGTCCGTGGCGTGACCCGTGTCGACCCAGGCGTCGCGCCAGGCCGCGGGCATCCCCACCTGGTCGGGCGTCGCGTTGAGGTCGCCCACCAGCACCACCGGGCGACCGGCCGGCGCGAGCGTGCCCACGGCGGCGAGCAGCTCGTCGCGCTGCCGGTCCCGCGCTGCGTCCTCGTGAGCCTCGGTGTGCGTGGTGACGACGACGAACGGGGGCCCGTCGTCCCCCACGCGGCAGTGGGCCGCGCACCACCCGCGGCTGACGGTCTGGCGGTGCCCTCCCATCACCTCGAGGTGGAGAGCGCGGCCGAAGGTGCCCAGGTGGCTCGACTCGACGCGCACCGGGCTGTCCCGCCGGACCAGCAGGACGTCGTGCCCGGTCAGGGTGACGCGTCCGCCTCCCAGGGCGTCGGGCAGGTCGGCCGCGCCGGTGAAGCTCGCCTGCCGGGTGACGACGTCGTACTCCTCGCCGAGCGCGGCGAGCTCGGCCAGCAGGAGCGCCTCGAAGTCGGTCGTCACGGCGCCCTCGTGGGTCCAGGTGCAGACCTCCTGCAGCCCGACGAGGTCGGCCCCGTGCTCCACCAGCGTCCGGGCGACCAGCGGCGCCCGGTGCTCGAAGCCGGTCGTGGTCAGCTGGCGGACCACCTCGGCGAGGTCGGCGTCGAAGTCGCCCGAGCGGCCGGGGCCGAACAGGGTCGACAGGTCCGCGCCCAGGTAGAGGTTCCAGGTGGCCACCCGGACGCGGTCCGGCGCGCCCGGACCACCAGCCGCCGCCCGACGGTCACGCACGCCCATGGCTCACGGTAGGCCGCCCCCGGCCGGGTCCGGCGGCGACGCGCGGGTGCGGCGCACGAAGGCGAGGAAGCGGTCCGCGGCGGGCGCGAGCTCGCGGTCGCTGCGCCACGTCAGCCCGACCGTACGTCGCGCCGCGGGCGTCGTCAGCGCGACCCCGACCGTGCCGGAGACCCCGGCCAGGTGCTCGGGCACCAGGGCGACCCCCAGCCCGGCCGCGACGAGACCCTCGATGGTGGCGAGGTCGGCGCTCTCGAAGGAGACCCGAGGGGCCACGCCGGCGTCGGCGAGCAGTCGGTCGACCTGGTGGCGGAAGCCGAAGCCGACCGGTGTGGTCACCAGCTCCTCGCTCGCCAGCTCGGCGAGGTCGACGCGGCGCCGGTCCCGCAGGCGGTGCGACGGCGGCACGACCAGGACCAGCCGCTCCTCCTGGAGCGGCAGCCAGCCGTGCCCGGGCTGCGGGCCGGTGGTGGTGACGGCCAGCTCCGAGGCGCCTGACGCCAGGTCGGCGAGGATCTCGTGGCCGGGCTCCTGGGTGAGCAGCACCCGGACCCGGGGCGCCTCGCCGTGGAAGTCGCGCAGCAGCTGAGGGACGAGGGAGGTGGCCATCGAGTCGAGGAAGGCGAGCCGCACGACCCCGGACTCCGGGTCCCTCCGCGCCCCGAGGTCGGCCAGCAGCTGGTCGTAGCGGGCGGTGAGGTCACGGGCCGCGGCGAGCACGAGGTCGCCGTCGGGGTTCGGGAGCACGCCCGTCGGCACCCGCTCGAACAGCCGGGCACCGAGCTCGGCCTCGATGCGGGCCAGCGCCCGCGACAGGGTCGGCTGGCTGACGCCGAGGCCGGCCGCGGTGTCGGTCACGTGGCGGTGGTCGGCCAGCGCCACCAACCAGGCGAGGTCGCGCAGCTGCATGGGCCCAGCCTAGCGTCGTCATGCGCCTCACGCATCAAGGCAAGAGACACGGGACATTGGACGTATGAGGACCGAACGCGCAGAGTCGTCGGGTGACTTCTGCACCGACCTCCCCGGCGTCGGGGCCGGCCAGCGGCTCGGGCGGCCCGGTCGCCGACGACGCCGGCCGCGGGTACGTCCCGGGAACGTCGGCGTACCGTCGAGTCGTCGGCGCGCTGTTCGTCGCCGGGCTGGCCACCTTCGTGCTGCTCTACAGCACCCAGGCGCTCTTCACCGAGCTGGCCGCCGACTTCGGTGTCACACCGGCCCAGAGCACCCTGTCGCTGTCGCTGACCACCGCTGGGCTGGCCGTGACGATCCTGCTGCTCGGCCCACTCTCGGACCGCGTCGGGCGCACTCCCCTGATCCACCTCTCCCTCGGCTTCGCGTCGCTGGTCGCGGTCGCCTGTGCGCTCGCGCCCACGTGGCACGCGCTGCTCGGGCTCCGGTTGGCGCAGGGTGTGGCGCTGGCCGGGCTGCCCGCCGTCGCGACGGCGTACCTGCGCGAGGAGCTGCACCCCTCCAGCCACGCCCGCGCCGCCGGCCTCTACATCGGGGGTACGGCGATCGGTGGCATGGCCGGGCGGCTCGTGACCGGTCCGGTGGCCGACGTCGCCGGCTGGCGCTGGGGCCTGGCCGCCGCCGCGGGCCTCGGCGTCCTGGGGGCGGTCGTCGTCCGCGTGCTGCTGCCGGCCTCGCACGGCTTCGTGCCCGCCGCCTCCGGGGCCCGAGCCGCCGCACGCCGCCTGCGCGGGGCACTGGCCGACCCGGCCCTGCTGGCGCTCTACGGCATCGGCGCCACCGGTATCGGCGCCTTCGTGGCCGTCCTCAACGCCACCGGCTTCCGGTTGTCCGGGGCGCCGTTCTCGTTGGGCGTCGGCGCGGCCAGCCTCGTCTTCCTCGTCTACCCGATCGGTTCGGTGGGCTCGGTCGTGGCCGGGCGGCTCGCCGAGGTGCTCGGCCGACGCGCCGTCGTCCCCGCCGGCTGCGCCCTCGCCATCGGCGGGCTGCTGCTCACGCTGCCGGCCACGCTGCCCACCCTCGTCGGCGGCCTCATGCTGATGACGGCCGGCTTCTTCGTCGTCCACGGCACCGCGTCGGGCTGGGTCACCGCCCGCGCCCACGCCGGAGGGGTGGCCACCGGTCAGGCGTCCTCGCTCTACGTCTTCGCCTACTACGTCGGCTCCTCGGTCTTCGGCACCCTGGCCGGCCACGCCTGGTCCGCGGGCGGCTGGCCCGCCGTCGTCGCCCTGTCCGGCGGTCTGCTGCTGGTGGCGACCGTGCTCGCGCTGAGGCTGCGCAGCACCCCGACCCTGCTCGTCGGCTGAGTCGCGCCGGGGCGGGCTGGGTCGGGCCGGGTCGCGCTGGGTCACGCTGGGTCGCGCTGAGTCGCGCTGGGTCGGGCATCATGACCCCGGTGCGACGACTGCCGAGGTGGGTCCTGCTCGCGGCGGTCGTCGTCGCGACGATCGGTGGCGTCCTGCTGACCGACGGCGGCGACAGCAGCGAGAGCGACAGCAGCGAGAGGAACGGCTCCATGACGACGTACTCCCCCGAGGCCGACGGACTGCCCGACCCCGGCGAGGTGGTGTGGACCTGGGTGCCCTACGAGGAGGACGCCTCGCAGGGCAAGGACCGCCCCGTCGTCGTGCTCGCCCGCGCCGCGGCACCCCACCCCCCGGGCCAGCTGCTGTGCCTGCAGCTCACCAGCCAGGACCACGACCGCGACGCCGAGGACGAGGCGCGCTGGGGTCGCTACTGGATGGACGTCGGCTCCGGCGACTGGGACCCGGAGCGGCGCCCCAGCGAGGTCCGCCTCGACCGGCTGCTCGTGCTGCCCGAGGCCGAGGTGCGCCGCGAGGGCGCCGCCCTGGAACGGTCGGTGTTCGACGCCGTGGTGACCGAGGCGTCGCGCCACCACCCCGAGCTGTCGGGCTGAGGCACCTCGCCCCACCGGGTCAGATCCGCGCGAGAGCCTTCGCGACACGCTGCTCCGAGACCGGACGCCCGGTCCCGAGCTGCTGGGCCCAGAGGCTGACCCGCAGCTCCTCCAGCATCCACCGCACCTCGACCAGGCCGGCCGGCACGACCGCGGGGTCGGTCAGTGCCGCCACCCGGTGCAGGTAGGCGTCCTGGAGCGCCGCGACCCGGTCCATCAGCGCGCGGTCGCGGTCCGGCGCCGCCCCGCCCGCGTTGAGCTTCTCGACGCGGACCTCGACGGCCCGCAGGTAGCGGGGCAGGTCACGCAGCCGCGCCGCCCCCACCTCGGCCACGAAACCGGGCCCGACCAGCCGCCCGACCTGGGCCTGCAGGTCCGTCATCGCCGGCAGCAGCCGCAGGTCCACCCGGCCGCTCAGCGCCCGGTCGGCCTGCCGCCACGCCGCCAGCACCCGGACGACGTCCTCGAGCACGACGGCGGAGGCCTCGGCGAGGTCGGCGCGCACCGCCGCCTGCAGCGCGCGGAAGGACGGCTCGTCGCGGACCAGCGCGCCCCCGTGCCGGTCCATGAGCTGCTCGACGGTGGCGAGCACGCAGTCCTCCAGCAACGCCCCCACCGACGGGTACGGCGAGCCGGCGAGCGTCAGCTTCCGGGCGTTGTCCCAGTCCCGCGTCAGCCGGTTGGCCGGGGAGGGCACGGTCAGCGCCAGCAGCCGCCGTACGCCGAGCCGGTGCGCGGCCGTCTGGGTGGCCTCGTCGCCGAAGACCCGCAGCCCGACGGTCCCGTCGCCCTCGTCGACCAGCGCGGGGTAGCCGCGCACGGGCTGCCCGGCGCGGGTCTCCTCGAACGACGGCTCGATCGTGCCGACGTCCCAGTCGCGGGCGCCGGAGGCGGTGCGCTCGGCCGCCGCCGACTGGAGCGCGTCGGCGAAGCGGGCGCCGAGCGGCTGCTTCAGGGCGGCGAGGTCCTTGCCGCGGCTGACCTCCGTGCCGCTGTCGTCGACGATGCGGTAGGTCGGCTGCAGGTGCGCCGGCACCTTGTCCCAGTCCCACGCGTCGGCCGGCACGTGCACGCCCGTGCGGGCCCGCAGGTGCCGCTCCAGCGCGTCGAGCAGCGGCTCGCGGCCCGGCGCCACGCTGGCGAGGAAGTCGCGGGCGTGGTCCGGCGCCGGCACGAAGCTGACGCGCAGCTGCTTGGGCAGCGAGCGCAGCAGCGCCACCACCAGCTCCTGGCGCAGGCCCGGCACGTGCCAGGTGAGCGAGGCGTCGCTGACCTGGTTGAGGGCGGTGAGGGGGATGTCGACGGTGACGCCGTCGCGCGCGCCACCCGGGTCGAAGGCGTAGCTCAGCGGCAGCGGGACGGGGCCCTCGTGCCAGGCGTCGGGGAAGTCCTCGACCGAGACGTCGGCGGCACCCTCGTGCAGCAGCATCGCCGGGTCGAAGGTCAGCAGGTCGGGCTGCTCCTGCCGTGTCGCCTTCCACCAGGTGTCGAAGTGGACGCCGGAGACGACCTCGGCCCCGACCCGGGCGTCGTAGAAGTCGAAGAGGCTGTGCTCGTCGACCACGAGGTCGCGCCGCCGGGCCCGGTTCTCCAGCTCCTCGGCCTCCTCGAGCAGCCGCCGGTTGTGGGAGAAGAACCGGTGCCGCGTCTGCCACTCGCCGTAGACCAGGGCGTGGCGGATGAACAGCTCCCGGGCGAGCGCCTGGTCGACCGAGCCGTAGTTCACGAGCCGGTCCGCGACCAGCGGGACGCCGTACAGGGTGACGCGCTCGCGGGCCATGACCGCGGCGCGCCGGCGCGACCAGTGCGGCTCGGAGTAGGTGCGCTTGACGAGGTGGGCGCCGACCTCCTCGGCCCACGAGGCCTCGATGGCGGCGTTGGTGCGCGCGAAGAGGCGCGAGGTCTCCACCAGCTCGGCGGACATCACGACCTCCGGCTGGCGCTTGGCCAGCGTGGAGCCCGGGAACAGCGTGAAGCGGGTGTTGCGGGCCCCGAGGTACGTCGACGTGCGGCGCCCTCGCTGCCCCCGCGCCGCGGCGTCACCGCGGGGACGCGCGGCCTGCTCCTCGGCCTCGCGGTCCTTGACGCCGACGTGGGACAGCAGCCCGGCCAGCAGGGCCCGGTGGATGCCGTCCTCGTCGCGCTCCCCGCCGTCCGGGCGGTCGCGTGGCCCCGACGCCGTGCCGAGCCCGACCTGCTTCGCGGCCCGGCGCAGCTGCGACTCCAGCTCCTGCCACTCCCGGATGCGCAGGTAGTTGAGCAGCTCGGCGCGGCACAGCCGGCGGAACGCGCTCGAGCTGAGCTCGCGCTGCTGGGTGCGGACGTGCTCCCACAGGTTCAGCAGCGAGAGGAAGTCGGAGTGCTCGTGGCGGAAGCGCGCGTGGAGCTGGTCGGCCTGCGCCTGCAGCTCCAGCGGCCGCTCGCGCGGGTCGGGAAGGGACAGCGCGGCGGTGATCACCAGCACCTCGCGCAGCACGCCGCGGCGATCGGCCTCGAGGATCATGCGCCCCATGCGCGGGTCGACCGGCAGCGTGGACAGCCGCCGCCCGATCCTCGTCAGGCGCTGGCCGCCCTCGAGGGCTCCCAGCTCCTCGAGCAGCTGGCGGCCGGCCGCCACCTGACGGTGGTCCGGTGGCTCGACGAAGGGGAAGCGCGCCAGGTCGCCCAGCCCGAGCGCCGCCATCTGCAGCAGCACCGAGGCGAGGTTGGTCCGCAGGATCTCGGGGTCGGTGAACTCCGGGCGCGCGTCGTGGTCTTCCTCGGAGTACAGCCGGATCGCGATGCCCGGCGAGGTGCGACCGCACCGGCCGGAGCGCTGACGGGCGGAGGCCTGGCTGACCGGCTCGATCGGCAGCCGCTGGATCTTGCTGCGCGCGGAGTAGCGCGAGATCCGCGCCACCCCGGTGTCGACGACGTAGCGGATGCCGGGCACCGTCAGCGAGGTCTCGGCGACGTTGGTGGCCAGCACGATGCGACGCCCGGTGTGGGCGGCGAAGACGCGGTGCTGCTCCGCGCTGGAGAGCCGGGCGAAGAGCGGCACGACCTCGGGGTCGACGCCGCGCCAGGTGGCGCCGGCCAGCGCGTCCGCGGTGTCGCGGATCTCCCGCTCCCCCGGCAGGAACACGAGCACGTCGCCGGGGCCCTCGGCGGCGAGCTCCTGGCAGGCGGCCACCACCGCCTCCGTCTGGTCGCGCACGACGGGCTCGCCGTCCTCGTCGTCGTAGCGCTCCTCGACCAGCGGCCGGTAGCGGACCTCGACGGGGTAGGTCCGCCCGGACACCTCGACGATCGGGGCAGGACGGCCCTGCGCGTCGGCGAAGTGGGCGGCGAAGCGCTGCGGATCGATCGTCGCCGAGGTGATGACGACCTTGAGGTCGGGACGACGCGGCAGCAGCTGCTTGAGGTAGCCGAGGATGAAGTCGATGTTGAGGCTGCGCTCGTGCGCCTCGTCGATGATGAGCGTGTCGTAGCCGCTGAGCTCGCGGTCACGGTGCAGCTCGGCGAGCAGGATGCCGTCGGTCATCAGCTTCACCAACGTGCTCCGGTCGGCCCGGTCGGTGAACCGGACCTGGTAGCCCACCGCGGCGCCGAGCTCGACCCCGAGCTCCTCGCTGATGCGCTCGGCCACCGTGCGGGCGGCGATCCGTCGCGGCTGGGTGTGGCCGATCTGGCCCCGGACGCCCCGGCCCAGCTCGAGGCAGATCTTGGGGATCTGCGTGGTCTTCCCCGACCCGGTCTCACCGGCCACGATCACGACCTGGTGGTCGCGGATGGCCGCGGCGATGTCGTCGCGCCGCGCACTGACCGGCAGCTCGTCGGGGTAGGTCACCACCGGCACAGCCGCGGCGCGCGTCACCACCTCGGCGTCGCTGTACGGCGGCGGGGTGAGCCGGCGGGACGACCGACCGCCCTCCTGCCCGCTCCCCCGGCCGACCTTCTGGCCGCGATCCTGGCCGCGCTCCTGGCCGCCACGACGGCGACCCCCGCGAGGGCGACGCTTCTTCGCGCCGGCGGGCGGGGTCTCAGACATGGCCGGGACAGCCTACGGGGCGTGCTGCGCGTCGGCGTCCGGTGCCGGCACGCGTGCGGACGACTCGGACCAGCCGCGCGTCAGCGGTCGCGCTGGCGCGAGAGCGGCGGCCAGATCTCCCCGCCCTCGCCGGCGTGGTAGAGCGTGGCGGGTCGTCCACGGCCCCCGGCGGTGCGCCAGCCGCTGTCGGTGACGAAGCCCGGGGTGCCGAGCACCTTGCGCTGGAAGTTGCCCGGGTCGAGGGGCCGGCCCCACACGGCCTCGTAGACGCCGCGGATGTCGGCGATCGTGAACTCGTCGCCGAGCAGCGCGGTGGCGACGGTCGTGGTCTCCATCCGCCGTCCCAGCGACGCGACGGCGTCGGCCAGGATCGTGGCGTGGTCGAAGGCGAGCCGGCGCGAGGCCGAGAGGGCCTCGTCGAGGGACCACCACTGCACGTCCGCGGCGTCGTCGGAGGCGAGCGCCTCGGCGTCGGGTGCCGCCAGCGTCCAGTAGGACATCGACACCACGCGGTGGCGGGGGTCGCGCCGGGGGGCGGTGTAGGCGCCGATCTGCTCGAAGGGGCGACGCCCGACGACCAGCCCGGTCTCCTCCTTCAGCTCGCGTCGGGCGGCCTTGGCGGCGTCCTCGTTCTCGTCGACGAAGCCACCCGGCAGGGCCCAGCGGCCCTTGAAGGGAGCCTGCCCGCGCTTGATCAGCAGGACGGAGAGACCGGTGTCCTCGCGCATGCTGAAGGCGGCGACGTCCGCGCACAGGTAGACGAACGGGAACTCGGAGGTGTAGACCACAGGAGGACGCTATCTTGTCGGACTGACAACCGCACCGAGACCCGGCAGAGCGCCTGCCATCACCTCGAGCAACGTCTCCCGGCTGACCCCCTGCGGGCGCTCGAGCCAGGTCAGCAGCATCTCCTCGACCAGCGAGCTCCACCCGCGCACCAGCAGCCGCAGCAGCGGGGTGTCGACGAGACCCATCTGGGCCAGGACCTCCGGCTCGGTGGTCGTGAAGATGCGGTCGGTCAGGGCGTGCCGGGCCTGCTCGTGGATGTGGCGGAAGTCCTCGTCGCCGCCGGCGGCCCCCCGCACGAACGAGCGGTAGGCCTCGTGGTGCTCGGTGACGAAGTCGACGTACGCCGCGAGGCCGAGGGCCAGCTGCTCCTCCGGCGGGTCGTCGGCGCGGGGCGCGGTGACCTCGACGATCTCCTCGGCCATGCGCTGGAGCACCGCGAGGCGGAACTCCCGCTTGTTCGGGAAGTAGTGGTAGAGCAGGCCCCGCGAGATGCCGGCCTGCTCGGCGATGGCGTCGATCGAGACGTCGTCGAGCTGCCCGGCCGAGACCATCCGGCGCCCCAGGTCCAGCAGCTGCTCGCGCCGGGCCGCGGGAGCGAGCCTGGTGCGGGTGACGGCCATGCCCCGAGGGTAGCGACCGTCACGTCCGAGTTCTATTGACGCTCGTTCAATAGACCTCGTAGCCTAGGGTCATGGCTCAGAATTCGGCGAACCGCACCGTCCCCCTCCCCCCGCACGTCGGCGTGCTCGTCGTCGGCGCCGGCTTCGGTGGCCTCGCGACGGCCATCAAGCTGCACGAGGCCGGCCGCGAGGACTTCCTCGTCGTCGAGCGCGGCAACGACGTCGGCGGCACCTGGCGCGACAACACCTACCCGGGCGCCGCGTGCGACGTCCCGTCGCAGCTGTACTCCTACTCCTTCGCCCTCAACCCCGACTGGTCGAGCTCGTTCTCCCCCCAGCCGGAGATCCAGGCCTACATCCAGAAGGTCGCGGAGCGCTCGGGCACGCTGGACCGCTTCGCGTTCGACACCGCCCTCGAGGCGGCCACCTGGGACGAGACGGCCGGTCACTGGACGGTGCGCACCAGCGCCGGCGAGCTCACCGCCGACGCCGTGGTCTCCGCCGCCGGCGCCCTCTCCGACCCGAAGAACCCCGACATCGAGGGCTTCGACTCCTTCACCGGCCAGGTCTTCCACTCCGCGCGCTGGGACCACGACGCGGACCTCACCGGCAAGCGCGTGGCCGTCATCGGCACGGGCGCCTCCGCGATCCAGATCGTCCCCGAGATCGCGGAGAAGGTCGGCCACCTCGACGTCTACCAGCGCACCGCGCCGTGGGTGATCCCCCGCAACGACCGTCCCTACACCGGCGTCGAGAAGCTCGGGTTCAAGGTGCTGCCCGGCCTGCAGCGGATCTACCGCACGGCCATCTACTGGGGCCGGGAGATGTACGTCCCGGCCTTCACCAAGAACCCCCGGCTGGCGTGGCCGGCGCAGCAGCTCGCGCTGCTCAACATCCGCCGGGGCATCGCCGACCCCGAGCTGCGCGCGAAGGTGACCCCCGACTACACGATCGGGTGCAAGCGCATCCTGATCTCCAACACGTGGTACCCGGCCCTCGACCGCGACAACGTCGACCTCGTCACCGACGGCATCGCCCGCGTCACCCCGACGGGCATCGTCACGAAGGACGGCCAGGAGCGCGAGGTCGACGTCATCATCGTGGCCACCGGCTTCCACACCACCGACCTCCCGATCGCGGAGAAGATCACCGGTCGTGACGGCACCCGGCTCGACCGCCACTTCGCCGAGCACGGCATGCAGGCCTACAAGGGCACGACGGTCCACGGCTTCCCGAACCTGTTCTTCGTCGTCGGCCCGAACACCGGCCTGGGTCACTCGTCGATGGTCTTCATGATCGAGTCGCAGGTCGCCTACATCCTCGACGCGCTCACCCACCTCGAGGAGCGGCGCCGCAGCGGCGTGACCGCCCTCGAGCCCCGGCCCGAGGCCCAGCGCGCCTACGTCGACGGCCTCCAGGACAAGATGGAGGGCACCGTGTGGAGCGCCGGGGGCTGCGCCAGCTGGTACCTCGACTCCCACGGGCGCAACGTCACGCTGTGGCCCGGCGCGACCTTCACCTTCCGTCGCCTCACCGCGCGCTTCGACCCCGAGAAGTACGTCGAGGTGCGCAGCGACCAGCACGACGACCAGCCCGCCCCGACCGCCGAGGAGATCCCCGCATGACCCGCATCGACAGCAGCACCGTCGTCGTCCTGACCGGCGCCGCGTCCGGCATCGGCCGCGCGCTCGCCCTCGAGCTCGCCGGCGCCGGAGCGCGCCTGGCGATCTCCGACGTCGACGCGGCCGGCCTGCAGGAGACCGCCGACCTGGTCCGCGAGGCCACCGGGCTGGAGGCTCGCGTCGACAAGCTCGACGTGCGCGACCGCACCGCCTGGAAGGAGTACGCCGACACTGTCGTCGCCGACCTCGGCAGCGTCTCCGTCGTGATCAACAACGCCGGGGTCGCCCTCAACGGCGACGTGGTCGACATGACCGACGAGCAGCTCGACTTCGTCATGGACGTCGACTTCTGGGGCGTCGTGAACGGCACGCGCGCGTTCCTGCCCCACGTCATCGCGTCGGGCGGGCACGTCGTGAACATCTCCAGCCTCTTCGGGCTGCTGGCCGTGCCGGGCCAGTCGGCGTACAACGCCGCGAAGTTCGGCGTGCGCGGCTTCACCGAGGCGCTGCGCCAGGAGATGGTCATCGCCCGCAACGGCGTGTCCGTCACGTGCGTGCACCCCGGGGGCGTCAAGACCGCGATCGCCCGCAACGCGGCCTCCGCCGGCGCCACCGACCAGCAGCGCAGTGCCGACTTCTTCGACAAGCACCTCGCGAAGACGACCGCCGAGCAGGCCGCCGCGATCATCGTCGAGGGCATCCGCAAGGACCGTGCCCGGGTGCTCGTCGGCCGTGACGCCAAGGCGCTGGACCTGCTGGTCCGGCTCACCGGGTCGGGCTACCAGCGCGTGGTGAGCCGCGTCGTGGGGCGGGCCAACAAGCGCCTCATCGGGATCGTCTGACCCGATCCACTGTCAGACGCTCCCGCCGGGCGCAGGATGGGTCGGGTGAACGCCCCTCGTCGTACCCTCCTCGTCCGGCTGGTCCTGACCAGCGCCCTCGTCGGCGGCGCCGGCCTCTGGCTGGTCCCGGGCTCGTCCTCCCAGGCGGTCGACGAGCCGCCGCTGCGACCGACCCCGCAGGCGCGGTGCGACGACGGCTCGCGGCCGGAGACCTCGATCCAGGGGCGCGTCCCGTCGCGCGACTACGCGTCGGGCCGTGCGGCCCGTGGCTACACCTGCAACACCCGCACGGTGTCGCACACCAACGGCTCGGGCGGCTTCAAGGTCTTCCGGTACGTCGACCACGCCGGTCACGTCTGCGCGGTCTACGACTCCACGCTGCTCTTCCCCACCGACCTGCCCTACAACGTGGGACGTGAGGGCCTCGGGACGATCGTGCTCGACATGAGCGACCCGGCGCACCCCCGCCAGACCGCGAACCTGCTCACCCCGGCGATGGAGAGCCCACACGAGTCGCTCTACCTCAACCAGCGCCGCGGGCTGCTGGCCGCCGTCGCCGGCAACCTCGCCACGGCGCCGGGCCAGGTCGACCTCTACGACCTCTCCGGCGACTGCCGGCAGCCGGTGCTGCTCTCCTCCGTGCCGGTCGCCGGCCTCGGCCACGAGAGCGGCTTCGCCCCCGACGGCCGGACGTTCTACGTCTCCTCCACCTCCGGGCAGACGCTCACCGCCCTCGACGTGACCCGGCCCCGGACCCCGCAGCCGATCACCACGAAGACCGGCGTGAACTACCACGGCCTCCGGCTCAGCCCCGACGGCCGCACGATGTACGTCGCCGAGATCGGCAACGCGACCCCGGGCGGGCCCACCTCCGTGGGCGGCCTCGCCGTGCTCGACGTCAGCTCCATCCAGGACCGTGAGGGCACCCCGACGTTCCGTCCGGTCTCGACCCTCGACTGGCGGCAGCGCTCGATCCCTCAGGCCGCCGACCCGATCGTCATCGACGGGCGGCGCTACCTGCTCGAGGCCGACGAGTTCGCCAACTTCACCCTCGGGCCGGACCTGGTGCTCGAGGGTGGCTACCAGGCCGACGCCCCGGTCGGGGCGTCACGCCTGATCGACGTCCACGACCGTCGCCGGCCCCGGGTCGTGTCGAACCTGCGCCTGGCCGTCCACCAGCTCGCGAACCGCGACGGTCCGCAGCAGGACGACCCCGGTGCCCGGAGCCCGGCCCAGGGGTACGCCGGCCACTACTGCTCGGTCCCCCGCTACCGCAACCCCGGCATCGTGGCCTGCAGCATGATCGCCAGCGGCCTGCGGATCTTCGACGTCCGCGACCCGCGGAACCCGGTCGAGGTCGGCTACTACAACCAGCCGACCGTGCCCGACGCCGCGGACCCGGCCCGCGAGGGCGCCTACGCGATGTCGGCGCCGGCCTACGACCTGAAGCGGCGCCAGGTCTGGTACTCCGACGGCAACAGCGGCTTCTACGTCGTCCGGCTGGCCAAGCGCATCGTGCCCCGGCACTACTGGGACTGACGCGGCGACTCCTCGGAAGGCTCCGTCGGCGGGTCCGGGTCCGGGGGCCCCATCTCCGCGCGTACGCCGAGCAGCCGCACGGCACGCGCGTGGTCGAAGCGCTCGAGCAGCACCTCGGCCGCGGCGGCGATGTCGTCGGCCTCGGCGGTCGGCGTCGGCAGGGTGAGGCTGCGCTGACGGGTCTCGAAGGGGACGTAGCGCACCTTCACGCCCACCCGGACGGCCGGGCGGCCCTCGCGGCGCAGGTCCTCGGCCACGGTGGCCGCGAGGCCACGCGCCTCACGTGACACCGCGGACCAGTCGGTGAGGTCGACCTGGAAGGTGGTCTCCCGGCCGTGGGCCCGCGGCACCCACGGGGTCGGGTCCACCGTCGAGGAGGCCACCCCGCGACCGGTCCGGCGCAGCCACGGCCCCGTGGTCGGGCCGAGCGCGTCCGCGAGCCGCTGGGTGTCGGCGGCGCCCAGCTGGGCCACCGTGTCGATGCCCAGGTCGGCGAGCCGGCGGGCGGTCTTGGTCCCGATCCCCCACAGCGCCGTCGTCGGCCGCTCCCCCATCACCGCCTCCCAGGCGTCGCTGGTCAGCCACCCGACGCCGCGGGGCTTGCCGAAGGACGTCGCGATCTTCGCCTGGAGCTTGTTGTCGCCGACACCGACCGAGCAGTGCAGGCGAGTGCGCTCCAGCACCCGGGCCTGCACCTCACGGGCCAGGGTCCCGGGGTCGTCGGTGACGGCGCCGAGGAACGCCTCGTCCCACCCCAGCACCTCGACCGGCAGGTCGAAGGAGCGCAGCACCGTCATCACCTCGGCACTCGCGGCGTCGTAGGCCGGCTTGTCGACCGGCAGGAACACCGCGTCGGGCGGCAGCCGCCGGGCTGCGACGCGCAGCGGCGTACCGGAGCCGACCCCGTGCTCACGCGCCTCGTACGACGCGGTCGCGACCACGCCCCGCTCGGTCGGGTCGCCCCGGCCCCCGACGACCACCGGTCGACCGGCCAGCTCCGGACGTCGCAGCACCTCGACCGCGGCGATGAACTGGTCGAGGTCGACGTGCAGCACCCAGGGCCGGGCGGCGTGCGAGGTCACGCCGCGATTCTCCCAGAGAGGTCCTGCCAGAGCGGTCCTGCCGGAGGGGTCCTCCCGGAGCGGTCCTCCCGGAGCGGTCCCGCCCGAGCGGCCGCGAGTAGCCTCCGACCCATGAGCGCCACGAGCACCGGTCCCGACGCGACGCCGTCCGACACCACCGCCGACGCGACCGCCGTGAGGGGAGCCGACACGGGAGCCGGTCCACGGACGGCCCTGGTCGTGGGAGCCGGTCCCGGGGTCAGCGGGTCGCTGGCCCGGCTGCTCGCCCGCGAGGGCTACGTGCTCGCGCTCGTCGGCCGTGAGGAGGAGGTGCTCGGCGACCTCGCCGAGCAGGTGGCCGCGCTCGCTCCCGACGCGCCGCGACCCCTGACCTCGGTGGCCGACGTGACGGACCACGCCGCGGCGGGCGCCACGCTGACGCGGCTCGCGGAGCAGCTGGGCCGGGTGGACCTGCTGCACTTCAACCCGAGCGCCTACCGGGCCCGCTCCCCGTTGGAGCTGACGCCGGCTGAGCTGGCCGAGGACGTCGCGCTCGGCGTCGGCGCCCTGCTCACCGCCGTCCAGGCCGCCCACCCGTTCCTGTCCCCCGACGCCCGCATCACCGTCACGGGCAGCGCCGCCGCGGACTCCCCGGACCCGTCGGCCGCGTCGCTGGGGGTCCAGAAGGCGGGGGTGCGCAACCTCGTGCGGAGCCTCGACCGTCACCTCGCCGACAGCGGCGTCCGCGCCGTCTCGGTCACCGTCGACGGGGTGCTGGCGCCGAAGGACCCCGGCTCGACCTTCCACCCCGACGTCGTCGCCTCGGCACTGCTGGCCGCGGCCCGGCAGCCGGTGGCGTCCTGGGCCAGCGAGGTGCGCCACCCCGCTCGGTGAGCCGCGACGGCCCGGGTCGGGGCGCGCCGGCGCGCGCCGGGGCGCGTCAGAGCTGGGTGAAGGCGAACGCGAGCATGACGACGATCAGCACCAGCGCGATGGCGTAGATCCAGCCCGTGCGCACGTGCCGCGGCGTCGAGAGATGGCCCTCGATGTCGGCCACCGCGTCCGCGCCGTGCCGCTCGCGCAGCACCGCCTGGATCCGCTCGAGGTAGTCGTCGACGGACCGCATCTGGTAGCGCCGCCGGAGCCGCGTCGCCTTGAAGCGGGCGTCGGCCACCTCGTACGGCGCCATCGCCGGCTGCGGGCGGTCGAGCGCCTTCCAGAGCTCGGCCAGGAACGCGTCCACCTCGTCGGCCCGGTAGCCCACCCCCAGCCCCTTGGCCCGTCGTGGCGGCTGGTCGGGCAGCTCCGCCGGCGTCGTGGGCTCTTCGGCGGACGTGTCGGCGGACGTGTCGGCGGACGTGTCGGCGGACGTGTCGGCGGGCGCGTCGGTCGCCTCGTCGTCGGCGTCGGGGGCGGACGCGTCGCGAGCGGGGGCTCCGGCGGTCTCGTCGTGGTCGGGCACGGGTCGATTGTGAGGCATCAGCGCCTCCGCCGGTGCACAACGGCGCGTCGGGCACCCCGGACCGCGTCCGGTCGGGGGCGGGTCAGGGCCGGTCCCGACCGAGCGGCGGGATCGCGTCGGTGGCCTCCAGGCTCCCCATCCCGGTGATGCGGAGCAGGTCGGCGATGATCGAGCGCAGCTGCGCCAGCACCACCTCGGCGGACAGCTCGTCGGTGCGCTCCACCCGCGAGCTCGCCTCGGCGAGGGCGACCAGCTCGGCCTGCAGCTCCTCGGGGTGCCGGTCTCCGCGCAGCTCCTCGGCGAGCCGGTCCACCAGGTCGGCCAGGTCGGCGCACAGCACGGCGTACCCCGGCGGCACGGGGTCGCGGCGGTAGGCCGCGACCGCGGCCCGGCGCACGAGCACCCGGGTGTTGCGCAGCGCCAGGTCGAGCGGCTCGACGAGCTCCGACATCTGGCGCACGGCCCCGCGGTGGCGCAGCCGGAACGGCGACGAGGCCACGACGGAGAGCCCCTCGCCGGCGGCCTGGGTGAGCTCGCCGATGAGCACGTCCGTGGTGCGGGCGTCGGAGAGCAGGTCGAGCAGCTCCTCCACGTCGCCGTCCCCGAGCCCCTGGCCGGCACCGCGCAGCAGCCCCGCGATCTTCTCGAGCACCCGCGCCGCCTGCAGCCCCGGTTGCCGCAGCGGCGCGCGCGGCACCACCGTCGCGGCGACCAGCGCGACCGCGCCCCCGACCAGCGCGTCGGTCCAGCGCAGCAGCGCCTGGCTGGGGTCGGTGATGAGGGAGGCGACCACGATCGACTGCACGGCCGCCTGGGTCACGAAGACGACCCCGGCGTCGAGCAGCAGCGCCGCGGACATCGCGAGCGCCACCACCACCGTCAGCTGCCACCACCCGCTGCCGATGCAGATGACGACGAGGTCGGCGATGAGCACGCCGATGGCGACGCCCAGGGTCACCTCCGCGACCCGTCGGAGCCGTTGGCCGTACGACGTGCCGAGGCTCACGACCGCCGCGATCGGGGCGAAGAACGGGTTGGGGTGTCCGAGCAGGTCGGAGGCGACGAACCAGGCCGCACCGGCGGCCAGCGCGGCCTGCCCGACGTGCCAGGACTTCGCCCGGAGCCGGGCCACCCGCGCGCGCGCCGAGGACCGGCCGCGGCGTACGGCGAGGTCCCACGCCGGTGTCGCGCCCGCGCCCGCGGGTCTGCTCGCCGTCATGGCCCCATCGTCCCGCGCACGGGCCCGCCTGGCGAACCGGGACCGTCATCGCGGTTTGGGCGTGCGTCCACGGCGCATGGTGGCAGTGCCGACGATGACTCAGGATGGCCGGGACGGCCGATGACCGGCCAGGGCCCGGCGAGGGTCGGCGGACGAGAGGACACCCATGTTCGTGCCGATGGACCCGACCGCGCAGGGCTTCATGCTGGCGGAGTCGCGCAACACCCCGATGCACGTCGGCGGGCTGCAGCTGTTCACCCCGCCCGACGGCGCCGGCCCCGAGTGGGGGCGCGAGCAGTTCGAGCGCTCGTTGCAGGTCACCGACATCGCGCCGCTCTACCTCAAGCGCCCCAAGCGCTCACTGACCACCGCCGGCACCTGGTTCTGGACCGAGGACGACGAGTTCGACCTGGAGTACCACGTGCGCCACAGCGCGCTGCCCGCCCCTGGACGGGTGCGCGAGCTGCTCGAGCTGTGCGGACGGCTGCACGGCACCCGGCTCGCTCGCGAACGGCCGCTGTGGGAGCTGCACTTCATCGAGGGCCTGCAGGACGGGCGCATCGCGATCTACAGCAAGCTGCACCACGCGCTCGTCGACGGCGTGGCCGCGATGCGGCTGCTCCAGGCCACCATGGACACCGACCCCTCCGTCACCGACACCCCGCCGGCGTGGGCGGCGCGGCAGGCGGCCGCGAAGGCCGAGCGGGACCAGGAGGAGACCAGCCAGCGCCTGATGGACCTCCCGGTGGGAGCGTTCCGCAGTGCGCTGGCGGTCAGCTCGGAGGCGGCCGGACTGCCCTTCGCGCTCCTCAAGACCCTCAACCGCGGCCTGCGCAACGAGACCGCACCGATCTCGCTCTACGCACCCCGCACGATCCTCAACCAGAAGATCACCGGCGCTCGGCGCTTCGCGGCGCAGCAGTGGTCGCTGGACCGCATCAAGGCCATCGGCAAGGCCTCCGGCACAACCGTCAACGACGTGGTGCTGGCCATGTGCAGCGGCGCGCTGCGGCACTACCTGCTCGAGATGGACGAGCTGCCGAGCCAGTCGCTGATCGCGATGGTGCCGGTCAGCCTCAAGCTCGACTCGGCCCAGTCGGCGGACGCCTCCGGCGGCAACGCGGTGGGCACCATCATGGTGAAGCTGGCCACCGACGAGCCCGACAGCGGTGCCCGCCTCGAGGCGATCCACCGCTCGGTCAACGCCGGCAAGGAGGCGCTGGCGAGCATGACGCCGACGCAGATCCTCGCCATGAGCGGGCTCGGCGTCAGTCCGGTCGTGCTGCAGCCGATGCTGCGGATGCAGGGCATCACGCGCCCGCCGTTCAACCTGGTGATCTCGAACGTGCCGGGTCCGCGGACGACGCTCTACATGAGCGGAGCGGAGCTGCAGGGCATGTACCCGATGTCGATCCCGGTGCACGGGCAGGCCATGAACGTCACCTGCACGTCGTACAACGGTATGATGAACTTCGGCCTCACCGGCTGTCGCCGGACCGCTCCGAAGCTGCAACGTCTGCTGACCCACCTCGACGACGAGCTGTCCGGCCTCGAGGAGGCCTGCGGCATCTCCGCCTGACGTCGTCGACGACGCGAGGCGGTCGGCCTGACGTCGTCAGGCGTCGCCGGCCTCCCGGCGCCGTCGTTCCTGCTCGGTCCGGCGCTGCTGCTCCGCGCGCTCGCGGACCCGGCGGAGGAACTCCTCGTCGGACTCCGCGGTGACGCCGGCGGCGCGGCCCGGTCGGTCGTACTCGGGGAACGCCGGGGCCTCCCGCTCGTGGGACGAGCGGCGCGAGCCGGCCGTGTCGGGGCGTCCCGCCACCAGCCAGGCGATGCTGCCGACCAGCGGGAACAGCAACACGAGGAACAGCCAGGCGAGCTTGGGGAGGTTCCGGGTGGCACCGTCGGGGGTGAGGATCACGCTGACCACGCAGTAGATCCAGAGCACCAGGATCACCGGCCCGGCGAATTCGACCAGTCGCAGCATGACTCCCCCTCGTCCGCGGACGGCCCGGCGTCGGCCTCCGTGGGCCGATGGTAGGGCTCGGACGGTCCGCGCGTCCGCGAGTCGCGGCGCGTCAGTCGTCGAAGAGGGCGCGGACGTCGTCGGCGGTCAGCGGCGTGCCCGCTCCCCCGCCGCCGTCGAGCACGCGCGCGAAGAGGTCGGCCTTGCGGGCCTTGAGCTCCATGACCTTCTCCTCGACGGTGTCGACCGAGACCATCCGGTAGACGATCACCGGCCGGGTCTGCCCGATGCGGTGCGCCCGGTCGACGGCCTGCGCCTCGACGGCCGGGTTCCACCACGGGTCCATCACGAAGACGTAGTCGGCCTCGGTGAGGGTCAGCCCCACGCCGCCCGCCTTCAGGCTGATGAGGAAGACGCCCGCGTCGCCCTCCTTGAACTCGCTGACCACCTCGCCCCGGCGGCGGGTGGCGCCGTCGAGGTAGGTCGAGGTGATGCCCTCGGCGTCCAGCCGGTCGCGCACCCGCCGCAGGAACGACGTGAACTGGCTGAACACCAGCGCGCGGTGGCCCTCGGCCAGGACCTCCTGCAGGTGGTCGACGAGGGTGTCGATCTTGGCCGAGCCGGTGCCGGCGTACTCCTCGGAGAGCAGGGAGGCGTCGAGGCTCAGCTGGCGCAGCCGGGTGAGCGAGGTGAAGATCGCCATCCGCTGCTTGTCGAAGTCGCCGAGCAGGCCGAGGACGTTCTGGCGCTCCCGCTGCAGGTGGGTCTGGTAGATCCGCCGGTGCCGCGGGGTGAGCGTGACCTCGAGGACCTGCTCCTGCTTGGGCGGCAGGTCGCGCGCCACCAGGTCCTTGGTGCGCCGCAGCAGGAAGGGCCGGATCCGGCGGCGGAAGCGCTCGAGGACCTGCTGGTCGCCCTCCTTCTCGACGGGGTTCGCCACCGCCTCGCGGAACCGGTCGGGGTAGGCGTAGAGCCCGGGCGCGACGATCGACAGCAGCGACCACAGCTCCATCAGCCGGTTCTCCATCGGGGTCCCGCTGAGCGCCAGCCGGAACGGTACGTCGAGCCGCCGGACGGCCTGGTAGGTCTTGCCCTCGTGGTTCTTCACGGTCTGGGCCTCGTCGAGGACCAGCCCGCCCCAGGAGCGCGCGGCGTACTCCGCGGCCTCCATCCGGTAGAGCGTGTAGGAGGTCACCACGAGGTCGGCGCCGTCGACGACCTGGTCGAGCCCCACCCCGCGGCGGGCGCGCGACTCGGTGACGGTGCGGGTGGTCAGACCGGGCACGAACGTGGCCGCCTCGTGGGCCCAGGTCGCCACCACGGAGGTGGGCGCGACGACGAGGAACGGCGCCGACCCCTCCCGCCGGGCGTGGGCGACGAGGGCCAGGGTCTGCAGCGTCTTGCCCAGCCCCATGTCGTCGGCCAGGATCCCGCCCAGACCGCGGGACCACAGGAACGCCAGCCAGCGGAACCCGTCGAGCTGGTAGGGACGCAGCTCGGCGTCGACGTCCGGCTCGACCTCGGGCAGGCCCTCCAGGTCGCGCAGCGCGAGCGCCGCCCGCGTCCAGGCCGACGCCTGGGCGTCGACGATGCCGAGGTCGGCGAGCTCGGCCCAGAGCCCGAGGTCGGAGCGGGAGACCCGCACCCCGTCGGTGGGCTGCTCGACCAGCTCGCGCGCCGCGGTCACCAGCGCGCGCAGCTCGGCGAACTCGGGCCGGTCGATGCGCACGTGGGCGCCGTCGCGCAGGATGATCCGCTCGGCCCCGAGCGTCATCGCCTCCAGCACCTGTGCCAGCCCGAGCGGCCGGGTGCCGATCCGGATCACCACCTGCAGGTCCAGCCAGTCGGTCGGGCTGCCCGGCCCGGGCTGCTCGGGAGCCGAGGTGAAGCTGACCTCCGGCTGCTCGTGGAGCTCGGTGAAGTCCGGACGGTGCCCGGTCTCCTCGATCTCCACCTGTCCCGACGCCTCCAGCGGCACGAGGGTGTCGTCGACGAACCCGATGACCGCAGGCCCGGTGATCACCTGCTCACCGATGAGCCCGTGCTCGCGACGCCCGCCGCACAGCCGGTAGGTCTGCTCCTCGTCGAGCCGCAGCGCGGCCAGGATCGAGGCCTCCTGCTCGGGCGCCCGGATCCCGCGCAGGCCCCGGGTGTCACCGAGGGCGTAGACCCGGTCGTCGGCCCCGGCCCGGTAGCGCCAGGACCACGACAGCGCCACCTCGTCGACCGCGGCCCAGGTCACCTCCAGCGCCAGGCGGGGGCGCGGGGCCTCGGCCACCACCACGCTGGCGTCGGAGGAGCCGACCGGCAGGTGGCGCTGCAGCCGGGGCAGGTAGTCGCCGGTGAGCCGCTCCCGCTCCCCCGCTGGTACGACGAACCGGTCGCCTGCCCGCAGCGCACGCCCGACCCGGGCCCCGACGGGCCGGTCGACCGGAGCCAGCAGCACGTCCCAGACCCCGTCCTCGCCGTCCCACAGGGCCACCCCGTGCCCCGTCGGCGCGGCGGCACGGGCGGACCCGGCCACCGGCGCCAGCACCTCGACCCGGGCGCCCGGGTGCCAGTCGCCGTCGAGCCGCACCCCGAGCCGGACGCCCAGGTCCTCCACCGGCCCGTCGGCCGGGTTCCCGGCCGCGAGGTCCGACGGCGCACCCGCCTGCCCGCTCACGTCGAGGGCCACCCGCGCCGTCGTCTCGGCCAGCCGCAACGACCGGACGTCCTTGCCGGGCACCAGCGCCACCCCGGTCGCGACCGCCGCGTCCAGCAGGGACCACAGCGACGGACCGAACGAGCCCAGCGCGAGCTGCGGCTCCGCGCCGGGCCAGGTCTGGCGGTTGGTCACCTGGTGGGCGGCCAGCAGCTGGGTCAGCGCGCGGGCCTGCGCGACGTCGACGTCGGCGCGGTGCTCGAGGTTCGGCACCTCGGTCCACGACACGTGGGTGCGGGCCCAGGTGCCCTTGAGGCTGCGCTGCACCGGCCGCACCCGGAGCCGGCCCGGTGCCGGTGCGTCGTCGGACCCGGCGGCGCGGCTGCGCCCGCTGCCCCACGCGCCCCGCCCGGCGCCCGCGGAGGCCTGCGACAGGCCGATCTCGAGCCCGAGGTCGCGGGTGGGCGTCGCCTGCTCCCCGGCGGCGTCGGCCAGCTCGTCGAGCACCTCGTCGAGGACCCGCTCCCAGTCCGGGCCGCGGCCCGCTCCACTCTCCTCCTGCTCGCGGGCGGCCACCACGACCGCGACGGCGTGCTTGCACAGCCGGCTGACCGGGCACGTGCAGCGGGAGTCGAGCCACGGCGAGCCGGGCTGGTCCACCAGCGTCACGCTCGTGGCGTAGTCGAACGTGCGACTGCCGGTGACGTCGCCCTGCAGCAGGGTGACCGCAGCACCGGAGTCCTGGACCTGGAGCCCCAGGACGGAGCCGGACAGGGCGTACTCGCGCCCCCGCTCGTAGGTCGCGCGGCCGAAGGTGCGGATCAGCTCCGGCTCGTCGAAGTGGCTCCAGATCGACATCACGGCGACCCTATGCGGCCCCACCCCCACGACGCCCCACGCGTGCGGTCACAGGTGCGTGCCGACCCCGGCAAACGACTGACAACGACGCCGAACCGGTGAAGTCTGGGTGAACAGGGCGGCGCAGGCCGTCACCTTCGCGCAGAAAGTGGGTTGGTGTACGTATGACCCCCCCGACCTCCCCGTCCAGCCCGCTCGCCCTGGACCGCCGTACCCTCATCGCCACCGCCGGAGCCTCCGCCGCCGCGCTGACCGTGGCCGGCGCCACGGGCGGCCCAGCGTCCGCCGCCAGCCGTCACTTCCGCCACGGCGTCGCCAGCGGCGACCCCCGTCCACGCAGCGTCCTGCTCTGGACCCGGGTCACCCCGACCGAGGCCGCCCAGCCCGGCAGCGGCGCCGGCCCAACCGTCACCGTCGGGTGGCAGGTCGCCACCGACCCCGACTTCCGCCGGGTGGTGGCGTCGGGTCGCGTGCGCACCGGCTCCGGGCGCGACCACACCGTCAAGCTCGACGCCCGTGGCCTCAGCCCGGCCACCGACTACTTCTACCGCTTCACCTACGGGGGCGGCACCAGCCGGACCGGGCGCACCCGCACCGCTCCGGCCGAGGGCGCCGACAACGGCCACCTCCGCTTCGGCCTGGTCTCCTGCTCCAACCTGCAGGCCGGCTTCTTCTCGCCCTACCGCCACCTCGCCGACCGCGACGACCTCGACGCCGTGCTGCACATGGGCGACTACATCTACGAGTACGGCCCCGGCGAGTACGGCTACGGCCAGGGCGAGGAGGACATCCGCCGCCACGACCCGCCGAAGGAGATCGTCAGCCTGCGCGACTACCGGCGCCGGCACGCGCAGTACAAGCAGGACCCCGACCTGCAGCGCCTGCACGCCAAGGCCGCCTTCGTCACCACCTGGGACGACCACGAGGTCACCAACGACCAGTGGCGCCGCGGCGCGGAGAACCACGACTCCTCCGAGGGCGACTACCTCGCCCGCCGGGCCCGCGCCCACCGCGCGTACGACGAGTGGATGCCGACCCGCATGGGCGACGCCGCCGCCGTCGGGGACGGCACCCGTCTCTACCGCCGGCTGCGCTTCGGCCGGCTCCTCGAGCTGTCCATGCTCGACCTGCGCACCTACCGGTCGAAGCAGGCCGCCGCTCCCGTGGAGCCGGCGGTCGACGACCCCGCGCGCACCATCACCGGCGACCGGCAGATGGCGTGGCTCAAGCAGTCGCTCGCCGAGGACCGCGCGCTGTGGAAGGTCGTGGGCAACCCCGTCATGATCGCGCCGGTGCGCCTGGCGAACCTGCCCGCCGATGCCCTGCAGGGCATCCAGGACACCACCGGGCTGCTGCCGCCGGAGGGGGTGCCCTACAACGTCGACCAGTGGGACGGCTACACCGCCGACCGGCGCGAGGTGCTCGCCCACCTGCGCGACCACGGCGTGCTCAACGCCGTCTTCCTCACCGGCGACATCCACTCCGCGTGGGCGTGCGACGTGCCGCTGGACGCCAGCACCTACCCGGTCACGGACTCCGTGGCCACCGAGTTCGTCTGCACGAGCGTGACCAGCAACAACCTCGACGACATCACCGGCTCGCCGCCGCGCACCTCGAGCATCGCGGTCGAGGAGGCGATCAAGACCGCCAACCGGCACATCAAGTACCTCAACTTCGACGACCACGGCTACTCGGTCGTCGACGTCACCCGCGACCGGCTGCAGGTCGACTACTTCGTGATCAGCGACCGCCGCGACCGCGACGCCGGCAGCCGCCGCGAGCAGAGCTGGGCCACCACCGTGAACTCCCAGAGCGTCACCCGGGTCGAGCAGGGGATCGACGGCTGATGTGCGACCTGCCGAGCTCCTCGTCCGGTGCTGGTCCTGACTCCGGTCGCTTCGGCGCGGACCTGGACCGCCGCACCCTCCTGCGCGTCGGCGGCGTCGCCGGCGCCGCGGGCGCCGCGACCCTCGTCAGCGCGGCCGTCGGCGCCCCGGCGTACGCCGCTCGCGGGCGTCGGCGCGCCTACGTCCTCGTCGTGGACGGCTGCCGGCCGGGCGAGATCACGCCCGAGCTGACCCCCACCCTGGCGAGCCTGCGGGCCGGCGGGTTCGACTACCCGCGCGCCCAGTCGCTGCCGGTCATGGAGACCATCCCGAACCACACGATGATGATGACCGGCGTGCGCCCGGACCGCACCGGCGTCCCGGCCAACACGGTCTACGACCGCGAGCTCGGTGAGGTGCGCACGCTGGACCGTCCCTCGGACCTGAGGTTCCCGACCGTCATCTCCCGGCTGAACCGGGCCGGCTTCACGACCGGCACGGTGCTGTCCAAGGAGTACCTCTACGGGATCTTCGGGGGTCGGGCGACCTACCGCTGGGAGCCGCAGCCGATCATCCCGATCAGCGGGCACGCCCCCGACGTGGCGACCATGGACGCCACCCTCGACATGGTCGAGGAGGTGGACCCCAACCTGGTCTTCGTCAACCTCGGCGACATCGACCGCTTCGGGCACTCCGACCTGACCGGGACCACGCTGCAGCTGGCGCGTCGCCTCGCGCTGGCCGACACCGACCTCCAGGTGAAGCGCTTCGTGGACCTGCTGCGCAGCAGCGGCCGCTGGGAGCGCTCGCTGGTGGTGGTCCTCGCCGACCACTCCATGGACTGGTCGACCCCCGACGCCGTGATCAACCTGAGCTCGGTGTTCGAGGCGAACGCCTTGCTGGCCGGGCGCGTCGCGATCGCCGACAACGGCGGCGCCGACCTCCTGTCGTGGACCGGACCGCGGGCCCGCCGTGACGACGCCCTGCGGACGATGCGCCGTCTCGCGCTGGCGACGCCCGGCGTGCTGTCGGTCCACCGTCCGGCCGAGCTGCGGCTCGGGCCCGAGGCCGGCGACCTGGTCGTCTACTGCCGCGCCGGGTGGCGCTTCTCCGACCCCGACTACACCTCGAACCCGATCCCCGGCAACCACGGTCACCCCGCGACGCTGCCGATCCCGTTCTTCCTCGCCGGCGGCGCGGACGCCGTACGCCGGGGGTCGTCGACCGCGCGGGCGCACACGATGGACGTGGCGCCCACGGTGGGCCGCTTCTTCGGCCTCGGAGCACCCCGGGGCGGGTACGACGGACGGTCGCGCCTGCCCTGACGCCTGCCCTGGAGGCCGACGGGACGGCGGGCCCGCGTCACAGGGACGCGGGCAGCTCTCTGACGACGCTGTCGACGACCGCCCGGAGGTCGCCCCCGGTGGCCTCGGAGACCCGGCGCTGCCGCTGGTAGGAGGCGCCCCGCTCGACGAGGTCGGCGACCGAGGCCAGCTCGGTGGTGCAGTCCAGCCGCTCGGCCACCGGCGCGAGGCGCTCGAGGAGGTCGTGCAGGTCGTCGGTCACGAGGCGCTCGGTGCTGTGCTCGTCGAGGATCACGATGGCGTCGAGGCCGTAGCGCGCGGCGCGCCACTTGTTCTCCTGCACGTGCCACGGCGGCATGGTCGGCAGGGTCTCCCCCGCGGCCAGCCGCGTGTCGAGGTCGACCACCAGGCACTGCACCAGCGCCACGAGGGCAGTCAGGTCGCGCAGGTCGGAGACCCCGTCGCAGACCCGGTTCTCCAGGGTCCCGAGGTGGCAGGCGGGGCGGACGTCCCAGCGGATCTCCGACAGCGTGTCGATGACCCCTGTGACGGTCTGGTCCTCGGCGAACCTCTCGAACTCCTCCCACCGGGTGAACTGGAAGGGCAGCCCGGCGGTGGGCAGCTGCTGGAACATCAGGGCGCGGTTCGACGCGTAGCCGGTGTCGGTGCCGGCCCACAGCGGGCTGGAGGCCGACAGCGCCAGCAGGTGGGGGTAGTGGTTGAGCACGGCGGAGAGCACGGGCATCACCCGCTCCCGGTCGGGCATCCCGACGTGGACGTGCACGCCCCAGATCAGCATCTGGCGCCCCCACCACTGGGTGCGGTTGATCAGCTCCTCGTAGCGGTGGCCCTCGGTGAGCTGCTGCTCGGACCAGGAGGCGAACGGGTGGGTGCCGGCGCCCATGAGGTCGACTCCCAGCGCGTCGGTGCTGCCGAGCACCACCTCGAGGGTGCTGCGCAGGTCGTCGGCGGCCGAGCGGACCGTGGGGCAGATGCCGGTCACCACCTCGACGGTGTTGCGCAGCAGCTCTTGGTGCAGCCGACCGGGGTCGGGCAGCCGGGGGCGCGCGGAGGCCAGCAGGTCGCCCGCGGTGTTGGACAGGTCGCGGGTCGAGCGGTCCACGAGCGCCAGCTCCCACTCGACACCGAGGGTGGGCGCCGGGGAGGGCGTGAAGTCGATCCGCACCGCACCAGCGAAGCACACGGTCCCGAGCCCTGGGGCCCAACGTCCTGCATGTCGTGACGGAGACCCCGAAGATCGGACATTCCTCCCAGACCGGTGTTCGGGATCACGTTTGATCCCCTACGCTTGGCGGGCATCTTCTTTCTCTTCTGGGGGGACCCTTTCCGTGATCGTCAAGCGCACCCGTGCAGCAGCCGGGCTTGCCACCGCCTTCGCTCTCATCGCCGTCACCGCTCCGGGAGGACCGGCGTCGCTGGTCAGCTCGTCCGAGCCGGTCGACACCGTGGTCCCGCCGACCGAGGACAGCGCTGACAGCGGCTTCGCCACCGGCGGGATCGACTACGAGCCCAGCGAGCGGGTCTCCGTCGAGGTGCCGGCCGTCGCCGGCCGCGACCTCGCCGCCGCCAGCCGCACCGTCGTCTCCCGCATGAAGGACCTCGAGGCCGGCACCATCTCCGACCGGGCCCTGGGCTCCTACGTCTTCGCCGCGCAGGCCATGCAGAAGGCCGACCCCGACTGCCAGGTGACCTGGTCGATGCTGGCCGCCATCGGCCGCATCGAGTCCGGCCACGGCACCAAGGACGGCGCGAAGCTGCGCAACAGCGGCAAGGCCGACCCGGCCATCCGCGGCGCCGTGCTCAACGGCCGCGGCGCGCTGCCCAAGGTCGCGGACACCGACGAGGGCCGCTTCGACGAGGACCGTCGCTGGGACCGTGCCGTCGGCCCGATGCAGCTGCTGCCCTCCACCTGGTCCTACGTGGGCGTCGACGGTGACGGCAACGGCAAGCGCACCCCCGACGACCTCGACGACGCCGCCCTGGCGGTCGGCGTGTACCTGTGCGCGGCGGCCGACAAGGCCGGCGACACGGGGAAGAAGGCCGACAAGGCCGAGAAGGACGCCGCCGCGGACAAGGGCATGCAGACGGCCCTGAAGTGGTTCAACCCCTCGCCCGCCTACAGCGTCCTCGCCACCCGCCTCGAGGCGGAGTACCTCGAGGCGTACGGCGTCACGCCGTACAGCGCCGCTCCCGGCGCCACCAGCCTGCAGGCGATCTCGCTGATCGCTCCGATGGCGCCGACGCTCACCGCCGACCGCGCCGTGGTCGCCGCCCGAACGGCCGCCGCGGTCAAGGACGCTGACGCCTCGACGGACAAGGGCGACACGGGTTCGTCCAACGGCAACGACAACGGGAACGGCCCCGGCACGGTTCCCGGCGGCGACGGCAGCACGCCTGCGCCGACCGATCCCACCGACGGTGGCCCGACCGACGGTGGGACCCCGACGGCCCCGCCCGTGGACGTGCCCACCGACGAGCCGACGGACCCGCCGGCCGAGGAGCCGACCGACCCGCCGGCCGACCCGCCGGCCGAGGAGCCGACCGACCCGCCGGCCGAGGAGCCGACGGACCCGCCCGCCCCGGCCGCCACCATCAGTGGTGTCCTCGAGCAGGTCGACGGCCTCTTCTACGTCAACGGCACCGAGATCACCGGGTTCACCACGGCGCAGCTCGAGCCCTACATCGGCCTGCCCGTCATCGTGACCTACGACCCCGACTCGATCACCTCGCAGTGACGCGCGGCGTCGACGCCTGACCCCAGCACGCACGACGAAGGGGCTGACCGGAGATCCGGTCAGCCCCTTCGCGCGTCTCGCGAGCAGTGTCCCTCAGGCGCCCTTGGGTCGCTTCGGCAGCTTCGGCAGCTGACTGGCGCCGCCGTGGAGCGCGTTGACGATCGTGGCCAGCGTGGTGTCGGTCTTCGCGGTGCGCGCGAAGGTGGTCAGCGCCAGCGGGGGCTTGAAGCGCTGACGCGCCACGGCCTTGGCGTAGGTGAACTCCTTGAGGCCGTCCTCGCCGTGGATCCGCCCGAAGCCCGAGTCGCCGACCCCGCCGAAGGGCAGGGACGGGATCGCGGCGAACGTGATGACGCCGTTGACGGCGGTCATGCCCGAGCGCAGCCGGCGCGCCAGCTCCGGGCCCCGTGCCTTCGAGAACACCGTGGAGCCCAGGCCGTACGCCGTGGCGTTGGCCAGCTCGACGGCCTCGTCCATGTCCCGGACCCGGGTGACGGCCACGGTCGGGCCGAACGTCTCCTCGGTGATGGCGGTGGAGTCGGCCGGCACGTCGGTCAGCACGATCGGCTGCACGGTCCGGTGCTGCCCGAGGTCGGCGACGTCGCCGAAGGTCACCGTCGCTCCCTTGGCGACCGCGTCCTCCACCTGGCCCTTGATGACGTCGACCTGGCTGGGCATCGTCATGGGGCCGTACTTGACCCCGTCGCCGGACCCGGCCCGCACGTCGCCGGCCAGCCGGGTCACCTCGCCCACGAAGTCGGCGTACACCTTCTCGTGGACGTAGACGCGCTCGACGCCGATGCAGGTCTGTCCGGCGTTGGAGAACGCGCCCCACACCGTCGCGTCGGCGGCGGCCGCCACGTCGGCGTCCTCGTCGACGAGCAGCGGGTCCTTCCCGCCGGCCTCGATGAGGACGGGGGTGAGGTTCTGCGCGCAGGCGGCCATCACCTTCTTCCCGGTCGCGGTCGAGCCGGTGAACGCCAGCTTGTCGATGGCGGACCCGCACAGGGCGGCGCCGGTCTCCCCGCGACCGACGACGACCTGGAGGAGGTGGCGCTGGGGCACGACCTCGCGCAGCGCGTCGGCCAGCCAGACCCCGACCCCGGGCGTCAGCTCGCTGGGCTTGAACACGACCGCGTTGCCTGCGGCCAGGGCGTAGCCGATGGAGCCCATCGGGGTGAAGACGGGGTAGTTCCAGGGACCGATGACCCCGATCACCCCGAGCGGGAGGTACTCCAGCGTGGCGGCCTGGTTGGCCATGAGGGGGCCGGAGGAGACCTTGCGCGACCCCAGCACCTTGGGGGCGTGCTTCGCGGCCCAGGCGAGGTGGTCGACGGTGAGGGCCACCTCGAGCATGGCGTCGGAGTGCGGCTTGCCGGTCTCGCGGTGCACGACGTCGGCGAGCTGGCCCGCGCGGCGGGCGATGACGCCGCGCCACTGGTCGAGGATCTCCTTGCGGCCCTCGAAGCCGAGCCCGCCCCACCAGGCGGCGTCCTCGCGGGCCCGGGCGACCGCGGCCCGGACGGAGTCGTCGTCGTCGACGGCGTAGGCGCCGACGAGGTCTCCGGTGGCGGGGCTGTGGACCTCCAGCACGTCGTCGCCGGTGGCACCCTGGGCGTCCAGCGCCTCCGGTCGGCTCAGCTCGGGGCGGGTGCGCTCGGGGCGGGTCAGGGAGTCGGTCATCGGGCGTCCTTCGTCGAGGAGGTGGGCGAGCCGGCGGTGCGGCCCCGCAGCAGGTCGGCGGCCTTCTCGCCGATCATGACGGTGGGGGCGTTGGTGTTGCCCCGGGTGACGACCGGCATCACCGAGGCGTCCGCGACGCGGAGTCCCTCGACGCCGCGCACCCGCAGCTCGGGGTCGACGACCGCCTGCTCGCCGCTGCCCATCGCGCAGGTCCCCACCGGGTGGTAGAGCGTCTGGGTATGGGACCGGACGAGCTCGACGAGATCCTCGGTCGTGGGCTTCGCGACCGACGGCAGGAACGGCGCGGCCAGGTGGCGCGCGAAGGGGCCCGCCGAGGCGATGTCGAGCATCCGCTCGAGCCCCGCCACCACGGCGTCGAGGTCGGCCTGGTCGTCGTAGTAGGCCGGGTCGATGTCGGGGTGCCAGCGCGGGTCGGCCGAACGCAGCCGCAGCTGGCCCCGGCTGGCCACGCTGACCAGGGTGGCGGCGGTCGTGACCTTGCGCGTGGTGGGCTCGTGGAGACCGTTGTCCCAGAAGCCCGCGGGCGCGACGTGGACCTGCATGTCCGGGGCCTCGAGGTCGTCGCGGGTGCGCCAGAAGGCGCCGCCCTCCCCCACGTTGCTGGTCAGCGGACCGCGACCGGCCTTGGCGAGCAGGAGGTTCTTGAGGTTGAGGAACTCCGCGACGTCGGTGGTGTCCTTGGTGTGCCAGATCATCGGCACCGCCGGGTGGTCGTGGAGGTTTTGGCCCACGCCCTCGAGGTGCGCCACCACGTCGATGCCGTGCTCGCGCAGGTGGTCGGCCGGACCGATGCCCGAGAGCATGAGCAGCTGCGGGGAGTTCACCGCGCCGCCGGACAGCACCACCTCGGCACCGGCCCGGGCGACGTGCTCCCTGCCCTCACGCTCGTAGGCGACCCCGACGGCGCGGCTCCCCTCCACCACCACGCGGGTGACGTGGGCGCCCGTGAGCACCGTCAGGTTGGGCCGGTCGAGGGCCGGCTCGAGGTAGCCCTTGGCCACCGACCAGCGCCGGCCCTTCTTGCAGGTGACCTGGTAGAGCCCGGCGCCCTCCTGCTCGGCACCGTTGAAGTCGTCGGTCGGCTTGATGCCGGAGGCCACCGCCGAGTCCACCCACCACTGCGTCAGCTCGTGGGTGAAGCGGCGGTCCTCGACGTGCAGGGGTCCGTCCTGGCCGTGGAACGGCTCCCCCAGCCGGGTGTTGCCCTCGGCCCGGACGAAGTACGGCAGGACGTCGTCGTACCCCCAGCCGGTGGCGCCGTGCGCGTCGCGCCAGCCGTCGAAGTCGGCGCGGTTGCCGCGGATGTAGATCATGGCGTTCATCGACGAGCAGCCGCCGAGCGCCTTCATGCGCGGCCAGTAGGCGCGTCGCGCGTGCAGCTGCTTCTGCTCCGAGGTGGAGTAGTTCCAGTCCCACTTGGTCTTGAACAGGTTGGGGAAGGCGGCGGGGATGCTGATCTCGTCGGCCTCCGCCTCGCCCCCGGCCTCAAGCAGGAGCACCGAGACACCCGGGTCCTCGGTCAGCCGCGCCGCGATCACCGCCCCCGCGCTGCCGGCTCCGACGATGACGTAGTCGTGCGTCTGTGGGTCCACGGCCCGAACCTACGCGGCGGGCGTGTGACCGACAACACGAACGACGCGAAGCCCCCCGCAGGGGTGGCCGGTCCGCGCCTAGAATCCTCGGCATGGCGTCGGACCTCCCCACCAGCTCCGCAGGACCTCGTCGCTGGCTCAACGCCGCGGTCGTCGGGCAGGAGGTCACCCGGGAGACCTACGCCCTGGCCGCCCGCGAGAAGCTGGAGCAGACCGCCGGCACGTACGGCGAGACGGTGTCGCTGCGCGACCTGGCCGCCTGGGTGCAGGAGCGCAGCCTGATCCGCACCAAGCAGCTCCCGATGAGCTGGATCGGCGACGTCCTCGGCCGGGTGGGCCGCGCGTGCGTGGAGCGGCGCGAACCGCTGCTGTCGTCGCTGTGCGTCGACGCGAAGGGGCACGTGAGCCCGGCCTACGCGCTCTCGGTCGAGGTGCTGCGGCACGAGCAGGTGGGCGACCCCGACGAGCACGCCTCCCACGAGCGGCTGGCGTGCCACCGCTGGTTCGGCGCCGAGCTCCCCGAGGGCGGGGGTGGCCCGGTCGTCACCGTGCGGGCCGCGGCACCGCGACCGGAGCGGTCGACTCGGGTCCCGGGGGCCCGGGCGGCGACGCCCCGGACCGCGACGTCGTCGCGGTCCACGGCTGCGAGCGTCGCGAAGGCGGCGCCGGTCGAGAAGCCGTTGGCGATCTGCCCCGTGCACTTCACGGAGCTACCCGCCACCGGCGTCTGCGACGACTGCGACTGACCGGCCGGCCCAGGGGGCCGACCGGTCAGGTCGAGCAGGTCGAGCGGGTCGTGGTCAGCGGCCGCGCGAGCGGTTGCCGGAGAACGAGGCGGCGCTGTGCGAGCCACCGGACGAGCCGGTGCGGGTCGCGGCGCCGCTGCCGCCACGACGGGGTCGGCCCGCTCCCGAGCGGGACTGGCCGCCCTGGCCGCCCTGGCCGTTCTGGCCGGACGAGCCGCCCTGGCCCGACGGACCGCCGCGACGCGAGCGGTTGCCACCCGAGCCGCCGGAGCGCCCCCCGCCCGAGCGACCGCCGGAGCGGTGTCCGGGCTGGTTCGGCACGTTCGGCATCGAGGCCGCGATGGTGGCCGCGTCGGCGTACGTGCGCTCGCCGGGCGCGATCGTGCGCAGCAGCGGGTGGGTGCCGTCGACGCGGGTGCGCGTCGCGCTGATCCCGGCCTTCTTGGTCATGGCGCGGACCTCGGAGCGCTGGTGGTCCAGCACGATGGTGACGACGGTGCCGGCGGCACCGGCGCGCGCGGTGCGGCCCGAGCGGTGCAGGTAGGCCTTGTGCTCGGTCGGCGGGTCGGCGTGGATGACCAGCGAGACGTCGTCGACGTGGATGCCGCGGGCGGCGATGTCGGTGGCGACCAGCGTCCCGCCGTTGCCCTCGGAGAACGTCGCGAGGTTGCGGGCCCGGGCGTTCTGCGACAGGTTGCCGTGCAGCTCGACGGCCGGCACGCCGCCGGCGTTGAGCTTGCGGCTCAGCGCCTTCGCGCCGTGCTTGGTGCGGGTGAAGATGACCGTCCGGCCGGGCGCCGCGGCCAGGTCGGAGATCACCGTCATGCGCGCAGCGGTGTCGACCTCGAGCACGTGGTGCTCCATGTTCGTCACCGGCGACTGCGCGGTGTCCACGCTGTGCACGACCGGGTCGGTCAGGAAGCGCTTGACCAGCACGTCGACCGCGTTGTCCAGGGTGGCGGAGAACAGCAGCCGCTGACCGTTGCGCGGGGTCTGGTCCATGAGGCGGCGGACGCCGGGCAGGAAGCCCAGGTCGGCCATGTGGTCGGCCTCGTCGAGCACGGTGACGCTGACGCCGCCGAGGTCGACCGCGCCCTGCTGCATCAGGTCGGTGAGGCGACCCGGGCAGGCGATGACGATGTCGACGCCCCGACGCAGGGCGTCGATCTGGCGACCGGCGGAGACACCACCGAAGACGGTCGTGCTGCGCAGCCCGGTGGCGCGCGCGAGCGGGGCCAGTGCGGTGTCGATCTGCGTGGCGAGCTCACGGGTGGGGACGAGGATGAGGCCGCGCGGCTGCTTGGGCCGACGGGCGGCGCCGGGCTGGGACAGCCGGGTCACCAGCGGCAGCAGGAAGCCGTAGGTCTTGCCGGAGCCCGTGCGGCCGCGGCCGAGGACGTCGCGGCCGGCGAGCGCGGGCGGCAGCGTGGCCGCCTGGATCGGGAACGGCTCGGTGATGCCCTGGTCGGCCAGGGCGGTGACGACGGCAGCCGGGAGGCCGAGGTCGGCGAACGACGAGCCGGACGCGGGGGTGGACAGGGTGGACGGGGGGCGGGAGTCCGCCATGAGGTATCTCCAGAAACGTCGATGGGTCGTCCTGCCCGGCGCGGGCAGAGGGCCCGCGGCGCTGGTGGATGACGAAGAGTCGACGGCCCGAGGCAGAACAGAAGGGGCCGGACGCGCCCGTTGCCGGGCAGACCCGAGCCTAGCGTGCTCCGAGGACAACACCCGCATCGCCGCCCCGGGGGCGTGGTGCATCACACACCCCGGGACGGCGATCGGTCGTTCCACCGATCCTGCGGGTCAGCCGCGACCCTGCACCAGCGTGTTCTCACCCGACCCGCCGTCGAGGACGTCGGTGCCGTTGCCCCCGCGCAGCACATCGTCGCCCGACCCGCCGAGCAGCCGGTCGGCGCCGTTGCCACCCTCGAGGACGTCGTCGCCGGCGCCCCCGCAGACCACGTCGTCGGCGTTCAGGCCCGTGACCGTGTCGTCGCCGCTCAGCGCGTGGACGACGTCCGGTCGGGCCGTGCCCCGCAGGACGTCGTCGTCCTGGGTGCCGATCAGCGTCGGCACGCGGCCGTCGCACGGGTACGCCGCCGGGGTCGGCACCTCGAGGTCGAGGCCCAGCACCAGCGGGTCGTGGTCGCTCGAGCGGAACGCGTCGGGGGCGTAGAGCGCCGGGTCGCCGGTGTACTGGTAGGCGAAGGACTCGACGGCGTTGACGTTCCAGTGCGCCAGGTCGGTGACCTTCTCGGTCAGCGACGCGGTGGACAGAGCGTGGTCGAGCGAGCCCGACTGCTCGTCGAACACGTAGCTGTAGCGACCGGCGTCGAGCAGGTCGCCGAGGTCGTCGAACCCGGCGTCGCGCAGGCGCTCGATCGGGTCCTCCTGCGTGTAGGCGTTGAAGTCGCCGAGCAGCAGGACGTCGTCGTCCTCGGTCTCCGCGCGCAGGCTGTCGGTGAACGCAGCCAGCGAGGCCGCCTGCCGGGTCCGGTCACCGTTCCACTGGCCCTGCCCGTCACCGGCGTCCGCGTTGTCGCCGGTCGACTCCCCCGCGCTCTTGGACTTGAAGTGGTTCGCCACGACGGTGAACACGTCGTCCTCGGCCGGGGCACGCCCCGTGAAGGTCTGGGCGATCGGCTCGCGCGCGTTGAACCAGACGTCCTCGTCGACGAGGCCGACCGGGTCGCCGACGGGACGCACCGCGGCCGGCTTGAAGATGATCGCGTTGCGGATGGCGTCGCGGTCGACGCCGTACAGCTCCTCGGGCATCGGGACGTAGTCCCACGTGCCCGCGCCGGCGTCCGCGTTGAGGCGGCGCACCAGGTCGGCCAGGGCGGCGTCGGCGTTGCCGGGGGCGTAACCCGTGGAGTCGGTGTCCTCGATCTCCATCAGCGTCACGACGTCGGCGCCGAGCGCGTTGACGGCGGGCACGATCTTGCCGGCCTGCTTCTCCAGCTGGGCGGCGGTGCGAGCGCCGCGGGCGTCCGGCCCCGACAGCGTCAGGAAGTAGTTGAGGACGTTGAACGCTCCCACCTGGACGTCGCCGCCGACAGGGTCGGGGGTGGCCTGCCGCGTGTTCTGCGGGGCGAAGACGCCGTCGGCGGTGCCGTCGGCGGGCTGCAGCCGCCACTGCGAGAAGCCGTAGCCCAGCACCAGCGGCTCGGTGAACGACAGCTCGTCGCCCACGCGGACCGGCGTGCGCGGGGACAGGTAGGGCCGGGTGGTCGTGCTCACCCGCGCGCTCCGGCCGTCGTCGAGCACGATGCGGCGCAGGGTGTTCTGATCACGGATGGCCTCGGCCTCGGGTCCCGGGCGGGCGAGCTCGGTGGGCTGGACGAGGAGACCGCCCTCGGAGAGGGTCAGCTCGCCGAAGCTGGTGAGGTCGAAGACCTCGCTCACGGTCAGGGTGTCGACCGGCTCGACGCGCATGCCCTCGAACGGCTCGCGCTCGGCGTCGGAGGCGGGCAGGTCGAGCCCGGCGGGCGCGGGCAGGTCGGCAGTCGTGCCGTCGGCGCAGACCTCGACGTCCTCGCGCGAGCCGACCTGCGTCTGGCCCCCGAACTCCGCGACCGCGCCGGCGACAGCGACCTCGTCGCCGAGGTCCACCTCGGCCGGGCTGAAGACGAACAGCCCGTCGCTGGTGGCGTCGTCGCCGTCGCCCGCGTCCTGCAGGTAGAAGCCGCTGAACCCGGGAAGGTCTCCGACGACCGTGCCACGGACCACGACCTGCTGCCCGACGAGCGGGCTGGCAGCACCGTCGCCCTGGACCTGACCGATGCGGTGGGTGGGGGTGAGGTCGCAGACCTCGGGCTCCGGCTCGGGCTCCGGCTCCGTGCCCCCGGCGTTGACCTGCCCCTTGCTCGCCGGGGCAGGACCGGACCACACCAGGCGGTCGGACGCGGCGTCGTACGTGCGCTGCAGCGACTGCCCGACCGGCTCCGTGCCGGCCTCCCTCACCCCGATGTCGGTGCTGGTCGATCCGGCAGCCGGGCCGCCGCCGGCGGTCGTGACCCCTTCGTAGGAGAGGAACTCGAGCACCTGGCCCCCGCGCACGAGGGCGATCGCGTCACGTTCGCCGTTCTGCAGGCCGTTGGCCGGGTAGCCGACGGCGACGGCGAGCGACTCGTCCGCCGGAGCGGTCCGTGCGGTCACCGCATCGGTGTCGTAGGAGGGTGCGGCGTTCGCCGAGCTCGTGCCGTTGTAGAGCACGAGGCTGAGACCCTCGCTCGACGTACCGGGCGGGAGGGTGACCTCGACGAACTCGTCGACGTCGTTGCCGGTGTTGTCGTAGTGGATCTCCGAGATGTACGGCGCGGTGGGGGCTGCGGCCGAGGCCGGCACGGGACTGATGAGTCCGGTGACGACCGCCGCCGTGGTGCCGAGAGCCAGGACCAGGGGTGTTGTCCGGGTGCGAGAGCGCACAGGTGGTGCCTTTCCGAGGGGGGATGACCCCGCGGACGCTATGTCAGGGAAGTGACGAATGGGTAGACCGGGACTGAAGACTGATGCGATTCCGTGACGGTCCCGAGCAGGACATCCCGCCCACGCGGCTCAGGTGCCGCGGTAGCGGTGCTCGGGGCGCCCCGAGCCGCCGTAGTTCAGGCGCACCGAGGCGACTCCGGTGGCCACGAAGTGCTCGAGGTAGCGGCGTGCCGTGACGCGCGAGAGGCCGAGCCGCTCGGCGCAGTCGGCGGCGGACTGCTCCCCCGCCTCGCGCAGCGCCCCGAGCACGAGGTCCGCGGTCTGCTGGCTGAGGCCCTTCGGCAGCGACGCGCGCCCGCGTCCGGCGGGGCCTGCCGCCCCGGCCTCGAAGGCCCGGTCGATGGCGGCCTGGTCGACCTCCGCGGTGTCGAGGGTGGCCAGCGCCTGGCGGACCCGCTCCAGCCGACGGGCGAGCTCGTCGGCGGTGAAGGGCTTGACGAGGTACTGCATCGCGCCGCCGTGCAGCGCGGCCCGGACCACCTCGACGTCCCGCTCGGCGGTCACCATGACGACACCGGCGACGTTGCCGCGCGAGCGGAGGGTGGCGAGCACCTCGAGCCCGCTCAGGTCGGGCAGGTGCACGTCGAGCAGGATCAGGTCCGGACGCAGCCCGGCCGCCAGGTCGAGGGCCTCGCCGCCGGAGTGGGCCTGGCCGACGGTGCGGAAGCCGGGGGTGCGGTCCACGAAGCCGGCATGGATGCGGGCCACCATGAAGTCGTCGTCGACGACCAGGACACCCAGGTCGTCGCTCATGCCGGCTCCCGCTCGAGCGGCAGCGCGACCCGGAAGACGGTCTCCGCGCCGTCGCGGTCCACGGCCACCGTGCCGCCGCGCTGGGTGCAGATCAGTCGGACCAGCGCGAGGCCGATGCCACGCCCTCCGGGAGCGTCGCCCTTGGTCGAGAACCCGCGCACGAAGATGCTGTCGCGCGCGCCGGCCGGCACGCCCGGTCCGTTGTCGCGCACCTCGACGACCAGTCCCTCGAGCGGGTCGTGGGTCAGCAGCAGGCGCACGGTCGGGCGGGCCGCGTCACGGCAGGCGTCGACGGCGTTGTCGACCAGGTTGCCCACCAGCGTCACGAGGTCGGCCGAGACGTCGGCGGGCAGGCCCGGCAGGCGGGCGTCGTCGAGCAGGGTGAGGGTGACACCGGCCTCGTCCGCGACGCTGGTCTTGGCCACCACCAGCGCGGCGACGGCGGGGTCGGCCAGTCGCTCGGTGACGTGGCGGACCAGCTCCTCACGACGCCGGGCCATGTCGCCGACCATCGCGACCACCTCGTCGTACTCCTGGAGCTGGACGAGCCCGGAGATGGTGTGGAGCTGGTTGGCGAACTCGTGGGTCTGCGCGCGCAGCGTGTCGGTCAGGGAGAGGTTGGAGCTCAGCTGGTTCTGCATCGACACCAGCTCGGTCCGGTCGCGCATGGTGGTGACCGTACCGATCCCCTCGCCCCGGCTGGAGGCAGCGCGCTGGTTGAACACCAGCACGCGGGTGCCGACCACGAGCACGGCGTCCTGCGACTCCTGGGGCGCCAGCAGCAGCGCCTCCACCTCCGCGGGCAGGCCCGCCTCGGAGACCGGACGCCCCACCGCGTCGGCCCCCAGCCCGAGCAGGTCGCGCGCCGAGTCGTTGACCATCGTCACCCGGCCGTCCGTGCCGACCGCGATCACGCCCTCCCGGATGCTCGAGATGAGCGCCTCGCGGTGGTCGGCGAGGGTCGCGATCTCTCCGGGCCGCAGCCCCCGGGTGCGCCGCCGGACCGAGCGCGACACCAGCAGCGAGCCGCCGACCCCGAGCAGCGCCCCCAGCCCGAGGTAGAGCAGCAGGTCCGGCGCGGCCAGCGTCAACCGCTCCCAGACCGACGGGTACGACGCCTCGGCCATCGCCACCCCGACCAGGTCGCCCCGGTCGTCGAGGATCGGGGCGTGGGCGGCGAGCAGGTGGTCGCCGTCGTCGTCGACCTCCCCGCTCCAGCCGCGGCCCTCCAGCACCCGGCTGTCGCCGAGGGCGGCCTCGCGGCCGTTGCGGGTGGGGTCGGTGGAGGCCACCACCACGCCGTCGGGCGAGGCGATGGCGACCGTCTCGGCGGCGGAGAACGCCAGCACCTCGCTCACCAGCGGAGCCACCGCGGTGCTCGCGTCCGGCTGCCCGACCTGCACACGTGCCACCGGCTGGCTGGCGAGGTACTCCGCGACCGAGCGGAGCAGGCTGCCGCGCTCCTCCTCGAACGACCGGGTCGACTGCTGCACCGAGATCACCGCCACCAGGGCGAGCACCGCGCCGAGCACCGCGAGCTGCACGAGCAGCAGCTGGCCGGCCAGCGACAGCCGACCGACGCGCTCAGGCGGCCGTGACCACAATGAACTCAACCTCTCTTGCGACCTCAACGGTGACCACCCTCACACGTCGACCGCATGATCGTCCTGCGCCCGTCGATCGTGACCGCAGTCACAGCCCGGCCGGCGCCGGACCAGGAGGAGCACACGTGACCAGGACACCCCGGACCAGACGGCCCGGCCGGCACCGACGGCCCGGCCGGCCCCGACGGCAGAGTCTGCGCCGAGTCGCCGCCGCGCTGCTCGTCGTCGGCCTCACCGCCGGCGTCAGCTCGTGCGGCGTCACCCGCGGCGGGGACGAGCCCGGCAACCGTCGGCTGCGCATGATGATCCCCAACAGCCCCGGCGGCGGCTACGACCAGACCGGCCGCGCGGCGGTGCACGTGCTGGAGGACGAGGACCTCACGGGTCGCTTCGAGGTCTCGAACATCATCGGTGCCTCGGGCAGCGTCGCCATGCAGCGGCTGCTCAACGAGGACGGCGCCGACGACCTCATGATGACCATGGGGCTCGGCGTGGTCGGGGCGGTCTACACGAACAAGTCGGCCGCCCGCGTCACCGACGCGACCCCGCTGGCCCGCCTCATCGAGGAGCAGGAGGGCCTGCTGGTCCCCGCTGGCTCCCCCTTCGAGACCGTCGACGACCTGGTCAAGGCCTGGCGGGCCGACCCGAGCTCGGTCGTGGTCGGCGGCGGCTCGACCGCCGGCGGGCCCGACCACCTCTTCCCGATGCAGCTGGCCGACACGATCGGCGTCGAGCCCGGTGACGTCCGCTACATCTCCTACGACGGTGGCGGTCCGCTCACCGCGGCGCTGCTGGGCTCGAAGATCGACGTCGGGACCACCGGTCCCAGCGAGGTCGAGGGCCAGCTGGCCGACGGGTCGCTGCGGATGCTCGCCACCTCAGGGGACGAGCGCCTCCCCGGCAGCGACGTACCGACGCTGAGCGAGGCCGGGGTCGACCTGGTCTTCACCAACTGGCGCGGCGTCTTCGCCCCGCCCGGGATCAGCGACGCGACCCGCGCGGAGCTGACCGGCCTGCTGGAGGAGATGCACGACTCCCCCGAGTGGGAGGAGCAGCTCGAGGCCAACAACTGGATCGACGCCTTCGCCACCGGCGAGGACTTCGAGGTCTTCCTCGACGAGCAGGAGACCCGCGTGGAAGACACCCTGAAGGAGCTGGGACTCGTATGAGCACCTCCACCACCCCCACCCCGCCGCCGGTCCCGGCCGCGTCCACCTCCGCGTCCACCCCCGCGCGCACCGACAAGGCGCAGTACGCCGTCGCGGGCGGCCTCGTGGTCGGCGGCGGCTACGTGCTGTACGACGCGAGCACCCTCGCCCCGGCGTTCTCCGACCAGCCGGTGCAGCCCGACGCACTGCCGTTCCTCGTCGGTGCCGCGCTGGTCCTGCTCGGGGTCCTGCTCGCCGTGGCCACCCGGCGCGGCGACCTGCCGAGCGCCGAGGAGGGCGAGGACGTCGACCTGACGCTTCCCTCGGACTGGGCCACCGTCGCCAAGCTCGTCGGCGTCTTCGTGCTCAACATCGTGCTCATCGACTGGCTCGGCTGGGCGATCACGGGCGCGCTGCTGTTCGCCGGCGCCGCGTGGGTCGTGGGCAGCCGCCGCATCGGCCTCAACCTCGTCATCGGCGCCGTCCTCTCGGTCGGCACCTGGTACGGCTTCTACGTCGGCCTCGGGGTCCCGATCCCCGCCGGCATCCTGGACGGAGTGCTCTGATGGACAGCCTCACCATGCTCATGGAGGGGTTCGGCAACGCGCTGACCCCGACCAACCTGCTCTTCGCCGTGCTCGGCGTCATGCTCGGCACCGCCGTGGGCGTGCTGCCCGGCATCGGGCCCGCCATGACGGTCGCGCTGCTGCTGCCGGTCACCTACAACGTCTCCCCCAGCGCCGCGCTCATCATGTTCGCCGGCATCTACTACGGCGGCATGTACGGCGGGTCGACCACCTCGATCCTGCTGAACACCCCCGGGGAGTCCTCGTCGGTGGTGACCGCGCTCGAGGGCAACAAGATGGCCAAGACCGGCCGGGCCGCCCAGGCGCTCGCCACCGCCGCCATCGGCTCGTTCGTCGCCGGCACCATCGGCACCGCGCTGCTGGTGTTCTTCGCCCCGCCGCTGGCCAAGCTGGTCGTGCAGCTCGGCGCCCCGTCGTACTTCGCGCTGATCCTGCTGGCCCTGATCGCGGTCACCGCGGTGCTGGGCAACTCGCGGCTGCGCGGCTTCATTGCCCTCTTCGTCGGCCTGGCCATCGGGCTGGTCGGCACCACCACCGGGCAGGCCCGGTTGACCTTCGACCAGCCCCTGCTGGCCGACGGCATCGACATCGTCGTGGTGGCCGTGGCGATCTTCGCCCTCGGCGAGGCGCTCTGGGTCGCGGCCCACCTGCGCCGCAAGCCGCTCGAGATCATCCCCGTCGGCCGTCCGTGGATGAGCAAGGCAGACCTCGGCCGCTCGTGGAAGCCGTGGCTGCGCGGCACCGCGCTGGGCTTCCCCTTCGGCGCCATCCCGGCCGGCGGGGCGGAGATGCCCACGCTGCTCAGCTACATCAGCGAGAAGAAGCTGACCAAGCACCCCGAGGAGTTCGGCCGCGGCGCCATCGAGGGCGTGGCCGGGCCGGAGGCGGCCAACAACGCCTCCGCCGCCGGCACCATGGTCCCGCTGCTGGCCATCGGCCTGCCGACCACCGCGACCGCGGCGGTCATCCTGGCCGCCATGCAGAGCTACGGCCTGCAGCCCGGCCCGGCGCTGTTCGACAACGAGCCGCTGCTCGTGTGGACCCTGCTCGCCGGGCTCTTCATCGCCAACACCCTGCTGGTGCTCATCAACCTGCCGATGGCGCCGCTGTGGGCCAAGCTGCTGCGCACCCCGCGGCCCTACCTCTACGCGGGCATCCTGTTCTTCGCCTCGCTCGGCGCCTACAGCGTCAACTTCCAGGCCTTCGACCTGCTCCTGCTGCTGATCTTCGGCGTGCTCGGGCTGGGGATGCGCCGGTTCGGCATCCCGGTGCTGCCGCTGATCATCGGCGTCATCCTCGGCCCCCAGATGGAGTACCAGCTGGCCCAGGCCCTGGCCATCGACCCCAGCATCTCGACGCTGTGGAGCGAGCCGGTCGCGGTGATCGTGTACGCCGTGGTCGCGCTGGGCCTGGTGCTGCTCGGCCTGCGCTCCCTGCGTGGCCGGCCGGACCCGCTGGTCGACGTCGTGCCCCACCCCGACGGCTCGCACGAGTCGCTCGGCACCCACCCCGACCACGAGAAGGTGACCCGATGACCGTCGTCGTGGCCTACAGCAACGACGTCTACGGCGCCGCCGCCCTCGACTACGGGGTCGGGCTGGCTGCCGAGGGCGGTGACCGACTCGTCGTCGTCAACGCGACCCGCGGCGACAAGCTCGTCGACGACCGGTACGCCGGCAGCGCGGCCTCCGAGGACGTGCGGGCCCGTCTGGAGGCGCTGCCGTTCGAGGCCGAGCTGCGGCAGTCGATCTCCCCCGACGTCGCCGACGAGGTGCTGGCGGTGGCGCAGGAGGTGCAGCCGCGGATGCTCGTGGTGGGCGTGCGCCACCGCACCCCGCTCGGCAAGCTGATCATGGGCAGCGTCGCCCAGCGCCTGATCCTCGAGGCCCACTGCCCGGTGGTGGCGGTCAAGCCCACCCGCTGAGCCAGCCGCTGACCGGGCGCGACCTAGGGTCGACGCCATGAGGACCCTCCTGGGACTGGTGACGGTGGCGCTGCTCGCCGCCGGGTGCTCCGGCCCCGCGGACCGGCGCTCCGCGCCCACGGGCGCGGAGCCCCCGGCCACCCCCTCCTCGTCGACGCCGCCCGGCCCCGAACCAGAGCGCGTGCGAAGCAGCGGCGCTCCCGAGAAGAAACGGGGAGCCGACCCGGGACCGGCGGGGTTCACCGCACGCGTCTCGCCCATCACGCCCGCGCTGCGGGAGCGGATGTCGGCGAGCCACCGACCGGGCTGCCCGGTGCCCCTGGACCGACTGCGGCACCTGACCCTGTCCTACGTCGGCTTCGACGGTCGCTCCCGCACCGGCGAGCTCGTGGTCGCCGCGCGCCACGCCGACGACGTCGTGAGCGTCTTCGAGCGCCTGTACGACGCGCGCTTCCCGATCCAGCGCATGCGCCTGGTGGACGCCTACGGCGCCGACGACGCACGCTCGATGGCGGCCAACAACACCTCGGCCTACAACTGCCGGCGCGTGGCCGGGACCGACCGGTGGTCCGAGCACGCCTACGGCGGCGCCATCGACCTCAACCCGGTGCAGAACCCCTACGTCCAGGGCGCCGCGTTCGTCCCCGCCGAGGGAGCGGCGTACGTCGACGTGCCGCGGGGGCGCGGGGCGCGCGCCGAGCCCGGCGTCGTGGTGGCCGGCGACGTGGTGGACCGGGCGTTCGCGAGCGTCGGCTGGGAGTGGGGGGGTCGCTGGCGCAGCTCGAAGGACTACCAGCACTTCTCCGCCTCCGGCGGCTGACGTCCCTCAGCCCTGCGGGGAGCCGGCGAGGTCGGTGCAGGAGCGCAGACGCTCCCAGGCACGGCGGTCCTGCGCGGCGGCCGGGCCGGAGACCGGTCGGGGCAAGGAGCCGTCGACGTCGACCGCCGCCGGCGTCCAGGCGTCCCCCACGACCTCTCCGTCGCGGATCGTCACCTGGAGGACCCCGGTGTCCTCACGACGATAGTTGTGGTACCACAAGAAATTGCCGAGGCCGTAGTTCACGTAGCTGTCCCCGCGCCAGCCCGACCCCTGGAGCACGTGGGCGTGCGTGCCGACCACCACGTCGGCGCCGGCCGCGACCAGGGCCCGCGCGGTCGTGCGCTGCTTCGGGTCCGGGCAGCGGGCGTACTCGTCCCCCCAGTGCAGGTAGACGACCACGACGTCCGCGCGTGCGGCCTCGCGCTCGACCGCGTCGAGCAGGTCACGCGGACGCGGGTGCCGCGCGGCCGCGATCCCCGGGGAGCCGGGCGCGGCCGACCAGGCGTCCATCGTGTACTCACGGCGGGACGATGCGGCCAGGAACGCGAGGTCGGTGCTGCCGACCCTCACCCGGTGGGCCGCGAACGCCTCGCGACGGTCGGCGCCCACACCCACCAGCGCCACCGGCGGGTCCGACCGCTTGGCGGCGAGGGTGTCGCGCAGCCCGACCGCGCCGTAGTCCACGGCGTGGTTGTTGGCCAGGGAGGCGACGTCCACGCCGGCCCCGGCGAGCACGTCGAGGGCGCGGCGGTCGGTGCGGAAGTGGTACTTCTTCGGCTCCGGCGTCCCGCGCCGCGTCACCGCGGACTCGAGGTTGACCATGGTGACGTCGGCCGACCTCAGTGCCGGTGCGATCGCCCGCAGCGCCGTGGCCGGGCGACCCAGCAACCGGCGGTGCTGCAGCTCGAAGTGCACGTCGCCGGCGAACGCGAGCCTCACCGTCCCCCGGGGCGGGCCGTCGCTGCCTCGGGCACGCCCGTCGTCTCCCGCGTCCTCCGGGTCGAGGCGCGCGACGCGCTCGGGGAGACCGCCGGGTCGGGGCCCCGAGTCGCAGGCCGCGAGCGAGAGGACCAGGACGGCCACCGCCCCTGCCAGCACACCCAGCACCCGTCCCGGTGGCCGATGCAGGCCGGCAGACCGTCGCTGCGGGGGACGTCCGTCCGGTCGCACGGTGACCTCCCTGACCTGCGGTCGTCGGGGGTGGGGCCCTGGCTGTCGACGGTAGCCCCGGCCGACAACCCGGCCGACGACTCGGCTGACAACCCAGCCGCTGGAGCCGACGTAACGCGACCGTCGTCACATCGTTGAACCTTCCACGTGACCGATCTCGACGGAGGGTGAGAGACGTGCGAGGAACGACCAGGACCGCCCGAGGCCTGCTGGCCACGGCCGCGGCCGCCGCCGGCCTGACCGCGCTGCCGCTGACCGGGGGCGCGCTGCCGGCCGCCTCGGCGGCGGCCACGCGGGTGACCGACGGCTGCATCAGCAGCGTGCCGGACCCGGGCACCAGCGAACGCGTCGACATCTGCTACACGCTCTTCCAGCCTGCCCAGGCCACGGCGGACCGCAAGGTCCCCCTGATCATGCACAGCCACGGCTGGGGCGGCTCACGCAACCAGGACCCCGCCGACTTCCAGCGGTTCCTCGACGCCGGCTACGGCGTGCTGTCCTACGACCAGCGCGGATTCGGCCAGAGCGGCGGCCAGGCGTACGTCGAGAACCCCCGCGTCGAGGGGCACGACGTCCGCGGCCTCATCCGTCTGGTCGCGCAGCAGCGGTGGGTGAAGAAGGACGCCCCCGGCGACCCGCGCCTCGGCGCCATCGGCGGCAGCTACGGCGGCGGCTACCAGTTCCTCGGCGCGTTCGAGAGCCTGCGGCTCAAGGGCACGCCGGTGTTCGACGCACTGGCCCCCGAGATCACGTGGAACGACCTCAACCGCAGCCTCGCCCCGGAGGGCGTCGTACGCAGTGAGTGGGCGCTGGCCCTCAGCGGCGCAGCCGTGCCCAGCAACTCGCTGCCGCCGCAGATCTACCAGGCGCTCATCGAGGGCGCCGCCACCGGCGAGTGGCCCGACGGCAGCGTGCCCGGTGGGCAGAACCTGGTCGAGTTCTTCAAGCGCAACGGACCCCAGTGGCACGTCGACCACGGCCGCCGCCTCGACATCCCGGTCCTCATGGGACAGGGCGCCACGGACTCGCTGTTCAACCTCCAGGAGGGTCTGACCAACTGGCGCACCGCGCTCACCGACCGGGCCCGCCGCAGCTCGATCTTCGTGGGCTACAACGGCGGCCACGTGCTGCCGTCGGCCTTCCCCGCCGGCGTCGAGGTCAGCGGCGACCCCTGCAGCACCAAGCTCGCCGGGGGCAGCTTCGAGCAGCTCTCCCTGCGCTTCTTCGACGAGAAGCTGCGCGGGCGCGACACGGGGCTGCGCGGCTACGGCCGCTTCCACCTGGCGACCGCCGGCAACACCTGCACCACGGTGAGCTCGGTGACGCCGGACACCACCAAGGCGCTCGGGACGATCACGACCCCGACCGTGGCGAGCCCGGCGCAGGCGACCGAGATCGCGACCGGGCCCTACCGCGTCGCGGGCTCGTCGCACCTCACCGCCGACGTGACGACGCTGACGCCGAACAGCCGGGCCTTCTTCGGCCTCGCCATCGGCACCTCACCGGCCGACGCCAAGCTGGTGCAGAAGAACGTGATGCCGCTCAACGAGGAGACCCCGGTCACCGGCGAGCGCCGTCGCATCGAGCTGCCGGCGGTCGCGGTCAACGTCCCGAAGGGCCAGAACCTCTACCTGCTGACCTCGGCCCTGAGCGACTCCTTCGTCGGCTTCGGCAGCCGTACGGCGGGTGTCGTCACGCTCGACGACACCCAGGTGCACCTGCCCACCGTCGGCTGATCCGTCGGCGTCTCACCAGGCGTAGGCCTCGGGGGCGGGCCCGCCGGGTCCGGGGAAGATCTCGTCGACCCGCGCGAGCTCGTCCTTCTTCAGCCGGATCTCGGTGGCCCGGATCGACCCGTCGAGCTGCTCCAGGGTCCGTGGCCCGATGATCGGTCCGGTGACGCCCTCCTGGTGCAGCAGCCAGGCCAGCCCGACGTGGGCCGGGAGCTCGCCGATCTCGTCGCAGAAGTCCTCGTAGGCCCGCAGCGCCTTGCGGTGCGTCTTGAGGGCGTCCTTGGCACGTCCGGTGAGGCGGCGCTGGCCCTTCTCGGTCTTGCGGATGATGCCGCCGAGGAGCCCGCCGTTGAGCGGCGACCAGGGGATGACGCCGAGCCCGTAGCCCTGGCAGGCCGGGAGCACCTCGAGCTCGACCTCGCGCTTGAGCAGGTTGTAGATCGACTGCTCGCTCACCAGCCCGGTCTGGCCGCGGCGCCGTGCCGTCTCCATGCTCTGGGCGATGTGCCAGCCCGCGTGGTTGGAGGAGCCGAAGTAGAGCACCTTGCCCTGCTGGCGCAGCACCTCGAAGGCCTCCCAGATCTCGTCCCACGGCGTGCTCCGGTCGACGTGGTGCATCTGGTAGAGGTCGATGTAGTCGGTCTGCAGCCGCTTCAGCGAGGCGTCGCACGCGAGCCGGATGTTGCGCGCTGACAAGAACGTGTCGTTCGGCCACTGGCTCATCGAGCCGTAGAGCTTGGTCGCGATCACCGTCTTCTCGCGCCGCTCCCCTCCGCGGGCGAACCAGCGACCGATGATCTGCTCGGTCACGCCCTCGCCGGGGACCCAGCCGTAGACGTTGGCGGTGTCGAAGAAGTTGATGCCGAGCTCGAGTGCCCGGTCCATGATCTCGTGGCTGTCCTCCTCGGAGGTCTCCGGACCGAAGTTCATCGTGCCCAGGCAGAGTCGGCTGACGGAGAGGCCGCTGCGGCCGAGATGGGTGTAGTCCATGGGGCCATCCTGCTCCCCGTGTCCAGCCCGCCCGACGGATCGTGACGGACCCCGTCAGACGCCGCTGTCGTTGGGGTCGCGCCAGCTCCGCTCGAACGGCAGCCGCCACGCCCGCGGAGCGATCAGCTGGTGGATGGCATTGGGGCCCCAGGTGCCCTCGCCGTACGCCCGGACGGGGGGCGGGTCGGTGAGCAGCGGCTCGGAGAGCTCCCAGAGCCGCTCGATGCCGTCGGCGGTCGTGAACAGCGTGTGGTCGCCGCGCATCGCGTCGTGGATGAGCCGCTCGTAGGCCTCGAGCACCTGGTCGGAGTTCTTGTTCTCGTGCATGGCGAACTGCATCGACAGCTTGTCGAGCTTCATGCCCGGGCCCGGACGCTTGCCGTAGAACGACAGCGACATCCGGGACTGGTCGGCCAGGTCGAAGGTCAGGTGGTCCGGGCCCTGCAGACCCACCCCTGAGCCCTGGGGGAACATGTGGCGCGGCGGCTCCTTGAAGGCGATGGAGATGATGCGGGCGCCCTCGGCCAGCTTCTTGCCGGTGCGCAGGTAGAACGGCACCCCGGCCCAGCGCCAGTTGTCGATCTCCACCTGCAGCGCGATGAAGGTGTCGACGTCGGACTCGTCGTCGACGCCGTCGAGCTCGCGGTAGCCGACGTACTGCCCGCGCACGGCCTGCGACGGGTCGATCGTCTTCATCGAGCGGAAGACCTTGACCTTCTCCTCCCCGATCGGCCCGGGCGCCAGTGCGGTGGGCGGCTCCATCGCCATGAACGCCAGCACCTGGAACAGGTGGGTGACGACCATGTCCTTGTAGGCGCCGGTGGACTCGTAGAACTCCGCGCGGGTCTCGAGCCCCAGCGTCTCCGGCACGTCGATCTGCACGTGGTCGATGAAGTTGCGGTTCCAGATCGGCTCGAAGAGACCGTTGGCGAAGCGGAAGGCGAGGATGTTCTGCGCCGCCTCCTTGCCCAGGAAGTGGTCGATGCGGAAGATCTGCTCCTCGGCGAAGACCTCGTGCAGCTCGGCGTTGAGCGACCGCGCGCTCTCCAGGTCGGTGCCGAACGGCTTCTCCATGACGATGCGCGAGCGCTCGGCCAGCCCGGCCTCCTCGAGCATGTGCACCACGGCGAGCGCCGCCTTGGGCGGCACGCTCAGGTAGTGCAGCCGCTGCACCTCCCCCTCACCCGCGAGCTCCTTCTCGCACCGGGCGACGGCGTCGGCGAGCCCCTGGGCGCCCTTCTGCTGCGGGACGAAGGAGAGCATCGAGGCGAACTCGTCCCAGCGCCCGTCGGCTCCGTCACCGCGGCTCTGCTCGCACGCCTCGCGCGCGATGGCGACGAACTTCTCGTCGTCGATCTCGTCGAGGCTGCTGCCGATGATGCGCGTGTCGTCGAGCAGCCCGGCCTGGAAGAGGTGCAGCAGGCCCGGGAGCAGCTTGCGGCGCGACAGGTCGCCGGTCGCGCCGAACAGGACCACGACGTGGGGACGGGACGAGGCGGACTTCTCCGGGCGCGACATGGCGCCACTGTAGGCAGGAGTCGTTGCCGCCGTGTGACGAAGCCACCCGGCTCGGTGGTCGGGTCAGGCCGGCGGGGTGGGGCGTCGCATCTCGTGGTCACGCAGTCCCTGGTCGACGATGCCGTCGTACGGCGTGCCCTGCGCACGTGCCAGCGCGAGGTCGAGGTACTGCCGGGTCACCTGCGCGGCGTACGCCACGCCCGTCCAGCCCGGGGCGTCCCGGCTCCGCAGCACCGTGCGCTCGTGGTCGAGGTGGCGCACCCGCTCGACGGCGGCGAGCCACCAGTCACGCGACGCCGCACCCTCGGCACCCCCGGCACCCCCGGCCCCCACGAAGGCCAGGCGCTGGTCGGTGACCACCACGTCGCCGCTCCCGCCCTCCAGGGCGGCGTCGTCGCCACCGCTCTCGGCCAGCTCGATGAGCCGGGCGGACGTGGACCACAGGGCCACCTCGCCCGGCAGCAGGGTGAAGCCGACGGGCAGCACGAGGTCGTCGGGCACGTCGCCCCGTGCGACGTGGACGAGCCGGGTCAGGGCCTGGTGCTGGGTCACCCAGGCCGCCTCGGCCCGCTCGTACGCCGCGCGGTCCTCCTGGGCCGAGAGCCTCGGCCCGAGCGCACGCCGCTCCTCGCGCCGCTCCTGCCGCCGTCGCCAGAGGCGACGCGCCACCAGGAACAGGGCGAGCAGCAGCACCAGCAGGACGAGCCCGGCCAGGGCCAGCGTGCGGGGGGTGATCGGGTCGGAGGCGACCGTGACCTCGGTCTGCTGCTCGGCGGTCCGGTCGAAGATGTCGGCGGTCGAGACCTCGACGGTGTAGGTGCCCTCGTCGACGTCGCGGTCGACGACCTCCGGGGTGGCCGAGGCGATGAACGTGCCCAGCGTGACCACGCGGCCCGCGGTGTCGAGCACGCGCCAGTCGACCTCGCTGCCCTCCTCGGCCGTCACCTCGAAGGCCAGGCGGCCCTCCTCGGCGACCCCGTCGACGAGCGCGAGCTCCAGCTCGGGCAGCGTGGTGTCGACGGCGAACCCGTCGATCGCGGTGCTGCCCTCGCGGCCCTGCGCGTCCTCGACGCGCACGACCGCGCCCTCGTAGTCGCCGTCGGGCAGCTGCAGGCGCACCTCGGCGGTCCCGTCGTCGGCCACCCGGAAGCGCTCCGGCTCGACCTCGGTGGCCGCGTCGGTGTCCTCGGCCGTGTCGTCGGCCGTGTCGTCGGCCGTGTCGTCGGCCGTGTCGTCGGCCGTGTCGTCGGCCGTGTCGTCGGCGGTGGCGGTGACCTCGACCTGACCGGTGGCACCCGGCGTGGCACGGATCTCGACGACCTGGCTGAGGTCGGTCGGCTCGCTGGTCAGCCGGGCCCTCACGAAGAGGTCGCCGACGGCGACGACGAGCACCTGACGGTCCTCGGTCGTGTTGCCGGTCTCGTCGGCGAGGTCGATCTCGACCGGGTAGCGGCCGTCGGCGAGGTCGAGGCTCTCCTCGATCACCTCCCGGCCGGTGTCGGCCGTGGTGCCGGACGCCACGACCTCGTCGTCGACGGTCACCGCGTAGGTGGTGGCCGGCTCCGTCACGAGCAGCACGCTGCTCAACGGGTCCTTCGCGGTGCCCGAGGTGACCTCGAAGCGTCGTACGACGGGCGGGTCGGCGTCGATCTCGATGGTGACCGTCGCCGGCTGGCTCTCGTTGCCCTCCCGGTCGGTGGCGGTGACCTCGTAGGTCCGCTCCCCCGACTCGGCGGTCCACCGCAGCTCCTGCGCCTGGGCGTTGGCGCGACGCTGCGCGACCGGCTGGTCGCTCTCGGCGTCCTCACCGACCTCGACGACCTCGACGAGCGAGCGGTCCTCAGCGGCGAAGGCCAGCGTGATCTCGCCGCCCGGCTCGACCTCCGGCTCCCCCAGGTCCGGGGGCGGCGGGGGCACGGTGTCGGGCGGCGGCTCGGGAGGCTCGGTCGGGCTGGGCTCCTCGGTGGGGGTCGCGGTCGGTGCCGGGCGGTTCGCGGGCTCGTTGGCCGGCGCCGCGACGGCCGCGGGGAGGGCGAGGGCCGCCGCACCGGTCGCGGACACGAGCGCGACCACGACCGTGCGCACCAGCGTCGCCGTGCCCATCCCACCTCCTGCACCTGGTGTCCGTCTGACACGAAATCTACCCAGGGTCGGCCCCCGCCGCCGCTCGCCGCGCAGACGACGGCGCCCGCGGCACGAACCCGGGCGCGGGACGGAACGTCACCGGGACCGGCCAGGACCGGCACCAGGGGCGGCGCGAGGGACGCCGGAAGCGGTTCGAACCGGGCCGCGCGTGCGTAGTCTCGGCCCCGTCGACACAGCGACCTTGGGGGGCCGACACGTGATGAGGCGAGTGCTCGGGGTGCTGCTCGCGACGGGCGTGGTCGCGGCCTGCGGTGACGGTGGCAGTGGCAGCGGCGGTGGCAGTGGCGGACTCGGCGACCAGGACCCGGAGCACGGTGCCGCGCGGCTGCAGCAGGCGGAGCCCGAGGTCGACCGGGCCGGAGACGCCCTCGGCGAGGCCCTGTCCGACGCGCTCGGCGGGACCGTCGAGGCCGGGTCGACCCAGTACGACGTGTGCTCGTCCGCGCCCGTCGAGGGGCTCAGCTACTACGCGCGGTGGGCGCTCCGGAAACCGGACGCGAGACCCTCCCTCGACCGCGTGACCGAGGCCGCGACGGAGGCCGGGTGGGAGGTCGGCGAGACCTCCGACGCCGAGGGGTTCATCCCCGCGAGCGTGTCCGTGTCCCGTGACGACGTGGAGGTGCGACTCAGCGTGGACGAGGACGTCCTCGTCTGGAGCGCGACGACCGACTGCATCCGTGTCACGCCGGAGGAGGCGTCCGAGCGGGCGGGTCCCGCGTCGTAGTCGCTCCCGCACGGGCTGTCCGTCGCTTCACCGCGGGCGCATGCTGGAGGGGAGGCGCGTCAACGGACGGGGCGCCGCACCCGACGTGACAGGAGCCCGAGATGACCAGCGACACGAGCAGCGGCGGGTCCGACCCGGTCGAGGGCGCCGACCCCACCGAGCCCGACGGTGAGAGCTACCACGGCTACAGCGTCGACGACGAGGACCAGCCCCAGGGCGACGGCGACAGCCTCAGCGACAACCGCGGGCTGGCCGAGCCGCTCGACGAGGGCTACTCGCCCGGGGAGAGGTGGTCGCCGGGCCAGGGCTTCGGCACCACCCCGCGCGAGGAGGCGACGGGCGAGACCTTCGACCAGCGCTACGCCCAGGAGGTGCCCGAGGAGGACCCCTACGAGCAGGCGGCGCACATGTCGGTCGAGGAGATCGAGAACGACGGTGACGGCGGTGAGGTCGGCGACGCGCGCACCGGTCGGCTGGTGTCCCCCGACGAGGGCGCGCACGAGGACGTCGAGTCCGAGGAGGTCGCCCAGGACGTCGGCATCGACGGGGCCGGTGCGTCCGCCGAGGAGGCGGCCGTCCACACGATCGAGGGCTGACCGGCCGAGGCGCTACAGGTGGTCCGGTACGTCGAGCCGCTCGGGGTCGGCGCGCGGCGGGACGTGGCCCAGCGCCGTACGCACCAGCGCGACGCGGGTGGCGACCACGACCTTGCGCCGCAGCTTTCCGGCCCCCTCGGGCAGCTTCTCCTCGACGACGGCGGTGATCTCGGCGTCGTCGTAGCGTGGCCGCTCGCCCACCGGCACCTCGCGGTCGGGCAGTGCCATCAGCACCGGCAGGATCTGGTCGCCCAGGGAGTCGAGGAGCTTGAACCGCTGGTAGCGGTCCATCTCCTTCCACACCGTCTCGATGTCGGTCCGGCCCTTGCGGACGTCGCGGCGCTGCGCGGCAAGGACCGTCTTGGCCGCACCCTCGAGGGCGGCGGTCATCTCGTGCTCGCTCAGCTGCATGGGCCCCATCGTGCCAGCCGGGATCGGGCCTGTGGACAACGGTTCCGGGGCCCTTCGGTGCGGCAGGCTCCTCGGTCATGGACCCTCACACGACCCCCCACCCGGATGACGACATCCCTGCTGTCCCCTCGTCGGTGGACCACCCGCCGATCCGGACCCAGGCCGACCTCGAGCGCTTCTGGCGCGGCCTCATGGGGCCGCTCGGCTTCTCCCAGCGCGTGCTGTGGATGGTGCCGATCGACCACGACGACCGGCCCGGCCCGATCGTCCAGATCGACCAGCTGCCCGCCCACCCCGGGAAGGAGGGCCTCGACGGTCTCGTCGACCTGCTGCGCCACGGCGTCCTCGGCGACGCCAGCGTCGCCTTCCTGCTCACCGGTCCGGGTCGGCGACCGCTGGGCGACGACGAGCTGGCCTGGGCCCGCGGGCTGGCGCGCGTCGCGGGGCGTGCCGGGATGACCGACCGCCCGGTGCACCGCGCCAACGACAGCGTCCTCGAGGTGTGCTCCCCCGACGCCCTGGCCGCCTGAGGGCCTCCTCGTCCGACGCGGCGCACCGGGTCGCTAGGTTGGCCGGGTGGAGACCGACGACGTACTCGCCCTGCTCAAGCACGTGGCCGACGAGGTCGTGAACCCGCGCTTCGGGCAGCTGGCCTCCGACGACGTGTCCTCCAAGTCGCACCCCGGAGACCTGGTGACGATCGCCGACCGGGAGGCCGAGGTCGCGATCGCGGCCGAGCTGCGGGCTGCCTACCCGGACGCGCTGCTCCTCGGGGAGGAGGCCACCGCGGCCGACCCGTCGCTCCCCGAGCAGTTCCGCTCCGCGGCGCACGCGTTCACCATCGACCCGGTCGACGGCACCCGCAACTTCGTCAAGGGCTCCCCCGACCACGCCCTGATGGTCTCCGAGGTCATCGGCGGCGAGGTGGTCCGCAGCTGGATCTGGCAGCCGCAGCACGAGGTGGCGTTCGTCGCCGAGCGGGGTGCCGGCGCGTGGCGCAACGGCGAGCGCGTCCACCGCCCGCCGCTGGGCGAGGAGCTGCGCGGGGTGACCTCACGCCGGTCGTGGATCGGCCGCGCCCTCGGCACGCTGCGCGAGCTCGACATCACCTGGGTGTGCTGCGGCGTCGACTACCCCAAGCTGGTGGCCGGCTCGGCCGACTACGCGCTCTACCGCAAGGCCCTGCCGTGGGACCACTGCCCCGGCTCGCTGCTGCTGACCGAGGCCGGCGGGTACGTCGGGACCTTCGCCGGCACGCCGTACCAGCCGCAGGCCGCGGCACCGAAGGGCCTCATCGCCGCCGGCGACCGGGAGACCTACGACCTGGTCCGTGGACTGGTGCACAAGCTGCCCTGACCCCGCCGCCCCTCACTCCCACTGGCGGCGCAGCACCGTCGAGACGTCGAAGGGGTCCGTGCCGACCTGCGCTGCCAGCACCCCGGCACCCTCGGGGGTCGCGGCCCGCACCGCGCGCCCCTCGCCCACCCAGCGCCGCCACCCGGTGAGCAGCGCCTCGACGCGGCCCGCGTTGGCGCCGAGCACGGACGGGACCGCGTGCCACGCCTCGCCCGTCGGGCGGAGGTCGCGCTCGGCCTGGCGCACGGACCTCTCCGTCGGGCGCACCCAGCTCGGCGCGGCCGACGCCTCGATGACGTGGCGCGACAGCAGGTAGCGCGGCGCGGACAGCGGTGCCACCAGCTCCTCCAGCGCGGCGGCGAAGACAGCCGACTCGTCCTCGTCCACGTCGCCCAGTCGGACCCGGTGCTCCCCGGAGCGCACGACCTCCACGCGCACGGCGTCGGCGCCGCGGCTGGTGAGGCCGGCTCCCTGGAGGCCGTCGGCGAGCGCTCGAGCGATCTGGGTGAGGCTGGGTGGCGTCGCCGCGTCCTCGAGCCGGCCGCGGATCCTGGCCGCGCTGTCGCGGCCGGCGAGCCACCAGCCGCGGGCGGCAGGAGCGAGCGCCGTCAGCGCGAGCACCCCGGCGAGGACGAGGAGCGCCGTCGTCCCCCGCCCGAGGACCCCGGTGACGAGGGCTGCGACGAGCAAGCATCCGCTGAGAGCGAGGCCGAGGTGCCAGGGACGGGTCTCCGGGGTGGGCTCGCCTCCCCCGGGCAGGGCGAGCAGGCCGTCCGGGCTGACGAGTAGGACGCGACGCAGGTCGCTTCGAGGCAGGTCACGGCGCGGTCGCAGGCGGACGGCGACCGCCGTCCGGTCGGCGTACGGCTCCCCCACCCGCCAGGAGCGCGCGATGCCGGCGCGGTCCTCGGCCCGCACCAGCATGCGGGCGTTGACGGCGGCGAAGTCGGCCACCGGCGGAGGGGCGTACGGCGAGAACGCGCCGTCGAGGTGGGCGACACCGTCCGCCACCGTGCCGTCGGCGTCGACGCCGTGGAACCCGGTGTGCTTGCGGACCAGGCGGTCCCAGTCGTTGCCCCCGCGCGGGTGCCGGTCGCTGACGCACGTCACCGACCAGGTGACCGCGACCTTGTCCGGCCAGGACGGGTCGGTGCGCAGCGCCCGCCCACGGGTCTGCACCACGGCGGTCAGTGACGTGGCCGTGGTCAGGTCGACGAGGCCGCTGACGCACCGGGCGTCCCAGCCCTCGCCGAGCAGCCCGCGGGTGCCGACGAGAACCTGGGTGCCGCCCTGGGTGAACAGCTCCGTCACGTGGCGCACCCACTGCCGTGAGGACCAGCGCCCGTCCAGGCGGTACGCCGCCGCGTCGTCCCCGGGCGGGGCGTCGGGGTCGTCCTCCACCCGGGTGGGAGCGAGAGGCCGGCTGTCCAGCGGCACGATCCGCAAGGTGTCCGCGACCTCGGGGCTCGTGAGACGGACCTGCTCGCGCAGAGCGGCGAGCGTCGCGTGGCCGCCCGCGACGGTGCTGCCGGTCACCAGGAGCGGGTGCAGGGCACGGGTCCCGGCGTCCCTCAGCAGCTCGTCGAGCACCGCCCGGGCCGACCCGGCCTGCTGGTCGAGCACCCCGACGAGCGTGGCGGGCACCGTCGCGCCGGCCCGCTCGTGGTCGCAGAGCACCAGCAGCCGCAGCCGCTCCCCGAGCGAGGCGTGCTCGGCCGTGGCGATGTCGACGGCGGCCGAGGCCTTCGCCACCGAGCGGGCCAGGACCCGGTCGGTGGGGGTGCGTCCACGGCGCACGCCGCGGCGGGTCCAGGCGTAGCCGACCGACGGCAGCGCACGTCGCAGCGCGTCGGTGACGTCGGGGTCGTCGAGACCCAGGGCCCACGCCTCGACCAGGCCCATCCAGTCCTCGACGGTCGGCGGTCGCCGGTGCTGCTCGGTCAGGCGTGCTCCGTCGGGCAGGGCGAGCAACCCGGCGTGGTGCATCCGCAGCGCCGCGTCGGCCAGCTCGGGCTCACGGGTCACCACGTCGGCCCAGGTGAGGGTGGCCGGGACGGGGTCGACGTACCGACGCCGCAGCCAGTCGAGGAAGGCGACGTCGGCGAAGCCGGGCTGCGTGAGCGCCGTGGTCAGCTCGGTGAAGCGGACGGCCTGCTCGTCGAGCCAGTCCTGCTCCTCCGGTGTCGGCTCGACGAGCCAGGCCAGCTCGGCGAACGGCGCCAGGTCACCCTCCTTGACCACCGCGGGGATCGAGGTCCGGAACGCGACCTCGCCGAAGAGGTGCGCGACGAGCGCCGCCTGCTCCCGGGTCAGGGCCTCGGCGGGGGTGGCGGTCAGACCGAGCACGCGGGCGTGCGGCATCGAGTCGAGGATCTCGCCGAGCAGCCGTCCCCAGACCTCCAGCAGGTGGTGGCACTCGTCGAGCACGAGGAGCAGCCCCTCGGTGCGCTGCAGGCCCTCGAGAAGGCGGCGGCCGTTGACGTGAAGGGAGTCGATCAGTGACGGCTCGTCCTGCGGGTCGTCGCCGACCTCGTTGTCGGGGTCGAACACCGCGAGCGACTGGTAGGTCAGCACCGTCAGGGCGGTGTCGAGGTCACGATCGTCGTCGGTGGCCAGTCCGAAGCGGGTCGCCTGCTGGTGCCACTGGCCCTGGATCGCGGTGTTGGGGCTCAGCACCACGACGTGGCTGACCCGGCCCGAGGTGAGCTGCTCGGCTGCCGCGACCAGGCCGACGAGCGTCTTGCCCGCGCCCGGCGGCAGCACGACCCAGGAGCGGAGGTGGCCCTCCTCGTCGCGACGGCGCAGCGCGTCGAGAGCGGCGGACTGGTGGGTCCGCAGCGAGAACCCGGCCGGCAGGACCCCCGGGGCCGTCGACGTCATGGCACGAACCTAGCGGTCGCTCAGCGGTCGACGAGGTGGCGCCGGGTCGTGAGCGCCTCGGCGCTCGGGCGCGTCGGGCTCACGCGACCCAGGCGAGGTCGCAGATGATCCGCTCGAGCGGCGTTCCGCGGGGTCGCTGGTCCGAGCCGGGTGGATCCGGCGGGTGGCTGAGATAGCGGTGGCCGGTGGGGGTCCTGATCTCGACCGTCTCGCCGGCGCCGTCGTCCTCGTCCGGGCGCGAGCGCCACCCCGGGGCCTCCTTGGCGAGGTTGCAGGCGGCGCAGAGCGCCTGGCCGTTGGCCTCCGAGGTCGCGCCGTCGAGGTCGACGGGTACGACGTGGTCCCCGTGACGCACGGGGGCGCCGCACCACGGGGTGCGGCAGACCTGGTCGCGGAGCACGAGGAACTCCCCGAGCGCTCCGTGGAAGCGGCGGCTCGTCGACTCCATGGCGACCAGTCGTCCGTCCGGGTCGGCGTACAGCCGCCGCACCCAGACCGCAGCCTTCTCGTCGGCGACGCGGACCAGGCGACGTGCGAGCTCGGCGGGCACGGTGCCGGCGCCCACGAGGTGGGCGGGCTCGTCGCTGCCGTCGCCGGTGTTGAAGAACGTCTGGTCCGTCATGACGAGCTCGACCCGGACGGGAACGGCGGCGTCGGCGGAGGCCGCGCCGGTGACACGCTCGACGAGGGTGTCGGCCATGATCTGGTCGCGCGTGCGCTCGTCGCCCTGGCCGCGCAGCGAGTCGGCGTGCCGTCGGAGCGCCGCGAGGACGCCGACGCCCTGCCCGACCGGCAACGCTGCACTCAGGTGCGTCATGCAGTCGGGTGCCGGCCGCAGCGTCACGCGACGGTCGCGCTCCGCCCGCGCCGTCCGGCCGAGGTAGCCGTGCGGGTCGAGGCGGTAGGCGCGCTTCGTGACCTCGGCCTCGACGCGACGGTCGCCCCACTGCTCGAGCAGCGGTCCGACCTCGTCGTCGACCGCGCGCCGGTGCTCGAGCGAGAGCCAGCCCGTCTCGCGTGCCACGACCTGGGCACGCCACTCGGTGGTCCGCCCGGCCTGCAGCGCCGCGAAGGTCTGCGGCAGCTCGGTGAGGAGGATCGTGGACCAGCCCAGGAAGCGCCGCGAGCGTGACGGTGACTCGCGGCGGGCCAGGGCAACCTGGCTTGCGACGCCGCGACCCAGCTGGGCGGCGGGCACGCCCCGCTCGCGCTGGTCACGGACCTGCGAGGCGTGGAGGGCGGCCACCACCTGCGCCTGGGCTGCCGCGGCCACGGACTTGAGCTCCTCGAGCAGCCGGATCTGGTCGATGCGCTCGGTGTCGCCAACGTCGGGGTCGAGCAGCGCGAGTGCGTCGCGCACACCGCGCAGGCACTCGGTGCTCATCACTTCACCCTCGTCGAACATGTGTTCGATGCTAACGGGGCCCTCCGACACAACGCGGCCACTGTCCTCCACCGGCGCGCTCCGGGCCAGGGGGTGGGCGGGCCGACGTCCAGCGACCCACGAAAAGTCCGCCCCACCCGTCCCGCACGACCCGACCCCCTGTCGCGGAGGCGCGCGGGAGCCTACGATCTCCCGAGCGTCGTCCCACGGTTGACGCCACAACTCCACATCCAGCGCGGCCACGCCGAGTCCTGCCCGCCGCTGCTGGTCCGTCCGAGCACGCCGGGCAGGAACGGGGGACCCAGGTTCCACGCGGTCGCCGACCCTCCCGGGTCGGCGACCACTCGGGGCGCAGCCACTCCGGTGGCGGAGCACCTTTCAGCTCCAGCCCGACAGCTCACCTCGCAGGCGCGGAAAGGGATCCGCCATGCCTGCTGCGCCGTCCGCCCACGCACTCGACGTGCACTCGACCACCTCGCCCTCCCCCGCCCGTCGTACGACGCCCGCGTCGCTCGCGGCCGCCCTCCTGGGCGCCCTGGCGCTCCTGGCGTCGCTGGTCGGGGTCGCTTCACCTGCCGTCGCGCACACCGGGCCGAGCAACTGGGACTGCCTGGCCCACTACGAGTCGACCCACCGGTGGGCCATCAACTCCGGCAACGGCCACTACGGCGGGCTCCAGTTCTCGTTGTCGACGTGGCGCTACTACGGCGGCCCCAACCACTCGGGGAACGCCTACCCGCACAAGGCGACGAAGGCCGAGCAGATCTACGTCGCCAAGCGCGTCGCCTGGCACGGCTGGAACGGTCACCGCGCCCAGGGCGGGCGCAACGCCTGGCCGAACACCTGGTCCCACTGCTTCTGAGCCCTCCCGACTGACGGCGCGGTGGCCCCGGGGACCTACGCCCGCGTGAGCGCGGCCACGACGGGACGCACCTGGTCGAGCCAGTCCCGCGACGCCTCGCGGTCGTCGTACCTGCTGTCGATCAGGTAGAGACCCCGCGTGGTCGTGAAGCCGAGCTCGGTCAGCACCGGCCGCAGGCCGAGCTCCGGCGCGAGGGCGTGGCCGGGCCCGGCCCCGAGCATGAGGGGTACGGCGACCGCGCGGCGCGGGCGTGCCTCGAACCGGTCCAGGAAGAGCTTGAGCAGCCCCGTGAAGGTCCCCTTGTACGTCGGGCACGCCACGACGACCGTGTCCACCTCCCCGACCCGCTCGACCAGTGCCGCCACGTCCTCGTCGTCCCAGGCCAGCAGCCCGGCCCCCACGGTGGCGAGGTCGACGACGAGCTCCGGCGGCGCCCCGGTGAGGTCCTCGGCGAGCCGCGTGGCGGCCACGAGCGTGCGTGAGGCGGGCTTGGGGTTGCCGACGACGACGGCAGTGCTCACACGCGCTCCAGCTCGACGGCCTCGAGCTCCCGCACGATCGGCAGCACCTCGCGGCCGAAGTACTGCACGTCCTCCTGGAAGTGCAGGAAGCCGAGCAGGAAGAGGTTCACGCCCCGACGCTTGTACTCCAGCATCCGGTGGGCGATCTGCTCCGGGGTCCCGATGAGGCCGGTGCGGAAGCCGTCGTTGTACTGCACCAGGTCGGCGAACTCGGAGTCCTGCCACATGCCCCGCTTGTCCCCGGTCGACTGCCCGGCCTGCTTGACCGCCGAGCCGAACCCCTCGACCGCCTCCCGGTCGGCCTTGTCCACGATCTCGCGCAGGACGTCGCGGGCCTCGGCCTCGGTCGGGCGGCCGATCATGAAGCCGTTCACGCCGAAGCGGACGTGGCCAGCGCGGCCGTGCACGGCGGCGGCGTCGTTGACGTCGTGGACCTGCTCGGCGATGCCGTCCGGGGTGTTGCCGTTCATGAAGTACCAGTCGGTGACGCGCCCACCCATCCCGCGGGCGTCCGTCGAGTTGCCGCCCATGAAGATCTCCGGGTGCGGCCGACCCGGTACGTCGTACGGCTTGGGCCTGAGGTCGAAGTCGTGGAGCCGGTAGAAGTCGCCGGCGAGCTCCGCGTGGTCCGACGTCCAGATCTCGCGGAGGTAGCGGATGAACTCCTCGGAGCGGCGGTAGCGCTCGCCGTGCTCGAGCCACGGCTCGCCGAGCTTGGTGAACTCGTCCTTGAACCACCCGCTGACGACGTTCACACAGAAGCGGCCCTTCGTGTACTGGTCGGAGCTGGCGACGAGCTTGGCGAGCACGCCCGGCTGCCAGAGGCCGGGGTGCACCGCGGCGATGACCTTCAGTCGCTCGGTCGCCAGCGCGATGGCGAGGCTGATGGACGTCGACTCGTGCTGGTACGCCGCGCCGTAGCCGGCCATGTAGCGCACCTGCGACAGGGCGTAGTCGAAGCCGTTGACCTCGGCCAGACGGGCCAGCTCGAGGTTGTACTCCAGGCTCCAGTCGGTGCGCTGCTCGATCGTGCTGACGACCAGGCCGCCGCTGACGTTCGGCACCCAGTAGGCGAACGCCAGCGGCTCGTGGGCGCGCGGGTGGACGGTCTCGCTGCTCATGGGGGCTCCTCGTGTCGGGCAATGTCTACAACAGTGGTCGACATTGCCATGCCGGACGAGCCCCCTCCGCCCCGGCCCCCTCGGAGAACCCGAGGGGCGACAGGCCGCACCTGTCGCCTGCGCCTCACGTGGAGCGACCGCGCGCACGCGAACGACCCCGCGGCTGGGAGAAGCCGCGGGGTCGTCGGGTGGTGCGCACCGCCCGGTCTGGGGCCGGGCGGTGTCGTGCTCAGCTGCAGCCGCTGGTCGAGCCGCAGCCCTCGCAGACGTAGCACGAGCCGGCGGGGCGCATCTTGGTGCCGCAGGTGAAGCAGAGCGGGCTGTCGACCGCCGTGCCGGTGATCTTCTCCATCAGCTCGGCGCTGGTGTGGGCACCCTGCGGCGCCTCCTTGACCGCGGCGGCCTCGACCGACGCCGGCGTGGTCGGCTCGGCCTCGACATGCGGGGTCTCCTTGAGCGACTCCGCCTCGCTGACCTCGACGACCTCCTCGGCCGCGGCCTCGTAGGAGCCCGTCTCGAGCTGACGCTGGCGCTCCTCGGCCGAGTAGATGCCGAGCATCGACCGGTCGTCGAAGCCCATGTAGTCGAGAGCCAGACGACGGAAGATGTAGTCCATGATCGACTGCGACATCCGCACGTCCGGGTCGTCGGTCAGGCCGGCCGGCTCGAAGCGCAGGTTGGTGAACTTCGAGACGTAGGTCTCCAGCGGCACGCCGTACTGCAGGCCGATGCTGACCGCGATCGAGAAGGCGTCCATCACGCCGGCCAGGGTCGAGCCCTGCTTGCCGAGCTTGAGGAAGATCTCGCCGAGCTCACCGTCGGGGTGGGCGCCGGAGATCATGTAGCCCTCGGCGCCGCCGACCGTGAAGGACGTCGTGCGCGAGGTGCGCGACTTCGGCAGACGCTTGCGGAACGGCTTGTGCACCTCGACGACCGTGGCCTCGACCGCGGGCTCGGCGTCCTTGGCCTTCGCCTTGCCGTCGGCCAGCGGCTGACCCACCTTGCAGTTGTCGCGGTAGATGGCCGTGGCCTTCAGCCCGAGCTTCCAGGACTGCAGGTAGACGTCCTCGATCTCCTCGACCGTGGCGGTCTCCGGCAGGTTGACCGTCTTGGAGATCGCACCGGACAGGAACGGCTGCGCCGCCGCCATCATCCGCACGTGACCCATCGGGGCCAGCGGGCGGGCGCCCATGGCGCAGTCGAAGATCTCGTAGTGCTCGGTCTTCAGGCCGGGGGCGTCGATGACGTGGCCGTGCTCGCCGATGTACTCGACGATCGCCTCGACCTGTTCCTCCTGGTAGCCCAGCTTGCGCAGCGCCCGCGGCACCGTCTGGTTGACGATCTGCATGGAGCCGCCGCCGACGAGCTTCTTGAACTTGACCAGCGAGAAGTCCGGCTCGATGCCGGTCGTGTCGCAGTCCATCATGAAGCCGATCGTGCCGGTCGGCGCCAGCACGGAGGCCTGGGCGTTGCGGTAGCCGTTGCGCTCCCCCAGCTTCACGACCTTGTCCCACACGTCGGTGGCCAGCACGTGCACGTCGCGGTCGTGGCTGTGCACGCTGCGGACGGCGTCGTTGGCGGCCTGGTGCTTGCGCATGACCCGCTTGTGGGCGGCCGCGTTGCGGGCGTAGCCCTGGTAGGGCCCCACGACGGCGGCGAGCTCGGCCGAGCGCTTGTACGACGTACCGGTCATCAGGCTGGTGATCGACGCCGCCATGGCGCGACCGCCGTCGGAGTCGTAGCCCAGGCCCATGGCCATGAGCAGCGCGCCGAGGTTGGCGTAGCCGATGCCGAGCTGGCGGTAGTCGCGGGTGGTGTCGCCGATCGACTCGGTCGGGAAGTCGGCGAAGCAGATGGAGATGTCCATCGCGGTGATGATGACCTCGACGGCCTTCGCGAAGAGCGCGCCGTCGAAGGTGTCGTCGTCGGAGAGGAACTTCATCAGGTTCAGCGACGCCAGGTTGCACGAGGAGTTGTCGAGCGACATGTACTCCGAGCACGGGTTCGACGCGGTGATGCGACCGGTCTCGGGGTTGGTGTGCCAGTCGTTGATCGTGTCGTCGTACTGCAGGCCCGGGTCGGCGCACTCCCACGCCGCGACCGCGATCTTGCGGAACAGCTCACGGGCGTCGACGGTCTCGATGACCTCGCCGGTGCCGCGGGCGCGCAGCCCGAAGTCGGTGCCGTCCTCGACGGCGCGCATGAACTCGTCGGTGACGCGGACCGAGTTGTTGGCGTTCTGGTACTGCACCGAGGTGATGTCGCGACCGCCCAGGTCCATGTCGAAGCCGGCGTCACGCAGGGCGCGGATCTTGTTCTCCTCGCGCGCCTTGGTCTCGACGAACTCCTCGATGTCCGGGTGGTCGACGTCGAGGACGACCATCTTCGCGGCCCGACGCGTCGCGCCGCCGGACTTGATGGTGCCCGCGGAGGCGTCCGCGCCGCGCATGAAGGAGACCGGGCCGCTGGCGGTGCCGCCGGAGGACAGCAGCTCCTTGGAGGAGCGGATGCGGGAGAGGTTGAGGCCGGCGCCGCTGCCGCCCTTGAAGATGAAGCCCTCCTCCTTGTACCAGTTCAGGATCGAGTCCATCGAGTCGTCGACGGAGAGGATGAAGCACGCCGAGACCTGCTGCGGCGACTGCGTCCCGACGTTGAACCAGACCGGGGAGTTGAAGGAGAAGTACTGGTGCAGCAGCAGCCAGGTCAGCTCGTGCTCGAACACCTCGGCGTCGGCGGGGGTGGAGAAGTAGCCGTGGTCGACGCCGGCCTTGGTGTAGGTCTTCACCACGCGGTCGATCAGCTGCTTGAGGCTCCACTCGCGCACGTCGGTGCCGACCGCGCCGCGGAAGTACTTCGTGGTCACGATGGTCGAGGCGTTGGCGGACCAGAAGTCCGGGTACTCGACACCGCGCTGCTCGAAGACGGCCTCGCCGGTCTTCCAGTTCGTCTGGACGACGTCGCGACGCTCCCAGGTCACCTCGTCGTAGGGGTGCGCGCCCTCCGTGCTGAACACGCGCTCGATCGCGATCCCGGTCGCCTTGCGGCCCCGCTGCTTCGCGGGTCCGGACACCGTCTCCGTCATGCCGACTTCCTCTCCCTTGAGTGGGCTGTTCTCCATGGTGGCCGACTGCTCCGACACATCTCGGTCGGGCGGTCGTCGTGCTGACTGCAGGGGAAGCCTGCGAGGGAAGTGGTACGCCCGGCACACAGCTTCCCCACTGTGTGCCGGGCGGTCTGGGGTCAGCCCGACGCGGGCTGGGCGGGGACGGGCTCGGCGTCCCGGGCGCCGTCGAGGCGCAGCAGGGCGATCTCGGCCTCGAAGTCCGCGGCGGACTCGAAGGCGCGGTAGACGCTGGCGAAGCGGAGGTAGGCGACCTCGTCGAGGGCGCGCAGCGGACGCAGGATGGCCAGGCCGACCTCGTGGGCGGGCACCTCGGCCCACCCGTCGGCGCGCAGCGCCTCGTCGACGCACTGGCCGAGGACGGCGAGCTCGTCCTCGGTGACCGGACGCCCCTTGCAGGCCTTGCGGACCCCGCTGATCGCCTTCTCCCGCGTGAAGGGCTCGGTGGCGCCGGAGCGCTTGACCACCACGAGCTGCATCTGCTCGACGGTGCTGAAGCGGCGCGAGCACTCCGAGCACGTACGACGACGCCGGATGGCGCCCCCGTCCTCGGCGACACGGCTGTCGAGGACCCGGGTGTCGGTGTGCCGGCAGAAGGGGCAGTGCATCGGTCCGGATCACCTCCCGAGAGCCGTCCCAGGCCCTCCGCTGTGGAGGAACCTGTGTAGTGAGTGGGGATAAGTGGTCACTGCCTGTGGAGTACCAACCACAATCTGTGGAGAACTACACCGCTGTAACTACTAGATGTAGGGAACCGTACGCCCGCGGCCCCCGACGTGCAACCGTTCGCCGCGACTTCCTTGACGTCGGCGGCCGGCGACGCCGGCCTCCAGGGGTAAAACCGCTGGTCACCCCCCGGATGTTCCCGCGACGTGCTCGTCGAGCCATCGGCGCGTCGCCGTTCCCCGGGCGCGTCGCCGCCGGGTCCGTCACGATGGGTGCCGTGCCCCTGCCTCCCCCGACCCGTCGGGCCTACCTGGCCCTGTCCGTGGTCGACACCGCCCTCGCGGGACTGGGTGCGCGAGGCGCCCGTCGCGCCACCAAGCCGCTGCTCATGCCCGTCCTCGCCCACGGCTTCGCCGCGTCCACGCGCGGCAGCAGCCTGCCGGTCCGTCGGGCCACGCTTGCAGCGCAGCTGCTCTCCGGCTGCGGTGACGTCGCCCTCCTGGGACGGGGGAAACGCCCCTTCCTGGCCGGCCTCGGCAGCTTCCTGGCCGCGCACGGCGCCTACGTCGTCGGCTTCACGAGCCTGCGCAGCCCCGCTCCGCTCGACCCGGCCGCGACCCGAGGACCACGGCTGGCGGCTGCGGCCTTCCTCGTCGCCGGACCGGTCCTCGCCCGGGCCGCCGGGCGCACCTCCCCCGGTCTGCGCACGCCGGTCCTGGTCTACGCGGGTGCCCTGTGCGGCATGGTCGCCACGGCCAGCCGGATCGGCCCGCCGGCCGACGCTGCGGCGCGGCGCCAGGTCGTCGCGGGCACTGCCTTGTTCCTGGTCTCGGACGGTCTGCTCGGCACCCGGGAGTTCCTCCTGCCCGACAGCGCCACCGGGGCCACAGGGGCCGCGGGAGCCGGCGGGACCACCGCGGCTCGACGGATCCTCGACGTCGCGGTCATGGCCACCTACACGGCTGCCCAGGGCTTGATCGCGTCCGGCGTGGCCGACGCCGTCCATCCCGACCCGACCGGTCAGGCAGCCGGGACCGCGAGCACCTGACCCTCGACCAGCACGCTGCTGTCGAGGTGGTTGAGCTGCTCGATCTCGAGCATGACGGACCGGGTCTCGCCGGGGCCGCCGACGCGGGTCGCGATGCCCCAGAGCGTGTCGCCCTGCTCGACCACGACCTGCTCGGTCGCCGGCGCACCGCGCTCCCCGGTGGCCACGGAGCCCGAGCTCACGACCAGCGAGAGGCCGAGGATCGCCCCGAGGATCAGCAGAGTCACGACCCAGCGGCCGCGACGGGTGAGCCGCACCCCCGGCGCCGAGCGCGCACCTGCGGCCCGCGGGGCCGTCGGAGCGGTGCGCGTCGAGGGAGAGCCGTGCGCAGCCGGGTGACGTCGCGCGTCGGGGACGGCGCGCGCCACCGGAGTGGTGCGGGTCGAGCGGGTGGGGCGGGTCATCGTCATGGTGCTCATCTCGGGCCTCCTCGCCTGAGGGGCGGCGGTCGCCGCCCGGTCGGGATGTCTGTCGTCCACGACCCCGGTTCTAACGAGACCCCCCGACACATCCCCGGGAGCGGGTCCCGGCGCGGTGTCGAACGGACGTTCGATCGAACCTGTGTTCGACCATAGGGGCGCGGCGAGCCCCGCGCAAGGGTTTGGTCGAACAGGTGTGCGAACAGTTCTGGGCGTCGGCGACCCCGGACCCGGGAGCCCGGATGGCGGACGACGCGACACGCGCGGTTCGAACACATGTTTGAAGACGGTGAGGGGGACGACTAACGTGCCGACCACGAGTTCGCCAGAGAGGGAGCACCATGGCCACGAGCGGGGACACCCCCACCAGCAAGCGCACGAGCAGCGGCCGCGGACGAGCGGGGAAGGCTGCCACCGGCACCTCTCCGGTGGTCCGGGAGCTGCCGGACGGCCCCCCGGACGCCAGCGGCCTGACCCCGCGCCAGCAGCGCGTGCTCACCGTGATCCACGAGTCGGTCAGCAGCCGTGGCTACCCGCCGAGCATGCGGGAGATCGGCGAGAAGGTCGGGCTCACGAGCTCGTCGTCGGTCGCGCACCAGCTGCGGACGCTCGAGGAGAAGGGGTTCATCAAGCGTGACCCGAACCGTCCTCGCGCGCTGACGGTGTCGCTGCCCTCGGAGCAGGACGAGACCGGCATCAACGACGCCCGCCCCACCCCGACGTACGTCCCGGTGGTCGGTCGCATCGCGGCCGGTGGCCCGATCCTGGCCGAGGAGCGCGTGGAGGAGGTCTTCCCGCTGCCCCGCGAGCTGGTCGGCGACGGCACCCTCTTCCTGCTCGAGGTCGTCGGCGACTCGATGATCGACGCCGCCATCTGCAGCGGCGACTACGTCGTCGTGCGCCAGCAGCCGAACGCCGAGAACGGCGAGATCGTGGCCGCCCTCATCGACGGCGAGGCGACGGTCAAGACCTTCCAGCGCAAGGACGGCCACGTGTGGCTGCTCCCGCACAACGAGGCGTTCGAGCCGATCGACGGCACGCACGCCACCATCCTGGGCAAGGTCACCACGGTGCTGCGCCGCATGTGAGCGCTGCGCGCGACCCGCTCGTCACCGGACCGCCGGGAGGATCGCCTCTCCCGGCGGTTCGGTGCGTTCAGGTTGCAGCAGGCCGGGGCTCAGCACAGGATGGGAGCACCCCGCCCGGTGGCAGGCCCCGTGTCGCCATCCCTCCCCGATCCTCCAGAGGACTTCGTCGTGCGCCTGCCCCTCCCCCTGCGTCGCGTGTCCGCGACGGCTGCCGCCGTCGCCACGCTGGCCGCGCTGCTCAGCGCGGCCCCGAGCGCGTCCGGCGCCGGCGAGACCTCGCCCGGTGGCTCGTCGTCCGCGCCCGGCCGCCCGTTCGACCGCTCGAGCGGCCCGGTGTCCGCCGACGAGCGCCGTACGGCGGCGCGCACCCTGGCGGAGGCGCGAGGTCTCGGCGCGCGACCGGACGCCTCATCGGAGGGCCGCGAGGCCAGCATCGTGCTGCGGGACCTCGCGCTCGCCCAGGACGCGCTGGCGCCCGAGGACCGCGAGGTCGCGGAGCGCATCCTCGCCCGCCCGACGGCGAGCGGTGGCGACGGCTACCTCGACTACGCCGCCGACGCGGACGTGACCAGCGACTGCGTCGTCAACCCGGTGCCCTCGTCGAACTTCTGCGTCCACTGGGCCCGACGCACCGCCGACGCCCCGCCGTCGGCCGACAGCGACTCCGACGGCGTCCCCGACCAGGTGGAGACCACGCACCAGGTCCTCGACACGGTCTGGAGCCGGATCGTGACCCAGGGGACCTACAGCGCGCCACCGGCGGACGGCACCGGCCCCGGCGCCTACCGCAACCGCTTCGACGTCTACCTCGGCGACATCGGCGCGGACCCGCAGCGTCTCTACGGCTACTGCACCCCCGAGAGGGTGCTCAGCGCCTACCGCTCCACCAGCTACTGCGCGCTCGACGACGACTTCAGCACCAGCCAGTTCCCGGGCACCTCACGCGGCAACCTGGAGGTCACCGCCGCGCACGAGTTCTTCCACGCCGTGCAGTTCGGCATCGACTACGCCGAGGACGGCTTCTTCATGGAGAACTCGTCCACGTGGATCGAGGACGAGATCTTCGACGACGTCAACGACAACCGGAACTACTTCGACGACAGCGCGCTGGCGTGGCCCGGGGACCCGCTGGACCTGGCGGAGAACTGGTACGGCAACTGGATCTGGCTGCGCTACCTCACTGAGCAGTTCCCCGAGGAGAACGGCACCGGGCTGCCGGTCCTGGTCAAGCAGGCCTGGGACCGCACCGACGACTCCGCCGGGTCGTTCTCGGTCCGGGCCCTGGCCCAGGCCGTCACCGCCCGCGGCGGCAGCTTCCCCGAGCTCGTCGCCGACTTCGCGACCGCCAACCGGTCACCTGCGACCTCATACGAGGAGGGCGCGGTCTACCCCTCGGCGCCCGCCGCCCGCACCGTGACCGTCGCCTCCCCCGTCACCGGCAGCGAGACGATCGACCACCTCGCCGCTGCCACCATCGAGGCGCGCCCCTCGGGGACGCTGCGCCCGGGCACCGACCTGCGCGTCGTCGTCAACGCCCCGAGCCTGCCCGCGGAGCTCCAGGTCAACGTGACCCGTCGCCTCTACGGCGGGCAGGTCGTCACCCGTGACCTGACCCTGAACCGCGACGGCAACGGCAAGATCCGGGTGCCCTTCGCCACCGGCGACACGACCGCCGTGGACGTCACCCTGGTCAACGCCGGGCGTGACTACCGCTGCCGGGTCCGCGGTCCGTTCGCCTGCCAGGGCTTCTCCCGCGACGAGAACCGTCGCTTCGACTACGCCCTGCGTCTCGTCGCCCCCTGAGCGACCAGCCCCCTGCGGACCCGCTCTGCCCGCCGCGGGCTCAGCCGGCGGCGAGGCGCGCGAGCGCGCCGAGCACGACGGTGCGGTCGGTGGTGCGCCACAGCGGCGGCAGCGAGGCCTGCAGGAAGCGCGCGTACGTCGTGCCGGACAGGCGGGGGTCGAGGACGGCCACCACGCCCCGGTCCTCGGAGGTCCGGATCAGGCGCCCGGCGCCCTGGGCCAGCAGCAGCGCGGCGTGGGTCGCGGCGACCGTCATGAAGCCGTTGCGACCGGCCCGGTCGGCGGCCCGCTGGCGCGCCGACATCAACGGGTCGTCGGGTCGCGGGAACGGGATGCGGTCGATGACGACCAGCTGGCAGGTGTCGCCCGGCAGGTCGACGCCCTGCCAGAGGCTCACGGTGCCGAAGAGGCACGTGTGCGGGTCGGCGACGAACTGCTTGGTGAGCTCGGGCAGCTGCGCCTCTCCCTGGGCCAGGATCGTCAGGTGCGGCAGTCGCTCGCGCAGCGCCTCCGCGGCGACGGTGGCGGCCCGCCGGCTCGAGAACAGCCCCAGGGTGCGACCGTCCGCGGCGTCGACCAGGTCGACGATCTCGTCGATCTGGGCCGGGCCGAGGCCGTCACGACCCGGGCGAGGCAGGTGCGAGGCGACGTACAGGATCCCCTGCTTGGCGTAGTCGAACGGCGAGCCGACGTCGATGCCGCGCCACGGCTGCGCCGCGTCGTCGTCCCCGGGCTCCTCGCCCACCGCCACGCGCTCGGCGGCCACCAGGCCGAGGGTGCCGGCCAGCGTGTCGAAGTCGCCGCCGAGCTTGAGGGTTGCGCTCGTGAACACCACGGTCTTGCTGGCCAGCAGCCGGTCGCGCAGCTGGCCCCAGACCTGCAGCGGCGCCACGGACAGGCCCGGGCCGCCGCGCGCCGGCTCCCGGTCGCTCGTCCACACCACGTCGGTCGACAGCTGGGCCGCCATCCGCTCCGCGGTGGCGAAGACCTCCTGGACCCAGGCCTTGGCCTGGGTGGCGCCGGCGTCGTCCCCGGTCTCCTTGCCGAAGCCGGACACCAGGGCGCGCGCGGCGTCGCGCACCTGGGCCAGGGCGACGGCCAGCTCCTCGGGCATGGAGTCGACGCGCCCCGGCGCGCAGCCGGCGATCGCGTCGCGGAGGGACTCCGCGGCGTCCCCGAGGTCGTCGGCCTCGATGCCGCTGACGTGCCGCTCCGCGCGTCGGGTCGCGCGTTCGACCTGCGTGGGCGTCAGCTCCTGGGTGGAGGCCTGCGTCACGCGGGCGGTGAGCTCGTGCGCCTCGTCGACCACCACGACGTCGTACTCCGGGATCATCGGCACGCCCTCGATGGCGTCGATGGCGAGCATGGAGTGGTTGGTGACCACCACGTCGGCCCGGGACGCCTCCTCGCGGGCGAGCTCGGCGAAGCACTCGGCGCCGAACGGGCAGCGTGCCGCGCCCAGGCACTCGCGCGCCGAGACCGACACCTGGCGCCAGGCCCGGTCGGTGTGGCGGGGCGCGCCGTCGCGGTCGCCCGCCCCACGGCGCTCCGCCTCCTCCTCGGCCCAGGACCGCAGCTCCAGCACCTCGGAGCCCAGCGAGCCCGTCGGCAGCTCGACCAGCGCCCCCTGGTCGTCGGGCACGCCCTCACGGATGCGGTGCAGGCAGGCGTAGTTCGAGCGCCCCTTGAGCACGGCGTACGCCGGGGTCCGCGCCAGCACGTCCTGGGAGGCCTGGATCAGCGCCGGGAGGTCACGCTCGACGAGCTGGTGCTGCAGCGCCAGCGTCGCCGTCGCGACCACCACCCGGTCCTCGTGCAGCAGCGCGGGCACCAGGTAGCCGAGGGACTTGCCGGTGCCGGTGCCGGCCTGCACCAGCAGGTGGGTGCGGTCCTCCATGGCGCCGGCGACCGCCTCGGCCATCTCCACCTGGCCGGGTCGCTCCCTGCCCCCGAGCGACGCGACCGCGGCGGCCAGCACCTCGCGGACCGTCGGGTCCGTGCTGCGCTGCTGACCGGGCTCCGGGCTCGACTCCTGCGTTGGCACCGCTGCACCCTAACGGGGCCCGGCGACGCCCGGGACCGCCGGGCGCGCCCCTGTTCAGAACCCCGGGGTCGAGCCCCGCCGTGGCGTCCGAAACGGGTTCTGCTGTCCCTCACCGGACGTCGTGACGCACGATGACACCAGACGTGCTTGTCATGACGTCATGGTGGTGTCATAATGGTGCACATGGACATCACGCCGTACGTCGAAGGCCTCCGCCGCGACCTGCTGATCGCCGCCGAGGGAGCCGGTGAGGAGGTCCGCACCGCCGTCGAGCGGCTGACCTACGCGCTCGACCCCTCCGCCCGCCTCGCCCTCATGGAGGCCGTCAGCCAGGCGGCGGCGGAGATCACCGCTGCCCTGCCGGAGACCGTGCCGTCAGCCGGTGTCGACGTCCGGCTCGACGGACGCGAGCTCGACTTCGTCGTCCACCCGGCCGTCCCGGCCATGCCGGCACCTCCGGCTCCCCCCGCGCCCCCGACCGCCCCGACGCCCGACGTCGACGACGGCGTCGTCCGGCTCACCCTGCGCATCCCGGAGTCGCTCAAGGCGCGCGCCGAGGAGGCTGCGGAGCAGGCCGGCCAGTCGCTGAACACCTGGCTCGTCGGGGCCGTCCGCGACGCCACCCGGACCGACGCGGTCCGCATCGACGTCGACCTCTCGAGCATCCCCTTCGGTGAGGGCTTCCCCTTCCACCGCGGCGGTCGCAACGCCCGCCGCATGACCGGGTGGGTCTGACCCGCCCCCGAGCAACCCCACTCCCGAGGAGGAGCGACATGACGCAGCACCGATTCACCACGCCGGCCCCGGTCACCCTGGACGTCGAGAACGGCAGCGGCCGGGTGGCCGTGCACGCCGGTGACGTCACCGAGACCACGGTCACGGTCAGCGGCCGGCACGCCGAGGAGGTCGAGGTCCGGCACGAGGGCGATGTCGTCGCGGTGCGGGTCCCCCGCACCCGCCTCGGCTTCTTCTCCGGCGACCAGTCGCTCGACGTCGACGTCATGCTGCCCACGGGCAGCCGCCTGGACCTCCGCGTCGGCAGCGCCCAGGTCACGTCCGAGGGACCCGTCGGCGAGGCCCGGGTCCGCTCCGGCTCGGGCGACGTCACCCTCGACGAGGTCAGCGGCTCGGCGTCGGTCGAGACCGGCTCCGGCACCAGCCGCGTCGGCCGGGTCGGCGAGGACCTCGCCGTGCGCAGCGGGTCGGGCTCCGTCGCCGTCCGTGAGGTCGGCGGGACGCTCAACGTCATGTCCGGCTCCGGCGACGTCACCGTCGGCACGGCCGGGTCGAAGACCGTCGTGCGCACCGGCTCCGGCGACCTCGAGCTCGGTGAGACCTCCGGCGCCGTCACGCTGACCACCGGGAGCGGCGACCTCACCGTCCGCCACGCGCGCGCCGGTCGGCTGTCGGCCAAGGGCGGCTCGGGCGACGTGCGCGTCGCGGTCCCCCGTGGCCTGCCCGTGTGGACCGACATCACCTCGATGACGGGCCGGGTCCGCTCCGACCTCGAGAGCGTCGGCGCCCCCGCCGAGGGCGACCCGCACCTCGAGGTGCTCGCCCGCACCATGAGCGGCGACGTCGTCCTCACCCACGTCTGACACCCCGAACTGGCCGTACGGCCGGTCCAGTCCATGCCCGGGCCCCCGTCCGGTCCAACGCCCGGGCCCGCGTCCGGCCCCACCGACAGGAGAGACCCATGGAACCCGGCAGCGACCTCACCCTCCAGGCCTACCTGACCCGTCGTCGGGCCGAGGCGCACGACGCTCGCCGCGGCGGCCGGCTCTCGCGCGAGCGCCGGCTGTCCCGCCGGGCGCAGCGAGCCGCGGAGGCCGCCCGCGTGGCCGCCGCCCGCTCTCTCTGACGCAGCCGCGCGGCGCTCAGACCAGGTAGGGCTGCAGCTCCCCGGCCAGGTCCTCGTTGACCCGCCCGGTGACGACCGTGCCCTCGCCGGTGTGCTCCACCGTCGCGACCTCGCCGCTGGTGTGGATCCGGTTGAGCAGGTCGCCCCGCTCGTAGGGCAGCAGCGCCTCGAACTCGACGCCCGGTCGCGGCAGGTCGGTCTCGATCGCGGCCAGCGCCTCGGCGATCCCCTCCCCCGTGCGCGCCGACACGACCACGGAGTGCGGCTCGGCGGCCAGCACCCGGGCGACGACCAGCGGGTCGGCGGCGTCGGCCTTGTTGATGACGACCAGCTCGGGGACCTGGCTGGCACCGATCTCGGCGAAGACCTCGCGCACGGCTGCGAGCTGACCCTCGGGGTCGACGTGCGAGCCGTCGACGACGTGCACGATCAGGTCGGCGTCGGCGACCTCCTCCAACGTCGAGCGGAACGCCTCGACGAGCTGGTGGGGCAGGTGGCGCACGAACCCGACGGTGTCGGAGAGCGTGTAGACCCGGCCGTCGCGCGTCGTCGTACGCCGTGTCGTGGGGTCCAGCGTCGCGAACAGCGCGTCCTCGACCAGCACCCCGGCGTCGGTGAGCCGGTTGAGCAACGACGACTTGCCGGCGTTGGTGTAGCCGGCGATCGCCACCGCCGGGATGGCGTGGCGCTTGCGCTCGGACCGCTTGGTGTCGCGGGTCGTGCGCATGTGACGCAGCTCGGCGCGCAGCTTCGCGATCTTGGTGTTGATGCGACGACGGTCGGTCTCGATCTTGGTCTCACCGGGGCCACGACCGCCGATGCCCGCACCGCCGGCGACGCGGCCACCGGCCTGGCGCGAGAGGTTGCCGCCCCAGCCGCGCAGGCGCTGCTTCATGTAGTTGAGCTGAGCCAGCTCGACCTGGGCCTGGCCCTCGCGGGACTTGGCGTGCTGGGCGAAGATGTCGAGGATCAGCGCGGTCCGGTCGACGACCTTGACCTTGACCTTGTCCTCGAGGTTGCGCAGCTGGCTGGGCGCGAGCTCGCCGTCGAGGATGACGGTGTCCGCGCCGGTGTGCTGCACGATCTCGGCGAGCGCCTCGACCTTGCCGCGCCCGATGTACGTCGCCGGGTCCGGCTTCTGCCGGCGCTGGTAGATCGCCTCCAGCACCTCCGAGCCGGCCGTCTCGGCCAGCGCCGCGAGCTCGGCCAGCGAGTTCTCCGCGTCGGTGTTGGTGCCCTCGGTCCAGACCCCGACGAGCACGACGCGCTCGAGCCGGAGCTGGCGGTACTCGACCTCGGTGATGTCCTCGAGCTCGGTCCGCAGGCCGCCGACGCGCTTGAGCGCGTAGCGGGCCTCGAGGTCCCAGTCGCCGTCGGTCTCCTCCGGGTCGTCTCCCCACTCGTCGGAGTCCAGCGAGTCGTCCGCGCCGTCCACGTCGTCGAGGTCGTCGGCGTCGTCGTCGTCGGCGTGGTCGGCGTCGAGCGCGTCGTCGTCGGGGGTCCAGGTGTCGTCGAGCTCCACCGACCCGTCGCCGGTCACGACGGAGTCGGTCTCGACGTCGTCACGGGTGCCGTCGAGGGCGAGGTTCTTGCGCGTGGTCATGTGCCTCCTGTGTCTGCGACCCAGGGTCGCACGAGGCACAACGTCAGGCGAACCAATAACCTTCCGCGACGAGCACCGCAGGACCGGTCAGCAGCGTGCGCCCGTCCTCGGTCCAGGTCACCTCGAGCCGCCCGCCCGGCACGTCCACGACGTACGTCGACCCGGGTCCGTTCCCGTCGGCGAGGGCGCTGGCGACCATGACGGCGCAGGCGCCGGTGCCGCAGGAGCGGGTCTCCCCCGAGCCGCGCTCGTGCACCCGCATCGCGACGTGGTGCGGCCCGACCCGGACGACGAACTCGGCGTTGACGCCGTCGGGGTAGACCGCGGCGTCGTAGCCGGGCTGCTCGGTGAGCGCTCCGGCGTCGGCCAGGTCGTCGACGAGGGCGACGGCGTGCGGGTTGCCCATGCTGATGGTCCGCGCGGTCCACCGGCCGCCGTTGGCCGTCACCCAGGTGGGCGCGTCGGTGACCTCGGGCGTGCCCATGTCGACGGTGAAACGCCCCTCGGTCCAGGTCAGGGTCCGCACGCCCCCGCGGGTGGCGATCGGCAGAGGCGCGGTGGCGTCGACGGCGCCCTCGCGGCGCAGGTGCTCGGCGAAGACCCGGACGCCGTTGCCGCACATCTCCGAGGTCGAGCCGTCGGCGTTGTGGTAGTCCATGAACCACTCCGCCTGCCCACGAGCGGCGACGGCGGCGGGGTCGTCCGTGGCCGCCGTGCGCACGACCCGCATGACGCCGTCGGCGCCCAGCCCGGCGCGGCGGTCGCACAGCGCGCGCACCAGCTCCGGCGTCGGCTGTCCGAGGACGCCGTCGGGGTCGGGGAGGAGGACGAAGTCGTTCTCGGTCCCGTGTCCCTTGAGGAAGCGGATCGCGTCGGTCACGTCCCCAGGGTAGGCCGGTGGGTGCTCGACGGCAGGGTGGTGGTCAGCCGGCGGGCTTGGGGCGGGCGACCTCGGCGAGCCGGGCGAGGCCCTTCTCGAAGTCGGTGCCGACGATCTTCTCCATGTTCATGACCGGGCTCAGCAGCTTGAGCAGCAGGGGGCGGGGGCCGGTCATGCGCCAGGTCACCTTCGAGCGGCCCTCGTCGGCGCCGGCGGCCGGCTCCAAGGGGTCGATGGTGAAGACGGTGAGGTTGCTCGACTTGAACGGCTTCTCGAACTCGAGCGCGATCTCGACGAGGCGGGGCTCGTCGGCGCGGCTGATCTCCATGCGTCCCGAGCCGGCCTTGCGGTTGCCGGCCCAGCTGTAGACGGCCCCGACGCCGGAGTCGGCGCCGCTGTAGCGACGCTCCATCTGCGGGTCGACGTCCTCCCACGGCGACCAGCGGGTCCACTGCTCGAAGTCCGCCACGAGCTGGTAGACGCGGTCGGCGGGCGCGTCGACGACGCGGGAACGTTCCACGGTGTAGGTCGAAGACATGGGTCCTTCCTACCGCACACCGGACCCCTCACGCACCGCCGACGACGTGGTGTCCGAGGTCACGCACCGCCGCGACGGCCCGCTCGGGCAGGTCGGGTGCGTCGTGGGCGAGCCAGGTGACGCGCTCGTCCTTGCGGAACCAGGACTCCTGACGGCGTGCGAAGCGTCGGGTGGCCAGCGCCGTCGCGGCGCGCGCCTCCTCGGCGGTCAGCACCCCGTCGAGGTGGTCGAGCGCCTCGCGGTAGCCGATGGCACGTCCGGCCGTCGAGCCCTCGCGCAGCCCCCGCGCGGCCAGGTCGCGGACCTCGTCCAGCAGGCCGTCGCGCCACATCCGCTCCACCCGCCGGCCGACGCGGTCGTCGACGCTCGTGCGGTCGGCGTCCACCCCGAGCTGGACCGTGCGCGGGTCGACGTACTCCTTGCGCGGGAGGGTGGCGCTGAACGGTCGACCGGTCACCTCGATGACCTCCAGCGCGCGCACGACGCGGCGTCCGTTGGTGGGCAGCACGGCCAGGGCCGCGGCCGGGTCGGCCTCCGCCAGCCGCGCGTGCAGCGCAGGTGCGCCGACGCGCTCGAGCTCGTCCTCCCAGCGCGCCCGGACCGCAGGGTCGGTGCCGGGGAACTCGAAGCGGTCCAGCACGGCGCGGGTGTAGAGCGCCGAGCCTCCGACCAGCACCGGTACGACGCCGCGGGCCCGGCAGTCGGCGATCACCGCGCGCGCCTCGCGCTGGAAGACCGCGACCGAGGCCCGCTCGGTGACCCCGAGGACGTCGAGGAGGTGGTGCGGGACCCCGCGGCGCTCGTCCGGCGGCAGCTTGGCGGTGCCGATGTCCATGCCGCGGTAGAGCTGCATCGCGTCGGTGTTGACGACCTCCCCACCCAGACGCAGCGCGAGCTCCAGCGCCAGGTCCGACTTCCCGACCGCCGTCGACCCGACCACCGCCACGACCGGTGGCAGGGCCTCGGCGCGCGGGTCGGTGCTCACCGCGCCAGTCTCGCGCACCGGCTCCCGACGCGGGACCGGGGCGTGCGCCGACCGCGCTAGGTTGGAGGCCCGTCCACGCGCACCACCCGCCCGACCAGCTCGAGGAGCAGCCATGGGATTCCTGGACAAGGCACGCAAGGCCGCCACCAAGGCCGTCGACCAGCACGGCGACAAGATCTCCAAGGCCATCGACCAGGGCGCCGCCGTGGCCGACAAGAAGACCGGCGGCAAGCACCGCGACAAGATCCGCAAGGCCCAGGGGCAGGCGAAGGTCCAGCTCGACAAGCTCGACGGCAAGAACGACGACCTCCGCTGAGCGGCTACCCCGCGGAGCAGCCCGGCTTCCAGGTCGTGCCGGCCGCCTACGTGCTGCTCACGCGTGACGGCCCGTCCGGGCCCGAGGTGCTCCTGCAGCAGCGCGGGCCCGCGACGACGTACATGGCGGGCCACTGGGCCACTGCCGCCGCCGGCCACGTCGAGGCCGGCGAGTCCGTGCTCGGTGCCGCCGTGCGCGAGGCCCGCGAGGAGCTGGGCGTCGAGCTCGACCCCGACGCCCTGGAGCCGCTGACGGCCATGCACCGCACGGATCCGGGCAACCCCGCTCCCATCGAGCAGCGGGTCGACTTCTTCTTCACGGTGCGCTCGTGGTCCGGCGAGCCGGCCATCCAGGAGCCGGAGAAGTGCGTCGACCTGCGGTGGGTCTCCCCCGCCGTGCCGCCCGCGCCGATGGTGCCCCACGAGCACGCGGTGCTGGCGCTGCTCGCCGCCGGTCAGGTCCCGGCCGTGGTGACCTTCGGCTTCTGAGTGGTCGCAGGGCCGGCCCGCGTGCAGCCGGCCCGTGTGTGGCCGTCCCGCGTGTGGCCGGGCGCGTGTCGGGCACAGTGGTGCCATGAGCGACGAGGACCGCGAGGTCGAGACCAACAAGCAGGGTGACGTCACGAAGGTGCTCGCACCGTCCGACGACCCCGGCCTGCCCGAGGCGAAGATCGACGAGGACGTGGACCGTGCCCCCGGCGGTGCCGACGCGACCGTGATGGAGTCCGACGTGGGCGCCGGCGACCACAGCTCCGACGAGCTGCTGACCGCCGACCAGCCGCTGTCGGCGCAGACGCAGGAGACCGACGTGCCCGACGCGCTGCAGGAGCCCGAGGACACCGACGAGAGTGCCGACGGCGACGCCGCCGACCCCGAGACCAGCAAGCCCGACTGACAGCCGACGACGGTCGCGCTCGTCGAGACCTCAGGAGGACCGATGGAAGAGACACCCGATCACGACGTACCCCCGGTGACCTCGAAGGAGTCCGGCGAGGCGCCGGTGCCCTTCGAGAACGAGGCCTCGACGCCGAACAGTCCCGGCCCCGAGGGGGCAGGCGGGCGCATGGGCGTGAGCAGCGAGCGCACCGGGCCCGACGGCCCCGACCCCCGCGGCCTCGGCGCTCCCGGCAGCGTCGAGGGCATGGGCACCAAGGGCACCGCCCGGACCCGCACCGACGGCGAGCTCGACGTCACCCCGGGGGCGTGGGACGCCGCCGACGTCTCCCAGCGGGACCTGGCCGAGCACGAGCGGCCCGACGCGGACGCCGAGAACCGCGGCGGCACGCCGTGGGACGTCGACGAGCCGCAGCCGGCACCCATCGCGGACGAGAAGCTGCGCCGCGAGACCTGAGACCTCTCGCGCGCCCAGCCCGCCTCGACGACCGGCGACGACCGTGCCGACCCTGCCGACCGGCGCGACCGGCGCGACCGGCGTCGGCTCAGCCGGCAGCGGGCTGCAGGTGCTCCGGCGCGCGCTGCTGGGGCACGGCCCCGGCCGGGGCGGCGGCGGGCCCGGCGGGTCCGGCGGGTCCGCCCGGTGCCGGCAGCAGTGACGGGCTGTGGTGGTCGGCGCCCACCGGCGCCGAGGCCACGGAGCTGAGCAGCGACAGCAACGTCGTCATGCCCGCGACGGCCAGGACCGTCGTCCACTCCACCTCCCACAGGCCGGCTCCGCTGGCGCCGAGACAGGCGGCCAGGGACTGCGCGAACGACTTGACGGCCCGTTCGACCGCGGACCGCCAGAACATCCAGGTGAACATCGCGTCCACCTCCCTCTCGTCGAGTCGTGGACCCTGGGGAGGAGCGGTCGGGGGCCGGGGGTGATACCCGCCGGTCCGGACCAGGCCGGGCCGACGGTGCGGCAGGAGGGACCGACCGACGGGCCGACACCAGGGCCGGCAGACGGGCCGGCAGACGGGCCGGCAGACGGGCCGACAGACGGGCGCTAGCCGACCGAGCAGCCGGTCGCGGCCGGGAGCGGCGCCGGGACGCCGACCGAGGGCAGACCCAGCAACGTGCCCGACGCGGTCGGGGTGGAGGTCCGGGCCTCCCAGGCGTCGCCGGAGCGGGTGCGGCGCAGGCTGCGCAGCGGGGCGTCCGACATCAGGTGGTGCGGCGCGGCGGAGGTGATGAGGACCTCGACGACGTCGCCGGGGCGCGGCACGTCGGTCGAGCCCGTCGAGACCCCGTCCGGGTCGACCTCGAAGTGGACGAGTCGGTTGTCGCGCGCCCGGCCGGTGCGGCGGTGGGTGGCGGCGTCCTTGCGCCCCTCCCCCTCGGAGACCAGCAGCTCGACGACGGTGCCGACGCGCGCCTTGTTCTCCTCCCAGGCGATGTCGTTGACCAGGGTCACGAGCCGCTCGTAGCGCTCCTGCACGACCGCCTTGGGCAGCTGGTCGGGCAGGTCCGCGGCCGGCGTGCCGGGGCGCTTGGAGTACTGGAACGTGAAGGCGTTGGCGAACCGCGCTCGTCGTACGACGTCGAGGGTGTCGAGGAAGTCCTCCTCGGTCTCGCCCGGGAAGCCCACGATGATGTCGGTGCTGATCGCGGCCTCGGGCATGGCCTCGCGGACGCGGTCGATGATGCCGAGGAACTTCGACTGGCGGTAGGAGCGACGCATCGCCTTGAGCACCCGGTCCGAGCCGGACTGCAGCGGCATGTGCAGCTGCGGCATCACGTTGGGGGTCTCGGCCATCGCGTGGATGACGTCGTCGGTGAACTCCGCCGGGTGGGGGCTGGTGAAACGCACCCGCTCGAGCCCCTCGATCTCCCCGCACGCCCGCAGCAGCTTGCTGAAGGCCTGGCGGTCGCCGAACTCGACGCCGTACGCGTTGACGTTCTGGCCGAGCAGCGTGACCTCGCTGACGCCCTCGGCGACCAGCGCCTCGATCTCGGCGAGGATCTCGCCGGGCCGGCGGTCCTTCTCCTTGCCGCGCAGGCTCGGGACGATGCAGAACGTGCAGGTGTTGTTGCAGCCCACCGACACCGACACCCAGGCGGCGTACGCCGACTCGCGTCGCGTCGGCAGCGTGCTCGGGAAGACCTCGAGGGACTCGAGGATCTCGACCTGGGCCTCCTCCTGCACCCGCGCGCGCTCCAGCAGCACCGGCAGCGAGCCGATGTTGTGGGTGCCGAAGACGACGTCGACCCAGGGCGCCTTGCGGGTGATCTCGCTGCGGTCCTTCTGCGCCAGGCAGCCGCCGACGGCGATCTGCATGCCGGGGTTCGCGGCCTTCACCGGCGCCAGGTGGCCGAGGTTGCCGTAGAGCCGGTTGTCGGCGTTCTCGCGCACCGCGCAGGTGTTGAACACGACCACGTCGGCCTGCGTCTCGCTCGGCGCCTTGGCGTAGCCGGCGTCCTCCAGCAGCCCGGTGAGGCGCTCGGAGTCGTGGACGTTCATCTGGCAGCCGTAGGTGCGCACCTCGTAGGTGCGGGGGCCGGCAGGATTGGCGGAGGCGACGGTCTCAGGCGTGGCAGTCATGACCGTGCCAGGGTACGGCGCCGCTCGGTCGCAGCCCCAATCCCGGGCCGCGCCGGGCGGACCGCCTTGAAAGGGCGTCGCGGCCCACGCAGGGTGGACAGGGTCGCGTCCCACCGGGGCGCCCCACCCGGAAGGCCCCTGACGTGCGCACACGGATCGTCGCCCTCGCCACCGCCCTGCTGCTCGCCCCCGCCACGGTCGCGTCGACCGGTGCGGCCCAGGCCGCCCCCGGCTCCGGCACTGCCGGTCCGACCCCGGACCGCATCGAGTTGCCGCGCGGCTGGCAGCCGGAGGGCATCACCACCGACGGGCAGAAGCTGTACGTCGGCTCGCTCGCCACCGGCGCCATCCTGCGGGCCAACCCGCGCACCGGCACCACCTCCGTGCTGCCCCGCAGCGCGACCGGCAAGCCCGCGGTCGGCGTCGAGGCCGACCGGCGGCGCGGCGTCATCTGGGTCGCCGGCGGCGAGGCCGGGGAGATCCGGGCCCAGTCGGCCGCCTCGGGCCGGGTGCTGGCGACCTACCCGCTGCCGACGGCGATGCGCTTCGTCAACGACCTCGTCGTGACCCGCGACGCCGTCTACGCCACCGACTCGATGAACCAGGAGCTGGCGGTGGTCCGGCTCGACGGCAAGCAGGTGCCGGCCTCCGGACCGGCCGAGCTGCTGCCGCTGACCGGGGACCTCGTCTACGGCGCCGGGTTCAACGCCAACGGCATCGTGGCCAGCGGCGGCTACCTGGTGCTGGTGCAGTCGGCCAAGGGGCTGCTGTTCCGCGTCGACCCGCTCACCGGCGACACCGAGCAGATCGACCTCGGCGGCTACCTCGTGACCAACGGCGACGGGCTCGAGATCGACGGCGACCGGCTCTACGTCGTCCGCAACCGCGACAACCTCATCGCGGTGGTCGACCTCGCCGCCGACCTGCTCAGCCGCGAGGTCACCGACGAGCTGACCAGCGACGACGTCGACGTGCCCACGACGGTGGCGCTCCTGCGGGGCTCGCTGTACGCCGTGAACGCCCGCTTCGGCAACCCGTCACCGGCGACCGCCGACTACTGGATCACCCGGCTCGACGCGCCCCGCGGCTGAGCCTGCCGCTCACTCGCGGGCCTCGGCCTCCTCGGCCAGCTCGTCGACCTCGGCGCGGGCCAGCGGCCGCTCGCCGTGGTCCTCGCCCCGGGTCGAGGCGTGCGGCTCGGTCGCGACACCGAAGCGCGAGTCCGTCGTGCCGTCGGCCGCCTCGGCGGCCAGCGCCTCCTCGACGACCAGCACGCGGTCGGCTGGGTCCGGCGGCGCCAGGTCCGGCACCCCGCCCTGGCCGGGGGCCGGGGGTGCCGTCGGGTTCGCCGGGTCCGGCACGGTGGTCTTCAACGGGCCCGGGGCAGGAGCCGACGAGTCCGCCGGCTTCGACGTACCGGCGCCGGCGCGGGCCCGGGGCGAGTCGGCAGCCCGGTCGGCGGCACGGTCAGCGGGTCGGTCGGCCGGGCTCGTGACGGGCCCGTCGGTCGGAGGTCCGCCCTGCGTCCGGGTCGCGACGGTGTCCGCCACGATGCCCGGAGCGGCCCGCGCCACCTGGATTGCCCCCCGCGCCAGGCCGACCGCGCGCGAGGCGCCGGCCACCGGGTGGCGGACGGTGTCGACCGCCGTGTGGACGGCGGTGTGGGCGAGGCTCTGGGCCAGCCGGATGGGGGTCAAGGCGTTCTCCTTCGTCGACGAGGTCACGCCTCTCACGTGCCCGCGACCGGCCGCCCCAAACGGTGGCGGACCCGACACCCGCACCCGCTACTTGGGCTGCATCCGGATGCCGCCGTCGACCCGGATGGTCTCGCCGTTGAGGTAGGAGTTCGTCGCCGCCTCCAGCACCATCGACGCCAGCTCCTCCGGCGCCCCGAGGCGCTTGGGGAACAGCACGCCCTGCTCGAGGTGAGCCTTGAAGCGCTCGCTGTCCTCGCCCTCGCCGTAGATCGGGGTGTCGATGAGACCGGGCGCGACCGTGTTCACGCGCACGCCGATCGCGGCGAGGTCGCGGGCCACCGGCAGCGTCATGCCGACCACGCCGCCCTTGGACGCGGAGTACGCCGCCTGGCCGATCTGGCCGTCGAAGGCGGCGACCGAGGCGAGGTTGACGATCGCGCCCCGCTCCCCCGACGCGTCCAGCGGCTCGGTGCGGCTCATCGCCGTCGCGGCGATGCGGATGGCGTCGAAGGTGCCGATCAGGTTGATCGCGATGACCTTGCTGTACGCCGCCAGGTCGGCGGCGGACCCGTACGTGCCGTCCTTGCCGACGGTGCGCTGGGCCCACCCGATGCCGGCGCTGTTGACGAGCACCCGGACCGGTCCGAGCTGCTCGGCCACGTCCACGGCCGCCACGATGTCCTCGGTGCGGGTCACGTCGACGCGCACGAAGACGCCGCCGATCGCCGTCGCCACCTCCTGGCCCTTGGCCTCGTTGAGGTCGGCCACGACGACCCTCGCCCCAGCCCCGGCGAGGGCCCGCGCGGCGGCGGCCCCGATGCCCGAGGCCCCTCCGGTGACGACTGCACTTGCTCCGGTGATGTCCATGGCCGGGGAGGCTACTGGAGCCGCCCCGCCCGCGCGCGGGCTGGACCTGAAGTGCAACCAAGGTCACGATCCGGTTGCGAGTTGCCTGGTTCCCTCGGTGCGGCGGGTGCAGACACGCCGGTCGGCACGTTACGTTGCGGCGATGAACGCCGACCCGTCCACCGGTGAGCCGCTCGTCGTCCTCGACAAGGTCGACAAGTGGTTCGGTGACCTGCACGTCCTCCAGGACATCAACCTGAGCGTCAAGCGCGGTGAGGTCGTCGTCGTCATCGGACCCTCCGGCTCCGGCAAGTCGACGCTGTGCCGCGCCATCAACCGGCTCGAGACGATCGACAAGGGCACGATCACCCTCGACGGCCAGCCGCTGCCCCAGGAGGGCAAGGCCCTGGCCAACCTGCGCGCCGAGGTCGGCATGGTCTTCCAGTCGTTCAACCTCTTCGCCCACAAGACGATCCTCGAGAACGTCACGCTCGGTCCGATCAAGGTCCGCGGCCAGGACAAGAAGGCCGCCGACGAGCGCGCCCAGCAGCTGCTGGAGCGCGTCGGCGTGGGTCACCAGGCGTCCAAGTACCCGGCGCAGCTGTCCGGCGGCCAGCAGCAGCGCGTGGCCATCGCCCGCGCACTGGCCATGGAGCCGAAGGTCATGCTCTTCGACGAGCCCACCTCCGCGCTCGACCCGGAGATGATCAAGGAGGTCCTCGACGTCATGGTCGAGCTGGCCGAGGGCGGCATGACGATGGTCGTCGTCACCCACGAGATGGGTTTCGCCCGCACGGCCGCCAACCGGGTGATCTTCATGGCCGACGGCGCGATCGTCGAGGAGAACACCCCCGAGGAGTTCTTCACCAACCCGCAGTCGCCGCGCGCCCAGGACTTCCTCGGCAAGATCCTCAAGCACTGACCCGACTGTCGCCCGACCCGTTCGTTCGTCATCCATCCATCGCCACGAGCACCAGGAGAAGAGATGCGCAGCAACAAGATCCGGAAGACCCCCGTCCTCGGAGCCGCCCTGCTCCTGGCCTCGCTCGGGCTCGCCGCCTGCGGTGACGCCGGCAGCAGCAGCTCGGAGGACGCCCCCGACGTCGAGGTCGCCGAGGACGCGGCCGCCGAGTTCGAGGACGGCACGAAGATGAAGGAGCTCGCCGAGAGCGGCGAGATCACCATCGGCGTGAAGTACGACCAGCCCGGCATCGGCTTCAAGAGCGCCACCGCCGACATGCCCGAGGGCTTCGACCCCGAGATGGGCAAGATCCTCGCCGCGTCCCTGGGCATCGCGGCCGAGGACATCACCTGGAAGGAGACGATCTCCGACAACCGCGAGCCGTTCCTCCAGGAGGGCGAGGTCGACCTCGTCCTCGCGTCGTACTCCATCACCGACGAGCGCCGCGCGATCGTGGGCCAGGCCGGCCCCTACTACGTCACCGGCCAGCAGCTCCTCGTCGCCGCCGACTCCGACATCGAGACCCTCGACGACGTCAAGGGCACCGAGGTCTGCTCGGTGACCGGCTCCACCTCGCTGGAGAACATCGAGAAGGAGGGGGCGACGCCGCGCGGCTTCGACACCTACTCCGAGTGCGTCGACCAGGTCGCCAACGGCACGGTGGACGCGATGACCACCGACGGCGCCATCCTCCTGGGCTACGCCGCGGAGGACCCCGACAACCTCAAGGTCGTCGTGGAGCCCTTCTCGGAGGAGCGCTACGGCGTGGGCTACTCCAAGGACGCTCCCGAGATGTGCCAGTGGATCAACGACACCATCGAGGCCTCCTACGAGGACGGCACGTGGGAGGACGCCTTCGCCGCCACGCTCGGCGAGGCCGGCGTCGACGCCCCGGAGCAGCCCGAGCTCGACCCCTGCGAGGCCTGAGCCCCGCTGGATCCTGAGTGCTGCCCGGTGGGGCGCGGCGTCCGTCGTGCCCCACGGGCAGCCCCGGATCCGTCCCGAGAGACCCACGAGCGACGATGAGGAGGTGACCCGGTGGAGCCGGTCTTCGCGGACTTCGACCTGTACCTCTCGGCCTTCTGGCTGACGATCCAGCTGTTCTTCTGGTCTGCCCTGGCCTCCCTGGCCTTCGGCACCCTGCTCGGCGCGCTGCGGGTCGGTCCGGTGGCGGTCATGCGACGCACCGCGGGGACCTACGTCACCGTGGTGCGGAACACCCCGCTGCTCATCGTCTTCATCTTCATCTTCGTGGTGGCGCCATCGCTTCAGTGGTTCGTGGGCACTCCGTTCCTGGTCAAGGGCGTCATCGCCCTCAGCCTCTACACCTCCGCCTTCGTCTGCGAGTCCGTCCGCTCGGGCATCAACGCCGTGCCCCTGGGCCAGGCTGAGGCGGCGCGTGCGATCGGCATGACGTTCGGCGACTCGATGCGCCACGTGATCCTGCCGCAGTCGTTCCGCGCCGTGGTGCCGCCGCTGGCCAGCGTGCTCATCGCGCTGCTGAAGAACACCTCGGTGGCGGCGGCTTTCGGGCTCCTCGAGGCGACGGCCCGTATGCGCGGCTTCACCAACGCGAACGCGGATGTGCGGCCCGAGATCTTCCTGCTGTTCGCCCTCGGCTACATCGTGCTGGTCGAGATCCTGTCCGCCGGGGCGTGGACCCTCGAGCGTCGTTGGAAGGTGGCCTCCCGATGACCTCGATCCTGTTCGACGCCCCCGGCCCGAAGACCCGCGGGCGCCACCGGCTCTACACCCTGGCGACCGTCGTCATGCTGCTCGCCCTGGCCGGGCTGCTGGTCGCCCGCCTCGTGGAGTTCGACCAGTTCGCCTACGCGAAGTGGGAGCCGTTCCTCACTCCGTCCTACATCGAGGCCATCCTGGTCGACGGGCTGCTCGAGACCCTCAAGATGGCCTCGCTGGCCATCGTCTTCGCCGTGGTCTTCGGTCTCGTGTTCGGTGTCGGCAAGATGTCCGAGCACCGCTGGCTGCGCTGGCCGAGCTGGTTGATCGTGGAGTTCTTCCGCGCCGTGCCGGTGCTGCTGCTGATGATCTTCATCTACTTCGCCTACGGCGTGGGCGACGGCTTCGGCTCCTTCTGGGCCGTCGTCTTCGCCCTGACCCTCTACAACGGGTCCGTGCTGGCCGAGGTCTTCCGGGCCGGCGTCAACGCCGTGCCCCCCGGTCAGGCGGAGGCGGCGTACGCCATCGGCATGCGCAAGACCCAGGTCATGACGATCGTCCTGCTGCCGCAGGCGGTCAAGATCATGCTGCCGGCCCTCATCAGCCAGCTCGTGGTGGCGCTGAAGGACACCAGCCTCGGCGCCTACGTCGTAGCCCCCGGCCTGACCTTCGTCGGCGGCTCCATCCAGGACGAGTTCCGTGAGTCGCGCTTGCAGACCTGGACGGTCGTCGCCGTCATCTACATCGGGGTCAACCTGCTCCTGACCGCCCTCGCGACCTGGCTGCAGCACCGGCTCGTCGGTGAGAAGAGCCCGCTCGACACGACCGCCATCCCCGGCATGCAGTCGACCAACACCGGCGGCGGCGCCGGTGGCGGGATCGTCTGACGCTCCCGGGTGCAGACCTGAGCGTGCGCGTGAGCCTGACTCAGCCGGCGGCGTCGGCGCGCGCCGGCTTGGCGGTCACCCAGAGCCGGATGACGCCTTCGACGACGACCGTGCCGTCCTTGCGCACACCCTTGACGCGCACCGGCAGGTCGGGGTCGTCGCCCTCCCACTGCGAGGCGTCGGTCTCGGCGATGCACCGCACGTCGCTGTCGGCCTTCGCGGTGTAGGAGATGTCCATGCCCTTGGGGATCCACCGCTTGTCGGAGGGGATGCTGACCTCGGCCAGCGCCCCCATCGCCGCCTCCAGCCCGTTGCACAGCGCGATCGCGTGCACGGTGCCGATGTGGTTCTGCACGCCGCGGCGCTTCTTGATGCGCAGCTCGGCGTAGTTCGGTCGCAGCTCCACGAACAGCGGTCGCACCGTCGCGAAGTACGGCGCCTTCTGGCTGAACGCCAGCGAGAAGGCCCGACGGCCCTGCGGCAGGGACGAGGCACGGTTCCAGAGGGTCAGCAGGCTCGGCATGCCTGCATGCTACTCGTCGGTAACTGCCCGTCGACAGGTGTCCCGCCGGACGTGCCCCGTTGTCCCTGGGCCCCGGGACAACCGGCCCCCGAGAGTCAGGTCATCGCAGCAACCACCAACCCACGAGAGAAGGAACCCGCGATGTCCAGCACCACCACCGGCACCACCACCGGCACCACCACCGGCACCACCACCGGCACCACCACCGTCACCACCCGCAACCCGGCCCGCAGCGACGTACCGGCCGCGACCGACACCACTGCTGAGGGAGGCCCCACGGCGCCGTCCACCACCCGCACGTCCCGCGGCTGGGCCGTGGCCGGCATCGTGGCCGGCGCCGCCGGTCTCGCCGGCGGCGTCTTCTCCGGCCTGGTGAACGTGGTCTACCGCACCGAGCTCGTCGGCGACGAGGCCGGCATCCTCACCGCCCTCAGCGACCACGTGGTCAACCTGACGCTCTTCCACGTGCTCACCACCGTCAGCGCGCTGGCCATGGCCGTCTTCGGTCTCGGGCTGGCCCGTCGGCTGCGCGCGGCGCTGCCCGCCGACAGCCTGCTGCCGGCGATGGCCGCGTTCGGGCTGCTCGGCACGTCGGTGGTGCAGATCATCGGCACCGGCCTCGACACCGAGTTCATCTTCGGGCTCGCGAACCCCGAGGTCACCACGCCCAGCGCCGCCGTGCTCTACAACCACTGGGTGGGGACCATCCCGTGGAACCTGGTGCTCGTCGGCCTGAGCGGCCTCGCCGTGCACGCCGCCTCGCGCCAGGGCGCCGTCTCCCGCGGCCTGGGCCGCACCGGCCTGGTCCTCGGCGGGCTGAGCGTCCTGGTGGCGATCGCCCCGGTGCAGTACATGGCCGGCGCCACCGGGGGCCTGTGGATCCTCGTCACCGGCATCGTCCTCACCGTCGGCGACAAGGCGTTCAAGGCCGCTCACGCGGGTCGCTCGGCGAGCTGACGCGCCGCCGATGCCCGACACGCCGCACCCCGCTGCCGGCTCGTCCTCCTCCTCCTGGAGGGCGGGCCGGCATCACAATGTCCCCGTGGTCCCCGACAACCGTCCCCCGACACGCGCCGGACGGCTGCCGACCGCCCTGGTGCCCGGCTCCGGGCTCCTCCTCCTGCTGGCGACGGTCGTGGTCGTGCGCTCCGCTCCCGTCGGGTCGGCGCCGGACGCAGGCACGGACGTCGGCGCCGCCGTCGGGTCGGGCCTCACGGGCCTGCTGCTGACGACGCTGGCCGCCGTCGTGCTCGCCCACCGTCCGGGCCCACCGCGCGGCGACGGGCGGCCGACCCACCACCGGTTCGGCTGGGCACTGGCCGCCATCGGCTGGTTCTGGGCCCTCACCGGTCTCGCCGAAGCGTGGGTCCGCCTGGCGGTCCTGACCGACGACGCCCTCCCCGGGGCCACCCTCGCCGCGTGGCTGTTCTACCGCGGCGGGTCGTTCCTGCCCGCGAGCGTGGCACTGCTGGCGATGCTCTTCCCCACCGGGCGGTTCCTGCCCGGAGCCTGGGGTGTCGTGGGACGCCTGGCGCTCGCGGTCATGGTGCTGAACTCCGCCCTGTTCGTGCTCGTGCCCGACGTCGGCTCCGGCGACGTCCGGCTCCCGGCCGGGGTCGACCCCGACGCCGCGACCGTCGAGGCGCTCGCGCCCCTGGCCGACGTGCTGATCGGCATCGTCCTGCCCGTCACCGTCGCGACGCTGCTCGTCCCGGTCCTGACCGTCGTCGTCCGCCACCGGCGCTCCCGCGGCGAGGAGCGCGACCGGATGCGCTGGCTGCTCTGGGGCGTGCTGGTGGCCGGCCTGGTCGTCGTGCTCGTCCTGCTGGTCGACCTGGGACCGGTGACCGGCCCCGCGCTGTTCCTGGCCGTCAACCTGGTGCCGGTCTCCATGACCGTGGCCGTGGTCGACCCCGGGCTGGTCTCCATCGAGGACCTGCTGGGCCGCACGCTCGTCTACGGCGGGCTCTCGCTGCTCCTGGTGGGCGTCGACCTGGCCGTGCTGGCCGGGCTCACCAGCCTGCTCGGCGACTCCCTGGCCCAGCAGCAGGTCGTGGTGCTCGTACTCGTGCTGTCGGTCGCGCTCTACGGCCCGCTGCGCCAGCGCCTGCTGGGCCTGGTCCGCCGCGTCATGCTCGGTGAGCGCGACAACCGCTACGACGTGGTCGCCGGGCTCGCCACCACCCTGGAGTCGACCGCGGAGGGGCCGGCCCAGCTGGCCGCCGTCGCGCGGGCCGTCGCGTCCGCCTTCGGCATCGGCTACGTGCAGGTCGAGGTGGACCGCGGCCAGGGCGAGACCGTCGTGGCGACCCACGGTACGGAGCCCGACCGCACCCGCAGCCTGCCCATCGTCTACCGCGACACCGAGGTCGGACGCCTCGTCCTGCCGGCCCGCGGGCTGCGCAGCCGCCTGTCGCGGCGCGACGAGCAGCTGCTGGCCGACGTGGTCCGCCAGACCGCCACCGCCGTCCGCACCGGCCGGCTCGCCGAGGAGCTGCAGGACAGCCGCGAGCGGCTCGTGGTGGCCCGCGAGGAGGAGCGACGCCGCATCCGGCGCGACCTGCACGACGGCCTCGGTCCGTCCCTCGGCGGCGTGGTCTTCCAGCTCGAGTCGGCGCGCCTGCTCGTGGCGTCGGACCCGGCAGCCGCACAGGACCGGATCGCCGCCACCAGCCGGCACGTGCAGGACGTCGTCGCCGACGTCCGGCGCCTCGTGCACGACCTGCGCCCGCCCGCCCTCGACGACCGTGGCCTGGTGGGGGCGCTGCGCCAGCTCGCGGAGCAGTCGCCGGTCCCGGTGACGGTCGCCGCCGACGAGCTCGGCCCCCTGCCCGCCGCGGTCGAGGTGGCGGCGTACCGGATCGCGGGCGAGGCGCTCACCAACGCCCAGCGGCACGCGCACGCGAGCCGGTGCACCCTCACGCTCCGGCGCACGACCGGACCCGATGGGGACGTGCTGCTGGTCGAGGTCGCCGACGACGGCGTCGGCGTGCCGGACGACGTCCAGGCCGGTGTCGGCCTGGTCAGCCTGCGCGAGCGCGCCGCCGAGCTCGGCGGCCGCAGCGACGTCCTCTGCCCACCGACCGGTGGCACCGTGGTGCGCGCCCGGCTGCCCCTGAGGAGCACCCCATGACCAGCACGCCCGACCCCGCCGGCACCCCCACCCCCATCCGGGTGGCGGTCGTCGACGACCACGCCATCCTGCGCGAGGGGCTGGTGTCACTGCTGTCGGCCCTCGACGGGCTGGAGGTGGTCGGCTCCGCCGCGGACGGCCGCGCCGCGGTGCACCTCGTCGCCGAGACCTCGCCCGACGTCGTGGTCATGGACATCCAGATGCCGGTGCTCGACGGCATCGAGGCCACCCGCTTCGTCACCGCCCGCCACCCCGGCACCCGGGTGGTGATGCTGACGATGAACGAGGACGACGACACCGTGCTGTCGGCCCTGCGCGCCGGCGCCTCGGGCTACCTGCTCAAGGGGTCGGGGGCCGACGAGGTGCTCAACGCGGTCCGCGCCGCCGCCGCCGGCGGCATGGTGTTCGGCGCCTCCCTGGCCGGCCGGGTGGCCGAGCTCTTCGCCCGGGGCGCCCGCCCCGAGGCACCGCCGGCGGTGGCCTTCCCGGAGCTGACCGACCGCGAGCGCAGCGTGCTCGAGCTGCTCGCCGCCGGCCGCTCCAACGACGCCATCGCCGCCGAGCTCTACGTGTCGTCGAAGACGGTGCGCAACGCGGTGTCGGGCATCTACGCCAAGCTGCACGCCCCCGACCGGGCCGCGGCGATCATCAAGGCCCGCGAGGCCGGTCTGGGGCAGTGACGGCCGTGACAGCAGTGACGGGGTGACGGGGTGACGGCAGTCCGGCCCGCGGCTCAGCGCGCGACCTCGGTGGCCCGGCTCTCCCGGATCACCGTGACGCGGATCTGACCCGGGTAGGTCAGCTCCTCCTCGATCTGCTTGGCCAGGTCACGGGCCAGCACCTGGGCGGCGAGGTCGTCGACCACGTCGGGCAGGACCATGACGCGCAGGTCGCGGCCCGCCTGCATGGCGAAGACCTTCTCGACGCCGCGGTGCGTCAGCGCGATCTCCTCGAGGCGCTCGAGACGCTTGACGTAGGACTCGAGCGACTCGCGTCGTGCGCCCGGGCGGCCCCCGCTGATCGCGTCGGCGGCCTGGGTCAGCCACGCCTCCACGGTGCGCGGCTCCACCTCGTTGTGGTGGGCCTCGATGGCGTGCACGACGTCCTCGTGCTCGCCGTAGCGGCGCGCGAGGTCCGCCCCGACGATGGCGTGGGACCCCTCGACCTCGTGGGTGAGCGCCTTGCCGATGTCGTGCAGGAACGCGCCACGCACGCACGCCGAGCGCTCCACGCCGAGCTCGTCGGCCAACAGCCCGGCGGCCCGGCCGGACTCGACCAGGTGGGCCAGCACGTTCTGCCCGTACGAGGAGCGGTAGCGCAGCCGCCCCATCGTCAGCACCAGCTCGGGGTGCAGGTCGGAGATGCCCATCTGCAGGCACGCCTCCTCCCCCGCACTACGGCACAGTGCCTCGACCTGCTCCTGGCTGCGCTGGTGCACCTCCTCGATCCGGGTCGGGTGGATGCGTCCGTCGGCGAGCAGCTCCTCGAGCGCGACCCGGGCGACCTCGCGGCGAACCGGGTCGAAGCAGCTGAGCACGACCGCCTCGGGGGTGTCGTCGATGACCAGGTTGACGCCCGTGATCTGCTCGAAGGCCCGGATGTTGCGCCCCTCGCGGCCGATGATGCGGCCCTTGAGGTCGTCGCTGGCCAGGTGCACGACCGAGACGGTGAGGTCGGCGCTCTGCTCCGAGGCCAGCCGCTGGATGGCGGTGCTCAGCACCCGCTTGGCCTCGCTCTCCGCGCCCTGGCGGGCCGCCGCCTCGATGTCGCGGGCCAGCGTCGCGGCCGCCAGCCGGGCCTCGTGCTCGGCGGCACCCACCACCTCAGCGCGCGCCTCCTCGACGCTCAGGCGCGCCACCTGCTCGAGCAGCGCGGTGCGCTCGGTCGCCGCCTCGGCGACCTCCGCGGCGCGCTCCTCGAGGCCTCGACGCTCCTCGTCGGCGCGAGCCTCCCGCTCCGCGAGCCGGTGCTCACGACGCTCGATGTCGAGCCGCTGCTCGTGCAGGTCGCGGTGCAGCTCGGCCTCGCGGCGCGCGGTCAGCTGGCGCGAGAGCAGCAGCACCCCGACGCAGACCAGCAGCACCACGACCACCGCACCGCCGAGCACCCAGACCAGCGTGGAGGACAGGAGCAACGGGGCGGCGGAGGAGGACGGAGGCATGATCCGTCGAGGCTAGGTGCGCCCGGTGCCCACGGGCAAGACGACCGCCTCGAGGCGCGGCCTCAGAGGTCGGGACCGAGCAGGTCGTCGGCCGCCGCGACCTCCTCGCGCACCACCCGGAACACCACCGAGGGCGGGTAGCCCTTGCGCGCCAGCATGCCCGTCAGCCGTCGGACCACGGTGGCGTCGTCGTAGCGGCTGAGGCTCCGCAGCCGACGTCGGACCAGCTCGCGGGCGGCGGCGTCCTCGTCCTCGGCGCTGACCTCGCTCACGGCCTCGGCGATCACCTCGCTGGCGACCCCCTTGCGCCGCAGCTCGACGCTGAGCGCCCTCCGGGCCAGGCCGCGGCTGGCCTGGCGCGACTCGACCCAGTCCCGCGCGAAGGCGGCGTCGTCGACGAGACCGACGTCCTCGAACCGGTCGAGCAGCGTCTCGGCGACCTCCGGCGGCACGCGCTTGCGCGCCAGCTTCACCGCCAGCTCGGCTCGGCTGCGGGCCTGGCCGGTCAGCTGGTCGAGCAGGACCTTGCGCCCCACGCTCTCCGGGTCGGCCTCCGGCCCGAGCCACTGCTCGTCCGGAGGACCGTCGTCGTCGGGGCGGTCACGCGGCTCGGTGCGCCCGGCGACGAAGCCGCGCCCCAGCCCGGACCCGGACCGGGGGCGCGGTCGCCCGTCGTGGCGCCCGTCGTGACGTGCGCCGTGCCGGGACTCAGAACTGGACGTTGACCGGCTCATCGGGCACGACCTCGTCGGTCACCTGGGGACCGATTCCGAGCTTCTCGAGGATCTTCTTCTCCAGCTCGTTGGCGAGGTCGGGGTTGTCGCGCAGGAAGGTGCGCGCGTTCTCCTTGCCCTGGCCGAGCTGGTCGCCCTCGTAGGTGTACCAGGCGCCGGCCTTGCGGACGAGGCCCGCGTCGACGCCGACGTCGATGAGTCCACCCTCGCGGCTGATGCCCTGGCCGTACATGATGTCGAACTCGGCCTGCTTGAACGGCGGAGCGACCTTGTTCTTGACGACCTTGACGCGGGTGCGGTTGCCGACCATGTCCTGGCCGTCCTTGAGCGTCTCGATCCGACGGACGTCGAGGCGCACCGAGGAGTAGAACTTCAGCGCCCGGCCACCGGTCGTGGTCTCGGGCGAGCCGAACATGACGCCGATCTTCTCGCGCAGCTGGTTGATGAAGATCGCGGTGGTCTGGGAGTTGTTCAGCGCACCGGTCATCTTGCGCAGCGCCTGGCTCATGAGCCGCGCCTGCAGGCCGACGTGGCTGTCGCCCATCTCGCCCTCGATCTCCGCGCGCGGCACCAGGGCGGCCACGGAGTCGATGACGATGAGGTCGAGCGCGCCCGAGCGGATCAGCATGTCGGCGATCTCGAGCGCCTGCTCGCCCGAGTCCGGCTGGGAGACCAGCAGGGCGTCGGTGTCGACGCCGAGGGCCTTGGCGTACTCCGGGTCGAGCGCGTGCTCGGCGTCGACGAACGCCACGATGCCGCCGGCGGCCTGGGCGTTGGCGACGGCGTGCAGCGCCACCGTCGTCTTTCCCGACGACTCCGGGCCGTAGATCTCGACCACGCGGCCGCGCGGCAGGCCGCCGAGGCCGAGGGCGATGTCGAGGGAGATCGCGCCGGTGGGGATGACCGACAGCGGCGCCCGGGTGTCGTCACCGAGACGCATCACCGAGCCCTTGCCGAACTGCTTCTCGATGTTGGCGAGCGCGGCGTCGAGGGCCTTCTCGCGGTTCGTGGCTGACATGGGTGCCGTCCTGTTCTGCCCCCGGCTCACGGGGCTCTCGCATGGGAGGTTGATCTGGTGCGCTGGACTCTAGGCAGGACCGCCGACACAACGGGGAGCGTCCTCCCGAGCTGGGGAGAACCGGCGGGTCCACGACCCGGAGCCGAGCCGCAGCACCAATCTAGCCCGAACACGTGTTCGACCCGCAGCGACACGCCCGAGCGGCTCAGCGACCGGCCCGCCGGCCCTCCCGCCGGCCCTCCCGTCGACCGCCCAGCCACCCGACGAGCACCGTCCCGAGCACGACCAGCACGACGAGCGCGAGCCAGCCGGCGAGGTAGGGCCGGTCCAGCAGGGTGGCGTTGTCGGGCTTCGCGCCGAAGCGGCCCAGCACCGGCACGGCCGTGACGGTGACGGTGCCCAGGACGAGCAGCCCGGCGGCGGCGGCAGCCCGCCACGGACGCGAGCGCAGGGTGACCAGGACCAGCGCCCCCACCATGACCGTGAGGGGTGCCAGCACGGCGTCGTGGACCAGCACGCCGCCGGTCATCCAGACCGCGGTCGCGACCAGGTTGTCCCCGCCGAGCTCGAGCAGCCGGAACGCGCCGTACGCCCCGAGCAGGACACCGAGGGCGCCGAGTGCCAGCCGTCCCCTCATGCCTCGACCTCGAGGCGGCCGACCCACTTGGTCTGGAGCACGCCGGGGCGGTTGGGGGCGATGACCCGCGCCGGATAGCCGTGGTCGATCGACAGGTCCTCGCCGTCGAGCTGCAGCGCCAGCAGCGTCGCGTCGTCGGCGACGAAGTTCGCCGGCAGCAGCGTGGTCGTGTACGGCCCGGAGGTCTGCAGCGACGTGACGACCACGTCACCCGGCTCCGCACCGACCTCGGCCAGCAGGTCCTTGACCCGCACGCCGGTCCAGGTGCCGGACGCGCTCCAGCCCTCGACGCAGGCGATCGGCAGCTCCTCGGTGACCTGGGGCATCGCCAGCAGCTGCTCGCGCGTGAGCCGCACCGTCGTGCCGCCGCGGACGAGCTCGAGGGCGTACGACGGCGACAGCGCCGACGAGGTCACCCCGGCGGCGCGGGCCGACTTGTTGACCGGCAGCCCCTGCGGGCCGTCGCCGGAGCGGACGCCGAGCACCGACACCTCGCGCAGCAGCGGCACCGTGCTGCCGGCCGAGGCGAGGACCGCGACCCCGGACGCGACCCAGGTGCTGCGCAGCAGCCCCCGGCGCGAGAGGGCGCCGTCGGCGTCCGTCCCGGCCCGGTCCTGCCCCTCGTCGTCCACGTGGCCGGTCAGCGCGGCGCGGATGACCGGCAGCTTGACGGCCACGTGCACGACCAGGGCGCCGATCGCGACCCAGGCCACGGCGAAGTGCGTCGAGCGGAAGCTGAAGGCCCAGGGGTACCACTGCGCCGAGTTCATGAGCCCGGTCGAGAGCTGGAAGACCGCGGAGGCGACGAGCACGGCGATCGACGCCCGCTCCAGCGCGGAGACCAGGAGCTGACGCGCGCCGCGGCCGAAGGACGCGAACAGGCGCGGGTAGACCGTCCAGAGCTTGACCAGCAGCAGCGGGATCGCGGCGGTGCCGCTGACCACGTGCAGGCCCTGGGTGACGCGGTAGCCCCAGGCGGGCCGGGAGGGGAAGGACAGCCAGGGCGTCGGCGACTGCGCCCAGTGGCTCACGATCCCCGTCAGGAAGGCGACGGTGAACGTCACGCCGAGCCAGAGGCCGATCCGGGCGGCCACCGCCGGGCTGCGCAGGCGCGAGGTGAAGTCCTCCTCGGCGGGGGCGGGAGGGCGACGGGCGGCAGCGCGACGGACGGGGTCGAGCAGGGTCATCGGCGTCCCTCCTTCTCCGCCTCAGCCTAGGACGCGACGTGTGACCCGGCCGCGGATCACGGCGCGGGCGGCGGAGGCGGTCCCGCTAGCGCGTCGTCTCGCGCCAGAGACTGGCGAACCGTGTGGTCGGGGCGTCGGCAGCGACCGCGGTGGCCTCCACGACCGTGTCGACGTCGCAGAGCACGGGCGCGTGGGCCACGGAGAGGCCCGCCGCCACGAGGGCGCGCTCGGTCTCGCGACAGGTCGTGCCGGTCGACATCGGGACGTCGACGAGCACCTCCCCGCGCGTGCCGTCCGCCAGCGCCAGCACCCACCAGCCGCCGTCCTCGGCCGGCCCCAGCACGGCCGGGTGACGGCCCAGCCGGGTCACCACGTCCTCCAGCAGGCGCGCGGTCACCTGCGGGGTGTCCATTCCGACCTGCACGACCGGTCCGGGCCCGGTGGCGGCGACGTCGGCGTGGGCGTGGGCCAGCCGCTCCCCCAGGCCGTCGCCCCGCTGCTCGTGCACCGTCCACGAGGCCAGCCGGTCCCGGATCTCGAGGCCCTGCTCGGCCGCGGCGAGGTCGCCGGTCATCGCGACGTGCCGGTGGCCGGGGCCGAAGGCGACCTCGAAGGCGTCGAGGGTGTCGAGCAGGGCAGCAGCGGCCAGTCGGGCGGCCACGTCGAGCCCGACGTCCGCGCCCAGCCGCGTCTTGACCTGCCCCGCGACGGGGGCCTTGGCGACGACGAGCCCCCGCGCAGGAGCACCGTCGGGGCCGAAGAGCGCCTCGGTCGTCGTCACCGGATCACCTTCGCGAAGTCGCGGGCCGCCCGCAGCGAGCCCTTCACCGACCCGGAGACCTTCGACTTCGTGCCCTCCGCGCGAGGGTGGTAGGCGACGTCACGCTCCGAGAAGCGCCAGCCGGCGGCGTGGGCACGCTGGAGCAGCTCGACGGGGTAGCCGAACCGCCGGTCCTCGACGCCGAGGTCGACCATCGCCTGACGTCCGCTGACGCGCATCGGCGCGATGTCGCGCACCGGGAGACCGGTCTTGCGGCGCAACCACCACAGCAGCACGGTGTTGCCGGCGCGGGCGTGCCAGGGCCAGACGCCCGACCGGACGGGGCGGCGCCGTCCGAGGGCCAGGTCGGCGCGACCGCCGACGACCTCGTCGAGGAGCGGCAGCAGGTCGTCGGGGTCGAACGAGCCGTCGCCGTCCATGACGGCCAGCCAGTCGTGCCGCGCCGCCACGACGCCGGCGTGGACGGCGGCGCCGTACCCGGGGCTCTGCTCGCGCACGACGCGCGCCCCGAGCCGCTCGGCGACCGCGACGGTGTCGTCGGTCGAGCCGTTGTCGACGACGATCACGTCGAAGACGTCAGGGATGCGGGGCAGGAGGTCGACCAGGGCCGGCCCCTCGTCCTTGCAGGGCAGCACGAGGTCGCAGCGCGGCCGATCGGCGGGCGGCGGCGTGGCGGGGATGTCGGACGGCATGGGCAGCCACGCTAGAGAACGCTCGCGCGTGGGGACGCACCGGCCCTGGCTAGAGTCCGGGCATGCCCACGCGCACGCTGTCGCACGACCGACGCCCCCAGGCGCCCTGGCGCACCCGTCTCCCCCTCACCGGCCTGCTCGTCGCGCTCGCCCTCATGGGGCTGTGCATGGCCGTGCCGGCGGTCTTCGACTGGAACGTCCGCGTCAACAGCTTCCCGCCGATCCACGCGGAGTGGATGCCGCGGGTGGGTGTCGCCAGCGCGGTCGCCCTCGTGCTGGCCGGCCTGTTCGGCTGGAAGGCCGTCGACTTAGCCGAGACGCTGCCCTGGGGACGCCTGCTGCTCGCGACGTACGTCGCCGCGCTCGCCTGGATGCTCGCCCTCGCCCTGCTGGACGGGACCAGCGGCCTCCGCGACGTCATGGACGACAGCTACGAGTACATGAACACCGCGCGCCGGGTCACCGATTTCCCGGCCACGCTGGCGGAGTACGTCAGCCGCATCTCGTACGACGCCGAGCCGCGCAACTGGCCGGTGCACATCGCCGGTCACCCGCCGGGCGCCCTGGCGTTCTTCGTCCTGCTGGTGCGCCTCGGCGTCACGGACGGCTTCGAGGCCGGTCTCGTGGTGTCGGTGCTCGCCGCCACCACCCCCGTCGCCGTGCTGTGCACCCTGCGGACGCTGGGCGCCGAGCAGGTCGTGCGTCGCGCGGCGCCGTTCCTGGCGGTCGGTCCGGCCGCCATCTGGATGTGCGTCTCCGGCGACGCGCTCTTCGCCGCCGTCGGTGCCTGGGGCCTGGCCGCCCTGGCGATGGCCGCCACCCGGCGCTCGACCGGACCCCAGGTGGCGTGGTCGGTGGTGGCGGGCCTGCTCCTCGGCTACGTCGTGATGATGTCCTACGGCCTGCCCCTGCTGGGCATCCTCTGCCTGGCCGTGCTCTGGCTCGGCGGCGCGTGGCGACCGCTGCCGATCGCCGCGGCGGCCGCCGTCGCGGTGGTGCTGTCCTTCGCCGCCTTCGGCTTCTACTACTGGGACGCCCTGCCCGAGCTCCACGACCGGTACTGGGAGGGCGTCGGCGGTCGCCGTACGCCGCTGTACTGGATGTGGGGCAACCTCGGCGCCTTCCTCTTCTCCGCCGGTCCGATGGCCGGGGCCGGGATCGCCTGGCTGCTCAACGACAAGGGACGTCCGCGGCTCCCGGGCAACCACGAGCCCGCGCGCGGGCACCACGGCGAGAGCCGGCAGCGGGCTGCGGACGCGGCGGCCTCCCGCGGACCGGCGCTGCTCGCGCGCCTGCCCCGCTTCCCGCGGGAGCGCAGTCCGCGCCACGCGGTCTACGTGATGACGCTCGCCGGGATCCTCACCGTGCTGTCAGCCGACCTGTCGCAGATGAGCAAGGCCGAGGTGGAGCGGATCTGGCTGCCGTTCGTGCCGTGGGTGCTGCTCGGCTGCGCGCTGCTGCCGGAGCGCTGGCGACGTCGCGGCGTGTGGATCCAGCTCACCGCGGCGCTGGTGATCCAACACCTCCTCCGCACCACCTGGTAGCGGCTCGGCAGGTCAGCAGGTCAGCGGGTCAGCGGGTCAGCAGGTCAGCGGGTCAGCGGGTCACCGGCCCGACGGCGTCAGGTGCGCAGCGGCTCGTGCACGAAGGCGGCCAGGCCCTGCTCGGGGCCGACCTGCGCGCTGAACCCCAGCACCTGCCGGGCCCGCTCGGGCGAGGCGACCACGTGCCGCACGTCGCCCAGTCGGTACTGGCCGGTGACCACGGGGTCGATGCCGCTGGCGGCGCCGAGCATCTGCGCCACGTCGCGGATGCTCACCGGCTCGCCGGAGCAGACGTTGAAGGCCTCGTACGGCGCCAGCCGGTCCTCCGCGACCGCCTCGATCGAGGCGAGGTTCGCCCGGGCGACGTCGGTGACGTGGACGAAGTCGCGCATCTGCCCGCCGTCCTCGAACACCCGCGGGGACTCGCCGCGCTCGAGCGAGGAGCGGAAGATCGCCGCCACCCCGGAGTACGGCGTGTCCCGCGGCATCCGGGCGCCGTAGACGTTGTGGTACCTCAGCCCCACGGCCCGGGCGTCGGCCTGCCGCACCCACGCGGAGGCGTAGTGCTCCGTGGCCAGCTTGGACGCGGCGTAGCTGCTGCGCGGGTCGAGGCGGGCGTCCTCGTCGACGAGCTCCCACCCGAGGGCGCGGTCGCAGGACGGGCACGGGTTGTCGAAACGGCCGGCCTCGAGGTCGGCCACCGTGCGCACGCCGGGCTGCACGTGCCCGTGCGTCGCGCAGACGTAGCGGCCCTCGCCGTAGACGACCATCGAGGAGGCGAACACCAGCCGCTTCACGCCCGCCTCCTCCATCGCGGCGAGCAGCACCGCGGTGCCGAGGTCGTTGTGCGAGGCGTAGAGCGGCATGTCGGCCACCGTCACGCCGGCGCCGACCATGGCCGACTGGTGGCAGACCACGTCGACCCCGCGGAGCAGGTCGACCCAGGTGTCGGCCTGGCGCACGTCGAGCCGGTGGACGCTGACGTCGGGCACGGTGTCCGTGCCGTGGGCCTGCGGGATGAGGGCGTCGACGGCGACGACGTCGTGCCCGGACGCGTCGAGCTGGTCGCGGATCGCGGCGCCGATGAAGCCGGACGCGCCGGTGAGCAGGACCTTCACGGGAGCTCGTAGGGGATCTCGAGGCCGTCCATCCAGGTGTTGCAGCCGCACGGTCCCGGTGGCGGGGCGGCCGCGACGGCGTCGCCGATGAGGCCCTTGAGCCGGTCGATGTTGGCCGCGAACATCGCGAACACCGCCTCCATGCTCACCGACTCGTCCTCGGCCGAGACCCCGGCGTCGACGTCGGTCACCAGGGCGATGGCGGCGTAGCAGAGCCCCATCTCGCGGGCCAGCGCCGCCTCGGGCAGCCCGGTCATGTTGACCAGCGACCAGCCCTGCGCGGCGTACCACTGCGACTCGGCGCGGGTGGAGAAGCGCGGCCCCTCGATGACGACCATGGCCCCGCCGTCGACCGCGTCGGGCGCGGCGCCGAGCAGCGAGCCGCGCAGCTGGGGGCAGTAGGGGTCGGCGAAGGGGATGTGCATCGCGCCGGTCTCGACGAAGGTGCCGATCCGGGAGGTGGTGCGGTCGACCAGCTGGTCGGGCACGACGAGGGTGCCGGGCTGCGTGTGGGGCTGCAGGCCGCCGACGGCGCAGGGGGCGAGGACCTGGCGCACGCCCACCGAGCGCAGGGCCCAGATGTTGGCGCGCACGTTGATCTTGTGCGGCGGCTGGGCGTGGCCCTTGCCGTGGCGCGGCAGGAAGGCGACGCGACGGCCGCCCACCTCGCCGATGGTGACGGGGGCCGAGGGGGCGCCGTACGGCGTCTCCACCTCGACCGTCTCGGCGTCGTCGAGGAACTCGTAGAAGCCACTGCCGCCGATGACGGCGAGGGTGGGTCGCTCAGGGCTGGTCATGGCACCCGACCCTAGAGGGCGTCGGCCCGCTCCCCGGCGGCGGACCGAGGTCCGGCCCCGACCGCGGCACCGGCCACGCCGAGGACGAGGACCGCCGCGAAGGCGTTGAGGGCGCCGTAGCCCAGGAGCCCGACCACCAGCCCTCCCCCGACGCCGGCGGCCGCCGCGGCGAGGTTCATCAACAGGTCGGCCGTGCCCTGCACCCCGGTGCGGTGCGCGAGCGGCGCGGTCAGGGTCAGCAGCGCGGCGGCCGCGACGGTGCACAGCGACCAGCCGAGGCCCAGCAGGAACAGCCCGGTGCCGATCCGCAGCGACGCCCCCTCCGGTGCCGTGCCGCTCAGCGTCAGCGACGCCCAGAGCACGCCTGCACCGAGCCCCAGCACCGCACGCGGGCCGACCCGGTCCACCAGCGCGCCCACCAGCGGGGAGAGGAAGAACATCCCGAGCACGTGGATGCTGATCACCAGGCCGATGACCTCGAGGTCGGCACCCCCGTGGTCCATGTGCAGCGGGGTCATCACCATCACGGCGACCATCACGGCGTGCGCGGACGCCATCGCCAGGACCGCCGCCCCGATGCCCGGGTGGGCGCGCAGCAGCTCGCGCCGCTCGGTGCGGCTCAGGCGCGCGGGCGGACCGTGCAGGTCCTCGCCCGAGACCTCGCGGGCGAGCAGGAGCGGGTCGGGTCGCAGCAGGGCGGCCACGACGAGCGAGGCGGCGAGGGTCGCGACCAGGCTGACGAGGAACGGACCGGTGAGCACGGGCAGACCGACGGCGGAGGCGAGGTCGCCCGCGGGTCCGACGAGGTTGGGGCCGGCGACGGCGCCGACCGTCGTCGCCCACAGCACGAGCGAGAGCGCCCGTCCCTTGCTCCGGGCCGGGGCGAGGTCGGCGGCGGCGTAGCGGGAGGCGAGCGACGCGGCGGTGTTGGCGCCCAGCAGCAGCGCCCCGGTCAGCAGCAGGGCGAAGGAGCCGACCGCTCCCCCGACGACGCAGAGGCCCGCCCCGACGGCCCCGAGCAGGTAGCCCAGCGCCACCCCCGGACGGCGTCCGTGGCGCCCCATGACACGGGCGAGCAGGTAGGCCGCGCCGGCGGAGCCGAGGACCTGGACGGTCTGCACGAGCCCGGCCAGGGAGGCGTTGCCGGTGATGCGCTCGGCCAGGACGGAGGCGACGGCGATCCCGATCGTGGTGCCGAGCCCGCCGAGCGCCTGGGAGCCGACGAGCACCTGGACCGTGCGGGTCTGCGCGCTCGCCACCTCGGCGGCCCGCAGCGGGGCCTCAGACGCGGGGGCGTCCGACACGGGCACGTCCGTCACGGGGTCACCGCCGGCTCTCGGGCACCCCGAGCACGGCCGCGACGGCGTACCAGACCTGCTTGGGCGGCACACCCTGCTCGAGCGCCGCCTCCGGCGTGCGGCCGCCGAGCGCGCCGAGCACCTGCTGGCGCGCCCAGACCGGGGCGTACGCCGCCCCCAGCTCGGCCTCCATCCGGGCCCAGAACTCGGTGTGCCTCACGGTCCTCCTCAGGTGCGGTGCAGGTGCTGGTTGGTCAGGTCAGGTCAGGAGCAGCTTGCCGATGCGGCGCCCGGCGACGGTCATGCCGATGACGCCCATCGTGGCCAGGTAGGCGACCGAGACCAGCGAGGCCTCGCTCAGCAGGCCGGTGCAGAGCTCGCGCATGAGCACCACGGCCCGGTAGAGCGGCGTGACCTCGACCAGCCAGCGCCAGTCGCCGTACGTCTCGACCGGGTAGAACGTGGCCGAGAACAGGAACATCGGCATGATCGCGAGCAGCACCAGCTCGAAGTCCTGCCAGGACTTCATGAAGGTCGTCAGCGCCATCCCGACCCCGGCGAAGGCGAAGCTCGTCAGCAGCGCGGCGGGCAGGGCCAGCAGCGCCCACCACGACGACAGCAACCCCATCGCGAGCATCACGAGCAGGAAGCCGGTGGCGTAGAGACCGCCGCGCGAGACGGCCCACCCGATCTCGGCCCGGGCCACGTCGCGGGGCCCGAGCGGCGTGGCGAGCACGGCGTCGTACACCTTCTCGAACTTCAGCTTGAAGAAGACGTTGAACGTCGAGTCCATGATCGCGCCGTTCATGGCGGACGCGGCCAGCATCGCGGGCGCGACGAACTCCTTGTAGGGGATCTCCTCCCCCATGACGGTGAAGCCGCTGACGATGGCCCCGATGCCCACGCCGATGGAGAGCAGGAAGAACACCGGCTCGAAGAACCCGCTGGCCACGACGACCCAGGCCCGGCGCATCACCCAGAAGTTGCGCACCATGAGCGCGCCCGGGCCGCCGTGGTCGGGTCCGACCGGGCCGGAGCGGCCGAGCGAGCGCGCGAGGGCGGTGGTGACGACGGCCACGTCAGACCACCAGCCGTCCGGTGAGGCGGCGCACGGCCCACCAGCCGCCGGCGCCCGCGAGGGCGGCGAGGTAGGCGACGTGGCCCACCGCCGGCAGCAGGTCGAGGCCACCCAGGGCGGCGCCACGGCACAGCTCGACGCCGTGCCACAGCGGCAGCACCCGGGCGACCACCTCGAGCGGCGCCGGGAGGTTCTCCACCGGGAAGAAGGCGCCCGAGAACAGGAACATCGGGATGACGCCGATGCGGTAGATCAGCGCGAAGGACTGCTCGGACCTCGCCCCGGCGGCGTAGCCGTAGACCGGGAACGCGAAGGCGATGCCGGTCAGGACCGCCGCGAGCCAGGCACCCAGCGCGCCCGGGACCGAGGAGAACACGCCGAAGATGCCGACGACCAGCGCGAAGACCGCGGCGGTGAACCCCAGGCGCAGCACCACGAACGTCAGGTGTCCGGCCACGATGTCGCGCACCCGCAACGGCGTCGCGAGCATGCCGTAGTAGGTCCGGTCCCACTTGACCGCGCCCATCACCGGCCACGTGGTCTCGCTGGTGGCCAGCTGCATCGAGGCGGCCGCCATCATGCCGGGGGCGACGAAGTCGAGGTACGACGGCCCGATGCTCGCCGAGCCGGCGTCGTCGACGTACTGCCCGAGCAGGACGCCCATCGCGAGCAGGTAGAGGACCGGCTCGAGGAAGGACCCGATGACCGACCCCCGCCAGGTGCGACGGAAGCGGGTGAGCCAGTAGTCGCTCTGGCGCAGCACCATGGCGCGGGCGCCGACGGGGCCGTCGTCGCCCTGGTCGCGGCCGCCGCCGGGGTGGCTTGCCGGGGTGGTGGGCGCGCTCATCAGTCGACCAGCGTCCGGCCGGTCAGGCGCAGGAAGACGTCCTCCAGCGTGGAGCGGCGCACCAGCGCGGTCACCGGCTGGAGGCCGCGCTCGTGGACGTCGGCCAGCGACTTCTCGCCGTCGTGGGTGTAGAGCAGCAGCCGGTCGGGGAGCACCTCGACCCGGTCGGCGAGATCGGCGACCCGGTCGGCCAGCGCCTCGTGCTCGCCCACCGGGAAGCGCAGCTCGAGCACCTCGCGCGTCGAGTGCTCGCGGATCAGGTCCTGGGGCGTGCCCTCGGCGACCACGAGCCCGCCGTCCATGACGACGAGCCGGTCGCACAGCTGCTCGGCCTCGTCCATGTAGTGGGTGGTCAGCACCAGCGTGACCCCCTGCTGCTTGAGGCGGTAGAGCTTGTCCCAGAGCACGTGGCGGGCCTGCGGGTCGAGGCCGGTGGTGGGCTCGTCGAGCAGCAGCAGGTCGGGGTCGTTGATCAGCGAGCGCGCGATCGTCAGACGTCGCTTGAGGCCGCCGGAGAGGCTGTCGACCTTGGCGTCGCGCTTGTCGGTGAGCTGGAAGAAGGTGAGCAGCTCGTCGGCACGGGCCGCGATCGTCTTGCGGGCGATGCCGAAGTAGCGCCCGTAGATCAGCAGGTTCTCGCGCACCGTCAGCTCGTTGTCGAGCGTGTCCTCCTGCGGGCAGACGCCGAGCCGGGCCCGGACGGCGGAGCCGTCGGCGACCGGGTCGCGCCCCAGCACCTCGAGGTCGCCGCTGGTGGGTGGCGACACGGCCGCGATCATCCGCATGGTCGAGGACTTACCCGCCCCGTTGGGCCCGAGGAAGCCGAAGGCCTCGCCGCGGTGGACGGTGACGTCGATGCCCTTGACCGCCTCGAAGCCGCCGAACCGCTTGGTCAGGCCCCGGGCCGCGACCATGGTGGCGGGCAGCTCCGAGCGGTCCGCGCGGTCGTCCCCGCGGCGTACGTCGGTGCCGGCGCCGACGTACGCCGCGGTGACGTCGGGAGACCCGGGCCCGGGTGGGGTGGAGGAGGTCATGGACGCAACCTAACGCGCGTCGCCGACAGGACTCACCCCGGTTTGCCGGGGCACCCCGCGAGCCGCCCGGACCCGGCACCGTGGGTGGTTGTCGGTGCCGTCGGACAAGATGGTCAGCACGCGGGCGACGCCGTCCCGGTGCCATCTCGGGCCCGGGCGGCCGCGACGACAGGAAGCGACGGGTGCGAGCGTGAGCGACAAGGTCTGGGCGGGCTTCGGCGAGGCGACGCGGACGTGGTTCGGCGCTGCCTTCGCGGAGCCGACCCCCGCGCAGGTCGGGGCCTGGGGCGAGATCGCCGCCGGACGCAACGCGCTCGTCGTGGCGCCCACCGGCTCGGGCAAGACGCTGAGCGCCTTCCTGTGGTCGCTGGACCGCCTCGCCCAGGCGCCCACCCCGCCCACCAAGGAGCGCTGCCGGGTCCTCTACGTCTCCCCGCTCAAGGCGCTCGCCGTCGACGTCGAGCGCAACCTGCGCGCGCCCCTGACCGGCATCCGCCACACCGCCGCCCGCCTCGGCCTGCCCGAGCCCGACATCCGGGTCGGCACCCGCTCCGGCGACACCCCCGCCAACGAGCGGCGCGCCCTGGTCTCGAAGCCGCCGGACATCCTCATCACCACCCCCGAGTCGCTGTTCCTCATGCTGACCTCGCAGGCGCGGGAGGTGCTGCGCAGCGTCGAGACCGTGATCGTCGACGAGGTCCACGCCGTGGCCGGCACCAAGCGCGGTGCCCACCTCGCCCTCTCGATGGAGCGCCTGGACGCGCTGCTGCCGAGGCCGGCCCAGCGGATCGGGCTGTCGGCGACCGTGCGTCCCCTGGACGAGGTGGCCCGGTTCCTCGGCGGCAGCCGTCCGGTCGAGATCGTGGCTCCGCCCGCGCAGAAGCAGTGGGACCTCAGCGTCGTCGTCCCCGTCGAGGACATGTCGGAGCTCGGCGCCCCCGCGGCCGAGCAGGAGGGCCCGGCCGCCGGCGAGGAGCGCCGCACCTCCATCTGGCCCTCCATCGAGGAGGAGGTCGTCGACCTCGTCGAGCGGCACCGCTCCACCATCGTGTTCGCCAACTCCCGTCGCCTCGCCGAGCGCCTCACCGCGCGCCTCAACGAGATCGCCACCGAGCGTGCCGCTCCCGACGAGGACGAGCGGTCGCCGCAGGGTCCGGCCGCCCAGGTCATGGCGCAGTCGGGCCAGTCGGAGGGGGCCCCGGTCGTCATCGCCCGGGCCCACCACGGGTCGGTGTCGAAGGACCAGCGCGCGATCATCGAGGACGACCTGAAGCGGGGCCGGCTGCCCTGCGTGGTGGCGACCTCCAGCCTCGAGCTCGGCATCGACATGGGCGCGGTCGACCTCGTGGTCCAGATCGAGTCGCCGCCCAGCGTGGCCTCCGCCCTGCAGCGCGTCGGTCGCGCCGGCCACCAGGTCGGCGAGGTGTCGCGCGGGGTGCTTCTGCCCAAGCACCGCGCCGACCTCGTGCACACCGCTGTGGCCGTGGAGAGCATGCGCGCCGGTCGCATCGAGGCCATCCGGGTGCCGGCCAACCCGCTGGACGTGCTGGCCCAGCAGGTCGTGGCGATGACCTCGTTGGAGGACTGGAAGGTCGACGAGCTCTACGACCTGGTCCGCCGGGCCGCGTCGTACGCCGCGCTGCCGCGGGCCGCCTTCGACGCGACGCTCGACCTGCTGTCGGGGCGCTACCCCAGCGACGAGTTCGCCGAGCTTCGTCCCCGCGTGGTCTGGGACCGCGTCGCGGAGACCGTCGCCGGTCGGCCGGGCGCGCAGCGGCTGGCGGTCACCAGCGGCGGCACCATCCCCGACCGCGGCATGTTCGGTGTCTTCCTCGTCGGCGAGAAGGCCAGCCGGGTCGGCGAGCTCGACGAGGAGATGGTCTACGAGTCGCGCGTCGGCGACGTGTTCGCGCTCGGCGCCACCAGCTGGCGCATCGAGGACATCACCCACGACCGGGTCCTGGTCTCCCCCGCCCCCGGCCAGCCCGGTCGCCTGCCGTTCTGGAAGGGCGACCAGCTCGGTCGCCCGGCCGAGCTCGGCGAGGCCATCGGCGTGTTCACCCGCGAGCTCGGCACGCTCGACCGCGCCGACGCGGTCACCCGCTGCCGCGACGCCGGGCTCGACGACTGGGCGGCGGAGAACCTCGTCCGCTTCCTCGACGAGCAGCGTCAGGCGACCTCCGTGCTGCCGTCGGACCGGACGCTGCTGGTCGAGCGCTTCCGCGACGAGCTCGGAGACTGGCGGCTGGTGCTGCACTCGCCGTACGGCGCCCAGGTGCACGCGCCCTGGGCGCTCGCCATCGGCGTCCGGCTGGCCGAGCGCTACGGCGTCGACGCGCAGGCGCTGGCCTCCGACGACGGCATCGTCATGCGCATCCCCGAGAGCGACCAGGACCCGCCCGGTGCGGACGTCGTGGTCTTCGACGCCGACGAGATCGAGGACCTCGTCACCGCCGAGGTGGGCGGGTCGGCGCTGTTCGCCAGCCGGTTCCGCGAGTGCGCCGCCCGGGCCCTGCTGCTCCCCCGCCGCGACCCCGGTCGTCGCTCGCCGCTGTGGCAGCAGCGCCAGAAGTCCGCGCAGCTGCTGTCGGTCGCCTCGAAGTACCCCTCGTTCCCGATCGTGCTGGAGGCGGTGCGCGAGTGCCTCCAGGACGTGTACGACGTCCCGGCGCTGGTGGGCCTGATGAAGCGGCTGTCCTCGCGGGCGGTCCAGGTCTCCGAGGTGCACACCGACCAGCCGTCGCCGTTCGCCCGGTCGCTGCTGTTCGGCTACGTGGCGGCGTTCATGTACGAGGGCGACAACCCGCTGGCCGAGCGGCGGGCCGCGGCCCTCTCGCTCGACCAGGGCCTGCTCGCCGAGCTGCTGGGGCGTGCCGAGCTGCGCGAGCTGCTCGACCCCGCGGTGCTCGCCGCCGTCGAGCTCGAGCTCCAGAGGCTGGACCCCGAGCGCCGTGCCCGCGGTCTGGAGGGCGTCGCCGACCTGGTCCGGCTCATCGGCCCCCTGAGCACGGCCGAGGTCACCGCGCGCGTGCCCGACGAGTCGGCCGAGGAGGCCGAGGGCTGGCTGATCGCGCTCGCCGAGGCCCGCCGGGTGGTGCAGGTGCGGGTCGCCGGCGAGGCCCGCTGGGCCGCCGTCGAGGACGTCCCGCGGCTGCGCGACGGCCTGGGCGTCCCGGTGCCACCCGGCACCCCCGACGCGTTCCTCGACGAGGTGGTCGACCCGCTGGCCGACCTGGTGGGCCGCTACGCCCGCTGCCACGGCCCCTTCACGGTCTCCGACGTCGCGGAGCGCTGGGGGCTCGGGTCCGCGGTGGTGCGGCAGACCCTGCTCCGCCTCGCCGGCAACGGCCGCGTGGTGGAGGGCGAGTTCCGTCCCGCCGGCAGCGGGTCGGAGTGGTGTGACGCCGAGGTGCTGCGCCGGCTGCGGCGCCGGAGCCTGGCGGCGCTGCGCAAGGAGGTGGAGCCGGTCGAGCCCGCCACCCTCGGTCGCTTCCTCCCCGCCTGGCAGAACGTCATCATCGACACCCCCGACCCGCCGGGCGGGCAGCGCAACGGGCGCGCCCCCGCGGGCGCGCCCCGCTCACGACGCTCCGGGCTGCGCGGCGTGGACGGGGTGCTCACGGTGGTCGAGCAGCTCGCCGGCTGCGCCGTACCGGCCAGCGCGCTGGAGACGCTCGTGCTGCCGAGCCGGGTCGAGGACTACACCGGCGCCTACCTCGACGAGCTCACCGCCACCGGCGAGATCGTGTGGGCCGGTCAGGGCACCCTGCCGGGCAAGGACGGCTGGGTCAGCCTGCACCTGGCCGACAGCACCCACCTCACCCTGCCCGAGCCGACGGCGTACGACGAGACGCCGCTGCACCGCGGGGTGATCGACGCGCTCGAGGGGGGCGGGGCGTACTTCTTCCGCCAGCTGAGCAACGCCGCCGGTGCCACCGACGACGCCGCGCTGCTGCAGGCCCTGTGGGACCTGGTGTGGTCGGGACGGTTGACCAACGACACCCTGGCGCCGCTCCGGCTGCTGGGGTCGTCGGGGCGCACCGCCCACTCCGGCCCTCGTCGCGCCGCGCGTCCGCGGCGCTCGTCGCGACCAGGGCGTCCGCGCCCCGACCTGCCGACCCGCAGCGGTCCGCCGACGGCCGCCGGGCGCTGGTCGCTGCTGCCCGAGATCGAGCCCGACGCGACCCGTCGCTCCCACGCCTCGGCCGAGGCGATGCTCGAGCGGCACGGTGTCGTGACGCGCGGCGCGGTCGTCTCCGAGCGCGTCCCCGGCGGCTTCGCGGGCGTCTACAAGGTGCTGTCCGCGTTCGAGGACTCCGGCCGCTGCCGGCGGGGCTACTTCGTCGAGGGCCTGGGTGCGGCGCAGTTCGGCGCTCCCGGGTCGGTCGACCGGCTGCGCACGTTCTCCCGCGAGCTCGGGGGCGAGGGCGACCCGCAAGCCGCCCGCGCCGCGGTCGTGCTCGCGGCGACCGACCCCGCCAACCCGTACGGCGCCGCGCTGCCCTGGCCGGACCGGTCGGGCGAGGCGGCCGCCCCGGAGGGCGCTGGAAACGGTGCTGCCAACGGTGCGGGGGGCGGCTCCTCCGGGACCGGCCACCGCCCGGGCCGCAAGGCCGGTGCCCTGGTGATCCTGGTGGACGGCTCGCTGGCGGTCTACCTCGAGCGGGGCGGCAAGACGCTGCTGACGTTCACCGACGACCACGACGACCTGGCGGCGGCCACGACCGCGCTGGCGGGCGCAGTCCGTCGCGGCGCGATGGGGAGGCTGACGGTCGAGCGGGCCGACGGCGAGCCGATCCTGGGCAGCACGGAGCCGTTGCGCGAGGCGCTGGCGCAGGCCGGCTTCGTGGCGACCCCGCGGGGGCTGCGGATCCGTGGCTGAACACCGTGCCTGAGGGCGACACCGTCTGGCGCACGGCCCGGTCGCTGGACCGTGCTCTGAGCGGGCACCTGCTGGTGACCTCGGACTTCCGGGTGCCCGAGATCGCGACGGTCAACCTGTCCGGGCAGCCGGTGGTGGAGACCGTCGCCCGGGGCAAGCACCTGATGACGCGCATCGGGGAGGCGCACACCCTGCACACGCACCTGAAGATGGAGGGCTCCTGGCACCTCTACCGGCCCGGCACACGCTGGCGGCGGCCGACGCACCAGGCTCGCGTGGTGCTCACCACCGAGGAGTGGGCGGCGGTCGGCTTCAGCCTCGGGGTGACCGAGCTGCTCCCGCGCGCCGACGAGGAGTCGGTCGTCGGCCACCTCGGCCCCGACCTGCTCGGTCCCGACTGGGACGAGGCCGAGGCCCTGGCGCGGCTGGGAACCGAGCCCGACCGGCCCGTCGTGGAGGCGTTGCTGGACCAGCGCAACCTCGCCGGCATCGGCAACATGTACGCCGCCGAGCTGTGCTTCCTCGCCGGCGTCCGACCCCACGCACCCCTCGGCGCCGTCGCGGACCTGCCGCGCCTGGTGCGTCGGGCCAAGGCGCTGCTCGAGGTCAACAAGGAGCGCGCCCAGCAGGCCACGACGGGCGACCTGCGACGCGGACGCACCCACTACGTCTACAGCCGGGGTGGTCAGCCCTGCCGTCGCTGCCGTACCCGCATCGAGCGCGGCACGCACGGCGTACCTCCGCGCGACCGGGTCACCTTCTGGTGCCCCACCTGCCAACCCGCCTGAGGTCCCTCCGAGGCGCGCTGAGGTGCGGGTCAGGCGGCGGAGGCGACGACGTCGCCGTCGGCGGCCGGGCTGGAGACCTTGTCCGAGCGCAGCTCGAGCGGGCGGACGCGGACCAGGGCGGCGGCCTCGGCCAGCGCCACGGCGTCGGAGACCTCGGAGAGGATCTCGGACAGCGGCACGTCCAGGGCGGCGCAGATCGAGGCCAGCAGCTCGCTGGAGGCCTCCTTCTGCCCGCGCTCGATCTCGGACATGTAGCCCAGGCTCACGCGGGCGTCGCCGCAGAGCTGGCGCAGCGTGCGCCCCTGCTCGAGACGGCGGCGGCGGAGCACCTCACCGAGGAGACGGCGGAACAGCACCATGTCGCGCTCCCGTCCTCTCGGTCGTGGCCGGTGGTCCGGCCTCGTGGTTGGACCAACCTACTACTCAACCCCAACGCTTCCGTGCCCATTCCACCGCCTGTCCGGCGGTCGTGTCGTGGGGTGGCTACGGTAGCGGCCATGCCCCTCCCCATCGAGGACTACGCCCTGATCGGCGACACCGGCACCGGCGCCCTCATCGGGAAGGACGGCTCGGTCGACTGGCTCTGCCTCCCCCGCTTCGACTCCCCCGCGTGCTTCGCCGCACTGCTGGGCGACCGCGACAACGGTCGCTGGCTGATCGGCCCGGCTGCGCTCAGCCAGGGTGACGACGACGAGGTCGAGGTCTCGCGTCGCTACGTCGGCGACACCTCGATCCTCGAGACGACGTTCACGACCCCGACTGGGGTCGTCACCGTCACCGACGCCATGCCCGTGGGCGACGGACGCGCCGACCTGGTCCGTGTCGTCGAGGGCGTGGAGGGCACGGTCCGCGTGCGCCACGAGTGGATCGTCCGCTTCGGGTACGGCGGCATCCGCCCGTGGGTGCGCCGCGAGCAGCAGGACGGCCAGGAGATCATCATGGCCGTCGCCGGCCCCGACCGGCTCGTGCTGCGCGGCTCCCGGCTCCCCACCCGCGAGGACGGCCACCACGTCGACGAGTTCGACGTCGGCGCGGGCGACCGGCTCGAGTTCGTGACGGTCTGGAACGCCTCGCACCACGAGATCCCCGACGCCGGCGACGTCGCGGCCCGCGTGGAGGAGACCCGCGAGCTGCTGCAGGCCTGGGCCGACCACTGCAGCTACGACGGGTCCTACCGCGACGCGGTGGTGCGCTCGCTGCTGACGCTGCGGCTGCTGACCCACGGCGGCACCGGCGGGATCGTGGCCGCGCCGACGACGAGCCTGCCGGAGGACTTCGGCGGCAGCCGCAACTGGGACTACCGCTACTGCTGGCTGCGCGACGCGTCGATGACGCTGGGCTCGCTGCTGCGCTCCGGTTACCGCCACGAGGCGAGCCTCTGGCGCTCCTGGCTGCTGCGCGCGGTCGCGGGCGACCCCCAGGACCTCCAGATCGTGTATGCCGTCGACGGCGGCCGTGACCTGCCCGAGCGCGAGCTCGAGCACCTGGCCGGCTACCAGGGCTCCTCCCCGGTGCGCATCGGCAACGGCGCCGTCGGGCAGCAGCAGGCCGACGTCTTCGGCGAGGTGCTGGCGGCGCTGCACCTGGCCCGCTCGACCGGGTTGGAGGACTCAGCGGACTCCTGGTCCCTGCAGCGGGTCCTCGTCGAGCACCTGGCCCAGCGGTGGCAGCAGCCCGACCACGGCATCTGGGAGATCCGCGGCGAGCAGCGGCACTTCACCCACTCCCGCGTCCTGGTCTGGGTCGCCTTCGACCGCGCGGTGCGGGCCGTCGAGGAGGACGGGCTCGAGGGACCGGTCGAGCGGTGGCGCCAGGTGCGCGACGACGTGCGCGCCGAGATCCTCGAGCGCGGCGTCGACCGCGAGCGCGGCACCTTCACCCAGCACTACGACACCACCGAGGTCGACGCCTCGCTGCTGGTGCTGCCCGGGCTGGGCTTCATCGACGGCGACGACGAGCTGATGCTGGGCACGATCCGCGCCATCGAGGAGGACCTGTTCGAGGACGGGCTGGTACGCCGCTACCGCACGTCCTCCGGGGTCGACGGCCTCACCGGCGAGGAGTACGCGTTCGTCGCCTGCTCGTTCTGGCTCGTCTCGGCGTACGCCGCTGCCGGTCGCCACGACGACGCGACCGCCCTCTTCGAGCGGCTGCTGGAGCGCCGCAACGACGTCGGGCTGCTCGCCGAGGAGATCGACCCGGTCTCGGACTGCCAGGCCGGCAACTTCCCGCAGGCGCTGTCGCACCTCGCGCTGGTCGACGCCGCGCTGGACCTCGCTCAGTCCGCCGGCTGACCGCTCTGGCGGCGCTGCGCTCGGACGGTGTCGCGGACGTACTCGACGCCCGTCCACACCGTGAGGGCGACTGCCGCCGCCATCGCGGCCAGGCCGATCCACCAGACCACGAGGCCGACCGGCTCCCAGCCCCCGTCGAGCTGGCGCAGCGGCATGATCAGCAGCGCGAGGGCCAGCGTCTGCACGACGGTCTTGAGCTTGCCGCCGCGGCCGGCGGGCATCACGACGCCGCGGCGGATCAGCCAGAAGCGCATCACGGTGATGCCCCACTCGCGGATCAGCACCACCACGGTCACGGCCCACCACAGCTCGCCGATGATCGACAGCCCGACGAAGGCCATCCCGGTCAGCGCCTTGTCGGCGATGGGGTCGGCGATCTTGCCGAAGTCGGTGACGATGTCGTGCTTGCGGGCGAGGTCGCCGTCGATCTTGTCGGTGACCATCGCGGCCCCGAACAGCCCGAAGGCGACCCAGCGCCACCCGGTCGAGCCGCCGTCGTCGACGAGCAGGGCCCAGGCGAAGAACGGCACCATGACGATGCGCAGGGTCGTCAGGGCGTTCGGCACGTTCCAGTTGCTGGGTGCCGGTCGGTCGCTCATCGCTCGCCCTTCGTCCACCGGGGTCATCCTGCCGTCTCCGGCAGCGCGGTCGCCAACAGGTCGACGCCGCTGGAGCCGGTGACGCGGGCGCGCACCAGGTCCCCGACCCCGACGGGTGCCGTCAGCGCGTCGAGCCCGCCGACGGTCGTCGTACCGTCCACCTCGGGGCCCTGCTGCTCCACCCGGCCCTCGACCTCGTCGCCGTCGACGCGCTCCACGAGCACGGCAACCTCGTCGCCGACCCGGTCCTCAGCACGCTGGGCGGTCAGCTCCTCGACCAGCCCCGTGACGTGGCGGACCCGCTCGGCGACCTCGGCCTCGTCGATCTTGCCGTCGAAGCCGGCCGCCTCGGTGCCGTCCTCGTCGGAGTAGCCGAAGACGCCGACGACGTCGAGGCGCGCCCGCTCCAGGAAGTCGGTGAGCACCTCCACGTCGTCCTCGGTCTCGCCGGGGAAGCCGACGATGACGTTGCAGCGCACGCCCGCGGTCGGGTCGAGGGTGCGGATCGACTCCAGCAGCCCCAGGAAGCTGTCGGGGTCGCCGAAGCGCTTCATCCGGCGCAGCACCGTGGGTGAGGCGTGCTGGAAGGACAGGTCGAAGTACGACGCCACCCCCGGCGTCGTGGCGATGGCGCGCACCAGGTCGGGCCGGGTCTCGGCCGGCTGCAGGTAGGACACCCGCACCCGCTCCACGCCGTCGATCCCGGCGAGCTTGGGCAGCATCGTCTCGAGCAGCCGCAGGTCGCCGAGGTCCTTGCCGTAGGACGTCGAGTTCTCGCTGACCAGGAACAGCTCGCGCACGCCCTGCTCGGCCAGCCAGCGCGCCTCGCCGAGCACGTCCGAGGGTCGGCGCGAGACGAAGGAGCCGCGGAAGGACGGGATCGCGCAGAAGGTGCACCGGCGGTCGCAGCCGCTGGCGAGCTTGAGGGGAGCCATCGGTCCGGTGTCGAGGCGTCGGCGGACCGGGCGGGGTCCCGAGGCGGGCGCCACGCCCACGGGCAGGTCCGGCGCCGCCACCGTGTGCCCCGGTACGACGACGTCGACGGCGGCTCCGCCCCGCTCGGCCGGCGCGATCGGGAGCAGGTGCCGCCGGTCCTGGGGGGTGTGGGCGGCGTGGGTCTCGCCCGCCATGATCCGGCGCAGCCGCGCGGAGATGTCGGGGTAGTCGTCGAAGCCGAGGATCGCGTCGGCCTCCGGGAGCGCCTCCGCCAGGTCCTTGCCGTAGCGCTCGGCCAGGCAGCCGACCGCCACGACCGACTGCGTGCGGCCGGACTCCTTGAGGTCCGAGGCGGCGAGGAGCGTGTCGACCGAGTCCTTCTTGGCGGCCTCCACGAAGCCGCAGGTGTTGACCACCACGGCGTCGGCGTCCTCGGGGTCCGAGACCAGGGCGAAGCCGTCGGCGGCCAGCCGCCCGGCCAGCTCCTCGGAGTCGACCTCGTTGCGGGCGCAGCCCAGGGTCACCAGGGCGACAGTGGTCGGGGGCTGGGAGGTGGTGGGGCCGCTCACGCGGGGTCGCCGCGTCGGGCCTGCTCGCGCAGGCGCCGGATCTCGGCGGCCTCACGCTCGTCGTCGGTCATCTCGTGGTCGTCCATGGGGTCCATCGTCTCGTCCCTGCTCGGCGGCGCCTCCACCGGGCGGGCGTAGGGGAAGACGTCGGGCTCCTGCGCCCCCATACCGGGGAACACCTCGACCGGCTCGTCGTACCCCGAGGGCTCGGTCGCGGGTCCCGCCGCAGCGGCGGGCTGCTCCTCGTCGCGGTCGGCCGCGAACAGGTCCCGGTCGGCCGCGAACAGGTCGCGGTCACGGCTGGAGGTCGTGTCGTCGGCCGCGGCGTACCCGCGTCCGGTGGCCTCGTCGGCCCAGCTGCGCCAGTTCTCCGCCGCCTCGGTCCACTCGTCCTTGGGTCGGCGCGGCTCGCCACCGGCACCGAGGCGGGCCGGTCGCGACCAGAGCTCCTCGGCCTCCCAGGGGGCCGGACCGTCGGCGGTGCTCACCGGGAACGGCGAGCTCGGGTCGTCGGCGTCGACGGGGAGCGGCGTGCCCACCGCGGTGGGCGTCGGCTGCTCCTCGTCGTCCGCGGGGTCGGACGCCTCGGGCTCGACGACCGGGGGCGCGACGGGCACGTCCTCCCACACCTCGACGCTCTCGCGTCGCACGCTCCACACGACCACGGTGGCGGCGCCGAGCAGCGCCGACAGCAGCAGGAACGACCACAGCTGGCCCAGCAACCAGGTCATGGCGTGCTCGCCCCGCCCTCGCCGGGCGTGTCCGTCGGCGCCGTGGGGGCGGACGCCTGCGGCAGCACGCGCGCGATCACCAGCGCGGCCACGGCCGCGCCGGCGGCGAAGCAGAGCACCACCAGGAAGGCCACCTCGACGTACCAGCGCCACATGTCAGCTGCCCTCCGCACTGATCTCGCCGCGCTGGTTGCGCTGCACCGCGGCCGCGGTGTCGGCGTCGTCGACCGGGAACTGGTCGCCGTAGCCGCGCGCCTCCATCCGGCTGCGGTCCACACCGTTGCGCACGAGCAGGTCGACCATGACCTGGGCGCGCTGCAGAGACAGCGTCGAGAAGTCGGGGGTGTCGTCGTCGGAGTGACCACCGACCACCACGTCGCCGACCGGGCACTCCTTGAGCACCCGGGCGGCGGCCCCCACGAGCGCCTGGCCCTCGGAGGTGAGCTGGGTGGACGCCCCGGCGAACGGGATCCGCTGGTTGTTCGTGGCCTGGTCGAGCTCGCGGGCGAGCGACTCGCAGGTGCGGCGCTGCTTGGCGTTGGCGAACGCCTGGGTGGTCTCGACCTCCGCGACGCCGCTCACGCCGGCGACCACGCGCTCGACCTTGTCCTCGTCCTCGCCGGCCGGGACCGCCGCCGTGACGCTGCGCCCCTCGAGGGTCACCGCCACCTTGCCGAGGCCCTTGGCAGCCAGGCGCTTGTCGACGTCGGCGGCGAGCGCGGTCTCCACCCCGTCGCGCTGCGTGTACGTCGCACCGGCCGCCAGGGCGGCCGCGAGCAGCAGGGCGGTGAGCCAGAAGGCGCCGCCCAGCGGTCGACGGACCCGGCGACGGCGCGTGACCAACCGCTGCTCGGTCCGCGACGCGCCGTCGGGGGCGGTGCCGGCGTCGGCTCCGTCCTGCGGCGACTCCGCGGGTGACTCGTCCTTCATCCGACGCTCCTGAGAGGGAACGGTGTGACGCCCGGTGCGAGTGGGGCGTCTCCCGACGGCATCGAACGTAGCAGCGAGCGGGCCTGCGAGGGGCGGAAGAGACCGATCCGCGACCTCACCGGGAGGGGGCCTGGAACACCTTCGTCGCCGGCTGAGCGGTCTCGCCGAGGAACCCGAGGTCGCGTCCGGCGACGGTGACCGACACCGCGCCCCCGTCGTCGGTGGTGACCGTGACCGGCGGGGTGACGGTGAGGGTCTTCACCTCGCCGATGACCAGGTCGCCCTCGAAGACCAACGCGCCACCGGCGTCGCGGACCTCGACGTTGGCCCCGGCCTGGACCGCCGCGATGACGGCCTGCACCGACGCCGCCGGGGCGGCCGCCTCCGGCTCGCCGAAGCCGTTGCCGAGGCCCGAGGACCCGTTGAGCACCGGCGGCGGGGCCTCGAACGCCGTCTCGGAGTCGACCGAGAACAGCCGCACGGCGCTCCAGATCAGCACCAGCGTCAGCACCGCGCCGATCATCAGCGCCCAGTTCGGCCCGCCGCGGGTGCTGCGCATGCTGCCGGTGAGACCGGTGGCCAGCTCGGCCTCGAAGACGCGGCGGGGGCTGATCGGTGCGGTCGCGTAGCGGCTGTCGAAGGCCGCCAGCATCGGAGCCGGGTCCTTGCCCAGGACGCGGGCCAGGGTGCGGATGTGGCCGCGGGCGTAGAAGTCGCCGCCGCACGGGGTGAAGTCGTCGACCTCGATGGACTCGATGACGTGGGGCCGGATGCGGGTCCGGTCGGCCAGCTCGTCGACGCTGAGACCGACCCGGGTGCGCGCGGCGGCCAGGTCGGGCCCGATGACCGGGTCGTAGGCGGGGTGCGGCTCGAACTCCTCGATCACCAGGGGTGCGACGGGCTCGCCGAGGCGCGAGATGGCCCGCACCTTCGATGAGGCGTAGGCCGACACCTGGCTCGGCATGCTGGTCTTCGGGTCGAGCGGACGGACGCCGTCGCGCTCGGCGCTGACCGTCGGGTCCGGCTCCGGGTCGGTCGTGGGACGGACCTCGGGAGCGGCGTGGAAGGCGGCCGCGCCGCCGTACGCCGCCGGCGACCCACCGGTCGCGAGGTCGTCGTCGAGGTCGGGGTCGAGCGGCTCGACCGACTCCTCGACGTCGGAGACGGTCTCCTCGGTGCGCGAGCTGCGACGCAGCCACCGGAGGCGACGGTCCCCGGCGGGGCGCGGCTCCTCGGTGCCGTCGAAGAAACCGGCGACGTCCGTGCGGTCGAGGCTGTCGGGGCCGTCCACCCGGTCGAGGCTGTCGGGCGCCGCGGCGCCGTCGGTCCCCCACGCAGTGCCGTGGTCGGCGCGGTCGGTGACGCCGTAGGAGGTGTCGTGGACTGTGCCGTAAGCCGTGTCAAAGGCCGTGTCAGGGGTCGTGTCAGGGGCCGCGTCGTAGCCGGCGTCGTCGGTCGCGTCGGTGTCGTGGTCGGGACGCCGCGCGGCCGGGACCGTGTCGGCCTCCGGCTTGGGCTCGGGCAGGAGGGTGACGACCTCGGCGCGGCCGTGGGCCAGCTCGGCGATGCGCTCCTGCAGGGTGTCCTCGGTGGCGTGGCTGATGCGGGTGGTCAGGCCGAGCGGGACGGCGAGGACGGCGCCGTACATCTTCTGGTTGAGGCGGGCGTGACGGCGGGCGCGACCTTCGATGCCCTCGATGGCGCGGTGCATGTGGTGCAGTGAGACGACCAGCCGGCCGTCACGCAGCGCGCCGCGGCGCGGGGTGACGGTGATGCGGTCCACGGCCTCCCAGGGCAGGCCGCGCCACTGGCGACCCAGCCGGAAGCGGACGCCGAGCTCGTCGGCCACCAGCAGCGGCAGGCGGGCGTCGAGCAGGTTGCGGAACAGGCCCACGCTCAGGACCGCGAGGACCGCGCACAGCATCCAGTCGAACGTCGCGCCGGTCGAGACCGCACGCCAGAGGTAGGCGATCGCGATGGCCGAGGTGGCGACCCCGAGCAGCAGCGAGACCGCGGCCTGGTGGCGCACCTCGATCTGCTCCGGGGCGCTGCCGCGCTCGGGCGCCGGGCCGCCGGGGCCCTCCTCGGGCTCGAGGCCGTCGCTGTCCTGACCGGCGGACTTCTCGATGGGCTGTGCGCTCATTGCTCTCCCTGCACAGTGGCGATGACCCCGTCCAGGTCATCAGGCTTGATGAGGACGTCGCGGGCCTTGGAACCCTCGCTGGGACCGACCACGCCCCTGCTCTCCAGAATGTCCATCAACCGACCCGCTTTGGCGAAGCCGACACGCAGCTTGCGCTGCAACATCGAGGTGGAACCGAACTGCGTGGACACCACGAGCTCGATCGCGGCGACCACGAGGTCGAGGTCGTCGCCGATGTCGTCGTCCAGGTCGCGCTTGGCGGCGGCCGGAGCGGTGACGTCGTCGCGGTAGGCCGGCTGCAGCTGCTCCTTGCAGTGCTTGACGACCTGGTGCACCTCGGCCTCGGTGACCCACGAGCCCTGCACGCGCACCGGCTTGGAGGCGCCCATCGGCAGGAACAGGCCGTCACCCTGGCCCACGAGCTTCTCCGCGCCCGGCTGGTCGAGGATGACCCGGCTGTCGGCGAGGCTCGAGGTGGCGAAGGCGAGTCGCGACGGCACGTTGGCCTTGATGAGGCCGGTGACGACGTCGACGCTGGGTCGCTGCGTGGCCAGGATCAGGTGGATGCCGGCGGCACGCGCGAGCTGGGTGATGCGGACGACGGCGTCCTCGACGTCGCGCGGGGCGACCATCATGAGGTCGGCGAGCTCGTCGACGACCACCAGGAGATACGGGTACGGCGCCAGCACGCGCTCGCTGCCCTGCGGCACCTGCACCTTGCCGGCCCGGACGGCCTTGTTGAAGTCGTCGACGTGGCGGAAGCCGAACGCGGCGAGGTCGTCGTACCTCATGTCCATCTCGCGCACGACCCACGCCAGCGCCTCGGAGGCCTTCTTGGGGTTCGTGATGATGGGCGTGATCAGGTGTGGGATGCCCTCGTAGGCGTTGAGCTCGACGCGCTTGGGGTCCACCAGGATCATGCGGACCTCGTCGGGCGTGGAGCGCATGAGCAGCGAGCTGATCATCGAGTTGATGAAGCTCGACTTGCCGGAGCCGGTCGCGCCCGCCACCAGCAGGTGGGGCATCTTCGCAAGGTTGGCGACCACGAAGCCGCCCTCGACGTCCTTGCCGAGCCCGACGATCATCGGGTGGTGGTCGTTGCGGGCGTTGTTCGACCGCAGCACGTCGCCGAGGGAGACGATCTCCTTGTCGATGTTGGGGATCTCGATGCCGATGGCGCTCTTGCCGGGGATCGGCGAGAGGATCCGCACGTCGGCCGAGGCGACGGCGTAGGCGATGTTCTTGCCCAGCGCGGTGACCTTCTCGACCTTGACCGCGGGGCCGAGCTCGACCTCGTAGCGCGTGACGGTCGGGCCGCGGGTGTAGCCGGTGACCTGGGCGTCGATGTCGAACTGCTCGAGCACCTCGGTCAGCCGGGCCACGACCTCGTCGGAGGCCTTGGAGCGCGCCTTGTGCACGCTGCCGGGCTTGAGGACCTCGTTGCCGGGCAGTGAGTAGGCGATGTCGCCGGACAGCGCGAGCTGCTCGACGCGGGCGGGCAGCGGGGTGTGCGGCGGCGGCTCGACCTGCTCGGAGGGCTCGTCGCGCTCCTCCCCCAGGCCGGCCATCGCGACCGCGACCGCGTCGGGGGCCGCCGCGGCGGCGTCGGAGGCGGCCGAGCGTCCGCGCTTGCGGCGTCCGACCGAGGGGTCGGGCTCGACGGCCACCGGGCTGTCGTAGGCGGGGTCGCCCTCGGGGGTGAAGTCGTCGTCGGTGCCGGCCATGGCGCCCTGCCGGCGGCGGGTGCGGCTGCGGCGGGTGGGCTGCTCGGGCACGACGGCGGCGGCCTGCTCCTCGGCGTCGCCGTGGCGACGGCCGAGCATGAGGTCGCGGGCGGCGGCGAAGCGCTCGGGGATCTTGTAGACCGGCGTCGCGGTGACCACCAGCAGACCGAACAGCGCCATGAGCACCAGCAGCGGCACCGCGACGTAGGTGCTGCGCAGCAGGTCGGTGGACAGCGAGCCGACGACGAAGCCGACCGCTCCCCCGGCCTCGTGCAGCGCCTGGGTCTGGGTGCCGCGCGGGCTGCCGTGGCTGATGTGGATGAGCCCGAGGACGCCGAAGAGCAGCGAGCTCCAGCCGATGACCTGGCGCCCGGCCGGGCCGGTGCTCTCGGGGTTGCGCAGGGTGACGACGCCGATGCCGACGAGCGCCAGCGGGACGAACCAGCCCAGGAGGCCGACGGAGCCGTTGACGACCGTGCGGGTGGTCTCGCCGACGCCTCCCGGCAGCCGCCACCAGACCGAGGCGGCCACGACGACCGCGAGGCCGATGAGCGTCAGGCCGAGGCCGTCGCGACGGTGGTCCGCGTCGAGGTCGCGGGCCGCACCGGTGACCCGGCGGACCGCACCCCCGAGGACGTGCGCGATGCCGAGCCACAGCCCGGCGAGGCCGTGGCCGAGCGCGGTGAAGGCACGGAGGATGGGGCCAGGTCCGCTGCGTACGGCGCGGGGTGCGGGGCGCTTCCTCGACGAGGAGCCCTTGCCCGAGGTACGACGTGCCTGGCTGCCGGACGACCGCGACTTCGAGCTGCTGGTGCTCCGCGAGCCCGATCCGGAGGTGCTCCGGGTCGAGGTCTTGGTGCTGCCGGTGGCTCGCGACCGCGGTGGGGAAGACGTACGGGTCGCCATGCGGGCGAATCTACGCGACCGCCACTCCCGTCACACGGTTCCCACGCCGCACACCCACCCCTCCGCTGCCCTCCGCCGTGTCACGCGGGTCCAGCCATGTGCGCAGGACCAGGCACGTAACCCAGGACCACGCATGTAACGCGGGGTTATGGACGCCGGGCAAGGGTCACAACCCGTGGGAGGCGTCCACAACCCTCGCGCGGAAGCCCCGCCCCGCCGTACGCCCCCCCGTTCCGCCGCACGACGACCGGCCCCGTCGTACGACGCCCCGCCCCGCCGTACGACGCGCCGCACCGACCGGCGTCCGCATGCCGGAACGTCCGTGACGCCGATCGGACGCGCCCCTAGCCTGGTCCCGTGCAGCGCTCGTGGACCTATGCCTTTGCTTGCCGCTCGGGGTGCCCGAGCAGCCGGCTCGGTTAGACGACGCCCGCTGCTCCACCAACGCCCCTGGCTCACGCGAGGGGCGTTTCGCATGTCTCGAGCCGTGCCGGGGGCGACCCACCCATCCCGCTCACCCGGGACCACAGAGAAGAGGAACCCATGGTCGTCGTGATGGCGCCGGAGGCCACGGACGCGGACATCGCGCACGTGGTGGAGAAGGTCGAGGGCGTCGGAGGGTCGGCGTTCGTCAGCAAGGGGCTGGTGCGCACGATCATCGGCCTGGTCGGTGACATCGACTCCTTCCACGGCCTCAACCTGCGCACCCTGCCCGGCGTGGCCGACGTGCACCGCATCTCGGACCCGTTCAAGCTGGTCAGCCGCCAGCACCACGCGGACCGCAGCACTGTCTGGGTGGGCCCCCGCGGCCACCAGGTGCCGATCGGTCCCGACACCTTCACGTTCATCGCCGGGCCCTGTGCCGTCGAGTCCGAGCAGCAGACGCTCGAGGCGGTGGAGATGGCCAAGGCAGCCGGTGCGTCGATCATGCGCGGCGGAGCCTTCAAGCCGCGCACGTCGCCGTACGCCTTCCAGGGCCTGGGCGTCCGCGGCCTGGAGATCCTCGCCGGCGTGCGCGAGGCGACCGGGCTGCCCGTGGTGACCGAGGTCGTCGACGCCCGCGACGTGCCGGTGGTGGCCGAGCACGCCGACATGCTGCAGATCGGTACCCGCAACATGGCCAACTTCGGGCTGCTGCAGGCCGCCGGCGACGCCGGCAAGCCGGTGCTGCTCAAGCGCGGGATGACCGCGACGATCGAGGAGTGGCTGATGGCGGCGGAGTACATCGCCCAGCGCGGCAACCTCGACGTGGTCCTCTGCGAGCGCGGCATCCGCACCTTCGAGCCCGCGACGCGCAACACCCTCGACATCTCCGCGGTGCCGGTGGTGCAGGCCAAGAGCCACCTGCCGATCATCGTCGACCCCTCCCACGCGGGCGGGCTGCGCGAGCTCGTCGTACCCCTCTCGCGCGCCGCGGTTGCAGTGGGCGCCGACGGCGTCATCGTCGACGTGCACCCGAACCCGGAGGATGCGCTCTGCGACGGCCCGCAGGCGCTGTTCGGCAGCGACCTGCGCTCGCTGGCCCAGGCGATGCGCCAGCTCCCGCCGGTGCTGGGGCGTCACGACGCCGGGGCGAAGGTGCGTACGACGGCCTGACCGGTCCCGTCTGGACGGGCACGAGCGGGGCAGGATCCCCGGCATGAAGCTGTACGCCGACCTGCCCGCCCGCCGTGCCGTCCAGGCGACCGGCGACCTCCTGCTCGTGGCCTGGGTGGTGGGGTCGGTGCTGCTGGCCCGGCTGGTCCACGACGCCGTGATGCTGCTCGCCGAGCCCGGCGAGCAGGTCAACGAGGCGTCGGCCGGGCTGGCCGAGCGGTTGCGCGAGGCCGGCAGCGCGGTCGACGGGGCACCGCTGATCGGTGACGAGCTGCGGACGCCCTTCGACGGCGCCGGGGACGCGGCCGACCGGCTGGCGGCTGCCGGCCTCGACCAGGTCGACGCGGTCGAGACGCTGGCCTTCTGGCTGGCGCTGGCCATCGGGGTGGTGCCGATCCTGCTGGCTCTGGCGCTCTACGTGCCGCGCCGCTGGGCGTTCGCGCGGGAGGCGGCAGCCGGGCAGCGTTTCGTCGACACCGCCGACGACCTCGACCTGTTCGCGCTCCGGGCGCTGGCCCACCAGCCGCTGCACCGGCTGGCACGCATCAGCGACGACCCCGCAGGTGCTTGGCGGCGCGGCGACCCTGACGCCGTACGGGCGCTGGCTCGACTGGAGCTCAGCGAGGTGGGTCTCCGCCCGCCGGGGTGACCGCCGAGGTGACGAGGGCCGTTGCGGCCCTTCCGACCGAGGCTTGTGGACGCCTCGCACGGGTTGTGCTCCTTGGTCGGCGTCCATAACCCCGCGTTACATGCGGGTCCCCGGGTCAGGCCAGGAGGGGCGGGAGGATCGCGGCGGCACGGTCGACGGCGGCGCGGTCGACGTCGAGGTGCGTGACGAGCCGCAGGGACGTGGCGCCGACGGCGCTGACGAGCAGGCCCTCCTCGCGGGCCGCGGCCACGACGCGGGCCGGGTCGGGGTGCGGGACCACCACGATGTTGGTGTCCACGCCGGTCGGGTCGACCCCGCACGCCTCGGCCAGGATCCCGGCGTGCTCGTGGTCCTCGGCCAGCCGCTCGAGGTGGTGGTCGAGGGCGTGGATGCCGGCCGCGGCCAGGATCCCGACCTGCCGCATCCCTCCCCCGAGCCGCTTGCGCCAGACGCGCGCCTCGGCGATCACCTCGGCGGACCCGACCACCAGCGAGCCGATCGGGGCGCCGAGCCCCTTGCTGAGGCAGACCGCCAGGACGTCGGCCACCTCGCCGTACGCCGTGAGCGGGGTGCCGGTCGCCACGTGGGCGTTCCACAGCCGCGCCCCGTCCAGGTGTACGCCGACCCCGTGACGGTCGGCGTACTCCCGCAGCGACCGGAGGTCGTCGATGCGGACGACCGCTCCCCCGCCGAAGTTGTGGGTGTTCTCGACCGAGATCGCCCGGGTCGGCACGAAGAACGGCCCCATGTCGGGGGCGAACATCGACTCGATCGTCGCCAGGTCGAGGGGCCGCCCGACCCAGGTCCGCATCGTCAGGCCGGTGACGGCGGCGTGCACCCCGAGCTCGGCGCGCGCGATGTGGGCCGAGGCCTCGCAGAGCACCTCCTGGCCGACGCCGACCAGCGACCGCACGGCGAGCACGTTGGCCAGCGACCCGGTGGCGGTGAACAGCGCCGCCTCCTTGCCCAGCAGGCCGGCGACCTTCTCCTCCAGCGCCCGGACGGTCGGGTCCTCGCCGTAGACGTCGTCGCCCACCTCGGCCTCGGCCATGGCGCGGCGCATGGAGGCGGTCGGTCGGGTGACGGTGTCGCTGCGGAGGTCGATCACGCGAGCCACCCTAGGCAGGCGACGCGGGCGCCCCTCGGGCGAGGTGGCCGCCGGGCGCCTCGACGAGGGCGGCGAGCAGGGCCCGCACCGCCGGGGAGCTGTCCATGCTGCGGCGGTGCAGCGCGGTGACGGTCCGCTCGGGGACGGGGTCGACGACCGGCACTGCCACCACCTCCGCCGGCAGGGCGGCCCGGCCGAGCCGGGGCACCAGCGCGACGGCGAGCCCGGCGGCGACCACGGCGACGTGGGAGTCGAACTCGGCGGCCTCGTGGACGATGCGCGGCGAGGTGCCGGTGCCGACGTACATCCGGGACAGCCACTGGCGGCAGATCGTGCCGCTCGCGGTGGCCACCCAGTCGACCTCGCGCAGGTCGGTGGGCCGCACGCTCTCGCGCGCCGCCAGCGGGTGGTCGACGGGCACGAGCACGTCGGCGACGTCGCGGGCCACGTCCGTGGTGCGCACGTGCGCGGGCACGGTCAGCGGCAGGTCGCCCCAGCTGTGGGCGAGACCGAGGTCGACGCGTCCGGTGGCCACGAGGTCGACGGTGTCCCAGGGCTCCTGCTCCTGCAGGGTGACCTGGAGGTCGGGGTGCTCCTCCCGCAGACGGCGCAGGACCGGGCCCACGAGCCCGCGCGTGGCGGTCGAGAAGGTCGCGACCTGCAGCGACCCGGCGACCTCCCCCGCCGCCAGGCGCACCTCGGCCTCGATCCGCTCCAGCCGCTCGCGCAGCTCGCCGGTGTCGTCGACGAGCCGCTGCCCGGCGGCGGTCAGCACGACGCCGCGTCCCACGCGCTCCAGCAGGGGCACCCCGACGCCCCGCTCGAGCCGCTTCACCTGCTGGGAGACCGCGCTCGGCGTGAATCCGAGCGCCCGGGCCGCGCCGTTGACCGACGCGTGGTGGGCCACAGCGCGCAGCGACTCCAGGGCAGCGAGATCGATCATGAAGCCACGCTACCGAGTGGACCGCAGATCTGTGCGCTGGTGCTTCACGGTCCTTGTCGACGAGCATGGACCCGTGACCCGACGCGACTGCCTGCTCGCCGCCCTGGTGGCCCTGCTGTGGGGCGTGAACTTCCTGGTCATCGACGAAGGCATGGCGGGCGTCCCGCCGCTGCTGTTCCTCGCGATCCGGTTCGTCGCGGTGGTCTTCCCCGCCGTGCTGCTCGTGCCGCGCCCCGACGTCGGCTGGCGGACGCTGCTGGCCGTGGGGAGCCTCATGTCGCTCGGCCAGTTCGGTTTCCTCTACCTCTCGCTGGAGGCCGGCATGCCCCCCGGGCTGGCCGCGCTCGTGCTTCAGGCCCAGGTCATCTTCACCGTCGTCATCGCCGCCGGCGCCCTGGGCGAGCGGCCCACCCGACCCCAGGTCGTCGGCGTCGCCCTGGGCGTCACAGGCCTGGTGACGGTCGGTGTCGGCCGCGAGGCGACCGTGCCGCTGGTCGCGCTGCTGCTGTGCCTGGCCGCCGCCCTCAGCTGGGGCGTCGGCAACGTGGTCGCCCGCGCTGCGGGGGTGCCCGGCGGACTCGGCCTCACGGTGTGGTCGGGGATCGTCGTGCCCGTGCCGGCCCTGCTGCTCGCCCTCGCCGTGAACGGGCCGGACGAAGTGGCGGCCGGGATCGCGGCCTTCGGCTGGCCGGCCGCGCTGTCAACCCTCTACACCGCGGGACTGGCCTCGCTGGTGGGCTACGGCATCTTCAACACGCTGCTGTCGCGCAACCCGGCGGCCGCCGTGGTCCCGTGGATCCTGCTGGTCCCGCCGGTGGCAATGCTGACCTCGTGGCTGGTGCGCGGTGACGTGCCGGGTCCGTTCGAGGTCGGCGGTGGCGTGGTCATGCTGGTCGGCGTGCTGGTCGCCGTACGTCGTCCGCGGTCGCGCAGGCCGTCGGGCCCGGCCGGTCCACCCACTCCGGCAACTCCGGCAACTCCGGCCGGCCCGGTCAGTCCTCGGTCGGGACGTGGACCTCGGAGAGCATCTCGGCCACCAGGAACGCCAGCTCCAACGACTGCACGCGGTTGAGCCGCGGGTCGCAGACCGACTCGTAGGAGTTCGCGAGGTCGGCCTCGAGCAGGTCCTCACCGCCGCCGACGCACTCGGTGACGTTGTCGCCGGTCAGCTCGACGTGCAGCCCCCCGGGCCAGGTGCCGAGCGCGCGGTGGACGTCGAAGAAGCCCTGGACCTCGTCCATGACGTCCTCGAAGCGACGGGTCTTGTAGCCGCTGGACGCCTCGAAGGTGTTGCCGTGCATCGGGTCGCAGACCCAGGCGACCTGGATGCCGGCCGCGGTCACCTTCTCGACCAGCTCGGGCAGCGCCTCGCGGATGCGCTTGGCGCCCATGCGGGTGATGAAGGTCAGCCGGCCCGGCTCGTTCTCCGGGTTGAGCTTCTGCGCCAGCGCGATCGCGTCGTCGGCCGAGGTGGTGGGGCCGAGCTTCACGCCGATCGGGTTCTGGATGTGGCTGAGCATCTCGACGTGCGCGCCGTCGAGCCGACGGGTGCGCTCGCCGATCCACAGGAAGTGGCCCGAGACGTCGTAGGGCTTGTCGGTGCGGCTGTCGATGCGGGTCAGCGCGTGTTCGTACTCGAGGATCAGCGCCTCGTGGCTGGAGTGGAAGTCGACGCGGTGGAACTCGTCCGGGTCGGCGCCGATGGCCTCCATGAAGGTCAGCGCCCGCTGGATCTCGCGCGCCAGCCGCTCGTAGCGCTTGCCCACCGGCGAGGAGCGAACGAAGTCTGTGTTCCAGTCGTGCACCTGCCGGAGGTCGGCGTACCCGCCGGTGACGAAGGCGCGCACGAGGTTCAGCGTCGCGGCGGAGGTGTTGTAGACGTCCAGCAGGCGCTCGGGGCGGTGCTCGCGCGACTCGGGCGTGAACTCGTAGCCGTTGACGGCGTCGCCGCGGTACGCCGGCAGCGTCACGCCGTCACGGGTCTCGAGGTCGGACGAGCGCGGCTTGGCGTACTGCCCGGCGATGCGGCCCAGCTTCACCACCGGCACGGAGGCGGCGTAGGTCAGCACGACGGCCATCTGCAGCAGCACCCGCAGCTTGGCGCGCACGTTGTCGGCCGTCGCACCCGCGAGGGTCTCGGCGCAGTCACCGCCCTGGAGCAGGAAGGCCTCGCCGCGGGTCACCGCGGCGAGCTTGGCCTTGAGGTCGTCGCACTCACCGGCGAACACGAGCGGGGGGACGGCGCGCAGCCGGGCATAGGTGGTGTCGACCGCGTCCCGGTCGTTCCACGTCGGCTGCTGGGACGCGCCCTGGGCGTGCAGGGTCGCGAGTTCGGGGAAGGTCACGCCCCGATTCTAGGTGGGCGCCACCCGGTGCTCCCGCCCGCCGCCCTGCGACGGACGGGGTCCGACGTCGGCAGCGCCGGATCGGGCCGGATCGGGCCGGATCGGGCCGGATCGGGCCGGATCGGGCCGGATCGGGCCGGATCGGGCCGGATCGGGCCGGATCGGGCCGGATCGGGCCGGCGTCAGCCGAAGAAGACCTCGGCCTCGGCGTACTCCTCGGGCGAGACGACCTTGAGCTCGCCGGTGCCCTCGATGAGCGGGACGCGGACGATGTCCTTGCCGCGCAGGGCGACCATCGTCCCGAAGTCGCCCTCGGCGACGGCGGTGACGGCCTGGAGACCGAAGCGGGTGGCGAGCCAGCGGTCGAAGGCGGTGGGCGTGCCGCCGCGCTGGACGTGACCGAGGACGACCGCGCGGGCCTCCTTGCCGGTGCGGTCCTCGATCTCCTTGGCCAGCCGGTCGCCGATGCCGCCGAGGCGGACGTGCCCGAAGGCGTCCTTCTCGCCGCTGACGAGCGTCATGTCGCCGCCCTCGACGGGGACGGCGCCCTCGGAGACGACGACGATGGGCGTGTACTGCGTCTCGAAGCGGCGCTCGACGTACTCGCAGACCTTGGCGATGTCGAAGGGCTTCTCGGGGATGAGGATGATGTTGGCCCCGCCGGCCATGCCGGCGTGCAGGGCGATCCAGCCGGCGTGGCGGCCCATGACCTCCACGACGAGCACGCGGTGGTGGGACTCGGCGGTGGTGTGCAGCCGGTCGATGGCCTCCATCGCGATGTTGACCGCGGTGTCGAAGCCGAAGGTGAAGTCGGTGCCCGACAGGTCGTTGTCGATGGTCTTGGGCACGCCGACGACGTTGACGCCCAGGTCGGCGAGCTTCGTCGCCACGCCGAGGGTGTCCTCGCCGCCGATGGCGATGAGGGCGTCGACGTCGTTGGCGGCCAGGTTCTCCTTGATCCGCTCGACGCCGTTCTCGACCTTGAAGGGGTTGGTCCGCGACGACTTCAGGATCGTGCCGCCGCGCGGCAGGATGCCGCGGACCTGGTCGACGCCCAGCGGGGTCGTGAGGTTCTCCAGCGGACCGCGCCAGCCGTCGCGGAAGCCGACGAAGTCGAAGCCGTAGGTGCCGACCCCCTTCCGCACGACGCCGCGGATGACCGCGTTGAGTCCAGGACAGTCGCCACCACCGGTGAGCACTCCGATACGCATGACAGCACCGTAGCGGGATCGGGTTTGAACGTTCCAGTGGTCACGGCGCTACGGTCGCCCCCATGACCTTCTCGATCGTCGCCCGGTCCGCCGACGGGAGCGCCTGGGGCGTGGCCGTGGCCTCCAAGTTCCTCGGGGTCGGCTCGGCCGTCCCGGCCGCCGTCGCCGGCGTCGGCGCCGTCGCGACCCAGGCCTCGGCCAACGTCGCCTTCAAGCCCGTGGGCCTGTCGTTGATGGACGAGGGCGCCACCGCAGCCGTCGCGCTGGAGCGGATGCTCGCCGACGACGAGGACCGCGACCACCGCCAGGTCGGGATCATCGACGTCGACGGCCACGCCGCGTCCTACACCGGTACGGCGTGCCTGGACTGGGCCGGCGGGATCGTCGACACCGACGTCGCCGTGCAGGGCAACATCCTCGTCGGCCCCGAGGTCGTCGAGGCCATGCTCGAGGCCTGGCGGTCCTCCGACGAGACGCTCCCCCTCGGGCGCCGCCTGCTGGACGCGCTGCAGGCCGGCGACGCCGCCGGGGGCGACCGTCGCGGACGGCAGAGCGCCGCGCTCTTCGTCGTCAGCGAGGGGGCCGGGTACGACGGCGGCGACGACGTCGCGGTCGACCTGCGGGTCGACGACCACACCGACCCGTGCGCCGAGCTGGCCCGGCTGGTCGACCTGCACGAGCTCTACCTGACCGCCTCGACCGACGAGGAGAAGGTCGCCGTCGACGACGCGCTGCGCGAGGAGCTCGAGTCCCGCGCCACCGCGCTCGGGGCCCGCGACTTCGACGCCTGGGTCGGCACGGAGAACTACGAGATGCGCGTCGGACCCGACTGGGTCGATCGCCGCGTGCTGGCGATCCTGCGCGAGCGCTCGTGACCCTGCTGTCGGTCCACGTCCGGTCCGGATCGATCACCGCGACCGTCGCCGGTGGCGGGGCAGCCGTCTTCGACCTGACGCGCCAGACGCCGGCCGACGGCCGCTTGGAGCAGTCGCCCGAGGACGTCTGGCGCGCGCTGCTCGCCGTCACGCGGTCGGTGCTCGACCACAGCCCGGCGCCGACGAGAGTCGCGGTGGTCAGCGACCCCACCCTCGTGGTCTGGGACCAGGAGACCCTCGGCGCCGCACGCCCGGCGGTGCTGAGCGAGGACGAGCGCGGGGCGGCCACCGGCCGCACGTCGGGCCCCGGAGCCGTGCTGGCGTGGCTCGCGGTCAACGAGCCGCACACCTGGGCGCTGGTCCACGCCGGCCGCTACGCCGTCGGGACCGTCGAGTCCTACGTGGTCGCGCGCATGACCCGGGGCACCTGGCACGTCACGGACCCCGGCCACGCCCGGCGCCTCGGGCTCACCGACCCCGCGACCGGGGCCTGGGACGCGCCCCGCTGCGCCGCGCTCGACGTACCCCTCGAGGCGCTGCCGGAGATCCTCGCCACCGGCGAGGGCGCCGGCGTGACCGACCCCGCCTGCTTCCACGGTCTGAGCCTGCCGGTCACCTTCGCCTCCCCCTGACCCCGCGAAGCGTCACTCCTGCACCCGCGAAACGTCGCTCCTGTACGCACGAAACGTCACCCGTGTACGCACGAAACGTCGCTCCTGCACGCACGAAAAGGTCACTCCTGTACGCGCGAAACCATGCCTTTGGTCGAACCCAGGGCTCAGGACAGCGCGTCGAGCGCCTCCTCGGTCGCCGCCAGCCTCGCTCGGACGGACTCCTGCTTGCTGCTGGCCCGCTCCAGCTCGGCCTCGGCACGCGCCAGGCGGGACCGCGCGGTGGCGACGTCCTGCTCGAGCCGAGCCACCTCCGAGTCCGAGGACCGTACGGCGCGCTGCTCGGTCTCGCGCACCTTCTGCAAGCGGGTGCGCTCGCGGGTACGCCGTCGCTCCTCGGCTGCCCGCTCCGACTCGCGTCGCGCCGCCTCCCGCTCCGTGTCATCGCGCTCCTTCGCCACGTCGCTCTCGTCACCGGCACCGTCCTCATCGGGGACACGGTCCGATGTCGGCCGGCGCTTGGCGGGCCGCTCACGCACCAGCTCGAGACGCGCCGCGCCCGGGATGGCCTGCACGTCCGCCAGCGACGACATGCCCGTCGAGCTCAGCGGCTGGACCAGCAGCCCCGAGCGCAGCACCTCCGCGAGCTCGGCGTCGACGACCGCCGCCAGCAGGGTGTCCTCGACCTGGCGCCGGGCCGTTTCGCTGAGAGCCTGGCCCTCGTCGGCCACCGCCGAGGCTGCCGCCTGGGTCACTCGCGCGACCACCCGACGCCGCTCCCGGGTGAGCTCGCGCAGGGTGTCGGCGTCGAGGGAGGCCTGCGCCTCCCGCAGCGACGCGCCGAGCTCGAGCAGCTGGGCCACGAGCTCGCCCTGCTCGCGCACGAGCAGGTTCACCGCCCAGGCCGCCTGGACCGGTCGGCGCAGCTCGGCCACGGCGCTCGCCGTGGCCTTGTCACCCGAGCCCTTCAACCGCTTCACCGCGGCCGCGCGGGTCGCGACGAAGTCGCCGGGCACCCCGCCGTACAGGTCCTCGGCGACGCGACGCAGCTCCGCGGAGTCGACCTCGGCCACGGCGACCACCACACGCCCGCCGGCGCGGGTCAGGAGGCCTTGAGGTCGGGGTCGCGCGACTCGGCCGCCGCGCGCTTGGCCTTGTCCGCGGCCTCCTTGTCGAGCTGCTTGGCCCGCGAGGCGTAGAGGTCGACGTACTCCTGGCCCGAGAGCCGCATGATCTCGTACATGATCTCGTCGGTGATCGACCGCAGGATGTAGCGGTCGTTCTCCAGGCCCTCGTAGCGCGAGAAGTCCAGCGGCTTGCCGAAGCGCACGACGGGGCGGGTGTAGGAGCCGTACTTCTTGCCGGGGGGCGCGACCACGTCGGTGCCGACCACGGCCACCGGGATCACGGGCACGCGGGTCTCGAGCGCGAGCCGGGCGACGCCGGTCTTGCCGCGGTAGAGCTTGCCGTCGTGGGAGCGGGTGCCCTCGGGGAAGATGCCGAACAGCTCGCCCTGGTCGAGGATCCGCTTCGCCGAGCTGAGCGCGCCCTCGGCCGCGCTCGCCCCAGAGCGGTCGATGGGCACCTGGCCGGCGCCGGAGAAGAACTTCTTCTGCAGCCAGCCCTTGACGCCGGGCGTGTTGAAGTACTCCGCCTTCGCCACGAAGGTGACGCGCCGCGGGATCGTCAGCGGCATGAAGAGCCAGTCGCTGTAGGACAGGTGGTTGCAGGCCAGGATGGCCGCGCCCTCCTCCGGGAGGTGCTCCTCGCCCTCGACGCGTGGCCGGAACACCAGCCTCAGCACCGGCCCGAGCAGAACCAGCTTCAGCACCCAGTAGAACACCAAGACCTCCCGTTTCCTCAGGGGGCACCCTAGCCCTGATCGGCCCCGCGTGACACGATGCAGCGTCTGGTCCTGTCTCGCACCACTCGGGAGTTTCCGTGAGCGTGTCCCCCGCTGTGGACGCCTGGTCGGCCGAGGGGTCGGCGCTGGCGGACGGCCGCCGCGTCGGGGTCCTGCTGTGCCACGGCTTCACCGGTTCGCCGGCCTCCGTGCGCCCCTGGGGCGAGCGCCTCGCCGAGGAGGGGTACGCCGTCGCGGTGCCGCGCCTGCCGGGCCACGGGACGTCGTGGCAGGACATGAACACCACCACCTGGCAGCAGTGGTACGGCGAGGTCGAGCGGGCCTTCGACACCCTGCTCGAGGACTGCGACTCCGTCGTCGTCGGGGGGCTGTCGATGGGGGCCACGCTCTCGCTGCTGCTGGCCGCCGACCGCGGCCCCGAGGTCTCCGGGCTCGTGTCGGTCAACGTCTCGATCGACAACAAGGACCCCCGCCGCTTCGCCGCACCCGTCATCAAGCGCCTGATGGGCTCCTTCCCCGGCATCGCCGACGACATCAAGAAGCCCGGGGTCTCCGAGCACGGCTACGACCGGTTGCCGCTGAAGGCCGCCCACGAGCTGCTCCGCCTCTACCGGCACCTGCGGCCCCTGCTGCCGCAGGTGACCCAGCCCCTGCTCGTCGTACGTTCCGCGGAGGACCACGTCGCCGACCCGGGCTCCCACGACCTGCTGTTGCGCTCCGTCTCGTCGCGCGACGTCACCGAGGTCGTCCTCGAGGACAGCTTCCACGTCGCCACGCTCGACAACGACGCGCCGCGGATCGAGAAGGAGTCCGCGGCCTTCGTCGCGCGCGTGACCGCGGGGCCTTCGTGAGCGCCGGGGGCGACCGACCGGAGGACCTGCCCGAGGACCAGGCCGACGAGCGGACCGACGAGTCCGGCGGGCCCGACGCCCCGGACGGAGACGGCGACAACGCTCGCTCTGGGAGCGACGACGACTTCGAGGCCGCCTTCCGCTTGATCGTGGACAACTACGGCGACCGGCCGTCCGTGGCCGCCCCCGAGCCCGACGAGCCCCGCCCCACGGCCCCCTCGCCCGAGGACGTCACCGACACCCCGGTCGTCTCCCCCGGCCTCTTCCGCCTGGCCGGCGAGGAGGTCCCGCCGCCGCCGGCCGAGCACCAGGACCACTTCGTGCCGCCGGAGCCACCGCCCGTCCCCTGGCCCGAGCCCAAGCGGGGCCTCGCGTGGCTGGCGCTGTTCGGCAGCCCCGTGATCATGCTCGCCACGCTGCTGCTCAGCATCGCGGTGCCGTCCTGGGTCACCAGCATGCTCGGCTTCACCTTCATCGGCGGCTTCGTCTACCTCGTGGCCACCATGCGCCGCGGCCCCAGCGACGGCTGGGACGACGGCGCACGTCTCTGAGTCCGGGACCTTGGTCCCCCTCCGGACGATCACGCGGCACTAGGGCGGCCGCCCGGACGATCCGACTTCGAGCGCATGCGGTCGGATGCTCCCGACGTCGCTCCTCATCGTGTCGCCCCTCTGGAACGGTGAGCCGCGGGAGTGCGCACCGGCGCACGAGGACACCGGAGGGACGACGGGCATGTCGAGGGCATCGTGCACCGGCCGTGCGTCGGCTCGCGCGGAGTCGGGCGTCGCCGCGGTCGAGGTCGCCCTTCTCGTCCCGCTCGTCCTGCTGCTGGTCGCGGGACTGATCCAGTACGGCTTCTACTTCAGCGCGCAGCAGGGCGGCAGCGCTGCGGCACGGGAGGCGGCGCGTCGTGCCGCGGTGGGGGCTCCGACCTCGTGCGACGCCTTCCGCTCCGAGGTGGGCACGAACGTCGCGCAGGTGGCGACCGGTGGCCTGGACATCCGACGTGACTTCGGTGACGCCAACGCCAACAGCAAGGTCGACATCGGCGAGAACGTGACGGTGACGGTGGTCTTCCAGAGCCGCGACCTCGACCTGCCGTTCCTCCCCTTCGTCGACGGAGGGCTGGTGACCAAGAAGGCGACTGCCCGGGTCGACTACCTGCCCGACAGCACGATCGCGGACTGCCTGTGAGCGCCCGGCGCGAGGAGGACGGAGCGGTGGCGATCCTCGTCGCCGTCCTGGCCGTCGTGCTCCTCGGGTGCGCGGCCCTCACCGTGGACCTGGGCAACGCCTGGGCGCGCAAGCGGGACGCCCAGACCCAGGCCGACGTCTCCGTGATCGCCGCGGGCAACTGGGCGCGCGACGCCGGACTGATGCCGGCGGACCAACCCTCCGAACAGACCGCCGTGCGGTCCAAGGTCGCCGAGTACATGCTGGAGTCGGGCAACGTCATCGTGGGCCAGCCCGCCGTGACGGCTGCCACCCTGGGCACCCGATTGGGCAACGGCGACCGGACGGACGGGGAGGTCGTCTTCACCCCCGGCGGTGGCTCCTTCGAGGTCGTGACCCCAGCGGCCCGGGTCGACTTCGGACTCGCCTCGGTGCTGGGCCAGGACCACGTCGACGTGCAGGCGGACGCGGGGATGACCGTGTACTCCGAGCTGCCCGACCGCACGGACGTCCTGCCCTTCCTCCTGCCGAGCGGGTGCGTCTTCGGGCCCGCCGACGCCGACACGACGGGCGGGGGCGGGAGTGGGTCCGGAGGTGGCTCCGGGGGCGGGAGCCCGACAAGCACCAACACGAACGGGAGCACGAGCGGTCCAGGCGTCCTGACGGGCGCGACGCAGTCCTTCCAGTCGACCGACGAGGACAACAGCCACGACCAGTGGACGACCGAGACGTTCACCTTCCGGGTCGTGCACACCGGCAACCTGCAGAAGAACAACGGCGGCCAGCCCCTCGGCGACCCCGTCGTGCACTTCCAGTTCCAAGACGACGCCTCCGTGCGGTACGCGATCCCGGGTGTGTGGACCAGCACGCCGCGCAACCAGCAGGTCTGGACCTTCAAGCTCACCATCGAGCCGGACGACGTGACCTCCCGATCGGTGCAGTGGTCCTACCAGACCCAGGTCGGCACGCTCTACAGCAACGTGAACAACCTCAACGTCCAGACCCGACCCGCGCCGTCGACTCCCCCACCGAGCACGGCCTGCACCACCTCGAGCCGCGGCAACTTCGGCCAGATGGACAGCCCGCGCAAGGACACGAACGGCAACAACAACCGCTTCGCCCACAACATCGCCTTCGGCCTCGACCACCAGATCGAGCCCTTGGTCAACGCGGCGGCCGACGAGTGCACGGGCCGCCCGGCCTCGACCAGCCCGGTGCGCAAGGCGGAGCAGCTCGACAACGTGTCACGCGACGGCAGCAACTGCATCCTTCCCGACCCCGGCAACGACGGCCCGAAGACGTTCGACGGCCTCATCGGCGAGGTGGACGGCAAGCCTGGGCGCCTGCGCGCCGTCCACGGCGCGACGAGGTCGGGGTGCAACGGCGGCGACACCGTCGTCGGCGGACGCTTGATCAACAACGACCTGCTGTCGTGCTACCTGGTGAACGCCGGCGACCCGTTGTCGCGGATCGCGGCGACCTCAGGGGTGGCCACCGGCATCATCGACCCGGCGGTCACGCGCTCACCCCGCTTCGTCTGGCTCCCGGTCGTCTACCGGGCGGACCGCTCGTCGAAGACCTACCAGCCCGTGCTGCGCTTCGTCCCGGGCTTCATCACCGACGAGTCCGCCTCGTCGACGCGGACCACCCCGGCGTACACCGACACGGTCCGCGACAACGGGATCCAGGTGAACGGCAACTCGGTCAAGGCCCTGACGGTGTTCACCTTCAACCCGGACGCACTCCCCGTGCAGGAGTCCTCGCCCTACACCACCTACAACCCGGCCATCGGTCGACCCACGATGAAGCTGACCAAGTAGGACGGCCACTCGGAGGGCGGCTAGTCCCAGCCAGGTTGGTCGTCGTCCTCCAGGTCGATCTTCTCGACCCCGGCCTGACGGCGCCTGGCCTCGTCCGGGACCGGGGTCGCCATCGCGCTCATCGCGGCCTGCAGGAGCGACGTGGTCGCGGTGGTGAGGTGGGCCTTCACCTCCGGCGAGGTGGCACGGACCATGCCGATGACGCGGCACACCGGGCAGTAGGTGCAGTTCTCCCCGGCGACGTGTCCCTCGAGGTCCTTGGCCAGGTCGGCCAGTCCGGCGACGGAGGCGGCCGCTCCCCCGGCGGCGGTGTCGCCCTGCTCGCGCGCCCAGCCCGAGAGCGCCCCCATCAGCTTGGCCGCCTCCTCGGCGACCGTCCCCACCTCGGGTCCGTCGGGCTGGTCTCCGGACTGGTGACCGGGCTGGTCTCCGGGCGTGTCCTCGGGGGCGGTCATGGCGTCTCCTCGATCGGTTCGGCGCGGAAGCGCACCTTGAGCGCGCCGGGCTCGACGCGGGCGCCGCTGACCGTGAGGCGGGCCAGAGATGCCGGCAGCGCGAGCAGGCGACGGTAGGAGCCGACACTGATCACCAGCTCGTCACCGTGACGGGCCAGGTCGACGTCGCCGCGCTGGGCGAACGGCAGGTCGATGCGCAGCAGCGCCCCGTCGTCGCGGCGGGTGATGGTGAGGGGCCCGTCGCCGATCGGCAGGGCCAACGGGTCGTCCCCGCCGTAGGCCTCCTCGACGAGCCGGTGCAGCTCGTCGACCCCGACGGGCTCGCTGGCGCGGTAGCCCGAGCGCCAGATCGGCAGCTCGGGGAAGGACTGCTCGATCTCGGCCATCACCCGCGACTGCGCGGCGACCCACTGGTCGCGCCACGGGTCGCCCGCGTGGTCGGGGAAGATCCGGTTGGCCACCACGCCGTCCACGCGGTAGCCGAACAGCGACAGCGAGGTCAGGGAGCGTCGCGCCTCCGCGACCACGACCGTCTCGGGGGTGAGCACGAGACGGACGCTGGCCTCCTTGCCGGTGAGCAGCTCGTGCACCTCGAGCAGGTCACCGTGCAGGCGCTGGAGGGCGTCGAAGACGGAGTCCTCGGGCATCGGCACGCCCGTCGCCCGCGCCAGCACGGGCTTGAGGGCCTTGACGATGCGGCGCTCCATCGGCAGCACCCGGTCCATGTACCAGCCCAGCGCCTCGGGGAGCGCGAGAAGGCGCAGCGTCTCCGCGGTGGGGGCGCAGTCGACCACGATCACGTCCCAGCGCTCCGAGCGCGCCTGGGCCCGCAGCTCGAGCAGGGCGAAGACCTCCTCCGCGCCGGGGATGACCGTGAGCTCCTCGGCGGTGATCGGGTCGACGCCGGTCGCCTGCAGCACCGTGAGCAGGTAGCGCTGGATCTCGGCCCACGACTGCTCGAAGCGTCGCTGGGCGTCGACGTGCTGCACCCACAGACCGGGCTCGACCTCACCGGGCTCGGCGGAGGCGGTCACGCCGAAGGCGTCGGCCAGCGAGTGGGCCGCGTCGGTGGACAGCACGAGGGTCCGCTCACCGCGCCGGGCCGCCAGGGTCGCCGTACCCGCCGCCGCCGTGGTCTTGCCGACGCCGCCCTTGCCGGTGAAGAGAACGATGCGCACGACTGGGAGGACCTGACCTCGTGTGGCTGCCCGGGACCGACCGACCGGTCAGGCCAGGGACTCCACGCGCTTCTTGAGACCCTTGAGGGCGGTGTCGATGATGACCTTCTCGGCCTTGCGCTTGAGCATGCCGATCATCGGGATGCTGACCTCGACCGCCAGGCGGTAGGTGACCTCGGTGCCCTGACCCTTCGGCGTCAGGACGTAGGAGCCGTCGAGGCGCTTCATCATCTTCCCCGAGTGGAGGGTCCAGTCCACCGACTCCTCGCCGTGCCAGTCGTAGACCAGGGTGTAGGCGTCCTTGATCGGACTCGCCTCGATCTCGAAGAAGACCTCCTTGGCGCGGCCGTCAGAGAAGGTGGAGCGGACCTCCGCGGTCCGCATCCCCTGGGCCCACTCCGGGTAGCGGGGGAAGTCGGCGATCACGGCCATGACCTGCTCGGGGGGTGCGTCGACGACGATGCTCGAGCTGGTCTGGTCTGCCATGGATGGAGCCCTCCGGTGACGGTGCACTGACCCCTGGAGACTACCCACCACGGGAGCGGTCGCGGGAGCCACCCGGGCGGTGGCCCTCACCACGCCGCCGAGCGCGGCGCTCTCCCGGACCGGGCGGCCCTCGGACGGTACGGTCGGTCATCGGCCGACAGGTACACAGACGAGGAGCAGCCAGGTGCGTGAGTACGCAGCGCCACCGATCCCGCAGGCCTCCCCCTGGAGCCGGCTGACCGACCCCGTGGTGGCGCACGCCGAGCAGCAGCCCGAGGCGCCGCAGTTCGCGCTCCGGGTCGCGAGCGGCGACGAGGACGGCCCGCGGTGGGAGGACGTCGACAACGCCGCGTTCCGGACCCGCGTCGAGGAGGTCGCGCGTGGTCTGCTCGCCGCCGGTCTACGGGTCGCCGACCGGGTCGCGCTCCTGGCGCGGACCCGGCTGGAGTGGACCGTCGTCGACTACGCGATCTGGTGGGTCGGCGGCGTCTCGGTGCCGGTCTACGCCACCTCCTCCGACGAGCAGGTCGCCTGGATCCTCAGTGACTCCGGGTGCCGCTTCGCGGTCGTGGAGGACGCGTCGTACGCCGCTCGCGTGGCTGGGATGCGGGCTTCCGCACCCGACCTCGAGCAGGTCTGGGTGATCGACGAGGCCGGAGCGAGCGACGCCTCGACCCTGCGCGACCTCGTCGAGCGCGGGGAGGACGTCGGTGTCGACGACCTCGAGCATCGGCGGACCGCCGTCGGGCGCGACGACGTCGCGACCCTGATCTACACCTCGGGGACCACCGGGCAGCCCAAGGGCTGCGTGCTGACGCACGCCAACTTCCTCGACGGGTGCGAGGCGACCGCCACCGAGCTCGACGAGCTCTTCGGCGCCGAGGGGGCGGCCACCCTGCTGGTCCTGCCCCTGGCGCACGTCTTCGCGCGGATCATCCAGGTCGGCGCCGTGAACCGTGGCGTCCGCCTGGGTCACGCCCCGGACCCGCGCCGGTTCCTCGCCGACGTCGCCACGTTCCGGCCGACCTTCGTGCTCGGCGTTCCCCGCGTGTTCGAGAACGCCTTCACGCAGCTCAGCCAGGAGGCCGCGGCTTCCGGCCGGGCCCGCGGTTTCGAGCGGGCCGTCGAGGTCGCCATCGCCCACAGCCGCTCGGAGGGCCGGCCCGGGCGCGTGCTGGGCGCACGGCACAGCTACTACGACCGCACGGTCTACCGCCGCATCCGCGAAGCGCTCGGGGGCGCCTGCGCCTTCGGCATCTCCGGTGGCGCGCCGTTGGGCGACCGGCTGTCGCACTTCTTCCGTGGCGCCGGCGTGCCGATCCTCGAGGGCTACGGCCTGACCGAGACCACCGGCGCCTCCACCGTCAACACCCCCGACAACCACCGGGTCGGGACCGTCGGTCGCCCGCTGCCCGGGACCGCCGCGCGCATCGACGAGAACGGCGAGCTCTTGCTGCGCGGCCCGCACGTGATGCGCGGCTACTGGAGCCACGGCGACGTCGAGCCGGTCACCGACGACCGTGGCTGGCTCGCGACGGGCGACCTCGCCGAGATCGACGCCGAGGGCTTCGTGCGGGTCACCGGTCGCGCGAAGGAGATGATCGTGACCGCCGGCGGCAAGAACGTCTCCCCCGGCCACCTCGAGGAGCGCATCCGCTCCGGCGCCCTCGTCAGCCAGTGCCTCGTCGTCGGCGACGGCCAGCCCTTCGTGGGGGCCCTGATCACGCTCGACCCGGACGCCTACGGGGCGTGGGCCAAGAGCCGCGGCAAGGGTCCGCTACGCAGCCACACCCAGGACGCCGACCTGAGGGCCGAGATCCAGAAGGTCGTCGACAAGGCGAACGCGACGGTCTCCCAGGCCGAGTCGATCCGCCGCTTCGAGATCCTGGCCGCCGACTGGACCGAGGATTCCGGGGCCCTCACGGCGAGCAGAAAGTTGCGCCGGAACGTTGTTGTGAGAGAATTCAGGCGGGAGATCCGGGAACTCTTCCAGTAACGCGGTTTGAGTTGGGACATTCTGGGACAAGAGTCCTGGTTGGGGGTTCACTAGACCCATGCGCGCCTGTCGGCCTTGGGAGGGGACACGGGGTTCGCGCCACCGAGAGGGTGGCGCGGCCGCCGTCGAGTTCGCCCTGATCGTGCCTCTGCTCTTCCTCATCCTCTTCGGAACGCTCCAGTACGGCTTCTACTTCTTCTCGCTGCAGGCCGGCAACCAGGCTGCACGTGAGGCGGCCCGTCGGGCCGCTGTCGGTGACATGCCCACGTGCACCGCATTCGTCGACTACGTGAAGTCCCGGGTCGGTCGCGCGAACTTCGGCAACACCATCACCGTGAAGCGGACCTACACCAACGCCGCGCCGAACACGCTCCCCGCGACGGAGGTCGGCGACCTCGTCACCGTCACCGTCAGCTACCGCAGCATCGACATGAACGTGCCCTTCATCCCGACGCCGGGCGGCACGGCGCAGATCGAGACGAGCGCGGACACGAGGGTGGAGCGTGTCGAGGCGCTTCCCGCCGTCGCTCCGGAGACGTGCTCATGAGCCGCCGCCGGCCGGCCGGTGAGAACGGAGCCGTCGCGATCGTCGTGGCGCTGAGCGCCACGATGCTGTTCGCCATCGCCGCCATCGCCGTCGATCTCGGCAACGCGTTCGCGGCCCGTCGCGACCTGCAGACCCAGGCCGACCTCGCTGCGACCTCGGCCGCTGGGCTGCTCCCCAAGGGCGACGCCACCAACCAGGCCAACATCGTGGCCGAGGTGGCCAACTACCTGAACCGGAACAAGGCCGGCGTCAACCAGAGCTCGGTCACCAGCACCCAGCTGACCGACACCCAGCTCTCGAACGGCGAGGTCACCTTTCCCACCGACAACCAGGTCCGAGTGGTGACGCCGTCGTCGCGTGTGGACTTCGGCGTCGCGCGTGCGATCGGCATCTCGTCGAAGACGCTCGACGCGAGCGCGACCGCGGAGAAGCGGGCACTCGTCCCGCCCACGGACGACGTTCTGCCCATGTGGCTGCCGTCGTCGTGCGCCTACGGTGCGGTCGGCGGCGACACCGGCCCGGGACCGACGACACCGGCTGCCAACCCCACCTACGACCCCGGGAACAGCAACGTCGACAGCAAGTTCCACATCACTGCGATCAGCGTCAACACCGCGCCCTTCGGCACGACCACCGGGTCCATCGACGTCACGCTGACGAACGAGGACAGCGCTGCGATCGGCACGCCGGCAGCTCCCAAGCAGGGCGCGATCGTCTTCACCTTCGGCGCTCCGACCAGCTGGACCACCGCGACGACCGTCTACCCCGTGAACCTCGCCATCCCCGGGAAGTCGGGCTCGACCCTGGGCACGCAGACCGTGACCATCCCCGGCGTGGGGTCCGAGGTCACGAACACCGTGGGCAAGTGGGAGGTCTGGGGCGCGTACAACGCCACGGGCGGCAAGGTCGTGCCGGGAACCACGAAGTTCAGCGCCGACCCGAACGGCGCCAACGCTGCCGAACCGCTGGCCTTCACCGTCACCGGTGGCGGCGGCGAGGTGGCCTGCAACGTCAGCCAGCGCGGCAACTTCGGCCAGCTGGACAGTCCCCGCGCCGGGTATCCGCAGCTCCAGAAGCGCTACGAGTACAACCTCGCCCTGGGGTTGGACCACAAGCTCGCCCCCTTCAACATGCTGGACTACCCCGCCATCGCGACCAACCCGGAGTGCTTCAACGACGGCAGCCCTACGGGAGCGAAGATCGACAACGTCGTCCGCGACGGCAACAACTGCATCTACGTGCAGTCGGGCAACGATCCGGGTGGTTTGACCAGCGGTTTCCTCACGGGAGTCGACGGCGGGCCGGATGGCGCGAAGCCAGGTCGCCTCTTCACGGCTCCGACCAGCTCTCGATGCACGACCAACGGTCGCGTGGCGCCGGCCAAGGCGTCGGACTCCAAGGTGGCCTGGGCCAACATCAACCGCGACACCCTCAGCTGCTTCCTGCTGCCCGGCAAGACGCTGGCCGACATCGCCTCAGACACGGCCGCCGCCGACATCGTCGACCGGTCGATCCTGCAGTCGCCCCGCTACTTCCAGGTGCCCGTCGTCCACGCGAACGACCGTGCGGACAAGAAGTACATCGCCATCAAGCAGTACGCCTCGGTGTTCCTCACCGACGAGACGCCGACGTGCAACCTCACTGCGCCGACCTACGGAGGCCCCGGGTGCGCCACCGCCGAGAACGGGATCACCATGAACGGCGGAGGCAACCAGGTCTTCGCCGTGCAGGTCTTCGCCTTCAACACCTTCGCGATCACGACGCCGCCCAACGGGGCCGACACGGAGTGGTTCGTGGGCGGGAAGCCGGTCATCCGGCTGGTGGACTGACCGTGCCGATCTTCGTGTGGCCTGTGTGCAGGCCGGGACCAGAGGTGCTCAATATGCCGATTCGGCGCACGCGATCCCCCGAAGTAGGGAAGCCTTTGGCCCGTGGGTCCGCCACGGGCCCGCGTGCTGGAGCCACCCGCGCGAGCGGGACTGAGCTGAGAGATCAGGTCTGACATGGGACGCCGGACAATTCTGTTGATCGTCGCTGCCGTCGTCGCGGTGCTCGGGGCGGGGATGGTCTACCTCTACGTGCAGGGCGCTGACGACCGTGCCCAGGCCGAGCAGGCACCGGTCGAGGTGCTCAAGGTGATCGCGCAGATCGAGCCGGGCGAGACGCTCGCCGACGCCCAGGCGGAGCAGAAGGTCGAGCTCCAGCCCGTGCCCAGCGAGCAGGTGCTCGCAGGCGCTCTCACCTCGGTCGGCGACCTCGGCGCCCAGGTCGCCCTGCAGCGGATCTTCGTGGGCGAGCAGGTCACCGCGTCCAAGTTCGGCAGCGCCGGCGAGCAGGACGCCCTCACGCTGGACGACGGCGAGATCGCCATCAGCGTGACCCTGTCCGACACAGGCCGGGTGGCCGGGTTCGTGAATCCCGGCGCCGAGGTCGCGCTGTTCTTCAACGGGCCGGTCGGCCCGGGCGGCGACGAGGGCGTGCGCGTCCTGCTGCCCAGCGTGAAGATCATCGCGGTCGGCCAGACCACGGTCACGACCGCCACCACGACGACGGCGGCGGGCGCACAGACGGTCGAGGACCTTCCCAAGACCCTGATCACGCTCGGCCTGAAGCAGGCGGACGCCCAGAAGGTGATGTTCGCCAGCACCCGCGGTGAGCTGGTCTTCGGTCTGAAGAACGAGAAGTCCAAGGTCCGCCCCGGCCAGGGCGTCACGATCCAGAACCTGTTCGGCTGACCCCATGCCCCTCATCGTCGAGAGCAACCCCGTCAACGCCGAGGTCATGGCGTCCATCTCCGGTCCGCACACGCTGGTGGTCGCCTCGGTCGACGAGCTGCGACGCATCATGGTCGACCACCCCGAGGAGCACGCGATCGTGCTCGGGCCGACTGTCGACATGGAGACGGCGTCCCTGCTGGCGGAGGACCTGCGGGTCAGCCGACCCGGCGTCAGCGTGATCCTCATGCGCCGCCGGGTGGACACACCGGTCCTGGCCGAGGCCCTCCGTTCGGGGATGCGCGAGGTCGTCGAGGAGCGTGACCTCAGCACGCTCGGGGAGGCGATCCGCCGCGCTCAGCAGGTCTACCGCGCCGTCACCGGGCCCGCCGGCCCCGAGCACCGCTACGGCAAGCAGGTCACGGTCTTCTCCCCCAAGGGCGGGGTCGGCAAGACCACGATCGCGGCCAACCTGGCCGTCGCGCTGGCGGCGCGCAAGAACCTCCGCGTGTGCTTGGTCGACCTGGACCTCGCCTTCGGCGACATCGCCATCACGCTGCAGCTGTTCCCGGCACGCACGATCGCGGACGCCGTGCTGCTGCAGGACGCCCTCGACTTCTCGGTGCTCGAGCCCTTGCTCACGCCCCACAAGCTCGGGTTCTCGACCCTGGTCGCCCCGGTCCAGCCGGACGCCAAGGACTCGATCCCGGCCTCGCTCGTGGCGCGGGTCCTCGACACCCTGAAGAAGAATTTCGACGTCATCGTCGTGGACACCTCGCCGGCCTTCGACGAGCACGTCCTCCAGGCGTTCGACGAGACCGACGAGCTGCTCCTGGTCACCACGCTCGACGTGCCGACGCTCAAGAACGTGAAGATCGCCTGCGAGACGCTCGACCTGCTGAACTTCCCCAAGCAGCAGCGCCACCTGGTCCTCAACCGCGCGGACGACAAGGTCGGCCTCGCACCGGAGAAGGTCGAGACGACCCTCGACATGATGATCGAGCAGCGCATCCCGACGTCAGCCGAGGTCGCCAACGCCACCAACTCCGGCGAGCCCATCGTGGCGTCGCACCCGCGGCACGCGGTCAGCCAGGCCATCATCCGGCTGGCCGACCTCGTCGTCGGTGAGCCGGTGGCGGCGGCCGGCAAGGGCAAGAAGGTCAAGCAGGAGTCGTCGCGCCGCGGTCTGCGACGCAGGCAGGGGAAGTAGCGATGAGCAGTCTTGCCGATCGACTCGCGGCGGCCTCCCGGGACCGAGCCGCGAGCCAGTCCGCCAACACGGATGTCGAGACGACGGGTGGTCGGCGCAAGGCCAAGGTGACCGAACGGGACCCGTTCGCCGACCTCAAGGTCACGGTCCACAACCGGCTGCTGACCCAGCTCGGGCCGAAGCTGTACGACGCCAACCTCACCCAGGGTGAGCTCGAGCGCATGGTCCGGGGCGCCCTGCAGGAGGCGATGCAGGAGGAGGACGTCGTCCTCACCCCCGCCGACCGCACGCGCATCGCTCAGGAGATCGCCGACGACATCCTGGGCTACGGACCGATCGAGCCGTTCCTGCGGGACCCGGACCTGACCGAGGTCATGGTCAACGGCTGCGACGACATCTGGATCGAGCGCAGCGGCCGGCTGCAGCGCGTCGAGGGGCACTTCACCGACGAGGCCCACCTGCGCCGGACGATCGACAAGATCGTCTCGCGCATCGGCCGGCGCGTGGACGAGTCCAGCCCCATGGTGGACGCACGCCTCCCGGACGGGTCGCGTGTCAACGCGGTCATCCCGCCGCTCGCGATCGACGGCTCGCTGCTGACGATCCGCAAGTTCTCCGCGGACCCCTACACGTCGGACGACCTGGTGGCCTTCGGCACCTACAGCGCCAGGACAGCGGACTTCCTGTCCGCCTGCGTGCGAGGCAAGCTCAACATCGTGGTGTCCGGCAGCACCGGCGCCGGCAAGACAACCACGCTCAACGTGCTCTCCTCCTTCATCCCCAGCGACGAGCGCATCGTGACCATCGAGGACGCTGCCGAGCTGCAGCTGCACCAGGACCACGTGCTCCGACTCGAGTCGCGTCCGGCGAACATCGAGGGCCGCGGCGCTGTCGAGATCCGCGACCTCGTGAAGAACTCGCTGCGCATGCGGCCCGACCGCATCGTCGTCGGCGAGGTCCGTGACGCCTCCGCGCTCGACATGCTCCAGGCGATGAACACCGGTCACGACGGATCGATCTGCACCGTGCACTCGAACGGGCCTCGCGACACCCTCGCCCGGCTCGAGACGCTGGTGCTGATGGCGGGCATGGACCTGCCGATCCGCGCCATCCGCGAGCAGGTCGCGTCAGCCGTCGACCTCATCGTCCACCAGGCCCGCCTGCGTGACGGGTCGCGTCGCATCACCCACGTCACGGAGGTGGAGCGGATGGAGGGCGACATCATCACGCTGCAGGACATCTTCCTCTACGACCACTCGCAGGGCTTCGACGAGAACGGGAAGACCCGCGGCTCGATGAAGGCCACCGGACTCCGCCCGAAGTTCGTCGAGAAGCTCGCGCACAACAACGTGAGCGTCGACCCGATGCTGTTCGCGCGCGACGGGGGCTGAACGTGGGCGCCGGACGTCGTGCGCTTCGTGCGCTCCTCCTCCTTCCGCTGGTCGGTGGACCCGCCCTTCTCGTGGGTTCACCGGCAGCTGCTGCCACGGCCTCGATCGACTACTCCGAGCCGGACGGCGGCTCGTTGCAGCTCGTGCTGTCGCTCTCCGAGCTGGCACCGGGTGAGACCCCCGACCTGGACTCCCTCTCCGCCAGCTTCGAGGGCCAGCAGCTGGACGCCTCCATCGAGGCCATCGACGACGCGTCCGGTGAGGAGAGCATCGCCCGGACCGCCGTGCTGGCGCTCGACGTCAGCAACAGCATGCGGGGGGCGAAGTTCGAAGCGGCCAAGAGCGCGGCGTCGGCCTTCCTCGACGAGGTGCCGTCCGACATCGAGGTCGGTCTGGTCACCTTCGCCAGCGAGGTCACCGTCGCGCAGGAGCCGACCACCGACCGCGACGCCGTGCGCGCTGTCATCGACGAGCTCGAGCTGAGCGCGCAGACCAGGCTCTACGACGGCCTGCTCGAGGCGGTGACCGTCAGCGGTGACGAGGGTTCACGCTCGGTGCTGCTGCTGTCGGACGGTGCGGACACCTCCGACACGCCCCTTGCCGAGGTCGAGTCCAAGGTCGAGCGCTCCGAGGTCGTCGTCGACGTCGTCGCGCTGGCTCAGAACGCGGCCGACACGGACACCCTGAGCGGCATCGCCCGGGCCGGCAACGGCCAGGTGCTCTCGGCCGACGACCCCGCCGCCCTCACCGACCTCTTCGCCGACCGGGCGGCCGACCTGGCCAGCCAGTACCTGGTGACCGTCACTCCCCCGGCCGAGCTGGCCGGTGACGAGGGAACGCTGTCCCTCGCCCTCGACGTCGGCGGGCAGCCCGTGCTCGACGACGCGTTCGTGACGTTGGCCGCTGCCTCGGAGGAGCCGGCGGAGGCCGCCCCGGCCACCCCGCAGCCGGTGGACCCCGGGCTCACCGTTCCCGTCGAGTACATGTACGCCGGCATCGCGGCGGCGGCGCTCGGCTTCCTCGCGATCATCGGCCTGCTGGTCTCCGGCGGCCGCGAGGCACGTCAGGACGCCGTCGACCGCGGCATCGAGGCCTACACGCGCAAGGGTGCCAAGCGGCTCGCCGAGGCGAACCGCGCGAGCGAGAACCAGTCGGTGACCCAGCAGGCTGTCGCGGTCGCCGAAGGCGTCCTCGAGGGACGTGAGGGGCTCGAGGTCAAGCTGGGCGCCAAGCTCGACGCCGCAGGGCTGGCCCTGAAGCCGGCCGAGTGGCTCCTCGTGCACGCTGGGGTCACCGTGGTCTTCGGCATGGTTGCGCTGCTGCTCAGCGGCGGGAACGTGCTCTACATGGTGGGCGGGCTGTTCCTCGGCGGGGTGGGGGCCTGGGTCTTCCTGTCCTTCAAGCACCGCCGCCGTCTCAAGGCCTTCAAGAACCAGCTCGCCAACACGCTGCAGCTCATGTCCGGCGCGTTGTCGGCCGGTCTGTCCCTGGCGCAGTCCGTGGACACGGTCGTCAAGGAGGGCACGGACCCGATGGCCAGCGAGTTCCGACGCGCCCTGATCGAGACCCGGCTCGGCGTCGAGATCGAGGACGCGTTGGCTGCGATCGCCGAGCGCATGGGCAGCGTCGACTTCGAGTGGGTCGTCATGGCCATCCGCATCCAGCGCCAGGTCGGTGGCAACCTGGCCGAGCTGCTCAACAAGGTCGCCGAGACCATCCGCGAGCGGGAGTACCTGGAGCGACAGGTGATGGCGCTGTCCGCGGAGGGTCGACTGTCGGTGTGGATCCTCGGAGGCCTCCCGCCGGTCTTCATGCTGTACCTCGTCCTCACCAACCCGACGTACGTCGGCGTCATGTACTCCACCCCGCTCGGGTGGGCCATGCTGATCCTGATGGGCGTCCTGCTCACCGTCGGCATCTTCTGGATGAAGAAGCTCGTCAAGGTGGAGGTGTGAGCTCGTGAGCACCCTCATCCTCATCGGCGGGATCCTCGGGATCTTCGCGGCCATCTTCCTCGCGCTCACCGCCGTCGGTGTCTTCACCAACGAAGCACGCGGGGTCAGCAAGTCGCTGGCGGTGATGGAGGCCTTCTCCACCGCCCCGCCCGAGATGCAGCGCGAGCTCGAGCCCGGCTTCCACGACCGCGTGCTGGGCCCGCTCGCCGACAAGGTGCAGGGCATCGCGCACAAGCTCACGGCCAACGACCACGTGGAGAACATCCGCGCCAAGCTCGAGCTCGCCGGCAACCCGCCCGGCTGGTCACCCGACCGCGTGGCGTCCTTCAAGTTCCTCGGCTTCATCGGCGCGTTCGTCGTCGGCTTCGCCCTGACCCAGCTCTTCGGAGCCGGGCTGCTCGTCACCCTCGGGGTGTGCATCATGTTCGCGCTCGCCGGGTTCATGGCGCCGAACATGTACCTCTACCAGCGGGCCTACGACCGCACGCAGACCATGCAGCGTGCCCTCCCCGACGCCATCGACCTCCTGACGATCTCGGTGGAGTCCGGTCTCGGCTTCGACGCCGCTCTCTCCCAGGTCGCCCGCAACACCGACGGCGCCCTGGCCGAGGAGTTCGCCCGCGTGCTGCAGGAGATGCAGATCGGCAAGGGCCGGTCCGCAGCCCTCCGCGCGCTCGGGGAGCGGACGAACGTCCCCGAGGTCAAGGGATTCGTCTCGTCCATGGTGCAGGCCGACGCCCTCGGCATCCCGATGGCCCAGGTCCTGCGCGTCCAGTCGCGCGAGATCAGGACCAAGCGTCGACAGCGGGCCGAGGAGAAGGCGCAGCAGGTCGCCATCAAGATCCTCATCCCCCTGATCTTCTGCATCCTGCCGTGCCTCTTCATCGCCGTGCTCGGGCCGGCAGGCATCTCCATCTACGAGTCCTTCTCCGGGCGCCTGTGACCGGCGCGGTCCGTCTCTCACTGGCGGCACGCGCCTTCTTCGTCGCCACCGTCCTGGGCCTGGCGCTGATCTTCGTCGAACCTCGTGTGTTCCAGGCCCTGGTCTTCCTGGCGGTGGTCGCCGCCCTGGCCACGGTCGCCGACCACCTGTTGGTCGGCCAGGACCGGTGGGTGGCCCTGCTCGAGGGTGTCCTCGCCGGCCTCATCATCGGCTTCAGCCTCCCTGAGGGCGCCATCCTCATGCCCTACCTCATCGCCCCTCCCCTGCTCGCCGGCGTCGCCGCGGGGGCCCGCGCGGTCGTCACCGTCGCCGGGGGGCAGGTCTTCGGGCTCCTGCTCGTCCTGACGCTGGGTGCGTCCGCCACCACCGCGCGGCTCGGCATCGAGCTCACGGCACCGTGGGCGGCGGCCAGCATCGGCGCCGGGCTCATGGGCACCTGGGTCAACGCCCTGCGTGGCTACCCCGGCCGGGGCGACGACGCGTCGTACGAGTCCGCGCGCCGACTGCTGACGCAGCTCCGGAAGGTCACGCGCCGGCTGTCGTCCGGACTCGACCCGGTCGACATCGGCTCGGAGATCCTGCAGACGTGCGAGGAGGAGCTGGGGAGCTCACGCTCGTCGTTGTTCGTGTACGGCGACGCCGAGGGTCTGGTTCCTCTGGTGCACCGTGGACGCGACCCGCGACAGTCCCTGACCCCCGACGGTGCGCTGGTCGCCGCAGCCGTCGACACGCTCGAACCCCAGCAGTGCCCCCAGCCCAGCGGCCTGGCCGAGCGCCGCCACCGGTTGGTGCTGCCCGTGATCTCCGACGGCCGTCTCATCGGCATCGTGATCGCCGAGGCCGGCTCAGCGGCGCCGACGCGTCTGCTCGAGACGGTACTCGGCATGCTGGAGGACCGGGCCCTGCGCCTGGAGACCGCGCTCGCTTTCGACGAGGTGCGTGCCCTGGCCACCGTCGAGGAACGTCAGCGGCTGGCCCGGGAGATCCACGACGGTGTCGCCCAGGAGATCGCGTCCCTGGGCTACCTCGTCGACGACCTCGCCGCCAACGCCGCCGGTGACCACCAGCGGACCAAGCTGCACGCCCTGCGCGGGGAGATCACCCGGGTCGTGAACGAGCTCCGCCTGTCGATCTTCGACCTGCGGAGCGACGTCAACACCTCGACCGGCCTGGGGTCGGCGTTGTCGGACTACGTCCGCACCGTCGGCGCGCGCTCCGGCCTGACCGTCCATCTCACGCTCGACGAAGGCCACAACCGGCTGCGCAGCGAGGTCGAGACCGAGCTGCTGCGCATCACCCAGGAGGCGGTGACCAACGCCCGCAAGCACGCCGAGGCCCACAACCTGTGGGTGAACTGCCGGGTCCGCCCTCCCTTCGCCGAGATCACGGTCGAGGACGACGGCCGGGGGCTGGGTCGTCCGCGAGCGGACTCCTACGGCATCAGCATCATGAAGGAGCGGGCCCACCGGATCGGCGCGACGCTCCAGATCAGGCAGAGAACCGCCGGGAACGTCCGGGTCGGGACTACAGTCGCGGTGACGCTCGGCGATGCCGACGACTAGCCCAGGAGGCGACGTGTCCACAGCCAGGCAGACCGACTCGCTCTCGGTCCTGCTCGTCGACGACCACGAGCTCATCCGGCAGGGCCTCGCGCGCGCCTTCGAGCGCGCACAGGACTTCACCGTGGTGGCCGAGGCCGGGTCCGTCGGCGAGGGCCTGTCGCTGGCGCGGCGCCACCTCCCTCAGGTCGTGGTGACCGACGTGCGGCTGCCGGACGGCACAGGCCTCGACCTGGTCCGCGCGCTGCGGTCCGAGCGGCCCGAGGTCGGTCTGGTCGTTCTCACCATGTACGCCGGCGACGAGCAGCTCTTCGGGGCGCTCGAGGCAGGCGCGTCCGCCTTCGTCGCGAAGGACTCGCCGTCCGACGACGTCATCGCGGCAGCACGCCACGCCAGCGTCTCTCCCCGATCCTTCACCGCTGCGGACCTGGCCGACGCCATGCGCCGCAAGCTCACCCCGACCGGTCCTCAGCTGTCGGGACGCGAGTCCCAGGTGCTCCACCTGCTGGCCGAGGGGCACGGGGTGGCCTCCATCGCGCGCGAGCTCTTCGTGTCCGAGTCGACCGCGAAGACCCACATCTCCAAGATCTACGAGAAGCTCGGTGCAGCCAACCGGGCGCAGGCCATCATGCTGGCGATCCGTGCCGGTCTGCTCTCCGACGCCCGCGACTGAACCGACCCGTGTGCGCTGGTGACTAGTCAACACGGACTACTCCACGGCGGACTGTTCAGCCATTTGGTGAAGGCACGCTACCCGTTCCCCCGATGAATACACCGGCGGTGTGCTGCACTATTTCTTGTGAGTGGGGGTTACCCGAACCCGCCCCACGAATCATTTGGGAGAAATCATGCTTGAGCACATCCAGCGGCTCCTCCGCCGTGACGAGGAGACCGGAGCCTCCGCCGTGGAGTACGGCCTGCTCGTCGCCGCCATCGCCGCCCTCGTCGTCCTCATCGTCTTCGCGCTGGGTGGTGTGGTGAAGGAGGTCTTCACCGACACCTGCTCGACCATCAAGGCCAGCGCGAGCACCAGCTCCACCTGCACCTGAGCATCACGTCTGGCGCGAAGGGGTGGGGCTTTCAGCCCCACCCCTTGCGTTTCTCTCCACCGATCTCACGTCGACACGTGAAAGGTAATGGAATGGGCCACGCTGATCGCGACGAGCGGGGAGCCAGTGCCACCGAGTACGGGCTTCTCGTGGTCGCCATCGCGGCCGTCGTCGCCCTCATCATCTTCGCGCTGGGCGAGCAGGTCGTCGGTCTGTTCCAGGTGTCCTGCGACGAGATCACGGGACAGGCCTCGACCACCGCGAGCTGCAACTAGCGCGAGCCCGGTCAGGGTCTCGCGTGATCGACCCGCACCTGGGCCGCGGCCTCCGGGGTGCCCCCGCTGCGGGCGCCCGCGAGCAGGAGGCCTGAGGCCACCGCCTCGAGGTTGACGATGCCGAAGGCCTCCACCTGGAGTCCGAACCAGCGGGATCGCGCCGGCATCGCGAAGACGTCACCCGCGTCGAGGTGAGCCGGCATCTGATCGAACGACACCGAGCCCGTGAACACCACGCGCTGGTCGACGCCCAGCACCCTGGCCATCGCGCGCAGCCGCCGCCGGTCGGGCCCGTCGCCGACGATGAGCAGCCAGGCGTCAGGGACGACCTCGAGGACCTCGCGCCACACGGCGATCAGCGTGTCCTGGCCCTTCCGCCGCACCAGGCGCCCCGCACACACGACCACCGGTGCCGTGGCCGGGATGCCGAGGGCGGCGCGCACCTCGGCTCCCCCACAGTCGGGACGGAAGCGCTCGCGGTCCACCTCGATGACGTAACGCCGGAACCTCGCCCGAGCCGCGGGACTCAGCGCGGGCGCGATGCGGTCGCGGCAGTACTCGCTGACGTAGGTGAGGTCGTCGGTGCTGTCGCCGATCCGTCCGAGCAGCTGTCGGGTGCCGGGCAGAGCGGCCCACCAGACCTCGTGGCCGTGGGTCAGGGCCTGGATGTGCTTCGCTCCCGCGTCGCGTAGTGCCGGGCCGAGCAGCCCGAGAGGTGCGCTGGCCCCGAAGACCACCCGGTCGCACCCGTGGCGCTCGAAGGTCTCGACGACCCGCCGACGGACCGCCGGCGTCGGCAGCAGCATCCGCGCGGGGTCGCGCACGACCGGGTACGCGAGGTCCCGGTCGAACGCCCGGTCTCCGGGGGTCGACGAGGTGTGGACGACCACGCGGTCGGCCGGCAAGCCCTCGCAGAGCTGGTGCACCACCCTCTCGATGCCACCCAGGCGGGGCGGGAAGTCGTTCGTGACGACGAGGACGCGGCCCTCGGACCTCACGGGGTCCGTCATCGGGACAGCGTGTCGAGCTCGGCGCTCCACGCCTTCGTGAAGGCGCGCTCCGAGGTGCCGAGCTCGCGGAACGCACGGTCGGTGCCACCGTCACGGTCCGCCTGCTGGTAGAAGTCGTCGAGGGCCTGCTCGCCGTACCGCTGGGCGATCAGGCGAGCCGCCAACCAGGACGACTCGTACCAGGCCCCGACGTCGGGGTTGGCGCCGTCGAACTCGTCCGGGCCCGGGAGCGCCCGTGGCGGACCCTCCCTCCTCACGAGCTCCCGGATCTGGGCGGCGAGCACGTCGACCGAGATGTCGCTGCGCCGCAACGCGACGTAGTCGGCGTACCCCTCGGACAACCACAGCGGCATCGCCGACGACGCGGCCCCCACGGCGACGTGGGTCAGCTCGTGGCTCATCACGATGCTCTGCCCGACGGCACCCAGCGGTCCGTAGACGCTCTCGTTCAGCACCACGCGCTCCGGACCGCCCTCCAGGTCGACCACGGCGCTCGACGTCGTGACCGCGGCGAGCCCGCGAGCCGACGACGTGGCGAGACCGGTCGCGCGGGCGAAGCGTGCGACGGACCCAGGCACCTCGACGACCGCCCGACCGTCCCAGCGAGGGAGAGCGTCCTGGACGGTCCGGACCCCCTCGCGGGCGATCCGGTCGACGGGCGTGGTGGAGCTGCGGGAGCGGACGACCAGGAGGTCGGGCGACGGACGCCGTACGTCGACGGCGTCGTTGAACCAGATCGGCGCACGGTCGGCCGGCCTCTCGCGAGCCGTGACGAACCAGGTCCGGGTCCCGTCGTCGCGCAGCACCACCGGCACGTCCACCGACGAGGGGACGTCGTCGAAGCCGCGGACCTGCCAGGTCAGCTCCACGTCGACGCCGAACCGGTCGGCCCCGTCGTCGACCTGGTCCTGGGTCGCGCCTGTGGCGGCGACGTACCTCAGGTCGACCGTGGCGAGGCCGACCTGACGGGCGGCGACCACGAGGTCCCGCAGCTCGCGTGCCGCGCGGGGCTCGTCACCCGCCAGCGTCGCGGCCCGAGCGGGCCGACCGGCGAGCAGCGTCTCCTCGAGGGTCTCGACGAGGGCCGCGGCACGAGCGTCCCGGTCGTCCGCCGGGTCCGCAGGCGCTGCTGACCGCTGCGGCCCGGAGAGCCGCGCCGACTGCTCCCCCGGCGCCCACCAGCGCACCCCCAGGACAAGCGCGAGGACAAGCACGACGGCCAGCGCCAGCCCGGCAACGACACGAGGACGCCCCGACGACCGCATCGCGGTGGTCGGGACGTCCTCGTCCCGGTGCTCAGGGTGGTGGTTGTCAGCCAGGGCGAACGGCTCCCACGAGTGGCATCTGGTGCAACGGCGCCGTGGTGACACCGATGGACGGGTTTCCGGCGTGGACGATCTGTCCGTTACCAACATAGATGCCGACGTGGCTGACCGGGCTGTAGTAGAACACCAGGTCGCCCGGCACCAGGGAGTCGGTCGACACGGGGGTGCCCGACCCCATCTGGGCGCCGGAGTTGTGCGGCAGGCTGACGCCGGCCTGGGCCCAGGCGGCCATGGTGAAGCCCGAGCAGTCGAACGAGTCCGGTCCGGCGGCACCCCACACGTAGGGGTCGCCGACCTGGGCCAGGGCGTAGGAGACGACCGCGGACGCACCGGTCGCGGCCTGCGCCGCCTCCTGCTGCTCCGCCCGCTCGGCGGCGCGGCTGGCGCGCTCCTCGCGGATCTGCTCCACGAGCTGCGCAGCCTGGTCCGCGCGCTGCTGCGCGGCGGCGACCTTCGGCTGCTGCCGGTCGCGCGTGACGTCGAGGCGTCGCAGCTGCATCTGCAGCTCCTGCTCACGCTCCTCGAGTCGCTCGACGGCCCGCGCCGCACGGCGCTGGGTGGCGACCATGTCGGTGTCCTTCTCGGAGACCAGCTCGATGTCGAGGTCCTCGGAGCCGGAGAAGAGGTCCAGGGCGAGCTCGTTGCTCCCGGTGGCGGCGTCGTCCAGCAGGGCCGAGACGATCTCGCTGCGGGTCTCGCGCCCGGTCGTGCGCGCTTCCTTCAGCTGGTCCTGAACGCGTGCGAGCTGGCGGTTGCTGGCGCGCAGGTCGGTCGTGACCCGCTCCTGCGCCGTGCTCAGGCGCTGGGCAGCTGCTCCGAGGGCGGCGGCGCGCTCGCGCGCCTGGTCGTAGGGGGCGGCCACGGCAGGCGCCATGGTCGCGATGACGGTGAGGCCCGAGAGCACGAGGGCTCCGGCCGTGCGTGTGCGGCCGACGGTCACGGCGGCGATCTCCTTTGTCCTGCGCCTACCGGGTTAGCTGACGGATTCGGGCGGCAAAGAGACCCTACGAAGGTCCGCGACGGGCGCGAACTGCTCCGATTCACCCCAGGAACATGGTTCCCCGGCTCCGCGCCAGGCGCGGACTCGACGTGGTGGCTGCGCCGGGCGGAGGCCCAGCAGTCGACAGACACCAGCCGCTCACCCTAAGGGGTGAGGCCGCTCGATCCCAACCCGGCAGCGCCTCGGCGGGATGTGGACGTCGTCACACCGGCGGACTCACCACCCGGCGACGTCGGCGACATTGCCGTCCCCGTTGTCGTCGAGCTCGTCGTCGACGACGTGGGTGGCGACGGCGTCGACCATGCGCAGCTTGGGCACAAGCCCGGAGTCGGCGAGCACTGACAGCGCGCGCTGCTCGTCGTCGTCGAAACCGGTCTCCGGGGGCGGCCCGAGCAGCACCGTGACCACGCAGTCGTGGCAGGCCAGGCCGCGCACCAGACAGGTGTCGCAGTCGATTCGAAGTCCCATGTCAACCTCCACGTCGGTGATGTGCCTGGAGGCTGGCAGAGAGGCCCGACAGATCAGCGCCCGAGTGCCCGAAGTCCCTGCCGCAGGTCTCGCATCGACGATGGGACCAACGCCCCGCTCACCGCGCGTCGGCGCGCAAGTGTCGGGCCGTTTACCTACCGTCGTTCCCATGACCGCAGGACTCGCCACCGACCGCGTCGGCTCGTCGCGCTGGGCGGAGCAGCAGTCGTTCGAGGAGCTGGGTCGACCGCTGCGGGACCTCACGTTCTGCGTCGTCGACCTCGAGACCACCGGCGGGTCTCCCGCCGGCGGGTCACGCATCACCGAGATCGGGGCGGTGAAGGTGCGCGGCGGGGAGGTGCTGGGCGAGTTCCAGACCCTGGTGAACCCGGAGCAGGCCATCCCGCCCTTCATCGCGCTGCTCACCGGCATCAGCGACGCGATGGTGTGCTCCGCGCCGCGCATCGAGGTGGCGCTGCCGGAGTTCCTGGCGTTCGCGCGCGACTGCGTGCTGGTGGCGCACAACGCCCCCTTCGACATCGGCTTCCTCAAGCACGCCACGGCGCAGCAGGAGCGCGCGTGGCCGCGCTTCGACGTCCTCGACACCGCGGTGCTGGCGCGTCGCGTCGTCCACCGTGGCGAGGTCCGCAACCACAAGCTGTCGTCCCTGGCGCAGCTGTTCGACGCGACGGTCACCCCGAACCACCGGGCCCTGTCCGACGCCCGGGCCACGGTGGACGTCCTGCACGGGCTCATCGGCCGGCTCGGCAACCTCGGGGTGCAGACGCTCGAGGAGCTGCAGACCTACACGTCCCGGGTCACTGCCGCCCAGCGCAAGAAGCGCCACCTCGCCGAGCACCTCCCCCACTCCCCCGGCGTCTACCTCTTCCGCGACTCGCAGGAGCGCGTTCTCTACGTGGGCACCTCCAAGGACCTGCGGAAACGGGTGCGCTCCTACTTCACCGCGTCGGAGACCCGCTCACGCATGGGACAGATGGTGACGCTCGCCAGCCGCGTGGAGGGCATCGAGTGCGCGACTGCGCTCGAAGCGGCGGTGCGCGAGCTGCGGCTGATCGCCGAGCACAAGCCGAAGTTCAACCGCCGGTCGCGATTCCCCGAGCGGGTCCACTGGGTCCGCCTCACCGCGGAGGCGTGGCCACGGCTGTCGATCGTGCGCCGCGTCGAGGACGACAGCCCGGTCATCGGGCCCTTCGCCAACAAGCAGGCCGCCGAGCGCGCAGTGGCCGCGCTGCAGCACGTCTTCCCGCTGCGTCAGTGCGCGACCCGGATGCCCCGTCTCCCCCGCCTCTCCGCCTGTGCGCTGGCCGAGCTCGGACGGTGCCTGTCCCCGTGTGACCAGTCGGTCGACGCGTCGACGTACGCCGATCTCGTCCGCTCCGTCCGCGACACCCTCACGGGCTGCCCCGCTCCTGTCGTCGACGCCCACCTCGCTCGCATCACCGACCTGTCCGCGCAGGAGCGCTACGAGGACGCAGGGGCGGCGCGCGACCGGATGACGAGCTTCGTCACCGGCGCCGCGCGCGCCCAGCGACTGACTGCCCTGACACGGTGCACCGAGGTCGTGGCCGCTCGGAAGGAGGCAGGGCGCTGGGAGGTCCACGTCGTCCGGGCCGGTCGTCTGGCCGCGGCCGGAGTCATCCCTCCTGGTGCGGACGCGGCCGCCTGGGTGCTCGACCTGCGCCGCGACGGCGAGACGGTCCTCGGAGCCGGTGGCCCGACCCCGGTCGCCACCGTCGAGGAGACCGAGCGACTGCTGCGGTGGCTGGAGGGCGACGGGGTCCGCCTGGTGCACGTCGACGGCGAGTGGACCTGCCCGGTCGTGTCAGCGCAGAAGCACCGTGAAGAGCCGATCGCCGGCTTCCGACGCGATAGCGTGCCCACATGATCACGGCCATCGTCTTCGTCAACGCCGAGGTCTCGAAGATCCCCGAGGTCGCCGCTGCGATCGCCGACCTCGAGGGCGTCAGCGAGGTCTACTCGGTCACCGGACAGATCGACCTGATCGTGATGGTCCGCGTCAGGACCCACGAGGAGATCGCGCTGGTGGTCGCCGACCACCTGAACAAGGTCCCCGGTGTCACCGCCACGGAGACGCACATCGCGTTCCGCAGCCACTCGCGACACGACCTCGAGGCCGCCTTCTCCCTCGGGCTCGACTGAGCGGTGCAGGTCGCGCGATGGACGGCGCATCGTGCCGACAGACTGCCCAGGTACGCGCGCCTCGGGGTAGGGATCACTGCACTGACAGCCACCTGCTCGTGGACCCTCGCGGTACTGGCATCGGCCCGGCCGGGACTCGACCTCAGCGACGAGTCCTTCTACCTGCTGAGCTATCGCTGGTGGGACGTCACGCCGTGGACCGTGTCAGGAGCGCAGTACCTGTACGGGCCTCTCTTCGAGCTTCTCGGCTATGACATCGCTGCCCTGCGCGTTGCTCGGCTCGTCCTCATCCTCGTGGTCCACGGCTTCTTCGGACTGGCCCTGCACCACCACCTGAGCCGGACCGGGAGGCCCGGGTGGTCCAGCGGGGCGTCGATCCCGCTCTTGGTCCTGGCCATCGGTGGCATCAGCTATGGATGGCTGCCGCTGGCTCCCGGTTACAACGACATAGCGCTGCTGGGGGGGCTCCTCGTGGCGTCAGCACTGCTGCGATGCGCCACCGCCCAGTGGCTCGACGCCAGACCGCCCCTCGTCGCGCTCGTCGTGGCCGGCAGCGTTCTCACGGCCGTCGCCCTGGCCAAGTGGTCAGCAGCGCTTGCGATCGCGATCCTTGCCGCCGTCGTCCTCGCCGGGTTGCTGTACCGGTCGCCGGGAAGGCTTGCCCTCGCGACCGCAGCCGTCGCCGTCGGAGTGCTCGTGTTCGTCGTCGTGGGTCACCTGACTTTCGGTCCGTGGGCGCAGGTGCTGCCGCCGATGAAGGCTGTCAACAGTCTCGTCGCCAAGGACACCAACTCGCCCGTGGCGCTCTTGATCCTCTACTCACTCTCTACGGTGAAAGTCCTCGCTCTCACCCTCGTCAGCGCGGGGTTCGGGCTGCTCCCCCACTACGCCCTTCGTAGGCGCGACGCCCTCTCTCTGCACACGAGCCGCCGCGCCACCAGGTTCGCGGCGGCGATGTCCGCTCCCCTTGCTGCGCTGCTGCCGTGGGCGGCCGGCCGTGTCGCACCACGGGGTGGGGCAGCCATCATCGAGATCTACACCGTGAGTCTCCTTGCCGCGCTGACAGCGGCTGCCGTGACCGTGTGGCAGGAACGTCGGTCGGGCGACGACGGACCCGGTCATCCAGTACCTCGATGGCCGGTGATCGTCCTGCTGCTGGTGCTTCCTGCTGCCCAGGGGTTCGGCACGGGCAACGCGCTGTTTCTTCTGGCCATCCACGCTCTTGCCTCGTGGTTCGCTGCACTTGTTCTGCTCGCCGCGGACTGGGCCACCGCTGATGCAGACGTGGCCGCGACCTCGGCGGGCACGACGTGCGCGGTGCTCGTCGCGATCGTGGCGGTGACCGGTCTGTATGCGCACCCCTACCGCAGCGCTGACCCCACGGTCGCGACCGCCACTGTCCGTGGCAGCGAAAACCTTCGGCACGTGACGATCGATGGGACACTTGCAGACGAACTGGCCTCGCTCAAGCGCGACGTCGACGAGCAACTGCCTCCGGGGACGCCGGTGTACGCGGTGGACGAAATGGCTGGGATCGTGTTGGCACTGGACCGGCCACCTGCCGGTGAAGCCTGGAACTCGCGGCGAGACCCCGCCAGGGCCGCCGCGGGGTTGTTGGCGTACTGCAGCACGTCCCCAACACCCCTCGCTCCGCTCATTCTCACCGACCGGCCTCTCGCGCCCGTCGAGATGGCAACGCTGAACGACTGCGGATGGCCCCTCGACGCTTCGTACCGCGCCGGAGAATCCCGAGGCGGCCCCCAGTCCCTCCGCATCTACGTCCCGGTGGGAGGGAGCACGAGACCATGACCACACCTCCCAAGAGCGTTCCGCTCGTCTCCTTGGTCGTGCCTGCCCTCAACGAGGCAGACAACGTGCGACCCCTCCTCCGGCAGGTTCAGGCCCACGTCGAGGCCAACCCTCACGTCAGGTTCGAGCTCGTGCTCGTCGATGACGGCTCCACGGACGGAACCGCCGATCTACTACTCGCGGCGCCGACCGACTTTCCGATCCGCCTCGTGCAGCTGTCCCGGAACTTCGGATCGCACTCGGCCATCTCCGCCGGGCTCGAACGGTGCTCGGGCGATTGCGCTGTCGTCATCGGAGCTGATGGCCAGGAGCCGACCACCTTCGTCTCCGACGCACTCGAGCAGTGGGACGGCGGCTTCGAGGTCGTCTGGGGAGTGCGCAAGGATCGCGCTGCCGTGAGTCGCGGACGGCAGGTCACGTCAGGCCTCTTCTCCGTCCTCTTCACGCGAATCGCGGGCCTGGACAACTACCCCGCCGAAGGCCCGTCGGGAGTACTGCTCGATCGCAGCGTCATCACAGCGCTGGGTCGGCTGCCCGAGCGGAATCGCAACGTTCTGGCCCTCGTCGCATGGTTGGGCTACCGCCAGACCCGAGTTTCGTACAGCCAGCTGCCGCGCGTGAGCGGCGAGTCGCGGTGGACCCGCAGAGCGATGGTGAAGCTCGCTGTCGACTCCGTGCTCCAGTTCTCGTCACTCCCGCTCCGGCTGTGCACCCTCGTCGGTCTCATCACAGCCCTGCTCGGCGTCGGGTACGCCGCTCTACTGGTGGCGCGCACCGTGGCCGGCGTCGACACTCCGTCGGGATGGCCGACGCTGCTCGTCGTCGTGCTGCTTCTCGGAGGCATACAGCTCACGGTCGTCGGGGTCATGGGCGAGTACATCTGGCGGATCATTGAAGAGGTTCGCCACCGTCCCCTGTACGTCGTGAGACGAGACATCACTGCCGATGCGTCCGAACGCGACTCGAGGGGGGCCCGTGAGGGTTGGTAGAAGCACCGTCCTGGTGACTGGCGGACTCGGTTACATCGGGAGCCACGCGGTTCCTGAGCTCCTGGACCGTGGATGGCGGGTACGCATCCTCGACAACCGGTACCGATGTGACGCCGATGCAGCGGATGCCCTGTGCGCGATGCCCGGTGTCGATCTCGTGGAGGGGGACGTCCGCTACCCGCACGCCGTCGATCGGGCCGTCCAAGGGGTCGAGGCTGTCGTGCACCTCGCGGCGGTCTGCATCAACAAGAGCATCGCCGACCCGGCAGAGAGCCTCGACGTGAACCTCATGGGCACGCAACACCTCTTGGACTCCGTCAGCCGGCACGGCGTACGTCGTGTCGTCTTCGCCTCCTCGGCCTCGGTGTACGGCAACGCCACCCAGCTGCCGATGCGCGAGGACGGACCCGTCGACCCGCTCACGCCCTACTGCACCGCCAAGCTCGCCGGTGAGCAGCTCCTTGCGTTCCACGCGCAACGATCGGCTCTCACCTGGCTGGCCCTTCGCTTCTTCAACGTCTACGGTCCCGGGCAACCGACCGATGCCTTCTACACCTCGGTCATCCTGACCTTCGTGAAGCGGTTGCTGGCCGGCCAGCCTCCGGTCATCGACGGTCGCGGCGACCAGAGCATGGACTTCGTGCACGTTGCTGACGTCGCGCGAGCGATCGGCCTGGCTCTCGACTCAGACGCGTCCGGAGAGTCGCTGAACGTCGGCACCGGTCGCCAGACGACGGTGGCCGAGCTGGCGGAGCGCCTCGTCGTGGCCATGGGGGCCGACGTGGTGCCCCAGTTCCGGCCACGCGAGGTGCTGGTCGCACGACGCGAGGCGAGCGTGGAGCGGATCGCGGAGGTGCTCGGCTGGCGCCCCAGGGTCGAGATAGACGAAGGCCTCGCCAGCGTCCTTGACTGGATCAAACAGCACCGTGCCTGACCGTCCGGCGCACCCGTACCACCCGACCGCGGTGATCGTCGGGGCACCCGAGGTCGGGGAGGACACCTGGGTCGGCCCTTTCGTACTCCTCGACGGCAGTGGCGGACTTGTCATCGGGAGCGGCTGCGACATCAGTGCCGGCGCTCAGATCTACAGTCACACGACCGTCAGGCGCTGCGTGTCCGGGCGGCGGTACGAAGACGTGGACCGAGCCGCGACCTTCATCGGCGACCGGACCCACGTCGGAGCGGGCGCCGTCGTCCTCATGGGTGTCCGCATCGGGAGCGAATGTGTCGTCGGTGCGGGGGCAGTCGTCACCCATGACGTGCCCGACCGCACCTGCGTCGTCGGGGTCCCGGCCCGCGTCGTCGGTCGGATCGACCCTGACACGGGTCTGATCAGCTGACCCGACGGGCCCCTGACGCAACCACGTCCTGCACCGCGGCCACGACACGTCGCTGCTGCTCAGCTGTGATGTCAGCGAACATCGGCAGAGCCAGCTGCTGGCGAGCCAGTCGGCGAGCCACCGACGGACGCCGCTCCCCCCCGAGCACGGGTTGCGAGGAGAGGTCGTAGGTGCCCATGGTGCAGCCGATGCCGCGCTCTCGCAACGAGTCGACGACGTGGTCACGGTCTAGGTGGTCGGCCAAGGTGACGGCATAGGTCTGCCACGTGTGAGTGCGCTCTGGCGGTACGAACGGAACTGATACGCCTTCCACCGCCGCGAGCACGGCATACCTCTCGGCTGCGGCCGTCCGCAGCGCAATCAGCTCGCGCACCCGCCCGACCTGCGCGCCGGCCAGGGCGGACGCGAGGTCACTGAGCTTGTAGTTCCATCCGAGCTCGGTGAACTCGGGCGCGGCGAAGCCGGCTTCTCCGGCGCGGGCGTGCGCGCTGCTGAGCCCGAAGCTCGAGGCGCGTCGCACGCGCCTTGCCAGCGCTTGGTCGTCAGTGACCACGACGCCGCCCTCACCGCAGGTGACGCCCTTGCGTGCGTGCAGCGAGAACACTGCCGCCACCCCGAAGGCCCCAGCCGGCCGATCGCGGTAGGAGCCTCCCAAGGAGCACGCGGCGTCCTCGACGAGCGGTAGGTCGTGAGCCTCCGACACCTCCCGGAGCGCGTCCCAGTCCGCGCAGAGTCCGAGAGCGTCGACACCGATGATCGCGCGAGTCCTGTCAGTGACGGACGCACCGACGAGCGCCGGATCCAGGCACCCGTCGAGTGGATCCACGTCGACGCACACGGGCCGAGCCCCGCAGTGCATCACCGCATATGCCGTTGCCGGAAAGGTGTAGTCAGGCACGATCACCTCGTCCCCTGGACCTACGTCGAGGGCATCGAGCAGCAGGTGCAGACCCGCGGTGCAGCTGCTGACCGCCACGGCGTCGGTGCGACCGGCGAGCCTGGCGACGACGGATTCGAGCGTGGCACCCTCGGGTCCCTGTCCCGCCACCCATCCGGAGGCCATGACACGCTCGATGGCCTCGCGCTCTGCCGGGCCGAACGATGGTCTCGTGAGCGGGACCGGGGCCTCGACCGGACCGGACGACATGCGACGAGCCTAGATGACATGCCTCCGTGTGTTCCCCCTCCCCGCTCGAAATGCCGCGGCGGACGAGTTCAGTGGGGTTGAATCACCCCATCGAGGCTGAGGAGACGGACGATGTACCGCGACCTTCGTGTGGCGATCGTGGTTCCCGCGCACAACGAGGAACGTCTGGTGGGGCGCGTCGTCACGACAGCCCCCGACCTGGTCGATCTCGTCGTGGTCGTCGACGACGCCAGCACAGACGGAACCTCCCAGGCCGCGGCCGACACCCGCGACCCTCGCCTGCAGCTCATCACGCTGACGGAGAACCAAGGCGTCGGGGGCGCGATCCTCGCAGGGCACCGCCGGGCTCTCGACCTCGGCGCCGACGTCTGTGTGGTGATGGCCGGCGACGCCCAGATGGATCCGTCGTTCCTCCCCGCCCTGCTCGACCCGATCGCCGACGGCGACGCGGATTTCACCAAGGCCAACCGGTTCTTCGGCCCGGGCTCCTTTAGAGGCATGCCCCGGCACCGCATCCTCGGCAACGTGGTCCTCTCGTTCCTCACCAAGGCCGCGTCGGGCTACTGGAACCTCTTCGACCCGCAGAACGGTTACACCGCGATCCGCAGCACGGCCCTCGAACGTCTCGAGTTCGACCGGATCGCCCATCGCTACGAGTTCGAGAACGATCTCCTCATCCAGCTCAACGTCCTCCGCGTGCCGGCGAAGGACGTACCTGTGCCCGCCAGCTACGGCGACGAGGTGTCGGGGATCCGCCTCACCTCGGTCGCCCCGCGCATCCTGCGGCAGCTCTGGCGAGGCTTCTGGTACCGCATGTGGTGGAAGTACGTCGTCCAGTCCTTCTCCCCCGTCGCCCTGATGTTCTTCTCCGGGTTGGCGTTCGTCCTCTTCGGGGTCGCGGTGGGGGTGTTCGTCGTCGTCAACACACTGGGGCCGCCCGTGGCGAGCCCGGGCACGATCATCTTGTCCTTCGGCCCGCTGCTGACGGGCTTCCACCTGCTCATCACGGCGCTCTACCTCGACATCCAGGAGAACAGCCCGTGATCGACGACCGGAGCGTGCAGCAGCGCTCGGAGGGACGCACGGGCAGGTCGAGGACTCCCTCGATCCGTCTGATGGCGGCCGGACTCCTGGTCCTCCAGGCCGTCTGGATCCTCGCCGTCCCACCGTTCCGGGCGAGCGACGAGTTCGACCACGTCTACCGCTCCGCGGCGGTGGCGCGCGGCGACATCCGCGCGGACCCGTCCGACGCGACCCGCGGGACCGGCGCCCTTGTGACGGTCCCGGACGACATCGTTCGAGCGGCGTACCCGGAGTGCAAGCGACTCGGGTACACCGACGAGGCCGACTGCGTCGGCACCGAACGCTCGGAGGGCACCGAGGTGGCGACGGGTGCCGGGCGCTACCACCCCCTCTTCTACGCACTCGTCGGTGTTCCGGCCCTCCCCTTCGACGGCGCCACGGCTCTCTACGTCATGCGGATCGCCGGCGCACTCCTGTGCTGGGGCCTGATCGTCCTGGCGCTCGTCGCGCTGCGCTCGACGGCTCGGACCGGGTGGCCCTACCTCGGGGCCGCCCTGGCCTGCAGCCCCGTCATGGTGTTCAGCGCGTCCATGGCTGCACCCAACGGCCTCGAGATGGCAGCCGGCCTCGGTCTGTGGGCCGCGCTCCTCGGCCTGGTGCGCGACGACGTGGTGCCCCGCAAGAGTCAGTTGCTGCTGATCGGGACGCTGTCCGCGTCGGTCCTCGTGACGGTCCGCTCGCTCGGCCCGTTGTGGGCCCTGCTCATCCTCGGCGCCGTCCTGCTGAGCGTGCCCGACCGACGAGCCGCCTTCCGCCGCCTCGTGACGGACCGAGCCGTTCTCGCGGCCGCCGGCGTCGTCCTGGTCGTGACGTTGCTGAGCCTCGCGTGGATCGTGAGCTCGAGCTCGCTCACCATCGGCAAGGTGCCGGACGATCTCGGGATGAGCATGGGCGAGAAGACAGAGGCACTCGTCAAGTCGCTGGTCGCGTGGACCTTCCAGAGCATCGGGGCCTTTCCCTACCGCAACGTCCCGGCCCCGATGGCTGTCTATGCGTTCTACCTGCTCGTCGTGGTGTGGTTCGTCATCCTGGCGTACCGCTTCGGCGTGCGCTCCGAGCGCCTGGCCGTCAGCGTCGTGATGGCCCTGGCCCTGCTGGTCCCGCTCGGACTCACGATCAGCACGTTCGACGAGTACGGCATCGCGTGGCAGGGCAGGTACACGATCCCGTTCTCCCTCGGGTTCCTGATGCTCTGCGGGGCCGCCCTGGACCGTGCCTCCGCCTCGCTGTGGGGACCGGCCGCGCTGATCGCGGCGGTGCTGTACGCGCTGGCGCAGGCCCTCAGCCCTGCCGTGACCGCGGCACGCGAGATCCCCGAGAGCCCCGGGATCGCCAACGGCGACTGGATCCTCGTCTCTCCCTGGGTGCTGGGTGCCGTGGCGGGCCTGGCGGCGTACCTGATGTGGCACGCCGCAGCGCAGCCGACCAGCGGCCCGCTGCTGAGGAGGCGGGATGCTCGAGCAGACAGCTGACGTCGCCCCCGACGCCGTCGTCGGCGCCACCTCGCGGGTGTGGGGTCTGGCGCAGGTGGGTGCCGGGGCGCGCATCGGCGAGGAGTGCGTGGTCGGCCGCGGCGCCACGATCGACGCCGGCGTCGTGCTCGGTGACCGGGTGAAGGTGCAGGCGGGTGCCCTCGTCTACCGCCCGGCCGTCCTGGAGGACGGCGTCTTCATCGGTCCGGCCGCCGTGCTCACCAACGACCTCCACCCTCGCGCCGTCGATCCCGACGGCCAGGTCAAGACGGGCGCCGACTGGACCCCCGTCGCCGTCGTCGTACGTCGTGGCGCCTCCGTCGGTGCCCGGGCCGTCTGTGTGGCGCCCGTGACCATCGGACGGTGGGCCATGGTCGCCGCCGGGGCGGTCGTGACCCGCGACGTGCCCGACTTCGCCCTCGTCGCCGGTGTCCCCGCCCGGCGGATCGGCTGGGTCGGCCCGAGCGGACACCGCCTGAGCCCCGCCGGTGAGGGGGCCTGGACCTGCCCGGTCACCGGGCAGCGCTTCGTCGAGGTCGACGACCAGCTCCGGGAGACGTCGTGAGCCGGCCGCCGGTCGACGCCGTACGCGTGGTCCTCGGACCCGAGGAGCAGGCCGCAGCCGCGGCCGTGCTCGCCAGCGGACGCCTGACCCAGGGCGCCGAGGTGGCGGCCTTCGAGCAGGAGGTCGCCGACGCCTTCGGCGCGCAGCACGCCGTGGCGGTGAACTCGGGGACCAGCGCGCTGCACGTGGCGCTGCTCGCGGCGGGCATCGGCCCCGGTGACGAGGTCGTCGTACCGGCCTTCACGTTCGCCGCGACGGCGAACGCGGTCGCGCTGACGGGCGCCACCCCTGTGTTCGCCGACATCGACCCCGACACCTTCTGCGTCGACCCGTCGTCGGTGGCGGCCGCGATCGGCCCCCGCACGGCCGGCATCGTGCCCGTCCATCTCTTCGGCCAGGTGGCGGCCATGGACGGGCTCCAGGCCCTCGCGACGCGTCACGGGCTGTTCCTGCTCGAGGACGCCGCCCAGGCCCACGCCGCACACAGCCGCGGCCGTTGCGCCGGCAGCCTCGGCGACGCCGCGGCGTTCAGCTTCTACGCCACCAAGAACCTCACCACCGGCGAGGGCGGACTCATCACCTTCGCCGACGCCGACCTCGCCCGCCGTGCCCGGATGCTGCGCAACCAAGGCATGGAGACTCGCTACGCCAACGAGCTCGTGGGCCTGAACAACCGGATGACCGACGTCGCCGCGGCCATCGGGCGGGTGCAGCTGCGGCGGCTCCCGGAGCTCAACGCGCGTCGACGCGCAGTCGCTGACGCCTACCGTGCAGGGCTCGCAGAACTACGCCTGCCGTTCGTCGCCGAGGGCAACGAGCACGTCTACCACCAGTTCACGCTGCGGCTGGCCGACCGCGACGAGGTGCAGCGGCGCCTGCTGGCGCGCGGCATCCAGACCAACGTGTTCTACCCGACCCCGGTCCCCCGTCTCCCGGCGTACGACGTGCAGGTGGACCTCCCCGCGACCGAGCTCGCCTGCGCCGAGGTGCTGTCGCTGCCGATGCACCCCTACCTGTCCGACGACGACGTGGCCCGCGTGATCGCTGCGGTCCGTGAGGAGGTGCCCCGATGAGCGAGCTCCGCGCCGTGCTGGTCGGCCTCGGCCAGATGGGCCGCCACCACGCCCGCGCGCTCGGTGCGCTCGAGGGCGTCGAGCTGGTCGGGGTCCACGACCCCGCGCTCACGCGGGAGAGCGCTGCCGTCGCGGGCCTGCCCCTGCAGGACGGCGTCGACGACCTGCTGGCCCTGGAGCCCGACCTCGCCGTCGTGGCCACCCCCACCTCGACGCACCTCGACCTCGGACGCCGGCTGGCGGCCGCCGGCGTGCACACCCTCATCGAGAAGCCCGTGGCCGGCTCAGCCGACGACGGCCGCTCCCTCGTCGAGGCCTTCGCCGGGACGGGGCTCGTCGCCGGCGTGGGCCACATCGAGCGCTACAACCCGGCCCTGCAGGAGATGCGGCGACGGCTCGACGACGGCCAGGTCGGCGAGATCTACCAGGTGGCCACCCGACGCACCGGGCCCTACCCGGCCCGCATCGGTGACGTCGGGGTCGCTCTCGACCTCGCCACCCACGACATCGACCTCACCGCGTGGGTGACGCGATCGGCGTACCGCTCGGTGAGCGCGCACACCGCGCACCGCTCCGGGCGCGTCCACGAGGACCTCGTCACGGCCGTCGCCATGCTCGACAACGGCATCGTGGCCAACCACGTCGTCAACTGGCTGTCGCCGCTCAAGGAGCGGATCACGGTCGTCACGGGCGAGCGCGGCAGCCTCGTCGCCGACACGGTGGCGATGGACCTGACCTTCTACGCCAACGGCGTCGCCCCCGTGGAGTGGGAGACGCTGCGGTCGTTCAAGGGGGTCGTGCAGGGCGACGTGATCCGTTACGCGATCGCGAAGCCGGAGCCGCTGGCCGTGGAGCTGACCTGCTTCCGCGACGCCGTCCTCGGGCTCCACGACCACGTGGTGGGCCTCGCCGAGGCGACCCGGGTCGTGGAGGTGGCCGAGGCGCTGCTGGCCTCGGCCCGCTCCGGGACCACCGTGCCCCTCTGAGCAGGGTCGCGCGCGAGGCCGGCAGCCCCGCGGACCGCTAGGGTGACGCCCATGAGCTGGCTCGACGCGCTCGGCTGGGCCGGGTCGGTGCTGCTGGTCGTCTCGTTGCTGCAGGCGCGGGTGATCCGCTTCCGGCTCCTCAACCTCGTGGCCTCGCTCGTCCTCACCGGCTTCAACGCCCTCATCGAGGTGTGGTCGATGGTCGCGATGAACGGCGTGCTCGCCCTCATCAACGCCTACTACCTCGTCACGCTGCTGCGACAGCGCCACGACACCGCGGCCTTCTCGGTCATCGAGGTCGGTCCCGAGGACGAGTACCTCCGCTACACCCTGCGCCAGCACAGCGAGGAGATCCTCACCTTCCAGCCCGACTTCGTCTGGGACGGGTCGGCCGCGGGTCGGCGCGCCTTCCTCGTGCTCCACGGCGACGAGACGGTCGGCGTGGTGCTGGTGCACGACGACGGCGAGGGCACCGCGCACGTGCTGCTCGACTTCGTGACACGTCGCTACCGCGACTTCTCCCCCGGCGAGTTCGTGTGGCGGCGCAGCACCGTGCTCCGCGAGGCCGGCTTCCGCCGCATCGTCACCCCGGCCGGGATGGTCGCGCCCTACTACGACCGCCTCGGCTTCCGCCGCGACGGTACGTCGTACGTGCTCGAGCTCGACTGACCTGGCGGGTCAGGCGCGAGTCGCGGCGACCCACCGCTCCAGGAGGCCGGCGGCCTGGCCGCTGTCGATGGCGGTCTCGACCTGCGACCTCGCGGCGCGCAGCTGCTCGACGACCTCGCCGTCACCCGCGGCGTGCACCGCGACGCCGGCCGCGGCGTTGAGCACCACCGCGTCGCGGACCGGTCCGGGACGCCCCGCCAGCAGGTCGCGCACGACCTGGGCGTTGTGGGTCACGTCGCCGCCGCGCAGGGACTCCGGGGAGCTCTGCTCGAGTCCCACGTCGCCGGGCGTCACCCGCGCCTCCGTGACGGCTCCGCCGCGGACCGCCCACACCCGCGAGGCGCCGGTGGTCGTGAGCTCGTCGAGGCCGTCCTCGCCCCGGAAGACCCAGGCGTCGACGCCGCGGCGGGCGAAGACCCCCGCCATCAGGGGCGCCATCCGGACGTCGGCGCAGCCGATCGCCTGCGCGGCGGGACGGGCCGGGTTGGCCAGCGGGCCCAGCACGTTGAAGGTGGTCGCGATCCCGAGCTCACGTCGCGGCACCGCCGCGTGACGCAGCGCCGGGTGGAAGGCAGGAGCGAAGCAGAACGTGATGCCGACCTCGTGGGCGACCCGCGCGACGTCCTCGGGAGCCAGGTCGAGCCGGACGCCCAGCTCCTCGAGCACGTCGGCGGTGCCGGCCTTCGACGACGCCGACCGGTTCCCGTGCTTGACCACGGGCGCGCCGGCGGCCGCGGCCACGATGGCCGCCATCGTGGAGATGTTGACCGACATCGAGCGGTCTCCCCCGGTGCCGACGACGTCCAGCCAGCGGCCCGGGAGGTCGAGCGGGCGGGCGTGGGCGAACATCGCCTCGACGAGGCCGCCGAGCTCCTCGACGGTCTCGCCCTTGGACCGCAGCGCGACGGCGAAGCCCGCGATCTGCGACGGGCTGGCCGCACCGGCCAGGATCTCCTCCATGGCCCACGTGGCCTGCGTGCCGGAGAGGTCCGCTCGTGCCGTCAGAGCCGAGAGCACCTCGGGCCAGGTGGGGGTCACCGGGTGCTCAGCGGGTGGCCGGGACGCGCTCGCGCAGCAGCCGGATCACGGTCTCGGCCAGCAGCAGCGGGTCCAGCGGGTGGGGTACGGCGGCCTCGGCTCGCGACCAGGTGGCCAGCCACGCGTCCTCCGGGCGACCGGTCAGGACCAGGACCGGGGGGCAGTTGAAGATCTCGTCCTTGAGCTGGCGGGCGATGCCCAGGCCGCCCACCGGTGCGGCCTCACCGTCGAGGATGGCCAGGTCGATCGTGCCGGTGTCGAGGTGCCGGATCACCATCGGCTCGGTCGCCACCTCGATGTAGTCCACCGACGGGAGGTCCGGGTGCGGCCGCGTCCCGAGGGCCAGCATGACCTGCTCACGCGTGTGGCTGTCGTCGCTGTAGACGAGGACGGACAGGGGCGTGGTCGGCTGCTGGGCGTCGGTCACGCGACGATGGTACTCGTCGGGCCCCCGACCGGGACCCGGGCCCGGCCGCGGCGGTGGCGCGCCGGGCGCGGCCCATCGCCGTACGACCTGATCGGGGTGTGGAAGCCCGAAAAGAGGTCTGGCGCAATTGTCCACAGCACTGCCCAGGTATCGGGCAATCCGGACACCCCTGCCGCGCCGACGTCACGGTGTGAAGAAGATGACCACTCCCACGCGGGGGTCGGGGTGCCATGGGCGAGGGTTCACGACATAATGGCGCTCGTGGCGACATCGACTGCAGTCATCCCCGCGTCCCGGCTCCACGGGCATCACGACCGACCGAGCATGGTCAGCGTCGGCACGATCGTGTGGCTCTCCTCGGAGCTGATGTTCTTCGCCGCACTCTTCGCGGCCTACTTCACGATCCGTGCGGTGAGCCCCGAGCTGTGGGCGCAGGAGACCGAGCTGCTCAACATCCCGTTCTCCACGACGAACACCGTGATCCTGGTGCTGTCGTCGGTGACCTGCCAGCTCGGCGTGTTCGCCGCGGAGCGCGGTCAGGTCGGCCGGACAGGCAAGGTGTTCAACGTCCGCGGCTGGGGCCTGCGCGAGTGGTTCATCCTGACCTACGTCATGGGTGCCGTCTTCATCGGTGGCCAGGCGCTGGAGTACACCGAGCTCGTCCACGAGGGACTGACGCTCTCGTCGTCGGCCTACGGCTCGGCGTTCTACCTCGCCACCGGCTTCCACGGTCTCCACGTCACCGGCGGGCTCATCGCCTTCCTCTTCGTGCTGGGCCGCACCTACCTGGCGCGAAAGTTCACCCACGAGCAGGCGGTCACCTCGATCGTCGTGTCGTACTACTGGCACTTCGTGGACGTGGTGTGGATCGCGCTGTTCTTCACGATCTACGTCCTGCAATGAGCCATCCGCACCGCCCGACCGCACGAACACTGAGTAGAGGGACAACGAGGACAACCAAGTGCGAATCCTGAGTGCTCGACTTTCCGCCGGCCGGCGCAGCCGAATCGCCGGGCCCGTGGTGCTGCTCCTCGCCCTGCTCATGACGGGCGGGTTCTACTCCGCCTTCGCTCCGGCCTCAGCCGAGGATGCGGCCACCGAGGACCAGGTGTCCCAGGGCCGCGAGCTGTTCCTGGTCGGCTGCTCGTCGTGCCACGGCAAGAACGGCGAGGGCATCACCACCGAGAGCGGCCAGTACGGCCCCTCGCTGGTCGGCGTCGGCGCCGCCGCCGTCGACTTCCAGGTCGGCACCGGTCGCATGCCCATGGCCGCCCCCGGCGCGCAGGCACCCGACAAGGCGCCCGTGTACACCGAGGAGGAGACCGCAGCGCTCGCGGCGTACGTCGCCAGCCTCGGCCCCGGACCGGCCATCCCCGACGCGGAGATGTACGACCCGGACACCATCCCCGAGGACGAGCGCGAGGAGGCCATCGTCCGCGGTGGCGAGTTCTTCCGCACCAACTGCACGGCGTGCCACAACTTCGCCGGCACCGGCGGCGCGCTGCCGGGCGGCAAGTACGCACCCACCCTGGTCGGCGTCGAGCCCGTCCACATCTACGAGGCCCTGATCACCGGCCCGCAGCAGATGCCGGTGTTCTCCGACGAGGTCCTGGAGCCCGAGCAGAAGCGCGACATCATCGCCTACCTGCAGAGCATCGAGGAGGCCCCGAACTACGGCGGCTCCGGCATGGGTGCCCTCGGCCCCGTCAGCGAGGGCATGTTCGCCTGGGTCGTCGGCATCGGCTCCCTCGTGGGCTTCGCGATCTGGATCGCCTCCCACACCGCACGAACCTCCCGGAAGGGGGCACAGGCGTGACCGAGATCGACCGCACCACCAACGGCACGGGGCAGACGCCCGCCGAGCGTGATCGCACGTGGGCCGAGACCGGCCCCATCGCCGACCCCGGTCTGCCCGAGCACCTCCCCCGGCCGACCGACGTCGACCCGCGGGCCGAGAAGCGCGCGGAGCGGCAGATCGCCGGCCTCTTCGGCTTCGCCACCGTGATGTCGCTGGCGTTCTGCGTGGCCTACTTCGTCTTCGAGATCGGCGACGAGCCCACGGTCGTCCTCGGCTTCGGCGCCTCCAACGTCGCCCTCGGCGTCACCCTGGGCCTGGCCCTGCTCTGCATCGGCATCGGTGCCATCCAGTGGTCGCGCAAGCTGATGAACGACGAGGAGATCGCCGAGGACCGCCACGCGATCCGCTCCTCCGACGCCGACCGCGAGGAGGCCATCGGCGCCCTGCAGCAGGGCATCGACGACTCCGGCATCGCCCGACGTCCCCTGATCCGCAACTCGCTCCTCGGTGCCGTCGGCGCCCTCGGGCTCCCCGCCATCGTGGCGTTGCGCGACCTCGGTCCGCTGCCGCCGAAGGGGTGGTACAAGACCGTCTGGACCGAGGGCATGCGCGTCGTCAACGACGTCGCCGGCACCCCGATCAAGCCCGAGTACGTCGAGATCGGCCAGCTCATCAACGCCGAGCCCGAGATCTTCTACAACGGCGAGCCCTACGGCGAGGAGACCATCGAGGGCCACGACCAGCTCGTCGAGAAGGGCAAGGCGGCGATCATCGTCGTACGCATGGAGCCCGACGACATCACCCCCGACGAGGACAAGGCCGACTGGGGTGTGGGCGGCATCCTGGCCTACTCCAAGATCTGCACCCACGTGGGTTGCCCCATCTCCCTGTGGGAGCAGCAGACGCACCACCTGCTCTGCCCGTGCCACCAGTCGACCTTCGATTTGGCCGACAATGGCAAGGTTATTTTCGGACCCGCAGCGCGGGCCCTTCCCCAGCTGCCTCTGGCAGTTGACTCCGAGGGTTACCTGATCGCCACCAGCGATTTCCTGGAGCCCGTCGGCCCGAGTTTCTGGGAAAGAGGCTGATCCATGAGCACGAGCACCACTGCCGCCAAGTCACCGCGCAAGCCGGCCAAGAAGAACCCGGCCGGTGCCGTCGCCAACTGGGCCGACGAGCGCACCGGCATGGCCGGGCTGAGCAAGAAGCAGCTGCGCAAGGTCTTCCCCGACCACTGGTCCTTCATGCTCGGCGAGATTGCGCTGTGGAGCTTCGTGGTCCTGCTGCTGACCGGCGTGTTCCTCACGCTCTGGTACAAGCCCAGCATGGGCGAGGTCATCTACGACGGCTCGTACCAGCCCTACCGCGGCCTGGAGATGTCGGAGGCCTACGAGTCGACGCTGCACATCTCCTTCGACGTCCGCGGCGGTCTGCTCATGCGGCAGATGCACCACTGGGCCGCCATGCTCTTCGTGGCCGCGATGTTCGTCCACCTCATCCGCGTCTTCGTCACCGGCGCGTTCCGCAAGCCGCGTGAGCTGAACTGGATGATCGGCGGCGTGCTGCTGCTCCTCGGCATCCTCGAGGGCTTCGCCGGCTACTCGCTTCCCGACGACCTGCTCTCGGGCACCGGTCTCCGCATCGCGGACGGCCTGGTGAAGGCCACACCGGTGGTCGGCACCTACATGTCGTTCTTCATGTTCGGCGGCGAGTTCCCAGGAGAGGTGATCATTCCACGCCTCTACATCGCCCACGTGCTGCTGATACCCGGACTGTTGCTGGGGCTCATCGGTGCCCACATGATGCTGCTGGTCTTCCAGAAGCACACCCAGTGGCCCGGGCCCGGCCGCACCGAGAAGAACGTCGTCGGCTACCCGATGATGCCGATCTACGCCGCCAAGGCGGGTGGCTTCTTCTTCATCGTCTTCGGCGTCACCGCCCTCATGGGTGGCCTGCTGTCGATCAACCCGGTGTGGAAGTACGGCCCCTACAACCCGGCCGAGGTCACGGCAGGTTCCCAACCGGACTGGTACATGGGTCTGGCCGAGGGACTGCTCCGCATCTTCCCGGGCTGGGAGACCTCGATCTTCGGCGTCACCATCAGCTGGAACGTCATGATCCCGGGGCAGATCATGCCGTTCGTGATCCTCGGCGCGATGATGGCCTACCCGTTCATCGAGGCGTGGATCACCGGCGACAAGCGGGAGCACCACCTGCTGCAGCGCCCGCGCAACGCCCCGAACCGGACGGCGTTCCTGGTCGCGATGATGACGCTCTACGGCCTGCTCTGGGCCGCCGGCGGCAACGACATCCTGGCCAACCTGTTCAGTCTCGACCTGAACACGATCACGTACTTCATGCGTGGTGCGGTGTTCATCCTGCCGCCGCTGGCGTTCATCCTGGTCCGACGCTGGTGCATCTCGCTCCAGCGCCAGGACGCGGAGAAGCTCCTGCACGGCTACGAGACCGGCGTGATCATGCGCTCCCCCGAGGGCGGCTACTCCGAGCGGCACCTGCCCATCTCGGTGGAGTCGGCGTACACCCTCACCGCGGGGCACCGCGACGAGGTCTACCACGCGCCGTCGGAGACCGACGCCAACGGCGTCAAGGCCCGCCAGCTCAAGGTCATGCAGCTGCGGTCGCGGTTGTCGAAGCTGTGGTTCGCCGACAACGTCGCCGTGCCGACCCGCGAAGAGCTCGAGGCGGCGCACCACCACGCCGACCACGAGCTCGAGGCGGAGCGGCAGGCGGCCCTCGCCGGCCACGCCGCGGACGGTCACCAGTACGACGGCCGCTCGGTCGGCCCGGCCGACGAGCCCCTCCGCCCCGGCCACTGACCGACCGGGTCCGGTCGACCCGACCCGGTCACTGCACCACCGGAACGCCCTCCCCGCGCCCAGCGCCGGGGGGGCGTTCCGCGTCCGCTTCCCCCACCCCTCCCCTCCCCCCACGAGACGCCAGTTCTGCAGGCGCCAGACGCCACTTCTGCAGGTCCGAGACGCCAGTTCTGCAGGCGCGAGACGCCAGTCCGGCCGTTGGCGGTGCTCGCACCGTCGGCCTTTACGGGCTCTTCCCAGATGAGGGTGTAGGTCGGCCGGGCGCGTCGGTCCGCAGGTAGACGTCGAGGTCTCCCGACGATGGAGGTTCCTACGCCATCCATCCGAAAGACCTCGACGTGACCGACGCTACCCCGCCGGCCGGCTTCGGCCGCCCTGACCTGACCGCCTTCGCGTCTCATCCCAATCGACCCTGATCGAGTCTGCTGACCCCCTCGACGAGAACGCAGCGACATCACAGCCACCCAACCCCGACCGTCCGGGAAGCCGGGACACGTCACATGGCCTGTGCTGCGGGCGTGTCGAGTGGGTCGTCCAGGGGCGACGCAGGAGCGTCGACGCGACGTGCTGAGAGGTGGTTCCAGTCGAGCACTAGGACACCGGCTACAGGCATGGCGATAGGTCAGGAACGGCGTCGCTCCCTACGCAGGAGGGAGCGCAGAGTCTCGGCGTTCGCGTAGCCGACCCGTAGCGCGATCTCGGCGGAGGTGAGGTCCGTGGTTGCTGAGAGGTGCCGAGCTCGTTCGATGCGAAGCCGTTGGACGAAGCCGAGCGGAGTGAGGTTGAGCGCCGCACGGACTCGTCGTTCGAGGGTGCGCCGGCTGGTGCCGAGCGACTGCGCGGCGAAGGCGACGTTGAACGGTTCGTCCAGGCGGGCGCGCACGAAGCGTTCGAACTCGACGACGATCGGGTCCTCGTGCCGGAGATGTTCGTAGGCGACGAAGGCCGCCTGCGACGGACGCTCGTCGATGATGAGGAGCTTGGCGACATGTTGGGCCAGGTCGGGGCTGATCGATCGCACGAGTGAGAGCGCGAGGTCGATGTGGGCGAACGCGGCGCCGGCGGTGACGAGGTTCCCGTCGACCACGACCATGGTGTCGAGATCGAGGGCGACGGTCGGATAGCGCTTCAGGAACTCCGGCCCCAGGAACCAGCTGGTCGTCGCCCGCCGATGATGCATCCGTCCGGTCTCGGCGACAGCGAACACGCCGGTGCACGCCGCGGCGATCCGGGTGGTCGCGTCGTCGAGGCGCCCGAGCGAGGCGATAACCGAACGAGCATCTCGGCTCTGGAGGGCGTCGTTGGTAGCGGCGGCCGTGAGGGTTCCAAGCGCAGGGACGACGACCACGTCGAACTCTGCGGACTCCGACAGCGGGTGGTCCACCGACAGGGTCATCGATGCCGTCGTGGTCACACTCCGTTTCGGTCCGAGGATGGCGAGTTCGATCGGGTCGATCCGCGGGTCGACATCGCCGCGGGCTCCGTCGGCCACCCGCACGATGTCGATGACCGACGCGACAGCCGAACCGAAGCAGCCGTCGATCGCGATCAGTCCGATACGCATGGCGCGAACAATAGCAATACTGCCGTATACGCCACTTCTCGCCTGCCCTTGCCCGTCATACGCTGAACTCGCTTCACCAAGAAACCTCGACACCTAGGAGAACCCCTCATGTCCGCACCCGCATCACTTCCGTATGCCTTCGTCGCCAAGATCGTCGCGGCCGATGGACAGCACGACGCGCTCGCCGATCTGCTCGCCGGCGCTGTCGCGCTCGCCAACGAAGAAGTAGGAACGATTGTCTGGTTCGCGGTCAGGACCCACGCCGACACCTTCTGGATCTTCGATGCATTCCCCGACGAGGCCGCTCGCGACGCCCACGCCAACGGCGCCATCGTCGCAGCCCTGATGGCCAACCAGCACCTCCTCGGCGCAGCACCCGAGATCCTGGCGGCCGACGTCCTCGCGTCCAAGCTCCCGTAGTCCGCCAACGCACGAGACGATCGCGCCCCGCCGAGCCGTCGCCGGGTCGCGACGCAACGCCACGCTGCGTTGCCGAGCGGTGCGAGGCCTATCGGCACGCGGACAGGATGCCGGCCGCGAGCGCTCAGCCGGCGAGGGGTCCGTCGCAGAGGAGAGCGACGTCGGTGTCGGGCAGAGCCGTGAGGCCAGCGCATCGCGCGACCACCAGAACCGAACCGCCCCTGCCCTGCGTTTCCGCAGGTCAGGGGCTGTTCGCCGGAGCCGCCTGTCGGAATCGAAGCGACGACCTAATCACGTCGGCTTTGCGTCTATCGCTTGATGCGCCCACTGGGCGAACGAGCCGCTGACCTGCGCAAACGCCGAGCGTGGGGGACGCCGCCATCCGGTGGCGACCGACGACGACCGACCAGTACCGACCGTTTCACCGGAGCTTGCGGCGGCGTCGAAGCCGAGCAAGCTCCATTCCTTTAGCTCACCGCGCCCTCCTCCTCGCCGGTCCCGTCGTCGTCGAAGACGTTTCAGGGGTCTTCTCAGATGACGGTGTAGGTCGGCCGGGCGCGTCGGTCCGCAGATAGACGTCGAGGTCTGCCGACGACGGAGGTTCCTACGCCATCCATCCGAAAGACCTCGACGTGTCCGACGCTACCCCGCCGGCCGGCTTCGGCCGCCCTGACCTGACCGCCTTCGCTCGACTCGACGGCCTCGGTCTGAGCGTGACCGGACAACGACTTGAACCGGATCGTGCAGTCCTCGCGTGCCGCGTGGTGGAACCAGATCAGTGGTGCCGACGGTGCGGCAGCGAAGGCGCTGCTCGTGACACCGTGATCCGGCGGTTGGCCCACGAGCCGCTGGGCTGGCGACCGACCGTGCTGGAAGTTGTAGTGCGCCGCTACCGCTGTGCCGACTGCGGACACGTGTGGCGCCAAGACACCAGCGCCGCGGCGGAGCCACGCGCGAAGCTCTCGCGCACCGGACTGCGGTGGGCGCTGGAAGGGATCGTGGTCGCACACCTCACCGTCGCCCGTGTCGCCGAGGGACTCGGGGTCGCGTGGGACACCGCCAACAACGCGGTCCTGGCTGAAGGCAAGCGGCTGCTGATCAACGACCCCACGCGGTTTGAGGGCGTGAAGGTCATTGGCGTCGATGAGCACGTCTGGCGCCACACCAGGCGTGGCGACAAGTACGTCACCGTGATCATCGACCTCACCCCGGTCCGCGATGGCGCCGGCCCAGCAAGGCTGCTGGACATGGTCGAGGGCCGGTCGAAGGCGGCGTTCAAGACCTGGCTCGCCGACCGCGACGACGCCTTCCGTGACGCGGTCGAGGTGGTCGCGATGGACGGCTTCACCGGGTTCAAGACCGCCGCTGCAGAGGAGGTCCCGGGCGCGGTCACGGTGATGGATCCCTTCCACGTCGTGCGCCTGGCCGGTGACGCCCTCGACAGGTGCCGGCGCCGGGTCCAACTCGCGATCCACGGGCACCGTGGGTTCAGGGACGACCCGCTCTACAAGTCGCGGCGCACGCTGCACACCGGCGCGGACCTGCTCACCGACAAGCAGAGCGACAGGCTACGCGCGCTGTTCGTTGATGACGCTCACGTCGAGGTCGAGGCGACCTGGGGTGTCTACCAGCGCATGATCGCCGCCTATCGCCACGAGGACCGGCAACGCGGCCGCGAGCTCATGGAGAAGCTGATCACCGACCTCAGCGCCGGCGTCCCCAAGGTGCTCACCGAGCTCACCACCCTGGGCCGGACCCTGAAGAAGCGAGCCGCTGACGTGCTCGCCTACTTCGAACGACCCGGCACCAGCAACGGGCCGACCGAGGCGCTCAACGGACAGCTCGAACACCTGCGCGGCTCCGCACTCGGGTTCCGCAACCTGACCAACTACATCGCCCGAAGCCTGCTCGAGACCGGCGGCTTAAGACCCCAACTCCTACACCCCCGATTGGGATGAGCCCCTTTACGCCGAGCGCAGGCCAAGCTGCTCCCTCGTCACGCGGTCAGCGCGCTGCAGCGGCCGAGCACGAAGTGCACGCCGCTCCTCGAGACGCTCACACCGAGCGCTGCGGATGGCGTCGATCCATTCGCTGCGCTTGTGTACGGCGAAGTCGCTCTTCGTGACGACGATGATGATCCACCCGTGGGCGCGCAGCCACGCTCGCCGTTCCGCATCGTGCCGACGGTCCTCCGCTGAGGTGTGGTGCTCCTCGCCGTCGTACTCGATCCCGATCTTGAGCTCCTCGTAAGCGTGGTCGAGCCGATAAACCGGATTGCCACGCTCGTCGAACACCGAGACCTGGAGCTCGGGGCTCGGCAGTCCCTCCTCCACGATCACGACGCGGGTGACGGACTCACCTGGGGACTCAGCGCGAGGATCGAGGAGCCGCACGACCTCGCGCGCCTGGATGACCCCCCGACGTCCTCTGAAGCGCGGCAGCTGCTGCAGCAAGCTTTCCTGGCTCATCCCCTGAGCACGGAGCAGAGCATCCAGAGCGGCGACGGCTTCGTAGCGACTCAAGCTGCACGCCAGGTCGAGAGCGGTGCGCAGCGGCGTACACACGCGCACGCCCTCGACCCAAGTCCAGTCGTCGACCGAGAGTGACCTGGTGCCACCTCGAACTCCGCCGCGACGGACACGCGAACCGCCCCGCAAGGAAAATGCGTCGATGGGTAGAGGGAACTTCAGCTCAGCCAGGGCGTAGGTGTCGACGCCCCACAACCATGCCGCTGTCCGATCGACGATGACGACATGCGGGGCGACCACCTTCGCCAGGCAGCGAGCCCGCAACTCGACCGTGTCTGTCAGCGCCGAGGAGAGATAGGCGCCGCGCAACGGCACGCGCACGATCCCCTCCTTGACCCAGCGATCCAGGAGGTGACGCGAGACGCTGGCTCGGAGCGCGTCGTACCGGGTGAAGGGCCCGTCTGCGAGTCCGACGTGGGCCAGGCGGCCCAGGTCGAGCGAGTGATTATCGAACTGCATCGCAGCAGTGTCGATCAAGCCGCTCGGTCGATGGGTTCACGCCCATGATCTGTGGATATCGAGCGGGTCAGGGATCAGACGGCGACACTTGTTGACGTCTCGCGCCTGCACAACCGACGCCTCGCGCCTGCACAACCGACGCCTCGCGCCTGCACAACCGACGCCTCGCGCCTGCACAACCGACGCCTCGCGAGGGAGGGTTAGAGGGCGGAGCCCTCTTGGTAGTCGGCCCACGACAGGTTCCAGTCGCCGAAGCCGTTGGAGAGCTCCATGGGGCGGTCGGTCCCGGTCACGTCGACGACGTCACCGCGCTGGGTGAGCGAGTACAGCCACCCGGCGTTCTCGGTGCTCATGCCGACGCAGCCGTGGCTGACGTTCTCCGAGCCCTGCGAGCCCACCGACCACGGGGCGGCGTGGATGAACTCGCCGGAGTAGGTCACGCGCTGGGCGTACTGCACGTTGCTCAGGTTGTAGTACTCCGGGTCGCTCTCGGAGATGCCGGTCGTCGCGGCGTCCATCCGCTTGCTCTCGAACTTCTCGATGATCACCTTCACGCCGGAGCGGGTGGTGAAGCCGGGCTTGCCGGCGCTGATCGGGATGGTGCGGAGCAGACGACCGTTCTCCACGACCTTCATCGTGTGCGCCTGCACGTCGATGTTCATGAACAGCGAGTCGCCGACGGTGAAGCTGGCCTCGCGGTCCTCCTGGCCGAAGATGCCGTTGCCGGCGTTCACGCCGTTGACGTCGGCGTCCACGGTGACCTCGGTGCCGGGCTTCCAGTACGTCTTGGGACGCCAGTGCACCTCGGTGTCGGACATCCAGTACCACGAGCCCTGCTGGACCGGGCTCGACTGCACGTCGAGGTGGCGCTCGATCTCGGCCCGGTCGGTGACCGGGACGTCGAAGGTCACGATGACCGGCATGCCGACGCCGACGGTCTCGCCGTCGAGCGGGGCGATGCTGGCGTAGGTCTGGTCGTCCAGGGTCAGGTCGGCGGTGCGGAACGTGCGCGACAGCGTCTTGGGCAGGCCGTCGGCGTCCTCACCCTTCGCCTCCACCCGGTACGTCGTGCCCGGCTCGAGCCGCTCGGAGGCGGTCCAGGCCGTCCCCTTCTTGTTCATCTCCCCCGGCACGGCCGCACCGCGGCCGGTCGTGAAGGAGACCTTGTCCAGCGAGCCGGACTCGGCCGAGACCGCGAGCAGCGTGTCTACCGGCACCGGGGCCTGGGCACGGGCCGGGAGGTTGAGGTCCAGGCGCACGGCCGACTGCGGCTTCGCGACCGTGCCCTCGGCCCTCGCGCCGGCCCGGTCGGAGGAGCCGGGCTCCTGCGACGGGCTGCTGCCGTCACCCTCGATGATGCTGCAGGCGCCCAGCAACCCGACCGCGGTCACGGCGGCGGTCGAGAGCGCGACGGAGCGGCGGAGCGTGCGTGCGGAACGTGCACGACGGGACGGCATGCGGGAATCCCCCCTCGGGATCGACGGCTGTCTTCGTCAGCGTAACAACCGACCCGTCGGTAACCCGCACTCCGCGAGCGTGGCGGGAATCACCTGCCTCGCGGACAACGCTTCACCGGGCGCGCGCGTCAGGGAGCGGCAGCTCAAATCCTGCCGGCGTCAGTGCGCGTGCTCGCCCTTGTAGTACTCGAAGATCAGTCCGCTCAGCGCCGAGGCACCGATGATCCCGCCCAGGATGAAGAGCCACCAGGCGGCGTTCGCCACGGCGAAGACCATGACCGCGAGGCAGAGCCCGCACCACAGCGGCCACCAGGAGTAGGGCGGGAAGAAGCCCAGCTCACCGGCGCCGTCGGCGATCTCCGCGTCGGAGCGGTCCTCCGGTCGCGGGTCCAGCCGGTTGGCGTGGAAGAAGAGGTAGCCGAAGACCATCGTGGCCAGCAGCGCGGTCATGACCAGCGCCGACGTGCCCGTCCAGTCCTTCGACATGACCCAGTAGAGCGGGCTCACCAGCCACACGAAGATTGCGCAGATCCCGAAGATCCAGGACTCGGTCTTCACCCGTGCACGCCCTTTCCACCACCGACGCCGGAGGACTCCGGGTCACTCTCGCCCAGCTCCATCGCCGCCACCTCGGGGTGGTGGAGATCGAAGGCCGGGGACTCCGAACGGATCCGCGGGATGGTCACGAAGTTGTGACGCGGCGGCGGGCAGGAGGTCGCCCACTCGAGCGAGCGGCCCCAGCCCCACGGGTCGTCGACGGTGACGTCGGGACCGCGCGAGGACTTGTAGACGTTGTAGAAGAACGGCAGCATCGACGCGGCCAGCACGAACGAGCCGACGGTCGAGACCTGGTTCAGGAAGGTGAAGCCGTCGCTGGGCAGGTAGTCGGCGTAGCGCCGCGGCATGCCCTCCGCGCCGAGCCAGTGCTGCACCAGGAACGTGGTGTGGAAGCCGACGAACAGCATCCAGAACTGCAGCTTGCCGAGACGCTCGTCGAGCATCTTGCCCGTCATCTTGGGCCACCAGAAGAAGAAGCCGGCGAACATCGCGAACACCACCGTGCCGAACACGACGTAGTGGAAGTGCGCGACCACGAAGTAGCTGTCGGACACGTGGAAGTCGAGCGGCGGGGCCGCCAGGATGACGCCGGTCAGGCCGCCGAAGAGGAACGTCGTGAGGAAGCCGACCGACCAGAGCATGGCGTTGTCGAAGGACAGCGAGCCGCCCCACATCGTGCCGATCCAGTTGAAGAACTTCACACCCGTGGGTACGGCGATCAGCAACGTCATGCCGGAGAAGAAGGCCAGGTCGACCGCGCCGGTGACGTACATGTGGTGCGCCCACACCGCGACCGAGAGGAACGCGATGCCGAGCGTGGCACCGACCAGGCCGACGTAGCCGAAGACCGGCTTGCGGCTGAACACCGGGAGGATCTCGGTCACGATGCCGAAGAACGGCAGCGCGATGATGTAGACCTCCGGGTGCCCGAAGAACCAGAACAGGTGTTGCCAGAGGATCGGGCCACCATGGGCGGCGTCGAAGATGTGGGCCCCGAACAATCGGTCGGCCTCGAGGCTCAGCAGGGCGCCGGCCAGGATCGGGAAGGCGATGAGCACCAGGATGCTGGTGACCAGCACGTTCCAGGTGAAGATCGGCATCCGGAACATCGTCATGCCGGGCGCGCGCATGCAGATGACGGTGGTGACGAAGTTGACCGCACCGAGGATCGAGCCCAGACCGGCCAGCCACAGACCCATGACCCACAGGTCGCCACCGACGCCCGGGCTGCGGACGGCGTCCGACAGCGGCGTGTAGGCGAACCAGCCGAAGCCGGCCGCGCCCGAGGGCGTGAGGAACCCGGAGCCCGCGATGAGGCCGCCCCAGAGGAAGAACCAGTAGCTCAGCATGTTCAGCCGCGGGAACGCCACGTCGGGCGAGCCGATCTGCAGCGGCATGATCACGTTGGCGAAGCCGAAGAACAGCGGCGTCGCGAACAGCAGCAGCATGATCGTGCCGTGCATCGTGAAGAGCTGGTTGTAGAGCTCGTCGTTGACGAACTGCTGACCGGGGCTGGCGAGCTCGGAGCGGATGACCAGCGCCATCACACCGGCGGCCAGGAACCAGGCGAACGACGTGCCCAGGTAGAGCTTGCCGATGAGCTTGTGGTCGGTGGTCGTGAGGACCCGGACGACCTGCTGGCCCAGCGTCTTGCGCGGGGCCGCGGTGGTCCTGGTCGGCTCAGCGGTGGCGGTCACTCGCCTTCTCCTGTCTCGTCGAGGCCGTCCTGGGTCACCGAGTCCGAGCCGCCGAGCGCCTCGCCCACGTTGCCCTGCTCCTCGAGCTCGGACAGCTGCTGGGCGTACTCCTCGGCGCTGACGACCTTGACGTCGAACAGCATCCGCGAGTGGTAGGTGCCGCACAGCTCGGCGCACTTGCCGGCGTACGTGCCCTCGCGGGTGGGGGTCATCGTGAACTCGTTGTCGCGACCGGGCACGACGTCCATCTTGTAGGTGAACGCCGGCACCCAGAAGGAGTGGATGACGTCGGGCGAGGAGAGCTCGAAGTTCACCGACTCGTTGACCGGGAGGTAGAGCGTCGGCGGGTCCGCCGGGGTGCCGGCCTCGTAGACCGTGGTGGAACCGTCGAGGGCCTCGTCCTCGATGTAGTTGAAGGTCCACGACCACTGCTGGCCCACGACCTTCACCGTGTGGTCGGGCTCGCCCGGGGCGGCCTGGACCTCGTCCTGCGCCTGGATGATGAAGTTGAAGAACACCAGCACCATCACGACCGGGGCGACGGTGTAGAGGATCTCCATCGGCAGGTTGTAGCGCGTCTGGACGGGGATCTCGTCGTCGCTGCGACGGCGGAACTTGATCACCGCGTAGGCGATGAGCCCCCACACGAGGACACCGGTGGCGAGGGCCGCGACCCAGGTCCACTGCCACAGCGTGATGATGGCGTCGGAGCGGTCGGAGGCGCCCTCCGGGATGGCACCGCGCTGCCAGGCGTCCTGCTGGTCCTGCGAGCAGGCCCCCAGCAGGAGGACGGGCAGGACCAGTGCGAGGCCGGCGAAGGCCCTGCGCACACGTCGGGGCAGCTGCAGACCCACTGAGAAGGCCTCTCTCCTCGAACAGACGGACATCGAAACCCTACTACTCACTGGTTCCTCAGAGGACCCTAGGGCCGCACACATCGGGAGGTGTTACGTCACGTCCTCCACAGCGTCGCCCCCAGAGGGTCCCGAGTCGGACACACCTGCCCCCTCAGGGGCGGGAGGTGCGCACCCGGACGGCGACCTCGGCGGCCGCCTCCGCGCCGTACGCCGACGCGAACCGGTCCACGAACGCCTGGTGGTGCAGGGCGTACTCCTGGGTGCCGACCCGCTCCACGACGTACGCCGCCAGCGCGCAGCCCAGCTGGGCGGACCGCTCGTGGCCGAGGCCCCACTCCAGCCCGGCCAGGAACCCGGCGCGGAAGGCGTCGCCGACGCCGGTGGGCTCGACCGGGACGACCCCGGGGACCGCCGCCACGTGGACGGGCTCGGCACCGTGGGTCTCGATGCGCACGCCCTGGGCGCCCAGGGTCACCACCCACGTGCCCACCCGCGCGAGCACCTCCTCGGCGCTCCAGCCGCTCTTCTGCGTGATGAGGGCGGCCTCGTACTCGTTGGAGAACAGGATGGTGGCGCCGTCGACGAGGTCGCGGATCATCTCCCCGTCGCCGAAGGCGAGCTGCTGCGAGGGGTCGGCCAGGAAGGCGTAGCCCCGGTCGCGGCACTCCTGGGTGTGGCGCAGCATCGCCTCGGGGTCGTTGGGGCCGATGAGCACGGCCGGGCGGCCGTCCCAGGCGTCGTTGCCGAGGTGCTCACCCAGCCGGTCGACGATGGGGCGCAGCTCGATGTCGCGCGCCTCGGTCATGGCACCGGCGTAGAAGGACGCGATCTGGGCCATGGTCGCGTCGTTGGTGCACACGAAGCGGGCGGTGTGGCGGCTGCCGGACACGTGGATGGCGCTGCAGTCGACGTTGTGGCGCTCGAGCCAGGAGCGGTAGTCGACGAAGTCCTCCCCCACCGCCCCGACCAGCACCGGGCGCAGCCCGAGGCTGCCGAGACCGAAGGAGATGTTGGCCGCGCACCCGCCGCGGCGGACCTCGAGGTCCTCGACGAGGAACGACAGCGCGATCTTGTCCAGCTGCTCGACCACCAGCGAGTCGGCGAACTTGCCGGGGAAGGACATCAGGTGGTCGGTGGCGATGGAGCCGGTGACGAGCAGGGACACGAGTACCTCACGGGGCCGGGACGCAGGGGGACACAGGGCCCTCGAACACTACTTGCCGGTACGAATGGGTGGACCCGTCGGTAACCCCTACCGTCGAAGCATGAGCACCACGAGACTCGCGTACGACGACGCCGTCGCCCTCACCGACATGCTCGGCGACGCCCGCGCCGTGACCACCCGGCTGCACCTCCCTCAGCAGCGCGCCGACGCCCCGGCCCACGCCGCGGCCGCCGGAGCCGGCACGCCGGCGATCAGCGAGTCGCTGGCCGCGCGGGCCGCCGACCTCGAGCTGCACCTCGCCTGAGCCTGGCTGCACCTCGCCTGAGCCCCGTCCGGGCCGCGCCACCTCTCCGGGTTGCCGCACCGGACTAGCGTCGGGTCTGCGATGACCCCCTCCGCGTTCGACTTCCTGCCCCCGGACGACCGGCCTCCCGCTCCGGTCGAGCCGGCGGTGCGCCGCAAGGGTCGCCCGACCGGCCTCCTCGCGATGGCTGCGGTCATCGCGTTCGTGCTCCTGTGGTGGCTCTTCAGCGGCAACGGACCCCAGGGCCCGGACGGCAACGACCCGGTCCTCGCCGTCCCGGACGTCGACGCCTCGGCCGACGCGGGCAGCAGCGAGGGCCCGGTCCCGGTCGCGCTGAGCAACGGCCTGCGGCTCACGTCGTACGTCGTGACCGACGGCGACCGTCTCGACCTCGACGTCGCCGTCCCCCGGGGCACCTGTGCGGACCTGCTGTCCCCGCGCCTGGTGGAGAGCGAGGTGTCGGTGACCGTGACCGTCACCCACTCCACCGAGCCGGACTGCTCCCCCACGGCCCGCGACCTGACCGACACGGTCTCGGTGCGCCTCGACTCGCCGCTCGACGGGAGGGCCGTCCTCGACGGGGCCCTCGCCCAGCAGGTGCGGGTCGAGCCGGCTCCCTGAGGGTGCAGGAACGGCTCGAGCCGCCCCCGCCGAGGCGGGAGCGGCTCGATCAGGGCTGACCGGTGACCGGTCGGCCCGAGGCTCAGTGGAAGGAGTCGCCGCAGGCGCAGGATCCGCCGGCGTTGGGGTTGTCGATGGTGAACCCCTGCTTCTCGATGGTGTCCACGAAGTCGATGGTGGCGCCGTTGAGGTACGGCGAGCTCATCCGGTCGACCACGACCTCCACGCCGTCGAAGTCGGTGACGATGTCACCGTCGAGGTCGCGCTCGTCGAAGAACAGCTGGTAGCGCATGCCGGAGCAGCCACCGGGCTGGACGGCGATGCGCAGCTTGAGGTCGTCACGACCCTCCTGGTCCAGGAGGCTCTTGACCTTGGCGGCGGCCCCCGTGGAGAGGTTGATGCCGTCCGCCCTGATCGGGGTCTGGGTCTCGACCTGCTCGGTCACAGTGCAGCTCGCTTTCGTCGAGAGAGGTGCGACGGAGGTCCCGTCGATCACCTCAATCGTCGCACACCGACGGTTATTCCCCTCACCGCGACCACGAGCGCGCCACGCGCTCGGCCACGGTCGCCAGGCTGCCCGCGGGGTCGGCGAAGGCGGCCTCCTCCCCCACGACGTCGACCAGCGCGTAGGCCGCCTCGACACCCATGGTGCGCATCTCGCGCGAGCCGAGCAGCACCGCGCCGGCGATCGCCACGCAGGGGCGCACCGCGGACGCGGCGACCGCAGCCACCCCGGAGGGCACCTTGCCCGAGCGCGAGGAGAAGTCGAACGCCCCCTCCCCGGTGATCACGAGGTCCGCGGCCCGGGCCCGCTCGGCGAGCGAGCAGGCCTCGGACACCACGTCGATGCCGGGGCGGCGGGCCGCCCCCAGCGCGATCAGCGCGAAGCCGAGGCCGCCGGCGGCGCCGGCCCCCGGGGTCGAGATCGAGCGCGGCGCCGTCGCGCGGGCGAAGCCCTCCAGCAGCGCGTCGAGAGTGCTGATGCGCTCCTCGGCGACCCCCTTCTGCGGGCCGTAGATCTTGGTGGCGCCCAGCAGGCCGAGCAGCGGGTTGTCCACGTCGGAGGCAACGACGACCTCGACCTCACCGAGCCGCGCGCGGGCGGGTGCCAGGGCGACGGCGCTCACGCCCTCGAGCCCGAGCGGGCCCTCCTCCAGCGTCCCGCCGGTGTGGGTCGCCCCCAGGGCGGCCAGCAGTCCCGCGCCGGCGTCGTTGGTGCCCGAGCCCCCGAGGCCCAGCACCACCCGCGACACCCCGGCGTCGACCGCGGCCGCCAGCAGCTCGCCGACGCCGTACGACGTGGCCCGCTCGGGGTCGCGCTGCTCGACCGGCACCAGGTGCAGACCGCACGCCTGGGCCGCCTCGACGTACGCCGTGCCGCCGTCGCCCTGCTCACGCGCGACCAGGAAGGCAGCCGGGGTGGGGTCGCCGGCGGGGCCGCGCACGGTGACGACCTCGAGCTCCCCGCCCAGCGCGGTGTGGACGACGTCGACGAAGCCCGGGCCGCCGTCGGCCATCGGGGCGAGGTCGAGCTCGTCGTCGGGCGCGTGCCGGCGCCAGCCCGCGGCGATCGCCTCGGCGGCCTCGACCGCGGTCAACGTGCCGGCGAACTTGTCCGGAGCCACGAGAACCCTCATGTCAGCTTCCCTTCACCTCGGAGGCCGGGTCACAGACCCGGGGCGCCCCAGAGTGCCATCCAGCGGCTGAGGTCCGCCTCGACGGGCAGCTCGTTGCGCAGCAGGTCGCGCACCTGGAGCTCGAGCACGTTGTCGCGCTGCTGGCCCTCCAAGGGCGCGAACGGGTAGAAGCTGCCGCTCTTGTGCAGGTAGACCAGGGCGAGGACCCGCCCGGTCGCGTCGCGGAAGCCGATCTGCGAGCAGAGGATCTGCGCGGCGAAGCCCTGCACCTCGAGGCTGCCGACCACCGTGTGCAGGTCGGTGACCAGCGACTCGACGTCGTCCTGGCGCGAGACCAGCCAGGTGAAGCCGTAGCCGTCGGTGACGAGCTCGACGGGCAGGTCGTCGTCGGCGTCGAGCAGCTCGACGAGGTCGCTCAGGGTCTGCGCGAACGCCGGCCCCTGGGCGCCGCGGAAGCAGATCGCGCCGGTGCCGGTCGGCACGAAGGACGCCGCGGACTGCAACGTCACGGCGGCCGAGGGCAGGGCGAAGAGGCCGTCGAGCTGTGGTCCGCGGACCGTGCGCCGGCCGCGGAGGCTGTCCCAGATACCCATCCCGGGGCTCAGCGCGGGGGCCCGGCGGGGCCGGTCGGCCCGGACGGGAAGCCGCCGTCGAGCGGTCGGCCGAGCTCGGTCGCCACCTGGGCCAGCTGCGCGAGCCGCTGCTCCAGGGAGGGGTGGGTCGAGGTCAGCGTCTTCCACGACACCCCGGCCACCGCGGGGGCGATGAACAGCGCGTTCATCGGCTCCGCCGCGCGCAGGTCCTTCTTCGGGATGACGGCGATCTCCCCGCTGATCTTCGTCAGCGCGCTGGCCAGGGCCGACGGGTTGCCGGTCATGAACGCGCCGGCGCGGTCCGCCGCGAGCTCGCGGTAGCGCGAGAGCATCTTGGTGGCGACGAAGCTGATGGCGTAGACCACGATGCTGGCCAGCAGGATCAGCAGCCAGACCGGGACGCCGCTGCGGTCGTCGCGGCGCCCGCCCAGCATGCCGAGCCCGCCGAACTGCGCGCCCCGCAGCACCATGCCGGTGATGATGCCGGCGGTGGAGGCCAGCGACATCACCATGACGTCGCGGTGCGCGACGTGGGACAGCTCGTGGGCGAGCACGCCCTCGAGCTCCTCGAGCGTCAGTCGGTCGAGGATGCCGGTGGTGACGCAGACCGCCGAGTGGCTCGGCGAGCGGCCGGTGGCGAAGGCGTTCGGCAGGTTCGTGTAGGCGATGGCAACGGTGGGCTTGGGCATGTCCGCGAGCGTGCAGAGCCGGTCGATCATGGCGTGCAGCTCGGGCGCCTCCTGGGGGCTGACGACCCGGGCCTTCATGGCCTTGAGCGCGAGCTTGTCGGAGTTCCACCACTGCCACCAGACGAAGCCCAGCGCGGCGATGCCGATGATCAGCCCCAGTCCGCGCCCGGCGAACAGGATGGCGCCGACCACGACCGCCACGAACAGCAGCCCCAGCAGGAACATCGTGGCGGTCATCCGGGCGGTGAGCCCGTGGTCGGGGGCGAAGCGGGTGCGACTCACTGCTTGTCCTGGTCCTCCACCGGCTCGGCGACCGGCTGGGCGGCGGGCTGGCTCGGCTGTGCGGTGGCGGCCGGACCGGAGGCGTCGATGGCCTGGGGCGCCGGGGTGCTGTCGATCGACTGCGGCGGCTGCACACCGGCCTTGAGCTGCGCCAGCTCGGCCTCGACCTGCGAGGTCGAGGACATGGCGGCGAGCTCGCGGTCGATGTCGTCGCCGCCCCCGCCGACGCGGTCCTCGAGCGCGCCCGAGGCGATGAGCTCGTCGATGGCGCCCGAGCGGGCCTGCATCTGCGCGGTCTTGTCCTCGGCCCGCTCGATGGCCAGGCCGACGTCGCCCATCTCGTTGGAGATGCCCGAGAACGCCTCGTTGACCGAGGTCTGGGCCTTGGCGGCGTTGTAGGTCGCCTTCAGCGTCTCCTTGCGGGTGCGGAAGCCCTCGATCTTGGTCTGCAGCCGCTGCGAGGCCAGCGTCAGCTTCTCCTCCTCCGCCTGCAGCTGCGCGTGCTGCTGCTGGAGGTCGGAGAGCTGCCCGGTCAGGCCGCTCTTGCGGGTCAGCGCCTCGCGGGCGAGGTCCTCGCGCCCCTGCGCCAGCGCGGTCTGCGCCTGGGTGGTGAGCTTGTCCGACCCCTGCTGCAGCTGCGTCATCTGGATCTCCAGACGCTTGCGGCTCGTCGCCACGTCAGCCACGCCGCGGCGTACCTTCTGCTGCATCTCCAGCATCTTCTGGTAGCTGTAGTCGAGCGTGTCGTTGGGGTCCTCCGCACGGTCGAGCGCCTTGCTCGCCTTCGCGCTGAAGATCATGCGGAACCGCTGCCAGAGAGCCATTGCCCTGCAGCCCCTTTCGATGGGACGGACGTGCCTACGCTCCCCAGCCTACGAGGCCGGAGCACGTCGCGGTACACGCCGAGCCGCTCGGGTGCTGCCGGGGTGCCCTCGACCCGCGGCGGAGGTAGCCTGACCCCGTGTTCTCCCGACGAAGCTCCGGCTCCACGACCGCCCCGGCCAGCACGACGACCGCAGGCGCGACGGCCTCCACCGGCTCGTCGGGCGTGGGTGAGAAGAAGGGCCGCCCGACCCCGACCCGTCGCGAGGCCGAGGCCGCCGCGCGGGCCCGTGCCAAGGCCGCCCTGGACCCCAAGGCCTCGCGCAAGCAGCAGCGCCAGTTCCAGATGGAGAAGAGCCGCACGATCCGGCAGGGCATCAAGGACGGCGACGAGCGCTACCTCCCCGCCCGCGACCGCGGCCCGGTGAAGCGCTTCATCCGCGACTACGTCGACCACCGGCTGTGCATGGCGGAGTTCGCGATGCCGCTGCTGCTGGCCAGCCTGCTGCTGTCGGCCTCCGGCGTCGTGGCCGCCGGCAACGGCATCATGAACGCCACCCTCGTGGTCGTCGTGCTCGACTCGGTGCTGCTCCGCTTCCGGCTGCGCCGCGAGCTCAAGCGACGCTTCCCCGACGAGAGCCACAAGCGGACCACGCTCTACGCCCTGATGCGCTCGCTCCAGCTCCGCTTCATGCGCCTGCCGAAGACCCAGGTCAAGCTGGGTCAGGCGCTGCCCGCGCACTACCGCTGAGCCCCGTGGGGGTTTCGCCCTCCGACGCCCTGGCTACGGTCGAGGGATGAAGACACGAAACCTCGGGGCCAGCGGCCTGAAGATCAGCGAGATCGCCTACGGCAACTGGCTCACCCACGGCTCCCAGGTGGAGGCCGACGCCGCCACCGCCTGCGTGCACGCCGCCCTCGAGCACGGCATCACCACCTTCGACACCGCCGACGTCTACGCCAACACCGCGGCCGAGACCGTCCTCGGCGAGGCCCTCAAGGGCGAGCGCCGCGAGGGTCTGGAGATCTTCACCAAGGTCTACTTCCCCACCGGCCCGGGAGCCCACAACGACCACGGACTGTCGCGCAAGCACATCCGCGAGTCGATCGAGGGCTCGCTGCGCCGCCTGCAGACCGACCACGTCGACCTCTACCAGGCACACCGCTACGACTACGAGACGCCGCTCGAGGAGACCATGGAGGCCTTCGCGGACGTCGTGCACTCCGGCAAGGCGCACTACATCGGCGTGTCCGAGTGGCGGGCCGAGGAGATCCGGGCGGCGCACGAGCTGGCCCGCGAGCTCCACATCCCGCTGGTGTCCAACCAGCCGCAGTACTCCATGCTCTGGCGCGTCATCGAGGACGAGGTCGTCCCCACCAGCCGCGAGCTGGGCATCGGGCAGATCGTCTGGTCACCCATCGCCCAGGGCGTCCTGACCGGCAAGTACAAGCCGGGTGAGGACCTCCCGGCCGGGTCCCGTGCGACGGACGAGAAGGGTGGCGCCGACATGATCAAGCGCTTCCTCGACGACGACGTCCTGTCGCGCGTGCAGCAGCTGGTGCCCCTGGCCGAGGAGGCCGGCTTGTCGATGGCGCAGCTCGCGGTGGCCTGGGTGCTGCAGAACGACAACGTCTCGGCCGCGATCATCGGCGCCTCGCGACCCGAGCAGGTCGCCGACAACGTCGGCGCCTCCGGTGTCGTCCTCGAGGACGAGCTGATGAGCAAGGTCGACGAGATCCTCGGCGACCGCGTCGAGCGCGACCCGGCCAAGACCCAGTCGCCGGCGACGCGCGACTTCGGCTGACCGGACCTCAGCTGCCCGCGGGGCGCAGGCTCATCGGGCCGTAGACCTCGCGGTCACCGTCCATGAGCACGACCTGCTCGACACCGGCGTCGAGCAGATCGCGCCAGGTCTCCCCCACCCAGGTCTCGGCGTCGCTCTGGGACGGGAAGCGCGGCTGGTCGGCCTCACCGCCGTCCGCCGGCGCGACGGTGCCGCCCGCGGAGTCCTCGCGCCGCCACCACCAGGTCGACTGCGCCGAGGGACGGTCCGAGCCGAACGCCGATTCCATGCCGATGCTCATGGGCCCACCGTAGTCGGCGGCGCCGACGGACCGGTGCTCAGCGCACGGACGGCTGCACGAACGGCGGCTTGGTGACCACGAAGATCTCCCGGCGCCCCCGGACGTCGACGGCGACCTCCGCCCCGTCGGTGACCTGCGCGTCGATCAGCGCGAGCCCCACGCTCGTGCGGAGCGTCGGGGAGAAGGTGCCGGAGGTGACGGTGCCGACCGGGACGTGCTCGGAGAGCATCACCCGCATGCCCGGTCGGGCGATGCCGCGGCCCTGGGCCACCAGCCCGCGGAGCACCCGCGCCGGGCCGGCCTCCTTCTGCGCCAGCAGCGCGTCGCGCCCCCAGAACGCGGGCTTCTTCCAGCCCACGGCCCACCCGAGACGGGCCTCGACGGGGCTGATGTCGAGGGAGATGTCCTGCCCGTGCAAGGGGTAGCCCATCTCGGTGCGCAACGTGTCGCGAGCACCGAGGCCGCACGGCAGCACGCCGTACGCCGCGCCGGCCTCGAGCAGCGCGTCCCACAGCGCCGGCGCCTGCTCGGCGCCGACAATCAGCTCGTAGCCGCGCTCGCCGGTGTAGCCGGTGCGACAGACGGTGACGGGCACGCCGTCCAGCTCAGCGACCTGGAAGCTCATGTAGTCGTGGCCGGCGGGCAGGCCGAGCGCCGCCAGCGTCTCGTCGGAGGAGGGCCCCTGGACGGCCAGCACGGCGAGGTCGCGGTGTCGGTCGGTGACGGTGACCCCGGCGGGCGCCGACTCCGTCAGCCGGCGCGCCACCTCGGCGCTGTTGGCGGCGTTGGGCACCAGGCCCACCTCGTCGTCGGCGTACCGGTAGGCGATGAGGTCGTCGACGACGCCGCCGCCCTCGTCGCAGCACAGGGTGTACTGCGCCCCGCCCGGACCGACGCGGTCGAGGTCGGCCGAGAGCGTGCTGTTGACGTACGCCGCCGCGCCCTCGCCGGAGACCATCAGCTTGCCGAGGTGGCTGACGTCGAAGACGCCGACCCGCTCCCGGACCGCGGCGTGCTCCTTGAGCACCCCACCGTTGCCGTACTCCAACGGCATCTGCCAGCCCCCGAAGGAGGCGAGCTTCGCGCCGAGGGCGACGTGGCGGTCGTGCAGCGGGGAGGTCAGCTCGCTCATGGGTCGAACCTACTGCTCACCGCTCCCCACTAGCATGCGCGGGTGACCTCCTACATCCTCCGCAAGGCCGCTGCCGACCGCACCGGAGCCGACGCCCTCGTCGTCGGTGTCCTCTCCTCGGGCTCCTCGGGCTCGTCGGGCCGGGGACCGCAGATCGCGCCGGGCGGCGAGGCCGTCGCCGACGCCTACGGCAAGAAGCTCAAGCCGCTGCTGGCCACGCTCGGCTTCACCGGCAAGGCCGGTCAGGTCGCCACCGTCCCCACCAACGGGGTGGTCAAGTCGCCGCTGCTGCTGCTCGTCGGCCTGGGCGAGGAGGCGACCACCACCGCCGTACGCCGTGCGGCCGGCACCGCGGCACGCGCCGTCACCAACGCCACCTCCGTCGCGCTCGCGCTGCCCTCCGACGACCCGGCGCTGGTGCGCGCCGCCGCGGAGGGCTTCGCGCTCGGCGGCTACGACTTCGACACCTACCGCACCTCCGACCCCGCGGACCGGCCCAGCGACGTCATCGTGCTGTGCGAGGGCGCCCGCCGCGCGGAGTACGTCGAGGCGCTGCGGACGGCCGAGGTCGTCGCGGCGGCCGTGGCGCGCACCCGCGACTGGGTCAACACCCCGCCCGGCGACCTGACCCCGGCCGTCTTCGCCGACGCCGTGGCAGCCACGCACGCCGAGCTCGGCGGTGCCACCGGCAAGCGCGGGAAGAACGCCACCGGCACAGCGGCGGTCACGCTCACGGTCTGGGACGACTCCGAGCTCGCCGACGCCGGCTGCGGCGGCATCCTCGGTGTGGGCCGCGGCTCCGACGCCCCGCCCCGGATGGTCCGGCTCAGCTACGAGCCGCAGGACGCGACGGCCCACCTGGCGCTGGTCGGCAAGGGCATCACCTACGACTCGGGCGGTCTGTCGATCAAGCCCGGTGCCTCGATGACGACGATGAAGATGGACATGGCGGGGGCGGCCAGCGTCGTCAACGCCGTCCTCGCCATCGCCGAGCTCGAGCTGCCGGTGCGCGTGACGGCGTTCGCGCCGATGGCGGAGAACATGATCTCCGGCCGCGCCACCCGCCCCGGCGACGTGCTGACGATGTACCGCGGCAAGACCGTCGAGGTCCTCAACACCGACGCCGAGGGCCGCCTGATCCTGGCCGACGCGCTCGGGCACGCCGTCGAGGCCGAGCCCGACCTCGTCGTCGACGTCGCCACCCTGACGGGCGCCTGCATGGTGGCCCTGGGCGACCGCGTCAGCGGCCTGTTCGGCAACGACGACGCCGCCCTGGCCCGCTTCGAGGAGGCCAGCGACCGCGCCGGCGAGGCCTTCTGGCACCTGCCCATCCCCGACGAGTTCGGCGAGAAGGTGCGCGGCAACTCCAAGATGGCCGACCTCGCGCAGCACAACGCCGAGCGGTGGGGCGGGGCGTCGTACGCCGCTGCGTTCCTGCGCGAGTTCGTCGACGAGGTGCCGTGGCTGCACCTCGACATCGCCGGCCCCGCCTACAACGACAAGTCCGCCTACGGCCACGTCACGGCCGGCGGCACGGGCGTGTCCGTCGCGACCCTGGTTGAGCTCGCGCGCGACCTGGCCGACGCCCCGACCGACTGACCGGGCTGACCGGGCTGACCGGGCTGACCGGGCTGAACCGTCAGGACGGCTCGGAGCCGCCCTGCTTGCGGGCCTGGCTCTGGCGCCGGTTGTAGGCACGCATGCGCTCGGGGTAGCCGACCACGGCGGCGTCGTACGACGGCATGCCCTGGTCGTTGCAGAAGGAGTGCGCCCACTGCACCGAGGGCACCCGCCGCCGGGTCCACTCCCCGTCGTGCGCGACGAGCAGCATCGTGATGTCGCTGATGGCGGTGCGGGGCTCGACGAAGCCCTCCACCCCGCGGCGGCTCTTCGCGAACTCGACGAGGTGCGCCTTGTCGGCCGAGTCCGAGCCGCGCACCGTCGTGAAGCCGCCGTTGCGCGGACGGCGCTTCTTCCCCCGCAACCTGTCGAGCATTCCCATGGGCATCAGTGTGACCTATTCGTGAAAGGTGCAAGGATGGTCCGGACCCCGACAGCCGGGACCCGGGCCCGGTGCTGTGGCGACACCCAGTGCGCAGCTGGATCGCAGCGCCCCCGACCTCTCACGCAGAGCGCAGAAGGAGCGAAAACACCGCATGGCGACTCCCGTCAACCTCCCCGAGCTGGGCGAGTCCGTGACCGAGGGCACGGTGACCCGCTGGCTGAAGTCGATCGGCGACGAGGTCGCCGTGGACGAGCCCCTCCTGGAGGTCTCGACCGACAAGGTCGACACCGAGATCCCCTCCCCCGTCGCCGGCACCCTGCTGGAGATCAAGGTCGAGGAGGACGAGACCGTCGAGGTCGGTGCCGAGCTCGCCGTGATCGGTGACTCCGACGAGGCCGGTTCGGACGACAGTGGCTCCGACGACTCGGCCGACGCCGACGAGTCCGACGAGTCCGACGAGTCCGACGAGTCCGACGAGTCCGACGAGTCCGACGAGTCCGACGAGTCCGACGAGTCCGCGGACGACGAGGCCGAGCAGGCCGACGACGCCGAGGACGAGAGCGCCGACGAGGACGACACCGACGACGAGCCGGCTGAGAAGCCCGCGTCGTCCGGCGGCGGCTCGAAGGGCGGCTCCGGCGGCGGCCAGGCGGTCGTGCTGCCCGAGCTGGGCGAGTCGGTCACCGAGGGCACCGTGACCCGGTGGCTGAAGTCCGTGGGCGACGACGTGGCCGTGGACGAGCCCCTGCTGGAGGTCTCGACCGACAAGGTCGACACCGAGATCCCCTCCCCCGTCGCCGGCACCCTGCTGGAGATCAAGGTCGAGGAGGACGAGACCGTCGAGGTCGGTGCCGAGCTCGCGATCGTCGGCGACGGCGAGCCGTCGTCGAGCGGATCGGACGACGCCGAGCCCGAGCCCGAGCCCGAGCCGGAGCCCGAGCCGGAGCCCGAGCCGGAGCCGGAGCCGGAGCCGGAGCCCGAGCCGGAGCCGGCGAAGGACGAGCAGAAGGCCTCCGCGAAGGAGTCCGCCAGCGAGCCGAAGACCGACGAGAAGGCCCCGGCGCCGTCGAAGGTGACGCGCCAGGAGACCGGCCAGGAGCGTGGCGGGTCCTCGTCGTCCGGCTCGAGCCGCTCGTCCTCGGACGGCGACGCCTACGTCACGCCGCTGGTGCGCAAGCTCGCCCAGCAGCACGGGGTCGACCTCAGCGACGTCGAGGGCACCGGTGTGGGCGGTCGCATCCGCAAGCAGGACGTCCTCGACGCGGCGAAGGCCGCCGAGAAGGGCGCCGAGAAGCCGTCCGAGGCCCCGGCCGCGGCGGCCGCACCGGCTGCCTCCGGTGGGGGCTCGGCGAAGGCGCCGGAGCCCAGCCCCCTGCGCGGACGCACCGAGCCGCTGAGCCGGCTGCGCAAGGTCATCGCCAAGCGCATGGTCGAGTCGCTGCAGGTCAGCGCCCAGCTGACCACCGTGGTCGAGGTCGACGTCACGAACATCTCGCGGCTGCGCGACGCCCACAAGGCGGAGTTCGCGGCGCGCGAGGGCGTGAAGCTCTCGTTCATGCCGTTCTTCGCCAAGGCGGCGATCGACGCGCTCAAGGCGCACCCGTCGCTCAACGCGCGCATCGACACCGAGGCCGGCGAGGTCACCTACTTCGACCACGAGAACGTCGCGGTCGCGGTGGACACCGAGAAGGGCCTGCTCACCCCGGTCATCAAGAACGCCGGCGACCTCAACGTGGCCGGCCTGGCGCGCAAGATCGCCGACGTGGCCGAGCGCACCCGGTCGAACAAGATCGGACCCGACGAGCTGTCCGGCGGCACGTTCACGCTGACCAACACCGGCAGCCGGGGCGCGCTCTTCGACACCCCGATCATCAACCAGCCGCAGGTCGCGATCCTGGGCACCGGCACCGTCGTCAAGCGTCCCGTCGTGATCTCCGACCCGAACCTGGGCGAGACGATCGCGGTGCGCCAGATGGTCTACCTGGCCCTGACCTACGACCACCGACTGGTCGACGGCGCCGACGCCGCTCGCTTCCTCTCGGAGGTCAAGGAGCGCCTTGAGGCCGGATCGTTCGAGGTCTGACGGAAGGACCCATGCAGTTCCTGATCGCCGGCGCGTCCGGCTTCCTCGGTCGCGCCTGGACGGAGTCGTTGCGGGCCCAGGGTCACCGGGTGGTGACCCTGGTCCGCCGCGACCCGTCAGGCCCCGACGAGTCCCGCTGGGACCCGAGCGCCGGGCGCCTCGACACGTCGCTGGTGGAGTCCGCCGACGTGGTGGCGAACCTGGCCGGCGCCGGGCTCGTGCACGTCCCGTGGAACGAGTCCTACCGGCGCACGTTCCTCGAGAGCCGGACCACCACCACCCGCACGCTCGCGGAGGCGGTGGCCGCGTCGCAGCGCCGCCCCTCGTTCCTCGCCCAGAACGGCATCTCGGGCTACGGCGACCGTGGTGCGACGACGATCACCGAGCACTCCCCGACCGACGCCGAGGGCTTCATGGCCGACGTGACGCGGCAGTGGGAGGAGGCCGCGGCCCCGGCCGTCGACGCCGGTGTCCGGGTGGCGGTCATGCGCACGGCCGTGGTGCTCAGCAAGCGCGGTGGCGCCCTCAAGACGATGCTCCCCGCCTTCAAGGCCGGGGTGGCGGGTCCGTTGGGTCCCGGGACGCAGTACTTCGCGACGATCTCGTTGACGGACTGGCTGGGTGCGGCGACGTACCTCGCCCACTCCGACGGCGCGAGCGGTGCCTACAACCTCACCGGGCCCGAGCCGTCGACGAACGCACAGTTCACCGAGCAGCTGGCCCAGGCGCTGCACCGGCCGGCGAAGATCCGCGTGCCGTCGTTCGCGCTGCGCAACCCGCTCGTGGGGCCGATCGGCGGCGAGGTGCTGGCGTCACAGCGCATCGAGCCGCAGCGGCTGCTCGACGAGGGCTTCGCCTTCGCCCACAACGACATCCACGACCGGATCACGGACGCTCTGCGCTGATCGGCCGCGCCCCGTCGTCCCGGCGCCGGGACCTCACCCGGCGGTGACGCGCCCGACCCGCCAGCCGGTCGTCGAGCGCACCAGCGTCACCACGCGTGCGTGGAGGTCGGGGCCCGCACCCGGATCCGCCTCGCTCAACCGCAGGCGCACGCGGTCGGCGGCCCTCTCCTCCACCGCGGCGTCGACGATCCGTGGGGTCGTGCCGTCGACCGTCCAGCCGCGAGCGACGTACCTCTCCAGCAGCGCGACGTCGCGCCGACCGGCGACCGACCGACCGGTGTAGAGACGCGCCAGCGACGCGGCGTCGCCGCGCGCCCAGGCGCGTTCGCGTCGCGCGTCCCAGCGGTGCAGCAGCCGGAGCGCCTCGACGGTGGCGCGCCGCTCGCGGAGCTCGCTGCTGCGGGGCGGGCGCGTCCCGTCGGCGCGGGACGCGTCAACGGCCGCTGCCGGCGCCCCCGCCGGAGCCTGCGCCGTCGACCTGTCGGCCCCGGGGAGCTCGACGACGCCGAGCTGCAGCGCGACCGCGGCGCCGACGAACGCCCCGGCGAGCGACGAGGCGGCAGCGACAGCGTGGGACGAGGGGCGCATCGAGGCATCCTGACCCGCGACCGGCCCCGCCCGCTCGCTCTCTCCACAGGCGTAGGCTCGGCGCCGTGAGCGAGACGCGAGGCGACCTGCAGCTCCGCACCGTCGGCTTCGGCGCCGACGCCGTGCCGTACGTCGAGGCCTGGGACCTGCAGCGCGAGGTCCACGCCGGCGTGGTCGGCGGCGGCACCGACACCGTCCTGCTCCTCGAGCACCCGCCCGTCTACACCGCCGGCAAGCGCACCGAGCCCCACGAGCGACCGACCGACGGCACCCCCGTCGTCGACGTGGACCGGGGCGGCAAGATCACCTTCCACGGCCCGGGTCAGCTCGTGGGCTACCCGATCGTGCGCCTACCCGGCCACGTGTACGTCGTCGACTACGTCCGCCGCCTCGAGGAGGCCCTGATCCGGGCCTGCTCCGACCTGGAGGTGACGACGGCCCGTGTCCCCGGTCGCAGCGGCGTGTGGCTGCAGGCGGACGCGAGCGGCCCCGAGCGCAAGGTCGCCGCCATCGGCATCCGGGTCGCCCAGGGCGTGGCGATGCACGGGTTCGCGATCAACTGCGACGTCGACCTCGGGTGGTACGACCGCTTCGTGCCCTGCGGCATCAGCGACGCCGGCGTGACCACCCTGAGCCAGGAGTGCGGGCGGCGGGTCGGGGTCGAAGAGGTCGCTCCGCTGGTGAGCACCCACCTGCGCGAGCTGCTGGCCTGGGAGCCCTACGAGCGGACGCCCGACTACGAGCCGCGTCCCGAGCCGGGGCGCCGGACGTCACCGGGTCCGACCGTGCGTGTCCCGGTCCTCAATCCCCACCGCTGAGCACCGGCTGCGGCAGAGTGGGACGGGCATCGCGGCTCACCTCGAGCCCCGCCCCCGTGGCGTCCACCCACGACCGGAACGAGCCATGACCGACCACGTCATCGAGACCGACGGGCTCCGCAAGGAGTTCCGACGCGTCCGCGGCGGCAAGCACGTCGCCGTCGACGACCTCGCCCTCGCCGTGCCCCGCGGCGGCGTCCACGGCTTCCTGGGTCCCAACGGCTCCGGCAAGACCACGACGATCCGCATGCTGCTCGGGCTGTCGCGGCCCACGGCCGGCTCGATGCGCCTGCTCGGCGAGGAGGTCCCGCGCCGGCTGCCGGCGGTGATGGACCGCGTCGGCGCCATCGTCGAGGAGCCGAAGTTCCTGCCGACCTTCACCGGTCGCCGCAACCTCAGCCTGCTGGGACGCTCCATCGGCGTCCCCCGCTCCCGCGTCGACGAGGTGCTCTCCGAGGTCGGGCTCGAGGGTCGCGACGGTGACCGCTACCGCACCTACTCCCTCGGCATGCGGCAGCGCCTCGCGATCGCCGCGGCACTGCTGAAGTCGCCGGACGTGCTGATCCTCGACGAGCCGACCAACGGCCTCGACCCCGCCGGCATCCGCGACATCCGCCAGCTGGTGCGCGACCTGGGCGCCTCGGGCGTCACGGTGCTGCTGAGCTCGCACATCCTCGCCGAGGTCCAGCAGGTCTGCGACTCCGCGACCATCATCGGCAACGGCCGCGTGCTGTCCTCGGGCAGCGTCGAGGAGCTGGTCGGCCGCGAGACCGCCCCCGGGGTGCGCGTCCGTGTCAGCGAGCCCGAGCGGGCGCGCCACCTGCTGGAGGACGCCGGCCTCGCGGTTACCCCCGACGGCACCCGGCTGTACGTCGAATGCGTGCAGGACCCGGCCCGGATCACCCAGGTGCTCGCCGAGGCCGGCCTGTTCGTCAGCGAGCTGGTCCCCGACCGTGCCGACCTGGAGCAGGTGTTCCTGCGCCTGACCGGCGGCGAGGGCCTCCCGCCGTCCGGCCGCACCGACGAGAAGGACCGGCCATGAGGGCGCTGCTGGTCGAGCTGAGCCGCTGGCGCAGCCGGCGCGCCGTCGTCGCGCTGGTCCTCGTCATGCTCGGGCTGACCTTCGTGGTGCTCGCCGCGGTCGTCTACGAGACCCGCCCGCTGACCGGCGCCGAGATGACGCGCGCCGAGCAGCGCTTCGAGCGCGAGCAGGCCGACGCCCTCCCCCAGATCGAGGAGTGCCGCGAGGACCCGTCCCAGTTCTTCGGCGGCCCGGTCGACCCGGACGAGTGCGAGACGCTCGGCCCCCAGCTGGAGTACTTCACCGCGCGACCCGTCCTCGACGTCGCCGAGACGGTGCGGACCACCGCTCCCGGCATCGGCATCCTGCTGGCGGCGATCTCGGTGCTCGTCGGCGCCACCTTCGTGGGCGCCGACTGGGGCAGCGGGTCACTGACCAACCAGCTGCTGTTCCGTCCCCGTCGGCTGCGGATGTGGCTGGCCAAGGCGGCCGCCGTGACGCTGGGCACCAGCCTCGCCGCGACCGTGGCGGTGGTCGGCTTCTGGGCCGGGGTGGTCGCCGTCGCGGAGGCACGCGACATCGCGGTCACCGAGCCCCTCTGGCGGGGCATCGTGCTGACCTCGTTGCGCACGCTGGCCCTGGTGGCCGCGGCCGCCCTCGGCGGCTACGCGATCACCATGTGGCTGCGCCGCACGAGCGGCGCGATCGGCGCCATGTTCGGCCTCACCGTGGTCGTCGAGCTGCTCGCACTGACGCTGCCGTTCGAGCGGATGACGCAGTGGTCCCTGCTCAACAACCTCACGGCCTGGATCGGCAACGGCACCGAGGTCTACGACGAGAGCATCTGCGGCGCCGGAGGGGCCTTCCGGGACGGGTGCGACCCCACCTACGTGCTCACCCTGGAGCACGGGGCGGTCTACCTCGGGGTGCTGCTGCTCCTCGCCGTGGGCGTCTCGCTGCTCTCGTTCACGCGCCGCGACATCTCCTGACCCGCACGTCCCCGGAGGACCGGACCGACAGGCGTCGTCGATTCGGGACGGGCTTGCTCGCGGCGTACGATCGGGCTCGTGACTTCCGATCTCGAGCGACGTCCTGAGCGCAACCCCGAGCGCAGTGCTGCCCGCCCCAGCGCGGGCTCCGCCGCCCCCGAGGGGCGCAAGCTGCTGCGCCTCGAGGCGCGCAACGCCGAGACGCCGATCGAGCGCAAGCCGGAGTGGATCAAGACCCGCGCGCGCATGGGGCCGGAGTACACCGAGCTCAAGGCGCTGGTGAAGTCCGAGGGACTGCACACGGTGTGCCAGGAGGCCGGCTGCCCCAACATCTACGAGTGCTGGGAGGACCGCGAGGCGACGTTCCTCATCGGCGGCGACCAGTGCACCCGGCGCTGCGACTTCTGCCAGATCGACACCGGCAAGCCGCAGCCGCTGGACCGTGACGAGCCGCGCCGGGTGGCCGAGAGCGTGCAGAAGATGCAGCTGCGCTACGCCACCATCACCGGCGTGGCCCGCGACGACCTGCCCGACGGCGGCGCCTGGCTGTACGCCGAGACCGTCAAGCAGATCCACGAGCTGAACCCCGGCACCGGGGTGGAGAACCTCATCCCGGACTTCAACGGCGACCCCGACCAGCTCCGCGAGGTCTTCGAGTCCCGTCCCGAGGTGCTCGCCCACAACGTCGAGACCGTGCCGCGGATCTTCAAGCGCATCCGCCCGGCGTTCCGCTACGACCGCTCCCTGGCCGTGCTGACCTCGGCGCGCGAGTTCGGCCTGGTCACCAAGTCCAACCTGATCCTCGGCATGGGCGAGACCCGCGAGGAGATCTCCCAGGCGCTGCGCGACCTCCACGACGCCGGCACCGAGCTGATCACGATCACGCAGTACCTCCGCCCGTCGCCGCGCCACCACCCGGTCGAGCGGTGGGTCAAGCCCGAGGAGTTCGTCGAGATGGCGACCGAGGCCGAGGAGATCGGGTTCGCCGGGGTGCTCTCGGGCCCGCTCGTGCGCTCGTCGTACCGCGCCGGACGCCTGTACCAGCAGGCCCTCGACCGACGTGGAGACCTCGGCGCGCAGCGCCCGGTGCAGGCCGTAGGATCCTGACCCATGGCACGTGAGAAGTCCGGCAAGCCCGGCAGGATCAAGCAGATCCGTGAGGCCTACCGCCTCACCAAGCCCGGGGACCCCCGCCTCGGTCTGATCCTGCTGGGGACCTTCGTCTTCGCGGCGCTGGTCGGCACGGCGCTGATGATCCTGATCCCGCCGGACTTCCTGGTCCTCGACATCGTCGTCGGGGTCATGTTCGGACTGCTCGGCACGCTCATCGTCTTCGGACGCCGCGCCACCAAGAGCCAGATCAAGCAGATCGAGGGAAAGCCCGGCGCCGCGCTGGCCGTGCTCCGTGTGCTGCGACGCCGCTGGCGCACCGACGAGATGATCGCGTTCACCAAGCAGCAGGACGTCGTGCACCGGCTCACCGGTCCGCCCGGCATCGTCCTGCTCGGCGAGGGTGACCCGCAGCGGGTCAAGCAGCTCATGACGGCCGAGCAGCGACGGCACCAGCGCGTGGTCGCCGACGTCCCGGTGCACCAGGTCGTGGTCGGCAACGCCGAGGGCCAGATCCCGCTGGGCAAGCTGGCCCGGCACCTGACGAAGATGAAGAAGCAGATCACCCCCGCGCAGATGACCGACATCGTCGCCCGGCTGCGCGCCATCGACGCCTCCCGCCCGGCCGTCCCGCTGCCGAAGGGCCCCGTGCCGACGAGCATGAAGGGCATGCGCGGCCAGATGCGTGGCCGCTGAGCCGTCGCTGCGCTCAGGGACCCTGACGTGCGACCGCGGGCAGGGCGATGCCCCGGTAGGGACCGTGCTCGATGCGCGTCGTGACGATGGTGTCGTCACGCAGCGCCTCGATCCGGACCAGTTCCTCCCCGTCGAAGGTCAGCTCGTAGTCGGTGGTGGCGTCGATGCCCGGGGGGAGCACCTCGTCGGGGGACAGCCACCTCCGGGTCGGCAGGGTGAAGGCCACCGTGTCGCCCGTGCCGTCGGGGTCGAGGTCGATGTCGCTCATCTGGTCGGCCACCTCGTCGATCCCGTCGGTCCAGGCCGGGAGGCTGTCCGCGCCCGGCCCGTTGACGGCCTCGACCACGTCGAAGGTCTCGCCGTTGACCTCCACGAACCGCGGTGACTCCGAGGGCGGCAGCCCCGACCCAACGTACGCCCCGGTCGCACCGTTCATCGCGAAGCGGAAGCGGTCGACGCCGTCGGGCGCCTGCAGCCGCCACGACGACGTGTGCTGCGCGATGGTCTCGCGCAGGTTGCCCTCGCCGCGAGCCGTGGCCACGTAGGTGCCCGTCGAACGCGTGGTGAACGTGTAGCTCGACGGGTCGTCGAAGGACAGGTCCAGGCGGCGCAGCAGGGCGGCGAGCATGGCCTCACGGGGGTCGCCCTCGGCCGAGTAAGCCGACGAGGACGTCTCCGTCGCCTCCGGGGTCGGCGAGTCAGCGCCCGAGCAGCCGGCGAGAAGCACGGTGGCGACGAGCGCGGCGAGCCCCGCTGCGGTCGACGTACCGGACCGCGCCGCGCCGGCGCGCCGTCCCCCCGTGAGCCTCATGTGACAACGGTATGAGAGCGGCGGGGCGCTGTCAGGCGGTCGCGCTCGTCCCCCGCCGTCGCGGACCGGACGCGTGGCGCCTCCACCGGCTGGGTAGATTTCACAGGGTCCGCGACCGGGAAACCGCCCCGCTCGGGCAATCCGCTCCAGCGAGAGGCACGAACCATCCACATGACCACCACCCCTGGCTCCGCCGTGCCGGAGCGCCCCACCGTGGCGGTCGTGGGCGCCGGCGTCTCCGGACTCAGCGCGGCGCACGCCCTGCAGGCGACGCACCGCGTCACGCTGCTCGAGGTCGAGAGCCGGCTCGGGGGCCACGCCCACACGCACACCGTCGACCTCCCCGGCGGCAGCCAGGTGCCCGTGGACTCCGGGTTCATCGTGCTCAACGACCGCACCTACCCGGGCCTGCGCCGCCTCTTCGCCGACCTCGGGGTTGCCACGCGCCCCACCGAGATGAGCATGAGCGTGACGTGCGCCGGCTGCGGCCTCGGCTACGTCGGCGGGCGCTCGGCCCGCGGCATCTTCGCCCAGAAGCGTCGCGTCGTCGACCCGCGGTTCTGGCGCCTGCTGCTGTCGGTCCGGCGCTTCCAGAAGGCGGCCCTCGAGCTGCTGGAGACCGGCAGCGACCTGTCCTACGGCGAGTTCCTCGAGCGCGAGGGCTTCAATCCCTTCTTCGTGCAGCACTACGCCCTGCCGATCGTCTCCTGCGTGTGGTCGATGGGCCACGAGGAGGCGCTGGGCTACCCGGCGGCGTACCTCTTCGCCTTCCTGCGCAACCACGGCTTCCTCGTGCTGCGCGACGCTCCGACCTGGCACACCGTGGTCGGCGGCTCCCGGGCGTACGTCGAGGCCGTGGCGGCCCGGCTCGACGTCGTGCGCACCGACGCCCGGGTGACCGGCGTGACGCGGACCGCGGACGGCGTCCGCGTGGAGACGCGTGCACCCGACGGCTCGACGGACGCCGCCACCTACGACCAGGTCGTGGTGGCCACCCACGCCGACACCGCGCTCGAGATGCTGACCGAGCCCACGGAGGACGAGCGCCGCGTGCTGGGGGCCTTCGGCTACTCCACCAACCGGACCTTCCTGCACCGCGACGAGTCCTTCCTGCCCGCGCAGCACGCCGTGCGCGCCAGCTGGAACTACCGCCTCGACAGCTGCGACGCGGTCGAGGACCGGACCCGCGTCTCCTACTGGATGAACCGGCTCCAGGGCCACCCGGGGCAGGCGCCGCTCGTGGTCACGCTGAACCCCGGCGACGACGCGCTGCCCGGCGAGGTCATCGCCGAGATGAGCTACCAGCACCCGACCTACACGACCGAGTCGGTGGCCGCCCAGCACGAGCTGCCGGCGCTCAACGACGGACGTGTCGCCTTCGCCGGCGCCTACCACGGGTGGGGCTTCCACGAGGACGGCTGCCAGGCCGGCCTGCGCGCGGCCGCCTCGCTCGGCGCGGTCACGCCCGACCTCCCGCCGCGGGACGGGGACGTCCTCGCCACACGCGACGAGCGCGACGACCTGGTCCGGGCGGCCCGGTGACCCTCGCTCCCCCGTACGTCGTGAAGGCGACGGTCGCGCACCGGCGCACCCGTCCCTTCGACTACACGTTCTCGCACCGGACCACGCAGTGGCTGGTCGACGCCGGCGACCCCGACGCCGGCATCCCGCGGCGCTGGCGCTGGCTGGCCAGCATCCGGGCCTCCGACCACCTCGGCACCCGCGGCGCGTCGCTGCCGGAGAAGCTGCGGGTGCTGCTCGACGAGCAGGAGCTGTCCTGGAGCGCCGACCGGGTGCTGGTGCTGACCAACGCGCGCACCGCCGGCTACGTGTTCAACCCGCTGACGACCTACTTCGTCTTCGCCGCCGACGGCGCGCTGGAGGGCATCCTCGCCGAGGTGCACAACACCTACGGCGAGCGTCACGTCTACCCCCTGACGGCCGAGACCGCGTCGGGCGGCACGACCACCGACAAGGACTTCTATGTCTCGCCCTTCTTCGCGGTCGAGGGGCGCTACGACATCCGGGCCCGGCTCACCGACGACCGCGTCTCGGTGGCGATCACCCTGACCCAGGGCGACGAGCAGGTGTTCACCGGCTCGGTCGTCGGCCGTCTCCAGCCGGCCACCCGGCGCACGGCGCTGCGCGCGCTGCTGCGCGACCCCCTGGCCTCCCAGCGCGTCAGCGCGCTCATCCGTTGGCACGGCGTACGCCTCTGGCTGCGCCGCCTGCCCGTCGTCTCGCGCCCCCCGCACCGGGCTCCGAAAGGAATGGCATGACCAGCACCCAGCCCCACTTCGACGTCACCGACTCGTTGACCTCCGGCGAGACCGCCCAGGCGCGGCCCGTGCCGGAGGCTCCCACCTACGGGCCGCGGGCCCGCGCGGCGAAGTTCGCGCTGCGCCGCATCCTGCGCAAGGTGCCGGTGGCCCTCGACCTCGCCGACGGCACCCACTTCGGCGGTGACAGCAGCGCCCTGCCGCGGCTGGTGCTGCACGACGACAAGGCCTTCTTCGCCCGTCTCGGCCACTCCCCCATGATCGGTCTCGGCGAGGGCTACATGGCCGGCGAGTGGGACGTCGCACCCGGCACCGACCTCGCCGACGCGCTCACGCCCTTCGCGGAGCGGCTGACCGACCTCATCCCGCCGACGTTCTACCGGATGCGGCACGTCGTTCTCCCGCAGATGCTGAGCTCGGAGGAGAACACCAAGGACGGCTCGCGCAAGAACATCCACCGGCACTACGACCTGTCCAACGAGATGTTCGCGCTGTTCCTGGACCCGTCGCTGTCCTACTCGTCCGCCCTCTTCGACACCCTCGACCCGGCGCCGACGCAGGCCGACCACGAGGGCGCCCAGCTGGCCAAGATCGACGCCGTGCTCGACGCCGCCGGGGTCACCGACGGCACCCGCCTGCTGGAGATCGGCACCGGCTGGGGCAGCCTGGCCATCCGGGCCGCCGAGCGCGGCGCGCAGGTCACCTCGATCACCATCTCGGCCCAGCAGGCCGAGCTCGCCCGCGAGCGCATCGAGGCGGCCGGCCAGACCGAGCGGGTCTCGGTCGAGCTGCGGGACTACCGCGACCAGGAGGGCACCTTCGACGCCGTCGTCAGCGTCGAGATGATCGAGGCGGTCGGGGAGAAGTACTGGCCCACCTACTTCGCCAAGATCGACGAGGTGCTCGCCCCCGGTGGCAAGGCCGCGATCCAGGCCATCCTCATCGAGCACCACCGGATGGTGGCCACGCGGAACACCTACACCTGGATCCACAAGTACATCTTCCCCGGCGGGCTGCTGCCCTCGACCGAGGCGATCGAGGACGTGCTGGGCCGCCACACCACCCTGCACACCAGCGACGTGAAGGCGATCGGGCCGCACTACGCCCACACGCTGCGGCTGTGGCGCGAGCAGTTCCTGGCCAACTGGGTCGAGGTCGAGGCCCTCGGCTTCGACGACATCTTCCGCCGGATGTGGGAGTTCTACCTCGCCTACTGCGAGGCGGGCTTCCGCAGCGGCTACCTCGACGACGCCATCATCACCATCGAGCGTCCCGCCTCCCCCGCGGTCTGAGCGGTCCGACGTGGGCCTGCGCGCCGACGCGACGGCGTGGTTCCTGCAGCGCTCGGCGTCGCGCAGCGCGCGGTACGGCGACGCGCTGCGCTTCTCCGGCACCGACCTGCCCGACCCGACGCGCCTGACGGTGCCGACGCGTCGCGGCGAGGTGACGTGCTGGGTCTACCGACCGCCCGGCGACCCGGTCGGCGCCTACGTGCACCTGCACGGCGGTGCGTTCCTCATGCGCTACCCGCAGATGGACGACTTCTTCTGCCGCCACGTCGCCGCCGAGTGCGGGCTCGTCGTGGTCAACGTCGACTACGACGTGGCACCGCAGAAGCGCTACCCGGTGGCGCAGGAGCAGGCCCACGACGTGCTGGCGTGGGTGGCGCACCACCCGAGTCGGTTGGGCGTGCCCGGCCTCGACGGGTGGGCCGTCGTGACGGTCGGCGGCTTCAGCGCCGGTGGCAACCTGGCGGCCTCCGCCGCCCTCCAGGCCCGCGACCTCGCGTCGTGCTCACCGCGGCTGCAGGTGCTGGGCGTGCCGTCGCTCGACGTCGCCGAGGACGCCCGGGCCAAGACGTCGGTGCTGGGCCGGCCCATGGTCGGCCCCGACCTGCTGGCGCTCGTGCGGGCGACGTACTTCAAGGACGCGGCGCGGCGGGCCGAGCCCTACGCCTCACCGTTGCTCGCGCCCGACGTGTCGGGCCTCCCCCCGACGGTGCTGCTGACCGCGGAGTACGACGCGTTGCGCGCCGAGGGCGACCGCTACGCCGTACGGCTGGAGGAGGCGGGGGTGCCGGTGACGCACCGGGTCGTGCCGCGGCGCGACCACTACTTCCTCGACGGCGACCGGACCCAGGCGCGCGCGACCCTCGACGTGGTGACGGACGCGCTCAGCGCCGCTGTCCGCTAGCGCCTGGGCTGCGTCGGCGGCCCGGCGTCAGCGCTTGAGCGCGATCGTGCCGACCACGAGGTCGTGGATGCCGCGACGGTCGGGGTTGAAGACCACCGGCGGGACGACCAGGCAGATCAGAGCGGTGCGCACCATCGCGTTGAGGATGCTGATCGGACGACCGTCGAGGCGCGCGATGCCGACACGCACCGCGAGCTGGCCGAACGAGCCGCCCACCAGGCCGGTGAAGAGCGAGACCTCGGTGAAGAAGACGGCGAGCGTCAGCCACTCCTGCAGCAGGCTGGTGCCGGTCACGTCGATGAGCACGTAGGCCACGAACGACGAGGCGAACCAGTCGATGAAGAGGGCGCCGATGCGTCGGCCCCAGCCGGCGGCCGACCCCGGTCCGGTCTCCGGCAGGCCGAGGCGGTGGCCGGGGTACTGGCTGTCGCTCGGGACGCGCTGGGAGCTCATGGACCGAACCTATCGGGACGCGCGTGATCCGGTCCGACCTGTGTGCTCGGCGTAACACGCGCGAAACACGTGGGATACGGTCGGGAAACTGGCGCTGCATACCTTCAGCGGCAGTGGTGCAGCGTCGCATCGGTTGGCTCCCGCCCAAAACCCCACGCACACGCAAGACCCGGATCGAGACTCCGGTGTCGAGGAGGACGAATGTTCGCGAACAGCGATGAGCTGCTGAAGTTCATCAAGGACGAGGGCGTCGAGATGGTCGACGTCCGTTTCTGTGACCTGCCGGGGATCATGCAGCACTTCACGGTCCCGGTCTCGTCGTTCGACCAGTCGGTCTTCGACGACGGGCTGAACTTCGACGGCTCCTCGATCCGTGGCTTCCAGGCCATCCACGAGTCCGACATGTCGCTGTTCCCCGACCCGACCACGGCGTACCTCGACCCGTTCCGGGCCGCGAAGACGCTGGTGGTCAACTTCTTCATCCACGACCCGCTCACCGGCGAGGCCTACAGCCGCGACCCGCGCAACATCGCGCGCAAGGCGATGGCCTACCTGTCGAGCACCGGCATCGGCGACACCGCGTTCTTCGCGCCCGAGGCCGAGTTCTACGTCTTCGACAACGTGCGCTTCGAGACCAAGGCCAACGCCGGCTACTACGAGATCAACTCCTCGGCCGGCGCCTGGAACACCGGTGACGCCTTCGAGAACGACAACCGCGGCTACAAGGTGAAGTACAAGGGCGGCTACTTCCCCGTCGCACCGACCGACCACTTCGGCGAGCTGCGCGACGAGATGGTCATCGAGCTGGAGAAGTCCGGCCTCGTTGTCGAGCGTGCCCACCACGAGGTCGGCACCGCGGGCCAGGCGGAGATCAACTACAAGTTCGACGAGCTGCTCAAGGCCGCCGACGACGTCATGAAGTTCAAGTACATCATCAAGAACACCGCGTGGCGCAACGGCAAGACGGCGACCTTCATGCCCAAGCCGATCTTCGGCGACAACGGCTCCGGCATGCACGTGCACCAGTCGATCTGGAACGACGGCTCGCCGCTGTTCTACGACGAGACCGGCTACGGCGGCCTGTCCGACGTCGCCCGCTACTACATCGGCGGCATGCTCAAGCACGCCCCGTCGCTGCTGGCCTTCACCAACCCGACGGTGAACTCCTACCACCGTCTGGTGCCGGGCTTCGAGGCGCCGATCTCGCTGGTCTACAGCCAGCGCAACCGCTCGGCCTGCGTGCGGATCCCGATCACCGGCACCAACCCCAAGGCCAAGCGCGTCGAGTTCCGCTGCCCCGACCCGTCGGCCAACCCCTACCTCGCCTTCTCGGCGCTGCTGCTGGCCGGCCTCGACGGCATCAAGAACAAGATCGAGCCGCCGGCCCCGATCGACAAGGACATCTACGAGCTGCCGCCGGACGAGATGGCCGAGATCGACCAGGTGCCGACGTCGCTCAACGCGGTGCTCGACAACCTCGAGGCCGACCACGCCTTCCTCACCGAGGGCAACGTCTTCACCCCGGACCTGATCGAGACCTGGATCGACTTCAAGCGCACGCAGGAGATCCTGCCGGTGCAGATGCGTCCGCACCCGCACGAGTTCGAGCTCTACTACGACATCTGATTTTAGGGTTTTCGCCCTCTGTCAGTAGTGGCCGAGAACGGCCTCTGACCTGGGAAAACGTCTTTCGAAGTCTTCCAGCGTCAGGGGCTGTTTTTCGTTGTTCTGCGGCCCCAGTGCGGCCCAGACTCGGGCCGTGTGCGGCGGTCGAGGTGTCACACCTGGTGTGTATGACACTCTCCGTCCGCTTCCCCGACGAGCTGATCGCGGTGATCCCGCACCTGCTCGGTTTCAAGCCCGAGGAGTCGCTCGTCTTCCTGCCGATGGGCTCCGACCTGCCGGCGGCAGCATCTGGAGTACCTGTCCTCGGGAACTCGGTTCCTCGCGGAAGCAATCGTGCTCGGTCGACTCGGACGACTGCCCGCACGGACTGTGCAGTCTCTCCACGCGGCTGGCACAGACGTCCAGGCGTTCGCCGAAGCCCTGCTCTAACCCTTCCCAGCGGCTGGCCCAGCGTGCGGACCCCGGAGGACTGCACCTCGGCGGCCCGGTGGGTGAGGCTCGACTGTTAGCCATCCAGAAGCGGAGAGACCAGCTCAGCGACGTCAGTCATGCCGTACCTGTGCACCAAGAGGTCCAGGATCTCGTGAGGAGTGTGCGGTGGGTTCTGGTGCCGTCGGCTGATCTCACGGATCGCGTTCGCAGCGTGCTCGGGGTTCACGTCCGCGGTGTTGGAGGCGAACTCCACGGCTGAGAGGACCTGAATGTCTCTGGGAACCCTGTCGACCGGGAAGTGCTTGAGGTTGTCGGTGACGATCGCGCCGGCGCCGCCCACCACCGCCGCAGCCACCACGTGCTCATCGTCGACGTCGGGAAGCCCGAAGGTCCCCTCCAGCGGCTCCCACCCGATGACCAGAGCATCGTCGAACGCGGATCGCATAGAGCCGACCAGCCGGTCCGCGGCAGCGAGAGCCTGGTCTTCGGAGGCGTGCTCGCGTTCGATGAGCTTGGCCTGCTCGTGCCGGTGCAGCTCCTCGAGAATCGCTTCACTCCATAGCGGGCGGTACAACCCCTCGATGGCCATCGACAGCAAGAAGTCGCGCTGGAGGCTGGGCCAGAGCACGCAGGTGTCGAGGATGGCGGCGAACACGCCGCCATCCTCTCAGCCAAGCGCGGCGGTCCGGTTTGGAATACGCGGGAGGGCGTCGCGCTGGTTTAGCTTCTGCTGTTTCGAGCCCGGCGCGCAGCAGCCACCTCGGCTCGGACGCGGCGGAACCGCTCTTCGGAAGGCTCCTGGCTTTCCACCTCTTCGTCGTAGTCCACCGAGGTCTCGATCAATGCCCGGTACTGGGAGTCACGACGACGCTCGCGATACTCCAAGAGATCATCGAGCTTGATCATTCGTCGGCTCTTGCCTGGCACAAGCGCCGGCAGAGCGCCCTGGTCGATGAGCTTTACCACCGTGGGTCGGCTCACTCCGAGCAGGTCAGCCGCCTGCTGGGTCGTCAGGAGCTGGCTTTGCGGGGCAACCGTCACGGCCTTGCCGGCCTTCATCGCCTCGATGACCTGAAGCAGCACCCGGTGGAACGCTTCAGGAAGCTCGACGCGACGACCGTCCCCAGCAAGGAAGTACCGAGGCTCTGCGACACTCTTACCAGCACGACCAGCGCTGTCGCTGGCCCTGTCTTCGGAGCAGTCGCCGGCCTGGCTGTGCGAATGAGGCTTGAAGAAGTCGAGCAGTTCAGCCAACTCATCATCGGGCTCAGGCAGATAGGTCTGCTCTAGCAACTGTGCGGTCATCGGACATCACTCCTCTACTTACGAAACAAACGTACCGGCGTTTCGATTGTTTCGCAAGTAGGATGAGGCGTGTACTTCGAGGGTAGCCAAGTGGCTTGTTCGGGGCCCGGAGTCGGCCCCCCGATGCCGGTCAGGACACGACTCAAAGCCCAGGTCCGTCACGGATTCGACAGGAGCCAGATCCCGACAGTGGTCCGGCAGCAGCCCGGCGGAGCGCAGGCGACCTCCCCCGGTAGGACGGGCTGCTCGCGGTTGCCGGCCAGGGGGCCCATCAGTATCGCATTCGTCCGGATTCCCCGGGGGCCCAGCTCCTCGGCCATCTGGAGGACGACCGTCGCCAGGCCACGACCGAACGCGTCCCCGATCATAGAGCGCACTGGCGCCGGTTCGTGGATCACCGAATCGAAGACGACGACCAGCGACCCTCCAGCAAGAGGAGTCCCCTGGGGTGGTGGGGTTTGAGGGCTGGCGGCGAGGCGTGAAGACGTAGAGGGCCATCGGCGGGATCTTCGGTGTGAACCGCCAAGCACACACCGAAAGAGGACCAGCCGATGGCCTTGCCCCAGTCTGCCCTGTCCGAGCTGCTCGAGGCGTTCCGCGCCGGCGAGGGCGTCGATCTGATCCGAGATTCGGTCCGGGTCGCGTTGCAGGAACTGATCGAGATCGAGGCGACCGAACGGATCGGTGCGGCGCCGTATGAGCGCAGCGAGGACCGCACCAACGAGCGAAACGGTCACCGGCCGCGGGTGCTGACCACCACCGCCGGCGATGTCGAGCTGCGGATCCCCAAGCTGCGCAAGGGCTCGTTCATGCCCGTCATCCTCGAGCCCCGTCGCCGCATCGACCAGGCGCTCTATGCGGTGGTGATGGAGGCCTACGTCCATGGCGTCTCCACCCGTTCGGTCGACGACCTGGTGGAGGCGATGGGCGGCACCGGGATCTCGAAGTCGCAGGTCTCAAGGATCTGCGAGGGTCTCGATGAGACCGTCGGAGCGTTCCGCACCCGGAGCTTGGCGCACGTCGAGTTCCCCTACGTCTATCTCGACGCGACCTACCTCCACGTCCGCAACCACCCAGGCAAGGGCGGCCAGGTTGTGTCGATGGCGGTGGTGGTCGCGACCGGCGTCACCGCCAACGGAGACAGGGAGATCCTCGGTCTCGACGTCGGCGACAGCGAGGACGAAGTGTTCTGGCGGGCGTTCCTGCTCAGTTTGAAGCAACGCAGCCTGGGTGGGGTGCGCCTGGTCATCTCCGACCAGCACTCCGGCCTCGTGGCGGCCCTGGGGAGGGCGTTCCAAGGCGTCGCGCACCAACGCTGCCGGGTCCACTTCGCCAGGAACCTGCTGGCCCACGTCCCCAAGGGCCAGGCTGACTACGTCGCCGCGGCGTTCCGGATGATCTTCGCCCAGCCGTCGGCCGACGACGTCCACACCGGGTGGGACAAGACCCGCGACGAGCTCGCCGCCCGGTTCCCCAAGCTCGGACCCCTCATGGACGCCGCCAAGGCCGAGGTGCTGGCCTTCACCGCGTTTCCCTCGCGAGCACTGGCGCAAGATCTGGTCGACCAACCCCCTCGAGCGGCTCAACAAGGAGATCAAACGCCGCTCCCGCGTCGTGGGAATCTTCCCCAACGCCGCCGCAGTGATCAGGCTCGTCGGCGCGGTCCTCATCGACATCCACGACGAATGGATCGCCGGCGACCGCCGCTACCTCTCCGAAGGCTCCATGGCCAAGCTCTACGACACCAGCAATACTGAGCCTGTCGCCGCCATCGAGAGCGACGACCGGTAGGCACTGAGGATCACCTCAAAGCCCACCACCCAGCGGGGCGCAGTCCTCCAGCAGGTAGTGCCCGCGAGATCTGTCCGAGCGTGTCCACGACGTGAAGGAAGGTCGTCTCGAAGCCAAGGGCCCATCCGTCGTCGCGAACGTCGTGGACCGAGCCTGCTTCTGAGGCCGGTACGAAGACGAGGCCGCCGTCGAGACGTCCCCATTCGGCCTCCGCCCGCGCCACGAGCGTAAGGCCGTCCGTCTCGGCGCGGTTGCTGGACGTGCTGCGCACGACTCGAGCGCCTCGGTCTCGAGTTCACTCGCGACAACGTCACCAAGTCCGGGTTCCGCGTCGGTGATGATGAAGACGCGGTCCTGGAGGTCGAGATCCATGTGCGAACTCTACGAGCGGATGGTCAGCGTTGGATCTGCATGACGACAGCCTTCGGTTCGGTGAAGAACTCCCGGCTGAAGTTTCCGCCTTCCCGCCCGACACCGGAGTCGCCCACTCCGCCGAAGGGTGTGCGGAGATCGCGGATGAAGAAGCAGTTCACCCACACCGTGCCAGCGCGAAGGCGGGAGGCGACGCGGTGGGCTCGTGAGAGGTTCTCGGTGAAGAGCATGGCGTTGAGGCCGTAGCGGGTGTCATTGGCCAGTGCGACGACCTCCTCCTCGGAGTCGAATCGGTTGACGACGCACACCGGTCCGAAGATCTCCTCGCAGTAGGCAGCTGCGTTGAGCGGAAGCCCGGTGATGATGGTGGGCTTCACCAGCCACCGACCCTGGTCGTCCACCCCGCCGGTGAGGACGGTGCCACCGTCGGGGCCGACACCGTCGACGTAGGAGGCGACCTTGTCGAAGTGGCGCTTGCTGGCCAGGGTCGAGAACTTCGTGTCGGGGTCGAACGGGTCGCCGATCGTGAGGGCCTCGGCGGCAGCGACGAACCGGGACATGAACTCGTCGTAGATGCCCGAGCCGACGAACAGCCTCGACCCAGCGAGACACACTTGGCCGGAGTTGCGGAAGATCGACTCGACGGCCCAGTGCACTGCGTTGTCGATGTCGGCGTCGTCGAAGACGATGTTGGCGCCCTTGCCGCCGAGCTCGAGGGAGACCGGAGCCAGGTGCGCGGCTGCGGCCGCCATGACGTGTCGTCCGGTGACCGACGATCCGGTGAAGGTGACCCGGTCGACTCGCTCATCGGAGACCAAGGAGGAGCCCGCGGGCGTTCCATGCCCGTTCAGCACGTTGATGACGCCGTTCGGGAGCCCGGCCTCGACGGCGAGGCGCCCCAGGAGGGTCACCGAGGCGGGGGTGTCCTCGGACGGCTTGATGACGCAGGTGTTGCCCCACGCGATGGCCGGTGCGATCTTCCAGGTGGCCATCATGAGAGGAAAGTTCCACGGGCTGATCGCAGCCACGACGCCGGCGGGGCCGTACTCACTGAAGGAGTGATGGCCGGAGTCCATGGGGTAGACCTCGCCGCAGTGGTCTCGCTGGTGGTCGGCGAAGAACCGGAAGTTCCACACTGACCTCGCCACGTCGTGACGTGACTGTGCCAGGGGCTTGCCCATGTTGGTGGTGTCGAGCGTTGCTAGCTCGTCGGCGTGCTGTTCCATGACGTCCGCGAGACGGTGGATCGCGTCGGCCCGCTCTGCACGTCCCAGACGCGGCCACGGTCCGTCGTCGAAAGCGGTTCGCGCGCTCGCGACAGCACGGGCGGCGTCCTCGGGGCCACCTTCCGCGGCCTGGGCGAACACTTCTTGGGTCCACGGGTTCCACACATCGAACGTGGCCCCGTCGACCGAGGGGACTTCCTCACCGTCGATGAGGTGGCCGAAGAACATGTCGCTCACGGTGTCGTCTCCTCTGGGGTGCGGCGCTCGGCGATGGTGACGTCCCCGGCCGCCCAGTGGGTGGCGGGCACCTCCCGGACGACCACCCGGATGCTCTCCCGTGGAGCAGCGACCGTCTCGACGGCGGCGTCAGTCAGGGCGGAGATGAGGGCACGGACCTGCTGTGGGGTGCGGCCTTCGACCATGGTCACCTCGATCAAGGGCATGGCTGAACCTCCCCGCCGCGGACGTGGACGGATCCGAGGTTGGTGAAGTGCATTGCTACCGACGACCCTGGCGGGATCGGTACGGCGTCGGTCATCCCGCCGGTGAGGACCACCCAGCCTGGTTCGATGGCGCGACCACGCCGGGCGAGCTCGTTGGCGGCCAGGGCGAGCGCTTCTCCAGGGTGGCCGAGGACCGCCGCACCGGTCGCAGAGTCGACGACCTGGCCGTCGACCTCCACCAGCACCGCCTCGAGGGACAGGTCGAGCTCACTGGGTGGGACACCGACCGGGCCGGTGACATAGGCGCCGGAGGAGGCGTTGTCGGCCACGACGTCGCCGGCGGTGAACCGGAAATCGCGGTAGCGGCTGTCGATCACCTCGGCGCCGCCCAGGACGATGGAGACCGCCGCCATCGCGGTCGCCGCGGTGACGCCGGGGCCCTCGAGCCGATCCCCCATTACGAACACGATCTCTGGCTCCACACGAGGGTGGATGAGCTGCTCCTGCGGCACCCGCTCGCCAGCGGGGAGGACCATCGCGTCGGTAAGCCACGCGACGAGCGGGACGTTGACGTTCATCCGCTCCTGCTTGGCACGGCTGGTGAGCCCGAGCTTGACGCCGACCAGCGTCTCGCCCCGCGCCAGCCGCTTCTCCAGGGTGAGGTCCTGGATGGTGTAGCCGGTGTCGAGGTCGAGCTCGGGCCACTCGTCGGTGAACGGGGCCCGGTCGCGGCGTTCGTCCTCGCACCTGAGCAGCTCCTCTGCCACCCCCGCGACGTCCCAGGTGGTCATCAGCGGACTCCCGCGGCGGCGAGGTCGCCGAGCTCCTGCTCCTGGGAGAGCTGGAGGGCGATGTCGATGATCATGTCTTCCTGGCCACCGACGTACCCGTACTCGCCGACCTTCTGCAGGATTGCGTGGGCAGGGACGCCGTACCGCTCGGCGGCCCGCTCTGCATGGAGCAGGAAGGACGAGTAGACGCCGGCGTACCCCTGGGTGATCGAGGCACGGTCCATCCACGGCAGCCGCGGGATGAACGGACGCACCACTTCCTCTGCAGCCGAGAGGACGTCGCCCAGGTCGACCCCGGTGCGGATGCCCATGCGCTCGAAGGTCGCGGCCAGAACCTCGGTGGGTGAGTTCCCGGCGCCGGCGCCCAGGGCGCACAGGGCGCCGTCGATCTGGCGGGCCCCTGCCTGGAAGGCCAGCACCGAGTTGGCCACACCGAGGCTGAGGTTCTGGTGGCCGTGGAATCCCACCTGCACGTCGTCGCGGCCGACCTCGTCGAGGACCGCCTGGATGCGTTCCTGGGCGTCGGAGAGGACGAGTGCACCGGCGGAGTCAACGACGTAGACGCACTGTGCGCCAGCGTCGGCCATGATCCGTGCCTGCTGCGCGAGGATTGGGGGGGTGGTGCTGTGGGAGAGCATGAGGAACCCGACGGTCTCCATGCCGAGTGCACGGGCTTCGGCGAAGTGTTGGACGGAGACGTCGGCCTCGGTGCAGTGGGTGGCGATGCGTGCCACCGATGCGCCGACGCCGTGGGCTCGTCGCAGGTGCCCCAGCGTGCCCAGGCCCGGGAGCATCAGGATCGCGATCTTCGCCTGCTCGGCCTCGTCGACCGCGGCGGCGATCAGGTCGAACTCGTCGACCTTGCTGAACCCGTAGTTGAAGCTCGACCCGCCGAGGCCGTCGCCGTGACTGACCTCGATCACCTGCACGCCGGCGCGGTCGAGGGCTGCGACGACGCCGCGGACCTGCTCTTCGGTGAACTGGTGGGACATCGCGTGCGATCCGTCGCGCAGCGTGGAGTCGGTGATGCGGAGGTCGGCGGGTCCGGCCACCGGGGTGTAGGCGCGTACGTCGGTCTCGGTGACCTCGGTCGTTACCAACGGTGCGTCCTCCGGGCGGATGATCATGTCTCCCATGGTCAGACTCCTGCCTTCTGGTGGGTCGCCACCACCGCTGCCTCGTCGGGCTCGAGCTCGCCGAGGTCTGCGGAAGACTTCCACGAGGTCTCCACGCCGAGGCGGTGAGCCGTCATGAGGTCGCCTACGCGGGCAGCGGCGGCGGTGATGATGTCGAGGTTCCCGGCGTAGTCGGGGAGGTAGTCGCCGCGGCCCTTGACCTCGATGGGGACGAAGATGCGGGCCTGGTCGCGCCAGGTGCCCCGGGCGGGGTCGAACTGCGGTTCTGCTCGCAGGTGGTAGCCGGGCACGTACTCCTGGACGGTGCGCACCATCGCGTGCACGGACTCCAGGATCTGGTCCTGCAGCGGGCCCGCTTCGCCTGCTTCGGCCGGGATGGCGCAGAACACCGAGTTCCGCATCATCAGGGGTGGTTCGACGGGGTTGAGGATGATGATGGCCTTGCCGACAGTCGCGCCGCCGACGGCTTCGACTGCGGATGCGGTGGTCTCGGTGAACTCGTCGATGTTGGCGCGGGTGCCGGGTCCGGCGGAGCGGCTGGAGACCGACGCGACGATCTCGGCGTACGGCACGGGTACGACCGAGGAGACCGCGTGGACTATGGGCACGGTGGCCTGGCCGCCGCAGGTGATCATGTTGACGTTGGGGGCGTCGAGGTTGAAAGACAGGTTCACCGGGGGGCACAGGTAGGGACCGACTGCGGCGGGTGTGAGGTCGACGGCGAGGATGCCTGCTTCGGCGTAGCGGGGTGCGTTCGCCGCGTGGGCCTTGGCCGAGGTGCACTCGAAGACGATGTCGGGGAGCTCGCCTCGGGCGAGGAGCCAGTCGACGCCCTCGGCGCTGGTCTCGAGTCCGCGGCGCTTGGCGCGTGCCAGACCGTCGGAGGCGGGGTCGACGCCGACCATGTAGCGCGGTTCGATGATCTCGCTGCGCCGCATCAGCTTGAACATCAGGTCGGTCCCGATGTTGCCGGGGCCGACGATGGCCGCGGTTGCCTTGGCGTTCGTCATGTCAGACCTCATTCTGCTCGGAGTCGTGGGTGGCGAATCGGGCGGTGACGCTGCCGAGGCCGGCGAAGGTCGCAGTGAAGACGTCGCCTGCGGCGACGGGTGACATCGCGCAGACGGAGCCGGGGAGGATGACCTGTCCGGCTTCGAGGGCGACTCCGCGGGCGCCGACGGTGTTGGCGAGCCAGACCAGTGAAGTCAACGGCGATCCGAGGACTGCGCCGCCGGCTCCGGTGCCGGCCACGGCCCCGTTGCGGGTCATGACGCAGCCGGAGAGGCGGAGGTCGACGTCGGCTAGGGGGGTGGGTGTGGAGCCGAGGACCACGGCGCCGGAGCTGGCGTTGTCGGCGATGGTGTCGAACAGGCCGATCCTCCAGTCCTCGATGCGGCTGTCGACGATCTCGAGCGCGGGGAGGACGAAGTCGACCGCGCCGATGGCTTCGTGCGCGGTGACGCCGGGCCCGGTCAGGGGCTTCTTCAGCACGAACGCGACCTCGGGTTCGATCCGGGGCTGGACGAAGCGGGTCAGCGGGATCGGCGCGTGCTCGAGGTAGAAGAAGTCGTCGAGGAGGTGCCCGAAGTCGGGTTCGTCGACTCCCAGCAGTCGCTGCATGGCGGCGCTGGTCAGTCCCACTTTGCGTCCTCTCACGCTGCGGCCTTGCGCGAGGAACCGTTCGATCTGCAGGACCTGGATGGCGTACGCGTCCTCGAGCGTCAGGTCGTAGGTCGCGGTGAGCGGCGGAATGGGTTTGCCGGTCTCGTAGGCGTCGAGGAGGAGCCCGGCGACCTCGGTCCGGGTGGCGTCATCTATCACAGGTCGAGCTCCAGCCGGTCGCTGGTCGGTCGGGAGCAGCAGATCATCATCTTGTTCATGGCGGCTTGCTCCTTGCGTGTCAGGACGAGGTCCCGGTGGTCGACGGTGCCTGCGACGACGCTGGTGATGCAGGACCCGCAGATCCCGTCGCGGCAGTCGTTCTCGACCTCGACGCCCAGCGCGAGGACGGTGTCGAGGATGTTGGCGTCGGGCTTCATCCGCAGGGTGTGGCCGGACTTGGCGAGCACGAGCTCGTAGTTGTCGCCGTCGAGAGGCACCGACTCCTTCGGTTCGACGCCGGCGCGGCTGAAGAGCTCGAACCGCACCACGTCCTGGTCGGGTCCGTGGACGGCTTCGGCGGCCGCCTCGACGGCTCGCAGCAGCGGCAGTGGCCCGCACACGTAGATCAGCCCACCGTCGGGGAGCTGCTTGACGACGTCGTCGAGGTCGGGCCTGCCGTCGACGTCCTCGGCGAGCAGCTCCACCCGTTCCCCCAGAGCGCCCAGGCGAGGGCAGAACGCCATGGAGTCCCGGGTGCGGCCGCCGTAGACCAGTCGGAACGGGCGACCTTGGCGGTCGAGGTGCTCGGCGAACGCCATGATGGGAGTGATGCCGACCCCGCCGGCGACCAGTGCGTGGTAGGTCGCGTCTTCGAGGGCGAAGCCTTGCTTGGGGCGCGTCACCAGCAGCCGGTCTCCGACCCTGAGCTCGTCGTGGATGAAGGCCGAGCCGCCGCGGCCTTCGGGTTCACGCAGGACCGCCACCTGGTAGGAGGACAGGTCTTCGGGGTCGCCACACAGCGAGTACTGCCGGGTCGTGCCGTCGGGGACGTAGACGTCGATGTGGGATCCGGGTTCCCACGCCGGTAGCGGTTTGTCGCTCTCGATCCGGGTGAGCCGGAGCGAGAGCACTCCCTCGGCCTCGAGGGTCATCTGGGTGACGCGAAGCTCGCGCTGCTCAACCATCGTGGTCCTCCTCGGGTAGCTGGAGGAGCTTGCGCACCTCTGCGTAGGACGTCTCGGGGTCGGTGACGTCGAACAGCACCGATGGGATGCCGAGCGCCTCGGCACCTCTGATGTTGGTGGCCTGATCGTCGAGGAAGACCATGTCGGCGAAGCTGACGTCGAGCCGTTCGGACAGCAGCACGTAGAGCCTGGGGTCGGGCTTGAGGTGCCCTTCGAGGGATCCGTCCACGACGACGTCGACGTCACCGACGATCTCGATCTGCTGCACCCACTCCTCGGAGTGGAAGGCGTGCAGGTCGTTGGTGAGGATCCCGACGGGGTGCCCGGCGGCTAGGGCGTCGCGCACCAGCCGACGCGCCTCCTCACGGACCAGGCTGGGGCGCGGCGGCTCGTACAGGTGCGCGATCATCGCCCTGATGTCCGAGCCGTGGCCCCCCTCCCGGTCCCACTGCAGCGCTCGGTCTGCCCAGTAGTCACGTTCGGTGATCCGGCCCGCCTGGAGGTCCTGCCAGACCGGATCCGGGTCGTCTGGGGATGCCAGCGGTCCGCGGCCGTGCAGGAGGGCGTGGATCGGGGTCCCGGTCCGCTCCTCGACCAGCTCGAAGGGCGTGAGGAGGACCGGGCCACCGAAGTCGAGCACCAGGGCGGGGACAGTCATCTCAGTGCTCCGGCTCCTCGATGATCGCCTTGTCGAACAGCACCACGTTCCCGGTCCACCGGCACGCCGCGCACCACGTCATGAAGATCCGCTCGTGCCCGCTCCACCACTCCGTGGTCAGGCCGCGGTCCAACGACGATGCGCAGGAAGGGCAGAACTTCGGCTTGTCGAGCAGGTGGTGGGCCGCGTCGGAGGCGAACCAGTCCCCCGGCGGCGGCAGCAGGTAGGGGTCCGGCGGCAGGTCCGGCATCGGTCCGTGGTGGGCCGCCCGCCGTGCTTGGTCGATCTCACGCACCGGAGTCCGCCTTCTCCCGCACGGCGGCGGCGTCGCGGTGAAGCTTGAGGAGCTCCTCGCGGATCGGGCTGTACCGCATCGAGCCACCGTTGATCCACTGGTCGGTGAACGCGGTGCCGGCACCGAACTTGTCCTTCTCGCAGGGCAGGTCGATCACGTCGTGCTTCTCGCGCACCACGCCCGGCGGGTCCTCACCGTCCTCGACCGAGGACATCGCCTCCTTGAACATCTTGCGGAGCATGGCGACGCCCTGGTCGGAGCGCCCCAGGTGTTCCTGGGTACGGTCGGTGATCTCGCCTTGCGAGACCCAAGCCATCGCGTCCTGGCCCTCAACGTAGTCGGTGACGAAGTTGCCGTCCTCGTCGTAGATCTCAAAGTCGTAGACCACGGGACGCTCCTGCTTCTCCCAGGTGCCGCCCTCGGGGTGGTGCAGGGAGTAGAAGAGCTTCCAGGTGTGGGTGTCGTCGATCGGCACGCGGATCTGCATCTGGTCGATCCACTGCCCGCCGACGCGCATGCCGTAGGGGAACATCAGCGGGTGGCCGATGGCCCAGTCGTCGTTCTCTTCGCCGTGTCCCTCGAGGATCCGACGCTTGATGATGCCGTACTCGAACTCGTCGAAGGCGACCTTGATGTGCTTCTTCTGGAACGACTTGGGTGCCTCGAATCCCTGGGTCTGGCCCAGGAACTCGAAGTAGGCGCCGTGCAGCCACTCCACGTGGTGCGGGTCGACGGAGTTCTCCATGATCTGCAACCAGTTGCAGTTCAGCGTCGCGACGCCGACGTCCCTGATGCCGTTCAGGACGTAGACGTCGAAGCGGGGAAGCTCGGGCACCGGGGTGGGTCCGACGTAGACCCAGACCATTCCTCCGAGGACCTGGGCGACGCCGGCCTTGGCCTTGATCTTGTCGCGGAAGGTCGTGTTGTCGTTCTCGGCCGGCTGCTCGACGCACTGGCCGTTGAAGTCGTACTTCCAGCCGTGGTAGCCACAACGGATGCCGTCCTCGTGGACGATGCCGTAGGTCAGGGAGGCACGGCGGTGGGGGCAGGCCTCGCCGATGATCCCGTACTTGCCCGAGGGGGTCTTGTACAGCGTCCAGTTCTCCCCGAGCAGCCGCACGGTCTTGCTGGGTCGCTTGTCGAAGTCCTGCTCGAACGCGATGGGGTACCAGTAGCGCCGGAGCAGCTCACCCATGGGAGTGCCGGGACCCACCTGGGTCAGTTCTTCGTTCTGCTCGACAGTCAGCATGTCGTTGTCTCTCCTTGTGGGACGGTCTCAGGCCTTCAGATGCGGTCGGGCCGGTGGGCAGAGTGGGCGGAGGGAGCGTTCAGCCCTCGAGGATCGTGACCGTGCCGGTGTTGCCGTCCACGCGGATCAGCTGGCCGGTGGTGATGTTCTTGGTGCCGAACGCGGTGCCGGTGACGGCCGGGAGGCCGTACTCGCGGCAGACGATGGCCGCGTGGCTCATCATTCCGCCGACGTCGGTGACGGTGGCCTTGATCTTGCCGAACACCGGCGCCCAGGACGGTGCGGTCAGGGGGGCGACGAGGATCTCGCCGTCTTCGATCTCGCTGATCTGGTCGGCGGAGAAGATGACGCGCGCGGGTCCCTCGACGAGGCCGGGCGAGGCCGCGAAGCCGCTCAGGGAACCGTCGTCGGAGTCGCTGCCGGTGTTGAGCCAGGCCGACACCGAGTCGGAAGTGATGCCCCACAACATGACGGTGAAGGGCTCGGTGACGACCTCGGGTGGCACACCGAGCGCCGGCGGGGCCGACCAGCCCTTGAGGGTGTTGTGGATGGCGTGGCGGCGCTCGATCTGCTGGGGCCACAGGGCGGGGCCCCGCGAGGGGGCACCAACCGCCCATCCCGCGTACAGGTCGAACAGGACTTCGACCAGCTCGGAGCGGCGGAACATGAACACGTCGTCGGTCTCGGCGATGAAGCCGGCGTCCTTGAGCACGTCGCCGAGCTCGCGCATCTTGCGCCAGATCACCGAGTGGGCCCAGTGCTCGACGTAGAAGTTGTGGTTCTCCACGTAGGGGAACACAGTGCGCGAGAGGCCGAGCTTGCCGTCGAACGTCTCGCGGTCGTCGTCGGAGTCGAGCAGCTCGCGGTACTCGGAGGCGACCCGGTCGCGCTCGGCGTGCAGCTTTTCCACGGGCCGGTTGAGGTCCACGCCCTCCTTGACCTTGACGATGTAGTCGGTGATGTAGCCCAGGGGGACCTCGAGGTTCTGGATCCAGATCTTGTCGGAGTGGTAAAACCCGGAACCGGTGGAGAAGTTGAACCACGGTTCCGCGGCCTTGTCCCACTCGGCGATCCACGCCCGCCCGGCCTCGTCGGTCCCGAGCTTGGCCCACACCTCGTCGGGGCTGCCGCCGTCGAAGCGGTCGTCGATGCTGCTGCTCACGGCCAGCCGGGCGAGGCTCTTGAGGTGGTCGTCGGGCTTGAACAGGTCGACGTCGACGCCGGCGACCATCTTGGCGATTGCCAGGTCGGGGATGGAGGGGAAGGCGGCCTTGCAGAAGCCGAAGAAGTCGAGGTAGGCGGCGTAGCCGAGGTTGAGGAACTCGAAGTGGTGCTGCCACAGGGTGACGACGTGATCGAGGAGCCGGTGGTAGGTGGAGAGCAACCGGTCACCGGACCCGCGGCCGGCGCCGGAGGTGATGACGTCCATGTCCTCCATCTCGGGCAGCGGGCTGAAGTCGAGCTCGCTCATCTGCTGCACCAACGCCCGGACCTTGACCAGCCAGTCGTCGTAGAGGCGGTCCCAGTTGGCGAAGTAGTAGCCGGCCCGCTCCATGAAGTGCGGCACCCGGCTCTCGATGTCGCCCTCCGGGGCCGGCACGGGGCTGAGGTAGGCGTAGCCGTTGAGGATACGGAAGTCGACGCCGTAGGCGGGCGGGACGAGGTAGTGGCGGGTGTTGTACTGGCCGAGCGAGGCGATGGCGACCTCGAACACGCCGGCGTCCCATGGCGTGAGGGCCTCGGGCCAGTGGACTCCGTCGTGGAACCAGAAGCCGCCGTCCTCGTAGTCGCGGCGTTCCCTGGAGAACACGGCGGAGTAGGAGTACAGCTCTTGCCAGCCGTCGGCACCGTCGGGTGCTTCGATCTCGAAGGGGCTGGGGAAACGATCGGCCATGGGTCTTCTTCCTTGCGTCGGGTGAGGTGTCGAGTCGTGGGATGTGCGCGCAAGTGCGCTGTGCTGACCCGAGTCAGCCCGTCGCGGCCCCCTTCCTGGCAGAGAGGGGGTTGACCAAGGTGTCGACGATGGAGGCCATGGGGTCCTTCTTGCCGCTGACGGCGTGGTGCTTCTTGCTCCACACGGTTTCGGGGCGCGCCTGGAGGAGGACGACGTTTTCGCCGGGCGGGAGGTCCTCGTCGACGGCCCACTCGATGTCCTGCGGGCTCCCGTAGTGTTTCTCCGCGGTGCGGGCCAGCCTCGCTACGGCGACGATCTCCTCGTCGGTCAGCGACGGGGCGTGGACCTGCTCCGCCGGCAGTTCCACACGGCCGACCGTCGGGTGGGCGCCGTTGTCGGACGCGACCAGCAGGTGGGCGTGGGTCTTGGGGCTGATGGTTCGCCGGTTGATGCTCCACATGACCTTGTCGACCAGGAAGTTGTCCGGGGTGACGTCGCCGGAGACGACCCCTTCGCCGAAACCCCAGGCCGCGTCGATGCAGATGCCGGACCGGTCGCCGTTGGTCGGGTCGAGGGTGAAGGCGACGCCCGCGCTACGGGGCTTGACCATCTTCTGCACGGCGACGGCCATGTCGACCTCGTCGTGGGGGTAGCCCATCTCGGCTCGGTAGACGATGGCCCGCTCCGTGAACAGGCTCGCCCAGCACTCGCGGACCTTCTGCCGCACGTTGTCGATGCCGCACACCCACAAGTAGGTGTCGTGCTCGCCGGCGAACGATGCGTCCGGGGAGTCCTCGGAGGTAGCGGAGGAGCGGACGGCGACCGGGACGTCCGGGATACCGACGAGCTCGCACAGCTCGGCGTAGTTCTGGTCGAGGAGGTTCTGGTGCTCGTCCAGCAGCTTCCAGCTGGTCACCATTTCGCGGGCTTGTGCGGCAGCGGCCTCGAGGGCGGCCGAGTCCGTGATGTCGGTCTGCGCGAGGAGCTCGCTGATGCGCGGCATCAAGCCGGAGGCTTCACCGGCCTCCGCGAAGGCGTGGGTGGTGATCGCGAATCCTGGCGGGACGGGGAGCCCGGCCTGGATCATCACTCCCAAGGAGGCGCACTTGCCGCCGACCTGGGGGTGGAACTCGGCGGCCAGGTTGCCGAACGGCAGGACGCTGGGGCATTCGGTCATCTGGGTCACTCCTGGAATCGGGTGTCGGAGTTCGGGGGCAGCGCGTCGAGGTCGGGGATGACGACTTCCTGGACGCGGTTGCGGTAGAGCACGAGAGCCGTGGTGCCGCCGGCGACGAGGCGAACCCGGACGAACTCGGTGTTGAACGGCTCGCCGGGGTCGTAGCCCATGGCGAGGGTGGCGAACGCCCGGATCGGCCCGGAGTGGGTGGCGACGATGATGCTGCGGGCATCGGTGTTCTCCCGAGCCGTCAGGATGCCGCGCCAGAACCTGCGCACACATGAGACGGGGGGCTCGAAGTACATCATCGGCATCGTCAGCCAGTGGGTGATCGGGTCGCCGCCTCCCTGCTGGATTCCCCAGAACCGGTCGACGTCGACCAACCAGCCGGGCCGCTCGCCGAGTCCGACGCGCTCGTACTTCTCCATCTCGCGGTGGTAGAGGCGGAAGGCGCTAGTGACGTCCCTGGGGCCTTCGGGTGTGGCGACCTCGAAGTTGCGGAAGTTGCGGTCGTCGTTGAGCTGGCTGATGTCGGGTTCGCCGCGTCCGTAGAGCTCGACGTTGTCGAGGAGTCCCCGGCGCAGGTGCTCGGCCGTCTGCCGTGCCCGGTTGGTGGGGGCGCACAGCAGCTCGACCTTCTGGCCGTCGAAGACGCGGCGCGCCAGCTCCTGGCCGCGGCGGTGTGCCTGCCACGACCCGAGCGGCGTCAGACCCGACTCGGAGGAGTAGCCCTGCGTCTCGCCGTGCCGTACGAGGTAGATGTCGCAGTCGATGTCGGCGAGCTGGTCGCGTCGCTCGGGCACGATCTCCTTGGTGCGGGTCACCTCCGCCCAGGCGCGGGCGTTGCCGACGACGTTGCCGTCGTACATGACCGGGTCGCTGCGGTGGTCCCCGCGGCCTCTGAACTGGCGCAGGTAGAGCGGAACGGACGTGTCCTCCTCCGCCTCCGCTGCCTGGTCAGCGGCGGGCTGGGCAGAACGGCGTACCCGGTGACGGGTCAGGTAGGCGGGTGCGTCAGGGCGTTCGGTGCGCGGCAGGGCGCCCGGGCTGCTGTGCTCGTCGATGCTCATCTGCGGCACCTCAACTGTGGACCGTGAGGAACTGCTGGTTCACGACGCCGTCGTAATAGAACATCGCCCGTCCCATCTCGGCCTCGGTCCAGGTCACGGGTTCGGCTCCGGGGTCGACCCAGTAGCCGCCGGTGAACATCTCGTTGCGGTTGCCGAGGGGGTCGAAGAAGTAGAGGCATTGCCCGCGGGTGGCGCCGTGTCGGGTGGGGTTCGTCTCGACGTTCACTCCGTGGTAGACGCACGCGTCTGCGGCGTTGCGAAGGTCGTTCCACCCGTCCACCCAGTAGGCGAAGTGGTGAAGGCCGCCGTTGGGTCCGGTGATGAAGGCGATGTCGTGGGAGCGGTGGCTGACCTCCAGCCAGCTGGCGATCTGGTAGCCGTCGTCGCCCATCACCTGCTCGGTGAGCCGGAAGTCGAGGTGCTGGGCGAGGAATCGCGTGTTGGTGTCGACCTCCTCGGCGGTGAGGAAGATGTGGTCGACCCGGGGAGGGGCGATGCCGGTGAGACCCATCGGACGCGGAGGCGGGTTGGTCTGCGGGAGGAGGTTGCCGACCTGCTGCATGCCGTAGACGAGCTCCATCTGGTGACCGCTGGGGAGCTCGAACCGGATGGAGGTCCCGTGACCGGGAGCCCACTCGTCGGCGGCGTAGCGGTGAACAGCGACGCCAGCTGCCTCGAGGCGCTCCTGATAGTGGTCGAGGTCTTCGGAGTCGGTGACCTTGAACCCGAAGTGGTTGAGCCCGTGAGTGGGTTCCATGGTGAGCACGACGCTGTGGTGCTGGTGCTCGTCCCAGCACTTCAGGAACACGCGGTTGGCGTCTCGTCCGGTCTCGATCATCCCGACGACCTCGGAGTAGTACGCAGTGGCGAGCTCGAGATCGGGTACGCGGATCTCGACGTGGGAAAGGCGCAGAATCGTCATCAGGTGTGCACTCTCATGAAGCGGTCGTTGACCTCGCCTTCGTAGTAGAAGACGGCGCGGCCGATGTTGTCCTCGGTCCAGGTCAGGGTGGGGAAATCGGGATCGGGTCGGTAGCCGCCGGTGAACACCTCGTTGCGGGTGCCGAGCGGGTCGAAGAAGTAGATGGTGGATCCGCGGGTGATGCCGTGCCGGGTGGGTCCGACGTCGAGCTGGATGCCGTTGTAGGCGAGGACGTCCGCGGAGTCGCGCACGTCGTCCCAGTCATCGAGCCAGAACGCGAAGTGGTGAAGCCCGCCGTTGGGGCCGTGAACGATGGCGAGGTCGTGGGGTGAGTGGGAGCGTTCCATCCATGTTCCGAGCTGGTGGCCGTTGCCGTCGAGGAGCTGTTCGGTGATGCGGAAGCCGAGGACGTCCATGAAGAACCTTGTCGACTCGCCGACCTCCTCGGCGTTGATGAGCATGTGGTCCATCCGCGGCGGGCAGATGCGGTCGCGGGGGAAGGGCTCGCTGTCGCTGCTCGGTTCGAGCTGGTGACGGGGTCGTGATGTGCCGACCTTCTCGACGTCGGCGACCAGCTCCATGATGTGTCCGCTTGGGGTGGAGAACCGGATGGACTCGCCTTGCCCGAGCACCTCTCCCCTGCTGATGCGCTCGACCGGGAAGCCGTAGCGTCCGACGCGGTTCTCGAGGTCGGCGAGGTCGTCCTCGTGGTGGACCTTGAACGACATCAGATCCATCCCCATGCGCTGGGCGTACCGCAGCCGGAGGGAGTGGTGGTCCTCCTCGTCCCAGCACTTGAGGTAGACCGAGTCCTCGGTCCGGGCGGTGATGTCCATGCCCATGACGCCCGTGTAGTAAGCCGCAGCGAGGTCGAGGTCGGTGACGGTCACGTCGACGTGACCCAGGCGCAGGATCCCGCGCGGCTTTCCCGGGACCGTGCTGCGCCCTGAGAAGCGGTGCGCCTGCCGGGTGTCCGACGGATCGAACCGGGCGCCGTCAGGGGGTGCGCCCTTGGCGAACTCCCGGCGCGTGCCGGCCGGGGTGCCTTCCACCAGGTCCTGGTGGCCTGTGACGCCGTTCACATCTGCCATGCGAGCAACATGACTGACCGCCCGACCCCTACGCAGGACGTGTTCCGCCATACGGGACAGCAGATGTTGACCAGGTCGCATGAGGCCCACACTCAGGGCGTGTCCACCAACGCCGTTCCAGCCGAGCCGGAGGCGATGCGCCAGCTGGTCAGTGACTACGTGCTCGCGCTGCATGGCGCGTACTTGGATCACACGCGTCACCTTCCGGCCGGTGAACGTGGCAGATTGCCCCTCGTCGCCGGACAGCGGGTGACCGTCGTGGCCGCCGCAACCCGGCAGCTACACCTGTTGGCGACCGCAGATCATCTGCCGGCCCCTCAGGGGCCCGAGGTGGAGATCGTTGAGGACTACCTCGGGCTCACCTGGGTCCTGCGGTTCTACGACCCGTCCGTCCTTCCAGCACTTGGGTTGCTGCAGGAGGACCAACCCGCCGAGGTTCGCCGCGTTCTCGGCATGGATGACGTCCTGTACCACCTGACCGTTGACGTCGGCGGAGGGCTGGGACCCCATCACGCCCAGCACTCGGGAGTGGCGCTGGCCAACCAGCACGCCAAGACCGGCCGCGATCTGGAGGGACTGCGACATGCCCTGCCCCTTCTGTCCGCCACCGTCGACGAGTTCGGTGTGTGCGTCCGTCGTGGGCTCCCGCGGGCCTCGGCGCTGCTAGCGGCCGAGCTCACGGAGCACCGGGTGTCCCTGCCGGCCGGCGTGTCTGCTCTGGAAGCGTTGAGGGCCGTACTGGACGACGTCAGCAGATGAGCGATTCGGTGCGGGACAAGGAGCCGGAGAAGGAGCGCCTGTCGAGTGTCGCGGCGGCGGCGCGGATCTTGCGGGAATTCGGCAAGCACAGCACTCAGCTCGGCGTCACCCAGCTGGCGCAACGAGCGGGTATCGGCAAGAGCACGGCCCACAGGGTCATCTGGACGCTGGTGGAGGAGGGACTGCTGGAGAAGGTAGAGGAAACCGGGTTGTTCCGGCTGACCGCAACGATGCGCTCGTTGGGTGCCAGCGCTGAGACGGCTCAGCGATTGCACGAGGCCTCTACGTTGCCCCTCGACCGGCTTCGTAGCGCCACCCCCGGGACGCTGCACATCGGCGTTCTGGACGGTGACGACGTGCTGTACGTCGAGCGTCGGGAGGGCCCCGGCGCGATCCCCGTCTTCCGTGCGGTCGGGGCCCGCAACGCGGCCCATGCCACGTCCAGCGGCAAGGTTCTGCTGGCGTTCCTGCCGCTGGAACAGCAGCGCAGTACGGTGGGATCGATGCGCTTGGCGGCCAAGACGCCCCGCACCATCACCAGTGCCAGGACGCTGCTCGAGGAGCTGGCCCGGGTTCGGCGTCAGGGTTTTGCCGAGAACCGAGGTGAGTCACAACCGGGCATGTGCTCGGTGGCCGCTCCCATTCGCGACCCCCTTGGGCGGGTGGTCGCCTCGGTGTCCGTGGCCGAGCTCGTCGATGAGGTCGATGCCGGCATCCGACACCTGACCCGTCCCCTGCTGGACACCGCGTTGCGGATCTCGGCGAACCTCGGGTGGCAGCCGTGACCGGCTCGTGGGAGCAGGTCTGCCGGATCGAGGACCTCGATCAGGACCGTCCGATCGGGCGGTTGGTGGGCACGTCTGGCCAGGACCGGGATCGCGTGTGCGTCGTCCGGGGGCCTGGAGGGCAGCCGGTCGCGATGCTCGACAGGTGCCCGCACCGCGACATCTCCCTGTCGGGAGGCACGGTGCGCGACGGCAGCCTCATCTGCCCCGGACACTTCTGGCGGTTCGACCTGAGCGACGGCCGGCGTACTGACCTACCGACCGAGGCCGCGACCGTCTACCCCACTCGGATCGTCGACGGCTGGGTGGAGGCACTGCTCCCTCCGGCGGTCCCCCACCAATCGATGCGTGCCTGGTTGCTGCAGCAGGCCGCGGAACGGAGTGCCGACATGCCCGACCACGCACCCACGCCGCCCGAGATCGGCCAGACCGTCGACGTCAAGGGCGTCGACACGAACTACCACGATGAAGGGTCGGGGGCGCCGGTGGTCTTGATCCACGGGTCGGGTCCCGGGGTGAGCGCCTGGGCCAACTGGCGTCTCACCCTCCCTGCGCTGGCACAGGAGTTCCGAGTGCTCGCACCCGACCTCCTCGGGTTCGGCTACACGCGACGAAAGCCCAGCGATCGTTACGACATGGCCGCATGGACGGATCACCTGGTTGGCTTCCTCGATGCGATGGAGCTCGGCAGCGTCTCCCTTGTCGGCAACAGCTTCGGCGGGGCGCTCGCCCTCAACCTCGCCACATTCCACCCGGAGCGGGTCGACCGGCTGGTACTCATGGGCAGCGTGGGCGCGGCGTTCTCCCTCACCCCCGGTTTGGACGCCGTCTGGGGTTTCGAGCCCTCGCTGCCTGCCATGCGCAGCCTGCTCAACGTCTTCGCCCACGACCGCTCTCTGGTCGACGACGACCTGGCCCTGCTCCGGCTGGACGCGGCGACCCGGCCCGGCGTCCACGAGGCCTACGCGCGCATGTTCCCCGTACCGCGTCAGCAGCACATCGACGCGATGACCGTCGACGAGGAGCTGGTGCGACGCATCCCCGTGCCGACACTGATCGTGCACGGGCGGGACGACCGGGTGATCCCGTTGACGACGTCGCTCCGTCTGCACGAGCTGATCGACGACTCCCAGCTCCACGTGTTCGGCCGCTGCGGACACTGGGTCCAGATCGAGCGCGCCGATGAGTTCAACCGGCTGCTCTGCGACTTCCTGGCCTGACGCGACTCACGTGCAGCGCACCCGGCACGTCCCTAGCTCTGGGCACGACACGCGGATCTCGAGCCCCGGGACGAGATCGACGGGAGCCGTGATCCCGCCGGTGAGCACCACCATCCCCGGCTCCAGTGCGGCCCCGCGGGCGTGCAGCTCGCGGACGAGGTAGGCCACCGCCTCGGCCGGCGAACCCATCGCCTCCCGACCCGCCCCACGGCACTCGACGTCGCCTGCCTGCATGGTCAGGGTGAGTCGCTCCGGGGGCACCGCCGTCGGACGGAAGGCACTGACGGCGTACGCGGCGGCAGAGGAGCCGTCGGCGGTGTTGTCGAGCCAGTCGAAGTCCCGGCTCTCCCACCGCGGGTCGACCACCTCCACTGCCACCGCCCAGCGCCCGGCCGTGGTCACGTCCAGAGCGGTGACGCCCGGCCCGGCGAGTGTCGCCTCGGCCCTGAACGCGAACTCAGGCTCCGCCTTGGGATGGATGAGGCGCTGGAGGTCCAGGAGTCCTTCCTGAACGTTCATGTAGGCCCACAGGCTCCCGAAGTTCGGTTCGCTCACGCCGAGGGAGCGCCGCATCACCTCGGACGTCCAGCCAAGCTTGAAGCCGGTGCGGACCTCGCCGCGCTGGGCTCGGAGGTCGTCGCGCGCGGCCGCGATGCGCCAAGCGTCCGTCGGCGTCAGGCCAGCGGGCCGTCTCGACAGAGGTGCGATCCCCTGCCTGCTCCGTTCGGCCTGGTCCAGCTCGCGGGCGGCCGCCGAGAACCACTCACGTGTACCTTCGTCGGTCTCCTCGGGGTCTGACACAGTCTCGTCCTTTCCTGCAACTACCGCCGTAGTCTTGCCAACACCAAGCCCACAAGCACCGCTCGACGAGGCTACGGCCGGTGACCTGCTGAGTGGCGGCTCCACCGCCGCTGCGTCTAGCACCCGAGCGGACGGCGAGAACACCATGGCCAGGCAACCACTCGCCCTCGGCGCCTGGAAGACCATCACCACCGACAAGATCCGCTACGCAAGTGACCGAGCCCTGACCCGATTCCGTGACAACGACGGCAACACTGCCGACATCACCTACGTCGCGAGCTGGTCGGGGTTCGCCTACGTCGCGTTCGTGACCGACGTCTACTCGCGGCGGATCGTGGGATGGAACGTCGCGGCGACGTTGAAGGCCGACATCCTCCCGCTACAAGCCCTCGACATGGCCGCCTGGTAGGCGGTCTGTTCGCTCCCGGGATCGCTGCCAAGAAGAGCTACGCTGTTACAAGCCCGGTACAAATGTCCGGGGAATCTCGACGTTTGCGCAGGTCAGCATGGGTCAGTCAGTCAGTACTACGACATCTGAGCCGCTCGCTCCCGCGCCACCCGAGAACGGGGAGCATCCTGGTCACCTGCTGACCAGGATGCTCCCCGTTTCGCGTCCCGTCCGTCTGGTTGGGCACTGCCTCTATCGTCGGTCGCGACCCGCCACCTTCCCGAGAAGCCGGACCACGCGTGCGCCTGAACTCGTTCACCGGTCGCCTCCACGCCGAGGCGGACGTCGACGGCACCTGCGAGGACGTGTACGCCGTCGTGTCGCGTCCGGAGTTCATCAGCCGCAGCACGCCGTTCGTCCGGGATGTCGTCGACATCGGAGACGACCGGTGGCGCTGGGACATCGCGGGCATCCGCTACCCCGGCGGAACCTTCACCGCGGCTCTCACCGAGAAGGTGACCTTCGAACCGCCTCACCGGATCGCGTTCCGCCACGACCCCGACGGCACCGAGCTGGCCGGCACGGAGGGGGCGTTCACGCTCACCCCGGCCCGCGACCGTACCGGCGGCTCCGAACGGGTCCACCTCGCCATCGAGGTCGACGTCACCGCCCGAGTCCCTGCGCCGCGCCGCGCTGCTCCTGTCGTCGAGGCGGCGATGCACGTCGTGATGGGCCTGATGCGGGACCGCTTCGTGCGTGCCGTGACCGCGGAGCTCGCGGAGGCAGCGCGGTGACCGTCACCGACCGCACCGGCCCCGCGTCGACGACTGCTGACGCCACGGCCCGGACCCTTGCTGCGGCCCACGAGCTGACCACCCGCCGCGTGCAGGACGTCACCGCGGTGCTGGCCGGGGTCGAGGGCGACCCGCGCTCGCCTGCCCTCGGAGGTTTCGGGCTCGACCTCGCCGCGGAGCTGGCGCGGTGGACCGACTCGCAGGGCAAGCAGGTGCGCGCCGTCGTGGCCCACCACGGGTTCGTCGTCGCCGGAGGTCGTGCCACGTCGCCGGACGCCGACGGCCTCGCGAGCCTCGGCTCGGCGCTCGAGCTGCTGCACCTGTTCGCGCTCGTGCACGACGACGTCATGGACCGCTCCCGCACCCGCCGGGGCCTGGAGACCACCCACGAGCGCGCCGCGCGCCGGCACCGCGAGGCAGCAGCGCGCGGTGACGCCGAGCGGTACGGCGACGGGGTCGCCATCCTGCTCGGCGACCTGTTGCTCGCCGAGGCCTCGGCCGCCGTGGCCTCCCTGCCCGAGGCCGTGCGGATCGCCTGGCGACACATGGTCCTCGAGCTGGTGCACGGCCAGCTGCTGGACCTCACGGCGACCGCGGCCGGGACCGACGACCCGGCAGTCACGCGCGTCGTGGCCCGGCTCAAGACCGGCCGCTACACCGTGCGGCGGCCCCTGGAGCTCGGCGCCCTGCTGGTCACCGACGACGCGTCCCTGCTCGAGGTGCTCGGGCGGTGGGGCGACCTCGTCGGCGACGCCTTCGGGCTGCGCGACGACGTGCTCGGCGTGTGGGGGGACCCGGGACGGACCGGGAAGCCGGCCCTCGACGACCTGGTCGACGGGCGGGCGACGACGCTGCTGGCCTGGGCGCGCGACATGGTGACCGGCTCGGACGCCCCGCTCGTCGAGGCGTGCTCCACCGGCGAGCTGGACCGCGACGACGCCGTACGACTGGCGGACGCCCTGGTGCGCAACGGGGTGCGCGACCGCGCCGAGCGGGCGATCGACGCCCTCCTCGCCGAGGCCGCCGAGGTCGCCGACGGGCTGCCCCACCCCGCCGCGCGCGGGGCGCTCGCCGGACTGGCGGCACGACTGGCGAGGAGGACACGATGACGGGTCGGCGCCGACGAGGAGCAGGCGGCACCAGCGCAGGACGGTCGGCCAAGGTGGTCGTGGCCGGCGCCGGCCTGTCCGGTCTCGCTGCCGCGTGCCACCTGCGCGCAGCCGGCCACGAGGTCACCGTGCTGGAGCGCGACGACGAGGTCGGCGGCCGCGCGGGCACCTGGCGCTCCCAGGGCTACCGCTTCGACACCGGCCCGGTCGTCATGACGATGCCCGAGCTGCTCGCCGAGCCGTTCGCCGCTCTCGGTGTCGACCTCGCGGACGCGGTGCCGATGCGACGCCTCGACCCGTCGTACCGCGCCCACTTCGCCGACGGCACCAGCCTCGACGTGCGCGCCGACATGGGCGACCTGAAGGCGGAGGTCGCCCGTCTGTGCTCCCCGGAGGAGGCCGAGCGGCTGCAGGGGCTGCTCGACTGGCTGGCGCGCCTCTACGACGTCGAGATCGACACCTTCCTGGACCGCAACTACGACTCGCCGCTCGGCCTGATGTCCTCGCCCCTCCGGGCCCTCGAGCTGCTCCGGCTCGGTGGCCTCGGCAGCCTCGACCGGGCGGTGTCGCGACGGCTCCACGACGAACGGCTGCAGCGGGTCTTCAGCTTCCAGGCGTTGTACGCCGGGGTCTCGCCCCAGCTGGCCCGCGCCGTCCTCGCCGTCATCGCGCACATGGACGTCGTCCGCGGCGTGCACTACCCGGAGGGCGGCATGCACACCGTGCCCCACGCCCTGGGCCAGGCGCTCGTCAAGGCGGGCGCGGAGGTCGTGACGGGCGCCGAGGTGACCGCCCTGGTCCGCGGGCCCGACGGGAGCGTCGAGGGCGTCCGGCTCGCCGACGGGCACGTGCAGGAGGCCGACGCCGTGGTGTGCACGGTGGACCTCCCGGTGGCCTACCGACGGCTGCTGCCGGACGTCCGCCCGCCCCGCGCGGTGCGCAGGGGCCACTACTCCCCCTCGGCCGTGGTGTGGCACGTCGGCCTGGGCAGCCCGCCGCCGCCGGGGATTGCCCACCACAACATCCACTTCGGCGCCGACTGGGCCGGAGCGTTCGACGCCCTGCTCGACGACCGCACCCTCATGCCCGACCCGTCACGCCTGGTCACCGCGCCCTCGGTGAGCGACCCGACCGCCGCACCGGAGGGAGGCAGCACCCTCTACGTCCTCGAGCCCGTCCCGCACCTCGGCAGCGACCTGGACTGGCGAACGCTGGCCCCGGCGATGCGCGAGCGACTGATGACTTTTCTGGAGCACAACAATTACGGCACCGACGTCGTCGTCGATCGGCTCGTCACGCCTGACGAGTGGGAGGCGCAGGGCATGCATCTCGGCACGCCGTTCGCGCTGGCCCACACCTTCGGCCAGTCGGGCCCGTTCCGGCCGCGCAACACCACCCGCAAGGTCCCCGGGCTCGTGTTCGCCGGCTCCGGGACCACCCCCGGCGTGGGCATCCCGATGGTGCTGATGAGCGGCAAGCACGCCGCCTGGCGCGTCGAGGAGCACCTGGGCGGAGGCCGGCGATGACGCCCGGGACGTCCGCCGACCTCGCGCTCGGCTACCGCCGGTGCGCGCGCCTGACCCGGCGCCACGGCACGACGTACGCCTGGGGAGCGCGGCTTCTCGCCCCCGAGGACCGCAAGCACGTCCACGCCGTCTACGGTCTGGCCCGCACCGCCGACGACATCGTCGACCACCCCGGCCACCGCTCCCACGCCGAGGTCGCGACAGCGCTGACCGCCTACGAGACCTCGTTCTTCTCCGCGCTGGCCTCCGGCGCCTCCGACGACCCGGTCCTGCTGGCCGCCGCGACGACCGCCCGCGAGCGCGGCATCGAGGCCGACTGCTTCGCGCGCTTCTTCGCCGCCATGCGCGCCGACCTCACCACCACGTCGTACGCCACCTGGGACGACCTGCTGGGCTACATGGACGGCTCAGCGGCGGTCATCGGCGAGATGATGCTGCCGGTGCTGCGCGCCGAGCGCCCCACCCCCGCCGTGCGCGACGCCGCCCGCGCGCTGGGGCTGGCCTTCCAGCTCACGAACTTCCTGCGCGACGTCGGCGAGGACCTCGACCGCGGTCGCGTCTACGTCCCGCAGGAGGACCTCGACCACTTCGGCGCCGACCCGTCTCGCCGCACGGTGGACGAGCCGTGGCGCGCGCTCATGCGGTTCGAGATCGCGCGCAACCGCCGGCTCTACCGCGAGGCCGACGAGGGCCTTGCCGCCCTCCCGCTGCGAGCGCGTCGCTGCGTGAGCGTCGCCCGGGTCCTCTACGCGCAGATCCTCGAGCGCATCGAGGAGCGCGACCTCGACGTGTTCAGCGGGCGCGCACGCGTGCCGACCGCCCGCAAGGCGGCGACGGCCGCCCGGTTGCTCCGCTCCCCGGAGCCCTCCGACGCGGTGTGGGCGGACCGCACCGTGCACCCGCCCGCCGCTCCGGGCTGGCCGGACGACGACCCGGTCGTCCTGCTCGACCGCACCGGGAACGCCGTCGGCCAGCGCCCGAAGTCGCAGACGCACCACGACGACACCCCGCTGCACCTGGGGTTCTCCTGCTACGTCGTCGACCCCGACGGTCGCGTGCTCGTCACCACCCGCGCGCACGACAAGGCCAGCTTCCCCGGCGTGGTCACCAACAGCGCGTGCGGCCACCCGCGGCCCGGTGAGTCGCTCGAGAGCGCGGTACGACGACGCGTGCGCCGCGAGCTCGGGCTCGAGGTCGGCGACGTCCGGCTGGTGCTCGCCGACTTCGCCTACCGGGCGCGGACCGACCTGCTGGCCGAGCACGAGCTCTGCCCGGTCGTGGTGGCGCGGTGCCAGGCCCAGCCCGACCTGACGCCGCACCCGGGCGAGGTCGCCACGGCGCAGTGGTGGTCCTGGTCCGACCTGCGCGACCGCGCCCTCACACCCCAGGGGTCCGGTCCGGGCACCGTCTCCCCGTGGTGCCGCGAGCAGGTCGCCGTGCTGCAGCACCTCGGCGACGACCCGCGCACGTGGCCCGAGGCCGACGCGCGCGACCTGCCGCCCGCCGTACACCTGCGCGACGAGGTGCCCACCGGTGGATGACCGCTGGCAGTACCTCGCCCTCATGGCCGGCTGCCTGGCGGTCACCCTGCCGCTCGAGCTGTTCCCGGGGGTCCGGGTCTACCGCCGCCTGCGGACCCTGGCGCTGGTCCTGCTGCCGGTGGTCGCGGTGTTCGTGGTCTGGGACCTCGTCGGCATCGCCCGCGACCACTGGTCCTACAACCCGCGCTTCGTCACCGGCATCGAGCTGGGGCCGATGCCGCTGGAGGAGCTGGTCTTCTTCGTCGTGATCCCGATCTGCACGGTGCTGACCTACGAGGCCGTCGGCTCGGTGCTGAGGATCGCGCGCAGCGCGCGCGACCGAGGGCGGCGGGCCGGTGCCTGAGTACACCGTCCTCGCGGTCTCGGCCGTCGTCCTCGTGGTCCTGCTGGAGCTGCGCGTCCTGCGCACGGGGCTGCTCCGGACCGGTCGCTACTGGGGCTCGATGGCGATCGTGCTGTTCTTCATGGTGCTGGTCGACGGGTGGCTCACCAAGCTGAGCGACCCGATCGTGCTCTACTCCGACGCGGCGACGATCGGCGTCCGCGTGCCCTGGGACATCCCGGTCGAGGACTTCGCCTTCGGCTTCAGCCTGTGCACGCTGACGCTGCTGCTGTGGCGACGCCGGGTGAACACCTGACCGCGCGCCTGGCCGGTGCCACACTCGGGGGATGGGGGAACGGGTGAGTCGGAGCGCCCTCGGCGCGGCGGTCGGGCTGCTGCTGGGCGCGGCCCTGTGGTGGGCGTGGCTCGGGCACGACGACGAGCCCAGCTACGACTCGATCGCCGACCGGGTGCAGGACCCCTACACGACGCTGCAGGTCCTGGGCTGCGCCCTGACGGTCGCGCTCGTCACCGTTGTCCTCTCGGCGCTCACCGAGCCGATCGCCGCGGCGGTCGGGATCGGGGCCGGGTTCTGGACCGCGTGGACCGTGCACGCGTCGCGGACCGACGACTCCGGTTTGTTCATCGTCGGCGCCGCCATGCTGGCCGCCGGGCTCCTGGTCGGGCTCACCGTCTGCGCCGCCCTCGGCCACGGCGTCCGGGTGCTCCGGGCGCGGCGATCCGAGAGGACTGTCGGAGCCCGCTGATAGGGAGGGAGCATGACCGACGCCGCTCTCCCCCTGTTCGGCGCAGCCGAGACCGGCGCCCACGTCACGGTGGACTCGATGTTCGCGACCGCTCACCGCGTGCACCTCGACGCGCACTCGTGGGTCGAGCACGTGCCGGGCTGGTTGACGGGGGCGGACAGGCTGTTCGACGAGCTCCTCCAGGACGCGGGGTGGGAGCAGCGCCGTAGCTGGGTGTACGGCGAGCGGACGGTCGAGCCCCGACTGACCGCCGAGCACCACGACCTCACCACGGCCCCGGAGACGCTGCAGGACGCGGCGCGTGCCCTGTCCGCGCACTACGGCGTGACCTACGACCGGCTCTGGCTCAACCTCTACCGCGACCACCACGACAGCACCGGGTGGCACGGCGACGGCGCCTCGACCCGCCGTCGCGAGTGCGTGGTCCCCGTGCTGAGCCTCGGCGCCGCGCGGAGGTTCCTGATCCGTCCGACCGCGGGCGGACGGAGCTCGAGCTTCCGTCCCCTGGCCGGTGACCTCGTCGTGATGGGCGGGCGCTGCCAGACGGACTGGCGACATTCCGTGCCCAAGCAGACCGCTCCCTCCGGACCGCGCATCAGCGTCAACTTCGCCGCGACCAGCCAGGCCCGGCCCGACTGAGCGCCGCTAGGCTCGTCCGGTGAGCGCCACCCTCGTCGCGAAGGACCTGTCCGGCGGGCACGGTCACCGCGTGCTGTTCGAGGGTCTCGACCTGGTGGTGGCTCCGGGCGACGTGGTCGGCGTGCTCGGCGCCAACGGCGCGGGGAAGTCGACCCTGCTGTCCATCCTCGGCGGCACGACGGAGCCGATGGCCGGCTCGGTCTCGTGCGCACCGGCGGACGCGTTCGTCGGCCACCTGCCCCAGGAGCACGAGCGCGTGCCCGGCGAGACGGTCGCGGCGTACGTCGCTCGTCGTACCGGGTCGACCGAGGCCACCGCGGCGATGGAGGCGAGCGCCGCGGCCCTCGGCTCGGGTGCTCCGGGCGCCGACGACGCGTACGCCGCCGCCTTCGACCGGTGGATGGCCAGCGGCGCCGCCGACCTCGACGACCGGGTCGCGCCCGTGCTCGACGACCTCGGTCTCGACGTCGGGCCGGACGCCCTGATGACCTCGCTCTCCGGCGGGCAGGCGGCTCGCGTCGCGCTCGCCTCCCTGCTGCTGAGCCGCTTCGACGTGGTGCTGCTCGACGAGCCCACGAACGACCTCGACCTCGACGGCCTCGCCCGGCTGGAGCCGTTCGTCCGGGGACTGCGCGGCGGCGTCGTCCTCGTCTCCCACGACCGCGAGTTCCTGGCGCGCTGCGTCACGCGCATCGTCGAGCTCGACCTCGCCCAGGGACAGGTGTCGGTGTACGACGGCGGCTACGACGCGTTCCTCGAGGAGCGCGCCGTCGCCCGGCGGCACGCCCGCGAGGCCTACGAGCAGTACGCCGCCACGCGCGGCGACCTCGTGGCGCGGGCCCGCACCCAGCGCGAGTGGAGCTCCCAGGGCGTGCGCAACGCGATGAGGAAGAGCCCCGACAACGACAAGATCCGCCGCAAGGCCGCGACCGAGTCGTCGGAGAAGCAGGCCCAGAAGGTGCGCCAGATGGAGTCGCGGATCGCCCGGCTCGAGGAGGTGGAGGAGCCGCGCAAGGAGTGGGTCCTGCAGTTCGACATCGCGGCGGCGCCCCGCTCGAGCACCGTGGTCGCCACCCTGAACGAGGCCCGCGTGCGGCTCGGCGACTTCTCGCTGGGGCCGGTGTCCGCGCAGGTCGAGGCGGGCGACCGGATCGGCATCACCGGACCCAACGGGGCCGGCAAGACGACCCTGCTGCGGCTGCTCCTCGGCGAGAGCTCCCCCGACACCGGCTCCGCCTCGCTCGGCGCCTCCGTCGCGGTCGGCGTCATCGACCAGGCCAGGACGACCCTCGACGACGCGCTGCCCCTCGGTCGGGCGTTCGAGGCCCTGGTCCCGCAGCTCACCCCGGCCGAGGTCCGCACCCTCCTGGCCAAGTTCGGGCTGAAGGCCGACCAGGTCGCCAGCGAGGTCGGCCGGCTCTCGCCCGGTGAGCGCACCCGCGCCGCCATGGCACTCCTGCAGGCCAGGGGTGTGAACCTGCTGGTCCTCGACGAGCCGACCAACCACCTCGACCTGCCCGCCATCGAGCAGCTCGAGCAGGCCCTGGCGTCGTACGACGGCGCGCTGCTGCTGGTCTCGCACGACCGTCGGCTGCTCGAGAACGTGCGGCTCGACCAACGCTGGGAGGTCGACGCCGGGCAGGTCGTGGTCCGGCACGTCTGAGTGGGGGTGCCGACGGAAGGGACGTTCGACCCTGTGTCCTGTCGGTGGGTCGACGTACGTTTCAAGTCCGATATCTCAGCAATCGCGGGGGTTTGACATGCGTCGGGTATGGGCCGTCCTGGGTCTGTTGGTGACCTCGCTCCTGGCGATGCCGTCTGCGGAAGCGGGCGAGGTGCCACCCGTCGTCCAGTTCGACCGGGCGTGGAGCGTCGGCGACGGGGCCGCGGTCGAGATCGCGTACGTCGTCACCTGCCCGGATCCGTCCGACGCGGCGAACGGCTACCGCCACGCCCTCGCGACGAACTACGGCTACCTCGAGTTCAGGTGCTCCCCCGAGCCGCAACGGGTCGTCCTGCTGGCCGAGGGCGCGGCCGTCGCCAAGGGCCGGCCGATCACGGTGGACGCCACCGTCTACTCCCCGCAGTGCCTGTACTGGGACACCTCCGAGCTCGAGAACGGTGAGCAGGGCTGCTGGAAGGTGACGCGCTCCGACACCGCACGCGTGAAGGCCGGCCGGTTCGTGCCCGAGAGCACGGTCGACATCGGGGGGCGCGTCGACGTCACCGACGTACGCCGTACCCGCGCCGGCGGGCTCCGTCTCACCGCGGCGTTCTCCTGCGTCGAGGGCCGCATCTTCGGCTACTTCACCTTCGACGTGCGCCAGATGACACGCAGGGGCCCGACCTCCGCGACCAGCCCCGCCGCGAGCGAGGTGGCGTGCTTCGACGAGTCGTTCACCCGCACGTTCACCGTCCCCCGCAGGTCGATCGACCGTCCGTTCACGAAGGGCGACGTGGTCGTGAGCGCGGAGTGGGTCGAGGGGTACGAGGGCGGACCCTGGGCGTGGCACTCCGGCGTGCAGCGCCTGAGGTGACGCGGACGGAGCGGGGCTGAGCCGACAGCGACGGGCGGCCGTAGGCTGACCCCGCCGTGTCCTCCTCCTCGCCTGCCCGCCGCGTCCTCCTCGCCGTCGACGCGCCGTCGCTGCTCCACCGCAACCACCACGCGCGGGCGTACACGGACCTGCGTGACCGGGGCGGGCGGCCGGCCTGGGCGCTTCACGGGATGCTGCGGCAGATCCTGGAGGCGCTGGACCGGTTCGCGCCCGACGCCCTGGTCTTCGGCCTCGACGACCGCGGCTCCTCGGTGCGCGAGGAGCGCTACCCGGCGTACAAGGCGGGGCGGGCACCCAAGGACGCGCTGCTCGTGGAGCAGCTCGAGCGGTGCAAGGCGTTCCTCGACGCGCTCGGTCTGCACGCGGTCCAGCCGGACGGCCTCGAGGCCGACGACGTGAGCGCGTCGGCGGCGACCTGGGCCGGTCGCCACGGATGGGACTGCGTCATCGTGACCTCGGACCGCGACACCTTCGCGCACATCAGCGACCACACGAAGGTGCTGCGGCTCATCAGCGGCGGCATCCACGGCTCGCCACTGCTGGACCCGGCACGGCTGCGGACCATGTACGGCGTCCCGCCCGAGCACTACCTCGACTTCGCGGCGCTGCGCGGGGACGCCAGCGACAACCTGCCCGGAGTGCGCGGGATCGGCGAGAAGTCCGCCGCGCTGCTGCTCGCGGAAGTCGGGCCGATGGAGGCCGTGTGGGCCGACGTCGAGCACTGCGAGGGGGCGTCCGTCGTGGCCGCGCTGGACTCGTGGGCCGAGGAGACCGGCAACCGCCGCACCGGCCGCACCCTCGTGGGACATCTGCGGCTGCCGGGAGCGCGCGAGCAGTTCGAGTTCAACCGGTCCATGATGGCCGGCCACACCGACGTCGACCTCGGCCTGCGCCCCGACGAGCCGGGCTCCCCCGGCCTTCTGCCCCTCGAGCCCGTCCGGGTGCGGACCAGCGTCGGCCACCTCGGGGTGCCGGCCACCACCGAGCTCGCCCTCCGCGTCCTCACCGAGCCGCCCGCGTCCCGCGACGGGCGGCAGGAGCACCAGGCCCACAGGCAGGGGTGACCAGCCGACACCGTGTCGGACTTCCGCTTGACGTGTTCGAACATGTGTTCGATGCTTGAGGGATGCCGCCCGCCACCTTCGCCGCCCTCGACCCGGGTCGCCCGGTGGTCGAGCAGCTGCGCGAGCGGGTGGCCGCGATGGAGCGCAAGCCTGCCGCCGAGCCGGTCGCCACCCTGCCCGGGATCGCGAGCCTGGTGTCCCTGCACGCGGGAGCGACGTACGGCGTCGACTCCGCCTCGCTCGGCCTCGCGCTGGCCGCCGGGGCGTCGCAGGCCGGGGAGTGGGTCGGGTTCGCCGGCTGCCCCGACTTCGGCGCCGAGGCCGCCGCCGAGCTGGGGATCGAGCTGTCGCGCACCGTGTTGGTGCCCGACCCGGGCGAGCACTGGCTCGAGGTGACGGCCGCGCTGGTCGACGTGCTCCGGGTCGTCGTCCTGCGCCCACCGGCGTCGGTCAGCGCACGCTCCGCGAGCGTCCTGGACTCCCGCCTCCGCACCCGCTCCGCCGTCCTCGTGGTCCACGGCCACTGGCCACGGGTCGACGCACGGCTCACCACCGAGCAGTCGACCTGGATCGGACCGGGGCACGGCTCCGGACACCTGGAGCAGCGCCGAGCCCGTGTCGTGGTGCATCGGGGCACGCGCCCCACACAGCACGTGGACCTGACCTGGCCGGGGGTGCGTCGCCTCGACCGTCCGGTGGTCGAGAGACTCCGGGCCTCGGGATGAGTCGGGATGAGGCAGGAATGAGTCGGGGGACGAGCCCCGGATGAGGGTGATGGTCGTCTGGTGCCCCGACTGGTCGGTGGTCGCCGCGCTCGAGGAGGCCGGGGCGTCGCCGCGCTCCCCTGCCGCCGTGCTGCACGCCAACGTCGTCGAGGTCTGCAACGGCCCGGCCCGCTCCGAGGGCGTGCGGCGCGGCCACCGCCGCCGCGACGCCCAGGCCCGGTGCCCGGAGCTGGTGCTGCTGCCGGCCAACCCCGACCGGGACGCGCGTGCCTTCGAGCCGGTCCTGGCCACCGTCGAGGACCTGCGCCCGGGGGTGGCCGCGCTCCGACCGGGGCTGCTCGCCGTACGGGCGCCCGGGAGCTGGTACGGCAGCGAGACCCACGCCGCCGCGACCGTCAGCCAGGCCCTGGTCGAGAGTGGCGTCTGGGACGTGCGCATCGGCATCGCCGACGACCTCTTCACCGCCGAGCAGGCCGCGCGCACCGCCGACTCGCAGGCGTGGGTGGTCGTGCCCGAGGGCAGCTCGGCCACGTTCCTGCGCGAACGACCCGTCCACGTCCTGGCCGACGACGGGCCCCGCGGCCGAGAGCTGGTCGGCCTCCTCGAACGCCTCGGGCTCCACTCGCTCGGCGACCTCGCCGACCTGCCGGCCGAGGCGGTCGAGCACCGGCTGGGCGCCTACGGTGCCGTCGTACGGCGACGGGCCCGCGGCGAGGACCGCGCGCTGTTCAACGCCCGCACGCCCCCGCCCGAGCTCGAGGCCCAGGTGTCCTTCGAGCCCGCGCTGGACTCCGTCGAGGCCATCACCTTCAGCGTGCGCACCACCGCCGAGCGGTTCGTCGCCCAGCTGGCCCATCGCCAGCTCGTCGCCACCGGGGTGCGCGTCGAGGCCGAGTCCGACGGCGTGGTCTGCTCCTCGCGGTCCTGGCTGCACCCGCGTCACTTCGGTGCCCGCGACCTCGTGGACCGGGTGCACTGGCAGCTGCAGTCGGCGGACGTCGGCGGCTCCCTGCGCGCCCGCAAGGAGTCCGGCTCGGTGCGCGCCCCGATCGAGCTCGTCCGGTTCGTGCCCGAGGTGGTCGAGTCGGCCGCCGCCCACGGCGAGGCGTTGTGGGGCAGCGCGTCCGACGACCTGGTCGAGCGGGGCGTGGCCCGGGTGCAGGGCATGGTCGGCTTCGACGCCGTCCTCCGCCCCGTGGTCCAGGGCGGTCGCAGCCCGGCGGTGCGCCAGGCGCTGGTGCCGTGGGGCGAGCGCGCGGTCGACCTGCGTCCGCTCGACCGGCCCTGGCCGGGTCGGGTGCCCGGACCGGCCCCGGTCCGGGTGTTCGCCACTCCCCCGGCCGCCGAGGTCGTCGACGACGCCGGCCAGGAGGTGTGCGTCACCGAGCGCGGCGTCGTGACCGGGGAGCCCCGGCGCTTCCGCGTCGACGGCGCCGCCTTCCCGTGGCAACCGGTGACCGCCTGGGCCGGCCCGTGGCCGACCGACGAGGGCTGGTGGTCCGGAGGCGCCGGCCGGTCGGCCCGCTTCCAGGTCGTCGGCGCCGACGGCCGCGCCTGGCTGCTGCTGCGCCACCCCGCGGGCTGGTCCCTGGAGGCGGCGTATGACTGAGGGTCTCGACACACCTCCTCGCTGCGCTCGTCGGCTGCTCGACCACCGGGATCACGCTCCTCGCTGCGCTCGTCGGCTGCTCGACCACCGGGATCACGCTCGTCGGCTGCTCGACCACCGGGATGACGCTCCTCGCTGCGCTCGTCGGCTGCTCGACCACCGGGGAGGGGCGCGCTGATGGGGTGGAACAACCCCACCATGAAGTGGGCCGAGCTCGAGAGACGGCTCAGCGGGCTGCCCGGGGCCGACGACGCCCCGGTGTCGCGTCGCAAGCACGCCGCGACCTCGGCACGGTCCATCGAGCGACCCGCCCAGGTCACGCCGTACGCCGAGCTGCACTGCCACAGCCACTTCAGCTTCCTCGACGGGGCCAGCTCGCCGGCCGAGCTCGTCGAGGAGGCGGTCCGGCTCGGGCTCACCGCGCTGGCGATCACCGACCACGACGGCTTCTACGGCGCCCCGATGCTGGCCGAGGCGGCAGCGGCGTACGACCTGCCCACGGTCTTCGGCGCCGAGCTGTCCCTGGGTCTCAGCGGGCCGCAGAACGGCGTGCCGGACCCCGAGGGCAGCCACCTGCTGGTGCTGGCCCGCGGGGTCGAGGGCTACCACCGGCTCGCCGCGGCGATGACCGACGCCCACCTGCGCGGCGATGAGAAGGGGCGCCCGGTCTACCACCTGGACGAGCTGGCCGAGCGCGGGCGCGACCACTGGGTGGTGCTGACCGGCTGCCGCAAGGGTGCGGTCCGGCAGGCGCTCGCGAACGGTGGCGAGCGCGCGGCGTCCGAGGCGCTCGACCGCCTGACGTCGCTGTTCGGGCTCGGGAATGTCGTCGTGGAGCTGTCGCCGCGCCCCGGCGAGGACACCACCAACGCCGCGCTGGCGCGGCTGGCGGGCGTCCACGGTCTCGACCTGGTCGCGACCGGCAACGTCCACCACGCCACCCCGCAGAAGCACCGGCTGGCCTCGGCGATGGCGGCCGTGCGGTCGCGGCGCAGCCTCGCGGAGCTCGACGGCTGGCTCGACCTCTCCGGCTCGGCCCACCTGCGCAGCGGGGCGGAGACGGCCGCCGCGTTGGCGGCGTACCCCGGCGCGGTCGCTTGCAGCGCGAGCCTGGCCACGGAGCTGGCCTTCGACCTGCGCAAGGCCTCGCCCGCCCTGCCCAAGCAGCAGATCCCGGAAGGGCACAGCGCCGACTCGTGGCTGCGCGTGCTCGCGGAGCGGGGCTTCGCCGAGCGCTACGCCGGCGTCCCCCACGAGCAGGAGGCGCGCGAGCGGCTCGAGCACGAGCTGGGGGTCGTCGCCGAGAAGGACTTCGCGGGCTACTTCGTGATCGTCCACGACATCGTCGCCTTCGCCCGCCAGCGCGGCATCCTGTGCCAGGGCCGTGGCTCCGCGGCGAGCTCGGCGGTCTGCTACGCCCTCGGCATCACCGCGGTCGACGCCGTCTTCTACCGGCTGCCGTTCGAGCGCTTCATCTCCGCGCACCGCGACGAGGAGCCCGACATCGACGTCGACTTCGACTCCGACCGCCGCGAGGAGGTCATCCAGTGGGTCTACGACACCTACGGGCGTCGCAACGCCGCCCAGGTGGCGAACGTCATCGCCTACCGACCGCGGATGGCGGTGCGCGACGCCGCCAAGGCGTTGGGCTTCTCCCCCGGCCAGCAGGACGCCTGGTCCAAGCAGATCGACGGCTGGAAGTCCGTGGTGGCCGGCGACCAGGGCGACCCGGCGGCCCACGACGTGCCGGCCCCGGTCGTGGCGCTCGCCGAGGAGCTGATGGGCGCGCCGCGCCACCTCGGCATCCACTCCGGCGGGATGGTCCTCACCGAGCGGCCCATCGGCGAGGTCTGTCCCATCGAGCGCGCCCGGATGGACAAGCGGACCGTGCTGCAGTGGGACAAGGACGCCTGCGAGTCGATGGGCCTGGTCAAGTTCGACCTGCTGGGGCTGGGGATGCTCGGCGCGCTCGACCACATGATGCGGCTCGTCGCCGGGCACCTCGGGGAGCGCTGGGACCTCGCGACGATGCCGAAGGAGGAGCCGGCGGTCTACGACATGCTGTGCCGCGCCGACTCGATCGGGGTGTTCCAGGTGGAGAGCCGCGCGCAGATCGGCACGCTGCCACGGCTGCGGCCGCGCGAGTTCTACGACCTCGCCATCGAGATCGCCCTCATCCGCCCCGGCCCGATCCAGGGCGGGGCGGTGCACCCCTACGTGCGGCGCGCGACCGGGCAGGAGGAGGTCACCTACGACCACCCCGAGCTGGTGCCGGTGCTCGAGCGGACCAAGGGGGTGCCGCTGTTCCAGGAGCAGCTGATGGCGATGGCCGTGACGTTGGGCGACTGCAGCCGCGACGACGCCGACCTGCTGCGCCGGGCGATGGGCTCCAAGCGCGGGGTGGAGCGCATCGAGTCGGTGAAGCAGAAGCTGTACGCCGGCATGGAGCGTCGCGGCATCACCGGCGACCTGGCCGACTCCATCTACGTGAAGATCCTGTCCTTCGCCAACTTCGGCTTCGCCGAGTCCCACGCCCTGTCCTTCGCGCTGCTCGTCTACGCGTCGTCGTGGTTCAAGCTGCACTACCCGGCCGCGTTCCTCGCCGGGCTGCTGCGCAACCAGCCCATGGGTTTCTACTCGCCGCAGTCGCTGGTGGGAGACGCCCGACGGCACGGGGTCGACGTACGGCGGCCGGACATCGACCGCTCCGCCGCGCAGGCCGACCTCGAGGCGACCGGCACCGAACCTGTCGCCACCACGGGGCTCGGCGGGTGCTGCCGGCCCCGGTTCGACCGGGTCGAATGGGTGCCCGGCACACCCGACCCGGTGCCGGCCCACCGACGCGACGGCGCGCTCGCCGTACGGCTCGGCCTCGACTCGGTGCGCGGCATCGGGGCCGAGGTGGCGCAGCGGATCGTCGACGCGCGCACGGAGGCACCGTTCACCGGCGTCACCGACCTGTCGCGTCGCGCCGACCTGACCTCCGCCCAGCTCGAGGCGCTGGCGACCGCGGGTGCGTTCGACGGGTGGGGGCTCGACCGGCGCGAGGCGCTCTGGCAGGCCGGGTTCGCCGAGAGCGCCCACCACCTGCCCGGCACCACGCCGGCCCCCGCGGCCCCCGCTCTCCCGGGCATGAGCGAGGCCGAGATCACCCTGGCCGACCTCTGGGCCACCGGTGTCTCGCCCGAGCGACACCCCGTCGAGCACCTGAGGCAGCAGCTGCGCAGCGCCGGGGTCCGCTCCATCGCCGAGCTCGAGAGCACCGAGTCGGGGCGGCGCGTGCACGTCGGCGGTCTGGTCACCCACCGGCAGCGACCGGGGACGGCCATGGGGGTCACCTTCCTCAACCTCGAGGACGAGACCGGCATGCTCAACGTCGTGTGCTCCATCGGCGTGATGAAGGCGCACCGGCAAGCCGCCCGCAATCGGGTCGCGGTCGTCGTGCGCGGTCGGCTCGAGCGCAACGAGGGCGTCACCAACCTCGTCGCCGACCGGGTCGAGCCGATCGACGTCGTCGTGGCGGGCGCCGGCGCCGTCCTCCAGGCGCGGGCGTCGTCGCGCGACTTCCGCTGAGGGGCGGATCGCCCGCCCGCCGGCGGCGGGACGTCGGATCGTGTGCTCCGGGAGCCACCTGGTGGCTCGACGTGCACACGATCCCGAAGGAGGGCGGGATCACACCTCAGCGGTCGTGACGGGCTCGGTCGCCCCGGCACAATGGGGGCATGTCACGCATCTCGATCGTCACCGGACTGGCCCTCATCGCTCTCGGGGTGCTGGTCACCGTCGCGTCCGACTCGAACTCGGTCACCTCCCTGATCCCGGCGTTCATCGGGGCGGTCTACCTGGTCCTCGGGATCGCCGGCACGGCCAGGCCCGCGGTCAACCACCACCTCATGCACGCCGCCGCGGCCCTGTCGCTGCTGGCGATCCTCGGCAGCCTCGGCTCGCTGATCGGCCGCGGCTCCGAGGGCTGGGCCGCCGTCGCCCAGGTCGGCACCGTGGTCGTCGCCGGCGTGTTCCTGGCGCTGGCCGTCCGTTCCTTCCGCACCGCACGACGCAACCGCGAGGCTGCCGCCGTCACCGTCTGACCGTCACCCCCGGCACGGGCGCACCCGCGGGGAGTGCCCGGGAACCGGCCCGGGTCAGAGGGGGCGGATGCGGCCGCTCGCCTCGGCGGGCGGGTCGACGAGGAACGCCCGGGCCCGGGCCGCGACGTCGTCGGGCATCGGCGCCGACGAGCCGCCGCGCACGTGCACGCCGAGGACCTCCTCGGTGGCGCGCAGCCGGCCGTCGACCCACAGCTCGTGCCAGATCCACAGCAGCTTGGGCGCCACCCCGATGACCGACGACCGGACCTCGAGGCCGCTGCCAGCGGGCACCTCCTCGAGGTAGCGCACGTGCGCCTCGACGGTGTAGAGCGAGGCGTCCTGGGCCGCGCGGTAGTCCGGTCCGAGCCCCACCGCATCCATCACGGCGTCGGTGGCGTGGCCGAGCACCAGCACGTAGTAGGCCTCCGACAGGTGTCCGTTGTAGTCGACCCAGGCGTCCTGGACCGGCTCGCGCCACACCACGGGTGCCACCGTCGTCACGCCCGGCCCAGCGCCCGCAGCACCGCGATCACACCGCGGTCGCGCTCCGCCACCAGGTCGTCGATCGTGCGCCCGCCCGCCTCCCGCTCGCAGCCGTCGACCACGGCGTCGCGCAGCTCGCGCGTGAGCTCGGGCGCCTCGAGACGCGTCCACGGCGACAGCAGCGACGGGCCGAAGTGGTCGAGCATGTGCGCCATCCCGCCCTGTCCCCCGGCCAGGTGGAAGGTGAGCAGCGGCCCCATCAGCGGCCAGCGCAGGCCGGGACCGTCGGTGATCGACAGGTCGATCTGCTCGACGGTCGCCTCCCCCGCCGCCACCATGTGCAGCGCCTCGCGCCACAGCGCCTCCTGGAGCCGGTTGGCGATGAAGCCCGGCACCTCGCGGTCCATCTGGATGACCGACTTGCCGGCGAGGCGGAAGAAGTCGGCCGTCCACGTCACCGCGTCGGCGTCGGTGAGCTCGCCGCCCACGACCTCGACCAGCGGGATGAGGTACGGCGGGTTGAAGGGGTGCCCGACCACCGTGCGACCCGGCTGCGCGCAGTCGACCTGCATCTCCGTCATGGCGTAGCCCGACGTCGAGGACGAGATCACCACGTCGGCCGGGGTGGCGGCGTCGAGCTCCTTGAGCAGACGGCGCTTGAGCGCGAGGTCCTCCGGGGCGGACTCCTGCACCAGGTCGGCCTGCGCACAGGCCGTGGCCAGGTCGGGCTCGAAGGAGAGGTGCGCCCGGTCGGCGCCGTCGGCCAGGCCGAGCTCGCTCAGGGCGGGCCAGGCCGCGTCGACGAGGTGCCGCAGCCGGTCCTCCGCCGCGGGATCGGGGTCCCAGGCGACGACGCGGTAGCCCCGCGCCAGGAACCAGGCCACCCACCCGCCGCCGATGACGCCGGCGCCGGCGCAGACGACGGTGCGGACGTCCTCGGGAGCCGGTCGCACCTCAGCCCCGCGGCTTCAGCCGGAGGATCTCGCGGGCCTGGTCCGGCGTCGCGACCGAGGCCCCCATCGCCTCGATGATGGTGCGCGCCTGCTCGACCAGCTGCGCGTTCGTGGCCTTGACCCCCTTGCGGAGGTAGAGGTTGTCCTCGAGCCCGACGCGCACGTGCCCGCCCAGCAGGATCGACTGGGCCACCCACGGCATCTGCATCGCCCCGAGGGCGAACGACGCCCAGACCGCCCCCTCGGGCAGCTGGTTGACCATGGCGGCGAGGGTCGCCGCGTCGGCGGGGGCGCCGTACGGGATGCCCATGCAGAGCTGGAACATCGCGGGGGCGTCCACCAACCCCTCCGCGACGAGCTCGCGGGCGAACCACAGGTGCCCGGTGTCGAAGATCTCCATCTCGACGCGTACGCCGAGCTCCTGGATGCGTTTGGCGCCCTCGCGCAACATGTCGGGCGTGCTGACGTAGACCAGGCTGCCCTCACCGAAGTTGAGGCTGCCGCAGTCGAGGGTGCAGATGTCGGGCAGCAGCTCCTCCACGTGCGCCAGCCGCTCGACACCGCTGACGAGGTCGGTGCCCTCGACGAAGGACGTCGGGTGGTGCGGGTCGAGCACGAGGTCGCCGCCCATGCCGGCGGTGGTGTTGACCACCACGTCGACGTCGGAGTCCCGGATCCGCTCGACGACCTCGCGGTAGAGCGCCACGTCACGCGAGCCCTGGCCCGTCTCGGGGTCGCGCACGTGGATGTGCACGATGGCGGCCCCCGCCCGCGCGGCGGCGATGCCGGACTCGGCGATCTGCTCGGGGGTGACCGGCACGTGCTCCGAGCGGGACGTGGTGTCCCCGGCTCCGGTCAGGGCACAGGTGATGATGACGTTGCGGTTCACGGGCGCGTCACTCCTTCGACGGGATCGTCGTGCGGGTCGAGGGCGTCCAGCAGCTGCTGGAGCCCGAGGTAGCTGAGGTCACGGAAGTGGCGGTCCGCCCACGGGTCGCCGTACGGCCACTGCGAGGTCTTGACGACGACCGCACCGGTGCCGCGGTCCACCGCGACCAGCTGGCCGCGGCTGCCGTCGGCGGCCACGCGCCGCCCGTCGTCGTCGAGCGGCCACCAGTGGCGTCCGAAGCCGACGTGGCCGCAGATGCTGCTGGGCAGCCGCCCCGGCGCGGTGAAGGCGTACGCCGGTCGGGCCGCGTCCGCGGTCCAGGCGGGGTCGTGGAGGGCCTGGTCGTCGGCACCGGCCGGGCGGCCGGTGGCCGCCAGCCGCCCGATCCGGGCCCAGTCGCGGGCGGTGGCGGCCAGGGCTCCGCCGGCGAGCGCCACCCCGTGGCCGTCGACCCCCACGACCGCGTCGTCCTCGCACCCCAGGTCGGCCCACAGCGACGTCAGGTCCTCGACGAAGGTGCGGCCGGTGGCCCGCTCGCGCGCCCAGTCGAGCACCTGGGAGTCGGCGGTGCAGTAGGACCACCGAGTGCCGGGAACCACCCCGGGGCGCACCCGCCCGAGGAGGGCGCGTGAGTCGCCACCCTCGGCGAAGCAGGTGAGCAGCGTCGAGGCGAGCGAGTCGGGGTCGCGGTGGTCCTCGACCCAGTCGACCCCGGTCGTCATGGTCAGCACGTCGAGCACGCGGGTCCCGTCGTAGCCGCTGCCGGCCAGCTCGGGCACGAGGGCGCGGACCTCGTCCTCCACGCGCAGCTCCCCCGCCGTCACGGCCCGCCCGACCAGGTGGGCGAGCACGGACTTGGTCATCGACGCCCCGAGGAAGCACGTCCGTGGTCCGAGGCCGGGGGCGTACCACTCGTGCGCGACGGCCCCGCCGTCGAGGACGAGCAGCGACGTCGTCCAGGTCTCCTCGAGCCACGCGTCGAGCGTCCACGTGGTCCCCGCCCCGGCGATCTCGAGGGCGGTGGCAGGGGCGAGCGAGGGTCCCGGAGCGCTCGGCAGGGCACGGGCGCGCGACGCCGGCACGACGACGTGGCGCCAGTCGGCGTCCCCCTGCGGGTCGGTGAACCGCAGGCGGGACAGCAGCGGGCCCGGGGGCGAGGCCGGCACGGTCCCCTCAGTCGATCCGGGGGCTGTTGCTCAGCAACGTGCGGGTGTACTCCTCACGCGGGTTGTCCATGACGTCGACCACCGGGCCCGACTCGACGATCCTGCCGTGCTGGAGGATCTCGACCCGCGCCGCGATCGAGCGCACCAGGGCCAGGTTGTGGGTCACGAACAGCAGGCTGATCCCGCGCTGCAGGCGCAGGCCCTCGAGGAGGGCCACGATCGAGCCCTGGACGGACACGTCGAGCGCCGAGGTGATCTCGTCGCAGACCATGACGTCCGGCTCGGCGGCCAGTGCCCGGGCGATCGCGACGCGCTGGCGCTCTCCGCCGGAGAGCCGGCTCGCCTGGTAGCGCAGCATCGTCGGCCCCAGCGCCACCTGGTCGAGCAGGTCGACGACGCGGTCGGTGGCTTCCTTGCCGGAGGCGATGCCGAACAGCTCCATCGGCCGCTTGACGATCTGCTCGATGGTCAGGCGCGGGTTCAACGAGAGGTACGGGTTCTGGAAGATGTACTGCACCCGCTTGCGGTCGAGCGCGCTGCGACGGCGGGCGCCCTTCGCCAGCGGCTCGCCGTCGAGGCAGATCGACCCGGTCCAGTCCTTGTGCAGGCCGCCGACCGAGCGCGAGATCGTGGTCTTGCCGCTGCCGGACTCCCCCACCAGCGCGACCACCTCGGCCTTGGCGAGGTCGAAGCTGACGTCGTGCACGACATGGCCGCGGCCGTAGAAGACGTCGAGGTTCTCGATCGACAGGATGATCTCGCGCGCCTTGTCCGGGTCGGCGTCGGGCACCGTGCCGCGGGAGATGTCCCAGCGACCGATGTCCTGCACCCGGATGCACCGCACGTCGTGGTCGGTGCCCACCGTCGCCAGCTGCGGCACCTCGCTGCGGCAGGCGTCGACGGCGAAGGAGCAGCGGTCGTGGAAGCGGCAGCCACCCGGGCGGGCTCCCGGCGCCGGGGTGCGGCCGGGGATCCCGGTCAGCGCCCGTGCCTGGCTCAGGTGCGGGATGGAGTCCAGCAGGGCACGCGTGTAGGGGTGCTTCGGGTCGGCGAAGACCGCGTCCCTCGGTCCGAGCTCGACGATCTGTCCGGCGTACATCACCGCCACCCGGTCGGCGATATTGGCGACCACCGCGAGGTCGTGGGTGACGTAGAGCGCGCTGACGCCGTGGGCGCGGCACAGCTCGGCCATGGTGGCGAGCACCATCGCCTGCGTGGTCACGTCGAGGCCGGTGGTCGGCTCGTCGAGCACCAGCACCTTGGGCTTCGGCAGGAAGGCCATGGCCAGGGCGACGCGCTGCACCTGACCGCCGGACAGCTGGTGGGCGTAGCGACGCAGGAACGCGTCGTCGTTCGGCAGGCCCACCTCGGCCAGGCCTTCGCGCGCGGCCTTGAGCCGGGACTCGGAGGTGCCGATGCCGCGCAGCTCGAGCAGCTCGACGATCTGCTTGCCGATGCGGATGCTCGGGTTGAGCGCGGAGGCCGGGTCCTGGGGGACGTAGGCGATCTCCTGCCCGCGCACCTGCCGCATCTCGCGCCAGTGCATGGACAGCACGTCACGCTCGGCCAGCATCACCCGGCCGGCCGCGATCGTCGCCCCGGCGCGGGAGTAGCCCAGCAGCGACGTGCCGACCGTCGTCTTGCCGGAGCCGGACTCGCCGACCAGGCCGACGACCTCGCCGGGTCGCAGCACCAGGTCGATGTCGTCGACCACGTCGACGTCGCGGCCCGTGAGGACGACGCCGAGGTCCTCGACGACGAGCCCGCCGGTCGGCGTGCCCGCGGGGACGGCCCCGTGCTCGGTGGCGGTCATCAGGAGTCCCCTCGCTGGGCGACCTGGGCGATGCCGTCGGCCATCAGGTTGGTGCCGATGGCGAAGATCGCGATGACGAGCACCGGGGCCAGGACCGCCCAGGGCTGGGTGGCCAGCCCCAACCGGTTCTCCTGGATCATCTGGCCCCAGTTGGCGGCGCCGGGGTCGGTGGAGAAGCCGAGGAAGCCGAGCGAGCCGACCAGGCCGATCGAGTAGGTGAGCCGGAGCCCGCCCTCGGCGAGCAGCGGGGCGTTCATGTTCGGCAGCACCTCGGCGAGGATCACGCGTGTCCGCTTCTCGCCCAGTGCCTCGGCGGCGATCACGAAGTCGCGGCCGACGATGCCGAGCGCGACGCCGCGGGCCAGCCGCGCGACACGGGGTGCGTGGGAGATGCCGACGAGGGCGATGAGGATCCAGGCGGACGGCTGGGTGATCGCCGTGAGCACGACCAGCGCCAGCAGGATCTGGGGGAAGGAGAGCACGACGTCGTTGAGACGCATGATCACCTCGTCCCACCACCCGCCGGCGTACGCCGCGACGATGCCGACCGCGATGCCCAGCACCATGCCGAGGACGGTGCCGCCCACGGCGATGAGGAGGATCTCCTGCCCCCCGTGCATGACGCGCGACAGCACGTCCTGACCGAGGTAGTCGGTGCCGAGGAAGCCGTCCTTGCCGTAGGGCGGGCCGGCCGTCTCGTTCTCGCCGAAGGGTGCCAGGGAGGGCGCGACGACCACGAAGGCCACCAGCAGCAGGGTGATCCCCAGGCCGACGGTGAAGCGCTTCTGGCGCAGGGCCTTGCGGAACGTCGACGGCTCCGCGGGTGCTGCTTCCGGTGCACTCATGACGAGATCGCCGTCCTCGCTCGGGGGGTCAGCAGGATGGACAGCAGGTCGGCGACCAGGTTCACCACGACGTAGACGCCGGCGATGATCATGCTCAGCGCCTGGACCACGGCGACGTCGTGGTTGCGCACCGCGTCGACGAGCTGGAGCCCCACCCCGGGGTAGGAGAACAGCGTCTCGACGATCACGACGCCGCCGGCCAGGAAGGCCAGCTGCAGCGCGACGACCTGGATGCCCGGCACGATCGCGTTGAGGAGCGCGTGCTTGCGGATCACAACCTTCTCGGGGATGCCCTTGAGCCGGGCGAGCTCGACGTAGTCGCTGTCGATGACCTCGAGCAGGGACGCGCGGACGATGCGCGACACGTACGGCGTCACCCACAGCACCAGCGTCAACGTCGGCAGGACCATGACGTCGGGGTTGTCCCACGGGCTCCCGGTCGGCGAGGTGATCGTCACCGCCGGCAGCACGGTGAGCACCGAGGTCGCCAGCAGCGCGATGAGCAGCACGCCGATGACGAACTCGGGCAGTCCGGCCATCGCCAGCAGCACGGTCTGGATGACGGTGTCGGGTCGACGGCGCCGGTAGTGGGCGGAGACCATCGCGAGGCCGAAGGCGAGCGGGATCATCACCACCGCGGACAGCAGCACGAGGACCGCGGAGTTGACGACGCTGTCCGAGATCAGCTCGCCGACGGGCTGGCCGCTGGCCAGGGAGACGCCCGGGTCGCCGGTCAGCAGCCCGCCGAGCCAGTCGAAGTAGCGCGAGACGACGTTCGCGTCGGTGTTGAGCAGCTGCTCGAGCTCGGCCACCCGGCCCGGGTTGGAGTTGTAGTCGCGTCCGAGGATCGCCCGCACCGGGTCACCCAGGGTGGCGGTGGCGAGGAACACCAGGACGGACACGAGCCAGAGGGTCAGCAGGGCGAGGAGCAACCGCCGGCCGATCCACATCGCCCACGCGGCCGCCCCGTGGCGGCCCTTCGGCGGGGTGACCCTCGCGAGAGGATCCGGCAAGGCTGTCGCGACATCAGTCATCTCCGGGTTCCCCTCCCGGCCCTACTGGACCGAGACGTTCTGGAACTTGTAGGAGCCGAGCGGGAGGTACTTGCTCTCCTCGATGCCCTGGACGCCCTGGGCGTAGCCGTCGACCTGCTGACGGAAGCCCCAGACGATGAGACCGCCCTCCTCGTACTCGATCTCCTGGGCCTGCTGGAGCAGCTCGGTGCGCTTGGCCTCGTCGAGCTCCTTCGCCGCGGCGTTGACGAGGTTGCGGTGCTCCTCGTTGTCCCAGTGGGTCTCGTTGTAGGTGCCGCCCTGGTCCGGGGGGAACGTGCCGACGACGGCCTGCGGGATGTAGTTGCGCGTGTTCCAGAAGTCCTGGGCGAAGGCGTAGGACAGGTAGTCGTCGTCGTAGAACGGCGTCTTCTTGGTGACCTTGACCTCGACGCCGGCCGCCTTGGCCTGCTCGGCGAAGAGGTTGGCCGCCGCGGGAGCGACGGAGCCGATGTCGTCGCCGGTGAAGAGCTCCACCTGGAGGCCCTCGGCACCCGCCGAGGCGAGCAGCGACTTGGCCTGGTCGATGTCCTGCTCGCGCTGGGGCAGGTCGCTCGCGTAGGCCGTGTCGAAGGGGGCGTAGAGGTCGTTGCCCAGCGAGCCGTAGCCGCTCAGCGTCTGGTCGATCATCTGCTGACGGTCCACGATCAGACGCATCGCCTGGCGGACGCGGACGTCGTCGAACGGCGCGACGTCGACGCGCATCGTGAAGGGCACCCAGGCACCGGTGTCGGAGACCAGCACGCCGCCGCCCGCGCCCTTGATCGTCTCGATGAGGTTGTAGGGCAGGTTGTCGACGGTCTGGATCTGACCGGCCTGCAGCGCGTTGACCTTGGCGCTGTCGTTGGCGAAGTCCTGGATCTGCAGCTCGTCGACGAAGGCCGGGTCGCCCCAGTAGTCGGCGTACTTGGTGAAGGTGCTGGTCTTGCCGGGGTCGAACGACTTGAAGGCGAAGGCGCCGGTGCCGACCGGGTTCTTGATGTCGAAGTCGGTGGGGATGATGCCGAGCGTGTACTCCGCGAGGAGCGAGTCGAGGATCGCGTACGGCGTGTTCAGCACGAGCTTCAACGTGGTCTCGTCGACGACCTTGGTGGCGTCGAAGTCGATGATCTGCGACAGCTGACCACCCGCCGAGAGCGGCGCCTTCGGGTCGGCCACACGCTGGATGCTGAACCAGGCGTCCTCGGCCGTCACGGTCTTGCCGTTGTGGAAGGTGACGCCCGAACGCATCTTGATCGTCCACTCGGTGGCGTCCTTGGAGCCCTCGATCGACTCGGCGAGCGCCGGCTCGAGCTCATAATTGTTGTTCCAGAAGAAAAGCGGCTCGTAGAGGTTGCTCACACGGGCGATGTCCGGGTTCGTCACGGGCGCGTGCGGGTCGAGCGTGTCCTTGCTGCCACCGCCGGTCGCGCCGTGGATCAGCAGGCCCCCGCTGCCCTGCGGGCCACCGCTCCCCCCGGAGCCGCTGCCTCCACCGCTGTCACCCCCGCACGCCGCGAGGAAGCTGCTGCCGGCGACGGCTGCGGCGCTGATGCCGGAGTAGCGGAGAAGCTCTCGGCGGGACATCTGCCAGGTGCGGCGCTCGTTCTGGTTCACGTCGTGACTCCCCTGTTGCGCAATGCGAACGGCCGGTGGATATTTGCAACTTAGAGGGCGGGGAAGAGACGGTCAACGACTGAAGGGCCCGGGTTTTCCGATGTCGGCATCACAGCTGAGGCCAGCGGCTGCGGGTGTGCAGTCGGTGGTGCGCGCCGCGGCACTGCTGCGCGCGGTGGCGGCGGCCACCGGTCCCGACGGCACGGCGACCGCCCTGGGCGAGGCCGTCGGCCTCAACCGCACCACCTCGTGGCGCCTGCTCACCACGCTCGAGCAGGAGGACCTGGTGCGCCGCGACGAGGCCCGCGGGACCTACGTGCTCGGGCCTGCCCTGCTGGCCCTCGCCGACCAGGCCTCCGGCACCGCGCTCGCGGAGAAGTCCCGCGAGGTGCTGCGTGACCTCGCGGCGCAGGCGCAGGAGACGGCCGCGCTCGCGGTCGTCCGCGACGGCACGCTCACCTACGTGGCCGAGGCCCCGGCAGGAGGCGTGGTCGCCGCGGGCTGGCTCGGCCAGGAGGTCTCCCTCCACGCCACCTCGACCGGCAAGGTGCTGCTCGCCTTCTCCCCCGACGAGGAGCGTCGCGCGCTCCTGGGCCTGCCCCCCGACCAGCCCCTGCCCCGGCACACGCCGACCACGATCACGTCGTACGCCGCGCTCGAGGACGAGCTGGCGCAGGTGCGGGCCCACGGGTACGCCGTGTGCCGCGGCGAGTTCGAGAGCTCCGCCTGGGGCGTCTCCGCGCCGGTCCTGGACCTGGTGGGCCGGCCGGTGGCCGTGGTCAGTCTCTGGGGCCCGGGCGAGCGGCTGACCCCGGACCGCTTCGAGTCGCTGGGACGGCTCGCCCTCTCCGGCGCGGCGGAGGTCGCCCGGCGTCGCGCGGGGGCCCATCATGAGGCGACGGGCAACCCGGGCGGCGCGCCCGCGGTCCCCGCGAGCCCAGGAGGTCCCACCCGGTGAGTGCACGTGACAGGCAGCCTGGGAGCGGTCGCGATCGCACCCGCCTGCCGCTCGAGGTCGACACGACGGCCCGTCCGATCCGTCCGGTCGAGGCCGTCACCGGCTCGCCCAACGTGGTCGTGGTGCTCATCGACGACATGGGCTTCGGTGCCTCGTCGACGTACGGCGGGCCGTGCGAGATGCCGACGGCCGAGCGGCTGGCCGGCGAGGGGCTGCGCTACAGCCGCTTCCACGTCACGCCGCTGTGCTCGCCGACCCGGCAGGCGCTCATGACCGGACGCAACCACCACTCCGTCGGCATGGGCGTCACCAGCGAGATGTCGACGCCCGAGCCCGGCTACCACGGCTACCGCCCGGCGAGCGCCGCCACGATCGCCCAGATCCTCAGCGGCAACGGCTACTGCACGGCCGCGATCGGCAAGTGGCACCAGACCCCGCCGGTGGAGGTGAGCCCCTCAGGCCCCTTCCCCCGCTGGCCGATGGGCGAGGGCTTCGACTACTTCTACGGCTTCATGGGCGCCGAGATGAACCACTGGTACCCGCAGCTCTACCAGGGCCGCTACGCGGTCGAGCCGGACCGGCTCCCCGAGGACGGCTACCACCTCACCGAGGACCTCGTCGACCACGCCATCTCCTGGATCGAGAACCAGCAGGCGATCACCCCGGACCGCCCCTTCTTCACCTACGTCGCGCTCGGCGCGACGCACGCGCCCTTCCACGTCGCCCCCGAGTGGCGTGAGAAGTACGCCGGGCGCTTCGACGACGGCTGGGACGCGCAGCGCGAGCGCACCCTGGCCCGGCAGAAGGAGCTCGGCCTGCTCCCCGAGTCCACCGAGCTGGCGCCGTGGGCCGAGGGGGTGCCGCACTGGGACGAGCTCGACGAGACCGAGAAGCGGGTGGGCGCGCGCTTCATGGAGACCTACGCCGGCTTCGCCGAGCACGCCGACGTGCAGATCGGCCGCCTGGTCGACGCGCTGGAGCACCTCGAGGTGCTCGACGACACCCTGATCTTCTACCTGCTCGGCGACAACGGCGCCTCCGGCGAGGGCGGTCCGCGCGGCACCTTCCGCGAGCACCTCGTCGGTCACGGGATCCAGGACGAGACCGCCGACATGGCCGCCCGCCTGGACGCCCTGGGCGACCCCACGACGTACGGGATCTATCCGGCGGGGTGGGCGCTGGCCATGAACACGCCGTACCCGTGGACCAAGCAGGTCGCGCACCTCGGTGGCACCCGCGACGGGATGATCGTGCGGTGGGGCAACGGCATCGCCGCCCGCGGCGAGGTCCGGCACCAGTGGCACCACGTCATCGACGTGCTGCCGACCATCCTCGAGGCGACCGGGCTCGAGGTGCCCGAGACGTTCGGCGGGGTCACCCAGCAGCCGGTCGAGGGCACGAGCCTGCACTACACCTTCGACGACGCCGAGGCGCCGGACCGCCACACCACGCAGTACTTCGAGATGATCGGCAACCGCGGCGTCCACCACGAGGGCTGGACCGCGGTCACGCGTCACGGTGTCCCGTGGGAGATGGTCGGCGGTGGGCGCGTGCCGTTCGACGAGGACGTCTGGGAGCTCTACGAGCACGCCGCCGACTGGAGCCAGGCCCGCGACGTCGCCGCCGAGCACCCGGAGAAGCTGAAGGAGCTGCAGGACATCTTCCTGCGGGAGGCCGAGCGCTTCCACGTCCTCCCCCTCGACGACCGCGTCACCGAGCGTGAGAACCCCGAGGTCGCCGGCCGGCTCGACCTGCACCTCGGACGCTCGTCGCTGTCGTTCGGCCCCCGCGTCGGGCGTCTCACCGAGGAGACCGCGCCGAACGTCAAGAACCGCTCGCACGTCATCACCGCCGACCTCGAGCTGGTGACCGGCACGAGCGGGGTCGTGGTGGCCCAGGGCGGGCGCTTCGGCGGCTGGTCGCTCTACGTCGTCGGCGGCGTGCCGCACTACGCCTACAACTTCGTGGGTCGCGACCTCACCGTCGTGCGCGGCGGCAAGCCGATGCTGCCGGGACGCCACGACCTCGTGGTGCGCTTCGACTACGACGGCGGTCCTCCCGGCAGCGGGGCGGCCGTGTCGTTGGAGGTGGACGGCGCCATGGTGGGCACCGGCCGGATCCCGGCCACGACGGCCTACTACTTCTCCTTCGACGAGACCTTCAACGTCGGGGTCGACCGCGGCACCCCGGTGGTCGACGACTACCTGCCGGTGCGCAACCGCTACGAGGGCCTGATCCACCGGGTGCGCTTCGACCTCGACGAGGTGGCGGACCCCGGCACCCCCGAGGGCCGGGAGCGCGCGGTCCTGATCCACCAGTGAGCGGGTGCTGCACCCCGTCGGGGCCCGACGCCGCGGCCGCCCGGCCGGTCGCGGGTGCCGGCGTCCCCGCCGGTCCGGTCCGGCCGACGCGCCGCCCGCCGGACCCGTCGCTCGACCTCGTCGTGGTCGCCGGCGGGGTGACGCGCGTCGGCAGCGACGACCCCGATCACCCCGAGGAGTGGCCGGTGCGCGAGGTCACGGTGGCGCCGTACGCCATCGGTCGCTGCGCGGTCACCAACGCCGAGTTCGACGCCTTCGTGCGGGCCACCGGCCACCGGACGGACGCCGAGGCGTTCGGCACGTCCTTCGTCTTCGGCGGCCTGCTGCCCGACGACTTCCCGCCCACCCGGGGTGTCGCCGCGGCACCCTGGTGGCGTGAGGTCCGCGGCGCCGACTGGGCGCACCCGGAGGGCCCGCAGTCCGACGTGGGCGGGCGCCCGGACCACCCGGTCGTCCACGTGTCGCGTCGCGACGCCGAGGCGTACGCCGCGTGGCGGGGTGGGCGCCTGCCGAGCGAGGCCGAGTGGGAGCACGCGGCCCGGGGCGGCCTGGAGGGTGAGCCGTTCCCGTGGGGCTCCGAGCTCGAGCCGGACGGCACCCACCGGATGAACGTGTGGCAGGGGACCTTCCCGGGTCACGACATCGGCGCGGACGGGTGGCGCGGGACGTGCCCGGTCGACGCCTTCGCGCCCAACGGCCTCGGGCTGCACAACGCCTGCGGCAACGTCTGGGAGTGGTGCGCCGGAGCGTGGTCGGCCGGCGCCCCCGACGGGGTCAGCCGGGGCGGCTCCTACCTCTGCCACGCGTCGTACTGCCGTCGCTACCGCACCTCCGCCCGGCAGGCCCACTCCCCCGACTCGACGGCCGGGAACCTCGGCTTCCGCCTCGCCGCGGACCCGGCGCCATGAGCGGCGCCCCGACCATGCGGGCCGTCGTGTACGACGAGATCCGCGGCACGCCGTACGTCGACGAGGTGCCCGTCCCGCAGCCGCCGCCGGGAGGCGTGGTGGTGGCGGTCGAGGCGACCGGGCTGTGCCACAGCGACTGGCACGCGTGGGCCGGCCACGACGACGTCACGCTCCCCCACGTGCCCGGACACGAGCTGGCCGGCACCGTGCATGTCGTCGGCGAGGGCGTCCGCGGCTGGCGGGTGGGCGACCGGGTCACGTCCCCCTTCGTCGAGGGCTGCGGCGCCTGCTCGTGGTGTGCCGCCGGCCAGGCCCAGGTCTGCCCGGACCAGCAGCAGCCCGGTTTCAGCCACTGGGGATCCTTCGCCGAGCAGGTCGTGATCCACGCCGCCGACACCAACCTGGTCGCCCTGCCCGACGCCGTCGGCATGCACGCGGCCGCCGCGCTGGGGTGCCGCTACGCGACGGCCTACCGCGGTGTCGTGGACCGCGCCCGCCTGCAGCGCGGCGAGCGGGTGGTGGTCGTCGGGGTCGGCGGGGTCGGGCTGAGCGTGGTCCAGATCGCCACCGCCCGGGGAGCCACGGTGGTGGCCGTCGACCGCGACGAGGCGGCCCTGGAGCTGGCCCGGCACCACGGGGCGGCTCACGCGATCCCGGCCGACCCCGGCGTCGACGTCGCCGCGGCCGTCCACGAGGTCACGGACGGCGGCGCCCACGTGAGCGTCGACGCCGTGGGAAGCGAGCAGACGGCGACCGCCGCGATCACGTCGCTGCGCCGGTTGGGACGCCACGTCCAGATCGGGCTGCTCCCGGCGGCGACCGGGCGCCCGCGGCTGCCGATGGACCGCGTCATCGGTTGGGAGCTCAGCCTGCTGGGCAGCCACGGCATGGCCGCGGTCGACTACCCGGCGATGATGGCGCTGGTGGAGCGCGGCGTGCTGCGCCCGCAGGACCTCGTCAGGCGGGTCGTCGGGCTGCAGGAGGCAGCAGCCGCACTCCCCCGTCCGGACCGGAGCACCGCGGCAGGCATCACGCTCATCGACCCGCGGGATCCGTGATCGCTTCTCACTGTCGTCCCGGGATCGGGGCGCGCCAAGGTCGGCGTACGAGTCGTCCGACCCGAGGAGCTGACCATGACGACGCCCGACCTGCACGACACCGGCACGACCCCGACCCTCGCCCCGGACATGGAACGCCGGCTCCTGCGGACCGCCGGCTTCGGTGGGGTCGGCGCCGCCCTGGCCTGGATGGGCCAGCCGGTCCTGGTGACCCTGACCGCGGCCTCCGGAGCGCCCGACAGCCCTGCCTGGGCCGACATCGAGGCGTCGCGCTGGACGGGGGTGATCGAGGTGGTGATCTTCACGGCCATCGGCATCAGCACGCTCGTCTTCGTCCTGGCGACCTGGCAGCTCCTCCGGGCGCGTGCCGGGGCGGCCTCGGTCGCCCAGCAGGTGGGACTCGTGGGCGGGGTGGTGTCGGGGGTCGCCTGGCTCGTCGTCGCGTCCGAGTCGTTCCGTCTCTACACCTCGATCGGCGCCGGGTTGCCGGACCTGACCGACGATCCCGAGCTGCAGCGGCTGGCCCTCGAGGGGACCTTCCTCGACATCACCGGCGGCATCGTGCTCTTCGCCGTCGGCTTCACCCTGTGGACCGTGCTGCTCGTCACCACCGCGCGCCGCGCCGGGGTCGTGGGCCGACCGAGCGCCGTGGTGGCCGGACTGTCCCTGCTCGCCCCCGTGGCCGGGCTCGCGCAGCCGTTCAGCTCGCCGTGGTGGGCCGTGAGCTCCATGCTGTGCCTGCTGGTGCTCGGCTGCGCCTTCCTCGTGCGGTCCCGACGGTGACACCATCGACCTGTGCCTGAGCAGGACTGGTACGTGCGCGCCAGCGAGACGGTGTCACCCGCCGTCGCGCTGGGTGTCGCGCTCGTGGTCGCGGTCCACCAGCTGCGCGCGCCGCGCCCGGCCGCGAACCTCCTCGGGGCCCTCGCGGTCGTGCTGGTGCTGCTCGGCTTCGCCTACGTGCTCCCCCCGGCGAGCTGGTTCGCCACGTTCCCGCTCCTCGTGGCCGTCTTCCCGGACGGACGCTTCGTGCCCCGCTGGATGGTCGTCCCGGTGGTCGTGTCAGCCGTCCTCACCGCGGGCGACATCCGCAGCGGCGGGGCCTGGAGCGAGCTGCCGTGGTGGCCGACCTTCGCCACCGCGCAGACGGCGCTGCTGCTCGCCCAGGTGCACCGCTACCGGCGGCGCTCCACGACGGCAGAGAGGCAGGCGGTGCGCTGGGTCATCCTCGGCTCCCTGCTCACCGGTGCGGCCTTCGCGACCGTGCAGGTCGCCTTCGGCTCCATCGGGGTGGGCAGCGCCGGCGCGGTCGTCGGCGCCCACCTCGCCACGCTGCCGCTGGTGCTGTGCCTGGGCGGAGCCGTGCTCGCCCCGCGCCGCGTCGACGTGGACCGCGCCCTCTACGTCACCCTCGCGGCCCTCGTCGTGGTCCCCCTCCTCGCCCTCGTGTACGCCGTCCTCGGCGCGCTCCTCGGCGGGTGGGCCGGCGCCATCGGTGTGGGTGCGGCGTCGCCGCCAGTGGTCCTCGCCGGCCGGAGGATCGCTGACTGGGTGGTGTACCGGGGTCGACCTTCCGCCGACGCCGCTGTCTCCCGGCTGCTGGCCCGGCTCGCCGAACGTGCTGCCGACGAGTCGGTGCCCGGGATCGTCCTGGGCGCGGTGACCGACGCCCTCCGCCTCGACGGCGGCGGGATCCGGGGCGACTGGTTCGAGCCGGTCGGGTCGCCGGCCGGGTCCCGCGTGATGGAGGTCCCCGTCGACTACCGCGGCGCCCAGCTCGCGACCCTGACCGTGCCGCCCCGCCCCGGCGAGACGGCCCTGACCCGTCGGGACCTCGACGTCGTGGTCGCGCTCGCCCGGCACGCGGCGCCGGCGCTGCACGGCGACCGTGCCGCGATGGAGCTCGCCGAGTCCCGCCAGCGCGTGATCGCGGCGCGCGAGGAGGAGCGTCGCCGCCTCCGGCGTGACCTGCACGACGATCTCGGCCCCGCCCTCTCCGGGTTGTCGCTGTCGGCCGCCGCCCTCGCTCGCCGTACCGGACTGCCCGAGGCGGGCGAGATGCACGAGGACGTCAAGCGGCTGATGGTGCAGTCACGGGAGCTCGCCTACGGCCTGCGCCCACCGATCCTCGACGACCACGGGCTGGTCGCGGCGATCGTCGACCGCACGACTCAGCCCTCGGCCCCGGGCACCCCCGACCTCGACGTCCGCGTGCTCGCCCCCGACGAGCTCGACCTCCCGGCCGCCGTCGACCTGGCCGCGCTGGCCATCGTGGGCGAGGCCGTCAGCAACGCCCGCCGGCACGCACGGGCGCGCTGCGTCGACGTCGAGATCACCCTCGACGACCGAGCCCTCCACGTCGTGGTCCAGGACGACGGGACCGGGCTCCCTCCCGCCACCCGAGCGGGCGTCGGCATGCACTCCATCGCAGAGCGTGCGGCCGAGGTCGGCGGCGAGGCACGCTACGACGGCGCAGCCCGCGGCACCCGCCTGGTCGTCGTCCTCCCCCTGGAGCTGCCGTGAGCCGCGTCGTGGTCGTCGATGACCATCCCGTCTTCCGCCGAGGGGTCAGCGCCCTGCTGCGCGCCGAGGGCCACGAGGTCGCCGGCGAGGCCGCCGACGGCGAGGAGGCCATCGCGGTCGTCGCCGCCGAGAGGCCCGACGCCGTGCTCATGGACCTGTCGATGCCCCTCACCGACGGGTTCGCCGCGACGGCACACATCTGCGCGGCGTACCCCGACACCCGGGTCCTGGTCATCACGCTGTTCGACGACGAGGCCTCGGTCGTCCGCGCCCTCGAGGCCGGGGCCAGTGGCTACGTGTCCAAGCAGGCGGACCCGGAGCAGATCATCGGTGCGCTCGACGCTGTCCTGACCGGTGCCCTCTGGCTCGGGGCCGGGGTGAGCAGACCGCCGATGCGAGCCGCGCCCAGCACCGCACCAACCGTGCTGGATGCCCTCACCCGTCGCGAGCAGGACGTCGCCGACCTGGTCGGACGCGGGCTGAGCAACGGTCAGATCGCGGCGCGGTTGTGCCTGTCACGCAAGACCGTGGCCAACTACGTCAGCACGGTGCTGCTCAAGCTCGGTGCGGCCACGCGCGACGAGGCGGCCCGAGAGGTCCGGCGGCTGAGCGGCGCGTGAGCCCCGTGGCCCGCGCTCAGTGCTCCCCCGGCGGCACCACGTCGACCGGGCACCGGCTGCCGGCCATCACCTGACGCGCCACCCGTCCCAGGTGCCCACCGACGATACGTCGGTCGTGCGGGCGGGTCAGCACCACGAGCGTCGCGTCACGCGAGGCGTGCAGCAGCGCCACCGCCGGGTCGTCGTGGACCACCTGCACCTCGACCTCCAGGTGCGGGCAGGCCTGACGCACCGGCTCCAGGGCCGTCTCGACCATGGTGCGCGCCCGATCGGCCCACCACCCGCTGTGGGTGCGCCCCTCGACCCGGTCGGCGTACGGGCTGGGCAGGTGCCAGGCGTGCAGCACCACGAGTGACGTCCCTGCGCGCACGGCCGCGTCACCGGAGTGGGCGAGGAGCACCTCCGCGTCCAGCTCGCGCGACATCCCGGCGACGACCGGGGCTCGGGCCGTCGCGCTGCTCCGGTCCGCGGCCACCACCCGCACGGGGCACCGGGCGTGGGTGGCCAGCCCGACGGCGACCGAGCCCGCGAGCAGACCCACGACCCGTCCGTGCCCGCCGCGGCCCACGACCAACAGGCCGCTGCCCTCGCTGAGCTCGACCAGCTCGGGGACGCGGTGACCGGTCACGAGCGTCGAGCGCACCACCCCGGCGTGGCCGAGCGCCTCGACCTCCGTGCGCGCCGCGTCCAGGATCTCGCGGCCGACGTCGGACAGGTCGAGGCCGCCCAGCGGATGGGTCGGCTCGGCAGCGGCGTACGGCGGCGCCACGTGCGCGACCTGCAGCTCCGCCCCCCTCAGCTGGGCCTCCGCGACGGCGACCCGGAGCACGGGACGGTCCGACGCCGTCCCGTCCACGGCGACGGTGACGGTGACCCGGTCGTTCCCGTTGAGCGGGCGCGAGCTCGGTGCGGCCGAGGTGCTCGGCGTGGTCGACATGGTCCCTCCTCGGCGGCTGGCGGAGAGCCGCTCCGTCCCCACCGTCCCGCCCCCACGTCCGGCCGGGACAGGGCCGTTCGTCAACCGCGCGGACGACCAGCGGCCCGCACCTGCGTGGAGCGGGTGGGAGCCGTGCGCGATGCTGGGTGCATGACGGAGCCGACGCAGCGCCCGGAGCTCAACGTCCTCGACGCGCCGCTGGAGCCGTGCGGCACCGAACCGATGACGGGCTTCTACCGCGACGGCTGCTGCTCCAGCGGGCCTGAGGACCGCGGCAGCCACACCATCTGCGCCGTGGTGACCTCCGAGTTCCTCGAGCACCAGCGCTCCATCGGCAACGACCTGTCCACCCCGATGCCGGCGTACGGGTTCCCGGGGCTGACGCCCGGGGACCGGTGGTGCGTCACCGCGCGGAACTGGGCCCGGGCGTACGCCGACGGGGTCGCCGCACCGGTCGTGCTCGCCTCAACCAACCGAGCGGTGCTGCGCATCGTGCCGCTCGAAGCACTGCGCCAGCACGCGGTCGACGTCCCGCCCGACCCGGGCGCGCTCGCCCCCTGACCTGCCCCTGACCCCGCCCCTGACCCCGCCCCTGACACCGCCCCCTGACCTCGCTCCCCGCCGGGTCGGCTCGCCGGCGCCCCGTCTCGGGCGCCTGGCTCAGGCGGGCAGCCGCAGGCGCATCAGCGTGCCGGTGTCACGCGGGTGCAGCGTGAGCGTGCCCCCGTGCGCCTCGGCGATGCCGCGGGCCGTGGCGAGGCCGATGCCGTGCCCCACGGTGTCCTGCTCGTGCCCGCGGGTGTAGCGGGCGAACACCCGCTGCCGGTCCGCCTCCGGCACCCCGCGACCCTCGTCGGTCACGTCGACGACCCACACGCCGTCCGCTCCCTCCGGGTCACCGGGCGTCGCCGCCTCGAGGACGGCCGTCACGTGGACCTGCGCGGGGACGCCCGGCCGCGTGAACTTCAGCGCGTTCGACACGAGGTTGAGCATCAGCGAGTAGACCTGCTCCGGGTCGGCGCGCAGCACGGGCAGGTCGCCGCGGGTGACCTCGGCCGCACTGCCGGCGATGGCCGCCGCGAGGTCGACGAGCACGAAGTCCACCACGTCGCCCAGGTCGACCTGCTGCAGGTCGACGGGCACCTCCTGGTGGGCGCTGCGCAGGATGCCCTCGATCTGCATGCCCATGCGGCGCGTCATCGCCGCGGTCCTGCTGAGCATGCCGTGCAGCGCCGAGCCCGCCACCACCTCGGGCTGCTCCTGGGCGAGCTCGAGGTAGAGCAGCATCGCCGCCAGCGGCGAGCTCAGGTCGTGCCCCACCTGGCTGGCGAAGTCGGACAGCCGGGCGTTGGAGGCCTCCAGGTCGCGGGTGCGCCGCCGCAGCTCCAGCAGGTCCATCCCCCGGGCGGCGAGCACCTCCAGGGCGTCCTCCTGGTCGCCGGTCAGCGTCCGCGGCTCGGTGTCGAAGATGCAGAAGCGTCCGATCACCACCCCGCGCGAGGAGATCAGCGGGGTCGAGGCGTAGAACCGCAGCTCGTCTCGGCGGCCGTCGACGAAGGGGTTGGTCGCGAAGCGCGGGTCCTCGACGGTGTTGCCCACCGACAGGGTCGGCTGGTCCAGCACCACGGCGCACATCGACTCGGCCGAGGTGCAGACCGTGGCCTCCACCCCGACGACGGCGATCTGGTGCTGGGAGTCCTCGGTCACGATGTTGACCGCCGCGCTCGACACGCCGCAGAACTGCACGGCCAGCTCGAGCAGGGACTGGAGGTCGGGGGCGACGGTGTCGGGCTCGAGGGCGCCGAGCGCACTGATCTCCTCGACCCGCGCCACCTGCGCTGGGATCGACCACGGGTCCGTCACCCCGCCACTGTGCAGCACCGGTCCGAACCGTCGTCCGGCTTCGCCGGGTGCGGGGCCCTTGGTCCCGAAACCCCCACGGTGCCGGTCCCGCTGCCACCCGCGGGACAGCACCGCGACACGCCCGCGCAGCGGGCCCGGATGGCGGCCGGATCGCGCGTTGTCGGTTGTAGCGTTTCGTCCCGGTGCGTCCTGTGACCTGCACCACGCCGCCTCGGCGGCTGACCATCGCCCCCGCTCCTGACCCCGACCCCTTCCCCGCTCGCTCGACCCCGGGAGATCACGTGACACCCCCACGCCGTACCGCGTTCCTCGTCGCCACCGCGACGTCCACCGCCCTCGTCCTGTCCGCCCAGCCCGCCCAGTCCGCACCCGCCGGACGGCCTGCCGCCGAGAAGGCTGCGGCGTCGAGCCGCGCCACCCTCGCGGAGCGCATCGCGAAGCCGTCCCTGCGCGACGCGCTGACCGACCAGAACTTCTACTTCGTCATGGCCGACCGGTTCAACAACGGCGACGAGACCAACGACACCGGTGGCTACGGCGACCTCAACGACGACGGCACGACGGACCGTCGCGACCACGGGTTCGACCCCGCGAGCAAGCGGTTCTACCACGGTGGCGACATCCAGGGCCTCCAGGACAAGCTCGACTACCTCGAGGGCCTCGGCACCGAGGCGATCTGGTTCACCCCGATCTTCAAGAACAAGCCGGTGCAGTCCGAGGACGGACCGACCGGCACCGACGGCTCGGCCGGCTACCACGGCTACTGGATCACCGACTTCACCCAGATCGACCCCCACCTCGGCACCAACGCCGAGCTGGCGGCGCTGGTGGAGGCCGCGCACGCCCGTGGCATGAAGGTGTTCTTCGACATCATCACCAACCACACCGCCGACGTCATCAGCTACGAGAGCAACGCCCGTGAGGGCTACCTCAGCAAGGACGTCGAGCCCTACCGCGACGCCTCCGGCAACCCGTTCGACGACCGCGAGTACGCCGGCGACGAGGACTTCCCGCCGCTCGACGCCGAGGAGTCCTTCCCCTACCTGCCGACCCTCGACGAGGGCGAGGAGGACCTCAAGGTCCCCGGCTGGCTCAACGACGTGCGGTACTACCACAACCGCGGCAACACCGACTTCCAGCGCGAGGACGAGGACCAGCAGTACGGCGACTTCGCCGGGCTCGACGACCTCTTCACCGAGCACCCCCGCGTCGTCGACGGCATGGAGGAGATCTACCAGACGTGGGTCTCCGAGATCGGCATCGACGGCTACCGCATCGACACCATGAAGCACGTCAACGACGAGTTCTGGCAGGAGTTCGGCCCCGGCGTGCTGAAGTACGCCCGTCAGAACGGCAAGCCGGACTTCTACATGTTCGGCGAGGTCTACGACGACCGCACCACCGAGGCCGGCAAGGCCTTCCTGTCGAAGTTCGTCACCCGCGACAAGATGCAGGCGATCCTCGACTTCGGCTTCCAGGCCTCGGCCCGCAACTTCGTCTCCAAGCAGCAGGGGGCCGGCGCGCTCGTCGAGTTCTTCCGCGACGACGACTACTACACCGACGCCGACTCCAACGCCTACCAGCTCCCGACGTTCCTCGGGAACCACGACATGGGCCGCATCGGCTACTTCCTCAAGCAGGACAACCCCGACGCGTCCGAGGACGAGCTGCTCGACCGCGACCTCCTCGCCCACGAGCTGATGTACCTCGTCCGCGGCAACCCGGTCGTCTACTACGGCGACGAGCAGGGCTTCACCGGCAGCGGCGGCGACCAGCTCGCCCGCCAGGACATGTTCGAGAACACCGTCGAGGACTGGGAGGAGAACGCCGGTCCGTTCGACGACGACAACCTCGGCAGCGAGGAGACGCCCGACGACGACAACTTCGACGCCGACCACCCGCTCTACACCGGGCTGGCCGACCTCTCCGCCCTCACCGAGGAGCACCCGGCGCTGCGCAACGGCGTCATGCAGCCCCGCTCCGGGCAGGGCGCCTTCGCCTTCTCGCGCATCGACCGCGAGAAGCGCCGCGAGTACGTCGTCGTGGTCAACGCCTCCGACGAGGACCGCACCACCGACGTGACGACGTTCGTCCCCAGCAGTGGCTTCACCCGCGTGTACGGCGACGGCCCCGCGTCGCTGACGTCGGCGCGTGACGGATCGGTGTCCGTCCCGAGCGGCGGGGTGTCCGCCACCGTCTACCGCTCCGACCGGCGCATCCCGCTCTCGTCGCGCGCTCCCGGCATCCAGCTGCGCTCGCCGTCGCCCAGCACCGCGGACCGCAGCCGCACCGAGGTGGGGGCGGACGTGGCCGGCGACGACTACGCCGAGGTCACCTTCCAGGCGCGGCCCGAGGGCGAGCGCTGGCGCAGCATCGGCACCGACGACAACCGACCGTTCCGGGTCTTCCACGACACCGCCGCCTACGACCCCCGCACGCCGGTCCGCTACCGGGCCGTCGTCGCCGACAACAACGGTCACGCGCGCATGAGCGACGTACGCCGCTCCGAGGTGCCGTCGCCGAGCATCCAGATCGTCAACCCGACCGCCGGCGAGATCACCGGCTTCGACCCGTTGCTCGTCGAGGCCCAGGTCAACCCCGAGCGGACGTCGCAGCGGGTGCGCTTCGAGCGCAGCGTCACGGGCGGCGACTGGGAGACGATCGGCGTCGACCGCTCGTCGCCGTGGTACCGGGTCACCGACGACGAGGTCCCCGACCTCGGCCTGGCCGACGGCGACCGGGTCCGCTACCGCGCCGTCCTCCTCGAACCCGGCTTCCCCTCGGTCACCAGCGACACGGTGACGATGCGCGTCGCCGAGCCCGAGCCGGCGTACGACTCGGTCACGGTCGCCGGCAGCTTCCAGGAGGAGCTGGGCTGCGACAGCGACTGGATGGCCGAGTGCGACATCACGGACCTGGAGTTCCAGCCGGACGGCACCTGGACCGGGGTGCTGAGCATCCCCGCCGGCGACTACTTCTGGAAGGTGCCCGTCAACGACAACTGGAACACCAGCTTCGGGCCCAACGGCGGGGGCGGGGACTACCGCCTCGTCGTCCCGACCGACGGCGACTACGAGTTCGTCTTCAACCAGACGACGAAGAACGCCACCGCCACCCGCGTCGAGCCCTGAGCCGAGCGGCGACAGCACCGCGGAGCCCCGTCACCCCCGCTGGGGTGGCGGGGTTCCGCCGTTCCCGGGCTGGCACACTCGCCGCCATGAGCGACCTCTCCCCGTCCTCCGTCCCGTCGGCCCCCTCCTCGCCCGACCACGTCGCCGGATCCGGGGCCGTCGTCGTGGCCGAGGTGGTCCGCAGCGCCGTGGTGGAGGGCCGTCACCACGGGCGAGCGGTGGCGCTGGACGCCGCGGGGGACGTCACCTGGTCCCTCGGGGCGCCGGACGCGGTCCTGCTGCCACGCTCCTGCGTGAAGCCGCTGCAGGCGCTGGCCCTGGTCCGGCACGGTCTGGACCTCCCCGACGACCTGCTGGCGATCGCCTGCGCCTCGCACTCCGGCGAGCCGGTGCACCTCGACGCGGTCCGCCGCGTCCTGGCCGGCGCGGGGCTGAGCGAGGCCGACCTGCACACCCCCGAGGACTGGCCCTTCGACCCCGAGGAGCGTGACCGGGTGGTGCGCGCCGGGGGCACGCGGACCCGTATCGCCATGAACTGCTCGGGCAAGCACGCCGCCATGCTGGCGACCTGCGTCGTCAACGGCTGGCCGACGGCGACCTACCTCGACCCCGAGCACCCCGTGCAGGTCGCGGTGCGCTCGACGCTCGAGGAGCTGACCGGCGTGCCGGTCGAGGCCACGCTCGTCGACGGCTGCGGGGCGCCCCTGATGAGCACCACGCTGACCGGGCTGGCCCGCGCCTTCGCCCGCCTGGCCACCGCGGCCGACGGTCCGGAGCAGCGGGTGGCGGACGCGATCCGTCGCCACCCCACCCTGGTGAGCGGCACGCGTCGCGACGAGGCGGCGCTCCTGTCGGCCCTGCCCGGCGCCATCGGCAAGGTGGGGGCCGAGGCGTGCTACGCGGTGGCCCTGCCCGACGGTCGTGCCGTGGCGCTCAAGATCGAGGACGGCGGTGACCGCGCCCGACCGGTCGTGATGGCGGCCGCCCTGGAGCGGCTGGGGGTGCTCGACGACCCGGGCGTCGACTCCGAGGCGGTCCGGGCGACGGGCCGCCACGTGCTGCGTGGCGGGGGCCACCCGGTCGGCGAGGTCCGCGCGGCGTTCTGAGCCGGCGGCCGGCGCCCGGCCGACAGGGCCCCGCTACTGCTCCGGCGGAGGCGGAGGCATCGGGGCGCCCTTCGGGGGTGGGATCGGCGCGTACCCGGAGCCGGCGACGACGAGGTCACCGGGCGCGTGCTCGGCGGTGCCGGCGCCGTCACCGAGGTCAGGTCGGTCGGCGGGCTCCAGGTCGTCACGCCAGGGCGCGGGGTCCCACCCGACGTCCACGACGCGCTTCTGCCACAGGATGGCGCCGACGAGGATCACCGCCCCGACCAGCGCGATGAGAGCGATGCCCACCGATCCCAGCCGGGCGGGGTAGCCGGTGGCGAGGCCGACCCAACCGAAGTCGGTGTCGCCGAACGTCGTGTTCGCGTCGCCGAAGTCCCCGAGGACCTCGAGCAGCAGCGCGGGAAGGAACGTGATGAGGAGACCGTTGACCAGACCGGCGACCGCGGCTCCGACCCGTCCGCCCGTGGCGTTGCCGAAGACACCCGCAGCCCCGCCGGTGAAGAAGTGCGGCACCAGACCCGGCAGGATCAGGGCCAGTCCGAGCCAGGGGTTGAGCGCCACCGACAGCACGACCAACCCGACCAGGCCACCGACGAAGCTGGCGATGAAGCCGATGAGCACGGCGTTCTGCGCGTAGGGGAACACGATGGGCGCGTCGAGCGCGGGGATCGCGCCGGGGACGACCTTGGCCGCGATGCCTTGGAAGGCCGGCACGAGCTCCGCCAGGATCGTCCGCACGCCGAAGAGGATCACCGCCACCGCGACACCGAACTGCAGACCCTGGGTCACCGACAGCATGAGGTAGTTGCCGACCCCGGTGGCACCGCCGTCGAAGGCGGCGAAGGCCTCCTCCTCACCGGAGCGCGCCAGGAAGGCGACGGCCAGGACGAGATACATGATCACCATCGACAGGGCCGTGGCGACCATGGAGTCGCGCAGGAACCGCAACGACTCGGGGAGGTCCAGCTCCTCGGTGGACCGGCTCCGTCGACCGACCGCCCCGCCCACTGCCCCGCCGGCGACGTAGGCCAAGGTGCCGAAGTGTCCGATGGCGATGCTGTCGTCACCGGTGACGCGGCGCGTCCAGGGGTGCGCGAAGGCCGGCAGGGACACCATCAGGATGCCCAGCACGAGACCACCCAGCCCGACGACCACGAAGCCCGGGTAGTCCGCCGACGCGAGCACGATCGTCAGCAGGGTCGCCATGAAGAGGATGTGGTGTCCGGTCAGGAACACGTAGTGCAGCGGGGTGAAGCGGGCGAGCAGCAGGCTGACCGCGAAGCCCAGGATCATCAGCCAGGAGACCTGCGCCCCGAACTCGGACTGGGCGATCCCGGCGATCGCCTCGTTGGTGGGGATGACGCCCTGTGCTCCGGTCGCCCCCTGGATCATCGCGCCGAGCGGCGCCAGGGACGCGACGACGAGCGTGGCGCCCGCCCCGATGAGCAGGAACCCCAGCGTGGCCTTGATGGCGCCGCCGACGACCTGGCCGGTCGACCGTTTGAGCGCCACCAGCCCGACCGCGGTGATGATGCCGATGAGGAAGGCCGGCACCGCCAGGATCTCGTTGACGATGAACTGTGCGATGGAGACGAGCCAATCCATGGTGCGGTCCCTGCCTGTCGCGTCAGATGTCGTACATCTCTCGAAGAACCCTGTCGATCTCCGCGGTGCTGGTGAAGTTCTCGATGACGCGCATCGGCACCCCCACGTCGCCGAGCGCGCGGGCGATCTCGCCGGAGGTCAGCACGAGGTCGGTGCTCTTGACCTTGCCGCGTGCCGAGACCGTGTCGGTCGCCTCGACGGTGATCAGGTGACCCCACCCCCACGCGTCGAGGACCTTCTCCAGCGTGTTCTTGAGGAAGAGGCTGGTGCCGAGGCCGTTGCCGCAGACGGTCAGGATGTGGTCGTGGGTCGTTCCCGTGGCTCGTCGCGGCCGAGAACGCTCTGCCTGCTCCGTCTCGACCGACTGCCTGGTCTGCGGCCCGTCACCCGCCTGCAGGATCCGGTGCACCTCGTCCGGAGTCGCGGCGGCGTCCAGCGCCGCTTTCTTGTCACGATCACCGATGAGACCAGCCAGCGACGCCATCGCTCCCTGGTGCGTCGCGCTGTCAGTCGCGGCGAGCGCCACCACGAGGCTCACGGGGTCGTTCGACTTGTGGCCGAACTCGACAGGCTCCGCGAGCCGCAGCCACGACATCCCGGTGCGCCTGACGGCGGCGGAAGGGCGTGCATGAGCGAAGGCGAAGCCGGGCGCGAGCACGATGTACGGGCCGTTCTCGTGCACGGAGTCGACCATGGCCTGCGTGTAGGACTCCTCGGCGACGCCCGACTCCTCGAGCAACCGCCCGGCGGCGCGCACCGCGGCCTCCCAGTCCGCGACCTTCTCGTCCAACGAGATGGCCCGGGGCTCGATCAGCTCGGAGAGGGCTGCCACGGTGCGCACTTACCCCGTCGCCGCGCCTGCAAAACCGTTGGGATCCGGCCGAGCCGTCAACGGTCGCTCCAGAAGACCTCGTCGACGACCGACCGCGCCCGGCGGGCGGCGCGCAGGTAGTCGTTGGTCAGCTCGTCGCTCTCCCCCGCCGGGTAGCCGAGCGCGAAGGCCAGCGCCGTCATGTCGCGGACGTCGCGCGGCAGCTGGTCCGAGGACTTGCCGCGCACCAGCGTGATGGCGTTGCGGATCCGACTCACCAGGCGCCAGGAGTCCGTCAGCGTCGTCGCCTCGTCGCTCGTCAGCAGGCCGCACCCGGCCAGCCGGTCCAGCCCCTCGAGGGTGCGGGTGGTCCGCAGCTCCGGCATGTCGCCGGCGTGACGCATCTGCAGAAGCTGCACCGTCCACTCGATGTCGCTGAGCCCGCCGCGCCCGAGCTTGAGGTGGGTGGCCGGGTCGGCCCCGCGCGGCAGCCGCTCGTTGTCGACGCGGGCCTTGATGCGGCGCACCTCCCGCACGTCGGTCGCCGAGATCCCCTCCGCGGGGTAGCGCAGCGGGTCGACGAGTGCCATGAAGCGCTCGCACAGCTCGCGGTCGCCGACGACCGCCTCGGCCCGGAGCAGCGCCTGCGCCTCCCAGGCGTCGGACCACTTGGCGTAGTAGGCGGCGTAGGACTCCAGGGTGCGCACCAGCGGTCCCTGCTTGCCCTCAGGTCGCAGCCCGGCGTCGACCTCGAGCGGCGGGTCCCCGCCGGGCAGCGCGAGCAGCTTGCGCATCTCCAGTGCCACCGCCTGCGCGGCCCGGCCGGCCGCCTGGGCGTCGGCGTCGGGCAGCGGCTGGTGGACGAACATCACGTCGGCGTCGCTGCCGTAGCCGACCTCGTGGCCTCCGAGCCGGCCCATCGACACCACGGCCATCCGGGTCGGCAGCGTCTTCTTCGTCTCGAACTCGACGACCTTGACGCCGATGGACAGCGCCGCCTCGAGCGTCGCGCAGGTGGTGGCGGTCAGTGCCTCGCCGACCTCCTCGACCCGCAGCATCTCCGAGAGGTCACCGGCGGCGACGCGCAGCAGCTCGCGTCGCCGGATCGCGCGGACCTGGGTGATGGCGGCTCCACGGTTGTCCTGCCGACCGCCCGTGGCCAGCATCTCGGCCTCGAGCGTGCTCCGGTCGCGCGGGCGCATCTCCTCGGTGGTCAGCAGCTTCACCCCGGCCGGCTCGGTCTCGAGCAGCGTGGTGGCGTAGCGGCTGGCCGAGAGGATGCGTGCCATCCGCTCGGCCACCTCCCCCTCGTCGCGCAGGGTCCGCAGGTACCACGGCGTACGCCCGAGAGCCTCGGAGATGCGCCGGAAGCCGAAGAGTCCCGCGTCCGGGTCCGGCGACTCGGCGAACCACTCGAGCATCGCCGGGAGCAGCTGACGCTGGATCGACGCGCGGCGCGACACCCCGGCCGTCAGGGCCTCGAGATGACGCAGCGCTGCCTTCGGGTCGGCGTACCCCAGCGCGTGCAGCCGCTCGGCCGCCGCTTCCGGGCTCAGCCGCACGTCCTGGCTCGACATGCGCGCCACGGTGTCGAGCAGCGGTCGGTAGAAGAGCTTCTCGTGCAGGCGGCGTACGTCGCGCCGCTCGTCGGCCAGTGCTCGACGCAGCTCCTCGACCGGCGTCTTGACGTAGCCCAGCGACCGGGCGAGCCGCCGCAGGCCCTCCTCGTCGTCGGGGATCAGGTGGGTGCGACGGAGGCCGTAGAGCTGGAGCCGGTGCTCGACCGTGCGCAGGAAGGCGTAGGCGCGGTGCATGGCGGCACCGTCCTCGCGGCCGACGTAGCCACGCTCGGTGAGCCGGGCAAGGGCCGACAGCGTGGTGGGCACGCGCACCGCCTCGTCGGTGCGGCCGTGCACGAGCTGCAACAGCTGCACGGCGAACTCGACGTCGCGCAGCCCGCCGTGGCCGAGCTTGAGCTGGCGCTCGGCCTCCTTGGCCGGGATGTGGTCGATGACCCGGCGACGCATCGCCTGCACCTCGGCCACGAAGCCGTCGCGCTCGGAGACCTTCCAGATCATGGGCTCGACCATCTCGACGAACTGCTCGCCGAGGGCGAGGTCGCCGGCCACCGCCCGCGCCTTGAGCAGCGCCTGGAACTCCCACGGCTTGGCCCAGCGCTCGTAGTAGCCCTGGTGGCTGGCGATCGTGCGCACCAGCGGGCCGGACTTGCCCTCCGGGCGCAGGCCCGCGTCGACGGGCCAGATGGTGCCCTCGCCGGTGTGGTCGGAGCACACGCGCATGAGGTGGGAGGCGAGCTGGTTCGCCGCGCGCAGCGCCTGCTGCTCCTCCGCCGGGTCGCAGCCCTCGCAGGGCTCCGCGACGAAGATGACGTCGACGTCGCTGACGTAGTTGAGCTCGTGCCCGCCGCACTTGCCCATCGCCACCACCGCGAGGCGGCACTGCTGGGCGGCGTCGCCCACCCGGGCCCGGGCCACCGCGAGCGCCGCCTCGAGCGTGCCGGCGGCGAGGTCGGACAGCTCGGCCGCGACGTCGTCCACGCCCACCTCGTGGGCCAGGTCGCGCGCGGCGAGCCGGAGGACGATGCGGCGGTACTCCACCCGCAGGGCGTCGACGGCCTCCGCGTCCGGCAGCGTCGCCACCGGGGCGGTGTCGGCAGGGTCGGCACCGACCGCCTCGAGCAGCGTGGTCCGCATGACGTAGCCGGGCGAGCGGGTGCTGCCCAGGGTGGGGTCGGTCAGCTCACGCCACTGCTCGGGGTGGCGCATCAGGTGGTCCCCGAGCGCCCGGCTCGCCCCGAGCACCGACAGCAGGCGCATCGAGGACCCCTCGTCGTCGATCAGCGCGTGGAGGAAGGCGCGTCGCGCCTCCTCGCCCTGGTCGCGACCGATCCGCTCGGCGAGGTCGGCCAGGGCGTCCACGGCGAGGTCGGGGTCGGCGGTGCGGGCCAGCAGCGCCAGCAGCGGCTCGCACCAGCCGCCGAGCCGCTCGAAGGCCTGTGCCCCGCGCGCCGAGTCGAGGAAGCCGGTCCGGATCATCCGGCTCCGCAGGCTCTCCGGGCGCCCGGCGCTCATCGGGTCGCCGCTCGTCGTACGAGGTCGGCGAAGGCCCGCCCCAGGGGCCGCCAGGACTCGCGCAGCGTGTCCGCAGACTCCGCGGCGTCGGCCAGGAAGCCGTCGACGTCGACCCCGGCGGCACGGTGGGGCTCACCGTCGTCCTCCGCCCAGCGGGCGAGGATGTCCGGCCCGGCCTCGGGGTGGCACTGAACGCCCCAGACCGCGTCCGCGAGCCGCGCCGCCTGCGGTGCGTCGTCGGGCGTGCGGGCGAGCACCCGGCTCCCCTCGGGCAGCCGGGTGGCGACGTCGACGTTCCAGTGCGAGGCACGCGTCGCGCCGGTCACGGCGCCGAGCAGCGGGTCGTCGACTGACTCGTCGAGCCACCCGACCGGCATCACCGCGATGGTGGCGCCCGCGGGGTTGCGGCCCACCTCACCGTCGAGGGCGAGCACCGCGAGCTGGTGGCCCAGGCACAGACCCAGGGTCGGCACGTCGTGCGCGGCGGCCTGACGGACCAGCTCACGGGTCGGCGCGAGCCACGGGTGGCCGGCGTCGTCCCAGGCGTCCATGCCACCTCCGAGCACGAGCAGCGCGTCGTGCTCGCCCAGGTCGGCCGGGAGGCCGGGCCCGCTCTCGGCGTACGGGCGGCGCACGTCGAGCTCGAGGCCCTCCGCGAGGAGCCACTCCCCCAGCCAACCGGCGGGGGCGCCCTCCTCGTGCTCCACGACCAGGACGCGCGGTGCCCTCATGATCGCCCCATGCTCGTCGAGCCCTCTCAGATGACCGGGAGCATCTGGTCGCGCTCGAAGGCGGAGACCTGACCGCGGTACTGCTCCCACTCGGCGCGCTTGTTGCGCAGGTAGAAGTCGTAGACGCGCTCACCCAGCGTCTCGGCGAGCAGCTCGCTCTCCTCCATCACCGTGATCGCCTCGGCCAGCGTCTTCGGCAGCGGCTGGTAGCCCATCGACTTGCGCTCGCGGTCGGTCAGGCTCCAGACGTCGTCCTCGGCCTCGGGCGGCAGCTCGTAGCCCTCCTGGATGCCCTTCATGCCGGCGCCGAGGATGGCGGCGAAGGCCAGGTAGGGGTTGCAGGCGGCGTCGATGGTGCGCAGCTCGACGCGGGTCGACTGCCCCTTGTTGGGCTTGTACATCGGGACGCGGACCATCGCCGAGCGGTTGTTGTGACCCCAACAAATATAGGAGGGTGCCTCGCCTCCGCCGATGAGCCGCTTGTAGGAGTTGACCCACTGGTTGGTGATCGCGGTGATCTCCGAGGCGTGCTTGAGCAGGCCGGCGATGAACTGCCGACCGCTGCGGGAGAGCTGGTACTGCGCGCCGGGCTCGAAGAAGGCGTTCTGGTCGCCCTCGAAGAGCGACACGTGGGTGTGCATGCCCGAGCCGGGGTGGGTGGTGAACGGCTTGGGCATGAAGCTGGCCCAGATGCCCTGGCCGAGCGCCACCTCGCGGACGACGGTGCGGAAGGTCATGATGTTGTCCGCGGTCGAGAGCGCGTCGGCGTACCGGAGGTCGATCTCCTGCTGGCCGGGCCCGCCCTCGTGGTGGCTGAACTCCACCGAGATGCCCATCTGCTCGAGCATGGTGATCGCCTCGCGACGGAAGTCGGAGCCCTTGCTCTGCGCGGTGTGGTCGAAGAAGCCGCTGCGGTCGACCGGGACCGGCTCGCCGCCCGGCTCCGGGACGTTCTTGAACAGATAGAACTCGACCTCGGGGTGCGTGTAGAAGGTGTAGCCGAGGTCGGCGGCCTTGTCGAGGCCGCGCTTGAGCACGAAGCGCGGGTCCGCGAAGGACGGCGAGCCGTCGGGCATCACGATGTCGCAGAACATGCGCGCCGTCGCCGGGCCGTCCCCGCGCCACGGCAGGATCTGGAAGGTGCTCGGGTCCGGCTTGGCCAGCATGTCGGCCTCGTAGACGCGCGCGAAGCCCTCGATGGCCGAGCCGTCGAAGCCGATGCCCTCGGCGAAGGCGCCCTCGAGCTCGGCCGGCGCGACGGCCACCGACTTGAGGAACCCCAGCACGTCGGTGAACCACAGCCGCACGAAGCGGACGTCGCGCTCCTCGAGAGCGCGGAGCACGAAGTCTTCCTGCTTACCCATGCGGCCCACTATGGCGCATCAGGCGCGAGGCACCCGCTCCAGGTCGGCGAGCCAGGCGGCGGCGTTGCCGTCGCTCGGCGCGCGCCAGTCGCCACGGGGGCTCAGCGAGCCGCCGGAGGACACCTTCGGACCGTTCGGCAGCGCGCTGCGCTTGAACTGGCTGAAGGCGAAGAAGCGCTTCACGAAGACCTCGAGCCAGTGCCGGATCTCCTCGAGGTCGTACGCCGTCCGGCGCGCCTCCGGCAGCCCGGGGGGCCATTCCCCCGTGGTGACGTCGGACCAGGCGTGGTGGGCCAGGAACGCGATGGTGGAGGGACGCGTGCCGCGGCGCAGGACGTGGAAGAGCGTGAAGTCCTGCAGCGCGTAGGGACCGATGGTGTCCTCGGTCGCCTGCGGCTTCTTGCCCTCCTCGGTCGGCACCAGCTCGGGGGTGATCTCCTGGTCGACGATCACCTCGAGGACCTCGTTGACGTCGGCGTCGAAGAGGCCTTCGGAGACCACCCAGCGGATGAGGTGCTGGATCAGGGTCTTGGGCACGCCCGTGTTGACCGCGTAGTGCGACATCTGGTCGCCGACCCCGTAGGTGCACCAGCCCAGCGCGAGCTCGGAGAGGTCGCCCGTGCCGAGCACGATCCCGCCGAGGTGGTTGGCGAAGCGGAAGAGGTAGTCGGTGCGCAGGCCTGCCTGGACGTTCTCGAACGTCACGTCGTAGACCGGCTCCCCGTCGGAGAACGGGTGGTCGAGGTCGCGCAGCATCTGCTCGGCGGCGGGGCGGATGTCGACCTCGGCGAAGCTCACGCCCAGGCTCGTCGCGAGACGCGTGGCGTTGCCGCGGGTGTGGTCGCTGGTGGCGAAGCCCGGCAGCGTGTAAGCCAGGATGTCGCTCCGCGAACGCCCGAGCCGGTCCATCGCGCGCGCGGCGACGATCAGGGCGTGGGTGGAGTCGAGGCCGCCCGAGACGCCGATGACGACCTTCGGCTGGCCGATCGCGCGCAGCCGCTGCTCGAGCCCGGCCACCTGGATGTTGTAGGCCTCGTAGCAGTCCTGGGCCAGCCGCTCGACGTCGTCGGGCACGAACGGGAAGCGGTCGACCTTGCGGCGCAGGCCGATGCCTCCGGCGGGTGGGTCGAGGGTGAAGGACACCTCGCGGAACAGGCGTCCGGTGATCGGGCCCGCGGTGTCCTGAGCCTGTCGACGGGTCGAGATCCCGTGGGTGCGCCGGTTGTCGTCGAACGTGCCCTGGCGCAGCCGCTCCTGGCGGATGCGCCCCAGGTCGACGTCGGCCACCGAGCGGCGCGGTCCCTCGGGGAAGCGCTCGGTCTCGGCCAGCAGCTCGCCGACCTCGTAGACCATCGTCTGGCCGTCCCAGGACAGGTCCGTGCTCGACTCGCCCTCGCCGGCGGCGGCGTACAGGTAGGCCGCGAGGCAGCGCGAGCTCTGCGAGCGCACCAGGAGCCGTCGGTCCTCGGCGCGGGCGACGGTGATGGGGCTCCCCGACAGGTTGGCCAGCACGGTGGCGCCTGCGAGCGCGGCCTCGGCGCTGGGCGGGACCGGCACCCACAGGTCCTCGCAGATCTCGACGTGCAGGCGCAGGTCGGCCACGTCGGTGGCGGTGAAGACGAGGTCCGGGCCGAACGGCACACGCCCGCCGGCGAGCTCGATCGAGCCCCCGCGCTGGTCGTCGCCGGCGGCATACCACCGGCGCTCGTAGAACTCGCGGTACGTCGGCAGCGCCGACTTCGGCACGACGCCGAGCACGCGGCCGTGGTGGACGACCACCGCGCAGTTGAAGACCCGCGTGCCGTTGACCAGCGGAGCGCCGACCACGAGCACCGGGAGCAGGTCGGCGCTGGCGGCCACCACGACCTCGACCGCCTCGCGCACGGCGGCGAGCAGGCTGTCCTGCAGCACCAGGTCGTCGATGGCGTAGCCGCTCAGGCACAGCTCGGGGAACAGCGCCACCGCCACCCCGTCGTCGTGGCAGGCGCGGGCCTGCTCGAGCACCGCACGGGCGTTGCTCGCGGGGTCGGCGACCGCCACGGGCAGCGTGCAGGCCGCCACCCGGGCGAAGCCGTGCGCGTACACCGAGGAGAAGTCCACGTCACCAGTGTCCCAGAGGCCCCATCCGTGCATCACCACAACGGTGAGCGTGGGGACGGTCACAGCGCCAGGGCGCCCGCTCCGGGTCTAGATTGGCGGGCATGGTCGAGCAGTCGAGCGAGCAGCCCGCGCCGTACGGCGGTGTCCCCGGTGCCACCAGCACCCCCGGCTCCCCCGCGGAGGGCGCCGCGCCCCGCCGACGGGTCCGGATCCCGCACCTGCAGCAGATGAAGGAGCGCGGGGAGAAGTGGGCGATGCTCACCGCCTACGACATGTACGCCGCCGCGACTTTCGACGAGGCGGGCATCCCGGTCCTGCTGGTCGGTGACTCCGCGTCCAACAACGTCTACGGCAACGAGACCTCCCTCCCGGTGACCGTCGACGAGCTGGTCCCGCTGGTGCGCGCGGTGACGCGCTCGACGACGTACGCCCTGGTGGTCGCGGACCTGCCCTTCGGCTCCTACCAGCGCTCGCCCGAGCAGGCCTACGACACCGCGGTCCGCTTCATGAAGGAGGCCGGTGCGCACTGCGTGAAGCTCGAGGGCGGCGCGGAGATGGCCCCCCAGGTCGAGATGCTCGTGCGCGGCGGCATCCCGGTGATGGCCCACATCGGCTTCACCCCGCAGTCCGAGCACAGCCTCGGCGGCTACCGCATCCAGGGCAAGGGCGCGGGCGCGGAGAAGCTGCTGGCCGACGCCGCCGCGATGGAGGCCGCCGGCGCCTTCGCCGTCGTGATGGAGATGGTGCCCGGCGACCTCGCGGCCGAGGTGACGCAGAAGCTCGCCATCCCCACCATCGGGATCGGCGCCGGCAACCGCACCGACGCGCAGGTCCTGGTCTGGCAGGACGCGCTCGGCCTGCGCACCGGACGGATGCCCCGCTTCGTCAAGCAGTACGCCGACCTGCACGGCGTCATGCTCGAGGCCGCGAAGGCGTACGCCGCCGACGTCGCCGGTGGCACGTTCCCCGGCCCCGAGCACACCTTCTGAGACGCGGACCGGCGCCGTGACCTCGAGGTCACGGCGCCGGTGTGTCGCCGATGTCGTGCGTCAGCCGGTGTAGGAACCACCGGCGCGGCTCAGGCGCGGGCTCAGCGTGATCGTCTCCTGGTTGAAGGCGAATCCCCGCTGCAGGGCGTCGTCGACGAGGACCTGCTCGCTGCCTTCCTGCGCGAAGCCGGTCACCGTGGCGAGCCCGACCTTGACCCATTGCGGGTTGCCCACACAGCCCCGCGGGAGCGAGAGCGTGAAGACGTCACGGCCGTAGTCGAGCTTGAACTCGGTGCCGCCGCATCCGGCGTCGTCGCCGAACGGAATGAACTCACCGCGCCAGCCGCCCGGGCCGGCGACCACCAGGAACTGGTAGCTGGTCACCGGGGTCTCGACGAAGACGTACTGCTGCAGGCCCGCGCCCTCCCGGGCCAGGTCACGGAACGTCGCGCGCAGCGTGACGTTGCGACGGGCGTGCTCGAAGCGCACGCCACGGATGTCTCCGTTGGTCACGCCGGGGCGCGGGCCGTCGATGGCGGTGACGTCACGAGCGGGATCGGTGTGGCCGAAGACCTCGGCGGAGGCGGGCGCCGCGACGGCGACCGTGGACAGGACGGCCGCGAGGCCGGCAGTGGCCGCGGCGGCGCGGCGCAGGAGAGAAGTGGTCATGCGGTGGAACGTAGCGACGATCGGGGCTGTCCTCGTCCCGAACCGCCCGTGATCTGTGCAGATCACCCCAAGTCTGACCGAACGGTCAGGTTTCAGGACCAGCCCCAGAGCACCTCGCCGCCGAGCAGGAAGGCGAACCACAGCGCGACCGCCCCGAACGGCAGCCAGAAGACGCGGACCGGGTGGTCGACGAACCACCGGCACGCCTGCACGAAGAGCACGAGCCACACCACCACGAGGAACGTGACGCCCCACCACGGCAGCACGCTCGCGGCCGCCAGGTCCATGAACAGCACGATGGCCAGGCCGGACATGCCGATGAAGGAGCCGGACTTGTGCAGGTCGAAGCCCATCGCGGGCGATCAGCCGCCCGTGGGGCCCGACGACCCGGATCCGGGAGCGTCGTCGTTCCAGTCCGGGTCGTTGTCCCAGGACTCGTTGCGCTCCTCGACCTTCTCGAGCGCGCGCGACGCCTCCTCGCGAGTGGCGTAGGGCCCGAGCCGGTCGGCGTTCTTGCAGCCGTCGCGCGGCTCGACCGTCTTGTGGGTCAGGCAGTACCAGTACTCGTCGTCGTCGCTCATGACTGTGATCCTTCCGTCGCGAGGGCGAACCTACACTCGTCGGCGTGACTCCGATCGCTCCTGCGGCCCTCTCCCCGCGCCGCGCCGTCCCCGCGGCCGTCGACCGCCCCGAGTACGTCGACCAGCCCGCCCCCCTGCCCTTCCGCGGCTCCGAGGTCAAGGACGCCGAGACCATCGAGCTGATGCGCGTAGCGGGCCGGCTGGCGGCCCGCGCGCTCGCCGAGGTCGGTCGTCACGTGCAGCCCGGTGTCACCACCGACACGCTGGACCGGGTAGGCCACGAGTTCCTCCTCGACCACGGCGCCTACCCCTCGACGCTCGGCTACCGCGGCTTCCCGAAGTCGCTGTGCACCAGTGTGAACGAGGTCATCTGCCACGGCATCCCCGACGCTCGCGTCGTCGAGGACGGCGACATCGTCAACGTCGACATCACCGCCTACCTCGGCGGCGTGCACGGCGACACCAACGCGACGTTCCTCGCCGGTGACGTGGCCGACGAGACCCGTCTCCTGGTGGAGCGCACCCACGAGGCCCTGCACCGCGCCATCCGAGCCGTGCGACCCGGCCGCCGGGTCAACGTCGTCGGACGTGTCATCGAGGCCTACGCCGCCCGCTTCGGCTACGGCGTGGTCCGCGAGTTCACCGGCCACGGGATCGGCACCGCGTTCCACTCCGGGCTGGTGATCCCCCACACCGACGAGGACCGCTACGACGACCTCATCGAGCCGGGCATGACCTTCACCATCGAGCCCATGCTGTGCCTGGGCACCGCCCAGTGGGACATGTGGGACGACGGCTGGACGGTCACGACCAAGGACAAGCGCCCGAGCGCGCAGTTCGAGCACACGCTGCTCGTCACCGCCGACGGCGCCGAGATCCTCACGCTCCCCTGACCGGCCGGTCCTAGGCTGGGCCCATGGCCCGCTTCGTCGACGTACACCCGCAGGACCCGCAGCCGCGGCGCATCGCGCAGGTCGTGGAGATGCTGCGTGACGACGCCCTCGTGGCCTACCCGACCGACTCGGGATACGCCCTGGGGACGCGGTTGGACAACCCGCAGGGCACCGAGCGCATCAAACGGATCCGCCAGCTCGACGACAAGCACCACTTCACGCTCGTGTGCGCCGACTTCGGCCAGCTCGGTCAGCTCGTGCAGCTGAGCAACGCCGCGTTCCGGGCGGTGAAGGCGGCCACGCCGGGGCCCTACACCTTCATCCTGCCCGCGACGCGCGAGGTGCCACGCCGGCTCGCGCACCCCAAGAAGCGCACGGTCGGCGTCCGCATCCCCGACCACCCGGTGGTGCGGGCGCTGCTCCGCGAGCTCGGTGAGCCCCTGCTGTCGAGCACGCTCCTGCTGCCCGATCACCCGGAGCCGCTGACGGACGGCTGGCAGATCAAGGAGGAGCTCGACCACGCCGTCGACGTCGTCATCGACGCCGGGGACTGCGGCACCGAGCCGACCACGGTCGTGGACTGGTCCGAGGGCGCCCCCGAGGTCACCCGTGTGGGTGCCGGGGATCCCGATCGTTTCGCCTGAGCGCTAGCAGAAGATCCCTGCAGATGCATATTTTTCGTCTTACGTGCCCCTTGACCCGCTCTGTCCGAGTTGGAAAGGTCGCACCGGTGCGGTCACGAGCCGCACGAACGCGACTCGTCTCCGAGAGGACTGACTGCATGAGGAACCTGAAGCGGCCGACCGCACTGGCCGGAGTCACCGGAATGCTCCTGGCGGGGCTCCTCGCTGCCGGCAACGGCACCGCCGAGGCAGCCCCCGAGCGCGACAGCCGCGCCGCCGTCGTGGGCCATCGCACCGCCGCGGCCAGCGATGCCGCCGCGGCCGAGCGCATCCGCGACTACTGGACGCCGAAGCGCATGCGCGCCGCCGACCCCCTGGTGGTCTCCCCGTCCACGTCGTCGGACACCACGGTCGAGCGCGGCACGCCGCAGACCGTGCGCGGCCAGGTCGCCAAGGGCAAGCCCGGCGGTGGCAGCAGCAGCGGCTACCTCGGTGGCCCGTGGACCGGGGGCGGCAACGTCGTCAAGACCACCGGCAAGGTGTTCTTCACCCTCGGCGGCTCCAACTACGTGTGCTCCGGCAGCGCGGTCACCTCGCCCAACAAGAGCACCGTGACCACGGCCGGTCACTGCCTCAACGAGGGCCCCGGCGACTACGCGTCCAACTTCTCCTTCGTGCCCGCCTACGACAACGGCTCCGCGCCGTACGGCGAGTGGGTCGCTACGCAGCTCTTCACCACCACCGAGTGGGCGACCACGGGCGACTACAACTACGACGTCGGCATGGCCAAGGTCGGCACCCTGAACGGCGCCACGCTGACCGAAACGGTCGGCAGCCAGGGCATCGGCTTCAACCAGGCTCGCGGCCAGTTCGTGCACGCCTTCGGCTACCCGGCCGCGTCGCCGTACGACGGCCAGGAGCTGGACTACTGCTCCGGCACCACCACCAACGACACCCGCGGCACCCAGGACATGCGCCTGGCCTGCAACATGACCGGCGGCTCCTCCGGCGGTCCGTGGTTCCAGCAGTTCTCCGGCGGCAACGGGGTCCAGGTCTCGGTGAACTCGTTCGGCTACCGCGGCGAGAAGAACGCGATGTACGGGCCGTACTTCGGCTCGGTCATCCAGACGCTCTACACGACCGCCTCGGCGTCCTGACGCACCCGCAGGCGGGAGACGAACCCCGCCTGCTGCGGCACCACGTGACGGCCGCGCGCCCCTACCTGCGGGGGTGCGCGGCCGTCGTCGCGTCCGGCCCGGGCGAACTGAGGACGGCGTGTGTCGTTCCCGGGTTTCCGAAGCCGGATCCGTGGCATGGTCCCTGACGAGGCGATCCACATCCCGGGAGGACAGGTCCATGAGCGAGTCCGCGCACGACGACAGCAGCACCGACACCCAGACCGAGGAGCAGGCCGACGGCTCGACCGAGACCGAGAGCCAGCAGGCTTCCGGGTCGAGCGACGACAGCGGCTCCGACGGCGAGCAGGACAACGGCTACGACCCGGCCGAGAAGGAGCCCGGCTCGGACGAGGGCCAGGGCGCCTCCGAGGACGACAAGGTCGAGAAGGTCGAGTCGGAGGGCTTCGACGTCGACGAGGTCGACATCGACGACCGCGACCACACCGAGGACGACGAGGACGAGATCGAGAAGGAGCGCGAGGAGCGGCTCAAGCCCGAGAACCGCCCCGAGAACGCCGAGGTGGACAACACCCAGCGCACCTTCCTCCCCGAGAAGGGCGTCTTCGAGGACAGCCCGGACGAGGCCCGCCCCGAGGGTGACCCCACCTTCGAGGAGGAGTCGATCACCGAGGGCTCCGACGACGATGACGACAGCAGTGACGACGCGGACGAGGACGACGCGGACGCCAAGGACGACTGACGTGGGCCGGGTGCCACACTGACCCGGTGAGTCGACCCGACCCGGACGCCTGGGACCCCCAGAGGTTCGTCACCGAGCCGCCGGTCCCCCGCCCCAACCGGGACGCGCTCGGGCAGAGCCTGCGCGCCGCGTGCGCGTTGATGCTGACCACGCTGGTCGCCCTCGCCCTCGCTCTGCTGCCCGAGGTGGACCGGGCGGTGCGGGTGGCGGTGGAGTTCACCGTGCTGCCGTTCCTGCTGGCGGCGGTGTTCATCGCGCTCGTCGCGTGGTCGAGCCCGCGCGCCTGGCGGGTCCGGACCTACCTGGTGGGGGTCGGCGCCTTCGGGGTCGTCGTCATCACCGTCGTCCTGCTGGCGAGCGGCCGGTCCTGAGGCACAGGACGCTCAGCCGAGCTTGAACGGGTCGCGCGTGCCCCCGGTCAGCTCGACGAAGACCGACTTGTTCTCGAGGTACTCGTCGACGGCGTCGGAGCCGTTCTCCCGGCCGATCCCCGACAGGCCAAACCCGCCGAACGGCATGTTGGGCGCCACGACCCGGTAGGCGTTGATCCAGACCGTGCCGGCCTGCAGGCGCGCCGCGACCCGGTGGGCGCGGTGGACGTCCTTCGTCCACACCGCCCCGGCCAGGCCGTACGGCGTGTCGTTGGCCAGCCGGACGGCCTCCTCCTCGTCGGTGAAGGTGTACGCCGACAGCACCGGACCGAAGACCTCCTCCTTGACGATCGTGGCCGTGGGGTCGGCCAGCACCACCGTGGGCCGGACGAACAGCCCGCCGAGGTCGGCGTTGGGCTCGCCCCCGCAGGCGATCGTCCAGCCCTCGTCCCGGGCGCCGTCGAGGTAGCCGAGCACCTTCTCGTACTGCGGCCGGTTGGCCACCGGGCCCATCTCGGTGTCGTCGGCCGTGGGGTCGCCCTGCTTGATGGCGTTGGCGCGCTCGACGACCTTGGCCACCAGCTCGTCCTTCACCGACTCGTGCACGATGAGCCGCGAGCCGGCCATGCACGTCTGCCCGGTGGCGGCGAAGACGCCGGCGACCAGGCCGTTGGCGGCGGCGTCGAGGTCCGCGTCGGCGAACACGACCTGCGGGGACTTGCCGCCGAGCTCCAGGGTGACCTTGTTGATGTTGGCCACCGCGGCCTGGGCCACCTTGGCGCCGGTGGCCGTCGAGCCCGTGAAGGCGACCTTGTCCACCCCCTGGTGCGAGGCCAGGGACTCACCCGTCGAGCGGTCCCAGCCGGTCACGACGTTGAGCACCCCGGCCGGCAGGCCGGCCTCGTGCAGCACCTGGGCGAAGGCGACCGTGGAGGCCGGCGCGTGCTCCGACGGCTTGACCACGCAGGTGCACCCGGCGGCCAGCAGCGGCGCCAGCTTGAAGGTCAGCAGCAGCAGCGGGCTGTTCCACGGCGTGATGGCTCCCACCACGCCGACGGGCTGGCGCAGGGTGTAGCCGAAGTACGCCGCCGGGTTGACCGCCGGGACCGTCTTGCCCTCGATCTTGTCGGCGAGACCGGAGAAGTAGGAGTACCACGTGCCCAGTGCCTGGAGCTGACCACGCATCTCGCGCATCAGCTTGCCGGAGTCGCGGACCTCGAGCAGGGCGAGCCGCTCGGCGTTCTCGGTGATGGCCGTGGCCACCCGCCGCAGCACGTCGGCGCGGGCGAAGCCGCTCATCTGGCCCCACTCCCCCTCGAAGGCCGCGCGGGCCGAGGCCACCGCCCGGTCGACGTCCTCCGGCGCACCGTCGGCGAGGACCGCCCAGGACCGTCCCGTGTAGGGGTTGGTGGACTCGAAGGTCCTCCCGGACGCCGCCTCGACGACCTGGCCGCCGATGAAGAGCCCGAAGCGCTCCAGCTCCCCGGGGGCGGAGGTGGCAGTGGACTCGGTGGACGGTGCGGTCACGGGCGCTCCTCGGGTCGGCCGGGCGGACCGGTCGTGGCTGTCGGTGCCTCCGACGCTAGGAGGCGTCGGTGCGCCGGACTATCCGTTGTCTGCCGGGCAGGGTCCGCTCAGCGCTGCAGCGCAGGGTCCGCTCAGCGCTGCAGCGTCGCGCTGGGCAGCTCGTGGAACTGCTCGCGGTACTGCTGGGCGAACCGGGACTGGTGGAAGAACCCCCACCGCAGCGCGATGTCGGTGACTCGCTCCCGCTGCGGGTCGGCGCGCAACAGGTCGGCGCGCACCTTGCCGAGCCGGATGCGGCGCACGTAGGCCATCGGCGACTCCCCCAGCTGCTCGGAGAAGGCGGCGTGCAGGGTGCGGACGCTGACGCAGGCGACGCGCGCCAGCAGCTCGGGCGTGAGCTCGGCGTCGGCGTGCTCCTCGATGTAGCGCACCACGGGGGCGAGACGTCCCAGGCGTGCGCCGTCCTCGCGGCCGGCCAGCGCGTCGGTGTACTGGTGGCGCCCAGCGTGCAGCAGCGCGGTCAGCACGTAGGACTCGAGCTGGGCCCGGGCCAGGGGCATGTCGCGCAGGCCCCCGGGACGCTCGAGCTCGGTCGCCAGCAGCTCGACCGAGCGCAGCAGCGTCATGCCCGGGGCGGTCGAGAGGTCGAGCCCGAAGTCGAAGTCGACGGCCTCGGTGACCGGGCGCCCGATGAGGTCGGCGAGGTGCGACTCCAGCCCGCTGCGCGGGACCTTGAGGATCAGCTGCTCGGCGTCCGGCGACCACCGCACCGTGTTGCGCTGGCTCGGGTTGAGGACCAGCCCCCGCGTGCGGGCGGGCGTGTGCTCGCGCGTGCCGTCGGAGCGGTGCGCCCAGGTGGCTCCGGTGAGCTGCAGGTTGACGTGGTACCACTGCTCGGCCGCCGGCATCCGCAGCTCGGTGTCGGCCTGGTAGGTCAGGTAGCCGAGGGTCAGGAAGCGATCGCTGACGGCGTTGAGCCGCATGTCGATGGCGTCGTGCTCGCCGACCAGCTCGTGCGGGAGGTAGACCCGCGTCACCGCGTCCCGCGCCTCCTCCAGGCTGCGCGTGGACATCACGACGTCGTCGGTGAGGTACTCCTGGGTCGGCATCGTCAGGTCTCCTGGTCCCGGTCCGCGCGCGCCGCCGCCCGCGACGCCGTGACGAGCGTCACGTACGGCGTCAGCCTAGCCAGGGCCTCAGCGTCCCAACAGGTCCAGCGCGGCCTCGACCACCGACAGGGCGTCGAGCCCGTGAAGGGCGTAGGCGTCGGCCAGGTCGGAGGACTGACCGAACTCGGTCACCCCGAGGCAGCGGATCGCGTCGCCGCGGGCCCCGGCCAGGAACGCCAGCGTGTGCGGGTGCCCGTCGAGCACGGTCACCAGCGGAGCGGGGTGCGCGGCGGGCAGCAGCAGGTCGAGCACGCCCGACCCGCCGCCCATGGCCCGGCTCCCCCGCTGCTGGAAGGACCGGAACACCAGGTCGGGGCTGGTCAGGCACACCACCCCGGCGACGACGCCCGCCTCCCCGAGCCGTCGAGCGGCGTCGAGCACCTCCGGCATGACGGCGCCGACCCCGACCAGCGTGACGTCCTCGGTGGCCGGGTCGTGGCTCGTGACACGGTAGCCGCCGCTCACCGCCTGACGGCGGCGCCGCTCGCGCAGCACCTCGTCCTCCGGCACCGCGGCGAGCGCCGGGTCCACCGGACGCGTCGTCAGCCTGAAGTACGCCGACGTCCCGCCGGGCACTCCCACGGACCGCATCGCGTGCAGGAAGCACCACTCGAGGTCCTGCGCGAAGGCCGGCTCCCACGCGACGCATCCGGGCTGCTCCAGACCGATCGAGGGCGTCGAGACCGACTGGTGGGCGCCGCCCTCGGGGGCGAGCGTGACGCCGGACGGGGTGCCGACGAGGATCGACTGGCCCCCGGCGTACAGCCCGAAGGACCAGGGCTCGAGCGCGCGGGCGAGGAAGGGGTCGTAGAGCGTGGCGATCGGGATGAGCCGCTCGCCCCAGCGCGACCAGGTCGCCCCGAGCTCGCCGAGCAGGCCGACGAGGTTGACCTCGGCGATCCCGAGCTCGATGTGCTGCCCGCTCTGGGACTCGGCCCAGCGCAGCACCCGCTGCTCGTCGTCGGCGAACCAGTCGTGCCTCTCGGTGACCGACCAGACGCCGGTCTTGTTGATCCAGCCGCCGAGGTTGGTCGAGGAGGCGACGTCGGGGCTGCAGGTCACCACGCGCGACGCCGCGCCGGGGGCGTCGCGGACCAGGTCGGCGAGCAGCCGTCCCAGGGTGGCCTGGGTCGAGACGGCCTTGCGGTGGGGGTGGCCCAGCTCGGTGGGCACCTCGACGTCACCGGTGGGGGTGACACCGCGTCGCGTGAGCGCCGTACGCCGCTGCCGGCACAGCGCGGCGGCCGCGGAGCCGTCGTCGAAGCGGCGCCAGGGGTCGGCCAGGTCGGCGCCCGTGGCGTCGGCCAGCGACTGCATCTGCGGCTCGGTCAGCAGCACGGAGTGGTTGTTGGGGTGGCCCTCGGTCGGCAGGCCGCGGCCCTTGACGGTGTAGGCGAACACCACGGTCGGGCGGTGGTCGTCGACACTGCCGAAGGTGTCGACCAGCAGCCCGAGGTCGTGCCCGCCCAGGTCGCGGACCGCGGCCGCCAGGTGCGCGGTCGGGGTCGACTGCAGCAGCTCCTGGAGCTCCGGGGACCCGTCGGATCCGTCCGGGCCCATGATGCGCTCGGCGATCTCGGCGGAGTCCACGCGCAGCATGCGCTGGTACTCCTCGTTGGGCATCGCCTCGAGCCGGCGCCGCAGGTGGTCGCCGCCGGGGCGATTGAACAACGCCGAGATCAGCCGGCCCCACTTGAGTGTCACGACCTGCCACCCGGCGGCGTGGAACATCGCCGAGAGCCGCTGGATCTGGATGTCGGGCACCACCCGGTCGAGGGACTGCCGGTTCATGTCGACGACCCAGAGCAGCTCGCCCAGGCTCGCGACCTGCGGGTCGGCGACCGCCTCCCAGATGGCGCCCTCGTCGAGCTCGGCGTCGCCGAGAAGGCTCACGAAGCGGCCCGCGGGCGGGGCGTCGGCGAACTGCGAGCGCACGTAGCGGTGGGCGATGGCCGCCCAGAGCGCGGCGGTGGCGCCGATGCCGACCGAGCCGGTCGAGAAGTCGACCGTGTCGGGGTCCTTGGACCGCGACGGGTAGGACTGCAGCCCACCCCTCGCGCGCAGGGTGGGCAGGTAGCGCTCGTCGAGGTCGCCGAGCAGGTAGTTCACCGCGTGGAGGACGGGCGAGGCGTGCGGCTTGACCGACACCCGGTCGAGCGCGGTCAGCTCGTGGAACCACAGCGCCACCATGATGTCGACCATCGAGGCCGACGAGGCCTGGTGGCCCCCGACCTTGATGCCGCTGGGGTTGGGACGTCCACGGTTCGCGGCGTCGACGATCGCCGCCGAGAGCCACAGCACCGTGCGCGACACCTCGCGGAGGGTCTCCAGGTCGGGGGCAGCCGGTGCGTCGGCGTCGGTCGCGCGGCGTCGCTCCGGCTGGTCGGTCTCGTCGTCGTGGAGCTCGGTCACGCGGTGGCCTCGTCTTCGGTGTCGGTGTCGGTGTCGGGGTCGGGGTCGGGGTCGCGGCCGGCCGTCGGGGTCCCGGCGTCGGGACCGCGCCCCAGCAGGCCCAGCATCCACGCCGTGTCCTGCCCGAGGTCGGGACCCAGGGTCTCGATCGGCAGGGAGACCTGGCCCACCACCGGCACGATGCCGGGGAACGCGACCTCGCGGACCGCTCCCTCGACCTCGATCGGGAGGTGCTGCACCATGCCGCGGGCACGGTACTGCGGGTCGTCGACGATGTCCTCGGCGCGGTAGATCGGGCCTGCCGGCACCGAGGCCTCGTCGAGCACGCGCAGCACCTCGGCGCGCGGGAGCCGCCGGGTCCAGGTCTCGATCGCCTCGTCGAGCTCGTCGCGGCGGGCCCACCGGCCGGCGTTGCCCGCCAGGTCGGCGTCCTCGGCGAGGTCGTCACGGCCGATCGTCCGCATCAGGCGACCGAAGATCGAGTCCCCGTTGCCGGCGATGACGACCGACGTCTCGTCGGCGCAGAGGTAGGCGTTGGACGGGGCGATGCCCTCCATCCGACCGCCGGTGCGCTGGCGCAGCACGTCGTAGGCGGAGTAGTCCGGCACCAGCGACTCCATCATCGAGAACACCGCCTCGTGGAGGGCGACGTCGACGTGGCGGTCGCTCGGGGTGACCGGGTCGGCTGCGAGCCGGCGCCGCTGCTCCCGGTCGAACAGCGACATCACCACGCCGAAGGCGGCGTACAGGCCGGCGATGGAGTCCCCGATGGACACGCCCACCCGGGCCGGTGGCCGGTCGGCGTCGCCGACGAGGTCGCGCATGCCGCCGAACGCCTCGGCGACGGCGGCGAAGCCCGGCCGGCCCGCCATCGGACCGGTCTGGCCGAAGGCGGAGACGCGGGCGACGACCAGCTCGGGATTGGCCTCGCTGAGCACGTCGGCGCTGAGCCCCCACCTGTCGAGGGTCCCGGGGCGGAAGTTCTCGATGAGGGCGTCGGAGCGGCGCACCAGGTCGAGGACGGTGTCGCGCCCCTCCTCGGTGCGCAGGTCGATCTCGACCGAGCGCTTGTTGCGGTTGATGGTGCGGTACAGCATCGACGTCTCGCCCGCGTAGAGCCGCCACGTGCGCAGCTCGTCACCGGTGCGGGGCCGCTCGACCTTGACGACCTCCGCGCCGAAGTCGGCCAGCAGCCGGCCCGCCGTGGGCGCGGCGATGTAGTTGCCCAGCTCGACGACGCGGATCCCACGCAGCGGACGGTCGGCGTCCAGCCCGTGCGGCTGCCCGTTCGGCGCGCTCACGCCTGCCTCCCGACGATGAGGTCATGGGGCAGGTCGCCAGGGAAGTCGCCGGCCTTGCCGAGCAGTGCCTGCACCGGGCTGTCGAGCTGCCCGGCGAGCCAACCGGCCACGCCGACGAGGGCGTCGACGCGCGGGGCCGGCGCCGCGGTCGGCGTACCGGCGCGACGGAGCTGGTGCACGAGGTCCTCCATGGCGATGTTGCCGGTGGCCGCCGGGGCGAAGGGGCACCCGCCGAAGCCGCCCACCGACGCGTCGAGCGCGACGCGGCCGCCGTGGCCGGACAGGTCGAGGGTCGTGGCCGCCCACGCGTTGGCGTAGCCGGTGTTGCGCGTGTTGTGGAAGTGGAAACGCAGGCGGGGCACGCGGTCGTCGTCGGCCACGAGCGCGGCGAGGTCGAGGACCTGGGGAGGTACGCCGACCCCGACCGTGTCCGCGAAGGCCAGCTCGTCGATGCCCAGATCGGCCACTCGGTCGACCACCGCGGCGACCTGCGCCGTGGTGACGATCCCGCTGAAGGGGCAGCCGAAGGCGACCGCGAGCGTGACCGAGACGCCCATGCCGGCCTCGCGGGCGACAGTCACCGCGGCCGCGGCGTGCTCCATCATCCCGTCGACGGGGACGCCCTGGTTCCGCACGCTGAAGTCGTCGGTCACCGGCACCACGACGTTGACCTCGTCGCAGGAGGCGGCGGCCGCCCGCTCGGCGCCGCGGCGGTTCAGCACGAGGCCGATGAGGGAGGCGTCCAGGCCGCGCAGTCCGTCCATGACCTCCTCGGCACCGGCCATCTGCGGCACCCGGGCGGGGCGGACGAAGCTGACGGCCTCGACCCGGCGGGCACCGTCGGCGACGAGTCGTCGTACGAGCTCGACGCGGGTGTCGACGTCGAGGGTGCGGGCCTCGTTCTGCAGGCCGTCACGGGGGCCGACCTCGACGAGGTCCACCACGGCGGGCGGTCGGGTGGTCACGGGTCGGTGCTCCTCGGGCGTGCAGCGGGGGCCGGGACGGTCCTCTGACCGGATCGAGCCTCGCGGAGGCGTTCTGCGGTCACTATCCGGCGGGTGCGGAGTCCTGTCCGTTCCCCGCAGAGCTGCCCCACGCCTCTGGCGCGGCCGGTCCGAGGTGCGTCACGATCCCGGCCATGGACTACACCGAGGCCCGAGCCGCCTTCTTCGGTGAGCGGGAGGGCGACGCCCGACCGCTCGACTGGACCAGCCCCGCCCGCCGGCTGCGCGACGCGATCGAGCCGATCGCGACCATCTGCTTCTGGAGCGAGCCCGCCTACGACGCCTACGCCGCGGAGGGCCTGGACTTCCTCCAGGGCTACGTCTACGGCCGCGGCTGCGTCCTCGGCGACGCCGAGCCGGCGGTTGCCGCGGCCGCCTTCGGGGTCTTCGAGCCGGGTCTGGTCGCGGACCTGTTCGCCTCCGGACGGGCCACCTGCTCCGTCGAGGCGGTGCGGGCGGCCAAGCAGCATGGCGCCGTCGCAGCGCTGCGCGAGTGCATCGGCGATCCCGAGGAGCTCGCCGACGTGGTGGCGGTGCTGCGGCGAGCCTGCGAGGCCGCCGACCCCACCGGCCGCGCCCTGCACGCCGGTCTGACCTCGCTGCCGTGGCCGGACGACCTGGTCGGGCAGCTGTGGCACGCCTGCTCGATCCTGCGCGAGCACCGCGGTGACGGGCACCTGGCCGCCCTGGTCGCAGCCGGGGTCGACGGGGTGCAGGCCAACCAGCTCACCGAGCTGTGGGTGGGCTGGGACCCGTTGGCCTACACCGGCTCGCGGGCGTGGGCCCCCGAGACGATGGGGGCCGGGACCGCGTCGCTCGAGGCCCGCGGATGGGTCGCCGACGGTGCCCTCACCGACGCCGGCCGCCAGGTCCGGGAGGACCTCGAGACCGCCACCGACCGGTCGGTCCAGGTCGCCGTGGACGCCCTCGGCGACGACCTCGACCGCGTCGTGGTGCTGCTCGACGACTGGGCCGGCCGGGTCGTCGCGCGTGGTTGGTTCCCGCCCGACCCCTACAAGCGCGCCTCCGGCTGACCCCACCCGGTGGTCGATCTCGACGGGCTCGATCCAAGGAGCAGCGAGCGCCAGCGAGCGTCGTCGAGACCCCGGCCCCGGTGGTCGAGCAGCGAGCGCCAGCGAGCGTCGTCGAGACCCCGGCCCCGGTGGTCGATCTCGACGGGCTCGATCCAAGGAGCAGCGGGCGCCAGCGAGCGTCGTCGAGACCCGGGCCCCGGGACGGCTGACCCCACCCGGGCCCGAAACGCGTTAGGTGGTGGCTGAACAGGTCATAGGCCTGTCCAGCCACCACTTAAGACACCGAACCGCGAGCACCGACGACACGTGTCTCCCCGGTGGTCGATCCCTCCCCGGTGGTCGAGCAGCGAGCGCCAGCGAGCGTCGTCGAGACCGGACGAGCCGGTCACCAGGTCTCGACTGCTCGCTGCGCTCGCGCTCGACCGACGAGCGAGATCAGGGCTCGACGACGACCTTGATGGCGCCGTCGGACTTGGACGAGGCCACCCGGAACGCCTCCTCGATGTCGTCGAGGGAGAACCGGTGCGTCACGACCGGGTCGAGGTCGAAGCGTCCGGTGCGCACCAGCTCCTGGGCCCGCTCGTACTGACCCCGCCCGCCGTTGCCGCCGATGCCGAACACGGTCAGCGTCTTGGCCATGATCGGGATGACCGGGAGCGGCGGCAGGTCGTTGGCCCAGCCGATGTGGGCGACCTTGCCCTCCTTGCGGACCAGGTCGAGGCACATCGCCGACGAGGCCGGGAAGCCCGAGGTCTCGATGACGATGTCGGCGCCGACCCCGTCGGTGAGGTCCAGCACGGCCTGACGGGCGTCGACCTGGGTCACGTCGAGGCAGTCGCTGGCGCCGTACGCGCGGGAGACGGTGAACGGCGCCTCCCGGGCGTCGGTGACGATGAGCTTGCCGGCGCCCGACAGCGCGCACAGGCGGGTCAGCGCCAACCCGATCGGGCCCTGGCCGAGGACGACCACGGTCTCGCCGAGCATGATCCGCAGTCGGTCGACGGTGTTCAGCCCCACGGCCAACGGCTCGAGGAGCGCGGCCTGCCACGCCTCGACGCCGTCCGGGCGCGGGATGAGGTTGACCACCGGCACCGCGACCTTCTCGGTCAGGCACCCGTCCGACCACAGCCCGATGAGCTTCTTCTTCTTGCAGTCGAACGGCTTGTCGGTGTGGCACTCGGGGCAGTCGCCGCACGGCAGCGACGGCTTCACCGCGACCGGGCGGCCGACCCATGAGTCGTCGACCTCCTCGCCGACGCTCTCGACGCGTCCGGAGAAGTCGTGGCCGGGCACGCGTGGGAACGGCGTGTCGATGCGCCCGTCGTACTGGTGCACGTCGGTGCCGCACAACGACGCCGCCTCGACCTTCACCACGACCCAGCCGGGGCCGGCCTCCGGCTCCGGACGGTCCTCGAGGACGACCTGCTCGAGGCCGGTCAGGACAGCAGCGCGCACCTCAGACCCCCTCGGGAGCGAACTCGCGGTTGCGCATGATCTCGAAGGCCTGCTCGACGTGCCCGCTGGCGTGGCCGATGATCAGCGGCGACCACTCCTCGACCGTCATCGTGCCGAGGTCGGGGATCTCGACGACGCGCGACAGCACGTCGGCACCGACCGCCCCGCCGGCGGTGGCGAGGCTTCGACGGGTGCTGGCGAGCTGGCGCCGGGCGATCTCGATCGTCGGCGGCGGGTAGCCGGTCAGGTCGTGGCCCACCTCCTCACGGAAGATGAACGACAGCTCGGGGTCGTGCTCGATGCGCTTGAGGTCGCCGAGCCACAGGATCGCGCACATGTTGATGTGCGACACCACCTGCGCGACCGTCCAGCCGCCGTCGAAGTGAGCGCGGTGGAGATCGCCGTCGCTGAGGCGCCCGAGGGCGTCGTCGAGTCGGGCGAGGGCGGCGTCTGCGTCGGCAAGGGCGGCGCTGATGGCCTCCGGCACCTGGTCGGTCATGGCACGTGCTCCTTCCGGGCTCGGGTGAGCCGCGTCGTCCCGAGCCTCACCCACCGCCGGTCGCGCCGATATCCAGGAGGTGCGGGGCGTTGTCCGCTGAGCGCAGGCCCGCGGTGTCGCGCCCGGTGGGGCTCAGGCCAGGAGGCCGGTGACCGGGTCGCGATCGGTGATGCAGTACGCCGCTCCGACCGGGTCGGTGAGCACGGTCCACCTCGTGTGGCTGCCCACGACCACGGCTCCCAGTTCCTCGTGGCGAGCGGTCTCGGCCTCCCGGTCCTCGGCGGCCAGGTCGAGGTGGGCGGTGACCCGCTCCTGCTCGTCGTCGAGGCGCTGCAGCAGCAGGCGCAGCGGCTGGCCGGCCGACCGGGTCAGGCTCTGGAACTGGGTCGACACGCTCGACGCGTGCAGGCTCTCCCCGGTCAGGTCGCGCCAGAACGTGCACTCCGCGTCGTACGACGAGGGCGGGATGTCGAGGCACACCTGGTCGACCAGCGACCGGTGCCCGCCCGGCCACACCGCCGGTGCGGGTCGGTGCGACGCCCGGTGGCCGACGAAGCAGAACGTCATCCCGCCAGGCGAGTCGAGGACGACGTACCCGTGCTCGGAGCGGTGCTGCACCCGAGCACCGAGGGCGACGGCGCGGTCGGCCTCCTGGGCGGGCGAATCGACGTGGAGGTCGAGGTGGATCCCGCCGGGGCCGTGCTCCAGCTCCTGGACCCGCAGGAAGTCGTCCCCGTCGCCGGGCACGAGCGTCGCGAACTCGTCACGCTCCCCGCGCCGGGGCGAGACGTCGTAGCCTGTCACCCGGCTCCAGAAGGTCGCCCCCGTCTCGAAGCTGCCGGGCGGGAGGTCGAGGAAGGCGCTCATCCAGAACACCCGCCCCACCCTAGGCTGGCGGCGTGCGCATCGTCTCCCTGCTGCCGTCGGCCACCGAGATCCTCTTCGACCTCGGGGCCGGGGACGACGTCGTCGGCGTGACCTTCGAGTGCGACCACCCGGCCGAGGCCCGGCAGCGCCGGATCGTGTCGACGACCGCGCTGCCCGCGGGACTGTCCCCGAGCGAGATCGACGCGTTCGTCGCCGGGGCGGTGGCCCGCGGCGAGGACCTGTACCACCTCGACGCCGGGGCGCTGGCGGACCTCGACCCCGACCTGGTCGTGACCCAGGACCTCTGCGCGGTCTGCGCGATCGACGTCGACACCGTGGACGGCGCGCTGCAGCACCTGGGCTGCCGGGCCGAGGTGGTCACGGTCGACCCGCAGACCCTCGCGCAGGTGCTGGAGTCGGTGCTGACGATCGGCGCCGCGACGTGCCGCTCCGACACAGCCGCCGGTGCGGTGGCCGCAGCGAAGGCGCGGCTCGACGTCGTACGGCGACGCGTGGCCGGCCGCCCGCGCCCGCGGGTGCTGGTGCTGGAGTGGACCGACCCGCCGTACTCCCCCGGCCACTGGCTGCCCGACCTGGTCGAGGCGGCCGGCGGTGTCGTGGCGCTGGGCGCGTCCGGCGCGCGGTCGTCGCGGATCACGTGGCACGACGTGCGTTCGGCAGCGGCGGACCTTGTCGTGGTGGCGCCGTGCGGCTACGACCTCGACTCAGCGTCGGGCCTGGCCCGGCAGCTGGTGGACGACGGGCTGCTGCCTGCCGACGTGCCGGTGTGGGCCGCGGACGCCAACGCGTCGTGGACCCGCCCCGCGCTGCGGCTGGTCGACGCCGTCGAGGACCTGGCGGCGGTGCTCCACCCCGCCGAGGACCTGCCCGCCCCCGCGACGCTGGCGGCGGTTCACTCCTCGAAGAGCCGCGCCTCCGCCTGACCGGAGGAGAACTGCAGCCCCACGCGGGCCACGTCGCTCGGCGGCACTCCGACGCGCTGCAGCACCACCTGGACCTGAGCGACGAGCCAGACCTGTCCCTGCAGCGCGGTGGCCTCGGCCTCGGTGCGGGTCCGGAACCACAGCACCGGGTGGCCGTCGCGCCCCGGCAGCCAGTGCCCCTCGTGGACGCCCCACGGTCCCAGCGACGCCACGAGCGGGACGATCGCCGCGTCCACGGCCCGGCGGGTGGCCTCGCTGCTCACCTCGTCAGGCTAGCCGTCGGGTCCGGTCCACCGCGTGGCCCCGAGGAACCACGCTGCTACCTTCGCCGGGACCCAGCGGAAGGACTCCCGTGCTCGACGTCGAGATCGACAGCACCTCTGCGGTGCCGCCCTTCGAGCAGCTGCGGAGCGGCATCGCCGGCCTGGTCGCCCGCGGCGAGCTGCCTGCCGGCGCCCGCCTGGACACGGTGCGCCAGCTGGCGACGGATCTGGGCCTGGCCGCCAACACGGTCGCGAAGGCCTACCGCGCCCTCGAGGCCGACGGCGTCATCACCACCGAAGGACGCCGCGGCACCTTCGTGAGGTCGCGCCACCTCGAGAAGAGTTCGGGCACTCTCGACCAGGACGCCGCGGCGTTCGCACGCTCGGCCCGTCGGGCGGGCCTGTCCCGCGAGGAGGCCACGCGCCTGCTCGAGCGGGCCTGGGAGTCCTGAGCCCGCACGCGGTCGTGACCCCTACCGGCTCAGCCGTGCCGACACGTAGTCGTCGTTGCAGCGCTCGAGCTCGCCGTTCGGCCTCACGTCGCAGTGCGGGCCGTGCATCCATCCCTTGGTGACGGTGTAGACGTCGAGCAGGGCGCGCTCGTTGCCGGGCTTGGGGTCGTGCGCGGTGTTGTCGACGGTCATCGTCACGCGGTCACGGGCGAGGTCCCACCGCGAGGTGACCGGCACGGACGTCTGCGAGCCGCCGGCGGTGAAGAACGTCCCCCGCGTCACGCGGCGCCCGTCTCGGTACGTCGTGATCACGCGCAGCATGCTGTCGTCGGCGTAGTAGACGCTGCCCCCCACCCACGTGCGCTCCTTGCTGACGCGTTGGATGCGCGCGGTCAGCTTCGTCTGCTCGTGCGTGTAGGTCATCGTGCCGCTCAGCAGCTGGTAGGCCGGGCCCTGCAGCGCCTCCCCACCCTCGTCGACCACGGTGCGCGTCTCGGCGTGCGCCGGCGGTGCGAGCGCGACGCTGGTGGCCACCAGCGCGACCACGGCAGCAACACTGCCCAGGACGGTGCTGCGGCGGGGTGCTCCGACGGTTGACACGGTGCTGTCCATGATGGCTCCTCGAGATCCGGGCCCTCGGTCCGGGCCTCTGGTGCCGAACCTAGGCCGCTCGCCCCCTGCAGCTCAGGGACCAAGGGCACTGGCATCGAGGTCCACCGACGACTCTGCGTCGCTGGGGACCTCAGCAGGGCAGCCGGTAGCGGCGCTCCCCCGCCGTCACGTCGAGGACACGGTCGGCGCCAGGGAGGTCGGTGAGCACCAGCTTCGCAGTGCCGTCCGAGGTCACGTCAACGATGCCGCACCGCAGCCCGGCCCGCGCCATGTCGACCGCCACGCGTCGTACGTTGCTCAGCTCGATCTCCAGACGCTGGCGCTGGTCGAGCAGGTCGCCCGCCACCCACTCGAGTGCCGTGACGATGGCCGGCAGCGGCGACGTGACCGGGGTCGGCCCGCTGCGGACGACGTCGTGCGCCCGGGCACGGAGCCCGGAGGTGCGCGCCTGCACGCGTGCCAGCGAGCCGGGTGCGTCCGAGCGCGCCTGGAGCTGGGAGGTCCACCAGGCCGTGGTGGCGCCGATACCGAGGTCGCGGCGCGTCAGGTGGGGACGCCAGGTGTAGTCGACGACGTGGGGGTTGCGCTCCGCGGCCGGACGACCGAGGCCCTCGACGACCGTGGCGAAGCGGTCCTGCGTCGCGAAGACCAGGTGGTCCTCGCCCGGGTAGCGCACGAAGAGGTGCCGCAGGCCGGCCTCGTCGAACGCCGCGACCTGCGCTTCGACCGAGGTGAACGGCACGAGCTGGTCGAGGAACCCCTGCGCGACGCGGTACGGCGTCCAGCGCGCGTTCTCGACGAGCTCGACCGTGCCGCCGTCAGAGGTGCACCGGCCACCGAAGGCCGGCGTCGTGAGGTCGTCGCCGTCGAGCGAGACCCCGCACTTCGGCGGCCCGGCCAGGCTCATCGCGCCGGCGTACAGGTCGGGGTGCGCGAGGCCCAGCTTGTAGGCGGCGTACCCACCCATGGAGTAGCCGGTGAGCTGCGTGTGCCGGGTCGACAGCGAGTAGGCGGCGCCCAGGGAGCGCCACACCGCCCAGAAGTCCTCCTCCGCCTCGTCGAAGTACCACCCGTCCGGACCGCGGCCGAGCGTCGTGGCACAGATCGAGTCGCGCCGCTCGCACAGCTGCTGCATCAGCAACGGGTCGTAGGCGCCGTACTGGTTGTGGTTGACGTCGAGCGAGTGCAGGATCCACGTCAACGGTGTGCCACGGCCGGGCTCGTAGCCCTGCGGCACGTAGACGCCGTACGGCTGGACCGGGCTGAGGTAGTTGGCCCGGCCGTCACCGGTCGCCCCGCCCTCGTTGGCGACCACGCCGGCGCCGAGGTCGAGGCGCGAGACGTACCAGCGGTTGCTGTAGCCGCGGACCAGGGGCTCGCGGGTGCTGACGCGTCGCGCCAGCCGGGACCAGTCCACGACCTGGGAGAAGCGCGAGACGTCCCCGCCAGCGAGGGTGTCGGCCTGGTTGTCCTCCATCCAGAAGTTGCCGGTGACGTAGCGGGCCAGGCCGTCGGCTCCGAGCTGGTCGAAGGGCGGGGTGCTGGCGAGGGCCTCCTGGGCGGCGACCTGCAGCGCCGCGGTCATCGAGTCGGTGTGCACCGGCGGCTCCTGCTGCGCGGTGCGGAACGCCAGGTTGTAGACCCGCGGCAGCCCGACCGCCGGCAGTCCGCCGGCGACGCTGGGGGTCGCCATCGTGCGACCGTCGGGCGATGCCAGTCCGGCGCCGAGGCGCACGCGCCACTCACCGTTCGCAGGCAGCAGGGTGCGGGGCACCCGGGCGACGAACGAGCGCGTCCCGCGGTCGACGGTCAGCCGACCGCCCCGGTCCGTGACGTCGACGCTGGTGCCCTTCTGCAGGTCGTGCAGCCAGGCGCCGCGGCTGGACACGACCAGAGCCTTCTCGATGCCATCGGAGCGGACTCCCGCTCCTGCGGGCCAGTCGGACCCGCCGGTCGAGGCGTCGCCGTCGGTGTCGAACGTCCACACCGCGATCGGGACCCGCGGCTCGGCGAGCGTGTTCCAGTCCACGCGCCAGAAGGTCGCCCGGTCGGTGGCGCCCGCAGCAGCGACGAACACGTCGGCGCCGTTGCCCTTCGCCGGCCCGGCCGGGTACTCGTAGACGCCCTGCGTCGGGGCCAGCTTGGCCACGTTGTCGACGGTGAAGGCGCTGGGGACAGCCGCACCGTGGTCGTCGTACACGAAGTCCGACCAGTACGACGCCCCGTCGTGCAGGCGACCGGTGCCGGAGGTCCGCGACAGCTGCTGCGTGAACGGCCACCCGTCCGGGCTACCCAGCTTCGGCTCCGCCCGTTGGGCAGCCGCGGGCGCTCCGACCGGTACGTCGTCCGCGGCCGACGCTGGTGCCAGCGGCAACGCCGTGCCGAGGACCGTGGTGAGAGCGACCAGCGAGCTGACGAGCAGACGGGACACGGGACCTCCGAGGTGGGGACGCCGCCCGACGCGGACGGCACCGCCACGGTACGTTCCGGAGGCCCCTCGTTGTCAGTCATGTGACAAACCACCGCGGAGCGCCACCGCAGCGTCGCGCTCGCACAGCCGCACCCGTCTGCCGTCGAGCGACAGAGCGGTCAAGTGGGGGGGTGCGGATGAGCTGACCTGTAGGCCGGGTTCTGTCCTCGCTGACCTTGCGGTCACCTGCGATGTGCGGCCATCCATCTGGGACTGCCGTTGCCGGCAGCCTCGTGCGATCTACCCGTGAGCTCGGGCGGGCCGCCCTCGAACGCTCACGCAGGCCGGTCCAGGACCGGCCCTCTTGATCTTGCTCCTGGTGGGGTTTACCGAGCCGCTCCGGTCACCCGGAGCGCTGGTGGTCTCTTACACCACCGTTTCACCCTTGCCGCCGCTCGGCCGGAGCCGAGCAACGGCGGTCTGTTCTCTGTGGCACTGTCCCGCGGGTCACCCCGGGTGGGCGTTACCCACCACCATGCCCTGTGGAGCCCGGACCTTCCTCGACGCCGGTCTCCCGACGCCGCGACCGCCCGGTCAGCTCATCCGCGCCCTCAGTGTACGGCGACGCGCGGTGGTCCGGCCTCAGCTGTAGCGGTGGCTCTTCTCGCTGTGCCCGGCCGGTCGCGTGCAGCTGCGCCCGCCCATGTTCTTGTGCCCGCAGAGGGCCTCGACGGGCTCGGGCGCGGACGCGTCGGTCGCCTTCTCCTCCCGGTCGGTCGCCGGGGGTGCGACCGGAGGCCGCGTCGCTGCCGTCGTACGTCGTGCCGGTTGCGCCGCGCGGGCGGCACCGCCGGCGGCTGTCCTCTGGGCCTGCTCGTAGCGCTCTTCCCGCATCGCGCGGAGGGCGTCCATCTTGCTCATCGTGTCTTCACCCCCCGAGCCTAGGCCGCCCCACCGACAGGTCCCCTCAGGCGCGACCGAGGGGCGCCGGCCAACCCCGGACGTGGACCGCTGGGCGGGCTGATCCGGGACGCGACGAGGCCCCAGGAGCGGTGCTCCTGGGGCCTCGGTCGTGCGGTCGGGCGCGCGGCCCGACCGGTGAGGTCAGTCGCCGACCTTGGCAGCGGCGTCCTTGGTGGCCTTGGCGGCCGAGGTGGCCGTCTTCTTGGCCGCGGTGCCGGTCGCCTTGGCGCTGCTCGACGGGCGCGAGGACTGGTTCTTGGCCGTGGTGCGGGTCGACTTCGCGCCGCTCTTGGCGGTGGACGCGGTGGACTTCGCCGCACCCTTCGCAGCCTCGGCGGTCGAGGCGGCCTGGTTCTTGGCCGTGTTGGCGGTGGAGGTCGCGGCGCCCTTGGCCTGGCTGCGCGTGGTGCCGGCAGCCTTCTTGCCCTGGGTGCGGGTGGTCTTCGCCTTCGACGAGGTGGTCTTGGCGTTGCGCTTGGTCTCCTGGGTGGAGCTCTGGCGACGGATGCGCTCGACCAGAGTCTCGCCGCGGTCCACGAGCTGGCCGTAGGTGAGCTCGCGCTCGCTCAGCTCGGCGGTGATGCGGGCCTGGATGCGGCTCGGCACCGACTGGACGCTCTTCTGCAGCTCGGTGAAGCGAGCCTCGACGGCGGCGCGGCGGGCCTTGGCCTCGCGGGTCACGGTGTCGAGGTCGATCTGGCGGGCGTCCTGCTGGACGTCGTTGATGCGCTTCTGGCTGTGGGCCAGCGAGCCGCGGACGGCCTCGACGGCGCGGTCGGTCACGCCGACACCGGCGTACAGCGGGCGGGTGGCGGGCTTGATGTCGAACTTGGCGGTAGCCATGTGAGCTCCTTCTCTTCCCGGATGAACACCGGGTCGGGATCGTGTCGTTCTGGTCTGGGCGGGCGCCGTGAACAAGCGCCTCTACTTTCTAGTATCCCCAACCCTGGAAGGACAAACTCGATTCCTGGTGTGTGCCAGGACACGTCAGCGAGCGGCCTCGCGCGAGGCCTGCAGACACCTCCGCAGCACCATCGCCTCACGGCACAGCACGGCGATCTCGGACACCGCGTCGCCCGTCGCGCCCCGCGCACCTCCGCGACCACGTCCACCCCGCACGCCCCACACCTCACCCGGTACGTCGACCCCGCGGCGGACGGCGCGTGCGGCCCGGCGCTCGACGAGACGGCGCAGGGCCTCCACCGACTCCTCGGCCACCTCGAGCAGCTGCACCGACGAGGGAGGCGGCTGGTGGTCGTCGACCCGCGACGGGTCGACTGCAGCCACCGGCAGGTCCGCGAGGTCGCCGACGAGGTGCGCCCGCGTCGACGTCACGGCCTCGCGGGTCCGCGCGTTCCACGCCAGCGCGAAGTCGGCCGTCCGACGGTCCAGCAGCGGCCGGGCCTCGCTGTCGCTGCGCGCCGCCAGCACCTGCCCGGCCAGCACCTCGCGGACGGTCGCGTTGTAGTCCGACAGGGCGAACCTCCCCGCCCCTCCGAGACTCCCGGAGGACCCGTCGCGGCCCCCGCGCCCGGCCAGCTCCGCGTTGACCAGCCGCAGCAGCTCGGCCGAGGCGTAGCCCAGCGACGTGTTCACGCTCGTGTCCTGCGCCCCGATCCGGGGGTCCAGGCCGACGACCCCGCTGAAGCGCTGCCACAGCAGCGACCGGTCACCTCCGGAGTCCGGCACCGTCACGACGTGGATGCGCTCGGCCGGCACGAAGCGGCGCCAGACCTCCAGCATTCGCGCGACGTCCTGGGCGTGACGGAACTTCACGGCGGCCGGGTCGGCGAGGCGGCCGGGGCGGGCGCGGCGGCCGGTGGCTCGCCGGGCGCCGCGGCGGAACTCGGGCCACGACAGCGTCGAGCCGTTCCTCACCATCGTCTGCCACTGGGCCGGGACCGTGCCGGCCGCGTCCCGGACGGTGAGGACGACGTGGACCTCCGCCTCGCCCAGTGAGCTCATCACCCGGCGTGCCTGCTCGGGTCCGGCGTGGCTGAGGAACTCCATCGACACCACGGACGGGCCGCGGTGGCGCAGCACCTCCCGGGTGAGCGCGCGCCAGGCCCCGTCTGCCTGCGCCCGGATCGTCGGGTCGCCGTGCGTCGAGCCCATGACGTCCTGGACGGCGCGGACCTGGTGGCGCCAGGTCTCGCCGGGGAACAGCACGCCCTGCTCCGCCAGCTGCTCGCGGTGACGCGTCAGGACGCTCTGCAGGTAGGTCGTGCCGGTCTTCATCGTCCCGATGTGCAGGTGCACGACCGGGGTCGCCGGCGACGTCCGGGTGGACGACAGGGACCGGTGCTGCCGGGACAGGGGATGCCGGGACAGGGGCTGCGGGGACGTCAGGGAGGAGGTCACGTCTCCAGCGTGCGACGCCGCTCCGTGGGGGGCGAGGGGTGTCGCCAGGTGTTCACCCGATGGTGGTCGACCCGTCCCCGCGTCGTCGCCGCAGGGCGAATTCGACCCGTCGCTCGACCGGGTCGGCCTCGGTGAGCCGGACGACGACGTCGGTCCCGAGCGGCAGCGGCGCCTCCCCCACGACCGTCGCCTCGACGGCCGGGTCCCGCAGCACCACGTCGCCCCGGGTCGGCTTGCGGTCGTCGACGTCGACGAGCATGGCGGCGAAGTCCTCCCCCACCCGGTCACGCAGCACCGCGGCCTCGACCAGGTCGAGGACGGCCCGCTCGTAGGCGTTGGCGCGGCGCGTGGACTCCCGCATCGTGGTGGGCAGCGCCTCGAGCTCCGCGAGCACCCAGCCGGGCACCGGCTCCCCGGCCGACAGCGCGACGCACACCTCCCCGGCGTACCGGTCCACGAGGCGCCGCAGCGGCGCCGTCACGTGGGAGTACGTCGACGCGATCGCGGCGTGCGTCGGCTGCTCGGGGAGCCCGTCGGTGAAGGTGACGTAGCCGGAGCCACGCAGCAGGACCGTGCTGGCGTCGAGCATCGCCGCCTCCGCGGCCGTCGAGGCGTCGAGGCGTCGGATGAAGTCGGGGTAGGCCTCCCCGGCCGGCCAGTCCACGCCGAGCCCCTGCGCCACGCGCCGCAGCCGCTCCACGTCACGCGGGTCCGCCGGGGCGAGCGTGCGCAGCACACCGACCCCTGCCTCCCCCATGATCCGGGCGGCGGCCATCCCGGTGAGCAGCGAGATCTGGGCGTTCCAGCCCTCCACGGGCAGCGGCGTGCGGAACGACAGCTCCCAGCGGCCGTCGACCTGGGTGACCTCCTGGTCCGGCAGCGGCAGGCTCACCCCGCCGCGGGCGACCTCGAGGGCGAGCCGCAGCTCGCCGACCTCACGCAGCAGCTGGAAGACGGGCTCGGCGGTGCCGGCGTCGAGGTCGGCCTGCACGCCCGCGTAGGACAGCTTCGCGCGGCTGCGCACCAGCGCCCGCTCGACGGCGACGTCGGTGAGCTCGCCGGTGGCATCGAGACGCAGCGTCCACAGCAGCGCGGGCCGGGGCCCGTCGGGCAGCAGCGAGGCGGCGGCCTCGGAGATCGCCTTCGGGTGGAGCGGCACCTTGGCGTCGAGGCCGTAGAGCGTCTCGCCGCGTCGGTGCGCCTCACGGTCGACGGCACCACCGGGGTCGACGAAGGCGGCCACGTCGGCGATCGCGTAGTGGACGACGTACCCGCCGCCGTCGCGCTCGAGGTGGAGCGCCTGGTCGAGGTCGCGCGCCGTCTCGGGGTCGATCGTGACGAAGGGCAGGTCGGTGCGGTCGAGCTGCGGGAGCCGCGGGGCGGCGGCGGAGGCCTCCGCCTCGGCGTCCACCTCGGCGGGGAACTCCGGCGTCACGCCGAGCTCGTCCTGGAGGGCCTCGATGCCGCGGCGCAGCAGCTCGCCGTCGGCCTCCAGCCCGCTCGTGGTCACGTGTACGACGCGTCTGGGCACGCTCGGCTCCCTCCCCGCCCCCGGGACCGGGGGACGACCCCCTCACCCTAGGGTGGGCGCCGTGCTGATCCTGCTGCCGCCGTCGGAGGGCAAGTCCTCCCCCCGCCGCGGCAAGCCGCTGGCCCTCGACGGGCTGTCGTTCCCGGTGCTCACCGACGCCCGGAGGACGGCGATCGACGCCCTCGTCGACCTCTGCTCGACGCGCCCGCCGGCCGAAGCAGCCCGGACGCTCGGGCTGGGGCCGACCCAGACCGACCTGGTGGAGGCCGACGCCGCCCTGGAGTCGGCACCGACGGCACGCGCCGACGCCGTCTACACCGGGGTGCTCTACGAGGCCCTCGACCTCGCCTCCCTCGAGACTGCCGCCCGACGACGGGCCACGGCGTGGGTGGCGGTCACCTCGTGCGTCTTCGGCCTCGTGCGCCCCGGCGACCGGATCCCGGCGTACCGGCTGTCCCCGCAGGTCACCCTGCCGGCGCTGGGGACCGTGAGCGCGCACTGGCGCCGCCACCTCGCGCCCGCGGTGGACGAGGCGCGCGGCAAGGGGCTGGTGGTCGACCTGCGCTCGGGCTCCTACGTGCCGTTCTGGCGTCCCGCGTCGGGCGACCGCGGCGTCGTCTCCGTCCGGGTGATGCACGAGCAGGGCGGCAAGCGGTCGGTGGTCAGCCACTTCAACAAGGCCACCAAGGGCCGCATCGTGCGGGCCCTGCTGCAGGACGGCAGCAGCGTGGGCACGGCGGCGCGCTTCGCCGAGCAGCTGCGCGACCTCGGGTGGGTCGTGGAGGCCGACGGATCACGCCTCGACGTGGTCGTCACCGACCTCTGACCCGCGGCGCGCAGAGGACCGGCGAGGCCTCAGCCGACGCCGGCGCCGGTGCCCAGCGCCGGGCCGCCCGGGCGACCGTTGAGCAGCCGCACGACCGCACGCCCGTCGGGGTACCACGCCAGCACCGTCACCGACGCCGGCGAGATCTCGGTCTTGAACACCGACTCCATCGGCAGCCCGAGCACCTCGCTCACCAGCATCTTGATCGGCGTCAGGTGGGTGGCGGCCACCACGACCCGGGCGGCGTAGGTCTCGAGCAGGCGGTCGCGCACGACGCGCATGCGCTCGGCCATGCCGTTCATCGAGTCGCCCGTCGTGCCCGCGCGCCGGTCGGGGTCGCCCAGCCAGGCGGTGAAGAGCTCCGCGTCGCGCTCGAGCACCTGCGTGTAGGTCAGGCCCTCCCAGGTCCCGAAGCCCGCCTCGACCAGCCCGTCGTCGACGACCGCCTCCAGGTCCGCGCCTGCTCCCAGCTCGCGCGAGATCGCCTCGACGAGCACGGCCGCTGTCTCCCGGGTCCGCCGCAGCGGCGAGGTGAGCACGACGGGTGGCTCCTCGAACAGCGGGGCGAGCCAGGACGCGGCCGCGGCGACGTGGGCGCGACCGAGCGCGTTGAGCTCGGGGTCGCGGCCCGAGTGGCCGCTGAAGAGGCGGGCGCTGGTGTCGTCGGTCTCGCCGTGGCGGACGAGCACGAGCACCGTCGGAGCACCCTGCTCCCACGGCGGCGTCGGCACCGGCTCGGCGTGGTCGGGGTCGACCTCGTCGGTGCGGGCCACAGCGGTCTCGGTGACCTCGGCGTCCTGCGCGGCGTCACGCGCCGTCGGCGCCTCCCCGACGACCACGCCGAGGGGGCCGTCGAGGGCCTCGTTGGCCAGCCGGTCGGCGTGGACGTTCTCCCCCCGCGGGATCCAGGTGTACGTCGTGCCGGCGGGCGCGAGCGAGCGGGCCCGCTCCGCCAGCGGACGCATGTCCGGGTGCTTGATCTTCCAGCGGCCCGACATCTGCTCGACGACCAGCTTGGAGTCCATGCGGACCTCGAGCTCGGCCCCCTCGGCGTGGGCGTTGTAGAGCTCGAGGGCGGCGATGAGGCCGCGGTACTCCGCGACGTTGTTGGTCGCGACGCCGATGCGCTCGCCCCGCTCGGCGATCAGTCCGCCCGTCGCGGCGTCCTTGAGCACCGCGCCGTACGCCGCGCTGCCGGGGTTGCCGCGCGAGCCGCCGTCGGCCTCGGCGACCACCCGGGCCGGCCCGGGGTGCCCGGAGCGACCGTCCGCGTCACCGGGACCGGACGTCATCGGAGCCCGGACTCCTCGGTGCGCACCAGGATGCGGCCGCACTCCTCGCAGCGGACGACGTCGTCGGCCGGCTGCTTGGAGACCACGGCGAGGTCGCCGCTGTTGAGCTCCAGGCTGCACCCGCCGCAGCGGCGCTGGCGCAGGAGTGCGGCGCCGACCCCGTTCTTCTGCTCACGCAGGCGCTCGTAGAGCGCGAGCAGGTCGGCGGGCAGCGTCGCCGCGACCTCCTTGCGGCGGGCGACGACCTCGCCTCCCTCGGCCCGCAGGCCGCCCAGCCGCTCGAGGCGGGTGGCGTCCAGCTCCTGGGCCTTGGCGTCCTGCTCGACCAGGTGGGCCTGCACCTCGGCGAGGTCGCGCTGGGCGTCCTCGAGGTGGGCCATGATCTCGAGCTCGGTGTCCTCGAGCTCGCCGATGCGGCGGTCCAGCGAGACCAGCTCGTGCTGCAGCCGCTCGAGGTCCTTGGGGTTGGTGACCTGGCCGGAGTCGAGGCGCTTCTGGTCGCGGACCTTCCGGCCCTTGACCTGCTCGACGTCGTCGTCGGCCTTGCGCTGTGCCCGGGTGAGGTCGTCGACCTGGATCTGCAGGTCCGCGGCCTGGTCGCGCAGCGCCGCCCGGCTGCTCTCGAGGTCACGCAGGACCGGCCCCTCCGGCGGGTGGGAGGCCTGGTGGCGCAGGGCGTCGAGGCGGCTGTCGAGCTCCTGGACGTCGAGGAGCTTCAGCTGGGCGGACGGGTCGGCTTTCAGGACGGGCTCCTCGGTGCGCTGTTCTCGGTCGGTGCGGTGCTGCGGGGGCTGCGGGGGATGCGGGGGAAACGGGGGCGGTGCTCGCCTCAGACGCGGAACGTCCACGGGTCGGTGACCCGGCGGCTGACGTGGGTCTCCACCGTAGTCCCCGCCGCGGCGGTGGCGCGGGCGACCTTGTCGGCCACCACGGGCAGCCAGGTCCACTCCGCGGCCCAGTGCGCGACGTCGACCAGGGCCGGACCTCCGTCGGCGAGGAGCTCGCCGGCCCGGTGGTGCTTGAGGTCGGAGGTCAGCACGACGTCGGCGCCGGCCGCGCGGGCCGCCTCGAGCAGCGACTCCCCCGACCCGGCGAGGACCGCGACGCGGCGCACCTCGCGCTCGGGGTCCCCGGCGACGCGTACGCCGTGGGCGGTCGCGGGCAGCACCCGGGCGACGAGGTCGGCGAAGCCGCGCAGGGTCACCGGCTCGGCCAGCTCCCCGACCCGGCCGTGCCCCCGGACCGACGCGGGTGCACCACCGGTGACCGGACCGCCCGGGACGTCGGCGAGCTCGAGCAGGTCGAAGGCCGGCTCCTCGTAGGGGTGGGCGGCCCGGAGCGCGGCCACCACCGCGGCGCGCTCGGCCCGCGGGTAGAGCGTCTCGACGCGGACCTCGCTCACCACCTCGACCTCGCCGACCCGGCCGACCGCCGGGTCCGCTCCGTCGAGGGGCCGGAAGCGGCCCTCCCCCGGCGTCGAGAAGGTGCAGGAGTCGTAGGCGCCGAGCGCACCGGCCCCGGCCTCGACCAGCGCCGCCCGGACGGCGTCCGCGTGCTCGGTCGGCACGAACGCGACCAGCTTGTCGAGGCCGTGCGCGCCGGCGTCGGTCGGCTCGAGGACGGTCGCGTCCACCAGGCCGAGGGCGTCGGCGATGGAGGCGTTGACGCCGTCGGCGGGGACGTCGGCGTTGGTGTGCGCCGTGAGCAGCGCGACGCCACCCCGCAGCAGCCGGTGCACCACCCGGCCCTTCGCCGTCGTCGCCGCGACCGAGGAGACCCCGCTCAGCAGCAGCGGGTGGTGGACGACCAGCAGGTCGACGCCGAGCTCGAGCGCCTCGTCGACCACGGTCTCGACCGGGTCGATCGCGAACAGCACGGAGCGGACCTCGTCGCCGGGGTCGCCGCAGACCAGGCCGACGGCGTCCCAGGGCTCGGCCCAGGCGGGGTCGTACCAGTCATCGAGCAGCGCGACGATCTCGGCCAGACGCATGACGCGCAGCCTAGTGGCGGCAGGCGCAGGGTCGGACCGGACCGGTTCCCGGTCGCCTCACACGGGAGTCGCGGCGGCCGGGTCGACCAGCCGGCCGTCGCGCAGCTCGTGCACGGCGTCGGCGACGTCGATGAGGCCGGGGTCGTGGGTGGCGACCACGGCCGTGACGCCCTCGCTGGCCACGATCGCGCGCAGCAGCTCCATCACGGCTCGTCCGGTGGCGGAGTCCAGCTGCCCGGTCGGCTCGTCGGCCAGCAGCAGGCTGGGGCGCCCGGCGAGCGCGCGGGCGACCGCGACCCGCTGCTGCTGCCCGCCCGACAGCTCACCGGGTCGCTGCTCGGCGTGGTCGGCCAGCCCGACGAGGCGGAGCAGCCGCTCGACCTGCTGCTCACGCTCGGCGGCCGGGGTCCGGCTCAGCCGCAGCGGTACGCCGACGTTCTCGCGGGCGGTGAGGATCGGCACCAGCGCGAAGGTCTGGAACACGAAGCCGACGTGGTCACGTCGCAGGGCGAGCAGCCCGTCCTCGTCGAGTCCGGTCACCTCCGTGCCGTCGACGACCACGCTCCCCTCGTCGGGCCGCTCCAGGCCCCCGATGCAGTGCAGCAGCGTGGTCTTGCCCGAGCCCGACCGGCCGGTGAGGGCGACCAGGCCGCCCCGCGGCACGCTCAGCTCGACGCCGTCGAGCGCGGTGACCGCCGCGTCGCCGCGGCCGAACCGCTTGGTCAGCCCGCTGACCTGCACCATCGTGGCCGGGTGTCCGCCCGGCGGCTGCTCGCTCATCGCTCCCCCTCGCGCTGCCGGTCCGGCCACACCCCGATGTGGTCCTGCTCGAGCTCGAGCCGCACCCGCCGGTCCATGGCCAGAGCCGAGGTGAAGTCGTGCGGCAGCTGCAGACGACCGACCCGGTCGAGCACGGCGTACTCCTGGGCCACGACCTCGTGGCCGTCCGCGCCCTCCTCGGTGTGGCGCAGCACCTCGCTGGAGGTGCGGCCGTCGCGGATGCCGACCGTGCGCTGGACGTGCTCGGAGACCGAGGCGTCGTGGGTGACGACCACGACGGTGACGCCCAGCTCCCGGTTGGCAGTCTGGAGCGCGGCGAACACCTGCCAGGAGCTGTGGGTGTCCAGCTCGCCGGTCGGCTCGTCGGCGAGCAGCACCTCGGGTCGGTTGGCCAGCGCGACCGCGATCGCCGCGCGCTGCTGCTGGCCTCCCGACAGCTGGGCCGGGCGCCGGTCGGCGAGGTCGCCGACGTCGAGCAGGTCCAGCAGCTCCGTGACCCGGCTCGCGCGCTCGCGCCGCGGCGAGCGGGACGCGACCAGCGGCAGCGCGACGTTCTCCGCGACCGTGAGGTAGGGCAGGAGGTTGGACGAGGTGCGCTGCCACACGAAGCCGACCACCTCGCGGCGGTAGCGCAGCCGCTGGGACGGCGACATCGCCAACAGGTCCTGGTCGGCGACCCGCGCCAGTCCCGCGGTCGGGGTGTCGAGACCGGACAGGATCGTCAGCAGCGTGGACTTGCCGCTGCCCGAGGCGCCGATGATCGCCACCAGCTCGCCCCGGTCGACCAGCAGGTCGAGACCCTGCAGCGCCACCACCTCGACGCTCTCGGTGCGGTAGATGCGCACCAGGTTGTCGCAGGCGATGTGCGCGTCGGCGCCGAACACCGCGGCCGGAGCCGCACGGCGCTCGAGGGCGCCCAGCGCTGTGCCCGCGGTGCCCGCGGTGTCGGGGGGCTGCCCGGGGTTGCTGCTCGGCGTGCTCTCGCTCACGGCTCGTCTCCTTCTCGCAGAGTCTCTCCCAGCCCGCGCCGACGCTCCACCGCCGACACCCCCGCGACGGTCGCGACCACCAGGGCGGTCAGCCCGGCCACCAGTCCTGCGGTCCGCAGCAGCCCGAGGCGGGTCTCGGGGGCGGAGGCTCCCCCGGTCAGCGGCTGGAGGTCGAGCGCCGGGAGGAGCAGCGCGACCAGCAGCAGCCCGGCCGCGGCGCCCGCGACGAGCATGACACCGAGCAGGGGTGCGACCTCGAGCACGGCGAGCCGGCTCAGCCCCCGCGGACCGGCGCCCAGCATCCGCAGCGTCGAGGCCAGCCGCGCCCGCGACCGGGCGGCGAGCACCAAGGTGAGGGTCAGCGCCAGCAGGCAGTACGCCGCGGCTGCCGCGGCTCCGGCGGCGAACAGGGCCTGGGTGGACCCGACGAAGGGCGAGTCGGCGAGGTCCTCGAGGACCGCGCGACGGTCGGTCACCACCACCCGCTGCTCGAGGTTCGCCACCGCGGCCCCGATCGCCGGAGCCGCCTCCGGCGACCCTCTCAGCAGCAGGGTGTTCGGCCGGATCGGGAACGACTCGCGCTCCTGCACCGACGGCAGGTCGAGCACGACCAGCCCGAGCCCGCCGTCGAGCGGGAACGTCGCCGGGGTCGCGGTGACGGCGACCTCGGTGCGTCCGAGGCTCGCGGTGGGGTCGATGGCGCCCTCGTCGGCGGCCAGAGCGGTCCGGGCCGGCGTGGTCGTCAGCGCCGAGAGCGGCGACTCCGGGTCGACCGGCTCCGCCAGGCGTCGTACGGCGTCGGGGTCGGCTCCCGAGCCGGGCGCCCGGGCCAGCAGGTCGGCGTAGCCCGCCGCGTCCACGACCAGCACGTTGCCGTCGGTCGCACGGCCCGCGGGGTCGAAGAAGGTGGCACGCTCCCGGCGCAGGGCCGGCACGACCTGGTCCACCCCGGGCAGGTCGGCGAGGGACGCGAGGTCCTCCTCCTCGAAGTACTCCGCCTGCAGCAGGTAGTCGGCCCCCACGTCGCGCCAGGCGGCACGCTCCTGGCCCTCGTCGACCGTCGCGGTGACCCCGGAGGCGAAGACGGCGAACCCCAGCCCCAGCAGCAACGTGGAGAGCGGCAGCGCCACGGCGAGGGGCTGCCGGGCGGCGCGCGCCAGCGCCAGGAAGGGCACCAGCCCCGCGCGCCCAGACGCGACGGCGGACGCGCGACGCAGCACCGGAGGCAGCGCCCGCAGGACCAGGACCACCACCGCCAGCACCACCAGGACCGGTGCGAGCACCAGCACGGGGTCGGCACCGCCACCCGTGCCCGCCTCGGCACCGAGTCCGCGCCGGCGCACCTCGAGCACGGCGAGGACGGCGGCCAGCAGCACCGTCGCCTCGGTGGCCGTGCGCCAGGGCACGCGCGACGACCCGGCGCGGCCGGGAAGGGTGCGCCACGTCGCCGCGCCCGTCAGCACCAGGGCCGCGACGCCCACCAGCGCCGCCAGCAGGGCCGACGCACCGGCCGCCCGGTCGCCGCCGGCCGCACCGGCGAGGGCCGACCCGGCAGCCGACCCCGCGGCCACCACGACGGCCACCTCGGCGACGGAGGTCGCGGTCAGGGCCGCCCGGGAGGCGCCCCGGGCGTGGGCCAGCACCAGACCGGACGCGCGGCGCCGTACGACCACGGCACAGGCCAGCGCGAGCACCGCCAGTGCCACCAGCAGCACCCCGCCGAGGACCAGCGCCACGAGCGCGGACGTCGCCTGGGCGCGGTCGAGGTGGCCGCGCAGCAGGTCCACGAGACCGCTGGCGAGCGCGACCGAGTCGGCACCGCCGGTCACCGACGCCGACGAGGACTCCACGAAGGCGCCCCGCGCCACCACCTCCTCGAGGTCGGCGAGGACCGGGGCGGCGTTGTCGGCGGCCAGGGCGCTCGGCTCGACCGGGTAGTGCCAGTCGTAGCGCAGCAGCGGCGACGCGCGGCGCAGGGCCTCGAGCTGGTCGCCGTCGACCAGCGCGGCGGCGTACTCCGCCACCAGCTGCCCGTCGGCGCTGTAGCGCTGGCCCAGCGTCGTGAGCGCGGGTGCGTAGCCCCAGGTCCGCGCGCTCGCGTCGCGGGGCTCGAAGAGGCCGGTGACGCGGACCGCGGTCGTGCCGTCGCCCAACGGCGCCACCTCGAGGGGCTCGAGCGTGACGGTCTTGCCGACCTCGAGCTCCAGCTGCTCCGCCAGGCGGGCGTCGAGGGCGACCTCGAGCAGCGGCACCCGCTCGCCCTCTGCCGTCCGGGTCGCGGCGTCCTCGCCCGGAGAGCGCGGGGCCCGACCCTGGACCCAGGTGACCTGCTCGAGGGCTCCGGGCTGGTGGCGCAGCTGCAGCCAGGTGAACGGCTTGTCGCGGACCGGCTCGCCGGCCGGGTCGCGGGTGTCGTAGAGACCGGTGGTGGCGCCGCGGCCGCTGTCCACGACCACCTCGCGCAGGCCCGCGGTCAGTGACCCGCGGACCTGGGCGTCGACCGTCCGCAGCTGGTCGACGCCCTCGTCGTTGGTGGTGCTGGCCGAGATCTCGAGGCTCTCGTCCGGGGCGTCCGCGAGCGCCGCGCGCAGCGCCTGGTCGGAGGTCGCGCTCAGCACCCGCGGGACCGTCGCGGCGAGCGCGGCGGTCACGGTGACCAGCAGGGCGAGCGCCAGCAGCGACGCCAGCTCGGCGCGGGCCCGTCGCCGCAGCAGGCGCAGCGTCCCCACGGTGCGGATCACGTGTCCTCCCCCGCTCGCAGCTCGTCACCCATCGGCCGCGCCGCGACCCGTCGGGCGGCCGCGACCACCACCGCGGCGCCCAGCACCGCCATCACCGCCATCGCGAGCGCCACCTGCAGAGCCGTGCCCGTGCCGATCGCCGCGGCCGGGGCGGGCACCGGGACCGCGGCGGACTCGGTCAGCACGAGTCGCGGGCCGAGCACCCCCGCCACCACCGTGCCCACGGCCGCCCCGAGGGCGAGGGCGACGGCGAGCAGGCCGAGCCGCTCCAGGGCCAGGGCGCCCGCGACCTGGCGCCGGGACAGCCCGGTCGCCCGCAGCGCGGCTGCCTCGGTGCGGCGTCGCCGCAGCCCGACGGCGGTCGCGGCCACGAACCCGACGGTGCCGAGCACCGCCCCCGTCAGCACGGCGAGCACGAGGGCCGCCCGGACGCCGGCGCCGACGGGGCCGTCCTGCCGGTCCGCCGTGGCCGACCAGCGGTCCGCGACGGTGAGGGGCACGGCGCCCGTGGCCACGTCGTCCCCCGCGCCACCGAGGTCGGCGAGGTCCGCCTCCAGCGGGCCCACGGCCTCACGCGGCAGGCTCGCCCACACCTCGGACTCGGTGCCCTCCGTCAGGCCCGGTCCGACCACCCGGCCCAGCGTGGTCACGTCGAGCACCAGCCCGACGCCGGTGGCGGCGCGACCGGTCCCCGCCCCGGCGCCCAGGGCGTCGGCCTCCGGCCCGGTGCCGGGCACGGCGTCGGTGCGCGCCACGACGTCCAGGGCCACGTCGACGCCGGCGATGCGCAGGCGCGCGCGGGCCTCGTCGCCCACCTGCGCGGCGATGGTCGAGGACGCGACCGCCGGAACCGGCCCGGAGCCTTCCGCCGCGTCGTCGGCGTCCGGCGTCCCCAGCGCCTTGAGCGCCCCGAGCGCCGGCGGGCCGAGCGTGCCGCCCGGCGCCCCGTCGAGCACCCGCGCCGCCGCCGGGTCCGCGGCGTCCAGCACGAGCGCCTCCACGGGGAGGTCGCCCAGGGCCGTGCGGTCCCGCAGCACGACGAGGGCGGAGCCGCCGCGTGCCTCGACGAGCTCGACGACCCGGTCGGCCTCGTCCGTGTCCGACAGGCCGGTGACCTGGAGGTCGCTGCCGACGGCCAGCCGGGCCTGGGCCTCCTGGGACTCGGCGTACGTCGCCGTCTGCACGAGCGCGAGGGTGACGACCGCGGCGGCGAGCAGCGAGCCGACCAGCAGCGCCCGGTGCTCGTCGGCACGACGCGCCACCTGCCAGGCGGCCAGCGCGGCCACCGTGCCGCGCGCCCGGGCGGCGGCACCGGCACCGAGCAGCAGCACGCCGCGCACCAGACGACCGATCAGCAGCGCCGCGGCCAGCACGACCACCGGGACGACGAGCACCAGGACCGGGTCGAGGCCGGAGCCGGCGAGGGCGGCGTCGGCGCCCGAGGCGAGCGCCCCCTCGTCGTACGCCAGGAGCTGCAGCGTGCCCAGCACGGCGAGCGGGACCGTCACCAGGTCGAGCCCGAAGCGGTCCCAGGTCGCGGCGAGGCGTCCGCGGGCGGTGTCGTCCGTCCCCTGGCGCGCCAGCAGCAGCACGACGACCAGGCCGGCGACCGTGGCCACCAGCCAGCTCGCGACGGCCAGGCTCACCGAGCCGACGACCGCGTCGGCCGACGTGGCGCGCGCGACGGCTCGGACCGTGAGCCAGGCGAGGACGGGCGCCAGGACCACGGCGGGGAGGACCACGACGAGGGCCTCGAGCGTGTGTGCGGCGCGGAGCTGGCCCGGCGAGAATCCGCGGGAGGCGCGCAACCGGGCGTCGGTGCGCCGGTCCGCCTGGACCAGGCGCGTCACCAGCAGCACGGCGCTGACGCCGAGCAGCGCGACCAGCGCCAGCGGGAGACCCACCGCCGAGCGGGCCACCGCCACCGGGGCGGCCACGCCGGTCAGGGTCTCGTCGAGGTCGGTCTCCACCGTGAGCGCCTGCTCCCCCGCGGCGGAGCCCTCCGTCGGCTCGCCGGCAAGGGCTGCTGCCGCCGCGGCCGTCGCGGTGCCGTCCTCGTCGAGCAGGCCTGCCAGCCTGCCGCGCAGGTCGCCGACCTGACCGGGCGTCAGTGACCCCAGGCCCGGCTCGGCCCGCCACCGCACCGTCGGGTCGGACACCACGCTCTCGGTCCCGGCCCCGGTCACGAAGGGCCCGTAGGTCACGAAGCTGGTCCCCCGGTCCACGCCGGTGGTGCCGAGCACGTCGCCGGTCCAGTACGCCGCCCCCACGTCGTCGGGGCGCCACGTCCCCACCAGGCGCACCCGGAGCCGCGAGTCGTCCAGGGTGTTGGTCAGCGTGAGCGCGTCGCCCGGTGCCAGGCCCAGCGCGTCGGCGGCACTCGCGTGGAGCGCCACCTCGACCTCCCGTGCCCCACCGGCGCCCCCGCCACCGTTCCCGCCACCGTTCCCGCCACCGTTCCCGTCGTCGGCCCCGTCGTCGGCCCCGTCGTCGGCCCCGTCGTCGGCCTCGTCGTCGAGGGCCGTCGCGGGCCACCGGCCCGCGACGAGGTCGGCCTGGCTGGTCAGTGCCTCGTAGCCCGCGACGACCGCCAACCGCTGCGGGGCGTCCTCGCCCGCACCCGGACCGTCGTCAGGACCACCCGGCAGCGCGTAGGAGCTGCTCAGGACCCGGCGGGTGACGGTCCCCTCGGCAGCGCCGGCCGACTCGGACGTGGTGACGTCCGTGCTCCCGGCGGGCGCGGTGCCCGACGCCGGGCCTGACGCCGGGCCCAGCGCCGGGGCCAGCACCTGCTCCAGCAGCGCGCGCACCTCGCGGTCGGCCGCGACCAGGCGCTGGCCGGCCTCGGCGGACGCGACGGAGGAGCTGGCCGGGACCTCGAGCTCGCCGGAGACGTCGACCACGCGGTCCGCCACGGGCGACCGCTCCAGGTCGGCCCCGACGCTCCCGCGGCCGGTGGCCGTCAGCAGGAGCGCCGCGGCGCAGACGGCTGTCAGGGCGACGAGGGTCGTCGCGGACACCGCGGCCAGGAGCACCCGACGTGCGAGGAGGCGTCTGCTCACCAGTCCCGCGGCGTCGATGGTGCATCGCCCCCGTCCCGAGCCCGATCCGTCCGGCGTCGCGGGCGGATGCCCGAGCCGTCGCTCGGACCGGGTCACTATAGGCATCCGGGTGGGTCGCGACGACGTACCGTGCGCCGACCGGGAGTCCGGGCGCTCGAGGCCGGACGCGGATCATGAGAGCTCTCTCATGGTCCTCTCACGCCGTCGCCACGGAGGTGTCCCAGGATGGAGCCATGATCCCGAGCAAGATCCTGGCGCCGATCCTCGCGTCGGTGGCGTTCGTCGCCGGCGCCGCCGTGGCGCTGCCCACCCTCGTCGCGGGTGACGAGCCGGCGCCGCAGCGCGAGCCCCTGATCCTCGAGGAGGCCGCCCAGACCGCCGAGCCGCAGCCGACGCTGCGGCCCAAGCCCCGCGACAACGACGGCGGCGGTCCCCGGCAGGGGCCCACCACCCCGCCCGACGACGGCGACGACGGGGGCCAGGACGACCAGGACGACGTGTCAGACTCGGATGACGACGACGATGACGACGTCGAGGTCGTCCGGCCGCAACCGGACGACGACGATGACGACGACGAAGCGGACGACGATGGCGACGACGGGGACGACGACTGACGTCTCGCCCGCCGGCATGGAAGCACCCCCCGGAGGCCGCCGCACCGGCGGCCTGCGACGCCGTCCGGGTAGATCGGGCGGGCCCCGTCTGCGGGGCGTGCGGCGGCGGCTGACGGTCCGCACCCGCATCACCGGTGCCGTGGCGCTGCTGACCGCGTTGGGGCTGGCCTCCGCCGGGGTCCTGGTCTACCTCCTCGGCGTGCAGCAGGCCAAGGAGGGCGTGCGCGACGACGTCGACCAGGAGATGGCCGAGCTGGTGCAGCTGCAGGAGCGCGGCATCGACCCGGTGACCAAGGACCGCTTCGCCTCCTACCAGCGCCTCGTCAGGGTTTTCCTGCTGCGCAACGTGCCGAGCCCGTCGGAGATCATGGTCGGCGCCTGGGACGGCGGCATCAGGATCTCCTCGGCCTCGAGCCGCAGCGAGGTGCGCAGCGAGCCCGCCTTCGTCGACGCCGTCCTGCAGCGCCTCGAGACCGGCGGGTCCACCACCATCGAGTCGGCGCAGCACGGCGAGGTCTACCTCGAGGTGCTGCCGCTCGCGGCCGGCGACGACCGCGGCGCCTTCGCCGTCGCCTTCTTCGTCGACGACGAGACCGGCGCCCTCGACTCCACCATGCGCACCTACGCGCTCGCCGCCCTCGTCGCCCTGCTCGTCGTCTCCGGCGTCGCCTTCTGGGTCGCCGGCCGGCTGCTGTCACCAGTCCGCACCCTGCACGAGACCGCGCAGGACATCACCGAGACCGACCTGTCGCGGCGCATCCCGGTGATCAGCAACGACGACCTCGGCGACCTGACGACGACGTTCAACGCGATGCTCGACCGTCTCGACGGAGCCTTCCGCGGCCAGCGGGCCTTCCTCGACGACGCCGGCCACGAGCTGCGGACGCCCCTGACGATCCTCCAGGGGCACCTCGAGCTGGTGGACCCCGCCGACCCCGACGACGTACGCCGTACCCGCGACCTCCTGCTCGACGAGACCGAGCGGATGTCGCGCCTGGTCGAGGACATGATCCTGCTGACCAAGTCCGAGCGTCCCGGGTTCGTGGTGCCGGCGACGGTGCGGGCCGACGAGCTGACCGACCGTGTCGCCGACAAGGTGCGCGGCCTGGCCGACCGGGTGTGGGTCGTCGACGACCGCGCCGACGTCGACGTCGAGGTCGACGAGCAGCGCCTGACCCAGGCGCTGGTGCAGCTGGCGCAGAACGCCGTCAAGCACACCGGCCCTGCCGACACCGTCGCGCTCGGTTCGGCCGTCGGCGCCGCCGGCACCGTCCGCTTCTGGGTCCGCGACTCCGGTCCCGGCGTCCCCGACGCCGAGAAGGCGGCCATCTTCCAGCGGTTCACCCGCGGCGCGGACGCCGTCCACGACGAGGGAAGCGGTCTCGGTCTCTCGATCGTCTCCGCCATCGCCGCCGCGCACGGCGGCACCGCGCACGTCGAGGACGCCACCCCGTCGGGCGCCCTGTTCGTCATCTCCCTGCCCCGTCAACGGAAGGACGCCTCGTGGCGCGCATCCTGATCGTCGAGGACGAGCCCCGCATCTCCTCGTTCATGTCGAAGGGCCTCAAGTCCGAGGGCCACAGCCCCACGGTGTGCGCCGACGGGGTGTCCGGGCTCGACTACGCGCTGTCGGGCGAGTTCGACCTCATGGTGCTCGACATCGGGCTGCCGCGCCTCGACGGCTACGGCGTGCTCGAGGGGCTGCGGGCGCAGGGCTCGACCATCCCGGTCATCGTCCTCACCGCGCGCGACTCCGTCACCGACACCGTGCAGGCGCTCGACGGGGGCGCCGACGACTACATGGCCAAGCCGTTCCGCTTCGCCGAGCTGCTCGCGCGCGTCCGGCTGCGGCTGCGCCAGCAGCAGGGCGACGGCGGCGCGGCCCGCGAGGACTCCCTCACCGTCGGCAACCTGAGGCTGGACCTGCGCGAGCGGGTCGCCACCCAGGACGGCCGGCGCATCGAGCTGTCGGCGCGGGAGTTCCAGCTGCTCGAGCTGTTCATGCTCAACGTCGGCATCGTGCTGTCGCGCGAGCAGCTGCTGTCGCACGTGTGGGGCTACGACTACGACCCCGGCTCCAACGTCGTCGACGTCTACGTCGGCTACCTGCGGCGCAAGGTCGGGTCGGCCGCGATCTCGACCGTGCGGGGCATGGGCTACCGCTTCAACGTCAACCCCGCCTGAGCCGGCCACGCGCCCGAGGCGAGCGGAGCGACGTACGGGGTCGGAGGACGGTCGGAGGACGGGGCCGGCGGACCGGGTGACGTCACAGGTCCGGACGCGCTTGAGTGGCGGCTGGACAGGTGCATGACCTGTCCAGCCGCCACCCAAGGGTGGTCACCGTCCCGTCAGCGGGCCAGCGCCTCCTTGAAGCCGCCGAGGCGACCGCGCGGGAGCGACTCGAGCACGGGGCCGAGGGTGTCGCACACGTCGGCAGGCGTCGGGCGCTTGTCGGGGTCGGCCGCGAGGCAGGCCATCACGATCTCGACGACCTGCGGGGGCGTGCGGTCGGGCAGCAGGTAGGGCTCGTCGACGAGCTGGGGGTATCGGACGCCCATGTCGTCGCTGCTCTGGTCGCCGTCGTCGAAGGCGCGGTAGCCGGCGATCGCCTCGAAGAGGGTGACGCCCAGGCCCCAGACGTCCGCCGCGGCGCCCGGTACGCCGGAGCGGGGCGGGTCGCACTGCTCGGGCGCCATGTAGGAGTCGGTGCCGATGCCGTAGGTGAGGGCGGCGGCGTCCTCGAGGGTGCGCGCGACGCTGAGGTCGATGAGTCGGGCCGGGGCGCCCATGATGATGTTGCTGGGCTTGATGTCGAGGTGGACGATGCCCTGGCGCCGGAAGTAGTGGGCCGCAGCGCCGACCTCGATGCCGAGGGGGAGGTACTGCGCCGGCTCCAGCGCGCCGTAGCGCCGGATGAGGGTCGACAGGCGCGGCCCGTCGAGGTTCTCCAGCACGACGTGGGGCCGCTCGCCCCCGAGCTCGGCGCGCAGCATGCGCACGACGGCGGGGTGACGGACGGCCTCGAGCGTCTCGACCTCCCGGCGCAGCCCGCGCAGCGTCCCCTCACGGAGGACCTGCGCGGGCCGCACGAGCTTGACCACGACGGGGGCGTAGGTGACCTCGTCGAAGGCGAGGTAGGCCTCGTAGGCCGATCCCCCTCCCAGCAGGCGCAGAGCGGTCAGCTCGGGGGTGATCTGGTCACCTTGGTGCCAGCCCCAGCTGTCGGTCGGTGTGCCCATGGGTCGTGCCTGCCTCTCGTGGTGGTCGTCTCGGTGGTGCCGGTGGAGCGCTGGTGCGATGGTGCTGGTGGAGCCGGTGGAGCGGTCGTGCGGGGCGAGCCGGTGCCGCGGGTCAGCGACGGGTGTCGTTGCGGCTGCGGTCGTTGGTCTGCCCGGCCGAGCGGTCACGGGTGCGGTCGCCGCCGTCGCGGGTCCAGTCGCGGGTCTTGTCGCCGCGGCTGAGGTCGCGGTCGCGGCTGACACCGGTGAAGTTGCTGCGCGTGTTGTCGTTGGTCGCGCGGCTGGCGCCGGTGTTGGTGTTGTTCGTGTTGTCGTTGGTGTCGTCGTCATCGTCGTCGGCCACCAGCGCGAGCTCGGTGATCCGCTCGTCGCGCTTGTAGACCTCGTCGGAGTCGGCGGACGCCGCGGTGGTGACCGACGGCCACGCCAGGACGCCGACGCCGACCAGACCGGAGAGACCGACGACACTGCCTCGAAGGATGTTCATGATGTGCTCTCTTTCGGTGGGGCCCTGGGGGTGGGCGGGGGAACCGTGTTCCCCGAACTCTGGTGGGAGGGGATGAAGCGTCGGTGAGACCTGCGTGAGAGGTCTCTCATGCGGCGCCGGCTCAGCTGGTGGCGTCGCGGGTGCTGTCGTTGGTGACGTCGCCGCGCGTCGCGTCGTTGGTGACGTCACCCCGGGTGACGTCGTTGGTGACGCCGTCGCCGGTGGGGTCGTTGGTCACGCCGTCGCGGGTGGCGTTGTTGGTGACGTCGCCCCGCGTCGCGTTGTTGGTCAGGTCGCCCCGCGTGGCGTTGTTGGTGATGCCGTCGTTGGTGGGGTCGTTGGTGACGTTGTTGGTCACGCCGTCGCGGGTGACGTTGTTGGTGACGTTGTTCGTCAGGTCGCCGCGCGTGTAGCGGTCACGGGTGCGGTCGTTGGTGTCGTCGTCGTCCAGGTCGTCGTCGGCCAGGACCAGGTCGACCGAACGCTCGTCGCGCTTGTAGAGCACGCTCTGGTCGGTGGTGTCCGCGCTGCTGACCATGGGCCAGGCGAGCACGCCGCCGCCGATGACGCCGGCCAGTCCGATGACGCTGCCTCGAAGGATGTTCATGATGTGCCTCTCTCGTCGCCCCGTCCGGGGCCTGTGGGTGTCTGACGAGAGAGACTCTGTCCGCCTCCGATGAAGCCGTCGTGAGGCGCGCATGAGCGTCGTCTCATGCTCCGCTCCCCCGGTGAGAACCCCCTCACGAAGCGGGGGACGAGGCCGGGCGGGACGAGGGGCGTGTGCCTCCGTTACGCTCCCTGCGACGCTTCGGCGTCGCACTCGGGCGTATAGCTCAGCGGTAGAGCTCTGGTCTTACAAACCAGCGGTCGTAGGTTCGATCCCTACTGCGCCCACCCCGTCCGGCGCCCCGGATCGGCACGATCGACGTCTCGGCGCTGCACGATCGACGTCTCGCGGTGGCAGGGCCGCAAAAATGAAGCAGCCGCTGGCGTCTCGGGTCACCAGCGGCTGCACGGAAGATTCTGCCCTGCCGGGCGGCCACCTGTCACCCCAACGGGTGTGTTCTCAGGGAGTTTTTGCTTTTCCCGCCTGCTCCAGGGCCGCCAGCTGGTCCGCCACCGGCCGCGACTCGTGCCGCGGCACGTGCAGGGACCAGCGCACGTCGCCCGCGGGGCCGATCACGAAGCTCGAGCGGTGCGGTGCGCCGATCTCCGGGTCGAGGACGCCGTACGCCGCCGCGGTGGCGCCGTGCGGCCAGAAGTCCGACAGCAGCCGTACGTCGAGCCCGGCCTGGTCGGCGTACGCCCGCAGCGCGTGCATCGGGTCGCAGCTGATGGCCAGGACCGTGGAGGCCGGACCTCCCGACCCGCTCGGCCCGTCGGCCGTGCCCAAGGCGGCGAGGGCGCCGTCCAGGGCCTCGAGCTCACCGCCGCAGACGCGGCTGAAGGCGAACGGGTAGAACACCAGCAGCACCGCGGTCCCCCGCAGCTCCTCCAGGGACACGGTGGCGCCGTGCTGGTCGCGCAGCGCGAACCCGGGGGCCGTCGACCCGACCGGGAGCGGGTCGCTCGCGACGGTCACGACGCGGCGCTCTCCTCCGACCCGTCCGTGTCCCCCGCGTCGGCCGCGTCGCCCGCGTCCTCGTCGCCCTGGGACTTCGCGTCCTCGCCGTTCTCCTCCAGCTCGCGCTTGAGGAGCTTGCCGGTGGCGTTGCGGGGCAGCTCGTCCATGAAGACGATCTCGCGCGGCACCTTGTAGCGGGCGAGGTTCGACTTCACGTGCGCCTTGAGGTCGTCCTCCGAGACGTCCTTGCCGTCGACCAGCGCGACGAACGCCTTGAGTCGCTTGCCGTAGTCCTCGTCGTCGACGCCGATGCAGGCCGCCTCGTGCACCGCTTCGTGACGGGTCAGGCAGTCCTCGACCTCGTTGGGGAAGACGTTCTCGCCGCCGGAGACGATCATGTCGTCGTCGCGGCCCTCGACGAACAGCCGGCCGTCCTCGTCGAGGTAGCCGACGTCGCCGCTGCTCATGAGCCCGTCGATCATGTCCTTGTGGCCGCCGCCGGTGTAGCCCTCGAAGAGGATGCCGTTGCCGACGAAGATCCGCCCGGTCTCGCCCTGCTTCACGGGCTCGTCGTTCTCGTCGTAGATCCGCACCTCGGTCGCGTGCGGGGTCCGCCCGGCCGTGCCGGGCGCCTCCCGCAGGTCCTTCGGGTCGGCGATCGTCGCGTAGGCGACCTCGGTGGAGCCGTAGGTGTTGTAGAGGTTGTCGCCGAAGCGGTCCATCCACTCCACGCCCAGGTCACCGGGCAGTGCGGACCCGGAGGCCGCCACCACCTTGAGCGACGGGAGGTCGTAGCTCTCGAGCTTGTCGTCGGAGAGCTTGAGGATCCGCTGGAGCATCACCGGGATGACGACCAGGGAGTCGCACTGGTGCTCCTGGACCGTCTTCAGGCACTCCTCGGGGTCGAACTTGCGCCGCAGCACGACCTTGGACTCCAGCAGCATCGCCAGCGCCATGTGGGCGAAGCCCCAGGTGTGGAACAGCGGCGCAGCGATGTGGCAGGTCCATCCGCGACGCAGCGGCATCCGCGAGAGCAGCGAGACGGCCGCGTCGACGCCGGCGTTGCTGCGCGGCGCCCCCTTGGGCGTACCGGTGGTGCCGGAGGTCAGGATGATCAGCCGGCTCTCCTTCTCCGGCAGCGGCAGGTCGGCGTCCTTGTCGCCCTTCTCGATCAGCTTCTCGACGGTGTCGCGCTCGCCGACGTCGCCGTCGGTCCAGGCCACGACGTGCTTCACGTTGTCGACGTCGGACAGCAGCTCGCTGAACTCCTCGTCGTACACGACGACCTTGGGGTCCTCGCGCTCGAGGACCTCGACGAGCTGCGGGCCCGCGAAGGCGGTGTTGAGGAAGAGGATGTCGGCGCCGAGCTTGGCGCCGGCGACGGTGGCGTCGATGAAGCCGCGGTGGTTGCGGGCCATGATGGCCAGCCCCTCGCCCTGCTTGACCCCGAGGCCGGTCAGCGCGTCGGCGAGCGCCGTGCCGCGGTCGTCGATCTCCTTGTAGGTGAGCTCGCCGAGCTCGTCGACGAGCCCGACCGCGTCGGGCGAGCGTACGGCGAGCGCGGCGAAGCCGCCGGCCGGACCCACGCCCCAGTCCTTGACGGTCTTGGCCAACCGGAACAGCGTCCGCGGGGAGTAGGGCCGGATGATGCCGCTCCCCGTGAGGACCTTCGCCTTCACGACCTGGTCGGAGAGGACGGCTGTCACTCGGTTGGTGGGGGGCATACGGCTCCTGCTTTCGTCCGAGAGGGTGACGCCGAGCGCGCTGGTCAGCGCGCCGGGGACTTGGGGGCGGCGAGACGGGTCGCTGTCCAGTCGTGACCGGCCGCCAGCGTGGTGGTCACGGCGAGGCCCGCCACCGGGGCGGCCTCGGTGATGTCGGCGGCGTCAACCGCGTTGGGCCGTCCCACCTTCGGCGTCAGCAGCCAGATCGTGCCGCCGGAGGCCAGGTCGGTCAGGGCATCGACCAGCGCGTCGACCAGGTCACCGTCGTTCTCGCGCCACCACATGACCACGGCGTCGACGACGTTGCCGACCTCGCCGTCGACCATGTCGCCGTCGATGGTGTCCTCGATCTCGACGCGGATCGCGTCGTCGACGTCCTCGTCCCAGCCGAGCTCCTGCACGACCGTGCCCGGACCGAACCCCATCCTCACGCCGGTGTTCTTGGTGTCCGCGCCGCCAGGGGTCGCGCTCAACTCGGGCTCCTTAGTCGTGGTTGCTGGGGATCGTGCCGCACCAGCACCCCGAAAAACAGCGGACCACCGGTGTCGCTCGGTGACAGTCCAGCGGACTTGGGCCGCGTGTGCAACAAGAACGCTCCAACTCGGGCCGGCCGGGCCCGCTGCCGCTGTACTCGCGAGTACTTCGCCCGGGTGTCAGGATGGGCGCGTGGCGAACCAGGACAAGAACACCTCGGGCACGGACGGCATGGGCACCCAGGGCGGCCCCGGCACGCCGGGCGGCAAGTCCGTCGACAAGGAGAAGGCGGCGCGCGTCGAGCGCGCCACCGTGATCCACGAAGGCCTGCCGACCCAGCTCCCCGACATCGACCCCGACGAGACGCACGAGTGGCTGGAGTCGCTCGACGAGATGATCGACGGCCGCGGCCGGGAGCGGGCCCGCTACATCATGCTCAAGCTCCTCGAGCGCTCCCGTGAGCGGCAGGTCGGCGTACCGGCGCTGCGCAGCACCGACTACATCAACACGATCCCGCCCGAGCGGGAGCCGTGGTTCCCCGGTGACGAGGAGGTCGAGCGCCGCATCCGCGCGTTCCTGCGGTGGAACGCGGCCATCACCGTCTCCAGCGCGAACCGCAAGGGCCTCGAGGTCGGCGGCCACATCGCCACCTACCAGTCCTCGGCGTCGCTCTACGAGGTCGGCTTCAACCACTTCTTCCGCGGCAAGGACCACCCGGGCGGCGGCGACCAGGTCTTCATCCAGGGCCACGCCTCCCCCGGCATCTACTCCCGCGCCTTCCTCGAGGGCCGGCTCACCGAGGACCAGCTGCTTAAGTTCCGCCAGGAGGTGCAGCACGGCGTCGGCAAGGGCCTGTCGTCGTACCCGCACCCCCGCCTGATGCCGGAGTTCTGGGAGTTCCCGACCGTCTCCATGGGTCTGACGGCGATCAACTCGATCTACCAGGCGCGGTTCAACCGCTACCTGCAGCACCGCAGCATCAAGGACACCAGCGACCAGCACGTCTGGGCGTTCCTCGGTGACGGTGAGATGGGCGAGCCGGAGTCGCTGGGTGCGATCAACATCGCCGCCCGCGACGAGCTCGACAACCTGACCTTCGTCATCAACTGCAACCTGCAGCAGCTCGACGGACCCGTCCGCGGCAGCGGCAAGATCATGCAGGAGCTGGAGTCGATCTTCCGCGGCGCCGGCTGGAACGTCATCAAGGTCGTGTGGGGCCGCGAGTGGGACCCGTTGCTGGCCCGTGACGTCGACGGCGCGCTCGTCAACAAGATGAACTCCACGCCCGACGGTCAGTACCAGACCTACTCCGTCGAGACCGGCGAGTACGTCCGGGAGAACTTCTTCGGCGGCGACAGCCGCCTGCGCAAGATGGTCGAGCACATGAGCGACGAGCAGATCCGCAAGCTGCCGCGCGGTGGGCACGACTACCGCAAGGTGTACGCCGCCTTCGACGCCGCGTCCAAGCACGTCGGGCAGCCGACCGTGATCCTGGCCAAGACGATCAAGGGCTGGACGATCGACGCGCTGGAGGGCAAGAACGCCACCCACCAGATGAAGAAGCTCACCAAGGACGACGTCAAGAAGTACCGCGACCGGCTCTACCTGCCGATCAGCGACCGCGACATCGACGAGTCCTACGAGCGCACCGGCACCGCGCCGCTGTTCCACCCCGGCAAGGACGCCCCCGAGGTCGAGTACATGCTCGAGCGCCGCAAGGCCCTTGGCGGCTCGCTGCCCAAGCGGGTCGTGCGCGCCAAGCCACTCACCCTGCCCGGCGACGACATGTACTCCGAGCTCAAGCAGGGCTCCGGCAAGCAGTCGATCGCCACCACCATGGCGCTCGTGCGGCTGCTCAAGGACCTCATGAAGGACAAGGAGATCGGCCACCGCATCGTGCCGATCGCCCCCGACGAGTTCCGCACGTTCGGCATGGACTCGATGTTCAGCAAGAACAAGATCTACAACCCGCACGGGCAGAAGTACGAGGGCGTCGACCGCAAGCAGCTCATGGCCTACAAGGAGGCCTCCGACGGGCAGCTCATGCACGAGGGCATCTCCGAGGCCGGCGCCATGGGCTCGACGACCGCCGCGGGCTCGGCGTACTCCACGCACGGCGAGCACATGATCCCGTTCTACATCTTCTACTCGATGTTCGGCTTCCAGCGGACCGGTGACTCGATCTGGGCCATGGCCGACCAGCTCGCCAAGGGCTTCCTCATCGGCGCCACCGCCGGTCGTACGACGTTGACCGGTGAGGGTCTGCAGCACGCCGACGGCCACTCGCCGCTGCTCGCACTGAGCAACCCGGCGATCGTGCACTACGACCCGGCGTTCGCCTACGAGGTCAGCCACATCGTGCAGGACGGTCTGCGCCGGATGTACGGCTCGACCGACGAGCACGAGCACGGCGAGGACGTCATCTACTACGTCACCGTCTACAACGAGCCCTACCAGCACCCGGCCGAGCCCGACGACCTCGACGTCGAGGGCCTGCTCAAGGGCATGTACCACCTGGCCGACGCCCCGTCCGAGGCTCCCTCGGACGCTCCGAAGGCACAGCTGCTCGCCTCCGGTGTCGGTCTGCCGTGGATCACCCGCGCCGCGAAGCTCCTCGCCGAGGAGTGGGGCGTGGCGGCCGAGACCTGGTCGGTCACGTCCTGGAACGAGCTGGCGCGCGACGCCGGCCGCGCCGAGGAGTGGAACCTCGTCCACCCCGACGAGGACGCCCAGGTCCCCTACGTCACCTCCAAGCTCGCCGACGCCGAGGGCCCGGTCATCGCGGTCAGCGACTACATGCGCGCGGTCCAGAACCAGATCGCCAAGTGGGTCCCGACCGACTACCACGCCCTGGGCACCGACGGCTTCGGCTTCGCCGACACCCGCCCGGCCGCCCGTCGCTACTTCCGCGTCGACGCCGAGTCGGTCGTCGTCGCCACACTGGCCGCCCTGGCCGAGCGCGGCGAGGTGAAGCAGTCCGTGGTCAAGGAAGCCTTCGACAAGTACCGCATCGACGACCCGACCGCGGTCGCCGACGTCGCCCAGACCGGCGGCGACGCCTAGGTCCACGCAGCACTCGAAGTGTGGTGTTCCTGCAGGTCATGGGCCTGCAGGAACACCACACTTCTACGTTGGGGCGGGTGGGCAGCCGGGTCCGTCGCGGCTGCCCCGCCACCCGGGCGTCGACCGTGTCGTCCGGTGGCCCTCGCGGTGGTCACCTCCGGTGACGGGACGCCACGCCTCCTGAGTGCCCGGGCGACGGCGCCACCGCGACGGTCCCGACCGCGCGCCCGTCGCGGTGGGCGGGGTCGCGAGCGGGCGGGTGCCCGTCCGGGGCACTCAGGAGGCGTGGCGTCTCGTCGCTCGTGGTGACCGGGCAGAAAGCCACCGGACGACACGGTCGACGCCCCGGCAGGACACCCGCCCGCACCGGCGCGACCGCGCCCGCCGCGACCCGCAGTGGTCGGGAGAGCTCAGGCGATCGTGACGACGCGGGAGTCCGGGATGACGAGGCCCGCGGGGGCGCCGTTCTTGAGCATGGCCCGCCAGCGGCCGCGGTGGTAGACGGCGGGGCGGGTCCGCGAGACGAACCGGTGGAGCGTCTTGACGAACTGGTCGGGCTGGTCCTTGTGGGGGAAGTGACCGGCGTTGCCGACCATGGAGACCTGGGCGGTCTCGGCGATGCGCTTGACGTGGTCGGCGTGGGAGGACGGGATGACCCGGTCGTGCGTGCCCCAGATGACGCACATCGGCATCTCCTGGGTGAGGTAGGCCCGGTCGACCATGGTGATGATCTGCCCGCGGAGGTCGACGCAGGCCCGGACGACGTGCTGGAGGGCGCGCCGGGCGCCGGGATCGGCGATGTTCTCGACGATGTCGGCGATCTCGTCGAGGTCGCGGGCGCCGGGGAACGTCGAGCGGGCGAGCCCGCGGAGGGCTCCGACGGTCAGGTGCCGCACGCCGGGCATCGTGGCCAGGCCCATGACCTGGTGGAAGCCGGGCAGCGTGACGGCGCGGATGATCGGGGTGACCTCGGGGCCGAGGCCGCCGGGCGAAACCAGGACCATGCGCTCGGTGCGCTCGGGGAACTGGTAGGCGAACTGCATCGCCACTCCCCCGCCGAGGCTGTGGCCCACCACGGTCACCTTGTCGATGCCGAGGACGGTCAGCAGGTCGCGCATCGCGTTGGCGTAGCCGCCGACGCTGTAGTCGGCGCGGGGCTTGTCCGAGAGCCCGTGACCGAGCAGGTCGGGGGCGATGACGGTGTAGCGCTTGGCGAGCCGGCCGATGACCGGGCTCCACGTGGTGTGGTCGCAGCCCATGCCGTGCAGGAGCAGCAGGACCGGCCCGGACCCGACCTTGACGAAGGCTCGTCGGTGGCCGTGGATGACGACGTACTGCACCTCGGGCCCGGCCATGGGTGCCCCTCTCGCCGTCGGATCGGTGGGTTGAAGGGTCAGGTTTCCACGCCCACGGCCGTTCCGGGAAGGGTCCCGCGCCCCGGACGCCCCGGATGTCTCCGCTTCGTGACCTCCGGCGCACCACCGGTCCCGGGCGTACGCCGACTAGGCTGGCGAGATGACCAGGGCCCGCTCCCGGGCGCAGATCGCCCAACAGCTCCAGCGGGCCGTCGGCGGCCTCACCAAGAGCTCGTTGGGGCGCATGGAGCGCGAGATGCCCTGGTTCGAGGAGCTGTCCGCCGAGCACCGGGCCTGGATCGGCATGATCCTGCAGGCGGGCTACAACAGCTTCATCACCTGGTTCCGCGAGCCGAGCAAGCCGGACCCGGCGCTGGCGGCCGAGGTCTTCGGCACCGCCCCGCGCTCCTTCGCCGGCATCATCACGCTGCAGCAGACGGTGGCGATGATCCGCCTGAGCATGGACGTCGCGGAGGCCGAGATCAGCACGGCGGTGGCACCCGAGCACGCCGAGGAGGTGCGCACCAGCATCCTGCGCTACGGCCGGGAGCTGGCCTTCGCCACCGCCGACATCTACGCCCACGCAGCCGAGCTCCGGGGCGCCTGGGACGCCCGGCTGGAGGCGCTGGTGGTCGACTCGATCATGCGCGGCGACGCCGACGAGTCCGTGCGGACCCGTGCCAGCGCCCTGGGCTGGCAGGAGGCCGGCAACGTCACCGTGGTGGTGGGCCGGGCCCCCGACCCCGAGGGTGAGTCCTCGACGAGCCTCGTCGACGAGGTCCGGGACGCGGCGCGCGCCGCGGAGCTGGCGACCCTGGGCGCGGTCCAGGGCGACCGTCTCGTCGTGGTCCTCGGCGGGGTCGTCGACGCCGACAAGGCCGGGGCAGTCATCGCCGCCTTCTTCGGCGAGGGCCCGGTGGTGGTCGGGCCGCTCGTCGCCGACCTGCTCCAGGCGCACGTGTCGGCACGGGAGGCGGTGGCCGGCCTCCACGCCGCCGCGGGGTGGCCGTCCCCCGCGGTGCCGGTGACCAGCGACGACCTGCTGGCCGAGCGGGCCCTGGCCGGGGACGTGCTGGCGCGACGCGATCTTGTGAGGACCGTCTACTTGCCAGTACGTGACGCCCGGTCCGAGCTCCTCGAGACCGCGACCGCGTTCCTGGACCAGGGCGGCTCGGTCGAGGGCACGAGCCGCGTGCTCTTCGTGCACGCGAACACGGTTCGCTACCGCCTCAAACGCATCCTCGAGATCACCGGGCTCGCTCCCGGTGACGCGCGCCACGCCTTCACGCTGCGGGTCGCCCTCGTGCTCGGACGGCTCCAGGACGCCTCCGCGCCGCCTGACGCGGATTTGTAGGGTTCCTCCAAGGGCCCGCGTCCAATCTCGTGCGCCACGGGGGTGAATCGAACCCGCGTTGGCACAAGACTGAGTCCATGCTCGTCATCCTCGCTCCCGGTCAGGGGGCCCAGTCCCCCGGTTTCCTCGAGCCCTGGCTCCAGAGCCCGTCGTACGCCGACCGCCTGCGCTGGCTCTCCGCGGTGGCCGAGATGGACCTGGTCCACTACGGCACGCAGGCCGACGCCGACGCCATCCGCGACACCTCGGTGGCCCAGCCGCTGCTCGTGGCCTCCGCCCTGGCGAGCGTGGCCGAGCTGTTCGACGGCCAGCCGGACGCCGCCGCCTCGGTCGGAGCCGTCTCGGGCCACAGCGTCGGCGAGCTCGCCGCTGCTGCTGCCGCCGGCGCCCTCACCGACGAGCAGGCGATGGTGCTGGTCCGCGAGCGCGGGAAGGCGATGGCCAAGGCCGCCGCCACCACCCCCACCAGCATGACCGCCGTCCTCGGCGGCGACCGCGACGAGGTCCTCGCCGCCATCGACAAGCACGGCCTGACTGCCGCCAACGACAACGGGCCCGGCCAGATCGTGGCCGCCGGCACCGTCGACCAGCTCGCGGCCTTCGCTGAGGCCCCGCCCGAGCGCGCCCGCCTGGCCCCGCTCTCGGTGGCCGGTGCCTTCCACACCCACCACATGGAGCCCGCCGTGGACGTGCTCGCCGGTCTCGCCGGCGCGGTCACCACGCACGAGGCCCGCACCCCGGTCATCTCCAACCGGGACGGACAGGTCGTCACCGACGGCGCCGACGTCCTCGGCCGCATCGTGTCGCAGATCGGCAGCCCGGTCCGCTGGGACCTCTGCATGCAGACCATGCTCGACCTCGGCGTCACCGGCGTCCTCGAGCTGCCGCCCGCCGGCACGCTGACCGGGATCGCCCGGCGCGGGCTGAAGGGCGTGGCGACCTTCGCGCTGAAGACCCCCGACCAGCTCGACGAGGCCCGCGCGTTCGTCGCCGAGCACGGCACCGGCCCCGTCCCCTCCCCGTCCTCCGAGAAGGTGTCGGCATGACCGATCTCGCGAGCGTCTCCGGCGCCCCGCACACCGCCATCCTCGGGATCGGTTCCTACCGGGCCGGACGCCTGGTGCCGAACGCCGACATCGTCGAGGCCATCGACTCCTCGGACGAGTGGATCCAGCAGCGCTCGGGCATCAAGACCCGCCGCTTCGCCGAGCCCCACGAGACCGTGCAGCTGATGTCGGTCGAGTCGGCACGGGTCGCCATCGAGCGCGCCGGCATCGACCCGGCCCAGGTCGACGGCGTCATCGTCGCGACCATCTCCCACATGCTGCAGACGCCTGCCGTGGCCACCGCGGTGGCGCACGAGCTCGGCCTCGAGCGGCCCGTCGCCTTCGACATCAGCGCCGCGTGCGCCGGCTTCTGCCACGGCCTCGCGCTGGCCTCCGACATGGTCCGCGCCGGGAGCGCGAAGTACGTCGTGGTGATCGGCGTCGAGCGGCTCAGCGACATCACCGACAGCCACGACCGTGGCAGCGCCTTCATCTTCTCCGACGGGGCCGGCGCGGTCGTCGTGGGTCCCTCCGAGCGGGCCGGCATCGGCCCCGTCGTCTGGGGCTCCGACGGCGAGCAGTTCGACCTGATCCGGCAGCGCGAGGACTGGCGCGACGTCGTCGCCTCCGACAGCCCCCAGATGCCCCACCTCGTGATGCAGGGCAACGCCGTCTTCCGCTGGGCCGCCTTCGAGATGGCCAAGGTCGCCCACGCGACCCTGGACCGCACCGGCATCACCGTCGACGACCTCGACGTCTTCGTCCCGCACCAGGCCAACATGCGCATCATCGACGCCATGGCGCGGGCGATGAAGCTGCCCGAGCGCGTCACGATCGCGCGCGACGTGGCCGACCAGGGCAACAGCTCGGCCGCGTCGGTGCCCCTTGCCCTGGACCGGCTGGTGCAGGAGGGTCAGGCGAAGAGCGGCGACACCGCCCTGCTCATCGCCTTCGGCGCCGGCCTGGCCTACGCCGCCCAGGTGGTGACCGTCCCCTGAGGCACGACCCCACAGTTCCCCTGCTCCGGGCACCCGCCCCGCAGGCGCCGCCGTACCCCTGACGGGGGCAGTGGCAGCACGACCTGAAGAACCGCACCACCCGGCACCACCCGCACCGTCCCGTACGACGAATCCGTCACGACTCACCAGGAGCCCTCATGGCCAGCAAGACCGAGATCCAGACCGACCTCGCCACCATCGTCGAGGAGATCGCCGGCGTGCCCGCCGACGACGTCCAGCCCGACAAGGAGTTCATCGGCGACCTCGACGTCGACTCGCTGTCGATGGTGGAGATCGTCGTCGCCGCCGAGGAGAAGTTCGGCGTGCGCATCCCCGACAACGACGTGAAGGGCCTCAAGACCGTGGGCGACGCCGTCGACTACATCGACAAGGCCCAGGCCTGAGCCACCCCGCTCCGAGCTCCCCGCACGTCCGCACGACCCGGCCGGCGCCGCACGCCTCGGCCCACGAACAGGAGAACCCATGACCAGCACCCGTGTCCTGGTGACCGGACTCGGCACCACCTCGCCGCTCGGCGGTGACGTGGAGTCGACGTGGTCCGGTCTGCTCGAGGGCCGCTCCGGCGTCGACGTACTCAAGCACGACTGGGCCGAGCAGCTGTCCACGCAGATCGCCGCCGAGGTCGCGGTCGAGCCCGGCGACGTGCTCGACCGGGTCAAGGCCCGCCGCCTCGACCGCTCCGGCCAGCTCGCGCTGGTCGCGGCCCTCGAGGCGTGGGCGGACGCCGGGTTCGGCGACGGCGGTGACTCCGTCGACTCCGAGCGCCTCGCGGTCGCGATGGCCTCGGGCATCGGCGGTGTCACCACGCTGCTGAACAACTACGACAGCCTGCGGGACAAGGGTCCGCGCCGGGTCTCGCCGCTGGCGATCCCGATGCTGATGCCCAACGGTCCGGCGGCCGCGATCGGCCTCAGCATCGGCGCCAAGGCCGGGGTCCACACCCCCGTCTCGGCCTGCGCGTCGGGCAACGAGGCGATCGCGCTCGGCATCGACCTGATCCGCCTGGGTCGCGCCGACGTCGTGGTCGTCGGCGGCACCGAGGCCGCGGTCCACCCGCTGCCGATGGCGGCGTTCGGCCAGATGATGGCGCTGTCCAAGCGCAACGACGAGCCGGCGCTGGCCTCGCGTCCGTGGGACAAGGGCCGCGACGGCTTCGTCCTCGGCGAGGGCGCGGCCGTGCTGGTCCTCGAGTCGGAGGCGCACGCCACGGCCCGCGGCGCCAAGGTGTACGCCGAGGCCTCCGGGGCCGGCGTGACCGCGGACTCCCACGACATCGCCCAGCCCGACCCGGCCGGTCTCGGAGCCACCCGGGCCATGAAGATCGCGCTGCGCGAGTCCGGCCTGTCGGCCGCCGACGTCGTGCACATCAACGCCCACGCCACCTCGACCCCGCAGGGCGACGTGGCCGAGGCGGGCGCGATCAAGAACGCGCTGGGTGACGCCTCCGGCGGCGTGGTGCTGACCTCGACGAAGTCGATGACCGGCCACCTGCTCGGCGCCGCCGGCGCCCTGGAGTCGGTCTCGGTCGTGCTGGCGCTGCACCACCGCGTCGTACCGCCGACGATCAACCTCGACGACCCCGAGGACATCGGGCTCGACATCGCCACCGAGAAGCGCGACCTGCCGGCCGAGGGCGACCTCGCGGCGCTGAACAACTCGTTCGGCTTCGGCGGCCACAACGTCGCGGTCGCGTTCAAGTCGGTCTGACCTCCCGGTCGGCCCGGCCCGCCGGCCTTGTGATCGCGGGTTGTGGACGCCTCGCACGGGTTGTGACCCTTGCGCGGCGTCCATAACCCCGCGTTACATGCGGTGGGATGAACACACACGGGGACCTGGGGCTGGAGTTGGCCGTCGAGCAGAGGCGCGCCCGCGTCGTACGGCGTCACCGGCTCGACGGGTCCGCGACCTCGGTCGCCGAGGCCGCCGGGTGCGTCGTTGCGCTGCACGCGACCGACCCGGCGACCGTCTACCTCTCCACGCTGGTGCGGGCGCACGCGCTGACGCTCGCCGACGTCGAGCGGGAGCTGTACGACGAGCGCGCCGTGGTGCGGCTGATGGGCATGCGGCGCACGCTCTTCGCCGCGCCGACCGCCACCGTCCCGGTCGTCCAGGCGGCCGCCGCCTCCGGGGTCGCCCGGGCGATGCGCCGCACCCTGGTCAAGCAGCTCGGCACGCTGCCCACCGAGCCCGCCCTCCCCACCGACCCGGCGGAGGTCGAGGTCTGGCTCGACGAGACCATCGCGCTGACCGAGGCCGCGGCGGCCCGGCTGGGCCAGGCGTCCGGCGCCCAGCTCGGCGCCGCCGAGCCGCGACTGCGCACGGCGATCCTGCCCAGCACCGACAAGTCGTACGACGTCCGCCGGACCGTCACCTCGTCGGTGCTCACGCTCATGGCCACGGAGGGCCGGCTCGTCCGCAGCCGACCGCTGGGCTCCTGGACCTCACGGCAGCACACCTGGGAGCCGCTCGCGCCGGAGTCGGAGCCGTGGGACGAGGCGGCGGCGCGGGCCGAGCTGGTCCGGCGCTACCTCGCCGCCTTCGGTCCGGCCACCGAGACCGACGTCGTGTGGTGGACCGGCTGGGCCAAGGGCGTCACCCGGGCGGCCCTGGCCCGTCTCGACCTCGCGGAGACGTCCGCGGGCTGGGTGCTCGCCGACGACACGGCCCCCGAGCCGGACGTGGACCCGGCGGCCGCGCTGCTGCCCGCGCTCGACCCGACGCCGATGGGCTGGAAGGAGCGCGACTGGTTCCTGCCCGCTGACCGCACCGCCCTCTACGACGCCTACGGCAACGTCGGCCCGACGATCTGGTGGGGCGGCGAGGTCGTCGGAGGCTGGGCCGTGCGTGCCGACGGCCGCGTCGTCACCGAGCTGCTCGCCGACCGCGGGCGTGCGTGCGCCGACGCCGTGGCGACCGCAGCGGCCGCCCTCGAGCCTCGTCTCGAGGGCGCGCGCATCACGCCGTCGTTCCCGACGCCGCTGGAGAGACGGCTCCGCACCGCCTGACGCCGTGGGAGGACGGCGTCAGGCGGCTCGGTGGGCCAGGGACGAGATGCCCCCGGCCTGGTCGCGGAACCAGGTCACGACGTCCCCCTGCGGGGTGCGCCAGAGACCGGCGTCGTCGACGACGGCGTCGTCGACGCGGGCGAGCTCGATGTCGGCCTGCAGCGCCACCTCGGTGGTGGCCCGCTCCTCGTCGCGGGTCGGGTCGCCGTCCGCGCGCGACGCACCGGCGTCACGCGGGGTCGAGACCTGCACCAGGGTGACGCTCAGGGCCGCACGGGTGTGGCCGGGGTCCCCGGGCGCCCGCACCACGCAGACCTCGGGGCGCTGCGACGTGGGCGCCTCGACCAACGAGGAGCCCAGCGTGTCGACGTAGAACGCCAGCGCGCGGTCGAGGTCGTGGACCGCGACGAACGCCATACCGGCCGCACCGGGGTCGACCGGGACACCCGCCACGCTCACACCACCTGGTGCAGCCAGCGGACCGGTGCACCGTCCCCGGCGTACCGGAAGGTCTCGAGCTGGTCGTCCCACGGCTTGCCGAGCAGCGCGGAGATCTCGTTCTCGATGGTGGTCTGGCCCGTGGCCGCCTTGACCACGGCGGCCTTGAGCCGGTCCTCGGGGATCATGATGTCGCCGTGGATGCCGGTGACGGCGTGGAAGACGCCGAGGTCGGGCGTGTAGGAGTAGCGCGACCCCTCGGTGGAGGTGGTCGGCTCCTCGGTGATCTCGAAACGCAGGTGGTTCCACCCGCGCAGCGCCGAGGCCACCGACGCGGCGGTGCCGGGGCTGCCGAGCCACGAGAACTCCGCGCGGTAGCTGCCGGCCTGGGCCGGCTGCGGGGTCCACTCCAGGCTCACGGCATTGCCGAGCACGCCCCCCAGCGCCCACTCGATGTGCGGGCAGAGCGCAGAGGGCGCCGAGTGGACGTAGATGACGCCCCTGGTCGCTTGACGTGTGGTCACGAGGTCCTCCTGTTGATCCGGCGTCGAGGTACGCCTTCCCCAGCGGTCTCGAATCGGTGATCAGCAGGTGTCGTGGTGAGCCACGGCCTGAGCCTGTGAAGTTGTGTGTCATGCAGTGACCCGTGCATCACGGGTCACTCCCCCATTGTGGGGCACGTGCGTCCCTTTTGCCACATGTTCCCCAGACGAGTTGCCGGCGTCCCGGTCCCCGGACGTCGGAGCGGGCGTACGCCGGGGCTCGGGCGGGGGTCAGCAGGGGTCTGGACGGGTCAGCAGGGCTCGGACGGGCGTCAGCGGGGCTTGAGCCGGGTGTTCGGCAGCGGGGGTGCCAGCAGCCGGTCGCCCTCGAAGTCCGCCACCCGGCCGAAGCGCTCCGGGACGTGCTCGAGACCCGAGCCGTTCCAGGCCTCCCGCTGCTCGACGATCTCGTCGTGGCTGCGGCCGATGAAGTTCCACCACATGACGATGTCCTCGGCGAACGGCTCTCCCCCGAGGAGCACGGCGATGGCCGGCTCGCTCCCGGCCGACAGGCGCAGCGTGGAGCGGCCCTGCCCCAGGTAGGACAGCCGCTGGGCACTCAGCGGGTCGCCGTCGATCCCGACCTCGGCCCCCACGGCCAGGACGCCGTACTCGAAGTCCTCGCGGAGCTCGACCTCGACCGAGGCGCCCGCCTCGAGCCGGACCTCGGCTCCGACCAGCGGCGTGTACGCCGGCGCGGGCGAGGCGTGTCCGGCGAGGTCGCCGACCAGCACCGTGACCCGGGCGCCGTCGGCCTCCCAACCCGGCAGCTCGGCCAGGTGGGTGAAGTCCGCCGGGGCGCTGTCGCGCGCGGAGTCGGGCAGCACGACCCACAGCTGCAGGCCGTGCAGGGTGACGGGCGCGTCCTCGGGCGAGACCTCGGCGTGGCAGATGCCGTGCCCGGCCGTCATGACGTTGAGCTGGCCCGGCCGGATCAGCTGGTCCGAGCCGAGGCTGTCGGTGTGCCGCCCGAGCCCCTCGAACAGCCAGGTGACGGTCTGGAGCCCGGTGTGCGGGTGCGGCGGCACCCACATGCCGCCGGTCTCCTTGATGTCGTCGGGCCCGTAGTGGTCCAGGAACACCCAGGCGCCGATCTTGCGCCGCTCCTTGTGCGGCAGGAGCCGGCGGACGTGCGTCGTGCGCCCGATGAGGACGTCGCGCGGCTCGAGGTACTCGTGGACGGTGCTGTTCGTGCTCACCGCCCCAGTCTGACGCGCCCGCCCCGACCCGTCACCCCTGCGCGTCGTCGCGGCCGCCCGCCCCGCCCAGCAGGCCGCCGAGAATCTCCTCGGCCATCCCCAGCCCGCCGAGGTGGCTCTCCCCCGCCATCGTGAACAGCTCGGCGTCGGCCAGCCGCTCCACGCAGTGGGCGCCGTGGCGCAGCGGCACGATGTGGTCGGCGTCGCCGTGCCACCACCGCACGGGCGCGCGGACCTGGTCGAGGGTGAAGCCCCAGTGGCGCGTGAAGAGGATCAGGTCGGAGACCGGGGCGCTGACCTGACGACGGCTGCCGTTGAGCAGGTCGTCGATGAACATCGCCTTGAACTCCGGCCGGCCCAGCAGGCGGCGGTCGCCGCTGGGCTGCACCAGGCGGTAGGCGTCCAGCGCCGGACCGGCGAAGGGCCGGGCGAGGCGGACGGCCCCGGTGAGGGCCAGGCTGAGCGGACGGCGACCGGCCGACAGCGCCGGCGCGAAGGGAGCCGCCAGCGCGACCGCTCCCCCGCCCACGGCGTCGGGCCCGACCGTCGGTGCCACGCCGCCGATGACCTCCAGGCCCTGCACCCGGTCGGGCAGCGCGACGGCGGCGGCCAGGGTGTAGGGCCCGCCGCCGGACAGGCCGATGACGTGGAAGGTGTCGACGCCGAGGCTGTCGACAAGGATCCGCAGGTCTCCGGTCCAATCCAGGACGTCGTCGTAGACGTGGGGCGTCGAGGAGCCGATGCCGGGGCGGTCCACGCCGATGATGCGCAGGTCGTGCTCCTCGGCCAGGGCGCGTGCCTCCAACGGGATCTGGCGACGGGCCCCCGGGGTGCCGTGCATCCACAGGATCGGGTGGCCGGACGGCGTACCGAACGAGGCGAAGCCGAGCCGGCGACCTCCACGCACGGCGATGCTGCCCTCGAGGCGGGGGCGGTCGACGTCGGCGGCGCGGGTGCGGAACGGCATGCTCACAGTGTCGACAACCGGAGGCGCCGCCGCGGCGTTACGGCGGCGCGGCGGGGTGTGAGCACCACCACCGCGACACGCGGATGTCGAGGAAAGCGTCCTTCGGCGCGTCCCGAGGTGGACCATGTGGCGTATCTCGGGCGCTCGGTCCGAGCGGAGGTCCGGGGAGCTCCCATGGCTGAATCCACAGCACCGACCGATCGGCGGGACGACGAGCGCACACCTCTGAAGAAGGTGATGGGGCCCAAGCTGCTCCTGCTCTTCATCGTGGGCGACATCCTCGGGGCAGGCGTCTACGCCGTCACCGGCGACATCGCCGCCCAGGTCGGGGGGATGGCCTGGCTGCCCTTCCTCGTCGCGTTCACGGTGGCCGGTCTGACCGCGCTGTCCTACCTCGAGCTCGTCACGAAGTACCCCCAGGCGGCCGGCGCCGCGCTCTACACGCACAAGGCGTTCGGGCTGCACTTCGTGACCTTCATCGTCGCCTTCGCCGTGATCTCCTCCGGCATCACCAGCGCCTCGACGTCCTCGACGCTGCTGTCGTCGAACCTGCTGGCCGGCCTCGACGCGACCCTGGGCGACGACGGCGGCCTCAGCTGGATCGGCATTCCCACCGGGGACACCGCGGCCCTCGCCGTGGCTCTCGGCTTCATGCTGCTGCTGGCCGCGATCAACCTGCGCGGCGTCGGGGAGAGCGTGAAGTTCAACGTCGTGCTCACCCTCATCGAGCTGACCGCGCTCGCCATCGTCATCGGCATCGGCCTCTTCGTGATGAGCCGCGGCGACGGCGACATCTCCCGGGTCACCGAGTTCACCGGCCCGGGCGACGTCTCGGCCATGGTCGCCATCACCGTCGCCACCGCCATCGCGTTCTTCTCGATGGTCGGCTTCGAGGACTCCGTCAACATGGTCGAGGAGTGCAAGGACCCGCGCGGCGTCTTCCCCCGCGCCATGCTGACCGGCCTCGGCATCGCGGTCGTGATCTACATGCTGGTCGCGATCGCCGTGGTCACGGTGCTGACCGCCGAGGAGATCACCAAGGGCGCCGACAGCGAGACCGGCGTGCTGCTCGCGGTCGTGCGCGAGGGCATGCCCGGGTTCCCCGTGAGCACGATCTTCCCGTTCCTCACCGTCTTCGCCGTCGCCAACACCGCGCTCATCAACATGCTGATGGCCAGCCGGCTCGTCTACGGCATGGCCAACCAGCGGGTCCTGCCCAGCGGGCTGGGCAAGGTGCTGCCGAGCCGCCAGTCGCCCTGGGCCGCGATCGCCTTCACCACCGGCCTCGCGCTGGTGCTCATCGTCGTCGTGGAGAACCTCGCGGAGAGCACGGTGACGGCGCTGGCCGGCACCACCGGGCTCCTGCTGCTCTGCGTCTTCGCGGTCGTCAACGTCGCCGTCATCGTCCTGCGTCGCGACCCGGCCCCCGAGGGCACGTTCCGCGCCCCCACCGTGACCCCGTTCATCGCCGGGGCCGCCTGCCTCTACCTGGCCGGCCCGTGGGCCCGGCTGTCCGACCAGCAGGTGCAGTACAAGATCGCCGGCGGCATGCTGCTCGTCGGCGTCGTCCTGTGGGCCGTCACCTGGGTCGCCAACAAGCGGGAGAACCGCAGCAGCGAGTTCTCCGACGTCGACAACCTGGACGGCTGAGCGTCGGCCGACCTGCACCCGGTGGTCGATCTCGACAGGCTCGATCCGAGGAACAGCGAGCGTCGTCGAGACCTGGTGAGGAGCGCACTCACCCGAGCACGGCGACCAGCGCGCCCGCCAGCCCGAGGACGGCGCCGGCGGTCCGGACCAAGTCGGCTCTCGTGAGGCGACGGGCGAGCGCGTCCGTGCGCCCGTGCGCCAGTCGCCCGTGGGTGGGCGCAGCGACCAGGGCCGTCGTGAGTCCCGCCAGCGCGGCGCCCCCGAGGGCCACGAGCGAGGCCGCGTCGAGGTCGCCGGCCACCAGCCGGGCGGTCCCGGTGGCGACGAGGGCGCCGTACACGACGACGACGATCGGCGCGATGCCGCGGCTGTGCCGGGCGTGGGCGGGCCCGAACGGCTCCGCGCGCAGCAGCGCCGGGTAGACCAGCACCGAGACGGTGACCTGGAACCCGGCGTGCAGGGCGGCGGACGCCAGCACCAGCACCTCGACGGTGGAGAGGCTCGACCCGGTCACGGCGCCAGCCTAGGGAGCGGCTCCGCATCCGACGTCGGGCTCTCTGCCACGCTTCGGGGATGGCAGAGAACGAGGGCTCCGGCGAGGGCACGGTCCAGCAGGACGTCGAGCAGGCGGACCGCCGCTCGGGCGGCTCGGACGGCTCGGGCGGCTCGGGCGGCTCGGGCGGCTCGGTCGACCACGCCGACCAGGACCGACGCGAGCAGGGCGACACCGACGGGCCGATGGAGGACGAGCTCGAGCAGGCCTTCGACCGTCAGGTCGAGCAGGGGGTGCAGCGGCTCAGCCGCAGCTGGCGCGAGATCCTCGCCACCGGGTTCGTCGCCGGCACCGACATCGCCTTCGGCGTCATCGCGTTCGTCCTCGTGATGGACGAGACCGGCAACCAGCTGCTCGCCGCCATCGCCTTCGCCATCGGACCGCTGGCGCTCATGCTCGGGCGCAGTGAGCTGTTCACCGAGGGCTTCCTGGTCCCGGTGCTGACCGTGGCGGCGAAGAAGGCTCGCCCGGCGCAGCTCGCGAAGCTGTGGTCCGGCACGCTGGTGGCCAACCTCGTCGGCGGCTGGCTGATCATGTGGCTCATGGTGCTGGCCTTCCCTGCGCTGGAGACGACGATGATCGACAGCGCGGCGCACTACGCCACCGCACCCCTGTCGGTCGAGACGTTCTGCCTCTCCCTGCTCGGCGGCATGGTGATGACGCTGCTCACGCGCATGCAGCAGGGCACCGATGAGATGGTCGTCCGGGTCGTGGCCTCCGTCGCCGCTGCCTTTCTCCTGGTGGGGCTCCAGCTGTTCCACGCGGTGCTCAACTCGCTGCTGGTCTTCGGGGCGCTGCATACCGGGCAGGCCCCCTTCGGCTACGCCGACTGGCTGGTGTTCTTCTCCTACTCGCTCGTCGGGAACGTCGTCGGCGGGCTCGGCCTGGTCACGCTGCTGCGCCTGGTCCGCAGCAAGGACAAGCTCCAGGACGAGCGGCGCGAGGAAGAGTCCTCCGGCCGAGCCTGAGCCGGCGCTCCCCTGAGCGATCCGCGGACCGCGCCCCGTTCGTCATACGCCTGGACGGTTCTCGCGCCTCAGAACCGTCCAGTCGTATGACGGGGGACGTATGACGGAGCACCTCGGTGGTCCGTCCTCGGCGGCTAGGCTCCGAGGGTGCCGGAGACGACCGCGACAGAGCCCGAGAACGCGTCCCTGCGCCTGGCCCGGGAGCTCGCGCCGATGATGGTCGAGCTGCGTCGCGACGTGCACCGGCACCCGGAGATCGGCAACCAGCTGCCCCGCACGCAGCAGGCCGTCATCGACGCCCTGGCTCCGCTCGACCTCGAGATCACCCGGGGTCTCGCCCTCACCTCGGTGGTGGCGGTGCTGCGCGGGGCCGCCGAGCCGGAGAGCGGCCCGCGCCAGGTCGTGCTGCTGCGCGGCGACATGGACGCGCTGCCGGTCGACGAGGAGGTCGGCGGCGATCACCGCTCGCTCGAGCCCGGCGTCATGCACGCCTGCGGGCACGACCTGCACGTCGCCGCCCTGGTCGGCGCCGCGCACATCTTGTCAGCTCGACGAGAAGAGATCGCGGGTGACGTGGTGCTCATGTTCCAGCCCGGGGAGGAGGGGCCGGGAGGAGCCGAGCCGATGGTGGCCGAGGGGCTCCTCGACGTGGCCGGCCGCCGCGTCGACGCGGCGTACGCCTGGCACGCCTACTCCGCGGAGATCCCCCGGGGGACGTGGACGTCGCGCCCGGGCTCGCAGTACGCCGCGGCCGACGAGCTGCACGTCACCGTACGTGGCGAGGGCGGGCACGGCTCGGCCCCGCACCGGGCCCGCGACCCGATCACCGCGCTGTGCGACATGGCCGTGGCGCTGCAGACCGCGGTGACCCGCTCGCTCGACGCGCTCGACCCCGTGGTCATCACCGTCGGGCGCATCGCCGGGGGCACGAAGGAGAACATCATCCCGGACACCGCCGAGCTGGAGGCGACCGTCCGCACGCTCTCGCACCAGCAGCGCGAGCGGGTGCAGCAGGTGGTGCCGCGGGTGCTCCAGGGCGTCGCGGCGGCGCACGGCCTCGCGGTCGACGTCGACTACCGGCGCGGCTACCCGGTCACGGTCAACGACGACGCCGAGCACGCCTTCGCCGTCGGCGTGGTGCGCGACCTCTTCGGTGACGACGCCTGGCGCCTCAAGGCGGAGCCCGAGCTGGGCGCGGAGGACATGTCCTTCGTGATGAACGAGGTGCCGGGCGCCTACCTCGTCCTCGGTGCCTGCCCGGCCGACGACCCCGAGACGGCGCCCGACAACCACTCCCCCCGGGCGGACTTCGACGACAGCGTGGTGCCGGACGCCGCCGCGTGGCTGGCCGAGGTCGCCGTACGCCGCCTCGCGCGCCCGGCCCGGGGCGCCTGACTCCCGTGATCCTCATCGACCCACCGCTCGTGGAGGCGCACGGCCGGGTCTGGTCGCACCTCGCGAGCGACACCTCGCACGAGGAGCTTCACGCGTTCGCGCGGCGCATCGGCGTGCCCGAGCGAGGCTTCGACGGCGACCACTACGACGTCCCGTCCGAGTGGTACGACGAGGTGGTGGCCGCCGGGGCGACGCCGGTGTCCTCGCGCGAGCTCGTCACCCGTCTGACCCGCGCCGGCCTGCGACGACCCAAGCCCCGCACGCTCCTGCCGCGACCCACCGGCCGGGCGCTGCTGCGACCGTCGCGGCTGCGGGCCGGCGACCTGGTGGCCGTCGTCTCCCCCGCCGGCCCCACCTGGCCCGACCGGCTGGCGGCCGGGGTCGCGGTGCTGGAGTCCTGGGGCCTGCGGGTGCGCGTCGAGGAGGGCGGGCAGACGCGCGAGCCGTGGCTCGCCGGCGACGACGCCCACCGTGCGGCCGCGTTCTCCCGGGCCTGGTCCGACCCCGACGTGGCCGCCGTGTGGACCGCCCGCGGGGGCTTCGGCACCCAGCGGATGCTCGACCTCGTCGACTGGGACGCCCTGGCCCGGGTCGCGCCGAAGGTGCTCGTCGGGTTCTCCGACGTCACCGCCCTGCACCAGGCGGTCGCCGCCCGGTGGGGCCTCGCGACCGTGCACGGGCCCGGGGTGGCCGGACTCGGCGACGGCGACCCCGCCGCGGTCGCCGAGGTGCGGTCGCTCGTCATGGACGGCACCCCCCTGACGCTCACCGGCCGCCCCGCGCGACCGGGCGCAGCGGAGGGCACCGTGACCGGCGGCAACCTCGCCGTGCTCGCCAGCGGGGCCGGGACCTCGCTCGTGCGCCCCGCCGCCCACGGCATCGCGCTGCTCGAGGACGTGGGCGAGGCGCCGTACCGGCTGGACCGCTGGGTGACCCAGCTGCTGCGCTCCGGCTGGTTCGACGACGTACGCGGCGTCGCGCTGGGCCAGCTCACCCGGTGCGGCGAGCCCGGCGAGGCCGAGGCGCTGCTGCTGGACCGGCTGGCCCCCCTCGGCGTCCCGGTCGTCGCCGACCTGCCGGTCGGCCACGTGCCGGGCAACCGCGCGCTCCCCCTCGGGGTGCACGCCCGCCTCGACGGCGACACCGGCACGCTGTCGTTCGCCCGCACGCTGCGCTGACGCGCCCAGGCGCGCCGCGTCAGGCCAGGTGGTCCAGCTCGCGCTGCAGGTTCGCCCGCGCCGTCTGCTCCCACCGGTCCCGGGCCGCCGCGGTGTGGAACAGGTGCGGCTTCTCCGCCAGCGCGGCGAGCACCGCGCGCCGGCCGCCGCGGAAGTCGGCGTCCCCGACGTGGGCGTACTCGCGCCGCACGCTGGCGACGTAGGAGGCGTAGCGGTCGGGGTCCGCGGCCAGGATGCCCAGGTCGGCGTCGCTGAGGGGCGCGCCGTTCGCGTCGCCGTCCGCGGGCCGGTGGTCGACCGTGACGAGCACGAGCCGCACCACCTCCGCGACGACGTCGGCCGCGACGCCGGCCTCGGCGAGCTCGTGCGCGGCCAGCCGGGCGGACCGCTCCTCGTCGTCGGCGGCCCCGGCGTAGACGGCGTCGTGGAACCAGGCGGCCAGGCGCACCGGCAGCGGGTCGAACGGCTCCCCCGCTGCCTCCAGCTCGTCGAGGCGCTCGAGCACCTCCGCCAGGTGGAGGCGGTCGTGGTAGCCGCGGGCGGCGTCGCCGTACGCCGCCAGCAGGCGGTCGCGCACCTCCTCCGAGCCGGCCAGCGGCCAGCGGCGCTCGAGCTCCATGCCGCGATTGAACCACCGCACCACCGGTTTGGCCGAGGCCCGAGCCGTGCACAGTGCAGGCGTGGACACGACACGCACCCTGAACGACGGACGGACCATCCCCGCGGTGGGCTTCGGCACCTACCCGCTCTCGGGCGAGGAGGGCATCAGCGCCGTCACCGGCGCGATCGAGGCCGGCTACCGGCTGATCGACACCGCGGTGAACTACGAGAACGAGCGCGAGGTCGGCGAGGCGATCCGCCGCTCCGGCGTGCCGCGTGACGAGCTCTTCGTCACCAGCAAGGTCCCCGGGCGCCACCACGGGTACGACGACGCCGTCCGCAGCACCCACGAGTCGCTCGAACGGCTCGGGCTCGACCACCTCGACCTGCACCTCATCCACTGGCCGAACCCGAGCGTCGGGAAGTTCACCGAGGCCTGGCGGGCCCTCGTCGACCTGCGCGAGCAGGGACTGGTGCGCTCGGTCGGCGTCTCCAACTTCACCGAGGCCCACCTCGAGCGCATCGTGGAGGAGACCGGCGTGACACCGGCCGTCAACCAGGTCGAGCTCCACCCGTCCTTCCCGCAGGACGGCATGCGCGCCGTCCACGAGCGGCTCGGCATCGTCACCGAGTCGTGGAGCCCGCTGGGCAAGCGCCAGGCGAGGTACGACGAGCCGGCGGTGGCCGGGCCCGCGGAGCGACTCGGTGTGACGCCCGGCCAGGTGATCCTGCGCTGGCAGCTCCAGCTGGGAGCGATCCCGATCCCGAAGTCGGCCGACCCCGGGCGTCAACGGCAGAACCTCGACCTCTTCGGGTTCCAGCTGACCGACGACGAGGTCGCCGCCATCACCGCGCTGGGGCGCCCCGACGGTCGACTCTTCGGCGGCGACCCAGACACGCACGAGGAGATGTAGGCCCGACCCGACCGGCCCGCGCTCAGCCGGTGCCGAACAGGCGCTCGCGCTCCGCCTCCAGCTCGGGGTCGTCGCGGTAGTAGCTCCGGCCGTCGGCCACGACACCCTCGAGCAGGTCGACCCTGCGCGCGAGGTGGTCGACGTAGTCGTCACGTCGCCGTTGCAGGTCCGGGTGCACCCACGACGGGTCCACGGCCCGGCAGGTGTCCAGTGCGGTCTGCACGCGTGGCAGGTCGTCGACGGCGGCCTCCGACATCGCGACGTAGAGGCTGTCGCGGGCCTGGGCCGGCACCGTGAGCAGCCCCGGACGCAGGTAGTCGGCCATCGAGGCCAGCGACCGCTCCGCCGCCGCCACCTGCTCGGCCGCCTCGGAGCGGCAGCGCTCCAGCGCGGCCTCCGAGCTCCCCCGCCACCGGTCCTCGACGAGCCACGCCCCCGCGAGCAGCAGCGCCGTCACCACGCCCAGGACGGTCCACGTCCGCCGCGACCAGGACGGACCGCGCCGCGCTCGCGACGGTCCGCCGAGCTCCAGGACCTCGGCACCCCCGCCGGGCGCGGGCCCGCTCACGCCGCGTCCGCCGCTCGCGCGCTCGTGCCGTCCATGGCCCCAGTCTGACCGGGGGCCGGTTGGACCACGGCCGTCCATGACCGTCCGGGGCCGTCCGGGACGGGTCGCGGACTACCGTGGCGAGATGACGCTCAAGGCCCCGACCGGCGCTCCCCGCCGCGGGCCCGGCCCTGAGCGCGGCGGCGGGCGCGGCGGCGGGCGCGGCCGGGTGCTCGGCCGGGTGCTCGGCCGCGGGCTCAGCGCCTGGGGCGTACCTGCGCTGCTGGTGGTCCTCGCCCTGACGGCCGGGTGCACGAGCAGCCCGGACACCGCCCCGTCCGAGCCGACCCCCGCGGCCCCGGGGAGCAGCGACGGCCCGGACACGAGGTCCGACCTGGGCTCCGGCCCGAGCACCGGCCCGAGCGAGGCGGCCGGCGTTCCCGACGTCCGGCGCTCCGAGCCCCCGCCGTGGGTCACCCGCCCCCGGATCACCCGGCCCCCGGCCGACGGTGCCAGCGACCCGCTGCCGCCGGGTACCGGGGGGCACGCCTTCCCGCGCCCGGCCGACCTGGGTCCCGGGTGGACCTACCGTGCATCCTTCGGCGAGCCCGGGTACGTCGACGGGCCCGCGCCGGTGCAGCGGCTCGACCCTCGGAGGGCGGTCCGCGCCAGCGTGCCCCCCGGCTGCCCCGTCCCCGAGACCGCTCGGTCGCGGACGTCGGAGCGGCCGTCGGTGCCGCGGTCGGAGCAGCCGTCGGAGCGGGCGGCGGGTCGGGCCGCGCCCCCGACGCAGGCCGCCACGGTGGCCTACGAGGTCTCCGGGGACTGGGTCGACGCCACCCGGATCACCTTCGGCACGCCACGTGACGCTGCCGGGTTCGCCCGGGACCACCGCCGCGCCCTGGACTCCTGCCGCGGGCGGAGCGGCGGCCCGTCGGTCGGGCCGCTCGTCACCCGGGTCCAGGGCCTCGGCACCGGGACGACGCTGTCCGACCGGACCCCGCGCTCGGACGCCTACGCCGTCGTCGCGGTGGTCAACGGCACGGCCGTCGTGGTCGTCACCCGGCGCACGGACGAGCCGCCGACGCTCCGCGCCGCCCGGGCGCTGGCGGCGGCCTTCAGCGGTGCGCGGGTGCCGGGCGGCCTGAGCTGACCGGACCACACCGGGCCCGGCTTGGCCGGGTCCGACCGGGCCCGGCTGGGGCATGCTGGAGCCATGGGTCCCGGTCCTCGCACGAGCCGCACGGTCTACTACACCGCCACCACCCTCGACGGCTTCCTGGCCGACGAGCAGGACTCGCTCGACTGGTTGCTGTCGCAGGACATCGACCACGACGGGCCGATGGGCTACGCGTCGTTCATCGACGACGTCGGCGCCCTCGTCATGGGCGCGACGACGTACGCCTGGGTGCTGGACCACCAGCAGCGCACCGGGGAGTCCTGGAGCTACACCCAGCCCTGCTGGGTGCTGACCCACCGCGACCTGCCGCGCGCGACCGAGGACGTGCGCCTGGTGAGCGCCGACACGGCCGAGGAGCTGCGCGCGGTGCACGCGGAGGCGAGGGCCGTCGCCGAGGCCGCCGGCGGGAAGGACGTCTGGCTCGTCGGTGGCGGAGGCATCGCCGCGGCCCTGGCCGACCTCGGCCTGCTCGACGCGCTCATGGTCTCCGTCGCCCCGGTCACCCTGGGCGCCGGCAAGCGGCTCCTCGAGGGACGCACGGACCTCACGCTGACGCGCGTCGAGCGCAACCGCGCCTTCGCCTGCCTCTGGTACGACGTGCAGCGGCCCGGCTGAGCCGCGGCGGAGACACGCACCTGGGACGGGGGTCCCCGAGCGGGACCCCCGTCCGGGAGGCTGGGAGTGCCTCCGTGGTGACGTGGACGACCTGGGGGTGGGATCCCGGATGGTGGGGGTGGGAGACCGGGATCGCTGCCGTCCGACAGGTCTAGTCTGCCCGACCGAAATGTCGCGTTGTAGCCCATTTCGTTGCGCGTCTACGCGATGCATGATTCTGCAACCCGGCGGAGTTCGCCGACGGTCCGGCCCCCCGGTGTGCCTGCGGCGGCACACCCCCCGCCCGTAGGGTCGGGCCATGACGTTTCGCTCCGTCTCGGGCGCGGAACGATCGACATCGACGAGCAGGAGCACCTCAGACATGACCGACATCGCAGGCACCGGCCGCAAGCGGCAGACCACCGACTACGACGAGTCGCAGCTGGAGGTCCACGACCGCAAGGAGGCGGCCGCCGGCGCCACCGCCGTCGCGGTGTCGATGAAGCGCTCCCTGGAGCGCATGGGCCCCAAGCGCACAGCGCAGACCCTGCTCAAGCTCAACCAGGCCGACGGCTTCGACTGCATGTCCTGCGCGTGGCCCGACCCGGACCCCAAGAACCGCCACGCCGCCGAGTTCTGCGAGAACGGCGCGAAGGCCGTGGCCGAGGAGGCGACCAAGGACCGGGCGACCCCCGAGTTCTTCGCCCGCCACTCCCTCGCCGAGCTCGACGCGCACAGCGAGCTGTGGCTGGGCCAGCAGGGACGCATCACGCACCCGATGGTCAAGCGCCCCGGCGGCACGCACTACGAGCCGATCGAGTGGGACGACGCCTTCGCGCTCGTCGCCGACGAGCTCGCGAAGCTGCAGGACCCCGACGAGGCCACCTTCTACACCTCCGGTCGCACGTCCAACGAGGCGGCGTTCGTCTACCAGCTCTTCGTCCGGGCCTTCGGCACCAACAACCTGCCCGACTGCTCGAACATGTGCCACGAGTCGACGAGCGTCGCGCTGGCGGAGTCGATCGGCATCGGCAAGGCCAGCGTCGTCATGCAGGACGTGTACGACGCCGAGCTCATCGTGATCATGGGCCAGAACCCCGGCACCAACCACCCCCGCATGCTCAGCGCGCTGGAGATCGCCAAGGGCAACGGCGCCACGATCGTCGCGGTCAACCCGCTCAACGAGGCCGGCAGCATCCGCTTCAAGAACCCGCAGACGCCCAAGGGCATGACCACCGGCACGCAGATCAGCGACCTGCACCTGCCCATCAAGGTCAACGGCGACCTCGCGCTGCTGCAGGCGCTCGGCAGCCTGCTGGTCGAGTGGGACGCGCTGGACCACGACTTCATCGCGCGTCACACCTCCGGCTTCGAGGAGTGGAAGGAGCACGTCCGGGCCGTCGACTGGGACGTCGTGACCACCTCCACGGGCCTGACCAGGGAGCAGGTCACCCGCCTGGCCGAGATGCTGCGCGACTCCGACCGCACCGTCTTCTGCTGGGCCATGGGCCTGACGCAGCACCGCAACGGCGTCGCCACGATCAAGGAGATCGCCAACCTCGCCTTCGCCCAGGGCAACCTCGGCAAGCCCGGTGCGGGGCTGTTCCCGGTGCGCGGCCACTCCAACGTGCAGGGCGACCGCACCATGGGCATCTGGGAGCGCCCCCCGGCCCACTTCCTCGACGCGCTGGAGAAGGAGTTCGGCTTCGACCCGCCGCGCGACCACGGCATCGACGTGGTCGACTCGATCCGGGGGATGCGCGACGGCACCGTCAAGGTGTTCGTCGGCCTCGGCGGCAACTTCGTGCAGGCCACCCCGGACACCGACGTGACCGTCGAGGCGATGCGCAAGACGTCGCTCACCGTGCAGGTCTCGACCAAGCTCAACCGCTCGCACCTGGTCACCGGCGAGACCGCGCTGATCCTGCCCACGCTGGGCCGCACCGACAAGGACCACCAGGCGGCCGGCGACCAGACCATCACCGTCGAGGACTCGGTCTGCGCGGTGCACGCGTCCCGCGGGCCGCTGTCACCCCCCAGCCCGCACGTGCGCTCCGAGGTCGCCATCGTCAGCGGGATCGCGGAGGCCACGCTGGGCGACCGTCACGGCCTGCAGTGGAAGGCGATGCGCGACGACTACCGCGTCATCCGCGACCACATCTCCCGGGTCGTCCCGGGCTGCGAGGACTACCACGAGCGGGCCCACCAGCCGGGCGGCTTCCTGCTCCCCCACGGCCCGCGCGACTCCCGCACGTTCGACACCGAGTCGGGCAAGGGCGAGTTCGCCGTGTCCCCCATCGAGCTGCTGCACGTGCCCGAGCGTCACCTCGTGCTGCAGACGCTGCGCAGCCACGACCAGTTCAACACCACGATCTACGGCCTCTCCGACCGCTACCGCGGCATCGAGGGCGGCCGGCGGGTGGTCTTCGCGCACAAGGAGGACATCGCCGCGCTCGGCTTCCAGCCCGGCGACATGGTCGACCTGGTCTCGCACTGGGCCGACGACGACATCGTGCGTTGCGCCCCGTCGTTCCGGATCGTCGAGTTCGACACCCCGCGCGGGACGGCGGCGGCGTACTACCCCGAGACCAACCCGCTGGTGCCGCTGGACAACACCGCCCTGCACAGCAACACCCCGGTCTACAAGGCCGTCATCGTGACGCTCGTGCCCGAGGGCACCGGGCTCGACACCGACGGCCAGGGCGCCCAGGACTCGCGGGGCTCGGACTCCGGGCACAAGACGCGCCAGCAGCCGACCCACCTGTCCTGACCGCTCGGGCGCGACCGGGCGACCGCCCGTCGCGCCCGCTCGTCGGGCCCGATCGTCGAGCCCGCCTGACGGCTCAGGTCAGGGCGGGCACGCTGCCGAGCGTGTCGAGGCGGCGGGTGTCCAGGGGCGAGGGGCGACGGTCCAGCCGCTCGTGCAGCCGGGCCACGGCGTGCTCCGCCCGCCCGGAACGCACCAGGGCGAGCAGCAGCGTCTCCTCGACGACCTCACGCTGCGCCTGGGAGCCCCCGACGGCGACCAGCGTGGGCAGCACGTCCTCGAGGGTCTCCGCGGCGCGCGCCCAGTCGCCCGCGCCCCAGGCCTCGAGGGCCTCGCACACCGCGACGACCGTCGACCGCACGGCCGGGTCCTCCGACGCGGCGCAGTGGTCGCGCAGCCGCACCAAGGGCTCACCGCCGCCGGCCGCCGCGAGACCGAGCGCGGCGTGGAGCCCCACGAAGGGCGTCTGCGGACGGCTCACGAGCTCCTCGCCGGCAGCCTCCAGCACGCCCTCGACGGGCGGGGGCGGGCCCTCGGAGCCGAACCACTCCGTCGTACCGACCTGCCAGCGCCACAGCAGCGACGCGGAGTCGACCAGCGCGCGCACCCCCGTCACGCCCGGAGGGGCGAGCTGGGAGTAGTAGCGGTGGCGCACGGCCTCGGTGTCGCCCATGGCCAGCTCGTGCAGTGCCGCGTGCCAGGAGAAGTGGGCGCGGTGGCTGGCCGAGCGGCCGCTCTCGCGCACCCAGTGGTCGAGCCAGGCGCGCCCGGCCTCGTGCTGGCCGGTCTCGTACATCACGTGGGTCAGCGCGTGCACGGCGTGGCCTGACGAGGGCTCGCAGGACAGCGCGCTCTCGGCCAGCAGCCCGGCCTCCTCGAAGCGGCCCTGGTCCTGGCGGGTGAAGGCGAGCAGCGAGATGTACCACCAGTGGTCGCGGTAGGCCGGGGCCAGCCCCTCGACGAGGTCCCAGGCCTCCTGCTGCACGTCGGTGACGCCGGAGAAGGCGATCGTCGGGACGGCCATCGACACCGCGAGCACGTCGCGGGGGTGGTTGGCCACGTGGGACATGAGGGCCTGCGCCCCGGTGCGGCGCACGTCGGCCACGCGACGCGCGACGACGTCGACGAAGCTCCGCTCCCGGGCGTCGCCGCGGTGCTCGACCGCGTCCTGCGCCGCGGCCAGCGACGACCGGACGTCGGCCTCGGCGCCGGCCTCGTGGCCCAGCATCGCCAGCGCGGCGTGGGCGACCGCGAAGTCGCGGTCGAGGACGGTGGCCTCGCGGATCAGCTCCTCGCCGCCGGCCTGCAGCCGCATGATGCGCTCGAGCCCGGCGTTGTACGCCGCCGCCGCCTCGGCCGTCGTCGACAGGGGCAGACCCAGCGGGTCCCGGGGCCGGGCGACCGGGTGGTGGCCGCTGACCAGCCGGCCGTCCTCGAGCCGGCGCGGCAGGGGCGCGACCACGTCGAGGAGCGCGTGGGCGAGGTCGGAGGCCTGGGTGCGGATCTCGGGCACCGCGGTGGACTCCCACAGCTCCCCGCGGCGCAGCGCGCCGAGGGTCCAGACGGGGAGGTCGGCGGCGCCGGAGGAGTCGACGAGCCGGCCCCGGTCGGTGCGGAAGCCCATGCCTCCGGACGCGATGGACGCCACGGAGACCCCGGCGCGCGGTCGCAGCAGGTCGTCGAGCAGCGGGTCGCCCAGCTGGCGTACGTCGGACTGCGGCCCGGTGCAGTTGACGACCCACCCGACGTCGTGGCGGGTGCCGTCGGACAGCGTGACCGCGAGGCCACCGCCGGGCAGGGGCTCGGCGTCGAGGACCTCGGCGGGCGCGAGCGTGAGCCGGCCCTCGGCCGCCAGGGCGTCGAGCCGGGCGCGGCTGGAGGGCGCCATCCGGTGGCGCAGCACGTTCCAGGCGCCGGCGTCGGTGGCGAGGAACTCGAGGCGCTCGGCCTCGGTCAGCCGCTGCCAGAGCGCGGTGACCCGGTGGCGCAGACCGTCCACCGCGGGCCGCCAGTCCCCGGTCGTCTCCTTCACCTCGGCGAGGTGACGCGTCGCGTCCTGACGGATCTCGGCCAGCGTCGTGCCCCACGAGGAGATGTCGGGGATCGCCGCCAGCCGGGGGCGCGCGACGTGGGATCGCGGCAGACGGGCGTGGCGCGACACCGCGTGGACCCGTCGCGGCTCGGCGGGAGCACCGGACCGGGTCCCGCCGGAGGCGCCGCCGGTGAGGGTGAGGGTGACGTCGACCATGGTGAGACCGGTGCCGACGACGAGCACGTCGGCCGGGCCCTGGGCGTCGCGGCGCACGACCTCGAGGGCGCCGGGGGCCCACGGGTCGGGCACGAAGAACGGTGAGCGCCGCAGCGCCTCCGGCGCCCAGCCGTGGCCGACGGTGGGCAGCCCGGTGCCGATGACGACCGCGTCGGCCTCGAGGGGCGGTCCGTCGTCGAGGACCACGCAGCACCCGCCACTGGTACGACGTACTCCCTCGGCGCGGGCGCGCAGGTGCCTGAGCCCGACGAGGTCGGCCGCGGCGGCGCGGGCGTCGGCCAGGGTGTCGTCGAGGTAGAGCGCGAACTGCCGACGCGGCACGAACGCGTTGGGGTCGCAGTCGTCGCGCCGCTCCTGCCCGCCCCGCCAGGCCACGAAGTGACCGGGGTCCTCGGGCAGCGCGCTCATGCCCGCCGAGGGCACGTTGAGCAGGTGCGTCTCGTCGGGGGTGCCGAAGGCGACGCCGCGCGCCCACCGGTCGGCGGGGTCGACCAGCACGATGTCGAGCTCGGTCGCGCGACGGGTCGCCGCACGCAGCAGGTGGATCGCGGTCAGGGTGCCGGCTGCGCCGGCCCCCACCACCACGACCCGGGGCCGTCCTGCCCTCGTCGCTGCTGCTCCGCTGCCCGCCATGCGTACCTCCGTTGTTTGTCTAGCAGTTTGATAGACAACACGAAGGTGCGCAAATCAGACACGGCTCCCGGTGAACCGCATCTCCGATCCCCCGATCAGGGCTCGACGGTCACCTTGATCGCCTCGCCGGCCTTGACGATGGCGAAGGCGTCGAGGGCGCGCTCGAGCGGGATGTGCTCGGTGATGAGGTCCTTGACCGGCACCTGCCCGGTGGAGATGTACTCCAGCGCCCGCTTGTTGTGCTCCGGCGCGGAGCCGTTGGCCCCGTGGATGTGCAGCTGGCGGTAGTGCACGACGTTGGAGTCGCAGGTGATCGTCGGGTCGGTCTTGGGCAGCCCGCCGAAGAAGGAGATGCGCCCGTTGCGGGCGGCCATGGCGATGGCCTGCTCCTGGGTGACGTTGGCCGCCGTGGCGGTGATGACGACGTCCGCGCCGCGCCCACCCGTGAGCTCCATGACCTTCTCGACGACGTCGACCTCGGCGCCGTTGATGGTCTCGTCCGGCTGGACCGCGTCGGCCGACATCTTCAGCCGGTCGGCGTTGACGTCGACGAGGTAGACGGGTCCGACCTTGTGCACGCCGCGCGCGATGCGGATGTGCATGCACCCGATGGGGCCGGCGCCGAAGACCACGACGGTGTCGCCCTCCTCGATGCCGAGCAGCTCCTGGGCGTTGATGGCGCAGGCGAACGGCTCGGCGGCCGACGCCTCGTCGTACCCGACGTTCTCGGGGATGCGGTTGAGGCCGTCGACCTTGAGCACCTGCTCGGGCACGATCATGTACTCGGCGAAGCCGCCGTCGTACTGGTAGCCGACCGAGGTCTGGTTGGCACAGACCGCCATCCAACCCTTGCGGCACTCGTGGCAGTCGCCGCACGGGACGGCGGCGATGACCTGGGCCCGGTCGCCGACGGACCAGGACGCGCCGAAGGCGGACGCGACCTCGGCGCCGACCTCGACCACCTCGCCGGCGATCTCGTGGCCGATGGTCCGCGGCGGGGTGAGGTTCTGGTGACCGTTGTGGAAGATCTTGACGTCGGTGCCGCAGGTCGAGCAGTTGCGCACCTTGAGCTTGACCTCGCGGGGACCGCAGGTGGGCTCGGGGACGTCCTCGAGCCGGACGTCCTCGGGGGCGTAGAAGCGCAGGGCCTTCATGGGGGTGTCCTCCAGCTGTCTCGTCGGTGGTCTGTGATCCAGACCATACCGCATTTGCGTTGCTTTCTCTGCGAACATGTTGCGTTCAGGGTATTGACCGACCCTTTGGGGCGGAGATATAAAGGCAATCACAGATTCGCGTGACTGCAGTCACACCACCGCCAGACCCCAACGTACGCGCTCGCGCGACCGGCGGATCGGGCCTTCACCCCCAGGAAGGTGTCATGGCAACGACGACCCAGACCCAATCGAGCGGCGGCGGTGTCCGCCTCCACGTCCAACGGTTCGGCACGTTCCTGTCGAACATGGTCCTGCCCAACATCGGGGCCTTCATCGCCTGGGGCCTGATCACGGCCCTGTTCATCGAGAACGGCTGGCTCAACCTCGGCGGCGGCGACAACGCCTGGCTCGCCCCCGACAGCTGGGTCGCCAAGTTCGGAGGCTGGGGCGACTTCGTGGACGGCGGCATCGTCGGCCCGATGATCACCTACCTGCTGCCGCTGCTGATCGGCTACACCGGCGGCCGGATGATGTACGACGACAACATCCGCGGCGGCGTGGTCGGCGCCATCGCCACCATGGGTGCCATCGCCGGCACGGACGTCCCGATGTTCCTCGGCGCGATGATCATGGGCCCGCTCGGTGGCTGGTCGATGCGGAAGCTCGACGGGTTGTGGTCGCACAAGATCCGCCCCGGCTTCGAGATGCTCGTCAACAACTTCTCGGCCGGGATCTGGGGCATGGTCCTGGCGATCGTCGGCTTCGTGGTGGCCGGACCGTTCGTCACCCGCTTCTCCGAGCTGGCCGGCAACGTCATCGACGTCCTGGTCGACAACTCGCTGCTCCCCCTCACCTCGATCTTCATCGAGCCGGCCAAGGTGCTCTTCCTCAACAACGCCATCAACCAGGGCATCCTCACCCCGCTGGGCACCACCGAGGCGTCCGAGCAGGGGCAGTCGATCCTCTTCCTGCTCGAGGCGAACCCGGCAGCCGGCGCCGGCCTGCTGCTGGCCTTCATGTTCTTCGGCAAGGGTGCCGCCAAGGCGTCGGCCCCGGGCGCGCTTCTGATCCACTTCGTCGGCGGCATCCACGAGATCTACTTCCCGTACGTCCTGATGAAGCCCAAGCTGATCCTGGCGATGATCGCGGGCGGCATGACCCAGATCTTCATCAACCTGACGTTCGACTCCGGCCTGCGGTCCCCGGCCGCGCCGGGCTCCATCATCGCGGTCCTGGCAGCCACGCCCGGCGGCAGCTACGTCGGCGTGATCCTGTCCGTGATCGGCGGCGCCGCGGCGTCCTTCGCGGTGGCGGCGTTCCTGCTGAAGACCGACCGGTCGGACGACGACGGCGACCTGGCCGTCGCCACGGCGAGCATGGAGTCGATGAAGGGCAAGAAGTCGGTCGCCTCCTCGGCGCTGTCCGGCTCCGCGGCCTCCGAGCACTCCGGCCCGATCCGCGCCATCGTGTTCGCCTGCGACGCCGGCATGGGCTCCTCGGCCATGGGCGCCTCGGTGCTGCGCAAGAAGGTCCACGGCGCCGGCTACACCGACGTCACGGTCGTCAACAAGGCCATCTCGAACCTCCGCGACGAGTTCGACCTGGTCGTCAGCCACCAGGACCTGACGGCCCGGGCACGGCAGAGGACCGGGTCGGCGGTCCACGTCTCGGTGGACAACTTCATGAACAGCCCGCGCTACGACGAGATCGTGGAGCTGGTGCGCGAGCGCAACAGCGGCGCGGGCGGGGACGCGGGTGGGAGCAGCGTCCCGGCGCAGGGAGGGGCCGCGGCGTCCCAGGACACCGACACGATGGGTGGCCTGCTCGCCCCCGAGTCGGTCGTCCTGGACGCCGCGGACCGTACGCGGGACGAGGCGATCACCCGGGCCGGTGAGCTGCTCGTCCAGGCCGGTGCGGTCGACGCGGCGTACATCGAGGGCATGCACGCCCGCGAGCAGTCGGTGTCGACGTACATGGGCAACGGGCTGGCGCTGCCGCACGGCACCAACGAGGCCAAGTCGGCCATCAAGCGGACGGCCATCTCGTTCGTCCGCTACTCCGACGGCCTGGACTGGAAGGGCAAGGAGGTGAAGTTCGTCGTCGGCGTCGCCGCGCTCGGCAACGACCACCTCAAGCTGCTCGGCCGGATCGCCGAGGTCTTCCTCGACGCCGACCAGGTGGCTCGCCTGGAGGCCGCGTCCACGACGGGCGAGGTGCTCGAGGTGCTGGGGCAGGTCCAGCCGGTCTGACCCGTTGCCCTGCTCGACCCGTCAGTGCGGCAGGCATCCTCACGGATGCTTGTCGCACTGACATTTTTCCCCGCTCAGGTGACGGCGTCGACGTACACCCAGCGGCCGGCGCGCCGCTCGAAGCGGCTCACCTCGCGCATCGTCCGCACGACGGTCCCGGCGCGGCCGTCCCGCGGCACCTGGTGGTCGGCCTCGAACTCGACCACCCCCACGGTGTCGTCCGCTCCCCCGGCCTCGGTGCGCAGCACTCGCAGGCCGCACCACACGAGGCCGCCCCCGGTGAGCGGTCCGGCCGGGCGGGTGCGTGGGTGCCACGTCCGGAACAGGTGGTCCTCGAGACCCAACGCGTAGGCGGCGTAGCGCGAGCGCATGAGCGCCTCGGCCGTCACCGCCGCGGCCCCGTCGTGCAGCGGCCCGCAGCAGGACGCGTAGCCGCGGCCCGAGCCGCAGACGCAGGCCCCGTCACCGGGGCCCGAGCGAGGTAGTCTCACCCCGCCAGTCTCCCGTGGTGCGCGCAGACCCTGTGGGCGGGATCACCGCGCCAGAAGTTGGATCGATCAAAGATTCGCGGGACGATTGTCAGGACATGAACAGCAACCTGGAGGTGAACGACATGGCCCGCACCCTCGTCGAGGAGCTCGACGCCCTGCACGACGAGTACGTCGTCGCAGTCAACGAGGCGGTCGCCGCCAACGACCTCGGCCGGGTCGAGCGCCTCGCCGCCGACTACGACCACGACGCCACCACCCTGGTGGCCGAGCGCGAGGGCCGCGCGCACCTGCTCCCGCTCGTGCGCGCCCGGCAGCAGGGCAGCGCGCTGCGCCGCCTCGCCCGTCGCGGCCGAGCCGCCGCCTGAGCGACTGACCGGCTGACGCCGGAGCCCCGGTCCGGCACCGGACCGCGTCGCCCGACCCGCCGCCCTCCCCCGCCGCTCGCTCAGCGAGCGGCAGCCGGGAGGGCGTCTGCGTCACCGGGCAGGAACCAGCCGTGACCGTCTTCGCGGGCCGCGAGCTCGGCGACCTGCCTCACGCACCACGGCGACACCTCCCGGGTGCCGTCACGGACCTCGTCGCGGAACTGCGGCCACGGCACCCACACGGCCTCCTCCACCTCGGCGGGGTCGACGTGCTCGCGGCCCACGGCCCGGGCGACGTGCACCGGGCACAGCTCGTTCTCCACGACCCCGTTGTCCATGACCGCGCGGTAGCGGAAGGCCGGCAGCACCAGCCGGACGTCGACGACCCGGAGCCCCAGCTCGTCCGCGGCGCGACGTCGCACCGCGTCGGCGAGGTCCTCCCCCGGCGCCGGGTGCCCGCACACGCTGTTGGTCCACACGCCCGGCCAGGTCACCTTGCCCAGCGCCCGCTGCGTCACGAGCACCCGGCCGGCGTCGTCGAAGACGTAGCAGGAGAAGGCCAGGTGCAGCGGGGTCGCCTCGTGGTGGACCGTGGCCTTGGCCTGGGTGCCCAGCGACTCGCCGTCCTCGCCGACCAGCACGACCAGCTCGACCTCCCCGTCACGCACGTCGCGCACGGCGCTCACGCCGGCCTCGCCAGCGCGCCCACGGCGGCGTCGAACACCCACGGCAGCCGCGTCGCGGTCGGGACCAGCCGGCGCCGCACCGGCGCCAGCCGGGTCGCGCGCACCAGTCCCTCGGTCAGCACCCGGTAGCGACGGGTCACGCGCACCCACTCCTTCTCGTAGCGTCCGGCGTCGTCGGCCAGCACGGCGTCCACGGCGGCCCGCGCCTGCGCCAGGGCCAGCGCGACGCCCTCCCCGGTCAGGGCGTCGACGTAGCCGCCGGCGTCGCCGACCAGCATCACCCGCCCCGCGGTCCGAGCCGTGGCGTGCTGCCGCAGCGGGCCAGCCCCACGGACGTCGCTCAGGCTCCCGGCGCCGTCGATCCGCGCGCGGACGTCGGGGAAGGCGGCCAGGTGGTCGGCGTAGGACCCGCGCGTGGAGGTCAGCACGGCCACCCCCACCCGGTCGTCGCCCACCGGGGTCACGTAGACCTCGGCGTGCTCGCCCCAGTGCACCTCGACGTACGACGTCCAGGGCGCCACCGCGTGGTGCTGGCGCAGGCCGTAGCGCGCCGGGGCCGCCCGACCGCCCACCCGTCGCCGCAGAGCGCGGTCGTCCGGGCGCTCCAGCCCGAGCGAGCGCCGCAGTGGCGAGTGGAGCCCGTCCGCCGCGACGAGGTAGCGGCTGCGCTCCCCGTCGACGACCACGCCGTCGGCGTCCTGCGTGACGGTCCCGACCGCACGGGGCTCCACCGGCACCCCGGCGGCGTCGACCGCCGCGCGCAGCGCCGCGTGCAACGTCGTGCGGCGCACGCCGCGTCCGGGCCCGCCGCGGAACGGGGCCTCGACCTGTCGGGCCCCGGCGAGGTAGCGGATGCCGGTCAGTTCGTGGCCGTCCGGGTCCACCCCCAGCCCGTGCAGGGCGGCCAGCGCCCCCGGCATGAGTCCCTCGCCGCAGGCCTTGTCGACGGTGCCCTCACGGGGCTCCCGCACCACGACGTCGAGCCCGGCGCGGGCGGCGTACAGGGCGGTGGCCAGGCCGGCGGGGCCGCCGCCGGCGACCACGAGGTCCCTCACGCGCTCACCCCCTCGGCACGGGGCAGCGACGCGAGCGCCGTGTTCTCGCAGCGGATCCGCACGGTCAGCAGCGCGGCGTTGGCCACCGTGAAGACCAGCGCGGTGATCCAGGCGGAGTGCACCAGCGGCAGCGCGACGCCCTCGACGACGACGGCGACGTAGTTGGGGTGCGAGAACCAGCGGTAGGGGCCGCCGGTGACCGGCGCCAGACCGGGTACGACGATCACGCGGGTGTTCCAGCGGCGGCCGAGCGTCGTGATGCACCACCAGCGCAGGACCTGGGAGGCGACCGCCAGCGCCAGCATCGTGACGCCGAGCAGCGGCAGGACGTCGGGGCGCAGCAGCCAGACCTCGACGAGCATCCCCGCCAGCAGGCCGGTGTGCAGCACGACCATGACGGGGTAGTGGCCCTGGCCGGTCTCGACTCCGCCACGCTCCAGGCTCCAGGTGGCGTTGCGCTTGGAGACCACCAGCTCGGCGAGCCGTTCCAGCCCGACCGCGGCGACCAGGACCGTGAACCAGACCTCGGAGCTCATGTGCCGGGCTCCGGGGCCCGCAGCAGCACCAGCTCGGAGCAGAAGCCCGGCCCCATCGCGAGCATCAGGCCGTAGGACCCGGGGCGCGGGGGGCGGGTGGCGAGCGTGTCGGCCAGGACGTGCAGGACCGAGGACGACGACAGGTTGCCGATGGCCGCGAGCGAGTCCCAGGTGACCTGCAGCGCCTCCTGCGGGACCCCGAGGGTCTCCTGCATCGCCTCGAGCACCTTCGGCCCGCCGGGGTGGGCGACGTACCACTCGATGTCGGCCTGGGTGAGCCCGTGGTCGGCGAGGAACGCCGCCACGTCGCCACCGACGTAGCGCGTGACCATCTGCGGGACCTTGCTGTCGAGCACGATCTTGAGCCCGGTGGCGCCGACGTCCCATCCCATCGTGCGCTCGGAGTCGGGGTAGAGCCGGCTGCGGCTGGCCAGCACGTCGGGCTGCGCGGGCCCACGGCCCTCGACCTCGGCGTCGGCGAAGCCCGCGGCGCGGTCGGCACCCACGGCGACCACCGCCGCGGCGCCGTCGCCGAAGAGGCCGCTGCCGACGAGGTTGGCCATCGAGGTGTCGTCGCGCTGCAGCGTGAGCGAGCACAGCTCGACCGACATCAGCACCGCCACCTTGTCGGGGTGACCGACCAGGTAGTCGTGCAGCCGCGCCACGCCCGCGGCGCCGGCGACGCAGCCCAGCCCCACCAGCGGCACCCGCACGACGTCGGGCCGCATGCCGATGAGGGCCGCGACCCGCGCCTCCAGGGTGGGCACCGCGAGCCCGGTGACCGTCGCGGACATGACGAGGTCCACGTCCTGAGGCGTGAGGTCGGCCGCCTTGAGGGCGTCGGTGACGGCCCGCGCCCCCAGCTCCACGCCGACCTCGATGAAGGCGTCGTTGGACTGGCCGAAGTCCTCGAGGCCGGCGTAGTCCTCGATCGGCAGCGCCAGGGAGCGGTGCCGCACGCCTGCGTTGGCGTGCAGCCGCTCGACCACCTTGAGGTCCACCGCGCCGCGCAGCATGGTGCGGGTGAACATCTCGGTGATCTGCTGCTGGGGGTAGCGGTGCTCGGGCAGGACGCCGGCGACGCTCACGATCCTCATACGGGTGTCTCCTGTGGGTGGGCGTGCGGAGGGGTGCGGCCCAGCAACGAGGTGGCGAGGCCGCGGGACAGGGTCGGGGTGAGGGTGCCGCGGGCGAGCCCGAGCTCGACAAGGTCGTCGAAGACCCGTTGGTCGCGGGCGGAGGCACGCAGCCCGGCGTCGAGCACACGGCCGTTCAGCGACAGCCGCGCCGCCAGCGCGGTGTGGCGCAGGTGCCGGGCGAGCAGCCGCCGCACGCGCCGGGTGTACGTCGCTCCCGCGGCGGTCTCCGCGGTGGCCCGGGCGCGGGGTCCGTCCGAGCCGGCGTCGCGGAGGGCCTCGGCGGCTGCGCGTCCGGCGAGCAGACCCGTCGCGACCGCGTAGTAGATGCCCTCACCGGTGAGCGGGTTGACCAGCCCGGCCGCGTCGCCGGCCAGCAGCACGCGTCCGTGCGCCGGCCGCAGCGGACGGGCCGTCGACAGGGGCAGGTGGTGCCCGCGCCAGTCGACGGCGTCGGCGGTGGTCCCGGGCAGCAGGTGCTCGAGCTGCTCGAGGAGCTGGCGCCGGGTCGGCGGGTCACGCCGGGTGGTCAGCAGCTCGCCGTACCCGACGTTGCTGGTGCCGTCGCCGCAGTCGAACGCCCAGGCGTAGGACGGCTGTCGGCTGTCGCCGAACACGATGGTCTGGCCGCCACGCCGCTCGGCCGGCGTGGGGGCGTAGCCGCGGATCGCCAGCGCCCGCGGTCCGTCGGGGCGTCCGAGGGCGCGCCGGACCACCGAGTGGGCGCCGTCGGCGCCGACGGTCAGCCGCCCGGCGACCTCCCCGTCGAGCACGACCCCGTCGTCGCCGACGACCAGGTCGCGGACGCGGCGACGCTCCCACCGCGCGCCCGCGCCGAGCGCGGCGTCGAGCAGGCGGGCGTCCAGCACACGTCGCGGGACCACCCACGCGGGCCGGGTCATCGGACGGTCGACGCCCAGGTCGCCGCGCCGCAGGCGGAGCCGGGTGACCGGGACCCGGTCGTCGAGCAGCCCGGTGACCCCGACCTCCGCGAGCAGGTCGAGCACGTGCGGTGCGACCCCGTCGCCGCAGGACTTGTCGCGGGGGAAGTCGGCGCGGTCGAGCAGCAGCACGGACAGGTCCGGGTCGACCGCCAGCGCTCCGAGCGCGGTCGCGGCACCGGCGGGACCGGACCCGACGACGACGAGGTCGTGCACCACGCCGCGTCCGAGGGCGTCCGAGGTCATCCGGCCGCCACCAGCACCACGTCGAGCAGGGCGATCGCGACGGCCGCCCGGAACGGGGTCCGGCCGCGACCGCGCAGGCTGAGCGCTGCGAGCCCGAGCACCAGGACGAGGAGCAGCCAGCCCCAGGTCTCGGGGGCGCCGTCCCGACCGAGCAGGGCCGCCAGCGACGCGGTGACGAGCAGCGTCGTCGCCGCGACCCGGCTGGCGGTCCCGCCGATCCGGTGCGGCAGGCCGCGCACGCCGGTCGCGGCGTCGTCGGCGAGGTCGGGCAGGACGTTGAGGAAGTGCGCCGCCACCCCGAGGGTGCCGGCCGCCAGCATCAGCCACGGCTCGGGCCACACCGGGTCGGCGCCGGCGAGGGTGACGACCGCCGGCAGCGTGCCGAACGCGACGGCGTAGGGCAGCCACGACCAGGCGGTCGCCTTGAGGCACAGGTTGTAGGCCTGACCGGAGCCGACCACGAGCACGAGGTGGACCAGCGCGCTCCGCCACCCGAGCGCCAGCGAGAGCCCGACCGCCGATGCGGCCGCCAGCGCCAGGGCGGTGCGCACCGCCGCCACCGGGAGCTCGCCGGTGGCCAGCGGCTTGTCGGTGCGTCCGACCTCGCGGTCGCGCCGCAGGTCGACGAGGTCGTTGACCCACCCGATCGTGAGCTGGCCGGCGAACACGGCGCCCGCGAGCATCAGGGCGGTGCCCCACCCGACGTCACGGCCGACGGCCAGCACGACGACGAGGGTCGTGACCGCCAGCGTCGGGCCGCCGTGGGCCGCGCGCAGCAGCCCGACCGCGGCACCGCCCGGGGCCGCCGGGCGGATGGCTCCGGGCGCGGACGTGGGCCCGGGCGTCGTCGACGACCGAGACGTCCGGTACCCGCCTCGGGAGGCCGCCATGGTCCGACCCTAGGTCGCAGGCGCAACCCCGGGCCGGGCCGCGACCGCCCCGCCGGGTCGGGTCGGCCGCGGGCGTCGCCGATCAGGAGCGGGCGACCGACTCGCACTCGGTGGTGCGGTCCGCGGAGTCCACCCAGGCGTTGTCGGGCCCGCCGCCGCAGGCGACGAGGTCCTGACCACCGCCGGCGGTCAGGTGGTCGCTGCCCGGGCCGCCGCCGACGCGGTCGTCACCCTCCCCGCCGTCGATGGTGTCGTTGCCGTCGACCCCGACGAGCTTGTCGTCACCGCCCTCGCCGACGAGGGTGTCGTCGCCGATGCCGGTGCGCAGCCAGTCGTTGCCGCCGCCGCCCCAGGCCTTGTCGGCGTCCTGGGCGCCGTTGACGAAGTCGTTGCCGGCCCCGGTCCGCACGACGTCGCGTCCGCGGTCGCCCAGCACCCACATGCGGAAGGTGTTCGGCAACGACGAACCGTCGACGGTGTCGTCGCCCAGGCGCGGCCAGATCTCGAGGAACATGCTGTTGGCGCTGTCGTACTGCGCCGGCACGGAGCAGACCGCCTGGATGCCGACGTCGACGGACCGGCGGCTGCAGGTGCCGGGGATGTCGCGCAGCTCGCGGGTGCCGCGGTCGGTGTAGACGAGGTTGCCGTCCACCAGGCGCACGGTCAGGTCGGAGTGCTGCTGGCCGGCGATGTAGCGGTAGCCCCACTCGGTGCGCGAGATCATCGCGGCGTTCTTCAGCGGGATCGGGGTGGGACCGTTGCCCAGCAGTGCCTTCGGCGGTTCGCTGCCGGCCGCCTGGGCGGCTCCCGGCAGTGCGGCGCCGGAGACGGTGGCGGCCCCGAGGGCGGCCACGGCGAGCGTGATTCGAGCAGAACGAGTGAGCACGGCATCCTCCCAAATGCGACGTAAGACCCCAGACTAAGGTCCCGAATCGCCCGGGACCTCTGCATCTGATCACATCGTCGGATCCCGGTCCAGACCGGTCCGCCCCCAGCCCGACCCCGCGGCCGACCCCCCACCGGGGAGCGGCGCCCGCCCTCCCGGCATGCTGGAACGATGCCCACCACCACCCAGGTCCGACTCGCCCAACGCCCCGTCGGGACGCCCGACGACGCCACCTTCGGAGTCGTCGAGGAGGAGCTCCCCGCCCTCGAGGAGGGACAGGTCCTGCTGCGCGTCGTCTACCTCTCCCTCGACCCCTACATGCGCGGTCGCATGAGCGACGCGCCGTCGTACGCCGACCCCGTGCCGGTGGGCGGGCTGCTCGTCGGAGGCACCGTCTGCCAGGTCGAGGATTCGCGCTCGGAGGACTGGAACGAGGGCGACTGGGTGCTGTCCTACTCCGGGTGGCAGACCCGCGCCATCAGCGACGGCACCGGCCTGCGCCGGCTGGACCCCGCCCAGGCCCCGGTCTCCACGGCTCTCGGCGTGCTCGGCATGCCGGGCTTCACCGCCTACGCCGGCCTGCTCGAGATCGGTCGGCCCCAGGCCGGCGAGACCGTCGTGGTCGCCGCGGCCACCGGCCCCGTGGGGTCCGCGGTCGGACAGATCGCCAGGGCCCGCGGCGCCCGCGCCGTCGGCATCGCCGGCGGTGCGGAGAAGTGCGCGGCCCTGCTCGACGAGTTCGGCTTCGACGCCGCCGTCGACCACCGCTCCCCCACGTTCGCCGAGGACCTCGCGGCCGCCGTGCCGGACGGCATCGACGTCTACTTCGAGAACGTCGGCGGCGAGGTGACCAAGCAGGTCCTGCGCCACGTCAACAAGTACGCCCGCATCCCGGTGTGCGGACTGGTCTCGGGCTACAACGCCACCGAGGTGCCCGAGGGTCCGGACCGCCTCCCCGGCTTCCTGGGGCTGGTGCTGCGCCGCAGCCTCACCGTGCGCGGCTTCATCCAGGACGAGTTCCTGCGCACCCACGGCCGCGACTTCGTGCGCGACATGACGGGCTGGCTCGCGACCGGTGCGGTCCACTACCGCGAGGACGTCGTGCAGGGTCTCGAGAACGCGCCCGAGGCGTTCCGGGGGCTGCTGACGGGGGCGAACTTCGGCAAGCTCGTCGTCCAGGTCGGCGAGGACCCCCACCGCACCTCCTGACCACCGCGGCCCCCACCCCGACGGCGCGTTCTTCGCCGAACCCGCCCGGGGCGGGCCGGGAGCGACCTACCGTGGTGCGATGCGGACAAACCGGACATCACGTGCAGGCAGGACACTGACGCTGCTCCTCGGCCTCACCCTCGCCCCGCTGCTCGTCGCGCCCACCGGGGCGGTCGCCGCGACGCGGACGAGCGTCACCGGCTGGTCCACCACCGCGTCCACCGTCGCGCCCGCGACCGAGGTGCGCCGGGCCGTCACCGTGCTGACCGGCGGCCGCGTCGTCGAGCGGCGCGCGCTGCTGCAGCTCCGTCCCGGCGGGAGCCTCACGTGGCAGACACTGGCGAGCACCCGCACGGACGCGCGCGGGGTGGCCACCCTGGTCGCGGCCGCCGTGCCGCGCAGCGGCTCGCTGCGGGTCAAGGTCCCGGCCACGCGTACGGCGGCGGGCGCCGTCACTGCACGCCAGCCGGTCACGGTCACGGCGCCGACCGACCCCCCGACCGACCCGCCGACCGACCCGCCGACCGATCCCCCGACCGACCCCCCGACCGACCCGGCCGGGACCCCGACGGCCTTCGAGGCCGAGGTCCTGCGGCTGACCAACGAGCTCCGAGCCCGTGGCACGACGTGCGGCAGCACGACGTACGGACCGAAGGCCCCGGTGCAGCTGAGCCCGGAGCTGACGACGGCGTCGCGTGCCTACGCGGTCCGGATGGGCGAGGAGCGGTTCTTCGACCACGTCTCCCCCACCGGCGACGACCCCGGCGACCGGGCGAGCGCCGCGGGCTACGCGTGGCGCGGCTACGGCGAGAACATCGCGGCCGGCTACAGCACCCCGGCCAGGGTCGTCGAGGGGTGGCGGACCAGCGTCGGACACTGCCACAACCTGATGGGCAGCTACGTCCACCTCGGCGTCGGTCACGCCCAGGTGGCGGGATCGCCGTACGGGCACTACTGGGTGCAGATGTTCGGCAACCCCCGCTGACCCGGCGCCCGGTCCCCGGGGGGGGCCAACCCTCAGACGTGCCCGGAGAGCTGCGCCATGCGCGCCTCGAGGGCGGCGAGGTAGGCGTCGCGCTGCGACCGCGACACCGCGGAGCCCTTCTCCAGGTGGCTGCACACGGGCAGCACGTCGACGGACAGCTTGGCGGCACCGGCGAGTGCGCGGAGCTCGTCGAGCCGGTTGCCGAACTCCGTGCCGCTGCCCGGGGAGTAGCGGGTCACGACGTCCTCGACCGGCTCGTCGAAGAGGTCGACCTTGGTGACCACGACGACCAGCCAGGTCGGCCGCTCGCGACGGACGGCCATCGAGGCGATGCGGTGCGCGGTGACCGTCCAGTCCTCGAGCTCGGCGGCGAGCTGGTCCTCGCGGGACACCACCACCGCCCCGGTGGTCCCGGCCGGACGGCGCCCGGTGGCGTAACCGTTCGCCACCACGTGCAGGACCCCGTCGACGGGAGCGTCGTGGAACACCTCGTCGAGCCCGCCGAGGCGGGTGGCGGCGTTGACACCGGGCACCACCCGGAAGCGGAAGCCGCGCAGCAGCCGGCCGCGGCGGACCCGGCGCTCGACCACCGCGGACCCCGCGTCCGGCACGCCCTCGGGGCGGGCGCGGCCGGTCATGTGGTCGACGAGCTCGGACTTGCCCACCCCGGTCATGCCGGTGACGGCGACGCTGGGGAAGCGGCGCTTGGCCACGCCCGCGACGCGTGCACGCCCGCGGGCCAGGGCTCCGGGGACGTCGCGGACGCCGCGTCGGCGCTGCTGGGACATGGGGGCTCCTCGGCCTGGTGTAGCGGGTGGGGGGACGGCGATCCGCGGGGGCCGCTCGGGCACCCCGGCGCGACCGGGTAAGGTCTCGACGCTAGCGGACCGGTCTAGTCGAGAATTTCGCGAGTTCGGGCAACTTGTCCCACTCGGGACCTTGGTCACCTACAGTCAGGACAAGAGTCTTGATCTGGGAGGAACCAATGTCTCGCACCATCTTCGCGCGCACCGGCACCGCACTCGTGGCCCTGTCCGCGCTCGCCGCCGGCCTCGTCAGCACCAGCGCCCCCGCCCAGGCGGAGGAGTACCACGACCCCACGCTCGACCTGCCGCGGTCCACCTCGCCGTGGCCCGGCATCGGTCCGTCGCGGCCGTTCGTGCAGTCGATCAACATCGGCGGCGTGGTGCCGCTGAAGAACCAGGCGATGGTCAACCGCACCGAGCACGGCCTGCTGTTCCGTGGCGGTCAGCAGAACAACAACACCACCATCACGCAGAGCAACGGCCAGGTGCGGTTCGTCGACACCGGCACCGCGTCCTGGAAGTACCTCGACCCCTCGTGCACCAGCATCAACGTGCCCCAGGGCGTCGGCGCCACCTGCACGATCGCGTCGAAGTTCGCCGACTCCGCCCCCATGCTCATCGAGGTCTGGCCGCGGCTGGGCAACGACACCATCGACTCCAGCGCCCTCTCGGACCGGTTCGAGATCTCGTTCCTCGGCGACCGGGGGCACGACGTGGCCCTGACCGGCGACGGCGCCGACTTCGTCAACGGCGCCCAGGACAACGACCGCGCGAGCGGTGGCGCCGGTCGTGACTGGCTGCGCACCAACATCGGCGACGACTGGATCGACGGTGGCGCCGACGGCGACTACCTGGTCGGCGTGGACGGCCAGGACGTCATCTACGGCGGCACGGGCGACGACATCCTCATCGGGCTCGCCGGCCACGACAAGCTGTACGCCGGCGAGGGACGCGACAAGGTCAGCTGCGGCGCCGGCTCCGACACGGCCGAGGCCAAGAGCACCGACAAGGTCCTCGCGTGCGAGAGCGTGAGCCGCTCGCGCTCCTGACGCGGGACCGCAGGCCACCGGCCGGCAGCTGAGCGCCCTCCCGGGCGCCCACCTGCCGGCCGTCTGCACGTCTGCCCTGCGTCACTCCCGCCGAGGACCATCGACCCTCCCCCCTGTCGGGTGACCGGCCCATCCTGGCGGTGAGGACATCGACGCGAGGGGTGGTCGATGACGATGTCGGAGGCGTCTCGTCCGCACGAGCCAGGGGGGCCCACGCCCCCGGGCCGACCACGCGCCCTCCGCGCCGCCGTCGTCACCGGGCTCGTGGTCGCCGGTCTCGTCGTGTCCGGTGCCCTGCTGGTCCCCCGGGGGCTGCTCGACGAGCCGGCTCCTCTGGTCGTGGCCCGGGCGGCGGGCCTCGCCGCCGAGCCCGCGCCGGTGGAGCCGCGGTGGGTGGCGCGCGCCGAGCCGACCCCGCCCCGGGACGGCGTACCGCCGGCGCAGCGACCGAACGTCGTGCTGATCACCGCCGACGACATGGCGGCGACCGACCTGCGCTGGATGCCGCGGACCCGGCGGCTGCTCGGCGGCGCCGGCGTCCGCCTCACCAGCTTCCTGAGCAACCACCCGATCTGCTGCCCGGCGCGTGCGGAGATCCTCACCGGGCAGTACGCGCACAACAACGGGGTGCACGACAACGACGGCCGCTACGGCGGCCACCAGGCCCTGCTCCGGCCGCACGACACCCTCGGCGCCTGGCTGCGGGACGCGGGCTACCGCACCGCCTTCGTCGGCAAGTACCTCAACGGCTGGGAGCTCGCCCCCGGCCGGCAGATCGGGTGGACGGTGTTCAACCCGCTGCTCCGCGACGTCTACCGCTACGTCGGCTTCACCCTCTTCAACGACGGCTCGCCGCGCACCTATCCCCGCGGCTACTCCACCGACGTGATCGGACGGTACGCACGGACGACCATCCGCCGCTTCTCCCGCGACGACGTCCCGTTCTTCCTCTGGGTCGCCCCGGTGGCACCGCACAACCGGATGTCGCCCGCCGGGTGGCGCCCGCCCGGGGTGGCACCGCGGCACCGCGACCTGTTTGCCTCGGTGGAGCCGCCCAGCCTGGACAACCCGTCGTTCAACGAGGTGGACGTGAGCGACAAGCCCCTGTGGGTCACCCGCGAGCGGCTGCTGCCGCCCGACCGCGCCCGCACCGACCACCGCGCCCGGGTCCGATCGCTGGCCGCCCTCGACGAGCAGGTCGCCCGGATCGTCGCCTCCCTGGAGGAGGCCGGCGAGCTGGACGACACCGTCGTGGCGTTCACCTCCGACAACGGCTACCTCCTCGGCGAGCACCGGATGCACGGCAAGAACCTGCCCTACGAGGAGTCGTTGAAGGTGCCCTTCCTCGCCCGGGGCCCCGGGCTGCCCGACGGCGAGGTGCGCGGCGCGCAGTACGGCCTCGTGGACCTGGCGCCCACGATCCTCGACCTCGCGGACGCGCGCTCCCAGGACCGGGTCCTCGACGGCCGGTCGATGCTCGGGACCCTGCGCCGCGGTGGGGGCGGCTACCCCACCTACCTGATCCAGGCCAGCACGCGGAACGTGCCGTGGTGGTGGCGCGGCGTCCGGTCGAGCCGCTTCACCTACGTCCGCTACACCAGCGGGTTCCAGGAGCTCTACGACCGCGCGCGGGACCCGGCGCAGCTCGTCAACGTCGCCGCCGACCCGTCGTACGCCGCCGTCGTGGCCCGGCTCTCGGCGCGGCTCGACCAGCTCGCCGACTGCTCCGGACGGACCTGCTGGTAGCCGCCGGTCAGCTCTCCGGGCCCGCCTCGAGGGGGACGCTGGCCCGGTCCGGATCGGCACCCGACACCGCGGCCCGCGTCCCGGCGTGCTCCCCGTGCCAGTCCAGGCACAGCACCGTCGCGTCGTCCTCCAGCGCCTGTCCGGCCGCGGTCAGGGCGCTGTCGGCCAGTGCGCGCACGACCTCGCGCGGGTGCAGGCCCGCCGTGTCCTTGATGGCACCGGGCACGTCGACGGTGGCGACGTTGCGCTCGAGCATGCCGTCGGTGACCAGCACGAGCCGGTCGCCGGGCTGGAGCGTGACGCCGCTGCTGCCGTAGGAGGTCTCCACGAACATCCCGAAGGGCAGGTCCACCCGGAGGTCGACGTGGACCAGCTCCGTGCCCCGCAGGAGGTACGGCGCCACGTGGCCGGCGTTGACCATCTCCAGGTGCCCCGTCCGCAGCTCGAGGCGTCCGACGAGACCGGTCACGAAGTCGTCGCCGTCGCAGTTCACCGCGTGCGTGGCCAGCGCGTCGTTGGTGACGCGCGACTGCTCGACCAGCGACAGCCCGCGACGTCGGGCCCCGCGGAGCCCGGCCAGGCACACGCTCGCGGTCAGCGCGGCGTCGACTCCGTGACCCATGGCGTCGGTCAGCGACAGGTGCAGCTGGTCGCGGGCCAGGCTGTAGTCGAAGGTGTCCCCACCGATGCGGGCGGCCGGCTCCAGCCACCCCGCGAGCGTGAATGACGACGCTTCGCAGGTGCGGGCCTCGGGCAGCAGACGCTGCTGGATCTCGGCCGAGAGGCTGAAGGTGCGGCTGCGCTGGCCCCACTCGAACAGGTCGGTGTGGCGCCGGTTCGCGACGACGACGAACGCGAGGAGGTGCGCCACCTGCGCGACCTCCGCGACCACGTCGTCGTCAGGCTCCTCGGGCAGGAACAGCTCGAGCAGGCCGATCGACTCACCCCGCTCGGTGACCGGGGCGAGCACCCGCCACAGCCCGACCTGCTCCTGACCGGCCTGCGACGTGGGGGCGAGCACCTGCACCGACTGGGCGCGGACTGCCTGCTCCAGGGGTCCGCCGTCGAAGGGCAGCACGGTCGCCGACTCCTCGTCGTCGCGTCGCTCGCCGTGCTCCAGCGCCCGGTCGTCGGCCGACCGGCCACTCGGCACCACGTGGGCCAGGCGGACCAGAGCGCGGCCCGACAGGTCGGTGATGAGGAAGGAGACGTCGGTCGCGTCGAGGGCCGCACCCAGCTCGCGTGCGACGGACTCGACGGCGTCGACGGGTGAGGCGGCATCCGCAGCCCGGAGGACGCGTCCCACGTCGGTCAGCCGCCGTGGGCGTGTCATTGCCGGAGCATAGCCCTCGCCGGACCGCGTGGCTGCTGGCCGGGAGCGCGCCGGAGGGCATGATGCCGCCATGGGCCTCTTCTCCCGCCCCACGGCGCTCTCCCCCGACCTCCGCGACCGCGAGTACGTGCTGACGCGGTGCTCGGTGGTCGCCGCCGACGACGTGGTCGTGACCGTCGACCTCACGCTGCGGATCACGCTCCGGCTCGACGAGAAGGCGCCGGTCGGGTACAGCACCGCCGAGGAGCCGGTGCTGCACGCGATCGTCGTGCTGCTCCTGCGTCAGCACGCCGCCACCCGGGCCTCGTCGGACCTCCTGGTCGACCGCGCCGGCGTGGTCGACGCGGTCGAGCAGAACCTGCGGATCGCGCCGGTCGGCGCGTTCACCGAGCAGCGGGTGAGCGCCGTGGAGGTGCGGCCACACGACGGCGACTCCCGGGCCTCCACTCACGAGTTCCTCCTGGTCGGCGGCTGAGCAGGGCCTCCGCGCGTGACGGCCGAGCCGCGACGACGACCGCGGCTCCCGGATGCAACCACCTCGGCGCGGCGCACGTCACCCTGGTGAGGGAGCGATGCTCGACCCTCGGGAAGGATCCTCGATGACGCGCAGGGACGAACGCCTGTTCGTGGAGTTCGTGGCCGCCCACCAGGAGCGCCTGCGACGAGCAGCCTTCCTGATCACGGGCGACTGGGCGTCTGCCGACGACGTCACCCAGGAGGCCCTGGTGCGGCTGTACGTCGCCATGCCCCGGCTCGGCGACCTCGACAGCCCGATGGCGTACGCGCGTCGTACCGTCGTGAACGTCGCCATCGACGCTGCCCGCAAGCGCGGCACGCGTGAGCGGTACGAGGCGCGCGAGCCCGTCCCGCCCCCGTCGCCCGACGTGGCCGGTGCCTACGCCGAGCGCACGGTGGTCGTCGCGGCGCTCGAGGCGCTCGCGCCCCGGCAGCGGGCCGTCGTGGTCCTGCGCTACTTCGAGGACCTCAGCGTCGAGCAGACGGCCCAGGTCATGGGTTGCTCCCCCGGCACCGTGAAGAGCCAGACCGCCCGCGGGCTCGACACCCTGCGCCACGCACTGGTCGAGGCCGGGTGGCACCACGAGGTGGAACTGGAAGTGAGTGAGTGATGGTCGATCTCCGACACCTGCTGGACGACGCGAGCCTCGAGGACCGGCCCGCGATCGACCCTCTCGAGGTCGTGCGCGTCGGTCGCCGGCGCGTCCGTCGCCGCGCACTGGTGCGCGGTGGCGTCGCGGCCGTCCTGGTGCTGGTCGTCGGCGCCATGGCCGTCACCCTCCGGCCCTGGGAGACCGACGAGTCACGCGGGCTGGGCCCGGTCGCCCCGGTTGACCCGACGCCGAGCCCTGCGCCCCGGCCGGACCGAACGCCTGCGGCCACGCCCCCCGGGACGCAGCTCGCCCTCGGCGAGAGCGCCATCGTCCCGGTCCAGCACGTCGGACGAGGAGAGGCTGGGCTCAGCGTGACGGACGTGCGGCGCGGGGACCGGGCCGACATCCTGGCCGTCCCCGGCCTGGCGCCCAGCCTCCGGTCCAGCGCGACCCGCGGCGAGTTCTGGTACGTCGACGTCACCGTCACCTACCGCTCGGGGCGGCTCGGCGGCTACTACCTCGATCCCGACGTCGAGCCGGTCCTCAGCGGCGGGAGGCAGCTCGGCAGCTGGAGCATCACCGATCAGGTCTATGCCCCGTGCCCGGCGCGCGGCCTCCCGCTGAGGCCCGAGCGGGGCGACAGCGTGAAGGACTGCGTGATCGTCCAGACGACGACCGGCGCGGACGTCGTCGGGCTCCGCTGGGGCCAGTTCGAGACCGCGTACGATCTCGCCGGCGGGGACCCGGTGACGTGGCGGGAGCAGCGACGCTAGACGTCCCTACTTGCGTGGTGGATCAGCAGGCGCATGACCTGCGGATCCACCACACAAGCGGTGTCGGTAGGGCGGGTGGGGCTCGAACCCACGACCCAAGGATTATGAGTCCTCTGCTCTGACCGGCTGAGCTACCGCCCCTCGGAACGGCACCCTAGAGGACGCGAGCCCGAGCACCCGCCGACGGTGTGGTCAGGCATCAGCCACCTCAGCCCGGAATAGCCACGACCCGGAGCGGCGTTGTGCCTCCAGTGACCGACTTCCCGCGCCTGTCCGTGCTCGACCTCGTCCCGGTCCGCAGCGACCAGACCTCGAGCGACGCCCTCGCCGCCATGCGTGAGCTGGCCCGTGCCGCCGACTCCCTCGGCTACCACCGCTACTGGGTGGCCGAGCACCACAACATGCCGGCCGTGGCCTCCACCAACCCGCCGGTGCTCATCGCGATGATCGCGGCCGCCACCGAGCGCATCCGCGTCGGCTCGGGCGGCATCATGCTGCCCAACCACGCGCCTCTCGTGGTGGCCGAGCAGCTCGCCCTGCTCGAGGCCGCCCACCCCGGCCGCATCGACCTCGGCCTTGGTCGCGCGCCGGGCACCGACCCGGTCACCAGCTTCGCGCTGCGTCACGGAGCCGGCGGCGTCAGCGAGGACGCGGTCTCGCGCTTCCCCGAGTACGTCGACAACGTGCTCACGATGATGGCCCCCGAGGGCGCGCAGATCAGCGTGCGCGGCAACCAGTCCGTCCTGAGGGCCACCCCCGTGGCCGGCGGGGTGCCGCAGGTGTGGCTGCTCGGGTCGTCGGACTACTCCGCACGGCTCGCCGCCTCCCGCGGACTGCCCTACGTCTTCGCCCACCACTTCTCCGGCTCCGGCACCGCCGAGGCGCTGGAGCTCTACCGCTCCACCTTCCAGCCCTCGGAGCACCTCGACGCGCCGCGCACCTTCCTGACGGTCAACGCCTCGGTGGCCGAGTCCGCCGAGGAGGCACGCCGACGCGCCCTCCCCCAGCTGCAGATGATGCTGGCCCTGCGCACCGGGCAGCCGCTCGGCCCGCAGGTGCTCGTCGAGGAGGCCGAGAAGGTTGACGCGCCGCCGGCCCAGGTCGAGCTGCTCGACAAGATGGCCGCCCGTTACGTCATCGGCGACGCCGGGCAGGCCCGGGCGCGCGTGGCCGAGCTGGCCGCGTCGTACGGCGTGGACGAGGTGATGGTGGTCCCGATCGCCGGCGCCCACGTCGGCACCGAGCCGCACAGCGCGCCCGCCCGCCTGGAGACGCTGCAGCTGCTCGCCGGCTGAGGAAGCCCGGCGAGCAGCCGCTGGTTCACGCGTCGGTCAGCCCGCGGTGCCGCAGAGGACTGCCACCACGGTGCCGGTGCCGACCTGCGAGGGCGCCGTGCCGTAGCCCGGGTTGGTCCGCACGATGACCACGCCACGGGTCAGGCCGGTGGCGGTGGTGCCGGTCGTGGTGACCTTGTCCGTCACCGTCACCGCCATGTACGTCGGCACGGTGCTCGGCGGGAGAGAGGTCGCGCCGGTGGCCGAGCTGCCCTTCCACGTGGTGCCGCAGGCCGGGGCGGTCTGGTTGGCGAAGCCCTTGAGCGACGAGCTCGAGCCGGTGAAGCCGTTCGACTTCGCCCACTGCGATCCCCAGTAGGTGACCGCGCCGGTCGCCCTCGTGCCCCCGAGCAGGAAGCTGCCCGACGCCGGGTTGCTGTAGCTCAGGGTGGCGGTCGAGACCGAGGCCTTGCTGCCGCCCTTGCTGGTCATCGTGACGGTTGCCGTGTGCAGCCCCAGCTCGACGTAGTCGTGCGCGCCGCTGACGGTGAAGGGGCCACCGACTCCGCCCGACACCGTGCCCACGGTGGGAGCGGTGCCGTCACCCCAGTCGATCGTGGCGCTCAGGTCCGACAGCAGCCCGAACGGGTTGGCGTCGGCGAAGGTCGCCACCGCGTTGTTCGGAGCCGCCGGCGACGGGTTGGCCCAGATCAGCACCTTCTGCCCGGAGGCGGTGGTGTTGTTCGTCAGGCCGGTGCCCGTCAGGGCCGCGTCCGAGACCACGGCCGAGCTCGCCGTCACCACGTGGTTGGTCGCGAGGTTGCCCTCGGGCCGCGTGCGCAGGTCGACCTCGACCGGGTAGGTCCCGTACTGCTCGTAGGTGTGGCGTGCGGAGATCGCGTAGGACCCGTCCTTGCCGGTGACCGTGGCGGGCACGGTCGGCGTGCCGTCGCCCCAGCTGATGGTGGCGGCGTAGTCGGACGGCACAGCCGTGGTGACCTCGTCGGTGAAGGTGGCCACCGTGAGGTCGGTGGGCGCACCCTCGACCGGCGTGACCGTGACCGGCGAGACCACGGGCGGCGGGGCCGGGACGATCTGCACCGGTGCCAGCGTCGGGGCGTTGAAGCCGGCCAGCGCCCAGGTCCTCATCGGGACGGCGGTGATGTCGGTGCTGGGCGCCGAGAAGCGGTACTCGTAGGCGGGGCCCACGGCGAAGCCGATCGTGAAGATCTCCGCGTCGAGCTCGAGAGCGGCCTGCAGGACCTTCATGAGCCCGGAGAAGGCGACGGAGTGGGTGACCTCGTTCGACAGGTCGGGCTGGGCCAGGGACAGCGAGGGGGTCACCGAGAATGCCGTCGTCTGGTCGGTCGGCACGTCGACGAGCACCTTGTTCCCGGCGCGCAGCGTGACCGAGCTGCCCGTGCCCTGCGACACCTGCGTCCCCCCCGGGGTGACCACCCGGTAGGACATCGAGCGCGGTAGGGCGAGGGTCACGTCGACCTTGGCGGCGAAGTCGAGCTCCTCGGTGCGCTGGGCGCTCGTGTTCAGGCTCACGTCGAAGGTCGTCCACGAGAGGTCCAGCGGCCCGATGTCGATGCTCTTGTTCAGCGGGAAGTCGCCCACGAGGCGCTGGACCCACTTCATCGCGCTGATCGGCAGCAGGGCGAAGGTGTCGGTGCCCGACGCCGACAGGCTCCCGTCGGCGTTGGTCGTCGTCGACACGACCGGGTTCGGGCGAGCCACGTAGCCGCCGTTGCCCGAGCAACGGGTCGGGCGGTCGGCCTCGGTGAGGCCCAGGGCCGTCTTCTCGGCGGAGCCGAAGCAGTAGGTGTCGGCCGGGCTGCCGGGTGAGACGGACCGGAGGTCCTCCAGGCTGACCCGGAAGATCTGGCCCGACGTCTGCGGCACGTGGAAGAGCGTCGCGCTCTCACCTCCGCAGTCGACGACGCAGATCTCGAAGGACGCGTCCGCCCGGCCGCCGACGGTGCCCTTGAGCGTGACGGCGTCGAGCGTGGGCTCGACGGTGGTGATCGCCGCTCCCGACTGCACGGCGGCCGGCGAGGTGCTGATCTCGATGGTGTCCCCGGCGCCGAAGCTCTTGGGGGCGGGCGTGGTGACGTCGACCTTCACGGGGTAGTTGACGGCGACCTTGCCGCCGTCCATGCCCTCGAGGTCGAGCGACATGCCGACCCGACCTGAGGTCGAGATCGACCCGCCGGCGCCGTACTCGTCGCCGAAGGCTCCATCCCTGTAGGACCCACCCTCGGCCGAGTCGTTCCAGGACTCGTCGAAGAGCTCCAGGTTCTGCGTGCCTGGGCCCTGGGCGTTTCCGGGACCCCACAGGCTCTGGTCCTGGGTGCGGAACGTGGCCGCCAAGGTCGTGGTCGTGGTGCCCGCGTTGGGCACCTTCGCCTCCGCCGGGGTCGGGGTGGAGACCACGGCCGCGGCCGCCACCCCCGAGATCAGGGCCGCGGACAGGACCGTCGACAGAGCGGCCCTCCCGCGTCCAGGCATGCGTGGGACATGGATCGACCGACGGGACATCGTGGTCCTCTCTGAATCCCGCGCGGCTGCCTGACTGGCGACTCCGAGAGGCGGGGCCCGCCCAGTCTTCGGTCTAGACCGGATGGGGAGAGGAGGCCTTGGTCCCGCGCACTCCGGGACTTTTCCGACATGTACGTCGAGTCGGGCCCGTCCCGCTCGGTGCCACGATCAGAGGTCGTCGTGGCCGCCGTACTCGTGGCCGCCGCGACGCCACGTCGGCACCTCGTCGAAGTCCAGCTTCCGCCGACCGCTGAGGACGCCGAAGTTGGCCACCGCCGAGGCGACCGGTGGGATGACGGCCGCGACGACGGTCATGACGGCCGCCGCGACCAGGGACACGTCCTTGACGACGGTCCAGGCCAGCACGATGAGGGCCACGCAGCACCCCATGAGCCAGAAGTAGGCGCGTTTCCGGTCCATGGCCACCCCTCGACGCTACTCGACGTGGCAGGATCGGGCCGTCCCACGCGTCGACCGAGCCAGGGAGCACGATGACCACCTCCGCCTCCGACCCGTCCTGGGTGGAGCTCCTCCGCAGCAACCGCGAGGCGGTGCTGACCCGCTGGGCCGACGTCGCCGCCGCGACCCTCGCCGGGCGCATGACGCGCTCCGAGCTCGAGCGGGACTGCCGCGACATCTTCGACGGCATCATCGCGGCCGAGGACGTCGCCGGCGGCAGCGGCAACGGGCTGACCAGCGACGCCTACTCCGACGTGCGCGGGCTGCTGGCGGAGATCAGCCGCACCCGCGCCCGCCAGGGCTTCACGCCCACCGAGACCGCCATCGGCGTGTTCGGCCTGAAGGAGGCCGTCCTGTCGGTGCTCGAGGCGAGCAACGACACCGAGGGCTACCGCGGCTTCGCCGCGCTGTCGCGTCGCACGGACGACCTGGGCCTCTTCATGCTCGAGACGTACGCGGCCACGCGCGAGGGGGTCATCGCCGAGCAGGCCGACACCCTCATGGAGCTCTCGACCCCCGTGGTGAAGCTGTGGGACGGCGTGGTCGCGCTGCCGCTGGTCGGCACCCTGGACTCCGCGCGGACGCAGGTCGTCATGGAGAGCCTGCTGCAGGCACTGGTCGAGACCGGTTCCGAGCACGCCATCATCGACATCACCGGCGTCGGCGCGGTCGACACCCAGGTCGCGCAGCACCTGCTCAAGACGGTGCAGGCCGCGCGGCTGCTGGGCGCGGAGTGCATCATCTCCGGCATCCGCCCGCAGATCGCCCAGACCGTCGTCGGCCTCGGCATCGACTTCGGCGACATCTCCACCAAGTCGAGCCTGGCCGATGCCCTGCTGCTGGCCCTCCGCGAGTCCGGCCTCGACATCGTCTCGCGCGGTGGGGCTCAGGCCGACTGATGACCCGCATCCCGATCCTGCGCATCGGAGACGTCCTGCTGGTCACCATCCAGGTCGAGCTGGAGGACCACATCGCCACCCAGCTCCTCGAGGACCTCGGCGAGAAGCTCGTCGCCACCGGCGCCCGCGGCGTGCTGATCGACATCTCGGGCCTCGACATCGTCGACAGCTTCATCGGCCGGATGATCTCGATGATCGCCTCGACCTCCCGGGTGCTCGACGCCCAGACCGTGCTCGTCGGCATGCAGCCCGCCGTCGCCATCACGCTCGTCGAGCTCGGGCTCACGCTGCCCGGAGTCCGCACCGCGCTCGACGTGGACCGCGGCATGGACCTGCTGGACCGCCTGCTCGAGCACGAGCGGCGGGGCCGGGTCCTGCGCGCCCGAGGACGATGACGGCCCGCCTGGGTGAGCGTCCCACCGAGAGCCACCCGGTCTCCGACGACGCCGACGTGGTCCGCGTCCGCCAGGCCGTGCGCACGCAGGCGGTCGCGGCGAAGCTCTCCCTGATCGACCAGACCAAGCTCGTCACGGCCACCAGCGAGCTGGCCCGCAACACCGTCATCTACGGCCGCGGCGGCACGGCGGTCATCGAGCACGTGAGCCTCCACAACCGCGCCGGCATCCGGGTCACCTTCAGCGACGGCGGTCCCGGCATCCCGGACCTCGAGAAGGCGCTCACCGACGGCTGGACGAGCGGCGTGGGCATGGGCCTCGGGCTGTCCGGAGCGCGCCGCCTCGTCGACGAGTTCGACATCAGCTCCTCCCCCGGTGAGGGCACCACCGTCACCGTCACCAAGTGGGCCAGATGACCTCACCGGGTGACCTCGGCTCCTCCAGCACCGACGAGTCGGTGTGGATCCGGGTCGAGGAGCCGAGCACGTGCGCGTCCGTACGACGCCGCGCCGCCGAGCTCGCGCGTCAGGTGCAGCTCGCCCACGACCAGATCGAGGAGGTGGCCGTCGCCGCCTCCGAGCTGGCCTCCAACCTGGTCAAGCACGCCCGGGAGGGCGCGGTCCTGCTCCGGGTGCTCCGTCGTGGCGGCACCGCCGGCGTGGGGGTGCTGACCCTCGACCACGGGCCGGGCACCCGCGACATCGCCGCTCTCAGCGTCGACGGGGTGACCACCACGGGCACCCTCGGCATCGGCCTGGGCGCCGTACGCCGCTTCGCCGACCGTCTCGACCTGCACTCGGTGCCCGGGCTGGGGACGGTCGTCAGCGCCGAGTTCTGGCGCCACGAGAGCGCCGCCCGCGGTGGCTCCGACCCGACCCACGGCTCCGACCTGTTCGGCGGGCTGCTGCGCCCGTTGCCCGGCGAGAGCGTCTGCGGCGACGCCTACGCCCACCGGGCCACGGACGACGGCAGCATCGTCATGATGGTCGACGGGCTCGGCCACGGCCCCATGGCCGCCCGCGCCTCCGACGCCGCGGTCCGGACCTTCCTCGCCAGTCGGCGCTCCGCTCCCGGCCACCTCCTCGAGGAGCTCCACGTCGCGCTGCGCGACACCCGCGGTGCGGCGGTGGCCATCGCCCGGGTCGACCACCGGACGCAGTCGCTGACCTACGCGGGGATCGGCAACATCGCCGGTCGGGTCGTCGACGCCTCCGCCAGCTCGCAGCTGGCCTCCCAGCCCGGGATCGTCGGCCACAACGCGCCCTCGGTGCGGGAGGTCGACGTACGGCTCGAGCGCGGGCAGTGGCTGGTGATGCACAGCGACGGCCTCTCCGACCGCTGGCGGGTGCAGGACCTGCCCGGTGTCCTGGCCACGTCCCCGGTCGTGCTCTCCGCGGCGCTGCTCCGGGCCGCCGGCGGGCGTCGGGACGACGCGGGGGTGCTCACCCTGCGGCTCGACGGCGGAGGTGGGCATGGGCAGTGACACCCTGCGGCACGTCGTCGAGGTGGCCGAGGACCTCGACGTCCTGCGCGCGCGAGAGGCGGCCCGCACGGTCGCGCTCGCGCTCGGCTCGGCGGACGTCGTCGCGACCCGGGTCACCGTGTGCGTCGGCTCGCTGGCCCACGACCTGGCGGTCGCCGGCGGAGGCCGGGTCGAGCTGTCGGCCACGCACGGCGAGCCGCTGCGGGTCCGGTGCACCCCGCGCACGGCCACGGCGACCTCCGGGCGCGGTCCCGAGCCGGTCAGCTGGGCCGCGAGCGCCCCGGCGGTGGCCCTCCTGGCCGACCGGACCAGCCTCGGCGACGGGGCGGACGAGGCGACGGTGGCGCTCATGGTCGAGGACGTCGTGCACGCCCTGACGGCCGACGAGGTGGACGTCCTGCGGCACCGGCTGGCCGAGCCGGGCCACAGCACCTGGGCCGACCACCTGCACGACCAGGGCCGCGACCTGATGATGGTGCTGGCCCAGCTGCAGTCGCGCGACGAGAGCCCGCGCGAACGCATGGAGGCGGAGTCAGCCGCGGACGCCGACGGCATCATCGGGCTCTACCACGAGCTCTCCGAGGAGCTGGAGCGCACCAACCAGGGCGTGGTGGCGCTGTACGCCGAGATCGACGACAAGAGCCGCCAGCTCCGTGAGGCCAGCGAGGCCAAGACCCGCTTCATGCGCAACATCAGCCACGAGCTGCGCTCCCCCAGCAATTCCATCATCGGGCTCGCGCGCCTGCTGCTCGACTCGGGCGCGGAGTCACAGCTCGTGGACGAGCAGCGCGAGCAGGTGAACTTCATCGAGGCGAGCGCCCGCGACCTCCTCGGGCTGGTCGACGAGCTGCTCGACCTCGCCGCCGCCGAGTCGGGCCGGATGGACGCCACGGCCGAGGCGGTGGACCTCGCCGAGCTCTTCGACGAGCTGTCCGGCGTGACCCGCCCCCTGCTGCGGTCCGGCGTCTCGCTGCACGTGCGCCCCCCCGAGCCGGGCACCACGTTGCACACCGACCGCACCCTGCTGCGCCACATCCTGCGCAACCTGCTGAGCAACGCCGCGAAGTTCACCGCCGAGGGCCGCGTCGACCTGTCGGCCCGGACGACCGCGGAGACCGTGGTCCTCGAGGTCGCCGACACCGGCATCGGCATCGCGGAGGAGGACCGGAGCCGGGTGTTCGAGGAATTCTTCCAGGCGCGCAGTCCTCTCCATGCGGGGGTCAAGGGCACCGGACTCGGGCTAGCCTTTGCCCAGCGCATCGCGGTCACCCTCGGCGGCTCCCTGGAGCTCGCCAGCACCCCTGGTGCAGGGAGCCGATTCAGCGTGCGTCTGCCCCGGAAGCCGTCCGGGACAACGGCCGAAGGGGGAGGTCCCGCGTGAGCCCTGCGAGCACCACGCTCCTCGTGTGCGACGACACCGCCGCCAAGCGGTACGTCATCTCCAGCTGGCTGCGACGTGCGGGCTACGAGGTCATCGGCGCCAGCTCGGCCGCCGAGGCGATGCGCACGGTGGCGACCCGCTCGGTCGACCTCGTCGTCCTCGACGTCCACCTGCCCGACCGCAGCGGCCTCGACGTCGCGATGGAGCTCAAGTCGACGGCCGAGACCGCCGCCATCCCCGTCGTGCACATCTCGGCGGTCGCGATGGAGCCCGAACACCGCAGTGCCGGGCTGGACCGCGGTGCCGACGCCTACCTGGTCGACCCCATCGAGCCGCAGGAGCTGGTGTCGACCGTGGGAGCGCTGCTGCGCTCGTCGGGAGCCCGCCGCCGTGCCGAGTCCTTGGCGACGCGTCTGGGTCGGCTCAACCGGGCCGCCCTGCGGCTCAACGTCGCCACCACCGTCCCGCGGCTGTCCGACGCCGCCGCCGCCGGTGTCCAGCTGGTGTTCGGCGGGCGCGGCGCCGCCCTGGTCAGCAGCAACGACCCCGCGGTGCCCACGCAGCTCATGCGCCGCGACGACGGGTTGTCCCCCCGCCACGTCGTGAGCGTGGACCCCGAGACGCTGCGCAGCATGCTGGCCGCGGTCCCCGAGCTCGGCCGGGTCGACCTGAGCGACCCCACCTGGTCGGCGCTCGCGGGGGACGCGCTCGCGACCGGCAACGGACCCGGCGGGCTGGTGACGCAACGCGCACCCGAGACGACACCTGCCGGGGCGTGTGCCGTCGCTGCGATCCGCTCCGGCTCGGAGGTGGTCGGGTTCGTCGCGGTCGACAGCGCGATGGTGTCCGACCACGACGACGAGCGGATGCTCGCCGAGCTCGCCCAGGCTGCCGGGGTCGCCGTGGAGAACCTCCGCGCCATGGAGGCCGAGCACCGCACCGCGCTGATCCTGCAGCGCAGCCTGCTGCCGGCCATCCTGCCGCCCCTCGACGGGCTGCAGCTGGTGGCGCGCTACCGCGCGGCGGACGGTCAGTCGCAGATCGGCGGGGACTTCTTCGACGCCTTCGTCACCGACCAGGGCACCGCACACGTCGTCATCGGCGACGTGCAGGGCCACTCGCTGGAGGCCGCGGTGCTCATGGCCGAGCTGCGCTACACCCTGCGCGCCTACGCCCAGGACGGCCACTCCCCCCGCGACGTGCTCGAGCGGCTGGACCTGACGCTGCACCGCAGCCGGCCCGACATGACGGCGACCCTGTGCCTGCTGGCCTTCGGTCCTCCGGCTCCCGACGGCAACCGGACGGTCGAGGTGGCCAACGCCGGGCACCTGCCCCCGCTGCTGGTGCGCGACGGCACCGGCGACTACCTCGACGCCTCCGGCCCGCTCCTCGGCGGTCTGCTGGGGGCGCCGGAGACCCTGACGGTCGACCTGCGTCCCGGTGACCGCCTGGTGCTCATCACCGACGGGCTGGTCGAGCGCCGCGGCGAGGACCTGGGCGCCAACCTCGACGCCTTCGCGGCCGGCGTCACCGCCTCGGTGCTCACCGCCGAGGCGCTCAGCGACGTGCTCATGGCCGAGCACGGCCGCGGGCACGGTCCGCTCGACGACGACTCGGCGCTGGTGCTGATCGACGTGGTCGCACCCGACGCTCCCTGAGGCACCTCGCTGCTGCGGGCACCGGACCCCTCGGCTCGGGGCGAAGGTCCTGTGTTCGCCCTGCACCTCGGCGCGCGTGCAACTGTCGCCGTCCTGGCTGCGTCTTGGAGCTGTTCGGAACCCCGGACCGCCGTCGGCCCCCGGGCCACCAGCCAGGAGATCTGCCATGTCACGCCGCACCACTCGCTCGACCGCACTCGCCGCCGCCGCCACCGCCGCTGCCGGTGTCCTCGCCACCCCCACCCCCGCGGTCGCCGAGGCCGTGGTCTACACGTCCGAGCGGGCTTCCGTCCGGCTCACCTACGGCACCGACGAGCCCCCGTCGGCGCGTGAGTCGGTGCGCCTCGACGTGCCCACGGGCTACGTCCGGGACCGGCGCAACCCCCACAAGGTCACCTGGCACGAGCCCTTCACGGGCGGACGTGCCATCTCGGTGGACCTCGCCCCCCGCAACGGGACCGCCGCGGACCTCCGTGCGCAGCGCGACCGCACCGCGGCGACGTACGGCGACAGCTATCGCGAGCTCGCCTTCGACGTCGACCGCTCCGCCGGTGGCATGACGGCCCGGTGGGCCTACTCGTTCACCGAGCCGGGCACCGGCGACGTCGACCCCTTCGTCAGCGTGGTCCTCACCGAGGGCAACCGCATCGAGGTCGTGGGCCGGTTGGCCGAGCGCGAGCAGGTCCGGGCGATCCGCAAGCACGTGGTCGCCTCCGCCCGGTTCGTGAGCTGACCGCCTCGCACGCCCCACCAGCCCCACACGTTGCCGTCTGTCACTGCGCATCAGCCGTTCGGTCGGTGTGACCCCACCCCTCCATCAGGACCTAGGTCGCTGGCTGGCGATGGTCTGGACAGGATGGAATGTCCGGGTTCACAGACCATCCGTCGCCGGGCTCGCCCGACGCCTCGTGGCCGCAGCCGCGGATGTGGGCGCTGGGAGAGCTTGGGGGCAAGCGATGTCGAACGGTCATGTCCGCACGGGTGGATTCGGGAACCAGTCGGGCGGGCACGGCCGTCGACGTCGACCGGCGGCGCGGGGGCGCCGCCTCGGCGTCACGACCGCCCTGACCGGGCTCGTCGGCGCCGCACTCATCGCCACGACCACTCCCCCCGCCACGGCCGCCGGAGCGCTGAGCGCCGACGCGACCGCGATGAAGAAGGCGGTGCAGAGCCTGGCCGTCACGCTCGACGCCCTGTCCGCCACGCCGACGCTCCAGGCACGACTCCCGTTGGCCGGACAGTCGGTCAGCGACGTGCTGGGCCTCGACGCCGCGTTCGTGCGCTCGCTCGGCGCGGCGGCGACCTCGTACGACGGCTCCGGTGAGACCGACCTCGCCGGTCTGGTGAAGGCACTCGACGCCTCCGACACCGCCACCCTCGGCGTCACCGCGACACAGCAGGACAAGACCGTCACCGTCACCCTGGACAAGAAGACCGTCAGTGGTCGGGCCTACGCCCTGCACTCCGACGAGGCACTTTTCCTCGACGGCACCAGCGCCCCGGAAGGCAGCACCCCCCTCACCGGCTCCGTCGGCGGCACGCTGAAGCTCACCGTCGGCTCGGACGGTGTCGTCACCCTCGACCCGAACGCCTCGCTGTCCGTGGCGCTCAAGGGCGGCCGCAGCGGGCTCACCGTGCCCTCTCGCTACGGCTTCACCGACGTCACGGCCGCGGGCACCACCGCCTACGACGTCTCGGCGACCTTCACCGTCCGCGACCCCGACGGCAGCCTCGCGATCACCCCGACCGAGTGGCAGACCACCCCCTTCGCCGAGCTGGCACCCGTCACGATCGCCGGCTCCGCCGCCGTTGACCTCGCCCTCGACAGCGGGCTCGTCGGCGGCACCGGCACCACCGACGGCACGGTCAAGCAGACCCTCAGCGGCGCGACCCAGATGACACCGACGCCCACCGGCGACGGTGCGTACGCTTTCCCGGCACCGACCGTCACCACCGGGACCGGGCTGAAGGACTTCGCCAAGATCACCTCCGGCGACGCGCTCGTGGCGCTGGCCCAGATGGCTGCGGCGTACACCAACGCTGAGTCACGCATCGACCCCCGGCTCCCCCTGGTGGACACCGCCGTCAGCCAGATCGGCTCGGCCGCCAAGGGCCTCAACGAGCTCGTCGAGGCCCAGGGCGCAGCCGCGGTCACCTGTGGGCGCGCCAACACGAGCCCGCCGAGCGCCACCACTGTGCCTGGCACGACGTGGTACTGCCAGGCCCGCACCGCCGACCCGGTCGTCGCCGGCTCCGCGAGCTGGAAGCTCGCCGGCGCGGGCACGCTGTCCGGCGCCACCGCCACGACCGTCGGCCCGGACCCGACCACGAACGTCACCGTGACCGGCAGCGCCACCGAGCCCGACGTGTCGGTCTCCTTCAAGGTCGCCGGCACCGGCGGCGGCGAGCCTGTCACCTTCACCGCCCAGCGTCGCATGCGCACCGCGCAGGAGATGGCCGCGCGCCTCTCCGCCCTGCCCGGCGGCTCTGCCACCGTCCCGGCGTACGACGCCACGGCGCGCGCCCTCACGTTCCCGGTCACCTCCGACGTGGACCCGGCCCCCCAGGACCTCGACTACGCCTTCGGCGACCTCTTCCGCACCAAGGCGCACCTGCGCTCGATCGAGACCGGGTCGAAGCTGCGCGTCGACGTCGGCAAGGTCTCCCTCGCCGGCACCCTCGGTCTGCTGCTCGCCCCCGAGGGCGAGAACGTCTCGGTCGCCGACCGCGCCTTCCTCAAGGGCGTCAGCGGGCCGGAGCTCTCGGTCGCCGGCATCAGCAGCGACGGTGTATTCAGCGGCGGCACCGGCAACGTCGGGCTGCTCGGCGTGAACGTCGCCGGCTCGAGCATGAAGATCAGCGCCGCCACGGCGAACGGAGTCGCACCTCTGGCAGCGAACATCGACACCGCAGCCCAGGTCCCTGCCCCGAACGGCGGAGCCCCGAGCGGGGCCGCGATGCTCAGCAAGGTCCTGAGCGCCCCGGGCGTCACCGCCGCGGTGCCCACGACCGGTGCGGTCGACCTGAACGTGGGCGGGAAGCTCACCGTCACGGCGCCCGAGCTTCCGTCGGGCAAGACCTACGAGACCACACTCGCCTACCCGGTCAAGCTCGCCGACACGACCACGCAGACCGCGGCGCTGCCGACGGTGACGATGAGCCCCGACTACGCCACGTACGTCGCCCCCCAGGACGTCGCTCCCCAGGTCACCGGGGTCGTCACCTCCGTCGACGGGGCCAAGGCCATGTCCGACAGCCGGACCACGTTCACCTCCGCGCTCGGTCCCGCGGTGGCCGCGGGCGACGTCCTCGCCCTGACCCTGACCAACCTGCGCACGGGCGCGTCCTGCGCGGCGGTCAAGGTCGCCACCAACTCCCTCACCTGCCAGGAGCAGGGCACCCCCGCCGGCACCGACGACCTCACCGTCACCTGGGCCCCGGGCCTGATGTCGGGCGGCAAGGTCCCCAACACGGAGCAGGACCCGGACGTCGAGGGCGACGAGTACCTCGTGGACAACAGCTGGAAGGTCGGCGACTCCTACCTCATCAGCGGCGACCCGGTCGCCACCCGGACGATAGCGCTGGGTGCCCTGGGTGACGTCGCCAGCGCTATCGCCGGCAGCGACGATGCTGCGTGGAACACACCGTTCCCGGCCCTCGGCATCGCACCCGCGCAGCTCGCGCCGCAGCTGAGCGGCGTGCAGGACCTCGTGACCGAGCTGTCCGCTCTGGTCACCGAGACCGAGAAGACTGCCGACCTCGCGCCCGCGGACGTCGCCGCCCTGCGCACCGCGCTCGAGAGCAAGGTGGACGCGTTCGCGACCAAGAACGGTGCCAGTGGCGCCGGCACCCAGGTCGCCATCACCGTCAAGGACGTCGCCGGACAGCCGGCCATGGTCCTCGACGTCACGGTCCCGGCTGCAGGGAAGCTCCAGGTCCCCCTCGAGGTCGCCGTCGGCGGCGGCACCGACTACAGCCTGCGACGATCGGAGATGGCCACGGGTGACACGACCACCCTCGAGGCCTCCTGGTCGTCGAAGATCGCCCTCAAGGTCGCGGTCCCGACCAACCTGATGCAGGCGCCCGGCGCCGTCACGGTCCTGCCCGGCACCGGCGTCACCGAGATGAAGGTCGACGTCGGCTCCACCACCGTCGACCTCGCCGGCACGCTCGGTCCCGTCGAGGTCAACGTCGGCACCAGCGGCGCCATGAAGGGTGTGTCCACCGACCCCGACGACCTCACCTCCGAGCTCGTGCGCACAGAGGGCACGGTCGCGGTCAGCGGTACGACGACCACGGCCGGCTCGACCCTCACCGACGCCGCCCTCGAGCTGTCGAAGCTCTACACCGCGGGCACGGCCACCACGCCGAGCACGACCAAGGCCAAGCGCACCACCACCGACCCGGCCGAGTGCGCAGCGACCGGCGTCTCCGGCACCGGCCTGCTCTGCGACCTCCCCGACCCGTCGGCGACGGTGAAGAAGGACTGGGTCGTCGGTGACACCTACACGCTGGCCTACTCCAGCACCACCGTGCTGGCCGACACCAAGGCCGACTTCCTCACGAAGAAGGTCGCGGTAGGCGACGTCGTCTACACCTACACGCTGAAGGACGGCGCCCGTCAGAAGGTCGGCGCCTGCGAGGTGGCCACGGTGGCCAAGCACCTCCTCACCTGTGCTGCTGCGCTCACCAACAGCGCCACCTTCACTGCCGGCGCCACCCCCACGACGTACCGCGTGGTCCAGGACGCCCTGATGTCGCCGGGGGCCAACTTCGACAAGGCCGGCCTCGTCGGCAGCGTGGTCAAGAACCTGACCGACAAGTCCGAGTGCAAGATCGCGACCGCGACCGCCGACTCGCTCACCTGCGGCACCGCCGGTCTCGAGAAGGGCACGGACAACCGCTGGGAGCCCGGCGACGCCTACGAGATCCCGGGCGCCGCGACCTTCCAGGCGTCCTACGCCTTCTCGCTGCTCGGCACCGCCACGACGCCCCTGTCCGTGACCGCCTACGTCGGCGACGACGACGACGAGACCACGCCCGCGAACCTCGTCGGCAAGCTCGGCACGGGCGCCAACGCACCCACCTGCGACACCGCGAAGCGCGCACTCTGCGCCGCCCTCTCGCTGCGCACCAAGCCGACCGACGACCAGCCCGACGGCACGGCGCTCGGCGTGCTGAAGCTGAGCGCGACCATCGGCGCCGATGGGGCGCCTCTGCTGGCCAGCACCGTGCCCGACGCCGTGGTTGCGCTGAAGGACGGCGACACCCCGATGGCCTTCAGCGCCATGGGCGACGCCTTCGACGACGCCGCCACCTCGACCAACGAGGGACTCGACGGCTCGACCGAGGACGCCTCGATGCCGCTGGTGGGCTCCGACCCGGCCGCCGGCACGTACCTGACTCAATTCCTCGACCTGTTCGGGCCTGAGTTCTCCACCCAGCTGCAGACCGTCTTCGCCACCATCGACGGCGAGACGCCGCTGGATGCGGTGGGCGACGGCACGGAGAGCCTCGACAAGGTCCTCCAGGCGGCTGCAGACGCCGCGCTCGAGGACCTGAAGTCCGCCGCCGGCGGCAACCCGATGGCCGACAAGATCACCGTCGAGCCGGAGATCCTCTGCGACGAGGACCCGTGCAACCTCGACCCTGACGAGGGCGACGTCGCCACGATCGGCGACATCACCGACATCAAGATGCCGATCTCCATCGGCGACGAGGCGACCTACCAGCTGCCCTTCAGCGCCGGACTCGACGGCATGCCGCTGCAGGCGGACTTCGCCCTCGACTCCAAGGCCAGCTGGGACCTGACCTTCATGCTGGGCCTGTCCCGTTCCAAGGGTCCCTACCTCGACCTCGCCGACAGCGACCTCACGCTCAGCGCCGACGTCACCTTCCCCGACAACCTTCCCGGAGAGAAGTGCCCCGTGGCGACGTCGGACGGCGCCTTCAGCGGCGACGGTCCCTTCGAGGACTACGACTCCGGTCGCTGCCAGGCGTTGACGCTCGGTCTGCTGCAGGCCACGGCGTACGACGCCGCGGGCGACGACGACCGCAGCCAGGCCAAAGTCGAGCTCGGCGTCAACCTCGGTGACCTGGTCGGCCTGTCCGGCGAGGACGCCGAGGAGGCGCCGGCAGCCGACGTCAAGAAAGCCTCCTTCGGCGACAAGCTCGAGGAGAAGGGTGTCAGCCTCGTCGCCACCGGGCGTCTGAACGTCTACTTCATCACCGGACTGAACCCCGACGTCGGCGGCGGCAAGCTCCAGAAGGGCAGCCTGCCCAGCGTGCACGGCATCCTCGACATGGGCTTCAACCAGCCGGAGGAGGGCGAGGAGCCCAAGAACATCTGGGACATCAACCTGAACGAGGACTGGTCGGTCGACTTCGGCAGCCTCTACCTCGACGCGGGTTCGTTCGTGAACGACTTCGCCGGCCCGGTGATCGGCGGGGTGGCCGACCACGTGAAGCCCTACAAGCCGCTCATCGACGCCCTGCGCGCCCCCATCCCGGTCGTGTCCGACATCGCGGTCCAGCTCGGCAAGCCCGCCGTCACGCCGATCTCCGTGCTGGAGAACGTCACCGGCGCCCGGCTCGGCTTCGTGCGCAAGGTGCTCGAGGTGCTCGACGTCGTCGCCAACCTCGAGGACGTCGGCGGCACGACCCTCATCCCGCTGGGCACCAGCGTCCCCGAGTCCCCTCTGGCCGGCCTGCTCCCCAACGGCGGTGCCGGCGAGTTCAGCATCGAGCCGAACCAGGTCGCGACCGCCCCCTGCGGCACGAGCAGGACGATCAACACCACACGGGCGCAGGCCAACGGCGCCAACGGCATCGGCCGCACCGGCACCGTGCGAGGACCGGCCCTACAGGCCAAGCGCCGTCCGGCGCCGACCAACTGCGCCCCCGCCGCGCCGAGCGGCAGCCCGCGCGGGATCAGCAAGGTCGTGGCAAAGCCGTGCACCAAGACCGCCACCACGACCACGACTGCCAGCTGCCGCAGCGGCTCGGGCGCGTCCAACATCTCGAAGTACGCCAACCGTCCCGCCCTCACCGGCACCGCGATCACCTTCCCGTTCCTCGAGGACTTCACCGAGATCTTCGGTCTCCTCATGGGTGAGGACGCCAATCTGGTGCGCCTCGACCTCGGCACGCTCAACGCCAGTGCCGGCGTCGGGCTGAAGTTCGGCCCCTTCATGGCCGGACCGGTCCCGGTCGACATCGGGGTCTCGTTCAACATCGCCTTCGCCGCCCACCTGGCGCTCGGCTACGACACCGCCGGCATCCGTGCCCTGCTCGACAGCGAGCCCGGCACGGCCGACCCGACCGCCATGCTCGACGGCCTCTACGTCGAGGACCTCGACGAGGCCGGCAACGACGTGCCCGAGATGACCCTGACCATCACCGTCCAGGTCGAGGGCGGCGTCTCGGTGCGCATCTTCCGCGTCGGTCTCTACGGCGGCGTCACCCTGACCCTCGCGGCCGACCTCAACGACCCGGACGCCGACGGCAAGCTGCGCTTCTCCGAGATCAGCTCACGCAGCCCTGCCTGCCTCTTCGACTTCAGCGGCACGCTGGACTTCTTCTTCGGCTTCTTCGTCGAGGTCGACCTGTTCATCGAGACACTGCGCTACGAGGTCGAGCTCTGGCGCCTGTCGCCCCCGCTGACGCTCTTCAAGCTGACCTGCACCACCGAGGATCCGCTCCTCGCCACCACGTCTGCCGACGGCAAGGACCTGGTTCTCAAGCTCGGCCCGAACGCGGCCAATCGCAACCTGGGCAACGACAAGCCTGACGAGCGGGTGAAGGTCCGCCAGCTCAGCGAGGAGGTCGCGGACAAGGTCACCCGGATCTCGGTCGAGATGCTGGGTGAGTACCAGGAGTTCGACGTCCCCAAGGGTGGTCGCATCATCGCCGACTCCGGCGACGGCCGCGACGTGCTCGAGTTCCTGCCCGGCGTGGACCTCGAGGGCACCACCTTCGACTTCACCGTCCCGGTCAAGGCCGACCTCGGTGACGGCCCCGACACCGCCAACCTCGGCAACGGGGACAACGAGGTCTCCGGCGGTGCCGAGAGCGACCAGATCACCGGCGGCTCGGGCCTCGACACGCTGTCCGGCGGCGAGGGCGACGACATGGTCGCCGGCGGCCTGCGCGACGACACCGTCAGCGGCGACGGCGGCAGCGACGACGTCACCGGCGACGCCGGGGCCGACACCGTTGACGGCGGCACCGGCGACGACCGCGTCACCGGCGGTCCCGGCCTCACCGAGGAGCAGGCCGAGGCCGCACGCGCGGCCTGGGAGGCCGGGCCCGACACTGGCGACGCCGGAGGCGCAGCGGGAGCCGCGCGCGTCGAGGACGACGCCGACGCGGAGGAGCCTGGGCCGGCCGGCGAGTTCGTCAGCCCCCAGGACCTCGCGGACGTCGTCATCGGCGGCGAGGGCGACGACCTGCTCAGCGGACACCTCGGCGACGACCAGCTCTTCGGCGAGAACCGCACGGCGAACCCCGTGTCGGCCTTCCGCTCCGGTGCCTGCACCGGAAACGCCGGCACAGGCACCGGTGACGACACCCTCAACGGCGACGTCGGCGACGACTGGCTCGCCGGTGGACCGGGCGACGACTCGCTCACCGGCGGCGAGGGCTCCGACACGCTCTGCGGCAACGGCGACCAGGACTCCCTCGACGGCGACGACGGTCCGACCGGTGAGGCCGCGGGTAACGACGAGCTCCGCGGTGGCGACGGCGACGACCGCCTCGAGGGTCGGGGCGGCTCCGACGTCGCCGACGGTGGCGACGGCGACGACCTCGTCGAGGGCGGCGAGGCCGTCGACCTGACCCTCGGTGGCACGGGCTCGGACGCCGTGAACAGCGGCGACGCCGCCGACGTGGTGCTCGGTGACACCGGCACCCTGAAGGCGCTCGACCTCACGGACGGCCAGGCCGGCGTCGCCGGCCTCGGGCTGCCGGACGCGGGCGGTACGGCGTACGAGGGCTTGGTGAAGGATCACGACGCGGGCGGTGAGGACGGCTCGGTCACGGTCTGCACGACGCGTGTGCTCGTGATCCGCCCGACCAGCTCGGAGACGCAGCCCCTCGGCAAGGCCGACGTCGACGGCGACGGCGAGATCAGCCAGGACGACGACGGGCGGCTCGACGGCTACGGCGTCGTCGACGGGCTCGTGGACGTCGACGGCGACGGCGACACCGACAGCGCCGACAACGGGGTCGTCGCAGGGCTGCCCATCGGCGGCGGTGCGTTCGACGTGAAGGCCAGCCAGGCGCTGACGGCGCTGGCCTGGGCGGGCGACGGCGACGCCGACTGCCTCCTCGGCCAGGACGACGACGACGCGATGTTCGGCGGCGCCGGCGGCGACGTGCTCCTCGAGGGTCTCGGGGACGGTCTCGGCGTCGGCGGTGCCGGCGACGACACCGTCCGCGGTGAGGACGGCGTGGACGTCCTGCGGGGCTCGGACGACGACGACGAGCTGCTCGGCGACGCGGGCGACGACTCGATCCTCGGCAACACCGGTGACGACACGGCGTACGGCGGTGCCGACGACGACCAGGTCGAGGGCAACGAAGGCGACGACACGCTCAACGGTGGCGAGGGCGTCGACGCGCTCGTCGGCGGAACCACCGGCACGGGCGCGGCCGACGGCGACGACACCGTCTACGGCGGGCAGGCGAACGACTTCATCGCCGGTGACAACGCCCGTCCGGCCCGCAAGGCGGGTCTGCTCGTCGGGCTGCAGCTCGAGGACGTGACCGGTGACAAGGCAGCCGGCACGGACCTGCTGTCCGGCGGTGACGACGACGACCGCATCTACGGTCAGGGCGGCGCCGACACCATCGGGGGTGACGCCGACCAGGACGACATCGAGGGCGGTCCGGGCTCGGACGTCGTCCGCGGTGGCGACGGTTCCGACACCATCGTCGGCGGTTCCGGCACGGACACGCTGACGACCGGCACGGCGCGCACCACCTGGGCGGGGACCTCCGACACCGGGGACGAGCTGTACGGCGACGCCGGGAACGACACGATCCTCGGCGACAACGGCGTGGCGAAGACCCGGACGCTGTTCGACGTCCCGACCGGCGGCTCCGACCCAGCTGCGGGCCCGTTCGGCGACGACGTCGTCAGCGGCGGCACCGAGGGCGACCGTGTCTACGGGCAGTCCGGCGACGACACGTTGGGCGGCGACGCCGGCAACGACGTCGTCGACGGCAACAGCGGCGCGGACACCCTGCGCGGCGGCACCGAGGACGACGTGCTCGTCGGTGGCTCCCAGCAGGGCGCGACCGCGACGGTCAAGGGCGAGAAGATCGACGACCGCGACCGCAAGCCCGCCGGGGAGACCGCATTCCGCGGCGACCTGGTCAACGGTGACGCCGGTGACGACGTCGTCCTCGGCGACAACGGCCGCGTGACCGGGAGCGGGGCGACCGCGAGCGTCGAGGAGTACGACGTCTGGCGTGCCTCGGGCGCCGAGGCGCCCGAGGCCGCCGGCAACGACCGGCTGTTCGGCGACGCCGGACGGGACCGGATGTTCGGCCAGGGCCTGAACGACGCCATGTCCGGTGGCAACGACGATGACGCCATGTCCGGTGACTCCGGCGCCGACACCATGGCGGGCGACAGCGGCGCCGATGACATCGTCGGTGGCTCGGGCCTGGCCCAGCTCCCGCTGGACCTCGCCGGGGTCCGCGACGAGGGTGACTCGTTGTGGGGTGACGCCCCTGGCGCGACCGCGACCTCGGGTGACGCCGACGTGATCCTCGGCGACAACGGCCGCATCTCCCGCTCGGGCACCGACCCGAACACGAAGCAGGCCGCCCGGTCGACGGTGCTCTACGACCTCGCGGTCGTGGCGAAGTCGCTGCCGTCGACCCTGGTCTCGGGCAACGACGTGATCCGTGGCAACGCGGACCGCGACCTGGTCTACGGCCAGTGCGGGGCAGACACGATCGACGGCGACGCCGGCGACGACTGGTTGGAGGGCAACACCAACCCGGCCTCGCCGTCGGGCTCCCCTGACACCATCCGGGGTGGGGACGGCGACGACGACGTCCTCGGCGGCTCGTCGAACAACGTCGGCACCACCACCGGGGTGACCGGATCCACCGGCACGGCCGGCGCGGGCGCCTTCCCGGCCACACCGAACAAGGTGCTGGACGGTGGCGACCGCCTGTGGGGCGACGCGGGCAACGACGCCGTGCTCGGCGACAACGGGCGCGTCGACCGGGCGGCGGCCGGCAGCCTGTGGACCTACCAGTCCTACAAGGGCTCCGGCGAGACCACCGCCGGCAAGCTGCTGGTCCGCAAGGTCCTGTCGGCCCGCGCCGACGAGGGCACCGGCGCCTACGGCGACGACGAGGGCCACGGCGGCGACGGTCACGACGAGCTCTACGGCCAGCTCGGCAACGACAAGCTCGAGGGCAACGCCGGCGACGACTCCGTCCTCGGTGACCTCGGCGAGGTCGTGACCTCGGTCCGGACCGGCTCCTCCAAGGTCGTCGAGGCCAGCGGCTTCATCTCCGAGACGATCAACGTGCCGGGCACGCTGAAGCGCACCACGACGACGTACCCGGTGCCGACCTCGGCCACCAGCGGCGGTGTGGGTGGGACCGACGTCCTGCTCGGCGGGCTCGGCAACGACGTCACCCACGGCGGCGCCGGCAACGACCAGATGTGGGGCAACCGCTCGTTCGTCGGGTCGACCTTCGCCACCCTGGTGCCGACGAAGGAGACCTCGCCGGTCGGGATCTCCGGGCTCGACGACGACGTGATCTTCGGTGGCCACGGCGACGACCGGGCGTGGGGCGGGTGGCAGCACGACCGGCTCTACGGCGGTCACGGTGCCGACCAGCTCGACCTGGTGACGGTGCTCAACGGCTCGCGCCAGGGTGACCCGACGGTCGACTTCAAGGGCATCGACTTCATGTACGGCGGCTGGGGCCAGGACGGCATGCAGGCCGACGTCAGCAAGCCGAGCCCGAGCAACCAGACCGACAAGATGGTCGACGGGACGGGCGCCTACAACGGCTACTTCGTCTGCGAGGGCGCCTACGGCGGCAACTCGGTGATGCGGCTGCTGTCGCCGGCGATGGAGTCGTTCTGGCAGCAGGTCGCCGCCGACGACGGCCTGGTGTCGGCCGCGTCGTCGAAGACGTCGGGCTGGTGGGAGCTGGGCATGGTCTACAACGCCGACCGAGGCTCCAACGCGAACCCGGTCTACTCCCTCAACCCGGCGAACTTCGTCTGCGACAGCTGACGGGGGCACTCCTGCTGCGGTGGGTCCGAGCCACGAGGTGACTCGGACCCACCGCACAGGGAGGTACGGCGGGCGGCGGCCGGGTCCTAGCGGCGGCCGCGCCGGGCCCGGAGGTAGTCGGCGACGACGTACTCCCCCAAGCGGCCGATGTCGGGGGTGAACACCCGACCGCCGGAGCGACGCGCGATGGCGTCGACGAAGCGGGCCAGGCCGGGGTCCTCGCCCAGCATGAAGAGGTTGAGGCTCGCCCCCCAGCGCGTGATCTCGTCGACCTGCGTGACGGTGGCGCGCAGCGTCTCGCGGGTGGTGGGCCAGCGGAACTCCGGGGTGCCGTCGGGCCAGAGGTGAGCCGTCGGCTCACCGTCGGTGACGACCATGACCACCGGCTCGGCGTCGGGGTGGCGCCGCAGGTGCCTCCCCGCGAGCATGAGCGCGTGCTGGAGGTTGGTGCCCTGCACCCACTCCGGCTCGGCCTCGGCGAGCTGGACGGCCGTCATCCGGCGCGCGGTCAGGTTGAAGCCGATGATCTCCAGGGCGTCCTGGCGGAACCGGGTCTGCACGAGGTGCGAGAGCGCCAGCGCCGTCTGCTTCATCGGCCCCCAACGACCCTCGTTGACCATGGAGAACGACAGGTCGACGAGCAGCGCGACCGCCGCCGAGGTGCGCTTCTCGGTCTCCACGACCTCGAAGTCCTCCACCAGCAGCCGCGCTCCCCCGTCGGTCGAGCCTGTCCTGACCAGCCCCCCTCGCCGTACGGCGTTGGAGACGGTGCGGACCGCGTCGAGCGGAAGGTCGTCGCCGAACTCCCACGGCCGCGTCAGCCCGGTCGGCTCGTCGGCCGAGCCGGTGCGGCGGTCGTCGTGGTCGCCCGACCCCGACGCCGCGATCTGGTCGAAGACCTTCTTCAGCGCGGTCTCCCCCAGGCGGCGCACCGCCCGGGGCGTCAGCCGGAGCCCGTCGTCACCGGAGGTCAGGAATCCCTGCCGCTCCAGCTCGCGCTCGAGCTCACGAAGCGCGCGCATGTCGGCGGCCGCCTCCCCGCCGAGCTGCTTCTCCAGGGTGTCGACGTCGACCGCGTCGAGCGACCCCGGGCCGCCGGCCTCGGAGAGCTGCTGCTCGAGCGCCTCGAGGTCGGCGAGGTCGGCGATCGCCTCGACGGCGGCGCTGTAGCCCATCGGCTCGCCCCCACCCATCTGCGCCGGCCCGCGCTCCAGGCCGGGGCGCAGCGCCCGCAGGTTGTCCGACAGCTGCGCCATCTGGGAGGCCAGGTCGGGGTCGCTCATCGCTTGGCTCATCAGCTGGCCGAGCTGCTCGCGCTGCTCCGGCCGCAGCGAGGCCATCATCCGGTCGGCGGCCGCCTGGCGACGGGCGAGGGCGTCGATGAGCTCGTCGACGTTCTCCGGGTTCTCCGGGAACATCTCGCCGTGCTTGTCCATGAAGTCGGCGAACCGGTCGGTGGTGTCCTCGCCACGCGCGTGCGCGGCGAGCAGGTCGTTGAGGTCGGCCATCATGTCCTTGACGGCCTGCATCGCCTCCGGGTCGCCGTCCTCGAGGAACCGCTTCATCCCGGCGAACTGCGCGTCGAGCACCTCGCGCTGGAGCATCTCCTTGATCGCCTCGTACGTCGCGCGCGCCTCGGGCGAGCGCCAGTCGTAGGGGTCGAGCGCGCGGACGGCGCCGGCCGTGTCGTCGGGCAGCGTGGCCAGGTCCATCTCGGCCAGGCGGGCGTCGGCGTCGTCGGCCCCGGCGAGGGTCTCGCGCTCCGCGGCCAGCGCCTGGTCGAGCGCGGCGCGGACCTGGTCGAGGGTGCCGGCCAGGTCGCCGCGGCGCTGGGCCGCCTTGCGCATCCGGCGCGCCCGCTGCCGCAGCTCGTCGAGGCCCCGGCGACCGTCGACCCCGCGGCGCATGAGGTCACGCAGGGCCTCGCGCAACGAGCCCCCTGCGAGCACGTCCTGGCCGATCTCGTCGAGCGCCCGCCGCACGTCGTACGGCGGCGCGAGCGGGTCCGGCCCCCCGTGCCAGGGGCCGTAGCGGAACCGGGGGTCGCTCACGCGCCGTAGACCGTCCGGCCGCCGACGTTCTCCTTGTCGACCCGGCGGGTCAGGTGCAGACCCTCCAGGACGAACTCGACCCCGGCGGCGACGTGCCCCAGGTCGACCGCGACGTCGCTGTCGTCGCCCAGCCGGTCCAGCACCTTCGCCAGGCCCGACACCGGGCCGAGCTGGCTGAGCAGCTCCTCGGTGGTGACGAGCTCGCCGGTCTCGACGACCGCACCCTCGGCGAACAGCTCGGTGAAGCCGGACAGGTCGAGGCCCAGCAGCCGCTCGCGGAAGGTCTCGGCGACCGCGATCCGCAGCAGGTGGCGGACCACCTCGACCTCGCGGCCCTCCTCCCCCATCTCGAACTCGAGCTTGCCGAGCAGGGTCGGCAGCACGGCGGGCACGTCGCAGACGCGCGCCACCGCGTGGGTGTCGCCGGTGCGTGCCGCGCGGCGCAGCGCGCTGGCGGCCACACCCTCGGCTGCGGCGATGGCGAAGCGGGCGCTGACACCGGCGCGCTGGTCGACCGAGGACGACTCGCGCAGGCCGCGGGTGAGCCGCGCGAGCACCTCGAGCAGGTGCGCCGGGACGGGCGCGACGAGCTCGGCCTCCTGGGCGATGACCGCGACCTCCTCCTCGACCTCGACCGGGTAGTGGGTGCGGATCTCGGCGCCGAAGCGGTCCTTCAGCGGGGTGATGATGCGGCCGCGGTTGGTGTAGTCCTCGGGGTTGGCGCTGGCCACGAGCAGCAGGTCGAGCGGCAGCCGCAGGCTGTAGCCACGGACCTGGATGTCGCGCTCCTCCAGGACGTTGAACATTGCCACCTGGATGCGCTCGGCGAGGTCGGGCAGCTCGTTGATGCCGAAGATGCCGCGGTTGGTGCGGGGGATGAGCCCGTAGTGGACGGTCTCGGGGTCGCCCAGGGTGCGCCCCTCGGCGACCTTGACCGGGTCGACGTCGCCGACCAGGTCGCCGACGCTGGTGTCCGGGGTCGCGAGCTTCTCGACGTACCGGTCGTCGCGGTGGACCCAGACGACCGGCAGGTCGTCGCCGGTCTCGGCCGCCAGGCGGCGGCAGCGCGAGCAGACCGGTGCGGCGGGGTCGTCGTTGATCTCGCAGCCCTCGACCACCGGCATCCACTCGTCGAGCAGGGTGCCGAGCGTGCGCATCAGCCGGGTCTTGCCCTGGCCGCGCTCGCCGAGGAGGACGAGGTCGTGGCCGGCCAGCAGGGCACCCTCGAGCTGGGGCAGCACGGTGTCGTCGAAACCGACGATGCCGGGGAACGCCGGGGCGCCGGCGCGCAGCCGGGACAGGAGGTTCTCGCGGAGCTCCTCCTTGACCGTGCGGGAGCGGTAGCCCTGCGCGAGCAGGGCTCCCCGCGTGGTGCCGGCCGGCGGGGCGGTGCTCGACGTGGTCTGCGCAGCGGGGCTGTCCGTCATGTTTTCGAGCCTATGCCCGCCGTCCCAAGCCTGCGTCTGGTCACTGCCCGCAGCGCTGAGGCGTCCCTGGCTGCAGCCGCCGACCACGATCGGACCCGCCCGCGGCGAGTGACCAGGGTCCGGCCGGCGTACGACGTGGTGCGGAGGGGCATGGTGGTCCTCGGACGCCCTCCCCCGGGCGGCGTCCCGAGATCCCCTCCGAGAGGAACCCATGAGCGACGACACCACCGGCACCGCTGACACGACCGACAGCGCCGCCCGCGCCACCATCGGCGTCACCGGTCTGGCCGTGATGGGCCGCAACCTGGCCCGCAACATCGCCCGCCACGGCCACGTGACGGCCGTGCACAACCGCAGCGTCGAGAAGATGCAGTCGCTGGTCGACGAGTTCGGCGACGAGGGCGACTTCGTGGCCTGCGAGTCGCTCGAGGACTTCGTGGCCGCCATCGAGAAGCCGCGCGCCATCATCGTCATGGTGAAGGCCGGCGAGGCGACCGACGCCGTGATCGACGACCTCGTCCCGCTGCTCGACGAGGACGACATCATCGTCGACGCCGGCAACGCGCACTTCGACGACACCCGCCGGCGCGAAGAGGCGTTGGCGGAGAAGAAGCTGCACTTCGTCGGCTGCGGCGTCTCCGGCGGCGAGGAGGGCGCGCTCAACGGCCCGAGCATCATGCCGGGCGGCTCCGAGCACGCCTACGAGCGGCTGGGGCCGATCTTCGAGGACATCGCGGCCGAGGTGGACGGCTCCCCGTGCTGCACCCACGTCGGTCCGGACGCTGCCGGCCACTTCGTGAAGATGGTCCACAACGGCATCGAGTACGCCGACATGCAGCTGATCGCCGAGGCCTACGACCTGCTGCGGCGACGGCTCGAGATGACGCCGAAGGACATCGCCGGCGTCTTCGAGGAGTGGAACGGCGGCGACCTCGAGTCGTTCCTCATCGAGATGACCGCCGATGTGCTGGCGCAGGACGACCCCGGCACCGACACCCCGTTCGTCGACGTCGTGCTCGACCAGGCGGAGCAGAAGGGCACCGGTCGGTGGACGGTGCAGTCGGCGCTGGACCTCGGCGTACCGGTCACCGGCATCGCCGAGGCCACCTTCGCCCGCTCGCTGTCCGGCCACGCCGGCCAGCGCAAGGCCGCGCGCGAGGCGTTCGCCGACGTCTCGGTGTCGTCCGACGCGGTCGACGACCGCGACGCCTACGTCGACGACGTCCGCAAGGCGCTCTACGCGTCGAAGGTCGTGGCCTACGCGCAGGGCTTCGACCAGATCGCCGCCGGCAGCCGTGAGCACGACTGGGACGTCGATCCCGGCGGCATCGCGCGGATCTGGCGGGGCGGCTGCATCATCCGGGCGCGCTTCCTCGACCGCATCACCGAGGCGTACGCCGAGGACGCGGGGCTGGTGAGCCTGCTGGTCAACCCCTACTTCGCCGGCGTGGTGAGCGACGGGGTCCAGGCGTGGCGGCGGATCGTGGCCGACGCCGCGCTGCACGGGATCCCGACCCCGGCCTTCGCCTCGTCGCTGTCGTTCTTCGACGGGCTGCGGGCCGAGCGGCTGCCCGCGGCGCTGATCCAGGGCCTGCGCGACAACTTCGGCGCCCACACCTACCAGCGCGTCGACCGCGAGGGCACCTACCACCTGCTCTGGGCCGGCGACCGCACCGAGGAGCGCCAGGACGACTGACCCTTCACCGCATGTAACGCGGGGTTATGGACGCCCCGCAAGGGTCACAACCCCGGCGAGGCGTCCACAACCCTGGCTCGGTCGACCGCTCCGGTCAGGCGTCGATCGACTTCTTCTGCTCCGACGAGCCGACGCTGATCTCGACCTTGCGCGGCTTGGCCTTCTCGGCCACCGGCACGCGCAGGAGCAGCACCCCGGCGTCGTACGACGCGTCGATGCGCTCCAGGTCGAGGTTGTCGCCCAGGACGAGCTGACGGCTGAAGTGGCCCGTCGGGCGCTCGCTGGCGAGCATCTCCCAGTCGCCGTTGCGGCGCGGCCGCTCGGCCCGGATCGTCAGCACGTTGCGCTCGACGTCGATGTCGATGCTCTCGCGGCTCACGCCGGGCAGGTCGAACTCCAGGACGAACGTGTCGCCCTCGCGCCAGGCGTCCATCGGCATCACGGCCGGGCGGGACGTCGTTCCGGCGCCGAACACCTGCTGGGCGAGACGGTCGAGGTCTCGGAACGGGTCGGTCCTCATCAACATGGTCTTCACCTCCAACGGATGTCGCGGTCCTTCCGCGATCTGTAACGTCTGATATAGATTATATGAACCATCAGCGAGGGGTTCAACCCCTTCCACCCCAGGAGCCGCGATGACGCAGCGCGCACGCCAGCGACCCGGGCACCACGCCGTCTACGCCATCTCGGTCGCGGCCGACATCGTCGGCACGAACGTGCAGAACCTGCGCGTCTACGAGCGACGCGGGCTGCTCGAGCCTCACCGCACCGACGGGGGCACGCGGCTCTACAGCCAGGACGACCTCGACCGGCTGGTCCGGATCGTCGAGCTCCTCGAAGCCGGGGTCAACCTCGCCGGCATCGCGCTCGTGCTCGACCTCGAGGCGGAGAACACCCGGCTGCGCCGTCGCCTCGAGCGCGCCTGAGCATCACGGCGTACGTCGTACCGGGTGCGTCTGCGGAGCTCGCGGCACGACCGAGCGAGCCTTGTGGACGCCTCCCACGGGTTGTACGCCTGGGGAGGCGTCCATAACCCCGCGTTACATGCGCCGGGGCGGACCGGCTATGGGGAGACGGGCCTAGGCCATGGCGCCGATGGTCTCGGGGGTCAGCGAGGGGAAGATCGTGGCGCGGCTGCCGGAGACGTCGGGGAACCGGGTCGACAGCACCTCCCACAGCACGCTGCGGTAGTCGCGGGTCACGCGCAGGTCGCCGTCGTCGAGGTCGGCCAGCCCCGGCCACGACCCGTGCACCGTGCCGCCCTTCACCCCGGCGCCGAGCAGCAGCATGACGTTGCCGTAGCCGTGGTCCACGCCGTTGTCGCCGTTCTCCTTCACCCGGCGGCCGAACTCGCTGAGCGTCACGACCGTCACCCGCGACGCCGCCGGGCCCAGGTCGGTGAAGAAGGCCGCGAGCGAGCCGGCGAGGTGACGGACCTGGTCGGCCATCCACCCCCGCGTGGGGTCAGCGCCACCGAGGCCGTTGTGCATGTCCCAGTTGCCGTAGTCGACGGTCACCACGCGGGTGCCGACGTCGGCGCGGATGAGCGCGCTGGTGTTGGCCAGGACGCTGCGCAGCGGGCCCTCGGGGAAGGCGGACTCGTGGACCGACGACCCGCCCGGTGCGTCGTCGTCGGCCGCCGCGACGGCCGGCTCGAGCCGCTTCACCGTGGCCAGGGTGCCGCGCATGCTGCGCCCCAGCAGGCCGGCCTGGTTGCCCCACATCTCCTGCAGCGACGCCTGCCGGGCGGTGCGGCCGGCGCCGAGGTCGTAGAGCCCGAGGTCGTTCACCCGGGCAGCCCCGATGGCGCCCGCGGGTCCGACCAGCGACGTCGGCAGCAGCGAGGACCCCAGCTGGACGGCGGTCTCCTCCACGGCGGTGGCGTCGAGACCGATGGTGCGGTTGATCCATCCCACCCGCTCCGAGGTGCCGGGGTCGGCGTCCTCGATCGTCTGCATCGCGTCGAAGTGGCTGCGGTTGGGGGCCGGCAGCCCGACGGCGTGCACGGCGCCGAAGCGTCCGTCGTCCCACATCGAGGCCAGGGGCGCGAAGGCCGGGTGGAGGCCGAAGGCCGGGTCCGCACCGAGCAGGCTCTCGCGCGGTACGACGATCCGCGGCCGCAGGGCGCGCAGCCGGTCGTGGTCGGTGACCCCACGGGGCACGACGATCGACAGCCCGTCGCAGCCGCCCCGCAGGGACAGCACGACGACGACGTTGCCGCCCGGCGCGGCGCCGTACGCGACCTGGCGGTGGGCGTCGCCGAACAGCGACCCGGTCGTCAGGGCGCCCGCACCGGCGGCGGCGCCGGCGAGGAAGCGTCGGCGGCTGAGGGTGGTGCGGGTGAAGTCGGGGCAGCCGCACCCGGTGGAGTCCGTGGTCATGGGGTGCTCCTCAGCGGTGCAGGTGGGTCGGGGAGTCGAGCAGGGAGGCGATGATCGCGTAGACCCGCATGTCCCAGAGGTCGCCGCGGCCGACCTGGCGGGTCAGCGACATCCCGAGCAGGGTGGCGATCGCCTTGCGCATCGAGGCGGTCGGACGCTGTCCCAGCACCTGGCGGCCGACGTGGTCGATCACGGCCCCGAGCGTCGCGGGCAACGGGGGCAGCCAGGCGGCGGCGCTCGGTCGCTGGGCCTGGGAGGCCGGCCACCAGCCGGCGGCGAGGTTCACGTGGTGACGCATGCCGCCGAGGAGGCGTCCGGCGCTGGTCCAGGCCTCCCCCACCTCCGGGTAGCCGTCGGGCGCGGGCCACTCGTAGGGGGCCTGCCCGAAGCCGACGTACTGCCAGTACATCGCGTTGACGAACGACTCGTCGTCGACCGGGCGCTGCAGCACGACCCGCATCGCGCGCACGGTTGCCACGTAGTCCTCGGTGGGCAGCCGCACCTTGGTCCCGGCCGAGGCCGCGAAGTCGGGGTGGTCGACGAGCGCCAGCAGCGTCGGTCGCACGGCGGTGCCGTTCTTCAGGTACGCCGCCGCGACCGCGTCGACGAGGGCCGCGGAGGGCCGGTCGGAGACGAACCGGACCGCCAGCCGCCGGGCGATCCGCTTCGCGGTCGCGGGGTGGCGGGCCAGGTAGCGCAGGTAGGCGTCGGTGGCGGCTCGGCCGTCGGCGTCGGTGTTGGGGTGGCTGAACCCGAGGACGTCGATGCGCCCGGTGGCGTGGACCGACGGGTCGTAGAACGAGCGGAACTCCGGCCACCACACGTCGGCGCGGTAGCCGGTGAGCATCCGGCTCGACGCCTTGACGTCGGCCTCGGTGTAGCCGCTGCCGTGGCCCACGGTGTGCAGCTCCAGCAGCTCGCGACCGAGGTTCTCGTTCGGGTTGTCCTTGGTCGACACCGCGTTGTCGAGCGAGAGCCCCATCGCCGGGTGGGTGATGGCCGCGCGCAGCAGGTCCTCGAAGCTGCCGAGCGCGTGCTCGCGCAGGACGCGGTCGTAGTCGACGCGCCAGAAGGCCGCGACGTCGTCGCCCAGCGGCACGTGCAGCAGGTTGGACCAGAAGTCGACCATGACCTCGCGGACCTGCCGGCGGCTCTGGATCCGCCGGGCCACCGTCCACCGGCTGAGGTCCCACATGACCTCCCACGATCCCTGGACGTCGGAGCGCTGGCGCTCGAAGATCTGTTTCGGTGCGTGGCTCAGGCTCGGGAACCAGGTGTCGATGTCGTCCCCGGGTGCGTCCGCCACGGACGCCGGCGACAGCTGGCCGACGAGCCAGGCCCGCCCTCCGCCGGCACGGCGCACGTCGGTGGCCAGGCCGCGGCTGAGGCCGCCGCTGAAGCGGCGGACGAGGTGCAGGTCGGCGGCGGACAGCTGGGGCATCGGCGCCACGGCACCGGTGCCGGCCGCCCGCATCCGGGCCGCGCCTCCCGGTGGGGGCGTCGTCAGCGAGGGCGCCTCGGGGGGCGACGCGAGCTGCTCGTATCGGGCAGAGTAGTCAGCGGCAACCACGGTCTCTCCCAGGTGCGTCCGTGTGCGGTCCCGGAGGTACGACGTCGCACGTCCCGGGTGAGGTCCTCCCAGATCTCGTCTCGAGACTAGGCGACCGGAGACGATTCGGGACGAAAGTCCCGCAAACCCCCCAGGAGGGCACCATGTCCGAGGCTCCCGCTCCCCTCCGGCCGCTGCCGGAGGACTGGACCACCGCGGTGGCGATCGTCGCCCACCCCGACGACATGGAGTTCGGCGCCGCCGCCGCGGTCGCGCGCTGGACCGGCCAGGGCAAGCGCATCGTCTACGTGATGGTGACCAGCGGCGAGGCCGGCATCGACGGCCTCGCCCCCGACGAGTGCCGACGCGTCCGCGAGGCCGAGCAGGTCGAGTCCGCCCGCGTGGTCGGCGTCGAGGAGGTCGAGTTCCTTGGCTTCCCCGACGGCGTGGTGGAGTACGGCCTGCCGCTGCGGGCCGCGGTCGCCCACGTCGTACGCCGTCACCGGCCCGAGATCGTGATCACCGGCAACTTCCGCGACACCTTCGGACCGGGCGCGCTCAACCAGGCCGACCACATCGCGGTCGGCCGGGCCGTGCTCGACGGCACCCGCGACGCCGGCAACCGCTGGGTCTTCAGCGACCAGCTCGTCGACGGCCTCGAGCCGTGGGGCGACACACGCGCGGTCTGGGCCACCGGCTCCCCCGACGCCCGGCACGGCGTCGACACCACCGACACCTTCGACGTCGGGGTGGCCTCGCTGCAGGCCCACCGGGCCTACATCGACGGTCTCGGGTGGGCCGACTTCGACGAGCGCGAGATGCTCGAGGGCTTCGGTCGGATGGCGGGCAGCCGGATGGGTGTCGCCTTCGCGGCGCCGTTCGAGGTCTACTCCCTCACCTGGGGTGGCGGCGACGAGGACTGAGAGCCCGGCCGGACCCCCGGGAGAGCGACGAGCCCGGACCCACCGAGGTGGGTCCGGGCTCTGACGGTGCCGGTGGCTCCCCCGGTTGGACTCGAACCAACAACCCTCCGGTTAACAGCCGAATGCTCTGCCAATTGAGCTACAGGGGATCGCCTGGCGGACGTGTCCGCGGCCCGCACAGGTTAGCAACTCAGCCCCCGCACCGCACATCGAGGGGCACCTCGGCGGCTGTGGGCACGACGTCGCGCTCAGCGCAGTCCCAGCGACTCCTGGGCCTCGACCAGCGCGGCCTCGGCGAGGGCGGCCACGGCGGGGTCGGCGGGGTCCACGCCCGGGTCGAACTGGTGCGCCCAGGTGACCGAGCCTTCCCCACCCGGGGGTCGTCGCGCGATCACGGTGAAGCCCTTCTTCCTGCGTACGTCGACCCGCCGCTGCAGCACGATGCTGGCGGTCACCCGCTCGCGCAGCAGCACCAGGAGGGACCCCGGCTCGCTCAGGCGGTGCGTCCACCGGGCGGTCGGGCTGCCCCACTCCTCCACGCGCTCAACGGTGAGGGAGCGCTCCTCGGTGTCCCAGTCGGCGCGGTGGACCTGCTCCCAGGGCAGCAGCAGCGGCTCGCCCTCCGGCGGCACCTGCACCCAGGCGTCCCGGGTGCCGGCCAGCCACGTGCCGTCCTCGGCCTGCACCCAGGCCAGCACCTTGCCGCCGGCGGCACGACGGACCGGGTCGGGGACGGACGACCCCCGCGAGAACAGGCCGGCCATCAGCTGTCGACGCCGATCGCCCGCTCGCGCAGCGTGCGGCGGTGGCTCTCGAGGGCGACGAGCTCGCCGAACATGCGGTTGTACTCCTCCGCGCGCTCGACCGGGTTGGTCCGCTGCAGCTTGGACTTGAGGTCGGCGATGGCGCGCATCGCGGTCAGCTCCTGCAGGCGGAAGACGTGCTGGGCGGCGTACGTCGGCGACGGCTCGCCCGCGGCCAGCAGCGGCTCGACCACCAGGCCGTTGAAGGCCGAGACGATGGGGTGCTGGGCGGAGGAGTACTGCCCGACCAGAGAGTCGCGCAGCGTGGCCGCCCAGGTGTCGGGGTCCCCGGCCGACCCCGGGCCGCCGAGGGCCGCGACCGTCTCCCAGACAGCCAGGTAGGCCGGGTGGGTGAAGTCGTTGTCGGCCAGGTCGCCGCTGAAGCGGGCGGTCAGCAGAGGCTGCTGCACGACGAGCTTGAGGGTCTCGCGCTCGAGGCTGAAGCGGGGGTCGCGCAGGTTGGGCATCTGCGGCATCGGCGCCACCGGTGCCGCGTGCTCTCCGCCCTGGGAGGCGCCCGCGCCGCTCCCACGCCCGCTCCCCTGGCCGGTCCGGGAGCCCGGCATCGGCCCGGCCGCGGTGCGCTGGTCGTGGGCGGCGCGCTCGGCGCGACCCGAGGCACGGCGTACCTCGGCGCGGGCCTCCTCCACCTCGATGCCGACCATGCCGGCGAGCTCGCGGGCGAAGGCGTCGACCTTGGACCTGTCGCGCACCGACGAGACCAGCTTGGCCGCCTCGCGCAGGGCGTCGATGCGGCCGTCGGCCCGGTCGAGGTCGTAGCGGGAGACGACGTTGCCGAGCACGAAGCGGTAGAGCGGGGTCCGTCGGGCCACCAGCTCGCGGACCGCGGCGTCGCCGGACTTGAGCCGCAGGTCGCAGGGGTCCATGCCGTCCGGCTCGACGGCGACGTAGGTCTGCCCGACGAACTGCTGGTCGCCGCCGAAGGCCCGCAGGGCGGCCTTCTGGCCGGCCTCGTCGCCGTCGAAGGTGAAGATGACCTCGCCGCGGAACTCCTCGTGGTCGTGCAGCAGCCGCCGCAGCACGCGACCGTGGTCCTCACCGAAGGCGGTGCCGCAGGTCGCGACGGCCGTGGGCACGCCGGCGAGGTGGCAGGCCATGACGTCGGTGTAGCCCTCGACGACGACCGCCTGCGAAGCGCGGGCGATGTCGCGGCGCGCGAGGTCGATGCCGTAGAGCACCTGGCTCTTCTTGTAGATCGCGGTCTCGGGGGTGTTGAGGTACTTCGCGTCGATCCGGTCGTCGTCGAAGATCCGGCGCGCGCCGAAGCCGATGGTCTCCCCCGACACCTCGCGGATCGGCCACAGCAGCCGGCCCCGGAAGCGGTCGTAGTGGCCGCGCTGCCCCTCGGCCACGAGCCCGGCGGCGACCAGCTCGCCGTCGGTGAACTGCTTCTGGCGCAGGTGCTTGTAGAGCGCGTCGCCGTCACGCGGGGCGAAGCCGAGCCCGAAGGTGTCGGCGGCCTCACGGTCGAAGCCGCGCTCGTCGAGGAAGGTCCGGGCCTTGACGGCGTCGGGCTGGCCGAGCCGGCCGGCGTAGAAGTCCTGGGCGAGCCGGTTGGCCTCGACGAGGCGGTTGCGCTTGTTGGGGTCGCGGCGCGGGGCGGTGCCGTCACCCTCGGTGTAGCGCAGCTGCACGCCGGTCTTGTCGGCGAGGTACTCCACCGCCTGGGTGAAGGCGAGCCCGTCGTGCTTCATGAGGAAGGCGATGACGTCGCCGCCTTCCTGGCACCCGAAACAGTTGCCCGTCAGGATGTTGTCCTCGAGGACGAAGGCGTGTCCCTCCTCCACCTCGGCGCAGAAGACCTCCTCGACCCGGTCGGTCTCCTCCACCGATCGCACGACCCAGCCCTTGCGGGCGAACTTGTCCGCGCGCACGAACCGCTCGCGGTGCTCGGGGATGAGGAAGAACTCCTCGGGCAGGTCCTCGTTGACGAAATGGACGCGATGAAGAGCGCTCGGAGCCCGGCCGGGGAAGCCCTCGCGCATCTGCGTGGTGATTCCGAAGGTCGCGATCCCCAACCGGGTGCACAGGGCGCGGACGAACTCGAGGTGCTCGCGGCGCGCCGAGTTGAGCATCACGGTCCCGTCCGCGGCGACGCAGCCGTCCGCAGCGAAGTAGCCGGCCAACCACCCGAGCAGGTACGGCGCCGACTCCTCGAGCGACGGCGTGCTCTTGAAGAATCCCGGGAGGTGGTGGACCAGGAGGTTGGGCCCACTGGCCGAGGTCACGCTGTTGGGGAACCACTTCAGCATCACCTCGTCCTTGGGCGGGCACAGCAGCGCCATGGATCCGCGCTTGGCCCGGGTCCCGTCGCCGAACGTGAAGCCGTGAGCGACGCCGAAGGGCGAGAGGGTGGTCTGGCTGATGCGTGACGTCGGGAAGGTGCTGCGCAGCCGGTCGCCGGCTTTGAGCGAGGTCGTGACCTCCTCCCGCTCCGACAGCTGGTCCTTGCCGGAACGGACGAACCAACGGTGACCGTCGGTGGCGAACAGCTCCTTGACCTGGCGGTTGCGCGTGAGGGTGATCTTCCACAGCTGCTGCGTGCCGTAGGACCTGAACGGCGCGTCGTGCCACCGCGCGTCGCGGCCGAGGATCCGGTGCGTGCCACCGGCGAGCTCGGAGATGGGACGAACGCCCTCCCAGGTGATCACCCGGGTCTCGGCCGCCAGGCAGTGGAACCCGCGACCGGGGCGCACGTGGAAGGACGGTGACTTCTCGTCGTGGAAGGGGCAGAGACCCTTCAGGGCTCCGCCGCCGGCGGAGCGGAGGGTGACGTACTGACCGATGATCTCGGCGAGGTCGGCGCGCTCGCGCACGAGCGCGATGTCCTCCTCACGGATCAGCCCAGCCACGGCGCGAGTCTACGGGGCACCACCCCCACCTCCCGCCCAGGGAGCCCGCCCTGGGGGAGAACAGGTCGACGGCTCGGCGGGAGTCAGTGGCGGGGGTCAGTAGTCGCCGGTCATGACGTTCTCCAGCGGTTCCCCGGCCGCCCAGCGGTCCAGCTGGTCGCGCACCAGCCGGTGGGCCCGTGGCCACATCGCGCTGGAGGGTCCGCCGACGTGCGGCGAGAGCAGCAGGCCCGGGGCGTCCCACAGCGGGGAGTCCTCCGGCAGGGGCTCGGGGTCGACCACGTCGAGCGCAGCGGTCACCTGCCCGGCGTGCAGGGCCGCGACGAGGTCGTCCTGCACGACGACGCCGCCGCGGGCGACGTTGACGAGCAGGGCGCCCTGCTTCATCCGGCCCAGGAAGCCCGCGTCCACGAGGCCACGAGACTCGTCCGTCAGCGGCAGCACCAGCACGACGACGTCGACCTCGGGCAGCAGCGCCGGCAGCTCGTCGAGGCCGTGGACGCCGTCCCGGGCGGTGCGCGCCACCCGGACGACCTCGACCTCGAAGGGCAGCAGCCGCGCCTCGATCGCCTGACCGATGGCGCCGTACCCGAGGATCAGGACACGCTTGTCGGCCAGCGCCGGACGCCAGGGCGAGCGCCACTCGCGGCGGTCCTGCTGCCGCACGAAGTCCGGGACGCCCCGCAGGGACGACAGGACCAGCGTGAGGGCGAGCTCGGCGGTGGAGCTGTCGTGGATGCCGCGGCCGTTGCACAGCGTCACGCCGTCGGGCACCTGCGAGCGCACCGACTCGACCCCGGCGGTGAGGGTCTGCACCACCTCGAGCGAGGTCATACGGGGCAGCACGTCGGCCACGTCCGGGGTGGTCCGGTACGGCGTCACGTAGAAGGCGACGTCGGAGACGGAGCCCGGGACCCCGTCGGAGGGGTCGACGACCTCGTAGCGCAGGCCCTCGGGAGGGTCGCCGAGGTCGCTGGGGTCGAACGGCAGCCAGACGAGGGGTTCGCTCATGGCCGCGACGCTAGCCGCTCCCACCAGGTGACGGCGCTGGCGTCGGTCAGCGAGGCCACCTGGTCCACCACCGCCCGTAGCCGCCCGGTGTCGTCGCCGGCTGCAGCCCAGTCGTCGGCGAACGCCCGCTCCAGCACCTCGGGACCCCGCTGCACGAGGCACGCCACGAGCTCCTCGAGCAGCTCGCGCTGGCGCTCCATCGCCGCCATGCGGTCGTCGGCCTGCATGACGTAGTGGGCAGCGACCCCCTTGAGCACCGCGATCTCGGCCCGGGTGGCCTCCGGCACGACCAGGTCGGCGCGATAGCGCACGAACGGTCCGTCGGCGGACGCGAAGGTGGCCTGCTGGACCGCCCCGCAGAAGCGACCGATGAGGTCGCTGGTCAGGTTCTTCAGCGCCGCCGACGCCGCGCGGGAGCCGTCGTGCGGCCGGGTCGGCCAGGAGCCCATGGCCCGCAGCCGGGCGAGCACGGCGTCGAGCTCGTCCTCGGTGGCGTCGGGGAGGTACCACGCCCGGGTCGTCTCCCACACTGCCGCCGGGTCCAGCCGCGTGAGGTCGACCCTCCCGGCGGCCACGCCGTCCTCGACGTCGTGCACGGAGTAGGCGACGTCGTCGCTGAGGTCCATGACCTGAGCCTCCAGGCAGCGCCGGTCGCTCGGCGCACCACGGCGCAGCCAGTCGAAGACGGGCCGGTCGTCGTCGTACACGCCGAACTTGCGGATCTCGCGCGGGCTGCCGTCGGCGTAGGTGCCGTCGGGCTCCGTGGCGTCCCCGCGCGGCCAGGGGTACTTCGCGCAGGCGTCGAGGGTGGCCCGCGTCAGGTTGAGGCCGACCGAGCGCCCCTCGGCGTCGACGGTCTTGGACTCGAGCCGCGTCAGCAGCCGCAGGGTCTGGGCGTTGCCCTCGAAGCCGCCGCAGCCCTCGGTCAGGTCGGCGAGCACCCGCTCGCCGTTGTGGCCGAACGGCGGGTGGCCGAGGTCGTGGGCCAGCGCGGCCGTCTCGGTGACGTCGGCGTGGCACCCCAGCGCCCGGGCCAGGTCGCGCGCGACCTGCGCCACCTCGAGGCTGTGGGTCAGCCGGTTGCGCACGAAGTCGTCGCTGGCGGGCCCGACGACCTGGGTCTTGGCGGCCAGCCGGCGGAACCCGGCGGCGTGCACGACGCGGGCGCGGTCGCGCTCGAACGCCGTCCGCTCCGGGGCCTCGACCCGCTTGGGCGGCTCGGGGACGACGCGCTCGCGGTCCGCGTCGTCGTACCAGCCGTCAGGCCCGCTCACCGTCTCGTCCATCGGGGCCGATGCTAGGCCCCGGGCCCGACACGCAGACGCGCCGGTGCCGGCTCGCGGTGGGCGAGCGGGCACCGGCGCGCGGTGACGCGGCTACAGGAGCGTCAGTACGTCGTGACGTGCACGTGGTCGTAGTGGTTCGCCGTGGTGGAGCCACGGTCCTCCATGCCGCGCCAGCCCTCGCCGGACCGGTCGACCGACCAGATCTGCTGGGAGTAGATCAGGTAGCTGACGCCGAGCGAGGAGTAGTTGCTCCGCACGAACTCGGCGACCTGCCAGCCGCGGTCGCCCGACACCATGATGTCGATGGCCAGGCCCTGGCTGTGCTCACCGTCGGACCGGAAGGTGCCGTAGGTGGTGATCTCCGGGAAGTTGGCGCACACGGCCTCGTGGACCGCGACCACGTTGGGGCTGACGCCCGACGGGACGGAGGTGCCGTTGGTACATCCGGCGGTCGCGACCGGGGCGGACGAGCCCGACCCGTTGCTCGAGACCTTGGGCTCCGGCTTCGGCTTGTTCTCGGCCAGGTAGCTGGCGTTGACCCAGCGGGCGACGCGACCGCGCTCGGGGTTCGTCAGCAGGATCTCGGCCCAGGTGCCGACCTGCTGTCCGGTGACGGCGACCTTGGTGCGCTCGTCCAGGACGCCGATCTTCGGCCCCTGCTCGCGCGGGCCGCGCCAGATGTTCAGCGGGGCGGTGGCGAACTCGTGGTCGACGGCGGTGGGCTGCAGGGCGATGCGGTCGGCCACCTGGACCGAGCGTCCGGCGGACCGGGAGAGTCGCTCGTCGCGCCGGGCGTCCATCGCGTCGACGTCGAGCGAGGTGACGGTGGTCGGCGCAGCGGTCGCGGTGGTGGCCGGGTCGTCGCCGGCGCGGGCGAACGCGCTCACCGCGACGAGTCCGGACACGAACAGCGTGGCGACGAGGACAGGGGCGAGAAGGGCTCCGAGAGGCCCCTTCCGCGCGGCGGAGCGGTGGTCCGCTCGGTGTCGCGCTTCGGGCATGGGTCGAGCTCCTCGACGATCGGGGGCAGGGGGCGTGCCGACGACGGGGTGGACGGTTGTCGGCACAACGGTCAACGAGTAAACCCCAGGAGAGCGCAAAGGTCACGTTGAGCCACCCGTTTGTGCCTCGCTTCACAAGCGTCTAGCGCCTCGATCGTCCGGGTATGGCGCATCCGCACCACGGATTCCTCGCTCCACGGAGGCGTCGGCAACGGATCCGTGCGTTCTTGGTCGACTGTCCACAAGGACATTCGGGGCCTGGCTCACCCGCCGGAGGTCTCGCCCGTCTCCTCGGCGAGGCCGAGACCGGCACCGTCGGCGTCGTCGAGCCAGCCCTCGGGGAGCACCACGCGCCGCGGGGACCCCTGGCGGCCCCGCGGGGTCCCGAGCGCGGCGACCGGGAACGGCTCGGTGGCGTCGAGCTCGGCCAGCAGACGGTCGAGCGTGGCCAGCGAGTCGATCAGCCCGAGGTCGCGTCGCAGGTCACCGCCGGCCGCGAAGCCCTTGAGGTACCACGACACGTGCTTGCGGAACTCCCGGCACCCCCGCTCCTCCCCCATGAGCTCGCTGAGCAGCTCGGCGTGCCGCCGCATCATCGCCGCCACCTCGCCGAGGGTCGGCAGCGTCGCCACCTGCTCACCGGCGAAGGCCGCGGCCAGGTCGCGGAAGAGCCACGGGCGACCGAGGCAGCCCCGGCCGACGACGACACCGGCGGCTCCGGTCTGCTCGACCATCCGCAGCGCGTCGGAGGCTTCCCAGACGTCGCCGTTGCCCAGGACGGGGATGTCGACCGCCGCCGCCAGCTCGCCGATGGCGTCCCAGTCCGCGCGCCCGGAGTAGGCCTGCGCGACCGTGCGCCCGTGCAGCGCGATCGCCGCCACGCCCGTCTCCTCGGCGATGCGGCCGGCGTCGAGGTAGGTCAGGTGGTCCTCGTCGATGCCCTTGCGGGTCTTCATCGTCACCGGCACACCGTACGGCGCGGCGGCGGTCACCGCGGCGGTGAGGATCTCGCCCAGCAGGCCCCGCTTCCAGGGCAGCGCTCCCCCGCCGCCCTTGCGGGTCACCTTGGGCACCGGGCACCCGAAGTTCAGGTCGACGTGGGCCACGCCGTGCTCGGCGCACAGGATCTCGGTCGCCTTCCCGACGTACGCCGGGTCGGTCCCGTAGAGCTGCACCGAGCGCACCTTCTCCGCCGGGTCGAAGGCCAGCATGTCCAGCGTGTGCTCGTCGCGCTCGACCAGGCCGCGGGAGGTGATCATCTCGCAGACGTAGAGCCCGGCCCCCTGCTCGGCACAGAGCCGGCGGTACGCCGCGTTGGTGATGCCGGCCATGGGGGCCAGCACCACGGGGGTCTCGACCTCCAGGGGGCCGAGCTGCAGCGACGTCATGCCTCGATTGTCCCCCGTGGGCCCACCGCGGTGAAATCGCGCCGCCGGGCGGCCGTGCCCCTGGCCGGCGGACCGGCGCTCAGAGGTAGAAGTCGCGCAGCTCGCCGGGGAAGACGACCGTGAACGTGCCGCGGGTCGGTTCGTAGACCCGACGGACCGGCTCGTCGCGGCACACGCCGGTGGTCAGCGAGCAGGTCGTGACGAACCCGCCGCTGGGGTAGCGCTCCTCGGCCTTGAGGCCCCACAGGCTCTCGTCGGTGGTGACGAGGGCGACCTGGTCGTCGCCGACCCACGACCCGAAGGTCGCGAAGCGGTGCCCGACGTCCAGCGCGACGCGGGTGCCCGTCCGGGCGTCGGTGACCACCGTCGACCCGTAGCCGCTGGCCGTGGCGACCGTGTCCCGGTCCGGCGACAGCGTGCCGGTGGGCCCGCCCTCCCCGGTCGTGTCCACGCGCCCTTCCCGCACCGCGATCGCTGTGCCGAGGTAGCGGTCGACGGGGCGGCCGCGCGGCATCGGGCCGGGTGCGCCGTCGACCTCCTTCTGGGCCGTCTCCACGCCGGTGGCCTCGGACCAGCGCAGCCGGCCGGACGGGGCCTGCCAGTAGGCGAAGGTGCCGTCGAAACCGAGGAACGTCGGCGGCAGCTCGGAGTAGAGGTAGTCGACGTCGTCCCCGGCACTCTCCCCACCCATCCCGGTGGAGTCGTCGAGCACCACCCGGCCGGTGGTGAGGTCCACGACCACGACCCGCGCGACCTGACCGCCCGCCCGCTCGGGACCGTCCCGGTCGACCCAGCCCGCGTACCGTCCGTCGGGCGAGGTCGCCACGAACTCGACGGCCTCGCCCAGCGCGGTGGTGCGCTCGCCGTCGAAGAAGACCCAGCGATCCGGGTCCTCCGCCGACTGGCCGTCGGCGACCTGGAGGAACCACCCCGACGTGGCGGCGGCGAGCTGGCGGATGCTGGTCGCGCCGGTGTCGAAGGTGCGGTCGCCGTAGTGGAGGGTGCCGTCCTGCGCCCACGTCAGTCGCACCGCGTCGTACGTCGACCCGCCCGGCGTCAGCACGCGGGCGCCGACCAGCGCGCCCTCCTCGGAACTCGACGCACCGTCCTGGTCGCCGCAGCCGGCGACCGCGAACGCGAGCAGCAGCGCCAGGGCTGTGCCCGTGCTCCGGGCACGCAACCGGAGCCGGTCGCCCCCAGCCGGACTGCCGTGGGTGCTGGGTCGAAGGGTCACTGCTCGTTCTCCTGTCAGGGGCCTACGCAGGAGACGACGCACCGCGACACCGTTCGGTTGCCTCGACGGTCGGGTCCGACCGGGCTCACCCCTGGCCGGAGCCCTTCTTCTTGGCACCCGACTTCTTGTCGGCCGACTTCTTCTTCGGCGCGTCCTTCTCGACGTCGCCGCGCCACTCGATGGGCGTGACGTCGACCGTCGGTCGGTAGCTGACGCCCTCGAGCTTGCCCTTGCGGGGGGAGAGGAAGACCAGGCAGGTGGAGAACTTCGCGCCGGGCTTGAAGCTGGCCGGCAGCGTCTCGGTGGGACAGGTCTTGAACGAGGAGGTGAACTTGACCGGCGGCAGCAGCGTGTTGGCGCCGCTGATGCCCCACAGCGGGACCTCGGCGCTGCCGAAGGCCTTCTTGCCGGCGTTCTCGACCTGCACGCGCACGTAGTAGAAGCTCGCGTTGCGCACGAGCGGGTCCTCGGTGTCGAAGCCGGAGAAGTCGCCGAGCGCACCCTCCTCGGCCGACTTCACCGTCAGGTCCAGCAGCGCGGTGCGGCCCTTGGCCTCGTACTCCACCGTCGCGGTGTCGCCGTACACCAGCTGCGTGCCCGCGGAGGTGACGTCGTCACCGGCCGGGGAGGCCGACGTCGACTCCGACGCGCTCTCCGTGGGCGTGCTGCTGGCGTCCGCCTCCGGCTCGTCCTCGCCGCCGCTGCACCCGGCCAGCAGCAGTCCCGAGGCGAGGAGGGCAGCCAGGGCTCGGGTGGGTCGCTTCGTCAGCACGTCGTCCATTCCACTGATTCTGCCTGCTCGGAGCCTCAGCAGCCGAGGAGACGCTCCGCGAACCAGGAACGGACCCCGTCGAGGCCCACCCGCTCCTGCGCCATGGTGTCGCGGTCCCGGACGGTCACCGCGTCGTCGTCGAGGGTGTCGAAGTCGACCGTGACGCAGTACGGCGTACCGATCTCGTCCTGGCGGCGGTAGCGGCGACCGATGGCACCGGCGTCGTCGAAGTCGACCGTCCAGTGCTCGCGGAGGTCCGCGGCCAGCTTCTGCGCCTTCGGCGTGAGGTCGGCGTTGCGTGACAGCGGCAGCACCGCCACCTTCACCGGCGCGAGCCGCGGGTCGAGCCGCAGGACCGTGCGCTTGTCGACGCCGCCCTTGGTGTTGGGGGCCTCGTCCTCGGAGTAGGCGTCGATGAGGAACGCCATGAGGCTGCGGGTCAGCCCCGCTGCCGGCTCGATGACGTAGGGCACGTAGCGCTCGTTGCTGGCCTGGTCGAAGTAGGACAGGTCCTTGCCGGAGAACTCGCTGTGCTGCTTGAGGTCGAAGTCGGTGCGGTTCGCGATGCCCTCGAGCTCCTCGAAGTCACGCCCGGAGAACCCGAAGCGGTACTCGATGTCGACGGTGCGCTTGGAGTAGTGCGAGAGCTTCTCGGCCGGGTGCTCGAAGTGGCGCAGGTTCTCGGGCTTGATGCCGAGGTCGGTGTACCACCGGGTGCGCTCGTCGATCCAGTGCTGGTGCCACTCCTCGTCCTCGCCGGGCTTGACGAAGAACTCCATCTCCATCTGCTCGAACTCGCGCGTGCGGAAGATGAAGTTGCCCGGCGTGATCTCGTTGCGGAAGCTCTTGCCCATCTGGGCGATGCCGAAGGGCGGCTTCTGCCGGCTGCTGGTGAGCACGTTGGCGAAGTTGAGGAAGATGCCCTGGGCGGTCTCGGGGCGCAGGTAGTGCAGCCCGGACTCGTCCTCGATGACGCCGAGGTAGGTCTTGAGCATCATGTTGAACGCCCGCGGCTCGGTCCAGGCGTTGCGGGTGCCGCAGTTGGGGCAGGCCACCGACTCGTTGATGTCCACGGCGTCGGGGTCGTCGAGCCCCTTCTTGGTGGCGAAGTCCTCCTGCAGGTGGTCCTCGCGGAAGCGCTTGTGGCACGACTGGCACTCGACCAGCGGGTCGCTGAAGGTCTTGAGGTGCCCGGAGGCCTCCCAGGTGCGGGTCGGGAGGATGACGCTGGAGTCGAGCCCAACGACGTCCTGGCGGCGCTGCACCATGGCGCGCCACCACTGGCGCTTGATGTTCTCCTTGAGCTCCACCCCGAGCGGGCCGTAGTCCCAGGCCGAGCGCGTGCCGCCGTAGATCTCCCCGCACGGGTAGACGAAGCCGCGCCGCTTGGCGAGACTCACGACGCTGTCGATGGTGGCCCCTGACTTGGTGGACACGCTGGTGGCTCCTTGCGCTGTCGTGGTGCGACGGCCTGGCTGACCGCCCCGGACGAAGGCCCCACCCTAGTGGGGCCTTCTGCGCCGTGACGCCCGGGATCCGGTCAGTCGGTGACGCGCGGGCGGGCGTCGTTGGCCCGCTCCCCCGGCTCCAGGGTCTCGTAGGCGCTGGGCTCGTCGACGGCACGCCCCAGGACCGGCCAGGCCTCGACCTTGACGTCGTACGCCGACAGCGCGCGGCGGTAGGCGCCGGGCCCCTCCCACCGGGTCGTCAGCACCCACCGAGTGGGGTCGTCGACGTTGCGCCCGACCGCGCCGTCGAGGAAGCCCTTCTGCGCGGCCAGCACGGCCCGGGCCCGCTCGATCTCGGCCCGGAAGGCGTCGGAGTCGTGCTCGACGACGAAGCGGTTGATGACCATCACGGGGCGATCGTAGGCCCCCGCGCACCGACCAACTTGACAACGGTTCTCATTCCTCTTGAGAATAGTTGTCATGTTCACCCGTCGCCTCGCGCTCCCCGCCGCGTCCCTGTTGCTGCTCCCCCTCGCCGCCTGCGGCGACGACGCCTCCGCCGCCGGCGGCGACGAGGTCACCGTCGTGACCTCGATGTACCCCCTGCAGTACCTGGCCGAGCGCATCGGTGGCCCCGACGCCACCGTGGTCAACCTGACCAGCCCCGGCCAGGAGCCCCACGACCTGGAGATCGGCGTGCAGCAGACGGCCGAGCTGGCCGACGCCGACGTGGCGGTCCACCTGGCCGGCTTCCAACCCGCGGTGGACGACGCGCTGGAGCAGAACGGGCCCGAGCGCGTCGTCGACGCCGCTGACTCCGCCGACCTGCTCGCCGCCGAGGAGGACCCCGAGGAGCACGCCGAGCACGAGGGCGAGGAGGGGCACGACCATGCGGCCGAGGGAGCCGACGGCACCGACCCCCACTTCTGGCTCGACCCCGAGCGGATGTCGTCGGTCGCCGCGGCCCTGGAGGAGCAGCTGGCCGAGGCCGACCCGGACAACGCCGAGGCCTACGCCGCCAACCTGACGGCGCTGGAGGACGACCTGGGCTCGCTCGCCGAGCAGATGCGCACCGGTCTGGCGTCGTGCGAGACCGACACGATCGTGGTGAGCCACGACGCGTTCTCCTACCTCGGCACCTACGGCATCGAGGTGGCCCCCATCGCCGGCATCTCCCCCGACGCCGAGCCGTCCCCCGCCCGGCTGGCGGAGCTGCAGGACGTCATCACCGACGAGGGCGTGACGACCGTGTTCTACGAGACCCTGGTGAGCCCCGCGCTCGCCGAGACCCTGGCCGACGGCCTCGGCATCGAGACCGCCGTGCTCGACCCGATCGAGGGTCTGACCGACGAGACCGAGGACGAGGACTACCTTTCCCTCATGGAGAGCAACCTCGAGGCCATCCGGACGGCGAACTCCTGCTCGTGACGCCTCTGCCCCCCTCGTCCGCCCCCCGCGCGACCGTCGTCGAGATCTCCGACGGCGGCGTCGTGCTGGGCGGACGCCCGATCCTGCGCCACCTCGACCTCGCCGTGCACGCCGGCGAGGTCGTCGCGGTGCTCGGCGCCAACGGCTCGGGCAAGTCCACCCTGGTCCGGGCGCTGCTCGGGCTGACCCCCCTGCGCACCGGGTCGGTGAGGCTCTTCGGCACCGACCTCGCGCACTTCACCGAGCACCGCCGGGTCGGCTACGTCCCGCAGCGGATCACCGCCACCACCGGCGTCCCGGCCAGCGTCCGCGAGGTCGTGACCGCCGGTCGCCTGGCCCACCGCCGAGCCTGGCAGCCGCTGCGCGCCGTCGACCGGCGCGCGGTGCAGGACGCGCTCGAGGCCGTCGACCTGGCCGACCGCGCGAAGGACGGCACCGCTGTCCTCTCGGGCGGGCAGCAGCAGCGCGTCCTCATCGCCCGCGCGCTCGCGGCCGAGCCGGACCTGCTCGTCCTCGACGAGCCGACCGCCGGCGTCGACCTGACCAGCCAGGAGAGCTTCGCCGCGATCATCGAGCGGCTGGTCGCCCGCGGCACCACGATCCTGCTGGTCGCCCACGAGATGGGCCCGCTCGCGCCGCTGATCACGCGCACGGTCGTGATGCGCGAGGGCCGCGTCGCCTACGACGGCGACCCCCTCGGCACGTTCCACGACGTGCCGCACTCGCACGCCCACCACCCGCCGACACACCAGGCGCACGACGACTACTCCCCTGACGTCCGGGGACCGCTCGAGGTCCCGCGCGCGCAGGCGGACGGGTCGCAGCGCCCCCAGGACCACGAGCCGCGCCGATGAGCATCCTCGCCCTCGAATTCATGCAGCGCGCGCTGCTCGCCGCCGTCGTCACCGGGCTGGCCGCACCCGCCGTCGGCACCTACCTCGTGCAGCGCCGTCAGGCCCTCATGGGCGACGGCATCGGCCACGTCGCCGTCACCGGCGTCGCCATCGGGCTGCTCACGCAGACCTCCCCCGTCCTCGCCGCGGTCGTGGTCGCGATCATCGCCTCGGTGGTCGTCGAGATCGTGCGCGAGCGCGGGACCAGCGGCGACGTCGCCCTGGCACTGATGTTCTACGGCGGCATCGCCGGTGGCCTGCTGCTGACCGGGCTCGCCGGGCAGGGCGCGAACACGCTGAACCGCTACCTCTTCGGGTCGATCGTGACCGTCGACGACAACGACCTGTGGATCGTCGTGGGTCTGGCCACGGCGGTGGTGGCCCTCAGTGTCGGCCTCGCCCCACGACTGTTCGCGATCACCCAGGACCCCGACTTCGCCCGGGTCGCCGGGGTCAACGTCCGGGCCTACAACATGCTGGTCTCGGTGCTCGCCGCCGTCACCGTCACCGTCGCGATGCGCACCGTCGGGCTGCTGCTGGTCAGCGCTCTCATGGTGGTGCCGGTGGCGACGGTGCAGCAGGTGACCCGGACGTTCCGCGCGACGCTGCTCGCCGCGATGGTCGTCGGGACGGTCGCGTCGGTCTCCGGGCTGATGGTCTCGGCGTACGTCGACGTCCAGCCGGGAGCGACCATCGTGCTGATCGCGCTGGCCGGCTTCGCCCTCGCCTGGCCGGTGGGCATGTGGTCGCGCTCGCGGCTGCGGCGACGCCAGCCCTTCGGCCACGAGACCGACGCCTTCGAGCTCGACGACACCCACCACGTGGTGCCCGAGGACCACGGCCACCTTCACGGACCCGACTGCGGTCACCTCGCGGTCCGCCACGGCGACCACGTCGACTACGTGCACGACGGCCACCGCCACGCACCCCACGGGAGCCACTATGACGAGCACTGAGCCGACGAGCGCCGAGCCCGGCACCGACCTGACCGGGGGCCGGCCCACCCGCCAGCGCCGGGCCGTCGCGGCCTGCCTGGCCGGGCTCGAGGACTTCCGCTCGGCCCAGGAGATCCACGACCTGCTGCGCCAGGGCGGCGACCAGGTCGGGCTGTCGACGGTCTACCGCACCCTGCAGGCGATGGCGGAGAGCGACCAGGTCGACGTGCTGCGCGCCGAGGACGGCGAGGCGCGCTACCGCCGCTGCAGCGGCACCCACCACCACCACCTCGTGTGCCGCGCCTGCGGCCGCACCGTCGAGGTCGAGGGTCCCACCGTCGAGCGCTGGGCCACCTCCGTCGCCGAGGAGCACGACTTCGCCGACGTCAGCCACACTCTCGAGATCTTCGGCACCTGCCCCGCCTGCCGCTGACCCCACCCCTCCGGCCCCTCCCCCCTCCGGCCCCTCCCCCCTCCGGCCCCTCCCCCTGCGTGCGAGGTCGAGGTCCCACCGCATGTAACGCGGGGTTATGGACGCCGACCAAGGCGCACACCCCTGGGGAGGCGTCCACAACCCTCCGGCAGATGCAGCGAACCCCGCGGTACGTCGTACCGCGGGGCTCGGTGGGAGAGCTGAGTCAGGAGCGGGTCACTTCACCATCGGGCGGCGGTGGCCCTCGACGTCGTCGTCGGCGTCGGCCGGCAGGTCGCCGGGCAGGGCCTGGATGCGGTGGCCCTCGACCTCGTCGTCGTCGGTGAAGTTCGTCCTGGCCAGCTTGTGCCCCTCCACCTCGTCGTCGTCGTTGAAGTTCGTCCTGGCCAGCTTGTGGCCCTCCACCTCGTCGTCGTCGGTGAAGTTCGTCCTGGCCAGCTTGTGGCCCTCGACCTCGTCGTCGTCGTTGAAGTTCGTCCTGGCCAGCTTGTGGCCCTCGACCTCGTCGTCGCCGGTGAAGTTCGTCCGCGCCAGCTTGTGGCCCTCCACCTCCTCGTCGTCGGTGAAGTTCGTCCGGGCCAGCTTGTGCCCCTCGACCTCGTCGGCCTGGTCGGTCTCGTCGTCCGGGAGGGCGAGCGCCCGGAAGCCGTGGCCCTCGGTCGTGGACTCGTCCTCGGGGACCGCGCCGCGGACCGGAAGCTTGTGGCCGGTCACGTCGTCGAAGGTCTCGTCGCCGGGCTGGAAGGTGCTCATGGTGTCCCCCTGGGGGTGTGTAGGTGGGTTCTTGTCCGTGCCACTACTCTCGCCGCCCGCCGGTCCGCGGACCGTCTGCTGGCCGACACAACCACCGTTCGGTCCCGAACACCAGGGACCCTCGTCCGACCTTCAGTCCGGGCTCCAGTCCGGGCTCCGGCCCGGGCTCCGGTCCGAGCCTCGGTCGGGGTCTCAGTCGGCGTTGTCGGCGATCGCGTGCAGGACCGCCTTCATCTGGAACGGCGTCAGCCCGGGGTGCTTGGAGAGGATCCGCGCCGCCATGCCGGCGACGTGCGGGGTAGCGAAGCTGTTGCCCGTCGCGTTGATCGTGGTGCCTCCGGTCCAGGCGACGTCGAGGTCGAGCCCGCGGGCGCCGAACTCCACCGGCGGCGAGGTGTTGTAGGCGAGCGCCTCGGACCGGTCCCCGCCCAGCGCGGCCACGGAGAAGACGGAGGCGAACTGCGAGGGGTACGTCGGACCCGGCATGTTGTTGGCCGCGCACACGAGCATCACGTCGGCGAAGTAGGCCTCGTCGACCACCTCGTGCAGCGCGGCGTACCACTGGTCGCTCTTGGAGCTCAGGCTCATGTTCACCACCTGCATGCCGTTCGCGACCGCCCAGGCGATGCCGCCGTAGAACGCCGACGTCTTGCCCTTCAGGTTGCTGCCGAGCACCCGGACGCTGTAGATCTCGGCCTCGGGCGCCAGCGCGCGGATGATCCCGGCGCACGCGGTGCCGTGGCCGTAGAGGTCCTCGTGGTCGCCCTCGACCACGCGGTAGCCGTCCTCCGCCTCGGCGTCCGGCTCGATCGCGACGGCCCCGGCCAGGTGACGCACGGCGGGGTGCGAGGCGTCGACGCCGCTGTCCACCACGGCAACCTTCACCCCGGCCCCGGTGGCTCCTCCCCAGGCCCACTCGCGCCGCTCCTGCGGCAGCGGCAGACCGATCGTGCGTCCGGGACCGTCGCCCAGGAACGCCGCCGACCACTCGGGCAGCACGGTCATGGCCGGGGACGACCGGAGGTGCGGGACGACCGGCCGCCGGCCCGGCCGGGCTGGTGCGCGGTCTGGCTGACGTAGGACGCCACCTCGCTCAGCACGCGCTCGGCCATCCGGGCCGCCGCGGGCCCGGCCGCAGCCAGGTCGTGGAAGGCCTCGGCCACGCCCTGCAGCGCCACGCCGGCCTCGGGGTCTGACACCGCCGCGAGGGCCTCGTCGAAGGCGCCGCCGGCCTCGGGGTCGGCCAGGGTCCGCAGCAGGCCCGTGCCGAGGGCGTCGTACAGCGCGGAGAGCCGGATGATGGAGCCGAGCTGCGCGGCCAGCAGCCCCAGGATCGTGAGGTCGCGGCCGGAGTCGCGGGCCGGGCCGCCCGCCGGCGCCTCGGCGGGGTCGAGGACCTCCACGACGCCGGCGATGTCGCCGTGCGCGTCGAGCACCGGCGCCGCCATGATCGTCGTCGGCACGTAGTGGGTGGACTCGGCGACGTCACGGGCGAAGCGCTTGTCCGAGGCGACGTCGGCGACCTGGATCGGCTCCCCCGACATCGCCACCCACCCGACGATGCCGCGGCTCACCGGCAGGCTCACGCCGACGATCTCCTCGGCGCCGGCGCCGTCGGCCGCGGCGAAGCGCAGGGTCGCCCCGTCCGGCTGCACCTGGGCGAAGGAGCAGGCCGCGGCACCGAACGCCTCGCGGATGCCCGAGGTGGCCGCGCGCAGCTCCCGCTCGAGGTTGTCGGGACGGACCGCCGTGCCCAGGGCGTCGCCGAGGCGGGCGGCCAGTCCGATGTCGTCGGGGTCGGGGGCGCCCGTGGGAGGCGTGCCGTCGGTCGTCATGGCGGCAGTCTTGCAAACCCCGTGCGCAGAGGGCCGGTTGTGCACGCGCCGCCACCGGACCCCTGTGGTAGACCTTCGCCATGGACTGGCCCCTGCTGGCACCGCTGTCGCCCGAGGCGCGGTCCGCGGTGCTCTCCGCCGCCCGTCACCGCACCTTCCGCAAGGGCGAGGTCGTCTTCCACGAGGGTGACCCGGGCGACGCCCTCCACCTCGTGACCGCCGGTCACCTCGCGGTCCAGGTCGCCACCCCGGACGGGGAGCGCGCGACGCTCAACGTGCTGGCCCCCGGCGCCCACGTCGGCGAGCTGGCGCTGCTGCCCGGCCAGCTGGGGCACCGACGCTCGGCGACCGTCCTGGCCCTCGAGCCGGCCGAGACCCAGGTGCTGTCCGCGGCGGCCTTCCACGCCGTGCGCGAGCAGTTCCCCGCGGTCAACCAGATCCTGGTCGACCTCCTCGCCGAGCGGGTCCGCGAGCTGAGCGACCGCCTGCTCGAGACGATGTACGTCGGCCTCGACCGTCGTGTCTACCGCTGTTTACTCCGCCTCCAGGAGGTGTACGCCGACGGCCCGTCGCCCACGGTCGTCCCCCTGACCCAGGACCAGCTGTCCGACCTCGTCGGAGGGACGCGACCGTCGGTCAACCAGGTGCTCCAGCGCCTGCAGGAGCAGCGGGTCATCGAGCTCGGCCGCGGTCGCGTCGTGGTCCTGGACCGTCCCACGCTGGCGCGCAAGGCGGGCCGGTGAGCGACCGGCCCCCGGACCGGCCGTCGCTGCTGACCAGCCTGCGCCACCGCGACTACCGCTTCTTCATCGGCGCCTTCACCACCTCGTGCATCGGCTCGTGGGCCTACAACGTCGCGCTCGCCGTCTGGCTGATCGACGAGACCGGGTCCGCCGGGTGGCTGGCGGCCGCCACCGCCGCCCGCTTCGGGCCGGCCCTGGTCATGAGTGCCTACGGCGGGGTGCTGGCCGACAGGTTCGAGCGGGTCCGACTGATGGTCGGGCTCGACGTCTTCCTCGCGTTGGCGATGACCGTGCTGGCGCTGGAGATGCTGGTGGGGGCGCCCCCCGTGCTCGTGCTGGTGACCGTGGGCGTCACGGCGGCGACGTCGACGGTCTACGAGCCGGCCGCCACCGCGATGACACCGCTCCTGGTGCCGGAGCGGGACCTCGGCTCGGCCAACGCGCTGCGCAACACCGTCGACAACGTGTGCGTGGTGGCCGGACCCGCCATCGGGGCCCTGACCCTGCTGGTCGCGGACCCGTGGCTGGCCGTCGGCTTCAACGCGCTCACCTTCGCGGCCTCGGCGCTCCTGGTGGGTCGGGTACGCACCCGCAGCCGCCCCGTCGACGTGACCGACGGGGGCGAGGCCGGCCCGCTGCACCAGCTCACCGTCGGGATCCGCACGATCGGCGAGTCCGCCGGCACGGCCGTGCTGGTCGCCTTCAGCGTGGTGGCGACCTTCGTCTACGGCACCGACACGGTGCTGTTCGTGGTGGTCTCCGAGGAGGTCCTCGGCACCGGGGCGGAGGGCTACGGCTACCTGCTCGCCGGCCTCGGCATCGGCGGCATCGCGGCCGCCGGGCTGGTCACCCGGCTCGAGCGGCGATCCCGGCTGGGACCGGTGATCCTCGTCGGGATGGCGCTCTACTGCCTGCCGACCCTGGTCTTCCTCGTCAGCGACGAGCCCGCGGTGGGCTTCGTGGCCCAGTGCCTGCGCGGCGCCGCCACCCTCGTGGTCGACGTGCTGGCCATCACCGCGCTCCAGCGGTCGGTGCCGGCCGAGCGTCTCGGACGCGTCTTCGGCGCCTTCGACGGGCTCTGCCTCGGCGCCATCCTGGTGGGCTCGGCCCTCGTGCCGGTCGGCATCCGGGTCCTCGGCCTCGACGCGATGCTGTGGTTCACCGGCGTCGGCGTACCGGTGCTGTGCCTGCTCGGGCTGCCCGCGCTGCGCCGGCTGGACGCGGAGTCAGCGGCCCGTCGGGCCGAGCTCGCTCCCCGGCTCGCGCTGCTCTCCCGCTCCGGGCTGTTCGCGTCGGTGTCGGAGGGCGCGCTCGAGCAGCTCGCCGCCCAGGCGGTGCGCGAGGAGGTCCCGGCCGGCGCGACGGTCATCAGCCAGGGCGACACCGCCGACGCGTTCTACGTCGCCGAGTCCGGCGACTTCGCCGTCAGCGCGCGCGGCGAGGACGGCGGCGTCGTCGACCTGCCGACGATGGGCCCCGGCGCCGGCTTCGGCGAGATCGGTCTGATCGAGGGCATCGCGCGCACCGCGACGGTGCGGGCCGTCGGCGACGCCGTCGTGCTCCGCATCCCGGGCGAGGCCTTCGTGGCGGCGCTGACCCAGGAGACCCCGACCGCGGCCCTGCTCGACGGCGCCTCGCTGCGGCTGAGCCGCACCCACCCCACGCGGCGGCTGACGCAGGCCGGGATCCCGCGCGAGGACTGAGCCGCGGGACACAGCGACACCGGCGACACCGGGACACCGGGTCACCGGTGGCGGGCCCGATCGGACCCGCCACCGGCTCATGTCCCCCCACCAGCTCCCCACCTGCCCCGACCGGCGTACGGCGTCCCCTCCTCGCCGGTCGGGCCCAGCACCGGACAGGCCCCCGAGCCGGTCCGACGGGGCCGACTCTTCCAGCGGACCGGCCCCCGGTCCGTCCGCTCGCGGACACAAGCGGTGTCCGGTTGCGGACACCCACGACCCGGCCCGGCGCGACGACCTGGGAGGCTCGGGCCCATGAGCCTGGCCCTGTTCACCCTCGCCGGCGACCAGCTGGTCCCCACCTCGATCGCACGGAGCATGTGGAGCGAGAACCAGATGCACGGCGTCGCGGTCAGCGGCGCCCTGGCCCGCGGGGTCGAGCAGCAGCTCGCGCAGCTCGGACGCACCGAGCTGCGCCCGGCCCGCTGGGCGGTCGACCTCTTCCGCCCGGCCACCATGGAGCCGTGCACGGTCGCGACGCGCGTGGTGCGCGAGGGGCGCCGCATCGTGCTGGTCGACGCCGACCTGCGTCAGGGCGACGCGGTCGTGGCGCGCGCCAGTGCCGTCCACCTGCTGCCGACCGAGAACCCCGAGGGCCGCGTGTGGTCGTCGCGGGCCGCGTCCCAGCCACCGCCCCTGGAGCAGGTGCCCGCGAGCGACGAGCCGCGGGTGCCGTTCTTCGACAGCGGCGCCGGGTGGTCGCAGGACTTCGCCGAGCACCAGAACGACGGCCGCAAGCGCACCTGGCAGACGGGTCTCCCCGTGGTCGCGGGCGAGCGGCCCAGCGGCTTCGTCGCCGTCGCCTCGGTCGCCGACAGCGCCAGCATGGTGCTGCACTGGGGCACCGGCGGCGTGCAGTACATCAACACCGACCTCACCCTGACGCTGGCGCGTGCGCCGTACGGCGTGGAGGTGGGGCTGGAGGCGACCGACCGGGTCGAGCACGACGGCATCGCGGTCGGGACCGTGGCGGTCCTCGACCGTCACGGACCGCTGGGCCACGTCACCGTCACCGCGCTCGCGAACGCGCGCCGACCCGTCGACTTCGAGCGCGTGGAGTACGACGACGACGGGGGCCGTCGGGTCCGCGACTGACGCCGCGCCTCAGGCGAGGGACCGCATCGGTCCGGACCCCCTCACCGCACGTTTGGAACCGGGACGCAAGGGACAGGGTTCTACGAACCGCTCGGGGCGCACGAGCCCTGACGAGCGGTCCTGGTCCGGGACTCGAGGAGCACACACATGACCGACGTACAGCCGCAGGGACTCAGCGAGGCCGACCTCATGGCGGAGGGGGTGACCGCCCTTCCGGACAAGGAGGTCGTATCCATCCTCGACCTCAACGCCGACGTCGACCTCGCCATCGACGCCGCCGCACCCATCGACCTCGCGGTCGCCGCGAACCTCAACGTGGCGGCCCCGATCGACGCGGCCGTCGGCACCAACATCCTGTCCGAGGGCTCGACCGCCCAGGCGCTCAGCGACCAGGGCGTGATCATCGACCAGAGCGTCGACGCCGACGCCCTCGCGACGTCCGAGCAGGACAGCGCGATCGACCAGGGCAACGACGTCATCGACGACGGCACCGAGAGCGGCACCGCACCGGTCGACGCCGCGGCTGCGACGACCGCCACCGACGCCGGCACCGCCGGTGTCACCGACGCGCCCACCTCGGTCTCCGAGCCCCTCGACGGCGCCACCGGCACCGTGGGCGACACGCTCGACGGGACCACCGGCACGGTGGGCGACACCGTGGGCGGCGCGACCGGCACCGTGGGCGACACCGTCGACGGCGTGGTCGGCGGCGACACCACCGGCACCGTCACCGACACCGTGGGTGGCACCGTGGACGGCGTGGTCGGTGGCGACACCGGCGGCACGGCCGACGGCGTGGTCGACGGGGTCGTCGGAGGCACCGACGGCGTCGGCGGCACCGTGGACGGCGTGACCGGCGGCCTCGGCGGCACCGTGGACGGCGTGACCGGCACGGTGGGCGACACCGTCGACGGCGTCAACACCAGCGGCCTGCTCGACGGCAACCTGCTCAACGTCAACGTGAACGTCGACGCCGACGCCGACCTGGCCGCGCCCATCGCCGGCTCGGTCGCGGCCAACGCCAACGTGGCGGCGCCCATCGACGCCGCGGTGGCGGCCAACATCGGCTCGGTCGACTCCCAGGCGACGGCGGTGTCCCAGCAGGACGCCATCATCACCCAGGACATCACCGGCAGCGCCGAGGCCACCACCGACCAGGACGCCGAGATCACCCAGTGACCTCGCGCCGGCCCCGTGCCGGCGCTGGACCCGGCTGGGAGGCCTGAGTGACCGTCGTCTCGGACGTGCCGACACGCCCCGACGGGCTGCAGCTGATCGGGGAGATGGAGGGGTCGGGCTACCGCACCCCTCCCTCCCTGGTCCGTCGCGCCGACGGCCAGACCCTGCAGGTCACGCCGCTGCTGTACGCCGTCCTCGAAGCCGTCGACGGCAGGCGCGGGTACGACGAGGTGGCCGACGGCGTGCGCGACCGCACCGGCAAGCCGGTCACCGCCGACAACGTGCGGACGCTCGTCGACTCGCAGCTGCGCCCGCTCGGTCTGCTGCTCAAGGCCGACGGCTCCGCACCGGAGCTCAAGCGCAGCAACCCGCTGCTCGGCCTGCGGGCCAAGGTGTCGGTCACCGACCCCGAGCGGACCCAGCGCATCACCGATCCCTTCCGGGTGCTCTTCTCGCCCCTGGTCTGGATCCCGCTCATGGCGGCCTTCCTGGTCACCAGCTGGTGGCTGCTGCTGGACAAGGGTCTGGCCTCGGCCACCTACGAGGCGTTCCAGAAGCCCGGCCTGCTGCTGCTCGTCGTGGCCGTCACGGTGCTCTCGGCCGGCTTCCACGAGTTCGGCCACGCGGCTGCGGCCCGCAAGGGCGGCGCGGTCCCCGGCGTCATGGGCGCCGGCATCTACCTGGTCTGGCCCGCCTTCTACACCGACGTCACCGACAGCTACCGCCTCGGGCGGCTGGGCCGGATCCGCACCGACCTCGGCGGGCTCTACTTCAACGCCATTGTCGCCGTCGCGATCGCGGGCGTGTGGTGGGGCACCGGCTGGGACGCCCTGCTGCTGGTCATCGCCACCCAGATCCTGCAGATGATCCGTCAGCTCACCCCGTTGGTGCGTTTCGACGGCTACCACGTGCTGGCCGACCTGACCGGCGTACCCGATCTCTACCCGCGCATCGGGCCCACCCTCGCGTCGCTGTGGCCGACCCGCTGGCGCGACCCGAAGGCCGCCGAGCTGAAGCCGTGGGCGCGCGCGGTCATCACCGTCTGGGTGCTGGCGGTCGTGCCCCTGCTCGCCTTCGCGCTGCTCACCATGGTCCTGACGCTGCCGCGCATCCTGGGCACGGCCTGGGCGAGCACCTCGCAGGAGGCCTCCAAGCTGGGCGCCGCCGTCGGCGACATGGAGGTCCTGGCCTCCCTGGACGCACTGGTCTCGATGATCGCCTTCTCGTTCCCGGTGCTGGCCATCGCGCTGATCCTCTACCGCCTCGGCACGAGCGTCGGCACCGCGACGTGGACCCGCACGGCCGGCAAGCCTTTCCGCCGCGGCATCGCGATGGCGACGATCGCCGCGATGGTCGCCGGTCTGGTCTGGGCGTGGTGGCCCGACGCCGAGCGCTACCGCCCCGTGCTGCCCTTCGAGGGCGGCACGCTGCAGCAGGCGGCGGCCGCCCCTCTGCAGCGGGTCGGCATCGAGGTGCCGACCTCGCAGGCCCTCGAGGGCGGCCTGGCCCGCACCGTGCTGCCGGCCGACCAGCCGCTGCCCACCGAGGACAAGCCGGTCCCGGCCCTGGTCCTCGTGCCCTCCGGCACCGGCACCGTCGACAGCGGGGGCACCGTCGCCGAGCCCGGCGACGAGGACACCGCGGTCGACCCCGACGCCGGGAGCGAGACCGACGGCGGCTCGACCGACCCTCAGGCGCCCACCTGGGTCTTCCCCTTCAACCAGCCGCTGCCCCCCGACGAGGGCGACAACCAGGCACTGGCGGTCAACACCACGGACAGCTCGGTGAAGTACGACGTCGCCATGGCGATGGTGTGGGTCGAGGACGACCAGGCCCTGAACACCAACGAGGCGATCGCCCTGTCGAGCTGCTCCAACTGCGTGTCGGTGGCCGTCGCGTTCCAGGTCGTGGTCATCGTCGGCGACGCCGACGTGATCGTGCCGCAGAACCTCTCGACCGCCGCCAACTACGACTGCTTCGAGTGCATCACCGCCGCCGTGGCCAGCCAGCTCGTCGTCACCGTCGACGCGCTCCCGGGCGAGGCCCAGCAGGTCGCGCTGGCCGACCTGTGGACCGAGATCGCCGCCTTCGCGGCCACCATCCCGACGCTGCCGCTGGCCGACATCATCAGCCGGCTGGAGGGCTACAAGGACGAGATCCTCGCCATCCTGGAGGTCCAGGTCGCCGAGAACGCACTGGACCCGGTGGAGGTCCCGCCGGACCCGTCCGCCACGCCGAGCGGGAGCCCGAGCGCGACCCCGAGCGACGGCGCGTCGCCCACCGGGTCGGCCACCCCGACCACGGGCACGAGCCCGTCCCCGACCACCTCGACGGGTGGCACCACCACCGGGGGCACGACGGACGACACGGACGGCTCGACCGACTCGGGCACCTCCTCCGGCACGGACTCGGGCAGCGGCAGCTCCGGCACCACGCCGGCGCCGTCGCCGAGCAGCTCCCCGTCGGTCGCCTCCAGCCCGGCGGCGAGCGCCCCGGCTCCCTCGACGAGCCCCTGACCCGTCGTACGGCGTGCTTCCCGCACGAAACCGGCGCTTCCCGAGTGATGCTTCGCTCGGGAAGTGCCGGTTTCACCAGGTACCTAGTGAAACCGGCAGGCCCCAGTGAAATCGGCAGGCCCCTCGCAATGAGAAGCGGGGGTCAGGCGGAGCCGTAGCGGCGGTCGCGGCGGGCGTAGGTCTCGACGGCGCGCCAGAGGTCGCGGCGGTCGACGTCGGGCCACAGCACGTCGGTGAAGACCATCTCGGAGTAGGCGGCCTGCCAGAGCACGAAGTTCGACAGCCGCTGCTCCCCCGACGTCCGCCAGACGAGGTCGGCGTCGGGCAGCTCGGGCACGTAGAGGTAGCGCGCGAAGACCTTCTCGTCGACGCGGTCCGGGTTCACCCGGCCGGCGGCGACGTCGCGGGCCAGCGCCTGCGCGGCGTCGGCGAGCTCGGCCCGCCCGCCGTAGTTGACGCACATGGTCAACGTCAGCACGTCGTTGTCGCGGGTCAGCTCCTCGGCAACCTGGAGCTCCTTGATGACCGAGCGCCACAGCCGCGGCGCCCGGCCGGCCCAGCGCACCCGCACGCCGAGCTCGTGCATCTCGTCGCGCCGGCGCCGGATGACGTCGCGGTTGAAGCCCATGAGGAAGCGCACCTCCTCGGGCGAGCGCGACCAGTTCTCCGTCGAGAAGGCGTACGCCGAGACCGCCTTCACCCCGAGCTCGATGGCCCCCTCGACGACGTCGAACAGCGAGCTCTCACCCTCGGTGTGCCCGGCCGTGCGGGGCAGCCCCCGCTCGTTGGCCCAGCGACCGTTGCCGTCCATGACGATGGCGACGTGGTGGGGCACGAGCTCGGCCGGGATCGCCGGTGGTCGGTCGCCCGACGGGTGCGGGGTCGGTGCGCGGACCTCCCGGCGTGCGGTGGTGGTGGCCGCCCGGCGACGCGAGCCCCTCACCGGTCCACCAGCGGCAGCGACCGCAGGCCACGCTCGAGGTGCCAGGACAGGTAGCCGGCCACCAGGCCGCTGGCCTCCCGCAGGTGCCGGGGGTCGCCGGCGTCGACGAGGTCCCAGTCCCCGGCGAGCAGGGCGCCGAGGAGCGCGACCGTGCCGGTCGCGGGCCGGGCCGAGCCGGGCAGGCGGCACGGAGCGCAGAGCATCCCGCCGGCCGAGGGGTGGAAGGCGACGTGAGGGCCCTCGACCCCGCAGCGCGCGCAGGCGTCGAAGGACGGCGCGTAGCCGGCCACCGCGAGCGAGCGCAGCAGGAAGGCGTCGAGCACCTGCGCCGGCGCCCGCCCGACCTCGCACATCGCGCGCAGCGCACCGACGAGCAGCAGGTACTGCTGGAGCGCGGGCTCCTTGTCCTCCACCACCAGCCGCTCGGCCGTCTCGAGCATCGCGGTGCCGGCGGTGTAGGCGGCGTAGTCGCGACCGAGCCGGTCGGTGTAGGCGTGCAGCGTCTCGGCCTGCGTGATCACGTCGAGGGTGCGGGCCTCGGCCAGCTGGACGTCGACGTGGACGAACGGCTCGAGCCGCGCCCCGAAGCGTGAGCTGGTGCGACGTACGCCCTTGGCGACCGCGCGCACACGACCGTGCGAGCGGGTCAGCAGGGTGATGATGCGGTCGGCCTCACCCAGCTTCTGGGTGCGCAGCACGACCGCCTCGTCGCGGTAGGTGGGCACCGGCCCATTCTGCCCGGTCCCGCGAGCCCGACGGCGCTAGCGGCCCCCGACGCGCGAGGCGGACCCGCCCACGGCCGGTCCCTCGCCCCAGACCGCGCGGGCGAAGGTCGTCGCCTCGTCGTCGAGGCGCTGCGGCCGCAGCCGCCACTCCAGGATGCTCGAGGCGGCCAGGTGCGTGGCGTTCGGCAGCTCCTCGGCCAGCATCTGCGCGTCGGCCGCGAGGTGGATGGGGTCGTGCGGGTGCCCGATGACCAGGGCAGGAGCGGTGATGCGCATCCGGTCCTTGCGGGGCGGGGCGACGCGACCGAAGAACAGCCCGTGCACGGCAGCAGACATCGGCCGGGGGCGCTGCAGCATCGTGTCGAGCACGACGGCGCCCCAGTGCGGCACGAGCCGCCGCGGCACCATCCGGCTCAGCGTCGCCAGGCCGGTGATGGTGAAGGGCAGGTAGCGGCCGACGTAGATCAGCGGCGCGAAGGCGACGATCCCGGCCTCCAGCGCGTTGTCGAGGACCGGCATCTCCAGCAGCAGCCCCTTGACCCGCTCGGGGGCGGCGTCGGCGACCTCGAGGCTGACGTTCGCGCCCAACGACGTGCCGCCGACGAGCGCCTGCTCGACCCCGAGGTGGTCGAGCAGCGCCACGACCTGCTCCCCCCACGCCGTCATCGAGTAGACGCGCGGGTCCTCGGGCCGGTCCGAGCGGCCGTGGCCGAGGAAGTCGAGCGTCACCACGTGCATGCCTGCCGAGGCCAGCACCCGCGCCAGCGGCCCGTGCATCGAGCGCGGCATGAGCTGGCCGGGCAGCAGCACGACCCAGTGGTCCCCGGCGCCGTACTGGGTGTACTCCAGCCGGTAGGGGCCCATCATGAACTGTCCGACCTGCTCCGAGGCCAACGTCGCCGCCATGCGTACAGTCTCCCAGAAGTGGAAACCCCGTGGCACCGGTCGCCGGGAGGTTGGTAGAACCGGTCGGGTGCCGCCACCCCCGACTCCCCCGTCTCCGCCGACTCCCCCGTCTCCGCCGACTCCGCCCTCCCCGTCCGCCGGCCCCGTCGTCGTGCACCGGGCCGTCCCCGAGGACTGGCGCGCCTGGCGCGAGGTCCGTCTGCGCGGGCTCCGCAGCGACCCTGACGCGTTCGGGTCTGCGTGGCAGCGCGAGCAGGACTTCACCGAGCAGCAGTGGCGCGAGCGCCTTGCGACGTCGTACGCCGTGCTGGCGCGCGTCGGTGCCGCCGTGCAGGCCGAACCGGTGGCGACGGGCGGTCTGGTGATCCCCACCCCGGGGGTGTCGCAGGTGGTGGCGATGTGGACCGCCCCCGAGCACCGCGGCCGCGGGGTGGGTCGCGCGGTGCTGGAGCACCTGGTCGGCGCCGTGCCGCGGGGCGACCGCCTCGTCCTCTGGGTCGCCGACCAGAACCCGGCCGAGCGGCTCTACCGCGACCTGGGCTTCGCGCCGACCGGTGCCCGCGAGCCGATCCGTCCCGGCGCCACGCTCATGAAGAGCGAGATGGAGCGTCCCCCGCGTCCGGCGGGTCCACCGCCGTCAGCCGCGGGAGCGTGACCTCGAAGCGGGTGCCGCGCCCCGGCTCGGAGTCCACCTCGATCGTCCCGGCGTGCGCCTCGACGATGGCCTTGGTGATGGCCAGCCCGAGGCCGGCGCCCTGGATGGCCAGCGTCTCGGCCTCCGGCGCCCGGAAGAACCGGGTGAACAGGTGCTCCTGGTCGGCCACGGCGATGCCGATGCCGGTGTCGCTGACCCGCAGCACCACCCGGTCCCCGTGGTCGACCAGGCTCACCTCGACCACGCCGTCCGGCGGGGTGTACTTCACGGCGTTGCTGACCAGGTTGTCGACCATCTGCCGCATCCGGGTCTCGTCCATCTCGAGCTCGACCAGCGGCGCGATCCGGCGCTCCAGCCGGACCTCGCCGTCGCGGGCCTGCGGCACCACGTCGTCGACGGCCTGGGCGACCAGCTCGGACAGGTCGCGCAACCGGCGGACGAGGACGAGGCGCCCCTCGTCGGTCTGGGCCGCCATCAGCAGGTCGCTGACGAGTCGCAGCAGCCGCTCGGAGTTGCGCTTGACGATGGACAGCTGCGCCCGGGTGCTCTCGCTCAAGGACTCGTCGGTCTCGGTGACCAGGTCCAGGAACCCCATGATGGAGGTCAGCGGCGTGCGCAGCTCGTGGGAGACGGTGGCGACGAAGTCGTCCTTGACGCGCAGCGCGGACACCAGCTCCGTGACGTCCTTGTAGACCAGCACCGCGCCGTCGAAGTCGCCGAGCTCGTCGAACATCGGGGCGGCGGACACCGAGATCGCCAGCTGCCGGACCGCCGGGTCGCCGACCCAGATGACGTAGTCGGTGAACCGCTCCCCCCGCAGCGCCCGGGTCGTCGGCATGTCGCGGGTGCGCAGCGGGGTCACCCGGTCCTCGGCGAAGACCATCCCCTCCTGGCCGGCCTGCCCGCGGTGCCCGTGGGGGTAGCCCACGTCGAGCAGCTCGCGCTGCTTGCTGTTGAGCGAGGTGTAGGCGCCGCTGCGGTCGATCATCACCAGCCCGACGTCGATGGTCGCGGCGATCAGCTCCTGACGCGCGGCCACCCGGTGCTCGTGCTCGTAGGTCTTCTCCAGCTCCTCGTGCTTGATCGCGAGCCGGTGCGTCTGGCGGGTCCAGCGGCGCGCGAGGGCCGCCCCGGCCATCGCCACGTTGGCCGCGACGACCGGCAGCAGCACCGCGCGGGACCACGAGTCCGCTCCCGTGCCGAAGACCGCCAGCTGCGGCACCGAGACGGTGGTGAGGGTGAGCACCGCCGTCAGCAGCACGCCGCGCTCGAGCAGGTCGACGCCGAGCCACACGGCCGGCAGCACCACGAGCACGCCGACCCCGCCGTTCTCGGGCACCAGGCGCAGGGCCCCGACCGCCAGCAGGTCGAGGACCGGGACGAGCCACAGCAGCCGGGTGGGGAAGCGGCCGGTCTCGTTCGCGACGGCGGCCACGGTCGCCAGCACCACCAGGGCCAGGCCCCCGAGGTACGCGTCCCCGGCGCCGAGCACAGCCTGACCGGTCGGCAGGATGAAGGCGGCGTTGAGCAGGACCGGGACGACGAACAGCAGCTGCCGGTGCATCACGGAGTCCATCAGGACCCGTCGCCCCCCTCGCCTGCTCGGCACCTGCTGGGCCTCCCGCTCTCCTGGGCGCCAGCGCGCGCGACGCTCCCACAGAGTGCCAGAGGCGCCCACGTCCGGGGGCGGCAACGACGGTGAACGGGCGGGAGGTCCCGCCCGTCCCCGTCGGCTGTCAGCCGCGGTTGACGGCGCTGGTCACGGCCCGCAGCGACGCGGTCACGATGTTGGGGTCCAGGCCCACACCCCAGACGACCTGACCGTCCACGGCGCACTCGACGTACGCCGCGGCGATGGCGTCGCCGCCGGACGACAGGGCGTGCTCGGCGTAGTCCAGCACGCGCACGTCGTACCCGACGCCGGCGAGGGCGTCGCAGAACGCCGCGATCGGGCCGTTGCCCTGCCCGCGCAGGGTCTGCAGCTCGCCGTCGACGTACACGTTGACCTCGAGCTGGTCCTTCTCCCCCGCCGCGGAGGAGGTGTGGACGGAGTTGAGCTTCAGCGGCGTGGTCGGGTCGAGGTAGGTCTGCGTGAAGTAGCTCCACATGCTGTCGGCGGAGACCTCGCCGCCCTCGCTGTCGGTGTGCTCCTGCACCACCCGGGAGAACTCGATCTGCAGCCGGCGCGGCAGGTCCAGCTTGTGCTCGGTCTTCATGATGTAGGCCACGCCGCCCTTGCCGGACTGGCTGTTGACCCGGATCACGGCCTCGTAGCTGCGCCCGACGTCGGCCGGGTCGATCGGCAAGTAGGGCACGGCCCAGGCGTGCTCGCCCACCGGTACGCCGGCCGCGGCCGCGTCGCGCTCGAGGGCCTCGAACCCCTTCTTGATCGCGTCCTGGTGGGAGCCGGAGAAGGCGGTGTAGACGAGGTCGCCGCCGTAGGGGTGACGCTCGGGGACCGGCAGCTGGTTGCAGTACTCGACCGTGCGTCGGATCTCGTCGATGTCGGAGAAGTCGATCTGCGGGTCGATGCCCTGGGTGAAGAGGTTCAGCCCCAGCGTGACCAGGCAGACGTTGCCGGTGCGCTCGCCGTTGCCGAACAGGCAGCCCTCGATGCGGTCGGCGCCGGCCAGGTAGCCCAGCTCGGCCGCGGCGACCGCCGTGCCGCGGTCGTTGTGCGGGTGCAGCGACAGCACGACGTGCTCGCGGTGGTTGAGGTGGCGGTTCATCCACTCGATCGAGTCGGCGTAGACGTTGGGCGTGGCCATCTCGACCGTCGCCGGCAGGTTGATGATGACCGGCTTCTCGGCGCTCGGCTCGAAGACCTCGATGACCTGGTTGCACACCCGGGCGGCGAACTCGAGCTCGGTGCCGGTGTAGGACTCCGGGGAGTACTCGTAGTAGACGGTCGTCCCCGGGACCGACTCCTCGAACTTCTTGCACAGCCGCGCGCCCTGGACCGCGATGTCGGCGATGCCGTCCATGTCGAGGCCGAACACCACGCGACGCTGCAGCGTCGAGGTCGAGTTGTAGAGGTGCACGATCGCCTGCTTGGCGCCGCGGATCGACTCGTAGGTCCGCTCGATCAGGGGCTCGCGCGCCTGCGTCAGCACCTGGATGACGACGTCGTCGGGGATCAGGTCGTCCTCGATCAGCATCCGCACGAAGTCGAAGTCGGTCTGGCTGGCGGCCGGGAAGCCGACCTCGATCTCCTTGTAGCCCATGTCCACCAGGAGCTGGAACATCTTCTTCTTGCGGGCCGGGCTCATCGGGTCGATGAGCGCCTGGTTGCCGTCACGCAGGTCCACCGCGCACCAGCGCGGCGCCTCGGTCATCCGTCGGGTCGGCCACGTGCGGTCGGCCAGGTCGACGGGAATGAACGGCTCGTAGCGGGTGTGCGGCATGCCGCTCGACTGCTGCGGGTTGTGCTCGTACGGGGTCATGGCTGGGTCCTCGCTGGCTGGGAAGGGTTCCGGAAGCGACACGAAACTCCGCAGCGAGGGGGTCCGGGTCAGCGAACCTCGCTGCGGCACCGAAGGAGGAGGCCGCGGGTCATGATGGGCCCGACCTTACCGCACCCACCCGGCACGGTCACCGTCAGTGGCCGGGTCCTGGCTCGGGTCCTGGCTCGGGTTCTGGCTCGGGTTCTGGCTAGGGTCCTGCCCATGGCCCGGCTGCTGGTGGTGCACCACTCCCCGACCCGGTCCGTGCAGGACCTCCACGCGTCGCTGCTCGAGGGCGCACGGCACCCGGACGTCGAGGGGGTCGAGGTCGCCGTACGGCCGGCGCTGGAGGCGACCGCGGACGACGTGCTCGCCGCCGACGGCTACCTGCTGCTCACGCCGGCGAACTTCGGCTACATGTCCGGCGCCCTCAAGCACTTCTTCGACAGCACGTTCCTCGCGGTCGGGGGCGCGCTCGCCGACGACGGCTCCGCCGGCGACGGGGACCGGCCCGGGACGGGCGGCACGAGCGGGCGTCCCTTCGGGCTGCTCGTGCACGGCCGGTACGACGTCACCGGTGCGGTCCGGTCGGTGCTCGCCATCACCGGGGCGCTGGGCTGGCGGCAGGCGGCGGCGACCGTCGAGGTGCTGGGCGAGGTGGGGTCCGACGACCGGGCACGGGCCCTCGACCTCGGCGGCACGCTGGCGGCGCTGCTGATGCCCTCCTGATGCCCGCCTGGTGCCCACCGGGTGCCCACCGGGTGCCCACCTGGTCCCCGCTCGGCGCCCGCCGCCTGACGCGCCCGTGCACGCGAACCGCCGCGGGGGCGGCGTACCCCTCGGTAGGGTGAGGCGGGTTCGCCGGACCAGGTGAGGGAGGATCGTGCGCGCACCAGCACTTCCGCGCGGGCGGGCCGCTGCCGTCGTCGCGGCACTGGCCGTCGTCGTGCTGAGCGGGTGCGACCAGAGCTCGCCCCTGGACGAGGTCTCCTCGCCCGAGGACGGCGGGTCGTCGTCGAGCAGCGAGCAGGTGGAGACCCCCGTCGAGGCCCCGGAGAACGGCCTGTGCCGGGTGCTCGACGTCGAGGCGATCAGCCAGCCCAGCGACGACACCGAGCCCGTGGACTGCCGCGAGGACCACACCGCGGAGACCTTCCACGTCGGCGAGCTCCCCGACGACGCGGCGTACGACGACCCGGCGCTCGCGGGCCTGGTCTACGACGAGTGCCAGAAGCGGTGGGCGAAGTTCACCGGCGCCGACGCCAGCCTGACGCTCCGCTCGATCGTGTCGTGGGCGTGGTTCCGGCCCTCGGAGTCGGCGTGGGACGAGGGAGCCCGGTGGTTCCGCTGCGACGTGGTCGCCGGCGAGGAGCGCCCCGACGGCCTGGTGCCGCTGCCGGAGACGACGAAGGGCGTGCTGCTGGGCATCCCGCCCGACCGGTGGCTGGCCTGCGTGAACGCCGAGGCCGTGCAGGACGCGCCGTACCTCTCGTGCGACGAGCCGCACTCCTGGCGCGCGGTCTCGACCATCGTGGTCTCGGAGAAGGAGAAGTACCCCGGCGACCGGCTCGTCGAGGTCCTCAGCCGCGACTTCTGCTCCGACTCGGTGCTGGCGTGGCTCGACTACCCCCCGCAGTACGACTACGGCTACACCTGGTTCGGTGAGGCCGAGTGGGAGGCGGGCAACAACCGTGCGGTCTGCTGGGCGCGCACGACGGAGTGAGCATGCGTCTGTCCCTCGTCACCCTGCTGGCCGCGGTCGTGCTGACCGGCTGCTCCTCGGAGGCGCCCGACCCGGCGCCCGCGGAGTCCCCGTCCGCCGAGGAGAGCTCGTCCTCGGCCCCGACGCCGCCTCCGCCGCCGCCGAAGGCCGGGGCCTGCTACGACCTCACGGTGGCGGCGGCCGACGACGCCTCCTCCGACGCCGACCCGGTGCCGTGCACGAAGGACCACACCGCCCGGACCGTGCACGTGGGACGGCTGGCCGCCCTGGGTGCCGGTGACTCGGTCACCGACCCGCGGGTCGGGCGACGGCTCGCGACGGAGTGTCCCCGCCGTGTCGACGCCTTCCTCGGGGGCGACCCGGTCACCCGCAACCTCAGCCGCTTCGTCGCCATCTGGTTCGTGCCCACCGACGCCGAGGCGGAGGCCGGGGCCGCGTGGTACCGCTGCGACGTCGTCGCCTTCGGGCGCGACGACGCCTTCGCCGCCCTGCCGCAGCAGCGCCTGGAGGGCGTGCTCGCCGCCGACGGGGCGCTGGACACCTTCGGCACCTGCGGCACCTCCGCTCCCGGGTCGCCGGGGTTCGAGCGGGTCATCTGCTCGCTGCCCCACACCTGGCGGGCCCTGACCACGCTCCGCATCGCCGACTCGGCGCGCTACCCGGGCGTGGCGAAGGTGCGCTCGTCGGGTGACGGCGCGTGCGCCGACTACGTCGAGAGCCAGGCCGGGTTCACCACCGAGATCGACTACGGCTGGGAGTGGCCGACCGAGGCGCAGTGGGAGACCGGGCAGCGCTACGGCTTCTGCTGGGCCCCCGCGTAGGTGCACCTGCCCAGGTCGCCGGTCGAGCTCGCGGTGTCCTGAGCCTGTCGAAGGGGCGAGACCCCGGCGCGCGGTCTGGGAGGATCGGACGGTGAGCGACGCCCCGCAGTCCCCTGACCCCAGCCCCTCAGCCACCGCCTTCCCGTCCGAGAAGGCGGAGGGGTTCCGCAGCGGCTTCGCCTGCTTCGTCGGACGTCCCAACGCCGGCAAGTCCACGCTGACCAACGCGCTGGTGGGCACCAAGGTCGTCATCACCTCGTCGAAGCCGCAGACCACGCGCACCGTGGTGCGCGGCATCGTGCACCGGCCCGACGCCCAGCTGGTGCTGGTCGACACCCCCGGCCTCCACCGGCCCCGCACGCTGCTCGGCGAGCGCCTCAACGACCTGGTGACGACCACCTGGGCCGAGGTCGACGTCGTCGCCGCCTGCTTCCCCGCCGACCAGAAGATCGGCCCCGGCGACCGGTTCCTGGTCACCGAGCTGGCCAAGGTTCGCCGTACGACCCGGATCGCGGTGGCGACCAAGACCGACCTCGTGAGCCCTGAGCGGCTGGCCGAGCACCTGATGGACATCCAGCAGCTCGGCGTCGATACCCAGACCGACTGGGCCGAGATCGTGCCGGTCTCGGCCGTCTCCGGCGACCAGGTGCAGCTGCTGGCGGACCTCTTCGTGGCGCGGCTGCCCGAGGGGCCCGCGCTCTACCCCGACGGCGAGCTCAGCGACGCCCCGGAGACCGCGATCGTGGCCGACCTGATCCGGGAGGCGGCGCTCGAGGGCGTGCGCGACGAGCTGCCGCACTCCATCGCGGTGGTGGTCGAGGAGATGAACCTGCGCGAGGACCGGCCGGCCGACAAGCCGCTGCTCGACATCCACGCCAACCTCTTCGTCGAGCGCGACTCCCAGAAGGGCATCGTCATCGGCCACAAGGGCTCCCGGCTGCGGCAGGTCGGCTCCGACGCCCGCAAGGGCATCGAGGCGATGCTCGGGACGCCGGTCTACCTCGACCTGCACGTGAAGATCGCGAAGGACTGGCAGCGCGACCCGCGCCAGCTGCGCCGCCTCGGCTTCTGACAGACCAGCCCCCTGGGCATGCAACCCCCAGAACATGTGACCCCTGGGCATGTAACGCGGGGTTATGGACGCCGACCCTGGGGTGTGACCCCTGCGAGCCGTCCATAACCCCGCGTTACATGGGGTTGTGCCGGTGCGTCTCACACGCCCCAGTCGGGGCGCAGGGGGACGTCGGCCGAGCCGTCGGGGTGCGGCTTGACCGCCAGCACCTGGTGGAGCTGGATGTCGTTGATCTCGAACCCGAGGGCGCACCCGGCCAGGTAGAGCCCCCACACCCGCGCCGTCGCCTCCCCGGCCTCGGCGACGCACTCGTCCCAGTGCTCGGCCAGGTTGCGCGCCCAGGCCCGGCAGGTCAGCGCGTAGTGCTCGCGCAGGTTCTCCTCGTGCCGCACCTCGAGCCCGACGTCCTGCATCTCGGTGATGATCCGCCCCGACCCGGTCAGCTCCCCGTCGGGGAAGACGTAGCGGTCGATGAACGCCCCGGTCGAGGTGGGCCGGTTGTGGGGCCGGGTGATCGAGTGATTCAGCAGCCGCCCGCCGGGCACCAGCCGGTCGCGCAGCCGCCCGAAGTACGCCGGGTAGTTGCGGATCCCGATGTGCTCGGTCAGGCCGATGGAGCTGACGGCGTCGAAGCCGGTCTCCCCCACGTCGCGGTAGTCGGCGTGGCGCACCTCGGCCACGCTCTCGAGCCCGGCGTCGCGGATCGCACGCTGCGCCCAGGTGGCCTGCTCGCGCGACAGCGTGACGCCCAGCGCGGTCACGCCGTAGTGGGTCACCGCGTGGCGCACCATCCCGCCCCAGCCGCAACCGACGTCGAGCAGCCGCATCCCGGGACGGAGCCCGAGCTTGCGCGCGACCAGGTCGTACTTGTGCGCCTGCGCCTCCTCGAGGCTCGCCCCCGCGGTCGGGTAGCAGGCGCAGGTGTAGGTCATGGACGGCCCGAGCACCAGCTCGTAGAACCGGTTCGAGACGTCGTAGTGGTGCTGGATCGCCTCGGCGTCGCGCGCCGGGCTGTGCCGCGCCCCCTCGACGATGCGACGCCAGCGCGGCAGCGCCTCCTGCGGCGGAGGCGGCGGGGGCAGCAGCTGCCCGAGCCCGAGGGCGCGCACGACGCGGACCGCCTCGGCCGGCGAGGGACGCCGGAAGGTCAGCCGGCTCATGAACAGCCGCAGCGCGTCGTACGGGTCGCCGGGGTGGACGCCGTCGAGCACCAGGTCGCCCTGCACGTAGGCGCGCGCCATCCCCAGGTCGCCGGGGGCGGTGAGCAGGTAGGCCAGGCCGCGCTCGGTGGCCAGGTGGAGCCGGACCGGGGCGTCGGGCGGACCGGCCGCGCTCCCGTCGTACGCCGTGAGCCGGAACGGCAGGTCGTGGGCGAACAGCAGCTCGAGGGCCGGCGCGATCGCGCTCGTGCGCTCGGTCCGTTGGAGGGTCGTCATCGTCGTCGCACCGCCTTGTCGTAGAGGGAGGGCAGCCGCCCGGCCGGGTCCAGCTGCGCGCGCAGCCGGTCCAGGTGGGCGGTGCTGTAGAGCGAGGCGAACGTCGCCTCGTCGTAGTAGGAGTCGGAGTAGAGCGACTTGTGGCCGCCCAGCCGGGTCACCTCGGCCTCGACGGCGCGGTTGCGGTCGCCGTCGGACTCGTCGGGACCGAGCAGGACGGTGCCCCAGAAGCCGACGTTGACGTACGTCGTGCCGGGGCTCAGCGGGTAGACCGGCCACGTCCGGGCGCTGCCGGGACCGGCCGGCTCGCGCAGCCGCAGCGGGCACACCCACACCGGCCGCATCCCGACCGCCTCGTCGAACCAGGCGACGAACGCGGCCAGCCGGTCGACCGGGACCTCGACGTCCTGCACGACCCGCTCCCGGCGCACGCCGCGGCGCCGGTCGAGCCGGGCGGTGATCCCGAAGCGGGCGTCGAGCCCGACCAGCCGGTGGTAGACGTCGCTGCGCCGCCACCGGCGCGGCCAGACCCGCCGCACCCGGGGATCGTGGAGGCCGAAGGCACCCGAGCACCAGAACCAGTCGGTGTCCCAACGCCACAGGTAGTCGTGGGTGGTGAGCAGGTCGGTGCCGCGCTGCTGCAGCGAGCGGAAGTACGGCGTCGCGCCGGTCCAATCGCTGGTCTCACCCGGCTCGTCGGCCCAGCGCGCCAGCGTCAGGTAGGCCTCGTCCGGGGCGAACACGACGCCGTCGAGGCCGTCGACGCGCTCGCTCTCCCAGGCCCGCTCCGCGCAGATCCGCTCGACGGCCGTGGCCAGCTCGGCGACGTCGTGGAAGCGCACGTGGCGCAGGGCCACCGTCGGCCCGACGGGCTCGAGCTCGATCCGCAGCCGGGTGGCGTAGCCCAGCGAGCCGTAGGAGTTGGGGAAGGCGTCGAAGAGGTCGTCGCCCGGCTTGACGGTGACCACCTCTCCGGCCCCGGTGAGCACGTCCATCTCGAGCACCGACTCGTGCGGCAGCCCGTGGCGGAACGACGTCGACTCGATGCCCAGACCGGTGACCGCCCCGCCGAGCGTGATCGTGCGCAGCTGGGGGACGACGAGCGGCACCAGGCCGTGCGGGAGCGTGGCGGCGACGACGTCCTCGTAGGTGCACATGCCCTGGACCTCGGCGGTGCGCTCCCCCGCGTCGACCTCGATGACGCCGGCCAGGCCGGTGACGTCGAGCCCCGCGCTCGACGTACCCCCGCCGGCCGGGTCGCGCCGCCGGAAGAGGTTGGAGGTGCGCTTGGCCAGCCGCACCGGGGCGTCCGCGGGCAGGGCGGCGTACGACGCCCGCAGGCGCTCCACGCCCCGCTCGTGAGCGGGCCACCCGACGATGCCGACCACCCTTTCAGGCTAGCGCCGAGGTACTAGTGCCCGGTGAACCGGCACGCGTGAGATTTCTGGACCGTCGACCCAACCTGCCGGGCTCCCCGACCGTCTACGGTGCATGAGGATCTCTGCACCAGGAGGTACGCCGTGAGCGGGCGACGCGACGCGGAGTTCGAGGAGCTGTACCGGACCACGTGGGCCCACCTGTTCCGGGTGGCGTACGGCGTCGCCGGCGACCGCACCGTCGCCGAGGACGCCCTCCAGGCGGCCTACGCCAAGGCGTACGCGTCGTGGGCACGGGTGCAGGCGGCCGAGAACCCCGAGGCCTACGTGCGCCGCATGGCGGTCAACGAGGTGCTGAACACGGTCCGCAAGCCGTGGTTCCGCGCCGAGCGCTCCACCGACGACCCGCGACCGTCCCCCCTCGACTCGCACGAGGGCGCGACCGTCGAGCGCGACGCGGTCTGGCGCGCCGTCCGGGCGCTCGCCCCGCGGCAGCGAGCGGTGATCGTGCTCCGCTACTACGAAGGCCTGTCGGAGGCCGAGATCGCCCGCACCCTCGGGTGCAGCGCCGGCACCGTCAAGTCCCAGGCCTCGGCCGCGCTGACCAACCTCCGGGCCCACGGCCTGACCTCCGTCCTGGCAGGAGACCCCGCATGAGCACCGACCAGCTGTCCCGCCTCCTCACCGAGCACCTCGACGAGGTCGCTCCCCCGCCGTCCGACCTCGCACGGGCCCGTGCGCGCGGTCGCACCGTGCGCTCGCGCCGCTGGGTCGCTGGCACCGGGGTCCTGGTCGGCGCCGTCGCGGCCGCGACCTTCGGCTTCTACCAGCTGGCCGACGGCGCCGCGGAGGTCATCCGACCGAGCGAGGAGGTCGCCGTCCCCGGCGGCTTCGACATGGGCGACGGCCTGCGCGCCGTGTTCTCCCCGAGCACCCGGCTCTTCCTCGGCGACACGTCCGTGCCGATCAAGGGCGAGGAGTTCTTCTGGCTCGACACCGACGCGGCGGCGTCGTCGTACGGCGTGCTCTACACCGACACCGACGGGACCATCCAGCTGCTCGAGCCGACCGGCACCCCCCGCCCGCTCACCGACGCCGGCCGGGTCCCGGGTGGAGCCCACCCCACCATCAAGGTCGACCCGGCCACCGACCTCGCCGCGTGGATGACCTACGACGGCGGGGAGCCGAGCCTCGAGGTCTACGACCTGGCCGCGGACGAGACCGTCGCCACGACCGCGCCGGACTGCATGGGCGACTGCGACGCCCTGGTCATCGACGCGATCTCCGACGGGCGCGTCCTGCTGCGCTCGGAGGCCGGCACGATCGCCTGGACGTGGGACTCGCCCGACCAGGAGTGGATGCCGCTGGCCGGTCCCGCCACCCGCTTCGCCGACGTGCAGAACCGGGTCGCGCTGTACGACGGCGGCCGGCCCACCCGGCTGCCCGAGGGCTGGCGCGCGGTGAAGGGTCCGGTCGACGGACTGCTGACCCACGACGGGGCGCACGTGGTCGCCTGGGACCGCGTCCTCCAGCCGACCACCCCGGGCGGCACGCCGATCCGTCTCGACGACGTCCGTGCCACCTTCTTCACCGTCGACACCGACGGCTCGGTCCTGGCCACGGCGTTCGGGCAGCCCGACGCCCAGGCCTACGACTGCGACGTCGTGACCGGAGCGTGCGAGAAGTTCGCCGACGTCCCACCCGGCGGCGGCGACCCGCAGTTCCCCGGCACCGACATGTGAGGCGGCCGCCTCATCGCTCCACTCAGGTGGTGGCGCGCGCCTGGACCTGGCCCCGCCGGTCGGCCCGGAACACCGGGACGTCGGTGCCGGCGAGGTCGCGCACGGCGTCCAGGTCCTCGGGTCGTACGTCGTCGGCGTCGGTGACGAGGGCGACGGCCTCGAGGCTCTTCGCCCCGCTGCTGACCGCCATCGCGACCGCGACCCCGACCGCGGAGACCTGCAGCGACGGCAGGTCGACGGCAGCGCCCGAGTAGGTCCGCCCGTCCTGGTCGCGCACCGCCGCGCCCTCGGGTGCTCCGGTCCGGGCCCGCGCCGAGCGGGCGAGCGTCACGATCTTGGCGTCCTCGGGGGCGAGCTCGTCAGGCATGGTTCTCAGCGTAGGAGTCGTGCACGGAGGCGTCGTCCTCGGGGCCGTCGTCCAGACGCGTCACGACCACGGTGCCGATCCGGTTGCGGCGCCCGGCCGGCCCCTCGGCCTCGAACCGCAGCCCGTGGGCCTCGACGACCGACCCGGCAATGGGGACCCGCCCGAGGTGCTTGCCCATCAGCCCGCCGACCGTCTCGACGTCGTCGTCCTCGATCGCCACCCCGCACGCCTCGTGCAGGTCGTCGACGTGGAAGCGCGAGCTGACCCGGACCGCCCCGGTGGCGAGGTGCTCGACCTCGACCTCGGCCTGGTCGTACTCGTCGGTGATCTCCCCGACGATCTCCTCCAGCAGGTCCTCGATGGTCACCAGGCCGGCGGTGCCGCCGTACTCGTCGACGACCACGGCGACGTGCGTGCGCTGCGACTGCATCTCGCGCAGGAGGGCGTCGACCGGCTTGGAGTCCGGGACGTACATCACCGGCCGCAGCACGCGCTCGATCCGCTCGGTGGTCTCGGCCTCGTGGCGGTCGAAGACGCGCTTGGTGACGTCCTTGAGGTAGGCGACGCCGATGATGTCGTCAAGGTTCTCCCCCACCACCGGGATCCGGCTGAAGCCGCTGCGCAGGGCCAGCGACATGGCCTGGCGCAGCGTCTTGTGGTGCTCGATGAACACCACGTCGGTGCGCGGCACCATGACGTTGCGCACGAGGGTGTCGCCGAGCTCGAAGACGGAGTGGATCATGGCCCGCTCGCCGGACTCGATGACCTGGCTGGCCTCGGCCATGTCCACGAGCTCGCGCAGCTCGGCCTCCGACGAGAAGGGTCCCTCGCTGAACCCGCGCCCGGGCGTGATGATGTTGCCGACCACGATGAGCAGCTGCGGCAGTGGCCCGAGGATGCGCGTGAACACCACGACGGGCGTCGCGCTCAGCAGCGCGACCCGCTGCGCGTGCAGCCGCCCCACCGTGCGGGGCCCGACCCCGATGGCGACGAACTGCACGACGAGCATCAGCAGCACGGCCACCAGGACCGCGAGCCGCTCGTCCTCGAGCCACCCGAGCACGACCTCGGTCGTCAGCACCACGGCGGCGATCTCGCAGAGCATGCGCAGGAAGAGCGCGGTGTTGAGGTAGCGCGGAGGATCCTCGGCGATCGTCAGCAGGCGCCGGGCGCCGCCGACGCCCTCGTCGAGCAGCTCCTGGGCCCGGACCCGCGACACCGAGGCCAGCGCCGCGTCGGCGCTGGAGAAGACCCCCGCCACGACCACGAGCAGGCCCGCGAGGGCCACCAGCCACGGGTCCCCGGTGCTCACGACGTCGTCCCTGGCCCCTCGGTCGGCGTCACTCGGGCCGGTCGCCGGCCAGGACGCCCTGCCACTCGGCGAGGAGCCGGGCCTGGAGGCCGAACATCTCGGCGTGCTCGTCGGGCTCGGCGTGGTCGTAGCCGACGAGGTGGAGGATGCCGTGCACGGTCAGCAGGTCGACCTCGTCGGTCGTGGTGTAGCCCTCCTGGCCCTTCTCGCGCGCCTCGGTCGCCTGCCGCTCGGCGATCTGCGGGCACAGCATGATGTCGCCGAGCACGCCCGGCTCCGGCTCGTCGTTGACCAGCCCCGGCCGCAGCTCGTCCATCGGGAAGGCCAGCACGTCGGTGGGGCCCTCCTTGTCCATCCACTGCTCGTTGAGCTCGGCGATGGTGTCCTCGTCGACGAGCTTGATGCACAGCTCCGCGAGCGGGTGGATCCGCAGCCGCTCGATGACGAAGCGGCACAGCTGCACCATGCGCGCGACGTCGACCGACGTCCCGGACTCCTCGAGCACCTCGACGCTCATCGGACGTGCTCCCGGGCGGGCGTTCGGGGACTCATCGCGAGCGGCCGCCGGTCCAGTCGGTGGTGGGGGTCGCACGCGCCTCGAACTCGTCGTACGCCGCGACGATGCGCCCCACGAGCCGGTGGCGTACGACGTCGTGGCTGGTGAGCCGGTTGAACGACAGGTCCTCCACGCCGTTGAGGATGCCCTCGACCACGCGCAGGCCGCTCTGCACTCCGCCCGGCAGGTCGACCTGGGTGATGTCGCCGGTGACCACGATCTTGGAGCCGAAGCCCAGGCGGGTCAGGAACATCTTCATCTGCTCGGGCGAGGTGTTCTGCGCCTCGTCGAGGATGATGAAGGCGTCGTTGAGCGAGCGGCCGCGCATGTAGGCGAGCGGGGCGACCTCGATGGTGCCGGCCGCGAGCAGCTTGGGGATCGTCTCGGGGTCGAGCATGTCGTGCAGCGCGTCGTACAGCGGGCGCAGGTAGGGGTCGATCTTCTCGCTGAGCGTGCCCGGCAGGAAGCCGAGCCGCTCGCCGGCCTCGACCGCGGGACGCGTGAGGATGATCCGGTTGACCTGCTTGTTCTGCAGCGCCTGCACGGCCTTGGCCATGGCGAGGTAGGTCTTGCCCGTGCCGGCGGGACCGATGCCGAAGACGATGGTGTGCTTGTCGATGGCGTCGACGTAGCGCTTCTGGTTCAGCGTCTTGGGCCGGATCGTGCGGCCGCGGTTGGACAGGATGTTGAGGCTCAGCACGTCGGCCGGGCGCTCCTGCGACTCCGCGCGCAGCATGCCGGCGGCGCGCTCGACGGTCTCGGGGGTCAGCCCCTGGCCGGTGCGCAGGATCGTGACCAGCTCGTCGAGCAGCCGCTCGGCCAGGGCGAGCTCGGCGGACTCGCCGCGCATCGTCACCCGGTTGCCGCGGACGTGGATGTCGGCGTCGAAGGCCTTCTCGATGATCGCCAGGTGCTCGTCGTTGGGGCCGAGCAGCGAGACCATGTTGATGCTGTTGGGCACGTCGACGATGTGCTGCGGCTGGTCGCGGCGCGCGTCGCGGGAGCCCGCGCCGGCGGCGGTGTCGTGGGATGTCGTGTCAGTCATGGACGGGCCTCGACGGCCTGGCCTCCTCGATCAGGGAACGGTCATCGCCATGCTACGGGAGCACGGCGACACCCGTCGTGGTCGTTTCGGCCCGGACCGGGACGCACCACGCGCTCAGCCCGGAGGCCACTGCATAGCGCGCCCGCCCAGCACGTGCAGGTGCACGTGGAACACCGTCTGACCGGCCCCCTCGCCGGTGTTGAGCACGAGGCGGTAGCCGTCGCCGAGACCCTCGGCCCGCGCGACCTCGGCCGCGGACGCCACCAGGTCGGCCATCACCGCGGGCTCGGCCGCGGCCAGCGCCGCGGCGTCGCGGTGGTGCGCCTTCGGCACCACGAGCACGTGCGTGGGCGCCTGCGGGTTGATGTCGCGGAAGGCCAGCGTCGTGGCCGTCTCGTGCACCACGTCGGGGGCGGGCTCGCCGGCCACGAAACGGCAGAACAGGCAGTCGGAGTCGGTCATGGCGCCAGCCAACCACGGGGCCCGCGTCGTCGTACGCCGTGCGCGGGATCACACATGTTCGGGCCCGTTCGGGGATGAACCCACATGCTTGGATCGTTAAAATAAGTGACAGACGGCGAGGCTGCCCACGGCCCGCCCCCACGACATCCCACCTCGATCAGGAAGGACCCGTCATGAGCATGGCGACCACCCTGCCCCCCGTCCCCACCTCGCGCCGCGCCCGACGTGCCCTGCGCAAGCTCGACGGCTACACCCTGTGGGCCTTCAACCCGCAGCCGCCGCTGACCTACCCCACCCGGCGCGACCAGCTCTGAGCCGGCCCGGGCCGGCCCGGGCCCGACCGACGCGACGCCCACCCGTCGTCCCCCGAGGACGCAGGTGGGCGTCCGCGCGTCACAGCGGGCTCAGTGCACCAGCTTGAGGCCGACGATGCAGCCGACCAGGCCGACGAGCAGCAGCACCTTCGCCGCGGTGAGCGGCTCCGCTCCTGTGGCCATCCCGTAGGCGACCGTCAGGGCGGCACCGGTCCCCACCCAGACGGCGTAGCCCGTGCCGACCGGCAGGGTGCGCAGGGCGTAGGCCAGCCCGGCCATGCTGAGCGCGATCGCGCCGAGGAAGACCAGCGAGGGCGTCAGCCGGGTGAACCCCTCGGACTTGCCCAGCGCCACGGCCCACACGGCCTCCAGGACACCTGAGACGATCAGGACCAACCACGCCATGACGGACTCCTCGGTGGCCGTCTTGTCGCGGTCCGGGTACGGCTCCCTCGTCCGGTCGAGCCGGTTCGGCTCGGGGGCCAGTCTAGGACGCCCGGGTGACCATGACGTCGGGGTCTCCGTCGAGGCCCGTGTCAGAGCAGGGCGAGCAGCAGCACGACGATCGTGATGAGCGCGCCGATGCCGCCGACCAGGGCGAAGGCGAGGCCGACACGCTGCGCCGTACCGGCCTTCTCGGTCCACCCGAGCTCGCGCGCCGGCTCGCGGATCAGGCGGCGCCCCTCGCCGGAGTCGAAGGTGAAGTCGACGACCTTGCCGTACTTCCCGTCCTCCCCGATCGCGTAGGTGCGCTGGAAGCTCTTCGACTCCAGGCGCCCCATCTGCCGCGACAGCCGCGCACCCATCGTCGGCACCGGGACGCCTCCCGAGACGTCGGCCCCGCGCCTCCACTCCAGCTCGTAGCTGTCGTCGGTGATCGCCAGCACCTTCGCGTCCTCGTCGAGCCGCGCGCGGTAGGTGAAGGTCTTCTCGAGGTGCTGCTGGTACATCAGCGTGTAGTAGGTCGCGTCGGCGAGGTCGACCCCGACGTCGAAGCCGTGCTCGGTCTCGACCAGCCGGTAGGGCGTGCCGACCAGCCGGGCCCGCACGGCCTCGACCAGCTGCTGGGATGCGCTCATGGCGACCAACCTAGAGCGCCGGTGGAGGACCCGGGCCGTGAACCGACGCGTCCACCGGGAGCGAGGGTGAACCGGGAGAAATCACCCAGTCGTCCCGGCGTGTGAACCGGAGGGGCGAGGAGCGCGTGGAACTAGCGTGACGGGTGTGATGACGGAGGCGGCGCGGTCCGCGGGTTCGGCGTGGGACGCCGACACCGCGGTCGAGCAGCTGTACGCCGCCCACTACGCCTCCCTCGTGCGACTGGCGGTCCTGCTGGTCGGCGAGCGCGCCGCCGCCGAGGACGTCGTGCAGGACTGCTTCGTGGCCATGCACGGCCGGTGGCGTCGGCTCCGCGAGCCGGACAAGGCTCTGGCCTACCTGCGGCAGTCGGTCGTCAACCGCTCCCGGTCGGTGCTGCGGCACCGCGGCGTGGAGCGGCGGCACGCGCCGACCCTGGCCACCGACGCCGGTGCGCTGGTCACCGACCCCGCCGAGGACGGCGTACGCCGTGACGCGGTGCTGTCTGCTCTCGGCCGGCTGCCGTCGCGCCAGCGCGAGGTCCTCGTCCTGCGCTACTACCTCGACCTCGACGAGGCCGGGATCGCCGCGGAGCTCGGCATCAGCCGGGGCGCGGTCAAGAGCCACGCCTCGCGCGGCGCCGCCACCCTGCGCCGCCACCTCGACCGCGACGGCGGCACGCCGTCCGCGACCCCGGAGGACCGCCCGTGAACGAGCGCACGCCCCCCGACGACGCCGATCTGCGGCGTCTTCTCCACCACGCGGTCGACGACGTCGACCCCGCACCCGCCCTGGACCACATCCGCGACCGAACGAAGGCGACCCCCATGAGCGACAAGCGACCCTGGATCTACGGCGCCCTCGGTGCGGCGGTGGCGACCGCCGCCACCGTCGTCGCGGTGACCGTGCTCAGCGACTCCGACGACACCCCGGTCGCGGGCTCCGGGGACCCTGCCCCCTCCGCCAGCTCCGACCTTGCCGAGCCGTCCGGGTCACCCGAGCCGTCGGAGTCGGCCGAGACCTCGGAGACGGCCGACCCCGAGCCGTCCGGGTCGGCCGTGGTCTCCGGGACGGTCCCGGTCTACCTGGTCGGGTCCACCGGCAGGGGCCTGGGGCTGTACCGCGAGTTCCAGGCCGGGGAGGGCGACGACCCGTTGCTGAGCGCGGTGGGCGCGTCACTGAGCGGCGCGTCCCTGGACCCCGACTACTCCTCGCTGTGGGAGGGCCTCGGCGCCCAGGTCGACGCCGCGCCCCCTGCGGGCGACGTTATCCTCCTCGCCCTGAGCGGGAGCGGACCCGACCTCGCCGAGCGGCCGGACGGCATGAGCGCGGCGGACGCGCGTCTCGCGGTGCAGCAGCTGGTGTGGACCGCGACAGCCGCGTTGCAGCGCGACGTGCCGGTGACCTTCGAGGTCGACGGCGACGCACCCGACACCCTGCTCGGCGTCGACGTCACGGGCGGGGTGAGCCGCGGCGAGGCGATGTCGACCCTGGCGCCCGTGTGGGTCACCAGCCCCCAGGACGGCGACACCGTGGGCTCGACCTTCGCCGTCGAGGGCCAGGGCGCGTTCTTCGAGGCGACCGTCTCCTGGCAGCTCCTCGATCCCCCCGGCGAGGTGGTGAAGGAGGGGTTCACCACGGCCCGCGAGTGCTGCGTGATGTCGCCGTACCGCTTCCAGGTCAAGGACGTCGACCCCGGCGACTACACCCTGCGCGTCTACCAGGCCGACACCTCCGGCGAGCCCGGCGCCGTCGAGACCGAGGACACCAAGCGCCTCACCGTCGAGTAGGTGGGGGTGTCGGTTTCACTAGGTACCTGGTGAAACCGGCGCTTCCCGAGCGAAGTTTCGCTCGGGAAGCGCCGGTTTCGCTCGGGAAGCAACCTCCCCAGGCGTACGTCGACCCGGTGCGGCCGGGCGCACCGAACGGTCTGCCACTACCCGCCTGAGCCGGCCGCGTCACGACGTACGTGCGCCGAGACGTGCCAGCTCCCCCGACGAAACTGGCGCTTCCCGAGCGATGTTTCGTTCGGGAAGCGCCGGAGTCACTAGGTACCTGGTGAAACCGACAGGGCCCCTCAGCGCCAGCGAGGGGTGCGGGCGAGGAGCGCGGCCGCGGCGGCGACGCCGGCGGTCGAGGAACGCAGCACCGAGGAGCCCATGCGGAGCGGCTCAGCGCCGACGGCGGAGAACGCCTCGAGCTCCTCGTCGGTGATCCCGCCCTCGGGGCCGACGACGATGACGATCTGCCCGCGGCCCGGCACCGGCACGTCGGCCAGCGGGCCGGACGCCGCCTCGTGCAGCACGACGCGCACCGAGGCGGAGGCGAGGAGCGCCACGACGTCCGCGGTGGTCGCCAGGTCGGCGACCTCGGGGAACCACGAGCGGCGCGACTGCTTGGCCGCCTCGCGGGCCGCCGAGCGCCACTTCGCCAGCGACTTCTCGACCCGGTCGCCCTTCCAGCGGGCGATCGAGCGCGAGGCCGACCACGGCACGATCACGTCGACGCCGACCTCGGTCAGCATCTCCACGGCGAGCTCGCCGCGCTCGCCCTTGGGCAGCGCCTGCACGACGACAAGCCGCGGCATCTCCGCCTGGTGCGCCGCCACCTCGAGCACCGACAGGTCGAGCCAGCCCTTGCCGGCCTCGACGACGCGGCACCGCGCCACGTGGCCGGCCCCGTCGGTCAGCGTGACCTGCTCACCGGCGGCGACGCGGCGTACGACGGCGGCGTGGTGGCCCTCCTCGCCGTCCAGGCGCACCTGCTCCCCCACGCCGGCCGAGCCGACGTCGGGGTGGACGAAGGTCGCCAGGCTCATCGGGGCCCGAACGCGTCGCGCAGGCGGCCGAAGACACCCTTGTGCGAGGAGCTCTCGACCTGGCCGGCCGGCTTCTCCTCGCCGCGCAGCTCGGCGAGACGGCGCAGCAGCTCGGCCTGCTCGTCGTCGAGGCGCGTCGGCGTCTCCACCACCACGCGCACGACGAGGTTGCCGCGGTTGCCCCCGCGCAGCGCGGGCACGCCCTGGCCGGGCATCACGATCTCGGCGCCGGACTGGGTGCCGGGCTTGATCTCGACGGCCAGGTCGACCGGTGGCGGGCCGGAGAACCCGGCCTCGGCGGCCTCGGCGTCCCCGAGGTCGGCCTCCAGCGTCGGCAGCCGCAGGGGTACGCCGAGCGCGGCGGCCGTCATGGGCAGCGTGACCGTGCAGAGCAGGTCCTTGCCGTGCCGGACGAAGACCGGGTGGTCGTTGACCCGCAGCTCGACGTACAGGTCGCCGGCGGGTCCGCCACCCGGGCCGACCTCGCCCTGCTCGGAGAGCTGGACGCGGGTGCCGGCGTCGACGCCGGCGGGGATCTTGACCGTGATCGTGCGGCGCGAGCGGACGCGGCCGTCGCCGGCGCACTCGCGGCACGGCTCGGGGATGAGCTGGCCGTAGCCGCGGCAGGCGGCGCAGGGTCGCATGGTGCGGACCTCGCCGAGCAGCGAGCGCTGCACGTGGAAGGTCTCGCCGCGACCCTGGCAGGTCTCGCACACGACGGGGCGGGTGCCGGGCGCGGTGCCGTCGCCGGAGCAGGTCGAGCAGAGGACCGCGGTGTCGACCTTGAGCTCGCGCGTGGTCCCGAAGGCCGCCTCGGCGAGGTCGATGTCGAGCGAGATCAGCGCGTCCTGGCCGCGACGCACCCGCGGCCGCGGACCGCGTCCCTGGCCGCCCCCGGCTCCGCCGCCGAAGAAGGCGTCCATGATGTCGGTGAACGAGAAGCCCGCCCCGGCCCCGGCGCCGCCGAACCCGCCGAAGCCGCTCTCGCCGCCGCCGAGGTCGTACTGCCGCCGCTTCTGCGGGTCGGACAGGATCTCGTAGGCGCGGCTGACGTCCTTGAACCGCTCCTGCGTCGCCGGGTCGGGGTTGACGTCGGGGTGCAGCTCGCGCGCGAGCTTGCGGTAGGCCTTCTTGATGGTCGTCTCGTCCGCGTCGCGGGCGACACCGAGGACCTCGTAGGGGTCGTGACTCACTCAGAACTCTCAGACACGTCGTAGGTGAAGGGACAGCGGACCAGGCACGGCGTACGGCGACCGGGGGCCGCCGAGGTGGCCGTCATGCCTCGTCGAGGATCTTGGACAGGTAGTGCGCGACCGCCCGGACGCTGGCCATGGCGCCGGGGTAGTCCATGCGGGTCGGACCCAGCACCCCCATGGTGCCCAGCGACTCGACACCGGGGCCGTAGCCGCTGGCCACGACCGAGGTCGAGACCAGGCCCTCGTGGGGCACCTCGTGGCCGATCCGGACCGTCAGCGCCGAGGGCGAGCTGGCCTCGCCGAGCAGCTTGAGCAGCAGCACGTGCTCCTCGAGCGCCTCGAGCAGCGGACGGATCGTCACGTCGAAGCCGTCGCCGAAGCGGGCCAGGTTGGCGGTGCCGCCGACCATCACCCGCTCGTCGGAGCGGTGGTCGCTCATGGCCTCGACCAGCGCCGCGACGACCACGCTCAGCACCGGCCGGTCGGCCTTGTCGAACGTGCCCGGCAGCGCGGCGAGCTTCTCGGTGGCGTCGGCGATGCGCTCGCCCATCACCGCGCGGTTGACCGCGCGGCGGAAGGAGCCGACCTGTTCGTCGTCGAGGGTGACGGGCAGCTCGACGACGCGCTGCTCGACACGGCCGGTCGACAGGATCAGCACCAGCAGCATGCGGGTGGCGCTGAGGGTGACCATCTCGACGTGGCGCACGGTCGAGCGCGACAGGGTCGGGTACTGCACGATCGCGACCTGCCGCGTCAGCTGGGCCAGCAGCCGCACCGAGCGGGCCACGACGTCGTCGAGGTCGACCGCGCCCTCGAGCAGCGTGGTGATGGCGCGGCGCTCGGCCGTCGAGAGCGGCTTGATGGCGCTCAGCCGGTCGACGAAGACGCGGTAGCCCTTGTCGGTCGGGATCCGCCCGGCGCTGGTGTGGGGCTGAGCGATGAGCCCCTCCTCCTCCAGCGCAGACATGTCGTTGCGCACCGTCGCCGGGGACACCCCGAGCTGGTGGCGCTCGACCAGCGACTTCGAGCCGACGGGCTCCTGGGTGGAGACGTAGTCCTGCACGATCGCGCGGAGGACGGCCAGCTTGCGCTCCTCGACCATGGCTCCTCCTCGCTCCTCGTTGGCACTCACATCTCGCGAGTGCCAATCCTAACGCGCGGGGCGCCCGGAGGCAGGTCCGCAGCGTGTGGTCCAGCCCTCGTGCCGACCTCCGGGCACCTCTGCCCGACCCGTGCCCGACCTACAGTGGCGGCCATGGCCTCCCCCCAGCGCTACGTCCGGCAGCTGACCGAGATCGCCGACCGTGTCTGGGTGGTCCACCACGAGTGGATGGAGCTCAACGTCACGGTCGTCGCCGGCGAGCGCGGCCTGGCGGTCATCGACACGCTGGGCTCCGGGGCCGCGGCCGCCGGGCTCGTCGAGGACCTCCGGTCGCTGCCGTACGCCGAGCGCGGGCTGGTCGCGGCGGTCAACACCCACGAGCACTGGGACCACGTCCTGGGCAACGCGACGCTGCGCGGGACGTGGCCGGACACCGCCCTGCACGCCCACGAGGAGGCGGCGGCCCGGACCCAGGAGGCGGCCGAGCGGGTCAAGGGCTACTTCCGCGACGACCCGGACGACCCCTACGGCCCGGACGTGCTGGAGACCGACGTCCTGTCGGCAGAGACCGTGTTCAGCTCGGTCGGGGTCGTCGACCTCGGCGACCGGGTCCTGGAGCTGATGCACCCCGGGCGCGGCCACACCGGCGGCGACCTGGTCGTGCGCATCGGCGACGTCGACCTCGTCGTCTTCGGTGACCTGGTCGAGGAGGCCGGCCCGCCGGCGTACGGGGCGGACTCGTTCCCCCTCGAGTGGGCCGCGACCCTGGACACCGCCATCGGCCTGACGACGGAGTCGACCACGGTCGTGCCCGGTCACGGGGCGGTGGTGCCGCGCTCGTTCGTCACCGACCAGCGCGGCGACATCACGGCGGTGGCGGAGAACATCCGCGCCGCGGCCGCCCAGGGGCTGAGCGTCGAGGAGACGCTGCGCGACGCTGAGTGGCCGTTCCCCGCCGAGGGGCTCGAGCACGCCGTACGCCGCGGCTTCGCGCAGCTGCCTGCCCCCGTCACCCCCGGCTCGGCGCGCCAGCTCCCGCTGGCCTGACCGCCCACGGAGCCCCCGGCGCGTCCGCGCGACCGGCCCGCGCGAGTCGCCGTAGCGTTCGCACCATGTCCCACGACCGCTACGGCTCCGACGTGCTCACCGACGACTGGCGCAGGCCCAAGAAGGGCCGCTCCGTCGACACCCCGGCGGAGAAGGGCATGGTCGTCGAGGACGCCACGACCGGGTTCTGCGGCGAGATCGTCAAGGTCGACCGCGACATCGGCACCGTCACGCTCGAGGACCGGCGCAACCGCCGCAAGGTGTTCCCCCTCGGTCCCGGCTTCCACCTCGACGGCAAGCCCGTCACCCTCCGCCCGCCGGTCCGCAGCGGCCCGGCGGCCCCGACGCGCACGGCGTCGGGCTCGATGGCGGTCCAGGGCGCGAAGGCCCGCGTCGCGCGCGCCAGCCGGATCTACGTCGAGGGCCGGCACGACGCCGAGCTCGTCGAGAAGGTCTGGGGCGAGGACCTGCGGCTCGAAGGTGTGGTGGTGGAGTACCTCGGCGGCGTCGACGACCTGGGCTCGCACCTCAAGGACTTCGGCCCGGGCCCTGGCCGGAAGGTCGGCGTGCTGGTCGACCACCTGGTGGCGGGGTCGAAGGAGAGCCGCATCGCGGACGCCGTACGCCGCGGGCCGAACGGCGCGCACGTGCTGATCGTCGGCCACCCCTACGTCGACGTCTGGCAGGCGGTGAAGCCGCAGCGCCTCGGTCTCGAGACGTGGCCCGCCGTGCCGCGGACGATGGAGTGGAAGCACGGCATCTGCACCCACCTCGGCTGGCCGCACCGCACGCAGGCCGACGTCGCCCAGGCCTGGAAGCGCATCCTCGGGACCGTGCGGTCCTACGCCGACCTCGAGCCGGCCCTCCTCGGCCGCGTCGAGGAGCTCATCGACTTCGTCACCACCGACTGACCCGCGCCCACCCCGCCCTTCCCGGCGAAGCGTCGCTCGCGTCGCGGCGAAGCGTCACCCGCGTCGCAGCGAAGCGTCACTCCCGTCGCGACGAGACGGCGCGTACGTCGACGCGCGCCCGATCTCAGCCCTTGACGTACGACCGCTTCTCGCAGACCCGACCGTCGCGGAACCGCAGCACGTCGACGCCGCGCACGTGCCCGGGGCCGTCCTCACCGGTCCAGGAGTAGCGCCAGGCGAGCACCCCGCGGTCGCCCGCGACGACGAGCTCCTCCTCCTCGAACCGCGCACCCGCGCCGGCGAACAGGTCCGTCCACACCGCGCGGATGGCGTCGGCGCCCACGACGACCTCACCGTCGGGGGGCGAGGTCGACTCGAAGACGCAGTCGTCGGTGAGCGTGGCCATGATCGCGTCGACGTCGCCGCGCCCGAACGCCTCGGACAGCCGGAACAGGGCGGCGTGGTTCGGCCCCCAGGCGGGGTCCCGGCCGAACCGCGCGAGGAGCTCGGCCTGCGCGTCGCCGGCCGCGACCGCTCCCACCGCCGGGGCACCCACGACGCCGGCGCTGCGGTACATCTCCTCCCGCGCGGCGAACCACGACGCGACCTCGTGGACCAGCGCCGGGTCCAGGCGCGGGTCGCTCCCGGTCGCCACCGCCAGGTCCCAGCCGTGGACCAGGTGGTCGGCCGCGAGCTGGTGCAGGTACTCCCCCCGACCCTCGTCGCCGTACGACAGGTGCACCGGCTTGTCCGAGGCCACGGTCTCGCGGACCACCGTGGTCGCGTCGGCCGCCGCGGTCAGGGAGGCCTCGATCGGGTCGTCGCCCAGCAGGTCGCCGTCGAGCCGACCGCCCACCTCGTCGGGGGTGCTCCCTCGCATCAACGGCACGGTCCAGCGGTCCTCGCCCGTGACGTGGTTGGTCAGGTCGCGCACCGACCACTCGCGGCACGGCGTGGGCAGGTCCCACTGCTCGGGACGTACGGCGTTGACCCGGTCGGCCCAGGTCTCGACGCTGCGGTGGTAGAGGGTGAACACGTCCACGGCCGGTGACCTCCTCGTCTCCCCGTCACTCCTCCCAGCGTGGCACCGCCGGGCCCGCGTCACCAGGCTCGACTGGACCGGCCGGCACACGTCGCCCGCAGCGGACCGAGCCCTCGTTTCGGACACCCCGGTAGCGTCCCCAGCAGGTCCCCGACCGCGAGGAGCTGGCTGTGCGCACCCGACTCGGAGTCGTCTCCGCCCTGACGGCGGTCGGCCTGCTCAGCGCCTGCACCAGCGACACCACGGAGGCCGCCCCCAGCGGGGGCAGCACGTCGAGCAGCCCCTCGGACCCGCCGAGCGCGTCGGCGAGCCCCCGCCCGTCGGAGACCCCGAGCCGGTCCCCCGGCGGCACCTCCGACCGGTCGGACACGAGCCCGACCCCCTCACGCACGCCGCTCCCGCGCCCGGTGTCGGTCGAGGCCCTCGACGCCGCCGAGCACCGCGGCGACCGGTTGACCCTCGGCGCGGTCCGCGAGCGCACGGCGGCCTACACGTCGTACGACGTCGCGTATCGCAGCATCACGATCGACGCGCGTGGCGAGAAGGAGATCTACCGCATCACCGGCGTCCTCAACGTCCCGACCGGGAGGGGACCGTTCCCCGCGGTCGTGCTCGCCCACGGCTACATCGACCCGGCGATCTACGTGCGCGGCCAGGGCATGACGCGTGAGCGCGGCTACCTCGCCTCGCGCGGCTACGTCGCCCTGCACGTCGACTACCGCAACCACGCGGAGTCCGACGACGCGCCCGACGGGGAGAACGACCTGCGGCTGGGGTACGCCGCCGACGTCGTCAACGCGGTCAAGGCCCTGCAGGCGAGCCGCGACGTCCCGGTGGCCGACGACCGCATCGGTCTCTTCGGCCGCTCCATGGGCGGTGGGGTCGTGCAGAAGGCGCTCATCGCCGAGCCCGGTCTCGCTGGCGCCGCGTCCGCCTGGGCCTCGGTCTCGTCGCTGGAGGGCGAGAACTACGACCAGTTCCAGCGCGACGATCCCGAGGACGCCGGGCTGCGTGACGTCATCGAGCGCCGCTACGGGCTGCCCGAGGACAACCCCGACTTCTGGTCCGCGGCGTCGTCGCGGCCCTACCTCGACCGCATCACCGAACCGGTGCTCCTCGTGCACGGACGGTACGACGACACCTGTCCCCCGCGCTGGGCGTCGGCAACACAGAAGGCGATGACACGGGCCGGCGTCGACTCGCAGCTGGAGTGGTACGACGACGGGCACGCCTTCGGGCCGGCGTTCTTCGCCGCGATGGATCGCACCGTGCGGTTCTTCGACACCCGCCTCGACGCCTGAGGCTCCGGCGCTCTCAGGACCGCAGCGGCCGCCCGTCGGAGTCGACCGGGTCGCCGACGAGGATGAGGATGCCGTCGATGAAGGGCCACAGTGCGCCGATGCCGCAGGTCACGAGCGTGACGACGAGCTGCGCCACCCCGACCCCCACGTCGCCCATGTACATGCGCCCGATGCCGAGCGGCAGCAGGACCTGGAGCAGCCCGGCGACGAGCTTCTGCTTCTCCGAGAACGGTCGCCCCGTCTTCGGGTCGACGCCGTACGGCGCGCCCGGCTGCGGTCCGTAGGGGCTGGGGGCCTGTCCGTACTGCTGGCCGTAGCCCTGTCCGTAGGCGGGCTGTCCGTAGCCCGGCTGCCCGTAGCCCTGGCCGTAGCCCTGCTGCGCATAGCCCTGCTGCCCGTAGCCCTGGTCGTACCCCGGCTGCCCGTAGCCGGACTGGGGGTAGCCCTGCTGGCCGTAGCCCTGGTCGTACCCCGGCTGCCCGTAGCCGGACTGGGGGTAGCCCTGCTGGCCGTAGCCCTGGTCGCCGTAGGCCGAGTCGCCGGAGCCCGACTGGGGGTGGCCCGACGCGCTGTCACCGGGCTGGCCGTAGCCGGGCGCCGGCGGCGGGACCGGGGAGTCCGACGGCGTCGGGGGCTGCTGTCCCCAGGCGGGAGGGGGCGGCGGGCCGTCGCCCTCGTCCTCGGGACGGTCGGGAGGGGTGGAGGTCATGGCGGAAGCGTATGCGCCCCCGTCCGGCCGATCGCGGAGGGACGCGCGCGTCAGTTCGCGACCTGCACGATCCCTCCCCTGCACGTGCACGACTGACGTTTCGCGCGTGCACGATCGACGCTTCGCGGGGGAAGACGGTCGGTCAGGGGACGAGGTCGCGGACGACGGCGTCGGCGAGCATGCGGCCCTTGAGGGTCAGCACCACCCGGTCGTCGGGGGCGGCTCCACCCGAGGAGGCGAGGAGCTCGACGAGGCCGTTGTCCACGAGGTCGGGCAGCCAGGACCGGCCGGCGTCGTCGAGCACGTCGACGGCCAACCCGTCGACCAGCCGGGTCTCGAGCAGGATCCGCTCCACCCGTCGGGTCTCGTCGTCGAGCACCTCGCGCGCCTGGGCCGGGCTGACCCCGGCGGCCAGCCGCTCGGCGTACGCCGCGGGGTGCCGCACGTTCCACCACCGCACCCCACCGACGTGGGAGTGCGCGCCGGGACCGACGCCCCACCAGTCGCCGCCGCGCCAGTAGAGCAGGTTGTGCCGGCAGCGGGCCGCCTCGTCGCGCGCCCAGTTCGACAGCTCGTACCAGCCCAGCCCCGCGGAGCCGAGCACCTCGTCGGCCATGACGTACTTGTCGGCCATCTCGTCGTCGTCGGGCGTCGCCACCTCGCCGCGTCGCACCCGTCGGGCGAGCCCGGTCCCGTCCTCCACGATCAGGGCGTACGCCGAGATGTGGTCGGGTCGACAAGAAAGAGCGGCGTCGAGCGACCCGGCCCAGTCCGCCAGCGACTCCCCCGGCGTGCCGTAGATCAGGTCGAGGCTCACCTGCTCGAACCCGGCCTGCCGCGCCCACTCGACCACCCGCGGCAGCCGCTCCGGGTCGTGGGTGCGGTCGAGGACCTGCAGCACGTGGGACACGCTCGACTGCATCCCGAAGGAGATGCGGTTGATCCCGCCCTCGCGCAGCCGCTCGAGGTCGGCGAGATCGACGCTGTCGGGGTTCGACTCGGTCGTCACCTCGGCCCCGTCGACCAGCCCGAAGGACGAGCGGATCTGCTCGAGCATGTCCACCAGGTGGTCCGGCGGCAGCAGCGTCGGCGTGCCGCCGCCGAAGAACACCGTGGAGACCGGTCGGGCCGCCGCCCCCAGCACCGTGGCTGCGAAGCGGGTCTCGACGTCCGCCGCCGAGGCGTAGGAGTCGCGCGACGCCCCGGGAGGCGCGCCCGCCCCGCCGAGCTCGGCCGCCGTGTAGGTGTTGAAGTCGCAGTAGCCGCACCGGGTCGCGCAGAACGGCACGTGCACGTAGAACCCGAGCGGTCGCTCGGCGGCCCCGTCCAGGGCGGGGGCGGGCAGCGAGCCGTCGCTCGGGGCCGGCTCGCCTTCAGGGGGGACCGACGGCATGGCCCCATCCTCCCCCGCGGGCGAGCCGGGCCCAAAACGCGTCGCGCCCGGCCACGAGGGCCGGGCGCGACGGGAGTGCGGGTGATCAGGCGATCAGGCGATCAGGCGATCAGGCGTAGAGCTTCTCGATCTGCTCCTTGTTGTTCTGCTCCACGACCTTGCGCTTGACCTTCATCGAGGGGGTCAGCTCGCCGGACTCGACGGTCAGGTCGTGGTCGAGGATGACCCACTTCTTGATCGACTCCCAGCGGTTGAGGCGCTTGTTGAGCTCCTCGACCTGCTCGCCGATGACCTTCTCGAGGTCGGGGTCCTTCACCAGCTCGGCGTAGGACTTTTCCCCCTTGCCGGCGTGGTTGCCCCAGTCGGCCAGAGCATCGGGGTCGAGCGCGATCAGCGCGACGCAGTAGTTGCGCTCGTTGCCGTGCACGAGGAACTGGCTGGCCAGCGGGGAGATCGCCTTGAACTGCGACTCGATCGCCGACGGCGCGATGTACTTGCCGCCGGAGGTCTTGAAGAGGTCCTTCTTGCGGTCGGTGATCTTGAGGTGCTCGCCGTCGAACTCACCGATGTCACCGGTGTGGACCCAGCCGTCGACCAGCGTCTCGTCGGTCGCCTCGGGCATGTTGTGGTAGCCCTCCATGACGCCCGGGCCCTTGATGCAGATCTCGCCGTCCTCGGCGATCTTGATCTCGGTGCCGGGCATCGGGATGCCCACGGTGCCGAACTTGTAGGAGTCGGGGTGGTTGACCACCGAGCCGGCGGAGGTCTCCGTCATGCCGTAGCCCTCGAGGATGAGGATGCCGGCGACGTGGAACCACTCCGCCACCTCGCGGTTCAGCGCGGCGGCGCCGGAGATGAAGAAGCGGACCCGCCCTCCGAAGCGCTCGCGGATCTTGCTGAAGACCAACTTGTCGAAGAGCCCGTGCAGCACCTTCAGGTGCGGCGGGATGCCCTTGCCCTGCGCCTTGCGGCTCTCGACCTGCTTGCCGACGGCGAAGGCGGCGTTGAAGATCTTCTCCTTCAGCCCGCCCTCCTGCGCCTGCATCGTCATGATGCGACCGTGCGCCTTCTCGAAGATGCGCGGGGCGGCGCCCATGAAGGTCGGCTTCACGACAGCGAGGTTCTCGATGATCTTCTCGACCCGGCCGTCGACCGCCGTGGCGAAGCCGATCGCCAGCTGGGTGCTCAGCAGCACCTTGCCGAAGGAGTGCGCCATCGGCAGCCAGAGATACTGCAGGTCGTCCTCGGAGAGGATGTTCTGCGCCTGGATCGCCGCGCCCTCGTAGGTCCACGACTTGTGCCGCAGCCGCACGCCCTTGGGGCGGCCGGTGGTGCCGGAGGTGTAGATGAGGGTGGCCAGCGAGTCGCCCTCGGTGCCGTCGATGCGCTCCTGCACCGCGGAGCCGTTCTCGTTGAGCAGGTCCTCGCCGAGCTTCTCGAGGTCGGCGAGGCCGATGACCCAGTCGCCGTCCGCCGTGCCCTCGAAGGTGACGACCTTGTGGACGTGCGGCAGCTCGGACTTCTTCTCGCGCAGCTTGGCGATCTGGGCGTCGTCCTCGGCGAAGACGATGTGGCACTCGGAGTCCGAGAGGATGTAGGCCACGTCGTCGGTCATCGTGGACGGGTAGACCGTGGTCGTGGCCGCGCCGGCGCACATGATGGCGAGGTCGGCGTAGATCCACTCGACGCGCGTGCCCGAGGCGATGCCGACGCGCTGCTGCGGCTCGATGCCGAGCTTGACCAGCCCGGCGGCGAGGCGGGTGACCTTCGCCCCGACCTCCTTCCAGGAGATCGACGCCCAGTCGTCACCGTCGGGGAAACGGAAGGCCTCACGGTCCCCTCCCGCGGCCACACGGTCCATGAACTGCTCGCCGACCGTCATCGGACGGTCCTCGACGACGCTTGCATCCTTGACGATTGGGGACACCCCAGCACACCTCTCCGGCTCCGTGGGTCGACCGCGTCACCCCGGTGTGACGGCCGCCTCAGTTGTGTTGGAGCGAACCCTAGTTCACCGGTTCTACCGATGGGTAGGTACCCGGGTCCCCACGCGGAGCGGGGCGCAGAGCCAGGCAGAGAGACGGGCGCACCCGGGGACGTACGCCGAGCCGCGGCTCAGCGCCGGGTCAGCCCCTGCTCGGCCCGCTCGTAGACGTGCAGCGGCAGGCCGTCGACCTCCAGCAGCAGCGGCAGCAGGGCCGGCTCGGTGGTCAGTGCGCGGAACATCGTGCCGGCGGTCAGGCCGTGGCTCGGCTGGTCGACGACCGTGACCATGTCGCCTTCCTGCACCCATCCCCGCTCCAGGACGGTGAGGTGGACGCCGGCCCGCCCGTGGCGGGTGAACCGCTCGGTCCAGCGGTCGTTGTCGAAGCCCTGCAGCCCCATCCAGCGGGCGAAGGTGGGGCCCGGCGTGCGGACCGAGGACACCTGGAAGCGTGCGGTGCCCACGAGCCACTGCTCGCCCACGATGCACGCGTTGAGGTCCAGGTCGAGGGTGGTGAGGTTCTCGCCGAACAGCCCGGGACGGACGTGGCGCCCGAGCTCCTGGGTCCACCAGGCCAGGTCCTCGGAGGCGTAGGCGTGGACCGCCTGGTAGGTGCCCCCGTGCTGCCGGGTGTCGGCGACCTCGTCACCGACCAGGGACGACCCGTCGACCTCGACGGTCCCGCGTGCGGGCAGCTTGTCGATGGCCGAGACCAGCAGCGGCTTGTGCTCGAGGGTGCGCGCGGTCCCGACGTTGACCGACGCGAGGCGCGGGAAGCTCATGGCCCCAGTGTGGGCCGCCCCCGCCCCCGAGGGGCGCTTTCGGTCGTCTCAGTCCTGCACGGCCTTCGCGATGGTGACCGCGATGGTGACTGCGGTGGTGACCGCGGCCGCCGCGGCGGCGCTCTCGGACCGGCGCCCCGCGTCGTCGGCGGTGAGCTCCTCGACGGCCATCACCATCTCCCGCAGCACGACCCAGGCGCGTGCCCGGTCCTCGTCGAGCTCGGCGTGGTCGACGAGGGTGAAGAACCGGTCTCGGACGGCCTCGCGCACGTCGCCGCTCGCGACCACCTCGTCCCAGCGGTTCCACAGCATCGGGGCGACCTCCGCGTGCGGGTCACCGCTCAGCGGCTTGGGGTCGATCGCCAGCCACGGTCCGCGCCCGGCGGCCAGGACGTTGCGGAAGTGCAGGTCGAAGTGGACCAGCCGCCCGTCGGTGGCGGGGTCGAGCGCCAGGTCCTCGGCCAGGGAGGCGGCCTGCTCGACGAGCCGGTGCGGCACCGGCGCGCCGCGCGGCAGGGCCCGCAGCCGGGTGGCCCAGCGCGCCGCCCGGGCCGACAGCAGGTCAAGCTGGGGCGGGGCCGGCACGTGCAGCCGGCCGTAGAGCCCGGCCACGACCTCGCAGGCCTCGATCGCGTCGACGGTGTCGAGCGTGCGGTCCTCCAGCCGCTCCAGCAGCAGCGCCCGCCGCCGCGGGTCGGCCCGGACCAGACGCACGGCACCGTGGCCCTGCCAGGTCCGCAGCGCCAGGTGCTCGTACGCCGACTCGTCGTCGGGGAAGGCGATCTTGAGCACGGTCGGCTGCTCCTGGCGGTCCCGGACCGGGAGCACGAGCGCCGTGTAGCCGTGCTGGGCCAGGCCGTCCTGGCGCAGGTCCCACTCCCCCAGCAGGTCGTCCGCCAGCCGGGGCAGCCCGCGGACCCAGGCGGCCCAGGTCTCGCCGCGGCCGGCCATGCCGCGCACCCCGGCGGGCAGGTGGACCATCAGCGCGTGCCGGGTCCCGGCGTCTGCCCCGAGGTCGCGTCCGTCGCGGACGCGACGGGAGCGGCGTACGCGACCTTGCGGGCGGCGCGCCGCAGGGTGGCGAGGACCGCCGGGCCGAGCAGGAGGATCGCCAGGGTGTTGGTGATCGCGCGGCCGGTGTCCCAGCCGCCGGTGGAGGTCAGCAGCGTGTAGATCCCGAAGCGCTGGAGGTTCTCGACCAGCGGCGCGCCCGGCACGTAGGACAGCGTGCCCTCGTGGCCGGGGACCGCGATGCCGAGCGTGTAGGGCCACGACGAGAGGTTCATCAGCAGGCCGAAGAGATAGGCGCACAGGATGCCGTAGACCACGAGCACCGCGATCTCGCGGCGCCCCAGCAGCGGCCGCCCGAACACCCGGCGCGGCAGCAGCCCGGCGCCCAGCCCGACCCAGGCCGCGCACAGCATCTGGTAGGGCAGCCACGGGCCGACGCCGGAGGTCAGCAGCGCCGAGGTGAACAGCGAGGTGCACCCGAGCACGAAGCCGAACCCGGGCCCGAACACGCGCCCGGCCAGCACCAGCAGGAAGAAGACGAGCTCGACGCCGGCCACGCCCGCGCTCAGGCTGCGCAGCGCCGCGTTCACCGCGGTGAGCACGCCGAGCAGGGCCATCGACCGGGCGTCCATCCCGCCCTCGGACAGCTCGGCGAGCACCACGAGGACGACCACCGGCAGCAGGGCCAGGAACAGGAACGGCGGGGCCACCTGGGCGGCCCCGGGGTCCGGCACCAGCAGCAGCGGCCAGGCGAACATCAGCAGCCCGGCCAGCGAGGCGAGGCCCAGCACCGCGGCGGAGCGGCGGCCCAGCGGCAGCAGGTGGCGTCCGACCGGGTCGGCGCCGCGGGTGCCGGGGCCGTCACGGCGGGAGGCGCGCAGCGTGCTCACGCCACCACCGCCCGGACCTGCTCGACGGTCAGCCAGCCGTCGCCGAGGATCTTGGTGGTCTGCGGCGCGAAGGCCGGCGACTCGGCCAGCACCGCGGCGGTCGGGCCCGACGAGACCGTCTCCCCCGCGGCCATCACGACCACCTCGTCGGCGACCTGCGCGACGAACTCGACGTCGTGGGAGGCCGTCAGCACGGCCCGGCCCTGACCGGCCAGGCGCCGCACGATGTCGGCGAGGTGGGCCTTGGCGGCGTAGTCCAGGCCGCGGGTCGGCTCGTCGAGCACCACCACCGGCGGGCTGGCCACGAGCACGATCGCCAGCACGAGGCACAGCCGCTGGCCCTCGGAGAGGTCGCGCGGGTGCCGGTCGTCGGGCACGTCGGGGACGAGCTCGTCGAGCAGCGCGCGGCAGGAGCCCGCGGCGACGCCGGCCTGCCGGTCCGCGGCGGCGCACTCCGCGGCGACGGTCTCGAGGTAGAGCAGGTCGGTGGCCGACTGCGGCACCAGCCCCACCAGCCGTGCCGGTACGTCGACCTCGGCCGGGTCGGTGCCCTCGACCAGGACGCGCCCTCCGTGGCGTCGACCGGTGCCCTGCAACGCCCACAGCAGCGAGGACTTGCCCGAGCCGTTGCGGCCCATGATCGCGGTCACCCGCCCGGCGTGGGCGTCGAGGGAGACGTGACGCACCGCGACCGTGCGGCCGTAGGTCACGACCACGTCGGTGGCGCGCAGCACCGGGGCCGGGGCCCCGCCCGACGTCGTGCCCGCGTCCGGGGCGGTGTCCAGCTCGGCCGGGCGCGCGGCGAGACGCACCGGCGGCGGGGCTGCTGCCAGCCGCTCACTGAGCGCGCGCGAGCGTCGCCGGGCCTCGCGCACCGACAGCGGCAGCGGGCTCCAGCCGGCGAGACGTCCGAGCTCCACCACCGGCGGCGCGACGACCGAGGTCTCCAGCATCGTCGCCGGGTCGCCGACCTGCACCCGGCCGTCCTCGACGAGCACGAGCCGGTCGGCGAACGGCACGACCCGCTCCATGCGGTGCTCGGCGAGCACGACGGTGAGTCCCAGGTCGTCGACGAGCCGGGCCAGGGTGCCGAGGACCTCCTCGGCCGCGGTCGGGTCGAGGGCCGACGTCGGCTCGTCGAGCACCAGAGCCCGCGGGTGCATCGTGAGAACCGCGCCGATGGCGACCCGCTGCTGCTGGCCGCCCGAGAGCGTGCGCAACGAGCGGGACCGCAGCTCGGAGATGCCGAGCAGGTCGAGGGTCTCCTCGACGCGGCGGCGCATGGTGCCGGGGGCGACGCCGAGCTGCTCCATGCCGTAGGCCAGCTCGTCCTCGACGACCTCGGTGACGAACGACTGCACCGGGTCCTGACCCACGAAGCCCACCAGGTCGGCCAGCTCGCGGGGGCTGGCGTCACGGACCGACCGCCCGCCGACCACCACGTCGCCGCTCAGCACCCCGCCGCTGAAGCGCGGGACCAGGCCGTTCAGGGTGCGCAGCAGCGTCGACTTGCCGCTGCCGGTGCGCCCGGCGACCAGCACCAGCTCGGACTCCTCGATCTCGAGGTCGACGCCGCGCAGAACCGGCTCGGCGTCCGGGTCGTAGGCGAAGGACACCTCACGCCACGCGAGCAAGGGGCTCACCTCCTGCCACGTCGTCGGTCGCGCCGGCCTGGCCCGTCGTGGGTCCGAGCACCGGCGGCGGTGTGGCGAAGGCGGGGACGAGCCCGACCAGGCACGCCAGCAGGGCCAGCGACGACAGCGGCGGGACCCGGGACGGGTCGGGCAGCACCACGACGAGGTCGCGGGCGGCCACCGTCATCAGCACCGCGGCCACCAGCCCGGTCACGGCGGTCAGCACGTCGGCCGCCAGCCAGCGCGGCGGCCGGTAGCGGGTCCGAGCCACGCCGCGGCCGGCGGCCAGGAACCCGCCCAGCGCCAGCGCGAGGCCGACCACCAGCATCGGCCAGGCCAGCACCCGGGGCGCGGTCGTGTCGAGATAGGCGTAGGACCCCACGACGAGCCCGAGCAGACCCATCAGCAGGAAGGCCCCGGTGACCCGGCGGTGGCTCGTGGCACCCGAGCGGCCGTAGCCCCGGGCGTCCATGCTCGCGGCCAGGGCGACCGACCGGTCCAGGGCGTCCTCGAGCACCGGGACGACGATCCGCCGCAGGGCACGGATGCCCCGTCCGGTCTCACCGCGGAGGCGACGGGCTCGTCGTACGCGCTGGACGGACTCGGCGAGCTGCGGGAACAGCGAGAAGGCGATCACCACGGCCGTCCCCACCTCGTAGAGCGCCGCGGGCAGCGAGGCCAGCAGCTTGCGCGGGTCGGCCAGCGAGTTGGCCGCTCCGACACAGATGATGACCGTCGCCAGGCGCATGCCGTCGTAGGCACCCGCGAGCAGCGACTCGAGTGCGACCGGTCCCAGCAGCGTGATGCCCGCCGCCCAGTCCGGCAGCGGCACCGCCGGCAGGTCGAGGAGCACGGTCTCGCCGTAGCCGCTTCCGAAGAGGATGCGGAAGACCACGCGCAGCAGCACCACGACGCCACCCAGGACGAGGTAGAGCCGGAACGACAGCGCCCATGGTGCGTCGGTGCGCCGCGCGAGCACGGTGACCGAGGCGACCAGCACGATCAGGACGAGCAGCCAGGGGTTGGTCGTCCGGGTCGCCGCGGCGGCCAGCCCGAGGGCCCACAGCCACCAGGCGACCGGGTGCAGGTCGCGCGGCAGCCGCCGACGGCGACCCGTGGTCGCCGCGGCGGCTGTCGTGGCGGAGCCGGCGCTCGTGGCCCCGGCCTCCGGTGGGTGCGTCACGCCGGGTCAGGACCTCCGACGTCGTGCCATGACGAGGGCCGAGGCGGCGAGCCCGGCGATGCAGACGCCCGCCACGCCCAGCAGGGCGAGGTCGCTGCCCGTCATGCCCGCGGCATCGGCGCTGACCGGGGTCGCGAGCTCGCCCGAGGTCACCGTCTCGCCCTCGGAGGGCTCGAGCAGGTCGGTCGGCTCGTCGCGACCCGCACCCCGCTGCTTGGCGGGAGCGTCGTCATCCTTCTTCCGGTCCGACTTCTTCTCACCCTTCGTGTCGGCCTTCTTCTCGCGTGCTGCCTTCTCCCTGACCTTCGGACCGGCCTGCTCCGCGGCCGAGGCGCTCGCGCTCGGTGCGGTGGAGGCGGACGCGGAGGGCGCCGGGGCCGACGTCGACGGCGTGGCCGACGGCTGGCTCGGTGAGGGTGAGGGCTTCGTGCTCCCCCCGGACCCACCGGCCGGCTTCGAGGGTGACGGGGACGGCTTCGTGCTCGGGGAGCCGTCGGGGGCCCCCGAGCCGCCGCCCTGGTAGGCCCAGCCCACCGAGCCACCGGTCGGCACCCGGAGGGAGGCGTAGCCGTAGGAGCTCACGTTCCAGCTGGCCGAGGTGCCGTTGGACCAGTAGAGCTTCCAGAAGGCGCTCGCCGGCGGCGTCTGCTGGCAGGACTGCTCCGCGGGGTAGCCCTGGATCTTGCAGACGAAGCCCGGCTCGGAGCTGACCTCCTCGACCGGCACGCCGGCGGCCTCCATCGCGGCCTTGGCCGTCCGGCCGCTGCCGGACGCGCAGTACTTCGCGCCCTCGGCGCCGTCGCCGGGGTTCCGGTCGACCACGATCGTGACGCCGGTCCCCGGCGAGCACGCGCCGGCCGAGGCGACCGCGGGAGCCCCGCCCGCCACGACCGGGAGGGCAGCGAACGAGACCGCGAGGGCGGCGACCACGGTCGCCGCCCTCGACGGAGCGAGCCGGAGCTGCATCAGCCGATCAGGTTCTGCGAGACCAGCGCCTGCGCGGAGGCGTTGTGCCAGTAGTACAGCCGGTCGGCGGTGATGTCGCGTCGCTTGGCCGCGGCGAGGTCGGCCGCGGTGTAGGCGATGGCGCCCACGTCGGCCTTGTCGAGCGCGGTCTGGTTGGCGATCTTCGTGGTGACTCGCAGCTTCGCGACCCAGCGGGCGGCGTCGCGGGCGGCGGCGCTGCGACCGAGCTCGGACAGTGCGTGCGCCGCGAGGCCGGTGGAGTTCGCGTTGCGGACTCCCTCGTCGCTGAAGGAGCCGTTGGCGGCCTGCGTCCGCAGGAGCCACCGTCGGGCGTCGGCGAGCGCGGTGTCGACGACAGGGTCGCTGCCGCTCGTGCGCTCGAACTCGGCCAGGGCCAGCACGGCGAAGGCCGTGGCGTCCACGCTCGGCCCGCTCTCCTCGTCGGTGCCGCCGTCACAGGTGAAGTCGGCCGAGTCCATGTAGGTCCGGAAGAAGCCGGCCTCGCACTGCTGCTGCAGCAGGAAGTCGGTCGCGCGCTCCGCGCTCGCGGCGCCCGGGGCGTCCAGGGTCAGGGCTCGCACGACGAAGCTCTGCGTGATCGTGTTGCTGTAGTCCGGCGCGCCCTCGTCCTTCGCGCGCCCCGCCTCGGGCCCGCTCGTGACGAGACGGTCCTCGAGGCGCTCGTCGAGGCCGGGCTCGAAGGTGTCGGCGTCGACGCCCTCGCCGAGGACGAAGGTCAGGGTCTTGCCGATCCCGCCTGCGGAGTCGTTGCCTCCGGGCGCGTAGTAGTCGGCGCCGTCGCGCTCGAAGCGGTCGAGCACCCGGTCGCGGGCCGCTGCCCGGACGCCGGCGGTCTGCATGGCCGTGGCGGCGTCGAGCGTCACGCCCGGGCTGGAGTACTGCACCCCGTCGTAGGTCGTGAACAGCATGCCGTCCTGCAGCTGCGAGGTCAGCCAGCCGGAGGTGGCGCTCGCCGGAGCCGTGGCGGCCTGGGCGGCCGGGCCGACGAACGTCGTACCGGCGGCGACGGCGAGGGTGGTGAGTCCCAGGAGGGCTCGGTGAGCAGAGCGCTGGAAGCGCATCGGTTTCCCTTCCCGCTGCAATGCAGGCAGGACCCCGGGAGGGAGTCCACCTGCGTTCCGCGACAGCGTGGATGTCAGATCCCCTGGCCGCAGGTGTTCCGGCTCCCCTCCCGAGGGAGGGCTACGGTTGCGGGTCAGCGCCGGACTTGGACCGGCTTCCCCTGGCAGGCGAGGTGAATGAGTTGTGTGCCGCCGGACGGCGGCGCCTCACCCTAGCACCGCTCGGGCACCCCTCCCCTGTGGCGTACGTCGCCCCGCGTGCGCTGCGCGCGGAGCCTGCGGGAGGCGCTACTTCTTGTCCTTCGGACCCGGGTCGCTGGTGTTGAGGGCGGCGATGAACGCCTCCTGGGGGACCTCGACGCGGCCCACCATCTTCATCCGCTTCTTGCCGGCCTTCTGCTTCTCCAGCAGCTTGCGCTTGCGGCTGATGTCACCGCCGTAGCACTTGGCGAGCACGTCCTTGCGGATGGCGCGGATGGTCTCGCGCGCGATGACACGGCTGCCGATGGCGGCCTGGATCGGCACCTCGAACTGCTGGCGCGGGATGAGCTCCTTGAGCTTGCCGACCAGCGAGACGCCATAGGCGTAGGCGGCGTCGCGGTGCACGATCGCGCTGAACGCGTCGACCGGGTCGCCGTGCAGCAGCACGTCGACCTTGACGAGGTCGGCGGCCTGGTCGCCGGTGGTCTCGTAGTCGAGCGAGGCGTAGCCCTTGGTGCGCGACTTCAGGTTGTCGAAGAAGTCGAAGACGATCTCGGCCAGCGGGATCGTGTAGCGCATCTCGAGGCGCTCCTCGGACAGGTAGTCCATGCCCTGGAGGTTGCCGCGCTTGGCCTGGCAGAGCTCCATGATGGTGCCGATGTGCTCCTTCGGCGTGAGGATCGTGGCCTTCACCACCGGCTCGCGCACCTCGGCGATCTTGCCCGCGGGGAACTCGCTGGGGTTGGTGACCTGGGCCGTCGAGCCGTCGTCCATCGTCACGTCGTAGACGACGTTGGGGGTGGTGGAGATCAGGTCGAGGTTGAACTCGCGCTCCAACCGCTCACGGACGATCTCCATGTGCAGCAGGCCGAGGAAGCCGCAGCGGAACCCGAAGCCCAGCGCGCCGGAGGTCTCCGGCTCGTAGGCCAGCGCCGCGTCGTTGAGCTGCAGCTTGTCGAGCGCCTCGCGCAGGGTCGGGTAGTCGTCGCCGTCGATCGGGTAGAGACCCGCGAACACCATCGGGTTGGGGTGCTTGTAGCCGCTCAGCGGCTCGGTCGCGCCGTTGTTCTGCCACGTCACCGTGTCGCCGACGCGGGACTGGCGGACCTCCTTCACCCCGGTGATGAGGTAGCCGACCTCGCCGACGCCGAGCTCGGCGGACTTCAGCGGCTCGGGCGAGATGACGCCGACCTCGAGCATCTCGTGCACCGCGCCGGTCGACATCATCTTGATCCGGTCGCGGTGGGTGAGGCTGCCATCGAAGACGCGCACGTAGGTGACGACGCCGCGGTAGGTGTCGTAGACGGAGTCGAAGATCAGCGCGCGCGCCGGGGCGTCGGCGTCGCCGGTGGGCGGCGGGGTCTGGCGCACGATCTCGTCGAGCAGCTCGGGCACGCCCTCGCCGGTCTTGGCCGAGACGCGCAGCACCTCGGACGGGTCGCAGCCGATGATGCCGGCGAGCTCCGCGGCGTACTTCTCCGGCTCCGCACCCGGCAGGTCGATCTTGTTGAGCACCGGGACGACGTGCAGGTCCGCGCCGAGGGCGAGGTAGAGGTTGGCCAGCGTCTGCGCCTCGATGCCCTGGGCGGCGTCGACGAGCAGGACCGCGGCCTCGCACGCCTCGAGCGAGCGGGAGACCTCGTAGGTGAAGTCGACGTGGCCGGGGGTGTCGATCATGTTGAGCACGTACGTCGTGCCGCTCTCGTCACCGCTGCGGGCCGTCCACGGCATGCGGACGGCCTGGCTCTTGATGGTGATGCCGCGCTCGCGCTCGATGTCCATGCGGTCGAGGTACTGCGCGCGGGCACTGCGGGCGTCGACAACCTCGGTCAGCTGCAGCATGCGGTCGGCCAACGTCGACTTGCCGTGGTCGATGTGGGCGATGATGCAGAAGTTGCGGATGATCGACGGGTCGGTGCTGCCCGGCTGAGGCGCCGCGGGACGGCTCGAGGACTTGGACACGACTCCCTTTGCGATGACTGGGCGATGATCTGGGCGGGGCTGGGTGATGACTGGCCGCTGGGTCGCCGCCGACGGGCGGGGACGGTGCGGGTGGAGCGGGGTCCGGGGGCGGCGACGCGCCGGACACCCCCAGTGTCCCACGCAGCCGGGCCACGGTCGGACGGTGCGGTTCAATGGCCGGGTGCCCGGCTCCTCGACGTCCGTCCTCACCGCCCCCGCGGTGCCGCACGGCCGCACCGCCCGGCGCCTGTCGTGGCTGCACCTCCCGGCCGCCCTGCGCGCCAAGGTCGAGGAGCGGCTCGGCTCCCCCGTGGTGTCGTCGCAGTCGCAGGGCACCGGGTTCACCCCCGGCTTCGCCTCCCGGCTCCACACCGCCGACGGGACGCGGCTGTTTGTCAAGGCGGCCAGCAAGGTCGCGCAACGGGCCGTCGCCGACTCCTACACCGAGGAGGCCCGGGTGCTGACGCGCCTGGCGCCGTACGCCGTGCCCGCGCCGGAGCTGCGCTGGACCCACGATGACGACGAGTGGGTGGTGCTCGGCATCGAGGACGTCGGGGCGCTGACCCCCGAGCGGCCGTGGCGCGACGACGAGCTCGACCGCACCCTCGGGCTGCTGACGCTGGTGGCGCAGTCCACCGCTGAGGTGGCCGACGACCTCGGCGACGAGCTGCCCCCGGCCGTCGAGGCGTTCCCCGGGCTGGCCGGGGCCTGGCAGGTCCTCGCGGCCCGCTCCCCCGACGACCGCCACGTCCGCTCGGCCGCCGCGCTGGCGGCCCGCCTGCCCGACCTGCCGCGCCAGGGGTTCGTGCACGGCGACGCCCGTGACGACAACGTCCTGCTCTGCGCCGACGGCCGCACGCTGCTCTGCGACTGGAACTGGCCGTGCCGCGGGCCGGTGTGGCTCGACGTGGTCGACGTCCTGGTCGCCGCCCACGGCGACGGGGTCGACGTCGAGCCGCTGCTGGCCGACCACCCCTTGACCGGGGAGGTCCCGGGCGAGGAGATCGACGTGTGGCTGGCGGCGTACGCCGGATGGATGCGACGCGCCGGAGAGCAGCCCCTCCGCGCGAGCTCCCCCTTCCTCGGCGTCCACGCCCGCTGGAGCGCCGAGGCCGCCTGGTCCTGGCTCGCCTCCCGCCGCCACTGGTAGCGCGATGTCGGTGTCGGTTTCACTAGGTACCTGGTGAAACCGGCACTTCCCGAACGATGTTTCGCTCGGGAAGCGCCGGGATCGTTAGGGAAGCAGGCGCTCCCCGGCTCGATTTGGGGCCGATCCGGCGCCGCTGCTAAGATCACCTGTCGCGTGCGCGCCGACCGGGTCGTCCCCGGGTGCGCCGCGCCCCTGAGCATCCGACCTGTCAACGCAATCGAAAGCACTGAGGCCTGCCCCGTGGCGAACATCAAGTCCCAGATCAAGCGCAACAAGCAGAACCTGGTTGCGCACGAGCGCAACAAGTCGGTCAAGTCCGCCCTGAAGACGGCCATCCGCCGCTTCAAGGAGGCCGCCGAGTCCGGTGACGCCGAGAAGGCCCGCACCTTGGCCGCCGACGCCAACCGCAAGCTCGACAAGGCCGCCTCGAAGGGTGTCATCCACAAGAACCAGGCCGCGAACCGCAAGTCGGCCATCGCGAAGCAGGCCTCCTCGCTCTGAGGCCCTCCTCCACGGCGTGACGCTCGAAGCCGCTGCCCCTCCGGGGTCGGCGGCTTTCGTGCGTCCGGGGTCCCGTCGGACAGGCGGCTCAGCCGATCGCGAGCCCCTTCCGGGCGTCCGGGCGCCGAGCTGCCCGCCGGACGGTACGCCGCGTCGCGGTCAGCGCCCGCCGACCCTCGCGTCGGCCAGGGTCAGGACCATCCGCTCGAGCGAGTAGCCGGCGTGCGCGCCGGCTCCCTTGACCTCCGCGTCGGCGGTGGCCACCGCGCCGACGGCCACACCCAGCCCCTGCTCGTCCCAGCCGCGCAGCTGGTCGCGCAGGTGACGGATGCGGAACGGCGGCACGCCGACCTCACGGGCCAGGTCGGCGTCGCGCATGCCGCGGGCTGCTCCCTTGAGCCGTGCCAGCGACCTCACCGCCGAGGCGAACGATCCCGTGATGGCCGGTCCCCCGACGCCGGTCTCGAGCGCCCAGCGCAGCTCCTCGAGCGCCTGCGCCGTGCGCCCGGACAGGGCATGCTCGGCGATGATGTAGCCCTTCACGTCCGCGCGTCCCGAGAAGTAGCGCCCCACGATCTCGGTGCTCAACGGCTGGCCCGGGAAGTCGTGGCTGAGCTGCTCGACAGCCGCAGCGAGGGCGCGCAGGTCGCCGCCGATGGCCTCGACGAGCGCGTCGGCGGCGTCGCGGTCGACTTGTCCCCCGACCTTGCGGCCCTCCTCCATCACGAACCCCACGAGGTTGGCCGGTTTCACCTGCTCGGACTTGTGCTCGTGCACGCTCGGCAGCTTGCGCAACCGATTCAGCAGGCCGGAGCCCTTCTGCCCGCCGGAGTGGACGAGGACGAGCGCGACGTCGGCGTCCGGGGTGGTCGCGTAGGACACGATCCCGTCGTGGCTGTCCTCGGGCACGTCCTCGAGCTGACGGACCTCGACGAGCCGGGTCGTGGCGAACAGCGACGGCGCGGTCAGCTCACCCAGCGAGCCGCGGGTCAGCTCGGCCGCCTGGACGACGGTGAGGTCGGAGTCGGGAGCGGCACGACGTACGGCGGCGCGCGCGGCGCGCACGACCCGGTCGTTGAGCAGCTCCTCGGGCCCCGTCACCAGCGTCACCGAGCCCAAGGGGTGGGTGTCGGTGGCGGCGCGCGGACTCATGCGGCGAAGCCTGCCACAACCCGTCGACAGCATTCCTCTGGCGCCGGCCTCACCCCCGGGACACCACGCCCCACCCGTCCTCGCCGACCACGACGGCCACGTCGCCGTCGCGGTCGGTGCGGCGTACGTCGACCCCGCCGTCGGTGAGCCACGCCGTCAGGTCCGGGGCCGGGTGCCCGTAGTCGTTGCCCTCGCCCACCGACACCAGCGCCACTTGCGGCCGCAGGTCGGCGATGAACCCGTGGTCCTGGTAGCGGCTGCCGTGGTGAGCGACCTTGAGCACGTCGACGTCACCGATGCCCGCCCGCTCGAGCTGACCCTGCTCCGGCGGCTCCGCGTCCCCGGCCAGCAGGAGACGCAGCCCGCCGGCCTCGACCAGGAGCACCAGCGACGCGTCGTTCGGGTTCTCCCCCAGCACCCGTGGCGGCCCCACGACCCGCCAGCTCACCTCCCCTCTCGCCGCCTGCTCTCCGACTGCGGGCACCCGCACCGGTACGCCGTGCGCGGCCGCGAGCCGGTCCACCTCCTCGGCGCCGTACGCCGGCTCCCGCAGCGACGTCACCTGCACCTCCCCCACCGCCCGCCCCTCCAGCACGCCCTGCAGCCCGTCGACGTGGTCGGCGTGGAAGTGGGTCAGCACGACCGCCGGCACCCTTCTCACCCCGAGGTCGTCGAGACAGCCGTCGACGAGCGCCGACTCGGGCCCTGCGTCGACGACCACCGCCTCGGCGGGACCGGTCCGCAGCGCCAGGGCGTCGCCCTGTCCGACGTCGCACATCACCAGGACCCACCCCTCGGGCGGCCACCCCGGTGACGGCGCCGGCCGCAGGATCGCCACCAGCAGGAGCAGTGCCGCCGCGACCGTGAGCCACCGGTGGCGCATCACCCACGAGGCGCCGACGAGGCCGACCAGGCTGAGCACGACGAGCACCACCAGGGCGAGCGAGCCGCTCGGCCACGCCACCTCCGCCCCCGGCAGTCGGGCCGCACGCTCGGCGACAGCGAGGATGAGCCACGCCGAGCAGCAGCCCAGCCAGCCGACCACGCGCCCCAGCGGCGGGACGAGCAGCCCGACGATCCCGCCGCCGAGGCCGAGCACGGTGGCCGGACCGACCGCCGGGGCGACCAGCAGGTTGGCCACCACGGCGACCAAGGACACCTGACCGGACAGCCCTGCCACCAGCGGCGTGCACGCCATCTGCGCCGCCCACGGCACCGCGATCGCCTCGGCCAGCCAGCGCGGCAGCCACGACGCCAGCGCGTCGCGCACCGCCGGCGCGCCCACGAGGATGCCCGCCGTGGCGCAGACCGACAGCGCGAAGCCGGGTGAGAGCGCCATCGCCGGCGTCAGGGCGAGCAGCACCACCACCGCCGCACCGAGCGCCCGCACACCGGCCGCGCGCCCTCCGCTCCCGAGACCGACGAGCGCCACCGAGCCCATGACGGCGGCCCGCAGCACCGACGGCTCGGGCCGGGCGACCAGCACGAACCCCACGACGCACAGCGCGCCGACGACGAGCAGCCCTCGGGCGCGGACCCCGACCCAGCGGGCGAGCAGCAGCACCGAGGCCAGCACCAGCGTCAGGTTCGTGCCCGACACCGCGGTCAGGTGGGTCAGTCCCGCGGTGCGGAAGTCGTCGGTGACCTCGGTGGGCAGCCGCTCGTCGTCGCCGGTCACCAGCGCCGGTACGAGCGCGTCGGAGTGCCCGGGCCCGTCCCGGGCGGCGGTCCGGACCGAGGTGCGTACGGCGTCCGCCCCCGCGAGCACGTCCGAGCGGCCGGCCTCGACCTCCGGGTCGCCCACAGCGCTGAGCACCGCGGCCAGGTCGTGCCCGTCGGCGGGCTGCAGCCGCGCGACGGCGTGGACCGTGTCCCCCCACGCGACGTCGCCCCACGACTCGTCACCGATGACGAGCACCGGCGCGGATACCCGGGCGGTCTCCCCGCGGACCGTCCACACGGTCCCCTCGGCGCGCAGGAGGGCGAACGGGCCGTGGTCGCCCTCACGCACGACTCCGTCCGCGGTCGCCCGCAGCTCCACCGTCACGATGGGGCGCTCCTGGGCCCATGCTGCGACCGGGCCGGAGTCGAGCCGGTCGACGGTCAGCGCCGCATGACCGCACAGTCCCGCAGCGAGCAGGCAGCAGGCGGCGACCAGCCGGCTGCGGCGGACCAGAGCCGCCGTGGCCAGCGCCAGCAGGGTCACGGCTGCGACCGCCACCGCCCCGGGCGTCAGCAACCCGACGACGCAGCCCGCCCACGCCGTCGCCGCGAGCTGCGGTGCGCGCAGGTCACGGGGTGCTGGGTCAGTCCCACCGGCCCGCGCCGTCCCTCCGGCCTCTGCCGTCCCTGCGTCCTGTGCCGCTCGCTGGGCGGCGGCCGTCTGCTCGCTCGGGGTCGTCCCCTCAGCCGCGGCCGTCCCCCCACCCGCGGCCGAGGGGCCGGCCGGGTCCGCCGGGCCCGACGGTGGGAGCAGGGGGCGGGGGCCGTCCGCTCGCACTGTGTCAGATCGTCACGTGCGGGGCGATCTCCGCGAGCGTGGCGTCCCCGATCCCACTGACCTCCAGCAGCTCCTCGACCGCGGTGAACCCGCCGTGCTCGGTGCGCCACTGCAGGATCGCCGCGGCGGTCACCGGACCCACTCCCGGCAGCGTCTCGAGCGCCACCTGGTCGGCGGTGTTCAGGTTGACCAGGGCAGTCGGAGACGCGCCGCTCGAGGTGGCCCCGGAGGTCGTGCCCGACGCGGCGGGTGGTGCCGGCACGGCTGCCGCACGACCCACCACGATCTGCTCGCCGTCGGTGAGTGGTCGCGCCAGGTTCAGGCTGTCGGTGCGCACCCCGGGGCGGGCGCCGCCGGCGGCCTTGAGCGCATCGACGACCCGGGAGCCAGCGGGCAGGACGGCGATCCCGGGGCGACGTACCCGGCCGACCACGTCGACGACCACCTCCGACCCGGCCGCCGGGCTCGCCGCGTCCCCGGCCGCGGTCCCTGCCGCGGGAGCGGTCTCCCCGGACTCCGCCGCGGGATCCACCGCTGCTCCGGCGTCGTCACCCTCGATGGAGGGGGCGGTCAGCGTGGGAGCGGACACCGGTGCCTGCTCGACCGAGCCCCGCATCGTGTGCCACGCCCCGAGCGCGAGGCTGCCCGCGACCAGCAGGGCCACGACCGCCAGGTGAGCGGCCCCGAACTGGCGCCCGCCCCCGGAGCGCTCGGTCAGCCACAGGCCCAGGCGCTCGCGCCACGAGAGCCGCGGCAGCGCGTGGCGTCCCGGTCCCCGGTGCGCGGGCTCATCCGGCCCCTCGACCGCACCGCGCGGCACGTTCTCCTCGATGGCCCACGCCGCCGGTCGTCGTCGCGGCACGGGGCTCGCTCCGTGCATCGCGCCGACGGCGGCCACGAGCCGGTCGTCACCCGGCTCGCGCTCGAAGCTCGGTGTGCCGTCCAGGTCGTCGCGACCGCCGTCCAGACCGAGCTCGCGGCTCAGCGCCTCGAGGCGTCGGCGGGCGACCTCGGTCGCATGGGCATCAGCGGCGGGTCGTCTGCGCATCCGGGCACGCTAGGCGCGCTCGACACGGGCGCGGGGCGCCCGCTCGCCGGCTGTGGAGAACCGGCCTGTTCACCCACGCCGGATGCGGGTCTCCACGTCAGATGCGTGGGAAAAGCACCCCGCACGAGCCTGCGCGGGTGCTTTTCCCACGCATCTGGGGTCGGTCCCGCCGTGGCGAGCGTCGCCGGCCGACGAAGGCGAGAGTCCACAGCGACGCTGGTCCAGCCCGCCCCGCCGCGGCGGGCTGGGGGGTTCAGTCCTCGTGGTGCGGCGGCAGGAGCGGCGCCACGACGACGCCGACCACGCCCGGGCCGACGTGGGCGCCGAGCACGGCCGCCACCTCGCAGACCTCGATCTCCCGGCCGCCGAGGTTGTCGGCCAGCCGCTCGGCGAGGCGCCCGGCCAGGCCGGTCGCCGCGGACTCGTTGGCGAGGTGGCAGACCGTCACCTCGACGTCGTACGCCGCTGCGCCGAGCACCGCGAGCTCCTCCAGCCGGGCGATCGCTCGCCCCTGGGTCCGCACCTTCTCGCGCGGTGCGACCCGGCCGCCGGTGACCTCGAGGATGGGCTTGACCGCGAGCGCCGACCCGAGCAGCGCAGCGGCGGAGCCGATCCGACCGCCGCGGCGGAGGTACTCCAACGTGTCGACCGAGAACAGCGCCGTCGTGTGGTCCGCCCGTCGCTGCGCCGCGTCGGCCGCCTCGAAGCCCGACGCGCCGTCGGCCGCGGCCCGGGCGGCGGCGACCGCGGCCCAGCCCGTGCCGGCCCCGATCTGGCCGGTGTCGACGACGCGGACCGGCACCGGGGACCGCTTGGCCGCCAGCAGCGCCGACTCGTGGGTGGCGCTGACCTCGGAGGAGACGTGGACCGAGACGATCTCGGTCGCCCCCCCGGCGGCGGCCTGCTCGTAGGCGTCCAGCAGCACCTGGGGGCTGGGCCGGGATGTGCTGACGGGGAGGTAGTCGCGCAGCGCCTGGGCGACGGACTCGGGGCTGGCCTCGGGGTCGACCCCGTCGGCGTACGACGTGGCCCCGATGACGACCTGCAGCGGCACCACGACGATGCCGAGCGCCTCGGCGGTCTCCGCGCGCACTCCAGCCGTGGAGTCGGTGACGACGACGACCGGGGACATGGAGCGAAGGATAGGCGAGCCGTGTGTCGACGACGTTGCACGCCCACCCGGGCTACGACGTGCGCGCCTCCGCCAACCGGCGGACGCCGAGCTCGATCTGCTCCGGGGACAGCACGTGGGCGACGGCCAGCGCAACCGCTCCCCGCACGGCGGCGTGGTCGCCGGCGACCGAGGCCACGACCTGGAGGTGCTCGGTCGCGAGCGGCAGCGACCGTTGGTAGACGACCTCGCGGATGCCGGCCAGCAGGCTCTCGCCCGCGCCGGCGAGCCGTCCGCCGATGACGAGCACCGAGGGGTTGATGAGGTTCACCAGGGTGGCCAGCACGTCGCCCAGGTCGCGCCCGGCCTGGCGCACCACCTGGTGGGCGGTGACGTCGCCGGCCCGGGCCAGGTCCACGACGTCCTGGCTGGTGCGGGCGTCGACCCCCGCGGCCCGCAGCGCGTCGGCGAGTGCCGGGCCCGCGGCCACGGCCTCGAGGCAGCCGGTGTTGCCGCAGCGGCACGGCACGTCGTCGGCGCGGGCCACCCGGACGTGACCGAGGTCGCCGGCCGTGCCCTGGGCTCCCCGCTGCAGCTCGCCGCCCGAGATGATCCCGGCGCCGATGCCGGTCGCGACCTTGACGAACACGAGGTCCGAGGTGGTGGGGAAGGCGACCTGCCGCTCCCCCAGCGCCATGATGTTCACGTCGTTGTCGATGAGGACGGGCACGTCGAGGTCCTGCTGCACCCGCGCCGGTACGTCGTAGCGGTCCCAGCCCGGCATGATCGGCGGGTTCGTGGGCCGACCGGTCGAGTGCTCGACCGGGCCCGGGAGCCCGATCCCGACGGCGGCGAGGTCGCCGGGCCGCAGGTCGTGGGCGGCGAGCAGGTCGCGCACCGTCCGGGTCACCCACGCGAGCACCACCTCCGGCCCCTGCGCCACCTCCAGCGACTCCCCGGCCTCGGCGAGCACGGTGCCCGCGAGGTCGGCGACCACCAGCGACACGTGGGTCGCGCCGACGTCGACGCCGGCCACCACCCGGGCGTGCGGGTTCATCGAGAACAGCGACGGCGGGCGGCCGCCGGTCGACGTGCCGCCGCTCGGGGCCACGAGCCCGAGGGCCATCAGCTGGTCGACCCGCGCGGCCACGGTCGAACGCGCCAGGCCGGTCGACTCGGCGAGCTCGGCACGGGTGCGGGGACGGCCATCCCGCAGCAGCTCGAAGAGGTCACTGGCCTGCATGGAGCACATCCAACCACGCCCCACCCCCTTCCGACACGCATCCATCAACTTTTGCCGGATACTCGACAAAAGGCAGTGATGCGTGCCACAGTCCGGTCATGGCAGATCGCGACGCGGCCCACGAGCCCCCGGCGAACGCCTCCGCGCTGCCCGCGCACGGGTCCGGGACCGGGAGGGGCACCGGACCCGTGCTGCGGGCCCGGGGACTGACCAAGTCCTTCCTCGGCAACGTGGTGCTGGAGGCCGCCGACCTCGACCTCGTGCCCGGCCAGGTCCACGGGCTCGTCGGCGAGAACGGCGCCGGCAAGTCCACGCTGATGAAGCTCCTCGCCGGTGTGCACGTGCCCGACAGCGGCAGCATCGAGGTCGGCGGCGAGGTGCAGCACTTCCACCACCCGGTGCAGGCCCAGGCCGCCGGCGTCTCCACGGTCTTCCAGGAGTTCAACCTCCTGCCGGACCGCACCATCGCCCAGAACATCTACCTCGGCCGCGAGCCGCGCCGCGGGGTCCTCGTCGACTCCGCCCGCATGCGCCGCGACACCCAGGAGCTGCTCGACGGGCTCGGGGTCAGCGGGCTCTCCCCCGACGACCAGGTCCGCACCCTGTCGATCGCCGAGCAGCAGGTCGTCGAGATCGCGAAGGCCGTCAGCCACGACGCGCGCATCATCTCGATGGACGAGCCCACCGCCGCCCTCGCCGACCACGAGGTCGGGCTGCTCTACGCCATCATCCGGCGGCTCACTGACCGCGGCGTCGCGATCCTCTACGTCTCCCACCGGCTCAAGGAGATCTTCGACCTCTGCGACACCATCACCGTCCTCAAGGACGGGGCGCTGGTCGACTCCCGCCCGGCGAGCGAGCTCGACGAGTCCACCATCGTCCGCCTGATGGTCGGACGCACCATCTCCGCCTTCTTCCCCGACAAGCAGAAGGGCACCACCCTTGGCGAGCCGCGGCTCGAGCTCCGCGGCTGCGGCAACGGGTACGTCGACGCCGTCGACCTCACCGTCCACGCCGGCGAGATCGTCGGGCTGGCCGGCCTCCAGGGGTCGGGTCGCACCGAGCTGCTCGAGGGCGTCTTCGGCGTCCGCCCCTTCACCCGTGGCGAGGTCCGGGTGTCCGGACAGCCGACCCGCCTGCGCAGCCCCCGCGGCGCCGTACGACGCGGGCTCGCGTTCGTCACCGAGGACCGCAAGGCCACCGGCCTGGCGCTCAACCAGAGCATCGCCGCCAACGCCCTCAGCGTCGTGCGCGCCGTCTTCCCCCGCCGCACCCCGGCCGCCCGCGCTGCCCTGCCCGGCCTGCTCGGCTCGCTCGAGGTCAACGCCCGCAGCCAGGCGCAGGAGGTGCAGTACCTCTCCGGCGGCAACCAGCAGAAGGTCGTGCTCGCCCGCTGCCTGGGCACCAACCCCGAGGTCGTGCTGCTCGACGAGCCCACCCGCGGCATCGACGTCGGCGCCAAGCGCGGCATCTACGAGCTGATGCGCACCCTCGCCGCCGAGGGCAAGGCCGTGCTCATGGTCTCCAGCGAGCTGCCCGAGGTCATCGGCATGTCCGACCGGATCGTCGTGATGCGCGACGGCCGGATCGCGGGCGAGCTGCCGGCCGGCTCCGACGAGGTCACCGTGCTCGAGCTGGCCACCGGCGCCCGGACCGAGGAGGTCGCATGAGCCAGACCGTGGAGCGTCCCACGGGCACCGCGACCCCGAGCGCGGGCCGCTCGGGACGCCGCAGCCTCGACAGCACGCAGCTGGTGTGGATCGCCTTCGTGGTGGTCGTCCTCGTCGGAGTCGTGCTCGCCGCGATCTCGGGCGACAACTTCTTCCGCAACGGCAACATCGTCTCGGTCCTCACCCTGACCAGCACCCTCGGCTTCGTCGCGATCGGGCAGACCCTCGTCATCCTGGGCGGCAGCCTCGACCTGTCGGTGCCCTTCGTCATCAGCCTGTCCAGCCTCGTGGCCGGCGGCATCATGGCGGGCCAGACCGGCAACGTCGTTCCCGGCGTGCTCGCCGCGCTCGCGGTCAGCGGCCTGATCGGACTCGCCAACGGGCTCATCGTGACGCGCCTCCACGTCCACGGGTTCATCGCCACCCTCGGCACCGGGCTGATCGTCAGCGGCTTCCTCGCCTCCAACTACCAGGGCAGCTCCGGCTCCGCGCCCCGGTCGTTCCAGCTGTGGGGCATCAGCCTCATCGGTCCGGTCCCCGTCAGCACGCTGGTCATGCTGGCGTGCGCCGGTGCCGCGGTGCTGATGCTGCGGCGCAGCCGCCTCGGCCACCAGCTGTACGCCGTGGGCGGTGGCCGCGAGGTAGCCCGCATGTCCGGGGTGCGCACCGACCGGCCCCTCGTGGCGGCCCACGTGCTGTGCTCCATGCTCTCCGGCGTCGCGGGCCTGCTGCTGCTCTCGCGCACCAGCGTCGGCAGCCCGACCATCGGCAGCCAGGGCAGCTACGACCTCATGTCGATCGCCGCCGTCGTCCTCGGCGGCACGCTGCTCGCCGGTGGTCGCGGCTCCATCGTCGGCACCCTCGGCGGCGTCGCGATCTTCGCCGTGCTCGACAACGTCATGAGCGTCATGGAGGTCAACTCCTTCCTCCGCGACGTCGTGCGCGGGCTGGTCATCGTGGTCGCCGTCGCGGTCTACGCCCGCCGCGCCATCCCCCGCCGGCCCACGCGCTTCCCCCTGCACGCCTCCCCGTTGACCGGCGCACCCGCCACCACCCCGTCGAGCCAGGAGCGAGCATGAGCACCACCCTCTCGCCGCACGGGAGCGGCGTACGTCGTGAGCTGCCGGCCGACGAGGGGACGCCCCTGCGGCGTTTCCTCGGGGCCCTGGCCACCCCCGGCGGCGCCGTCTACGTCCTCGCGGTCGTGCTGCTGGTCCTGATCGTCGCCTCGAACCCGAGCTTCGGCGAGCCCGACCGGCTGGTGCGGTCGCTGGCGCGCAGCGCCCCGATCGCCATCCTCGCCATCGGGCAGTACTTCGTCATCGTCTCCGGCGAGTTCGACCTGTCGATGGGCTCGGTCATCGCCGCCCAGGTCGTGATGGCCGGCAACCTCATCGGTGACGACGACGGCCGGATCCTCCCGGTGATGCTGCTCATGATCGCCGTCGGCGCCCTCGTCGGGCTCCTCAACGGTGTGGCCACCACACTGCTCGGCGTACCCAGCTTCATCGTCACGCTCGGGATGATGCTGGCGCTGTCCGGCTTCGTCTTCTACCTCACCGGCGGGGCCGCGACCGGCAACCCGTCGGACAACTTCCGCGAGATCGGCCGCGGCGGCATCGAGGGCGTCCCGGTCCTCGACCTGCTGCCCTACCCGCTCATCCTGCTGATCGTCGTCGGGGCCCTCGCCTCGTGGCTGGTGCGCCGCCCCTACGGCATGACCCTGGTCTCCGCCGGCGACAACCCCGGCGCCGCCGAGGTCAGCGGCGCCACCGTCTGATGGGTCAAGACCCGGGCCTTCATCCTGTCCTCGCTGTCCGCGACCCTGGCCGGGATCATCCTGGTCGGCCAGGCCGGCGTGCACCCCTCGGTCGGGCAGGGCTACGAGTTCATCGCCATCACCGCGGTCGTCCTCGGCGGCGTCGTGCTCGGCGGCGGCCGCGGCTGGGTGATCTCGGCCGCGATCGGCGCCATCGCGCTCGACCTGCTCTTCACGCTGCTCAACTTCCGCGACATCCCCTCCACCTGGAGGGACACCGTGCAGGGCGTGATCATCATCCTCGCCGTCGCGCTCGCCGGACGCGCCTGGAGCTCGGGCAACCGGCTCCCCCGCCTGCTGCGTCGCCCCGGGGCCGCGCCCGGCCCCGCGCCCGCGACCACCGCCGGGGCCGAGGGCGCACCGCCCTCCGCCCCGTCCCCCTGACCCTCCCGAACCCACCGCGCCCGCCGGGCACCGAACACAGGAGAAACCGCACATGACCAGACGCACGTACCGCACCGCCGTGACGGCCGCCGCTGCCGCCTTGGTCCTGACGTCCTGCTCGACCGACGAGTCGGCACCCGCCGCGGAGGAGGGGTCCGGGGAGTCGTCCTCGGAGTCCTCGGGCTCGACGGAGGAGTCGGGCGAGGACTCGAAGTGGTTCGACCAGGCCGTGTTCGACGAGCAGGACGAGCAGCGCGGCGCCACCTTCGAGGGCGACGAGTCCGAGCCGTGGCTGCAGTACATCGACGGCGAGATGACCGACACCGCGGAGTTCGCCGCCGACGGCCCCCAGAAGGCCTGCTTCGCCAACGCCTCGATCAGCAACCCGTGGCGCCAGACCGGCTGGATCACCATGAACCAGCAGCTCGAGGTGCTCGTCGAGGAGGGCGTCATCTCCGAGATGGAGACCCGTGACGCCGAGGACGACGACAACACGCAGATCGCCGACATCGACTACTTCATCGACGAGGGCAACTGCGACGTCTTCATCATCTCGCCGAACTCGACGGCCGCGCTGACCCCGGCGGTGGAGCGGGCGTGCGACACCGGCAAGCCCGTCATCGTCTTCGACCGCGGCGTCGAGACCGACTGCGCCACCACCTTCATCCACCCCATCGGCGGCTACGCCTGGGGCATCGACACCGCCAACTTCCTCTCCGAGAACCTCGAGGAGGGCGACAAGGTCGTCGCGCTGCGCATCCTGCCCGGCGTCGACGTGCTGGAGAACCGGTGGGCCGCTGCCGACAAGATCTTCTCCGACAACGGCATCGAGGCCGTGGACTACTTCACCGGCGCCGACCCGGCCGAGATCAAGAAGATCGTCTCCGACGAGCTGGCCAAGGGTGACGTGCAGGGAGTCTGGATGGACGCCGGCGACGGTGCCGTCGCCGCCATCGAGGCCTTCGAGGACGCCGGCGCCGACCTGCCGGTCATGACCGGCGAGGACGAGATGACCTTCCTGCGCAAGTGGGAGGAGACCGGGCTGACCGGGCTCGCCCCGGTGTACTCCAACTTCCAGTGGCGTACGCCGCTGCTCGCCGCGCAGATGATCTTCGCCGGCGAGGAGGTGCCGGCTGAGTGGGTGCTCCCGCAGACGCCGATCACCGAGGAGGAGCGGGCCGACTTCATCTCCGCCAACGAGGGCATGCCCGACGGCCACTACGCGAAGTTCGGTGGCGAGGACCTTCCCGGCTACCCGGAGGTCTGGCAGGAGCGTCAGATCCCCTGACCCGACCTGCTCACCGGTGCTGCGCGCGGTGCACCCGCCGCGCGCAGCACCACCGGGGGGCCCTACCCCTCCCCCGTCCTCTCCCGTGCTCCCGCCCCCGCGAAAGGTGTCGTCATGCGACCGCTCGGCGTCAACACCTGGGTCTGGACCTCGCCGCTGACCGATGCGAACGCCCCCGAGCTGCTGCACCACGTGGCCGACCTGGGCTTCGACGCCGTCGAGCTGCCCCTGGAGGACGTCGGCGACCTGAGCCCCGCGGTCCTGCGCCCGCTGCTCGACGAGACCGCGCTGGTTCCCTGCGTGGTCGGGGCCATGGCGCCCGGGCGTGACCTCGTCGCCGCTCCCCCCGAGCGCGTGCGCAGCACCCAGGACTACCTGCGCGCGTGCATCGACCTCGCGCACGGGATCGGCGCCGCCGCCGTGTGCGGACCGTTCACCGCATCGACCGGCCGCGTCTGGCGCATGGGCACCCTCGAGCGGGAGACGGCATACGACGAGCTGCGGACCCACCTGGCACCCGTCGTCGACCACGCCGCCCAGGCCGGGGTGAGGATCGGCATCGAGCCGCTCAACCGCTACGAGACCTCGCTGGTCAACACCGTGGCCCAGGGGCTGAGCGCGCTCGGCCCGCTGCTCGACACCCACGGCGGTCCGGGCGGCGCCGTGGGCCTGGCCCTGGACACCTACCACCTCAACATCGAGGAGCGTTCCAGCGCCGACGCCGTCCGCGCCGCCGGCGACCACCTGGTCCACGTGCAGGTCTGCGGCTCCGACCGCGGCGCTCCCGGCGGCGACCAGACCGACTGGCCCGCCCTCCTCTCTGCGCTCGACGAGGTCGGCTACGACGGCCCCCTCGTGCTGGAGAGCTTCACCGCCGACAACGCATCCATCGCCACCGCCGCGTCGATCTGGCGACCCCTCGCTCCCACCCAGGACGACCTGGCCCGTGACGGCCTGGCGTTCCTGCGCCACCTGAGTGGCTCCGGAGCACCGACCCCCGGAGGTTCCCGATGACTGCCGCCCACCCGCACGAGCGCCCCCTCGGCGTCGCCGTGCTCGGCTACTCCTTCATGGGCAAGGCCCACTCCAACGCGTGGCGCAACGTGAGGGCCTTCTTCCCCGACGTGCCCCCGGTCCGCCAGGCGGTCCTGGTCGGCCGTGACGCCGCGCAGGTGGCCGCGGCGGGAGCGGCGTACGGCTGGGACGAGACCGCCACCGACTGGCGCCAGGTGATCGAGCGGCCCGACGTCGACCTCGTCGACGTGTGCCTGCCCGGCCACCTCCACGCCGAGGTCGCCCAGGCGGCGCTGGCCGCCGGCAAGCACGTGCTGCTGGAGAAGCCGCTGGCCAACGACGTCGCCGAGGCCGAGGCGCTGGTGGAGGCCGCCCGGTCCGCCCGGGCCCACGGCGTGCGGTCGATGGTCGGTTTCAACTACCGGCGGGTGCCGGCGCTCGAGCTCGCCCGCGACCTGGTCGCCCAGGGCCGGATCGGCACTGTGCGACAGGTGCGGATCTGCTACCTCCAGGACTGGCTGACCGACGAGTCGGCCCCCATGACGTGGCGGTTGCGGCGCGAGCAGGCCGGCTCCGGCGTGATCGGCGACCTGGCCTCGCACGCCGTCGACCAGCTCGGGTTCCTGACCGGCGACAGCGTGGCCTCGGTCTCGGCCACCACCCGCACCTTCGTGCCCGAGCGCACCGGCCCCGCGGGGCCCGAGGCCGTCACCGTCGAGGACGCCGCCTGGGCGACGCTGCAGACCCACGGTGGCGCCGTCGCGAGCCTGGAGGTCTCCCGGGTCGCGGCCGGTCGCAAGAACGGCTTCCAGATCGAGGTCTACGGCTCGCGCGGGTCGGTGTCCTTCGACCTCGAGCACCTCAACCAGCTGCGGGTCCACGACGCCCCCGGCGGCTCGACACTGACAGCCGGCACCACCGACGTCATGGTCACCGAGCCCGGGCACCCCCACCTCGAGGCGTGGTGGCCCACCGGCCACGTGCTCGGCTGGGACCACACCTTCACCAACCAGGCCGCCGACCTGCTGCGCTGCCTGGCCACCGGCACCGACCCGCGCCCATCGTTCGAGGACGGCCTGGCGGTGCAGCGCGTGCTGGCCGCGATGGAGCAGAGTGCTGCCGACGGCTCGCGCTGCGTCGCCGTCGGCGCCGACGAGCTCGCCGTCTCCGTCCCCGTGACCGCCTGAGAGGAACGACATGACGACGCATCCCCGTCCCTTCACCCTGTTCACCGGCCAGTGGGCCGACCTCACCCTCGAGGAGGTCGCGGGCCTCGCGGCGGGCTGGGGCTACGACGGTCTCGAGATCGCCGTCTCCGGCGAGCACCTCGACGCGTGGCGCTGGGACGACGAGGCGTATGTCGCCGAACGGCTCGCCCTGCTCGAGCGCCACGGTCTCCAGCTGTTCGCGATCTCCAACCACCTCAAGGGTCAGGCCGTCTGCGACGACCCGATCGACGAGCGCCACCGCGACCTCGTTGGGTCCCGCGTCTGGGGCGACGGCGACCCCGAGGGCGTCCGGCAGCGGGCGGCCGAGGAGATGCAGCACACCGCGCGACTGGCGCAGAAGCTGGGCGTGAAGACCGTCGTCGGCTTCACCGGCTCCTCGATCTGGCCCTACGTCGCGATGTTCCCGCCGGTGTCCGCCGAGCGGATCGAGGCCGGGTTCACCGACTTCGCCGACCGGTGGAACCCGATCCTGGACGTCTTCGACGAGTGCGGCGTGCGCTTCGCCCACGAGGTGCACCCCTCCGAGATCGCCTACGACCACTGGTCGACCGTGCGGACGCTGGAGGCGATCGGCCACCGGCCCGGGTTCGGGCTCAACTGGGACCCCAGCCACATGGTGTGGCAGGACATCGACCCGGTCTCGTTCATCACCGACTTCGCCGACCGGATCTACCACGTCGACTGCAAGGACACCCGGATGCGGGTCGGCAACGGCCGCAACGGCCGTCTCGGCTCGCACCTGCCGTGGGGCGACCCGCGCCGCGGCTGGGACTTCGTCTCGGCCGGCCGCGGCGACGTGCCGTGGGAGGACTGCTTCCGGGCGCTGTCGGCCATCGGGTACGACGGCCCCATCTCGGTGGAGTGGGAGGACGCCGGCATGGACCGCCTCCACGGCGCCCCCGAGGCGCTCGCCTACCTGCGGCGGCTCGACTTCCCGCCCGCGACCGCGTCCTTCGACGCCGCCTTCAAGCAGGACTGACTCCCCCGCTGGTCGAGCAGCGAGCCCCTGGGCGAGCGTCGTCGAGACCACGCGACCGTCCCGCCGGGCCTCACCCCGGTGGTCGATCTCGACAGGCTCGATCCAAGGAGCAGCGAGCCCCTGGGCGAGCGTCGTCGAGACCCAGTGACCACCCCCCAGGTCTCAGCCCGGTGGTCGATCTCGACGAGCTCGATCTAAGGAGCAGCGAGCCCCTGGGCGAGCGTCGTCGAGACCACGCGACCGTTTCACCGGGCCTCACCCCGGTGGTCGAGCAGCGAGCCCCTGGGCGAGCGTCGTCGAGACCCGGTGACCACCCCACCAGGTCTCGACGACGCTCGCTAGCGCTCGCTGCTCGACCAACGGGTTCTGATCACGCTTATGTGGTGGCTGGACAGGCGATAGACCTGTCGAGCCGCCACCTAAGGGATCGCCTCCCGGACGCGACCACCTCGCCAGGTCCAACCCGGTGGTCGAGCAGCGAGCCCCTGGGCGAGCGTCGTCGAGACCCGGTGAGCGCCCCACGAGGTCTCGACGACGCTCGCTGGCGCTCGCTGCTCGACCACCGGGGACTCGCGGCTCCTTGGATCGAGCCTGTCGAGATCGATCACCGCGAGAGGTCAGGTGGCGACGATGTTGACCAGCTTGGGGGCCCGCACGATGACCTTGCGGACCGTCTTGCCGTCCAGCGCCCGCTGCACGGACTCGTCGGCCAGAGCTGCGGCCTCCAGGTCGGCCTCGGAGATCTCCGGGGACACCTCGAGACGGGCCTTGACCTTGCCCTGGATCTGTACGACCGCCGTGACGGACTCCTGCACCAGCAGGGCCTCCTCGACGACGGGCCAGCCGGCGCGGGCGACGGTGGGCTCGTGGCCCAGCCGCTCCCACATCTCCTCGGCGGTGTAGGGCGCGACGAGTGACAGCAGGACCGCCACCGTCTCGGCGGCCTCCCGCACGGCCGGGTCGGCCGGGCCGCAGCCCGAGTCGATCGCCTTGCGGGTGACGTTGACCAGCTCCATGGTCCGCGCCACCAGCACGTTGAAGCGGTGCGACTCGATGAGCTGCTCGGCCTCGCGCACGGTGCGGTGGGTGACCTGGCGCAGGGCCGTGTCGCCCTCGGCGGCGGACGCCCCGACGGGGGCCGTCACGTCGCCCGACAGCCGCCACGCCCGCTGCAGGAACTTCAGCGACCCACCGGGGCTCATGTCTGCCCAGTCGATGTCGTCCTCCGGCGGGCCGGCGAAGACCATCGTCAGCCGAACGGCGTCGACGCCGTACGCGTCGATCATCTCGCCCAGGTTCACCCCGTTGCCCAGCGACTTGCTCATCGCCTTGCCCCGGTTGATGACCTGGCCCTGGTTGAGCAGCGCGGTGAACGGCTCGGTGAAGTCGACCATCCCCAGGTCGTGCAGCACCTTGGTGAAGAACCGGCTGTAGAGCAGGTGCAGGATCGCGTGCTCGACGCCGCCGACGTACTGCGCAGCGGGCATCCACTCGCGCACGGCCTCGGGGTCGAACGGGCCGTCGGTGTACTGCGGCGAGCAGTAGCGCAGGAAGTACCACGACGAGTCGACGAAGGTGTCCATCGTGTCGCTGTCGCGCTTCGCCGCTCCCCCGCACTGCGGGCAGTCGACGTTGACCCAGTCCTCGGCCGCGGCCAGCGGCGAGACACCCTTCGGCTTCAGGTCGGAGCCGCGCAGGTCGGGCAGCTCGACGGGCAGCTGGTCCTCCGGTACGGCGACCTCGCCGCACGTCTCACAGTGGATGATCGGGATCGGGGCGCCCCAGTAGCGCTGACGGCTCAGCAGCCAGTCGCGCAGCCGGAAGTTCACGAAGCGGGTGCCGGTGCCCTTCGACTCCAGCCAGTCGATGATGCGGGTCTTGGCCTCGTCGATGCCCAGCCCGTCCAGCGAGATCTCGTCGTTGGAGGAGTTGATGGCCGGACCGGCGCCGGTGAACGCCTCGCCGCCGGACTCCTCGAAGCCCTCGGTCGGCTGCACCGTGCGGATCACCGGCAGGTCGAAGGTCGCGGCGAACTCCCAGTCGCGCTGGTCCTGGCCGGGCACCGCCATGATCGCGCCGGTGCCGTAGTCGGCCAGCACGTAGTCGGAGGCCCAGACCGGGATGCGGGCGCCGGTGACGGGGTTGACCGCGGTGACGCCCAGGTCGACGCCGGTCTTGGGCCGGTCGGTGGCCAGCCGGTCGATGTCGGTGGCCTTGCGGACCTCGACCAGGTAGTCGTCCAGCGCCTGACGCCGCTCCGGCGCCACGATCTCAGCGGCGAGCTTCGCGTCGGCGGCCACGACCATGAACGTCGCGCCGAACAGGGTGTCGGGGCGGGTGGTGAAGACCCGGATCGGCGTGGACTCGGTGGTCGAGCCCGTCGAGGCCCCCTCGACGACGAAGTCGACGTGCGCGCCCTCCGAGCGACCGATCCAGTTGCGCTGCATGGCCAGCACCTTCGAGGGCCAGGTCCCCTCCAGCGGCACCATGTCGTCCAGCAGCCGCTGGGCGTAGTCGGTGACCTTGAAGTACCACTGCGACAGCTCGCGCTTGGTGACCTCGGCGCCACAGCGCTCGCACATCCCCTGCACGACCTGCTCGTTGGCCAGCACGGTCTGGTCGTTGGGGCACCAGTTGACCGGGGAGAACTTGCGGTAGGCCAGTCCCTGCTCGCGGAACTTCAGGAACAGCCACTGCGTCCAGCGGTAGTACTCCGGGTCGGAGGTGTTCAGCCGCCGCGACCAGTCGAAGGAGATGGCGTAGCGGCGGAACGACTCGGCCTGGGTGTCGATGTTGGCGTAGGTGTAGACGGCCGGGTTCTCGTCGTTGCGGATCGCGGCGTTCTCGGCCGGCAGCCCGAACGAGTCCCACCCGATCGGGTTGAGCACGTCGTACCCGCGCTGCCACCAGTAGCGCGCGATGACGTCGTGCAGCGCCATGACCTCGGCGTGGCCCATGTGCAGGTCGCCGCTGGGGTAGGGGAACATCGTCAGCGCGTAGCGCTTCTCGCCGTCCCCGTGGATGCCGCCCTGGCCCGCGGTGAAGGGGTGCTCCTCCCAGGCCTTCAGCCACTTCTCCTGCACGCCCGGCACGTCGTACGTCGCGCGCTCGTCCCGGTCGGTGCCGGGGTCGCTGGTCTGGTGGTCGCTCATCGGTTCGGGTCTCCTGGGTGGTCGCTCCGGGGCACAAAAAAACCCTCCGGGCAGGAGGGTGGCCGCTCTGGGGTCGATCGCGGTCGACTCAGAGCGGCTGTCCAAGAAGCAGACGGCTGGTCACGTGCCCAGGTTACCGCACCGACCGGGCAGGGCTCCCCGGCGGCGTGGGCGGGCTGGGCTAGGGTCGCTGACCATGAAGGTTCTCGTCACCGGCGGTGCCGGCTACATCGGTTCGACGACGTGCAAGGCGCTGGAGGCGGCCGGCCACACCCCCGTGGTGCTGGACTCGCTGCTCACCGGGCCCCGGGTGTTCGTGAAGGACCGCATCTTCTACGAGGGCGACATCGCCGACCGCGACCTGCTCAGCCGCGTTGTCGAGGAGCACCCCGACATCGAGTCGACGATCCACATGGCCGCGCGCATCGTGGTGCCGGAGTCGGTGGAGCAGCCCTACGAGTACTACCGCGACAACGTCGCGAAGTCCCTCACGCTCTTCGACCAGCTCACGAAGCTGGGCAAGCCGCGGGTGCTGTTCTCCTCCAGCGCCTCGCTCTACGCCACCAAGGACGGGTTCGAGGTGACCGAGGTCGACCCGCTCGACCCCGGCTCGCCGTACGCCCGGACGAAGCGGGTCATGGAGATGGTGCTGACCGACATGGCCGCCGCCACCGACCTGCGCGCGATCAGCCTGCGCTACTTCAACCCGATCGGCTCCGACCCCGACCTGGAGTCGGGCATCTACGCCCGGGAGCCCTCGCACGTGCTGGGCCAGCTCGTGATGGCCGCCCAGGGCCTCAAGGACGCCTTCACCATCACCGGTGTCGAGCACCCGACCCGCGACGGCACGGGCATCCGCGACTACATCCACGTGTGGGACCTGGCCGAGGCCCACGTGCGCGCGGTCGAGACCTTCGACGAGGTGCTCGCGACGGTCGACGCCCCCAGCACGATCATCAACGTCGGCACCGGTGACGGGGTGACCGTGCGCGAGCTGGTCGCCTCCTTCGAGCGGGTGTTCGGCGAGCAGGTGCCGGTGCGCGAGGCCCCGCCGCGGCCGGGCGACGCCGTCGGCGCCTTCGCCAACGTCGACAAGGCCCGCGAGGTCCTGGGCTGGACCGCGAGCCTGACCATCGACGACGCGATCGCCTCCGCGCTGGCCTGGGGCCGCAAGCGCAAGGAGATCCTCGGCTACGAGTGAGGCCGCCCGTCCCCTCCGAAGCCTGACCGCGCGACCGCACCCCTCTCACCCCAGGAGTCCCCATGAGCGTGCTCGACCTGTTCCGCCTCGACGGCAAGGTCGCCGTCGTGACCGGGGCCTCCTCCGGGCTCGGTGTCGCCTTCGCCGAGGCGCTGGCCGAGGCCGGGGCCGACGTCGCGCTGGGCGCCCGCCGCGTCGAGAAGCTGGACGAGACCCGGGCGAAGGTCGAGGCGCTCGGTCGCCGCGCGATCGCGGTCGCCACCGACGTCTCCTCCCCCGAGGACTGCCAGGCGCTCGTCGACGCCGCCGTCTCCGAGCTGGGCCGCGTCGACATCCTGGTCAACAACGCCGGCATCGGCACCGCCGTGCCGGCGACCCGCGAGACCCCGGAGCAGTTCCGCCAGGTCATCGACGTCAACCTCAACGGCTGCTACTGGATGGCCCAGGCGTGCGGGCGGGTGATGGAGCCGGGCAGCAGCATCGTCAACATCTCCTCGGTGCTCGGTCTCACGACGGCCGGGCTGCCGCAGGCGGCGTACGCGGCCTCGAAGGCGGGCCTGATCGGGCTGACCCGCGACCTGGCCCAGCAGTGGACCGGGCGCAAGGGCATTCGCGTCAACGCGCTGGCGCCGGGCTTCTTCGCCAGCGAGATGACCGACCAGTACCCCGACGGCTACCTCGACGCGATGGGGCAGCGGATCCCGATGGGCCGCAAGGGCGAGGCCGCCGAGCTGGCCGCCGCGCTGGTCTTCCTCGCCGGCGACGCCGGTGGCTACGTGACCGGCCAGACCATCGCCGTCGACGGCGGCATGACCATCACCTGAGCATCGTCCCGGTGGTCGATCTCGACAGGCTCGATCCAAGGAGCAGCGAACGCCAGCGAGCGTCGTCGAGACCCGGTGAGCGCCGCGGGGTGGGTCAGTCGCGCTTGAGGTGGCGGGCCCACAGGAAGCAGAACAGCCCGTACGCCGCCAGGCCGAGCGCGACCGCGATGAGCAGCGGGCGTCCGAAGGGCTGCTGCAGCAACGCGTGGAGGGCCTGGTCGAGCCCGCCGGACTCCTGGGCGTCGTGCTGGACGGCCGCGCTCACGAAGAGCCCGCCGATGGCCGCCAGCGCCACGCCCTTGGCGACGTAGCCGACCGTTCCCAGCACCACCACCGGCGTACGGCGGTTGCCCGACGTGCCTTCCGTGTCGAGGCGCTTGGTGAACTTCTGGGTCACGCCCTTGTAGGCCAGGTAGCACCCGACCGCCACGACCACCAGACCGGCTGCACCGACGATCAGCTGCCCGCCCGGCGCGGACATGACCTGGGCGGTGACGGTGTCGGTGCCCTTCGACCGGCCGCCGTTGCCCGAGGCGATCTTGACCGACGAGACCGCGAGCGCGCCGTAGACCACCGCCTTGACCCCGGACCCGACGCGCTTGAAGACGCGCTTGCCGCCGTCCTCGGAGCGGTGCCCGATCAGCGCCTCCGCGGCCTGCCAGAACACCAGCGCCGCGAAGCCGAGCGCCACGGCGTACAGCGAGGCGCCGCCCATGCTGTCCTCGGCCAGCTGCTGCAGCGCGCCGGTCTGGCTGGCCTTGCCGCTGGACTCGCCCAGCGCCAGCTGGATCGCGGTCCAGGCCACGACGAGGTGGACCAGACCGTAGGCGACGAGGCCCAGCCTCACGCCCTGGTCGAGCACGTCGCTGCCGTCGATGTCAGGGCTCGTCGAGGACGAGGGAGTAGCCGCCATGGCTGATGGTCTCACCCCCGGGAGGGTGCAGCCGTCACATCCGTGCGGCCGCGCCGGGGCGGCAATGGGTCGGTGTGCGGGTCAGTGCGCGGGGCGTTGGCCGTCGTCGCCCTGGCCGGCGGGCTGGTCGTCGGGGTCGGCCGGGACCACCACGGGGCGCAGCCTGGCCCAGGCGATGAACACCCCTCCCGCGATCAGCAGGGCCACGCCGGTCCAGATGTTCACGTTCAGCCCGTCGGCCTTGGCCAGCGCGGCGTCGTCGGTCGCGAAGAGCCCGGTGGGCAGCAGGATCAGCCCGTAGAGGCCGAGCAGCGCGCCGATGAAGTTGCGTACGTCGAACGCCCCTGCCTTGTGCGCCTTCTCGGGGGTCGACCCGTCGTCGTGGCCGGAGGTGGGGCTCGTGTGCTCGCTCATGACGGTTCCTTCACCAGAAGAGGAGGTTGAGGACGATGACGGTGGCGAGTCCGACGCCGGCGAGCGGCACGGGCTTCTGGTACCAGCGGGCACCTGGTTCGTCGGTGTGGCTGATGTCCTCCTTCGGCGTCAGCTTCCAGACCAGCCCGCGCAGCTCGGACTCGGACTTGAACGTCCTGCTCATGAGCGTCACCACGGTGCCGACGACGATGCTCGCCACGAAGGCCGCGCCGGCGGCGACGAAGCTCGCCCCCTGTCCGGCGAACGGCAGGACGCCGATGCTCAGGCCGCCGAAGGTGTCTTCCGAGAGCCACCCGACCACTCCCGCGGCGCCGGGCCCGGCCACCATGGCCGTCCAGCCCGCGGCCGGCGACATCCGCGCCCAGAGCAGGCCGAGGATGAACGTGGCGAAGAGCGGGGCGTTGAAGAACCCGAACAGCGTCTGGATGTAGTTCATGATGTTCGAGTACTGCGAGGCGATGAACGCCGTACCGATCGCGACGATCGTCGCGGCCACGGTCGCGAGCCGGCCCACCGACAGGTAGTAGTGGTCGGGCTTGTCCTTGACGACGTAGGTCTCCCAGATGTCGTAGGAGAAGACCGTGTTGAAGGCGGAGATGTTCGCCGCCATGCCGGCCATGAACGACGCCAGCAGACCGGCGAGGGCGAGGCCCAGCATGCCGTTGGGCAGCAGGTCGCGCATCAGGTAGAGCAGCGAGTTGTTGTAGTCGAACGTCGCCCCGCTCTCCTTGGCCTGCACCACCTCGGAGACCGCGACGGCGGCGACCATGCCGGGCACGATGACGATGAACGGCATGAACATCTTCGGGAAGGCGCCGATGATCGGCGAGCGTCGCGCCGCGGACATCGAGCTGCTGGCCATGGCCCGCTGCACCTCGACGAAGTTGGTCGTCCAGTAACCGAAGGACAGCACGAAGCCGAGACCGAAGACGATGCCGATGACCGACAGCAGCGGGCTGTCGATCCCGGTGAGCGTGGTGCCCGGCCACGACGACATCTCCTCGGCGCCCCAGCGGTTCTCGACCTCGCTGGTGAGCCCGTTCCAGCCGCCGACCTTGTGCAGGCCGACGAAGGTCAGCGGGGCGAGCGCGGCGACGATGACGAAGAACTGGAGCACCTCGTTGTAGATCGCGGCCGACAGGCCGCCGAGGGCGGTGTAGGAGAGCACGATCGCGGCAGCGATGACGAGCGAGACCCACAGCGGCCAGCCCAGCAGGATCTCGACGATCGTGGCCAGCAGGAACAGGTTGATGCCGGCGATGAGAAGCTGGGCGAGGGCGAAGCTGAGGCCGGTGACGAGGTGGGTGCCCGGGCCGAAGCGACGCAGCATGAACTCGGGGACCGAGCGCACCTTGGAGCCGTAGTAGAACGGCATCATCACGACGCCGAGGAACAGCATCGCGGGCACGGCGCCGACCCAGAAGTAGTGCGCCGTCGCGATGCCGTACTGCGCACCGTTGGCGGACATGCCCATGATCTCGACGGCGCCGAGGTTGGCCGAGATGAAGGCCAGACCCGTCACCCAGGCAGGCAGCGAGCGTCCCGACAGGAAGAAGTCGATGCTGCTGGAGACCGAGCGGCGGGCGAGGATGCCGATGCCGAGCACGAACCCGAAGTACAGGAAGATGAGCAGGTAGTCGATCCAGTTGGTGTCGAGCCGCAGCTCCGTCGACGCGTTCAGAATCACCCGAGGTCCTTCCGCCCGCCCTCCGCTCGTGCGGTGGGCTGGAGCCAATATGCCTCAGCATTGTGATCACCGGCACAAGAACACACCGGCAACCGACGATCGCCGTCGCCGGTCCGAGCCCTCAGACCATGACGCGGTGCACGCCCAGCGCCGTACCGATCTGCTCCTCCTCGTAGCGGAAGTGCGACTCGAGGAGGCCGCGCAGGTGCTCGAAGTGGGCGTAGACGTCGGGCAGCCCGCTCTCACCCTCCCCCGGTCCGTCGCCGTCGGCGCTGGTGGTGGCCAGCGCGACGAGCACCCGGTCGAAGCGCTCGAGCACGTCGTGGATGACGCGGTGCTCGAGGTCGAGGCGGTCGAGCACCGGGTCGAGCGCGCTGTCGGCCGCCCGCAGCGCCGGGTAGAGGTGGGCGTCCTCGATCCGGTGGTGGGTCTCGACGCTCTGGCACAGCTGGCCGCAGAAGGAGCCGAGCTGCGCGAAGGTGACGCGTACGCCGAGCGCGTGCACGGCTCCGCGTGCCTCCCCCACCGTCAGCCGGCCGGACCTGACCTGCTCGAGAACGTCGTCGACCTGCGCCAGGCTGCGGCGGTACATGTCGTGGACCATCCGCAGGTGCTCGCCCTGCGACCGCTCAGCCGGCGTCGCGTCGGGGTAGCCGGCCCCGCGCGGCCGCGCCGCCTCGTCCCAGGTGGGCAGGTCCTGCGGTACGTCGCTCACGTCCCGATCCTGCCAGGCGGGTGGCGGCGACCGCGGTGGGTAGGTTCCCGGCGTCAGCCGTCCCCCAGCACCCGTCCGTCCGGGAGGAGCGTCGTGCGCACCATCGGCATCGAGGAGGAGCTCTTCCTCGTCGACCCCGCGACGGGCGAGCTGACGGCCGTCGCGCAGAGCGCGGTGGAGTCGCGGGCCGCGACCAGCGCGGAGACCACCATCGAGCTCGAGCTCTACCAGCAGCAGATCGAGCTGGCCACCGCGCCCGAGGACGACCTCGACGCCCTGCGGCGCCGGCTCGTCGAGGCCCGCACCGCCGTCGTGGCCGCGGCGGGTGCCGCGGGGGCCTCCGCGGTCGCGATGCCCGTGCCGGTGCTGTCGGTGCCGCGCCACCCCGACCTCACGCCGGACGAGCGCTACGAGCGGATCCAGACGGACTACGGGCGGCTGGCCCGCGACGCCGTCGCCTGCGCCATGCACCTGCACGTCGCGGTCGAGGACGACGAGGTCGTCCGGGTCGTCGACGGCGTCCGCCCCTGGCTGCCGTCACTGCTGGCGATCAGCGCGAACTCCCCGTTCAACCGCGGCGAGGACACCGGGCACGCCTCGTGGCGCAGCCAGGTCTGGTCGCGCTGGCCCTCGGCCGGGCCCCGGCAGGAGTTCGGGTCGTCGGAGGAGTACGACCGCACCACCCGCCTGCTCGTCGAGTGGGGTGCCTCGCTCGACGAGCCGATGGTCTACTTCGACGTCCGGCCGGGCAACGGCTTGCCCACCGTGGAGATCCGTGTGGCCGACGTGTGCACCGACGTCGACGACGCGATCCTCCTTGCCGCCCTCGGCCGGGCCCTGGTCACCACCGCCGCCGCCGGCCGCACGTCCACCGAGGGGTGGCGGGCCGACCTGCTGCGCGCGGCCCAGTGGCGCGCCGCCCACGACGGCCTGGCCGGTGGCCTCGTCGACCCGACGACGTGGAAGCTGTCGCCCGCGGCCACCGTCCTCGACGCCCTCGTCGAGCACGTCCGGGACGCGCTGGAGGACACCGGCGACCTCGACCTCGTCCGTGAGCTGGCGTCGCGGGTGCTCGCCGACGGCGGCGGAGCGGAGCGCCAGCGGGCGCTCGTGCGCGACGGCGCCACGATGCCCGAGGTCGTCGCCGACCTGGCCCGCCGGACCGCGGCGAGCTGAGCCCGGTGATCGAGCGGGACCGGTGATCGAGCAGGGCGCCCCGCGCCCGTCGTCGAGATCGGCCCCCCGGTGATCGAGCAGGGCGCCCCGCTCCCGTCGTCGAGATCGGTCCCCCGGTGATCGAGCAGGGCGCCCCGCGCCCGTCGTCGAGATCCGTCAACCCGCACGCCCTCGTCTGGTATGCCGCCTACGGCTCCAACCTGCACGTGCCGCGGCTCACCTGCTACCTCGCCGGCGGCACCCCGCCCGGCTCGCGGCGCACCTACCTCGGCGCCCGCGATCCCTCCCCACCACGGGCCACCGCCTCGGTCTGGCTCCCGGGCCGGCTCCGCTTCGCCGGTGACTCCCCCGTGTGGGGCGGCGGCGTCGCCGTCCTCGAGACGGGTGATCGAGCAGGGAGCCCCACCCCCGTCGATCGAGCAGGGAGCGCAGCGACCGTGTCGAGATCCGGCGAGGTCGCCGCCCAGGCCCCCGGTGATCGAGCAGGGAGCGCAGCGACCGTGTCGAGATCCGGCGAGGTCGCCGCCCAGGCCTACCTCCTCACCCACCAGCAGGTCTGCGACATCGTGGCACAGGAGACCCGCCGCGAAGCCGGCGCGGTGAGCGTCCTGGAGGCGCCCCTCGGCGGCGCCGGGTGGTACGACGCCTTGGTCACCGGCGAGCTCGACGGTCACCCGCTCGTGGCGCTGGCCGCGACCGACCCGCCACCGCCGAACGCACCGGGAGCGACGTACCTGACGATGCTCATGGACGGGCTGCGCGCGGCCCACGGCTGGTCGCCCGAGGAGTGTGCGGACTACGTGGGCCGGTGGCCGGGCGCGGAGTCCTGGACCCGGGAGTCCCTGGTGCGGCTGGCGGAGCGGACCGCCCCCACCGTCCGCGGGACCTGACGTCTCGCGTCAGTCACCTCGGACCGCGACGGCTGCCTTGGTCATCCCGAGCAGCCGGTCGAGGAGGTCGCCGCCGCCGTGGCGCAGCCCGCCGTGGAGGTACTGGTCCGTGACCCAGGTCCGCAGCGACGGCACAAGCGCCGCGGTCTGCAGCGAGAGCCCGCGGTCGACGAACGGGTCCTCGGCGTAGACCACGGCGGCCGCGGGCACGTCGAGGTCCGCCAGCACGCCCGCGTCGAACAGCTTCGGCCACGCCTCGTCGGCGAGCAGGCCGGCCACCTCGGCGTACGGGCGCAGGGCGGGGTCCTCCTCGAAGTGCCACGGGAAGAGGTGCTCGCCGGTGAGCAGCAGCGAGTCGGCGGCGGCGAAGTCGTCGGGCTGCACCCGCGCCGCCGACCAGCCGGTGATGACGCCGTCGGCGTAGCTGGACTCGTGGATGACGGCGTACATCGGGTTGCGGGCGCCGAAGGGGAAGAGCCCGACGACGTCGTGGCGGAACGCCGCTGAGTGTGGGTCGCGCTCGAGGAGATAGTGCAGCTCCTCGCTGCCCCCGTCGAACCCGAGCCGGTTCCCGATGGTGCGGACCATGCGCCGGCTCAGCGGGCGTCCCTCGGGGTCGAGCACCTCGCCGGCGTCGCACAGGGCGAGCAGCCGGGCCAGACGGTCGCGGTCCATCGGGTAGCGACGGTGGTGCAGCTCGTTGAGCCGCCGCATCTGGGTGAAGGTCGCGGCGTAGACGTCGTCGACCGGCCGCCCGACCACGGGCAGTCCGCCGGTGAAGATCGCCGCGCGGACCGAGTCGGGCGCGCTGCTGAGGTAGTGCAGCGTGCAGAAGCCGCCGAACGACTGCCCCAGCAGGCTGACCTTCCGCTCCCCCAGGTGCTCGCGGAACGCCTCGGCGTCGCGCACGATCGCGTCGGCGCGGAAGTGGCGCAACCGATTCGCGTCGGCAGCCGGGTCGGGGTCCGGGTCGCCGTACGGCGTGGAGAGGCCGGTCCCGCGCTGGTCGAGCATGAGCACCCGGTGGTCCTGCAGGGCACGCTCCAGCCAGGCCGGGGCGGCCGGGAAGCCGGTCGGACGCGGTGCCTCGTGGCCCGGGCCGCCCTGGAGGAAGACGAGCAGCGGGCGGTCGAAGCCGCCCGGGGCAGCGACCTCGCGGCCGAACACCTCGATCGTCGGACCGGTGGGGTCCGCATGGTCCAGGGGCAGGTCCAGCCAGTGGTCGGTGACGACGACGCCCGCGACCTCGCGGCGCTGTCCGGCAGTGGGGTGCTCAGTCATGCCGCTTACTGTGCCCGCTGACACCGACAGCTCGCGACCCCGACGGTCCGACCGGCGCCGCAGTGGGTAGGGGTGGCACGTCCCCTCCCCCGGCTCCAGGAGCTGCTCGCATGTCCGAATGCCTCGAGACCTCACGGCTCATCCCCGCTCCGGCGAGCGAGATCTTCGCGTTGCTCTGCGACCCGCAGGGCCACGTCGCCATCGACGCCTCCGGGATGCTCCAGGACGCCACCGGTGAGCCCGTCACTGCCGTCGGGGACTCCTTCGTCGTCCACATGGACCGCGAAGCGCTCGGCGACCTGCCCGACTGGGGCCGGTACGACGTGACCGTGCGGATCGAGGAGCTCGAGCCCGACCAGCTCATCACCTGGTCGATCCTCGGCCGCATCCGTCCTCAGATCGGCCACCGCTACGGCTACCGGTTGGAGCCGGCCGAGGAGGGCACCCGCGTCACGTCGATCTACGACTGGTCCGAGGCCCGGCAGGACTTCAAGGACAACGGCGTCTTCCCGGTGATCTCCGAGGCCAACCTGCGGGCCACGCTCGGCATCCTCGACCGCACCGTCCGACGCGGATACCCCGCGGCTGACGCGCGCACGTGACGACCAGAGCCCCGCAGCGCATCAGGTGACGCTGGTCCGCGTACATCGGTCCTCGAACCCTTGGCATCTCGGGGGCGCTTTCGATTGAGGCCCGATGCGAGTCACTCCGCCGCAAACAGGACCCGGAAGCCGTCCCTACCGTCCAGCATGTTCGCCGCGCCGCGTGGCGAAGTGTGGTGCCAGTCATTGGCACTTCGAGAAATGCAGGCAAGCAATGTTGCGCCAATGAGATTCAGGTGATGGCCCAGTCGACGGGTGTCACCCCGAGGGTGTCGAGACGTCGGTTGACCTCCGTGAGCGTCTTCGCCTCGCGGAACTCCGTCTGGGAGCGTCCTCTGGCAGCGGGGTGCGGGGCAGTGACGACCGCATGTCGGTCTTCGTCGATCAGGTCACGCTTGCGTTGGGCGGCTTTGCCCCACAGGACGAAGACGACCGGACGGTCGCGATCACTGAGTTTAGTGATCGCAGCATCGGCGAACTGGCGCCACTGCTTCGCGTGCGAGTTGGCTCTGGAGTCGCGGACCGTAAGCGCGGTGTTAAGGAGCAAGACGCCTCGCTGGGCCCACTCGGTGAGGTCGCCGTGAGGCGGCGGAGTGAGCCCGTCGCGCGTCATCATTGCGTAAATGTTCCGCAGGGACGGTGGCAATCTAGGCACGTCCCGCGGGACCGAGAAACACAGGCCGTTGGCTTGACCGGGCTGGTGGTATGGGTCCTGCCCGAGGATGACCACCTTGACCTTGTCGTAGGGCGTCAGGTGAAACGCCGCGAAGAGATCGCCAGCCGGTGGGTAGACAACACCGGTACGCCGCCCCCGATCAACCATGCCCATCAGGTCCCTGAAGTACGGCTTCTCGAGCTCATCGTCCAGCACCCCCGGCCATGGGCGCCGCGTACGAGCAAGCGCTGCCAGGCCGGCCGCCTCCTCGGGATCTACGTCGGCCAGCAGGGCCTCTCGCCTTCGCGAGCCCACACGTCGTCCGCCGATCCGAACGGGCTGCGCCCCAACGATTCCATCAGACGATCCACCGCATCGGGCGTCGAGCCGATGGTGTGCACCTCTCCATCGTCCGTCACGACCAGTGCGCCCCCGATCAGCATCTCGTTGGGGTGGTCTGGGTCGTGGTAGTCGACGATCCAAACGCCGTGCCGCTTGTTTTTGGAAGCGTGGAGCGCCACCAGGTTTGAACCCTCGGCGCGCAGGTGCCCGTTCGCGTGCTTCTTCGCTGTGTTCGCACTGATCACAATGTCTCCCTCGGTCGGCCGTCCCCCGATCGTGACGAGGCCCGCCGACAGCGATGTGGCGGTTGCGTGGAGCCTGCCCCAGAATCGAGACATGGCTAGTTTCGACGACGTCTGGACACGCATAGAACAGCATGCCGGTCAGCAGTTCATCACGGCGACCGGTCTCCCATTCACCTACCGGGTACCAGGTGATTACCTCAAAGTGTCTCGCGATGGTCGCGAAATCAACCGTTCGCTTTCGAGAACCAACTTCATGAAAGCGGCCGCTGCCATGCCGACATCGAAGCCGAGCGACATCAAGGATAGGCAGGGTTCCGCCTACACCTGGGCAATCTTGATGGACCCGCGGGTTCGCGCTGGGGCCTGGTGAGCCACGGCACCCACTTGCCTCTATGCGCCGCAGGTAGCGCAAGTGGCGCAAGTGGTGCTTTGCATGGTTGGCCCTCGGTGCAGATTGCACTTCCGACCGGACTATTGAAGTAGTCCGAAGCCTGCAGACCCGAAATGGTCAGGACACGGTAAGGGCGATCCTCGCGGCGCTCCTCGAGGTGCAGACCCGCCCTTTGGCCGGCGTGAGCGGGCTCGACGACGAGGACATCCGGGCCTTCGCCCAGCGCATGTGCTGCGGGATCGCTACCGACACCCCCACCGAGCCGCGATCTGACCTGCCGTTCACGCGACCGTGAGCGCAGATGCGTGGGAAAAGCACGCGTTCCGGGCTCCCGGAGGTGCTTTTCCCACGCATCTGGCGGGCCTCAGAGACCCGGGAGCGAGAGGCCCAGAAAAGAGACGAAGGGCGGCCCGTGAGGACCGCCCTTCGTCGTGTTCGGTGGAGCTGAGGGGACTCGAACCCCTGACCCCCTCCATGCCATGGAGGTGCGCTACCAGCTGCGCCACAGCCCCGCCGCTTCGATCACCCGGTGGTCTCCCGCCCGGCTCGAGGCAACCCGGGAATCTTAGCCAATGGTGGTGGCGGATGCGAAATCGCCCACCCCGTAGGCGAGCAGCCGCCGCGCTCGCCCCTCCCCCGGCTCCAGCACGGTGGCCCAGTGGCAGTTGTCGAGGACGCCCAGCGAGTTCACGGCATGCTCGTCCCAGCCGAGCAGACCGCCCAGCGCGAGCTTGAGCGCGGCCCCGTGGGACACCGCGATCCCGGTCTCGCCCCAGGACAGCGCCGCGAAGCAGTCCTCCACGGCGGGCACGATCCGCGCGCGTACGTCGTCGTTGTCCTCGGCCCCCGGCACGCCCTTGAGGCGCTCGCCCAGCGAGATGCCGTCGGCCATCTGGGGGAACTCCGCGACGGCCTCGTCCCAGGTCATGCCCTCCCGCTCGCCGACGGAGAACTCGCGCAGCCGTGGGTCCTCCTCGACCGTCAGCCCGGTCGCCGCCGCCACGTGGTCGGCGGTCTGCCGAGCGCGCGCGAGGTCGGAGGACCACAGCCGCACCGCGCCGACCAGGGCGAGCCGGGGGGCGGCGGCCTGAGCCTGGGCATGACCGACCTCGTCGAGGGGCACGTTCGCCTGGCCCTGGGCACGGCGTGTGTGGTTCCACTCGGTCCGGCCGTGCCGGAGCAGGAAGAGCCGCTTGGACGGCTGCTGGGACATCGGCGGGTCCGGCGTCAGCTGGAGCGACGCGTGCTGGTGACCGACTCGGGCAGCTCGATGAGCGGGCAGTCGCGCCACAGCCGCTCGAGGGCGTAGAACGCGCGCTCCTCCTCGTGCTGGACGTGCACCACGATCTCGGCGTAGTCCATCAGCACCCAGCGTCCGTCGCGCTCGCCCTCGCGGCGTACCGGCTTGGCGCCGAGCTCGCGCAACGAGTCCTCGACCGCCTCCACGATCGCCTTGACCTGCCGGTCGTTGGAGGCGGAGGCGAGGACGAACGCGTCGGTGATGACGAGCTGGTCGCTGACGTCGAAGGCGATGACGTCCTCGGCGAGCTTGTCCGAGGCGGCCTGGGCGGCGGCTCGGACGAGCTCGAGGGCATGGTCGGTGGCGGTCACGAGACTCCCTGCGGGGTGGTGCGATCGGTGGGTTCGGGGTCCGGCTCGGGCGACGGCCCGAGCGCCTCGGGGGCGCTGGGCCGGTCGGAGAGGTAGAGCCGGTGCTTGGTGATGTACTGCACGACGCCGTCGGGCACGAGGTACCAGACCGGCTCGCCGCGCGCCGTGCGCGCACGGCAGTCGGTCGACGAGATCGCCAGGGCCGGGATCTCCACGATGGTGACCCGGTCGTGCGGCATCCCGGCGAGCGTGCCGTGGTCCATGGCGTAGCCGGGTCGGGTACACCCCACGAAGTGCGCGAGCTCGAACAGGTCGTCGGCCGCACGCCAGCCGAGGATGTCCTGGAGCGCGTCGGCTCCGGTGATGAAGTAGAGGTCCGCGTCGGGGAAGACCGCGGCCAGGTCGCTCAGCGTGTCGACGGTGTACGTCGGGCCGTCGCGGTCGATGTCGACGCGGGAGACCGTGAAGCGCGGGTTCGAGGCCGTCGCGATGACGGTCATCAGGTAGCGGTGCTCGGCCGGGGAGACCGACCGCTCCGCCTTCTGGTAGGGCTGACCGGTCGGCACGAACACGACCTCGTCGAGGTCGTACCAGGCCTGCACCTCGCTGGCGGCCACGAGGTGGCCGTGGTGGATGGGGTCGAAGGTGCCACCCATGACGCCGATCCGGGCGCGGCGGGTCGAGCGCGCCGGAGCGTCAGGCTGCCCCGTCGTCACCTCGGGCTGCACGTCACCCCAGGCACGTCAGGAGTGCTCGCGGCCGCCGCCGATGGCGACGACCCCGGCCAGCAGGCCGAGGAGCAGCAGCAGGACGAGTCCGCCGATGACCCACGGGTTGGGGCCACCGCTGTGGGCCTCCGCCTCGGAAGCGAACGTGATCAGGTTGAGCGCCATGGGTCGAAGCCTATCCTGCCCGGCCGACGGGCTCGGGCCGGGCGGGCACCGGCAGCCCGATCTGCGACAGCCGCACCAGCGAGACGACCTTGAGGACCAGCAGCGCGGTCGCGATGACGACCCCCACCGCCACCCAGCCGGTCACCAGCAGCAGCACCGCGAACAGCGAGGAGTTGACCGCCTTCCCCGGCTTGGACCAGTTCCACAGCCACAGCTGCCGGTCGATGGCGAAGAAGTAGTTGGGGCTGCGGATCGGCCACGCCAGGAACGCCAGGCTCAGGAAGCAGTCCACGACCATGAACTCGGCCAGGTAGATCAGGATCGCCGGCGCGTAGCCGGGCTCCAGCCACATCAGCCCGATGTAGAACGCGGCGGCGCAGAACCGGTCGGACAGGATGTCCAGCGACGCCCCGATCCGCGTCTCGCAGCCCCGCAGGCGGGCGACGTACCCGTCGAGGCTGTCGCCGACCCAGTAGACGACCAGGCAGGCGACGAGCAGCTCCAGGCTCTCCTGGTGCGCGGCGAGGCCCGCCAGCACGACGGCGGCCACGGTGCGGACGCCGGTGACGACGGTGGCCGAGGTGCCGATCCGCTCACCCGCGACATCGGTCCAGATGTCGAGGGTGGCGGGGTCAGCGCGTGTGTCCATCACCGGTCACGACGTACTTCGACGAGGTCATCTCGGGCAGCCCCATGGGGCCGCGGGCGTGCAGCTTCTGCGTGGAGATGCCGATCTCGGCGCCGAAGCCGAACTCGCCGCCGTCGGTGAAGCGGGTGCTGGCGTTGACCACGACCGCCGCGGCGTCGACCTCGGCGGTGAAGCGGCGCGAGGCCTCGAGCGAGCCGGTCACGATCGCCTCGGTGTGGCCCGAGGACCAGCGCCGGATGTGGGCGATGGCGTCGTCGAGGGAGTCGACGACGGCCGCCGACAGGTCGAGGGAGAGGTACTCGGTCTCCCAGTCCTCCTCGGTCGCCGGTACGACGCTCCCGTCGCCGGCCTGCGCGGCGACCCGCTCGTCGCCGTGGACCGTGACGCCGGCGTCCGCCAGGGCCGCCAGCACCCGGGGCAGGAACTCCGCGGCGACGTCGGCGTGCACGAGCAGCGACTCGGCGGCGTTGCACACCGAGGGCCGGTGGGTCTTGGCGTTCAGCACGATGGCCAGCGCCATGTCCAGGTCGGCCGCCGCGTCGACGTACACGTGGCAGTTGCCGACGCCGGTCTCGATGACGGGCACCTGCGACTCGGTGACCACCGAGCGGATCAGCCCGGCGCCGCCGCGCGGGATGAGGACGTCGACCAGGCCGCGCGCCTGCATGAGGACCTTCGCCGCGTCGTGGCCCTCCCCCGGCACCAGCTGGACGGCGTCGGCCGGGAGGCCGGCGCCGGCCGCGGCGTCGCGCAGCACCGCGACGATCGCCTCGTTGCTGCGACGCGCGCTGGAGGAGCCGCGCAGCAGGACCGCGTTGCCGGACTTCAGGCAGATGCCGGCCGCGTCCGCGGTGACGTTGGGCCGTGCCTCGTAGATGATGCCGACGACCCCGAAGGGGACGCGCACCTGGCGCAGCTCCAGCCCGTTGGCCAGCGTCGAGCCGCGCAGCACCTCCCCGACCGGGTCGGGCAGTGCGGCGACCTCGCGCAGGCCGGTCGCCATGCCGGCGACGCGCGCGACGTCGAGGCGCAGCCGGTCGACCATCGCCGCGGGCGTCCCCCGCTGCTCGGCGGCGAGCACGTCCTCGGCGTTGGCGGCGAGGACCTCGTCGGTGTGTGCCACGAGCGCGTCGGCCATCGCCAGCAGCGCGGCGTCCTTGGCGGCCCGCGAGGTGACGGCCAGCGGGTGGGAGGCGGCGCGGGCGCGCCGGGCAGCCTCGAGCACCGCCGCGTGGGTGTCCAGGAGCGGTCGGTCGGGAGCCGGGTCCGGGGAGCCGGGCGGTGCGGGCGGGGCGGGCGGGGCAGCCATGGCGTCAGCCTACGGTCCCGACCGGCTCTCAGAAGGGCTGGGCCTGCAGCTTCAGCTCGGTCAGGTCGGCCGTGTCGCCGGAGTCGGCGCGACGCTCGCGCTCGGCGACGTCGAGGGCCACCACCTCCCAGGTCGGGAGCCGGGCGCTGTCGCGGTGCTCGTTCCACAGCCTCAGCGCCAGGGAGGCGGCGTCGACGAGGGTGTCGGCCTCGTCCCAGTAGGAGATCTCGGCCGTCGTCGCGTTGAAGCGGATGGTGCTGATGAAGGGTCGCTGCTGGGTGAGGCGCTGGAGGGCGGCGCGCACGAGCAGCAGCTCCACCGGCTCACCGGCGACGGTGACGGTGACGTGCCACAGGCGCGCTTCTTCGATCACGGGGGTCCTCGACAAGGTATGCATCTCTGGTCCCCAGTGTCCCCCCGCACCGGGCGCGGCGTCTGCTGAGTGACCAGATGGGCAGGAGGAAACTCGCCCAGTGCACAGGTGTCGCGCGCGGCGGGCGGCGTGTCGTCAGGAGCGGCGCAGGATCACCAGGTCGTCGCGGTGCACGACCTCGCGCTCGTACGCCGAGCCGAGGGCGCGGGCGAGCTCGCGGGTGGACCGACCGATCATGCCGGGCAGGTCGACGGCGTCGTAGTTGACCAGCCCTCGGCCGATCACCTGCCCCTCGGAGCCCACCAGGTCGACCGGGTCGCCGGCCACGAAGGCGCCCTCGACCGCGACGATGCCGGCCGGCAGCAGCGAGGCCCGTCGGTGGGTCAGCGCCAGCACGGCCCCGTCGTCGAGGACGACCCGGCCGCGCGGCTCGGTGGCATGGGCGAGCCACAGCAGCCGGGTGGAGCGACGCTTGCCGGTGGGGTGGAACAGGGTGCCGACCGGCGCACCCTCCAGGGCCAGGGCGGCGTCGGGGGCTGCGGCCAGGAGGGCGGGGATGCCGGCCCCGGTGGCGATGCGCGCTGCCTCGACCTTGGTCTGCATGCCCCCCGTCCCGACGCCCGAGGCCCCGACCGACCCGATGTCCACCGCGGTCAGGTCGGACTCGTCGCGGACCTCGGGGATCCGCACCGCGCCGTCCTCGCTGGGCTTGCGGTCGTAGAGGCCGTCGACGTCGCTGAGCAGGAGCAGCAGGTCGGCGTGGACGAGGTGGGCCACCAGCGCGGCGAGCCGGTCGTTGTCGCCGAAGCGGATCTCGGTGGTGGCGACGGTGTCGTTCTCGTTGACGATCGGCAGCACGCCGAGCTCGAGCAGCTTGGCGAACGTGCGGTAGGCGTTCTGGTGGTGGCTGCGCCGCGTCACGTCGTCGAGGGTGAGCAGCACCTGGCCGGTGACCAGGCCGTGCCCGGCCAGCGCCTCGGTGTAGCGCTGCACCAGCAGCCCCTGCCCGACCGACGCGGCCGCCTGCTGCGTCGCCAGGTCGCGCGGACGCCTGCTGAGCCCGAGCGGGGCCAGACCGGTGGCGATGGCGCCGCTGGAGACCAGCACGACCTCGGCGCCGCGTGCCCGCAGACCGGCCAGGGTGTCGACCAGAGCGGTGAGCCGCTCCGGGTCGAGCCCGCCGGCGGCGGTTGTCAGCGACGAGGAGCCGACCTTCACCACCACGCGACGCGCCGAGACGACCGCTGCGCGCGCGGCGCCGGCCGGGTCGTCCACCTGCTCGTGGGGCTCGGTCACGGCTGGTCCCGTCGCGCGTCGTCCTCCCGCCGCGCCACGTCGGCGCGGGTCTCGCCCTCGCCGCGGTCGTCGTACGCCGACTCGATGGCGCGGCGTCGCTGCTCGCTGGGGCGTCGCTCCTCGAACCGGTTGTCCTCGCCGCGGCGGCTGCCGAGCACCGAGGCGCCGGCGTCGACCATCGGCTTGAAGTCGAAGACCACACCGCCGTCGAGCGACCCGATGACGACCGCGTCGCCCTCGGCCGCACCGAGCGCCAGCAGCCGGTCCTCGACGCCGAGGCGGTTCAGGCGGTCGGCGAGGAAGCCCACGGCCTCCTCGTTGCTGAAGTCGGTCTGGCGCACCCACCGCTCGGGCTTGTCGCCCTGGACCAGCCAGACGTCGTTCTCCTGGCTGATGGTGAACTCCGCGGCGTCACCGCGGCCGCGCGGGCGCAGCACGATGCGCGGAGCCTCCTCGACCACGTGGGCGGCGCGCTCGGCCGCGACGATCTCGGCCATCGCGAACGACAGCTCCCGCAGACCCTCGCGGCTCGCCGCCGAGACCGGGAAGACCCGTAGGCCGCGGGCGCGGATCTCGTCGATGACGATGTCGGCCATGTCGCGGCCGTCCGGGACGTCGATCTTGTTGAGCGCAACGATGCGCGGACGCCCCTCGAGCCCGCCGTAGCGGCTCAGCTCGTTCTCGATGACGTCGAGGTCGGCGACCGGGTTGCGGTCGGGCTCCATGGTGGCCATGTCCACGACGTGCACGATCGCGGCGCAGCGCTCGACGTGGCGCAGGAATTCGTGCCCGAGGCCCTTGCCCTCGCTGGCGCCCTCGATCAGCCCGGGCACGTCGGCCACGGTGTACGTCGTGTCGCCCGCGGTCACCACGCCGAGGTTCGGCACCAGCGTCGTGAAGGGGTAGTCGGCGATCTTGGGACGCGCGCGGCTCAGGGCCGCGATGAGGCTGGACTTGCCGGCGCTGGGGTAGCCGACGAGGCCGATGTCGGCGACGACCTTCAGCTCCAGGGCGACCGTGAGCTCCTCGCCGGGCTCGCCGAGCAGGGCGAAGCCGGGCGCCTTGCGCTTCGCGCTCGCCAGGGCCGCGTTGCCGAGCCCGCCGCGACCGCCCTGGGCCACGACCACCTCGGTGCCGGCGCCGACGAGGTCGACGATCATCTCGCCGCGCTCGTCGAGCACCAACGTGCCGTCGGGCACGGGCAGGACCAGGTCGTCGCCGTGGCCGCCGTTGCGGTGCCCCCCGGCTCCCTGGCCACCGTGCTCGGCACGGCGTACGGGACTGTGGTGGTAGTCGATCAGCGTGGTGACGTCGGGGTCGACCCGCAGGATCACGCTTCCGCCGGGACCGCCGTTGCCGCCGTCGGGCCCGCCCAGGGGCTTGAACTTCTCCCGGTGGACGCTGGCGACACCGTTGCCGCCGCGCCCGGCGTGCACGTGCAGCACGACCCGGTCCACGAACGTGGGGACCGCCATGGTTGCTCCTCAGCTGACGTGCACGAAAAAGGGCAGACGCCCTGCCTGATCAGCAGGGCGTCTGGAAGAACCGGGGTGGTGACGAGGTCACTGACCCGCGACGATGTTGACGACCCGGCGACCGCGCTTGGTGCCGAACTCGACGCTGCCCGGGACGAGCGCGAAGAGGGTGTCGTCACCGCCACGACCGACGCCGGCGCCGGGGTGGAAGTGGGTGCCGCGCTGGCGGACGATGATCTCGCCCGCGCTGACGACCTGGCCGCCGAAGCGCTTGACGCCCAGACGCTTGGAGTTGGAGTCGCGGCCGTTCTTGGTGGACGCCGCGCCCTTCTTGTGTGCCATCGATTCAGTCCTTTACGCCGTGGTGGAGGGTGGCCGTCAGCTGGCCGAGATGTCGGTGACCTTGACCTGGGTGTACTTCTGACGGTGCCCCTGGCGCTTGCGGTAACCGGTCTTGTTCTTGTACTTCAGGATGGTGATCTTCGGGCCCTTGGTGGCGCCGAGCACCTCGGCGGTCACCGACGCCTTCGCCAGCGTCCCGGGGTCGGTCGTGACCGACTCACCGTCGACGATCATCAGGACGGGAAGAGTCACCGACTCGCCGACGCCCTGGCCGACCTTGTCGATCTCGACGACATCGCCGACGGCGACCTTCTGCTGGGTCCCGCCACCACGCACGATCGCGTACACCGCGACTCACTCTCCTCGTCACTTCATCAGTCTGGACGCCGGGCAGCATGCTTGCGCCCGGTGGATCGATGGGGGCACGCGCTGCACACGACGGTGGGCGCGCTCGGCGCGCCAAAGGTCGAGTTTACGGTTCGACCCGAGCACGGGTCAAAACGCGCACCTCCGGGTGTCACCGCTTGCGCGTGCCCTTCTTCTTCACGGGCACGTGGGCGGTGCTCGACTCCTCGGTCTCGGAGCCCTCCGCGGCCTCCGTCGGCTCACCGGAAGCCGCGCCGTCGGTGGCCGCCACGGTGCTCGCCGCCGGCGGTCCGGCGGCCCGGCGGGCCCCGATCCGTCGGGTCGAGGTCACGATGCGGGGAGCCGCCGGCGGGGCCGGCGGAGCCACGGGTGCAACCGGGGCGTCCGGGGTCGCGTCCAGGGCCTCGGGGGCTGTCCCCACGGTCTCGGGCTCCCTGCCGGGTGCCGCCGTCTCCGCCGTGGCCGGTGCCGTCGCCGCGGGCTCGGTGTCCGTGACCGACCCGGGGGTCGACCCCGGTCCCGATCCCGGTGCTGCACCGGTGACGGCCTCGTCGACCGTGCCCTCGACGGCCTCCGGCGTGGCCTCGGCCGCTGCCCCGGCGTCGGCCGGGCTGCTCGTCGGGGTGTCCGCCGGATCAGTCGCGTCGGTCCCGTCGGAGGACGGGTCCTGGGGCTGGCTGACCTGCGGGCTGCTCACCGAGGACGTCTCGCTCGAGGCTTCGCTGGTGGTCCCGGTCGTGGCGTCGGCCGAGGTCGACGGTCCGGTCTGGTCGGCGTCGCGCTCGGCCTTCTCCGCCCGGGCCATCGCCGCGAACTCCGCCGGCGTGGGGCGCCGCGGGGTCTGTGCCGACCCCTCGTCGTCGCGCCCGGAGGAGCCACGCGAGGAGTCGCCGCGCTGGTCGCCACGGCCTCCACCCGACCCGCTGCGGGATCCCGAGGACCCGGACGAGCCGTTGCCCGAGCCGTTGTCGTCGTCGTCGCGCCCGCGACCGCGCGAGCGCCGGCCCTTGCGGGGCTCGTCGTCGGCGGGCTTGCGGCGCGACTCGACCGGCTCCGGGTGGAGCACCAGGCCGCGGCCGCTGCAGTGCTCGCAGTTCTCGCTGAACGCCTCCAGCAGCCCGGTCCCGATCCGCTTGCGCGTCATCTGGACCAGTCCGAGGGAGGTCACCTCGGCCACCTGGTGGCGGGTGCGGTCGCGTCCCAGGCACTCGATGAGGCGGCGCAGCACCAGGTCGCGGTTGCTCTCGAGCACCATGTCGATGAAGTCGACGACGATGATGCCGCCGATGTCCCGCAGGCGGAGCTGCCGCACGATCTCCTCGGCCGCCTCGAGGTTGTTCTTGGTGACCGTCTCCTCGAGGTTGCCGCCCGAGCCGGTGAACTTGCCCGTGTTGACGTCGACGACAGTCATCGCCTCGGTGCGGTCGATCACCAGGGAGCCGCCGGAGGGCAGCCAGACCTTGCGCTCGAGGGCCTTGGCGATCTGCTCATCGATGCGGTGGTCGCTGAACGCGTCGCCGGCGCTGTCGTCGTGTCGCTCCAGCCGGTCGGCGAGGTCGGGGGCGACCTGGTCGACGTAGCTCTGGACCATCTCCCAGGCCTGGTCGCCGGAGATGACGAGCTTGCCGAAGTCCTCGGTGAACAGGTCACGGACGACCTTGAGGGTCAGGTCGGGCTCGCCGTACAGCAGCTCGGGCGACTTGCCCGACTTGCTGGTCTCGACCTTCTTCTCGATGTCCTCCCAGCGCGCCTTGAGGCGGGCGACGTCGTGGGTCAGCTCGTCCTCGCTGGCCCCCTCTGCGGCCGTGCGCACGATGACGCCGGCGGTGTCCGGGACGATCTCCTTGAGCAGCGTCTTGAGGCGGTTGCGCTCGCCCTCGGGGAGCTTGCGCGAGATGCCGGAGGTGCTGCCGGCGGGCACGTAGACCAGGAACCGGCCGGGCAGGCTGATCTGGCTGGTGAGGCGGGCGCCCTTGTGCCCGATCGGGTCCTTGGTGACCTGCACCAGCACCGCCTGCCCCGGCTTGAGGACCTGCTCGATCTTGCGCTGGTTGCCGTCCTTGGCGCCGAGGGCCTCCCAGTTGACCTCGCCGGCGTAGAGCACGGCGTTGCGGCCCTTGCCGATGTCGACGAAGGCAGCCTCCATGCTCGGCAGCACGTTCTGGACGCGACCGAGGTAGACGTTGCCGATCAGCGACGTCTGCGACTCGCGGGCCACGTAGTGCTCGACGAGCACCTTGTCCTCGAGCACCGCGATCTGGGTCAGGTCGTCGCGCTGGCGGATGACCATGGTGCGGTCGACCGCCTCGCGGCGGGCCAGGAACTCGGCCTCGCTGATGATGGGGGCCCGACGCCGGCCGGCCTCGCGGCCCTCGCGCCGGCGCTGCTTCTTGGCCTCGAGCCGGGTCGACCCGGAGAAGCTGGTGATCTCGTCCTCGGCGCTGCGGGCCTTGCGGACACGCGTGACGGTGTTCTCGGGGTCGTCCCCGCCGTCGTCGCCGCCCTCGCCGGAGCGACGTCGCCGACGCCGACGCCGGCTGCTGTTGCTGTCGCCGTCCCCGCCGGAGCGGTCCTCGCCGTCGGACGGCCCGGTCGAGCTGTCCTGGTCGTCGGACCCGGAGTCGGAGTCGTCGCGGTTCTTGCCCTGGTTGGACTGGTTGCCCTGGTTGCCGCGACCACCCTTGCCGCCGCGGCCGCCCTGCCCGCCCTGCCCGCCCTGCTGACGTCCTTCGCCCTGCTGGTCGTCCTGGTCGCCGTCGTTCGACGCGCGGTCGTCACGGTCACCGTCGGCGTCGCCGCCGTTCGAGCCACCGCCGCCGGAGCCCTTGCGCCGACGGCGTCCGCCGCGGCGTCGGCGACGCCGCGGTGAGCCCTCGCGGTTCTCGTCGGAGTCGCCGTCGCCGTCGTCGTCGGAGTCGGTGTCGTCGGTGTCGTCGGTGTCGTCGGTGTCGTCGGAGTCGGCGTCGTCGGAGTCGTCGGAGTCGTCCGACGCGTCGGCGTCGTCCGAGGCCGCGCTCTCGTCCGCGACGCCCTCGGCGTCAGCGGTGCCGACGGCCTCGAGGTCGCCGTCGACCTCGGCATCGACCTCCAGCGCCTCCGGAGCGGACTCGGCGGCCGCGACGCTGTCGGCGTCCTGCGCAGCCGCGTCGCTCCCGGAGCCGTCGGCCGCCGTGGGGGCGGCTGCGGTCTTCTTGGTCGCGCGCGGGGAGCGCTTGGCCGTCTTCTTGGCCGTGGCCTTCTTGGCCGGGGCGGCGTCGGCCGACTCCCCCGCCTGTCCCTCGGTGCGGCCGGCCTCACCCGACGCGTCGGTCGCGGTGGTCTCAGCAGCCTCCGCGGCCGGGGCGGCCTTCTTCGTCGTACGGCGGCTGGCGCGCTTGGCCGGGGCGGCGGGCGCCTCCGGGGCCTGGAACAGCGGGACGGGCGCCCCTGCCGGCTCCGGGGCGGCCGGGTCGACGACCGGGCCGTCGCCAGCCGGGCCGGACGCGGCGTCGGCGGGAGCCGCGGCGGCCTTGTTCGTGGTGCGGCTGGTGGTCTTCTTCGCGGTCCGCTTCGCTGCGGTCTTCTTGGCCGGGGCGGCCGGGTCGGGCACAGGTGCCTGGTCGGCGTCGACCGGGCTGTCGGCGGGCGCCTCGACGGCCCCGTCCGGCGTGTCGGAGGCGGCCTTCTTGGTCGTGCGGGTGCGCGGGGTGCTCTTGCGCGCCCGCGCGGCCTTCTTGGCCGGTGCCGGCGCATCGGAGGTGTCACCCGCAGCGGTGTCGCTGCCGGACGTGTCGCTGCCGGCGGTGTCGCTGGCGGCGGCCGGAGCGCCGGGGTCCGGCGGTGCCGAGGTCCCGGAGGACTCGTCGGCGGGGTTGGTCTGGTCGGTGTGCTCCTCGAGCATCGTTCTCCTCGTCGCGATGCCGCTTCACGCGGCTCACGAGCGTGTCGGTCGCCGTCCCGGCCTCGACCGGTCCAGCGCAAGTCTTCGGTGGTGCGCCACGGGCAGTGGAGCAGCGGCGACGCCCACCGGCGTTGCGTCAGAGGAGACCTGTCGAGCCTGACCGCGGTCAACGGCGTCAGCGGGCCGGAGCTGTCACCATCCGACTCACACCGCGTCGCGGTCGAGCACCAACGGGTCGCCCACTGTGCCGGCCTGAGCGTCCCAAGTCCCCTGGGCCACCCGCTCGAACGTGGCAGCGGCTCCGGCCTGGAGTCCCGAGACCTCGCGCAGACCGGCGAGGACGTCGTCGGGTCTGACGGACGGCACGCCGTGCCGCAAGACCACCTGGAGTATCGCACACTCCCCCTCCGAGGACCCCGACTCCACGACGGCCAGCGCGGCGACCGCACCGCGGGCGTCGAAGGTACGCAGCCCGCGCTTCGTCATCCGCTCGACCGAGATCTCCGGAGCCGCGAGGAAGGCCTCGGCGGCCCGGCTCGCCTCGTCCTCGGCGACGCCGGGGAGGCTCAGCCGCCAGATGCTGGCCTGGAGCAGGTCGGCGAGCGAGCCTCCGGCGGACGGTCGCACCTCCAGCACGTCGAGGCCCGGGGGCAGGGCGGCGTCGAGGGCCTGGCGCATCTCCTCGGGGTCCACCACCTGGGCGAGCCCGATCTCGAGGTACTCCGCCTCGCTGGCGGACCCCGTCGGCGCTGCCCCGGCGTACGAGATCCGGGGGTGGGGGTTGAAGCCGGAGGAGTAGGCCATCGGCACCCGGGCGCGCACCAGCGCGCGCTCGAAGGCGCGCGAGAAGTCGCGGTGGCTGGTGAAGCGCAACCGGCCGCGCTTGGCGTAGCGCACACGGAGGCGCTGGACGGGGGGTGGCTGCTGCTGGGGCTGGTCACGCACGATCGACCAGCCTACCGGCGGTTGGTCCGCGGTCCCGCGGGAGAGGATGGTCCGGTGACCTCGACCGCGACCCGCCCGACCCAGAGAACGGGGGGCGGTCTCCTCGTCCTCGCCGCGATCGTGATGGTCTCGTTCAACCTGCGCCCGGCCGCGGTGAGCGTCGGGCCGGTCCTCGACGAGGTGTCGACCGCCCTCGGCCTGGGGGGCGCCGGGGCCGGACTGCTGACCACGCTCCCCGTGCTGGCCTTCTCCACCGTGGGGGCGCTGTCCCCCGCGCTGGCCGCCCGGTTCGGACCCCACCGGGTGACCCTGGTGGCGCTCGTGGTGCTGGTGCTCGGGCTGTCGGGGCGAGCGCTGACCGACTCCGCCGCGGTCTTCCTCGCGCTGTCGTTCCTGAGCCTGTCCGCGATGGCGACCACCAACGTGCTGATGCCGTCACTGGTCAAGCGCCACTTCCCCGACCGCATCGGCGTGATGACGGCCGTCTACACGACGGCACTGGCCATCGGGCTGACGGCTGGATTCACCCTGACCGTGCCGTTCACGCACCTGCTGGCCGACTCGTCCTGGCGTGTCGGCCTCGGCGCGTGGGCGGTGCTGGCGGCCGTGGCCGCGCTGCCGTGGTTCCTGCTCTGGCGCCTCGACCGCACCGCCACCCTGGCGCGCCACGGCGAGGGCAACGTCGGCTGGAGCGACGTCGCCCGCACCCGGCTCGGCTGGACCATGGCGGCGTTCTTCGGGCTGCAGTCGGTGCAGGCGTACGCGACGTTCGGCTGGTTCGCCCAGCTCTTCCGCGACAGCGGCTACAGCGCCGCCACCGCCGGGCTGCTCGTCGGCGTGCTGGCCGGGGCGAGCATCCCGACCTCGCTGCTCGTGCCGTGGCTGGCCGGACGACGGCCCGACCAGCGCGCGATCGTGGTGGTCCTGGTGAGCACCTACGGGCTCGGCTACCTCGGCCTGTTCGTCTTCCGGGCCGACCTGGCGTGGTTCTGGGCGCTGCTGATCGGGGTCGGGGGCGCCTGCTTCCCGCTGGCGCTGACCATGATCGGGCTGCGCTCCCGGACGCCGCAGGGCACGGCTGCGCTGTCCGGGTTCACCCAGTCGGTGGGCTACCTGTTCTCGGCGATCGGCCCGTTCGGCATCGGCATCATCTACGCGGCCACCGGCGGCTGGGACGTCCCGATCGTCTTCCTCGCCGCGCTGCTGGTGCCCCAGATGGTGCTCGGGCTGATGGCCGCCCGTCCCCGCTACCTCGAGGACGAGCTGGCTCGTCGTACCTGACCCTGCCTGCGTCGGAGCCGGGCGGCCCGTCAGGCCCCCGTCAGCGCAGCGGCGTGACGGTCGCCTCGTAGGTGAGCAGCTCGGTGTCGTTGCCCTCGCCGAAGTCGTCGGGAGCGGCGTACATCGTGAGCCTGCTGCCGGCGGCGTCGATGTCCGTGGGGTTGCGGGTCACCACGTGGCCGGCGGTCGACCACAGCTGGGTCGGCACCTCGTGCAGGATCGTGCGGCTGCGGAGGTCGAGGAGCGCGAACCCACCCAGCTCGTACGGCGTACCGGCGCCGGGCTGGGCGGGCAGGCCCGCGACCCCGGAGCAGAGAGCCTTGCGGGAAGCGACGTACTCGCAGTCCTGGTAGTCCACGACGTGGCTGTCGTTCAGCCAGCGCGCCTTCTGCCGGCCGTCGGGGGTCCACTCGTAGAAGCGCCGCGAGCCCCACGACTGCCCGACGACGCGACCGGTGACCTGGTCGCGGACGACCCCACCGACGTGGTCGTCGACGGTGAACATCTCGGTCGCCTCGAAGGTGCGCGGGTCGACCTTGTAGACGATCGCCCGGCTGTCGGGGCGGTACTCCGCCACGGGCAGCCAGATGCCCCCGTCGCGGTCCACGTCCAGGCCACCGGGGTGGTACATGTCGCCCTCACCGAGGACCACGTCCTCGAGGAGGTTGCCCTCGCGGTCGAGCACGAACAGGTGCCCGACGCCCTTGCCCGGGGTGCGGTCGTAGCCGCCGACCGGCTCGGGGTACTTCTCCGGCGCCTCGGTGATCTCGACCGAGGACAGGTAGGTCCGGTCGCCCACGACCTCCATCGCCTGCGGGTGGTGGGTGTTGAAGTCGAGGCGCAGCGAGCCTGTCTTCGTCCAGGTCGTGCTGCGCGAGACGTTCTCGAACGCCCGGGCGAGGGTGTCGTCCTTCGGCGCAGGCGGCCGGGCGACGGCGGAGGCGGTCAGGCCGGAGACCAGGACGGTGGTGCAGCCGATGGCGGCGAGGCGACGGATCTGTGCGGTCACGGTGGCTCCTCGGGTCGGGTTCCCCGGCACCGTAGGCACCCGGCCGCACGTCGGCGCAACCCCTCGGTGAACGCCGGGCGAACGGTCACGCCGACGGGCCCGCGGCCGGCTGGCGGGTCAGACGACGCTGAGGGGCAGCAGCTTCTGGCCGGTGGGGCCGATCTGGATCTCGGTGCTCATCTCGGGACAGACCCCGCAGTCGTAGCAGGGGGTCCAGCGGCAGTCGTCGATCTCGGCGCTGTCGGGGTCGAGGGCGTCCTGCCAGTCCTCCCACAGCCAGTCGCGGTCGAGCCCGGCGTCGAGGTGGTCCCAGGGCAGCACCTCGTCGTAGGAACGCTCTCGCGTGGTGAACCACGCGAGGTCGACGCCGGTGCCGTCGAGCGCGTCCACGCACGCGTCAGCCCAGCGGTCGAAGCTGAAGTGCTCGCTCCAGCCGTCGAAGCGGCCGCCGTCGCGCCAGACCTTCTCGATGACGGCGCCCACCCGGCGGTCGCCGCGCGAGAGCAGGCCCTCGATGATGCCGGGGCGGCCGTCGTGGTAGCGGAAGCCGATGGCCCGGGCGAACTTCTTGTCGTCGCGGACACTGTCGCGCAGCTTCTTGAGCCGCTCGTCGGTCGTCTCCCAGTCGAGCTGCGCCGCCCACTGGAACGGCGTGTGCGGCTTGGGCACGAACCCGCCGATCGACACGGTGCAGCGGATGTCGTTGCGCCCGGAGACCTGGCGGCCCTCGGCGATGACCTTCTTCGCGAGGTCGCCGATGCCGAGGACGTCCTCGTCCTCCTCGGTCGGCAGCCCGCACATGAAGTAGAGCTTCACCTGCCGCCAGCCGTTGGCGTACGCCGTGGAGACGGTACGGATCAGGTCCTCCTCGGTCACCGCCTTGTTGATGACCTTGCGCATCCGCTCCGAGCCGCCCTCGGGGGCGAAGGTCAGCCCGGACCGACGGCCGTTGCGGGAGAACTCGTTGGCGAGGGTGATGTTGAAGGCGTCCACGCGCGTCGACGGCAGCGAGAGCGAGACGTTGCTGCCCTCGTAGCGGTCGGCCAACCCGGTGGCGATCTCGCCGATCTCGGTGTGGTCGGCGCTGGAGAGCGACAGCAGGCCGACCTCCTCGAAGCCGGACTTGCGGATGCCGTTCTCGACCATGTCGCCGACCGTCTCGATCGAGCGCTCCCGGACGGGACGGGTGATCATGCCGGCCTGGCAGAAGCGGCAGCCGCGCGTGCAGCCGCGGAAGATCTCGACCGAGAAGCGCTCGTGGACGGTCTCGGCCAGCGGCACCAGCGGGTTGCGCGGGTAGGGCCAGGAGTCGAGGTCCATCAGCGTGTGCTTGCGGATCCGCCACGGCACACCGGCCAGCGAGGGCTCGCGACGCGGCGTGACGGCCGCGATCCGACCGTCGGGCAGGTAGGTCACGTCGTAGAACTTCGGCACGTAGACGCCGCCGGAGGCAGCGAGGCGGAAGAGCAGCTCGTCGCGGGGGGTCCGTCCGTCCAGGCCGGGGCAGCCCTCGGCCTTCCACTCCCGGATCACCTCGGAGATCGCCAGGACGACCTCCTCGCCGTCGCCGAGCACGGCAGCGTCGATGAAGTCCGCCATCGGCTCGGGGTTGAACGCCGAGTGGCCGCCGGCCAGCACGATCGGGTCCTCGTCGGTGCGGTCCACCGCGTGCAGCGGGATCCCGGCCAGGTCGAGGGCGGTCAGCAGGTTGGTGTAGCCCAGCTCGGTGGCGAAGGAGACGCCGAGGACGTCGAAGGCGCGCACCGGGCGGTGCTGGTCGACGGTGAACTGCGGGATGCCGTGCTCGCGCATCTTCGCCTCGAGGTCCTGCCACACCGCGTAGGTGCGCTCGGCGAGGATCCAGTCCCGCTCGTTGAGCACTTCGTAGAGGATCTGGATGCCCTGGTTGGGCAGGCCGACCTCGTAGGCGTCGGGGTACATCAGCGCCCACCGGACCTCGCTGCTCCCCCACTCCTTCGGCGTCGCGTTCAGCTCGCCGCCGACGTACTGGATCGGCTTCTGCACCGTGGGCAGCACCGGCTCCAGCAGGGGGAAGACGGACGCGGGAGCCGTCGCGTGGGCGGCGGTCGCAGTCATGGCGGGGAACCTCGCGGTCGGGGGCGGTGGACCGGCCCAGGGTACGCCGCCGAGCGCACCGGACCCCAACCCGCGAGCCGGACCGGCCACCCGCGGCCGGGGGTCGGTCAGGAGCGGGAGCGGTTGACCCCGGTGCGCGACATGCCGAGGCCCATCGCGCGCTGGGTGCGCAGGTGGATGTTGAGCAGCAGGCCGACGGCCATCAGGGTGGCGAACATCGACGTGCCGCCGTAGGACACCAGCGGCAGGGGTACGCCGGTGACCGGCATGATCCCCAGGCACATCCCGATGTTCTGGAAGGACTGGAAGGCGAACCAGCACGCCACCCCGGCCGCTGCCAGACGACCGAAGAGGTCCTGGGCCTGCGCGGCGATCACGAAGGCCCGCCACAGCAGCAGCGCGAGCAGGCCGATGATCACGGCGGCGCCGACGAGGCCGAGCTCCTCCCCCGCGACCGTGAAGATGAAGTCCGTCTGCTGCTCGGGCACGAAGCCCGAGCGGGTCTGCGAGCCGTTGAACAGGCCCTGGCCGAAGACGCCGCCGTTGCCGATCGCGATGCGCGCCTGCTCGGTGTTGTAGCCCGCACCCTGCGGGTCGAGGGCCGGGTTCGTGAAGGCCATGAACCGGTCGATCTGGTAGGCCTTCAGCAGTCCGAAGCGGACGGCCGCGGCGCTGACGAGCACCCCGCCGCCCAGCAGCATCCACAGCCAGCGGCGCGGGGCGCCGGAGACCGCGATGACCCCGAAGACGGTGGCCAGCAGCACCAGCACGGTGCCGAGGTCGGGCTGGAGCAGGATCAGCACGGCGGGCACGGACGCCACCGCCAGCATGCCGAGGACGTCGAGGTGGCGGACCTCGCGCTGGCGCCACGACCCCTCGGTGCGCTCGGCGACGACGAGGGCCATGCCGATGACGACCGAGAGCTTGGCGAACTCGGCCGGCTGGATGGACATGCCGGCGATCACGATCCACGACCGGGAGCCGTTGATGGTCGAGCCCATGACGAGCACGAGCAGCAGCCCGACGAGGGAGGCGACGTACACCGGCGGGGCGAGGATGCGCACCCAGCGGTGCTCGGTGGCGGCGACCAGCACGGCCAGCACCACGCCGATGGCGATGTTGACCAGGTGGCGCCGCAGGAAGGCCGTCGAGTCGCCGCCGGTGAGCACGTCACGCTCGGCGGTCGCCGACCAGACCAGCATCGTGCCCAGCGCCAGCAGGGCCGCGGTCGCCACGAGCAGGAGCCAGTCCAGGCGCGGGACGCGGGCCAGGCTCGACTCGGTGCGGATGGTGCGCGGGCGCGCCAGCGGGGTGCGGTTGCGGGAGCCGGAGGAAGGACGACCGGGGGCGAGGAGGGCCATCACGAACCGCCCTTCGCCACGGCGTCGGTCGAGGGCGGCAGGATCGAGCCGTCCTCGGCGAACACCGGCAGCCTCGCCGGCGGGGTCACGCCCGGGATGGCGGCCTCGGCGGGCTTCACGGACATGCCCTTGACGCCGTACAGGGTCTCGTAGATCTTGCGGATCGCCGGACCCGAGGTGCCCGAGCCGGTGCCGCCCTGGGACACCATCATCACCACGACGTAGTCCTTCGTGTACGACGCAACCCACGACGTCGACTGCTTGCCGTAGACCTCCGCCGAGCCGGTCTTGGCGCGGATCGGCACCTGCCCGAGCGGGAACTCCAGCAGCCGCCAGTTCATGGTGCCGGTGCTCGAGGCGGCGACGTTGCGCAGGCCGGCGTCGATGAAGTCGAGGTCGCTCTGCGGCACGTCGACCTTCGCCTGCACCTTCGGCTCGATCTGCTTGACGACCTCGCCGGCCGGGTCGACGATCGCCTTGCCGACGCTGGGCTCGTAGAGCGTGCCGCCGTTCGACAGGGCGCCGTACGCACGCGCGAGCTGCAGCGGCGTCACCACGGTGTCGCCCTGGCCGATGGCGAAGTTGACCGCGTCGCCGGCCCGGTAGGCGAAGCCCTCGACGCAGAACTCGCGCGCGAAGCGGTGCAGGAAGTCGTAGCCCGGCTCCTTGCCCACCTTGCAGTAGTAGTCCTTCATCGTCTTGTAGTACTCGAGCTTCCACTTCCGGTCGGCGATGCGACCGCTCGCCTCACCGGGGATGTCGATCCCCGTGGTCGAGCCGAAGCCGAACTCCTTGGCCTCCTCGACCAGCGGGTCCTTGGCGTCGACGTCGGCGACGTCGGAGCCGTACTTCTGCCAGAAGTTCAGCCCGATCCGGTAGAAGAAGGTGTTGCACGAGACTTCGAGCGCCTTCTGGAAGCCGATGTAGCCGTAGGCCCCGGACTCGTAGTTCTTGAAGGGGCGATTGCCCACCTGCAGCGACGAGGAGCAGTTGAGCGAGGTGCTCTGGGTGTAGCCGTCGCCCAGGGCGCCGGCGGTCATGAACGGCTTCCAGGTGGAGCCGGGCGCGAACTGGCCCTGGGTGGCGCGCGACAGCAGCGGGGTGCCGGAGGCTTGTGAGTAGAGGCGCTGCAGCTCGGACTCGCGGATGCCGCCCACCCACAGCTTCGGGTCGTACGTCGGCTGGCTGGCCATCGCGACGATGCGACCGGTGTCCGCCTCCATCACGACGGCGGCGCCGGAGTCGGCGACGTAGGGCCGGCCCGTGACCTCGTCGACGGTGGCGCGGGCGGTCTTGATGGTCTGCGCGAGCTGCTGCTCGACGACGGCCTGGACCCGGGAGTCGATCGAGGTGACCAGGGTGTCCCCGACCCTGCCCTGGACCTCGCCGGAGTCGCCCAGGACGCGACCGACCGAGTCCACCGCGACCTGCTTGTAGCCGGGGTAGCCGCGCAGGTAGCGGTCGTAGGCCTTCTCGAGGCCGGCGCGACCGACCACGGAGGCACCGTGGACCGAGGCGTCCTCGGACTTCTCGGCCCGGTCCAGCTCGCCCTCGGTGATGGGGCTGAGGTAGCCCAGCAGGTGGGCGGCGTTGATGCCGTAGGGCGCCGGGTAGGAGCGCACCGTCTGGTTCTCGACCAGGACGGCAGGGAAGTCCTCGTTCTGCTCCATGATCGAGATCGCGGTCTGCTGCTCGATGTCCTTGGCGACCGGGACCGGCTGGTAGGGCGAGCCGTTCCAGCAGGTGCCGGCCATGGAGCCGGGCTCCCCGCACAGCAGCGTGCGCTCGCGGATCGCGGCGTAGGGCCGGTCGACGGCGCCGGCGATGCGGCGCAGCAGCCGCTTCTGCACCGGCTCGTCGAGCTTGCCGAGCAGCGTGCGGTCGATGGTGACGACCCAGGAGGTGCGGTTGGCGACCAGCGGTCGGCCCATGTCGTCGACGATGAGGCCGCGCGCGGGCTGCACCACGATCTCGCGGACCGACTGGTCGGCGGCCTTGGCCTGGTAGGCCTCGCCGTCGAGGACCTGGAGGTACCACAGCCGGCCGAAGAGGGTGAGGAACAGCGCCAGGACGAGCGCCATGATCACGCGGATGCGCAGCTGCCCCTTCACGGCGGCCCGCAGGCCCGAGGTGGGCCGGGCTGCGCGCGAGGGGTCGGCGCGAAGTGCGGTGAGCCCGCTCATGATGGCCATGTCAGCGCGTGTCCGCTCGAGTCGTCGACCGGGTCATGCGCGCCGCTCGTAGGCGACCTGCCGTGGCTGGACCCGGCGGAAGATCCGCAGGGCCGGCGGCAGCACGAACGGCGCGAGCAGGAGGTCGAGGAGCAGGGCGATCGGAATGACGCGCAGCGCCTCCCCGGCGGTGACCGACGGCTCGATCATGAGCAGCCCGGACAGCGCGAAGATCGAGGTGCCGACGAAGGACGCCGCCCCCACCGTCGCCAGCGCCGCCAGCGCGGAGCGCCCGGCCTCGGGGCGCACCTTGCCGGCGAGGTAGCCGACCACCATGAGCGCCAGCGCCCACCGGCCGGCGACGTGCTCGGCCGGCGGTGCGAGGTCGATGAGCAGGCCCCCGAAGAAGCCGAGGACCGCGGCGAACTCCGGCCCGCGGGTGAGGCCGGCGGCCACCACGACGATGAGCACCACGTCGGGCGTGACGCCGTCGAGGGCGAAGTACGGGAAGAACGCGGTCTGCAGCACCACGGCCGCGAGCAGCAGCACGGTGAACAGGGCGGCGCGGACGACAGGCATCAGCGGTCCTCCTCCGGGACCTCGCCGGCGCGGATCACCGGACGGTCCCCCTGGGTGTCACCGTCGACGACCACCCCGACGAGGTCGAGGGAGGAGAAGTCGACGAACGGCGTGATGACGGCGTGCTTGGACTGCTCGCGCGGGCTGGAGTAGACCGAGCCGACGGACCCGATCGGGATGCCGGCGACGTACGGTCCGCCGCTGCGGCTGCCCCACGTGACGACGACGTCGTCCTCGCCCGGCGTCTCGGAGTTGTCGACGAGGTCGAGGTCGAGGCGGGTGTCGCCGTCGATCTCGCCGCGGCCGCGCAGGAAGCCCACCTCGGCGTTGGAGCCCAGCCGGGCCCCGACCACGGAGGCCTCGTCCACCACCAGCAGGATCGTCGCCGTGCTGCGGCTGGCGTGGAGCACGCGCCCGACCAGCCCGGCGTTGTTGATGACGGTCATGTCGGCGTGGACGCCGGAGCTGGTGCCGGCGTCGATGGTGACGGTGTGGGAGAAGGCCTGGGCCGGTCCCATCGCGACCACCCGGGCCGGGACCAGGGCGAGGTCGGCCGTGCGGGAGGCGGCCAGCAGCCCGTCGAGCTCGGCGGCGCGGTAGCGCACCTCGGAGGTCGTGGCGACCTGGCCGCGGAGGTTGGCGTTCTCGGCCTCGAGACGCGCGACGTCGGCGCGGAGGTCCTTGCTGGACTCGAAGAAGCCGGGGATGTCGTGCAGCGGGCGCGCCACCACGGCGGTGCCCTCCTGCGCCGGGGCGAGGAGGTCGCCGATGCCGCGCCGCACCGGCTGGAACGGCGAGTCGTCCTGGCCCTGATAGTCGACGACCATCGTGGTGACGCAGGCCAGCGCCAGCACGGCCACCACCGACCGTCCGGCACCCGAGCGGGAGTCCTTGAGGGCCACGACTACCGCCGCGGCTCGGAGACGAGGACCTGCTGGAGCGCTTCGAACTCCTCGACGCACTTGCCGGCGCCCAGGGCGACCGAGTGCAGCGGCTCCTCGGCCACGTGGACGGGCATGCCGGTCTCGTGGCGCAGCCGCTCGTCGAGCCCGCGGAGCAGCGCCCCTCCACCGGTCAGGACCACGCCGCGGTCCATGATGTCGCCGGCGAGCTCGGGCGGGGTCTGGTCGAGGGTGGCGCGCACCGCGTCGACGATGTCGTGCAGCGGCTCCTCGATGGCGTGGCGCACCTCGACGCTGGAGACCACGATCGTCTTGGGCAGCCCGGTGACCATGTCGCGACCGCGGATCTCGGCCTCGGGCTCCTTGGTGAGCGGGAAGGCCGTGCCGAGGGTCATCTTGATCTCCTCGGCGGTGCGCTCCCCCAGCATCAGGGAGTGCTCCTTCTTCATCCACGCGATGATCGCCTGGTCGATGTCGTCGCCGGCGGTGCGGACGCTGAGGCTGGTGACGATGCCGCCCAGCGAGATCACCGCGACCTCGGTGGTGCCGCCGCCGACGTCGACGACCATGTTGCCGGTGGCCTCGTGGACGGGGAGCCCGGCGCCGATGGCGGCGGCCATGGGCTCCTCGATGATGTAGACCCGGCGGGCACCGGCCTGGTAGCCGGCCTCCTTCACTGCGCGCTGCTCGACCGCGGTGATGGCGCTCGGCACGCAGATCACCAGGCGGGGCTTGGCGAAGTAGCGGCGGCGGTGCACCTGCTGGATGAAGAACCGGAGCATCTGCTCGGTGGAGTCGAAGTCGGCGATCACGCCGTCCTGGAGCGGGCGCAGCGCGGTGATGTTGTCGGGCGTGCGCCCGAGCATCCGCTTCGCCTCGTGGCCGACGGCGAGGATCTCGCCCGTGCTCGAGTTGAGCGCGACCACGCTCGGCTCGTCGAGCAGCACGCCCTTGCCCCGCACGTAGACCAGGGTGTTCGCCGTCCCCAGGTCAACGGCCATGTCCCGTCCGATGAAGCTGTTCGCCATCGTTGCGTCCGCCACTTTCGTCACACCAGTGTCTTGAGCAGCGTAGGCATCGCGACGCCTCCCGCCCGGGAGGACACGCGGCGCGAGCGGCTCGGCCCGCTGCCGGTTTCCCACGGTATGCAGCCGAACTGGCACTCCCCACGGTGCCGACGCCATGGGGAGTGCCAGTTTCCCGACATCCCGTGGGAAACCGACGCAACCACAAAGAAGTGTTTGCAAAGACTCCTTTGCGGTTCTATCCTCGAGGCATGGAGCTCACCTCGATCACTCCCGGGCCGGAGGCGCTGCGCGCGCTCTCCCACCCGGTGCGCCTACGCATGCTCGGGCTGCTGCGGATGGACGGGCCGTCGACCGCCAGCGCGCTCGCCACCCGGCTGGGCCTGAACTCGGGCGCGACGAGCTACCACCTGCGCCAGCTGGCCCAGCACGGCTTCGTGGTCGACGCCGAGGAGCGCGGCAACGGCCGCGACCGGTGGTGGCGCGCGGCGCACCAGTCGACCCGCGTCCCCACCGACGACGCGGCTCCGGACGCCGTCACCGACCGCGACACCAACGACGCGTTCCTCCAGGCGGTCGCGATCGTGCGGACCGAGCAGCTCCAGCAGGCCGTCGAGGAGCGCCCCCTGCTGCCTGCGGAGTGGCGCGCCGCCTCCACGTTCAGCGACTGGGGCCTCGTGCTCACCCCGTCGCGGGCGCGCGAGCTGATGCAGGCGATGTCGGCGGTCGTCGCGGGGTGGGAGGAGGACGACGAGGACGCCGAGGGCGCCGCCCCGTTCGTCGTCGCGCTCACCACCCACCCGCGCCCCGGCGCCGTGTCCGCTCCCCCGTCCGATCTCCCGTCCGGTCTCTCCTCTGGGTCGGAGGCCGACCGAGGAGCCGACGGTGACTGAGTCCGTGGCCGCGGACCGCCGTCCGTCGCACCGGGCGCTGCGCGGCTGGCTGACCGCCGAGGCCGTGTCGCTGACGGGCACGCGCGTCTCGATGGTCGCGATCCCCTGGCTGGTGCTCACCACGTCGGGCAGCGCCACCTGGACCGGTGTCGTGGCGTTCGCCGAGATGCTCCCCTACGTCGTGGCCAAGGCCGCCTCCGGACCGCTGATCGACCGGCTCGGGCCACGCCGGGTCTCGGTGGTGACGGACCTGCTCAGCGTGCTCGTCGTCGGCGCCGTTCCCCTGCTGCACGCCCTCGACCTGCTGACGATGCCGGTCGTCACGGTCGTGGTGGCGCTCGCGGGGACGCTGCGCGGGCCCAGCGACGGCGCCAAGCACGCCCTCGTGCCCGCGGTGGTGGCCAGCTCCGGGGTGTCGCTGGAGCGGGCGACCGGGCTCAGCGGCGCCGTCGAGCGTCTGGCCTCGACCCTGGGCGCGGCGTTCGCCGGGCTGCTGGTGGCCGCGGTCGGTCCGGCCGAGGCGCTGGTCATCGACGCGGTCAGCTTCGGGGTCGCGGCCGCGCTGCTCGCGGCCTTCGTGCCGGCCCCCTCCCCCGACACCGGTTCGGAGCCGGTCGGCGGCACGACCGGCTACCTCGCCCAGCTCCGCGAGGGCGGAGGCTTCCTGCGCCGCGAGCCCGTGCTGCTGGCGATCACGCTCATGGTCGCCTTCACCAACCTGCTCGACGTCGCCTACGCCTCGGTGCTCGTGCCGGTGTGGGCCGAGCAGACCGGCGGCGGCGCCCGCGCGATCGGCCTGCTCTTCGGCTTCTTCAGCGGCGCCGCCGTGCTCGGCAGCCTCATCGCCTCGCGGCTCGGCGAGCGTCTGCCGCGCTTCACGATCTACGTCGTGGCCTTCACCCTGTGCGGGCTCCCCCGCTTCGCGGTGATGGCGTACGACGTCGCCGCCGACACCCCGCTGTGGTGGGTCCTGGTCGTCGCCGTGGTCGGTGGCTTCGGAGCGGGCTTCATCAACCCGATCCTGGGCGCCGTCATCTTCGAGCGGATCCCGCCGCACCTGGTCGGTCGCGTGGTCACCCTGACCTCGGCGCTGTCGTGGGCCGGCATGCCCTTCGGCGGGCTGCTGGCCGGCCTGGCCGTGTCGGGGTACGGCGAGGTGGCCACCCTGCTGGGAGCCGGCACGGCGTACCTCGTCGCCACCATGGCCCCGCTGCTGGTGCCGAGCTTCCGCGGACTGGACCGACGCCCGGACACCGGCGCCGGACCGACCACCGACGGGGAGGGCTCAGGCCAGTCCGGGGAACCAGAGCGCGATCTCGCGCGCGGCTGACTCCTCCGAGTCGGACCCGTGGACGAGGTTCTCGCGGTTCGACAGCGAGTAGTCGCCGCGGATGGTGCCGGGGGCGGCCTTGCGACCGTCCGTGGCGCCGTTGATGCCGCGCACCACCTCGATGGCCTCGTCGCCCTCGAGGACCAGCGCCACGAGCGGGCCGGAGGTGACGAAGGCGCGCAGCGGCGGGTAGAAGTCCCGCTCCACGTGCTCGGCGTAGTGCTGGTCGGCGAGGTCGCCGTCGATGGTGCGGTGCTCCATCGCCACGATCCGCAGGCCCCGGTCCTCGAAGCGGCGGACGACGGCGCCGACGAGACCGCGCTTGACGGTGTCGGGCTTGAGCAGGACGAAGGTGCGCTGTGACATGGGCGCCATGCTCGCAGACGCGACCGGCGCCGGTGGTAGGACCTACGCGGTCTGGCCCCGCGCGATGCGCTCCCGGTCGATCTTCGCGCCGAGGAACCACGAGCCGGCGTACAGCGAGAGGAACACCACGCCGAGCGCCACCATCGCGGTGATGAGGAAGCCCATGAGGAACGTGGCCACCTGCACCGCCCAGCCCAGCGCTCCGCCGAAGGGGCGTCCCATGGTGCCGCCGGCGACGATGCACGCCAGCGTCAGGCCCAGCCCGAGGGCCAGGGCCAGCGGCGTGCTGACGTCGGTCAGCACGAGCAGCACCGGGGTCGTCAGGAGCAGGACCACGGCCTGGAGCATGAGCATTCCGGAGCACATCGCCCGCTGGATGCGCCCCATCAGAACTGGCCCTGCCCGGAGCGGTCGCGGCGGCGCAGCAGGCGCCGCGCCTCGCCGGCGGTGACGACCGAGCCGGTGACGAGCACTCCCCCGCTGCCGATGGACTCCCCGCCGGAGCCGCCGGTCTCGGCGAGCGTGACGGCCTCCTCGAGCGCGTCGTCGAGACGGTCGTGGACGACCACCCGGTGCTCGCCGAACAGGTCGCGCGCGATCTCGCCGAGGTCGTCGGCGGCCATGCTGCGGTCGGTGGCGTTGCGGGTGCACACGATCTGCGAGAGCACCGGCTCGAGCTCGGCGAGGAAGGACTCCGCGTCCTTGTCGGCCATCATCGCGACCACGCCGATGAGCGGGTCGAAGGTGAACGAGTCACGGACCGCCTCGACCAGGGCGGTCGCACCGTGCGGGTTGTGGGCGGCGTCGAGCAGCACCGTGGGACCGCGTCGGACCACCTCGAGCCGCCCCGGCGAGGTGACGGCGCCGAACGCCTCGCGCACCAGGTCGTCGGCCAGCGGGTCCTCCCCGGCGAGCACCTCGACGGCGGCCAGCGCCAGCACGGCGTTCTGGGCCTGGTGGGCGCCGTACAGCGGCAGGAAGACCTCGTCGTAGCGGCCGCGCAGCCCTTGGAGGTCGACGACCTGCCCGCCGACGGCGGCGGCGCGGTGCACGACGCCGAAGTCGGTGCCCTCGCGCAGCAGGGTGGCGCCGACCTCCTGGGCACGCTCGGCGAGGACCTCCATCACCTCGTCCTCCTGCTCGGCGACGACGACGGTGGCGCCGGGCTTGATGATCCCGGACTTCTCCACCGCGATGGTCCCGGCCCGGTCGCCGAGGTAGCGGGCGTGGTCGACCGCGATCGGGGTCACCACGGCCACCGTGCCGTCGGCGACGTTCGTGGCGTCCCAGGAGCCGCCCATGCCCACCTCGACGACGGCCACGTCGACCGGGGAGTCGGCGAAGGCGGCGAACGCCATCCCGACCACGGTCTCGAAGAACGACAGCGGGTGCGGCTGGTCGGCGTCGACGAGGTCGAGGTACGCCGCGATGTCGGTGTAGGCCTGGGCGAAGGCCTCCTCGGTCAGCGGCTGGCCGTCGAGGCTGATCCGCTCGGTCATCGACTCCACGTGGGGGCTGGTGAAGCGGCCGGTCCGCAGGCCCCGCGCCCGCAGCAGGTCGTCGATCATCCGCGAGGTCGTGGTCTTGCCGTTGGTGCCGGTCAGGTGGACCACCGGGTAGCCGCGCTGCGGGTCGCCGAGCAGCTCGGTCAGCGCCGCGATCCGGTCCAGGCTGGGCTCCAGCCGGGTCTCCGGCCAGCGGGCGAGCAGGGCCCGCTCGGCCTCGTCGTACGACGGAGTGGTGGACGGTGTGGAGGACGGAGCGGGGGTGTCTGACATGGCCTGCCGAGTCTACGGGCGCGGCCCGACCAGCGGCCGAGGGGAACGGGTTCGCCCCGACCACCTGCGGCTTCGTAGGATTCGCACCATGACTGACACCCAGAGCCCGCCCCGGACCACGCCGACGCCCGCCGCCGGCGTCGCCGTACCGGACAAGCCGGCGCTGGAGGGCCTCGAGGCCCGCTGGGCCGAGACCTGGAAGGCCGAGGGCACCTACGCCTTCGACCGCACCGCCCCGCGCGAGCAGGTCTACGCCATCGACACCCCGCCCCCGACCGTGTCGGGCTCGCTGCACGTCGGGCACGTCTTCTCCTACACCCACACCGACCTCGTCGCGCGCTTCCAGCGGATGCGCGGCAAGGAGGTCTTCTACCCGATGGGCTGGGACGACAACGGCCTGCCGACCGAGCGTCGCGTGCAGAACTACTTCGGCGTCCGGTGCGACCCCTCGCTGCCCTACGAGGCCGGCTTCACGCCGCCGGAGAAGCCGGACCCGAAGCGTCAGGTGCCGATCAGCCGACCGAACTTCGTCGAGCTCTGCGAGCGCCTGGTCGTCGAGGACGAGAAGGTCTTCGAGGCGCTGTGGCGCACGCTCGGCCTGTCGGTCGACTGGGAGCAGACCTACACCACCATCGGCCCGGCCGCGCAGACCGTGTCCCAGCGCGCGTTCCTGCGGAACTTCGCGCGCGGCGAGGCCTACCTGCAGGAGGCGCCCACGCTGTGGGACGTCACCTTCCAGACCGCCGTCGCCCAGGCCGAGCTCGAGGCGCGCGAGTACCCCGGCGCCTACCACCGGGTCGCCTTCCACGCGGGCTCCGAGAAGGTCCACATCGAGACCACACGGCCCGAGCTGATCCCGGCCGTGGTGGCGCTGATCGCCCACCCCGACGACGAGCGCTACCAGCACCTCTTCGGCACCACCGTCACCTCGCCGGTCTTCGGCGTCGAGATCCCGGTGCGGGCCCACGCGGCGGCCGAGCCCGACAAGGGCGCCGGCATCGCGATGTGCTGCACCTTCGGCGACCTCACCGACGTGACGTGGTGGCGTGAGCTGCAGCTGCCGGTCCGCACCGTGATCGGTCGCGACGGCCGGCTGCACCGCGAGACGCCGGAGTGGATCGCGGCAGGGGCCGACGGCGCCGAGGCGGCGTACGCCGAGCTGGCCGGCAAGACGACCTTCAGCGCCCGCGAGGCGATGGTGGCGCTGCTGCGTGCCTCCGGCGACCTCGACGGCGAGCCGTCGGCCACCCAGCGCATGGCGAACTTCTACGAGAAGGGCGACAAGCCGCTCGAGATCGTCTCCACGCGCCAGTGGTACATCACCAACGGCGGCCGGGACACCGACCTGCGCACCGAGCTCGTCGAGCGCGGCTCGGAGATCACGTGGAGCCCGGCCCACATGCGGCACCGCTACGACAACTGGGTCGGCGGCCTCAACGGCGACTGGCTGATCTCGCGCCAGCGGTTCTTCGGCATCCCGTTCCCGGTCTGGTACCCCCTCGACGCCGAGGGCGAGCCCGACTACGACCACCCGCTGCTGCCCCGCGAGGAGCAGCTGCCGATGGACCCCTCGACCGACGTCCCCGGCGGGTACGACGAGTCCCAGCGCGGTCGCCCGAACGGCTTCCTCGGCGACCCCGACGTCATGGACACCTGGGCCACCTCCTCGCTCACCCCGCAGATCGCGGGCGGCTGGGAGTCCGACCCCGACCTGTTCGACCGGGTCTTCCCGATGGACCTGTGCACTCAGGCCCACGACATCATCCGGACCTGGCTCTTCAGCCGCGTCGTGCGCGCCCACTTCGAGCACCACACCGTGCCGTGGACCCACGCCCTGGTCTCCGGGTTCGTCATGGACCCCGACCGCAAGAAGATGAGCAAGTCCAAGGGCAACGTCGTCGTCCCCACCGACATCCTCGAGAAGTACGGCGCCGACGCCGTGCGCTGGCGGGCCGCGATGGCCCGACCGGGCCTGGACTCGCCCTTCGACGAGACCCAGATGAAGGTCGGCCGGCGCTTGGCCATGAAGGTCCTCAACGCCTCGAAGTTCGCCCTCGCCGGCGTCGGCGCCACGTCGTACGACGTCGACGCGGTCACCGAGCCGGTCGACCGGGCGATGCTGGCCGGCCTGGCCCGCACCGCCGAGCGCGCGACCGCGGCGTTCGAGGCCTACGACTACACGACGGCCCTCGAGGTCACCGAGCGGTTCTTCTGGACCTTCTGCGACGACTACGTCGAGCTGGTCAAGGAGCGCGCCTACGGAGGCCGGGGCGAGGAGGCCGCTGGCTCGGCGCGGTCGGCGCTGGCGCTCGCGCTGCACGTCCAGCTGCGGCTGCTCGCGCCGTTCCTGCCCTACGTGACCGAGGAGGTCTGGTCCTGGTGGCAGGACGGCTCGGTCCACCGGGCGTCGTGGCCGGCTGCCGAGGAGCTCGCGGGCTTCGGCGACACCGACCCGGCCATGCTCGACGCGGTCGCCTCGGCGCTCGCCGGGCTGCGCGGGGTCAAGTCGCAGGCCAAGGTCTCCCAGCGCACCGAGGTGTCCTCGGCGCAGGTCTCCGGCCCGCAGCGGCTGCTCGACCTCACCGCCCAGGCTCAGGCCGACCTCGTCGCCGCGGCGAAGATCGTCGGCGACCTCGGCTTCACCGAGGGCCCCGGCGACACCCTCGCCGTCAGCGCCGAGCTGGTGCCGCCCACGAACGAGTGAGCCGCACCCGCCGGCGTGTCCCGGGTCAGACCACGTCGGGTCCCGGCTCGAGCAGGGCCCGAGCCAGGGCACCGAAGGCGATCAGGTAGAGCACGGCGGCGACCTCGAAGGACCAGGCGGTCACGGCGCTGCCGGCGAACTCGACGACCAGGAACGCGCCCAGCACCACCGGCACCCAGCGGGGCCCGAGACGTCCTCGCCACAGGGCCACCGACAGCAGCACCAGTCCCAGCACCGTGCTCAGCAGCCCCATCACCGCGAACGCCATGATCGGCGAGCTCTCGACGTCCTCCAGCACCTCGGCGTGCACCGCCCGGTGGGCGCCGTCCGCGGCCAGCACGATGCCGGTGAGCGACACCCCGCCGAAGACCGCGTGCCCGAAGCCTCCGAGCACGGCGAGCCCGGTCGCCACCGGAGCCAGCCGGGGCAGGCGCTCACGCAGCAACGCGCCGAGCCCCAGGACGGCCAGCACGAAGGGCAGCTGGGCCAGCACGAAGGCGAAGGCCGAGACCCAGGCTCGGTCGCCCGCGCCGGCCATGGCCTGCAACCGGTCGGCGGCGTCGACCGGGAAGTCGGGGGCGGTCGCGTTGGAGACGGCGCTGAGCGCCGCCGTGGCCACGAGGCAGGCAGCGACGCCCGCACGACGCGCCGCGCGGCGTGCTGTCGGGACGGCTGCCGAGGCAGGGAGTGAGGTGGTGTCCATGGACCCAGTCCAGCGCCGACGACCAGCCTCCGCGTCGGCCCCGGGACGTCTGCTGGTCATCCCCGGAGGACCTCCGCGGTCAACCTGAGGATGACGACAGCGGCCCGCGCGAGGTCCTAGGGTGGGCCCGTGAGGCCGATGCTCCCGGTCCGACTCGCGCTCGACCTCGCGCTCGCGGTCGGGCTCACCGCCATGGGCCTGCTGGAGCTCTGGGTGCCGTTCGAGTCGGCGCAGGGCGGCGGCTCGCGGACCGTCGGGACGCTCGGCGTGCTCGTCATGACGGTGCCGCTCGCGGCCCGCCGCACGGCTCCGCTCCTCACCGCGGCCGTCGTGGTCCCCGCCCTGCCGCTCCTGCACGCCGTCGGGTCCCTCCCCGTCCTGTTCTGGGGCGGCTTCGTCCCGATCGTCGTGGCGACCTTCTCCGTCGCTCGCCACGGGCGCGGTCGTGAGCCGTTCGTGGGCGGGGCACTGGTGGCGGGGTGCCTGCTGGTCATCGACCTCACGGTCCCCGAGCTGCAGAGCCCGTCGGAGATCGTCTTCCACTGGACGCTCCTGACGCTGGTGTGGCTCAGCGGCTGGAGCCTGGCCACCATGGAACGCCGCGCCCGGGCCTCGACCCAGCACGCCATCGAGGTCGAGGTCGCCGCGCAGGCGCAGGTCCTCAGCGCCGTGGTCGAGGAGCGGGCCCGGATCGCTCGCGAGCTGCACGACATCGTCGCCCACGCGGTCAGCACGATGGTCGTCCAGGCCGGGGCCGCCGGGCGCGTGGTGGAGGACGACCCCGAGCTCGTGCGCCGGAGCCTCGACGCCATCCGGGCGACCGGATCGGAGGCGCTGGCCGAGATGCGTCGGCTGGTCACGGTCATGCGCGCGGAGGGTGAGCCGGACGCCCTCGCACCCCACCCGGGGGTGGCCGCGATTCCCGCGCTCGTCGAGGAGGTGCGCAGCGCCGGGCTCGACGTCACCCTCGAGACCTCCGGGCGGGCCGTCCCCCTCTCCCCCGGCCTCGACCTGACCGTCTACCGCATCGTGCAGGAGTCGCTGACCAACGTCCGACGGCACGCGGCGGCGACCACGGCGGCGATCCGGCTGGCGTACGCCGACAGCGGGGTGACCGTCGAGGTCACCGACGACGGCGCCGGTACGTCGGCGGCGAGCACCCCGGGCGGCGCGAGCCGTGCGCCGGGGCACGGTCTGCTGGGCATCCGGGAGCGGGTGAGCCTCTACGGCGGCACCCTGCACGTCGGTCCCTGCGCGCCGCCCGGGCACGGCTTCGTCGTCCGCGCCGAGCTCCCGGACCCGACGTGACGACGGCGGGGGCCGACGGTGCGCCGCTGCGCGTCGTGGTGGTCGACGACCAGGCGCTGGTCCGGGCCGGGTTCGCGCTGATCCTGAGGAGCGCCGGACTCGACGTCGTCGCCGAGGCGGAGGACGGCCTCGCCGCGGTCGCCGCCGTCGAGCGGCACCGGCCCGACGTGGTCCTCATGGACATCCGCATGCCGGGCCTCGACGGGATCGAGGCCACCCGTCGCCTCTCCCGGTCGACGCCGCAGACCCGCGTGGTGGTGCTGACCACCTTCGACCTCGACGAGCACGTGTACGCCGCGGTCCGCGCCGGCGCCAGCGGGTTCCTCCTCAAGGACGTCCACCCCGACGTGCTCGTCCACAGCGTGCGGACCGCCGCGCGGGGTGAGGCGATGGTGGCGCCGGCCGTCGCGCGGCGTCTCCTCGAACGGTTCGCGGCCGAGGATCAGCAGGCACCGAGGCCGGAGGTGTGGCAGCCGCTGACCGACCGCGAGCGCGAGGTGGCCGCTCTGGTCGCGCGCGGGCTGTCGAACCACGACATCGCGGCCCGGCTGTTCCTGAGCGAGGCGACGGTCAAGACCTACGTGTCCCGGCTCCTGACCAAGCTGTCGCTGCGCGACCGCGTCCAGGTCGCGGCGCTGGCCTACGAGACGGGACTCGTCCGACCGGGGAGGCCCTGACCGGAGGGTCGGCGCCGTGCGAGAGCAGCCAGGAGGGCGACCTGGGCGAGCCCGACGAGGACCTCCTGCGGCATCCGTCCGGCCGACTCGTGCTGGACGGCCTGGTGGAAGGCGTCCCAGCGCCTCGGGAACGGCGAGAACCCGAGGAAGCGGTCGGCCGGCTTGTCGAGGTCGGGGAACGCCGCGCCCGCCATGCCGGCCAGCACGCGCAGGCGCGCCGACGGCTCGGTGGCGGCGGTGACGCCGGCCATCGCGGTCAGGCCGAGCAGCCCGTCGGGCACGGCGATGTGCATGACCTCGCGGATGGGTCGTCCGTCGCCCCAGTGCGGCACCGCGTCGAGCGCGAAGTGCGAGGCCACGCCGGCGACGAACGCGCTGACCGGGCCGGAGGCGGCGCGCCCGACGAACGCGCCGGACAGGACGTGGTTGGTGACGAGCACCCGCTCAGTCTCCGGGGTGCGCCCAAGCGACCGGTCAGCGACCGGTCAGCGACCGGTCAGCGGGTGAGCCAGGCCTCGAAGGCGTCGAAGGAGTAGGGACGTCCCAGGAAGTCGGCGACCAGGTCGGCCGCGTCCCGCGAGCCGCCGGGTGCCAGCACCCGGTCGCGGTAGCGCCGGGCGACCTCGGGAGCGAGCAGGTCGTCGGGGTCGAAGGCGGAGAACAGGTCCTTCGCGATCACCTGGCTCCACATGTAGGTGTAGTACGCCGACGTGTAGCCGCCGAGGTGGCCGAAGGACGCCTCGAAGTGGGTGTCAGGCACCATCGCGCACCCGTCGTAGGTCTCCTGCAGCTCGGCCACCCGCGCGGAGACGTCGGCCGGCACCTCGGCGTGCAGCCGGTAGGAGATGGCGGCGTAGAACATCTGGGTGCGCACACCGAGCGCCTTGCCGAGCTCGTTCGCCGCGCGCATCCGCCCCACCAGCTCTGCCGGGATGGGTCGGCCGTCGGCGTCCCGGGCGAAGCGGGCCAGCACGTCGGCGTCCCACGCCCACTCCTCGAGCATCTGCGAGGGGGCCTCGACGAAGTCCCACTCGGTGGCGACGCCGGAGAAGCGCACCCACCGCTGCCGGCCGCCGACGACGTGGTGCACGAGGTGGCCGAACTCGTGGAACAGCGTCACGACGTCGCTGTGCTCCATCAGCCCGCGCGAGAAGTTGCAGACCAGCACGCCCTCCGGCACCTGGAGGTCCGCGACGCCGGGCGCCAACGTGAACTGCGCGGCGTGGGAGTACTTCCCCTCCCGCGGGTGCAGGTCCAGGTAGATCCGCCCCAGGTAGCGGCCGCCGTCGTGCACGTCGTGGACCTCGTGGACGGTGACGTCAGGGTGCCAGCGCGGGGCGTCGGGCACGTCGACGTACTCCAGGCCGAGCAGGGTGCCGGTGACGTCGAGCAGGCCAGCGCGCACCTGGTCGAAGTCGAAGTAGGCACGCACCTCGCGGCCGTCGACCGCGCACTCCTCGCGGCGCAGCAGCTCGGAGTAGTGGTAGCGGTCGACAGCGGTCAGGCGGTCGAGGTCGGGGTGGTCCTGCTGCGCCCGGGCGAGCAGGGTGTCGTGCTCGGCGGCGGCGGGCTCGCGGGCGAGCTCGGTGACGGTGTCGACGAAGGCCGCGATCGCCGCCCCGTCGCGAATCATTTTCACCTCGGCGTCGTAGGTGGGCCAGTCGGCGTACCCGAGGGTCTGCGCCAGCTCCTGACGTACGGCGAGCAGCTCGGCCAGCACCGGCTCGTTGTCGGGCCAGGCGCGGGTGAGGAAGGCGACCGTGAGCTCCTCGCGCAGCGCCCGGTCGGTGGCGAGGGTGCGGACCGGCATGTAGTCGGGGTAGTCGGTCGTCAGCTCGACGGTGCCGTCGTCGGCCACCGGCCGGGAGGCCACGAAGTCGTCGGGGAGGCCGTCGAGCCGGGCGGGGTCCACCCGCACGGTGCGCCTGCCGTTGCGGATGTTGCGGCTGAAGCGCAGGCCGAGGTCGGTCTCGCGCTCGGAGAGGGAGCGGACGCGCTCCCGCACGTCGTCGGGTCGGTCGACCCCGGAGCGCCGGAAGTCGCGCAACGACCGCTCCAGCACCCGGCGGGCCCCGGCGTCGAGCCCGGCGGGGTCCACCGACGACAGCACGCGGTAGCAGTCCCGGTCGAGGCCCAGGTCGGTGTAGACGCCCTGGACGCGCTGCTCGAGGGCCTCGGCGAGGTCGCGCACCCGCTCGTCCGGGTGCACGTTCGTCACCAGCGAGGCGAGCGAGGCGACGCTGCGCAGCTGACGGGCGATCTCGTTCCAGCGCTCGAGGACGGCCTCACCCGCGGCGCCGTCCATCGAGCGCAACCGCTCGGTGTGGTGCTCGGCCGCCACCAGCTGCGCCTCGGCGCGCTCGGAGAGCCAGTCGGCCCAGGAGCCGTCGTCGGTCGGCAGCGCCAGCGGCGCGACGCCGTTCTCGTGCGGGGTCACCGTCGGGGGCCGCGGCTCAGGCGGTCTTCTTCTTCTTGCTCTCGCTCGGGCGCGGCACGAGGGTGGGGTTCACGTTGTCGCGCACGACCTCGGCGGTCACCACGACCTTGGCGATGTCCTCGCGCGACGGCACGTCGTACATCACGTGGAGGAGGACCTCCTCGATGATGGCGCGCAGTCCGCGGGCACCGGTGCCGCGCACCATGGCGAGGTCGGCGACCGCGTCGATGGCGTCGTCGGTGAACTCGAGCTCGACCCCGTCGAGGTCGAAGAGCTTCTGGTACTGCTTGACCAGCGCGTTGCGGGGCTCGGTCAGGATCTGCACGAGCGCCTCACGATTGAGCTTGTCGACGGTCGCGATGACCGGCAGGCGTCCGATGAACTCGGGGATCAGGCCGAACTTCAGCAGGTCCTCGGGCATGACCTCGGAGAAGATCTGGTCGAGGTCGCGCTCCTCCTTGGTCGGCAGCGTCGCGCCGAAGCCGAGGGTCTTCTTGCCGATGCGGCTCTCCACGATCCCCTCGAGGCCGGAGAAGGCTCCGCCGACGATGAAGAGGATGTTCGTGGTGTCGATCTGGATGAACTCCTGGTGCGGGTGCTTGCGCCCGCCCTGGGGCGGCACCGAGGCGGTCGTGCCCTCGAGGATCTTCAGCAGCGCCTGCTGCACGCCCTCGCCGGAGACGTCGCGCGTGATCGACGGGTTCTCGGCCTTGCGGGCCACCTTGTCGATCTCGTCGATGTAGATGATGCCGGTCTCGGCCTTCTTGACGTCGTAGTCGGCGGCCTGGATGAGCTTGAGGAGGATGTTCTCGACGTCCTCGCCGACGTAGCCGGCCTCGGTCAGGGCCGTGGCGTCGGCGATGGCGAAGGGCACGTTGAGCATGCGCGCCAGAGTCTGCGCCAGGTAGGTCTTGCCGCAGCCGGTGGGGCCGATGACCAGGATGTTGGACTTGGCGAGCTCGACGGCGTCCTCGCCGCGCTGGCGGTGGTTGGCCACCCCGACGCCGGCCTGGACGCGCTTGTAGTGGTTGTAGACAGCGACGGCCAGCGACTTCTTCGCCGTCTCCTGGCCGATGACGTAGGAGTTGAGGAAGTCGAAGATCTCCCGCGGCTTGGGGAGCTCCTCCAGACCGACCTCGGTGCCCTCGGAGAGCTCCTCCTCGATGATCTCGTTGCAGAGGTCGATGCACTCGTCGCAGATGTAGACCCCGGGTCCTGCGATGAGCTTCTTGACCTGCTTCTGGCTCTTTCCGCAGAACGAGCACTTCAGCAGGTCGCCGCCATCACCGATGCGTGCCACAGGCACGACTCCTCACGACTCGGGCCGAGCAACCAGAAGGACCTGGCTGGGGGTCTCGGCTGTGGTTCACGTCAAGCTCACTCAGTTTGAAAATACCCCGCGCCCGCCCAGATTGGGATGGGTGACACGGCCCGACTTTCGCTCAAGCGTCGGCGGGCCGTGCCACCACCCGTCACGGGGTGAGCTGCAGGGCACCCTTGCGCGAGGCCAGCACGGAGTCGATCAGGCCGTACTCCACCGCCGCCTCCGCGGTCAGGATCTTGTCGCGCTCGATGTCGCGGCTGACCTCCTCGACCGGCTTGCCGGAGTGGTCCGAGATCATCTTCTCCAGCAGCTCACGCATGCGGAGGATCTCGTTGGCCTGGATCTCGATGTCCGAGGTCTGGCCGTAGGTGCCCTCGGTGTAGGGCTGGTGGATGAGGATCCGCGAGTTCGGCAGCGCCAGGCGCTTGCCCGGCGCACCGGCGGCGAGCAGGATCGCCGCCGCCGAGGCCGCCTGACCCAGGCACACCGTCTGGATGTCGGGCTTGACGAACCGCATCGTGTCGTAGATCGCGGTCAGCGCGGTGAACGAGCCACCGGGGCTGTTGATGTAGATCTGGATGTCGCGGTCGGGGTCCATCGACTCCAGGCAGAGCAGCTGGGCCATCACCGCGTTGGCGATGTCGTCGCTGATCGGCGTGCCGAGGAAGATGATGCGGTCCTCGAAGAGCTTGGCGTAGGGGTCGATGCGGCGGAAGCCGTACGACGTCCGCTCCTCCCACTGGGGGATGTAGTAGTTCATGGTGGGTCCCGTCACTTGTTGCGGGCCGGACGGCCCTCGTCGGCGGCCTCGCGGGCGCTGCGGATGACCTGGTCGATGAAGCCGTACTCCTCGGCCTGCGACGCGGTGAACCACCGGTCGCGGTCGGCGTCGAGCTCGATCTGCTCCAGGGGCTGACCGGTGTGGTCGGCGATGAGCTCGAACAGCACCTTCTTGATGTGCAGGGACTGCTGGGCCTGGATCTTGATGTCCGAGGCCGAGCCGCCCATGCCGCCCGAGGGCTGGTGCATCATGATGCGCGCGTGGGGCAGGGCGTAGCGCTTGCCCTTGGCACCGGCGCAGAGCAGGAACTGGCCCATGGACGCGGCCAGACCCATGCCGACGGTCGCGACGTCGTTGGGGATGTAGTTCATGGTGTCGTAGATCGCCATGCCGGAGTCGACGGAGCCTCCGGGGCTGTTGATGTGGAGGAAGATGTCCGCCTCCGGGTCCTCCGCACTCAGGAGCAGCAGCTGCGCGCAGATCGCGTTCGCGTTCTGGTCGCGCACCTCGGACCCGAGGAAGATGATCCGCTCGCGCAGGAGCCGCTGGTAGATGTGGTCGTCCAGGCCGTAGCCGGCCCCGCCACCGTTCATCTCGATGTCAGTCACGTCCCCGACCCTAGCCCGCCGTGGCGCCCTTTCCAGGGCCCGGGGGGCAACGATCCCCCGTGTTCGCGGACAGCGGACGGTCGCCCCGCGCGCACGCCCCGACGTCGGCCCTCGACGTCAGCCCTCGACGTCAGCCCTCGACGTCAGCCCTCGACGTCGGAGGCGATCCTCTGCAGCGTCGTGCGCATCCCGTCCTCGAGCTCGTCGCTGTGCGGGCCCGCCCCGCCGAGGAAGAGGCGGGCGAAGATCCGGCCGCCCAGCGCCATGCCCGCGGGGACGGGCCGGGTGAGCGACAGCCGGGAGGTGCCATCGGCGGCGGGCTCCACCCGGTAGATCCAGCGCGCGCCCGAGGTCGGGGTGTCCCAGACCAGGGACCGGGGCGCGGAGACCTCGCGGACCACGTTGCGGGTCGGCCAGACCACCGCGCCACGTCGGTTCACGCCGAGGTAGGTCTGGCCCACCCGGAGGCCGCCACGCCCGAGCGGGACCATCCGGACCAGCTCGGGGCTCCACCGCGGCATGCGGCTCAGGTCGGTGAGGGTCTGCCAGACGCGCTCGGCGGGCGCCGCCACCGTCACCTCGGCCTGGAGCTCGCGCCCGGGGGCGGGACGGTCTCGGTCGGGTCGGTGCGACGGCTCGGTCATGGCCGGATCATGCCAGCCAGCCCACCAGCGCGTCGTCGACCTCGGGGTGGTTGAGCAGCGCGAAGTGGCCGGCGTTCGCGACGTGGAGGACGTCGGCGTCGGGGAAGAGCCGGAGCGAGCGGCGCAGACCGGTGGCCGAGGCACGGCGTACGAGCAGGTCGCCGAAGACCGCGCCGACCGGGCTGCGCTCGCTGCCCAGCGCGGCCGACACCAGGCGGTAGCGGACCCCCTCCATCGGCGGCAGGTCGGGGAGCCCGCGCTCGAGGTCGCGGATGCCCGACGAGCGGTGCTCGAGTATGCGGCCGAACCCCGCGATCTCCGGAAGCAGCGCCAGGAAGCGGGAGCCGTGGCTGACCCCGAGGGCGAGGTCGGCGCCGAGGTGGGGCGTGCCGAGCGTGACGACGTCGGTGAGGACGTCGCGCCACGAGCGCTCGTGCTCGGTGGTGACCGCGCAGCCGGCCCGGATGATGAGCCCGCCCATGGAGTGGCCGACCAGCGCGATGCGGCCGACCCGGACCGGCCAGCTCTCGGTCAGCTCCTGCAGCAGCGCGGTCAGCGCGACGCCGTTCTCCGCGACCGACAGGCCGGTGTTGACGCGCAGGAAGACCGGCGTCCAGCCGTCGCTCTCGGCCAGCCGGCTGCCGTAGGTGCCGCCCATCTCGGCGGCCCGGGTGTTCCAGTGGCCCTCGTGCTCGCCGAGGCCGTGGAGGAAGACGACGACCTTGTCGGTCGCCTCGGGGAAGGCGACCTCGAGCTCCGCGGGGTCGGGGCGTACGGCGCGGCCGTCCACGCGGATCGTCATGGTCAGGGCGAGGTGGGGGTGCTCCTCCTTGAGCCGCTCTCCGATGAGCCCGTTGACCGCGGACTGCAGGACGCGGCCCTGGGGGCTGGCGTCGAGGCGCGGGCCGACCCCGGTGGCGCCGACCTTGGAGAGACCCGTGGCCGCTCCCTGGAGGCCGAGGCTGAGGCCCCGGTAGACGGTGCCGGCGACGGCGTCGTGGATGCCGCGGGTGACGCGCCCGAAGGGCGAGGTGCCGGTCAGCAGGTCGAACGTGCGCCGGGCGAAGGCCTCGTGGGTGTCGCGCGCGGTCGCGACGATCAGCTCGTCGGCGAACAGGGCGCCGAGCGCGAGCGCGTCGACCAGGCCGGGCTCCGGGTGCGCCGGCGTGATCGCGTCGGGGATCTGCGCGTCCACCGGGTCTCCGGTGCGGACGAGGGTCTGGGGCTGCGTCGTGGCCATGGGTCCAGTGTCCTCAGTGAACACTTGTACACGCAAGAGGGCGCGCCCGGATGTGATCCGGACGCGTCCTCCTCTGCGTGTGCTGCCCGTGCTGCGTGCGCTGCGAGCGGGCTAAGGCCAGGCTCAGGCCTTGTCGCCCGACTCCTCGACCTCGGTGGCGTCGCTCGACTCGGGAGCCTCGGCGGCCTCGTCGGCCTCGTCTGCCTCGTCGGCGGGCTCACCGATGGTGCCGTCGGGGCGGAGGTTCTTCAGCTCGACGTGGTTGCCGGACTCGTCGGTCACGACGGCCTTCTCCACCACGAGCGCGAGGGCCTTGCCGCGACGTACCTCGGAGACCAGCTCGGGGAGGTGGTTGTGCTCCACCATGTGCTGGACGTACTCCTGCGGGTTCTGGCCCGACTGCTGCGCGCGGCGCAGCATGTGCTCGGTGAGCTCCTGCTGCTCGACACCGAGCTCCTCGTCCACCGCGATCTGGTCGAGGACGAACTGCGCGGCCACGGCGTCGTGGACCCGCTTCTCGAGCTCGGCCTCGAACTCGTCGACGGTCTGCTCCTCGGCGTCGAGGTAGGCCTCCATCGTCATGCCGGCCATCGCCAGCTGCTGCTCGATGCCCCGGCGGCGGGCGACGAGCTCCTCGGCGACGAGGGACTCGGGGACCGGGATCTCGGTGAGGTCGAGGATCTTCTCGAGCACCGCGTCACGGGCGGCCGCGGCCTGCTCGAGGCGCTTGCCGTTGCCCAGGCGGACCCGGACGTCGTCGGTCAGCTCGCCGATGCTGTCGAACTCCGACGCCATCTGGGCGAACTCGTCGTCGAGCTCGGGGAGCTGCTGCTCCTTCACCGCGGTGACGGAGACCTCGACCTCGACGTCCTCGCCCTCGAGGTCGCCACCGGCCAGCTTGCTGGTGAAGGTGGTGCTGTCGCCGGCGCTCATGCCGCGCAGGGCCTCGTCGAGGCCGTCGAGCATGCCGCCCTTGCCGACCTGGTAGCTGACCCCGGCGGCCTCGCCGCCCTCGACGACCTCGCCGTCCTTGCGGGCGGTCAGGTCGATGACGACGAAGTCGTCCTCGCCGGCGGCGCGCTCGACGTCAGTCAGGGTGCCGAAGCGCTCGCGCAGCGCAGCGACCTGGTCCTCGACGTCCTGGTCGGTGACGGCGACGTCGTCGACGCTCACCGCGAGGCCGTCGAGCTCGGGGAGCGTGATCTCCGGCTTGACGTCGACCTCGGCGGTGAACTCGAGGGTGTCGTTGTCCTCGAGCTTGGTGATGTCGATCTCCGGCTGGGCCAGGGGCTCGAGCTCGTTCTCCTGCAGCGCCTGGATGTAGAGGCCCGGCAGCGCGTCGTTGATGGCCTCGTCGAGGACGGCTCCGCGGCCGACCTGACGGTCGATGATCGGGGCCGGGACCTTGCCGCGGCGGAAGCCGGGGACGTTGATCTGGGAGGCGATCTTCTTGTAGGCGCTGTCGAGGCTCGGCTTCAGCTCCTCGAAAGGCACCTCGACGGTGAGCTTCGCCCGCGTGGGGCTCAGGGTCTCGACGGTGCTCTTCACAGGGGTGTCTCCTCGGGTTTCTCAGCGGGTGCGGCCGGGTGTCTGGGGTGCCAGGTCCGGGTCTCTGCTCCGGGTCTTGGTCCGGGCAGACGGACGCGGCACGTCGGTCGGGCAGGTCGATCGGGTCGTGCGGGTGTCCGGACGGCCTGGGCAGCCGGGTCGGACGGGGCGCGCGGTCGGGGCGACAGGACTCGAACCTGCGGTCTCCTGCTCCCAAAGCAGGCGCGCTAGCCACTACGCTACGCCCCGGTTGTGGAACGTCCGGGAGTCTAGTCAGCGCGACTGGGCCTGTCGAAACGACGGCCGCCAGGCCCGCTCGCCCGCGTGACGGGCGGGGCTGCTGGTGTGGCACCATGGTCCGCGGCGTCCGGGCCTCGCACGGCCGACGACCGCCACGCGGATGTAGCTCAATGGTAGAGCTTCAGTCTTCCAAACTGACTACGCGGGTTCGATTCCCGTCATCCGCTCCATCCCCGTCACCGCACGTCCCGCCGGGCCCCATGCGCGAAACGTCACGTGTGTACAGCCGAAGCGTCACGTATGTACAGCCGAAAGGTCACTGATGTACGGCGCGGAGCGGGCGCGTCGCCGAGCGACGCCTCGGCCGTACACGCCTGACGTTTCGCTTGTACACGCCCGACGCATCGCGTGTACACACGTGACGCTTCGCGTACACACGCGACGCTTCGTGGGGTGGGGACGGGTCAGCGGGTGGCGCGGGAGCGGAACACCGGTTGGCACCTCGGGCACCAGAACGCGTTGCGCCCGGCCAGCTCCTTCGTGCGGATCCGGGTGCCGCACACGTGGCAGGGCTGCTCGTGGCGCCGGTAGACGTAGACCTCTCCCCCGTGGTCGTCGCGCCTCGGGTCGCGCCCCATCGCCTCGGGCGTGTGCTCGGGCCGCACGGTGTCGATCCGGTTGGTCCGCACCCCCTCGGCCATCAGCGTCACCAGGTCGGCCCACAGCGCCTCGAAGCGGCCACGCCGCACCGAGGTCCCGGGCCGGAACGGGTGGAGCCGCTGACGGAACAGCGCCTCCGCCCGGTAGACGTTGCCGACGCCGGCCATCACCGCCTGGTCCATCAGCAGGTCGCCGATGCTCCGCGGGCTGCGGGAGATCCGCGCCCACGCGCGGCCCGGGTCGGCGTCCGCGCGCAGCGGGTCCGGTCCGAGGCGGGCGATCACCGCCTCCTGCTGCTCGGGCGTGACGAGGGCGCAGGTGATCGCCCCCCGCAGGTCGGCGTACGTCGTCTCCCTCGCGTCCCCGCCCGCGACGAGCCGCAGCCGGACCTGGCCGACCGGCGGCTCGAGGACGCCGGTGCGGATGACGAAGGTGCCGATGAGGCCGAGGTGGACGTGCACGACGTGACCGCCCTCGACCTCGAGGAAGAGGTGCTTGCCGGCCGCGTCGGCCCGCTCGAGCCGGCCGCCGTCGAGCAGCGCCGCCTCGGCGCCGAAGCGCCCCTGCGGGCTGCTGACGCGCACGACCCGCCCCCCGAAGGCGTCGGTCAGGTCGTCGGCCAGCCGACGCAGGGTGTGACCCTCAGGCATCGCCCGGCCCGGCGGCCCCCGCGGCTCCCCCGAGGGCCGACTCCGGCAGCGCCGGGAGGTTCCGGGTCTTCTCGTAGTCGGTGAGCATCGCGATGCGCCGGTCGTGGCGCTCGGCGCGCGAGTAGTCGGTGCCGAGGAAGACCTCGACGAAGCGCGTCATGTCGTCGAGGGTGTGCATCCGGCCACCGACCGACACCACGTTGGCGTCGTTGTGCTCGCGTGCGAGGGCTGCGGTCTCCTCGCTCCAGACCAGGGCGGCACGGACGCCGACCACCTTGTTCGCCGCGATCTGCTCGCCGTTGCCCGACCCGCCGACGACCACGCCGAGGGCCTCAACGCCGTCCTGCTGGTCGGCGACCACGGCCTCGGCGGCGCGCAGGCAGAAGACGGGGTAGTCGTCGAGGGCGTCGTAGACGAACGGCCCGTGGTCGACGGCCTCGTGCCCCTGGTCGGCCAGCCAGCCCACGAGGTGGTCCTTCAGCTCGAGTCCGGCATGGTCCGATCCGATGTGCACGCGCATGGGCGGAAGTCTGTCACCCGCGCCGAAGGCCTGCGAATCACGGTGCGGGTGTCCGATTCCTCCTACGCTGGTGCCTGTGACGGGGACGCGTACCGGCCTGCTGGCAGCCGGCCTGGCCATCGCCGCGACGGCCGCCGCGGTCGTGGTGACGGTGACCGTCGGCGACGACCGGGACACCGACGGCTCCGGCGGCTCCGCGGGCGGACCCGGCGCGACGTCCCTCGCGGACGGCGCCGACCGGGCCGAGGACGGCGGCGATAGCGGCACCGGGCCGGACACCGGCGTCGACGCCGGCGGCGCGGACGGCTCCGTCAGCGGCTACGCCTCCGACGAGGAGTACGCCGCCATCCAGCGGGTCCTCGACACGCGCGCCGAGGCCGTCCTCGAGGGCGACCGCGAGGCGTTCCTCGCCACGGTCGACGACCGCCCGGGCGTGCGGGCGCAGCAGCGCGTCACCTTCGAGAACCTCCAGCGCCTCGGGGTCGCGGAGATCCTCTACGGCCTGGAGCAGAAGACGCTGCCGGTGACGCCGATCCCCGGCGACGACCCCGAGGTCAAGCCCGACATCACCGAGCACGTCCGGCTGCGCGGGGTCGACAGCGAGCCGGTCTCCACCTCCGTGGGCTTCACCTTCGTCGAGCGCGACGGGCAGTGGCTGCTCGGGGCCGAGCGCATCGACGAGACCGAGCGCACCCTCAGCAGCATCGGCACGGCCCGCCCCTGGGCCGAGGGCCCGATCGCCGTACGTCGTGCCGGCTCGGTCACCGTCGTGGTCGACCGCAGCCGCAGCGACCAGCTGGCCGCCCTGACCGCACGCGTCACCCGCGCCCTGGGCTACGTGCGCGGCGAGATCGGGGTGACCGACCCCGCCCCCCTGCTGGTCGACGCCACGAGCAGCGGCAACGCCACCCGCCTGAGCTACGAGGGACTGGCCGTCGCCGGCGCCGTGTTCGGGCCGGCCATCACCACGACGCTGACCAGCCACGAGCCGCTCGGCGTCGCCGGCTGGCGGGTGAAGTACAACCCCGACGTGCTCGACGAGTTCCTCGACGACGACCGGGTGCTGCGCCACGAGCTGACCCACTTCGTGCTCCGGGAGAAGCCGCAGCCGCTGTGGCTGGGTGAGGGGATCGCCGAGCACCTGGGCTGGCGCCGGGCCGGCATGGCCGAGCTGGTCGTCCCGGGCCGTATCTACGACCGCCTCGCCACCTCCGCACCGCGCCGGCGGCTGATCACCGCCGACGAGTTCCGCGGCAACCCCGTCGTCGGCTACACCCTGGCCCAGGCCCTGGCCGAGGAGCTCCTCACCCGCGGCGGGGTGCCCCGCCTGCGTCGGCTGCTCGACGAGCTCGCCGACGCGGCCGAGGACAAGACCTCCCCCGCCCGCGCCCAGGCGGCCGCGCTGCAGGAGGTCTACGGCCTGAGCGGGCCGGAGCTCGCCGCCGCCGGCTACGCACGGCTGCTGACGATCAACCGCCTCTGACGCCCTCCGGGGCCGTCAGGGCCGGTCGAGCCAGTCCGCGGCGTCGGCCAGCGCCTGCTCGGCGGCGTCGAACACCGCCGGGTGGCGCCAGAAGCCGTGCACCATGCCGTCGTAGGTCAGCTCGGTGACGTCGGCTCCGAGGTCGCGGGCCCGCTCCACCAGCGCCCGCCCCTCGTCGACCAGGGTGTCCTCACCGGCGATCTGCACCAGGCTGCGGGGCAGCTCCCCCAGCCGGGTCGAGCGCAGCGGCGCCAGCTCGGGGTCGCGCAGGACGCGGTCGTCACCCGGCTCGACGTACTGCCGCCAGAACCACAGCCCGTCCTCACGGTCGAGCCCGCCGGTGGTCGAGGCGTACGACGCGGAGCTCGCCTCGGGGTCGAGGAACGGGTAGACGAGCACGGCTGCCTCGAGCACGCCCGGACGCCGCAGCGCGGTCCCGATCGCGAGGTTGGCGCCGGCGCTGTCGCCGACCACCCCGACCCGGCGTACGTCGACGCCGTGGTCGGTGCCGTGCGCGACCATCCAGTCGAGGGCGGCCACGCTGTCGACCAGCGCAGCCGGGAAGACGTGCTCGGGCGGGCGGCGGTAGTCGACGACGAGGACCACCCGGCCGGTGCGGTTGGCCAGCCGGCGGCTCGGGGCGTCGTGGGTCTCGAGGTCACCGAGGACGAAGCCGCCCCCGTGCAGGTAGACCAGCGCCGGCAGGTGCTCCTCGGGGTCCGCCCCGTGCGGACGCAGCAGACGCGCGGGGACCCCGCCGGCGTCGACGTCGGTGGTCTGCGCGACGTCCTCCTTCGGCTCGGCCAGGCCCTCCTCGCGCGCCGTCGCGCGCCGGGCGCGGATGCCCTCCGCGTCCAGGGTGTGCACCGGCGGCGCCTCGCCCCACAGGGCGAGCGCGGCGACCGACTGCGGGTGCAGGCTCATGCGCGCGTCCCGGCCTCGGCCTCGAGCCGGGCCAGCTCGTCGTCGACCACCGACGGGTCGAGCTTGGTGAACACCGGTGTGGGCTTGCCGACCGGCGTGCCCGCGACGAGCGGGCGTCGGCCCCAGGCGGGGGCGGCGGTGTAGTCACCGGTGATGACCGGGTAGCCCGCTCCCCCGTCGAGGTCGTCGACCTCGTCGATGCGGGGCATCGGCTGGAAGTCGCCCGAGCCACCGAGCACCGCGTCCACGGCGTTCGAGGCGTGCGGCAGGAACGGCGAGAGCATCGTGTTGCAGTCGCTCGTGGCCTGCGCCATGACGTGCAGCACGGTGCCGAGCCGCTCCCGCTGCTCCTCGCCCTTGAGCTTCCACGGCTCGGAGTCGGAGACGTACTTGTTGACCTCGGCCACGACACGCATCGCCTCGCCCACCGCCTGCTTCTGGCGGTGGCGCCCGATGAGGTCGCCCACGACGTCGAAGGCGGCCTCCACCCGGTCGAGCAGCGCCCGGTCGGTCGCGGTCAGCTCGCCGGCCGCCGGGATCTCGCCGAAGTTCTTCGCCACCAGGCTGGCGGTGCGGTTGACCAGGTTGCCCCAGCCGGCGACCAGCTCGTCGTTGGTACGGCGGACGAACTCGCTCCACGTGAAGTCGGAGTCCTGGTTCTCGGGGCCCGCGGCCGCCACGAAGTAGCGGAAGGCGTCGACCTGGTAGCGCGCCAGCATGTCGCGCACGTAGATGACGACCCGCTTGGAGGAGGAGAACTTGCGGCCCTCCATGGTCAGGAACTCGCTGGACACGACCTCGGTGGGCAGGTTCAGCTCCCCGAAGGTGCGCGGGCTGCCGCCCAGCGAGCCCTTCCCGGCGTACGCCAGCAGCTCGGCGGGCCAGATCTGGGAGTGGAAGGTGATGTTGTCCTTGCCCATGAAGTAGTAGGACAGCGCCGGGTCGGCCCCTCCCGAGCCCGTCGAGGGGTTCCACCACTCGCGCCAGCGCTCGGAGTCGCCGGTGCGACGGGCCCACTCGACGGAGGCGGACAGGTAGCCGATGACGGCGTCGAACCAGACGTAGAGCCGCTTTGTCGGCTCGTCGCGCCACCCGTCCAGCGGCACCGGGATGCCCCAGTCGATGTCGCGGGTCATCGCGCGCGGACGGATGTCGTCGAGGATGTTCTGGCTGAAGCGGATGACGTTGGGCCGCCAGGTGCCGCTGGACTCCCGCTCGTCGAGCCAGGCCTTGAGCGCGTCGGCCAGCGCCGGCAGGTCGAGGAAGAAGTGCTGCGTCTCGATGAACTGCGGGGTCTCGCCGTTGATCTTCGAGACCGGGTCCACCAGGTCGTGGGCGTCGAGCTGGTTGCCGCAGGTGTCGCACTGGTCGCCGCGGGCGCCGGGTGCGCCGCAGATCGGGCACGTGCCCTCGATGTAGCGGTCGGGCAGCGTGCGGCCGGTGGACGGCGAGATCGCGCCGTACGTCGTGCGCTCCTGGAAGTAGCCGTTCGCGTGGACGCCGAGGAACAGCTCCTGGACCACCGCGGTGTGGTTGCGGGTCGTCGTCCGCGTGTAGAGGTCGTAGGAGACGCCCAGCGCGCAGAGGTCCTCGGCGATGAGTCGGTGGTTGGCGTCGGCCAGCTCCTGGGCACTCACCCCGGCCTCGTCCGCGGCGATGAGGATCGGGGTGCCGTGCTCGTCGGTGCCCGAGACCATGAGGACGTCGTGACCGGTCATGCGCATGTAGCGGCTGAAGACGTCGGAGGGCACGCCGAAGCCGGCGACGTGGCCGATGTGGCGCGGGCCGTTGGCGTAGGGCCAGGCCACCGCCGACAGCACGGGGGGCCGGGCGGGGCCGCCGGGGGGATCGGTCTCGGGGACGGTCATGAGGCGCATCCTATGCAGCCGCGGGGCATCGCCCGACCCGCCCGACGTGGTGCAGACGACACCCGCTCAGGGGGCTCCCGATGCATGGATCCGGGGCCTGAGGGGCAACAGTGTTCCGATGAGTCCCGACAACGAGACGCCCCGAGTCATCGCCGGCCGCTACACCCTCGACGCCCAGGTGGGCCGTGGGGGCATGGGTGTGGTCTGGCGGGGCGAGGACCGCATGCTCGGTCGGGAGGTCGCGCTCAAGAAGATCGGGCTGATGCCGGGCGGCGCCGAGCCGGACCTCGTCCGGGCCGAGCGCGAGGCCCAGCTGGCCGCCCGGCTGAACCACCCCCACATCGTCGCGGTCTTCGACCTCGTCGCCGACGGCGACGCCCAGTGGCTGGTCATGGAGTACGTCCCCGGCCAGACCCTCGGGCAGATGGCGACCGAGCAGGGACCGCTCGACCCCGAGCGAGCCCGCGTCGTGCTGGCCCAGGCCGCCGACGCGCTGGCCGCCGCGCACGCCGCCGGCATCCTCCACCGCGACGTGAAGCCCTCGAACATCCTGGTCCGCAACGACGGCAGCGTGAAGCTGACCGACTTCGGCATCGCCCGCGCCACCGCGGACGTGACCCTGACTCAGACGGGCCTGGTCACCGGGTCGCCGGCGTACCTCGCCCCGGAGGTCGCCTCGGGCGGTCGTGCCTCGGCCGCCAGCGACGTGTGGGCCCTGGGCGCCACGCTCTACCACGCCCTCGAGGGCCGTCCGCCGTACGACATGGGCGGCAACGTCATGGCGGGGATGTACCAGATCGTGCACGGACCGGAGCCCCGCAGCGACCGGGCCGGGATGCTCACCCCGCTGCTCGAGCACACGCTGGTCAAGGACCCCGAGAGCCGGTGGTCGATGGACCAGGTGCGCGCGGCCCTGGCCGACCCCCGCCGTCTCGACGAGGCGCGCTCCGCCGGGACCGACACGGTCGCGACGACCGCGGTCCCCCCGACGCGTGTCGCCCCCGCTGCCCCGGTCGCGTCCCTGGTCAGCCGGGCCACCGAGCGCCACCGGCCCGAGGACGACGACGAGGACTACGAGGCCGAGCCGGTGTGGACCACCGTCGACACCGGCACTTCCCACCGGCCGACCGGTGACGAGCCGCCGGTGATCGCTCCCGCGCCGAGGACGCGGCGCAGTTCGCCGCGCAGACGTCGCGGCCTGGCGGTCGCCGCCCTCGTCGCCGGCCTGGCTCTGGTGGCCTTCCTCGGCATCGGGCTGGTCACCGGGCTGCTCGGCGGCGACGGTGACGAGACGGCGAGCGAGGATCCGTCGACCTCGTCGAGCACGGAGGCCTCCGAGTCCGCCGAGGCCTCTCCCAGCCAGACGCCGTCGGCCGACACCGAGACGGTGGCGGACCGGCAGCGGGCCTTCGTCACCGACTACCTGGAGACCGCCACCACCGACACCCAGGCGTCGTGGCAGATGCTCACCCCCGGCTACCAGCGCGAGAGCGGCGGCTTCGGCTCCTACGACGGCTTCTGGAGCCTGAACCAGAGCGCCCAGGTCTCCGAGATCACGCCCGACCCGGCCAACGACCGGGTCAGCTACACCGTCAGCTACGGCCGCGCCGGCGGCGAGACCACGTCGCCGGAGCGGGTCACGCTGCAGCTGGTCCCCGACGGGGACTCCTTCCTCATCGCCGACCAGCTCTGAGCGCCGCGTCGCGCCCCGGAGCCCGGCCGCGGGCGGGTTTGGGGGGCCCTGGGCCGGTGGTGTACTGATGAGCCATGCCCGGAACCAACCTGACCCGCGACGAGGCCGCTGAGCGCGCCCGTCTGCTCGACGCCACGTCCTACGTCGTCGACCTCGACCTGACCGTCTCCGACAAGGTCTTCGCCAGCACCACCACCCTGCGGTTCACCTGCCGGGAGCCGGGCGCGGAGACCTTCGCCGACCTCGTCGACGGCGACGTGCGCCGCATCAGCCTCAACGGTCGCGACCTCGACCCGCTCGAGGTGTACGCCGACCACCGCATCGCGCTGACCGGGCTGGCGGACGACAACGAGCTGGTCGTCGAGGCCCTGCTGCCCTACTCCCACACCGGTGAGGGCCTGCACCGCTTCGTCGACCCCGTCGACGACCGGGTCTACACCTACACCCAGTTCGAGGTGCCGGACGCCCGCCGCGTCTACACCACCTTCGAGCAGCCCGACCTGAAGTCGGTCTTCACCTTCACCGTCACCGCCCCCGAGGGCTGGACGGTCATCTCAAACGCCGCCACCCCCGAGCCGGAGACCCTCGACGAGGGCCGCGCCCGCTGGTCGTTCGGCACGACCGAGCGCATGTCGACGTACATCACCGCGATCGTGGCCGGGGAGTACCACGCGGTCCACCACTCCTATGACGGCCCGCACGGCACCATCCCGCTGGGCCACTTCTGCCGCCAGTCGGTCGTGGCCCACCTCGACGTCGAGGAGCTCGTCGAGGTCACGAAGCAGGGCTTCGCGTTCTTCGAGGACGCCTTCGGCTACCCCTACCCGTTCGGGAAGTACGACCAGGCCTACGTGCCGGAGTACAACATGGGCGCGATGGAGAACGCCGGCTGCGTCACGCTGCGCGACGAGTACCTCCCCCGGTCCCGCCAGACCCACGCCTTCTACGAGCAGCGCGCGAACACCGTGCTCCACGAGATGGCCCACATGTGGTTCGGCGACCTGGTGACCATGAAGTGGTGGGACGACCTCTGGCTCAACGAGTCGTTCGCCGAGTGGGCCGCGCACCACTCCTCGGTGAAGGCCACGAAGTACACCGAGGCCTGGACCGGCTTCACCAACGCCCGCAAGAACTGGGCCTACCGCCAGGACCAGCTGCCCTCCACCCACCCGGTGGTCGCCGACAACGTCGACCTCGAGGCGGTGGAGGTCAACTTCGACGGCATCACCTACGCCAAGGGCGCCTCGATCCTCAAGCAGCTGGTGGCCTACGTCGGCGAGGAGGAGTTCCTCAGCGGGCTGCGGGACTACTTCGCCAAGCACGCCTTCGGCAACACCGAGTACGGCGACCTGGTGACGGCCCTCGAGGCCGTCTCCGGACGTGACCTGGCCGCCTGGAGCAAGGCGTGGCTGCAGACGTCGGGCGTCAACACGCTGCGTCCGTCCTTCGACGTCGACGAGGCCGGCACCTTCACGTCGTTCGCGGTCGAGCAGAGCCACCACCCCGACTTCGCGACCCTGCGCCCGCACCGCATCGGCATCGGCCTCTACGAGGTCGACGGCGGCCGGCTGGTGCGCACCCACCACGTCGAGACCGACGTCGACGGCGCCTCCACGGAGATCCCGGAGCTGGTCGGCCGGTCCCAGCCGGCGCTGCTGCTGCTCAACGACGGCGACCTGTCCTACGCCAAGATCCGCCTCGACGACCGCTCGCTCGCGACCCTGGTCGCCTCGATCGACACCCTCGACGACTCGCTGGCACGAGCCCTGTGCTGGGGCGCCGCCTGGGACATGACCCGCGACGCGGAGCTGTCGGCCACTGCCTTCGCCTCCCTGGTGCTCCAGGGCGTGGCCACCGAGAGCGACCTGACCGCGGTCAGCGCCCTGCTGCGCTACGCCCAGACCGCCGTGGACGTCTACTCCGCACCCGAGCACCGCGAGGCGCTCCGGGCCCGGTGGGACGCCGGCGTGCGCGAGCTGGCGCTCGCCGCCGAGCCGGGCAGCGACCACCAGCTGGCCCTGGTGCGGGCCCTGACGGCCGCCGCCCACGCGGACGAGACCCTCGACCTGCTCGTCGGCTGGTACGACGGGTCGCAGTCCCTCGAGGGCCTCTCGCTCGACCCCGACCTGCGCTGGCTGCTGCTCTACGCCGCCGTCCGCCGGGGCCGGGCCGGCGAGGAGGAGATCGCCGCCGAGCAGGAGCGCGACGGCACCATCTCGGGCCGCGAGCGGGCCGCCTCGGCACGGGCGCTCATCCCCACGCCGGAGGCCAAGGAGGCCGCCTGGCAGACCGCGGTGGAGCGCGACAACACGCCCAACGAGACCCAGCGCCAGATCGCGGTGCACTTCCAGGAGTCCGGCGACGACGCGCTGCTGGCGCCGTACGTCGACCGCTACCTCGAGGCCGCCGAGACGATCTGGGAGTCCAAGGGCGTCCAGCGCTCCCGCGTGGTGCTGCAGTGGATGTTCCCCCGCACCCACGCCACCCAGGCCGTGCTGGACCGGGTCGACGCCTGGCTGGCCGACAACCCGGCCAACCCGGGAGCGGTCCGCTTCGTGCGCGAGGGCGCCGACGACGTACGCCGGGCGCTCGCCGCCCAGGCGTTCGACGCCGCCGTCAACTGACCCCCCTCCTGCGGCGAAGCGTCGCTCGTGTACGCGCGAAACGTCGCGGGTGTACGCGCGACGTTTCGCGCCGGAGGGGGTCGGCTCTCGGGGAGGATGGGCGCCGTGAGAGCGAGAACCGCGCCGTGACGGCGGCTTCCCGGGGCGCCCACGGTGCGTCCACGCGGCCGGAGGGCGGCCCTGCGCTGGGCATCGGGGCGGCGCTGGCCCTGGCCGTGGCGCTGGTGGCGGCCTGGCAGGTCGTCTTCTGGGCGCTGGTGGCCTGGGGCCCCGACGGGTCCCCGGCCGGAGCCTTCGTGCTGCCACCGGCGGCCGCCCTCCTCGTCCCGCTGGGCGCCCTGGCGGCGTTCGGGTGGTGGCGGGCGCCGTGGCTCGTCGGCGTCCCGCCGCGCGCGTCGTGGGGCCTGCTGGTGCCGGTCGTGGCCCTCGAGCTGCTGGTGGTCCTGCAGCTGCAGGTGCCGCCGGGCGTCTTCCTGGTGGCGTTCGTCGTCACCGGTGCGAGCGAGGAGCTCCTGGGACGAGGCGTCGTGCAGCAGCTGCTCCTGGGGATGCACCGGCTGCCGCAGGTGCTGCTGTCCGGCGGCCTGCTGGCCGTCGGGTACGCCGTGACCCTGCGGGTGCTCGACTTCGGGACGGCGAAGGTCGCCCTCGTCGCCGGCACGGTCCTGTGCTTCGGGGTCGTGCACGCGGCGCTGCGCCGCCGGGGCGTGCCGGTGGCGCTGCTGGCCCTCATGGGTGCGCTCGTGGTGTGGCCGCAGTTCGCGCTCGACGCCTACGACCCGTTGACCGCGGTCGCCTCGGTCGTGGCGCTGGTCCTCGGCGTGTGGGCCACGCTCGACGAGCCGACCAGCCGGGGCACCCCGGAACCGTGAGCGTCGTCCTCCTCCCCAGTCCCCTGCTGCCGTCCTCCGCCTACACGGGGCTGCTCGAGGCGCTGGCCGGCGCGGCACCCACGACCGACGGGGCACGCCCGGCCGTGCTCGCCGACCCCTCCGGGCCGACCACGGGCGGGGAGCTCGTCGAGCGCTGGTCGGCGGTGGCGCGCGACCTGCGCCCCGACCTGATCGTCGCCCACAGCAACGCCGGCTACCTCGCCCCCGCGGTCCGCGCCCGGGCCGCTCCGGGGGCGGTGGTCGTGCACGTCGACGCCGCGCTGCCGCCGGCCGGTCGACGACGTGCCGCCCTGGCCCCGGCGGGCTTCCGCGACTTCGCGGCCTCGCTGGCCGACGACACCGGCCTGCTGCCGCCCTGGACGGACTGGTGGCCACGCGCCACGCTCGAGGCGCTGGTGCCGGGCGAGGTGCTGCCCGCGCTGGAGCGCGACTGCCCCCGCGTCCCGCTCGGCTACCTCGACAGCACGGTGGACGTGCCCGACGGGTGGGCGGCGGAGCCCACCGCCTACCTCGCCTTCGGCGACACCTACGCCGACGAGGTCGCCTTCGCCGGCGCCCAGGGATGGCCGCTCCTCACGCGCGAGGGCGGCCACCTGCAGTTCCTGTGGACACCGGACCGAGTCGCCGCGGACGTCCTGGCGCTCGAGCGACGTAGCCGCGTCGCTCCTCGCTGACGCCGGCCGGGCGCCGGCCCCACGGACGAGCGGCCGGGGCGTCAGGTCTGGTTGTGCGAGGTGTGCAGGCTGCGCGGCTTGCGGGCCTGCTGGGCCAGCCGGTCGATGCCGCGGGTGATCGCGCCGACGAGGTCGTCGTGGGCCAGCTGCGACTGCATCTCGACCACTGTGAGGCGCACCTCCTTGTCCTCGAGCTCGAGGCGGGCCACGGACCCCGTCACGATCTCCAGCACCCGGGCGGCGGGGTCGATCAGCAGCAGGATGGAGCGGTCGGGGGCCACGAGCGCGGCGTGCAGGCGCTCGGCGTACTCCCGGGAGGGACCCTCGGTGGGGCCCACGAAGACGGAGAACTCGAAGCGGCAGACCGTCTCGGCGTCGCGCATGGCGCGGTCGATCTGCTGCCGCTCGGCGGCGGTGAAGCCGTCAGAACTGGGCACCGGCACCTCCCACGGGCTGACGGTCCGCGGGGACCTCGTCGGCGGCCGGGGTCTTGCGGGGGCCGCCGAACCACTCGCTGCGCTCGCGGAAGACGAGCGCGGGCTCGGTGGACTGTCCGCGGATCATCGAGGGCAGGTAGGTCAGCAGCGCGAGGACCGCGATGATCGCGAGCGGGATCCCCACGAGCACCGTGAGGAACTCCAGGGTGGAGGGGTCCTCGGCCTGCTCCCAGGCGGTCGGGGGCTCGGCGGAGGCCGGCGAGGCGGCCGTTCCGAGCGCGAGACCGGTGGTCAGGACGGCGAGACGTCGCAGAGCGGTCGGCATGTCGGTTCTCACACGGCTCAGCCTACCGGTCGGCTCGGACCACCCCGGCCCGATCACCTAGCCTGCTCGGATGATCTCGCTCACCACCACTCCCCCCGAATGCGCCCAGGAGGACTGGCTCTGCCGGACCGTCTCCGACGCCACCGGCAACGACTGGTTGGCGGCGGCAGCGGACTGGCTCATCGCCAAGCCCGCGGTCATCCTCTTCATCCTCATCGTGGCCTGGATCGCCCGCTGGCTGGTCTACAAGGTCGTCGCGCGCGTCGTGCGCCGCGCCGCCCACGGGGTCGTGCCCGTGGGCCAGGGCTCGCTGGCCGAGGCCGACGAGTCCGCGCACCTCACCGCCCGGGTCGCCCGCGAGCGGCGCAAGCAGCGCGCCGAGACCCTCGGCCAGGTGCTCCGCTCGGTCGCGTCGTTCGCGATCTTCGCCATCGCCGGCGTCATGGTGCTCTCCGAGTTCGACGTCAACGTCGGCCCGCTGATCGCCGGCGCCGGGATCGTCGGCGTCGCCCTCGGCTTCGGCGCCCAGTCGCTCGTGTCGGACTTCCTGTCCGGCCTCTTCATGCTCTTCGAGGACCAGTACGGCGTCGGCGACGTGGTCGACGTCGGTGACGCCACCGGCACCGTCGAGGCGGTGACCCTGCGCGTGACCCGGCTGCGCGACGTCAACGGCACCGTCTGGTACGTCCGCAACGGCGAGATCCTGCGCGTGGGCAACATGAGCCAGAACTGGGCGCGCGCGGTCCTCGACATCAAGGTCGGCTACGGCGAGGACCTCGCCCGGGTCCGCCGCGTGCTGACCGACCTCTTCCACCACCTGTGGCTGGACCGCGGGTTCCGCGAGCTCGTCATGGAGGAGCCCGAGGTCTGGGGCGTCGAGCGCATCGACCCGGACGCGGTGATCGTGCGGGTGGCGCTCAAGACCGTGCCGCTGGAGCAGTGGGCGGTCGCCCGCGACCTGCGCCAGAAGATCAGCGAGCGCTTCCGCGCCGAGGGCATCGAGATGCCGCTGCCGCAGCGCGTGGTCTGGCACCGCGACGCCCCGGACGGTCCGGCCGGCGGGGGACCGGTGCACGAGAAGGCCGGGGCCTCGGACTGAGGCCCCGGCCCTCCGGGGTGCGGTGGGGCCGCTCAGGCGAGCGACGCCTCCAGCGTGATCTCGGTGCCGGTCAGCGCCTGCGAGACCGGGCAGTTCTTCTTGGCCTCCTCGGCGGCGGCCGCGAAGTCCTCGGCCGAGATGCCCTCGACGGTGCCGACCACGGTCAGCTTGATGCCGGTGATGCCCGTGCCCGGCACGAAGGTCACGTTGGCGGTCACGTCGAGCGCCTGCGGGGCGTGGTCGGCCTGCGCCAGGCCGTTGGACAGCGCCATCGAGAAGCAGGACGAGTGGGCCGCGGCGATCAGCTCCTCGGGGCTGGTCTTGCCGTTGGCCTCCTCGGCGCGCGAGGGCCAGGACACGTCGTACGTGCCGAGGCCGGAGGACTTCAGGGTCACCTGACCCGAGCCCTCGAACAGCGAGCCTTCCCAGTGGGTCGAGGCGTGGCGGACAGTCGCCATGGTGCATCTCCTTCGTCGTGTGCGGTGCTTCGCGTCGGTCGACCGCGCGGGGGTGGTCCCACGCCGTCGTGCCGCGAACCTACCCGGCCCCGATGGCCCCACGCCGACCGTCCTCGCCCGCTGAGAATCCACCGAAGCGTCACGTGTGTCGCGCCGAAGCGTCACGTGTGTCGCAGCGAAGCGTCACGTGTGGCGCACCGAGGCGGCTCGTACGACGACGCCTGACAGACTTGGGCCCGTGACCGAGACCCTCCCCCCGACCGAGCAGTCGTTCTTCGACGAGATCGGCGGCATGCCCACCATCGAGAAGATCGTGGCGCGCTTCTACGAGGGCGTGGCCACCGACCCGGTGCTGGGACCGATGTACCCCGCGGAGGACCTCGCCGACGGCTCCGCGGAGCGCCGTCTGCGCCTCTTCCTGGCGCAGTACTGGGGCGGCCCCACGACGTACTCCCAGGAGCGGGGGCACCCGCGGCTGCGGATGCGGCACGCTCCCTTCACGGTCAACCGCGAGGCGCAGGCGCACTGGCTCGAGCACTTCCGTGTCGGGCTCGACGAGGCGCACCTGACGCCCGACCAGGACGCCAAGTTCTGGGGCTACGTCACCTACGCCGCGGAGTTCATGCTCAACACCGAGGACTAGTCCACCCGGGCCATCGGGAACGCCCCGACGGGGGACGACGGTCCCTGGGATCCGCCGGTCCGCGGTGCTGCCATGGAGGATGGTCGGGCGGCTCGAGCGACGCGTGCGCGGCGTCACCATCCCGGCGACGGTCGTCGTGACACCGCCGCCGCAACGACCCGTGCGCGCGTTCGCCCGGTGGGTCGCGCAGTCGACCCCGCCCGGGGCCGACGTGCTCAACATCGGTGGCGGCTGCAACCGGTCGGGCGCCCTGCCCGGCGTACGACGACGCGCGGGGCGTGTCGTGAGCGTCGACCCCAGCGCACGGGTGGACCTCGACACCGTCGCCGACGAGCGTCACCGGATGACGCTGGAGCAGTTCGCGCCCGACCACCCCGAGAGCTTCGACGTCGCGTTCGCCGTCTACGTGCTCGAGCACGTCGCGGACCCTGCCGCGTTCGCCGAGGCCGCCGCACGGGTGCTGCGCCCCGGCGGCTGCCTGCTGGCGCTGACGCTCAACCGGTGGCACTACTTCGGCCTCACCACCTGGGCCACCTCACGGCTCGGCGTCGACGAGTGGCTGCTGCGGCGCGTCCGTGACCCCGAGGTGGTGCAGGAGTACCACGTGCCCACGGAGTACCGGATGAACAGCATCGGCTCGGTCGCGCACCGGCTCGAGGACGCCGGCTTCTCCCGCGTCGAGCTGCGGATGTGGGACCTGCCGCGGCTCTACGAGCCCTACCTGCCTCCCCCGCTCAAGGGCGTGGCGACCGCCTGGAACCGCGCCGCCTACACCCTCGACCACCCCGCGCTCATGGGGCACCTGATGCTCAGGGCCGAGCGCTGAGGGCGGCCTGCTCGGAGTCGCTCAACGGCACCGAGTGCCCGGTCTCGGGGTCGAAGGTCACCATGACGGCGCGCGCCCGCGACAGCACGTTCTCGCCGTCGGAGATCTCCGAGGCGACCACGAAGGACGAGCGGCCGACGCTCTCGACCCACGAGTCGATCGGGTAGGGGTCCGGGCGCAGCAGGATCGGCCGGGCGTACTCCACGTCGATCGCGCCCACCACCAGGCTCCACCGGGCGATGCCGCCCTCGACGAGGCTGCTCATCATCGCGATGCGCGCCTCCTGGACGTACTCGAAGTACGTCACGTTGTTGACGTGGCGGTAGAGGTCGACGTCGGAGAAGCGGACGTGGCAGTCGTAGCGGTGGCGCCGCGCCTCGCCGGAGTCGCGCGCCAGGCGGCCGGTGCGCGGCCGGGGTCCCTCGTCGTCGTCGCTCAGCTGGGCCAGGACGTCGCGCTCGGTGGCGGTGATGCGGCGCGGCGACTCCGTCGAGAAGACGTACGGCGCCAGCTGCGACCGCGCCTGCACGTAGACCGTGCGCTCGCCGTGCTCGTCCTCGTCGAAGATCTCGTAGGCCATGGTGAACGAGGCCGCGCCGACCTTGGTCACCCACGTCTCGATGGAGACCGGCTCCTCGCGGTAGACCAGCGGCACCCGGTAGTCGACCTCGTGCTTGACGACCACCACGCCCTCGGCCAGCTCCTCGCCGCCCGACACCGGGGCGTGCAGCCGCAGCATGTCGACGCGCGCCTCCTGGAGGTAGTCGACGTACGTGACGTTGTTGACGTGGCCGAGCTGGTCCATGTCGGCCCAGCGCAGAGGACAGCGGTAGAGGTGACGAGTCACACCTGCATGCTGGCAGATTCCTCACTAGGGTGGCCGGGGCGGTCTCGCCGTACGGCGGAGGTGTGACTGACTGCCGCCGTTTCAGCACCGTGTCCGACCGTGTCACCCGCGGCCCGCCGGAACCGTCCGGGGTCGCCCACCGAACGGAGAACCCATGCCCGAGGCCGTCATCGTCGCCACCGCCCGCTCCCCCATCGGACGGGCCAACAAGGGGTCGCTGAAGGACATGCGCCCCGACGACCTGACCGCCCAGATGGTCCGGGCCGCGCTGGACAAGGTGCCCGCGCTGTCGACCGACGACATCGACGACCTGCTGCTCGGCTGCGGCCTGCCCGGCGGCGAGTCCGGCAACAACCTGGGCCGCATCGTCGCGGTGCTGCTCGGGATGGACAACGTGCCCGGTGCCACGATCACGCGCTACTGCTCGTCGTCGGTGCAGACCACGCGGATGGCCTTCCACGCCATCAAGGCCGGCGAGGGCGACGTCTTCATCAGCGCCGGTGTCGAGACCGTGTCCCGCTTCGCGAAGGGCACCTCGGACCACTGGCCCGACACGCACAACCCGCTGTTCGCCGACGCCGAGGCGCGCACGAAGACGTACGCCGAGGGCGGCCAGGACTGGCACGACCCGCGCGAGGACGGGCTGCTGCCCGACGCCTACATCGCGATGGGGCAGACCGCGGAGAACGTCGCCCGCATGAAGGGCCTCTCGCGCCAGGAGCTCGACGAGTTCGGCGTCCGGTCGCAGAACCTGGCCGAGAAGGCGATCAACGACGGCTTCTGGGCCAAGGACATCACCCCGGTGACGCTGCCCGACGGCTCGGTCGCCTCCACCGACGACGGTCCGCGCGCGGGCGTCACGTACGACGCGGTCTCGCAGCTGCAGCCGGTCTTCCGCCCCGACGGTGTCGTGACCGCCGGCAACTGCTGCGCGCTCAACGACGGCGCCGCCGCGGTCGTCGTCATGAGCGACACCAAGGCCGCCGAGCTGGGGCTCACCCCGCTGGCGCGCATCGTGTCGACCGGCCTGACCGGGCTGTCGCCCGAGATCATGGGGCTCGGCCCGGTCGAGGCGTCGAAGCAGGCGCTGGAGCGCGCCGGGATGTCGGTCGGCGACATCGACCTCGTCGAGATCAACGAGGCGTTCGCGGCCCAGGTCGTGCCGTCCTACCAGGACCTCGGCATCGACCTCGACCGGCTCAACGTCAACGGCGGCGCCATCGCCGTGGGACACCCCTTCGGCATGACCGGCGCCCGCCTGCAGTCGACGATGATCAACTCCCTGCAGCACCACGACAAGCAGACCGGCCTCATCACCATGTGCGTCGGTGGCGGCCAAGGCATGGCGCTAGTCCTCGAGCGCCTCAGCTGAGGCCCTGTCGGTTTCACTAGGTACCTAGTGAAACCGGCGCTTCCCGAGCGAAACTTCGCTCGGGAAGCGCCGGTTTCGTGCGGGAAGCATCCGTCGTACGGCGCCCTCGCACCGACCCGTTCTCTCCCGAACCGACCCCCGAGGTCCCTCAGGCCGCGGCGCGCCGCATCGCCCGCTCGATCCGGGCGACGAGCCGGCGGGGGTCCGCGAGGTCGGCCCAGACGACGCGGATGACGATCCACCCGGTCACCTCGCGGATCAGGTCCTCCCGCTTCTTCTCGCGCAGCACCGCATCGGTCACGCTCTCCCCGGGGCGGAGGTACTTCAGGTACTTCTTGCGACCGTCGAACTCGAGGACCACACCGTGCTCAGGCCAGGCGAAGTCGACGCGCGCGATGACCCTGCCGTCCAGCAGGATCTCGAGCTGCGGCACCGGCGCAGGCAGTCCGGAGCGCCACAGCAGGTGACCGGTGCGGGTCTCCCCCGCCGATTCGTGACGCCCGTCCGCCAGGGTGACCGCGAGCTGCAGCCCGAGGCTGTGCGGCCACCCTCCGACCGCGGCGTACCGGTGCGCCAGCGCCTCCTTGTCGCACAGGTCGTTCCGCAGGGCCGAGTCGAGCGTGACGAGGCCCTGCTCGAGGGACACCAGCGATGCCGACTCCAGCGCGGCGCGGGAGACGGGGACGACCGGCAGTCCGCGGACCCAGGTCAGCTCGTTGGGCTCGACGAGCCCCTGGTGGTGCACCACGTCGTTCGCTCGACGCCCGTGCTTGTCGTCCGCTCGGGTGACGTGCAGCCTGCGGAGGTCGACGTCCCACAGGTCCAACCCGTGCAGGCACGCTGCCGTGTGGTGGCTGAACGCGACGCGATCGCCGTGAGTGCGGTGCAGGGCGCGCGCGGTGATGAGGTGGCGCTCGCGCCCGTCCGCACGTCCCCAGTCGTCGGCGGCGATGTAGGCACCGTGACGCACCCTCACGAGCTCCCCGGCCCGCACGGCTCGACGCAGGGCGCGGTCGTCGACGCCCGCGGCGAGCGCCTCGCGGCGCAGGAGGATCGTGGGCTCGGAGGACGAGGTGTCGGTGAGGTCGAGTCGCATGTGCCCACCCTCAGGCCCCGCGCACGGCGTACGGCGTACGTCGTGCTGGGCTGTGGGCAGCGGGAGGTCTCCCGGGGTTGGGGACGAAGTCCGGCCCGTCGTGACCGCTGCTCCCCTGACGAAACCGGCGCTTCCCGAGCGAAGTATCGCTCGGGAAGCGCCGGAACCACTAGGTACCTAGTGAAACCAGCAGCTCAGTCGCGGGTGAGGCGGCGGTGGGTCACGCGGTGGGGGCGGGCGGCCTCGGCGCCGAGGCGCTCGATCTTGTTGGCCTCGTAGGCGGCGAAGTTGCCCTCGAACCAGAACCACTTCGCACTGTCCTCGTCGGTGCCCTCCCAGGCGAGGATGTGGGTCGCGGTGCGGTCGAGGAACCACCGGTCGTGGGAGGTGATGACCGCGCAGCCGGGGAACTCCAGCAGCGCGTCCTCGAGCGACTGCAGGGTCTCGACGTCCAGGTCGTTGGTGGGCTCGTCGAGGAGCAGCATGTTGCCGCCCATCTTCAGCGTCAGCGCCAGGTTGAGACGGTTGCGCTCACCGCCGGAGAGCACGCCGGCCTTCTTCTGCTGGTCCGGGCCCTTGAAGCCGAAGGAGGCGACGTAGGCGCGGGAGTTCATCTCGAAGTTCGCGACCTTGATGAAGTCCAGGCCGTCGGAGACGACCTCCCAGACGTTCTTGTTGGGATCGATGCCGCCGCGGCTCTGGTCGACGTACGAGATCTTGACCGTCTGGCCGACCTTCAGCTCGCCACCGTCGGGCTTCTCCTCGCCGGTGATCATCCGGAACAACGTCGTCTTGCCAACGCCGTTGGGGCCGATGACACCGACGATGCCGGCCTTCGGCAGCGTGAAGGTGACGTCGTGCATGAGGGTGCGACCCTCGAAGCCCTTCTCGAGGTCGTGCGCCTCGAGCACCACGTCGCCGAGGCGGGGACCGGCCGGGATGTTGATCTCCGAGGTGTCGATCTTGCGCATGCGGTCGGCCTCGGCCGCCATCTCCTCGTAGCGCGCGAGACGCGACTTGCTCTTCGTCTGCCGCGCCTTGGCGTTCGAGCGCACCCACTCGAGCTCGCGCTCGAGCATCTTGGCGCGCTTCGCGTCCTTGGCGCCCTCGACCTTGAGGCGGCTCTGCTTCGTCTCGAGGTACGTCGTGTAGTTGCCCTCGTAGGGGTGGGCCTTGCCCCGGTCGAGCTCGAGGATCCAGCTCGCGACGTTGTCGAGGAAGTACCGGTCGTGGGTCACGGCCAGCACGGCACCCGGGTACGACGCCAGGTGACCCTCGAGCCACTGCACCGACTCGGCGTCGAGGTGGTTGGTGGGCTCGTCGAGCAGCAGCAGGTCGGGCTGCTGCAGCAGCAGCTTGCACAGCGCGACGCGGCGGCGCTCACCACCGGAGAGGTGGTCGACGAGCACCTCCGGCGGCGGGCAGCGCAGCGCGTCCATGGCCTGGTCGAGCCGGCTGTCGAGGTCCCACGCGTTGGCGTGGTCCAGGTCGGTCTGCAGGTCGCCCATCTCGGCGAGCAGCGTGTCGAAGTCGGCGTCCGGGCTGCCCATCTCCTCGGAGATGGCGTTGAAGCGGTCGAGCTTGCCCTTGATGTCGCCGACGGCCTCCTCGATGTTCTGCAGCACCGTGCGGCCCTCGCTGAGCGGGGGCTCCTGCTGGAGCATGCCGACGGTCGCGCCGGGGTCGAGCATCGCGTCGCCGTTGTTGGCGTGGTCGAGCCCCGCCATGATCTTCAGCAGCGAGGACTTGCCGGTGCCGTTCGGGCCGACGACACCGATCTTGGCGCCGTGGAGGAAGGAGAGGGTGACGTTGTCGAGGACGACCTTGTCACCATGGGCCTTGCGCACGTTGCGCAGCGTGTAGACGTATTCAGCCATAGTGGCCCCAGCCTACGGTGCGCCCGCCCCGCGGCTCCAATCACCGGCGGACCGCTCAGCGCGGTGCGCCACCGGGTCGGGTCCGTCCGGACAGGATCCGACCCGGCTCTCGCCGGGAGCCGTGCGCCGAGCGCCGGACGGCGTCGCGGCCCGGGCTCAGGCGGCCCGCTCCGCGCCCCCGGCGTCGGTCGCTTCCGCCCCCTCGCCCGGGGTCTCGCCGTCGGCGCGACCGCCCTCGCGCGAGCCGTCGCCGCCGAGCTCCTGCGGCCGGTCGCCGCGCCACCAGTGGCTGCAGCCACGGTTGAGGTCGTGACCCACCAGCGTGGCGTCGACGATCATCGTGGTGCTCGGCGAGCCCTCCTCGGGCGTCCAGGTCTCGGTGCGCAGCTTGCCGCTGACGATGACCGGGTCGCCCTTGCGGATCGACTGGCGCACGTGGTCGGCGAGCGTGCGCCAGACCGTCACGGTGTACCACCCGGTCTCGCCGTCCACCCAGTCCCCCTCGCGCCGCAGCCGCGGGGTGACCCCGACGCGGAAGCTGGCCACCGAGGTCTCCTTGACCACCCGGTGGCGGACCTCGCTGCCCACCCAGCCCTGGAAGGTCACGTACGTGTCCTGCATCTGATTCCCCTTCGTCCTGCGCCCGGGTCGCCGGTGCGCTCCGTCGTGTGGGCACCACTGTCGCCGCCGGCCGCCGACGCCCGGGGGCGCGTGGTTGCGGTCGTGGAGAGCCGGCCGGTTCGTCGACCGGTGGACAGCAACCGGCCCGCACGACGACAGGGGCCGCCCGCAGGTGCGACCTGCGGACGGCCCCTCAGGGGTGCTCCGAGCCCGGGGGCGGCTCAGACGGACGGCACCCTGCCTCGGGTGGCTCGCTCCAGGGCCACCGCGAAGACGGTGAAGCTCACGAGCACGACGCAGGTCCCCCAGACGGCGGCCATCGAGCCGACGTAGGCCACGATCCCGGCGACGACCGCTGCCGGTGCCCACCAGCGGACCAGCCCCGCGCGCCACAGCGCCAGGGAGACCACGGGCAGCGAGAGCGCGAAGCCCACGAGACCGGGCACGAGCATGGCCGGCAGGCCCCACATCGAGTCGTCGATGAACGCGTGGAACTCGCCGATCGCCGCGACGCCGTAGATCTGACCGATCGCCGAGTCCACGTAGTCGATGGTCAGCATGCCCGGCATCGTCGTCATCCCCGTGAACCCGAGGACGGCCGCGACGTTGGCCAGCCAGCGACCCCTCCCCCGGACGTAGGGCGCGAGCAGCAGCGCCGGAGCGATCCAGAAGGCGTAGGACCAGTGGAACAGGAAGGACTTCCACTGCAGCGGGTCGGGGTTGTTCGTGTAGATCCGGTTCATCTCCTCGCCGGTGGTGCCGGTGCCCGGGTCGGCGACGGTGCCGGCGATCGCGAGGGCCGCGGCGATCACCGGGGATGCCACGAGCAGGTAGCGCCGGATCCGCAGCCCGAACGGCTGCCGGGCGGCCAACGCAGCCGGTGCGTGCGTGTCGGTGGGAGCGGGAGTGGTGACGGTGGTCATCACGAGGTCCTTTCGGGAGCGACCCGGTGGAGCCCGGGTCCGGAGCGGTTGTGTTGTTGACAAGAAGCCAACCGCGACCGGGCCTCATCACGGATCGGGCCGAGGACGGATCTTCGCCTCGTCCCCGCGACGGAGGGTGACCTCCCCCGGGCGGACGAGCACGCCGCACCAGCAGGACGCGCGAGCCTCCCCCGGCAGCAGGAGGCGTCGGCTCAGGTCCGGTCGGAGCCCGGCGACACCACGCCGTGCTCGTAGGCGTAGATGACCGCCTGCACCCGGTCCTTGAGGCCGAGCTTGGCCAGGACGTTGCTGACGTGGGTCTTCGTGGTCGCCTCGGAGACGAACAGCGCGGTCGAGATCTCGGCGTTCGAGCGGCCGCGCGCCATCAGTCCCAGGACCTCGAGTTCGCGCGGCGTCAACCGCCCCAGCGCGTCGTCCGGTACGGCGTGCGCGGGTCGCGTCGGCGCCCGCCCCACGAAGGCGTCGATGACCCGCCGGGTGATGGACGGGGCCAGCAGGGAGTCGCCGGCCGCGACGACCCGGATCGCCGCCGCCAGCTCGTCGGCCGGGGCGTCCTTGAGCATGAACCCCGAGGCGCCGGCGCGCAGCGCCTCGAAGACGTACTCGTCGAGGTCGAAGGTCGTCAGCACCAGCACCCGGGTGTCCACCCCCTCGGCGACCAGCTGCCGGGTGGCGGAGATGCCGTCGAGCTGCGGCATCCGGATGTCCATGAGGGTGACGTCGGGCCGCAGGTCGCGCACGACCTCCAGCGCCTCGGCGCCGTCGGCGGCCTCCCCCACCACCTCGAGGTCGGGCTCGGCGTCCAGCAGGGAGCGGAAGCCCGCGCGGATCATGCCCTGGTCGTCGGCCACCACGAGTCGGATGGGAGTGCTCATCTGGGCTCCTCGAGCGGGAAGCGGGCCTCGACGGTGAAGCCACGGCCGGGCGACGTGGTGACGTCGACCGCACCGCCGTACAGCGCGACGCGCTCGCGCATCCCCGCCAGTCCCTGGCCCGCGCCGTCGCCGCTCAGGTCCGCCGCCCCCTGACCGTCGTCCTGCACCCGCACGGTCAGCATCGCGGGGGTCCACGTCAGCGTGACCTCGACGCGGGTGGCGTCGGCGTGCTTGGCGGCGTTGGTCAGCGCCTCCTGGGCGACGCGGAAGGCAGCCAGGTCGAGACCGGGTCGCACCGGCACCGGCGCACCCTCGACGTGCAGCGTGACGGGCACCGCGGAGGTCGAGGTGCGGCCCACGAGCGCCGGCAGCTCGCCCAGCCCCGGCGCAGGTGCCAGGTCGACCTGCTCGCCCGAGGTGCGCAGCACCCCGAACAGCCGCCGCATCTCGGCCATCGCGTCGCGCGCGGTGGCCTCGATCCGGGCGAGGTCCTCGATCTCCCGCTCCTGCGCGGGGTCGAGCCGGCGGCGGACGGCCTGCGTCTGGATCGTCACGACGCTGATCGAGTGGGAGACGACGTCGTGCAGCTCGCGGGCGATGCGGGTGCGCTCCTCCGCCACGGCCCGCGCCGCCGCGTCCTCCTGGTCGCGCTGGAGCAGCTCCGCGCGGGCCATCGCCTCCGCCGCCCGCCGGGTGCGCTGACGGGTCGCGGCACCGACGCCCCACGGGCCACCGACGAACACCACCGCCGCCGCGAGGTCGCTCGGCTCCACCCCGCCGGGTAGCTGCACCGCCAGGAACGGCAGCAGCACGACCGCCAGCCCCCACCCGCTGCGGGGCGGGTCGGTCTCGAACCCCACCGAGAACGCCACCAGCACCAGGCTCAGCAGGATCGCGAAGTCGCCCTGCGGGTTCGTGAGCAGGTTGCTCACCACCACCAGGACGGCGACCGCGACCGGCAGCTGACGCCGTACGGCGAGCGCGGCCATCGCCAGCACGGCCAGCACGAGCTGCCACGGGGCCCGGGGGGCGGTCGAGGTGACCTGCTCGGCCACGGTCAGCGCGACGAAGAACCCCGCGAGCAGCAGGTCCATCCATGGCGGCTGCCGGAGCGCGGGCGGCCGCAGACGCTCGACGGTCAGCTCGGGGAGGTGCGGCACCCCAGCACCGTAGGGCACCTGGACCGGCGTCCACATCCGTCGCGCGACGGATCTCCGGGCCGGTCGGCTGGTTCCTGGTCGGCGCCTGCAACCAGGACGGGCCGTCGGGTGCGGGCAGCGCCCGGAACCCGGCATCCCTGCGGGGAGTGACCAGAACCCGGCCGGCGCTCAGCGGGCGGCAGCCACCTCGAGCGCCCGACGGGCGCGGGCGTAGGCCTCGACCTCGGCGCCGATCGGGGCCAGCACGAGACGGTCGGCGACCTCGGCGACGGACTCCTCCAGCCGCCGGCGCGCCTTGCGGCCCCGGGCCCGGGCCACCCAGCCGTTGACCACCCGCGAGAGCACGGCCAGCGCCCAGCCGCCGGCGAGGCCCACCACCAGCAGCAGGGTCGGGACCGGGATGCCCTCGGTCTCGGGCGGGTCCGGGATCGGGATCGCGACGAAGTCGACCAGGGCGAGGAGCCCCAGCCAGACCGCACCGGCCAGCAGCGCGACGACCAGCACGAGCTGCAGCAGCCGGGCCAGCCGCCACCACAGCGGGACCCGGTCGACGCCGAGGTCGGTGCCGGCGACGGCGCGGTCCAGGGCGTCCTCGAGGTCGTCGGCGCGCGACAGCGACGCACGGCGCACGGAGCGCTGCCAGGCCGGGGCCAGCGGCTCCCCCACGACGTCGGCCACCCGACGTACGGCGGTCTCGGCCCGGGCCCGCTCGACCCGACCGGCGGCCGGCAGCGAGGTGCGGTCCGGGGCCCGGTCGACATCAGAGCCGGAGCCGGACCCGCGTCCCGGGAGACGGTCGAGGTGCAGGCGACGCAGCGGGTCGGGCCGCAGCCGCGCCCGCCAGGCCAGCACCGGCCACCCCGTGCGCATCGAGCCCCGGCGCACCATCGACCGCTCGACGGCGCGCACCACGGTGGGCACGCCCGCCGACTCGGCCAGCGCCCCGACCAGCTCGGTGCGGTGGGCCTTGCCGATCTCGGCGGAGCGTGCGTCGGCGGAGCCGTTCGCCTCGGCCATCCGGGCGGCGACCGCCGAGACGTCGGCGGACAGTCTGGCCGCGGCGGCGCGGGTCGCCGCGACCCGCTCGGCAAGCACGTCTCGCAGGTGGTCGACGCCCTCGCCGGTCAGCGCGGAGGTCTGCAGCCGGGGCACGCCGGTGAGTCCGTCGGCGTCGAGGAGCCGGGCCAGGTCGCGGTCGAGGTCACGGCGTCGCTCGGGCGGCACCTCGTCGACGTGGTTGAGCACCACCATCATCACGTCGCGGTGGGTGCTCAGCGGGGCGAGGTAGCGGTGGTGGATCGCGGCGTCGGCGTACTTCTGCGGGTCCAGCACGAAGACCAGCAGGTCGACCACCTCCACCAGTCGGTCGACCTCGACGTGGTGGGCGACCTCGGTGGAGTCGTGGTCGGGCAGGTCGAGCAGCACCAGTCCCCCGAGCCTCCCGGGGTCGCCCCCGACCTGGTGGCGCTGCGGGACCTCCAGCCAGGCGAGCACCTCGTCGGCCTCGCCCCAGGCCGCGGCGGTGGTCGACGACGTCGTCGGGCGTCGTACGCCGACCTGGCTCAACGTCGAGCCCGCGAGAGCGTTGAACAGCGAGGACTTCCCCGAGCCGGTGGCCCCGGCGAGCGCCACCACGGTGTGGTCGCCGGCCAGGGCGAGACGTCCCTCGGCACGCTCCAGCAGCGACCCGGCCCGCGCCAGGAGGTCGGGGTCGAGCCGGCCCTCGGTGGCCTCGACGGCCTCGCGCAGCGCATCCAGCCGGGCCGGGAGCTCGGGTCCGCGTCCCGTCAGCCGACGCACACCCGCGGCGATGCTCACGCCCGCGCCTCAGGTTCGGCGACCCGCGACCGCTCGACCGCGCCCACCGCGGCGTCCAGCCGCTCGCCGTCCTCGGTGCGCACGCCCAGCGCGGCGAGCACCTCGTCCCACCGGGCGCGCTCCCCGTCGTACGCCGCCGCCACCCGCTCCTCCAGGTCACGGCGCGAGAGCTCGGTGAGCCGCCGCACGGCCTGGTCGCCGAAGACCGCCTCGAGCAGCTTCTGCCCCAGCACGGCGCTGCCGCCGGCGATGCCGACCTCGGCGCCCGTCATGCCGGCGGTGCTGACGAAGACCACGATCATGAGCGCTACGGCGAGGCCGTTGACGCCGAAGGCCAGGAAGCGTGCGGTGGTGCGGCGCGACTGGCCCTCCTCGCGCACCAGCTCCACGACGGCCCGCTGCCAGTCGCGCACGACCCGCTCGGCCGCGCCACGGAACTCCCGCGAGGCCCGGCCCAGGTCGCGCGCACCGGGCTCGGACAGCACCTGGCGGCCGGTGGTCGAGCCGTCCCAGGCGTCACGGGCGCGCTCCGCGGCCGCCTCGGCGTGCTCGACCAGCAACGCCTCGAGGCCGGTCTCCACCGCCGAGGTCACGCGGTCGACCTGCGCGGGCTGGCCGCGGAAGAAGCCGGTGACGCGGTCGCGGAGCCAGCCGACCTTGGACTCGACCGAGCGCATCAGGTCGCCGGCGCCGACGAACTCCTGCCAGCGCGCCAGCAGCTCGCCGCGCAGCAGGCTGCCGTCGGCCGACGCCTCGCCGACCTCACGACGGGCGCGGTCGTAGGAGCGTGCGACGTCCTGGTGCAGCTGCTGCACGGCGGCGCGCTGGTCGCCGTGGGCCTCCGCGATGCCGCGCGCGCGACGTACGACGGACTCCACCGCGCCCTCGAGGGTCTGCCGCACGACGCTCGCCCGCGCGTCGGAGTCGGCGGCGAGGTCGTGCAGCCAGCCGGCGATCGGCGCGGTCTGCTGGGCCGGCAGCAGGCCCTCGCCGTCGAGGCCGACCTCGGCGACGGTGAAGAGCGGCGAGGCGGCCAGGTCGCGGGCGTCCATCATCTCGCGCAGGTGCGCGCCGACCTCGTCGACGGCCGCCGGTGGGGTGCGGTCCAGCACGATCGCGACGGCGGCACTGCGCTCGGCCGCGGCGCGCAGGAAGTCCCACGGCACCTGGTCGGCGTAGCGCGCGGCCGAGGTGACGAACAGCCACAGGTCGGCGGCGGCCAGCAGCTGGCTCGCCAGCGCCCGGTTGCGGACCTCGACGGAGTCGATGTCGGGCGCGTCCATGACGGCGAGGCCCCGGGGCACGGTGTCGGCCGTGACGACCTGCACGGCACCGGGGTCCTGGCTCGGCCCGTGGCTGCGGGCGAGGTCGGGCAGCACCCGGTCGTCGTCGAACCACGCCACGTCGTCCGGGTGGCAGACCAGGACGGGGGCGCGGGTGGTCGGCCGCAGCACCCCGGGCTCGCTGACGCGGCGCCCCACGAGCGAGTTGACCATGGTCGACTTGCCCGCCCCGGTGGAGCCGCCGACGACCGCCAGCAGCGGGGCGTCGATCTGGCGCAGCCGCGGCAGCACGTAGTCGTCGAGCTGGCCGACGACCTCGTCGCGGGCGGCGCGGTGGCGGGCGGCCTCGGGGGTCTCCAGCGGCAGCCGGACCCGGGTGAGGGCGTCGCGCAGGTCGGTCAGGGTGCTCTCGAGACCGGTCACGACCACCCCTGCGGCCAGCCGGACGAGTGGGGGTGCGGCCACGCCGACCAGGCCGACCAGGCCGGCTGCGGCGGCGCGGTGACGTGGGCGCGGAGCACCCCGAGCCGGTGGGCCATGTGGGCGCCGCGGCGGTGCGTGTCCTCGGCGTCGCGGCCGCGCCGACCACGGTGACCGCGCATGACGTGGTCGTGCAGCACCGCCAGCTCGATGGCCTGCCGCTGGTAGTCCTTGAGCAGCTTCTCCGCCCCCGGGCCGCCGCGGCGTCGCGCGTTGCGGCGAGCGGTACGCCGAGCCGGGGGCCGCACCAGCCAGAGGACCTCGTCGAGCCCCAGGTAGCCGCGGTGCGCCAGGTCGGTCAGCGACCGGGTCAGCATCCGACCCTCCCGCACCCGGAACCAGATCGCCAGCCCGACGAGCACGAAGAACCCCGGCACCATGGCGAAGAAGTAGGTCAACGGGAAGAAGCGTCCGTCGGCGAGGAAGGCCGAGCCGTTCCAGGCCGCGTGCAGACCGACCGCGACGAGGTAGCCCACCAGCGGCGCCAGCCAGCGCAGCCACCGGCGGCGCGTGCCGACCATGATCCCCGCCCCGATGCCGATCGCCGAGGTGAACAGCGGGTGGGCGAAGGGGCTGAAGACACCGCGCACGACGAAGATCGTGGTCGCCGCTCCGAAGCCGCCCGGCCCCAGGCCCATCTCGCCGGCGTACGCCCCGGCGAAGTAGAGGATGTTCTCGGTGAAGGCGAAGCCGATGCCGACCAGCCCCGCGTAGACGAGCCCGTCGAGCACGCCGTGGATGACGTGGCGGCGCAGCCAGAGCAGCAGCAGCACGAAGGCGCCCTTGGCGGCCTCCTCCGAGATCGGCGCCACGACGACGCCGGACCAGACCATGCCGCGTCCGCTCAGGCTGTCGTCGACGACCTGCAGCACGAGCGCGGTCGCGGTGGCCACGAGGGCGCCCCAGCCGAACGCCATGAGCAGCAGCCGCCCCGGCTCGGGCTCGTAGCGGTCGAGCCACAGGTAGCAGCCGACGAGCGGCCCCACCGGCAGCAGCGCGAGCACGAACCCGACGGCGATCGCCTCGGGCTGGCCACTGGCGACGAAGACGAAGCCGATGACCCCGGCGCCGATGAGCAGCCCCACTGCGACGAGCACCGCGAAGACGATGCTGCGGGCGTTGCGCCGGCTCGAGAGCGACGGCGGGACGGGCGGCAGCGGGGGCGGTGCCCACCCCTGGCTCCAGCCGTGGCCCTGGCCGTGGGCAGGTGGGTGTGCCGCCGGAGCCCAGAGCTGCGGCGGACGCTGTTCACCGACGCCCCAGGTCACCTCCGGAGCGTATCCAGTGAGCGACGACCCGAACCATCGAACGGTCGTCGTCGTAGGCTGGCCGGGTGAGCACGGACGAGCAGACCACCCCGACCACGCCCCCCTCCGGCAGCCTCTCCGGCAGCCTCTCCGGGCCAGCCCCGGGGACCGCCTCCCACGACCAGGGCGTCCCCTCGGCGTACGCCGCCTTCATGCGCACGGGCTGGGGCGACCGCGAGCTCGACCTCCCGCCGCACCCCGTCACGCCGTGGGCGCAGGCGCGGCGTGAGCGGCTCGCGGACCTGCTGCCCGGCGAGCGCCTGGTGGTCCCCTCGGGCACCTACAAGCAGCGCTCCAACGACACCGACTACCGCTTCCGGCCGCAGACCGCGCACACCCACCTGTCGGGCAACCAGACCTCCGACGCCGTGCTGGTGCTCGAGGACGGCGAGGCCACCCTCTTCGCGCGACCGCGCTCCAGCCGCGACACCGACGAGTTCTTCCGCGACCGCGTGTACGGCGAGCTCTGGGCCGGCCGCCGTCCCTCGCTGCACGAGATGTCCGACTCGCTCGGCCTGACCTGCCGCCACATCGACGAGCTGCCCGCCGCGCTGGCCGCCTCGGGCAAGACCCGGGTCCTGCGCGGGGTCGACGCCTCGGTCGACGCCCTGGTGCCCTCCGACGAGGGCCGCGACGCCGAGCTGGCGACGCTGCTGGGCGAGCTGCGCCTGGTCAAGGACCCGTGGGAGGTCGAGCAGCTGCAGGAGGCCTGCGACGCGACCACGCTCGGCTTCTCCGACGCCGTCGCGGAGTGGGACAAGGTCCTCGAGCACGGCGAGCGCTGGGTGGAGGGCACGTTCTTCCGCCGGGCCCGCACGATGGGCAACGACATCGGCTACGACTCGATCGTCGGCGGCGGCAGCCACGCCACCACGCTGCACTGGATCGACAACACCGGCCCGGTCACGCCCGGGACGCTGCTGCTGCTCGACATGGGCGTGGAGGCGACCAGCCTCTACACCGCCGACGTCACGCGCACCCTGCCGGTCGACGGCCGCTTCTCGCCGCTGCAGCGCGACCTCTACACGCTGGTGCTGACCGCCCAGCAGGCCGGCATCGACGCGGTCCGGCCCGGTGCGGCGTACCTCGACCCGCACGACGCCGCCATGCGGGTGCTGGCCCACGGCCTGGAGGACCTCGGCCTGCTGCCGGTCCCCGCCGAGGAGGCGCTGGCCCCCGACAGCCTGGTCTACAAGCGCTGGACGCTGCACTCGACGAGCCACATGCTCGGCCTCGACGTCCACGACTGCGCGGGCTCGCGCCCCGAGGCCTACACGGCGGGCACGCTCGCCGAGGGCATGGTGCTGACCGTGGAGCCGGGTCTGTACTTCCAGGAGGACGACCTGCTGGTGCCCGAGGAGATGCGCGGCATCGGCATCCGCATCGAGGACGACATCCTCGTGACCGCCGACGGCCACCGGAACCTGTCGGCCGCGCTGCCCCGCGAGCCCGACGCCGTGGAGGAGTGGATGGCGGGCCTGGGTGGCTGAGCCGTCGCCTGCGCCGCGGCTGGGCGTCGTGATCCCGCCGTCACGCCCCTGGTCCGAGTCCCGGGAGGCGTGGCGCTCGCTCGACGACTGGGGCCTCGACGTCGGCTACACCTGGGACCACCTGACCCACCGCACGGTGCCGGGCCGCTGGCTCGCCGAGGGCTGGGCGACCGTGGCCGCCGCCGCGGCCTCGACCTCGCGGGTGGACGTCGGGGTGCTCGTGGCCTCGGCCGCGCTGCGGCGCCCGGTGGCGCTGGCCCGGCTGGCCGCGACCGTCGACGACGTCAGCGACGGCCGGATGGTGCTGGGCTTCGGGGCCGGCGTGCCGACCGAGGGCGGTGCCGACACCGGCCGGGTGCCGGAGTTCGGCGAGCTGAGCCGGCTCTTCCACGACACCGTCGACGGCCTCGAGGCGGTGTGGCGCGGCGACACGGAGTGGCAGGGCCGCGAGCTGTCGTTCACCGGGATCGAGACGTTGCCGCTCCCTCCCGGACGCCGTCCGCCCCACCTCATGCTGGCCGCCCACGGTCCCCGCGGCCTCGACCTCGTGGCGCGCAAGGCCGACGGCTGGTCGACGTACGGCGGGCCGCAGTCGCGCGACCTGACCGGCGACGACTACTGGGCCGAGGTGACCCGGCAGCGGGACCGGCTCGTCGCGGCGTGCGAGACCCACGACCGCGACCCCGCGACCGTCCGGATGTCGCTGCTGGTCGGCTTCGGCCATCTCCGCCCGCTCGCCTCGGTCGAGGCGTACGTCGACGCAGTCGGCCGGGCCACGCAGATCGGCTTCACCGAGCTGGCCGTCTACTGGCCAGACGCGGACCCGTCCAGCTCGCTGCACGCCGACCCGGAGGTCCTCCGCGAGGGTGTGGCGCGGCTGCGCGCCTGACGGGCCTGACCGTCAGTCGAGCCCGCGGACCGCGGCGTACCACTCCTGGGCCACACCGGCGAGCTCGCCCTGGCTGACCTGCGGCTTGCTGGCCGGCTGCTGGGTGGCGACGCCGAGGATGTACTGGTACTCCCCCACGTTGAAGGCGACGTTGCGCCCGATGAGGCCCTGCTGGCCGAAGACGTCGAAGCCCTCCGCGCCGGGCACGCCGGGCACCGGGAACTTCTCGACCTCGCCCTCACCGGGCTGGTCCTCGATGCCGGACTGCACGTCGGCCTTGGCCCCCGCGGGGGTCTCGAAGCCGATCACGACGCGGACCGCGTCGGCGGTCCTCGGCGCCTTCAGCTGCTCGAAGGCACCGGCGACGAAGCCGCGCTCCTCGAGGGCGGCGAGCTGCTCCGGGGGCGCCCCGGCGTTGAACTCCTCCAGGCCGAGCACCTGCGGGTCCGTCTCCGGGGCGGTGCCGAACAGGTCGTCCGCGGCGGCCAGCCGGGCCAGCACGCCCTCCTCGACGTCTGACGGGACGCCCGAGCCGGAGGTCTCGGGCAGCTCCTCGCTCGCGTCGTCGGAGGGGCTGCTCGATGCGCTGTCGGACGCGGTCTCCGACGCGCTCGCGGCGGGCGTCTCCTCGGTCTCCGGCTCGCCCGAGTCCGAGCACCCGGCCAGGACGAGGACCAGCGCCGTCAGCGCGATCGCTCCTGGGGTGCGACGCATCTCCACCACTCCCTGCTCTCGTTGGCCGGCGCCCCACGGCGTCCGGTCCGACCATCGACCCTAAGGGGGCAGGTCCCGAAGCGGGCAATCGGGCGCCCGGCCGGGCGGCTATCCTGACGCGCGGGTCCGCGGCGACGTCCGCGATCCCGCCACCTGCCCTCGTAGCTCAGCTGGATAGAGCAGCGGCCTTCTAATCCGCCGGTCACAGGTTCGAATCCTGTCGGGGGCGCCCTCCACCTCACCCAGATGCGTGGGAAAAGCACCCACCTGGGCCCCCGACCAGGTGCTTTTCCCACGCATCTGCGGGAGCCGGCCGGCCGGGGCCCGACGTCTGGTCACGGCACGCACGAGCAGCCAGGATGCTGCGATGAGCAGCCGTGACGTGCCGTGGTCCGAGGGACACTGGTCCCACCCGCCCGTGCAGGTGGTCGAGGACGGTACGTCGCTGCTCGTCACGGCCCGGGAGGGCAGCGACGCCTGGCGCCACACCAGCTACGGCTTCGTGCACGACAGCGAGCACGCGCTGCTGGCACCGCTGCCGAACGACGCGGCCGTAGAGGTCGACGTCGTCCTCGACTACGCCGAGCAGTTCGACCAGGCAGGCGTGTTCCTGCACGCCGCCGAGGACCACTGGGTCAAGGCCGGGGTGGAGGTCTCCGACGGCGTGGCCCAGCTCGGCGCGGTCGTGACCCGGGGGCGCTCCGACTGGTCGGTGGCGCCGGTGCCCGACTGGCGCGGGCGCACGGTCACGGTCCGCCTCAGCCGGGCCGGTGACGCCGTGACGGTCCGGGCCCGTGCCGAGGGGGAGGCGTTCCGCCTCGTGCGGGTGCTGCCGCTCGATCCCGAGGCCGCGGCCACGGCCGGTCCGTTCTGCGCGGCGCCGACCCGGGCGGGGCTGCAGGTCCGGTTCCTCGCCTGGCGCACCGGGGCGCCCGACGCGTCCCTGCACTGACCCCACCTTCCCCGCCTCACAGAACCGAGAGAAAAGCACCCTCCCGGCCGGTCCCAGGGTGCTTGTCTCTCGGTTCTGCCGCGCCGGCAGGGCGGGGGAGGCTGTGACGAGCCCTCACGACGTCCGCGGGGAGTACATGATCACGGCCACGCCGACGAGGCAGAGCACCGCGCCGACGACGTCGTACCGGTCGGGGCGGAAGCCGTCGAGCACCATCCCCCACGCCAGTGAGCCGGCGACGAACACCCCGCCGTACGCGGCGAGGATGCGTCCGAAGTTGGCGTCCGGCTGCAGCGTGGCCACGAAGCCGTAGAGCCCGAGTGCGACCACCCCGAGCCCGATCCAGAGCCAGCCGCGGTTCTCGCGCACGCCCTGCCAGACCAGCCAGGCACCCCCGATCTCCGCGACGGCGGCGAGCAGGAACAGCGAGATCGAGCGCAGCACGTCCATCGCCCCATCATGCGCGCCGGCCCCGCCTCACAGAACCGAGGCAAGAGCACCCTCGCGAGGGGTCCGGCGGTGCTTGTCCCTCGGTTCTGTCACGCCTCAGCCGTGGAGCGCGACGTACTGCTCCACGAGGAAGCGGGTGAGCGCGATCCGCTCGTCGAAGGCGTGCCGCGCGCCGGGGTCCTCGGAGCCCAGCAGCTCGTAGAGCAGCGAGTCGAAGCCGCTGCGCAGCAGCGAGACGGTCACGAAGGAGTCGTGGACGGCCGCGTCCTGGTCGGCGACGCCCTCGTCGTGCAGCCCCCGGAGGTACGCCGCCAGGATGCGTCGGGCGATCTCGGGCAGCTGGGCGGCAGGCACCTCCCCCGCCTGCGTCAGCCCGACGAGCAGCTGGGACAGGTCGAATCCCAGGGCGTGCGGCGTGCGGAAGGACAGGTCGATGACCACCAGCTCGGCCGGGTCCCCGGCCGCCGGCAGCAGCAGGTTCTGCGGGCTGGCGTCGCCGTGCGGCAGGCACTGCACCATTGCGTCGAGCCGGACGAGGTCGTCGGCGATCCGCTCCCCCAGCCGCCCCAGGGTGGCGCGCAGGTACCCGTGGTCGGCCAGCCACGGGTGTGCCCACAGCGCGTCGTCGGTGAGCGGCGCGAGTCCGCGCATGGGGACGGCCTTCTCGGCGTACATCCGCAGCGCCATGCCGACGGGCAGGTCCGTGACACCGAGCACCTCCGGCGTGGTCGAGCGAGCGTTCCAGCGGCCGAGCAGGTACGCCGCCCGGTCGTAGCGGTCGAGGTCGAACACCGCGCCGATGTCCCCCGGCACCAGCGCGACGTCCTCCTGCCACACCGCGATGCGGTCCTCCTCGAGCTCGATCAGCTCGTGCAGCGCCGGGCTGCGCAGGCTGTCGGGCAACGACGCCTGCACGCGGGGGTCCCACAGCTCGAGCTCAGTGCGCCAGGGGAAGGTGTCGGCGAACTCCCGGGCCAGGTCCGGGGGCATCTGGGCCAGCCCCTCCCAGTGGCGCGGGTGCTGGATCACCTTGCAGAACATCGACCAGGCCCCACCACCCTCGGTCCGCCCGGTCACGCGGTAGACGCCGTGCGTCGCCGGCGCCCCGAGCGAGTGCGAGACCACGGAGACCTCCGCCGAGCCGGAGCGGTGGACGCCGCCTCCCGCCCGGCGCACCAACGCGTCGAGCCGCCCGTCCACCGCGCCGGGGTCCTCCACGCCCGCGAGGCCGAGCAGCGCCTCGACGGTCATCTCGGGCACCGGCGGCAGCGAGGAGCGGGCCCGCCCGCCCGCGTGCGTCGTCTCCGTCACCCCGTCACCTCCGTCAGTCAGGTAACCTTCCTACCTCGGCGATAGTAAGGTTGCCTTATGAGTGGGGTCAAGGACGACTTCCCCGACCACGCCCTGAGCCTCCTCGGGCAGGTCATGGACGGGCTGCGCCGCGACATGCACGCCCGGACGAGCCAGCCCGGGACCCCGGGCATGCCGGCCTCCGGACGGGGGCTGCGGTCCTCGCAGATCCGTCTGCTGAGCCTCACCCCGCCCGACGGGATGCGTGTCACCGACCTCGCCGAGCGGGTGGGCATGACCAAGCAGGCGCTGGGCGAGTTCGCCAACGCCCTGGAGGAGCGCGGCCTGCTCGAGTCCCTGCGCGACCCGACCGACCGCCGGGTCCGCATCCTGCGTCTCACTCCGGACGGACGTGCCGCGGTCGCGGCCAGCGAGCGGCTGATCGACGAGGTCGAGCAGGAGTGGCGCGAGCGGGTCGGGCCGGAGACCTGGGACGCCCTGCGCGCCGGCCTGCTGGCCGCCGTGGCGGCGCGACGCGACGACGAGCGGGGCTAGCGGGGCTAGCGGGACGAGCGGGGCGCGTCGGCGTAGGCGTCGATCTCGGCCAGCAGACGGGCCTTCGTGGCGTCGTCGGCGAAGGAGCAGCGCACCCCGGAGCGGGCCAGGTCGGCCACGCCCGCCTCGTCGAGGTCGAGCAGCTCCGCCGCGATCTCGTACTCCTTGGTCAGCCACGTGCCGAACATCGGCGGGTCGTCGCTGCCGATCGTGATCGTGACCCCGGCCTCGACCATGGCCCGGACCGGGTGCTCCTCGTACGACGCCACCGCCCGGGTGGCGAGGTTCGAGGTCGGGCACACCTCCAGCGGGATGCCGGTCGCGGCCAGGTGGGCCAGCAGGTCCGGGTCCTGCACCGACGAGGTGCCGTGCCCGATCCGCTCGGCCCCGAGCAGCCGGATCGCGTCCCAGACCGTCTGCGGGCCGGTGGTCTCCCCCGCGTGCGGGACGGAGTGCAGCCCCGCAGCGCGGGCGGCGTCGAAGAAGGGCTGGAACTGCGGGCGCGGTACGCCGATCTCCGGCCCGCCGAGCCCGAAGCCGACGAGCGTCGAAGGGCTCTTGTCGAGGTAGGTCACGGTCTCCGCGGCCGCCTCCACGCCGAACTCGCCCGGCACGTCGTACACCCAGCGCAGGACGACGCCGTGGTCGCGCTCGGCGGCCGTGCGCGCGTCCTCGATCGCCTCGACGAACGCCTGGATCGGCACCCCCGCCTTCACGTTGGTGTACGGCGTGCAGGTGAGCTCGGCGTAGCGGATGTTCTGCCCGGCCATGTCCGCGGCGATCTCGTAGGTCAGCATCCGCACGTCCTCGGGCGTCCGGACCAGGTCGACCACGGCGAGGTAGACCTCGACGAAGTGGGCGAAGTCGCGGAAGGTGTAGAACTCCCGCAGGGCGTCGAGGTCCGACGGCACCGTGCCGGGGTGGCGCTCGGCCAGCTCGGCCACGATGCGGGGCGAGGCCGACCCGACGTGGTGGACGTGCAGCTCGGCCTTGGGCAGACCGGCGACGAAGGCGGCGTGACGGGACGGGTGCTCGCTCATGCGGCCGAGTCTCTCACCGGGGCCGGGCCGGGCGTCGCACCCGTATGGGCCCCGACCGCGCACCCGGTGAGTAGGGTCGCAGCGTGACTGACCGGCTGGTGTGGATCGACTGTGAGATGACGGGGCTCCTGGTGGAGTCCGACGCCCTCGTCGAGGTGGCGGCGCTCGTCACCGACTTCGAGCTCAACGTGCTCGGCGAGGGGGTCGACCTCGTCATCAAGCCGCCCGCCGCGGCCCTGGAGCAGATGGTGCCGTTCGTGCGCGACATGCACACCTCGTCGGGCCTGCTGGAGGAGCTCGAGGCCGGCATCACCCTCGCCGAGGCGGAGGAGCAGGTGCTCGCCTACGTCCGCGAGCACTGTCCCGACGGCTCGCGCCCGCCCCTGGCCGGCAACACGGTCGGCACCGACCGGCTCTTCATCGCCCGGGACATGGCCGAGCTCGACGCGTTCCTGCACTACCGCATCGTCGACGTCTCCTCCATCAAGGAGCTGTCACGGCGGTGGTACCCGCGCACCTACTTCAACTCCCCGACCAAGCGCGGCAACCACCGCGCCCTGGCCGACATCCAGGAGAGCATCGAGGAGCTGCGTTACTACCGCGAGGCGGTCTTCGTGCCGCCGCCCGGCCCGTCCTCGGTCGAGGCCCGCGAGCTGGCCGCCCGCCACGGCGGCACCCTCACCGGGCTGACCGGCGACGAGGCGCCCCCGGCGCCCGCCGAGCCGGACGCCCTCCAACCGGAGGACCACCGGCCGGCACCGGAGCCGCAGGACGGCCCCGGTCCGGGGCCTGCCTGAGAGCAGGTACACTTCTCGCCGTTGCCGCTCGTGGGGCCTCCCCGCGACCGAGCCGACATGGTGGATGTAGCTCAGCTGGTAGAGCGCCGCGTTGTGGTCGCGGATGTCGCGGGTTCAAGTCCCGTCATTCACCCCGAGAAGAGCCCCAGGTCATCCGGCACGCCGGACGGCCTGGGGCTCGTTCTTTCTCTCGTCGGGGGCCGTCTCAGCGGGGCTGCTCGAGCAGCTTGGAGACGAAGACCGCGGCCTGGGTGCGGCGCTGCATGCCGAGCTTGGCCAGCACGCTCGTGACGTAGTTCTTGACCGTCTTCTCGGCCAGGAAGAGCTTCTCGCCGATCTGACGGTTGGTGAGGCCCTCGGCGATGAGGTCGAGGACGTGCCGCTCCTGCGGCGTGAGCTGGCGCAGCTCCTCGGGCTCGTGCGCGCCACCGTTGCGCAGCCGGTCCAGGACTCGCTGGGTGACGGCCGGGTCGAGCAGCGACTGCCCGTCGGCGACCTGACGGATGGCCTCGAGGAAGTCGACGCCGATGATCTGCTTGAGCAGGTAGCCCGCGGCACCGGCCATGATCGCCGCGAAGAGCGCCTCGTCGTCGTCGTACGACGTCAGGATGATGGCTCGGATCGAGGGGTCGACCGAGCGGACCGCACGGCACACCTCGACGCCCGTGCCGTCCGGCAGCCGCCCGTCGAGGATCGCGACGTCGGGCCGCAGAGCCGGGATCCGCGCCTGTGCGTCCTTGGCCGAGCCGGACTCCCCCACGACCTCGAAGTCGTCCTCGGCCTCGAAGAGGTCCTTCAGGCCGCGTCGGACGAGCTCGTGGTCGTCGAGGATGAAGACGCGGGTGCGGCGTGACTCCACGGGAGGCGTGAGCGGTGTGTCGGCTGGTTCGATACTGATAAGCACCCCTTCTGGGCAAGTGGGACGATCGTCTCAGAGTGGTCCGTCCACCCCATCACGTCAACTGCACGTCGGTGTGGACCGTTGGGCCGGGCCCTCGCGGACCGGTCGGCGCTGCCTCACGTCGCTGCTCCCCCGGGCCGTGCGCGGGTCTCGCCGAGCTCGAACCAGACCGCCTTGCCGGTGTCCGTCTGGACCACCCCCCATCGCGCGAGCAGGTCGAGCAGCGTGAGCCCGCGACCGGAGGTCGCCAGCGCGCCGTGCTCCCGCACCACAAGGTCGCGCGGCCCGCAGTCCGAGACCTCGATCCGCACCCCCATCCCCACGCTGACCGCGATCCGCACCGGCGACCGCCCGTGCAGCAGCGCGTTGGTGACCACCTCGCTGGTGAGCAGCGCCGCGTCGTCCGCGAGCTCGGGGTTCGCCGAGGTCGCCACGATCTCGCGCACGAGACGGCGCGCGGTCGACACGCTGGCCAGGCCGGTCGGCAGGGCGATGTCGAGCACGCGGACGCACAGGAGGTCCTCCTCGTGGAGCGGTGTGGGGCACCGGGACTGGTACCTGCCTCCCGTTCCCCGTGGCGGCCGATCGATGCGTCGCCAGCCCCGTCGATCCTGCGCTCGCGTCGTCGCCGGCCCCGCCTGCAGGGTGATGACGACGGCGTCGAGCGCCACTACGATGAAGGGTCATGAACGACTCCTCGGACGGTCGCGACGGGACCCTGCCTGACGAGCTGGAACGCCTCGCACACCTGGCCGTCACCTTCCTCGACCACGAACGACGCGTCCGCGTCGCCGTCCTCGACGCCGTCGACGCCGGGCACAGCCTGGAGGCGGTCTCCGAGGCCACCCGGCTGCCGCTGGCGCTGCTGCAGTACTGGACCGGCGCCGAGCCGGGCTACGACACCCGCGACCTGCCGCCCGGCGGCCAGAGCGAGGCCTCGGACCTGGCCGGCCGGACGGGCTCCGGGGGCAACGAGCTGAGCGACCAGCGCCGGCTGCGCACCGGCAGCCTGAGCCAGCGCGTCGCGGCGGCGGAGTCGAAGCAGGCGCGCGCCGACCACGGAGGCCCCGACCACGCACCGTGAGGTGCGTGGAGGAGTATCGACGACCGCCCGCCCGGCTCCGCCCGGCGGCCGGAGCGGGCGGCCTCGCGCCGGGTACCCACGACCAGCGCGGACATGCGTCTCCCCCGCCCGATAGATCGCCCTGGAGATCGCTAGTCTTCGTGGCTCGGGGTCGACCGAGCCGGGGAGACCCCATGACGTACGTCGACCTCCGCCCCGACCGTGTCCGCGAGGTCCAGGTCCTCGTCGGGGACACCTGGCTCGTCGGGGACCTCGAGGCCTACCGCCACGACGGCAACGGCTGGAGCGGCTTCGTCCGCTGGTCGGTGGGCCCGGGGCTCACCCACCTCGGCTGGCACCCGGAGGAACGCCTCCGCCCCGTGCGCACTGACGCGCTCAGTCCTCCGCAGGGGCCCGGCGTCGGCGGATCCAGTGGTGGAGGGCGAGGTTGATCCCGGCCGCCGCCACCACGAGCACGTCCCCGCTCCACACCGGCAGGTCGTCCACCGCGCCGCCCACCGCCGTCCCGGCCGCGATGAGCACGATCGACCACGGCATCCCGAGCAGCAGCAGGACGAGGTAGAAGCCGGCCGTCAGCGGGTCGGCCTCGGGTGAGTCACCGTGCGCGATGCCGGCCACCAGCAGACCGACGGTGGCCACCACCACCACGCCCAGGTGGATCCGCCAGGCGGTCGAGGGGCGGCGGCTCACCCGGGTCCCCGCTCGTCGAGGCGCCGGTGCAGGCGCTGGATCTCGGCGGTCAGGGTCGCGGTCTCGCGGGTCAGCTCCTCGAGGTCGCGCCGGGTCGCGGTCCGGTCCGCCTCGTCCTCCTCGGCCACCCGCTCGAGCAGCAACGAGGCCAGCGAAGCGGTGACGCTCCCGAGCAGGCCCACGCCGAAGAGCATCAGACCCACGGCGATGCAACGGCCCACGGTGGTGACCGGGTACTGGTCGCCGTACCCGACGGTGGTCATCGTCGTGAACGCCCACCAGACCGCGTCGCCGATCGAGGTGATGTTCGCCCCCGGTGCCTCACGCTCGGCGTCGAGCACGGCGAGGGAGGCGATGACCACGGCCAGCGACGACGCGGCGACGAGGTAGTAGCCGACCCTGCCGTGCAGGCTCTCCCCCAGCTTGCGGTCGAGGATCCGCAGTGCCCGCACCAGCCGCAGCAGCTGCAGCGGTCGCAGCAGCGGCAGGATCACGCTGGCGAGGTCGACGAGGTTGTCACGCACGAAGCGGCCCCGCTGCTCCGCCAGGGCGAGGCGCACCAGGAAGTCGACCGCGAAGAGCAGCCAGACCAGTCCCGCGACGGTGGCGCAGACGGCCACCCACCCCGACGACAGCGAGGGGTCGAGGATGGGCCAGGCGTAGGCCCCCAGGAACACCACCGCGGACGCCACCAGGGGCCAGGCGGTCACGTCCTCCCAGGCGGTACGTCGCTCGTCGCTCACCGGGCCAAGGATGCCCGAGCCGGGTCCCTCAGCCGCGGAGGCTCAGCCCTCGACCACGCGCGTCGGCGCCCCGTGCACCGGCGGGATCACGCCGAGGCGACCCTTCTGGTGGTCCTCGAAGGCCTGCATGACCTCGGCCTTGGTGTTCATCACGAAAGGACCGCCCCACGCGACGGGCTCGCGGATCGGCAGCCCGCCGATGACGACGAGCTCGACGTTCGGGTGGTGGGCGTCCTGGCGCTCCGCCGCCGCGACCTGGAGGAAGTCGCCGCGCCCGAGCACCGCGAGCTGCCCGGTCTCCAGCGGCCGGCGATCGGGACCGACCAGTCCGCTGCCGCCGAGCACGTAGACCAGGGCGTTGAAGTCGACCGACCACGGCAGGTCCAGGTGCGAGCCGGGGGCGAGGGTCGCGTGCACCATCGCCATCGGGGTGTACGTCGACCCGGGGCCGGCCACGCCGCCCACCTCACCGGCGATGACCCGCACCAGCGCGCCGGCGTCGGCGCTCGTGGTGAGGCCGAGCTGGGAGGACCGCAGGTCCTGGTAGCGCGGCTGCGCCCACTTCTGCGCCCGCGGCAGGTTGACCCACAGCTGCAGGCCGTGGAACATCCCGCCCTTCGCGACGAGCCACTCCGGCGGGGTCTCGATGTGCAGCAGGCCGGAGCCGGCGGTCATCCACTGGGTGTCGCCGTCGGTGATGGACCCGCCACCGCCCTCGGAGTCGTGGTGGTCCATGACGCCGTCGATCATGTAGGTGACGGTCTCGAAGCCGCGGTGCGGGTGCCAGGGCGTGCCCTTGGGCTCGCCGGGGGCGTACTCCACCTCGCCCATCTGGTCGAGGTGGATGAAGGGGTCGAGCAGGCGCAGGTCGACGCCGGCGAAGGCCCGACGTACGGGGAAACCCTCCCCCTCGTAGCCGCGCGGCGCGGTGGTCACCTGGAGCACCGGGCGGGCGGTGTCGCCCAGCGTGGGCGCCTGCAGGCGCGGCAGGGTGGTCAGGTCCTCGACGGTGACAGCGGGCACGACGTCCTCCTCGGATCGATCAGTTGACGCTTCAACCAGTATGCACCACGGGTTGTTCCCGCACCGCGCGTCTTCGCCCAGACCACCCGGACGGGCCCCTCGGACCTAGTACCTTGTGGCTCGATGACGGTCCCCACGCAGCAGTCACGCTACGACGTCGTCGTGGTCGGAGGCGGCCACAACGGTCTCGTCGCTGCGGGCTACCTCGCCCTCAGCGGCCTCTCCGTGCTGGTCCTCGAGCGGCTCGGCCAGGTCGGTGGCGCGGCCACCAGCCACCAGAGCTTCGCCGGCCTGCCGGTGCGGATGTCGACCTACGCCCACCGGGTCGGGCCCATGCCGCCCCGGATCCTGGAGGACCTCGGCGTCGAGGCCCCGTTGCGGGCCCGCCGGATGGCGGCCTACGTGCCGACGATCCGCGGCGGTCGCCACACCGGTCTCGTCATCGAGAGCAACCCCACCGGCATGACGGCCGACTCCTTCGCCCAGCTGACCGGCTCGGGCCGGGAGTACGAGAGCTGGACGGCCTTCCGCTCGCAGCTGGCGGCCGCGGGCGAGGCCCTGCGCCCCACCCTGCTGGAGCCGCTGCGCCCGGCCGCCGAGGTGCGCGAGCTGCTGGCCCCCGACGTGTGGGAGCTGCTCGCGGAGCGACCGCTCGGCGAGACCCTCGAGTCGCGCTTCGCCGACGACCTGGTGCGCGGCCTGGTCGCGACCGACGCCCTCATCGGCACCTTCGCCGACCTCAACGACCCCGAGCTGACCCCCAACCGCACCTTCCTGCAGCACGCCGTCATCGGCAGTGCCGGCGCCTGGTCGGTGCCGCTGGGCGGCATGGGGGCACTCACCGACCTGCTCGAGGGCGCCGTACGCCGGCACCGGGGCGAGATCGTGACCCGGGCCTTCGTCACGGCCGTGCGCACCGACGGGCGCGAGGCGCGCGTGACCTTCCGCCACGGCGGCGCCGAGCACACGGCCGACTGCTCCTACGTGCTCGGCAACGTGGCGCCCTGGGTGATGCGGCTGCTGCTCGGCGACAACCCCGGCCCGCGCCCGGAGGGCGCCCAGGTGCAGATCAACATGCTGCTGGAGAAGCTCCCCCGCCTGCGCAACCAGATGTCACCGCCGATGGCCTTCTCCGGCTCGTTCCACGTCGCCGAGGGCTACGAGCAGCTGCAGGAGGCCTACCTCGAGGCGCAGGAGGGCCTGATCCCGGAGATCCCGCCGGGCAACCTGTTCTGCCACACCCTCACCGACCCCTCGATCCTCGGGACGATGGCGGTCCACGGCAAGCACGCCTTCACCTACTTCGGTCTCCAGACCCCGGCCCGGCTGTTCTCAGGCCACGTCGAGCCCCAGCGCGACGAGCTCGTGCTGCGGATGCTCGACGCCGTCAACGTCCACCTCGAGGAGCCGCTGGAGACCCTGATCTCGCTGGACCGGCACGGCAACCCGTGCCTGCAGGCGCTCGCACCGCAGGACGTCGAGGCGGCCCTGGCCATGCCCGGCGGCCACGCGTTCCACGGCCCGCTGTCGTGGCCGTGGGACGACGAGGCGTCCGAGGCGGACGGCCCGACGGGAGCCGCGCACCGGTGGGGCGTGGCCGGGGCGGCCGACAACGTCCTCGTGTGCGGCGCCGGGTCGCGCCGTGGCGGCGCGGTCACCGGCGTCGGCGGGCACAACGCCGCGATGGCCGTGCTCGAGCTCACCGGTACGGCGCTGCCGACCGACGACGACTGACCGGAGGGTCAGACCTGCGTCGGGTCGACCTCCACGATCGGCTCGCTCGTCGGCTGCTCCGAGCCACCGGCCGGCTCGACCGTCACCGCGACCCGGGTGTCCGCGGCGGGCAGCCCCATCGCGGCACCGGTGGTGCCTTCGGTGAGGACGGCCGCGCTGACCATCGCGCCGTCGTGGACGGTCCAGAGCTGGTAGACGTGCTGCCGGTCCAGGGGCGGGAGCTCCCGGGCATCGACGGCCATCTGGTTGCGGCTCTCGGAGATGCCCACGGTGAGGGCGCCGCCGTTCTCGGTCGCGAACGTGTCGCGCCGCACGTCGTCGGCGTCGAAGACCCGCGCCGGACCGGCCGTCAGGTCCTCGGCGCCGTCGTCGAGCGACTGCACGACGGCCACGCCGCCGAGTGCCAGCGCCACGACGGCGGCCGCGGACGCCAGCATCGCCGGCCAGCGGCGACGCGTGAGGGGCACGACGGACGACGTCCGGTCGCCGTCGCCGGGACGCCCCGTCGTCTGCGTCGGCTGAGTCGGCTGAGTCGTCGGCGTCGCCGGTGTCACCGGACGGGCCGGCGGCTGCTGCGGGGTGCGGGCCGCGGCGTCCAGGACGCGGGAGCGCAGGCCCGGCGAGGGCGAGGACCACTGGGCCGCGCCCATCCGGGCGGCGGCGTCGCGCAGCTCCTCGACCTCCTCCCGGCAGGCCGGGCAGGCGGCGAGGTGGGCGCGGAACGTGTCGCGCTCCTCGCGGCTGAGGGCGTCGAGGGCATAGGCACCCGAGAGGGTGTGGACGTCGACGTTCATCGGGTGGCCTCCAGACAGTCACGCAGGCGGATCAGACCGTCCCGCATGCGGGTCTTGATGGTCGGAAGGGGCTTCTCGAGGATCGTGGCGACCTCGTTGTAGGTGTAGCCGTTGAAGTAGGCCAGCTGCACCGACTCCAGCTGGAGCTCGGTCAGGGACTCCAGGCAGCCCCGTACCTCCTGGTGCTCCTCGGTGCGCAGGACCGTGTCCGCGGGCTCGTCGTGACCGACCTCCTCGACGACCGCGTGGCCGTCGTACCGCTTCTGGGTCTCGTTGCGCCGGACGGCGTCGACGGCGCGGCGGTGGGCGATCGTCATGATCCAGGTCTTGGCCGACCCCCGGGCCCGGTCGAAGCTGGGGGCCTTGCGCCAGACGTCGAGGAAGACCTCCTGAGCGACGTCCTCGGCCCGGTTCGGGTCGCGCACGACCCGGCGGGCGACGCCGTACACGGAGGCGCCGAGGGCGTCGTAGAGACGCTCGAAGGCACCGGTGTCACCGCGCGCGACCTTGCCGACGAGGAGATCCACGTCGTTGGGCTCACGGGCGTGCACCAGGCGCAGGGTCGGCTCGGACGCCATGGGCACCCCTCTCTCGCAACCGGCAGCAGTCTGTCCTGTGTCGAGGGTAGTTCGCCGGACGGTCGCGTGCGGATTGGTCGGTCTCCGCACCTGCGCCACCTCGATTTCATCTGCCGCCGCGTCCGCTGGTACGGTTGGACCGCTTCACGCGCCAGTAGCTCAATTGGCAGAGCAGCTGACTCTTAATCAGCGGGTTGTAGGTTCAAGTCCTACCTGGCGTACCGCGGCCCCCGGGCCTCTCGCGACAAGGCTCCGTCCCCCGGGACGGGGCCTTTCGTGCGTCCGGACGAGCCTCGGCCGCCTCCGGGACCGATCCCACCCCAAAGGGTGAAGTTCTGCCCAGCCTCGGCGCGGGTCAAACCTGGTGACTGTGATTTCCCCACCTCAGGGCGTACCGTCACCAGAGTCGGGGTTTCTCGTGCGCGGCCAGCAAGGCGAGCGTCGATCCCGGAGAACATCAAGCGAGGCCACCCACGCCTCGGAGGCACCCTCTATGACCGGACCCACCACCCGCTCCACCAGCACCAGCACCGTCCCGTCCGCGCGACCTGTCGAGGTCGCCGTCGAGAAGCGTCCGTCCCACCTCCTCCTGCACGTCCGGGGCGAGGTCGACATCGCCACCCACGAACGACTCGCCGAGCACCTCGCCGCCGTCGACCTGAGCGGCGTCACCGCCGTCGACCTGCGCCTGGACGAGCTCGACTTCTGCGACTCCCACGGCGTGCGTCAGCTGCTCGCCTTCGCCCAGGACGCGCGCAGCGCCGGGTGCACCGTCACGCTCACCGACGCCCGCCCCCAGCTGGCCCGCCTCATCTCGCTGCTCGACGCCGCCCCGGCCGCCTGACCGCACACCTGGCGCTCCACCCGGCCACCCGGCCACCCGGCCACCCGGCCACCCGGCCACCCCGCCGGGTCCCTCGGGCCCCGTCGGGTCGCACCCGGCGGCCACCCGGCCACCCCGCCGGGTCCCTCGGGCCCCGTCGGGTCGCACCCGGCGGCCCCGGCGGTGACGCGTCGGCGACAATGACCGCGTGACCACGCCTCGCGACCTGCCTCCCCTGCCGACCGGGCTGCTGGCCCGCGAGCCCGCCGAGGACGACGTCGCCGCGCTGGCCACGCTGGTCGCGGCCCACCGCGACGCGGTGCGCGGCCAGGCGAAGGTCGACCAGCGCGCCGTCGCGGCAACGGTCACCGGCACCGGGTCGTGGACGCGGCGCCAGCTGCTCGTCGAGGACGCCGACGGACGGCTGCTGGGCTGGGTCGCGGTGCACGACCGCGCCGCCGGCCGCACCGGCATCGAGCTCACCTGCGCCCCGGTCCGCACCGGAGAGACGAGCGAGCAGGCGCACCGTGCCGAGCAGGCCGAGCAGGCCCAGGAGGCCGTCGACGCCGCGGCGGCCCACCTGCTCGCGTGGGCCCGGGAGGCGGCCGCCGGCACCGCACGGCTCCGCGGGCTGACCGCCACCCAGCTCGACGCCTACGCCGACGAGGCGGACGCCGACCAGCGCCGTCGGCTCGGGTCCGCCGGCTACCGGCACGTGCGGACGTGGATGAACATGACGCGCGGCACCGAGGACCTCGACGCCTTCGGCGAGGTCCGCGACGGCGTCGTCGTACGCCGCGTGGCGACCCACGAGAACGACCTGCCGGTCGCCGCCGACATCCAGGTGGTGCACCAGATGCTGGAGGAGTCGTTCGCCGACCACTTCAACTCCTACCGCGAGAGCTTCCCGGAGTTCCTCCAGCGCCTGCGCGAGGACCCCGGGCACCGGTGGGACCACTGGTGGGTCGCCGAGGTGGACGGCGAGCCGGGCGGCGCTCTCGTGAGCTCGGTGCTCACCCCCGACGAGCACGGCCGGGCCGGCAGCTACGTCGACTACATCGGCGTGCACCGCCGGGCCCGCGGCCGGGGCGTCGCCAAGGCCCTGCTCGGCACCGTGCTGCGCGACGCCGCGGAGCGCGGCCGCAACCGCGTCAACCTGGAGGTCGACGCCGACTCCCCCACCGGCGCCGACGGCCTCTACACCTCGCTGGGGTGGGCGGTCACCGAGCGGACCGAGTCGTGGCACGCCGACCTGGAGGTCGACCCGGAGGTCCCCGAGGCCGACCCGGAGGTCGGCCCGGAGGCCGGCACCGACGGCTGAGACGAGCGGCGACTCAGTCGCGCCCGCCGTCCAGGCGGCGCTCGCGCTGCGACACCCCCAGCGACCCGTAGGGGTAGTCGCCCACCCGCGGCCGGCTCGCGCGGTCCAGCCGGGACCGCTCGGCCTCGTCCAGCCGCAGGTCGACCGCGCGCAGGTTCGCGGCGACCTGCTCGACGGTGCGGGCGCCCAGGATCGTCGACGTGACACCCGGGCGGTCCGTGAGCCAGGACAGGGCGACCTCGGCCATGGAGACGCCGCGCTCCTCGGCCACGGCCTCCACCGTGGCCACCACGTCCCAGGTCTGCTCGGTGCCCCGCCGGTCCCACGCCTCCATGCCGCGGCCGGGGTCCTCGCCCAGCCGGGTGGCACCGGTCGGGCGCTGGTCGCGGCGGTACTTCCCGCTCAGCCAGCCGCCGCCGAGCGGGCCCCACGGCAGCATGCCCATCCCGGCGTCGAGGACGGCGGGCACGACCTCCCACTCGACCTCGCGCACGAGCAGCGAGTACTGCGGCTGCAGCGTGACCGGCTCGGCCAGGCCGAGGGACCGGGCGACGTGGACGGCCTTGGTGAGCTGCCACCCGGTGAAGTTGGACAAGCCGTAGTAGTGGATCTTGCCGGCGCGGACGAAGTCGTCGAGGGTGCGGAGCGTCTCCTCCAACGGGGTCCAGGCGTCGAACGCGTGCACCTGGTAGAGGTCGACGACGTCGACGCCGAGCCGTCCGAGCGAGGAGTCCAGGGCGCGGGTGAGGTGGCGGCGCGAGAGCCCGCTGGTGTTCGGCGCGCTGCCCATCGGAAAGCGACCCTTGGTCGCGAGCACCACCGCGTCCGTGACGTCGGCGGGCCGGGCCTGGCGCCATCGCCCGATGATCTCCTCCGACACCCCCGCCGAGTAGACGTCGGCGGTGTCGACGAGCGTGCCCCCCGCCTCGACGAAGGCGTCGAGCACGGCGTGGGACTCCGCCTCGTCGCTCTCGGCGCCGAAGGTCATGGTCCCCAGGGCGAGGGAGGACACGGCACAGCCGCTGCGGCCCAGTGGTCGGTAGCGCATGGGCCGAACCTAGCGCGGCGCCTCCGGCACCACCGGCGTCGCCGCCGGGAGCAGCTCGACCAGCGGCTCGTCGGGCGCCAGGACGACCGTGTCGAGCTCCGGCTCGACCAGTCGCAGCGCGTAGATCTCGGCGTACAACCGGAACACGTCCCCGCAGCGCCCCTGCACCGCGCCGGTCACGTCCTCGACCATCGACCCCTCTTCTCTCCCGCCCGAGGCGGGACTTTGGTCCCGCACTGCCCATGCTGCCGTAGTCCGGTCCCCCGTGCGTGTCGCGGACCGAAGTGGCGCGAAGGTCTGACCGTTCGGCTGGTCTAGGGTCACCGAGTGATCAAGTACCTGGGATCGAAGCGCAAGCTGGTCCCGGTGCTGGGGGCGCTGGCGGAGGCGACCGGCGCCCGCACCGCGGTGGACCTCTTCACCGGCACCACCCGGGTCGCCCAGGAGCTCAAGCGGCGCGGGCTGCACACCACGGCCGTCGACCTGGCCAGCTACAGCGCCGTGCTCAGCGACTGCTTCGTGGCCACCGACGCCGCGACGGTCGACACCGACGAGCTCGCCGACGCGCTCGCCGAGCTGGACGCGCTGCCGGGACGTCGCGGCTACTTCACCGCCACCTTCTGCGAGCAGTCGCGGTTCCTGCGGCCGGAGAACGGCGCACGGGTGGACGCCATCCGCGAGGCCGTCGAGGACCGCTGGGGCGACTCCCCGCTGCGCCCCCTGCTCCTCACGAGCCTGTTGATGGCCGCCGACCGCGTCGACTCCACCACCGGGGTGCAGATGGCCTACCTGAAGAGCTGGGCGCCGCGGGCGCAGCGCACGCTGACCCTGCGTGCGCCCGTGCTGCTGCCGGGGGTGGGCCGCACGGTGCAGGACGACGCCGTCTCGGCGGTGGCCACGCTGGGCCCGGTCGACCTCATGTACCTCGACCCGCCGTACAACCACCACCGCTACTTCACCAACTACCACGTGTGGGAGACGCTGGTGCGCTGGGACGCCCCCGAGCACTACGGCGTGGCCTGCAAGCGCGTCGACGCCCGCGAGGAGTCCACCCGCAGCGTCTTCAACCGCAAGGCCGACATGCCCGCCGCCCTCGACGCGCTGATCCGGTCCGCGCGCGCGGACGTCGTGGTGGTCTCCTACAACGACGAGTCCTGGATCACCCCGGAGCAGATGACCCGCTCGCTGCGCGACGCCGGGCACGAGCGCGTCGGCGTGCTGGCCTTCGACAGCAAGCGGTACGTCGGGGCGCAGATCGGCATCCACGGGCCCGACGGCTCCAAGGTCGGCCGGGTCTCGCACCTGCGGAACACCGAGCTGGTCTTCGTCGCCGGTGACGCCGCGCGGGTCGAGGCGGCCCTGGCCGCGGGCGCGGCGGCCCGGCCCCTCGAGGCTCCGCCGCAGCAGCCCGGCCCGCGCCCGCTCAGCGCTGTCGGAGGAACACGTCCGGTCGGTTCGTGATGACCCCGTCGACCCCGGCCCGCAGCGCCCGGCGCATCGCGAAGCGGTGGTCGACGGTCCAGGTCAGGCACCGCATGCCGTTGGCGTGGACCGCCTCGACGTAGCCGGCGTCGAGGGCCGCGTGGTGCGGGTTGACCTGTCCCGCCCAGGTGCCGAGCGCCGGCAGGTGCTCGCGGGGCGGCAGCCCGAGGACGCCGACGACGAGCCGGGGGCAGCGCGCCTTGAGCTCCTTGACCGCGGCGACGTCGAACGACTGCACCACCACGCGGGAGAGGTCGACGACGCCGGTGGCGTGCGCCCGGGTCAGCTCCGCGGCGAGGTCGGCGACGATGCCGGGGTGCCGCTCGGGCAGCTTGAGCTCCACGAGCAGCCGCAACCCGGCTCGGGCGCCGACCACGGCCAGCGTCTCGGCCAGCGTCGGCACCGCCTCGCCGGCGAACTCCGGGCTCTTCCAGCTCCCCGCGTCGAGGCGGCGCACCTCGGCCAGGGTCAGGCTGCCGACCGACCAGGGCCCGCGCCCCCGCAGCCGCGTCGCGGCGTCGGTGGTGCGCCCGAGCCCGGCGTCGTGCAGGAGCACCAGCGCGCCGTCGCGGGTGCGCTGCAGGTCGACCTCGACCGCGTCGGCTCCCAGGTCGGCGGCCAGCCGCACGGCGGCCAGCGTGTTCTCCGGGGCGCGAGCGCTCGCTCCTCGGTGGGCCACGGCGAGCACCTGCTCGACGGTGGCCGCTGGACGTCCCTCGGACGACCACGGTCGTCGGTCCCCCTCACCTGAGAGGGCACCGGGACCGAGGTGAGTGACGGGACGTGGTTCCGACAGGCTCATGACCCGAGCGTGACCTCAGGGGGTGTCGCGCAGTTGTCCCTGACATGTCTAGCCAGCGACGCTCCGCGGACGTTTCCGCCGAGGGGGCGGGGGTAGGCATCCACCACAGGCGGGGCTGCTCGTGCACCCCCGCCGCACCGGGAAGAGGACCGACACCATGATCCACGCCCAGCAGCGACGCGAGACCGCGGCCGCGACACCGGCCGAGCCGGACCCCGCCGCGTCGGAGACCGTCGTCCCGGCCCAGCAGAAGCGTCGTCCCGACGCCTACGACCTCTACGCCGAGATCTTCGCGATCCGCGCTGAGAGCCACCCCGCCTGACCGGCTCCGCTTTCCGCCGCGCCGCCGGGGTGCCGCTGCCCGCGCCGGGGACGGCACCAGCGAGAATGCTCCTCATGCGCCCTGCCCGACGTGCCCTGACCCTCCGCACCGCCGCCCTGACCGCAGCGGGCGTCCTCGCCCTCGCCGGGCTGTCCGGCTGCGGTCAGGACGAACCCGCGACCGAGGCCGCGGCCTCTCCGACCGAGTCGGCGAGCGAGACCCCCTCCGAGACCGCGAGCGAGGCTCCCGAGGAGACCCTGTCCGCGTCGCCGTCCGCGACGAAGCCGACGCGGACCCCGCCCTCCGCGACGCCGGCACCGACCCCCACCGGCCTCGTCGTCGACGTCACGGTCCGAGGCGACGAGGTCAGCCCGCAGGCCGAGGTGGTCGAGGCCGACATCGACTCCCCCATCACGCTGCAGATCCAGTCCGACCGGGCCGGGGAGATGCACGTCCACGCGAGCCCCGAGCAGTACGTCGAGTTCGGCCCCGGCAGCACCACGGCGCAGATCGTCATCGAGAACCCCGGCGCGATCGACGTCGAGGAGCACGAGACGGGCGCGCTCGTGCTCAAGCTGCTGGTGCAGTGAACTCGGACGGCACGCCCACCTGGCTCGGAGGGCCTCAGAGGTAGAGGCCGGTCTCGCTGTCCTCGAGCCGCTCCGCCGCCACGGCGTGGACGTCACGCTCCCGCATGAGCACGTAGGCCTCCCCGTTGACCTCGACCTCGCCCTTGTCCTCGGGGTCGAACAGCACCCGGTCGCCGGGCTCGACGGCCCGCACGTGCGGGCCGACCGCGGCGACCTTGGCCCAGGCGAGGCGGCGGTTGCCGACCACCGCGGTCGCGGGGATGACGATGCCACCGGTCGAGCGACGCTCGCCGGCCTCCCGGTCCAGCTGGACCAGCACCCGGTCGTGCAGCATCCGGATGGGGGTCTTGTCCGCCACGGCGGGGTCCGTCGTCAGCGCGTCACGCGGCGGATGACCACCAGCAGCACCACGACCCCGGCCACACCGCCGGCGACCTTGGCGAGCGTGTCGGTGCGGGGGTTGCCCTGCTCGTCGATGAAGGCGGCGCGCAGGGAGGCGACCTCACGGCGTACGACGCGCTTGGGGCTGGTGCGGTCGACGAGCTCGTCGATGGTGGCGGCCAGCCGGAGCCGGGTCTGCTCCATCTCGCGCTCGAGCGTGTCGGGGCTCGGTGCGGACCCGTCCCGCTTGTCGGCGGAGCCAGAAGATTCAGCAGGTGCCACGAGAAGCACTCCTCGGTCGCGGTTCGTCGGGGGGTTGGGCCGGCCGGCCTGACCGCTGGGTCCGTAGGTTACCCGGGTCTACGGGTGCCCATGGTCCGGGGATCGAAACCGAAGGGCAGCTCCAGCCGGTGCCGCGCCATCAGCGCCTCGTCGACCAGCACCTCGCCGGTGGGGCCGTCGGCCACCACGTGGCCCTCGGACAGCACCACCGAGCGCGGGCAGAGCTCGAGGGCGTAGGGCAGGTCGTGGGTCACCATCAGGACGGTGACGTCGAGGCCGCGCAGGATGTCGGCCAGCTCGCGGCGCGAGGCCGGGTCGAGGTTCGACGACGGCTCGTCGAGCACGAGGATCTCGGGCCGCATCGCCAGCACGGTGGCCACCGCCACCCGGCGCCGCTGCCCGAAGGACAGGTGGTGGGGCGCCCGGTCGACGTGCTCGAGCATCCCGACCTGCTCGAGGGCCTCGGCCACCCGCGCGTCGAGCTCGGCCCCCCGGAGCCCCAGGTTGCGCGGCCCGAAGGCGACGTCCTCGCGCACCCGCGGCATGAAGAGCTGGTCGTCGGGGTCCTGGAACACCAGCCCGACCCGGCGCCGGATCTCGCCCAGGTGCCGGTCCTCGACGGGCAGCCCCGAGACGGCGACCGAGCCGGCGCCGGCGCGCAGCAGCCCGTTGAGGTGGAGGACCAGGGTGGTCTTGCCGGCACCGTTCGGCCCCAGCAGCGCCACCCGCTCCCCGGCGTGGACGTGCAGGTCGACGCCGTACAGCGCCTGGTGGCCGTCGGGGTAGGCGTAGGCCAGGCCGCGGACGTCGAGGACGGGGACGCTCACCGCGTCATGCTCCCACCCGGCGGGAGGCCGCGGGCGACCATCGCGAGGTGCACCCGCTCGCCGCGCTCGTAGGAGCGGACGAACAGCGCCCCGACGGTGCGGGCCAGGACCGGCCAGTGCCGGGGGTTGCGGGCGTCGAAGCCCCGCGCGACCAGGCCGCGACGCATCCGCCCGAGGTCGGCCGTGACGACGTCGAGGTAGCGGATCATGAAGCCGAGGATCTGCACGAGCGTCGCCGGCAGCCGGAGCCGCTCCAGGCCGCGCAGCACGTCGACCGGCTCCGTGGTGGCGGCCAGGGTGAGGCTGGCCAGCACGCCGAGGGTGCCCTTGACGGCCAGCAGGGCCGCCGCGACGAGTCCGGGCTCGCTGAGCGACACGGGGCCGAGGTCGACGCGCGGGCCGGTGGCGACGAACGGGATGACGAGGGCGAAGACCAGGAACGGCACCTCGACGACCATCCGGGGCAGCAGGAAGCGCAGCGGCACCCGGGCGGTCAGCACCACCCCCAGCAGCACGCCGAGGGCGACGACGAACAACGGCCACCAGCCGGCAGGGGTGGCGACCACGGCGAGCACGAAGGCCAGCAGGGCGAGGATCTTGTGGTGCGGCGCGGCCCGGTGGACCACCGAGTGGCCGTGGAAGTGGAGCCGGTGCCCGTGCCCGGCCCCCACGTCAGCGGGCTCCGGTCTCGACCGCGTCCGGGCTGTCGGTGCGGGCCTCGGACGCGTCGCCCGGTCGCCGGCGCACGGCGTAGGCGATCCCGGCGGTGAGCGTCAGGACCACCCCCACGCCGAGCACCCCGGCCAGGCCACCCGAGACGCGCTCGTCCTCGACGCCGTCGACGGTGTAGTCCGACAGCGGGCTGCCGGCCGACCCGTGCTCCTTCTCGGTCGCCGCGAACCCCTCGTCCTGCGACACCCGGTCGAGGCCGTCGGGGGCCGAGGAGGCGTAGAAGCTGACGACGCCGGCCATGAGCAGGGTGGCGACCAGCAGGCCGGCCAGCACCAGACGGGTCGGCACCCGGCCCCGGAGGCGGCTCACGGCCGGGCCTCCGCCGCCGGCGTGGACGTGGTGGGGGCCGGGCTGGTGCGGATCTCCAGCTCCTGCCGGCCCATCACCCGTCGCGCGCCGTGGACCAGGTCGGGCCGGGCGGCCACCACGCTGCCGACCACGAGACCGGTGATGACGGCCTCCCCCACGCCGATGAGCGTGTGCCAGCCCAGCATCGCGGTGACGAGGGAGTCCAGCGGGATCGGCGCGGTGCCGCCCACGGCGTACAGGCCGACGAAGGCGAGCGCCGCCGTCGGGACGGCGACGAAGGCGGAGACGGCCGCCAGCGGGGCCACCAGCCCGACGCGCTGCGGCAGCACGGACTGCAGGCCGCGGAAGACGAGCCAGGCGGCGAGGACGCCGACGACGCCGAGCAGCACGACGTTGGTGCCGAGGGCGGTGATCCCGCCGTCGGCGAACATCAGGGCCTGCACGAGCAGCACGACGCTCAGGCACAGGACCGCGGTGAAGGGCCCGACCAGGACGGCCGCGAGCGCTCCCCCCAGGAGATGTCCGCTCGTGCCCGCCCCGACCGGGAAGTTGAACATCTGCGCCGCGAAGACGAAGGCGGCCGCCAGCCCCGCGAGGGGCGCGGTGCGCTCGTCGAGCTCGCGGCGGGCCCCGCGCAGCGCGACACCGACGGCAGCGGCCGCGACGACGCCCGTCGCGATCGAGGTGGGTGCGTCGAGAAACCCGTCGGGAACGTGCATCGTCGTCCTCCGCTACCGTGAGCCAGCCCGTCGGCCCGGCCTGCTGCCGGGTTGTTGACCATCTTACGTTATTGCACATGATGTGCAATAAGCCCCCGTCCCGACCCCGGAGGACCCCGTGAGCGAACGACTGCAGCCCGGCGACACCGCCCCGGACTTCACCCTGCCCACCGACGACGGCGGCGAGGTCACGCTGAGCGCCCTGCGCGGTCGCCGGGTGATCGTCTACTTCTACCCGGCGGCGATGACCCCGGGCTGCACCAAGCAGGCGTGCGACTTCAGCGACTCTCTGGAGGCGCTGCGCGCCGAGGGGTTCGAGGTGCTCGGCGTCTCCCCCGACAAGCCGGCCAAGCTGGCGAAGTTTCGCGAGCGCGACTCCCTGGGCATCACCCTGCTCTCCGACGAGGACAAGGCCGTGATGCAGGCGTGGGGCGCGTTCGGCGAGAAGAAGCTCTACGGCAAGGTCGTCCAGGGCGTGATCCGCTCGACCCTCGTGGTGGACGCCGAGGGCCGCGTCGAGCTGGCGCAGTACAACGTCAAGGCCACCGGCCACGTCGCCAACCTCCGCCGCGACCTGGGGTTGGCCACCGCCTGACCCTGCCTAGACTGCTCGGGCGCGCCCGTAGCCCAATTGGCAGGAGGCAACAGGTTTAGGTCCTGTGCAGTGCGAGTTCGAGTCTCGCCGGGCGCACCGGGACCGACGCCCGCCGCCGCCAGTCGCCGTCAGGCGCCGTCAGGCGCCGTCAGGCGCCGTCAGTGGGTCGACACCACGCGCGCGACCAGCGGCGCGATCTCGCGCAGGGCCTGTCCCCGGTGGGAGATGGCGTCCTTGTCCGCGGCCGGCAGCTCCGCGCTCGTGACGTCGTGGCCCTCGGCGCAGAACAGCACGTCGTAGCCGAAGCCGCCGTCACCGCGGGTCTCCCGGATCACGCGCCCCGGCATCCGGCCCAGGACGAGGTGCGTGTGCTGCTCCCCCGGCACCGCGAAGGCGACCGCGCAGACGAACGCCGCACCGCGCCGCTCGTCCGGCACGTCGGCCAGCTGGGCCAGCAGCAGCGCGTTGTTGGCGTCGTCCTTCTCCTGGCGCGGCGCGTCGGCGAGGCCGGCCCAGCGCGCCGACATCACGCCCGGCATGCCGTTGAGGGCGTCGACGCACAGGCCGCTGTCGTCGGCCAACGACGGCAGCCCGGTGGCGAGCACACCGGCGCGGGCCTTCAGCGCGGCGTTGCCCTCGAAGGTCGGCTCGGTCTCGGCCGGCTCGTCGTACGGCGCCACGTCGTCGAGCCCGAGGACCTCGACGTCGGGCAGGTGCTCGGCGAGGATGCGCTGCATCTCCTCGAGCTTCTTGGCGTTGCGGGAGGCGAGGAAGACCTGCCTCACACCGGACCCCCCGTCCCCGGCCTGCTCGCGGCGAGGGCCTGCTGCTGCAGGCGCGTCAGGTCGGCGCAGCCGCCGGTGGCCAGCTCCAGCAGCGCGTCGAGCTCGGCCTTGTCGAAGGGCGCACCCTCGGCGGTGCCCTGCACCTCGACGAAGCGACCGTCGCCGGTCATCACGACGTTCATGTCGGTCTCGGCGCGCACGTCCTCCTCGTAGGGCAGGTCGAGGCGCGGCACGCCGTCGATGATGCCGACCGACACCGCCGCCACCGACCCGGACAGCGGCTCGCCGCGCAGCGCGCCGCGGCCACGCAGGTGGGCACAGGCGTCGGCCAGCGCCACGTAGGCGCCGGTGATCGCGGCCGTGCGGGTGCCGCCGTCGGCCTGCAGCACGTCGCAGTCGATGACGATGGTGTTCTCGCCCAGCGCCTTGACGTCGACGACCGCGCGCAGCGACCGGCCGATGAGCCGGGAGATCTCGTGGGTGCGGCCGCCGATGCGGCCCTTGACGGACTCCCGGTCGGAGCGGGTGTTGGTGGCGGCGGGGAGCATGGCGTACTCCGCGGTGACCCAGCCCAGGCCGCTGCCCTTGCGCCAGCGCGGCACGCCCTCGGTCGCCGAGGCAGCGCACAGCACCTTGGTGCGGCCGAACTCCACCAGCACCGAGCCGGCCGGGTGGTCGAGCCAGTCGCGGGTGAAGCGCACGGTGCGCAGCTCGTCGTCGGAGCGGCCGTCGGCGCGGGTCGGGCTGGTCGGTCCGGTGGAGGGGGAGGTCATGGAGCGGACCCTACCGAGGCCCACCGACGCTCCCGGGGCCGCTCCCGGGGCCGCTCCCGGGGCCGCTCCCGCCGCCACGTCTGCCGACCGCCCGCCGAGTGCCCGACGCGGCCCGGCCCACCAGCGCCTCCAGCGGGCCCCGGACCTCGAAGACCCGCACCACCGCGCCGATGACGAGCACCAGCCCGACCTGGCCCACGAAGTCGGTCGGAGCGTCGCCGTCCCACCAGCCCTCCTGGCGCAGCACGACGTGGAGCGTGTAGAGCGTCAGCGTCAGGGCCCCCGCCCCGAACAGCACCCCGAGCGCGCGGCCCACCAGCGGGGGCGCGAGCCGCCCCAGCAGCAGGCACAGCCCGAGGACCAAGCAGGCGCTGCCGGTGGTCATGACCAGGTCGAGCCACGCCCCGCTGTGCGGCGCGCGCACCATCAGCCACGACCAGGAGCCGGTCGGCACGACGCCGTACAGGCCGTGGGTCAGGCTGTCGTCGAGGTTGCCCGACCACCCGGCCACGTCGAAGGTCTCGACCAGCGCGCGACGCACCCCGTCGCGCTCGAGGTGGGCGTCGGCCACGACCCAGGCCACGACCACGGCCACCAGGCCGGCCGCCGCCACCCGCAGCGCGGTCGCGGCCGAGCGCAGGTCGAGGCGCCCCAGGACCATCCCGACCAGCAGGTACGGGAGCCAGGTGGCCACCGGGTAGTAGCCGGTCAGCGTCAGCTCACGCAGCAGCGCCGCCGGCTCCGACAGCGAGTCGAAGGACGGCACGGCGTACGACGTCGGGGGCAGCTCGCGCCGCAGCAGCAGGCTCAGCGGTGGTCCGGCGAGCGCGCTGACGCCGGCCGCGAGCGCCAGCCAGCGTGTCGGCAGCGCGACGAACGGCGCCGCGACCACGAACAGGACCGCGTAGCAGGCCAGGATCACGGCGATGTTGGTGCCGAGGCCGCCCAGCCAGAGCCCGACGGCGCCGACCAGGAGCGCCCGGACGGCCGTGCCGGCCTGGAACGCCCACCAGTCCCTCCCCCGGAGCACCGGCCGCCCGGCGACCAGCACGAGGCTGAGGCCGGCCAGCACCGCGAAGAGGGCCGACGCGCGACCTCCGGCGAGCTGCTGGACGACCGTGACCTCGCCGCCGACGTCGCCGGGCAGGATGTGGGTCGCCATCATCCCGACGAGTGCCAGGCACCGGGCGACGTCGATGCCCACGAGTCGCGGGGACGACCGGACCGCTGCCATGCACCGATCCTGCCAGCGCGCCGTCGCCGACCGGGGTCGGGCGCGCGCTCACTTCACCTCGGAGCGCAGGATCCGCCAGATCCCGACGGCACCGGGCAGCACGATCCACACCAGCGACCCGGTCGCGATCTGGGCCCACTGCTCGCCCGAGGGGCCACCCTCGGTGAACAGGGCGCCCTGGCTCGTCCCCAGGTCCACCCAGGCCAGCCAGTCCCGGGCCGAGGACCACACGCCGGACACCACGCTCGTGATCGTGGGGACGAGGAAGTACAGGACGATGGCGACCGCCGAGCTGAGGAACACCATGCCGAAGGCGAGGCCCCACACGATCCCGAGCAGGAAGCCGATCAGCAGCGAGGCGGCCACGTTGGCGGTGACGCCGTCGAACGGCGCGTCGGAGCCGCCCAGCAACGACAGCGGCAACGCTACGAGGGCGGCCAGCGCCAGTCCGGCCAGCACCAGCACCACGGCCGCCAGGCACTTGGCCAGCAGGACCCGTCCCCGGTCGGGCACGAGCGTGAAGGTGACCATCGCCGTGCGCTGGCCCCACTCCTGGGTCACCAGCAGGATGCCGAGCACCGGCAGGAGCACGCCCTGCGGGATGCTCGCGAACCCCAGCAGGGCCAGGAAGGTGCGGTCGTCGCTCTCACCGACCGCGAAGAACGCCACGATGACCAGCACCGTGATGACGCCGATGATGGACAGCAACCAGAGCCCGGCCCGGGTGTCGGACATCTTGCGCAGCTCGACGCGGACCAGGCGCGCCAGCGTGACGGGTGCCGTGCCCGAGACGTCGAGCGTCGGCCCCGCGGGGCCGACGGGGCCGTCGGGGCGGGAGGTGGTGGCTCGGGCGGGGTCGTCGGCGGGTGCCGTGGGCAGGCTCATGCGGCTGCTCCTTCGCGCTGGGTCTGGGAGGTGAGGGTGAGGAAGAGCTCCTCGAGGCCGGCGCCGTCGGCGGCGCGCAGCTCGAGCAGCACGACGCCGTGGTGTGCCGCGGCCTCGCCGACCTGGCGGGCCTCGGCCTCTGTACGGCGTGCGCCGTCGGGCGACGCCACGCTGCTGATGCCGGCCTCGGCGAGGGCCCGCTCGAGGGCCGCGTCGTCGACGGCCCGGACCACCGTGCCGGTGGACTGCAGCAGCTCGGTCTTGGTGCCCTGCGCGACGATCCGGCCCTGGCCGATCACGACGAGGTCGTCGGCGATCACCTCCACCTCGTGCAGCAGGTGGGAGGACAGGAGCACCGTGCCGCCGCGGCGGGCGTAGTCGGTCAGCAGCGTCCTCATCCAGTGGATGCCTGCCGGGTCGAGCCCGTTGGCCGGCTCGTCGAGCACGAGCACCTCGGGGTCGCCGAGCAGGGCGTGGGCGATGCCGAGACGCTGCCGCATGCCGAGCGAGTAGTCCTTGACCCGCCGGCGGGCCTCCTGCCGGGTCAGCGACACGGTCTCGAGCATCTCGTCGACCCGTGAGCGCGGCAGGTCGAGCACGCCGGCCCCCAGGGCCAGCACCTCGCGGCCGGTCCGGCCGGCGTGCTGGGCCGACGCGTCGAGCAGGACACCGACGTGACGACCGGGGTTCGGGATGTCGCGGTAGGCGTGCCCGCCGATGGTGGCGCGTCCCGAGGTCGGCACGGTGAGGCCTGTCATCATGCGCATGGTCGTCGACTTGCCGGCGCCGTTGGGCCCCAGGAACCCGGTCACCCGGCCGGGCGCCGCGACGAACGACACGTCGTCGACGGCCCGGAAGCCGCCGTAGGTCTTGGTCAGTCCTTGCACGGAGATCATGGGTCCACCCTTCCCGGCACGCGCGCCCGCGGCATCGGCCCGCGGTCCTCGGTCGCACCGACGCAGGTAGGGGTGGGGCGATACCCAGGGCGGTGGGCGCCCTGCCCCGGGGGTCCTAGCCTGGACGCGTGCACCTCCCCGCCCGAGCCGGAGCCAGTGGTCCGCCGCCCTTCGCCCACCCGCCGCGCATCAGCGCGCGGGGGCACGCCTGGCGCATCGCGATCGTGCTCGTCGTGTCCGCGCTGGGGTGGTTCGAGACCGGTCACCTCCAGTGGGACCAGGCGCCGTGGCTGTTCGTGCTCGACCTGGTCCTGGGCGTGGCGAGCTTCGTCGCGATGTTCTTCCGCCGCCGCCACCCCCTGGGCGTGGCGGTCGCGGTGACGCTGGCGGGGGCGGCGTCGTACTCCTCGGCCGGCCCGGCCGTCCTCGTGACGGTCTCGCTGGCGACCCGGCGCCGCTGGCCCGAGATCCTGGGGGTCGGCGCGCTCGGCGTGGTGGTCGCCCTCGTGTTCACCGGCTACCAGCCGGTCCCCCCGACCCCGGCCTGGGTCAGCGTCGGCTTCCTGCTGGTGGTGACCGTGGCGCTCATGGCCCTCGGCATGTACATCGGCTCCCAGCGCGAGCTGATGTGGACGCTGCAGGACCGCGCCCGTCGCGCCGAGGAGCAGCAGGCCGCTCGGGTGGCGCAGGCCCGCGCCGGCGAGCGCGAGCAGATCGCCCGCGAGATGCACGACGTCCTGGCCCACCGGATCTCCCTGGTGGCGATGCACGCCGGGGCGCTGGCCTACCGCACCGACCTGGGCGCCGAGGCGGTGCGCTCGTCGGCCGGCCTCATCCAGCACCAGGCGCACGAGGCGCTCACCGACCTGCGCGCGGTGCTCAACGTCCTGCGCGAGGAGGTCTCGCCCGACGCCGTCCCGGTCGCGCTGCGGCCCCAGCCCACCTACGCGGACCTCCCCGCGCTGGTCCTCGACGCGCGACAGGCGGGCATGCAGGTGTCCCTGCACGTCGACGAGGCCTCGGACCTGCCCGACGCGCTCGGGCGGGCGGTCTACCGCGTCGTCCAGGAAGGGCTCACCAACGCGCGCAAGCACGCTCCCCACGCGCACGCCGACGTCGAGGTCCGGCGGCGCCCGGAGGAGGTGGTCGTGACGGTCGCGAACTCCACCGGACCCGCACGACCGCGGGTGCCGGGCGCCGGCCTCGGACTGGTGGGGCTGCGCGAGCGCGTCGACCTGGCGGGCGGAGCACTCGAGCACGGTGTGCGCGGCGATCGCTTCGTCCTGTGCGCACGGCTGCCCGTGCACGACACCGCTCCGTCGCTCGCCGAGGACGGACCGGGCCCCGACGCAGCGGTGCCCGCCACCGCCACCGCCAGCGGCGGCGGTGGCGGCGGTGGCGGTGGGCGGGACCGGGTGGTCCCGTGACCCCCACCCGGATCCTGGTCGTCGACGACGACCCCCTGGTCCGCTCGGGTCTCGCTCTCATCCTGGGTGGGGCGCCCGACCTCGAGGTCGTGGGCGAAGCGGCCGACGGGGCCGAGGCGCTCGTCGCCGCCCGCGCCCTGAGACCCGCGGTCGTGCTCATGGACCTGCGGATGCCCCGCGTGGACGGCCTCGAGGCGACCCGCGCGCTGACCGCCCTGCCCGAGCCGCCCCTGGTCGTCGTGCTCACGACCTTCGACGTCGACGACGCCGTGGTCCGCGCGCTCGAGGCGGGCGCCTCCGGCTTCCTGCTCAAGGACACACCTCCCCCGGACCTCGTCGACGCCGTACGACGTGCCGCGGCCGGTGAGCCGATGCTCTCGCCCACCGCCACCCGCCGGCTGATCGAGCGGGTGACCGCCGGCACCGACCCGGTGCGCCGCGCGCGCGCCCGTGACCGCGTGGGCGCACTGACCGAGCGTGAGCGCGAGGTGGCGGTCGCGGTCGGCCGCGGCCTCGGCAACGCCGAGATCGCCGACCAGCTGCACCTCAGCGTGGCCACGGTGAAGGCCCACGTGGGCCGGTTGTTCACCAAGCTGGGCGTCGAGAACCGCGTGCAGGTCGCGCTCATCGTCAACGACGCCGAAGGAGCGTGACCAGCTCGGCTGCCTGAGGGGACGGCCGAGCGCTCAGCCGCGTCCCCCGCGCACCGTCACTCCTGGGACGTCGGGCTCGGCCTCCGGCACCGCGACGACGACGGCGGCGCGCGCGGCCCGCGACATCCTCGTCAGCACCGCCTCCAGCGGTCCGCGCCGCCCGAGCCGGTGCGCGAGAGCACCCAGCGCGAGCATGACCAGCACCTGCGGCAGGAGCTGGTCCGGGCCGTCGACGGGCACCAGCCCGCGGTCGCGCGAGACGACGTGGAGCGTGTAGAGCGTCAGCGTCAGCGACCCGGCCCCGGTCAGCACGACGAGGCGCTCGGGGACGCGGCGACCGACGGCGAGGCAGAGGCCGATCACCAGGCAGGAGCTGCCGATGACGTTGACCTGGTCGAGCCACGCGCCGGAGTGCGGGGCCCGCACGAGGAGCCAGGCCCAGGTGTCGGTCGGGAGCACGGCCTTGAAGCCGCGGCTGAGGATCAGCTCGAGGTCCGCCGGTCCCCCGGGGCGCGCGACGCTGCGCTCGAGCTGCTCGCGCACCCCCGGGACGGCGAGGAACAGGTCGGCCGCGACCCACGCGAGCAGGACGAGCCCGGCGCCGACGGCCGTCAGCCGCCGGGTCACGTCCACCGACCGGAGGTCGAGGCGCCCCACGACCATGCCGGCGAGGACGAAGGGCAGCCACGTGAGGACCGGGAAGCTGCCCGTCAGCAGGAGCTCCTGCAGCAGGTCGAGCGGGTCGAGCAGCGAGGCGGGCGTCGGGTCCGAGGGGCGGTCGCGCGGCAGCACCGAGCGCAGCACCTGGCTCAGCGGCGGACCCACCAGCACCAGGACCCCGGCCGCCAGCGCTATCCACCGGGTGCGCAGCGCCAGGAAGGGCGTCGCGAGCGCGAAGAGCACGGCGTAGTAGGCGAGGATCACCGACATCCCGGTGTCGACGAGCCCGCCGAGGAGCAGGCCGAGAGCGCCGAGGCCCACGGCCCGGGCGAGGGCGGCAGCCTGCTCCGCGCGCCAGGCGAGACCCCGAACGGGCTCCCGGGTCCGCGCCAGCAGCACGATCGCGAGGCCGGCCAGCAGGGCGAACAGTCCCGACGAGCGCCCGGCGACCACCTGGTGGGTCAGCGTGACCCGGCCGTCCACGACGCCGGTGAGCAGGTGGGCGGCGACCATCCCCAGCAGGGCCACGAGACGCGCGAGGTCGAGGCCGACGAGCCGCGACGAGGAGACGCCCGCCATCAGAACCGGGGGACGTTCCGCTCGCCCGGCAGGGGCCAGGGGTTGGGGCGGCAGCCCTGCAGGTCGACGGACTGCTGCATCATCACGGGTGCGAGCGAGCCCGGGCGGGGGCAGCCGCGGTGGCCCAGCCCCAGCCAGTGACCGGTCTCGTGGTTGACGACCATGTGACGGTACGAGCGCAGCGTGCGGCCCTTGTTGCGCCACATCGTGCTGGCGCCGTTCCACCGCATCTGGTTGATGACCACGTAGCGGCCGACGCGGCAGCTCCACTGCGCGCTGCACCCCGACGAGAAGGTCGGCACCTTCGAGGCCTCGCTGAGCACCACCGACAGGGTGCCGCCGGTGGCCACGCGACGGAACTCGATGCCCGAGGCACGCCACCCGCGCCGATCGTCGAAGGTCTCCTGCACCTGCCGGCGGAAGACGGCCGTGCTCGCCACGATGCGACCGCGGGTCTCCACGCGGTAGCGCACCACGTGGCGCGCGGGCGCGCGCGGTCGGGACGCCTCGAGGGTGACCTGCGGCAGCACGGTGGGCGCCGCGCTGGGCGCCCCGGCCGGCTCCCCCTCCGGCGCGGCCTGCTCGCGCGCGTGGGCCCCGGGCAGGGCGGCGGAGCCGAGCACCAGCGTGAGCAGCAGTGCCGCGACGCACGCGACCGTCCTGGTCGGGGGGTTTCTCGTCGTCCTCGTGGTCGTGGTCATGGATGGCCTCATACCTGGTAGGTGGAGCCCTCGGCCGCCAGCACCGTCGAGCCGTCGAAGACGCCTTCGGCCTCGAGCAGGGCGTCCTGGCGGTCGTGCCACGGCGGCACGTGGGTCAGCACGAGCGCGGCGACCCCGGCGGCCTGCGCCGTCGCCGCGGCCTCCGACCCCGTCATGTGGACGTGGGGCGGGTTGTCGGCGTCGTCGCGGAAGGCGGCCTCGCACAGCAGCAGGTCGGCGCCGCGGGCGAGCGCGGTCAGCTCCTCGCAGGCGGCGGTGTCGCCGCTGTAGACCAGCGTCCGACCGCCCGCCTCCACCCGGAAGGCGTAAGCCTCGATGGGGTGGTCGACACGGCGCGGCGTGATCGTGAAGGGGCCGAGCGTGATCGGCTCGCGCTTGATGCGGCGGAAGCGGAACTCCTCGTTCATCCCCGGGTCGAGCGGCAGGCCGTAGGCGCGGGCCACACGTGACTTGGTGCCGCGCGGCCCCCAGACGGGGATCCGCGCCTGCGCGCCGGTGGGGTGGTACTTCCGCATCACGTAGTAGCCGCTGATGTCGAAGAAGTGGTCGGCGTGGAGGTGGCTGATGACGAGCGCGTCGATGGTGAGCGGGTCGACGTACCGGTGGAGGGGGCCGAGCGAGCCGGAGCCGAGGTCGAGCAGCAGGCGCCACGTCCGCCCGGGGGTCTGGGGGTCCTCGGCCTCGACGAGGTAGCAGCTGGCCGAGGACTCCGGGCCGGCGTACGAGCCCGAGCAGCCCACCACGGTGACCTTCACGACCGATCACCCGTCTGCCCCGTCTGCCCCGTTGCCGTGCTCATGCGCCGGCCCGCACCCAGGCGAGCTGGTCGGCGGTGACCAGCTCGGGACCGAGGAACCGTCGGCCGATGCGCCCGAACTCCTCGGGCTGGCCGGTGGTGAGGAAGCGGTACGTCGGCGGGCCGAGGTCGGGGTCGCGCTCGAGCCCGCGCCGCACGAGCGTGCGGTAGACGTCCTTGGCGGTCTCCTCCGCGCTGCTGACCAGCGTCACCTGGTCACCCATCACGTAGGCCAGGACCGCGGTCAGCAGCGGGTAGTGCGTGCAGCCGAGGATCAGGGTGTCGACGCCCTGCGACACCAGCGGGTCGAGGTAGTCGTGGGCGACGCCGATCAGGTCGGGCCCCGAGGTCACGCCCGCCTCGACGAAGTCGACGAAGCGTGGACAGGCCTGGGTGGTGAGCTCGACGTGGGGCGCGGCGGCGAAGGCGTCGTCGTAGGCCATGGACTCCGCGGTCGCGCGGGTGCAGATCACGCCGATCCGGCCCGTGCGGCTGGCGGCGACCGCGCGCCGGGTGGCGGGGAAGATGACCTCGACGACCGGGACGGGGTAGCGCTCGCGGGCGTCGCGCAGCACCGCGGCGCTGGCCGAGTTGCAGGCGATGACGAGCAGCTTGACGCCCTGGTCGACCAGGTGGTCGAGGCAGTCGAGGGCGTACTCGCGGACCGCGCCGATCGGCTTGGGCCCGTAGGGCTGGCGAGCGGTGTCGCCGAGGTAGAGCACCGACTCGTGGGGCAGCTGGTCGATGACGGAGCGGGCCACGGTGAGACCACCGAAGCCTGAGTCGAAGATGCCGATAGGAGCGTCCGCCATGACCGCCCCAGGCTAGTGCTCGCAATCCCCGGCGGAGGACGAACCGCGCCCCCGGCGCGCGCGTGGCGCGTGCCCGGAGCACGGCGCGGCGCGCCCGACACGCCAGGGGACCGCGAGGACCAGCGTTCCGCCGGTGGGCGAGGCCACACTTGAGGGTGAGGTAGAGCACACCCTCTCCTCCTGCGGGCCCCCGTCGCAGCGGGCTCCGTCTCGGCACCCTTCCCCGAACCACCCGCCACTCTCGACCTAGGAGTCTCCATGCGCAGACCCTCACGGACGGCCTCGCGACGGCCGACCCTGTGGACCGCGGCCCTCACCGGATCCGCGGTGGCCATCGCCCTCGGCCTTCCGACCCTCCCGGCAGGCGCCGCCCCGGCTCCCGCCCCCGACCCGTCGGGCCCGGCCTCCGCCGCGCCCAGCGGCACCGACGACACCCGCGAGTTCGTCCCCTCGGCGAAGACCCCGAGGCTCGACCGGGGCGAGTCCGTCACCGCGCGCCGCCAGGCGCGTGCCGACGCGACGGGTGCCCCGCAGGTGGGCGACACCCGCTCGTGGCTCGCCAACGACGACATCTACGGCCCCTACCTCAAGCGCTACGTGCTGCGAGGCATGGGTGACAACGTGCAGGTGTGGGTCGCCAACGACCGCGCGTTCCCCACCGACGACTGCCGCAACGACCTCGGCCTGACCGAGATCACGAAGAAGCAGGTCAGCTCCTTCGTCGACGAGTTCAGCACCACGATGTACCCCCGCGAGTCGAAGGTCTTCTCGGTCCCGCCGGACCGCAACGGCGCCGACAGCTCCGCCGCCGCCCTCGGGCTCGACGCGGACTACTGGAAGGTGCCGCGCAAGCAGGCCGACGACATCGTCGTGCTGGTCGACAACGTCCGTGACGGCAACTACTACGCCCCCGCCACTCCCGACGGCCAGACCTTCATCGCCGGCTTCTTCTGGAGCTACTTCAACGAGCTGGCCGACCGCAACATCATGACGATCGACGCCTACGACTGGATCCACCGCACCGGCGTCAACCCGCCCGACAACAGCACCGAGGCCGACTACGAGGCGTGCGCCGAGGAGCTCGACCAGCCGACGACGAACTTCGGCATCTCCCGGCCGCAGGACTACGAGGGCACCTTCGCCCACGAGTACCAGCACCTCCTCGAGTACTACGAGGACGAGGACGAGGTGAACTGGGTCAACGAGGGCGTCTCCGACTGGGCGCAGACCCTCACCGGCTACACCGACCCGCGCGTCAACGTCTCCGCCGACGGCGCCGACCGCCACATGGCCTGCTTCGCCGGCTACCTCGGACGTCGCTTCGGCGGCCCGGAGAACAGCATGACGCTGTGGGGCGAGCAGGGCGGCCCGGAGATCCTCTGCGACTACGGCGCGGCCTACTCCTTCATGGAGTACCTGCACAGCCTCTACGGCAACGCGATCATGACCAAGCTCCACCGTCTCGACGCCAACGGCCTCCGTGGCCTGCAGCGGGCGCTCGACGCCGTGGGCGCCAGGGGCGACGCCATGACGCACCTGCACCGCTGGGCCGTGATGGTGGCCATCGACCGACCGATCGACCGCGACGGCGGCCGACTCACCGGCGGCAACCCCGACGCGTTCACCGCCGACTCGCTGAGCTTCCACGTCAAGTGGGCCAACCCGGAGTCGTACGGCGACGCCGGCGCCCCGGCGAACGGCGCCGACTACGTGCGGCTGCGCAACGACGGCGGCGACTGGCTCGCGGCCGACGAGATCTCGTCCCTGCGGTTCAACGGGTCCGACACGGCGCTCGGGGAGCCGGTCGAGTGGGCCGTCGACAGCACGCCGCCGGCGACCGCCGACGGCGAGGACGACACCTGCGCCACGCCGCCCGCCGACGGGTCGGGCGCGCCGGCGCTCTACTCCGGCTGCGGCGACAACCTCGACCGCAGCATCGCGCGCACCGTCTCGGTGCCGGAGGGCGACCCGACGCTGTCCTTCGACTCCCTGTCGGACATCGAGGAGGCGTGGGACTTCGGCATCGTGCAGGTCTCCGAGGACGACGGCCAGACCTGGACCACCGTCCCCACGACGGACTCGACGTCGGAGCACGACCCCGACGCGGACCCGGCGATCGTGGCGCAGCTGCCCGGCCTGACGGGGAGCTCGGACGGCTACCGGACCCAGACGGCCGACCTGTCGGACTGGGCCGGCGAGGACGTGCTGCTGGCGTTCCGCTACATGACCGACGGCGCCCAGGCCGAGGCCGGCTGGTGGGTCCGCAACATCGACGTCGGCGGGACCGCGATCCCGGCGACGCTGGACGGCTGGCGGACGCAGACGCAGATCGACCCCGACCCGGTCGCCGACTGGACCGTCCAGCTGGTGGCCTACGGCGCCGCTGGCGACCCGGTGCGCTACCACCGGATGGCGCTCGACCCGTCCCACTCCGGGGTGCTCAGCGGTGACGCTCTGCGCCAGGCGATCGGCGACGACGCGACGACCGTCGCGGCGATCGTGATGCAGGACGACCCGCGGGAGGTGGCGCGCTACCAGGCGGGCTACCAGCTCGTCGCCGACGGCACGCTGCAGCCGGGCGGCGGCATCCCCGGGTGCTTCCCAGGAGCCCGCTGCCGCTAGTCCCGCCCGACCGACGACCCGCCGGTCCCCCGCTGCTCGTCAGTGGGGGTCGGCGGGTCGTTCGTTGTAGACGCCGGCCTGCTCCTGGCCGGTCAGGGCCTGGATGGCGGTCATCACCCGGTCGGCGATCTCGCGACGGGCGCGCCCGGGCGCGACGCCGTCGTACTCCCCCGCGACCCGGATCGGCTCGCCGAAGCGGACCGTCACCTTCGCCAGGCGGGGCACGGAGGAGCCCACCGGCTGGAGCCTGTCGGTGCCGATCAGGCCGACCGGCACGATCGGGGCGCCGGACTGGAGCGCGAGCTGGGCGACGCCGACCTTGCCGCGGTAGAGGCGGCCGTCGCGCGAGCGGGTGCCCTCCGGGTAGAGCCCGAACGCCTCGCCGCGACCCAGCACCTCGAGCGCGATCTGGAGGGAGTCGATCGCGGCGCGGGTGTCGTCGCGGTCGACCGGCACCATGCCGAGCCCCTCGAACCAGGCGCGTTGGGCCCGACCCTTCAGCCCGGGGTTGTTGAAGTAGTCGTCCTTGGCCAGGAAGACCACCTTGCGCGGCGCGACCACCGGGATGACGACGCTGTCGAAGAAGGAGAGGTGGTTGCTGGCCAGCAGCACCGGCCCGGTCGCGGGCACGTGCTCGACGCCCTCGACCGTGGGGCGCCACACGGCGCGCGCCAGCGGGCTGACCACGGAGTCGACGAGCCGGTACATCATGTCCGGAAGCCTGCCACGTCGATGACGCTCCGACGAGCACAGGCTGGAACACTGGACGCATGACGAGTCCCACGCGACCCATCGAGACCTGGCTGACCGACATGGACGGCGTCCTCGTCCACGAGGAGGAGGCCATCCCCGGGGCTCCCGAGTTCATCGCCGCGCTCGAGCGCTCCGGCAAGAAGTACCTCGTGCTCACCAACAACTCGATCTTCACCCCGCGCGACCTGCGGGCCCGGCTCCGCTCGAGCGGGATCGACGTGCCCGAGCACGCGATCTGGACCTCGGCGCTGGCCACGGCGCAGTTCCTCGACGAGCAGCGCCCCCAGGGCAAGGCGTACGTCGTCGGCGAGGCGGGCCTGACCACGGCGCTGCACGAGATCGGCTACGTGATGACCGACCGGGACCCCGACTACGTCGTGCTCGGCGAGACCCGCACCTACTCGTTCGAGGCGATCACCCGCGCCATCCGGCTGATCGACGCCGGCGCCCGCTTCATCGCCACCAATCCCGACGTCAGCGGCCCCAGCCCGCAGGGCAAGCTGCCTGCGACCGGCGCCGTGGCGGCCCTGATCAGCTCCGCCACCGGCCGCGAGCCCTACTACGTCGGCAAGCCGAACCCGCTCATGATGCGCAGCGCGCTCAACCGCCTCGAGGCCCACTCCGAGACCACGATCATGATCGGCGACCGGATGGACACCGACATCAAGAGCGGCCTGGAGGCCGGGCTGCGCACCGTGCTGGTCACCAGCGGCTCGACGTCGCCCGAGGACGTCGACGCGTTCCCCTACCGGGCGACCCAGACCTTCGGCTCCGTCGCCGACCTCATCGAGTTCGTCGAGGAGTAGCACGACGCTCGAGACCCCACCCCGGTGGTCGAGCAGGTTGCGCAGCAACCGACGTCGAGACCCCACCCCGGTGGTCGAGCAGGTTGCGCAGCAACCGACGTCGAGACCCCACCCCGGTGGCCGAGCAGGTTGCGCAGCAACCGACGTCGAGACCCTGCCGAGCTCACCAGGTCTCGACGACGCTCGCTGGCGCTCGCTGCTCGACCACCGGTGGTCGAGCAGGTTGCGCAGCAACCGACGTCGAGACCCTGCCCAGGTCACCAGGTCTCGACGACGCTCGCTGGCGCTCGCTGCTCGACCACCGGTGGTCGAGCAGGTTGCGCAGCAACCGATGTCGAGACCCTGCCCAGGTCACTAGGTCTCGACGACGCTCGCTGGCGCTCGCTGCTCGACCACCGATGTCGAGACCCCGCCGAGCTCACCAGGTTTCGACGACGCTCGCTGGCGCTCGCTGCTCGACCACCGGAGCGCTCGCGGATCGACCGGCGTTCAGGCCCAGAGCTGGCCGTCGAGGCGCTCCTCGGCCTCCTCGAGGGTGCCTTCGTAGGCGCCCGTCGAGAGGTACTTCCAACCGCCGTCGCAGACGATGAAGACGATGTCGGCGCTCTCGCCGGCCTTCTCGGCCTTGCGGGCCTGGCCCAGGGCGGCGTGGAGGATGGCGCCGGTGGAGATACCGGCGAAGATGCCCTCGTGCTCGAGCAGCTCCCGCACGCGGCGTACGGCGTCGTGGGGCCCGACCGAGAAACGGCTGTCGATCAGCGAGGCGTCGTACAGCTCGGGGACGAAGCCCTCGTCGAGGTTGCGCAGTCCGTAGACGAGCTCGCCGTACCGCGGCTCGGCGGCGACGATGCGCACGTCGGGCTTGTGCTCGCGGAAGTAGCGGCTGGTGCCCATGAGGGTGCCGGTGGTGCCGAGCCCGGCGACGAAGTGGGTGACCGAGGGCAGGTCGGCGAGGATCTCCGGCGCGGTGCCCTCGTAGTGCGCGAGCGCGTTGGCGGGGTTGCCGTACTGGTAGAGCATGACCCAGTCGGGGTTCTCCCCCGCGATGCGCTTGGCGACGCGGACGGCCTCGTTGGAGCCGCCGGCGGCGGGTGAGGAGATGATCTCCGCCCCCCACATGCCGAGCAGCTGCTTGCGCTCGATCGAGGTGTTCTCCGGCATGACGCAGACGATGCGGTAGCCCTTCAGCTTGGCCGCCATGGCCAGCGAGATGCCGGTGTTGCCGCTGGTGGGCTCGAGGATGGTGCAGCCCGGGGTGAGCAGGCCGTCCTTCTCCGCCTGCTCGACCATCTTCAGCGCCGCGCGGTCCTTGATGGAGCCGGTGGGGTTGCGGTCCTCGAGCTTGGCCCACAGCCGCACCTCGGGGGACGGCGAGAGCCGCGGCAGCCCGATGAGGGGGGTGCCGCCGACGGAGTCGAGGAGGTTGTCGAAGCGCATGCGCGTGGGGTCAGGCCCCGCCCGCCACGGCGGGGAGCACGACGACCTGGTCGCCGTCGCCGAGCTCGGTGCCGAGGCCACCGGTGAAGCGGACGTCCTCGTCGTTGACGTAGACGTTGACGAAGCGGCGCAGGTCGCTCTGGCCGTCCTTGTCCTCGACGAGACGGTCCTTGATGCCGGTGTGGCGCTCCTCCAGGTCGTCGATGAGCGCCGACAGCGTCGCGCCCTCACCGTTCACGGCCTTGGCGCCGTCGGTGTAGGTGCGCAGGATGGTCGGGATCCGGACCTCGATGGCCATGGTGTGCTCGCTCCTCGTGATGCGGGGTGCAGGTGGGTGCTGGGGTGTGTTCCGGGTGGTGCGGGTCTCGCTCGGGTGATCGTGCCCCGTGGACCGGGTTTCAGGCGGTCTTTCTCGCGGGCAGGGCGTCGACGACGTCGACGTCCTCCTCGGTGACCTGGCCGTCCACGATCCTGTAGGACCTGAACTCCACCGGGCCCTCGTTATTCCCGTGCTCGCGGGTGGAGACCAGCACGTAGTGCGCTCCGGGCTCGCTGGCGAGGCCGATGTCGGTGCGGCTGGGGTAGGCCTCGGTCGCCGTGTGGGAGTGGTAGACGACCACCGGCTCCTCGTCGTTGTCCCACATCTGCTTGTAGAGCTCGAGCAGCTCGGTGGAGTCGAACTCGTAGAACGTCGGCGACCCGGCGGCGTTGGTCATCTCCACCATCCGCTCCGCGCGGTCCGAGCCCTCGGGCCCGGCGACGATGCCGCAGGCCTCGTCGGGGTGGTCACGGCGGGCGTGGGCGACGATGGCGTCGTAGGTCTTCTGGTCGATGACGAGCACGGCTCCAGGGTAGTGGGAGCCGCGGCGTACGCCGATCAGGGTGCGACAGCGCGGACGAGGCTCTCCTGGAGGAACCCGAGCCAGTCGTAGATGTCGTGGACGTGGACGCGGGCGTCGTCGTCGGGCAGCGAGTCCCAGTAGTCCTCGTCACCCTCGGTGATGTCGAGCCGGCTGGCGAGCGCCAGGCGCATGTCGGTCATCGACTTCATCCACTGCATCGCCCCGCCGTGGTCGAGCTCGACGTCGATGACGAGCGCCTCACCCTCGAGGTCACCGGGCAGCCCGGCCTCCTCGAGGACGTCGATGACGGCCGCGGCGTTGCCCGCCTTGCCGCCACGCAGCTCGGTCTCGGTGAAGCGGCGGAACTCCCCGGCCGCCTCCTCGTCCTGCGGGTAGGCGGTGGGGAACAGCCGGGCCAGCACCGGGTCCTCGGGGGCGGTCGTGGGCCCGGTGAAGTCGAGCAGCGCCTCGAGCGGGTCGGCCTCGGCGTGCGGCACCGCCGCCTCGTTGCGCAGCAGCTCGATGAGCTGGGAGGCCAGCGAGCGCAGCAGGTCGGCCTCGAAGCCGCTGAAGGTGGCGACCACGCCGCCGCCGCGCCTGGGGTGGAAGCCCTCGGTCACGCCGTCACCCCTCGGCCCGCTCGAGCGTGGCCCACAGGCCGTACTCGTGCATGGCCTGGACGTCGCGCTCCATCTCCTCGCGGCTGCCCGAGGACACCGTGCAGCGTCCGTCGTGGTGGACCTGGAGCATCAGCTTCTCGGCCTTCTTCTCCGTGAACCCGAAGTACTGCCGGAACACGAAGGTGACGTAGGACATCAGGTTCACCGGGTCGTTCCAGACCACCGTCTGCCAGGGACGGTCGGTCGCGGTGAGCTCGTCGGCGACGGGCTCCTCGACCTCCAGGGGAGCGGGCGTGGACACCGGTCCACCCTAAGGGGCCGACGGCGCCCGGATGCCGCACCCTAGGGTGGCTGTCCATGAGCGACCCGGCTGGCGCCTCGACGGCGCTGCTCACCGACCACTACGAGCTGACGATGCTGCAGGCCGCCCTCGCGGCCGGTACGGCGTCGCGCCGCTCGGTCTTCGAGCTCTTCCCGCGGCGGCTCCCCGACGGCCGCCGGTACGGCGTGGTGGCCGGTGTCGGGCGCGCCCTCGACGCCCTGGGGCGCTTCGTCTTCGACGAGCCGGCGCTGGCGTTCCTGCGCGACAACGGCGTGGTCGACGAGGCGACGGTGGCCTGGCTGGCCGACTACCGCTTCACCGGCGACGTGTGGGGCTACCCCGACGGCGAGGTCTACTTCCCGCACTCGCCGCTGATGGTGGTCGAGGCGAGCTTCGCCGAGGCGGTCGTGCTGGAGACGCTGCTGCTGTCGATCCTCAACCACGACTCGGCGATCGCCTCGGCCGGCTCCCGGATGACGTGGGCCGCCGGCGAGCGTCCCTGCATCGAGATGGGGACGCGCCGCACCCACGAGGAGGCGGCTGTCGCGTGCGCGCGAGCGGCGTACCTCACGGGTTTCACCGCGACCTCGAACCTCGCCGCAGGGCAGCGCTTCGCCATCCCGACGACCGGCACCAGCGCGCACAGCTTCACGCTGCTGCACGACACCGAGCGTGACGCCTTCACCGCGCAGGTCGACTCGCTCGGGCGCGGCACGACGCTGCTGGTCGACACCTACGACATCGCCGAGGCGGTCCGTCTCGCGGTCGAGGTCGCCGGGCCCGAGCTGGGCGCCGTCCGCATCGACTCCGGCGACCTGGGGCTGCTGGCCCAGCAGGTGCGCGCCCAGCTGGACTCCCTGGGGGCGCACGCGACCCGCATCGTGGTCACCTCCGACCTCGACGAGCACGCGATCGCCTCGCTCGCAGCGGCTCCGGTCGACGGCTACGGCGTCGGCACCTCGCTGGTCACCGGCAGCGGCCACCCGACCTGCGGGTTCGTCTACAAGCTGGTTGCGCGCGAGGGCGCCGACGGCGCCATGGTCGACGTGGCGAAGAAGAGCAAGGACAAGATCTCGGTGGGGGGCCGCAAGTTCGCGCTCCGGCGGCGCAGCGCCGCCGGCGTGGCGGAGGCCGAGATGGTCGGCATCGGGACGCCGCCGGTGGACGACGGCGACGACCGGGCGCTGATGGTGGAGCTGGTGCGCGACGGCGAGGTGGTCGGGCGCGAGAGCCTCGAGGCCGGGCGCGAGCGGCACCGGACCTCCCGCGAGGAGCTGCCGATGCAGGCGCGGCAGATGTCGCGTGGCGAGCCGGTCCTGCCCACCGTGTTCCTGCCGCGGTGACGGCGCCGAGCGCGGCTTGTCTAGGCTGACCCCATGAAGCGCGCACTCATCGTCGTCGATGTCCAGAACGACTTCTGCGAGGGCGGCAGCCTGCCCGTCTTCGGCGGTGCGGACGTGGCGAGGCGCATCACCGAGCTGCTCCACCGCTGGTCGGCCGGCGGTCCCGACGCCCCGGAGTACGCCGTCGCGGTCGCCACCCAGGACCACCACATCGACCCGGGCCACCACTTCAGTGCAGCGCCCGACTTCGTCGACACCTGGCCGCCGCACTGCGTGTCCGGCTCCGACGGGGTGGCCTTCCACCCCAACCTCGACCCCGAGCCGTTCGACGCCGTGTTCCGCAAGGGCGAGTTCGCCGCGGCGTACTCCGGCTTCGAGGGCAGCGACGCCGAGGGCGTGGCGCTGGCGGACTGGCTGCGCCGCCAGGAGGTGACCGACGTCGACATCTGCGGGATCGCCACCGACTACTGCGTCCGGGCGACCACGCTCGACGCGCTCAAGCAGGGCTTCGGGACCCGTGTCCTCACCGACCTCTGCGCCGGTGTCCAGCCCGGCACGTCCGCCGCGGCCATCGACGAGGTCAGGAACGCCGGCGCGGCCGTCGCCTGAGGGTCGCCAGAACCGCGCACAAGACCGCTCATGTGACGTCTGAGGGCCTCAGGGGTCACATGCACGAACTTGTGCGCGATTCCGCACGCTCGGGGCGGGGCTAGCGGTTAGCGGCCCTGAAAGTCGGCGCGGCGCTTGCCGACGAACGCCTTCATGCCCTCCGAGGCGTCGTGGGTCGCGAAGAGCGCGACCTGACCGGCGCGCTCGCGCTCGAGCGCGTCCTCGAGGCCGCCGAGGGTGGCGGTGTTGACGGCGTCCTTGGTCCGGGCGAACGCCAGCGCCGGGCCGCGGGCCAGCCGTGACACCACCTTCTCGAGCTGCTCGTCGTAGTCGTCGTCGGCCACCACGTGGCTCACCAGCCCTGCGTCGAAGGCTTCCTGGGCGCCCAGCGTCTCCCCGAGCAGCGCGAGCCGCATCGCCCGCGCGCGGCCGACGGAGGCGGCCACCGTCAACGACGACCCACCGTCGGGCATGAGGCCGATGCGGCTGAAGGCCAGCAGGAAACCAGCCGAGGACGTGGTGACCTGCAGGTCGCAGGCGAACACGATCGAGGCCCCCACCCCGGCCGCGATGCCGTTCACACCGGCCACGACCGGCTTCGGCAGGCCGGTGACGCTGCGGATGATCGTGTTGGCGCCCACGAGCGTGGAGTCGTCGAAGTTCGTGACCGGGTCGTCCCCGGTCAGGTCGACGCCGGCGCTGAAGGCCGCCCCCGTGCCGGTCACGAGCACGACGCGCACCGCCTCGTCGTCGGCGGCCGAGTCCAGAGCGTCAACCAGCCCGGCGGCCATCTCCTCGCTCATGGCGTTGAACGCCTCCGGACGCGTGAAGGTGATCCGGCGGACGCCGCCGGCGGTCTGGACCTCGAGGTGGCTCATGGGGGCACGCTAGCGCCGGTCAGCGGCTCCGGGGGCAGGTCGCGGCGCGAGGCGCGGCCGGTCGGCGCCCGGGAAGCCCGCGCAGGACCAACGTCCCGAATCGCCCTTGACCACGTGCGTGCTCGGTCGTCGTGCCTTACCGTGACGGTGGTCACCGGGCCGTGCGAGGGGCGAGGTCCGGGGAGGGAGTCGCAGGTGCGCCGTACGAGCGTGCTGGTGCTGGTCGCCGTGCTGGTGGTGCTCGCTGCCGCCGGCGCGCTGGGCGTCATGCGCGGGGGCGACTCCGAGCTGGTCGCCGAGCAGCCGCGCCGCGAGGCGCGCGCGGACAAGCCGAAGGCGCAGCGCTCGGAGCCCGGCCGCACGATGCAGAAGGCCACCCCTCCCCCGCTCGACCTCGCGTCCCTGACCCCGGCGACCACGAACACCACGCTGCCGGACGCACCCCTCGACCGCTCCCTGGCCGAGACCGAGGGCGACGTGGTGCGCCCGACGACGACGCTGGCGGTCTACGCCACCCCCGGCAAGCGACCGTTCGCGAAGGTGCCGCCGCAGCAGTTCCAGGACACCTGGCTGCCGGTCGTGGGTCGCGAGGACGGCTGGGTGAAGGTGCTGCTGCCCTCGCGGCCGAACGGCGCCAGCGGCTGGCTGCGCGAGAGCCGCGTGGAGACCGCCCGCAGCCCGTACGTCGTCCGGGTGCACCTGACCTCGCGCACGATCGACATCGTCTACGACGGCTCGACGCTCGGCACGTGGCCCGTCGCGATCGGCGAGCCGTCGACCCCGACACCGCCGGGGCGGACGTTCCTGCTCGGCTCGGTCATCGACGACAACCAGTCCTATTCGCCGATCATCCTGCCGCTGGGCTCGCACAGTGACACCCTCGACTCGTACGGCGGCGGCCCCGGGACCGTCGCCCTGCACGGGTGGCCGGACGAATCCGTCTTCGGCACCGCCGCCAGCCACGGGTGCATCCGTGTCCCGGCGGAGGCGCTCGACCTCCTCACCCAGGTTCCGCTCGGAACGCTCGTCATCGTCGACGAGCGCTGATCAACCCAACGAAAGGCACGACCCATGAGAACCCTCTCGTTCGCGGCGACGGCGACCGCCACCGCCCTCGCTGCCGCCACCGCAGGCGTCGGCCTGCTCGTCACCGCGCCGGGAGCCGCCTCCGCCGACGCCACCAAGTCGTCGGCGTACGGCCTGTCCGCCACCGCGGGCGGGCAGGAGGCGGTCCCTCCGACGCCGTACGTCGAGAGCACCGACGGGTCGACCAAGCAGGTCACGGGCGGCGCTCTCCCGGCGAACCCGTTGGGCCTCTCGGCCACAATCGGCGAGTTGACGGCCGGTGACGACTTCGCTTCGGTCGAGCTGACGAACCTGGAAGTTGCCCCGAGCAGCGAGCAGCTTCCCGCGGAGGTGCAGGCGATCCTCACCCAGCTGGAGGATGGATGCGCCCAGGTGACGGCGGGGCTCCCCGACCCGCCGGCGACGGGGCTGCCGCCCATTCCGGGCGTGCCGCCGGAGGTGAACGACCTCCTGGCCGACCTTCTACCCGAGGGTGCCGGCCTGGATGACCTGGAAGGCTTCTGCGACTCCTTCGACCCGACGGCTCCGCTGGTCAGCATCGGTGTACTGAGCGTCGACTGCGAAGGCGACCAGGGGGGTGTCGAACTGGCCCGGCTGAGCTTCCTCGGCCAGCAGGTCCCTGTCCCAGCGGTCGCGCAGAATCAGGCGATCGTTCCGGAGAATCCGCTGGTCACCATCACGGCGAACCGCCAGTCCACGACCGACGACGGCGGCTTCAGTGTCGACGGCCTGGCGATCACGCTCGGCGACGGTGAGGCAACGGGTGCGGAGGCCATCGTGGCCAACGCGACGTGTGGCGAGGCGATCGCCGCGCCGGCCGTGGACACCCCGGCCCCGCCGGCCGCCCCGGCCCCGGCGCCGGTTGCCGGCACCGCCCCGGTCACCGGCTGACACAGCGCACCCGCGCCACACCTGCACGATCCGATCGGGCGGCCAGCCGTCCCGGTCGGCCGACAGCACCGAACGTCGAGCCCGGACCGCCACGGTCCGGGCTCGTCGTCCGTCTGGGGCCGCTCCGAGGCCGGTCTGGGGCCGGTTCGGAGCAGGTATGCCGGCGTTCGTCATACGCTTGCACGGTCCGGGAGCCCCGCAGACCGTCCGGACGTATGACGAGGAGCCTCGATCCAGTCCCGAGCTGGTTCGGAGCAGGCATGCACGCGTTCGTCATACGCCTGGACGGTCCGGGAGCCCCGCAGACCGTCCGGACGTATGACGAGAGCCTCGGATCCGGGCGGGCGAGGGCGATCAGGGACGATCGAGGTCACCAGGCGACGTCGATGTTCCCCAGTGATCAGCGCTGACAAGCGCCGACATCGGCACCACCCCCCAACAAGTGTTTGACAGCAGCCCGCACAGCCCTCCAGACTGTCCAACAGTCGTTGGGAGGTCACCTGTGTCCGAGTCCGTGCCGTCCTTGAGGGCGCTGGCCCATCCGCTGCGCCTCCGCATCCTGTCGCTGCTGACCGGGACCGAGATGAGTGCCGCCGAGGTGGCCCGAGAGCTCGAGGTGACCCACGCCAACGCGTCGTACCACCTGCGCCTGCTGCTCGACGCGGGCGAGATCGTGGTCGCCGGCGAGGAGAAGATCCGCGGCGGCGTGGCCAAGCGCTACCGGCACCCGTGGCGCGCCGCGGACCGCCCGGGCGGGGAGCCGCCGCCCCCGGACCACACCGACCCCGCGACCGGCGAGGCCACCGAGCTCGCCGTGGCCGCGCTCGCCGAGGAGCTGCGGCGTCGCCACCGGCTGCGGCGTCCCGACGTGGGCGGCGCGCTGACCGACGCCGAGCTCTGGGTCACGCCCGAGGTCTTCGTCGAGGTCCGCGACCTGCTCATGCAGGCCACCTCGCTGCTGCACGACCAGGCGCAGCCACCCCGCTCTCCCGGCACCGAACCGGTCAGCCTGACGATCGCGTCCTTCCCGATGCGCCACGACCCGTCATGACGTGGCGCGACGCGGTCGCCCCGCTGCGGCAACGCAGCTTCGCGTGGTTCTACGCCTCGCGGGTGGTCAACCTGCTCGGCATCACCATGGCCGGGGTCGCGCTGGCCTTCGGCGTGCTCGAGCTGACCGGCTCCGCCGCCGATCTCGGCCTGGTCCTCGCGGCGCACACGGTGCCGCTCATCGGCTTTCTCCTCGTCGGCGGCGTCGTCGCCGACCGGCTGCCGCGGACGCTGGTCATCCGGACGGCGTACGTCGGCTCGGCGCTCGGTCAGGGCGTCATGGCCACTCTCTTCCTGACCGACACCGCCACGATCGGATGGCTGATGGTCCTCAGCGCGATCACCGGCACGATGTCGGCGATCTCCTTCCCGGCCGTGGCCGCGATGACCCCGCAGCTGGTCGACCGCACGTCGCTGCAGCAGGCCAACGCCCTGATCTCGATGGCCCGCGGCGGCCTCACCATCCTCGGCCCCACCGTCGCGGCGCTGCTCGTCGTCACCGTCGGGCCTGGATGGGCGCTCGCCGTCGATGGCCTGGCCTGGGCGCTCGCCGCCGCGCTGCTCCTGCCGGTGCGGCTGCCGCCGCGGCCTCCGGCCCCCGAGGGCGGCCGCCCGAGCCACGTCGCCGAGCTGCGCGAGGGCTGGACGCTCTTCCGCACGACCCCGTGGCTGTGGCAGGTCGTGCTCGGCTTCGCGCTCCTCAACGCGATCCACAGCGGCGCCTGGCTGACGGTCGGCCCCGCCCAGGCGCTCGAGACCATCGGCGCCCGCGGCTGGGGGCTCGTGCTGTCGGCGGAGTCGGTCGGGCTGCTGCTCATGACGGCCGTGCTGCTGCGGGTGCCGCTGCAGCGTCCGCTGCTGTGGGGCATGGCTGCGATCGCGGCGTTCGGGGTGCCGCTGGTCCTGCTCGGCGGTGCGGCGCACCTCCCGGTGCTGATGGCGGCCGCGGTCCTCGCCGGCGCCGGCTTCGAGGTGTTCAACATGGGCTGGAACCTCGCCATGCAGGAGCACATCGACGAGCGCCAGCTCTCGCGCGCCTTCTCGTACGACGCCCTGGGGTCGTTCGCCGCCATGCCCCTCGGGCAGCTGCTGTTCGGCCCGCTCGGCGAGCACGTCGGCTACGGGCCGGTGCTGGTCACGGCCGGCATCGTCTGGATGGTCGTGTGCGGCCTGGTGCTGCTGTCCCCGGCGGTCCGCCGACTCCCGCGCGCGACCGAGACACAGGCGACGGGGTCGACGTACGTCGTGGCGGACTGAGCCGGCGCGCTCAGCGGCGCGGGCGCACCTGCACCCACGTGCGGACGGGGATCACGTCCGTCCCCACCTGCCAGCCCTTCTGGTAGTCCACGACGTGGCCTCGCACGGCGACACGGCCCGGGACGTCGAGGGTGATGCCCACGATCACCTCCTGCTGCACGGAGCCCGGCTCCAGGGTGGCCCCCTCAGCGGGGCGCGTGCTGGCGCAGTAGGAGTCCAGGTCGAAGCCTTCCTGGCCGAGCGGGGACTGCTCCAGCCCCGGTCGGTCGGCGACGTCCGGATCGATCTCGCAGAGGACGTACTCGACCTCCACCGGTGGACCCGGTCGCGCGAGTCCGCCACCCGAGGGGATCAGCCGCGTCCTCGGCGTCAGGCCGCGCAGCGTCACCGTGTCGTCTCCGTGCTCGCCCGGAGTGATCAGCGTCGTCCACACCGGCTCGCCCCTCGCGCGCTCGACCCCCAGCCCGTAGCTGGTGTCGAAGGGCGACGTGGGGTGGCGCCAGATCCAGGCCAGGACCCCCACGGCCACGAGCAGCGCGAGCACACCGAGCGTGGTGAGCCCCCGGCGGCGGCTCCACCGCCCGCGCGGCGACGCCGACGGCACTACGTCGACCCGCGCAGGCTCGGTGCCGGTGGACATGCGGTCACTGTAGGTCGGCGGCCACCTGGCCCGGAGCGGATCGACGTACGCCGCCCCCGGTCGCGACACCGGCGGCCGCGAGGGCTCCGATCACCGGCCAGAGCGCCAACCGCTCCCACGCCCCGGCGCCGGTGTCGCCGCCGGCGATGAACCCGACCGCACCCGCCGCCGTGATCACGCCGGTGACGACCAGCGCCCTCGACGTGCGCGGACGGCTCGCCCGCAGCCGCCGGCCCAGGACCACCAGGGCCACGGGCTGGCACACGAACAGCGGCGTGGCCGCCAGTGCGTGCAGGCGGCCGTCGACGTCGACCGGGGCGAACCCGGTGGCGACCGAGCTGAGGCCGGACACCACGAGCAGCGTCGTCACGGAGCGGCCGGTGCGCGGCGCGAGCAGCAGCGCCCCGCCGGCGAGCAGCGCCCCGACGCCCATGAACGTGCCGTTCATCAGCGCGTGCGCGGGCGAGCAGAAGTCGGCCGAGCAACTCAAAGCCCCGAGGTCGCTCACCGTGTCGTCGACCACCGAGTAGCTGCCGGTGGTCAGCCCGGCCACCGCCAGCTCGATCGCGACGTACACCGGGCGCACCGCCCACAGCGCCGCACCCCAGGCCAGCCGGTTCCTCATGCGCCGATCATGGCCCATCGGGCTCCCGATCGAGGTCAGGCGTCCCGCGCGAAGGCGACGGCGAGCTCGGTGCGCGAGCGGAAGCCGCGCTTGCGGAACACGCTGCTCAGGTGGCGCTCGATCGTCTTCGGGCTGAGGAAGAGCGAGGCGCCGATCTCCCGGTTCGACAGTCCCTGCGCAGCCAGCAGCGCCACCCGGGTCTCCTGTGCGGTCAGTGGCTGCGCGCCAGCACCGGCGTCGCGCCGCGCGGTGGCCCCGGTCGCGGCCAACTCGGCGGAGGCGACGCCGACCCAGTGCGTGAGGTCCATGCCGTCGAAGGCCGCGCGCGCGGCCTCGAGGTGGGTGCGGGCCGCCACCCGCTGTCCCGTACGGCGGAGCCGGCTGCCGAACAGCAGCTGTGTCCGCGCCGACTCGAAGGGGTCGTCGGCGGGCTGGTGCGCCAGCATCGCCGCGTCGAACGCGGCGGCGGCGACGCTCTCCGAAGCGGCAGTCAGGACGTGGCAGCGCTGGAGCAGCGCGACGGACAGCGGCGGACCGGCGGACGGGACCACGTCGGCGTACCGGGCGGTCAGCGCGACGGCGTCGTCGAGCCGGCCGAGGGCGACGTACGCCTCCACCAGCAGCGGGGCGACCCCGAGCGGCTCGCCGCCGGCACCGACCCCGCCGTCGACCGCCAGCCGCGGCTCCAGCGTCGCCACCACGTCCGCCGGGTCGCTGCGACACAGGGCGCAGAACGCCGCCGTCAGCGCCTGGTGGGCCGCAGCACTGCTCGTGCCCGCCCGGTCGGTGAGGTCACGGGCGCGCGCCAGTGACGCCCGCGCGTCGTCGTGCAGGCCGCGCGCCGCCTGTTGCCACGCCAGCATCTCGACGGCCAGGGACGCGTCCGCGGCGTAGCCGAGGTGGGTGGCGAGGTCGGCTGCCTCGCCGGCGTCGGCGAAGGCCCCGGTGTGGTCGCCCAGCCAGGCCCGGCCCGCCGCCAGGATCGCCAGGCACGGGACCAGGACGCCGATCGCGCCCCGGCGGCGTACCTCCTCGAGCCGGACCGCACCCACGGTGACGGCGTCGCGCACCTGCCCGGTGATGCCCGCGGCCAGCGCCATCGACAGCAGCACGCGGGCGTCGTGGCGCAGCTCGGGGTGGTCGGCCAGCCGCCGCAGCTCGGCGAGCCTGGCCGCGCCCTGCTCGAACTCTCCGGCCAGCACCAGCGCGAACCCGCCGGTGAAGTGGCCGAGCAGCTGCTGCTCCGGGTCCTCGGGGTCGGCCACCTCGTCGGTCCGCCTCGCGCAGTCGGTGAGCCCGGCCGCGTCGTTGAGCCGGAAGCAGGCCATGGCCAGCTCGTGGAGGGCGCGGACCAGCATCACGCCGTCGAGGAGGGACGCGGCCTCGCGGAGGTGCTCGACCGAGGCCGGCACGGAGCCGGCGTACTGCTCGAGCATCCCCGCGATGCACAGCACCTCGCCCCGCGTGCGGGCCGAGGCGCCGCTGTCGAGCACGCGGGCCGCGAGGCGCCGCACCCGGACGACGTCGCCGGTCAGGAAGGCCTCCTGCGTCGCGGCCGCCAGCCGCTGGGCCGCCAGCTCGGGGTCCGGGGTGAGCGCGCCGGCCCGCTCGAGAGCGAGCGAGGCGGCGGCGTGGCCCAGCCGGTCACGGTCCGCCTCCGCGACCCGGGCCAGCTCGGTGGCGAGACCGGCGTCCGGCTCCTGCGCCGACGCGGCGCGGTGCCAGACCTGCGCGCGGGAGCCCGCGGGCAGCGACGCCGCCAGGTCCGCGTGGACCGCGCGCTGCTCGGCGGCCGTGGCTCGCTCGAGGACGGCGCTGCGCAGCAGCGGGTGCCGGAACTCGTGACGCAGCCCGTCGCGTACGACGACCCCGTGCGTCCGTGCCTCGTCGAGGCCGGCTGCTTCGCGGTCCCCCTCGTCGGGGTCGGCGCTGAGCGCGAGCCGCAGCACCGCCCGCCACGCGTCCGCACCCAACGCGTCGACGGTGCCTCGGTGGAGCGCCCGGAGCCGGTCACCGGCCGGCAGCGGGGACGGCAGCGGCGCCGCTCCGGCCATCTGGGCGTGGTCGAGCGCACGCGACGACTCGAGCAGGGCGAGCGGGTTGCCGCCGGTCTCGGCGACCAGCCGCTCCCGCACCGGTCCGGCGAGGCCGTCCAGCAGGGGCGCGGCCGCCGTCGCGGAGAGTCCTCCGACGCGCAGGGTCGGGAAGTCCTGCACGAGGTCCACGGGACCGGTGCCGTCGCGCTCGGTCAGGACGAACGCCACCGCATCGGGACCCAGTCGGCGCGCGGCGAAGGCGAGGGCCGACACGGACTCGCGGTCCACCCACTGGAGGTCGTCGACGAGCACGAGCACCGGGCGGCGCTCGGCAGCCGCCGCGAGCAGGGACAGGGTGGCGGCGCCGACGAGGAAGCGGTCCGACACGGCGCTCGCGGTCGACCAGCCGAGCGCGGAGCCGAGCGCGGCCGCTTGCGGTGGGGGCAGCTCACCGAGGAGGTCGCGCAGCGGGCTGAGGAGCCCGAGCAGACCGGCGTGCGCGAGCTGCATCTCCGACTCGACACCGCGCACGACCAGGCAGGAGAAGCCGGTGGCGACGTCGCGGGTGGCCTCGAGGAGGGCGGTCTTGCCCACCCCCGGCTCGCCGGTGACGAGGAGGGCGCCGGAGCGGCCGCCGGCGGCGCCCGCGACGAGCTCGGTCAGCCGGACGAGCTCGGCCTCCCGCCCCACCAGTCCCCCGGGGTTGAGGGATTTCCCGGACGCGACCGCAGCGCCGCCGGTGCGACGTTCGACCGGAGACACGTCGTCGGAGGAGAGCCCGGATGAGGACATCGACCACGATCCTAGAGACGCTCGGCCGTGAGAGCACCCGTCCGGTCTGGGCCTGCCTGAACCTCTGGCACCACCCGAGACTGGTCCGCACGACGCGCCGCGCCGACGGCGGCCGGCGCGGATGACCGTCTTCCACGGCGTCGACCACGTCGCGCTGACGGTCACCGACCTCGACCGCAGCGAGGCGTTCTACCGCAAGGTGCTGGGCCTCGTCCGGCTGGCCAACTTCGGCTACGTGCGGATCCTCTGCCACCGGCCGACGTCCCTCACCGTGGCGCTGGCGCGCCACGACGGGGGTGACCAGAAGCCCTTCACCGAGCTGCGGACCGGCCTCGACCACCTCGGTCTCGGCGTCGCCACCCGCGAGGAGCTCGTCGCCTGGCAGGAGCGGCTGGAGGCGCTCGGGGTCGAGCACACCCCGATCCGCGACATGGAGTTGCCACCACCTGAACTTCCGCGACCCCGACCACATCGCCCTCGAGCTCAGCGCGCCCAACGCCGTCGCGTCGCAGTGGTACGCCGAGCTGCGCGAGCGCGACATCCCCCAGGAGGAGATCGACGCCCGGCTGTCGGCGTACCTCGCCTCGCTGGAGGACCCGGCCGGGGCCTGAGCCGCGAGGGCGACCGGCCAGATCTCGGGACCTTCCGCACGCAGCGGACGGGTCAGCGAGGCGTTTCATGGCTGGAGCGGCGCGACGCACCACCGCGGCTGCTCGGGGCAGCAGCGGGACCACGGGGAGTTCACATGTTCAGCTCGGGACGACGCGCCCTGCTCACGTCCGCGGCCGCCCTCGCGGTCACCCTTCCTGTCGCCGTGGCGGGTCCAGCCGCCTGGGCAGCGAGCACGGCGGACCAGACGCAGGCACGGCAGGTCTACAACTACGAGGTCTCGGAGATCGCGAGCCGCGCCCAGACCTTCACCGCAGGTCGGACCGGTGCCCTGGACCGGGTCGACGTCTCGTTGCGCCAGGTAGGCCACACCCTCGACGACACGTCGTTGACCGTCGAGGTCCGGACCCTGTCCGACGGCCTCCCCTCGGATGACGTCCTCGCTGACACGACCGTCGCGCTTGCCGACATCCCTGACCTCACCGAGTTCGCAAACGTCGTCACGGACATCGAGCTCGATGTCCCTGCACCGGTCGAGCAAGGCACCAGCTACGCGCTGGTGCTCAGCAGCGACGCGGAACGGGAGAAGAGCGTCGCCTGGGGCATGGACCGGGACACGCCGTACACGGATGGCGCCGCACTCACCGAGATGATCGGCCCTCTCTGGGAGCCCGGTTGGAACGTGAACGACCCCGCTGATGACATGACCTTCACGACGTACGTCGACCCGGGCAGCGACAGCGACAGCGACGGCTACGGCGTGTTCCAGAACGACTGCGACGACGCCAGTGCCGCCGTGAACCCCGGCGCCACCGAGGCCTACGACGACCTCGACGACGACTGCGACGGCAGCGTCGACGAGGGCTTCACCGCTGCCGCCGCGCCGGCGATCGGCAGGGCCGCCAGCGGCGCGAGGGGCGGTGCTGTGACGGCCACCGCGCGCTGGTCCGCCCCCCGGGACACCGGCGGGCTGGCGATCACCGGCTACACCGTCCAGGCGCAGAAGCTCAACGCCGCCGGCCAGGTGGTCGCCCGCGTCACCCGCACGGCGGCGGCCGACGCCCGATCCCTCACGGTGAGGCTGAGCAAGGGCCGCTACAAGTTCCGGGTCGCCGCGGTCAACGCGGAGGGCACGAGCCCCTGGTCGCGCAGCTCGACGATCGTGCGGGCCCGCTGAGACGGCGTCAGCCGAGGCCCATGTCGGTCATCACCTTCGGGATCTCCTCGCCCATCCGCGCCACCAGCGCGTTGATCCCCGACAACGGTCGCACCAGCACGCGCAGGTCGTCGATGAGCCCGTCGCCGTCCACACGGATGAGGTCGATGCCCTCGACGCTCTTGCCGGCCACGGTCGCCTCGAAGACCAGGGCGTGGCCACCCAGAGCATGCCCCTGCTCGGCGTACGACCGGGTGTAGCGGAAGTCCTCGAAGACCCGCGTCACCGCGCGCAGCACGATCATGGTCGCGACCTGGCCCTCGTACGGCGTGTGCACCGCGGGGCTGCGGAAGACGACGTGCTCGGCCAGCAACGGCTCCAGGGCGTCGGGGTCGCCGGCCTCGACGGCGCGGCGGAACTCGGCCGCGGTGTTCTCGGCGTTCACACGCCCCACCTCTCTGCCAGGGTCGTGACGACCTTGAGGTCGCGCGTGGTGGCGAGCTGGAGCCCGAGCCGCTTGAGCTGGGCGGGCTGGAAGATCCGCGCCGTGGTGGTGCCGCCGTCGGTCCACCAGTGCAGGTGCCGCGCCCCCAGGTGCACCCCCTCACCCGCGGTGTCCCAGTCCGCCAGCGCGGCGCGGGCCTCGTCGGAGGGCGGGTCGGGCAGGAAGGCGACGTAGCGGCGTACGGCGTCGACGTCGAGCGCCACCGCCTCGTCGTACGTCGCGCTCAGCTCGGCCGGGGTGAGCACCGCGGTCGGCACCTCGAAGCCGCCCGCGTCGGCGAAGCGCTTCTCCAGGTCGGCGCGGACCTTGGCCGCCGACCGGGCGCCGGTGGTGACGCGGACGTTGCCGGTGGCCAGGTAGGTGTCGACGTCGGTGTAGCCCGCCGCAGGCAGGTGCTCCTTTACGAGCGCCATCGGGAGCTTGCGCGTGGCGCCGAGGTTGATGGCGCGCAGGAAGGCGACGTAGGTCGGCACGGGCTCAGCTCTCCTGGGTGGGGTCGGCGGGGGCCGCGAGGCGGGAGTCCGGGCCGCGCCCGCTCCAGGTCCAGGCGTACGCCGGGTCCTCGCACGCGAGCGCGCCCTCCCCGAGCTCGAGGGGCCGGAAGGTGTCGACCATGACCGCGGTCTCGTCGAAGTACTCCGCCCCCAGCGACGCCTCGATCGCCTGCGGCAGCGGCCCGTGGGCGTACCCACCGGGGTGCAGCGAGATCGAGCCGCGCCCGATGCCGCTTCCCTTGCGGGCCTCGTAGTCGCCAGCGACGTAGAACATGACCTCGTCGGAGTCGACGTTGGAGTGGTAGTACGGCACCGGGATCGACAGCGGGTGGTAGTCGACCTTGCGCGGCAGGAAGTTGCAGATCACGAAGTTCCAGCCCTCGAAGACCTGGTGCACCGGCGGCGGCTGGTGGATCTTGCCGGTGATCGGCATGTAGTCCTCGACGTTGAACGTGTAGGGGTAGAGGCAGCCGTCCCAGCCGACCACGTCGAAGGGGTGCGTCGCGTAGGTCATCCGCGTGCCGACCAGCCCGCTCGGGCCGGAGCCGCGGTGCTTGACATAGACGTCGGTCGAGCCGTCTCCGGTGGTCGAGCCTGTCGAGACCCCGTCGGTTGTCGAGTCGACAAGAAAAGGCTCGGTCGGGCCGTGCAGGTCGCGCTCGCAGTACGGCGCGTGCTCGAGGAGCTGACCGTACTTCGAGAGGTAGCGCTTCGGCGGGGCGATGTGGCTGTTGGCCTCGATCGGGTAGAGCCGGCTCTCCTCGGCCGGCACCCAGCGGTGGGTGGTAGCGCGCGGGACCACGACGTAGTCGCCGGCCCGGTACGACAGCACCCCGAAGACCGTCTCGACCGTGCCGGATCCGGTCTCGACGAAGACGCACTCGTCACCGACCGCGTTGCGGTAGAGCGGCGACGGCTCGGTCGCGACGACGTAGGAGATCCGGACGTCACCGTTGCCCAGGACCAGCCGGCGGCCGGTGACGGCGTCGGTGGTCGAGCCGTTCCCGGTGGTCGAGCCGTCCCCGGTGGTCGAGCCGTTCTCGGTGGTCGAGCCTGTCGAGACCCCCAGGTCGTGCAGCTTGAGGTGACGCGGCTTGAGCGGGTGGTTCGGGGTGGTGGTGAGGTCGGGCAGCTCCCAGACCTGGCTGTCGACGATCGCCGAGGGCACGCCGCGGTGGTAGAGCAGGCTGGAGTCGGAGGAGAACCCCTCCTCCCCCATCAGCTCCTCGTAGCGCAGCGCGCCGTGCTCGTCGCGGAACTGGGTGTGCCGCTTGGGGGGGACGTCGCCGACCTGCCGGTAGTAAGCCACGGACCCCACCGTGGACTAGGGTCCGAGGGGTGTCAACGAACGGACCCGACGCGCCCGAGGTGGCGCCCGAGCACGCCGGACTCGTCGACGACGCGACCCTGCTCGAGCCACCCTCCGGCGCCGGCGTGGCCTCGCTGGCCGACGCGGTCGCACGCCACCGGCAGCGGCTCACGCCGGGAGGGCTGGTCGGGTCCCTGGTCGTCCCCGACCCGATGCTGCCGGCCCTCGCCGACCTGCTCTCCGGAGCCTCCTCCGACCCCCTGGCACTCACGGTCGTCGTCTCCGGTGGCGCCGGCGGCATCGAACCGGCATCCCAGTGGGCCTCCCGGATCGCCGGCGCTCGGCTGCGGACCCTGTCCACCACCCTGCGCGACCTCGACGACCTGGCGGGAGCGGCGCGACGTACGACGGCGGCGGCGGAGCAGACCCTTGCCGGGCTCGACGACCCCGACGCCACCCACGTATCGGTGGGGCTGCCCCTCGAGGGCGTCGGCCGGCCCGGCTGGCTGGCCGCGCTCGACGAGGTCGCGATGGCCGACCTGACGGTGTCGTTCCGCACCGCCGGCCAGGGCCCGGCCCTGGCGCCCGCGGTGGTGGAGGCGGTCGACGCCGCCCTCGACCGCGAGGTCGCGATCCGCTTCACCGGCCCGAACCACGCCGTCACCGGCTTCGACCCGGAGGCGTTGCTGCTCGCCGTCCGGCTGGTCCTCGACGGCGAGGCGGACGAGGCCCGAGCCGTGCTGGCCGGATCCGCCGACCTCCACACCGTCCGCGCCGATCTCGGCTCCGACGCCCTCGCGCGCGTCCGCCGCTGGCTGCCGTCGGTCGAGGCTCGCCTGTCGTGAGCGACGGGACCCTGATCGTCCTGTCTGGCCGCCCCGGGACGGGCAAGACGACGATCGCCCGCGAGATCGCCCGCCGCCTGGGCGCCTGCTACCTGCGGGTGGACGCCGCCGAGACCGCGCTGGCCCGCGTCGGCGTGGAGGTGGGCGTCGGGGGCTACGCCGTCGTCCACGAGCTGGCGGTGTCGAACCTCCTGCTCGGCAGCACCGTCGTCGTCGACGCCGTCAACCCGGTCGCCGAGGCCCGCGCGTCGTGGCGCGACGCCGCGGACCGGGCCGAGGCACGGCTGGTGAACGTCGAGACTGCGCTCCCTGACCCCGAGGAGCACCGCCGCCGCGTCGAGTCCCGCACCGCCGACATCCCCGGCCACGTGGTCCCCAGCTGGGAGGACGTCGAGCACGGCGAGTGGCAGCCGTGGGACGTCCAGCGCGACGGCGACCGCCTGCTCGTCGACACCACGGACACCGCCTCTGCCACCGCCCAGGTCCTGGACGCCCTCAGAGCAGGTGCGAGCCCTGCCACCACTTCAGGTGCGGGCGCGCCACCATCTTGTTCTCCTGCAAGAAAGGCATGACCTTCTCCCCCATCCACCGCAGGGTCGCCTGGTAGGTCGGGTTCGCCATCGCCGTACGCCGACCCTCGGACGGGTCGATGCCGACGGCGGCGTACGCCTGGGGGTGGATCAGGCAGCGCATCGCGCCGTACGCGACCTGGCCCATCACTGCCTGGTGGTGCATCAGGCCGAGCCGGGACAGCCCGGCGACGCTCGTGGTGAGCTCGTCGCGGGCGAAGGTGACGTGGCGCGCCTCCTCCATGACGTGGATGCGGTTGACCATGCGGGTCAGCGGCTGCACCCGCTCGTCGTGCATCGACTCGCGCTGCCACCGGTCGAGCGTCTCCTCGACGAGCAGCGCGCCGGCGTACAGGCTCGGGCCGTGCAGCACGACGCTGCTCCAGTCGGCGAGGCGCTGCAGCCGCGGCGGGGGCCCGTACGCCGGGACGCCGGCGTTCGTCATGGCCCGGCCGAACATCGTCGAGTGACGGCACTCGTCGGCGACCTCGGTCAGCAGGTAGTGGGTGCGGGCGCTGCGGGGGTCGCTGCGGTAGGCCTCCCGGAGCAGGCCGCGCATGAGGATCACCTCGAACCACCAGCCCATGTGGACGATCGAGCCGACCTCGTGGCGCGACAGCTCGACCTGCTGCTCGCGGGTCAGCGAGTCCCACAGCTCGGTGCCGTAGAGCGAGACCCGCTCGGGCTGCATCCACCACATCCCCTCGACCTCGGGCGCGGACCAGTCGAGGTCGACCTCGGGGTCGTAGCTGTGACGGGCGCTGGAGCGGAGCAGCCGGGTGGCCACGGAGTCGTCGACGACGGTCATGAACTCTCCTGCGGTTAGGTGTTACCTCGAGTAACGCTTAGTGATAATGTCGCCGACATGCCCCCCTCCGTCAAGGGAATCCGCGGATCCGGTGGTGACGGCCGCAGCAGCCGCTGGGACGCCCACCGCGACGCCCGGCGTGCCGACTTCGTCGCCGCCGCGGTCGCCGCCATCACCGAGCACGGCCCCGACGTGCACATCGACCAGATCGCCCTGCGCGCCGGGGTCTCGAAGCCGGTGCTCTACCGTTACTTCACCGACAAGGACGACCTCCTGGCCGCCGTCGCCCGCTGGGAGAGCGACCGCATCCTGGCCGTCCTCACCGACGTCATCGCCGAGGACCTGCCGCCCCGGCAGCGGGTGGAGCGCGGCACGGCCGCCTACCTCGCCGAGGTCGAGACCCACCGCAACGTCTTCCTGCTGGCCGTGCGCCACCACGGCGGCGCCATCGGCGGCACCGTCGCCGACGGCAAGGCCGCCGTCGCCGCGATCCTGGCCCGCCTCCTCGGCGACGAGCTGCGCAAGGCCGGCTTCGACGCCGGCGGGGCCGAGCCGTGGGCGCACGCGATGGTCGGCCTCGGCGTCTCGACGGCCGAGTGGTGGCTGGAGCGGCAGACGATGAGTCGTGCCGCGGTGGCCGACTACCTGTCGGCGTTCGTGTGGCACGCGGTCGACGGCATCAGCCAGGAGTACTTCACCCAGAACCCCGTCGGGCCGCTCACGCCCCGCCCCCAGGAGACGCGATGACCTCGCCCGTTGCCGACGAGAGCGCTGTCGACCTGCACGACGGCGAGGGCTACACCGGCCCGGCGCAGGTCCGCACCGATGACGTCGTGGTCAGCGTCGACGCCGACCTGCGCGGCGCCTTCCAGCCGCTCGACGGGCGGTTCCACTGGTACGGCCGGGTCCGCTCGGACTCGCTCGCCGAGGCCACACGCCCCGGCGGTCCGCTGCGCACGGGCGCCCAGGTCCGCCTGCGCACGTCGTACGGCGAGAGCGTCGCGCGCCTGAGCGACCCCGACCCGTGGGGCCGCTTCCGGGTCAGCGGGAGCGGGCGCCCGCCATTCCCGTGGGAACTGCACGCCTGACGTCTCGGCCGTACATGCGCGACGCTTCGCGCGTACACACGCGACGCTTCGCGCGTACACACGCGACGCTTCGCGGGGTGGTCAGAGGTTGCCGCGGAGGTCCTGCTCGCGCTCGATGGCCTCGAAGAGCGCCTTGAAGTTGCCCTTGCCGAAGCCGAGCGAGCCGTGGCGCTCGATGAGCTCGAAGAACACGGTCGGACGGTCGCCGAGCGGCCTGGTGAAGATCTGCAGCAGGTAGCCGTCCTCGTCGCGGTCGACGAGGATCCCCCGCTTCTGCAGCTCCTCGATCGGCACCCGGACCTGCCCGATGCGGGCGCGCAGCTCGGGGTCCTCGTAGTAGGAGTCCGGGGTCGCGAGGAACTCGACGCCGTTCTCGCGCAGCGCGTCGACGGAGGCGAGGATGTCGCCGGTCGCGACCGCGAGGTGCTGGGCGCCGGCGCCGCGGTAGAAGTCGAGGTACTCGTCGATCTGCGAACGTTTCTTGGCGACCGCCGGCTCGTTGAGGGGGAACTTCACGCGGTGGTTGCCGTTGGCGACGACCTTGCTCATGAGCGCGGAGTAGTCGGTGGCGATGTCGTCGCCGATGAACTCGGCCATGTTGGTGAAGCCCATGACGCGGTTGTAGAAGTCCACCCACTCGTCCATGTGGCCCATCTCGACGTTGCCGACGATGTGGTCGAGCGCCTGGAAGAGCCGCTTCGGCTGGCCCTCGCGGCGCTGCAGCGTGCTCGTCCGGGCGACCCAGCCGGGCAGGTAGGGGCCGTCGTAGCGGCTGCGGTCGACCAGCGTGTGCACGGTCTCGCCGTAGGTCGCGATCGAGGCGATGCGCACCGTGCCGTGCTCGTCGGTGACGTCCTCGGGCTCGCGCACCACGGTGGCGCCGGCGCGACGGGCCTGCGCGATGCAGCGGTCGACGTCGGGCACCTCGAGGGCGATGTCGACGACCCCGTCGCCGTGGCGGCGGTGGTGGTCGGCCAGCGCGCTGTCGGGGTCGACGGCGCCGTTGAGCACGAAACGGATCGAGCCGGAGCGGAGCACGAAGCTCTTGTGGTCGCGGTTGCCGGTCTCGGGGCCGGAGTAGGCCTCGAGCTGCATGCCCCAGGCGGACTGGTAGTAGTGCGCGGCCTGGGTGGCGTTGCCGACGACGAAGACGATCGCGTCCCACCCGGTCACCGGGAAGACGTCGCCGGCGGCGTCGTACTCCACGAGCCCGACGAGCGCCTGGAGCTGCTCGAGGCTCAGGTCGGCGCGGAGCTCGTCCTCGGTCAGCGCGCCGCCGGTCGAGGGAGTGGACGTGGTCGTCGTGGTGTCCGTCATCGCGTCAGCGTGGCGCTGCAGGACATTCTGTGCAACCGTACGTCGACACGCTGGACAACCTGCCCAACGAGAGGGGCCGTCGTGGACGATCTCGACCGCAAGGTGCTCGACGTGTTCGCCCGGCACCCACGGGTCGGCGTCCTGGAGGCATCGCGCCGCCTCGGCGTGGCCCGGGGCACCGTGCAGGCCCGCCTCGACCGGATGACCGCCGACGGCGTCATCACGGGATGGGGCCCGGAGCTGTCGCCGGCCGCCCTGGGCCACCCGGTCACGGCGTTCCTGACCCTCGAGATCCGGCAGGAGACGAGCTCCGGAGGAGGGCACGACACCGTCGGCGCCCACCTCGCCGCCATCCCGGAGGTGCTCGAGGCCCACACCATCACCGGCGCGGGCGACCTCATGGCGCGCGTCGTGGCCCGGTCCAACGCCGACCTGCAGCGGGTCATCGACGCCGTGCTCGCCGACCCCGCGATCGTGCGCTCCTCGACCGTGATCGCGCTCGCCACGCCGGTCCCCCACCGGGTGCTGCCGCTGGCGACGGCGCCGCTGGAGCAGCCCGGGGCCGGGCCCGGCGTCAGCTGAAGATCATGCAGGACGACGTCGCGTGCGCGACCGTGCGCCCGGACTCGTCGGTCAGCGTGGCCTGGGCCAGCGCCGTACGCCGTCCGCGCTGGATGACCGTGCCCTCGCAGGTCAGCAGCCCGGAGTCGACGGTGACGGCGCGGAGGAACTTCGTGGTCAGGTCGAGCGAGGTGTAAGCCTCCCCCACCTCCAGCGTCGAGTGGACCGCGCAGGCGGCCGCGGTGTCGAGCAGGGTGGCGATGACGCCGCCGTGCATGGTGCCGAGCGGGTTGTAGTGGAACTCCTGGGCCCGCAGACCCACCACGACCCGACCCCGCTCGGGCTCGAAGCTGGCCACGTCGAGGGTGGACATGATGGGCGGTGCCGGCAGCAGGCCCTCGGCGATCGCCTGCAGCTGCCCGAGCCCGTCGCGGCCCGCCAGCGCGGCCAGGTCGCCCTGCCCGGGACGCTCCCAGGTCACGGTGCGGCTGGCGGTCTCGAACGACCGGCCCGAGAGGTCGATCGGCGACGAGGGCGGGGACGGCTGGGTCTCACTCATGGACCGAGCCTGTCAGGGTAGCCTGAGTCTGTCAAACAGACTTAGACTGCCTGCATGGCCACCTCTCCCCCCGCCCTCGCCTTCTCGGTCGACAACTGCACCATCGGCCGCACCCTGGAGACCCTGGGCGAGCGCTGGTCCCTCGTCGTCATCCGTGAGGTCGCCAACGGGGTGCGGCGGTTCGAGGACATGCGTCGCCACACCGACATCCCGCGGCAGGTGCTGACCAACCGGCTCGGCAGCCTGGTCGACGCCGGCATCCTGCGTCGCCATCCCTACCGCGAGCCCGGCGAGCGCGAGCGCTTCGAGTACCGCTTCACCGCCAAGGGCTTCGACCTCTACCCCGTCATGGTGGCGCTCGCGCAGTGGGGCGACCGCTACCTGGCCGACCCGGAGGGCCCGCCGGTCTCCTTCACCCACCGCGACTGCGGCGAGCACGTCGCTCCGGTCCTGCGCTGCTGGGCCGGTCACGAGATCGCCGACCCCCGCGACGTGGTCGCCGTACCGGGCCCGGGGGCGCACCCCCGCTGACCCGGGCAGCCGGCCCGCGGTCAGCGGCCGACGGCCCAGTCCCGGATCTTGTCGATCCGCGCCTGGAGCTGCTCCTCGGAGGCCAGCGAGGCGACCGGACCGCCGCACTCCTTGCGCAGCACCGTGTGGGTCACGCCGTGCGGCTGGCCGTTGCGGTGGTGCCAGGCGGCGACGAGGCCGTTGAGCTCGCGGCGCAGCATCGCCAGCCGCTCGTGGGTGCTGACGCGGGCCCGCGCCTTCTCGACCGCGGCGGCCTCCTCGTCGGGGGTACGCCGTGCCTGGGCCGCCTTCTGGGCCGCCGCTCGCGCCGACTGCCGGTTGCGGAGCAGGTCGCGGACCTGGTCGGCCTCGAGCAGCCCGGGGATGCCGAGGAAGTCCATCTCCTCCTCCGAGCCGACCGCGACCTCGCCGGCATGGCCGAACTCGCCGCCGTCGTAGAGCACCCGGTCGAAGCGGGCCTCCGACCCCAGCGCCTGGAACGGCATGAGCTGCTCCTCCGCGGAGGCGTTCTCGGCCGCCTGCTCGCGGGCCAGCAGCTCGTCCTCGGCCGCGAAGATGTCGTCCTCGTCGGCGACCGTGCGGCCGAGCACGTGGTCGCGCTGCAGCTCCAGCTCGTTGGCCAGGGCCAGCAGCGACGTCGTCGAGGGCAGGAACACCGAGGCGGTCTCGCCGCGCCTGCGGGCCCGCACGAAGCGGCCGACCGCCTGGGCGAAGAACAGCGGCGTGGTCGTCACGGTGGCGTAGACGCCGACCGCCAGCCGCGGCACGTCGACGCCCTCGGAGACCATCCGCACCGCGACCATCCACCGGTCGTCGGACTCGGTGAACTCCGCGATCTTCTTCGACGCCGCCTTCTCGTCGGAGAGCACCACCACCGGCTTCTCGCCGGTCAGCTCGGCCAGCAGCCGGGCGTAGGAGCGGGCCGACTCCTGGTCGCTGGCGATCACCAGCCCGGCCGCGTCGGGCACGTGACGACGTACCTCGTCGAGGCGGCGGGCGGCGGCGGCCAGCACCGACGCCATCCAGGCGCCGTGCGGGTCCAGCGCGGTGCGCAGCGCCTGCGCCGACTGGTCCTTGGTCAGCGGCTCGCCGAGCCGGGCGGCGACCTCGTCGCCGGCGCGGGTGCGCCACTGCATGTCGCCGGAGTAGGCCAGGAACAGCACCGGTCGCACGACGTGGTCCGCGAGCGCCCGGGCGTAGCCGTAGCTGTAGTCGGCCACGCTGCGCGGCACCCCGTCGGCGCCGGGGGCGTAGCCCACGAACGGGATCGGGTTGACGTCCGAGCGGAACGGCGTGCCGGTCAGCGCGAGCCGCCGGTGCGCCGGCTCGAAGGCCTCTCGCACCGACTCCCCCCACGACAGCGCGTCGCCGGCGTGGTGGATCTCGTCGAGGATCACCAGCGTCTTGGAGCGCTCGGTGCGGATCCGCAGCGCGAGCGGGTTCGCCGCGACACCGGCGTAGGTGACGGCGACGCCGACGTACTCCTTGCTCGTGCGGCCCTTGCCGCCGGCGTACGACGGGTCGACGGCGATGCCGACCTTCTCCGCCGCCTCGGCCCACTGGGTCTTGAGGTGCTCGGTGGGGGCCACGATCGTGACGCGCTCGATGAGCCGCCGGCTGAGCAGCTCGGCGGCGACCGTCAGCGCGAAGGTCGTCTTGCCGGCGCCGGGCGTGGCGACCGCGAGGAAGTCACGCGGCAGCGCCTCGAAGTACTGCGTCAGCGCCTCGGTCTGCCACGCGCGCAGCTTGGTGGCGGTGCCCCAGGCGGCGCGGTCGGGGTAGGCGGGCGGGAGAGCGGGCGTGAGCGGGAGGGCAGAAGGCGAGGAGGGGGAGGTCACGTCGTCCTGGTGCTCGGAGGGGAGGTCGGGCTGGGGCGTCGCAGCGTGCTCAGTCCTCGTCCTTCTTCAGCTGCTCCCACGCCTCCTTGCACTCCGGGCAGGTGGGGAACTTCTCCGGGTCGCGGCTGGGCACCCAGACCTTGCCGCACAGCGCCACGACGGGTGTGCCCATGACCATGGCCTCGGTGAGCTTCTCCTTCTCCACGTAGTGGGAGAAGCGCTCGTGGTCGCCCCCCTCGGTGGTCTGGGTACGGCGGTCCTCGACCGTCTCGGCTCCGGGGCTCAGCTGTGTGCTCACAGCCACCGAGCATACGTCGCCGACCGGCCCCGGTGACGCACCGGCGGGCGGACACCGACCAGGTCCCGGGCGTGTCGCCGGACTAGTTGAGGGTCGGGTCGGAGGGCCGCGTGGAGGCCCACGCGAGCGAGCCGGGCTGCCGGCGCAGCACCTCGGCCCAGAGCTTGTCCGGGTGCGGGCAGAACGGGTCGCCCGGACTGGAGTCCACGACGTGCCAGGACCCCTCCTCGACCTCGGCGAGGAGCTGGCCGCTGCCCCAGCCGGCGTACCCGGCGAAGATCCGCAGCCGCACCACCCGCGGGTCGAGCAGCTCGCGCGGCGTGTCGAGGTCCATGACGCCGGTGCTGCCGAAGAGCCGGCGGAACCCGACCGGGTCGGCCGGACCGTCCCCGGCCAGCGCCGCGAGGGCCAGGGCCGCGTCGGGGCTGACCGGCCCCCCCTCGAACAGCACGGGCGGGCCGTCCACCTGCTCGGACCACTCGTCGAGCACGGTCGAGACGCCGACCCCGGTGGGTCGGTTGAGCACCACCCCGAGGCTGCCCTCGTCGTCGTGGTCGAGCAGCAGGACCACGGTGTGGTCGAAGTGGGGGTCGAGGAGCTGGGGGGTCGCCACGAGCAGACGGCCCTTCCCCAGCAGCGGGCCGGGGTCGGCCCCGCCGGCCGGCCCGGGCTCCCCCACCCCGCCGGTCATGCCGGAGGCCGGCCCGCCGTCGTCATCGCTCGGCCCCGGCGGCGGCGCGCACCGCGGCGGCCACCGACTGGTGGACCTCGTTGTGGAAGACGCTGGGGATGATGTAGTTCGCGTTGCGCTCGTCGGGGTGCACCGCGTCCGAGATCGCCTTGGCCGCGGCCAGCAGCAGCTCGGTGTCGATGGTGCGCGCGTGCGAGTCGAGCAGGCCGCGGAAGACCCCGGGGAAGGCCAGCACGTTGTTGATCTGGTTCGGGTAGTCCGAGCGGCCGGTCGCCACGACCGCGGCGTGCTCGCGGGCGATGCCCGGGTCGATCTCGGGCACCGGGTTGGCGAGCGCGAAGACGATGCTCTTGTCCGCCATGGAGGCCACGTCCTCGCCGGTGAGGATGTTCGGCGCCGAGACGCCGATGAACACGTCGGCGCCCGACAGCGCCTCGGCCAGCGTGCCGGTCAGGCCCTCGGGGTTGGTCGCCTCCGCCAGCCAGCGCAGCGAGTCGTGCAGGTCCTCGCGGCCCTCGTGCACCACGCCCTCGATGTCGGCGACCACGACGTCGGAGGCGCCGGCCGCCAGCAGCAGCCGCAGGATCGCCTGGCCGGCGGCGCCGGCGCCCGACATCACGACGCGGACGTCGCTGAGCTCCTTGCCGACCACCCTCAGCGCGTTGCGCAGCGAGGCCAGCACCACGATCGCCGTACCGTGCTGGTCGTCGTGGAACACCGGGATGTCGAGCAGCTCGCGCAGCCGTGCCTCGATCTCGAAGCAGCGCGGGGCGGAGATGTCCTCGAGGTTGATGCCCGCGAAGCCCGGCGAGATGGCGCGCACGATCTCGACGATCGCGTCGGAGTCCTGGGTATCGAGGCACAGCGGCCAGGCGTCGATGCCGCCGAAGCGCTTGAACAGCGCCGCCTTGCCCTCCATGACCGGCAGCGCGGCGGCGGGCCCGATGTTGCCCAGCCCGAGGACGGCGGAGCCGTCGGTGACGACGGCGACAGAGTTGCGCTTCACGGTCAGGCGGCGCGCGTCGTCGGGGTTCTCCGCGATCGCCTCGCAGACCCGGGCGACGCCGGGGGTGTAGACCATCGACAGGTCGTCACGGTTGCGGATCGGGTGCTTCGAGGCCATCTCGATCGTGCCGCCGAGGTGCATGAGGAAGGTGCGGTCGGAGACCTTGCCGACGGTGACGCCGTCGAGCTCGCCGAGGCGCTGCACGATGCGCTTGGAGTGGTCGGTGTCGCTGGCCGCGCAGGTCACGTCGATCTGGAGGCGGTCGGTGCCCGAGGCGCTGACGTCCAGGGCGGTCACGATGCCGCCGGTCTCCTCGACGCAGGAGGTGAGGTGGCTGATCGCCGAGCCTCCGGCGGGGACCTCGAGGCGGACGGTGATCGAGTACGAGATGCTGGGCGCGGCTGCCATGGCCGCATCGTTTCACGCCCGGCGGGTCCGACGGGACCCCGAGCCGGTACCCATCGGTAGGACCGCGTCGGTCCCGTGACCGGACCCCGACGGCGGCCACTCCTGGGAGGGAGGGACGCGCAGGCCGAGGGAGGCGGCCCGGCGCCGTGAGCGGCGACCGGCCGGGGCCCGGTGGATCAGGTGGTGCGGGTCAGCGCACGTCGAGCGAGCTGCGCAGGCGGTCCGCGAAGCTGCGGGTGCTGCTGCCGGTCCGACGACGCAGGTCGCCGGCTCGGCGTCGGCTCTGCTTGCCGAGGGCCGTGCGCAGCCGGTCGGCGAACTGCTGAGCGTTCTTCTGCTCGGTCATCGCAGTCTCCTTGTCTCTCGCCGGGGCCGTTCGGCCCCACCGGTGGATACATACCCACGGTACGTACCGTCAGTACGGAACCGGAGGGATCCGTGCGGTGATCCCGCGCACAGGCCCTGTGACGACGGTCGCTCCCCCACCGGCGCCGGCGCCTATGCTCGGGCGATGACGGTTCGCGCGCGCCGCGCCCACACCAAGCGCGCCCTGGTCTCGGTGGCGCGTGACCTCTTCGCGCGCCAGGGTTTCGCCGCCACCAGCCTCGAGGAGATCGTGGCCGGCGCGGACGTTACGAAGGGCGCGCTCTACCACCACTTCCGCGGCAAGCAGGACCTGTACGGCGAGGTGCTGGCCACCGTCGAGGACGACGCCCGGGAGCGGATCCGCGCCCGCATCGCCGACGTCGCCGATCCCTGGGAGCGCGCCCTCGTGGGGCTGCGCGAGTTCCTGACGGTCGCCCAGGGTGAGGAGTACCGCCGCATCGTGATCCTGGAGGGCCCGGTCGTGCTCGGCTACGAGCGGTTCCGCGAGCAGGAGGAGCGCAGCACCTACGGGCTCGTGCAGGACATCGTGGGCGGGCTGCTCTCTCCCTACGACCTCCCCGAGTCCCAGCTGGCCGCGTTCACCCGGCTGTTCTTCGGGGCCATGTCGGCCACGGCCTCGGCCGTCGCCCAGGCCCCCGACCCCCAGCAGGCGGCCGACGACGCCGAGGGCGCCGTGGTCCTGGTGCTGGCTGGGATCCGGTCCCTGCTCGACGACTGAGGGCGGCGCCGGCCCCGCGGGCTCGGCGTACGCCTCAGCGCTGGACCTGCACCGACCCGCCCTGGGCCGGCACCAGCTCCATCCACACCTTGCCGGCGGGCAGCGAGACCTCCTTGCCGCCCACCTCCAGCGCGATGGTGTCGTCGAGGCCGTCCTTGACCCAGCGGCCGGTGACCACCTCGCCGTCGTGGAAGATCTGCGCCGCACCGGTGCCGGTGAACTTGGTCTCCGGGACGGGGTAGCCGGCGGGGTCGGTGTAGCCGGCGTCGCCGACCTGGACCCGCAGCACCAGCACCGTCTCGGGCTCGAAGGTGTCGCCGTCGGCGGCGAAGCTGTTGGTGTTGGTCCACACCCCGTCGCCGAACGTGAACGACGTCGTGTGCCCCTGCGAGAAGACCGCGCTCAGGCCCTTCGCGGGCTTGCCGGCCGGGAGGTCGCCCTCGTCGCTGAACGGCAGGTAGGGCTCCGGCGGGTCGACCGGCTTGAGCTTGTCGGCCACCTCGGTCAGCGTGTTGAACAGGTTGTACGGCGCGCTGCGGCTCTCGTCGCGGTAGAAGCCGGTGCCGCTCTCGTTGATGACCCGGATGCCCGCCTCGCCGATGCGGTCCGCGGTGACCGCGGCCCCTCCGCTGGTGACCAGGGTCGACTTGAGCGGCTGCACGATCCCGATGTCGGTGGCGCGCATGGAGCGGACCGGTCCGACGTTCTCGGGAATGGCGGAGTAGTAGGAGACCGCGAGCCGGGTGATGCCGCCCTCGACGAGCTCCTCGGTCACGAGGTCGGCCTTGCTCAGCCCGACCTGCGGGGCGCTGGCCGAGCTGTTGTCCATCTTGACCGTCAGGACGGGCCGCGCGGGCTGCGCCTCGAGCTCGAGCCCGTTCAGCGGGTTGAGCACCGGGCCGGACTCGAGGACGGTCTCCCCCTCGACGGCGGCCGCCTCGGGCGACGCCTCCTCGGGCTCGTCCTCACCACCGCACCCGGCCAGCGCGAGGCTCGCCGTCAGCAGCAGGACCGCGGCGGTCGCCGTACGGCGGGACCGGGCGGGGGCGGACGTTTGGGGCGTACGGGCAGGGGGAAGCGCTCGCGACATGCCGCCCAGCATCCCACCGCGCGTCGGCGTCGCCCGGCCCGACACCCCGGGGGGATTCGGACACCCGCCCGAGAGCTGACAGGTTCCGCCGGGAGCCGCCAGGCGCTCCCTGTCGGGCTTCCGACCTTGCCCGGGCGTCGCACACTGGGACGCGGAGGACGGGGAGTCATGGCGCTGCAGGTTCCGAGGATCGGGTCAGGTCTGCTGCTGGTCGCGGCCGGTGGGCTGATGGCCGCCGCCTCGTGGCAGCGGTGGGCCGAGGCGTGCGCGTGGGGCGCCGGGGACAGCCGCGCGTGCCTCGCCCGGCAGGACCACCGCTTCGACTTCCTGGCCCCGACCACCGGCTGGGAGCCCGTGGGGTCCGCCGCCGAGCTGGCCGGCGTCTCCCTGCTCGTGCTCGCGGTGGCCTTCGCCCTGCTGCCCTGGGCCACCACCGGCCGCCGCCCCGGTCGGGTCGCCCGTGTCGTGCTGACCGGCGCGGTCCTCGCCCAGAGTGCCGTCGGCGTCGCCACGCTGCTCTCCGGGACGAGCGGTGACGTCGTGCGTCCGGTGACCGCGGCCCTCGCCGTGTACCTGTGGCTCCTGTGGCCTCCCGCCCTGCTCGTACGCTTCGGCCTCGGCGCCCGCGGGTGGGCGCGAGCCGCGTGCGTCCTGCTGCTCCTCGCGAGCCCGCTCGTCGCCGCCCTCACCTACGCCAACGGCTCGTCCGAGGCCCGACCGTGGTGGGAGGCCGTCTCCGGCGTGCTCACCGTCGGCGCCGGTGCGTGCTTGCTGGCGGCCGGAGTCGGCGGGGCGGCCGGCCGCCGGCGGGCACGCGAGGGCGACGTCAGCGCTGCCGCTGGAGCGGACGAGGCTCCGGCTCGTCGCTGGTCGCGGCGAAGCCGCGCAGGCGGCGGGCCAGCGCGGGGATCATCACGGCTGCGGCGACGAGGTGCAGCCCGACGAGGGTGACCACGGTGGACACCGCGGCCCCGGAGAGCAGCGGAGGCACCAGCGAGACGGCCGTCAACGACAGGGTCACCGAGAGGAACCGCTCCGCGGGGCGGGCGCTCCAGCGGTGAAGGGCCGCGGCGATGCCGACGCCCGCGACGGAGAACACCCCGGTGACGAAAGCGATGCCCGACACCGGGATCGGCTCGCCCTCGACGACCTCGAAGTCGACCCCGAGAGTCCGGGCCAGCGCCGCGCAGGCAGCGGTGAGGGCCGCCGCGACGACCGTAGCGAGCAGGCCGGTGACGACCACGCCGCGCGTCCGGCGCCCGCTCACGACGGCTGCTCCGTGACGTCGGCGGCGAGGCCGTAGGCGGGACCGTCGGCAGGGGCGTCGGCGGGGGTCTCGGCGGGCAGCCGCTCCGGCAGCCCGAGCCGCGGGAACTGGTCGGCGTGGAAGATGACGATCTCCGTGACCAGGCCACCGCTGATGCGCAGCACGTCCATCGTCAGCGGGAGGTAGGCGTCGTCCTTCTCCCGCCAGAGGTACGCCGCCACGGCCGGCTGGCGGTTCACAGTCGTGAAGACGGTCCGCATCCGTCCGAGGTCGGTGAAGCCGTCCTGCTGCCAGGAGCTCACCACCGCGTCGCGGCCGACGTCGAGGCCGGGGGTCGGTGGCATCGAGCAGCGGACGTCGTCACGCAGCAGGCTCGAGAGGGTGGTGATGTCGGTGGCCACGCTGGCCTCGGTGAAGCGCCGTACGAGGTCGCGCGTGGCGGCGTCGCCGTCGCCGCCCGTCCAGTCCTGCCGCTCGGCGGGCAGGTGCTCCCGCATGCCTGCGCGGGCGCGCTGCAGCGCGCTGTTGACGGAGTTGACGGAGTCGCCGAGCAGCTCGGCGACGTCCTTGGCCGGCCAGCCGATCACGTCGCGCAGGATCAGCGCGGCCCGCGGGCGCGGGGCCAGGTGCTGCACCGCGACCAGGTAGGCCAGCTCGATCGTCTCCTGGGCGACGGCGGACGTCTCGGGCTCGTCGGACCCGGCCGCGGGGAGCTCGTCGAGCAGTCGGTCGGGATAGGGCTGCAGCCACGGCACCTCCCCGCCGGTCGCCGGCTCCGGCCGGCGCCGCGCGAGCAGGTCGAGGCAGGCGTTGGTCGCGATCCGGTAGAGCCAGGCGCGGAACGTCGAGCGCCCCTCGTAGGTCTCCCGCCGCCGCCAGGCCCGGAGGAACGTCTCCTGCACCGTGTCCTCGGCGTCCTCGAAGGAGCCGAGCATGCGGTAGCAGTGCACGTGCAGCTCGCGGCGGTGCCGCTCCGCCAGCGCCGAGAACGCCGGCTCGTCGAGCTCGCCCAGATCGCCCAGGTCACCCACGTCGCTCTCCTCCGTCACCATCTGCTCCATCACCGTGTCCGCCGTCATCGCGTCATCCTTCCGTCTCGGGGTGTCACAGGTAAGACGGCGGCGGACGTCAGAACTCATCACCGACCACGCCGCGGGATCGATGCCGGGCCCGTGGGGTCCGCGTCGGGACCGTGGCGTCGGAACCGTGGCGTCGGCGTCGGACCGTGGGGTCGGCGTCGGAACTGGACCTCCGGCACCCCCGGGTCCCACTCGCCGCTACCGTCGTACGACGTCGCCCACGACCGCGGGGCGCCAGAGACCCGAGGGGAGCGCGCGTGCGAACGTCGGAGCCCGACCCCCGGGTCCTGGGGAGGATGGCGCTGGGGCTGGCTGTGCTCAGCCTCGTGCTGGCGGCGACCTACTTCTTCAGCCCGCTCGCCTACCTCGTCGGCGCCCTGGCGGTGGTGCTGGGCCTCGTGTCCCGCACGGACGTGCGCAGCCGGTCGCTCGGCACCGTCACCCTGGTCATAGCCGCCGCGGCGATCGCTCTGCCCACGGTGGCGATCTTCTCGATCTGAGCGTGCTCCGCCATCTGCGCGTGCTCCGCCATCCGCGCGTGCTTCTCGATCTGCCCGTTGAGAAGCTTCGCCCGGGGAGTTCCGATGTTCGGGGCGGCCGCTATTGGCGTCGGGGGGTGTCGCGTGGGGTGCGGACGATGCTCAGGCGCCAGCCGGAGCCTCGGCGCACGGTGTAGTCGGGGTGATGGACCAAGGTGTGGTGCCGCCCGCACAGCAGCACCCCGTCAGCCAGGTCGGTGCGGCCGCCGGTCGACCAGGGCCTCAAGTGGTGCGCATCGCACCAGCCACTCGGGCGATCACACCCCTCAGCAGCGCAGCGGAAGTCCTGCCGCACCGCCATCGCCAACCGCTGCGACCGGGAGTACAACCGCCGTGCCCGCCCGTGGTCGAGGACCTCACTGCGCCCACCCAGCACCACCGGGACCAGGCCGGCGTCGCACGCCATCCTCCGTGCCTCACCCGGACTCAGCCGGGTGCCGGTGTCCAACGTCGCCGCCTCCAGCCCACCGTGCAGCGTCGCGAGCGGGATCGTCACCACCACCGTCGCGCTCATCCCCCCGTTCTGCGGGACCCTGTCGACGTCGAGGGTCTCCAGCAGCCGGCAGAACGCCTCGCCCAGGATCCGAGGCCCCGGCTTCGGCGACGGCGAGGACTCGGTGCGGCAGATCGCATCGGCCAGGCCGGGGTTCGCGATCGCGTGCAACGCCGCCCTCAACATGTCCGCATGACGGGTCGACAGCTTCACGTTCAGGTGCGTGGTGCCCTCACCGTCGTCCCACGTCGTCAACCACGTCCGCGCCGCCGCCGCATCCTCCTCCTTCGCCAACCGCGCCGCCTCGACCTCCTCCGCCACCTCGGGTGCGATCACCTCCAGCAACCGCCGCCCCACGACCCGCAGCTGCTCCGCATCCAGCCGGGCCGCCTCGGCGAGCATCACCTTCTCCGCCCGCACCCGGTCCTCGACCTCCAGATCCCCCGGCAACCGGTTCAACGACGACACGATCACCTCGGCCTGCGCGACGTCGAGGTCACCGGCCAACAACGCCGACCCCGTCGCGGCGTACTGTCCGGTCAGCTCCCGGCACCGGCGCACCTCACCGCGCGCCACCCGACCCGCGACCAGCCCGCGGTGGGACAACCACGCCGCGGTGTTCACCGCCGCCGGACCGCCGTCAGCGCACGTGCTGACGTCCTGCTCGTCGGCTCGGGCCAGCAGGGCGAGCTGCAGCCCCTTCAACCGGGCCATCACCTCGCCCAGCTCCAGCACCGCCTCCCCCGCCTCCGCCGCACTCAGACACCCCACCGCGACACCATCGACCCCACCCGCAGTCGCGTCGGCCACCGCGGCCACCAGGCGCCCGGTGAAGCGGTGCACCCGCTGAGTCCGCACCTCCACCGACGAGAAGCCACGCCACCGCCCCTCCAACGGCCACACTCCGGCGTCTGCGCCGGCGACCGCCACAGCGTCCGCGTCAACACCTGCTCCTGAGGCTGCGTCACCGCCGGCGCTGATCGACGCGGATCCGTCGTCCGCGGCCGCGTGGGTGAAGGGCTCCATGGACTGACTCTGCCAGGGACCTCCGACACAATGACCCCCGGAAACCGCACAATCCACAGCCTGATGGCAACGAATTTGTGCTGTGGACAAAACCCGGCGCGCGACCGCCGGATGCCGTGCCATGATGCGACCGTGGACGAGGTGGAGGCGCGAGCCGTACTGGACCGACGCGTCATGCAGCTGCGCGACCAGTCCTACGAGGAGCTCCGCGACACCTGGCTGCTCCGGCCGGACTGCGAGGACGTCACAGGCGCCAGTGGCATCTGGTACCAGGTCGAGATCGAGGCGCTCTGGGACGACAAGAAAGCCAGGACCCTGCGGATGTTCGTCGCCATCGACGACGGACGCGGCTGGCGGGCCTTCGCCCCTCTCACCACGACGTTCGTCGTCGCGCCGGACGGCACCTTCCTCGGAGAATGAGCACGAGTCGCTCGACGCTCCCGCCGCGACCGTGGCACTCCCCTAGTCTCGACGGATGAGCCTGGCTCTCGCGCTCGCGTGGGTGACTGCCGGCGCGTTCCTGGTGGGCGCAGCGACGGCGGTCGTGACGCGGCGCTCGGGCGATCGACCGAGGGCGCGTCCTGGGGCTCTCGCCTGCCTCGCCTCGCTGCTCCTCTGCTGCATCTGGCTCACGCTGCCCGTCCAGGCCGTCAGTGCCACCATCGACAGCGCCCGACCTGGAGAGGTCCAGTGCGGGAGCGCGTGGGGAGCCCTGCAGGGCTCGGCCTGGGTGACGACGGACGCCGGCCCCGTCCTCTCGCCCGCGCACGGCCCCTGCCGAGCCGCTTCGTGGGAGCGCGTCGCCGCTCTCGGGGCCGCCGAGGTGGGCGCGGCTGTCCTCCTGGCTGCAGCGGCGCTCCTCGCCTCCCGTCGCGGTGCAGATCACCGCGCACGAGGCGCGTCCTCCTCCACAGAGGGGCTCAGCGACGGTCGGCCGTCGTCATCCGGAGCTGGCCACTGACGTAGCCGTCTCCGTCGCAGGACGCGCCGTTCGGAAAGAACGGTGTCAGCTCGACGGGCCGTTCGGCCATGGCGACGGTCGCGTCGCGCGCGTCGGACAGCCGGACGGTCACGGTGACCTCACCGGTCTCGAAGTCCCGCCCCAGCTCGTCGAAGGTGACGACGGCCTCGCGAGCGACGGGACCACCGGGGACGCGTCCCAGCCGCGTCGTCGCCGACGCGCAGTCGCCCGCATCGCACACCTCGACGGCGAGACTTCCGGTCGTCACGAAGAGCCCACGTGAGACCTCGACCGCGATGCCCTCGATCCCTCCGACGTCCGTGCACCCGGCACCCTCGCTGCCCCCCCGACTCCGAGGGCGAGCAGCGCGACCAGCGACCAGACGACCCGCACCGGCACCCCCTCACTCACCGGTCGGACGCCGCAGCGCCTCCCTCGGTTCCGTGGAGGACCGAGGAAGGCGCGCGGCGCCTCGCGTCAGACCTTCGCGCCGCCGTCGACGTACAGCGTCTGACCGGTGATGTACGACGCCTCGTCACTGCAGAGGAACGCGGCAGCGGCCGCGATGTCCTCGGGCGCACCGACACGGCGGACCGGGTTGGCCTCCGCGTTCAGGCGGCGCAGCTCCTCCGGCTCCATCTTCAGGCGTACGGCGGTGGCGTCCGTCATCTCGGTCACGATGAACCCGGGGGCGATCGCGTTGACGTTGATGCCGAAGGGGCCGAGCTCGAGGGCCAGCGACCGGGTGAAGCCCTGGACGCCCATCTTGGCCGCGGAGTAGTTTGCCTGGCCGCGGTTGCCGAGTGCGGAGACGCTGGAGAGGTTGAGGATCTTGCCGTACTTCGCCGGCACCATGTGCTTCTGCGCCTCGCGGCTCATGAGGAAGGCGCCCTTGAGGTGCACGTTCATCACGAGGTCCCAGTCGTCCTCGGACATCTTGAACAGCAGGTTGTCGCGGGTGATGCCGGCGTTGTTGACCAGCACGTCGATGGAGCCGAGCTCCTCGACGACGGCGAAGACGGCGCGCTCGACGGCGGCGGCGTCGGAGACGTCGCAGGCCAGGCCGACGGCCTTCTCGGCACCGAGACCCTGCGCGGTGGCCGAGGCGGCGGACTCGTCGAGGTCCAGCACGGCCACGCGGGCACCCTCGTCGGCGAAGCGCTGAGCGGTTCCGGCGCCGATGCCTCGGGCCGCTCCGGTGACGACGACGACCCGACCTGCGTAACGGTTCATTGCTGCTCTCTTCTCCTTGTACGACGACGATCGGCGACGACCCGGCCCCGGTGGGCTCCAGAGGGCACCCTGCCATGCGCCGTCGGTGCGCGCTCAGGGAGCCCCGCGACGGTATTCTCGGCCCCATGCAGAGGGAGGGTTTCCGCTTCGCCGCCTACGTGGCGTTGGCCATGGGTGCCCTGACGCTGGTCATGGCCTGGATCTACGACCTCCCGGTCCGCGATCCCGACAGCGTCGCCGGACCCACCTGGCTGAGGCTGCCGGGCATCCTCCTGCTCGCCTTCCTGGCCGACGTCGTCCCCCGCGCGCTCTGGCGGGCTCGCAACCCGGTGCGGGCGTGGCCGCACTTCACCGCCGTGGTCCGCGAGCGGTGGCACCTGGCGCACGTGAAGTTCGCGCTCGTCGGCCTCGGCGCGTGGTACCTCACCTACGCGTCGTTCCGGAACCTCAAGTCCTTCGTGCCCTTCGTCAACACCCACCTGTGGGACGGCTTCCTCGAGGACGTCGACCGCATCCTCTTCCTCGGCCACGAGCCGGCCGAGGTGCTGCACGCCTGGCTCGGCACCGGCGCCGCGGCCCACTTCCTCTCCTTCGTCTACATCGCGTGGATCGCGTTCGTGCCGGCCTCGCTCGCACTCGCGCTGGTGTGGTCGCGCAACACGCGCGCCGGCGCCTGGTACGTCACCGCCATCGCGGTCGACTGGGTGCTGGGCGCCGCGACCTACTTCGCGGTCCCCACGCTCGGTCCGATCTACTCGCGCCCGGAGATGTTCGCCGACCTGCCCCGCACCGACGTGACCGGGCTGCAGGACATGATGATGGCCGAGCGGCACGACGTGCTGGTCAACCCGTTCACGACCCAGGCCGTGCAGACCATCGCCGCCTTCGCGTCCCTCCACGTCGGCATCTGCGTGACGATGTGCCTGATGGCCGAGCTGCTGCGGCTGCACCGGGCGCTGCGCGTCTTCCTCTGGGTCTTCCTCGTGCTGACCGTCGTCGCCACCGTCTACCTGGGCTGGCACTTCGCCGTGGACGCCCTCGGCGGCGCGCTGCTCGGCACGGCCGGCGTCTGGATCGCGGCCAAGGGCACGGGCAACGCGTTCCGGAGACGTTCGCCGCTGGACGCGGTCAGCTCCCCGGCGCCCGCAAGCCGCTCCTGATCCGTTCGGCGTACGACGCCGCCTCGGCCTCGTCGGCGTACGTCGTGCGCGGCCAGAAGAAGCCCCGCAGCCCGTCCCCCTTCGTCCGCGGTACGACGTGCAGGTGCAGGTGCGGCACGCTCTGGGAGACGGTGTTGTTCATCGCGACGAACGACCCCTGCGCCTCCAGGTCCGTCGTCATGACCGAGGCCAGCCGCTGACCCGCCTCCAGGAACGGGTCGCGCAGCGCCGCCGGCAGGTCGGGCAGCGTCACGACGTGCGCGCGCGGCACCAGCAGCACGTGACCCTTGAAGACCGGGCGGACGTCGAGGAAGCCGACCAGCTCGGGCTCGTCCAGCACGACGTGAGCGGGTGCCTCCCCCGCGACGATCGCGCAGAAGAGGCACCCGCTGGTCATCCCCTCAGCCTAGGTGGTCCCCCCGGACCGCCCAGGCTGACGGAGCCTCACGCCGTCCGACGCGTCAGACGCAGCCGCGACGGGGTCACCAGCCACCCGGCCACCAGGCCGAGGACGAGCACGCTGGCGACCGTGCCGAGCGACGACAGCCACGGGACGTCGACGCCGGGCAGCCCGTCGACCTGGGTGAACGCCAGCCCGGACGGTACGCCGACCGCGAGCCCGAGCACGCAGCCGACGATGCCGAGGAACAGCCCGTGCATCGCGCCCAGCGAGCGCCGTCGCCACGGCCCGGCCCCGACCGCGGCCAGCGTGGCGACGTCGTCGCGGCTCTCGGCCGACGCCATCGCCACCGCGATGCCGACGACGAGGGCACTGAGCAGGCCGGCGACCACCAGCCCGAGGTACTGCGCCTGCTCGGCCCGCAGCTGCTGCGGGTCGTCGCTCTGGCCGAAGATCCCGTAGACCTCCAACCGGTCGAGCACGTCCTGGGTGAACGGCTCCCCGCCGACCAGGAGCGTCTGGGCGAAGTCGCCTCGCCCGGAGAGCGCCTGGCCGGCCACGCGCTCGGCCGTGGCCTCGCTGACGAAGGCGTTGCCGAGGAGGTCGGCGTCGGAGTCGACCGCCAGCCCGGAGGAGACCGTGGTCTGGGGAAGGCGGTCCACCGCGAGCTGCGCCGTCGTGCGCCCGCGTGCCTTCAGCTCGGCGACGTCCCTGTCGGGCACGCCCGTCCCCGCCAGGACGACCAGTCCGCCGTCCTCCAGCGCGGTGACGGCCGCCTCGCGGTCCGCCGCTGCGACGAGGACGGCCAGCGAGCCGGGGTCGGTGATCCGCACACCCTGGGGGGCGCCGGGCACCACCAGGGACCGGTCGGCCGCAACGCCTCGCGCCTTCGGGGTGTCGGCGCGGGGCAGCTGGATGCCGCGGGTCCGGACCGGCTCGACCGGCCCGTAGACCTCCTCGACGGTCGCGGTGGCGGCCGCGGTGTCGTCGCCGTAGAGCACCAGCGAGTTCGGGGGCTGGTAGCCACCCTGCTGCTCCTGGATCGCGGCCGCCGAGGAGAACGCGAAGCCGCTGAGCACGGCACCGGCGACGGTGATGGTCAGCGCCATCACGGCCGCAGCGGAGCGGAAGCGGTGCCGCCCGGCGTCGCGGAAGGCGTAGCGACCCGCGAGGGGCAGCCCCTTCCCCGCACCGGCGACCACGCGCACGACGTACGGCGTCGCCCAGATCGCTCCGACGACCATGAGGACCAGCCCCAGTCCCGCCACGAACGGCGGCAGCGGGTTCTCCTCGGCCCGCGGCGCGAACGCCCGGGCGGTGAACCAGCCGCCGGCCAGGGTCAGCACCAGCCCACCGCCGAGCAGGACGAACGCACCCCGGTGGGCCCGGGCCTCGCCCGGCTTGACCGGGAAGCGCCCCGACAGCGCCGCCACCGGGCTGAGCCGCGCTGTGCTCCACGCCGGCAGCAGCGCCGCCACGACGGCGGTCACGACGCCGAGCAGCGCGACCACCGCGAGCGTGGGTACGTCGACCTCGGTGCGGTACATCGTCCGGTCCAGCAGCCGCTCCCAGAGCGGCACGCCCTCCAGGAAGGCGACGACGCCGAGCCCGACGCCGACCACCGAGGACACGCCCCCGAGCACGAGCCCCTGGGCCAGCAGGGCCCGGCGCAGGTCGGACCGGGCGCCGCCGTTGGCGGCCAGCAGCCCGAGGTCGCGGACCTGGCGGCGGGCGGCGATGGCGAAGGCGGCGCCAACCAGCAGCACGACCTCGAGCATCCCGACGAGCATCACCAGCGCACCGACGACGAGGTGCGTCAGGTCCGGAGCCTCGGTGACGTCGAAGCCCCCGCGCCCCTCCCACGCGGCGGGGTGCAGCACGTAGTCACGCGGGCTGAACGCGATCCCCGCGGCGGCCAGCGAGCCCTGCAGCTCCTTGAGCTCGCTGCGCGGCAGCGAGGGCAGCTCGACCAGGTAGCGCGGACGCTGCGGGTCGCTGGGCGCCAGGCGGCTGTCGAGCGGCGCCACGAGGCCCAGAGCCGGACCGTAGGAGTCCGCGCCGGAGACGACCCCGACCACCTCCAGCGGAGGTCCGTCGGCGACCGCGAGGAGGGCCTCGTCGGCCGGGTCGCCGTCGCTCGTCAGCAGCCCGAGCTCGTCGGCGGCGGCCTCGGTGACGGCCACCTCGTCGGGCGCGGAGGGGGCCCGGCCCCCGGTCAGCTCGGCACCCCCGGCGAACAGCGGGTCGTCGAGGTCGGCGAACTCGACGAGGCCCATCCCCCCGGTGGGCAGGGGGACGTCACGCTGCTGCGGCACGGCCGTGGCCGTGGAGCCGAGGGGCAGCAGGGGGCCGACCTCCACGGAGCCGGCGTCGCGCCGCTGCGCGGGACCACCGGTGCTGGAGGTGTTCAGCCACAGCGCCTCGCGCCGGTCGAGCCGGGACCAGGAGGACACCACGGCCACGCCGTCGGCCTGCCGCATCTGCTCGGTGGCCTCGACGTCGCGGGTGTACTCGGAGTTGGCCGAGGCCAGCGCGGCGACCGTGGCCGCCACCATCGGCAGGGCCACCAGCAGGCAGGTCAGCAGGGCGCGGACCGGGTGGCGGCGGAGGTCACGGCGGGCCATCCGGAGCACCGGACGCCAGTGGCCGATCATGCGGCTCACCGGCCCCACCCGCTGCCGGACAGGAACGCGTCGGGAGTGACGGTGGACCCCGCCTCGTCGACGACCGCGCCGTCGCGCAGGAACACCACCCGGTCGGCCCAGCCGGCGTGGCGGGCCTCGTGGGTCACCAGCAGCGCCGCCGCCCCGGCGTCGCAGCGCGCGCGCAGCAGGGCGAGCACCTGCTCGCCGGTGTCGGAGTCCAGGGCGCCGGTCGGCTCGTCGGCCAGGATCAGGCTGCGCTCCCCAACGACGGCGCGCGCGATCGCGACGCGCTGCTGCTGACCGCCCGAGAGGTCGTCGGGGAACCGGCCGTCCAGGCCGCCCAGCCCGACCTCCTCGAGCGCGGCGGCGGCCAGCTCGGCCGCGCGCCGGGCCTTGACCCGGTCCAGCTCCAGCGGCAGCGCGACGTTCTCGCCCGCGGTCAGGCTGGGGATCAGGTTGTAGTCCTGGAAGACGTAGCCGACCATCCGGCGGCGCACCTGCGCCAGCTCGCCCTTCGACAGCGAGCCCAGCTCGTGGCCCTGCACCCGCACGCGTCCGGCGGTGGCCTGGTCGAGGCCACCGGCGAGGTTGAGCAGGGTCGACTTGCCGGAGCCGGAGGGGCCCATGACGGCGACCATCTCGCCAGGCTGCACGCTCAGGTGCAGCCCGCGCAGGGCGTGGACGGCGGCGTCGCCGCGACCGTGGATGCGGCTGACGTCGACGATCTCGAGCGCCGGTTGGCCCGGCGCGGGGGTGGAGGTCAGGTCGGCGTTCATCGGCGGTCTCCTGGCGTGCGGATCGAGCGGGTCGGCGAGGGGTCGGTGTCCGTGGTGGCGCCTGCCGTGGCGTCGCGCTGGTGCGCCGCCCGCGCCAGCGTGGTCTCGCAGTGGTCGAGCCAGCGGATCTCGGCCTCCAGGCTGAAGCGCATCGACTCCAGCACGAGCGTCCACGAGATCTCGCCCGTCCCGCCCGTCTTGAGGCGGGTGAGGTCCTGCATGGCGGTGATGCTGGCCGCGCGCTGGCGCTGGATGACCTCGCCGACGTCGATGCCGGGCACCGTCACCGCGAGCGCCAGCTTGATGGCCAGCTCGTCGCGCGGGCGGTCCGAGGTCACGACGGGGTGGGCGAACCACGCGTCGAGCTCGTCGCGCCCGGTGTCGGTGATGGCGTAGCGGACGCGACCCTCGGCGTCCTCCTCCTGCGGCTCGACCAGTCCGTCGCGCTCGAGGCGCGCCAGGGTCGTGTAGACCTGGCCGACGTTGAGCGGCCAGGTGGACCCGGTGGTGGTGTCGAACTCGTGACGCAGCTGGTAGCCGTACATCGGCTCCCGCTCGAGCAGGGCGAGCAACCCGTGTTTGATGGACATGTACTGAGTATGCATACCGAGTAGGTGCATACCAAGTATTTTCTGATGCGCGTGTCGCCGCCTAGGGTGGCGCGATGGATTCCGAGACCCCTGACGTCGACCGCCGTACAGCGCTCCGAGCCGGTGCCGCCGCTGCCGCCCTGGCCGGACCCTTCGCCGGCTTCGCTGCCGCCGAGGCCCGCCCCTCGGGCCGCAAGGGAGGGGGCAGGCCGCGCGCTGTCGAGCTGGGACCGGTCGCCGACGAGCGCGACGGCGTCGTCCGCCTGCACCTGCCCAAGGGCTTCTCCTACCGCTCCTTCCACGACACCACCACCCCGGTCGTGCTCGACGACGGCACCAAGCTGCCCGGTCGCCACGACGGCATGGGCGCTTTCCCCGGCTCCGGCGGCACCACGACGCTGGTGCGCAACCACGAGGTCAACAACCCCGTGGGCGCCTTCGGCCCCGGCACGCCGTACGACGCCGCGGCCGGCGGTGGCACCACGACCATCCGCACCACCGCGACCGGAGAGGTGCTCAGCGCCTTCACCAGCCTCAACGGCACGATGATGAACTGCTCCGGCGGACAGATGCCCTGGGGCAGCTGGGTCACCTGCGAGGAGACCGTCAACGGTCCCGACGTCGGCCCGGACTTCACCGGTGCCCCGAACACCACCCTGGAGAAGCCGCACGGCTACGTCTTCGAGGTGCCGGCCGGTGGCCAGTCGAACCGGCAGCCGATCACGCAGGCGGGACGCTTCGCCCACGAGGCGGTCGCCTTCGACCCGCGCGAGGGGCGTCTCTACCTGACCGAGGACAACTTCGGCTTCGCCTCCGGCTACTACCGCTACACGCCGAAGCAGAACCCGATGAAGACCGGCTCCCTGGACAACGAGGGCGTCCTCGAGATGCTGGCGGTCACGAACCAGCCGAACGCCCACCTCGAGGGTCAGCAGAAGCCGGGGCGTCGCTACAAGGTCGAGTGGGTCCGCATCGACGAGCCGGACGTCCTCTACGACTACACCCCGGGCGAGACCGCGCCGACCGCGAACGACGAGGCGATCGTCTTCGTCGGCGACCAGGGCCGGGCGAAGGGCGCGGCGTACTTCTCGCGCCTGGAGGGGCAGATCTATGAGGACGGCGTCGTCTACTTCACCTCCACCCAGGCCGGCGGCGCGCAGGAGTCGGGCACCAAGGCCGACGACCCGGTGCGCGGCTACGGCAAGGGCTACGGCCAGGTCTGGGCCTACGACGTGCGCAGCGAGACGTTGACCTGCGTCTTCCAGTCCCCCGGCCCGGAGGTGCTCGACTTCCCCGACAACGTCACCACGTCGCGCAGCGGCACGCTGGTGGTCTGCGAGGACAGCAGCGGCGACAACTACCTGCGCGGGCTGACCCGCCAGGGCCGGATCTGGGACATCGCGCTCAACCGCCTGACCCGTCCCGACGGCACGCCCCGCTTCGGCGACGAGTTCGCCGGGTCGACGTTCAGCGCCGACGGGAAGACCCTGTTCGTCAACATCCAGGCCAGCGCCGGGATGACCTTCGCGATCTGGGGTCCGTGGAGCAAGATCGGCGTGTGAGGTCCCGCGCCGCTCTCGTCGCCGTCGCCGCCCTGGCCCTGGCCGGGTGCAGCGGCGGCGGCGACGGCGGCGACACGGTCGACGCGGTCGACCCGCGGGGCTCGACCCCGATCACCGCGCGCGCCGTCGCGGCGGTCGCGCTCGACCACCTGCCCGATGACACCGGCGCCCGCAGGGCGACGTACGTCGACGAGACCGACCCGGCGGGCTACGTCGCCGCGGACCTCTGGTACGCCGACGGCGACGGCGACGCAGACCTCGTCCAGGTCAGCATCACCCCTGACGGCCGGATGCCGTCCTGCCGCGCGACGGTCTCGCCCGAGTGCGCCGACCTCGGCGGCGGTGTCCGTCTCGGCTGGAGCGAGGCGACCGTAGAAGACCCCGGCGGCTGGTCGGTGTGGACCGAGCGGGACGGCGCGACGGTGCGGGCCCGCAGCGCGGGGCCACCGCTCGACGGCGACCCCCGCGAGGTCGAGCTCCCGCTCACGGTCGACGACCTGGTAGCGGTCGTCGCCGACGAGCGGCTGCGGCCGCTGGTCTCGGAGGAGGTCGTCGCCGCCGGCGACGACCTCGACGACTGGGAGGGCGGCGAGCCCGAGCCGGGCTCGCTCGACCGGGTCCCGCAGACCAGCGCCGGTCTCGCCGGCACCTTCATGATCGCGAAGGGCACGAAGGCTTGGCGCTACCTCGGCCCCTCCCCCGTCGCCGCCGACCTCGGTGAGGGCGCCGTCGGCGGCCGCGTCCGGCTGGAGCGCGCCGACGGGCCGATCGGGCCCGGCGTCCTCGACGTGGCGGCCGTGCCCACGATGCCGCGCTGGGCGGAGCCGGAGTCCTGCCGGGAGGGATGGCGCTGCTGGGCCCCGGGCGACGCCCGCGTCGTGTGGCGTCCGGCTCGCGGCGAGGACCCGGGCGAGTCGTGGCTGCTGCAGCCGGCACCGTCGCCGCTGGGTGGCGTCGGCGCGCTGCACGTCGTCGGGCGACGGATGCCGGACGGCCCGCGCAACGTGATCTTCTCGGGCTACCGGCGCTACGACGGCTCGAGCGGTCGGCTCACCGACCCGCTCGAGACCTCGGCCATCGGCCTGACCACGGCGAGCAGCCGCATCGACCAGGTCGAGAAGCGAGCGGAGAAGCGTCGTGCGGCCCCGTAGCCCGGTTTGGGCGCCGTCCGGGTCGGCCACGATAGGTGGGTGAGCCCACCGCCGTCCCCCGACGTCCCCCCGGACGTCCCCCAGGTCCGTCGGGCGTCGTACGCCGAGCTCGACCCGGTCACGGCGTACCGCATCCTCGTGCTGCGCGAGCGGGTGTTCATCGTCGAGCAGGACTGCGTCTACGCCGACCTCGACGGCCGTGACCTCGAGCCCGGCACGGTGCACCTGTGGATCGAGGCGGAGCCCACCCGCCCGGCGGCGTACCTGCGGATCCTCGACGACGGCGACCACGCCGCCATCGGGCGTGTGGTCACCGATCCGGCCCACCGAGGACGCGGCCTGGCGGCCGTCCTGGTGACGGCCGCGCTGGAGGTGGTCGGGGACCGGCGCACCGAGATCCACGCCCAGGCCCACCTGCGGGCGTGGTACGCCCGCTTCGGCTTCCTCGTCACCGGCGACGAGTTCCTCGAGGACGGCATCCCCCACCTGCCGATGGCGCGTGGCTGACCGCCCGCCGGAGACGCTGCCCCTGGTGCCGCTCGGCGCGTTCGTGCTCGTGTGGTCCTCGGGCTACATCGCCGGGCCGTACGGCGTGGACCAGATGGCCCCGGTGACCCTGGTGGCCGCCCGGTTCGCGATCGCGGCGGTGCTGGCGGCCGCGCTGGCGTGGGCGCTGCGCGGCCGGCCGCGGATGCCGCTCGGCGTCGCGGCCCGCATCGGCGCGGTCGGGGTGGTGATGAACGGCCTGCAGTTCGGCGCGATGTACGCCGCCTTCGACGCCGGCCTGGGCGCCACCCTCGGCGCCCTCATGCACTCGCTGAGCCCGGTGCTGACGGCGGTGCTGGCCGCCGTCCTGCTGCGCGAGCGGCTCCGGCGGGTCCAGCTGGTCGGCTTCGTCGTGGGGGTGGCCGGGGTGCTGCTGGTGCTCGGCCCCGACGTGCAGGGCGCGGGCGGGCTGCTCGGGGTGGTGCTGGGCGTGGTGAGCACGCTCGCGCTGAGCCTCGGCACGCTCGGGCAGCGCTGGATCGGGCACGCCCCCGACCCGCTGTGGTCGGCGGCGGTGCAGTTCGCCGCCGCCGCTCCTCCTCTCTACCTCGCGGCGCTGCTGCTCGAGGGCACCGACGTGGTCCGCCACCCCGGCGGCGCGGTGGTCGCGCTGGGCTACCTCGCGGTCGTCAACTCGATCGTGGGCCTGCTGCTGCTCGGGACGCTCGTGCGCGCCGGCGGGGCGGGCGCGGCCGGCAGCGTCTTCTTCCTCATGCCACCCGTCACCGCGGTGATGGCGTGGCTGGTGCTCGGCGAGACGCTGACGCCGCGGGAGGTGGTCGGGCTGGTGGTCGCGGTCGTCGGCGTGGCCGTCGCGACCGGCGCGACGACACGGCTGCGCCGCCGGAGCTGGCGGGCTGGCCTCTCCTGAGGCCGCCCCGGTCTCACCAGTCGATCTCGTGGCACTCCGCCGAGGCGTGGGTCTCCACCTGGACGGTGGCGTGCTCGATGCCGTGCTGCTCGCGCAGCACCCGGCGCGCCGCGTCCAGCGCCTGCTGGGGAGGGACGGTGTCGGCGACCACCAGGTGGGCCGTGGCGACGAGCATCCCGGAGGTCAGCGTCCACGCGTGCAGGTCGTGGACGTCCTCGACCCCGCGGACGGCCTCCAGGTCGGCCACCACCGCGTCGAGGTCGAGACCCGCGGGGGCGTGCTGACCGAGCACGGCGAGGACCTGACGTCCCAGCGGCACGGCGCGGACCGCGACGAAGACGCCGATCGCGACGGCGACCGCGGTGTCCCACACCGCGTCTCCGGTGAGCCCGACGAGCACGCCGGCGGCGATCACCCCGACGCTGCCGGCGGCGTCGGCGACCACCTCGAGGTAGGCGCCGCGCACGTTGAGCGAGTCGCGCGAGCCGGCCCGCAGCAGCCCGATCGCGGCGACGTTGACGGCCAGCCCGAGGGCGCCGACCACCAGCATCGGCGTCGAGGACACCTCCGGCTCGTCACCCGCCCGCGCGACCGCCTCGAGCACGACGTACACCGCGACGCCGAGCATGAGCAGCACGGCCAACCCGGAGGCGAACACCTCGGCTCGGTAGGAGCCGTAGGTGCGGCGGCCGCTGGTGTCGGGACGGGTGGCCACCGTGGTGGCCACGAGGGCCGCGCCGAGCGCGACCACGTCGGCGGCCATGTGGCCGGCGTCCGAGAGCAGCGCGAGCGAGCCGGAGGTCAGGCCGACGACCAGCTCGACGACGAAGAACGTCGCGACGAGCGCGAAGGCGACAGCGAGCCGCGACCTGTGCCTCCCAGCCGCGTGGCCCGTGGTGTGCGCGTGACCGTGCCCCATGGCGTCAGTATCCCCGCCCGGCCGCGACTCAGCCGGGCAGGTCGAGCGCCAGACCGAGCCAGTCGGCGAGGGCAGCGACCTCCTCGTGCACGGCGTCGCGGGTGTCAGCGTCGAAGGGCTCGTCCTCGTGCAGCGCGGCGACGCGGAGCACGCCGGCGTCACGGTCGGCGCGGGCGTCGAGCTTGCCGACCAGCCGGTCGCCGTGGAGGACCGGCAGGGCGTAGTAGCCCCAGCGCCGCTGGGCCTCCGACTTGTACATCTCCAGCACGTAGTCGAACGCGAACAGCTCGGTCGTCCGCTTGCGGTCGGCCAGCAGCCGGTCGAACGGCGACAGCAGCGCCGCCCGACCCTCGAAGGGCGCGTCGAGGCGCGCGAGCTCGTCGGGGTCGACCTGCCAGCGACCCTTCACCCCCTCGACGGTCACCGTCACGCCGGCCTCCCCCACGTCGACCGGCTCCATCGGCACCACCCGCCGGCCGGCGCGTGCGATGCCGAGGGCGGCCAGGCGGCGTACGTCGCGGGCGCGGGTCGCCTCCTCGAGCGGGACCGTGGGCACGTCGGGGTAGATCCGCTCGGCGAGGTCCCAGAGCTTCTCGCGGCCCTCCTGCCCCGCGACGGCGACCTCGCCGCGACCGGCGAGCTGGCCCAGCAGCATGAGCACGTTGCGGCTGTTGTTCCAGCCGCTGGAGCGCCACGGGACCACGCAGGTGTCGGGCAGCTGCGAGGCCGGCAGCGGTCCGTCGCCGCGGAGGCGCTCGAGCAGGTCGAGGCGACAGGCGTTGTTGGCCTCCACCCAGGCCAGCAGGCCGTCCTGCCACGGCTTGCGGGGCTCCGGACCGGGCCAGGCGTCCATCTCGGCCCGGAACAGCGCGATGTCCTCCGCGGGGCGGGCCACCCCGTCGAGCTCGACCAGCCGCTGCTCGTCGAGCGCGTCGCGCAGGTCACGCACGTCGTACGCCGCACCGAGGCGGCTCCAGAGCACGAGGTCGGCGCTCGGGGCGACCGGCCGGGTCGGCTCGAGCTGCACGAGCGTCAGGTGGCGCACCGTGGCGAGGAGGTCGGTGGGGCGGGGCAGGGTCAGCAGCTGCGCGCGGACGGCGATCCGGCGCGCCTCGGCGCGGCTCAGGTGAGGGACGTCCGCCATGGCGCGAGACTAGGTGATCATGCGCCGACGTCCCCTCGTGTCGTTCCTGCTCGTCGTGCTGCTCGTCGTGGCGGTCGTGCAGGGGAAGGCGCTGCTCGGCCACGGCGAGGTGCCCGTCGGTCAGCGGGCCGCACCGCCGAGCGCGCTGGTGTACGCCGTGGGGCGCGAGCTCGTCGTGGACGGCGAGCGTCACACGCTCGAGCGAGAGGCCGACTCGCTGGTGTCGACCGAGGGCGGCATCTACTACCTGTCCTACGCCACGATGTGGCGCTGGTCGCCCGAGGGCGACGAGGAGGTCGCCGACCTGGGCGGTGTCGGCGACCTGAAGGCGACCGCCGACGGGCGCTACCTCGGCTACGTCGACTACGAGCACGGCCCCTGGACGGTGCGCGGGGACCATGTGGCCGAGGTCGTCGTCGTCGACACCGCGTCCGGCGAGACGGTCCTGCGCGACACCACCGGCAACGGCTCGCGCACCGACGACGTCGAGGACGCCTACGCCGAGGTCGCACCGGCGGTGCTGGGCTTCGACGACGACAGGCACGTCTTCACCCGCGGCGGCGTGTCCACCGAAATCGCTCGGGTCGACCTCGACGGCGACCTCGTCGTGGACTGGCAGGACCGCCCGGTCGTCGCCGACGACTCCGCGGGCGGCACCCCCGTCGGCGTCACCGTGGGGGGCGGACGCGCCGAGGTCGACGACTCCGTGCTCGACCGGCTCCCCGGCCGGGCCTCCCCCGACGGCGCGCGGGTGGTCTTCGAGGACGAGGGGGTCGTGTCGTCGGTGGACGCAGCCGGTGGTGTCCCCGAGCGGGTCGTGACGGGCTCGGCGTACGCGAGCGTCGGGGGGTGGCTCGACGACACGACGTTCGTCGTGGTCGCCCGCGACCTCGAGGAGGGCGCGCCCTCCGACACCGCCGCGGTGCTGACGTGCGCGGTCGGCGGCGGGTGCTCGCGCGTCGACGGACCCACCGGGGACGCGGAGCACGCCGTGGTCCTCGGGTTCGGCGGGCTGCCGTCCTGACGATCAGGGAGCCGGCGCGGGCACCAGCACCTGCCAGTCCAGGTCGATGACGAGGTCCTCCAGCACGTAGTCGTCGCCGGTCGAGCCGGAGAAGGAGAAGCGCACCGCCCGCTCCGTGTCCTGGTGGTGGCGCAGGCCGGTGTCGATCCGGACGATCCCGTCGTCGCCCGAGGAGGGGTCGAAGTACCACTCCCAGCCGCTCTCGTCGCCCTGGTCGAGCCAGGTCTCGAGGCCGAGCGCGCCGTAGCCGACCGGGTCGTTGCCGCGTGCCTCCACGGTGACGTGGGGCCGGATGACGGTCGTCGGGGAGCCGAAGCCGGCCGGGTAGTCGCGGAAGCGGTACATCGCCTCCAGCCGCCCGGAGGTGCCGATCGGGCAGTCCTCCGGCTCGACCATGTCGAACCGCACGGCGCCGGCAGGCGTGGCCAGGTGCCGCAGGACCCCGCACTCGCCCCGGACCGAGCGGTAGGCGGTGGCGGGCACGACGTGTCGGCTCGCGCGGGGCGCCAGCTGCCGCCACGACATCCGCACGGAGGTGTACGCCGTGCGCTGCGTCGGTCGTCCGGGGCGGGTCGCGACGGCGCGCACGACGTACCCGCCCGGGTCGACGAGGTCACCGAGGTCGTCGCGGGCGTCCCAGCTGGCGGCGTGGAAGCCCGCCGGCCGTGCGCCGATCGCCACCGTGCGCACGACGGGCGAGGTGGGGTCCTCGCGGACCTGCAGCGAGAGCGTCGACGCCCGGTCGGTGCGGACCGTGAAGCGGGCGAGGTCGCGGTAGCCGTCGACGGGCGGGTAGAACGTCGCGGTCGAGGTCGTGAGCGAGACCCGCACCTCGGCGGCGGCGGCGGTCGCGAGCCCCGCGTGGAGGCCGGCGACGGCGGTCACGAGGGCGGTCAGGAGGGCGGTGACGGCGGTGACGCGCGAGGCGGTGGCGACGTGGTTCCTCATGGCGGGCTCCCCCCGGGGGTGGGCTCCTCCCAGCGTGCGCCGCTGCGTGGCGGCCGGACAGGGACTTCGGCCCCGTCCTCGTGCCTCAGTGGGGCAGGCGGTCCCAGGTGACGCCGCGGTCGTCGCTGACCCAGGCGTCGGCGTGGTCGCTGTGGGTGGCGTGGGCGCGCCCGCCGTCGAACTCGACCACCCAGCCCTCCTCGTCGGTCGGGAGCGGCATCCGGGTCCAGCCCCCGTCGCCGCCGGTGACGTCGACGAGGTAGGGCGCGTCCCCGTAGGTGCTGACGGCGGCGGTGGTGTCGTCGACCGCGGCCAGCCGCGCGTCCCACCAGCCCTCTCCGGGCACGTCGCGGGCGGCGAGGACCTGCCAGGGGCTGCCCGGGGCGGCGTCGGCGTCGCGGACCAGGAGGCCGACGAGCGAGGCGGTCGTGGGGTCGTCACCCTCGGCGGTGAGCGGGAGGGCGATCCGTTCGCCGACGGCGGTGAGGGCGAGGTTGGTGACGATCCGGTCCGGTCGCGAGCGGTACGTCGCCGCCGGCTCCCAGCGGCCGTCGGGGGTGCTGCGCTCGAACGGGACCCGGTCGTTGCGTCCGAGGAGCTGCTGCCAGAGGACCCCGTCGTCGGTCACGGTCCAGCCCTGACGGTCCCGGTCGGCCACCGGGGCGGCCTCGAGGACGGTGCGGTCGGCGGGCCGGTAGAGCCGGGCGGTGCCGTCGTCGAGCGGCACGTCGCCGGCGCGCGCCCGCTGCGGACCGTCTGCTCGTGCGACCTTCTCGCTCGCACCGTCGGCGGCCACGTGCCACAGCGACCCGCCCGGGTTCTCGCGGAGCAGGTAGCCGTCCGGCAGCCCGGTGACGTCGGGGGTCGACGCACCCTCCTCGGTCACCCCGGCACGCTCGGTCGCGATCGCGTCGCCCTCGGCGTCGTAGAGCCGCCACGCGCCCGCCGACCGGCCCTCGCTCGTGCCCTGGTCGACGGTGTAGGTGACGAGCACGGTGTCGCCGGAGGCGGCGGCGTCGACGGCGCGGCCGGCGTCGACGATCTCGTCGGCGCTCGCCGACGGGTCCCGCGCCACGTCGCCCATGCGGTCCGCGTCGAGCCGGTCGCCGGAGGGCGAGGTCGCCTCCGAGCCACCCTCGGCGCCGGCCCCGCAGCCGGTCAGCCCCGCCGCGGTGCACGCAGCCAGCGCGAGCCGGACGGCGTACGTCGTCGTGGAGCGCATGGCTCTCACTGTGCCAGGACGGTGCCAGGGACGGTGGGATGACACAGCGACGCCGCCCCGACCCGAGGGTCGGAGCGGCGTCGCTGCCAGAGGGCTGTCGTGGAGCTGGCGGGAATCGAACCCGCGTCCTTCGGCGCAGTGCCAGGTCTTCTCCGGGTGCAGTCTGTACAACCGTTTTCTCAGCCCCGGTGCTCGTACAGACACGTCACCGACAGGCTCAGTCGAAGTTGAGTCCCGGAGCACGCCTTCGACGCACGTGATCCAGCAAGCCTCCTAGATGAGGCCAGGTTCTGAGGCGGAGGCGCCCTCAGTCTGACCCGTCACTCTGCCGTCAGGCGGCGAGAGCGAACGAACTGCGCTTAGCGTTGGCAGTTATTGGTTTCCAGAGATCGTTAACGAGATAACCCTGGATCCTCGACCCGCTTCCCCTGGAACGAAACGTCCCAAGTCGAAACCGATCAGCCCCTCTTGAGTTGTCAATCCGCGCCGCTCGCGCGAGCACGGCAACGCGGCCATGCTACCTGTCCCAACGGATCATGGCCGACCCCTTATTCCCCGCGGCCCGCCAGACGGCGCTGCAGGGTGTGCAGCCCGGGGCCGTCGAGGTCGACGAGCGCCGCGGGGCGGCCGGCGATGCCGAGCGCGACCGCCTCGCTGGGGCCGACGACCTCCGCACCCTCGCCCCACGACCAGGCCTGGTCGGTGGCGCGGAAGCGCAGGCCGGGGGTGACCCCGCGCGGGGCGTGGCCGATCTGAGCCGCCCGGGTGACCAGGAACGCCAGGACGAGCCGCCAGCTCGTGAGCGGCACGTCGTCGTCGCGCCCCAGCGGCCGGGCGACGTCGCGGAGGTGGATCGCGGTGTCCGCGAGCTGACCGGTGGTGCCGACGACCGGGATCGGCGGGTGGACGTCGGCCTTCTCCCGCAGCACCGCCGTCAGCTCCCCGATCGGACGGTCGGCCAAGCGCGCCACCACGGCCTCCGAGGCCCGGTCCATCGATCCCTTGTGGCGCGCGATCTCGAGCGCGAACCGCAGCGGCGGCACGTCGAGCGGCATCACCAGGTGCGCCGCCATCGCGTGGGCCGTCCAGGCGGGGCACAGCGTCGCGGTGTCCAGCTCGTCGTCGCTGAGGTCGTCGAAGAGGTCCGCCGTGAGCCGACGGTGCTGCGCGGTGGCGTCCTGGAGCTCCTCGCGTGAGGTCATGACACGACCCTGCCACGCGTGGGCACCACGAGCATGACGCTCAGGTGACGGCCGGATGTCACGCGACGCCGAGGGCGCTGTCGAAATCGCGGTCGCGGCCGATCGGGCGGGTGCCGGCGGGGCCGACGTGGAACCAGTGCCCGGTGGGTGTGCGCCACCAGTACGCGCCGCGCTCGGCCCCGACCACCTGCCAGGACCCGAAGGTCTTGACCCGGTGGTGGCGGCGCCCGAGCGGCTGGAGGCTCTCGACGCGGGTCTGCCCCGCGGGCCCCTGGGGCCGGTAGGGGACGACGTGGTCCTGGTCGCACCGCCGCGACGCCGTGGTGGCGTAGGGGAACGGGCTGTAGGGCTGGAGCTCCTCCACGGCCTGGCGCATCGTGGCCGGCACCTCGTAGCGGTCGACCGGTGCGACGCGGTCGGGGTCCAGCACCGGCTGCACCCTGATCCGCATCCGCCCGACCCCGGGACTCGTGCCGCCGTGCTCACCGGTCAGCCAGGACCGGGCCTGCTCCCCCACCATGGGCCCGATCTCCTCGACCCGGACCACTCCGGCGCCGGTGGTCACGGACTCCGTGCTGGCGTGGACGTGCAGGACGCAGGTCGGTGTCAGGCGTGACGCCGCGCGCTCGGCGTTCACCACCACGGCACGCAGCAGGTCGACACCACCGAGCCCTGATGCTGGGTCACTCTCCCCGTCCCGACCTGGCGGGACCGGCGGGTCTTGTCGCTCGGCTGCGGCTGCTGGATCCGGCGGGTCTGGTGGTCGCGATGGTGCGAGCCCCGGAGCCGGATGCAGGTCCAGCTCGAGGGGAAGGTCGTCCGGCCATCGGCTGGTGCCGCAGCCCCGTGGAGCCCGGAGGTCGGTGTCCTGGAGGTCGCGGCGCGTGCAGGCGTGCGGGAGGAAGTCGCCGGAGGAGTCGCGCATCCAGCCGATCCACTCCTCGGGGTGCCCGACGAAGCGACCGTCCGAACGCTCCCCCGCCGCCGCGGCCCGCCGCTCCGCCACCAGGTCGACGCTGCCTGTCTCCGACACAGTCTCGTCGGCGGGCTCCGTGGCGTCGCCGGTCTCGGCGGCCGGGTCGAGGTGATCCAGCGCGGCCGAGGTGAGCAGGTGGAGGGCCTCGGCGGGGTTGGCCAGGACGCGCAGCGCCGTGGCACGACGTACCTCGACGGGGTCGGTGTCACCGCGGTCGGACAGGATCGCCGCGATCCGGTCGATGACGGCGACGAGCACGGTCACGTCGCCGGCGCGGGCCCGGGCGACGAGGGTGCGCAGTCCGTGCTCGTCGGTCTGTCCGGCCCGTACGAAGCGGGCCAGCTCGGCGGCCCTGGCCCGCTCCTCGGCGGCGGCCGGGTCGGCGGCGATGATCGTCGCCCTGACCAGCGCCAGGTAGCGACCGGGCGGCAGCGTCTCCACGTAGGGCGTCGTCCGGTCGTCCACCCAGTGCGCCTGCTCCTGGGTCAGCTGCGCCGAGGTGCACAGCCGGCCGGCGCGGATCGCCAGCCACACCCGCACCCGGCCCTCGCGGATGCCTCGCCACAGGCCCGGGTGACGGTGCCGCAGCGTCACCGCGTCGACGAGCAGCTCCTCGCCCGACCCGGTCGTGCGACCCAGCAGCGCGGCGAGCTCCACGCCAGCGAACTCGCTCATCTCCGGGCAGCCGTCGCCACCGAGCTGCTTGGTGCCCTCGGCCCCGGGCGCCGGGGACCCCGGAAGCAGGTCGAGGCAGTCGCTGACGAACTCGGGGGCGTGCAGGTCGGCCCAGTGGGCCGCGAGGTAGAGCTGCTCGGCCTCCACCGCCAGGACCCGCCGCCGGACCTCGGCCAGGGCGTCCGAAGCCGCGACCCGGTCCAGGTCGTCCAAGGCTTCGTGATCGAACATGTATTCGATTGTATACGCCAGGCCCGACGGATCAAGAGGAACGCGCCGCCTGGGGAGAACCCTGCCCGGAACCGGACCCCGTCAGAGCCAGCCGCGGTCCTGCGCCGCTCGCGCCGCCTCGACCCGCGTGGTCGTCCCGGTCTTGCGGATCGCGGCGGACAGGTGGTTGCGGACCGTGCCCGGCGACAGGAACAGCCGCGAGGCCATCTGGGCCACCGGCGTGCCCTCGACCGCCAGCCGCAGCAGCTCGGCCTCGCGCTCGGTGAGCGGGCTGCGCCCGCCCAGCAGCGTCTCGGTGGCCAGGGCGGGGTCGACCACGCGGTGACCGGCGGCGACGCGGCGTACGGCGTCGGCCAGCTGGTCCCCCGGGATGTCCTTGACGACGAAGCCGGTGGCGCCGGCGTCGAGGGCACGCGTCAGGTAGCCGGGACGTCCGAAGGTCGTCACCATGAGCACGCGTACGTCGCTGAAGCGTGCGGTCACCGCCCGGCACGCCGCGATCCCGTCGAGACCCGGCATCTCGATGTCGAGCAGGCACACGTCGGGGGCGTGCTGCGCGACGGCGGCCTCCACCTCGTCACCGCGGGTCACCCGCACCACGACGGACAGGTCCGGCTCAAGGTCGAGCAGCGTCGCCAGGGCGTCGCGGACCAGCACCTGGTCGTCGGCCAGCAGGACGCGGATCGGCTCGCTCACCAGGTCACCTCCAGGCAGGTCCCGGCGCCGGACCCGCCGCTGCTCAGGCGGAGCAGGCCACCGGTGTCCTCGACCCGCTCCCGCAGCCCCCGCAGGCCGTTGCCCTCGCGGGATCCGTCGAGCCCGCGCCCGTCGTCGCGCACCACCAGCGCCTCCGGGGCCAGCACCACCTCGCAGCGCCGCGCGCCGCTGTGGCGCACCACGTTCGTCACGGCCTCCCGCAGCACCCAGGCCACGACGGTGCGGTAGCGCGGGTCGACGACCAGCTCGTCGTCGGGCACCACCGGCTCCACCCCGGCACCGAGCAGCGCGGTCCGCGCCGCCACCAGCTCGTCGGCCAGCCGCGCGGCGCGCAGTCCCCCGACCGTCGCCCGGATCTCGCCGAGGGCCTGGCGGCTCAGACGCTGGATGTCCTCCAGCTCGGAGCGAGCACGCTCCGGGTCGACCTCGAGCAGGCGGGCAGCGAGGTCGGCCTTCACCGACACCACGGTCAGGCTGTGGCCCAGCACGTCGTGGACGTCGCGCGCCAGGCGCTCGCGCTCGGCGCTGACCGCGAGCCCGTCGCGCACCTCGACGTACTGCTCGCTCTGCTGCTCCAGGAAGCGGCCCGCCCCGGTGCCGAGCGTGACCGCGACGAGGATGAAGCCGAAGGACACCCACTCCGCCGCGTCCTGGGTGAGCGCGAGGCCGACGAGGGACGCCACCAGCACCGTGCCGGTGAACCACCAGTTCCACGGCAGGGGCAGGCCGAACATCGCGAACGACTGGATGAAGGGCAGGAAGGAGAGCGCACCCGCGCCGAGCACCGGCGCCGTCGAAACTGTCAGGAGGACAAGAACGGCGAGCACGACGTAGGACTCGGGCACGCCGCCCACCGGTCGGCTCCGGCCGCTCGAGAGCCGGTGGGTCGAGACCGCGTAGACACCCCCGAACCCGACGGTCAGCGCCACCACCCACCAGCGCCCGACCGGCGGGACGTCGGCCTCGAAGGCCGCGATGAGGGGGAACGCCAGGAACACCATCCACGGCGCCCACATCACCCAGCCGAAGCGCGCCCAGGGGTCGTCCCGCTCGCCCGGCGCCGCTGCGTCGGGCGGCGCGGGGGGCGGGCTCTGCGTCACCCCCGGCTCCGCCCGCGGCGCACCAGCCAGGTCGCCACCAGCGCCAGGATCAGGGTCCATGCGAGAACGTTAGCCACCGGGACCCACAGCGCCTCCTGGACCAGGTCCCCCGTGCTGCCGTCGAGCACCGCCCCCTCGGTGACCGGGTAGCGAGCCAGGGCGACGTAGCCGTACAGCGGGGTGAACTTCGCGATGGCGAGCAAAGTGCCCGACAGCGGGAAGAAGATGTTGCCCAGGAAGCCGAGGATGACGATCGACCCGCCGGCCGCGCTGAGCGCCGCCTCCGAGCGGAACCGCAGGCCGAAGCACAGCCCGTAGAGCGCGAAGACGACCGCCCCGACCAGCAGCACCGTGAAGCTGATGACCCAGGCGCCGAACGACGCCCGCGCCCCGGTCAGCGCACCCAGCCCGTAGACCACGGCCAGCGGCACGGCGGCGACCACGACCGCCAGCGCCGTCTTCGTCGCGACGTACGACGCGTCGCTCAGCGGGGTGAGCCCGAGCTGCCGGCCCCACCCCTGGAGCCGCTCGGTGGCGGCCCGGCCGCCGATCCCGACGGTCGCGGACACGGCGCCGTAGGCCGCCATCGCGATCATGATGAACATCGCGACGTTGCCGTTGCCGACGGTGCCGTCGGCGTACTCCTGCGCGGCCCCGAAGATCAGGTAGAAGAAGCCCGGCAGCAGCGCGATGAAGAACAGGCTCGCGCGGTCGCGCACGAAGCGGCGCAGCTCGAGGGCGAGGATGGTGGGGTTCACGAGGCCTCCTCGGTGGTACGGCGGACGGGCCGGTCGCCGTGGGTGAGGTGCACGAAGGCGTCCTCGAGCGACCCGCTGGTGATCTCGACCTGGTGGCCGCCCAGCTCGGTGAGCAGCAGGCGCGCCACGGCGTCGGAGTCGGAGGAGCGCACGCTCACCCGGTCGCCGTCCACCGCGACCGCGGCGACCGCGGGGTGGGCGCGGAGCCGTTCCAGGGCGATGACGTCCAGGAGGTCGCAGGTGACGGTGCGTCCCGTGGCCCGCGCGCGGACCTCCTCGACGCTGCCGTCCGCGATGACCCGGCCGTCGGTCATCACCACGATCCGCTGGGCGAAGGAGTCGGCCTCCTCCAGGTAGTGGGTGGCGAAGACGACGGTGCGCCCGCGGGCCGCCTCGGCGTGCATCACGGACCAGAACTCGCGGCGGGCGTTGACGTCCATCCCGGCGGTCGGCTCGTCGAGGACCAGCAGGTCGGGGTCCGGCAGCAGTGCCAGGGCGAAGCGCAGCCGCTGCTGCTCGCCACCGCTGCACTTGGCGACCAGTCGGTCGGCGAGCCGCGTGACGCCGGCCCGCTCGAGCACCTCGTCGACCGAGGCCGTGTCGCGGCCGGTCGCGGTGAAGGTTGAGGCGATGAAGCGCACGGTCTCGCGCACCGTCAGGTCGCCGAGCAGCCCTCCGGTCTGGAGCACCGCCGACACGCGTCCGGCTCGGACCGCCTCGCGGGCGCCGCCGCCCAGCACGGTCACGCTGCCGCTCGTGGGCTGCGTGAGGCCGAGCACCACGTCGAGCGTGGTGGTCTTGCCGGCGCCGTTCGGGCCGAGCAGGGCGACCACCTCGCCGGGCCGGACGGTCAGGTCCACCCCGTCGACGGCCGTGACCTCGCCGTCGCGGGTCGCGAACGTGCGCCGCAGCCCGCGCAGCTCGATGGCCGCTGCGCTCCTCCTGATCGACATGTCCGTCACCATGTCCCCCAGCCTCACGCCCCGGCGCCCGGAGCGGATGAGCCGCGTGTCAGGAGTTCGTCATGACACCTGTCACGTCTCGATCGGCCGCAGCTCGTCGGCGTACGACACCGAGTGGCGGTGCAGGCGACCGTCGGCGGTCACGGCGTACTGCCCCATCCGCCACAGCGGCGGGCTGTAGGCGTGCACCGAGACCGATCCGGACACCGCGCAGGTCAGTCGGTGGATGTGGTCGGGGCCGAAGCTGAACACGTGCCCGCCGTCGACGAAGGTCTCGATCGTCTCCGTGCCGACCGCGAGGTTGTGCTCGACCAGCGTGCCGTCGACGACCGCGACGGCGCCCGAGGAGACGTCGTGGTCGTGGAAGCCGGTGTCGTTCTCCGGGGTCCAGCAGAGCAGCCAGATGTCCACGTGGGAGTCGCGGTGCAGCGAGACGTAGACGCGGTTGTCGTCGTCGAAGGCCAGGTGGTGTCGCCACCGGGCGGGGTCGCGCGCGATGGTGGAGGCCAGGGCCCGCAGCTCGTCCTGGTCGAGGTCACGACCGGGCAACGCGTCGAGATCCAGGCAGCCGGTGAGCCCGGTCGCTGCGCGGGCGGGTACGTCGATGACGGTGGTCATGCCACTCCTTCCAGGGTGGGTACGCCGAGACGGGCGCCGAGCGCGCGTCGCGGGTTGTCGACGCGGACCAGCCGGGTGGCTGCGTCGTCGAGCAGGTGAGCCAGGGGCTCGGCGTAGGGACGGTCGCTGCCGAGCACCAGGCCGTCGAGGCCCAGGGCCCGGATCAGGCCGTCGAGGGCCTGCGGGCCGTAGGACGAGGTGTCGACGTACACGTCGGGGTCGACCGTGGTGGTGCGTCCGCCGCGGGCGGCGAGCCGCTCGTGCTGCAGCGGCGCGAGGCCGGCGCCGGCGACGAAGACGATCCGCAGGCGGGGGAAGTGGGCGCGGCCGTCCAGCGCGTGCCAGGCCCACCAGGCCGCCTGGAGCTGGGCGGTGTAGTCGACGACGGGCGCCCACCAGTCGGGCCGGGTGCCGGAGCTCGCCGGGCTGGGGCCGGGGTGGACCAGCACGGCCCGGTCGGTCTCCTCGGCGATCCGGAGCACCTCGCCGGCCGCCAGCCAGCCGTCCGGGTCGGCCAGGGAGGTGGCGGGCAGCTGGAGCCCGACGAACGGGCCCTCGAGCATCGTGCGCACCCCGTCGAGGTCGGGCTCGAGGCTCCCGACCGAGGCCCAGGGCGCGAAGTGGCCCGGCAGGAGCACCGCACCGGCGTGCCAGGCGTCGAGCAGCGGCTGGGCCTCGTCGGGCGGCAGGTCCTCGATGCCCAGCGGCGCGGAGAGGCTGACACAGGCCAGCTCGATGCCGTCGGCCTCGTCGAGCGCGATGCGGCGCGCGACGTCGTGGTCGGCGGGCCGCAGCTCGGTCGCGGGCTCGCCGGCGGTGGTGAGCGTCCAGCCCCGGAGGTACGGCGCGTGCGTGCGGTCGCGCAGCGCCTCCACCAGCGGCGCGGGCCACAGGTGCTGATGAAGGTCGATCACCGTCATGCCGCCCTCCTCATTGTCGCCTTAGTCGATAGACTTTAGCGCATATCGGTGGGCCGGATGGCTGTCGACTGCGTGTCGAGACTACGCGCTCTCGCTGAGACGGCCGAAGCCGCTGCGGTGGAAGACCAGCGGCTGCGAGGTGTCGGTGCGCTCGACGCCGTGCAGGAGCAGCAGCACGATGGTGTGGTCGCCGGCCTCGACCTCGCGGTAGATCGTGCAGTCGAAGCGGGCCAGCCCCTCGTCGAGGGTCACGGCACCGTTGTCCGCGGAGGTCGTCGGGACGTCGTCGAAGCGGTGCTCGACCGGACCCGCCAGGCGCCGGCACACCTCGTCGTGGTGGTCGGCCAGGACGGTCAGGCCCAGGTGCGGCGCCCGCCGCAGGTCGGGCCAGGTCCGCGAGGTGTTGGCGACGGAGAACGACACGAGCGGCGGGTCGAGGCTCACCGAGGTGAAAGAGCTCGCCGCCATGCCCGTACGGCGACCGTCGACCTCGGCCGCGACCGCCACCACCCCGCTGGGGAAGACCCCGAAAGCCTCACGCAGCTGGACCGGGTCGAGGTCCTGGTTGGTGGAGAGCGCGCCACGAGGGGCTCCGTCGCGACCCTGTTCTTTGTCAACCATGTCAGTCAGGTTAGTGGATACATGTCCTCGCGACCGGCTCGCGGACGGCCTGCGGACCTCGGAACCCGCGACGGGGGCCTCGGCAGGACCTGTCACGCGTGCCCGGCGGGCGACGGCTCGCCGAACAGGCGCACCCCGTTGTCCCAGCACACGGCTCGCAGCCAGTCGTCCCCCAGGCCCAGCCGCTCCAACGCCTCGAGCTGGTGGGCGTAGGGGTAGGGCAGGGTCGGGAAGTCCGAGCCCAGCAGCACCACGTCGGGCCGGTCCCCCAGCTCGGCGAGCAGGTCGGGCGGGAAGGCGCCGCCCTCGGAGAAGAAGTCGGTGAAGACCATCGCGGTGTCGACGAAGCACCGCTCGTGGTCCAGGGCCAGCCGCACGAACTCGGCGTACTCCGGGGCGCCGGCGTGCGCGACCACCGCGCACAGCCGCGGGTGGCGGGCGAGCACCTCGCGCAGCGGTCCCGGGCCCGTGAAGGGCGTGGCGACCGGGCCGGACCCCGCGTGGATCACGACGGGGGTGCCGACCTCGGCGAGCAGGCCCCAGGTGGCGTCGAGCAGCGGGTCGCGCAGGTCGATGGCGCCGACCTGGACGTGGACCTTGAAGACCTCGACCCCGGCTTCGACCCGGCGGCCGACGTAGTCCTCGACCCCGTCCTCGGGGAAGAACGTGCCCGAGCGCAGGCACTCCGGCACCCGGTCGGCGAAGTCGGCAGCCCAGTCGTTGAGGAACTCGGCCATCCCCGGCCGGTGGGCGTAGGACAGCGCCGAGAAGCGGCGTACGCCGAGCGCGCGCAGCTGGGCGATCCGCTCCTGCTCGCTGCCGCGGTAGCGGATCGGCCACTCCCGCCCGATCAGCGGGCCCGCCTCGTCGAACTGCGCCCAGACCTTCTCCTGCACGCGCGGCGGCAGGAAGTGGACGTGGACGTCGACCAGCCCGGGCAGGCCGAGGCGCTGCCACCAGGCCGGGACGTCGGCGTCCGCGAGCGGCGGCTCAGCGGCCAGGCTCACCCCATGCCCTTGAACTTGCGACCCACCGCGATCTCGGCCTCGCGCTTGGCGGTGCGCTCGGCGATGGCGTTGCGCTTGTCGTAGCTCTTGCGGCCCTTGCCCAGGCCGATCTCGACCTTGGCGCGGCCGTCCTTGAAGTACATCGACAGCGGGACCAGCGAGTAGCCCTTCTCGCGGATCTTCGCCTCGATCTTGTCGATCTCGACGCGGTTGAGCAGCAGCTTGCGGCGTCGGCGGACCTCGTGGTTGGTCCAGGTTCCCTGCGTGTACGTCGGGATGTGGACGGCGTGCAGGAAGACCTCGCCGTTCTCGATGTCGCAGAAGCCGTCGACCAGCGAGGCGCGACCGGCCCGCAGCGTCTTCACCTCGGTGCCCTGCAGCACGATGCCGGCCTCGTAGGTGTCCTCGATGGCGTAGTCGTGCCGCGCCTTCTTGTTCTGCGCGATGAGGCTGCGCCCCTTCTCCTTTGCCATGGCCCCATTCTCTCAGGCCACGCCACCTGTTTGCTCCCGCGCGGGTCAGAACCAGTTCAGCGGGTTCACGGCCGTGCCGTTGTTGAGCACCGTGTAGTGCAGGTGGCACCCGGTCGACCACCCGGTGTCGCCGACGTAGCCGACGACCTCGCCGCGCTCGACCCGCTCCCCCGCCGAGACGGCGAAGGACGAGAGGTGGTTGGAGATGGTGGCGACCCCGACACCGCGCTGGACGCCGTGGTCGATGATCACTCGGTTGCCGTAGGCGGTCTGGAAGTACGTCGACAGCACGCGGCCCGGCGCCGCGGCGCGGACCGGCGCTCCGCAGCCCGCCCCGAAGTCGACCCCGTCGTGGAAGGACCGGTAGCCCCAGATCGGGTGGGTGCGCCAGCCGTAGTCGCTGCTCATCCAGCCGCTGACCGGGAGGTCGAGGAAGCCGTCGCTGCTGCCGGCGGCGCGGGCCTGGGCCCGCTTCGTCGCCGCGGCGCGGGCCAGGATCAGCCGCTCGATGCGGTCTCGCTCGGCCTGCAGCCGGGACAGCTCGCGCAGGTCGGCCTGCTTGGCCGCGACCGCGGTCGCGCGGGCCGAGCGCCGGGCACCGACGAGGTCGGCCACCTCGGCGGTCGCGACCCGGGCCGCCTCCTCGAGGCGGGTCTTCTCGACGAGGTTGGCGGCCGCCTCGGTCCGACGGGCCTCGACCTCGACCTGCACCTGCTCGGTCTCCTCCTCGCGCACGGCGAGCATCACCCGTGCGGCCTCGACCTGGTCGAGCACGGCGGCCTCGACGTTGGCAACGGTGCTGTTGGTGTTCATCTGGCCGGTGAGCTGGGCCGGGTCCTGGGTGGTGAGCACCATCGACAGCCCGAGCAGCTCGGGGTCGCCCTGCTGGTAGCTGGCCACCACCACGCGGCGCAGCTCGCCCTCCTGCTCCGCGACGTCCTGCCGGCCCTGCTCGAGGGCCGCTCGGGCGCGGACCAGCCGCGCCTCGGCAGCCTCCAGCCGCTCCTGCATCGCGGCGTCGCGCTCCTCGGCGGCGGTCAGGTCCGCCTGCGTCGCGGCCAGCCTCTCGCGCGCGGCTGTCAGCGCCGCCTGCGAGCGCAGCAGGGCCCGGGTGGCCTCGGCCAGCTCGGACGAGGACTCGCCCAGGTGCCGGTCGGCCTGCTTGAGACGCTGCTGGACCTCGGCCTTGCGGTCGTCGAGGTCCGCCGCGCCGGCGGTCGGCAGCAGCGCGGAGATCAGGCCCGCGACGAGCGCGAGCAGCAGACCCGTGACGAGCAGCACGGGCCGGGTGGGAGGGGCGGACGGGGTGGCGCGGGGGAAGGAGCGAACCACAGTGACCTCACGAGAAACATTGTTGTCGGCTCGACCGTAACCGACGCCTCTCACACCTTGAGGTATTTGCGGGTCAGCAGGAGAGTCGGGACCAACGTCAGGGCCAGCCCGACGGCCGCGATGGCGTAGACCGCCGTCACCCCGTCGTTCCAGTCCACCCACGCCACGATGTTGGAGTTGGGCCGCAGCAGGCGGTAGACGACGAAGTAGAGGAACCCGGCGACCGCGCCCGTCGCCAGGGCGATGCCCAGGACCGCGGCGACCAGCGCCTCGAGCAGGAACGGCAGCTGGATGTAGAGGCTCGAGGCGCCGACCAGCCGCATGATGCCGATCTCGCGCCGCCGCGCCATCGCGGCGAGGCGGATGGTGTTCGCCACCTGCAGCAGCGCCGCCACCAGCAGCAGCCCGGCGATGCCGATGGCCCCCCACTTGAAGGCGCTGATCCAGAAGTAGATGGGCTGCAGCACCTGCCGCAGGTCACGGACCGAGCTGACGCCGCCGAGCGCGCCCACGTCGTCGGTGACGGTGCTGAACTCGCGCGGGTCCTTCAGCGTCACCCAGAACGACTCCGCGAGGTCGTCGGGCTCGATCGCCTCGAACACCTGCTGCTGCGTCTCCTCGCCCGTGGAGTAGACGTCCTTCCACTTGGCGTAGGCCTGGTCGCTGGTCTCGAACCGGAACGACTCCACCTCGGGGCTGGCGGCGAGCGCACGGCGTACGTCGGCGCGCTGCTCGGGCGTGGCCCGGCCGTCGATGCAGCCGGCCCCCGGGGAGTTGTCGGTGCAGAGGAAGACCGTGACCTGGAGCCGGTCACCCCAGAACTGCTCGGCCTTGTCTGCCTGGGCGTTGAGCAGCAGCCCGAGGCCCACCAGGGTCAGCGACACGAAGAGGGTGACGACGACGGCGACGGTCATGGAGAGGTTGCGCCTCAGACCGCTCCCCAGCTCGGTCAGCACGTAGGTCAGCTGCACGGTGGCTCCTGCGCTCGGGTGGTCAGTGTTGGTAGCCGTAGACGCCGCGGGCCTGGTCGCGCACCACGTGTCCGGCCTCGAGCTCGATGACGCGCTTGCGCATCTGGTCGACGACGCCGAAGTCGTGGGTCGCCATCACCACCGTCGTGCCCGTGCGGTTGATCCGGTCGAGCAGCTTCATGATGCCGACCGACGTGTTCGGGTCGAGGTTGCCCGTCGGCTCGTCGGCGATGAGGATGCGCGGGCGGTTGACGAAGGCGCGCGCGATCGCGACCCGCTGCTGCTCGCCGCCGGAGAGCTCGTCGGGCATGCGGTCGCCCTTGCCCTCCAGGCCCACCATCTCGAGCACCACCGGGACGTGCTGGCGGATGGTCGCGCGCGGCGTGCCGATGACCTGCAGGGCGAAGGCGACGTTCTCGCGGACGGTCTTGTTCGGCAGCAGCCGGAAGTCCTGGAAGACGGTGCCGATCTGGCGGCGGTGGGCCGGGACGCGCCAGCTGCGCATCTTGGCCAGGTCACGGCCCGCGACGACGATCCGGCCGCTGGTCGGTCCGGACTCGCGCAGCACCAGGCGCAGGAACGTCGACTTCCCCGAGCCCGAGGCGCCCACCAGGAAGACGAACTCGCCCTCGGAGACGTGCACCGTCGCGCCCTCCAGGGCGGCACGCTGCTGCCCCGGATAGGCCATGGAGACGCTGTCGAAGGTGATCACAACGTCTCGGAGTCTAGGTTCGCCGCCCGCCCGATCCCGGGACCTCGATCCCGGGTGTGTTGCCCCGACCGACCGGGCTCAGCCCGCCTCGACCTTGTCGGCGCCGCGGCGCCAGCGGATGCCGGCCTCGAGGAAGCCGTCGATGTCGCCGTCGAAGACCGCGCCGGGGTTGCCGACCTCGTACTCGGTCCGCAGGTCCTTGACCATCTGGTAGGGGTGCAGGACGTAGGAGCGCATCTGGTCACCCCAGGAGCCCTGGACGTCGCCGCGCAGCTCGTCGAGGTGGGCCTTCTCCTCCTCGCGCTTGCGGGCGAGGAGCTTGGCCTTGAGGATCACCATCGCCGAGGCCTTGTTCTGCAGCTGCGACTTCTCGTTCTGGCAGGACACGACGATGCCGGTGGGGATGTGGGTCAGGCGGACCGCCGAGTCGGTGGTGTTGACGCTCTGCCCGCCGGGGCCGCTCGAGCGGTAGACGTCGATGCGGACCTCCTCCTCGGGCAGCTCGATGTGGTCGGTCTGCTCGAGCACCGGCACCACCTCGACGGCGGCGAACGAGGTCTGGCGGCGGCCCTGGTTGTCGTAGGGGCTGATCCGGACCAGCCGGTGGGTGCCGGACTCGACCGAGAGCGTGCCGTAGCCGTAGGGCGCGTGGATGGCGAAGGTCGTCGACTTGATGCCGGCCTCCTCCGCGTACGACGTGTCGTAGACGTCGACGGCGTACTTGTTGCGCTCGGCCCAGCGGGTGTACATCCGCATGAGCATCTCGGCGAAGTCGGCCGCGTCGACGCCGCCGGCGCCCGACCGGATCGTCACCAGGGCCTCGCGGGCGTCGTACTCCCCCGCCAGCAGGGTGCGGACCTCGAGGACGTCGACGGACTTGGTGATGCGGTCGAGGTCCTTCTCGGCCTCGGCGAGCGCCTCGGCGTCGCCCTCCTCGCGGGAGAGCTCGACCATGACCTCGACGTCGTCGAGGCGGGCCGAGAGGCCGGTGAAGCGCTCCAGCTCACCCTGGAGGGTCGACAGTCGGCCGGTCACGCGCTGGGCGTTGGCCTGATCGTCCCACAGGTCCGGCGCCGCGACCTGCTCTCCGAGCTCGGCGATCTCCCGGCGCATCTTGTCGACGTCGAGCACCTGCTCGATGGTGTGCATCGTCGCGCGCAGGTGCTTGATACGGGTCTCGAGGTCAGGGGCAGCCACAATCGCCCAGGCTACCCCGTCGGTGGGGGCCCTCCTGACCGCGCTCACCCCGACCCGGCCAGACAGGTACTTAGGTCCCTGCCGACAAGAAAGCAACAGGTCTAGCGTCGATTGCTACGGACTTCGGGGGTGACCATGACGTCGACACACCAACACCGTCTCGGGGCCACGCTGCTGCTGGTCGCCGTGCTGCTCGTTGCGCTCCCGTCGCCGGCCTCGGCGACCACGTCGCCGGCCTGCGCGACGGCACAGCAGCTGACGGACGCCGGAGACCCGGCGGCCGCGCTCGCGAGCATCGCCGAGCTGCGCAAGGCCGACCCGGTCGCCGCCGGCACGACCCCGGTCTGTGCCGAGGAGTACGCCGCAGCCGTGGAGCGCCAGGCGCAGGACAAGCTCGACGCGACCACCACGCCGGCCCAGGACGCCGACGCGGGGTGGTCCGACCTCCGTGAGCAGTGGCTCGACCCGGGGCTGGTCCTCGCGGCCGTGGTCCTCGGTTGGCTGGCCCTCGTCCTGGTGCTCGCGCGCCTGCTGCTCGGCCTCGTCGGCCGGCACGTGAGCGACCCCGTCAGCACCACCCGGTGGTTGCGGCGCACCTGTCGCTACGTCGCCTGGGCCGCCCTGGTGGGCGGTGCCGTGTCCCTGGTCGGCCTGCCCGAGGCCGTCAGCATCGCGGCCGGCCCCGCGTGGTCCGGCGAGGGGACCGACCTGGGCACCGACCTCGGCCTGGTCGCGGTCCTGGTCGCCACCGTGCTGATCCTCGTCCTGGGCTGGCGTCGTGCCGCCGCCCGTGACGACGACGCGGCCTCGTCCGGTGCGGCGGTCGCCCTGGTGGCCGCGGTCGGGCTGGTCGCAGTCGCCGGGCTGGTGCTCTCGCTCGACGTCTCGCTGGAGGGGCCGCCGCTCACGCCGACGCTCGGGGTCGCCACCCTCCTGGGCGTCGCCGCCGCGGCACTGCTCGCCATCGACTGGGGCGCGAGCGCCCGGCTGACGATCACGACGACCGGGGACGGCGCGCCGTCGCCGGAGCACCTCCGGTCCCTGGTCGGCCGGCTCGCGCCGACGACGCCCGGCGGCATCGAGGTCCCGCTGGGGACCGACGCCGAGCTGCTCGAGGACGTCGGGATCGTCGAGACGTCGAGCACCCCCTGGATCGCCGCGCTCGGGCGGGCGCTGCGGCTGCTGCGGGCGCCGTCGCCGTGGCGGCTGGTCGTCACGGCGAAGGACGACAGCCTCGTCGTCGACCTGCTGCGCAACCACCGCCTCGTCGACACCCAGAGCGTCGACCGGCAGACCGCGCTCGGGTTCCTCCGGTACGACGTGCCCACGACAGCCGGGGCGGCCGGGGCCGCCGACCCGACGGAGGGTCTCGACCTCGGTGTCTTCCCGGCCGCCCTCGCCGTCACCCGCATTGCCCGCGCCCACGGCATCACGCAGGGCCTGGCGGGGGCGACGGTCGCCCGCAGCATCGCCCTGCACGCCCTGGCCGCCCAGGAGCCCCGGGGCAGCAGCATCGCCCAGGCGCTCTTCGCCGAGGCGGTCGATCTCGACCCGGCCAACCAGCTCGCCCTCGTCGGCTACTGGCACAGCCTCTACCGCGAGGCCGGATCGAGCGAGGAGCTCGGGCGCTACCTCGAGCTGCTCGGCAGCGCCCTGGCCTCGGACGTCGTACGCCGCGAGCCGGCGCTGCGGCTCCGCCTGCTGCACACCCGGGTCGCCGTGGGGATCAACCGGGCGTCGCTGCTGCGCCAAGAGCGGGACCAGGCCGCAGGTGCGGAACGCCGCTTCGCCAGCGAGGCGCTGGAGGCGCAGCTGCGCGGCCTGGCCCGGGACGCGAAGCGCCTGACGGCCGCGGTCGCGGACCCGGGCACCGGTGTCGACGACGAGTTCCGGTGCCGGCTGCAGCGCAGCTCCGAGATGCTGACCCGCTCCGTGCCGGCGTGCCCGGCCGTGGGGTGGAAGCCCGGCCCGGAGCGCCTGCGGCGGCCGGAGGAGTACGGCCCCGGGCTCAACTACGCGGCCGGCTGCTTCCTGGCCGAGTCGGCGGGCAAGGCCGCGATCGCCGTACGCCACCTGGCGTGCGCCGACGTCGACCCCACCCTGGCCCGCTGGCGCGAGGCCGACCCCCAGCTCGCCCGCTTGCGGACCGGCGAGGCGACCGGCGACCCGCTTGCTCCGCGGACCAACCCCTACCGGCAGGCGTTCGGCCGGCCGCTGCCGGAGGACATGCTGGAGCTGGCCCCCTTCGCGGAGTGCGCGACCGTGCTGCGCTCGGCGGGCCTCGTCACCATCGACCGGCTGAGCCGCACGTCGCTGGACCAGCTCGAGAGCATCGGCCTCCCCCCGGCCGCCGGGTCCTGGCTGCGGGCGCTGACCGTGGTCGCGCGGAGCGCCCGCGTGTACCCCGGGCTCAAGCCCTGGCACCTCGCGGTGACGAGCGAGCTGGCCGCCCTCGGCGAGATCACCGCCCCGCCGCTCGGGATCAGCCGCGACGAGCTGGTCCGTGAGCTCGAGGCGCGGCTGGCGGCCTACGTCTCCTCCCCCGCCCGCGGGGTCGTCGACGCGTGGCTGCGTGACCGCGAGTCGCAGACCTTCATCAGCCAGGGCAGCCCCGGCACCCCCACCCCGGCCTTCCCCGGCCGCTCCTGATGCGCGTGAACATCGAGCCCGGCGAGCGGGCCTCCTCGGTCCGGCTGGTGCTGCGCTACGAGGTCCCGCGTGACGACCGTGAGGCCGCGACGTCGCTGCTCGCCCTTGGAGAGTCCCTCGTCGCGGAGCCTCGGCAGTCACCGTCGGCCGCGGAGCTGTTCCAGCCGTTGCTCGCAGGTGAGGCCGTCGTCTACGAGCTGCACCTCACCTTTTCGTCCTACGCCGAGGTCGGGCAGTGGATCGACCGGCTCGACTCCGAGCAGCCGTCACGAAAGATGTGGGACCCCGGTACGCCGTTGTCCCGCCGGATCCGAGATCCCCACCCGGGCGTCCGGCTGCGCGGTGAGGACGGCTGGCCGGTGCACCGGGTCCACCGATGGGTGGCCCGGCCCGTCCAAGACGAGCGATCCGACGGGGCCGAGACGGCGGGATCGGATCCGCAGAACCCGTGAGCCTCACCCCGCGCCTCGACCGTCCCGAGCCGTGGTCCGTCTCGTGGGCCGGCTGGGGACGGGCGTGGCGGGTGGCCGTCGCGGTGCTGCCGATCTACCTCGCGCTCCGCATCCTCGTGCTCGCGCGCTTCGACCGCGAGGTCGCGCTCGAGATCGTCCGCCAGATGGGGGTCTCCGGCATCGCCGAGGCCGCCCTCAGCTCCCTCTTCGTCGAGGCGACGCTGCTCGTCCTGGTTGCGAGCGTCGTGGTCGGCTTCGTGAGCTGGACCCCCCACGTCTGGGGCCTCCTCGGACAGGGCGCAGGCCGTCGTTCTCTGATCGGCTTGCGATTCGGCGTGCCGCTCGTCGCCTTCGTCGCGCTGATGCTCAGTCCGTGGACCGTGACGGCGGTGGCTGCCGCTCTGCTGATTCTGCTATGGGCGTGGCGGCGGATGAACCCCAGTGACCAAGCACGGCTCTCCCGACGTGTGCCCATCGTCCTCGCAGCCCTGTCGCTCGTCACACTGACGGTGATCGCGGCGCCGCTCTTGAGTACCCCCTGGCTTCCTCACGAGCGCGTCGTCGCCGTAGACGGGACGGCGTACGACGGCTACGTCCTGGGGCAGGAGGGTGACTTCACGCCTGTCCTGCTGACCGACTCCAACAATCCCGACGACGACCCGGCCGTGGTCATGCTGCCTGCGGTCGGCGCTCGCGTCCTCTGCGACCGTCCGGACTCGTGGTACCGACTGGACGCTCCACCGCTCTTTAGGGTCGCCGGGTGGATCCTCGGCGAGAAGCTCCCCACGTGTCCTGACTCCGACGACCTCCGCGAGGACGCCACTATCGCCTGCCTCGCTCCGACCGGCCAGGTGACCTACCCGGACGCCCCGTCGTGCGGGGACGGTGACACCGAGGTGTCCGTAGTGCCCGCTCGAGGGGTCAAGGGACCACCCGGCGACAAGGGGCCGCGCGGGGACCCGGGGGCGACGGGTGAGATCGGACCTCGCGGGGACAAGGGTCCCGAGGGTGACCGGGGGCAGCGCGGGAAGCGAGGTCCTGAGGGCGACGAGGGGTCGCCTGGCGCCCCCGGGCCGCGTGGCGACAGCGGGCCGCAGGGCGACCGCGGCGAGCCGGGCCCTCGCGGACCCCGCGGGCCGCGAGGCGATCCCGGCTATCCGGCCCAGCCCTCGGCATGCACCGTCGCGCTGGGCGTCAGCCCGGCCGGCTGCTGAGCGCCCTCAGCCGACGACCGAGACGGCGCCGGCCTCGGAGGCGACGGTGGTGCGGCCGCTCCAGCCGGGCGGCACCAGGGGCAGGTCGAGCGGTGCGCTCACCTCGACGCGCACGGAGTCGGCGGTCGTCGTGACCCGGTAGCGCAGGCCGGCGGGCCGGCCGGAGCGGGCGAGGTACGCCGCGACCTCGGCGCGGGCCAGGGCCGGATCGATCGCCACCTGCTCGGGCACGCCCTCGAGGTAGATCCGCTCGGTCGCCACCCCGTCGGCCGCCGCCACCGCCGCACCGTCGGCCAGCGCCGACAGCTCCTGGCGCCGCAGGAACGCCGCCGAGGCGTCCACCACCACGGTCACCAGCAGCACCGCGATCAGGAAGAACCCGACCAGCAGCACGCTGACCGAGCCCCGCTCGTCGTCGCGTCTCACCGGTCCTCCCGGAAGGTGCCGTAGGGGAAGCTCTGGTCGGCCTCGACCCGGAACGACGGTGCCCCGCCACCCAACGCCTCAGGAGCCAGCGGCAGCCGCACCTGGTGCGACAGCCGGACCGCGACCACGCTGCCGGGTGCCAGGCAGTTGCCCGGGCTCGGCGAGCAGGACACCGCGAGCTGAACGGTGCCGGGGTCGAGGCCCTGGTCGCGCAGCGCCACCGCCGCCGCCTGCTGCGCCCGGGCCCGGCCAGACGCCTCGTCGGGCGCCAGCGCGTAGGCCCGGGCGGCGGCTCGGGCCGCAGCGCTCACCCCGAACGACGCGCGCTGCACGTCGAAGACGGCCACCAGGAGGTAGACCAGCGGCACCAGCAGGAGCAGGGCCAACCAGGTGACCTCGACCAGGGCGGTCCCCTCCTCGGCCTCCCGGGCGTTGCGCAGGCGCGTCACGAGCGTCCTCACGGCGCCACCTCTTCCACGGCGTGGCCGCTCACCCGCACCGGCCACGCCGGCCCGAAGAGCCCGAGCGCCGGCACCTCCCCGCGGACCTCGACCGTCACCGCGGGCGCGCCCTGCAGCGTCGTACGCCGGGCGGTGACGTCGCGCGCGAACCGGCCCGACACGGCGTCGGAGACAGCCTCACGGGCGCGGGCCGCGCCGTCTGACGGCTCACGGTCGAACCGGGCGCCGTACCGGGCACCCTCCGACGCCGCGGAGGTGAGGGTGTTGCGCACGTGGAGCACGAGGCCGACCTGGAGGATGCCGAGGAACAACGGGACCACGACCACCACGACGAGGACGAAGTCCACCGTCGCGGCGCCGCGCTCCCCGCCTCGGAGAAGGCTGCGGGCAGGACCGGGTGCGGGCACGCTCAGGCGACGGAGTTGAGCGCCTGGCGCAGCATCCGCTCGAGCTCCGGGCCGGCCACGGCCCAGAGCCCGGCGACCAGCCGGCGGTCATGACGGTCACCAGCACCCAGCCGGGGACGTCGCCGCGATCGTCGCGGCGCCCTCCACCTCGGCCGAGGGCGCTGACCGCGGCCAGCAGCCCGGCGAGGGCGAGCACCAGACGGCGGATCGGTTCGGACATGGAGTTCTCCTTCGTTGACAGGTCGGGGCGCCGGGCCACAGGGTCACCGGCGGGTCACGTCGTCAGGCGCAGCCCGACGACGCCGGGCCAGAACGCGAATCCGTAGCAGCCGCACCTTGCTGTGGGTGCCTTGACCCTCCACCGAAGCCCCACTGGCTCGTTGCGTGGCAAGCCCTGTTCCATTGCAACCGGCCACTCGGAATGGGCCGAGCGCCCGCGTACAGTCTCCGTGTGGACAAGACCACGAACGCATTTGACTTCGTAACGATAGCTATCGCGGCCTATGCGGCCATCGTGTCGACGCTACTCAGTGCGGTGGCAATATACCGCGATCGCTACCGCCTCAAGATCCGCGTCGAATGGATCGGTTATCCAACGCCTGGAATAACTATAAAGTGCGTGAACACTGGACGACGTCCCGTTGGCCTCGAGCGAATCATGTTCGTCCATGAGACTGGCTGGCTCTCCCGTTGGCGCCTGCGGGGGGATAAAGTACGCAATGGTGAAAGTTACGGCTTCCGGGGCGACGACTACCCAACGCCTCCAAGTCCCATTACAGACCTTCCAGTGCACTTAGAAATCGCGAAGGATGCGACCTTCCACTACTCACTTGACCCTCGAGTCGCGCAGGCGAAAGGACTGGTCGTATTTGATTCGTTCGGCAAAGTCATCGTGTATCGCTTCAAGTCGATAGATCGCTTCGGCAAGAGGCTGGTATTGAAGACGCAGGACGGACGGATATTTTCGCCTACAGAACTCCGCGATCTGGCGGAGTCGTTGGCGAACGACGACGAAATGGCCGGGGTCCGCGCGTGGTTGATAAAGGTTGCAGATCACGCCGCCGAAAAGGAAGTGCACGTGCGACTGAAAGGCACCCCTTCCCGCGAGGGCATGACGGTGGAGTCGTTCTATGCTGGCAGCGAGGAATCTGCGCCTCTCTTCGACGCGGAAAATCGGACCGCCACCCTGGGTCGAGGACCGTTCCCGACGGGCGTAACGGTGTTGTTTGTCGCCAGCGTTATCATTACAGCGCTGCTTGCTTGGCACCCGTGGTCGCGCTGAACCGCGCGCCCTTGCATTTGATTCAGTGACACGACACGACGGTTCTGGGCAGGACTGGAAGCGAACATGGCCCTGGCTGGCCTAGAAAAACGACCCTGAAACCGTGGCAATGTGTGAGCGGCTGTCCACCTCCGATGTCGCAGCGACCCTTGGGGGGTCATCCCCCCGGGTCGCACCCTTCAGCGCGCGCCTGAAAAGAGGCCGTTGAAGATTGATGGCGCAAGGGCATCCTGACGGGTGGTGGCCAGATCGCGCGGCGCTCGCAGTTGCTGGATCAACGCTAGTCGCCGCGTCGCTCGGGCTTGTTCAGGCTTGGGAGGCAACCAGAGACGGGTCTCAAGGAACTGTGTAGGCGTAGTGCGCTTGCGGCGCGCCATGCTTCCTCGGGTTACTCGATCGATCGCTTCCCAGCATGAGGGCGAGTGAGCGAGGCCAGCAAAGAAGGCCGCGTCGGTGAGGTCGGAATAGAACTCGAAGCGTGGAAACTCGCTCGACACGTAGTAGTCCGCGAATGGGTCGCTTACAACTGCGACAGCCCCCTCCCATGCACCGAGCTTGCTGATGACGACCGTGTCTTTCTCGAGCCGCCCAAGGGTCGTGTACGAAGTCTCTGAGCCGAGGAGCTCGCCGCGGTCGATAAGGCCGCGGCCATAGCTATAGACCCCGGCGATCTTGTAGGTGGCTGACGGGTCCACCGATACCGTCGACGACTTTACCCGCAGGAAGTCACCGAGTTTCACCTCAGTCCAACCCGCTGCCCTGCGGTCTTCCGCCGTGGCCGGCTCGACGGCGGCGGACGACTCCGCGCCGAGTTTCTCAAGGAGCGTCACGAGCTGTCGCTCCGCCGCAAGGGCCTCACCTATCAGGTCGAGTGGGGCGCGGTGGGCGAGGTCGTCAGGCGAGTGAGGGTTTCGGAAGTCCAGGTTGAAGTTGCTCTGTTCGATGTCGGGGACAGGGACCCGCCAAGCATGCGAATTCTCCGCGCGTTCCCTCCACCAGGCCTGGCATTCAGCAAATTCGTCGAAGTGCATCGGCTTCGTCTTCGTGTACTTCTTTCGCCCCTCGGGAGGCGTAATCTGGTAGAACCAGACTTCTTTGGTCGGGCTCCCCTTATCAAAGAAGAGCACGTTTGTGGGAATATCGGTGTAGGGCTCAAAGACGCCAGCCGGAAGCCGCAACACTGTGTGCAAGTTGCACTCTTCAAGAAGTTGCTGCTTTATCTTGGCTCCGACGCCGTCCCCAAAGAGAACACCGTTTGGCACGACAATTCCGCAACGTCCTCCATCCTTCAACCGACGGATCACTGCTTGGATGAAAAGCCACGCAGTCTCTGCCGTGCGCTTACCGGCCGGGAAGTTGGCTTGAATAGTCGCCTCCTCGGCACCGCCAAACGGAGGGTTCGTTAAGACGACATCCACGCGCTGGGCTTTGCCGATCTGCGTTATTGGCGTTGACAACGCATTTCCGCGTACGAGATTGGGTTGCCCGACACCGTGCAGGACGAGGTTCATCATGCCCAGCAGGAACGGGAGCTGCTTCTTTTCAATGCCACGCAGGTCCTGGTGCAATGCTTGTCCCTGGCGGGCAGTTTCCACGTCAATCGACATGTGCTCGAGGGCCTCTACCAAGAATCCCCCGGTGCCGCAGGCGGGGTCGAGAACAACCTCGCCCAACTTGGGATCGACCTGTTGCGTGATGAATCGAATCACGGGTCGGGGGGTATAGAACTCGCCCGAATCGCCGGCCGCGTCCCGTACCTCTCGCAGCATGGACTCGTACAGGTGCGCCATCGTGTGAATGTCGTCCGAAGACGCAAAATTGATCTCACTCACCTTGTTGACGACGTCTCGGAGTAGGTACCCCGAGACCATACGGTTGTTTGTCTCCTTGAAGACCGCAGCCAGGACGTCACGTGGATCGTGAGCACCCGCTCCGCTCAACCCACGCAGGTAGGGCAACAGCGACCCGTCAACGAATTTCAGTAGTGCGTCGCCAGTGGCTCCATTTGGGTCTGCCGCCCAGTCGCGCCAGCGATATGGCGCCTCGATTGATGGCCGGAAGGACTCGTCGACTATCTCGCGGTTCTCTTCAAGGGCGTCGAACGCCTTAAGGAACAGGAGCCACGCCAGTTGAGGTATGCGATCCAGGTCGCCGTTCAGACCAGCGTCCTTACGCATCGCATCGCGCGCAGCTTTGATCAGTCCCCCCAACTTCGCTTGAGGCGAAGTTGGCGATCCAGTCCGCTTCTTTCCCGTCAAGGGTTTCCGTACTCCTTCGTCCGATCAGGCGACGTACACAAGTTCACTCAGACGAGCCACGGCCGCCCGGAGGGCGGCTGGCGAGCCAAACCTTGAGGCGATCTCGGCAGGCGTCCCGAGCTTAGAAAGCGGTGGTACCTGCAGCACGTGCAGATCATCTAGCTCAGTAATCCCGTGCTGCGCGTACTTCTCGAGGAGAGCTGTTAGGACTTCCCGAGCGGCAGGCTGGTACTCCTCGAAGAACGCCACGCGGTCTCGGCGAACCCTCTGTGCACGGTCCAACCGACTGCGAAGTGGCTGGTTCCACGCTAAGTGGACCAAGACATCGAGCGGGTCCGCGTCGCGAAGGCCCGTTCGGTCGATCATCTCATCCGCGTCGATCCCATGAGCCATCAGGGCTTCGAGCACGTCCTTCCGACCGACGCGACTCATCCACAGCGAATGAAGTTCCGTGGGTTCGGGGAACAGTGCCCGCACCGTCTCGGCGACGAAGTCCCGGTACGCGACGAGGCGAAGCCGGTTGGTTTCCGAATCGAGCTGGTAAGTGGCCTCAGCGGTCACCCACACCTGCGCATCGTCAATGTAGAACTTCGAATGGGGCTCGCCCTCAAGGTCCTCTGGAGTGATCCCCGGGTCGCTGGGAATGGCAGCAGGACCAGCAGGTTCTGTCTCCGGTTCGGTCGTCTCGGACCCAGCGCTGTCGACTACATCGCCGTGCTCATCGACTTCCTCGCGGACCACCTTCTCGGGCGGGCCGTCAAACTCCGCGTCACTGAAGAGAGCGGTAGCGCCGGAGTAGTCAATGATCTCGAAGGACAGCTTGTCCTCGTCCGGGAATAGGCGGGTTCCTCGGCCAATGACCTGCTTGAAGAGAGCCATCGAACCGATGGTGCGGAAGATGACAATGTTCCGCACGGTCGGAACGTCCACGCCTGTAGAGAGCATTTCAGAGGTTGTCGCGATCACCGGAAACTCTCGCTCCGTATCCGCGAAGTCGCTCAGGTGGCCCTGGCCAACGACCCCCTCGTCGCTCACGATCCGAACCGTGTAGTTGGGATGCTCTTTGGTCAAGTCCCTGTTGGCGTTGTGAATCGCGCGACGCATCTGGTCCGCGTGCTCCTGATCCACGCAGAACACGATCGTCTTTGCCATGCGATCGGTACGGCGCAGATAGTCGGTTAGATGCTTCGCCGCCGCCTCGGTTCGTGACAACAGGGAAACCACGCGCTCAAAGTCCTTTGTCGAGTACAAGCCCGCGGGTACCTCCCTACCGTGGAGGTCCAGTTGCCCCTTGGTTGGTGTCCATCCCAGCGCGTCTGGACTAAGGACCACGCGACGGACTCGATAGGGCGCGAGGAAGCCATCCTCGATGCCTGAAGCGAGGGTGTATTCGAACAGTGGCTTGCCGCCGAAGTAGTCGTAGGTGTCAACCGTCTCGTCTCGCTTCGGGGTCGCGGTCATTCCGATCTGAGTTGCGCTGGCGAAGTACTCAAGGATTGCGCGCCAAGACGACTCAGCTCGGGCACTGCCACGGTGGCACTCGTCCACGATGATGAGGTCGAAGTAGTCCTTGGGGTAGCGCCGGAACATCGGATCGTCGCTCCGCGTCTCAGCAAGCTGCTGGTACAGGCCGAAGTAGATCTCGCGACCGAGTTTGGCTTCGCCCTGCAGCTTCCAGATGGGGGACCCTGCGCCGGAGCCGAACGCAGGCTTGAACTCTCGCTCAATCGGCTGGTCGATCAGGATGTTCCGGTCTGCTAGATAGAGGATTCGCGGATTCCGCCCCGGGCGCCACGCAACGTTCCACAGCTTCCATACGATCTGCATAGCGACGAAGGTTTTTCCCGTCCCGGTCGCCATCGTGAGCAGGAGCCGCTTGTCGCCCTTCAAAGTGGAAGCGACCGCGCGGTTCACCGCAGTGCGCTGGTAGTACCGGGGTTCCTTGACTGAGCCGTCAGGGTTCCGAAGATCCCTATTGAACGGAATCAGTAAGCCCTCGCCTGCGGCAGGGCTTTCATTGATCCCCCTCCATTCCCGGTACCGCGCCCATAGCGCGTCGGGCGATGGGAAGCCGACCATGTCCGCTCGCTCGATACCAGTGTTGCGGTCGTCCTCCACGATGCCGCGGCCATTCGTCGCGTAGGCGAACGGAACGTCCAGCAGTCCGGCGTAGCGCCGGGCCTGCTGCATGCCCTTGCCCGGTATCGCGTAGTAGCGCTTCGCTTCGACAACTGCGATGGGCAGCCCCGGTCGGTACTCGAGGACGTAATCCGCACGTAGCGGCATAGCTCGTCGGTGATTCTTGCCGACAGTGGTGATCCGACCGTCCGTGATTCGGTACTGCTCGACGATCTGACTCTCGTCCCAGCCCGCTTCCTTCAGCCGCGGTAAGACATAGTCGCGGCAAGTGTCCGCCTCGGTGGGACTGTGCTGCGTAGCGTGTGCTCCTCCCCCACCTGGTGGTCCAGACCCGCCCCCGTTCTCGAGGCGCGCTCGAAGGGCCGCTCGGACAACCTCGCTCACTGACGTCATCTCTGCCTCGGCCCGTGCCTCCACTGCCGACTGCAGTTCCGGCGACATCCGTACCGGGAACACGCGCGCTCGCCCCTTGCGTCGCGAGCCGCGACGCCTTTGAAGCGAGCCAAGGGGATACCCAGACTCTGCTTCCTCCACTAGAGCGAGGATCGCTGCCTCGCTGTCGGGCTGCCCGTGGAGATCGTGCACTTGTGGCGGGACCTCGGTCCGCAGGTAAGCGCTTAGCGCGTCACGCACGAGCTCACTCACTGACGTCTCCTCCGCCTCAGCGAGTGCCTTCACAGCCTCGTGCAGGTCTTCCGGCATCCGAACCGGGACCGGGGCCGCAGGAGCCGATCCCATGCGAGGACGGCCAGGACGGCGCACCATCTTGGTCACGTCGTATCCGCGCTCAGCCTCTTCAGCGAGCGCGTTGAGTTCGTTGTCCGTGAGAACGTGACCAGTTTCCGTGGTGAAGCTCCTCTCGTTCATCGCTTCCTTCCCGCCCCGGCGAGAAGCTGTAGGTATTGCGGCCGGCACTTCATCGCGTGCCAAATCCAGAGTTCGCCATTCAATTCACCGCCGACAAGTTCGAGCAGGTTCCCGGCCTCGTCGGGTCCGACGAACAACAACTTCGGCGGTTCTGTGTCGGGCTCGATTACCCGGTCAATCAGGAACAGGTCGTATGCATGAGAGATGTCCTCCCTAGAACAGCCGTGACGTAGAGCCGAGTCACGGATTCGAAGCACAGCGCAAGTGTAATACGAAACCCTCCTGAGGGCCGGGCCCTGTCGCCGATCCCTGCAAGGGACGAGCAATCCGTCGGGTTCAGCGTGGTCGGTCGGACCTCGCCAGGGTCCCGTCCGCCAACGCGTGCCAACCTCACAGCGTTTCTAGTTACTCCGTTTTCGGCCGGAACGCGAACATGACGGTGGTGGGGAGCACCAGGAAGACGACCGGCACCATCATGAAGACCTCGCGGCGGGCGCCGGACTCGATGAGCTCGCGCCGCTGGGCCTCGCGGACGTCGCCGGCCTGGGCGTGCATCACGTCGGCGAGCGGCGTACCCCGCTCGAGCGCCACGGCCAGTCCGTTGGCGAACCGGGCCACCGGGGCGAGCCCGGTGCGCCGCGACCAGTCGTCGAGGGCACGGGCCACCGGCGCTCCGGTGCGCACCTCGGCCAGGACGCGGGTCAGCTCGCCGGCCAGCGCACCCCGGCTGCGGCCGACCACGCGCTCGAGCGCGGCCACCGGTCCCTCCCCGGCCGCGACCGCCAGGGCCATCAGCTCGGCCACGGCAGGGAGCTCGGTGAGCACCGCCCGCTCGTGGCGGCGGACCTGGGCGGTGAGCCGGTTCTCGCGCAGCAGCACCCCGGTCACGAAGGCGACCGCGCACAGCACGGCGAGCGGCACCGCCCGACCGGGCGCGCGCGACGCGACCAGCAGGGCGCCGACAGTGGTGACCGCGAAGGCCGTGAGCCCCCACACCACCTGCTGCACGCGGAAGTCGGCCAGGCTCAGGTCGAGGTCGGCACGCTGCAGACGACGCGTGATGGACGCCGAACCGCCCGCCACCGACTCCAGCCGACGGGCGGCTCCCCGCATCACCGGGCCCAGCAGCTCGTCGACCACCCCGCGCCGGGGCAGGTCGGGACGCAGTCCGGTGTGCGGCAGGTCGGGCAGGTGGCGCAGCACGCGCGCCTCGAAGTCCGGGCGACGCATCGCGGCGACCCGGTCGACCACGAGCCAGAGCCCGAGTCCGGCGAGCAGGCCGAGCACGACGCCGGTCATGCCGCTCCCTCCCCGAGGACCCGCCGCTCGGTGGGCAGCCGGCCGATGCGCAGCATGACGCGATAGGCCAGCAGGCACAGCCCCGCGCCGGTCACGAGCACGACGACGCCCGCCGTGGACGAGTAGCGCGCGATCACCTCCGGCTGGAAGCACATGAGCAGCAGCACCAGCCACGGCGACGCCACGGCCAGACGAGCGCCGTTGACGGCCCAGCTCTGGCGCGCCTCGAGCTCGGAGCGGGTGCGCGCGTCGTCGCGCAGGTGGCTCGACAGGCCGCGCAGCAGGCGTCCGAGGTCGCCACCGCCGACCTCGCGCGCCACCCGCAGCCCCTCGACGACCCGGTCGCCCACGGGATCGGCGAGGTGCTCCTTGAGCCGGTCGAGGCACTCCTCGAAGCGTCCGGACAGCTGGTACTCCCGCGCGAACCGCGCGAACGCCGGGCGCAGGGACTCCGGCCCCCGCTCGGACAGACCGCTGACGGCCTCCGCCAGGGACAGGCCGGCGCGCACGCCGCTGGCGAGGTGGTCCACCGCCTCCGGCCAGACCTCGGCCAGCTCGCGCTGGCGGCGACGCGCCCGACCGGCGACCAGGGCGAACGGCCCGTACGCCGCCAGCAGCCCGAAGGTGGCGGCCACCGGGACCGTGCGCGAGACGACGTACACGGTGAGGAGGGCGAGGACGCCGACGGCGACCGCGGAGGCGACCAGCATCGCCGGCGTGACCGAGGGCATGCCGGCACGCGCCAGCTGGTCGGCCATCCGCCGCCGCGACGTGCGGCCGCCCCGCTGCCCGCGCGGGTCGCCCGGGGGCAGCACGAACGCCGACCAGACCAGCAGCAGGCCCAGCCCCAGCAGGAGACCGACGACGACGCCCACGTCAGTCCTGCCCCCGCAGCAGCGCCGGGAGGTCGACACCGATCCGCTCGAAGCGCTCCGCTCGCGGTGGCAGCCCGGGACCGCGCACGAGGTCGTCCCCGCGGCGCGCGAACACGGTCTCGGTCTCGATGGTCCCGGCCTCGATGCGTCCCGGTACGGCGACGATCTCCTGGACCCGCCGGACCCCGTCGAGGCCGAGGTCGAGGTGCACCACGAGGTCGACCGACGAAGCGACGGTCGGCACGACGAAGCGTGCGGAGATGTTCTCCCCCGCCAGCAGCGGCAGCGTGCACAGCTTGACCAAGGCCTCGCGTGCGCTGTTCGCGTGCAGCGATGCCATGCCCGGGAGTCCTGCGTTCAGCGCCAGCAGGAGGTCGAGCGCCTCCTCGGCGCGCACCTCCCCCACGATGATGCGCGAGGGCCGCATGCGAAGCGTCTCCTTCACGAGGTGCCGCAGGGTGACCTGGCCGGTGCCCTCGAGCCCCTGCTGGCGGGTCTGCATCGCCACGCGGTCGGGGTGCACGAAGTGAGCTCGAGTAAGTCTCGAGGCCTGAATGGTAGAAACCACGGCGGGCTGCGCGTGTCAACCACGAGGCATACGCCACCCGCGACATATAGCGTCACACTCAATCAGAGGGGGTTCGAGTGGCCGAGACCACTGAGTTCAATCATGACCAGCTTGGGCGTGTGCTCACCGAGCATCTCGTCGCCGTGCCGCGGTTCCAAAGGAGCTACGCGTGGGACGCGACCAACGTCGAGGAGTACCTCAACGACCTGCACGCAGCTCGAACTCAAAAGAGGCCGTACTTCATGGGCACTCTCGTGTTTGCTCAGCCAGGTCACGGCAGCGACCGTCGACAGATCGTCGATGGTCAACAACGACTCGCTACGACAGCCATCTTCTTCATCGCAGTTCGAGACATGCTTCTTCAGTACGGGAAGGGCGAGACGTCCAAGCAGACTGAGCAGCGCTACCTGCGACGCTACGTGTTGTCGGAGGAGAGTGACGTGGTCACCCTGACGCTCAGCCCAAGGGACCAGGATTCGTATGACGCCTTGTTGGAGGCGAGATCCACAGACCTGGACCAAAAAGACAAACTCAGAATCTGTTATGAAACCTGCAAGGAGTACCTACGGGCCATCGCACCGACTGGCAAGCAGTATCGCCAACTGATCGAGGTCGCGGACCATTTGGAAAAATCGGTCCAGGTCCTGGTTGCCGTGGCAACAGACCTTCCCGAGGCCTACGTCATCTTCGAAACGCTGAACGACCGCGGGGCAGACCTGACTACCGCCGACCTCTTGAAGAACTACCTCTTTAGCCAGGCCAAGGGCACCGACTTTGCCTACGTAGAGAACGCGTGGACCATTCTCGAGGAGCGCCTCGGCAAGCCCGAGGAGCTTGTCAAGTTCGTGCGCTACGACTACGTCTCTAGGCGAGGTCCGGTCACCACTCGGAAATTGTATCGAGCGATCCAGCAGTGGCTCACCGAGAGCAAGATCGGGGTGAAGCGGTACCTCCAGGAACTCAAAGAGTCTGCCGCGGTTTACCTCGCACTAAGGGACAGTGACGACACGTTCTGGAACTCGATCAACGTCGACGTCAAGGATGCAATCCTGGCCTATCGGCGGTTCGGTTTCGAGAGCAGCATGCCCGTTCTAATCGCAGCCTTCCGAACCTGGGATAAGCCCAAAGGCGCAAGGCTATTTGTGAAGCTGGCAAAGTGGTCCGTCAGAGCACAGTTCGTGGGCCGGATTGGGGCTCAACTGTCGGAAGATGCTTTCGGCACAGCAAGCGCGGCAATCACCGCGGGAACCGCGGTCAATCAACCGGATGTTCGTCGCCTGATCAAGAAGCTCATACCGACCGATGGCGAGTTTCGCGCTGCGTTCATCGCCACTGCCGACCCACCAACGGCCAGAGCCAAGTACCTGTTGGCGATGCTGGATCGGGCGCAAGATGAGAAGGACGGACTCCCGCCTCGCGCACTCGACTGGTCGAGTGTTGGGGTCACTATCGAGCATGTCATGCCAAAGTCGGCGCACGGCGGGGACGACGCAAGGAAGGCCCTGATCGGACAGATCGGCAATCTGGCTCTACTCGAGAAGCGGATCAACAAGGACATGGGAAGCAAGAGCTTTGCCGCGAAACGCCATCTGTACAGCGGCTCAGACTTCCACTTAACGCAGTCGCTCGCAGAACTGGAGTCGTGGGACGAGGCCGAGATAACCGCTCGGACCGCGGCATATGCCGACCTGGCTTGCAGCGCATGGCCAGCAACGTAGAAGGATGGGGCCATGCAGATTCGAGATTGGTGGTCGGGCCACACCAGCGAGCGGTACTGGATGGAGATCACCGATAGGCATGACGTGGGCGCCGACCTGTTTGCGCCCACCTTAGACGGTGGCGGGCGCCCCTATTGGGGATATGAGCTCATCACGCACGTGCGTCCTGGCGACGTGGTTTTGCACTGGCACAAAACGATGTACGGCGAGGGTGCCGTGGTCGGCTGGTCTCGGGCGACCGGGGCTTATGAGGACACGGATATTTCCTGGCAGGCGCGAGGGACCGTCGGGCGCGCGAGCGGCAACCTACACTCGAGGCCGGCCTGGAGGATGCCGCTTGAGGGTTTCGTTTTCCTCGCCCGCCCTGTAATGGACTCGGATGTCCGCAAGGTCGAGACACAGTTGCGTGTGGCTAAAGCACATCTAGAAGCGTCTCACGGAAACGTCTCCTACTTCCCGTTCGCTTTCAGCGACAAACGGCCGATCCGCGCTTCGCAGACGTACTTCGTGAAGATGCCAGCGAGCCTGCTTTCGATCCTCGGGCTGGACGATTTGGTTGGCACTCCGTCACTACCCGCCGCCAAGCCCAGCCCGGGTCGGAGCCCGAAAGCGGGGAAGAGCGGCTACATCGCGGACTCAGTTGTGCGTTCGGCAATCGAATGGCGAGCCGTAGCTGTCGCGACCCGCTGGTATGAAGGGCAGGGCTACGCATGCGAATACACGGGGGCCAACAAGCCATACGACATCGTCGCTACGCAGGGCAGCGACGTTCGGCGGGTTGAAGTTAAGGGCTCATCGGGTAAGGCGGAGACGGTGGAGCTCACAGCGGGCGAGGTGAAGAACGCGGGAGCATTCGACGCCACCGACCTCTTTGTTGTCGATGGAATCACCTACGCGCGCCTCGAGAACGGTTCCGTTGAAGCGTCCGGCGGCTTCTCTCGCCGATACGCGGATTGGGCACCAACGGAGACGGCGCTAGAGGTCACCCGGTATCGGTACATGCTGCCGCCCCTCAGCGACGATCTGGGAGAGCTGGACTAAGCAACATTGCGAAGTTCAGCCCGCCGCACCCCACCACTCCCGCTGGCGCTCAGGATTGCGCCGCTTCCCGATCACTCCACAGCTCATCCAGTGTCTTGCCGCTCTTGGTGTGCCTCCACACCTTCCAGCCATTGACCTCGTATCCAGCCGCTTCGCGCGCTGCCGAGGAGGGAGAGTCGTGCTCACCGTTCGCTGCACCCATGAGGGTGAGTCCGCCGTCGCTACGCACGACCGCGGTGTAGGTCTTGTTCTGCTGGCGACGGTGCCAGAGCAGCTCGTCATTGGCCGAGAGCAGACCCGCTTCCACGAGGCTCCACAAGCGACCTCGCAGCTGTGTCGCAGGAACTGAGTTGGCCGTCGTTCCTGCCTTCTCGACGTCCAGTCCAAGCTTGCGACGCAGCACCATGTTGGGCGTGTCTACGAATGGCGTGGCTGCGGACTGAAGCACTGCAAAGACCTCGTCGTCCACTCGAATCGTTGGTGCCATCATCGGATTCCTCTTCCTTCTGGCTCACCCATCGTGAGCTGACTGTCTCAGTGTGACAGACAGACAGTTACTCGACAAGACCTTTCTCGATGACGCGGTACACAGTGGCGCGGCTACACCCCAGAGTCCTAGCGATGACGGCGTAGGGCTCCCCCGACCGCCGCATGCGCCCCGCGAGCTCGGCCTGCTCCATCGTCAAGACCGGCGGCCTCCCCACCTGCCTGCCTCGGAGACGCGCAGCTTCGCGAGCTGCTGCCGCTCTTTCGCGGATCAGCTCCCGTTCCAGCTCGGCCAGCGCTGCGAACATCGCCGCCACGACCTTGCCTGTTGGTGTGCTGAGGTCGAGGTTCTCTCTCAAGCTACGAACGACCACACCGCGGTCGTGGAGCTCGGTCAATGTCCCAACGACCTGCAGAACCGAACGACCAAGGCGATCAAGCGCAACCACGACAAGGGTGTCACCGGGCCGCAGTCGGTCGAGGCACTCCAAAAGGCCCGGCCTATCAGCTCGGACTCCAGAAATCTTGTCGGTGAAGACCCGCTCGCAGCCAGCATTGCGCAGCGCATCGAGCTGACCGTCGAGGAGCTGCTGCCCCGTCGAGACACGCGCGTATCCGAACGTTGCGGCGGTCACGGGGCGGCCTCGATGACGAGAAGGGGTTGCGTCGGATGGAGGTCGAGTGCCCCAGCACCCTCTAGCTCCAGAATGACGCGGCTGCCGCAGCGTCGCCGTCTCGCAACTGGAACCGCCTGCGGTTCGTCGGACCAGGACACTGCAGCGAGCACGAGCGCGGGCACAGCGAGGTTGGCAGCGATGACTACTTGAGCCGATCCGGTGATGTTCTGTGTCATAAACAGTAGAGAACCCAGCCATTGCTGGGTGTCTACTTTGTCGAGATTGTTCTCCCAATGTGGACGGTCTTGGCGTTTGCATTGTGAACAGCCATTTGGACGTCATGGTTGCGGTCGCACCACGTCGACCCGTCATTGCAGTCGGTTACGAGACTCCTGTCCAGAAGCAAGCTTTAGGACAGCCCGTCCTAGTTCTCGGGGTCATCCTTGGATTCATCTGGCCGCTCGGTCGGCTCGGTCGGCTCGGTCGGCTCGGTCGGCTCGGTCAGCTCGGTCGGCTCGGTCGGCTCGGTCGGCTCGGTCGGCTCGGTCGGCTCGGTCGGCTCGGTCGGCTCGGTCGGCTCGGTCGGCTCGGCGTTATCAAGTCCCTCCGACGGCGTTTCCTGCTCATAGGAGCCCCGACCGGTGCCTAGATTCTTGAATGCGTCGCCCAATGGGTTGATATTCAGGTTCTTGTACACGTCGGCGAGTGGGTTGATATTGAAGTTCTTGTACACGTCAGCGAGTGGGTTGATATTGAAGTTCTTGTACACATCAGCGAGTGGGTTGATATTGAAGTTCTTGTACACATCAGCGAGTGGGTTGATGTTCAAGTTCTTGTACACATCAGCAAGTGGGTTGACGCCAATGGTCTTGTACAGACTTGCGAGGGAGGAAATCTCTGGCCGCGTCGCGGACTCCCAGGCGATCCGACCTGGGTCGTCGGCCCTTGCTGAGACACCCGTGACCTCGCCGTCGATGGGCCGGTCGAATCTTCCCAATCTGACGATTCCCGTGATCACCAGGGGCTTGGCGACAACGAACAGTGCTCCGCCGTCAGGGAGGGGTAGCGTCGCTTCGAAGGAGTCAGGTTCCAGGCCGCTAGGCAGCGAAAATACGACGTGGGTGTCCGCCTCAAAACTGAACTCGGCCACCGCTTCGTTTGCGGTGAGTCCACCTCGCACCTTGTAAAGGAACTTCTGCATGCTTCCCAAGTCCTGCAGGAAGCCGCCGCGTGCTCCGCGAGGTAAGCCACAGTTACGGGCGTCCAGGTGTCGGTTAGGCAGGGCCGTTGCCAATGACGCCACGAACGACCGAACCGTCTCGTCCTTTAGTTCTGCCCGAAGCTCGCGCAGGGCACCATCCACCCCTGCCTTATCCGCTAGCTCCAGCGCGACGTCGGAAAGGACACGACTTGTGCGGACCCTAGAATCTGCTCCGATACGGCGAAGGTCCTCCAGGAGGTCTTCGTGGAGTCCCAACCCACTGTCGTCTAGGTAGTCAGGATCATCGGTGACAAAGACTATGTCCTTCTCGGGATTTGCCTGAGCCATCTCAAGTACAGAGAGCCAGATCAAAGTATCGCGGTAACCATCGCCCTTGTGATCACAAGGGCGCCGACGCGCCACAGATCGCCCAACAACGTCCATATGTGTCACAGCTGGCGGTTCGATTATCCCCACACTCGCCGCGGTTAGTGAGGCGAGAAGGTGCTCGCGATAAGCCTCACTACGTCTCTTGAGTTGTGCAGCGAGTGCAGCGACATCTTCTGCAGCTCCCAGGGCACCCACGGATCGTCGAAGTTTCTCGAGCTTGGCGAGCTCGGTCTCGATCCGTCGCTCGTACCCAGCCACCGACTCAGCGACGACCACTTCACTTGTTGAGAGATCGAGACTCCAGCTTTCTGGCGCATGTGCCAGGACTTGCCAAAGCGCACCAGCGCACATGGGGTCTTGCATCAGCGCGTTCGAGTCGAGAAAGACGATCACATATCAATAACTACCATCCCGCACGGAACCCTCGCCCAAGCCCCTCCCTGGACGGGCAGCCCGCCCCACCGTCACGGTTAGCGCAACCTCACCTCGCCAAGAGGTGCGGCACGGCTGCCTGTCCAGCCAGGACCTTCGGCTACTTGGTCGTGCGCTACGGGGCTTCGGTTTGGGCGAGGACCTGTGTGAAGACGTGCAAGGGCATGGTCACGTACGCCTCGGATGCCGGGTGAGCTCGACGCAGCTGGATGCTGGCAAAAAGTGACGACCCAGCCCGCTCCGCCTCCCCCTTCACCTCGTTCATGGCTCCGCTCAGGTCTATCGACTGGCCACTCCTGACCGCCAGCGTCCAAGGGCAGAGTCCGATGATGTCGCCGGTATCACGTGCGTCACGGAGCTCGGCAGAGAGCACTCGTGTCTCCGTTCGCGCCCTGGCTTTGGTGAAGCCAGCAGCACGGAGGTAGTTCACGACATCGCCACGGAAGCGGTAGGAGCGTCCCTTGTTATTCATCGGGGTCCGTACGACACGCTGCGGCTGCTGGGCGCGGGGAGGCCGAAGCGCTTGCCCACTTCCGCCACGGCGTGAGCCCTGTCGCGGGGGTCCGCCTTCGATCGTGCTGCTTCTAGGGCCTCCGCCCGCTCGCTTTCGAACTGGAGCGAACCCGGATCACAGGTCACGAGCCTTTCGGGCGGCTGACCAGGGGCGATCACCTGCCGCCCCCATCGACGCTCCTGTCCGAGCGGGTCGTGGAGAAGGTCTAACCAGCACTTGCCAGTGCGCGTGCGATTGGCGTCGAGGAGCTCCTCGGTGATGGCCAGGGTGTCACCGCGTCGCGAGACAACGCCCCCTGACAGCTTCGTCGTTACGCAGTAGGTAATGCCCGACACTAGGAAATGGAGGACCTCACCTACTGCGGCGTGCTGGCTCTGGTCCATTGACGCAGGCTTGATTTCGCTACTCTGACTCATTCGGTGCTCCTGTCTTGTGACGCATTGTTTGGTTCTGCCACATGTGTGGCGCATACCTGCACCAAGGCTCTGGCGGCCTCGGTGAGGCCGAGGCGGTGCAGCTCTCTCACGAGTGCCATGCACGCGTCAGGGTGGTGCGGCAACACCGTGCGCAGCGCCCGCGCCAGCTGGCGAGCCTCATCCAGCACGTCAAGGACTTCTTCAGAGTCGATGCCCAGGCGGTTTAGCAGCACAGCAAGCGTGTCCCGCTCGTGTGCTCCTGCCTGGAGGAGGAGGCGGCCATCGCCGACAGCCACCGCGTGCTGCCGCACCGTCGCGGAGTCGTTGAGCAGCGCCACCAGGCGAGCGCCGAAGTCGCTTACATCGAGAGGGGCGTCTGCCTGTCGCAAGCTCTTGCGAAGCTCCGGACGCATGTGATGGCGGATGTGGCGGTAGGCCGCGCTCTCCGAATAGCCAGCGGCAGCCGACACCAGCCGAATGGGCTCGCCATCAAGGACCCGCCGCTCAAGGTCCGCCCTCCGCTGCGACGCACACCAACCGCATTGCCTGGCCACTATGGGCTGCTCATCAGTCGACTCATGTACAACTCTTCGGACCGCGGGCTATTCAACTGCTCATAGGACCCTGAGGCGCGCTGGTCGAGCGAACCGTCCGGGAGCGAGGCTGACGACCGTTGGCCAGATCTGGTGCACGATGAGATTCGAGACCCATTCCTGGGGCCTCCCCGCCAGCGGCCAGACCGGCCAGGAGCCACCAAGCCCCAGTCACCAGATCGCCGATGAGCGGGCGTGTGTACTTCCGCGTCTGTCGACCCTGAGCGCAACCTGAACAAACTCCCGCTGCGACTCCCGGCAGAGGAGGGAGTTGCGTATCCCTGTCGGTGCTCGGAGCTACCGTCTCTTCATGGGGAAGCGTCAGCGCTATAGATTCTGTCTTCGGATCGTCGAGGGCGCCAATGCCGGTCTCGGTGCTGGCTCCTGGCGCTTGTGGGTCCACAAGAACGACGTCTATGTCGCAGCCGCCGAACAAGCTGACACCATCAAGGCGTCATTGCATGAAAGCGGAAGGTGGCGTGTCGCCTATACCTCTGAGCACATGGCGCAGGACAAGCCGCTCTGGCGTTCGGCGGATCGGGCTGCTTGGAAGTTCGACGCGCCCCCCGTTGTCGACGGGGTTCAGAGCGCTTTTGTCATAGCCACAGTCCGGGCGGCGCTCACTCCATGCCAGGTCGACGCGCGCGAGACGGTCGTTGCGCTTGACGATCGATGGGACCGTTTGACAGGCGTCGAGGTCGTCATCACTGAACCCCACATCGCGTTCGACTCAGACAGGTTGGTTTTCCCCACACCTCTCCCCCTCACTAACGGGCGGCTCGTCTGGCTCACCACTTTCCACCAAACGATCCGTGCTACGACCCCGGAGCCGGCCCCTGCCGGGCAGATGGTGCGAGTGCTCACGCCGTCGCGAGATGCGGTTAGCTGCCCCGGGTACCTAATCGTCGGGGTGAATGTCGCTTGACTGACGCGTTTGACCCTGACCTCCAAGCCCACGAGACACGCGCTCTCGACCGTGCCCACCTCGCCGCTGCGCGGCAATGCCTGCGCCTGTGGCACGAGGAGCGTGGCCGCGTGGAGGTCCCGACGGCGCTCGACACGAAGTTCCGCGTCGCCTATCCCATGGTGGCCAACGCCCTCAATCACGTGTCCCAGGCGCTCGACGTCATCGAGCAGCTCCCGCTCGTCGCAACGGCCTCTGCTCGCATCGCCCTCGAGCATGCCCTGAGCTCCCAGTGGATCCTATTGACCGAGGATGGCGAAAGGGTCCTGTCGAACCACATGAAGCACTCGTGGATGACACGAGCGAGGACCTTCGCGGACGCGACTGGGACGCACGACGATCTACGACCCATCCTCGATGTTGAGCCGATCCCAGGTCACGAAAGAAGCTTCTCCAGCCAGAAGCTTTTCGACAGATTCGATGACAGCGGTCTCTTTTACGACCTTTACCGCGAGCTCTCGCAGGCGGTCCATCCGTCGTACGGCACCCTCGCGGCCCACTTTCAGATCGTCCAACAACACGATGACGACCGAGAAACGCTCACGTCGCTTTCTCCGACAGGGGCGGCGCGGAGAATCGACGCGACGGCGACAGGACTCGCGGTGGCTGCGGTGCTCGCAGTGGACGCCTTCGAGCGGTTCCGTGAAGACTCGCCCCGCTTGAAGGAGCTCGAAGAAATCGCCACCTCTGCTGGGCTCCCGCACGACCTACAGTTCAGTGATCAGCGACCCGAACTACAGCCAATCGACCCGCATCAGGGACGCCTGGAGGATAGAGCTCGGTGATCCGCCTCGCCGTCGCTGTCGGCGGGCGATGAGCAGCGTAGGCGCGTCTCGTCCGCTTTCAGACTTCAGTACGTGCCCGGTGCGGTCCCGCACACGGCTCGGGCAGCACCGTGTGCTCTGCGTCATCTCAGAGGAGAATCAGCAATGTCGCCAGTGCAATCAACTGCCTCGCGACCTTCGGAGTGATTTTGATATGAATCTCTATCTCATCCGACCTCCTTTCCTTAGCGTCCCCACATCCTTCGTGAGGCTCATGCCTCCTCCAGCAGTGGTTTCGCGTCAGGTTGAAGGCGAATCCGCAGATCGAACGGTACGCGAACTCCGTGCTCGCCACACAGGTCGGAGCCCCGGCAGAGAGTTCGCGTGGTCGTTCGGATGCTCAGGCGCCGGACTTCGGTCCGCTACGTCACGTCGAGATTGCCGTTTGCGAAGCCCAAGTCAGGGTCGCGAACCTGGATCTCGGCACCATCCGAGACAACACCGAGCTCGACCGTTACCCACACGAGGAAGGCCTCGAACGACAGAACCCACGGCGAGGCAATGGGGGTGTCCAAGGCGCAGGCCAGCGCCCAAGCCCGCCTGGCCGGCCTGAAGTTTGCGTGCTCACGGAGCGGCATCCTCACCGGGTCGAGGTGCGACGAGTTGAGTCGGTACGAGCTCCAGCCCAGATCATCGGGATCGATGGCATCGAAAGCACGTATGTAGCGCGCGGCGGCGCCATTCAAGGGGATCACTGCGCCATGAGCGAAATGACGCGGGTTGCCCTCATCGCTCATGGCAATCCCCCTGCTTCGTTGAGGCGATTACACGCTGTCACTTCATTCATGCTGCTATTACGCCCGAAGGGCACTCCCGACAAGCCATGGGTCAGGGGCAAGACTTGAGGGCCACCTTTGGTCAGGCCTCCACCTTTGGGCAATTACGTAGACCCTTCAGCTCACTTCAGCTGCCAGCGCACGCAGCCCGGCTTGAAGATCAGGAGCTTGCTCGGCTCCCCGTTGGGGTCGAGGAGGTATCCGAGGTCCACCACGGCAACGAGCCTCCACTCGGGGCCAGAACGCGGGCCGATCTCGCACAGCACTCCACGGGTGAACACCGCGAGGTCGTGCCAGCACGGGTCGACGAGCGTGTAGGGCGAGCGGAGCACGCTCTTGCAAACGTAATAGGTGGACTTGGTCTCGCCGCTCGCCAGCCCATGCTTCGTCGCGTTGCGCCGCATGGTCTCGCGGGCCGTGTCACGCTGCCTCTGAGTAGTCATATTGCTACTACGCCCGAACAACGATCCTGTACGTGGCGATGCACAGCAGCTCGCGGAGACTCCCTCTCTCACGCACTATGCAAACCGGTGGCGACGACTGACTTGTCATCGACCGAAGGGCCCCCCAACCCCTCTCGCGCGGCAACTTTCTGAGCCGCGCTGTCGCTGCTGCACAGCTCAGGAACCCATCGCCCCCCAGGACCCAGCCAACAGCCGCCGGGAGCCCAAGGAGCGGCCCGTCGTGACCCCTCATCCTGCCTCGCAAGGCGCGCCCGTTAGGGAGGCGGCGACATTGGTGGCTCGCCCTGCAGCGAATCACCTACCGGCTCACCTGTCACTGGGTCAAGCGGCTGGATCCAGACTCGCTCAAAGGACTTCCCGCCCTTGTAGGAGACGCCCTTCTCCGCGGGCTCGATCGTCACCGCGCACAGAGCCCTGACCACTCGCCTGCGCGCTTGTAGGTCCATAGCGTCAAAGCGTCGCATCGCGGCGGCTCCCTCGACGGCGAAGCCCTCGATGCTGTAACGCCCCCTCGAATGGTGGGTTCGACTACAAGACCCGCAAGCGAAAGGCGCCGCTCCAAGGATTGCACTTCCCCATCGATCTGGCGACGCCGCGCGTGGAGGTCGGCCAGGAACAGCAGCTTCATCTTCAGGCTGATGTCCCTCGCCTGAACCTCTAACTCATCGGAGGCCAGCACTGCACGTTCACGACGGAGGTCAGCAAGGTCTTTGCGGCCGTCTCGCGTGGCCTGCTTCAGGGTGGCATCCGGGAGAGTCAAACGGCGCTGGATGTAGCTCCTGACTGCTGTCTCTGCCACACCGTAAGAGATCGCTAGACGGCAGCCATCGAGGCCATGACACTGAAGCACGGGGTAGGTACGGCCACGAGACCTTGTCGCGCCCGCCCGCATTGCCCCGCCACAGCGGCCACACTTGAGAACGAAGCTGAGCAGGTGCTTACGTGTCCGGTCGGTTGTGGTGGAGCGCGACGGATCCGTGAGCAGATCTCGGACCTGCTCGAAGGTCGATTCGTCGAGAATTGGTGGCCACAAGGCGTCACCAACGAGCTTGCCGCGATGCTCTCGAATGGCTGCATTTCGGGGGCGTGTCATGACCGCGCAGAAGGAAGAGTGCTGCCAAACGCCCCCACGCACTGGGGGGAGTCCCGACCGATTCCATTCGCGAAGGACCGACATCACGGACGCCCCTCCCAGCAGTAAGTCTGCGGCTTCGCGGACTTGCTGAGCCTCTGGCGCGATGATGTCCAGTCCGTTCTTCTCGTAGCCGAATGGCCGGCGACCGCCTCTCCTTGGAGCTCCCGTTCGCGCGAGCTGATCTGACTGCGACTTCTGGCGCACCGACTTCAGTTCGACCTCGTACTCCGCGACCGCGGCCAGCATCACGGCGGCTAGGCGACCAGCTGGTGTAGAGAAGTCGACCCTTCCAGCCTTGCTCGTGTGCACCGTCAAGTGCCTTTGATCGCGGATGAGCCCAGCAACCCGATAGAGATCCAAGACCCGCCGGTAAAGGCGATCTGTGTTGTCGGCGATGATCGCCTCGACGTAGCCCTTCGCCGCGTCATCCATCAAGCGCTCGAAGGCTTCTCGCTTCTTCGTGTCATAGGCGCTGGTGTCGTTGTCCTCGTACACCTCGACACGCAAGCCCTTCCGCAAGATGCCGTCCCCCTGCAGCTTCTTGAGCAGCTTCTCGCATTCGGTGTGCTGGCGAGTCACCTTGTCGCGGTTGAGATCACGGTCCTGCGAGATACGCACGTACACCGCGATGTGGCGCGTCACGACACTCATGCTGCTACTACGGGCATCAAAAGGTTGCAGACAGCCCGGACTAGACCGGCGAGTGCGTTTGTCTCTCTCTGGTTCTGCATGGTCCTACCGCTAATCCCGTCTGGCGGAAGTCGAGCTCGAAGACCTCCTCGACGCTGATGACGCGCTGCCCGCCAGGGATGGCCGCGGCCAAGGCATTCAGCATCGTGGTCTTGCCCGCCTGGGTCCCGCCGGAGACCAGCACGTTGAGGCCGGCCGCGACCGAGGCTCGCAGGAAGGCAGCGGCCGGGGCGGGCAGGCTGCCCAGCGCCACCAGGTCGTCGAGGTGCGCGGCCTTGACGACGAACTTGCGGATGTTCACGGCGGTGAAGCCGCGCGTGATGCCGTCGAGCACGACGTGGAGCCGGTGACCGCCGGGCAGCAGGGCGTCGACGAACGGCTGGGAGATGTCGATGCGGCGACCGCTGGTGGCCAGCATGCGCTTGACCAGCTCCATGACCTGCGCCGCGCTCAGCACGACCGGGGTGAGCTCGTGGCGTCCGTCGCGGGCGACGAAGACCCGCGAGGGCTCGTTGATCCAGACCTCCTCGACGACGGGGTCGTCGAGGAACGGCTGGAGCGGGCCGAAGCCGGAGACGTGGGCGACCAGGTAGCGCACCAGCGCCTCGCGGTCGGCGACCGGGTCGACGGCCCCGGTGAGGCTGCGGTCGTCGTGCTCGCGGACCACCTGGTGGGCCAGCTGCCGCACGACGTCGGCCTCGCGCTGGGGGTCCACGCCGCGCTGCTGCACCCGTGAGCGCAGCGCGGCGTCGAGGCCGGCCACCACGTCGCGGTCGGGCAGCACCTCGGCGGGTGCCTCGGCAGACGTGGCAGACGTGGCAGACATGGTGGTCACCGCGCGCTCCCCCTCGGCCGGCTGGTCCTGGACGGTCCTGAGTCTTCGCGTCTTTACCTTCCGGATCAGCCCCCAGGCTCCAACCTGTGGATAACTCCCGGCCGGGCGGCGAACCCGCAGGTCAGACCCCGGTTTCTTTACCTTCATGGGGACCAAAGTCCCGATTCCGGCCTAACCCCCCCGGGTACAACCTCAGCGGGCCGGGTGAGAGGGGGAGCCGATGACCGAGTCGGAGCTGCGCGTCGTCGCGGTGGACGAGCATCCCCTCACGCTGCTGGGGATCGAGCACGCGACGCTGCTGGCCTCGCGCCACGGGGCGCGACCGATGCGGCTGGTGGGCGCGGCGCCCACCGTGGCCGACCTCGACCCGCAGCGGCACCGTGCGCACGTCGCCGTCCTCGGGCTGCGCCTGCTCGACGGGTCGTCCCTGGCCGACAACGTGGTGGCGCTGCGCGCCAGCGGCGCCGAGGTGCTCGTGCAGTCCGACGGCCAGCACGTCGCGCTCATGGCCGAGGCCGTCGGCGCCGGCGCACGCGGCATCGTCTTCAAGCACCAGCCCGCCGAGCACTTCCTCGCCGCGGTCACCGCCGTCGGCTCGGGCGACTCCTACCTCTCGGTCGAGCTGGCCACGCTCCTGCACACCTCCCGCACCACGCGTCCGACGCTGACGGCGCGCGAGATCGAGGTGCTGACGTTGCTCTACCAGGGCCTGGTCAGCAAGCAGGTCGCGCGCCAGCTCGAGCTCGCCGAGTCGACCGTCAAGGAGCACCTCAAGCGCATCCGCAGCAAGTACGCCGCCCTCGGGCGGCCGGTCAAGACCCGCATCGAGCTGCTCCAGCGCGCGGTCGAGGACGGGTACGTCGACGCCTCGGTGCCCCGGGGGCAGGTCCCGAGAGGCACGACGGGCTCGACCACCCTCAGGTGAGCAGCTCGCCGAACAGGTCACCGTGGGACTCGACCCGCGCCAGGACCTCGTCGAAGCGCAGCTGCTCCAGGCCCAGCTCGTCCTCGGCACCCTCCTCGACCTCGTCCCAGGTCCGCGGCGCCGCGACGTACGGCGTCAGGGTGCCGCGCAGCGAGTAGGGACTGATCGTGGTCTTGGCCCCGGTGTTCTGCGACCAGTCGAGGAAGACCTTGCCGCCGCGCCGCGCCTTGGTCATCGAGGAGATGACGAGGGCGCCGTGCTCCTCCTCCAGGCTCTCCGCGATCTGGCGCGCCGCGTCGCGCACCTGGTCGGTGGTCAGGTCGCCCGGCATCGGCGCGTAGAGGTGCAGCCCCTTGCTGCCGCTGGTCACCGGTGCCGCGTCGAGGCCCAGTGCCGCGAGCCGCTCGCGCACCAGCAGCGCCACCCGGGCGCACTCGTGCAGCCCGGCCGGCTCCCCCGGGTCGAGGTCGATGACCATCCGGTCGGGGTTCACCGGCTGCCCGTCGTCGTCGAAGCGCCACTGGTGGGCGTGCAGCTCGAGCGCCGCCAGGTTGGCCAGGTAGGTCAGCGCCGCGACCGACTCGATCACCGGGAAGGTCAGCAGCCCGGCCGTGCCGCCCCGGGAGCCGGAGGACGGCACCTCGACCCGACGCAGCCACGTCGGTGCTCGCGCCTGCAGGTTCTTCTCGAAGAACGACTGGTCCCCCGTGCCGTGCGGCCAGCGCACGCGCGTCACCGCCCGCCCCTCGAGGTGCGGCAGCAGCACCGGCGCGATCCGGGCGTAGTAGTCGATGACCTCGGCCTTGGTCGTCCCGGTCTGCGGGTAGAGCACCTTGCTGAGGTTGCTCAGCGTCAGGGCGCGTCCGTCGACCTCGACCCGCACCTCCTCGCGCGCCTCAGGCACCTGCCACCCCCAGGTCGTCCACGCTCACGTCCGCGCGCAGGCCGAGGTACGCCGGCTGCCGCAGCCGGTGCTGCGGGGTGAAGCCCAGGGAGGCCACCTCCACGACCAGCTCTGGTCGGACCCAGCGGGCGCCGACGGCGTCCTCCTTCGGCACCGGGTCGACGAACGGCGAGGCGTCGGCCGCCAGGGGCGCCAGCAGCGGGGCCACCCGCGCCCCCGCCTTGCCGGCCAGGCCGCTGCCGACCCGCCCCCGGAACACCAGCCCCCGCTCGGTCGGCTCCCCCACCAGCAGCGCCCCGAGCCGGTCCCGGCCGCCCGTCTCGGGTCGCCAGCCTCCGACGACGTACGAGCCCGACGGGCGGTGTGGCAGCTTCAGCCAGTCCTTCGACCGCAGCCCGGGTCGGTAGAGCGAGGAGCGGCGCTTGCTCACCACGCCCTCGAGCCCCTGGGCCAGGGTCGCCGCGAACAACCCGGCCCCGTCGTCGTACGTCGGTGGGGTGCGCCAGTGGGCACCCTCCAGCTCGAGTCCCTCCAGCGCCGCGCGGCGGTCCGACCACGGCAGGCCGGTGACGTCGAGGCCGTCGAGCGCCAGCAGGTCGAAGACCATGAGCGTCACGGGACGGGCGGCGGCCAGCTCCTCGGCCCGCCGGCTGCTGCGCACGTGGATGCGGTCGGCCAGCACCCCGAAGCGCGGGATCCCCGCGTCGTCGAAGGCCACCACCTCGCCGTCGAGCACGATGTCGTGACCGCCCACCACCGACCGGTCCGCCAGCCCCGCCAGCTCGGGGAAGGCCACCGTCACGTCGTTCTCGTTGCGTGACTCGATCCGCAGGACGCCGCCGGTCACGCTGACGAGCACCCGCATGCCGTCCCACTTCACCTCGTGCACCCACGTCTCCCCCGGCGGCGGGGTGCCGCCGGTCGACTTGGTCGCGAGCATCGGACGCATGGGCCCATCCTGACGGAATCAGCGCGGGTGGGTCGCGGATGGGTACCGTGTCCGCATGCGAGCGATCTGGAAGGGCGCGGTCTCCTTCGGCCTGGTCAGCGTGCCGGTCAAGCTCTACTCGGCCACCGAGAGCCACGACATCAGCTTCCGGCAGGTGCACGCCAAGGACGGCGGCCGGATCAAGTACCAGCGGATCTGCTCGGTCGACGGCGAGGAGGTCGCCTACGCCGACATCGCCAAGGGCTACGAGACCGAGGACGGCGAGATGGTCATCCTCGACGACGAGGACCTCGCGGAGCTGCCGGTGAACAGCAGCCGGGAGATCTCGGTCGAGAAGTTCGTGCCCTCGGACCAGATCGACCCGATGCAGCTGGACAAGCCCTACTACCTCGAGCCCGAGAAGAGCGGCACCAAGCCCTACGCGCTGCTGCGCGACGCCCTGCGCGAGAGCGACCGGGTGGCCGTGGTGACCGTCTCGATCCGGACCCGCATGACGCCGGCCGTGCTGCGGGTCCGTGACGATGTTCTTGTCATGCAGACACTTCTGTGGCCCGACGAGATCCGTGAGCCCTCCTTCTCCTCCCTGGCCGAGGTCGAGGACCCCAAGCCGCAGGAGGTCGAGATGGCCAAGCTGCTGCTCGACACCCTCGCCGGCGACTACGACGCGAGCGACTTCGAGGACGACTACGCCGCCGCCGTGCGCGAGCTGGTCAAGGCCAAGCTGGAGGGCGGCGAGGTCACCCGGACCAAGGAGCCCGAGCCCGAGGCCGGCCAGGTCGTCGACCTGCTCGCCGCGCTGCAGAAGTCGGTCGCCGCCGCCAAGACGGCCCGGGGCGAGGACAGCGCCGACGACGAGGCCGACGACGAGGCCGACGACGGGGCCGACGACGAGGCCGACGACGCCGCGGACGACAGCAAGCCCGCCAAGAAGACGACGAAGAAGTCGACGGCCAAGAAGGCGAGCTCCACGAAGGCCCCGGCCAAGAAGTCCGCGAAGAAGACGGCCGCCAAGAAGCAGACCAAGAAGTCCGCCTGACGCTCGGACGCTAGGCCCGCGCCTCGGACGGAGCCTCTGCCGGCTCCTCTGCCGGCTCCTCCAGGTGACGGACGGCCGCGGGCGAGTCCGGGAAGCCGCGGCTGCCGGCCCAGGCGACCAGGTCACTGAAGCGGGGCAGCGCCAGGTTGAGCACCTCCGCCACCCGGCCGGCCAGGGTGTCGACGGTGACGGGTCGCTCCTCCAGGGCCCGCACCACCATCTCGCCGGCCCGCTCCGGGCTCAGGGCGGGCGCCCTGCGGTAGACGTCGGTCGGACCGATCATCGGGGTCCGCACCAGCGACAGCCGGACGTTGGAGAACGACACGCCGTCGCCGTACAGCTCGCGTCCGGCGATGCGCGACCACGCGTCCAGCGCGGTCTTGGAGGCGATGTAGGCGCTGAACTTCGGCGCCTTGACCTGCACGCCCCACGTCAGCACGTTGACCACCCGACCCTCGCCGCGCTCGACCATGCCGGGCAGCAGCCCCAGCGTCAGGCGCACCGGGGCCACGAAGTTCAGGTCCAGCGTGCGCTCGACGTCGTGCACCCGGTCCCAGGAGGCGGCCAGCGACCGGCGGATCGACCGGCCGGCGTTGTTGACCAGCCCGTCGACTCCTCCGTGCTCGGCGAGCACCTGCGCCACGAGACGGTCCAGCGCCGCGGCGTCGGTCAGGTCGCACACGTAGGCGTGGGCCCGGCCGCCGTCGGCCACGATCGCGGCCCGTACCCGGTCCAGCTCGTCGGCCCGGCGCGCCACCAGCAGGACGGTCGCCCCGCGCCGGGCCGCGGCGTACGCCGTCGCCTCGCCGATGCCCGAGGAGGCGCCCGTCACCAGCACCCGGCGCCCAGCGAGCCACGACGGCGCCGCCGGCACGCCGGGCAGGAGGCCGGCCGCCCGACGGGCCCGGGCCAGGGGCGTGTGGAGCAGCAGCCCGACCGCGCTCACGCCCCGACCTCCGGCCAGCGGTCGGCCCACGGCCGCACCGACTCGATCTGCGCGGCCAGCGCGAAGAGCGTGACCTCGTCGAAGCGGCGCCCCACCAGCTGCACCGAGACCGGCAGGCCGTCGTCGGCGATGCCGGTCGGCAGCGCCGCCGCCGGGTGGCCGGTCACGTTCCACAGCGCCGTGTAGGCGATCATCGGCATCGACCGCAGCAGCGCCACCGGTGCCGGCTTGCGGCCCAGCACGGGGGTCTGCGGCGGCCGCTCGGCCAGCGTGGGAGTCAGCAGCACGTCGCACCGGGAGAAGACCCGCTCGTCGACGCGGTCGGCGAGCCGGTCGCCGCGCGCGATGGCGCGACGCACCACCGCCGGACGGGCCCAGGCCCCCATGGCCACCGTCTGCTTGATGCGCGGCTCCAGGCGGCTGCGGTCCTCGACCAGCGCGGCCTCGTCGCGGATGCCCGCGAAGAGCTGCGGCAGGAACGCCGCGGTCGCGTCCGGGTAGCGCGGGTCGATCTCGACCACCTCGTGCCCGAGCCCCTCGAGCAGCGCGGCGGTCTCCTCGACCGCGGCCACGTGCTCGGGCGCCGGCCGCATCCCCCGCGTGTGCGGCGTGGTCGACCAACCGACGCGGAGACGGCGCTGTGCCCCGTCCGCGGAGAGCCGTGCGGCCTCGGCGTACGACGACGGCGGCTCGGGGGCCGTCCACCGGTCCACCGGCTCGTTGCCGCGGATGACGTCGTAGACGACCGCGCTGTCGAGGACCGACCGGGTGAGGGGTCCGACCGTGCCGAGCGCCTGCCAGAGGTCGCCGAGCGGTGCGGACGAGACCAGTCCCCGGCTCGGCTTGAGCCCGAAGAGTCCGCAGCACGCCGACGGGATGCGGATCGAGCCGCCACCGTCACCGCCGATGCCGACCGCGACCATCCCGCTGGCGACGGCCGCGGCCGTGCCGCCGCTGGAGCCGCCCGGGGTGTGGGTGGTCCGCCACGGGTTGCGGGTGATGCCGTGGGCGACCGACTCGGTGAACGGGAACAGGCCGAACTCCGGCATGTTCGTCTTGCCCACCACGACCGCGCCGGCCTCGCGCAGGAGCCGCGTGACGTGCCCGTCCTCGGTCGCCGGGGTGCGGTTGGCCGACCCGCCGAGGGTCGTGACCGTGCCGGCCACGACGTTCTCCTCCTTGATGGCCACCGGCACGCCGTGCAGCGGGCCCAGCGCGTCCCCGCGCTGCTGGGCGACGTCGCGCTCGGCCGCCTCGGCCCGCGCCTGCTCGGTCAGCACCACGGTGAACGCGTTGAGCGTCGGGTCGAGCGCCTCGATGCGGGCCAGCGTCTGCTCCAGCAGGTCCGACGCCGTCAGCCGCGAAGCGGCCACCGCCTCCGCCTGCGCGACGACCCCGCCGCGGGTCGGGTCTTCTGGCACGGACGTGTGTCGGTCGGTCACCGTCGAACCGTAGCGGCTGCTCAGTCGCGGCGGACGATGAGCAGCGTGACGTCGTCGTCGATGCTGCTGCCCGGGGCGCGCACCATGAGGTCGCGCAGGCTCGCGCCGACCTCGGGGTGCTCCTCCAGGCTCTCGTCGACCAGGCTCGCCAGCGAGGCGAGGCTGACGTCCACGGCCTCCCCCCGACGCTCGTACATCCCGTCGGAGACGAGCACCAGCGCGTCGCCCGGCTTCAGGCTCAGGTCGGTGCCCCGGACCGTGTCGTGCGCCGCGGCCAGCAGTCCGGCGCCCAGCGGGGGCAACGACGCCACCTCCATCAGGGACGCCCGACCCCCCTGGCTCACGATCGGGGAGGGATGACCCGCCGAGGCCGCGCACACGTCGCCGGTCACCGGGTCCAGGGTCGCCACCACCGCGGTGGCCAGGTCGTCGGGCGCCAGCATGGACGCCATCCGGTCCAGGCGCAGCAGCACCTGGACGGGGTCGTCGTCCTCCACGGCGTAGGCCCGCAGGGCGTTGCGCAGCTGGGCCATGGCGCTGGCCGCGGTCAGCCCGTGTCCGGCCACGTCGCCCACCGCGAGCAGGTAGCGGCCCGAGGGCAGCAGGAACGCGTCGTACCAGTCGCCGCCGACGCCGGCGGAGGCCGGACGGCTGTCGGCCGCGAAGCTCCACCCGGGCGGGGCGGGCAGCGTCTCGGGCAGCAGGCTGCGCTGGAGCGTCTCGGCGACCATCGCCACCGTGCGGTGGCGGCTGTAGAGCAGCTGCACGAGGTGGGCCGACAGCGCGTGGGCGGCCTCCAGCTCGGCGCTCTCCCACGCCACGGAGCGTCGCCGGACGGTCTCGCGCCAGAGCTTGAAGGACCCGCGTGGGGAGAGCCGGGAGACGCCGTCGGCGTCGACCTGCATCACCTTGAGGTGCGGGTTGCCGCCCCAGTCGACGGTCTGCACGGCCTCGGGCCGCAGGAACAGGACGTCCTGGCCGTCGGCGATGCGCAGTGCCAGCACGCCGCTGGCGGTGCCGGCCAGGTCGCTGAGCGACGGTACGTCGAGCCCGAGCCGATCGGTCTGGAGCACCTGCTCGGGGGACGGGTGGTCCGCGACCCACCGTCGGAGCCGGACGAGGTCGGCCGGATCCGGGACGAGACCCGAGGTGTGGGTCGTCTCGTCGAAGGTCCAGGCCATGCCCTGGGCGCCGACCATGCTCATGAGTCCCGGCGCGTAGCGCTCCATGAGCGTGCCCAGGTCCTCCTGGGCCCGCGCCCCGGCCCGGGTGACCGCTGCCAGCGTCGACTGGATCTGGGTGGAGCGGCGCACCACCTCGTCCTGCTCGCGGCTGCTCAGCGTCAGCGACAGCGTCTGGGCGAGGAACTCGCAGGTGGCGCGCACCGGCGCCGAGGGCACGTAGGGCCCGGAGTAGTGGTGGCAGGCGACCAGCCCGGCGAGCTCGCCGGCCACCATGATCGACACCGACATCGAGGCGGTGACGCCCATGTTGCGCAGGTACTCGCAGTGGATCGGCGAGACGCTGCGCAGCGCGGCCAGGGACAGGTCGAGCGGCGCCCCCGTGAGCGGGCTGTCGACCGGCACCAGGGGGGCGTTGACCGCGTCGATGTCGCGGATGAAGCGCAGCAGGTTGACCTTGTAGAGCGCGCGCGCCTGCGGCGGGATGTCGGAGGCCGGGTAGTGCAGGCCGAGGAAGGACTCGAGCAGGTCGTGCTTGGCCTCGGCCACCACCTGGCCGTTCCAGTCCTGGTCGAAGCGGTAGACCATGACCCGGTCGAAGCCGGTGATGCGACGGATCTCGACCGCGGCCACCTCGAGCAGGTCGCTCACGGAGGTGGCCGAGGTCAGCCGGGTCACCGCGGAGCGCACGCCGAGCAGGGTGTCCTCGACGGTGAGGGCGACCTCCTCGGCCTCGAGCTCGACGAGCCAGACGCTGCCGACCTGGTGCACCAGCGCGGAGTACGCCGACGCGCGTCCGTTGCTCGTGGGCGGGGTGCCGCGGCCGTTGCTCGTGCGACGGCGCACCAGCGCCTTGACCGGCACCGCGGTCCGCTCCCCCGGCGGCGCGGACATCGCCAGCGACAGGGCGTCGTGGCAGGCGTGCTCGAAGAGGTCGAGCAGCGGGGTGCCGAGCAGGTGCTCGGGACCGACCCCGAAGACGTCGGCGACGTTGGCGCTGACCTGCAGCACCGGGTCGTCCGGGCCCAGCGCACACAGCAGCACCCCGTGGGGCTGGATGCTCCCGGGGATGTGGATCGGCTCGCGCTCGCAGTTGGTCAGGTCGACCGGGCTGCCGACCGGCAGGAAGGCCTCGCTCAATGCACGCCCTCCCGCAGCAGGGTGAACAGCCGCTCCGCCTCGTCGGCCGCGCGGGCCACCAGCTCCTCGGGCAGCGGCGTGGTGAGCACGCTGCGGCAGCCCTGCCACAGGCGGGCCGCGCCCGGCGCGGCGGCGTCGCTCAGACCGGCGCGGGCGTCCGGGGCGAGGTCGTCGGGCAGTCCCCGCAGGACCATGCGCGCACCCTTGGTCGAGCCGGCGACGACGTACAGGAGCCCGAGGGCCCGCCCGTCGTCGCAGGGGGTCGCGCGCACCGTGGTCGGACGCGGGCTCGCGCCGAGCCGGGCCAGGTCGGAGGCGTAGAGGTCACGGCGTCGCGGGAGCACGGCGAGGTCGAGGTGGTCGCTCACCCAGCCGGACCGCGCGGCCCAGCCGTGCAGGGGCTCGTCGGTGTGGGCGTGCAGGGTCGAGAGCGTGGTGAGCAGCCGCACGTAGCCGGCCGTGTCGACGATGCTGCCTCCGGGACCCGACAGCGCGGCGTCGAGCCCCTCGTGGGCCGCGCGGGTGCGGCGGCGCAGCGCGTCGAGCGCGGGTGCGCCCGACGTGCGGGCGGGCGCGGGGGTCGACGTGCGGGTTCCTGCTGCGTGCTGCGTCCTCACCCTGGTCCTTTCCTCACCTGCGGGGTGGAGGTGCCGGAGGGAGCGCCGCCTGCGCTCCGGCTCCCCGGGCCCGAGATGGCCGAGGTCGGCTTCATGCTAGACGCCCGAAGCCAGCAGCGTGCGCACCACCCGCAGACCCACCGACATGCGTGCCAGGTCGGCCTTGTCGTCGCCGCAGATCTCGCGCAGCGTCCCCACGGCCCGGTTCACCAGCACCTCGTCCTGCTCCTCCCACTCCGCGATGCGCTCGGTCACCGAGCGCTCGGGCGAGGTGGTGGCGAGCACCTGGGCGGTCAGCGTGCCGTGCACGGTGTGCAGGTCGTCGCGCAGCGCCGCGCGCGCCATCGTCTGCCACCGGTCGTCGCGCGGCAGCGTCAGGATCCGCGCCACGAGCCGCGACAGCTCGAGCCGCTCCCCCAGGGCGAAGTGCAGCCGGGCGACCTCGACGGGGTCGAGCTCGTCGCGGCTGGCGGTCTCGACGATCGTGAGCACGGCGTACGCCGGCGGCAGCACCGCGACCCGCTCGGCGAGGTCGTCCGCCACGCCCTGGGCGAGCAGCGCCCGGCGCCGCTCCTCGAAGGCCTGCTTCTCCAGCCCGGTCAGCACCTCCGGCAACGCGTAGAGCACCGCCGTCGCGTCGTCGCGGAAGAAGTCGACCGTCGCACGGCTGTCGAGCGGCGGACGCCGGTTGTTGACCAGCCAGCGCGAGGCCCGCTCGACCAACGTGCGCATCTCGATGCGCATCCGCAGCTGCACCTGCGCCTCGATGGTGTTGTCGAGCCCGTAGACCCGGTCCACGAACGGCCGCGAGCCGAAGATCTCACGGGCCACGAAGTTGGCCCGGATGAGCTCGACCGCGGAGGCGGCCGTCTCCTCCGAGAGCCGGTGGTGGAAGGTGATGCCGGCCCCGTTGACGAGGTAGTTGACCACCTGGGTGGTGATGATCTCGCGACGCAGCGGGTGGTTCTCGATCTGCTCCTGGTACTTCTCGCGCATCACCGTCGGGAAGTACTCGTGCAGGTCCTCGAGCAGGAACGGGTCGTCGGGCAGGTCGGTGTCGACGATGTCGTCGGCCAGCACGATCTTGGTGTAGGACATCAGCACCGCGAGCTCCGGCGCGGTCAGCCCCTGCTTGCGGTCGATCCGCTCGAGGACCTGCTCGGTCGACGGCAGGAACTCGAGCTCGCGGTCGAGCAGCCCCTGCCGCTCCAGCCGCTGCATCCAGTCCTCGTGGACGTGCATGAGGGCCGGCGCCTGCAGCACGGCGCTGGCGAGCGCGACGTTCTGCTCGTAGTTGTCGGCCAGCACCAGCGCGCCCACCTCGTCGGTCATCGACGCGAGAAGGTCGTTGCGCTGCTTCTCGGTGAGGTCGCCGGCCGCGACGACGCGGTCGAGCAGGATCTTGATGTTGACCTCGTGGTCGGAGGTGTCCACCCCGGCGGAGTTGTCGATGAAGTCGGTGTTGATGCGACCGCCCTCCGTGCCGGCGCCGTGCAGGGCGTACTCGATGCGTCCCTGCTGGGTGAGACCGAGGTTGCCGCCCTCGCCGACGCAGCGGCAGCGCAGCTGGCGGCCGTCGACCCGGATGGCGTCGTTGGCCTTGTCGCCGACCTCGGCGTTGCTCTCGCTCGAGGCCTTGACGTAGGTGCCGATGCCGCCGTTCCACAGCAGGTCAACCCGGGCGAGCAGGATGGCGCGCATCAGCTCCTGCGGGGTCATCGAGGTGGTGCCCTCCGGCAGGGACAGCGACTCGCGCACCGGCGCGGTGATCTCGATGCGCTTGGCCCGCCGGGAGTGCACGCCTCCGCCCTCGGAGATCGTCTCCGTGTCGTAGTCGGCCCAGCTCGAGCGGGGCAGCTCGAACAGCCGCCGGCGCTCGGCGTACGACGCCGCCGGGTCGGGGTCGGGGTCGAGGAAGATGTCGCGGTGGTCGAAGGCCGCCACCAGCTTCGTGTGCTCGGAGAGCAGCATGCCGTTGCCGAACACGTCGCCGGACATGTCGCCGACGCCGACGCAGGTGAAGTCCTCGCTCTGGCAGTCCACGCCCATCTCGCGGAAGTGGCGCTTCACCGACTCCCACGCCCCGCGGGCGGTGATGCCCATGGCCTTGTGGTCGTAGCCGACCGAGCCGCCGGAGGCGAACGCGTCGCCCAGCCAGAAGCCGTAGTCCTTCGCCACCCCGTTGGCGATGTCGGAGAACGTCGCCGTGCCCTTGTCGGCCGCCACCACGAGGTAGGAGTCCTCGCCGTCGTGCGAGACGACGCGCGTCGGGGCGACGTTCTCGCCGTCGACGAGGTTGTCGGTGACGTCGAGCAGCCCGGAGATGAAGGTCTTGTAGCAGGCGACGCCCTCCTCCATCCACGCCTCCCGCTCGCCGGGGTCGGGCAGCTGCTTGCAGAAGAACCCGCCCTTGGCCCCGACCGGGACGATCACGGCGTTCTTCACCATCTGCGCCTTGACCAGGCCGAGCACCTCGGTGCGGAAGTCGTCGCGGCGGTCGCTCCAGCGCAGGCCGCCGCGGGCCACCGGCCCGAAGCGCAGGTGCACGCCCTCGACGCGGGGCGAGTAGACGAAGATCTCGAACTGCGGGCGCGGCTCGGGCAGCTCCGGGATGTCGGCGGGACGCAGCTTGAGCGAGATGTAGGACTTCGGCCCGTCCCCGCCCTCGGCGCGCTGGTAGAAGTTCGTGCGCAGCGTGGCGCGCATCGTCGTCAGGTAGGAGCGCAGGATGCGGTCGTGGTCGAGGCTGACCACCTCGTCGAGCGCGCGCAGGATCTTGTCCGCCGTCTTCTGCTCGGCCTCGGCCCGGCCGTCGGCGTCGTCGACGTGCAGGTCGGGGTCGAAGCGGGTCTCGAACAGCGCCAGCAGCCCGCGGGTGATGTCGACGTTGTTGAGCAGCGCCTCCTCGATGTAGTCCTGCGCGAACGGCGTGCCGCCCTGGCGCATGTACTTCGCGTAGGCGCGCAGCACGGTCGCCTGCCGCCACGTCAGCCCGACCGCCAGGACGAGCGCGTTGAAGCCGTCGGCCTCGTTCTGCCCGTTCCACACCGCGGCGACGGTGTCCTGGAACAGCTCGCGGGCGTGGGTCGGGATGGGGCGGCGGTAGCGCAGCCCGAAGTCGTAGACGTAGGAGGTCGGGCTCAGCCCGTCGAGCTCGTAGGGCCGCTCGTCGACGACCTCGACCCCCATCGTCGACAGCACCGGCAGCACGTTGCTCAGCGACAGCGGCGGGCCGATGCGGAAGACCTTGAGCCGCGCCTCGCCGGGGCCGCAGTCCATCGGCTGGTAGAACGACAGCGACAGCGCCTCCCCCGACTCACCGGGGTCGAGCGCCTCGAGACGGGCCAGGTCGACCGCGCCGGTGCGAGCCGGGTAGTCCTCCTTGTAGGCCTCGGGGAAGGAGTCGGCGTACCGCCGGGCGAGGCGCACGCCCTTCGCCTCGCCGTGCTTCTCGCGCACCGCGGCCGCGAAGTCGTCGGTCCACGAGCGGGCGGCGTCGGCCAGCATCCGCTCCAGCTCCGGTACGTCGACCTCGGCCTCCATGGTCTGCCCGCGCGCGGGCCGGACCACGAAGTGCAGCCGCGCCAGCATCGACTCCGAGACGCGGGCGGTGTACTCCGCCGACTCGCCCCCGAGCTCACGGGTCAGGATCGCCGAGATCCGCTCCCGCACCGCGGTGTTGTAGCGGTCGCGGGGCAGGTAGACCAGGCACGACAGGTAGCGGCGGTAGGCGTCGGGCCGCACGAACAGCCGCAGCCGGCGCCGCTCGCGCGTGTAGAGCACCGCGTGGGCGATGGGGACCAGGTCCTCCAGCGGGGTCTGGAACAGCTCGTCGCGCGGGTAGGTCTCGAGCACGTCCATGAGGGCCTTGCCGGTGTGGCTCTCGCGGGACACCCCGGCCGCCTCGATCACGGCGTACGCCTTCTCGCGCACGACGGGGATGCGGGTCAGCGACTCGGTGTAGGCGGCCGAGGAGTAGAGGCCGAGGAAGCGGCGCTCGCCGACGACCTCGCCGTTCTCGTCGAACGACTTCACCCCGACGTAGTCGAGGTAGACCGGACGGTGCACGGTCGAGCGGGAGTTGGCCTTTGCCAGCACCAGCAGGGTCTTCTCGCGGGCCTTGGCCCGGACCAGCTCGGGCATGCGGCCGTCGTCGGCCATGTCGGGGTCGGCGCGCAGGATGCCGCACCCGGTGCCCGGCACGGCGACCAGGGCGCCGCCCTCGACGCCGTCGAGGTCGGTCAGGCGGTACTCCCGGAAGCCCAGGAACGTGAAGTGGTCGTCGGCCAGCCACTCCAGCAGGGCCGCCCCCTGGGCGACCTCCTCCTCGGTCAGCGGTGGCGGCGACTCGCGCAGCTCCTCGATCACCTCGCGGACCCGGTGCTGCATCCGCTCCCAGTCCTCGACGGCCTCACGCACGTCGAGCAGGACCTTCTGGAGCCGCTGCTCGATCGCGACCAGCTCGGAGTCCTCGACCTCGCGGTCGATCTCGACGTGCATCCACGACTCGCGCCCGACGTCGGCGCGCGCCCCCTCCTGACCGACCTGGTAGCCCTCGTCGTCGATCACCTCGGCCAGCCGGCCGGTCACGTCGCGGCGGACCAGGAGCTGGGGGTGGATGACGAGGTGGACGTTGCGGCCCTCCTCGTTGAGGGCCATCGTCACCGAGTCGACGAGGAACGACATGTCGTCGGTGACGACCTCGACCACGGAGTGCCCGCCCGCGGACCACCCGTGCTCGTCGACGGTCGGGGTGAAGACCCGCACGTTGGCGGTTCCCTGCGGGCGCTCCGCGGCGAGCGCGTACTGGCTGACGGCGGCGCCGTACAGGTCGACGTCGGCGCGCTCGACGAGGTCCTCGACGGCGACGTGGCGGTAGTACTGCTGCAGGAACGTCTCCACCGACTCCCGGGGCGGTCCGCCCGAGCCTCGCCGCGACGCCGCCACGGCGGCGGCGCGGGCGATCAGGTCGGCCTGGGGTTCGTCGTGCCGGGGGGACCCGTGAGTGGGCAACGCTGCTCCTTGGCGCTTGCGACGTCACCTCGTCGTGCCGTCGCCCCGACCCTAGGCCGGTCGGGGTCCAGCGTCCACGAGCAGGTCACAGCGCGTTGCGCAGCTCCCACAGCAGCGGGTAGTAGCGCAGCCCCAGCCGGCTGCGGAGGTACGACGAGCCGGTGGACCCCCCGGTGCCGGTCTTCGACCCGATCATGCGCTCCACCATCACGACGTGACGGGCACGCCACTGCGCCGCCTGCTCGTCGTGCTCGAGCAGCGCCTCGGCGAGGGTCCAGACCTCGGAGTGGCGGCTGCGGTCGCGCGCGACCGTGCGCAGCGACGCCAGCACCGCCTCGTCGTCGGAGACGTCGAGGTCGCGCGCGGCGAGCACCTCCAGGAAGGCGTCCCACAGCGTCGGCTCGGCGAGCCGGCGGTCCAGCCGTGCCCTCTCGGCCGCGGTGATGCCCCGGAACCGGTTCAGGTACGCCGGGTCCTTCGCCCCCGAGAGGAACTCCAGCTCGCGGAACTGCACCGACTGGAACCCGCTGGCCGGGGCCAGCCGCTCGCGGAAGGTCAGGAAGTCCTGCGGGGTCATCGTCTCGAGCACGTCCACCTGGTCGACCAGCACCCGCTCGACGACGTGCGCGCGGCGCAGGAGGTGGGCGGCCCACCACAGGTCGCCGCGGGTCATCGCCTCCCGCGCGGCGCCGAGGTCGTGCAGCAGCTGCTGGAACCACAGCTCGTAGACCTGGTGGATGGTGATGAAGAGGAGCTCGTCGTGCGCGGGCGGCTCGGACTCGAGGGTCTGGGCGGCGAGCAGCGTCTCGAGCTGCAGGTAGCTTCCGTAGCTCAGCCGGGCGCCCTGCTCGCCGAACTGCACGTCCTGGTCGGTCACCGCAAGGACACTAACGGGCCCGGCCCGGTGCGTCATGATGACCCGATGCGCCTCACCCACACCGCGACCTACGACGCCTCCGCGGCCGAGGTCCACGCCCTGCTGACCGACCGCGCCTTCCGGGAGTACGCCGCGCAGCGCACCGGTGTCGTCTCCGCCGAGGTCGAGGTGGTCGAGGAGGACGGCGTCCGGGTGGTGACCGTCGACCAGGTGCAGCCAACCGCCGGCGTGCCGGCCTTCGCACGGAAGTTCGCCGGCGAGACGACCCGGGCGGTGCAGGTCGAGACCTGGCACTCGCCCGACCGCGCCGACTTCTCCGTCACCACCCCGGGAAGGCCCACCGACATCCGCGGCACGCTGACGCTCGCCGAGTCGGGCGGGCGCACCACCAAGACCTTCGAGGGCGAGCTGCGGGTCAAGGTGCCCCTGATCGCCGGCAAGCTCGAGGCCCTCATGGCCGAGCTGTTCACCCAGGGCATGGACACCGAGCGGGAGGCCGGCGTGGCCTGGCTGACGGGACAGCGCTGAGCACGAGAGGGTAGGGCCCATGAAGAAGATCACCGAGGAGCTCCGCTATGACGGGGCCACCATCGACCAGGTGCACGAGATGCTGGCCGACCCCGCGTTCCGCGAGAAGGTCTGCGACCACCAGCGCGTGCTGCGACGCACCGTGACCATCGACCGCACCGACGCCGGGACGGGCGCCATGGAGGTGCGCATCGACCAGGTCCAGGAGACCAAGGGCGTGCCCGGCTTCGCCAAGAAGGTCGTGGGCGACGAGACCAACATCGTGCAGACCGAGTCCTGGTCGTCCAAGGAGCGCGGCGACGTGCTCGTGACCATCCCCGGCAAGCCGGGCGAGATGAAGGGCACCGCGACGCTGGCCGAGGACGCCGGCGGCACCACGGAGACCGTGGCCCTGGAGGTCAAGGTCGGCATCCCGATCGTCGGCGGCAAGCTCGAGGGGCTCATCGCCGACATGCTGAGCAAGGCGCTGCGCGCCGAGCACCAGGTGGGGCGCAGGTGGCTCAGCTCATGAACGGGTAGCGGTAGTCCGTCGGCGGGGCGAACGTCTCCTTGAGGCTGCGCGGCGAGGTCCAGCGCAGCAGGTTGAGCACCGAGCCGGCCTTGTCGTTGGTGCCGGAGGCCCGCGCGCCGCCGAACGGCTGCTGCCCCACGACCGCGCCGGTCGGCTTGTCGTTGACGTAGAAGTTGCCGGCCGCGAAGCGCAGCCGCTCGGCGGTCCACGCGATCGCCGCGCGGTCCTGCGCGATGACGGCTCCCGTCAGGGCGTACGGCGCGAACGACTCGAGCTGGTCGACGACCGTCTCGTAGTCGCCGTCCTCGTAGACGTGCACGGCGAGGATCGGGCCGAAGTACTCGGTGCGGAACATGTCGTCGGTGGGGCTGCTCGCCTCCACCAGCGTCGGGCGCACGAACCAGCCCACCGAGTCGTCGACGGCGCCGCCGGCGAGCACCGACAGCTTGGAGGAGCGCTTGGCGCGGGTGATGGCCGCCTTGTGCTTGGCGAAGGCCCGCTCGTCGATGACCGCGCCCATGAAGTGCGACAGGTCGGTGACGTCGCCCATGCTGATGGCGTCGATCTCGGCGACCAGGTCGTCCTTGAGCCGGGCCCAGACCGAGCGCGGCACGTAGGCGCGGGACGCCGCCGAGCACTTCTGGCCCTGGAACTCGAAGGCGCCGCGCACCATCGCCACGCGCAGCACGTCCACGTCGGCCGAGGGGTGGGCGACGATGAAGTCCTTGCCGCCGGTCTCCCCCACGATGCGCGGGTAGGAGCGGTAGGAGCTGATGTTCTCGCCCACCGTGCGCCACAGGTGCTGGAAGGTCGGGGTCGAGCCGGTGAAGTGGATGCCGGCGAGCTCGGGGTGGGGCAGCGCGACCGAGGAGACGTCGAGGCCGTCGCCGGGCAGCATGTTGATGACGCCGGGAGGCATGCCGGCCTCCTCGAGCAGCTCCATGGTGAGGTGCGCCGCGACCTGCTGGGTCGGCGACGGCTTCCACAGCACGGTGTTGCCCATCAGGGCCGGCGCGGTCGGCAGGTTGCCGGCGATGGCGGTGAAGTTGAAGGGCGTGACGGCGTAGACGAAGCCCTCGAGCGGGCGGTGGTCGGAGCGGTTCCAGATCCCGGAGGCGTTGGCGATCGGCTGCTCGGCGAGCACCTGGCGCGCGAAGTGGACGTTGAAGCGCCAGAAGTCGATGAGCTCGCAAGCCGCGTCGATCTCGGCCTGGAACGCGGTCTTGGACTGCCCCAGCAGCGTCGCGGCGTTGAGGCGCTGGCGCCACGGCCCGGCCAGCAGGTCGGCGGCCTTGAGGATGACCGCGGCGCGGTCGTCGAAGGACAGGGCGGCCCACCCCGGGGCTGCCTGCTTCGCCGCCGCGATCGCGGTGCGCGTCTGCGCCGCGCTGGTGCCCTTGAGCACCCCGAGCACGTGACCGTGGTCGTGGGGCTGGACGACGGGCACCTCGGCCCCGCTGCCGCGCACCTTCTCGCCGCCGATGGTGGCGGTCAGCTCCAGCTCACGCGACTCCTGCCGGGCGATCTCGGCCAGCAGCTGCTCGCGCTCGATCGTGCCGGGGGCGTAGGTGAGCGTGGGCTCGTTGACCGGGGCGGGCGGGTGGGTGACGGCGTCCATGGCGCGATCGTCGCACCGTCACGCCCGGGGCGTCCAACCCCGCGGCGCGCGGATGCGGCTCTCGGTGGTGGTGTCGACGAGCTCGGCGAGCGCCTCCCCCAGGCACTGGCCGATCACGTCCACGTCGGGGATCGCGTCGCGGTCGGCGGTCAGCCCGTAGTGCACGCCCCCGTCGTACGACGTCACGCCGATGGCGAGCGCGTGGCCGGGCAGCAGCGGCTGCACGGGGTAGCTCTCCAGCATGCGCGCACCCGAGGCGTAGAGCGGGAACTGCGGGCCCGGGACGTTGGTGACCACGAGGCTGAAGCCGCGGTTCTCGCTGATCGCGGCGACCCGTGCGCCGAGCGCGTGGAACGTGGTGGGGGCGAAGCCGCCGACGCCGATCAGCCGCAGCGCGGAGACGGCCTTGCCGGTGTCCTTGTGGGCCTTGAGGGCGTAGGAGACCTGGTGCAGCCGGACGACCGGGCTGGCCTCGCCGATCGGCAGGTTGAGCAGGTGCCCGGTGACCTGGCTGCCCAGCGAGGTCGGCTCGAGGTCGACGTCCTGCACGCTCATCGGCACCATGGCGCGGATCTGGCGGCTGCTCTGCACCGACTCGGCGCGGGTCATCAGCCACGACCGCAGGCCGCCGGTGACGGTGGCCAGCACGACGTCGTTGACGGTGCCGCCGTGGAAGCGGCGGACCTTGCGGTAGTCGTCGAGGTCGGTGCGCAGCGTCGCGAAGCGACGCTGCTGCGACAGCGTGGCCTGCAGCGGCGACTCCGGGCCCGTGCGCCGGCCGCCGAGCAGCCCGCTCAGGGGCCGGGCGAGCGGGTTCGCGGCGGCGAGGGCGCGGGCGCCGACCCCGGCGACCGTCTCGCCCGGGTGCCGCAGCCGCTCGTAGGCCGCCCCGCCCAGGATCGACAGCGGGGAGGGCTCGGTGCGCGGCGTCCACTCGTCGGGGACGCGGTCGCGGACGACCGTGTCGTTGTCGAGGATGACCTGGCCGAGGTCGATGGTGGAGACGCCGTCGACGAGGGTCTGGTGGGACTTCGACAGGATCGCCACGCGGCCGTCGGAGAGACCCTCGATGAGGTACATCTCCCACAGCGGCCGGGTCCGGTCGAGGGGTCGGGTGATGATGCGGGCGACGAGCTCCTGCACCTGCTCCATCGAGCCCGGCCGCGGCACCGCCGACTGGCGCACGTGGTAGGTCAGGTCGAAGTCGTCGTCGTCGACCCACACCGGGCGGGCCAGCCCGCCGGGCACCGCGGCGAGACGCTGGCGGTAGCGGGGCACGAACGCCAACCGGTCGCCCACGAGGCTGACCAGGCGCCGGTAGTCGAAGCCCTCCTCCGGCGGCTCGAAGATCTCCACCGTGGCGAGGTGCATCGGTGAGCTGGCCGACTCGATGTCGAGCAGCTGCACGTCACCGGGGCGCAGGCGTTCCATCGCGTCCCACACCCCTCTCGTCGTCGGGCCGTCCTGGCGCAGGGCCGCTCCCCTGCGGCCCGCTCGTGCCGTGCATTGTGTCAGAGCCCCCGCCGCCCGTCGGGCCCGTCTCGCCCCCGGCGGGGATCACCGCATGGAAGGCTGAGGCTCATGGTGTTCCAGCACGGCATCGGGGGGAGCCAGGACCTCCCCATCTCCCTCCCGCTCGCCCTGGCCGGTGGCTCGGCGGCCCTGACGGTGTCCTTCGCCGTCCTCGTGCTGGCTTGGCGACGCCCCCGCTACGACGCGGCGACGCAGGGCCGCCCGCTGCCCGCCGGCCTCGCCCGGGTGCTCGACGGCGCCCCGCTCGCGCTGGTGCTGCGGGCGCTCGGCCTGGCGTTCGCCGGCTACGTGACCTGGGCCGCGGTGGCCGGCCCGGACAACCTGGCCAACCCGACCTTCGGGGTCGTCTACGTCTGGCTCTGGGTGGGGCTCGTGCCCGCCTCCCTGCTGCTCGGTCCGGTGGTCCGGGCCGTGAGCCCGGTGCGCACCCTGCACCTGCTGGTCTCCAGGGTGGCCGGCGGCGACCCCGGCGCCGGGGTCGTCACGCTGCCGCGGTGGGTGGGGCTGTGGCCGGCGGCCCTCGGGCTGCTGGCGTTCGTGTGGCTCGAGCTCGTCTACCCCGAGGCCAACTACCTCTCGTCGCTGCGCCTGTGGTTCGCGGTGTACGCCGCGGTGGTGCTGGTCGGCGCGGCAGTCTTCGGTGACCGATGGATCGCGGCGGCGGACCCGTTCGAGGCCTACTCCACGCTGGTCTCGCACCTGTCCGTCGTGGGTCGCCGCGAGGACGGCACGCTCGTGCTGCGCAGCCCCCTGGCCAACCTGGACGGCGTACCGACGGTGCCGGGACTGACCGCGGTGACCGCGGTGCTGCTGGGCAGCACCGCCTGGGACAGCTTCTCCGACTCCATCGCCTGGGTCCGCTTCACCGCTGACCTGACCGTGCCCCTGGTGCTGGTGGAGACCCTGGGGCTGCTGCTGCTGTGCCTGGCGGTGGCGCTGCTCTTCGCGGCCGCGACGTGGGCCATGGCGGCGAGCCGGACCACCCCCGGGCGGGCGGCGAACCTGTTCGCCCACTCCCTGGTGCCGATCGTGGTCGGCTACATCGTGGCCCACTACCTCAGCTACGGCGTGGAGGTCGGCCAGCAGACCCTCGCCCGCCTCAGCGACCCGCTGGTCGACGGCAGCGACCTGCTGGGCACGGCCGACCTGCAGGTGAACTACTGGCTCACCCAGCACCCGACCTTCCTGGCCACCGTGAAGGTGCTCGCGATCGTGGCCGGGCACGTGCTCGGGGTGGTCGCCGCCCACGACCGCGCCCTCGCGGTGCTGCCGGCGCACCGTCAGCTGACCGCCCAGCTCCCGCTGCTGGTGGTCATGGTCGTCTTCACTGTGAGCGGGCTCTACCTGCTGCTGAGCGTCTGACCCCGCGCGCCGCGCGCCCGCCGGTCCCGTCGGGGGCGCCGGTCGCGTCGGGACCGGCGCGGCGTGGAGGCGAGCAGGCCGGTGCGGGTGAGGTGCTCGGTCGCCAGCCGCGCGACGGCGCGTCGCAGGGGTCCGTCGCCGCTCTCGGTGAGCGTCCGGCCGCCCACCAACGCCTTGTCGGCTGCGGCCCGGTCCTCGGGCAGGAACGTCACCCGGGCGTCGGGGGCGACCCGGGCCACCATGTCGACGACGTCGCGCTCGGACCAGCCGAGCCCGGGCCGCATCCGGTTGACCACGACCACTGCGGGCCCGCTGGGACGCACCGACCGCAGGTCGAGCAGCGACCGGGCCAGCCGGGTGAGCCCCACCGGGTCGGCGGCCGCGACGACCACGAGGTCGTCGGCGTGCTCGAGCACGGTCATGCTCAGCCGGTCGCGCGAGGGCGCGGCCGGCCGGCCCTCCGCGGCGCGGGTGTCCAGCCCGAACCCGGCGTCGACCACCACGAGCGGCGTCAGGGTGGCGGCCACGTCGAGGACCGTGGTCAGCGTCTGGGGCCGGACCTCGGTCCACCGGTCGGGTCGCGGCAGGCCGGTCACCAGCCGCAGGCGCGGGTCGACCTGCCGGGCGACGCCGACCAGGCGGGCGGCGTCGAGCTGGCCGGCGTTGGCCAGGCGCACCGCGGCCAGCAGCCCCGAGGCCTCGTCGAGCACCGCGAGGTGCTGCCCGACCGCCCCGCCGTGCGGGTCGGCGTCGACCACGGTGGTCGCCACCCCCAGGGCGGCCGCCTCCGCGGCGAGCCCGATGGCCACCGTGGTGCGGCCGGGCGCGCCGTGCGGGCCCCAGACCGCGACCACGCGGCCAGGTCCGGCGCCCGCGGCAGGTGCGGTGCCCGCGACAGGTCCGTCGCTGCCGCCGGCCGGCGGCAGCGGGTCGGCCAGCAGGTCCTCGACGCCGGGCGGGGCCAGGCCGGCCTCGGAGGTGGCCTCGAGCACCGGCAGCAGGGCCGAGCCCTGCCGCACCTCGGTCTCCTCGACGGCGGTGGCGAACCCCAGCCGCCGCAGCCGGTGCCGCTCCACCTCGGAGGCGCCGGCCGGCACCACGACGACCGCGCGCACGCCGGCGCGCCGCAGCCGCTCCACGCTGTCGGCGTCGAGGCCGTCGAGGTGCGCGGCCAGCAGCGCCACCCGGACCGACCCGGTGGCCGCGACCGCCAGCAGGTCACCGAGGTCGAGGCAGCGCTTGACGAGGGTGACCCGGGTGGGGGCCGCTGCCACGGACGCGAGCGCCTCGGACTCCCAGGCCTCGCTGCCGGCCGCGAGGGCGACGGTGAGGCGGGGGCCGGGACGGGCCTGCGTCGCCACGGTCAGCTCCCCTCCGGGCGGTGGACGACCAGCACGCCGGAGGTGGCCACGGTCCGGACCACCTCGGCCACGGTGTCGCCCCGGTCGGGGACGCCCACGACCACCCGGATCTCGCTGTCCGGCCCGAGCCCCTGGCCACGCCCCAGGGCCAGCACCGGCACCTCCTGCAGCACCCGCTCGGCCCCGGCGGCCCCGGTGCGGCTGCCCGTCGTGGCGGGCTCCCCGGGATCCCCGGTCGCGAGCGCGTCGGCGGGGTCGGAGGTCGCCCACACGTCGACCACCGAGCCGACCTGGACGGTGCTCGGCACCCGGCCGAGCGGCACCGCGAGGGGCACCTGCACGTCGGCGACCACGTCCGTGCTCGTCGCGGTGCGTGGCAGCAGCTCGCCGGCCCCCACCCCGCGGGTCAGCACCACCGGCTCCGACCCGCCGGAGGTGACGGAGCCGTCAGCAGGCAGGTAGCGGTCGGCGTCGTCCTCCGAGGTGAACCGGACCTCGACGACCGTGACGTCGTCGGGCGCCAGCTCCTCCCCCGCCGCCAGCGGACGGGCGGCGGCCAGCACGGGCGTCGTGTCGTCGCGGCCGTCGACGACCCGCACCCCCACCACCACGGAGAGGGCCACCAGGACCAGGCCGACGGCGAAGCGCGGGTCGCGCCACCCCGGGCGGGCCGCGCGGCGGGCGGTGGGCGACCCGACCGCCTCGTGGGCGTGCGTGGCGGGTGCGGGTGGGGACGGTGCGAGGCTCATGGCCGTCATCATGCGGGGCCAACCTCGACCGAATCGACCCCAGACGAGTTTTCCACAGGCCCAGGCCGGATTTCGTTCGCTCCCGGTGGCAAACGGTGCCATAGTGACGCCCATGAGCGCAGCCCCCCGCTTCCTGACCCTGGCCGACGTGGCCGAGGTGCTCAACACCTCCCTGGCTCAGGTCACCGCGCTGGTCCACCGCCAGGAGCTGAAGGCCCTCAAGCTGGGCGGCCGCGGGCAGTGGCGGGTCGAGGCCTCCGAGCTCGAGGACTTCATCGCCCGGATGTACGAGCAGACCGACCGCCACCTCGCTCAGCAGCGCACGGCCAGCGCGCTGGAGTCCACCGAGAAGCTCGAGATCTGACCGTCTGATGGCCTGAGGGTCCGAGCCAGGGCTCTCAGGCGCGGTGGACCCACACGAGGGCCGCGAGCGGCACCTGGACGACGCCCCGGTCGTCCCAGAGCTCGACGAAGTCGGCACCCACCCGGCCGAGCTCGCCGGCGCACCGGCTGCCGTCGACCAGGCGCAGGACCTGTCGCTCCCCCTCCTCGGCGAGGCGCCGTAGGCACGACGTGAGCGTGAGGCGGCTCAGCACGGACCGTGCCCCCACGGGGAGGGCCTCCTCGGACAGGCCCCGGGCCACGACCAGGGCGTCCGCGCGAACCAGCAGCTCGCGGCCGTCGACGGCGAGCAGGAGCCAGCCCGCGCCCACCCGGACCAGCGTGCCCCGCACCCGCTCGCCGCCGGTCGAGGCTCCCGACGCCCCCGGGCCGGGGACGGTCAGCTCCACCACGGCACCGACCGAGGCGTGCAGCCGGGCTGCGAGGTCGATCTCGGCGTACTCGTCGCGCAGCCGGTCGGCGACCTCGGCGTCCCGGCGCTCCAGCTCCAGCCCCTCCGCCTGCTGCTCGAGGTCGTCGAAGAGCGCGAAGAGCGGCAGCAGCGCCTCGGCAGCACCCTCGTGCCCGGGGAGGTCGCGGTCGGGGTCGTCGGTCACCGGAGCACCCTCACGCCGACCGTGCCCGATGTCAACAACCAGCCCCGAAGCCTTGACGGTCCCGCCAAAGCCGGTTTAGAAATGTCAAACACGATCAAACACGATCCACGGGGGAACCATCCATGCAACCGAGACGCTCGGTCGCGCCGCCACGGCTGCGCGCCGCCGCCGGGCTGGGCGTCATCCTGACGCTCACCGCCGGGCTGCTGGCCGGGCTCCCGACGGTCCTCACCCCGGCGCTGACCGCGCTGCTGGCGCCGACCGGGCGCCCGCTCGGGCTCGACGACCTGGTCGTCCTCGGGTGCGCCCTCGTCCTGGTGCCGGCCTGGTGCCGGCTCGCCCTCGGGGTCGTCCTCTGCCTCGGCGAAGAGCTCGTGCGCAGCCCCCGCGGCCAGCGGGGCGCACATGGGGCCGGTGCCCCGACGCCGTCACGGCTCCGCCCGGCGCTGGCGCGACAGGTGGCGCGGATGGTCGTCGGCTCGGGTGTCGGCGGCCTGGTCCTCGCGGCGGGCGTGCCCCTGACCGCCACCGCGGCGGGCGTCACCCCGGACGTCGGCTCGGACGACGCCGTCGCTCCGACCTCGCTCGCCGACCGCGCCGCCCGCGGGGCGCTCCCGCTGCCCCACCGGCCGGTCGGCGGCCTCGCGACCGCCGCCACGCCTCGCCCCGCCCCCGCGCCCGCCGTGGCGCCTCGACCCGACGCGGACGCCCCGGTCGTCGTCCGTCCCGGCGACACGCTGTGGGCGCTCGCCTCACGCCACCTGCTGGCGCCCGACGCGTCCGACGGCCAGGTCGACGCCGCCTGGCGACGCCTGTACGCCGCCAACCGGGCGGTGCTCGGACCCGACCCCGACCTCATCCGTCCCGGCTCCCGCCTGGACCTGCCTGCCCCAGCACCGACGGAAGGACACCCATGACCGCCCGGGACGACACAGCCGCCACCCGCAGAGCCACCGCCTCCGTGGCGCACCTCCCCCGCCCCCGCACCCGACCCGAGGGCGTGCCCGCGGGTCCCGTGGTCCAGGGCTCGCTCGCGCTGAGCTGGGCGCCGGTCGAGGCCCGCCCCCGTCCGGTGCGGGTGAGCGACGAGGACTCCGAGATCACGGCCCTCGCCCGCCGCTTCGCGCAGGCGGCCGTCGAGGTCGTGGCCGGGCAGCGCCCCGTGCTGCAGCTGCTGCGCTGGACCGACGAGCACGTCTACGCCGACCTCGAGCGTCGGGCGTCGCTGGTCCGCCAGGCGCGCGGCTCGTCACCGCGCCGGGTGCACGCCCAGGTCCGCAGCGTGCACGTCTGCCGCCCCCACGACGACAGCGCCGAGGTCAGCGTGCACGTGCGCCACGGCGAGCGCTCGCGCGCGCTGGCGCTCCGGCTCGAGCGTCACCGCGACCGCTGGCGCTGCACGGTCCTGCAGTTCGGCTGAGCCGGAGCGGTCGACCTCAGCTGATGCGCGCGGTCGTCCCGGTCGGGCCGCCCGAGGCGCCGTGGCAGCGCTTGAACTTCTTGCCCGAGCCGCACGGGCACAGGTCGTTGCGACCCACCCCGACGAACTCGTCGTCCACCGGAGCCTGCTCGCCGTGGACCTCGACGTCGCCGGTCTCGGTCGGGCCGGCGTAGGTCAGCCCGGCGGCGTCCGGCTTCTTGGGCTCGAGGCCCTTCGCGCGAAGGACCGGCGCCGACGGCGCGGCCGTCCCCGACGACCCCGCCGGGGCCGACTGGCCCACGGGCGAGCTCTGCGACGTCGCGGCGGCCGACGACGGGGTGATGAGGGGGACGCCGCCTCCTGCCTCCTCGGCCGGCTCGGGCTCCTCCTCGACCTGGACGTCGAGGTTGAACAGGAACGCCACCGACTCCTCGCGGATGGCGTCCATCATCACGTTGAACATGTCGAAGCCCTCGCGCTGGTACTCCACGAGCGGGTCGCGCTGGGAGTAGGCCCGCAGCCCGATGCCCTCGCGCAGGTAGTCCATCTCGTAGAGGTGCTCGCGCCACTTGCGGTCGAGCACCGACAGCACCACGCGGCGCTCCAGCTCGCGCATCACCTCGGAGCCGAACTGCTTCTCACGCTCGGCGTAGGCCCGGTGGGCGTCGGCGCGGACCATCTCGAGCAGCTCCTCGCGCTCGAGGTTGGCGCGGCCGCCGGCCTCGTCCTCGATCCCCTGGCGGTTCAGCGAGACCGGGTAGAGGGTCTTCAGCGCGGTCCACAGCGCCTCGAGGTCCCACTCCTCCGGGAAGCCGGTGGTCGCGCCCCCGACGTAGCCCTCGATGGTCTGGTCGATCATCGTCGTGACCTGGTCGTGCAGGTCGGCGCCCTCGAGGACGGCCCGCCGCTCGGCGTACACGACCTCGCGCTGGCGGCTCATCACGTCGTCGTACTTCAGGACGTTCTTGCGCGAGTCGAAGTTCTGCGACTCGACCTGGCTCTGCGCCGACGCGATGGAGCTGGTGACCCGCTTGTTCTCGATCGGGACGTCGTCGGGCACTTTGAGGGTGGTGAGCACCCAGTCGACCCAGTCGGACTTGAACAGCCGCATGAGCTCGTCCTGCAGGGACAGGTAGAACCGCGACTCCCCCGGGTCGCCCTGGCGGCCGGAGCGACCGCGGAGCTGGTTGTCGATGCGGCGCGACTCGTGACGCTCGGTGCCCAGGACGTAGAGGCCTCCGAGGTCGCGGACCTCGTCGTGCTCCGCGGCGACCTGCGCCTTGATGCGCTCGACCATGGCCGGCCACGCGGCGTCGTACTCCTCGACGTTCTCGACCGGGTCGAGACCCTGCTTGCGCAGCTCGGCGTCGGCGAGGAAGTCGACCGAGCCGCCGAGCATGATGTCGGTGCCTCGACCGGCCATGTTCGTGGCCACGGTGACCGCGCCCTTGTGCCCGGCCAGCGCGACGACCTTCGCCTCGTCGGCGTGCTGCTTGGCGTTGAGGACCGAGTGCGGCACGCCCTTGGCGCGCAGCTCCTTCGACAGGTGCTCGGACTTCTCGACCGACACGGTGCCGACCAGCACCGGCTGCCCGACGCGGTGGCGCTCGGCGATGTCGTCGACGACGGCGGCGTACTTCGCCTCCTCGGTGCGGTACACGAGGTCGGGCTGGTCGATGCGGGCCATCGGGCGGTTGGTGGGGATCTGCACCACGCCGAGCTTGTAGATCTTGTCGAACTCGCTGGCCTCGGTCATCGCCGTGCCGGTCATGCCGGAGAGCTTCTCGTAGAGGCGGAAGTAGTTCTGCAGCGTGATGGTGGCGAGGGTCTGGTACTCCTCGCGGATCTGCACGCCCTCCTTGGCCTCGATGGCCTGGTGCAGGCCCTCGTTGTAGCGGCGGCCGTGGAGCATGCGCCCGGTGTGCTCGTCGACGATGAGCACCTCGCCGTTGAGGACGACGTACTCCTTGTCGTTGCGGAAGAGCTCCTTGGCCTTGATCGCGTTGTTCATGAACGAGATCAGCGGCGTGTTGACCGAGTCGTAGAGGTTGTCGATGCCGAGGTAGTCCTCGACCTTGGTGATGCCGCCCTCGAGGACCGAGATGGTGCGCTTCTTCTCGTCCACCTCGTAGTCGACGTCCTTGACCATGCGCTGGGCGATGGTGGCGAACTCGGGGTACCACTTCACCTCCTCCTGCGTGGGGCCGGAGATGATCAGCGGTGTGCGCGCCTCGTCGATGAGGATCGAGTCGACCTCGTCGACGACGGCGAAGTTGTGGCCGCGCTGGACGCACTCGGCCAGGTCGGTGGCCATGTTGTCGCGCAGGTAGTCGAAGCCGAGCTCGTTGTTGGTGCCGTAGGTGATGTCCGCGGCGTACGCCGCCCGGCGGGCCTCGCGCGACATCGACGGCAGGATCACGTCGGTGGTCAGCCCGAGGAAGTGGTGGACGCGGCCCATCCACTCGGCGTGGTACTTCGCCAGGTAGTCGTTGACGGTCACCACGTGCACGCCCTTGCCGCTGAGCGCGTTGAGGTACGCCGGCAGCGTGGAGACCAGCGTCTTGCCCTCACCGGTCTTCATCTCGGCGATGTTGCCGAGGTGCAGCGCCGCCCCGCCCATGAGCTGGACGTCGAAGTGCCGCTGGCCGAGCACCCTCTTCGCGGCCTCGCGGACCGTGGCGAAGGCCTCCGGCATGAGGTCGTCGAGGGTCTCGCCGTTCTCCAGGCGGGTGCGGAACTCCGCGGTCATGGCCTGCAGCTCGGCGTCGCTCATGGCGACGAAGTCGTCCTCGATGGCGTTGACCGCCTTCGCGACGCCCTCCAGCTGGCGCAGGACCTTGCCCTCGCCCATGCGAAGGATCTTGTCGATGATGGCAGGCACGAAGTCTGGCTCCTGGTTCGAGGCACGATCGGGTGGGCGCCGGGCGGGCGGCGCCGTGGCAACTGTACCCAGCGACCGCACCGCCCGGGGCCCACCACATCACCCGGGCCCCGGTTCGACGTCGGCGGGGCGGGTAACCTCCGCCGATCGCCCGGTTCCCGCTCCCCGGGCCCAGGAGTGCGCCATGACCCTCACCACCCGCATCCGCGCCGCCCTCGTCGGCGCCACCGTCACCACGCTCGCCGCCACCGGCGTGCTGCTGGCACCGACGGGCGCCCAGGCGGCGCCCGACCCCGGTGCCGCACCGCCGCCGGGCGCCAACGACTTCTCGTGCCGTCCCTCGAAGGCCCACCCGTTCCCCGTGGTGCTGGTGCCCGGCACGTTCGAGAGCCGGCTGAAGAACTGGTCCACGCTCTCGCCGGTCCTCGCCGACGCCGGCTACTGCGTCTTCGCGCTCAACTACGGCGAGACCGACGGCGTCTACGCCACCGGCCCCATCGGCGCCTCGGCGAAGGAGCTCGACGCGTTCGTGGACCGCGTGCTGCGCCGCACCGGTGCGCGCCAGGTCGCGATCGTGGGCCACAGCCAGGGCGGCATGATGCCGCGGCAGTACCTCCGCTTCGAGGGCGGGCGCAACGAGGTCCGTCAGCTCGTCGGCATCGCCCCGTCCAACCACGGGACGCAGGGCCTCATCACCCCGGCGCCGGACGGCGGCGAGCCGCCGAGCAGCTCCTCGTGCAAGGCGTGCGAGCAGCAGCAGGCCGGCTCGCCGTTCCTGCGACGCCTCAACGAGGGCGGCGACATCCTGCGCGCCCGCAAGCCCGAGCGCGGGCCCTACTACACCGTCATCTCGACCCGGTACGACGAGGTCGTCACGCCCTACGAGAGCCAGTACCTCGCCGGTCCGGCCCGACGGGTCACCAACACCCTCATCCAGGACGTCTGCCCGGCCGACCCGATCGAGCACGACCAGGCCCCGAACGACCCGGTGGTGCACGCGATCGTCCTCGACGCGCTCAGCCACAAGCGCGCCCCGGGCGACCCGACGCCGTCGGTGGACTGCACCTCCGCGCTGGGCTGACCCGGGCCGGTCAGGTCAGGTCGGGCAGGGCTCGGGCCAGGACCTCCCCGAGCCCGCCGCGGGGCCGGGTCACCACCCGGTCGAGCCCCAGCCAGCCGGCGAGCTCACCGAGCGCGGCCAGCAGCTCCTCGGCGGTGTCCGGGGGCGCACCCTCCTCGGCGTACGCCGCCTGCACCAGCAGGGTGCGCCGCGGCCGGTCGGCCTTGAGGTCGACCCGGGCGACGAGACGGTCCCCGAGCAGGAACGGCAGCACGTAGTAGCCGTGCACCCGCTGGGCGGCCGGCACGTAGATCTCGATGCGGTAGCGGAAGCCGAACAGCGCCTCGGTGCGGTCGCGCTCCCACACCACGGGGTCGAAGGGGCTCAGCACGGTGCGGGCCGCGACCCGGCGCGGCAGGCGGGCGTCGCGGTGCAGGTAGGCCGGGCGTGCCCAGCCCTCGACCCGCACCGGCACGAGCTCGCCGTCCTCGACGAGGTCCGCGACGGCACCCTGGGCGCCCCGCGTGCCGGGGCCTGGCACCTGGCGCATGCGGTAGTAGTCGGCCAGGCAGCGCGCGCTGGCCACCCCGTGGGAGCGGGCGGCGCGACGGACCAGCTCCCGGTCGGCCTCGTCGCGCGTGGGTGTCGGGGCGTCCAGCACCGCGGCGGGCAGCACGCGCTCCGGGACGTCGTAGACCACCTCGAACGAGGAGGTGCGCCCGGCCACGGCGAGGTCGCCGGTGAGGAAGGCGAAGTCGAGCGCCTTGCGGGCCGCCGACCAGTTCCAGCCCCAGTGCTCGGTGCTGCGCGGCGCGCCGTCGTCGAGGTCACGGGCGGTGGCCGGGCCGCCGGCGCGGATCTCCGCCACGAGCCGCGCCACCAGTCCCTCGTCGGCGCCCATGCCCCACTTGCCGCGCTGCGCTCGGTACTCCTCCATGCGGTGACGCATGACGGGCCACAGGTCGACGGGCATCAGGGCCTGGACGTGGGCCCAGTACTCCACCAGCCGCCGGGGCCGCTGCTCGGCGGCCCGCGTGAGCAGCCCGGTGTCGTAGGGACCCATCCGGCTGAACAGCGGCATGTGGTGCGCGCGCTGGAGCACGTTGACCGAGTCGACCTGGAGCACGCCGGTGCGCGCGACGGTCCGGCTCAGGGTGCGCAGGGACGGCGTCGCGTGGCGCGGGTCGAGGAAGCCCTGGGCCGCGAGGGCGATGCGGCGCGCCTGGGCGCGGGTGAGGTGCTCGGGCCGGGCCATGGTGCAGGGGGTGCGCCGCTCAGGGGATGTCGAGGATCTTCTCGCGCACGGCGTACATGACCGCCTCCATGCGCGAGTGCAGCTGGAGCTTCTCGAGGATGTTGCGCACGTGGTTCTTCACGGTGTTCTCGCTGATGAACAGCTGCTTGGCGATCTCGCGGTTGTTGAGGCCCTGCGCCACCAGCCGCAGCACCTCGAGCTCCCGCTCGGTCAGGCGCGGTGTCGGCACGGCCTGACGGTCGGTGCGCGCCATCTGCTTGAACTCGTCGAGCAGCTTGATGGCCATCGAGGGGCTGATCAACGACTGGCCGTCGGCCACCACGCGGATCGCCTGGGCGACCTCCTCGATCGAGGAGTCCTTGAGCAGGTAGCCCGACGCGCCGCTCTTGACCGCGTCGTAGAGGTCGGCCTCGTCGTCGCTGACGGTGAGCATGATGATCCGCGCCTGGGGCGCGGCCTCCTTCACCGCCGCACAGGCCTCGATGCCGCTCTGCCGGGGCATGCGGACGTCCATGAGGACGACGTCGGGGGCGGAACCGGCGGCCAGGGCCGCGGCGGCGGCGCCGTCGGCGGCCTCCCCGACCACCTCGATGTCCGTCTCGACCCCGAGCAGCATGGTCAGCCCGCGGCGGAACAGCTCCTGGTCGTCCACGACGAGCACGCGGATGTCGGACGTGCCGGATCGAGCGGAGGACGGGGGGATGACCACCGCTCGATCATGGCACGGACGGACTATGCGGGATAGCGAATACGGATACTCCTCACCCCTGTCCCCCCGAGGAGTGCCGTTGGTCCCGTAAGGGCCTGGTGGGGTCCCGGACTCAGTCCTGGGTGAGGGCGATGACCCCGTAGTCGTAGCCCTTGCGGCGGTAGACCACCGAGGGTCGGGCGGACTCGCTGTCGACGAAGAGGAAGAAGTCGTGGCCCACGAGCTCCATCTCGTAGAGCGCCTGGTCCAGGCTCATCGGCCGGGCCGGGTGGGTCTTCTCCCGGACCACGATCGAGCCGTCGGACGCCGTCGTCACGTCCGGGCCGCCGGTCAGCTCCGGGCCGTCGGTGGAGCCCTCGTCCAGGGTCAGCACGGAGCCGTTCTCGGTGACCTCCAGCCCGGCGAGCGCCTGCGAGACCGACACCGGGGTACGCCGGCCGTGGTGCACCCGGCGGCGGTCGGCGGCGCGGCGCATCTGGGCCGCCATCTTGTCCAGCGCCAGGTCGAGCGCGCCCAGCTTGTCCTCGGCAGCCGCCTCGGCCCGGACCACCGGGCCCTTCGAGAACGCGGTCAGCTCGACCTTCACGGCCCGGTCGTGCTGGCGCGGGTTGCGCTCGAGCTCGACCTCCACCTCCATGCGGATGACCCGGTGGTCGTGCTTCTCGAGCCGACTGAGCTTCTCCTCGACGTGCTCACGGAACCGGTCCGAGACCTCGCAGTGGCGACTCTTCACGACAACGTCCATATGCACACCTCCGGTGTTTGTGCGGGTCGACTGCGCCGGACCCGTCCGACGTCGTGCACGCGCGCCCCCTGTCGAGCGCGCGTCCCGAGATACCAGGAAGCGGAGTCCGCCCGGCCGACCTGGTCTTCGACCCCACAACCGCCTGCTGAGGCTCTCGCAGCTTCTCCGCCACTACCCGCCTTCTCGCCGGCCGGGGGCGCATCTGACGCCCCCGCGACGGCAGGACTTACCTCTAAGCCGCACCGTGATCGAGCCCGCGAGGGGCTCTTACGTGGACCGTTTCGCCTGCGACTGGCATCGGCTAGCCAGGAGACGTCGACGACTCGTGACGAGCCGGGACGCACCTCCTCGGCGCAACCACGGACCCGGACGGACTCCATGCACAGACGCTAGACCTCCGCGACGGTCCACGGAACCCGATCGTCCACATCATGGCGGCTTCTCAGGTGGCCGGGCGGCAGCCGCCGGGTCGTGGCCGCCACCACCGCGACCGCGTCCACCGGCACCCCGGCCCGCTCCAGGGCCCGCTGGGCCTCCCGTGCGGTGGCGCCGGTGGTGAGCACGTCGTCGACGACCAGGAGGGGTCCCCCGACGGCCGGCCCGGAGGCGAGTCCCGCAGCGAGCCCCGCAGCCGGGCGCACGGCGAAGGCGTCGCGCAGGTTGGCCGCCCGGGCGACCGCGTCGAGGCCCGCCTGGTCGCGCGGGCGTGCGTGGGCGCGCAGGAGGGGGCGGACCGCGGCCGCCACCCCACGCCGGCGCAAGGTGACGGCAGCCGCCCGGGTCAGTCGTAGCAGCGGGTCGTGGCCGCGTGTCCTCACGACCGTCGGGTGGCTGGGCACGGGCACCAGCACGACAGGACCGGGGCGGGGTCCCGGTCCCGCGGCCGCCTCGACCGCGACGGCGAGCAGCTCGCCGAGCGGCCGGGCGAGCCCGTGGCAGGCGCGTTCCTTGTGGGCGAGCACCATCCGCCGCACCGTGTCGGCGTACTCGGCCGCGCACCAGGGTGCGGCCAGCCCCGCCGGGCACGGGGTCGGCGGGCAGGACCGTCCCCGGTGGGGCAGCCCGGCCCGGCAGCCGCCGCACAGCAGACGCCCGGCCCGCCCGCACCCGACGCAGCAGGACCCCAGGACGAGGTCGACCAGGGCGTCACGCACCCTCCCACCCTCGCCGTACGTCGACCCCGGTGCGAGCCGCTGCCGGCGGCCTGGGGAGAACCCGGCCCCCGACCGGCTCAGCCCACGAACGTCGTGGCGCGCAGCTCGGGCGGCAGCACGAGCTCGGCCCACCGCCCGTCGCCGCCGAGGTCGAACACCCCGTCGGCGCTGGTCACCAGCAGGCTCTGCGGGGAGCCGGGAGAGGTCGCCATGCTCTGGCCCTCCTCGAACAGCAGGTCGAGCCGCGGCGCACCCGAGGTGGCGACGGTCGCGCCGTCGGTGGGCAGCAGCTGCACCCGGGTCGAGAAGCCGGAGGGCCGGGTCATGACGGCCACCGTCGTGGGGTCCCACCACCCGACGGCGCGGGCGTTGCGCAGCGTGTTGGGGGCCGGGAGGGTGCGGGCGAAGGCCAGGCGGACGGGCGCGCCGAGGTCGTCGCGGACCACGCGGAACAGCCGCGCCTCGACCTCGCCGTCGGGCCGGGACACCAGCACCACGAAGCGGCTGCCGTCGCGCGAGACCGACGCCGCCTCGAGGCGTCCGTCGTCCAGCTGCGGGCTGTCGAGGCGGACGCGGCCGTCGTCGGAGAGCACACGCACCGCGGCGGTGCCGCTGAGGCTGCTGCCCCGGTCGACGAGCCAGAGACGCCCGGTGCGGTCCCACATCGGCCGCAGCAGGTCGGTGCCCTCGGCAACCGAGGTGGGCGCGATGCGGGCGCCCTCGCGGGAGGTCAGCCGCCAGACCCTGGTGCCGTCGCCGGACACCACGGCCGACCGGTCGCCGGCCAGGCTCACGCCCAGCGAGCGCGGCCGTCCGAAGAAGTCGGTGGCGGAGCGGGGCAGGGCGGCGACCCGGGTCTCGGCGCCCTCGGAGATGCGGACGATCGAGCGTCCGACGAGGCCGAAGAGGTCCGGCGCGGCCCAGTCGACCGAGGGGTCGTACTCCTCCCCCGTGGTCACGGGCAGCACCTCCTCGCCCCCGGGCAGCGCGAGCGGCGCGCCGTCCACGAGGACGCGCACCCCCCGCACCTCCGGCAGCTGGCCCAGCGTGGCGGTGAGCTGGGCCAGGGCGCGGGCGAGGTCGGCCGGGCGCAGGTCGACCATGGCGGCGCTCAGCGGGACCTCCGCGATCCCGCGGCCCCGGACGGGCACGCCGACGCCGAGGTCGGTGCCGGTCGGCAGGTAGGACCGCTCGACCTCCCGGCTCCCCGGGGGCGGTCCCTCGAGCAGTCCGGCCACCAGCCGGGTGGCGGCCTGCACGCCCGCCGGCAGGTACACCGGCTCGGGCACGAGCACCGACCCGGTGCGGTCGAAGAAGGACAGGGTCAGCGCGCGGTAGCGCGACTCGAAGTGGGTGCGCGGGATGACCAGGGCGGGCGGCGGGTCGACGATGCGCCACTCGGAGTCCTCACGCTCGACGCGCAGCCGCAGGGTGCCGCGGGCGTCGTCGGACCAGGCGCCGCGCCAGCGACCGGCGGCGTCGAGGGCGGAGGCCCCGCGGAGCCGGATGACGACGTCGGTGCCGCGCGCCACCACCTGCTGGGAGGTGTAGACGATGGTGCGACGGTCCGGGCGCCAGGTGGCGGCGGCGTCCGCGGTGAGGTACTCCTCCGCCACGCGGGTGCTGACCGGGACCGCCTGCTGGGCGCTGAGGAACCCCGCCACGATGTCGTCCGGCAGCGCGCCGGGTCGCGGGCCGGGCGGGTTGTAGTCGAACGGCTGCGCCTCCACCGTGGCGGCGGCCCGTCCTCCCGACACCACGGGTCCCCCGTCGGGCAGGGTCGAGCAGCCGGCGGCGACCAGGCACCCGGCAGCGAGCGCGGTCACCAGGCGCCCGCGAGCGACGTACGACCGGGTCACGGGGTGCTCACCCGCCCCGACCGGGCCGGGACCAGCCCGGCGTCCGCCGGCACCAGCGGCAGGGCGCTGGCGGCCAGGGTGCCACCGGCACGGCGCGGCAGCGAGAGGCGGAACTGCGAGCCGGCACCCGGCGCGCCCCACGCCTCGAGCCAGCCGCCGTGCAGGCGGGCGTCCTCCTGCGAGATCGACAGCCCGAGCCCGGTGCCGCCCGAGCGCCGCACGCGTGAGGGGTCGGCGCGCCAGAAGCGGTTGAACACCCGCACCTCGTCGCCGGGTCGCAGACCGACGCCGTAGTCGCGGACGGCCAGCGCGCTGCCCTCCGCGTCGGCGGCGACGAGCACCACCACGTCGGAGGAGTCGGCGTAGTCGATGGCGTTGGTGACGAGGTTGCGCACGATGCGCTCCAGCCTCCGGGTGTCGGCCTCCACCACGCAGGGCCCGCCCTGCGGACGCACCACGATGCGCACGTCGCGCTGGGCGGCGAGCGGTGCCAGGGAGCCCACCACGCGGTGGGCGACGTCGAGGAGGTTCACGTCCTCGACCTCCAGGGCCGCCGCCCCGGCGTCGAACCGGCTGATCTCGAGCAGGTCCGCGAGCAGGGTCTCGAAGCGGTCGAGCTCGTTCTGCAGCAGCTCGGCCGAGCGCGCGGTGACCGGGTCGAAGCGGTCACGCGCGTCGTGAAGCACGTCGCTGGCCATCCGCACCGTGGTGAGCGGGGTGCGCAGCTCGTGGGAGACGTCGGAGACGAAGCGCCGCTGCGCCGCCGACATGTCCTCCAGCTTGCGGATCTGCTTCTGCAGGCTGGAGGCCATGTGGTTGAACGACGTCGCCAGCCGCGCGATGTCGTCGTCGCCCTTGACGAGCATCCGCTGCTCCAGACGCCCGGAGGAGAGCCGCTCGGCCGTACGCCGCGCGAGCCGGACGGGGGTCACCACCTGCCGCGTCACCAGCCAGGTGAGGGCGGCGACGAGGATGAGCAGGAGCACCCCGCTGGTGAGGATGGCCCGCTCGACGAGGTCGATCGTGCGCTGCTCGGCCGACATCGGGAAGAGGTGGTAGAGCGCGTAGGTGTCGCCGTCGGCGGGCAGCACGAGCCGGGTGCCCACGGCCACGCCCGGGACGTCGGGGCGGGCCGCCCGCCCGTCGCTTCCGTCGTACCGCAGCCGGGTGAAGGTCCACAGCTGGGAGTTCTCCTGCGGCGCCCCCACCCGCTCGGTCAGGTCGTCGGGCAGGCTGGTGAGGTCGAGGCCGGGGGTGAACCGCTGGCCGCCGCCGTAGGCCCGCCCGTCGGCGTCGACCGACAGGGGCCCGACCAGCACGACGTCGTAGCCGCGCACCGCGCCGCGGGAGATCTCGGTGGACATCAGCGAGGCCAGCTGGGCGCTGGCCTCGAAGTCCGGGGTCGCGGCGCTCAGGCTGACCTGGAGGTCCTCGGTGGCGCGTCCGGACTCGGCGACGGCCTCCTTGACGCGCTCCTGCACGAGACCGTCGGTGACCTGCTGCAGCAGCGTCCAGCCCACCAGCGAGACGACGACCGCCGACAGCACGACGGTGCTGAGCACGACGCGCGCCTGGATCGAGCGGCGCCACAGCGTGCCGACGGCGCGCAGCGGCCGGGCCGCCACGCCCCGCACGCGCCGGGCCGCCGCCACGTCAGCCGGCCTTGTAGCCGACGCCCCGGACGGTCACCACGATCTCGGGGTTCTCCGGGTCGCGCTCGACCTTGGAGCGCAGACGCTGGACGTGCACGTTGACCAGGCGGGTGTCGGCCGCGTGCCGGTAGCCCCACACCTGCTCGAGCAGCACCTCGCGGGTGAACACCTGCCAGGGCTTGCGGGCCAGGCACACCAGGAGGTCGAACTCCAGCGGCGTGAGGGCGATGACCTCCTCGCCGCGGGTGACGCGGTGGCCGGCGACGTCGATGGAGAGGTCGCCGATGGCGAGCTGCTCGGGCGGTGCCGCCTCGAAGGTGCGCACCCGGGCGCGGATGCGCGCCACCAGCTCCTTGGGCTTGAAGGGCTTGACGACGTAGTCGTCGGCCCCCGACTCCAGTCCCTCCACCACGTCGAGGGTGTCGCCGCGTGCGGTGAGCATCACGATCGGCACCCCCGACTCGGCGCGGATGTCCTTGCAGACGTCGATGCCGTCACGACCGGGCAGCATCAGGTCGAGCAGCACCAGGTCGGGCCGGAAGCCCTGGAAGGCCGCCAGCGCCTCACCACCGTGCGCGCACACCTGGGGCTCGAACCCCTCGTTGCGCAGCACGATGGTGAGCATCTCCGCCAGGGCGGCGTCGTCGTCGACGACGAGCACCTTGGCCCGTGCCGTCGCCCCGGACTCCACCGCCATGTCTGCTGCCTCAGTACCGGTACTGGTCGGACTTGTACGGACCGGCCTTGTCGACGCCGAGGTACGCCGCCTGGGACTCGGTGAGCTCCGTCAGCCGGACGCCGAGCGAGCCGAGGTGCAGGCGCGCGACCTCCTCGTCGAGGTGCTTGGGCAGCACGTAGACGCCGGTCGGGTACTCCTCGGTCTTGGTGAAGAGCTCGATCTGGGCCAGCACCTGGTTGGTGAAGGAGTTCGACATCACGAACGACGGGTGGCCGGTCGCGTTGCCGAGGTTCATCAGGCGCCCCTCCGACAGCACGATGATGCTGGTGCCCTCGGGGAAGGACCACACGTCGACCTGCGGCTTGACGTTCTTGCGGACGACGCCCTCGAAGGACTCCAGCCCGGCCATGTCGATCTCGTTGTCGAAGTGGCCGATGTTGGCCACGATCGCCTGGAACTTCATCCGCTGCATCTGCGCGACGGTGACGACGTCCTTGTTGCCCGTCGCGGTGATGACGATGTCGGCCACCGGCAGCACGTCGTCGAGGGTGGCGACCTGGTAGCCGTCCATGGCCGCCTGCAGCGCGCAGATCGGGTCGATCTCGGTCACGATGACGCGGGCTCCCTGGCCGCGCAGCGACTCCGCGCAGCCCTTGCCGACGTCGCCGTAGCCGCAGACCACGGCGACCTTGCCGCCGATGAGGACGTCGGTCGCACGGTTGATGCCGTCGATGAGCGAGTGGCGGCAGCCGTACTTGTTGTCGAACTTGCTCTTGGTCACCGAGTCGTTGACGTTGATGGCCGGGAACAGCAGCGTGCCGTCGCGCATCATGTCGTAGAGGCGGAGGACACCGGTGGTGGTCTCCTCGGTGACGCCCTTGACCGAGTTCGCGATCGGGCTCCAGTGCGTGGCGCTCTTCTCGAGCTGCGCACCGAGCACCTCGAAGACGATCCGCTGCTCGCCGCTGCCGGCGGTGGCGGGGTCGGGGGCGACGCCGTTCTTCTCGGCCTCGACGCCGAGGTGCAGCAGCATGGTGGCGTCACCGCCGTCGTCGAGGATCATGTTCGGCAGGACGTCGGCGCCCTGCGAGGACCAGTCGAGGATCTGCTGGGTGCACCACCAGTACTCCTCCAGGCTCTCGCCCTTCCAGGCGAAGACCGGGACGCCGCGGGGGTCCTCCGGCGTGCCGTCGCGGCCCACCACGACGGCGGCGGCCGCGTGGTCCTGGGTCGAGAAGATGTTGCAGGAGGCCCAGCGGACCTCCGCGCCGAGGTCCACGAGGGTCTCGATGAGCACGGCGGTCTGGATGGTCATGTGCAGGGAGCCGGCGATGCGGGCGCCCGCGAGGGGCTGCGAGGCGCCGTAGCGCTCGCGCATCGCCATGAGGCCGGGCATCTCGTGCTCGGCGAGGGTGATCTCGGTCCGGCCGTAGTCGGCCAGGGACAGGTCGGCGACCTTGAAGTCCATGAAGGGTTCCTCTGGTGTCACAGGATGGGTGTGCGGCGCATCTGCGCTTCGTCGGGATCTCCCGCGCATACCCGTCCAGACTACCTGCCCCCGGTGGACCCGCCGCGCGCACGCTGCACCAGCCCGAGCACCGCCACGACGACGGCACCGACCGCGAGACCGACCACGGCCGAGGCTGCGGTGTTGACCAGCCAGCCGAGCACCGCCCCCAGGCTGCCCGCGGAGTCGTGGACCGCCTCCTCGACGTGGTGGACCGCGTCGTACGGCGCGTGCCAGCCGAGGTCGTCGAGCCCGACCAGCAGGATGTGGCCGCCCACCCAGAGCATCGCCGCGATGCCGACGACGGAGATGACGCTCAGCAGCTTCGGCATCCCGCGCACCAGGCCCAGACCGATGCGTCGCGAGGCCGCCGAGGACCGCTCGGCGAGGTGCAGGCCGACGTCGTCCATCTTCACGATCAGCGCGACCACGCCGTAGACCAGCAGGGTGATGCCGATGGCGACGACCACGAGGATCAGCGCGCGGGACACGAACGGCTCGTCGGAGACCTCGTTGAGCGCGATCACCATGATCTCGGCCGACAGGATGAAGTCGGTGCGGACCGCGCCGGAGACGACCGTGTCCTCCGACGGCGGCTCGCCCGAGGCGTCGGCGTGGGCGTCGCCGTGCCCGCTGAGCGCGCCCCACACCTTGTGGGCGCCCTCGTAGCAGAGGAACGTGGCGCCGGCCATCAGGATCGGGGTGATCGCCCACGGCAGGAACTGGCTCAGCAGCAGGGCCGCCGGCAGGATGACGAGCAGCTTGTTGCGCAACGAGCCCGTCGCGATGCGCCGGATGATGGGCACCTCGCGGTCGGCGGTGACGCCGTGGACGTACTGCGGGGTGACCGCCGTGTCGTCGACCACGACGCCGGCGGCCTTGACGCTCGCACGGCCCGCGGCCGCGCCGATGTCGTCCACCGAGGCCGCCGCCAGCCGGGCCAGCGCCGCGACGTCGTCGAGGAGTCCGAAGAGGCCGGCGCTCACGCGCCGCTCCGGACGGGGCGGACCGAGCGGGGGCGGGGAGGCGTCGTCACCGGGTCAGCCTAGCGACGTACGGGTCCCCCGGGTGGGGCTCGGTCAGCGCCCGAGGCGTCCCAGGCCGAGCGCCAGGTACGCCGCGGCGTACCGGCCCTGGCCGAGCAGCGAGGCGTAGCGGGCCAGCTCGCTGCCGGTGTCGCACGTCAGGAGCTCGACGCGGACCCCCCGCTCGTCGGCCTCGGCGGTCAGGCGGCCGCGCTGCTCGGTGACGGCCGGGTCCTCCGCGCCGTCGTCGAGCACCAGCAGCATCGGGCGGCGGTCCGCCGGGTCGGCGTCGTCGTCGTCGGCGAAGGGGTCGGAGAAGACGTCGTGGGGGCGTGCCGCGGCCACGAGCGGCAGCAGGTGCTCGGCGTCACCGGCCACCGTCGTGCGACCGCTGGCGCGGCGTACCGCCTCGGAGACGCGGCGGGCGGCCCGGGCGGCCAGCACCGACCCGCCCCAGCACAGCGGGGTGGCGTCGGCCAGCGCGATGGCGACCATCTTGGCGGGGTTGACGGCCAGGTCGCGGTGGGGCGAGCAGGAGACGGCCACGTCGTCGAGGGCGGTGGCGACCTCCTCGGGGTCGGCGTGCGGGCCGAGGTCGACGCGGGCGAGCAGCTGCAGCATGACCACGGCGGTGGCCAGCTGGTCGCGCGAGGTGGTGGGGAGCACGGTCGTGTGCCGACCGACGGCGTGCTCGGCGACCAGCGAGTCGGGCGGGCAGGCGACCACGACCTGGCAGCCGCGGCGCACGGCCTCCGCGACGGCACCGGCGCTGCCGGCGTCGCCACCGTCGGGGGCCAGCACCACGACGACGTCGAGGGGGCCCGTCCAGCCGGGGAGGCCGGGGTTCGGCCAGGCCACGAAGGGCACCGGGCAGGCGGGCTCGAGGACCGCGCGCAGCAGGCGGGAGTCGGGGCCGGCCGCGATGACCGCGCGCGGACGGTCGTCCCGGGTGAGCGCCACGGCGGTGTCCACGGCGTCCGCGGCGGCCACCGCCTCGCGCCGGACGCGGCTGCCCGCCTCGGCCAGCGAGCGCAGCGTGGCGTCGGCGCGGGCCAGCGCCTCGCCGTCGTCGAGCCGGGACTCGTCGAACCACTCAGCCACGGTCGTCCCGGGCCTCGTCGACCAGCAGGACCGGCACCCCGTCGCGGATCGGGTAGACCCGCGCACACCCGGTGCAGGTGAGCTCGTCGTCACGGGGCGGCTCGAGCTCGGCCCGGCAGGCGGGGCAGCGCAGCAGCTCGAGCAGCAGCGGGTCGAGCCGGTGGTGGTCGAGCGTCATCACGCCTCCTGGGTGCGGATCATCGACAGGACTCTGTCACGGACGGTGCGCATGGTGGCCTCGTCGCCCGCCTCGACGTTGAGGCGCAGCAGCGGCTCGGTGTTGGAGGCCCGCAGGTTGAACCACCAGTCGTCGTGGCTCAGCGTGAGTCCGTCGAGTCGGTCGACCTCGACGCCGGGCTCGGCACCGACCACGTCCTCGACGCGGCCGACCCGGCGCTGCGCGGCGTCCTGGTCGGGCATCTCGGTGTTGATCTCGCCGCTGGCCACGTAGCGGGAGAACTCGGCCAGCAGGCCGCTCAGCGGGCGGTCCTGCTCGGCCAGCGCGGCCAGGACGTGGAGCGCGGCCAGCATCCCGGAGTCGGCCCGCCAGAAGTCGCGAAAGTAGAAGTGGCCGGAGTGCTCGCCGCCGAAGACGGCGCCGGTCTCGGCCATGGTGGCCTTGATGTAGGAGTGGCCGACCCGGGTGCGGACCGGGACCCCTCCCCGCTCGCGGACGATCTCGGGCACGGCCCGGCTCGTGATGAGGTTGTGGATCACGGTCGCGCCGGGGTGGCGGAGCAGCTCCCGGGTGGCGATCAGCGCGGTCACGGTCCCGGGGTCGACCGTCTCGCCGCGCTCGTCGACGAGGAAGCACCGGTCGGCGTCTCCGTCGAAGGCCAGGCCCACGTCGGCGCGCTCGCGGACGACCGCCGTCTGGAGGTCCCGCAGGTTCGCCGGGTCGATCGGGTTGGCCTCGTGGTTCGGGAAGGTGCCGTCGAGCTCGAAGTAGAGCGGCACCACGTCCACGTCGAGCCGCCCCAGCACGGCCGGTGCGGTGTGCCCGGCCATGCCGTTGCCGGCGTCGGCCACCACCCGCAGCCGGCGGCCCTGCACGGGTGCCAGCGTGAGCAGGTGCTCGGCGTACGCCGTGAGCAGGTCGCGCTCCTCGCGGCCGCCGGTGCGTCCGGCCGTCCGGTAGTCGCCGGCGGCGACCAGGTCGCGGATCTCCGCGAGCCCGGTTTGCTGCCCCACCGGCGCGGCACCGGCCCGGCACAGCTTGATGCCGTTGTACGCCGCGGGGTTGTGCGAGGCGGTGAACATCGCCCCGGGGAGTCCCAGCGAGCCGGAGGCGAAGTAGAGCTGGTCGGTGGAGGCCAGCCCGATGAGCACCACGTCCGCGCCCGCGTCCTGGGCGCCCGCGGCGAACTGCTCCGCGAGCCCCGGGCTGGAGGCGCGCATGTCGTGACCCACGACGATCCGCGGCGGCTCGGTGCCCGGCTCCCCGGTCACCACCGTCGCGAACGCGTTGCCGGTGGCGCGGGCCAGCACGTCGTCGATCTGCTCGGGCACGAGGCCGCGGACGTCGTAGGCCTTGAAGACCGCGTCGACCACGCGGGGGTCGGGGGCGGACGGCATGTCCGCACCCTATCCGCGCCCGCGGACCCCTCAGTCCGGAAGGGGGCGCAGCACGCGCAGGTGACCGCGGCGTCCGGTCTCGGGAGCGGGATGACCCGGCCGGTCCGGACCGGAGTCGTCGGACCCGGTGGCGCGCCCGCCGGAGGCCAGGCGTCCGGGCACGGCGGAGACCGGGGGCGGGGTCGGAGCCGGGCGGGCCGCCTCGCGGACCGCGTCGGCGAGGGCGAGGAGGTCGTCGGTGCTGGGTCCGAGCGCGTCCGGGTCGGGGGCCAGACGCATGACCTCCCAGCCGCGCGGGGCCGACAGCCGCTCGGAGTGCTCCTCGCAGAGGTCGTAGGCGTGCGGCTCGGCGTAGGTGGCCAGCGGCCCGAGGACCGCGGTCTGGTCGCCGTAGACGTAGGTGAGCGTGGCGATGGCCGGCCGCCGACAGGCGGTGCGGGAGCAGCGGCGCGCGGGACTCACGAGCCTGACGCTACAACCTGCGGAGGCGGGCGCCCCTTAGGCTCGCGGGATGTCCGACCACGTCCCTGCCCGCCCCACCTCGGCCCGCGACCGGCACGGTCGCGGCCTGCGCGGGCCGGCGGTGCTGCCCGGGCCGCTGACCCCTCAGGGACCGCCGCGCCGGCCGAGCCGGCGCGACCGCTTCGACGAGGTGGTGCTCGACGTGCTCAGCGCGCTCGAGGCGCGGTGGAGCACGGAGCTGGGGCTGGTGGAGTTCGCGATCGAGGAGACCCCGCTGATGCCGGCGGACTGGAGCGCGCCGACCGTGCCCCTGGGGTCCCTGGTGCCCGGCAGCGGCAGCACGCCGAGCCGGGTGGTGCTGTTCCGGCGACCGATCGAGATGCGGTGCGAGACGCCGGGCGACCTGGGCGCGCTCGTCTACACCGTCCTCGTCGAGCAGGTCGCCGAGCTGCTGGGCCGTCGTCCCGAGGACATCGACCCGCGCGCGGGTGAGTGAGCCCGGAGCCGGGCGGCAGGCCCGGGCCCGCGTGGGCTCAGACCGCGCGCTTCTTGAGCTTGCGCCGCTCCCGCTCCGACATGCCGCCCCAGATCCCGAAGCGCTCGTCGTTGGCCAGCGCGTACTCGAGGCACTCGCCCCGCACGTCACAGGTCAGGCAGACCCGCTTGGCCTCCCGCGTCGAGCCGCCCTTCTCGGGGAAGAAGGCCTCGGGGTCGGTCTGGGCGCACAGCGCGCGCTCCTGCCAACCCGGGTCCTCGACCTCGTCGAGCTGCGTGTCCAGCACGAATAGTTCCCGCATGGTGTCCTCGCCTTTCAACCGGTGGGACCCGGAGGTCCCGCTGTTTCCCTGGTTGCCTTCCCTCTGTCGCATCCGAGGTACGTAACGTGTGCAGTCCAGATCGCGAGGCGCTGGGGAAGGATGCCGGCTGCTGTCAACGTGACTTCGTGAAATGACACTGAGGGAATTACAAGCCTGTCGTACCACTAAAGTCAACACCAGATCTGTTATACGGCGAAATTCGCCGCCCTCCTGGAAGGGGTGATATGGGATGTCCGGACCGCTGCGATGCACCGTCCTCTCGGGTGGGGTCGGCGGCGCGACGTTCCTGCGCGGGCTCCGTCGGGTGCCCGAGGTCGAGATCACGGTGGTGGCCAACACCGCCGACGACCTGTGGATGCACGGCCTCAAGATCTGCCCCGACCTCGACACGGTGATGTACACGCTCGGCGGCGGCATCGACACCGAGCGCGGCTGGGGCCGCACCGACGAGTCGTGGCGCGTGAAGGAGGAGCTGGCGGCGTACGGCGTGGAGCCGACGTGGTTCGGGCTCGGCGACCGCGACCTGGCCACGCACCTGGTGCGGACCCAGATGGTCGAGGCGGGCTACCCGCTGTCCGCCGTCACCGCCGCGCTGTGCCGGCGCTGGCAGCCGGGCGTCACGCTGCTGCCGATGACCGACGACCGGGTCGAGACCCACGTGCTGATCGACGACGACGGCGAGCCGTCGGGACGCCGCGCCGTCCACTTCCAGGAGTACTGGGTGCGGCTGCGCGCCCAGGTGCCCGCCCGCGGGGTCGTGCCCGTCGGTCTGGACCGGGCGACGCCCGCCCCCGGCGTGCTCGAGGCGATCACGGAGGCCGACGTCGTGGTGCTCCCGCCGTCCAACCCGGTGGTCTCGCTCGGGACGGTCCTCGGCGTGGCGGGCGTCAGCGAGGCCCTGCGCACCGGACCCGCACCGGTCGTCGGCCTCTCCCCCATCGTCGCCGGCCGCCACGTCCGCGGCATGGCCGAGCAGCTCATGACGGGCCTCGGCATCGAGGTCTCCGCCGCCGGGGTCGCCGCGCACTACGGCGCCCGCTCGGCCGGCGGGGTGCTGGACGCCTGGTTGGTGGACTCCGCCGACGCGGACGCCGTCGAGCGGGTCGAGACGGGCGGGGTGTCCTGCCGCGCCGTGCCGCTGATGATGACCGACGACGCCGCCACCGAGGCCATGGCGCGCGCCGCGCTGGCCCTGGTGGGACGGTGAGCGGCGCCTCCGCCGGGCTGCGCGTCGACGTCGTGCCCGGCGTGGGCGAGGTGCGCGAGGGCGCCGACCTCGCCGCTCTCCTCGACGCCACTCCGCTCGACGACGGCGACGTGGTCGTGGTGACCAGCAAGGTCGTCAGCAAGGCCGAGGGCCGGGTGAGCGACCGCTCCAAGGAGGAGGTGCTGGCCGAGGAGACGGTGCGCGTCGTGGCCCGACGCGGACCGACCACCATCGCGCGGACCCGGCACGGGCTGGTCATGGCCGCCGCCGGCATCGACGCCTCCAACGTGACGGCCGGGCGCCTGGTGCTGCTCCCCCTCGACCCCGACGACTCGGCGCGACGGTTGCGTCGCTCGCTGGCCGGGCGGCGCGGCGTCGACGTCGGGGTCGTCGTCACCGACACGGCGGGACGCGCGTGGCGGGTCGGGCAGACCGACATCGCGATCGGCGCCGCCGGCCTGCACGTGGTCGACGACCACGCCGGCCGGGTGGACGGCTACGGCAACCTGCTCGCCGTCACGCTGCCCGCGGTCGCCGACGAGATCGCGGGGGCCGCCGAGCTCGCCACCGGCAAGCTGTCCCAGAGCCCGCTGTCGGTGGTCAGGGGGCTCGGCCACCTGGTGCTCCCCCGCGGCGAGGACGGACCCGGTGCGGCCGCACTGGTGCGGCCCGAGCACGAGGACATGTTCGGCCTCGGCGCCCGGGAGGCCGTGGTGGCCGCGGTCGGCGCATCCCTCCACCCGGGTCGCCCTCCCGCACCCGGGCTCGGCGCCCCCGTGGCTCCGGAGGTGCTCGTCGCCGTGCTCGACGAGGTCCTGGGGCCGCGGCAGACCCACCTCGAGGGGCCCGGGCTCCTCCGGGTCGACCTGGCAGGTCGCGACGACCGTGCCCGGGGCCGCACGGAGGCCGCCCTCGGCGCGCTCGCCGCGGCACACGGCTGGCACCTCGCCGCGCTGGACTTCGCACGTGCCGAGCTCGTCCCGAACCTCTCCGTACACTGACGCGCATGGGTCAGCGCCGTGGGTGAGGCACTCGCCCTCTTCGGCGTCTCCGTGGCCTCGGCCCTGGTGCCCCTCATCAACATCGAGGTCTACCTGGTCGGCCTCGCCGCGGTGCGCGACTCCACCGGGATCTGGCTGCTGGCCACCATCGCCGGCATCGGCCAGATGGCGGGCAAGGTGGTCTGGTACTACCTGGGCGCCAACGCCCTGAAGTGGCCGTGGATCGCCAAGCGCATCGACACACCCAAGGGACGCGCCACCCTCGAGAAGTGGCAGGCCCGCACCAACGACCGGCCGGTGCTCGGCGCCACGCTGCTGTTCGCCAGCGCGGTGAGCGGCTTCCCGCCGTTCGCCATCGTCGCCGTGCTCGCCGGGCAGCTGCGGATGAGCCTCGTGACCTTCGTCGTCGTCGGCACGGTCGGGCGCACGCTGCGCTTCGCCGCCTTCCTCGGCGGCGCCGGCTTCCTCTCCGAGCTGTACGGCGCCGCGCTGGGCTGAGCGGGTCGGCTCAGGCGGTCGACCCGCAGGCCACCCGGGAGCCGGGCTCGAGCATCGCCCCGTCGGGCACCGCCGCCTCGTCGCCCACCGCGCAGCCGTGCACGCGGGCACCGGCCCCGACCCGGACCCCGGGACCGAGCACCGAGTCGACGACCTCGCTGCCGGCCCCGACGACGGCCCCGGGCATGAGCACCGAGCCCCGCACGGTCGCACCGGCGGCCACCTGGGCACCCACGGCCACGCTGGAGCCGTCGGAGACCTCGCCCTCCACCCGCGCCCCCGGGTCCACCCAGGCCGGCGCCGGCGCGCGCCGGACGGCCGGGCTGGTCGCCGTACCCAGCACGAGGTCGCGCGAGGCGGCCACCAGGGCTGCGGGGCTGCCCACGTCGCGCCAGTACGCCGACTCCACCCACCCGACCACCAACGCCCCGTCGGCCACCAGGCCGGGGAAGGTCTCCCGCTCCACCGAGACGACCCGCCCGGCCGGGATGTCGTCGACGACCCGGCGCCGGAAGACGTAGCACCCGGCGTTGACCTGGTTCGAGACCGGGTCGTCGGACTTCTCGACGAAGGCCAGCACCCGGCGCCCCTCGTCGGTGGGGACGCAGCCGAAGGCACGGGCGTCGGCGACCTCGACGAGGTGCAGCGAGACGTCGACGGCGCGACCGTCGCGCGGCTGCTCGAAGTCGGCCAGCTGGGCGACGAGGTCGTGCCCGGAGAGCACGTCCCCGTTGAGGACCACCACCGCCCGCTCCGGCTCGGGCGCGAGGGCTCCGGCGACGTTGCGGATCGCCCCGCCGGTGCCGAGCGGCTCGTCCTCGGTCACGTAGGACAGCCGGACGCCGAAGCGGCTGCCGTCGCCGAGGACGGGGAAGAACAGCTCGGCGTGGTAGGAGGTGGCGAGCACGACGTGCCCGACCCCCGCCGCGGCGAGCGTGCTGATCTGGTGCTCCAGGAAGGCCACGCCCCCGACCTCGAGCAGGTGCTTGGGCCGGCGCTCGGTCAGCGGGAGCATCCGGGTGCCGAACCCGCCGGCGACGATCACCGCCTCGGGCGCCAGCGTGTCGGGACGGACGGGGACCGGGGAGGCGGCGGGGCGGGGCGTCGCGGGCACGGCGGCATCCTGCCACGCGCGACCCCTCACTAGCCTGGGGTCGTGCCCCCTCCCCCCGACTTCCCCCGCGTCCTGGCCGAGCAGCTGCGCGCCGACGGCAGCCGTCCGCTCGTCACGTTCTACGACGACGCCACCGGGGAGCGGGTGGAGCTCTCCGTCGTGACCTACGCCAACTGGGTGGCCAAGACGGCCTCGCTGGTGTCTGACGAGCTGATGGTCGAGCGGGGCGGTCTCGCCCTCGTGGACCTGCCGACGCACTGGCTGGCCCCGGTGTGGCTCGGCGCCCTGTGGAGCGTGGGCCTGACCGTCACGGCCGACCCGTCCCGCGCTGCGGAGGTGGACCTCGTCGTCTGCGGCCCCGAGGGCCTCGCGCGCTACGCCGAGCCGGCCGGGGCGGCGACGGCACCGGCGTCCGACGTCCCGGTGGTGGCGCTGTCGCTGCTGCCGATGGCCGGTCGCTTCACCGAGCCGCTGCCCCCCGGCGTGACCGACTTCAGCCAGGTCGTGTGGGGCCAGCCCGACCTGTTCGTGCCGGTCGACCTGCCGCTGCCGGGCGACCGTGCCTGGGCCGGGTCCGACGGGACGCTGACGCAGCAGGAGGTGCTGGCCGAGGCCGCCGGGACCAGCGGTCGGTTGCTGACCGAGGTCGCCCCCACCTCACGGGCGGGGCTGAGCGCCTTCCTCGGCCCGCTGCAGAGCGGTGACGGCACGGTGTGGGTGCGTCACGCCGCCCCCGACCGCCGCGCGGAGCGCGCGGCGGCCGAGCGGGCCGTGCTCTGGCCGGGTCACCCGCCCAGGTCGTAGCGCTCGAAGCCGCTGCCCAGCCGCACGCGCGAGAAGCCGTCCTTCGTGCCGCGCAGCAGCCACAGCTCACCCGAGGCGGGCTGCCGGGCCACGATGTCGGAGCGGCCCCTGCCGTCGACGTCGCCCTGGCCGAGCATCCAGTCGTAGCCACCGGCCCCGGTGCCGACACGCGTCCCGTCGGCCTTGCCGTCGCCCAGCACGCTGGTCACGACGAGGGTGCCGTCGGGCCGGCGCAGCACGACGTCTGCCAGCCGGTCCCCGCCCCAGGTGTCCACGCCGACCACGCGGTCGGCGCGACCGGCACCGGGCGACGCGAGGCTCTTGCGGAACCCGGTCGTGCCGTTGCTGGGGTAGACCCGCAGCGCGCCCTGGTAGCGACCCAGCAGGTCGGGTCGCCCGTCTCCGGTGACGTCACCGAGGGGCGCGAGCAGGTCGACGCCGCTCCAGCCCTCGGCGGCCCTCACGGGCGCGGCGAAGGTGTCGTCGCCCCGCCCGCGGTAGAGCAGGACCGCACCGGCCGGGCGACGGGTCATGAAGTCGCCGTGGCCGTCGCCGTCCCAGTCACCGACGTTGAGCAGCACGTCGACCTCGCCGAGGTCGACGTCGGTCGCGACGACCGCCTCGATGTTGGTGCGCCCGCTGTGGGGGTGGACCTGCAGGGCCCCGCCGCGCGCGAGGCCGACGAGGTCCGGCATGCGGTTGCCCGCGAGCTGGCCGGCGAGCGCCACCCAGCGCGCCTGCGCGAACTGGCTCCAGCCCCCGATGCGGGGCTCCACGGAGCCGGCGCCGTCACCGGGCAGGACGTAGGTCAGCCCCGTGGCCCGCACGCGGACCACCAGGTCGTCGCGTCCGTCACCGGTGGCGTCCCCGCGCCCGGTGACCAGGTCGTAGCCGCCCCAGCTGCCGGGCAGGGCCCGGCGCTGGCCGAGGGCTCCGTCGCCGGTGCCGGGGACGAGGTAGAGCTGCGACCCGGAGCGCGCCAGCAGGTCCTCGTCACCGTCGCCGTCGAGGTCGCCCGCGCCGGTGGTCAGGTCGTAGCCGGCCCAGGAGGCGGCCAGGGTGACGTGGGGCGCGAAGGCGCCGTTGCCCTTGCCCGGGTAGAGGCGCAGGGCGCCGCCGCGGGTGCGTCCGACCAGGTCGGCGTTGCCGTCGCCGTCCAGGTCGCCGACCCCGGTGAGCAGGTCGAGCCGGGCGAACTCGGTGTAGGTCCGGTCGGCTCGGAACCGTGCGCCCGCTGCCTCGCCACGCAGGAGGACGGCCTCCCCGCCCTCGGTGCGCCGCGCCACCAGGTCCGCGGTGCCGTCGCCGTCGAGGTCGTCGGCGGCCGCGACCAGGTCGAAGCTGCTGAGGTCGCGCGCCACCACGTCGGTGGCCTCGAACTCGAGCATGCCGCCGGTCCGGATCACCACGGCGCGACCCGTGCGCTTGTCGCGGGCGACGAGGTCGGGGAAGGACCGACCGGACAGGTCGGCGTCCCGGTCGGTGGTGGTCACCGGCTCGGGCTCGGGCTCGGGCGTCGGGGGCGGCGGGGTGGGGTCGGGGTCGCGACCGCTCTGCGCAGCCGCGGTCGCGCGCCGGATGGCCGGCAGCTGGGCGTAGAGGTAGCGGCCGGGGCAGGCGGTGGAGCCGGCGTCGCGGTGGCCGCTGATGGCCTTGAAGTGGTCGCCCGAGATGACGACGTCGCCGTCGTCGCCCCGGATGCCGTGCAGGCCGAGCTTCCAGGCGAAGAGCTTGGCGTAGGCGTCGAGCATGACGTCGCTGGGCTGGGCCGTCTCGAAGTTGCCGATCGCCGACATCGCGAACGAGTCCTCGTTGTAGCCCAGGGTGTGGGCCCCCACGACCGGGCGGGCGACGCCGCCGTAGCGACCCTCCCAGATCCGGCCGAAGCGGTCGACGAGGAAGTTGTAGCCGATGTCGCTCCAGCCCAGCGAGCGCGTGTGGTACGCGTAGATGCCGCGCAGCAGCGAGGGCACCTGGTCACGGCTGTAGTCGTTGGCGTTGACGGTGTGGTGCACGAAGCCGCCGTCGATGTCGCCGTACCGCAGCGAGCCGCGGTCGCGCAGCGACTCGTCGGCACCCCACTGGTCACGGGAGAAGATCTGGGGCTTGGGGGCGCTGACGCCGGCGGCCTGGACCGCGGACGCGGTGGTCGCCTCGGCACCCGGCTCGCTCACCGGTGCCGGGCTGCCCAGGGCCGCGGTGTCGATGGCCGCCGACTCGTACGCCGCCCGCTCCTCGTCACCGGGGTCGACGACGTCCAGCTCCAGGCCGGTCGGGGTCTCCCCCTGCAGCACGGTCACCCGGGCCTGCACCCGACGGACGTCGCCGACCACGACGGCGTCGGTGCCGCTGCGGGCCTCGGTGTCGTCCTCGGCCGGCTCCGGCCCGTGGTCGGGGTCGAAGTGCATCTCCTGCCAGGGCGACCAGTAGCTCTCGCCACGGGTGCGCACCGACACGGTGACGTCGTCCTCGGTGACCTGCTGACCGCCGCGCCAGGTGACGCCCACGGTGGCGTAGCCCGGGGCCTTCTCCGGCGCGCTGGTGACGACGAGCGGCCCGGAGGTCCGGCCCGCCAGCTCGGCGTCGCGGCGGGCCTTCTGGGCCCGAGCCACGAGCGGCACGCTGCGGACGGTGGGCTCGACCGGGGCGGCCGAGACGAGCGAGAGGCCGCCCTGCGAGGCGCCCGCTCCCCCGACGGCCTGCGGGCCGGAGGGCGCGACGACGTCGAGCTCCACCACCCCCACGGCGGACAGCCCGACCGCAGCGACCACCGCCAGGACGGTCGACTGTTGGCACAGCACGGCAAAACGACGGCGCATCTCGGGCATCGTGAGGGGTCTCCCAGCGGCTCACTCGGTCTCAGGTGTTCACAAATGTCACACCAGTAACAGAGGACCGCAATGGATCCGGGATAACTACACGACTGTATTTTGTCAGAGCGACTTAAACTACAGCGGTGTAACTCAGATGTCGGCGCCGTACTCGGCGTCGTCGTCGTTCTCCTCCTCGGAGTTCACGTCGTCCGGGTCGTTGTCGTACTTGAGGTAGCGGATGCCCTCCTTGGTGGGCCCGTCGTAGCCGAGCACGCCCTTCTCCAGGACCAGCACGCGGTCGCACATCCGCTTGACCGAGGGCGCGGAGTGGCTGACGTAGAACAGCGTCCGCCCCTCCTTCTTGATCTCCTCCATGCGGGCGATGCACTTCTTCTTGAAGGGCTTGTCCCCCACCGCGAGCACCTCGTCGACCAGGAAGATGTCCGACTCGGTGTGCACGGCGACGGCGAACCCGAGCCGCGAGAACTGTCCCGAGGAGTAGTGGCCGACGGGGGTGTCGAGGTGGCGTCCGATGTCGGCGAAGTCGATGATGTCGTCGAACTTGGCCTTGGTCTCGGCCTCCGTCATCCCGAGGATGGCGGCGTTGAGGTAGATGTTCTCGCGCCCGGTCAGCTGCGGGTGGAAGCCGGCACCGGTGGCGATCAGTCCGGCTACACGCCCGCGCGTGCGCACCGAGCCCGAGTCGGGGCGCATCACGCCGTTGATGATCTTGAGCAGCGTGGACTTGCCGGACCCGTTGAGGCCCATGAGGCCGATGGACTCCCCCTGCTCGACGGTGAAGCTCACGTCGTCCAGGGCCAGGAAGCGGTTGCTAACGTCCTGGCCGCGGGCCATTGCGACCGTGACCTGCTTGAGGGTGCGGTGGAAGCGGAGCGTGAACTGCTTGGAGACGTTCTCGACGACGATCGACTGGGTCATCTCAGAGCCGCTCCGCGAACTTGTCCTCGAGCCGGGCGAACACCAGCTGCGCCACGACCAGCACGACCAGCGCGACCCCGAGGTGGGCGAAGCCGAGCGCGAAGAGGTTGTCGGGCATGTGCTCGGCGATGGTCGCCTCCGGGTCGGGCGTGGCGCCGACCCAGAAGAAGCGCTGGTTCAGCAGCACCGCCTCGGCCACGGGGTTCAGCAGGTAGAACTGCGCCGCCGCGCCGAACCGGTCGTCGACCATGCTGTAGGGGTAGATCATCGGGCAGGAGAAGGTCACGAAGATCGTCAGCGTGCTGACGATGTTGGCGAAGTCGCGGAAGAACACGTTGGCGGCGCTGAAGAGCAGCGCGACCGCCGTGCCCCAGACCCCGACGATCGCGAAGCCGAGCAGGCCTGCGGCCAGTCCCACCGGGTCGGGCGTCCACCCCACCGCCAGGCCGGCCACCGTCAGGATGACCAGGCCCGGCACCACGTGGAAGGCGGAGACCATCATCGAGGCCACCGGGAACATCTCCCGCGGCATCGACATCTTCTTCACGATCGCCTTGTTGCGCACGATCGAGCGGGTGCCGGCCCCGAAGGTCTCGGTGAAGTAGTGGACGAACACGAGCCCGGCGAACACGTGGATGCCGAACATCTCCACGTTCTTGTGCAGGGCCAGGATGTAGCCCATCACGAAGAAGTAGACCGCGAACCGGGCCGCCGGCTGCACGTAGGACCAGAACATCCCCAGGAACGACCCGCTGTAGCGCGCCTGGATCTCCTTGCGCACCAGCAGCTTGAGCAGGTAGCGCCGACGGAAGACGTCGACGAGCCCGCCACGGGCGCCAGGGGCGACCAGCGGGGCGTCAGGCACCCGGGCAGGGTCGACGGCGTGGTCGACGGGGATGTGCGTCACGGGCGGACGGTGCCCTCCGCGGCCGGTCCGCTCGGGAGCCCGGCGTCGAACTCGTCGTCGTCGAGGCCCTCGAAGGTGAGCTTCCACTTCTCGGGCGAGGTGAGCTCGGGCAGGGCCTCGCGGTAGCGACGCGCCAGCTCGGGCCACTCCTGGTAGAGCCGCTTGTGCAGGGCGGTCGACCGGGCCAGCTGCGCCCGGAACTCCGCGGTGTCACGGCGGTACCACGACGCCGCGACGCCGTCCGCGGTCGAGACGATGGCCGAGTCGAAGTGCGCGAGGCGGTACCAGCGCTGGTCGACGTGGGGCACGATCCCCTCGGGGTGCTCCTGGGCCAGCGGGCGGGTCGGTCGGACCTGCCGCACGAGACCGGTGACGGCCATCTTGACCTTGCCGACGGTGTCGCTGGGGTTCGGGACGCCGCGACCGCGCCTCGGCGGCTTCTTCAGCCGCGGGGCCGGGAAGTCGTCGAGGTCGGCCGAGGAGCGGCCGTCGGAGTACTGCTCGCGCAGGGTGCGGAGCTCCTTGAGCCGGAACGACATGTCGCGGTGCATGCGCTCGGGGCCCTCGAGGACGTCCGAGAGCGCCATGAGGATGGTCTCGCCGGTGCTGTACTGCATCGACATGAGCCTCTTGACGTGGTTCTCCAGGCTCTCGACGGCGAGCCGCCCACCGCGCTCGTACGGCGAGTGGAGGAGGCCGGAGACGAGGCGGTTGCGCTCGTGGAAGTAGGCCTGCCAGTCGAGCGTGTCGTCCTTCTCGGTCCACGGGACGTGCCAGACGGCCACACCGGGCATCGTCACCGTGGGGTAGCCGGCAGCGCGCGCCCGCAGGCCGAACTCGGCGTCGTCCCACTTGATGAACATCGGCAGCGACAGGCCGATCTCGCGGATGACCTTGGTGGGGATGAGGCACATCCACCAACCGTTGTAGTCCACGTCGATCCGGCGGTGCAGCCAGCTCGTGGAGCGCAGCGACTTGCGTGCGAAGTCGTGGCCGTGGAGCGTCGCCGGGGCCGGGCCCCAGAACCAGCGCCAGGTGCCGATGGCCTCGCCGTAGGCGTGCATCACCGAGCGGTCGTAGAGGCTGAACATCTGACCTCCGACGAGGACCGTCTGCTTGGCCAGGTCGGCCAGCGCCACCGCCCGCAGGATGCCCTCGAGCTCGCAGACGACGTCGTCGTCGAGGAGCAGGACGTAGTCGGAGTCGCCGCGGGAGACTCCCTCGCTCATGGCGCGGGAGAAGCCGCCCGAGCCACCGAGGTTGGGCTGCTCGATGACGCGGAGCTTGGCGCCCAGCGCCTCGGCGGCCCGCTCGAAGTGCTCGTTGTGCACGACCTTCTGCGTGCCCTGGTCGACCACGACGACCTCGTCGAGGATCTCCAGCACGGCCGCGTCCTGCCCGAGGTTCAGCAGCTGGTCCACGCAGAAGTCGGGCCGGTTGAAGGTCGTGATGCCGATCGTCACCGTGCTGGAGACCGTGCGGTCGGTCGGGAAGCCCCAGACCGCCGACTCGATGACGATCTCGCGGTCGCCCGCCTCGACGTCGAACCAGTACCACCCGCCGTCGATGAACGGCTTGAGCGGCAGGACCAGCTCGATGTCGGTGCTCTGCTCGGAGTCCACGGCGGCGGAGCTGGCCCGCACCACGTGTCCCTTGGAGGTGGAGCGGTAGACGATCACGTTGCCGTCGCCGCGGGCGCGGATGCGCAGCGTGACCGCCTCGAAGTCGGTCCACCGGCGCCAGTAGCTGGCGGGGAACGCGTTGAAGTAGGTGCCGAACGTCAGCCGGTGCTCGGCCTCGACGATGGTGTGCCCGTCGTCGGTCACCCGGCCGTGGCCCATGATCTTGTCGGTCTCCGAGGAGGTCGACTCCTGCGTCTCGCCGCCCTCGTCGTGGCCGGCGCCGGACTGGCGCGACGGACCTCCGCCGCCGCTGAAGCCGGACACCCCGGCCAGGTAGAGCGACCGGACGTCGAGCTCCTGGTCGGCGCGCATCAGCGTCCGCTGGACGACTCGGAACCCCTCGCTCTCGCGGTCGGCAGAGACGGGGGACGGGGTCGCGTCACTCACGTGGTTTCCTCAAGATTTGGCGGCTCCTGAACCCCGTCACGGTACCAGCGTGGAGGCCGGGACCAGCGCCACGCCCTGCTAGCCTTCGCCGCATGTTGCCCCTTCGGCGGGACTGGGACGTCCGCCTGCGCAGGAGACCGAGGATCTTCCTCCACATCGGCGCCATGAAGACCGGGACCACCTACCTCCAGGGGCTGCTCTCGGCGAACAAGGAGCGGCTGGCCGAGGCCGGCTACCTGTTCCCCGGGGAGCGGTGGACCGACCAGAGCCGCGCGGCGGCCGACGTGCTCGGCTTCTCCGTCCAGGACCCCCGCCGCAAGGCCGCCGTCGAGGGCCGGTGGGACCGGATCGTGGCCGAGATGCTCGCCCACCGGGGCCGCGGCAAGAAGGCGTCAATCTTCTCGATGGAGTTCCTCAGCTTCGCCGACACCGAGCAGGCCCAGCGGATCCTCGACTCGCTGGCGCACGCCGACGTCGAGATCATCCTCACCGTGCGCGACACCATCTCCACCATCCCGGCGCAGTGGCAGACCAGCTGCCGCAACGGCGCCCACGTTCCCTACCGGCGCTTCGTGTACGGCGTGCGCGACGCGATCGCGCTGGCGGACGGACCGGAGCGGGCGGGGCCGGTCAGCAAGCCGGTGCGGCTCTTCCGCCGGACCCAGGACATCGAGCGGATGCTCGACGTGTGGGTTCCCCTCGTCGGCGCCGAGCGCGTCCACGTGGTGACGGTGCCCCCGCGCGGCTCCGACCCGGCCCTGCTGTGGCAGCGGTTCGCGTCCGTCGTCGGGGTCGACCCGGACGTGTGCGAGCAGCCCGAGGACACCTCGAACAGCTCGCTCGGCCACGCCTCGACCGAGCTCATGCGGCTGGTCAACAAGCAGCTCGACCTCTCCCCCACCGACTACACGCTCCTGGTGAAGGGACCGCTCGCGCGACGCATCCTCGGCTCGCGGGCCGAGGTCGAGCAGCCCATCCGCATGCACCGACGCGGCCACCTCCTCGGCGTGCGCTGGAACCGTCGCATCCGCCGCGCGGTGCGTCGCCACGGTGTCGACGTCGTCGGCTCGCTCGACGACCTCGTCGTGCAGCGTCCCGGCAAGGACGTCCGGGCCAAGCTCCCGCAGGCGGCGCCGAAGGACGTCCTGGCCGCCGCCGTGCACGCCCGCGACGGGCTGCTGACCCTGCGCGCACAGCTCAGCGCGGGCCTGCCCGACCGGCGTCCGTCCGCCGGGGAGGTGACCGAGCCCCAGATCCTGCGGCTGCCGCGCCTTCCCTTCGAGGCCGTGACCCCTGCCGACCACTGGTCCCACCGGCCCGACCCGCTCCAGGCCGCCGTCGACGAGCTGGTCGACCTGGTGCAGCAGTGCGTGGAGATCTCGCACCACAAGCAGCTGCCCGACGAGGACGTCGAGGACGGGGCCACGGCCTGATCCGGCCTGATCCGGTCTGACACGGCCCCCGGGCCGGGACCGGGAGGTCAGAGGACGGCCGCGACCGCCGTCGTGAACGTCTCGACCTCGCGGTGCACGCCGGCCTCGTCCAGGTCGCGCTCCTCGAGCACCGTGTAGCGGTCCGGCCGCGTCGTCGGCGCGTGCAGCACCGCGCGGACGAACTCGTCGGTCGTCAGGCCCAGCCCGGCCGGGTCCGTGGCCAGCCCGTGGCGGTGCAGGCACTGGGCCATCTCGCCGAGCAGCGCGGTGTCACCGCGCAGCGACGTCGCGAAGAGCGCACCCACGCCGGCGAGCTCGCCGTGGTTGGACTTGCCCGGGAACAGCTGGTCGACGGCGTGCACGATCTCGTGGCACGCCCCGCTGCACGGTCGCGAGGTGCCCGCCACCGACATCGCCATCCCCGACAGCACCAGGGCCTCGGCGAGCGCGACCAGGAAGGCGTCGTCCTCGATGGAGTCGGGCCGGCGCAGGACGGCCTCGCCGGCCGTGCGGGCGAAGGCCATCGCGAGCCCGTCGACCGGCTCGCCCTGGGTGCGGTGCGCCAGCAGCCAGTCCTCGATCGCGGACAGGTTGCTCACGACGTCGCCGACGCCGGCGCTCACGAGGTGACGCGGGGCGGCCCGCACGAAGTCGAGGTCGACGACGACCGCCAGGGGCAGGGCCACCCCGTAGGAGCCCTTGCCGTGCGGGTGCTCCAGCGAGGCCACGGGTGAGCAGATGCCGTCGTGGGCCAGGTTGGTGGCCACGGCCACCATCGGCAGCGCGGCCCGCGTGGCGGCGTACTTCGCGACGTCGAGGGTGCGACCGCCGCCGATGGCGACGACCGCGTCGTACCCCTGCTTGCCGAGCTCCTCCTGCAGCGCGCCGGCCGCGGCGAGGCTCGCGTCGGGCACCTCGAAGACGGTCGCCTCCGGCAGCGAGCTGCTGATCCGGCGCCAGATGTCGGCGCCCTGCGTGCGTCCCACCGCGATGAGGACCCGACCCGTGCTCGAGACGTAGCGCTCGTGCAGCAGGGTCGAGAGGTCCTCGACGGCCCCCCGGCGGATGTCGACGAACAGGGGGCTCGCCAGCATCCGGGCTAGTACCGGCACGCGATCTCCCGAGCCTTCTCCAGGTCGCGGTGGTCGTCGACCTCGACCCAGGAGGTCCCGGCCGGGATCGGCGCGATGCCGATGTGGGCGCCACGCGCGACCAGCTCCTGGTAGCCGTCCTCGTAGTAGAGGTCGGGGTCCCGCTCGAAGGTGGTCTGCAGCGCGTCGGCCAGCGGCACGGCCGCAGCCGGCTCGATGAGGGTGGCGCCGATGTACTCGCCGAACGCGGTCGCGGGGTCCATGAGCTTGGTGATCCGCGTCAGGTGCCGCTGGTCGTCGACCTGGATCTTCATCTCCTCGTCGGCCAGCCGCTTCTCGGCGTCGATGGCCAGCAGGATGTCCGGTCCACGGGAGCCCAGCAGGGTCTCCTCGACCGAGACCGGGTGCACGGTGTCGCCGTTGACGAGCAGCGCGCCCTCGTGCAGGTGGTCGCGCGCGGTCCACAGCGAGTAGGCGTTGTTCCAGATCTCGGCCTTGTCGTTGTGCACCAGCGTGAGCGACACCCCGTGGCGGCGCTCCAGCGCGGTGCGCCGCTCCTCGACCGCGCCCGCGGCGTAGCCCACCACGACCACGACGTCGGTGAGCTCGACCGCCGCGAGGTTGCGCAGGGCGATGTCCAAGATGGTGGTCTCGCCGTCCACCGGCACCAGCGCCTTGGGCAGCGTGTCCGTGTAGGGGCGCAGTCGCCGCCCGGCCCCGGCAGCCAGCACCATCCCGATCACGTGCGTGTCCTTCCCTCGGACCCTGGGACCCACGAGGGCCCGGCACCCCCGGCGGTCGCCGGGGCGTTGGGTCCGATGAGGCTATCGTGCGTGCCGCGCCCCGGATCGCAGGCCCGTGACGCGTTACCGTATGGCTCCCCTCGACCGACAGGTGAACACCAGATGACGAACCGGGCGCAGGCCAGGCCAGGACGCACCCGACGACGCCTCGTCGCCTTCCGCCGCAAGGCCCTGCCCGTGAGCGAGGCGCGCGTCGACGACCTGCGCCGTCGGGTGGCCGAGCTCGAGAAGGAGATGCAGGAGGCCCGTCGGCTGAACCGCCGGCTGGCCGAGGTCACCGACGTCGTGCAGGAGCTGCTGCTGCCGCTGTCACAGCGTGACCAGGAGCGCGTCGACGCGGTGCTGAAGAAGTACTCCGACGCGCTCTGAGCAGCACCAGTCCGGTCGTGCACCACGGCGCAACGACGGAAACCAGTGAAGGGGAAGCAATGGCTCGGCGGGTCTTCGTCCACGTCGGTCTGCCCAAGGCGGGGTCGACCTTCCTGCAGACCACCATGTGGCAGAACCGGGGGCTGCTGCGGTCCCGCGGCTTCCTCTACCCCGGTTCCAAGCGCATGGACCACTACCACGCCAGCCAGGCCATCCGCGGCACCTCGCGCGAGGCCCTCGGCCCGCACGCGGACACCTGGGACGAGCTGCGCCGCGAGCTGAACGGCTTCTCCGGTGACGGCCTGCTCAGCCACGAGTTCCTCAGCATGACGACCGGCGCGCAGGCGCAGGACCTGGTCGCCTCGCTCGAGGGCGAGGTGCACGTCGTCGTGGTGCTGCGCGACTACGTCCGCCAGTTCCCGGCGGTGTGGCAGGAGGCGCTGAAGATGAACTCCGACCTCAGCGTCGACGACTACATGGACGAGGTGCTGGCCCGCCGGGTGCGGGGCGCGTGGGGCTGGCGCTCGCAGGACGTCCCGACGGTGCTCGCCGAGTGGAGCCAGGCGGTGCCCCCGCACCGGCTCCACGTCATTACCGTGCCGCCGCCCGGGGCAGCGCGCAACCTGCTCTGGGACCGGTGGACCCAGGTCCTCGGCCTCGACACCACCGGCTTCGACATGGAGACCGCGCACCCCAACGAGTCGCTCGGCGCCCCCCAGGCGGCGCTGCTGCAGCGGGTCAAGCCCCACCTCACGGGACCGCTGCGCAAGGGTCCCGAGCGCCACCGCTGGGTGCGGGGCTACTTCGCCCACGACGTGCTCGTGCCCCAGCGTGGGCCGCGCCTCGGGCTGCGCGAGGACCACCGCGCGGCCCTGGCCGAGGCCTCGGCGGCGGCCGTGGCGGCCGTCCGGGACGGTGGCTACCCTCTCGCCGGCGACCTCGACGACCTCCAGCCGGCGGACGAGCCGGACCTGGCCCGCCCCTCGGAGGTCAGCGACGCCGAGCTCGTGGAGGTGGCCGCGGTGGCCATGGAGCGCATGATCCGCGACGTCCGCCGGCTCACGCTGGCCCAGCAGCGGCTACGGCGCCGGGCCGGGGCACGGTCGGTCCCCCGTCGTGCCGCCGGGCTCGTGTCGCGCGCCCGCCACCGCTTCGCGGGTCGGGGGCGTCGATGAGCGCCTCCCTGGTCGTCGACGACGAGACGCTGGGCGTCGACGCCGAGCTGGACCCGGAGGCGACGTACGACGTCGTGCTCAACGGCCTGCACGCCTGGTCGTTCCAGCCCTCCCGCGACATGGAGCGCCGCGACGGTCGGCTGAACGCCCCCTGGCCGAAGGCGCTGCGGCGGCTGCTGCGCGGTCACGCCGACGTGCTGGTGCGCTCGCACGTCTCCGGCGACGAGGTCGCCTCGACCCACCACGTGTTCGCCGGCGAGACCGACCGCGAGGTCAGCATCACCGACAAGAAGGGCCAGCCCCTCACCCTCGACAAGTGGGGCCGGCTGATCCGCCCGCTGAGCGCCGAGGCGGGCTCCGACATCGACGAGCTCATGGACGCCGTGGAGCGTCTCATCGAGGACCTGGAGACCGTGGCGGGCGTGCCCGCCTTCATCAGCTACGGCACCCTGCTCGGCGCCGTGCGCAACGGCCGGCTCATCGGCCACGACAACGACGTCGACCTCGCCTACGTCAGCCAGGAGCCCTTCCCCGTCGACGTCGTGCGGGAGGGCTTCCGCGTCGAGCGCGCCCTGCGCGAGGCGGGCTGGACGGTCCGGCGCGGCTCCGGCGTCCGGCTCAACGTCCGCCTGCTCATGCAGGACGGCAGCACGCGCTACGTCGACGTCTTCACCGCCCACTGGGTCGAGGGCGTGCTCTACATGCCCTCCGACACCGGCTTCCGGCTGCCGGTCGAGACCATCCTCCCGCTGCGCCCGGTCGAGCTCATGGGCCGCATGCTGCCGGCCCCGGCCCGGTCCGAGGAGCTGCTGGCGGCGACGTACGGCGAGAGCTGGCGGGTCCCCGACCCCTCGTTCAAGTACGAGACCCCGCAGTGGCTGTCACGGCGGCTCGGCGGCTGGTTCGGCGGCCTCAAGACCCACCGCAAGCACTGGGACGTCTTCTACAACAGCTACCCGCAGCGCCACCTGCGGACCCCGTCGCCGTTCGCCGAGTGGGTGGCGGCGACCTACCCGACCGACCGGCCGCTGATCGACGTCGGGTGCGGCACCGGGCGCGACGCGCACTACTTCGCCTCGGGCGAGGGCCAGGGCGGTCGGACGCGCACCGTGACGGGTGTCGACTACGGCTTCTCCCCCGTGCTGCGCGCAAACAACCACTCCAAGCGCGAGGGGCTGGACGCGTCGTTCCGCACGCTCAACCTCTACGACACCCGGGCGGTGCTGGCCTTCGGCGCCGAGATCAGCCGCATGGAGGAGACCCCGGACGTCTACGCCCGCTTCACCCTGCACGCCCTCGACTTCTGGGGCCGCATCAACGTGATGCGGCTCGCCTCGATGTCGTTGCGCCGGGGCGGGCTGCTCTTCCTGGAGTTCCGCACCCCGGAGGACCGGCACCGGCCCAAGCTGTTCGGCAACCACAACCGCCGCTACCTGCGCCCACGCACGGTGGTGCGCCAGATCGAGCGGGCCGGCGGCCGCGTGCTGCACAAGGAGCAGGGCACCGGGCTCGCCGTGCGGGAGACCGAGGACCCCTACGTGTGCCGCATCGTCGCGACCTGGCAGCCGGCGCCGCCGAAGCGGGGCGGCGCGAAGCGCGGCCCCGGCAGGCAGCAGGAGCCTCAGGAGCCTCAGGAGCCTCAGGAGCCTCAGGAGCCTCAGGAGTAGAGCGCGCCCGCCTCGGCCCGCTTGGCCTCGTGGGCGGCGGCGGCGACGCCGCGGAACCGCGCCGAGACCGAGGGCTCGGGCAGGCTCGGGCTGCTCGCGGGCGACACCGCCCACCCCGTGCCGGCCTCCAGCAACGAGGCGTGCAGCGGCCGGTAGTACTGCTCGTCGGGCTCGACCACGACGCCCTCGGCGCCGGTGGCAGCGGCCAGCAGGTGCAGGTGGAAGCGCGAGGTCACCCAGGTCTGGTCCTGCCCGCCCGGGAAGCCGTTGCGCCACAGGTCGACGAACGGGACGAAGTTCTCCTCGGGGATCAGGTCCGCGAGCTTGTCGAAGGCGATCCGGTCCACCCCGGGGATGGCCTCGAGGTAGCGGACCGTGCGTCCCGCGAAGCGCGGGCCGGCGAGCAGCTCGCGGACCGCCGCGACGGCGGTCTCGAGGTCCTCGCCGGAGATGCGGTCGCTCTGGAGGCAGACCCACACGTCGCCGCGTGCTCCTCCCCCGGTGTGACCGCCCCGCTTGAAGCCGGTCACCTGGTCGAGGCCGAGCAGCGAGTCGTCGCTGCTGAGAGCGATGCCGGCGGCCTCGGCGCTCGGCGCGTCGCGCGCCGTGGCGTGGTCGAAGGCGGCGAAGACCTCCTTCAGCTCGTCCGGTCGCGTCAACGGGGTGAGCCCGATGCCCGTGGCCACCAGGCGGGCCCCGCTCAGCTCCTTGAGCCGGAGCCCGGCGCGGAGCAGCTGCAGGTGGTGGGGCCACAGGTCGTTGACGTAGCCACCGCCGACCACGTGGTAGGTCGAGGCCTCGCGCAGGGCGAGGAGCCCGAGATCGAAGCGGGGGCTGCCCAAGTCGCGCAGGCGGACGTCGACGTGGCGGTCGCCCTCCTCGGCTGTCATCTCGGCGGTCTCGCGCGCCAGCCGCCAGACCATGTCGGTCACGCGCAGCCGGGGGTTCAAGCCGTCGAAGAGCACGGCGCTCAGGCCGGGGTCGTTGCAGTCCAGCCAGACGTCGGCGTCGGGACGGGCGGTGGCGAGGAAGCGCAGCCACGCGGCTGTGCTGGCCTCGTCGCCGTAGTTGGGGAACCCACTGGTGGAGACCAGGTAGATCGTCTCGGTGTCGGCTCGAGCAGGCCGGGCGTCGGGCATTGGGTCACCCTAGCAACGGCGTGCCCACGGACATGGTCAGTCGCGGGCCTTCATCAGCAGCGTCACCACGAGGGGTCGGTGGTCGGAGCGGAAGCCGCCCATGATGCGGTTGTCCAGCGGCACCGAGCCCCGCTGACGCATGACGTAGACGTAGTCGATCAGCCGCACGGAGTTGCCGCTGCGCCGCAGCACGTGCGTCCCCCGCCGCGGCAGCCCGGTCGCCTCGAAGCTCGCCCGCATCCCGACCTCGCCCAGGCGCGTGTAGGGGAAGAGCCGCGGCTTCGCCACCCGGTCGGAGCGGTAGTTGACGTTGAGGTCGCCGACGACCAGGACGGCGGCGCCCGTCTTCCGGAGCCCCGCCACGATCTCCTGCAGGCCCTGCATGTGCTTGCGGTAGATGCCCAGCCGCGCGGGCAGACGCGTGTTCGGGCTGCCGTCGCCGGTCTGGACGGTGGGCACGGTGTGGTTGTTGAGCACGTAGACGTGCCGCCCGGTCAGCCGGTCGCGCAGGTGCACCCCGTTGACGAACTTGGCCCTGATCACCGCGGGCCCCGCGCCCCGTGCCCCGACCCGGGTGGCCTCGGTGACCTGACGGCTGAACCCGCGCACCAGGGCCAGGCGCCGCGCGCGCCACAGGATCGGGGTGCTGGCGGGCACGGCGCTGCCGGGCACGTAGGCCCGGTAGGGACAGCCCTTGCAGTCGACCAGCGCACGGCGCACGAACGTGCGGCGGTCGGGGTTGCCCATCTCCTGCAGCGCGAGCACGTGGGGGCGGCCCTTGCGGACCACGCCGACGACGTCCTCGGCGGCGGCGCGGCTGCCGAGGGTCGCGGCCGTGTTGAACGTGGCCACCCGCAACGGCATCTCGGAGTGGGGCGCTGCGGCGAGCACGGCCTCCGGCCGGTCGTCGTCCGCGCCCCCGGTCGAGGCCAGCGGCGGCAGGACGAGGGCAGCGGCGGCCACCGTCGCGACCGTCAGGACCACGGGCAGCACCCAGCGGCGGGGGTTGTCGGACCTCATCGGGGCACCTCACGCGGACGGTGCTCATGGGGCTGGAGTGATGCGTGTGGTTCGCGTCCGCCCCGGCAGGCTAACCCGAGCCGGCCTCCGCGTCACGTCGCAGAGCCGGTCGGGGCGGTGCAGCTTCGGGTCGGTCCCGGGGCGAGGACCTGCCTCTAGCGGCGGCGCACGGCGCGCACGCCGCGCGCCAGGAGCGGGTGGCGACGCACGTAGCTGCTGGCCACGAAGCGCACCGGCGCCTCCCGCAGCTCGGTGCTCATCTGCTCGTAGCGGCGCTGCGCGCGCTTGTCGGCCAGGGCGACGAGGAGGCCCTGGATGGCGGCCACGCTCTCCTCGAGCAGCCGGGCCTCGTCCGGGGCGGCGTAGGCGTCGGGCGACGCGGCCGCTCCCACGACGCCCGCGTCGGGGACGATCTCGGCGAGGTCGCCGACCACGTGCACCCCAGCGGCCTCCAGGCGGGCGGCCTGGGCGGCCGACTCGTCGACGGCGAACGCCATGTCCTCCGGGGTCAGCCGCAGGGGCCCGCCGCTGCGAGCGGCCAGCAGCCGGTGGGCGAGCAGCTCCTTCGCGACGGCCGGGTAGGGACCCGGCAGCGGCAGGCGCGAGCCCAGCCCGGCGTTCACCCGGCGGAGCAGCTCGGCCTGCTCGGCGCCGAGCGAGGTGTTGGAGCGGGAGGACTCGGTGTCGAAGGAGCCCGGGTCGAGCCCGAGCAGCCCGGCGAAGCGGTCCCAGAGCAGGCCGGGGGGCGACCCGGCCGGCGGGACCGTCACCACGTGCACCCGGTCGGCGGGCAGGTCCGCGCGCCAGCGCTCGACGACCGAGGCGAAGTCCTGGACCTGCCAGAACCACGACGTCCGCGCTGTGTCGGAGCGCAGCGAGGCGACGAACTCCTCCAGCGTCACCGTCGAGCGGTGCTTGACGTGCTCCTGCCACTCCGCGGTGATCTGCCGGACCAGGTCGCGCACCGTCAGCACGACGTGCACCTCGCCCGCGTCGGCCAGCGACTCGACGGCGCGACGCGCCTGGTCGGCGGAGGCGGCGGCGAACAGCTCGTGGGAGACCAGGACGTCGCGCTTGGTGGCCGCGACCTCCTCGACCACGCGGTCCCACATGCCGACCGCCCGCTCGGGGTGGTGCTCGCGCCCGGCGACGCCGCGGACGTCCAGGGACGCCAGGTAGTGGTCGTGGAAGCGCTCCTGCGGCAGCAGCAGGCCCTGCTCGAGCGCGAGAGCCCGCTGCTTCCACAGCACGTTCTGCAGGAAGGTCGTCCCGGTCTTGGGGCTGCCGACGTGGAGGAAGATCGAGGAGCGGCGGGCGCGGCGGGATCGGAGCACCGGATCACCCTAACGGTGCCGCGACCTGCTCCCGCCCAGGCCGAGCCGGTGCGTCCGGCTCCCGGCGGTGACGTGGGTCAGCGGCGGCGGGCGAGACGGCGCAGGCGCGACGCCGTACGCCGCACCAGGCTGCGCCCGCGCGGGGCCGGCGGCACCACGCCCGGGCCCGGCCGGGGAGCTGCACCGTCGGCCCGCTCCGCCTTCTTGCGCGGTGGCGGGCGGTGGGAGACCTCCAGCAGGAGCTCGGCGATCGCGTCGGCGGCAAGCGCGATCTCCTCCTCGGCCGGGACGGCGTCCGGGGCCCGGGCGTCCGCGGGCGGCGCGACCGGCAGCAGCTCGTCGAGGTCGCCGTGGACTCGGTAGCCGCGCTCGCGCACGCCGCCGATCCAGCTGCGCGACAGCTCGGTCAGGGGGTCGTAGAGGGCCGGGGGGCACGTCGGGCGGTCCGAGGACTGGCCGGCCAGGACCCGCTGGGCGAAGAGCCGCTTGACCACCCGGGCGTAGTCGGGCTGCTGCAGGCGTCCGTCGAGGCTCGTCACCACGCGCCGGAGCAGCCGGACCTGCGTCATGCCGAGCGTCTGGTTGGCCGACTGCGAGACCACCGGGTTCGCCACCACGTCGGGGTCGAGCCCGCAGGCCTCCGCGAACCGGCGCCACAGCACCGTCACGTCGCCGCCCCCGACCGGCGCCACGACCACGTGGAGGCGCTCGGGCGGCACGCCGGCCCCCCAGCGGTCCAGCACGCCGAGCACGTTCTGGTAGCGCCAGAACAGGTGCTCGGAGCGGCTCGCGTCCTTCATCACCAGGCGGCTGAAGCGCTCGAAGCTCTGGCCGCTGCCGTTCTTGACGTTCTCCTGCCACTCCGAGACCAGCTGCCGCGAGACCTCGCGTGCCGTGAAGACGACGTGGACCTCGAGCCCCTCGAGCTCGGCCATCGCGGTCGCCGCCTGCTCGGCCGAGGCGGCCGCCAGCACCTCGTGGCTCATCACGGTGGTGCCGGGGTGGGCCCGCGCCTCCGCGCACAGCCGGGCCCAGGTGCCCGCGATGCCGTCGGGGTCCATGCCCCACCGCTCGGCCACCCCACGCACCTCGACGGCGGCCTCGAACATCGCCCGCTGCTGGGAGCCGGGGCAGGTCAGCCCCACCCCGGCCAGCTCGTCACGGTTGCGCCACAGCACCCGCTGCAGGTACGTCGTGCCGCTCTTGGGAGCGCCGACGTGCAGCACCACCCGCGGCGCGGGAGTGTCCACAGGTCGGCTCACCCGTTCTCCGTCAGCGGTTGTAGGGCAGGCGACGCGCGTGGTTGCGGATCGCGGTCCAGTTGCGCATGTAGTCCGACCACGCCGACTGCAGCTCGATGTTGAGCGTGGTCTCGTCACCGCGCGACAGCGATCCGGACACCCAGTTCTGCGACCCGGTCATGACGATGTGGTGGGCGTTGTCGCCACCGAAGTCGCCCTTGACCAGCACGTACTTCGCGTGGGTGCGGATCTCGTTGTAGCCGTCGTTGTTGAAGTCCCAGCGGCTGTCGAAGAGGTTGATCAGGTTGCGGCCAGCCGCCTCCCGCAGACGCGTGGCGATGGCGACGGACGGGGCACCGTAGATGATGCTGACGTCGCAGCCGCTGCGCGCGAGGTTGAGCAGCTTGTCGGCGAGGTAGTCGCCGCGCGGGCCCTTCCAGTAGAACATCGACACGTTGACCTGCGTCGGGCCGAAGGAGCTGCGGCAGCCGATCTTGTTGAGGTCCGCCAGGGTCGGGTCGTTGGCCTTGCTGGCCCGGCGCATCGGGAAGAAGCGGCTCGTGAACGGGCCGTCCTGGACCTCGACCTTGCCGTCGCCGGCCCGGCTGTCCTCGGTCATCTCGCGGTGGATGTCGACGTACTTGCGGTAGCTCTCGGGGCGGTCGTTCATCGTGTAGAGGTCGTTCCAGCCCAGCAGCGCGCCGCCGCGGTTCAGGTTCGACGAGCTCACCATGACGACGTTCTGCGCGTCCCCGGTGCGGGAGAACAGGTAGAACTTGCTGTGCATGTTGCCGCCGGCGCCGCGGCAGGAGCCGTCGCAGCGCTTCACGTAGCTGCCGTCGGCGCCCCAGGTCGCCGAGGCGTCGGTGGGGGCCGCCGCGCTGGCGCGGGCCTGGGCGTCGGTCAGCGGCACGTCGTCGACCTCGGCGCTGCGCGCGCCCGGCAGACGGGAGTTGCACGGGCCGGCCTTGGGCCGGGTGAAGGTGCCGTCCGCCTTGCGCTCGACGTTGTCGGCGTTGAGGATCTTGATGAGGCGCTTGGAGTTCCGGTTGACGATGTCCTCGTCAAGGATGACCCGCACCGAGACGCCCCGGCGGCAGGCCGCGACCATCTGGTCGACGCTCTGCGAGCGGTCGAGCAGGTAGGTCGAGATGTGGATCGTCGGGTTCGGGAACGCCGCCGTCGGACCCTGGGTGTTCTTCATGGCGGTCTCGACGTGGCGCACGATGCGGTAGCGCTCGGTGTCGCTGCCCCACGGGCGCGGCACGTTGAAGGTCCCCCCACCGGCGGGGGTGTAGGCGGCCTGCGCGACGCCAGGGGTCAGGGACCCGGCGAGCACGGCGACGATCAGGACGGACAGGAACTTGCGCACGGCTTCCCCCTACGGGAGACAATTGAGGACGGGCGTACGTCGTTCCACACGCCCCAGCGACCACGGAAGGATAACCCAGTCACGTGAGTCCGCTTCGTGACGACGCGTCCCTTCTGCGTGACTGTTCTCTCCCCGCCTCGTTGAGCCCCGGGGTCGGATAAACTCGACCTGTCCCGTCGATCTCGTTGTCACATGCGTGCTCGGCGTACGCCGCCGTCGCGCCTGGGAGTCCGACGGCACCGGTGGCGCCGTCGGCGCCGTGCTGCAAGGAAGGGTCAACTCACCGTGGGTAAGCACGCGTCCGAGACCTCCGCGTTCTCGCGGCAGGCGCTGCTCGGCATCCTGCTCGCGCTCGTGCTGCTGGGCATGGTCACCGCCCGCGCGACGGGCGTCGTCGGTGGGGAGCCCGAGCAGACCGCGGCTCCCGCGGCCCCGTCGGCGTCGGAGACGCCGGAGGACGGCACGACCTCGGCGGCTCCCCTCCCCGAGGAGAGCGAGGCCGCTCCCAGCGAGGAGCCCGGCGACCGACCCCGGGACCGTGACGCGAAGGGCGCCCAGGGCTCGTCCGGGTCCGACGACGCCGACGGCACCTCGCAGCGCACGGACGAGTCGCAGAAGGACCTCGCCAGCGCGGTGGAGGAGAGCCTCTCGGAGGAGGTCGTCCCGACCGCCTTCCGCGTCATGAGCTTCAACGTCCTCGGCCACTCGCACACGGTGGGCGGCGGCAACAAGCCGGGCTACGCCTCCGGCGTGACCCGCACCGGCATGGCGCTGCAGATCCTGCGCAGCTTCCAGGCCGACGTGGTCGGGCTGCAGGAGTTCGAGCCGATCCAGAACTACACCTTCCTGCGTCGCGGCGGCGGCCAGTGGGACACCTACCCCGGCATGGCGCTGGGCAAGAAGGGCGTGCGCAACTCCATCGCCTGGCGCACCGACGTCTGGGAGGCGGTCGACACCCGGACGCTGGCCAGCCCCTACTTCCGCGGCAACCGCGTGCCCATGCCCTACGTGCAGCTCGAGCACCGCGAGACCGGCCAGCGGGTCTGGTTCATCAACATCCACAACCCGACCAGCAACGCCAAGCGCGGCCAGAACGAGCGGTTCCGCGACATGGGTACGACGATGCAGGTCAACCTGGCCAACCGGCTCAAGGCCGCCACGGGAGACCCCGTCATCCTCATGGGCGACTTCAACGAGCGCGCCGAGGCCTTCTGCCGCGTCACCGGCGGCGGCAGGATGAGCGCGTCCGCCGGCGGCAGCGTCGGTGGACCGTGCCGCCCGCCCGGCGACCTCGGCATCGACTGGGTCTTCGGCACCCTCGACATCAGCTTCGAGAACCACGTCCGCACCCGCGGCGGCCTGATCTCCCGCGCCACCGACCACCCGGTGGTCATCACCGACGCCCTGGTCCAGCCCGACCAGGGCTGAGGCCCGCTCCCCCGGTTCCCCGCACGGCGCCGAGTGACGCGGACAGCGCTCCTGCCCCTGCGCGCACGCAGGCGGGGCGGGGGTGCAGCGGCGCCGGGTGACGCGGACCGCACCCTTGCGCGCACGCAGGCGGGGCGGGGGTGCAGCGGCGCCGGGTGACGCGGACAGCGCTCCTGCCCCTGCGCGCACGCAGGCGGGGCGGGGGCGCAGCGGCGCCGGGTGACGCGGACAGCGCTCCTGCCCCTGCGCGCACGCAGGCGGGGCGGGGGTGCAGCGGCGCCGGGTGATGCGGACGGCCTCAAGCGCCGAGAAGCCCCGGAGCTCGCTCCGGGGCCTCGAGGCGCAGCCTCCGCGTCACCCAGAGCCGCGGCGCCCCCGCCCCGCCCGCCCTGCTCGGCTCACCAGTTGTACGGCAACCGCCGGGAGTGCGACTTCACGCGGTTCCAGTGCGCGATGTACTGCTTGTAGGCCTTGCCGCGGGCGATGTTGAGGGTCGTCTCGTCACCACGGCTCAGGGAGCCGGCGACCCAGTTCTGCGAGCCGGTGAGCACGCGCACGGTCTTCTTCTGGCTGCCGTACTTGCCCTTGATGAGGATGTACTTCGAGTGCACCCGGACCTCGTTGACCCCGTCGCCGTTCATGTCCCAGCGGCTGTCGTAGAGGTTGATCAGCCGCGCGCGGGCGGCGTTGCGCAGCCGCTCGGCGATCTGCAGGGAGGGCGCGCCGTAGATGATGTTGACCCGGCACCCCTCGCGAGCGAGGTCGAGCAGCCGGCTGGCGATGTAGTTGCCGCGCACGCCCTTCCAGAAGAACATCGACACGTGGAGGGCGGTGCGCTGCTTGCCCACGCGGCAGTCCACCTTGCGCAGGTCGACCATCGTGGGGTCGTTGCGCCGGTTGGCGTCGCGCATCGGGAAGAAGCGGCTGACGTAGGGGCCGTCCTTGAACTGCACCTTCTTGACGCCGGCGCGCACGTCGTCGGTCATGCGGCGGTGGATCCGCACGTACTCGTCGTAGGACTTCTTGCGGCCCACGATCGTGTACATGTCGTTCCAGCCCAGCAGGGCGCCACCGCGGTTGAGGTTCGAGGAGCTGACCATGACGACCTGCTGCGCCTTGCCGGTGCGGGAGAACAGGAAGAACTTGCTGTGCATGTTGCCGCCGACGCCGCGGCACGAGCCCTCGCACTTCTTGGCGTAGCTGAGGTCCTTGCCCCACTTCACCGACGGGCGGCCCGGGCCGGGCTTGCGCTTGCGCTGGACGGCGCGCTTGTCCTTGGCGCTCTTCTTCTTGCCGGCCTTCTGCTTGCCGTCCTTCTTCTTGCCGTCCTTCTTGCCGTCGCGCTTCGCGTCGCCCTTCTTGTCCTTCTTCTTGTCCTTCTTCTTCTTCAGCTTGGTGTCACAGGGACCGCGCTTGGGCTTGGTGTCGGCCTTGCCGTCGTCGTTGCGGTCGCGCACGTTGTCGGCGTTGAGGACCGCCATGAGCCGGCGCGACGGCCGGCTGGCGATCTCCTCGTCCAGGATGACGCGCACCGAGACCCCGCGGCGGCACGCCGCGATCAGCTTGGCGGTGCTGATGCTGCGGTCCATGAGGTACGTCGAGATGTGGATGCGCGGTCGCGGGTGACGCTTGGTCGGCCGCGTGTTGTCGATGGCCTTCTCGATCGACCGCACGATCGTGTAGTTGCTGACGGTCCGGCCCCACGGCTTGGGCACGTTGAAGGTGGCGCGACTCTCCGGCCGGTACGCCGTCGCCGGTCCCGACGTCAGCCCCACGGTCAGGGCCACCGCCAGCACCACACCGAGCACCCAGGTCAACTTCTTCACACGCGTCACTCCAGCAGTCTCGTGTCTCTGCTTTCACATCTGTCACACGAGTCTAGACACGAACGACACGATCTCCGCGACCCGGCGGACGCTCGGAGCGGCGTGGGAGGGCCCGACCCGGGCCCGGGAGGGCTCAGCCCTCGTCGACGCCGCCGCTGGTGAGCGCCTCGCCGCTCTCGAAGTGCGGACGCAGCTTGTTGTCGAACATCGACAGGCCGGCGCCGATCGCCATGTGCATGTCGAGGTACTTGTAGGTGCCGAGCCGGCCGCCGAAGAGCACCATCGGCTCCTTCTTGGCCAGCTCGCGGTACTTGAGCAGCTTCTCGCGGTCGGCGGCGGTGTTCACCGGGTAGTAGGGCTCGTCACCCTCCTCGGCGAAGCGGGAGTACTCGTGGACCACGATCGACTTGCCCGGCAGGTAGGTGCGCTCGGGGTGCAGGTGCTTGAACTCCAGCACGCGCGTCCACGGGACGTCCTCGTCGTTGGCGTTGACCACGCCGGTGCCCTGGTAGTCGTCGACGTCGACGGTCTCGGCCTCCAGGTCGATGGTGCGCCACGACAGCCGGCCCTCGGAGTTGCCGAAGTACTCGTCGACGGGGCCGGTGTAGACGATCGGCACCTGGCCCTTGAACTCGTCGGCGACGTCGAAGAAGTCGGTGTTCAGCCGGACCTCGATGTTCGGGTGGTCGGCCATCCGCTCCAGCCACGCGGTGTAGCCGTCGACGGGCAGGCCCTCGAAGTCGTCGTTGAAGTAGCGGTTGTCGAAGGTGTAGCGGACCGGGAGGCGCGTGATGATGTCCGCGCTCAGCTCCTTGGGGTCAGTCTGCCACTGCTTCGCGGTGTAGCCCTTGACGAACGCCTCGTAGAGCGGGCGCCCGATGAGGCTGATCGCCTTCTCCTCGAGGTTCTTGGCCTCCGAGGTCTCGATCTCCGAGGCCTGCTCGGCGATGAGCGCGCGCGCCTCGTCGGGCGAGTGGCTCGTGCCGAAGAACTGGTTGATGAGCCCGAGGTTCATCGGGAAGGAGTAGACCTGCCCCTGGTACTTCGCGAACACGCGGTGCTGGTAGTTCGTGAAGTCGGTGAACCGGTTGACGTACTCCCAGACCCGCTTGTTGGAGGTGTGGAAGAGGTGCGTGCCGTACTTGTGCACCTCGATGCCTGTCTCCTCGTCGATCTCGCTGTAGGCGTTGCCCCCGATGTGGTGGCGACGCTCGAGGATCAGCACCTTCAGCCCGAGCTCGTTGGCACAGCGTTCGGCGACGGTGAGCCCGAAGAATCCGGATCCGACGACGACGAGGTCATAGTTCACGACGAGCTCCCAGCAGGTGGACATCAGAGGGGTACGGCGCCCGCGCGTGCGCCGGGAGCCGTCCGGGAGTCTATCCGCGGGGCGGGCTGGTCCGGGCCAGGCGCGGCGCGTCGCGCAGCGCCTTCACCACGTTGCGCGCCTCGGCCCGACCGCCGCGCACCGGCGCCAGCAGGAGCACGACGAGCGTGATGAGCCACGGCTTGAGCCGGACCAGGGGGTTCCGGCCGTAGCGCAGGTGGACGACGAAGAGGTTGCGGTACATGTAGAAGCCCTTCCAGGACTTCATGTCGTGCTGCTGGTCGAAGTCGAGCTGGCGCACGAGCACCGCGTCGCGCAGCGCGAGGATCTCGAAGCCGGCGCGCCGCACCCGGACGGCGTAGTCCACGTCGTCGTAGAAGATGAAGAAGCCCGGGTCGGGCAGTCCCACCGCGTCGATCACCTGACGGTGCACCATGAAGCCCTCGAAGGCGACGTTCTCCAGCGGCACCGTCTCCGGCATCAGCCGGCGCTCCGGGTAGCGGTCCTCCACCATCTCCCGCTTGGGCCGCACGGCCCACGGGTGGACGAGGTCGAAGCGGGTGGCGGCCTTCTCGCAGATCCGCCCGGACCGGTCCTCACGGACCGCCATCAGCGCCGGGCCGGGGTGCGCCGCCATCACCCGCAGGCACCCCGGGGCCGGCACCACGTCGTCGTCCATCAGCCAGATCCGGTCGTGGCCGGCGTCGTACGCCGTGCGCACCCCGAGGTGGAAGCCGCCGGCACCGCCGAGGTTCTCCTCGCTGCGGATCACCTCCAGCGGAAGTCCGGGGTGCTCGTCACGCGCCGACGCGAGCACCGCGGCGGTGTGGTCGCTGCTGGCGTTGTCCACGACGTAGACCGCGTCCGGGGCCCGGTCCTGGGCGGCCAGCCCGGCCAGCAGGCCGCGCAGCAGGTCGGCCCGGTTGTAGGTCACGACGACGACTGCCACGGACTCCGTCGGCTCGGTGCCGCTCATCGCAGGAACCTCTCGTGGCCGGTGAAGTCGCGGCGTACGGCGGCGCCGAGCGCCTGTGCGCTGAGCCGGAGCCGGGCGGTGTCCGGGCGGGTGAACAGGTAGAACCACAGCGTCTTCAGCAGGAAGGCGAGCACGCCGAGCAGGTTGACGTAGGTGCGCAGGTTGGTGACGTTGTTGCGCACCATGCAGTAGTGCTTGAGGTCCGAGGGCGAGTGGTTGTACGTCGTGCGCCCGAACGCCATGGGGGTCCCGAGGTCGTCGGTCGCCGGGTGGGCGAAGCGGCTGTCCACGACCGTCGCGACGCGGGCGCCGGCCGCACGGGCGCGCCAGAGGTACTCCACGTCGTCGCCCCAGATGAAGAACTCCTCGCGCGGCAGGCCGATCTCCTCGACGAGGTCGCGGGTCACGAGCACCCCGTTGAAGGGGATGACCACGTCCTCGAGCAGGCCGTCGCGGGCGGCGCGGGTCACGTCCGCGAGGTCGTGGACGACGCGGGTCGTGCCGGGCACGCGGATCGGGAAGCAGAGCCGGTCCGGGGCGTCCTCGGCGACCACGGCCGGGCCGAGGAGGTCGTAGCGGTCCACGTGGGGCAGCAGGTCGGCCAGGCAGTCCGGCGGCGGGGTGCCGTCGTCGTCCATCAGCCAGAGCAGCTCCGCGTCGCGCTCCACGGCTCGCGCCATCCCGGCGTGGAAGCCACCCGCTCCCCCGGTGTTGGAGGGCAGCCGCAGCACCTCGATCGGCACCGCGAGGTCGTCGACGAGCCGGGCGCAGACCTGAGGGGTGTCGTCGGTCGAGGCGTTGTCGACGACCACGAGCAGGTCCGGGACCCGGGTCTGGGCGTCGACCGCGCGCACGATCCGCTCGAGCAGGGCGGACCGGTTCCAGGTCACGACGACGGCGACGACACGGGGAGGCACGCAGCGACCCTAGACGGCACCCGGCACGAACGGCTCAGCAGACCTTCGACAGGTCGGCCGACTGGTTGGCGGCGTACCCCGACGACAGGCTGCCGATGGAGCCGCCGGTGCTGGCACCGGACGACGACTTGCTGAAGCCGGGGCCCTTCTTCCTGCCGGAGCCGCTCGGCTGCTCGGACTTCGTGATCGCGTCGTCGATCATCGTGCGGATCTTGTCGATGTCGGGGTCCGAGGTGTTGATCGCCGGGGGCACGAAGGAGACCGTGCCGACCTTCTGCGACTTGGCCCGCAGCGCCAGCTGGGTGAACTCGCCGACCTCGGAGGCCGGGAGGTCGGTCTCGATGAGGTGCGTGCTGGCGTCGGCGAGCGCCTCGAACTTCGTCAGCACCGTCTGGGGGCTGAGCTGCTGCAGCATCGCGCTCATGACGCACTTCTGCCGCGCCATGCGCGAGTAGTCGTCGGCCGACTCCCGCGAGCGGGCGAACCACAGGGTCTGGAAGCCGTTGAGGCGGCGGACGCCGGGCTCGATGTAGTCGACGACGGGCACGCCGATCGGGATGCGGTCGCGGACGTTGAGGGTGAGGCCGCCCATCGCGGTGACCAGGCTCTTGAAGCCCTCCATGTTGACCAGCGTGTAGTAGTTGATCTTGAGGCCGGTGATGCCCTCGATGCCCTCGATGGTGGCGTCGATGCCCGGGGTCTCGGAGCCCTTGAACAGGTCACGGTGGTCCGCGGCCCAGGTCGCGAGGCTGTTGAGGGTGCAGGTCTCGCAGTCGTAGCCGTCGGGGAACTCCGCCGCCAGCTCGCTGCCCTCGGGGAAGGGGAAGTTCGTCATGTTGCGCGGCAGGCCGAAGAGGATGGTCCGGCCGGTCTCCTCGTCGATGCTGGCCACCGTCATGCTGTCGGTGCGCAGGCCCCAGCGGCCGTCGCCGGCGTCGCCGCCGATCAGCAGCACGTTGTAGCGGCCGTGCTCGGCGGCGCTGGCGACGCCGTCGCCGAACATCGTGGTGATGAAGTCACGCTGCACCGCCACCAGGTGCGAGGCGAAGAGCAGGGAGCCCGCCACCGCGAAGACCACGGTGCCGTTGAGACCCACCATCGCGAGCCGCTGCTTCTGCCGGAGCCGCAGCGGGTCGCCCAGGCGCCAGGCGTCGATGAGCAGCAGGGTCCAGCCGATCGCCAGCACGGTGAGCCCCGTGCGGAGCACCGCCAGCACGGTCGTGTCCGCGGCGAGGCGGAAGAGCACCTCGGGCCACAGCCAGCCGACGGCCGCGAGCAGCAGGGCGCTGCCCACGCATGCCAGCCACACCCGCACCGCGAGCCGACCGACCTGCTTGCGTCCCATCACCAGCTGCGCCGAGCCCGGCATCAGCAGGGTCATCACCAGCAGCGTGAGGGCCCGACGGAAGCGGACCCGACCGAGCTCACGCGCCCGGTAGGCGGCGAGGTCGGGGTGGCCGGGGTGGCTGGCGGTGGAGCGGGTGCGGGTCGACCCGGAGGTGACGGGGGCCATGCAGCGGGCCTTTCCACAGGGGAAGCGGGTGGGAGTCGGCGTACCGTGAAGTATCACCAGTCCCACCGGCCGCAGCCGTCACGGCGCGCCGGGCACCCCGGCTCGGCCCTCCTGGATCGCCTGCTTGCGCGCCAGCCGGTGCGCCCGTCGGATCTCCGCCTCGCGGGCGCGCCGCAGCTCGTCGGGCGACTCCGGCAGCAGCCCCGGGATCTCCCGGGGCGCGCCGTCCGCGTCGATCGCAACGAAGACCAGGTACGCCGAGGCGACGTGGACCGGCTCGCGACCGGCCTCGTTCCACGGCTCCGCCTCCACCCGCACCCCGATCTCCAGCGAGGTCCGCCCCGCCCAGTTGACCTGCCCGAAGGTGCGGACGATGTCGCCCACGTGGACCGGCCGCAGGAAGGCCATCTCGTCCATCGCCGCGGTCACCGCCGGTCCCCCGGTGTGGCGCTGGGCGATGGCCCCGGCCGTGCTGTCGACCAGGCGCATGATCACCCCGCCGTGCACGTTGCCCAGCAGGTTCACGTGGCTCTGGTCCATGAGGACCGACAGCCCGGTGCGCGCGTGACGCGGCGACAGGCCCCCCTCCGGTGTCCCGTCCGATGTCGTCTCCTGCGGCATGCAGGCACGGTAGCGTCACCGCCATGGCGGATGGGCGCGACGACCGGCGCGGCGACAACGGTGACGGCGACCAGGGCAGCTCCTACGACTGGCTGTACTCCGGCGGCTCGGGTGGCTCCGGCGGGTCGGGCGGGTCCGGACCGGCACCGGACCCCGACGCCACCCAGGTGATCGACACCCGCGGAGCCGCGCGCGGCTCTGCGAGCGGTGCGAGCGGTGCGGGCCGCCCCGGCGCCGACGACGAGCGGACCCAGGTCGTCCCGACCGCCGCCGCGTCACGTCCGCGGTCCGGTGCCCGCGACGACGCCCCGCCGTCGAGGATCGCGCCCACCCCCGGCTCGCCGCCCCCGAGCGCCCGACGCCCGGACAAGCAGACGCGCCCGAAGCGGACCCGCACCCGACGCAGGCGGCCCGGTCGCTGGATCGCGCTCGCCCTCGCCGCCTGGCTGGTCTTCCTCGTCGCGGTGCCGGTGTTCGCCTGGATGTCGGTCGACGAGGTCGACGCCGAGCCGGCGGGGGCGCGGCCCGACGACCAGCCCGGGACGACATACCTCGTGGTGGGCTCGGACGCCCGCGAAGGCCTCTCCGGCCAGCGCACCGACACCATCCTGCTGCTGCACACCGGCAGCGGCCCCGACCTGCTGATGTCGCTGCCGCGCGACTCCATCGTCGACATCCCCGACCAGGGCACCAACAAGATCAACGCCGCCTTCGCCCTCGGCGGACCGAAGCTGCTCACCCGCACCATCGAGTCCGAGACCGACATCCGCATCGACCACTACGTCGAGATCGGCTTCACCGGTTTCGTCGACCTCGTCGATGCCGTCGGCGGCATCGAGATCTGCCCGACCAAGGCGCTCGACGACCCCCAGGCGGAGCTGAAGGTCGAGAAGGGCTGCCAGGAGGCCAACGGCGAGACCGCCCTCGGCTACGCCCGGACCCGGAAGACGCAGACCAACGGCGACATCGACCGCGCCAAGAACCAGCGCGAGGTCGTCGGCGCCATCGGCAGCGAGGTCGTGTCCTGGAAGACCGTGGTCAACCCGGTCCGCTACTGGCGCGTGATGTTCGGCGGCGCCGGGGCGGTGAAGGTCAGCGAGGGCACCGGCCCCTTCGACGCCGGCCGCTTCGCCTACGCGATGACCCGCGTCAACGGCGCCGACGGCCTGACCTGCGGCGTGCCGATCTCCGACCTGGCCGTCAACTGGGACGCCGAGCGGGCGCCGCGCATGTTCGCCGCCATCCGCGAGGACCGCACCGAGGACATCGGCAAGGACCTCTGCTCCCCCACCGGCCTGCCGCAGTAACCGCTCCGGCGCGCCCCGCGCCCGCCCGCGTCACCCTCCCCACCACCGACCGAAGGCACCCATGACCTACGCGACCCTCGACTACGCCGTGGACGACGACGGCATCCTCACGCTGACGCTGGACCGGCCCGACGCGCTCAACTCGTTCACGGTGCAGATGGCCGAGGACCTGGTGGCGGCCTTCGAGCGCGCCAGCAGCGACGACGCCGTGACGGCCGTGGTGGTCACCGGCCGGGGCCGCGCGTTCTGCGCCGGCATGGACCTCACCGCGGACGGCAACGTCTTCGGGCTCGACGAGACCCAGCGGCCCACCCTGGACGACCTCCACGAGCGACTCGACGACCCCGAGATCCTCGACGGGGTGCGCGACACCGGCGGGCGCGTGACGCTGGCGATCTACGCCTGCACCAAGCCGGTCATCGGGGCGATCAACGGAGCCGCGGTCGGCATCGGCGCCACGATGACGCTGGCGATGGACGTCCGGCTGGCGTCGACGAAGGCCCGCATCGGCTTCGTCTTCGCCAAGATCGGGATCGTCCCGGAGGCCTGCTCCACGTGGTTCCTGCCGCGCATCGTCGGCATCAGCCGGGCGCTGGAGCTCGTCTACTCCGCGGACATCCTGGACGGCGAGGCCGCCCTCGGGATGGGCCTGGTCCGCTCGGTCCACGAGCCCGACGACCTGCTGCCGGCGGCGTACGAGCTGGCGCGGAAGTTCACCGCGAACCGCTCCCCCGTCGCCACGGCGCTGGCGCGGCAGATGATGTACCGCAACTCCGCCCAGCCCCACCCGATCGAGGCCCACCGCGTCGACTCGCTCGCGATGTTCTACACCTCGGTCGCCGACGGCAAGGAGGGCGTGGCGTCCTTCCGCGAGAAGCGCGACCCGTCGTACACGAGCAGCACCACCGACATGCCGCCGTTCTACCCCTGGCAGGAGTGAGCGGCGCCCGTCAGGTGCTGCGTCCGGGCGTGAGGTGCTCGCGCAGGAACGCGGTCTGCTCGGCGACGAAGGCCTCGAACATCTCGCCGGTGTACGGCGTGAAGTGGCCGACGTCGTAGCTGCTGACCCGGGCCGTCGGGGCCCGCTCGGCCGCCCTGACCGCCGGGTGCGGCGGCGTGGTCCGGTCGCGCAGCCCGACCTGGACCAGCACGGGCACCGTCAGGTGGCGCAGCGCCCGTCCGGGTGAGTAGAGCCCGATGGCGAGGGCGAACCGGGCCGCGACCCGGTCGTCGAAGCCGTCGGGGGCGAGGTCGAGGTACTCCATCGCCTCCGGGGCGGTCATGACCGCGAGCTCACCGGGCCGTCCGGCCGCGGGGATGTAGTGCGGCTCCTTGCCACGCACCGAGCGCGCGACGTCGCGCAGGCCGTGGGGCACCAGGCGGGCCACGCCGCGCGCCCCCAGCTCCTTGGTCGACATCGGCCCGCTCACGTGCGGCACCTGCGCCACCACGCAGGCCGGCTCGACCGTGCGCGCGACCGTCATGACGTGACCGCCGGACAGCGAGGAGCCCCAGAGCGCCACCCGGGAGGCGTCCACCTCGGGGCGCGAGCGGGCGTAGGAGACGGCGTTGACCCAGTCCTGGTGCTGCTTCTTGATGTCGAGCAGCTGACGCGGCTCGCCGTCGCTGTCGCCGAAGTGCCGGTAGTCGAAGACCAGGACGTTCAGGCCGGCCGCGGCGAAGCGCTCGGCGTACGCGTCGAGGCGCATCTCCTTGACCGCGGCCAGGCCGTGGGCCATGACCACGCACGGCCCGGGCGTGTCCGGTCCGGTGTCGGGTGCGGTGCCCTCGGCCGGGTAGAACCAGCCGCGGCAGGTGACGCCGTACGACGGAAAGGTGATGTCCTCGCGCATGGCTCGACCCTAGGGGTCGTCAGGACGCGGAGCTGTCGATCTGCTGGGAGAGGTACTGCGGGACACCGACGTGGGCGATGGCGTCGAGCTGGCCCTCGAACCAGTCGGCGTGACGCTCCTCGTCGCGCACCATCTCGTCGAACATCGCGGCGCTGCCGTGGTCGCCGAGCTCACGGCACTCCCGGGCGGAGGCGTTGAACTGCGCCACGGCGGCCTTCTCGCTCTCGAAGGCGAGCCGGAGCATCTCCTGCGGGCTCTCCCCCACCGTGATGGCGCCGAGACGCTGCAGGTTGGGGTGGCCGTCGAAGAAGAGGATCCGGTTGATGATCTCGTCGGCGTCCTTCATCTCGTCGATGGAGAGGTCGTAGAAGACCTTGCCGAGCTTGCCGAACCCCCAGTTGTCGAGCATGCGCGCGTGCAGGAAGTAGGTGTTGGTGACCGTGAGCTCGAACGTGAGCGCGTCGTTGAACAGCTCCACGACGCGGGGGCTAACTGGCTGCAACCTCGACCTCCAGGGCCTCGTACGACGCGATCGCGCGGGCGGCGACCGAGGGCTCATGGTCGCACAGCAGCCGCTTCACCGAGAAGACGCACGAGCCGCAGTCGCGGCCGGCGCCGGTGGCGGCGCACACCCCGGCCAGGGTGCGGGCACCGGCGTCGATGGCGTCGGTGACGGCCCGGTCGTTGACCACGTTGCAGTGGCAGACGATCACGGGACCTCCCGGGCGCTGGTCAGCAGTAGGTGTAGGTAAGGCTTACCTAAGTGACGCTAGCACGTGGCGGCCGCGGCTGTCTGCGTGTCCGCCGTCACCCCGGCGACGAGCCGCCGACCCCGCCGGGGGCGGACGGGGCGGCGGCTCGTCGGGTCCGGGTCAGCGGCGGGTGATCGTGATGACGCAGGAGCCGCCGGTGCCGACCTTGTTGGCGCGGAACGTGAAGACGTCCTTGCCGGCGGTGTTCGGGCGGTTGCGGTCGACCGACACGTCGCCCTCGTTGTCGGCGGTGCGGACGTCGGTGAAGTAGCGGTTGCCGTCCTGGAGCAGGGTGACGCGCCACTGGCTGCCACGGAGGGCGTTGTCGACGTCGGCCTCGACCTCGAAGCGGCCGTCGTCCTTCTCCACGCTCAGCTCGATGCGGGCGCCGTCGCAGCGCTCGCTGCGGTCCACGGCCTGGGCTGGGGCGGTGATGAGCATCGTGGCGGGCACGGCGAGGAGCGCGACGGCTCCGGTGGCGGCGGTGGTGCGGCGCAGGGCGTTCATGGGGGTGTCCTCCGTGGTCGTGGCCGGACCTCCTGCCCGGCGATGACCCGAGCGTGTCGCGTCGACGTGAGGTGGCCGTGAGCCGCAGGTGAGGGCTCTCTCATGGTCGGGCTCATGGCTCGGGCTAGCCTCGGGTGATGACGGACCTGTCGCCCGAGGCGCCCTCGTTGACGATGGCGGACTTCTTCGAGCTCAGCGACGAGCTCAACGGCTTCCTGCTGATGTACCGCTTCGGCCTTGAGGAGATGCTGACGAAGGTCAACATCCTGCGGGACGAGCTCTCGCACGCCGACCCCTCCGGCTGCCCGATCGAGCACGTCAGCCACCGGCTCAAGCACCCGAAGAGCGTGGCGGAGAAGGCCGAGCGGCTGGGCTGCCTGCCGAGCTTCGCCGACGTGCGCAGCAAGGTGTGGGACATCGCCGGCATCCGGATCGTGTGCAGCTTCGTCACCGACGCCTACCACGTGCTCGGCATGCTCCAGCGTCAGCCGGACCTGACCGTCGTCACGGTCAAGGACTACATCGCCGAGCCGAAGTCCAGCGGCTACAAGAGCCTGCACCTGATCGTCGAGCTGCCGGTGTTCCTGTCCGAGCGCACCGAGATGGTGCGGGTCGAGGTGCAGATCCGCACCGTGGCCATGGACTTCTGGGCCAGCCTGGAGCACAAGATCTACTACAAGTACCGCACCGACGTGCCTCAACGGCTGCGCGACGACCTGGTCGCGATCGCCGAGGCCACCGACCGCCTCGACCAGCAGATGGAGCAGCTCCACCTCGAGTCACGCGGGCACGCACCCCTGCCCGGCCTCGATCACCGGAGCGTGCGACCGCTCAGCGAGCCGTGACCTCGAAGGACGTCGTGCCGGTCGCGGCCGACGAGCCGCCGACGAACACGTCGAAGGTCGAGTCGTCCAGGACCCAGTCGCGGACCGCGGCGTTCCAGTAGCGGCGCTCGGCAGGGCCGACCACGAACGAGACGTCGCGTGACTCCCCCGCTGCCAGCGTGACGCGCTCGAAGCCCTTGAGCTCGCGGACGGGTCGCGACGCGGTGCCGTGGCGCTGGTGGAGGTACAGCTGCACCACCTCGTCGGCCTCGCGGTCGCCGGTATTCGTCACGGTGACAGAAATCGCGGTGGTGCCGTCGGAGGTCGTCGTGGCGGGGTCCGCCACGGGGTCGGCGTACGTGAAGGAGGAGTAGGACAGGCCGTGCCCGAAGGGGTAGAGCGGCGTGCTGTGCTCGTCCCAGTAGCGCTTGTCCTGGTTCTCCGGCTCGTGGCTGATCGTGTGGCCGAGGATCATCGGCACCTGCCCGACGGTGCGCGGCCAGGTGAAGGGCAGCTTCCCGGCGGGGCTGACGTCGCCGAGGAGCAGGTTCGCGACGGCGGTGCCGCCCTGGGTGCCGGGGTACCAGACGTCGAGGATCGCCGGCACGTGCTCGTCGGCCCAGCGCAGGTCGAGCGGGCGACCGTTCATGACCACCGCGACGACCGGGGTGCCGGTGGCGACGACCGCCTGCAGCAGCTCGAGCTGGCGCCCGGGCAGCTCCAGCGACGAGCGGGAGGCCTGCTCGCCGATCATGTTCTGCCACTCCCCCACGACGACGACCGCGACGTCGCTGGCGCGGGCCAGGTCGACGGCGCGGGTCAGCTCGGCGTCGGGGTCGAAGCCGTCGGGGTCGCTCGGGGTGTTGCCGCCGAACATGTCGAAGATGGAGCCGAACTCGCGCTGCACCACCGGGACGCCGCCGGCGTGCTCGACGCGGACGCCGTCGCCCAGGCGGGTGCGCAGGCCGTCGAGCACGGTGACGGTCTCGTCGAGGTCGAAGTCGAACACCCAGGGGCCGAGGGTGTCGCGGGGAGAGTCGGCCAGCGGCCCGATGACGGCGACCGAGGTCAGCGCGTCCGCGTCGAGCGGCAGCAGCCCGCCCTCGTTGCGCAGCAGCACCGCGGACCGCTCGGCCGCGACCCGGGCGACCTCGCGGTGAGCCGGGTCGGCGAGCACCTCGCGGGCCCGGTCCTCGTCGACGTACGGGTCGTCGAGCAGGCCGAGGGTGAGCTTGGCGGTGAGGAGGCGGCGGACGGCCGCGTCGAGCGTGGCCTCGTCGACCGCGCCGGCGGCGAGCGCCTCGGGCAGGTGGGCGAAGGCCGGGTCGTCGATCGCCATCTCGAGGTCGACGCCGGCGTTCAGGCCGCGGGCGCCGGCGTCGGTCAGGTCGGCGGCGAAGCCGTGCGTCAGCAGGCTGCGTACGGCGTTGGCGTCGCTGACCACGAAACCGTCGAAGCCCCAGGTGTCGCGCAGCACCTCGGTGAACAGCCACCGGTTGCCGCTGGCCGGGATGCCGTTGAGGTCCATGTAGGCCGTCATCACGTTGCCGGCCCCGGCGGCGACCGCCGCGGCGAAGGGCGGGAGGTAGACGTTCCACAGCGCGTGGTCGGACAGGTCGACCTCGTCGTAGTCACGGCCGCCGAGGGCGGCGCCGTACCCGGCGAAGTGCTTGGGCCCGGCGATGACGTGCTCGGGGGCGCCCAGCGTCTCGCCCTGGAAGCCGCGCACCTGCGCAACCGCCATCGCGGCGCCGAGGTAGGGGTCCTCGCCAGCGCCCTCGATGATGCGCCCCCACCGCGGGTCGCGCGCGACGTCGACCATGGGCGCGAAGGTCCAGTGGATGCCGACCGCACGAGCCTCGCGCGCGGCGACCGTCTGACCGGCCTCGACCGTGGCCGGGTCCCAGGAGGCCGCCATGGCGATCGGGACCGGCAGGATCGTGCGCAGGCCGTGGATGACGTCGAAGCCGACGAGCGCCGGGATGCCGAGGCGGTTGCCCTCGACGGTGAGCCGCTGCAGCCGGTTGATCTCGGCCGGGTCGGTCACGAAGAGGAACGACCCGACGGCGCCGTCCGCGAGCCGGGACTCGACCATGCGGGGCTGCTCGTCGGCGTCGAAGCCCTGCTGCGGCGGCGGGGCGCTCGCGGGGAGCTTGAAGTAGAAGTACTGCGTCAGCTGCCCGGCCTTCTCCTCCGGCGTCAGCTGCGCGAGCAGGTCCTCGACCTGCGTCTCGATGCTCATGGGTCAGACCCTGCCACGCAGGATGCGGCGGTAGTAGACCTGCAGCAGCCCGTAGCGGTCGAAGAGCCAGGTCGAGCGTCGCGGCCTGGTCAGGTCGACGAAGGGCGCCGACGGCGAGCTGCGGCCCTCGCGGTCGACCTCGACGAGCAGGAGCCGCTGCCGGCTGGTCGTGATCGGCATGACGGTGTAGCCGTCGTAGCGGTGCAGCTCGGCGTCCGCGGCGGGGCCTCCGGCGTTGTGCACCGCGGCGAGGTTGTGCGCCAGCACCTTCACCTGGTCGCGGAGCGCTCCCCCGGACGACCGGGTGCCGTGGTTCGCGACGTCTCCGAGGGCCCACACATCGGGGTGCCGGTGGTGGCGCAGCGTCTCGGGGTCGACGTCGACCAGTCCGGCGGGGCCGGTCCCCAGACCGGCGTCCTCGACCCAGCGCGGGGCACGGTACGGCGGCACGACGTGGGCGAAGGCGACGTCGTCGAGGGTCTCCTCGCCGTCCGGCGTGGACAGGGTCAGGGACCGGTTCGCGGCGTCGACGGTCGCCACCCGGCTCGCGTGGTGCACCTGCACGCCGTACGACGCCAGGATCGGCTCGAGCCTCTCGTCCGCCTGCGGGACGTCGAGCACCGAGTCGAAGGGCGTGACGAGTCGGACGTCGAGGTTGGCCAGCACGCCGGCGCGCTGCCAGTGCTCGCAGGCCATGAGGAGCGGCTTGAGCGCGGTCGCGCCGCACGGGGCGGGCTCCGGCGGGATCGTGAAGACGACCGTGCCGCGTGCGAGGTCCCGCAGCGCCGGCCACACCCGGACCGCACTGGTGTCGACGAAGGTCGACCCCGCCCACCCCGCGTCGTACGCCGCCCGGAGGCCGGGCACGGCGTCCCAGTCCTCGGGGAGACCGGTGGCGAGCACGAGGGTGCCGTAGCCGAGGGTGCGGCCGCCGCCGAGCGTGACCGTCCGCGCCCCCGGGTCGACCGAGGCGACATCGTCGCGGACCCAGGTGGCGGCGGACGGGAGCACCTCGTGCTGGGCGCGCTCGAGGTCGGCCGTGGTCGCCTCGCCGGAGCCGACGTAGTTCAGCAGCGGGCGGTAGCGGTGCACCTGCCGTCGGTCGACGACCGCGACGTCACGCGCTCCGTCCTTCAGCAGCTTCGCCGCCAGGGAGACTCCGGCGTTGCCGGCTCCCACGACCAGGACCTCGTGCCGCTCCACGACGATCACCACTCATCCGCGCGACCGAACGCGCTCGCGTCGGCAGCGGTCCCGAGTGATGCGCTGCCGCTCTCGACGGTAGCCCGCGCGTGGGTGGGCACCGCGTCCGAGCTACGCGCGGGGCGGCGGGCCACCGGTGGCGTACGTCGCTGCGAGATGCGGTTGCTGCCGCCGTACGCTGAGTCTGTGTTCGATGAATCTGCGATAACGGCTGTCCGCGACTTCATGGCGGAGCGGGACTGGGGCCAGTTCCATTCGCCTGCAAGCTTGGCGCGCTCAATCGCTATCGAGGCCGGCGAGTTGCTCGAGTGCTTTCAGTGGTCGGACCACGCAGACCAGGGCAAGGTCGAGGGCGAGCTGGCAGACGTCCTGACGTACTGCCTTCTGCTGGCCGACACACTGAAGGTAGACCCGAGCGCCGTTGTGCTGGCCAAGCTCGAGGAGACCAGGCTCAAGTACCCGATTGAGGTATCACGGGGGAACAGCGAGAGGTATGACCAACGTTCGGATTGAGCACCTACCGTTTGACCGTCACCACGTGAGCTCCTGGGCCGCGCGCGGACGCCGGCATCGGGACTGGCCGGTCGTCTACACCTTGAACGACAAGCAGCAGGTCTACGTCGGCGAGACCCTTGCCGCAGCAGGACGTCTCCGCCAACACCTGGATGCCGGGACGAAGACCCACCTCGATCACGCTCGAGTCATCATCGACCAATCGTTCAACAAATCAGCGTGCCTGGACCTGGAGGCTTTCCTGATCCGGCTCTTCGCTGGCGAGGGCCAGTTGGAGGTTCTCAACGCGAACGTCGGGGTGGCCAACTCCAACTACTACCGCCGCGAGGACTACCGCCAGTCCTTCCGCGAGATATTCGACCTCCTCCGCGACGAAGGTCTCTTCGCGACGTCCATCGAGCAGATCCAGAATTCCGACCTCTTCAAGCTCTCGCCGTTCAAGAGCCTCACTGCGGAGCAGTCCGAGGCCGTCGCCTCCATCGTTCAAAGCCTGCTTGCCGATCTGACTGGCAGCTCAGGGGGAACCAGCGTCGTCGAGGGCGACCCTGGGACGGGCAAGACCGTCGTCGCCGTGTTCCTCATGAAGATGCTGCGCGACATCGGCGCTTGGGACGGGCGCCCTCTGGAGAGCGAGAGCCTCCTCGAAGGCCTCTTCACCCTGGAGAACGCTTCCCGCTTGGCTGGGCTGCGGATCGGGCTCGTCGTACCTCAGCAGTCCTTGCGTTCATCGATCCGAGCGGTCTTCCGGAACACCCCCGGGCTCGACCGAGACATGGTCCTGTCACCCTTCGACGTCGGGCAGAGCGATGAGCCCTGGGATTTGCTCATCGTTGACGAAGCGCACCGGTTGGGGCAACGGTCGAACCAGACGTCTGCTGTGCGCAACCGGGACTTCGTCGACATCAACGTCAAGATCTTCGGGCAGGACTCCCCCGCGCACACGCAGCTGGACTGGATCAAGCAGATGAGTCATCACCAGCTTCTCCTCGTAGACGTCAGACAGCGTGTGAAGCCCGGTGACCTGAGCGTCGCTTCGTTGACTGCCGAACTGGACGCGGCTCGAACCACAGGTCGGCTTCACCGGTTGCGGTCGCAGATGAGAGTGAGCGCGGGTGGTGACTACGTCAGCTACGTACGAAGTGTGCTGAGCGACGCTCCGCCGGCCACGACTCTCGACTTTGGTCAGTACGACGTGCGGTTCTACGACGACGTCGAGCAGATGCTGGTGGCCGTGAAGGCGAGGAACCGTGAGCACGGACTCGCACGGGTACTCGCCGGTTATGCGTGGGAGTGGAAGAGCAAGCGTGATCGCACCAGGGTTGACATCGCATTCGGAGATATCCAGCTCCGCTGGAACACCACGATTGTCGACTGGGTCGATTCACCGCGCAGCGTGGACGAGGTGGGATCGATCCACACCATCCAGGGTTACGACCTCAACTACGCCGGCGTCATCATCGGGCGGGACCTCAGGCTCGACCCCGTCACGAATTCCCTGCGCTTTGATCGGAATCACTACTTCGACAAGAAGGGCAAGCAGAACAACCCGGGACAACGACTCTCAGACGACGACCTGCTCGAATACGTCGCGAACATCTACTCGGTGTTGCTCACCCGCGGGATTCGTGGCACCTACCTGTACGTCGTCGATGAGCACCTGCGCGAGTACATGCGCGGCTACTTCACGCCTAGCGACTGACAGGACTCGGCTCTCAGACGAAGATCGCCTGGTCGCGCAGGGCGTCGACGGTGGCCGGCGAGAGGTCGGCGTACACGGCGAGCTCGTCGAGACTGGAGAAGCGGCCCAGCCTCGCGCGGGCGTCGAGGACGCGATCGGTCTCGGCGCGCGAGAGGCCCGCGAAGCGCCCCAGCTGGTCGCCGGGCATCGCGTTCAGGTCGAGCAGCCCGCCGTCGTCGACGTTGCGCGGGAGGTCCGGGCGGCCGAGCAGCATGGTCCGGGCCAGGCCGGGATCGCTCGTCGCGATCTCGCGGTACTGCTGACGCAGCCGGCGGCGGGCCAGCCCCTCCTCGACGGCCACCAGGGGCTGGTCGGGCTGGGTGTTGCGCACCATGATCGCGACGGTCACCGAGGCGATGACGTTGAGCAGGAACGTGGCCGAGGCGACGTCTCCGATCGTCCCGGTCAGGACGCCCTCGCCGTCCTTGTCGCCGAAGAAGGCCAGGATCCACACTGTCCCGCTGAGCGAGAGCAGGACTGCGGCGATGCGGTACATCCGGCGGCGGAACGGGCGGTCGTGCGGTCGCCGGCGGGCGGCGTACAGCGGCGGGACGAAGCCCGCCATCCCGCACGTCCCGGCCGCCACGGCGACCATCGCGGTGCCGTTGCCGGTCGTCGGGGGCAGGGCGTACGGCGCGGCGCCGTCCGGTCGCGGCGCTGGACGGTCCTCGACCCAGAGCTGCCAGCCGGGCGGAGCCGGGCCCCACTCCGGGTCGGGGTTCCATCCCGCCGGCGGCTGCCACCCGGGGGGCGGTGGCGGCCAGTTCGGCGGTGGGTTGAAGCGCACGACCGTCCCCCTTGCTGCTGTCCCGGAAGCGGGCAGCGTAACGCCGGGCCGTGGTCGGACGGGCCCGAACCCCCGTCGTGGAGGCCGAGCCGTCGTCCGTCGTGGGTGGGTCTCGAGGCCGTCGAGAACTCCGACCGGATCGGTTCGGGAAAGCGGCTCCTGCGGGCCGATCCTGTCGGTGGGCCCTGGAAAAGTGACGTCATGGAGCCACCCACCGCGGACCAGCAGCCGACCGGCGACGGCGCCGGTGTGTCGGTGCCCGGTGTCACGACAGCTGGTTCGCGGCAGCGCGGACGCAGCCCGGTGGGCAGCCGCTCGCAGCGGATGCACCGCTTCTCCGGTCGTCTGCTAGCCGCTCTCGACGACGCAACCGCGGGTGGGGTGGAGAACGTCGCCGTGGGGTGCCTCTCCGCGCGGGAGGCGGCCGAGACCGTGCTCGAGCTGCGCGAGGTCGTCGCGCGGCTGCAGGGTCTCGAGCTGGCCGTGCTCGCCCACGCCGACGCCCGCAGCGTCAGCGCCGAGGTCGACGGCCCCACGACGGTCGACACCGCCGCGTGGCTGGCCCACGCCGGCCTGACCGATCCCGGCGCCGCTCGCCGCGAGGTCCGTTTGTCGGCGGCCGTGACCGGCACGTGCACGGCGACGGGCTCGGCCCTGCTGGCCGGCGACATCGACACCGCCCAGGCAGAGGTCGTCGTGTGGGCGCTGGACCGGCTGCCGGGCTGGGTCACGTCCGACCAGAGGCTGCTGGCGGAGAAGACGATGCTCGACGAGGCGTTGCGCCTCGACGCCGGCCAGCTGCGACGACTGGGTCGACGCCTGCTGGCCGTGATCGACCCGGACGGCGCGGAGGAGGCAGAGGCCCGGCGCCTGCAGGCCGAGGAGGACGGCGCCGCGCGCTCGACGATGCTCTCGCTGTGGGACGACCGCCACGGCACCACGCACCTCTTCGCCAAGGTGCCGACCCGCCACGGGCAGATGCTGCGCAAGGTCATCGAGGCCATCGCCAGCCCTCAGCTGCCGGACGCCATCAGCCGGACAGCACCGACAGCACCGACAGCACCGACGCCGTCGGGCGCCGGCCTCGAGTCCGGGTGCGACGTGCCGCCGCTGCCACCCCGCCCGGTGCCCGAGGTGCTCGGCGAGGCGTTCTGCCGCCTTCTCGAGACCCTCGACCCCGACCGTCTCCCGACCAGCGGCGGGATGAGCGCCCAGGTAGTCGTCACCATGACCGTCGAGACGCTGCTCGGCGGGCTCGCGACGGCGACCATGGACACCGGCGCCGAGGTCTCGCCCGGAGAGGCGCGCCGCATGGCCTGTGCGGCCGGGGTCATCCCCGCCGTGCTCGGGGGACCGTCGGAGGTCCTGGACGTCGGCCGCCGGCGTCGTCTGCACAGCAGGCCGCAACGCCTCGCGATGGCGGTCCGCCAGAGCTTCCGTTGCGCCGCCGAGGGTTGCACCCGCCCGACGTCCTGGTGCGACGCCCACCACCTGGTCCCCTGGAGCGCGGACGGGGAGACCTCGCTCGACAACGGGGCCCTGATCTGCGCCCGGCACCACACGATGGCCCACCACCCCGACTACCGCCTCGAACGCCGGGCGGGGCACCGGGTCAGCATCAGCCGCACACCGCGCGGATCGCGCCTACGCCAATAGCGAGGCACAGGTCCGTGACCGCCAGCCAGGCCCTTGCGGACCCCACGAACCCGGGCCACACTCGAACCATGTCGAAGCCCGTGGACCGGAGCACTGTCACTGAGGCTGCTCCCGAGGCCTTCCGCCGCCTGCCCGAGGCGATTCGTGTCGAGGACACCGTGACGTCGATCCGTGGGGACTCGATCTTCGACCACAGCGGCGACGACAACGCCCTCATCGCCGCTGCTCTCAAAGCGGGCGGCTGATACGTGAGCTCTGCGCGTGCGGACGGCGTGCGAGCCCTGTACCAGTCCTTCAACGAGCGCGACCTCGACGCCGTGCTCGCCACGATGGCCCCCGACGTCGACTGGCCCAACGGCTGGGAGGGCGGCCGGTTGCTCGGGCGTGACCAGGTGGCGGACTACTGGAGGCGACAGTGGCGGGAGATCCGTCCGACCACGGTCGTGGGTGCCATCGACGAACGCGCCGACGGCACCGTGGAGGCACGGGTGCGCATCGTCGTGCGCGACCTCGGAGGGACCGTCCTGGCCCGCTCCGACGTGACACACGTCTACGAGTTCGACGGTCCTCACGTACGACGCATGACCGTCGAGGAGGGCGCTGCCGGGCGGAGCTGACCGCGCCCTCCACCTGCGCAGGGACACCCTCCATGGAGGGGCACGACGATGATCGGGTCAGCCTGGCGGATCCTCCGGACGTGCCGGTCGGCCCGACCCGGGCTCAGTGACGACCGCGGCCTCGAGCACGAACGCGAGCTCCTCGACGCCGTCGTCGGACGCAGGTGCCAACGCCTCCTGCTCGCGGTCGCGCCGGAAGCCGCACTTCTCCAGGACGCGGATCGAGCCGACGTTGTGGGCGGCGACGTGGGCGTGCAGCGGTCGGACCGGCACCTCGTCGAGCAGCCGGCTGAGCGCCTGGGAGGCGACGCCGCGGCCCCACCAGTCGCGCCCGATCCAGTAGCCGAGGAAGTACTGGCCGCCGTCGGGCCAGCAACCGATGTTGCCCGCGACCTGGCCGTCGGCGACGATCGTGCGCGTCACCAGGGAGCCGTCGGCGCGGAGCCTCGCCCAGTGCGCCTCGACCTGGTCCCGGTCGCGGGCGGGAAACGCCGCCATCTCGACCGCCAGCGGATCCGCCTGGTGCTCGAAGAAGACCTCGACGTCCTCGTCCTCGACCCGCCTCAGACGTACGACGGGCGTCCCGTCGTCGGCACCGGTCACGTCACTCACCGCGCCATTGTGCAGCGCGCGCACCGCGCCGCCCAGGCCCCGGCCTCAGAGCTGGGACTGGATGCCGCCCAGCAGCTGGCGCGCCATCACGATCCGCTGCACCTGGTTGGTGCCCTCGTAGATCTGGGTGATCTTGGCGTCGCGCAGCATCCGCTCGACCGGGTAGTCGCGCGTGTAGCCGTAGCCGCCGAGCACCTGGACGGCGTCGGTGGTCACCTGCATCGCGACGTCCGAGGCGAAGCACTTCGCGGCGGCGCCGAAGAACGTGAGGTCCTTGTCGCCGCGCTCGGAGCGACCGGCAGCGGCGTACGTCATCTGGCGCGCGGCCTCGACCTTCATGCCCATGTCGGCCAGCAGGAACTGCAGGCCCTGGAAGTCGGCGATCTGCTTGCCGAACTGCGTGCGCTCCTGGGCGTAGCCGAGGGCGTAGTCGAGCGCTCCCTGCGCGACACCGACCGCCTGCGCGGCGATCGTCACGCGGGTGTGGTCGAGAGTCTTCATCGCGGTCTCGAAGCCGGTGCCCTCGGCGCCGATCATGCGGTCGCCGGGGATGTGGACGTTGTCGAAGTAGACCTCGCGCGTCGGCGAGCCCTTGATGCCGAGCTTCTTCTCCGGGGCGCCGAATGAGACGCCCTCGTCGCCCTTCTCCACCACGAAGGCGGAGATGCCGCGGCTGCGCTTCTCGGGATCGGTGACCGCCATGACGGTGTAGAACTCCGAGACGCCCGCGTTGGTGATCCAGCGCTTGACCCCGTTGAGCACCCAGCCGTCGCCGTCGCGCTTCGCGGTGGTCTTCATCGCCACCGCGTCGGAGCCGGCGTCGGGCTCGGACAGGCAGTAGGAGAAGCCGCCCTCGCCTGCGGCGAGCTTGGTCAGGTAGTGCTTCTTGAGCTCCTCGGACCCGGCGATCTGCACCGGCAGCGAGCCCAGCTTGTTGACCGCGGGGATGAGCGAGGACGACACGCACGCGCGCGCCACCTCCTCGATCACGATGCAGGTCGCGAGCGCGTCGGCACCGGCGCCGCCGTACTCCTCCGGCACGTGCGGGGCGTGGAAGTCCGAGGCCTGCAGGGCATCGGACGCCTCCTGCGGGTAGCGCGCCTCCTCGTCCACCGCGGCGGCGTACGGCGCGACCTTCGCGTCGCACACGTCGCGCACCGCCTCACGGATGGCGCGGTGCTCCTCGGACAAGGCGTAGAGGGGGTACTCGTCGGTCATGAGGACGATCGTACTCGCCGGTAACACCCGCGCCGGTCGTGGTCCACGGGTTAGGTTCGGCGTCATGATCTCGGAAACCCGACCTCCGTGGCTCGACCCGGAGGCCATGCGCTTCATGCTCGAGGACTGCCGGACGTGGGCCGTCGTGGGCCTGGCCGACAACCCGAGCCGTACGGCGTACGGCATCGCCAGCTTCCTGCAGCAGCGCGGCAAGCGCATCGTCCCGGTCCACCCGCGGGCGGAGACCGTGCTCGGCGAGCAGGGCTACGCCACGCTGGCCGACATCCCCTTCGAGGTCGACGTCGTCGACGTCTTCCGCCGCTCCGAAGCAGCCGGTCGGTTCGCCGACGAGGCGGTGGCGATCGGCGCCCGCGGGATCTGGTTCCAGCTCGGCGTCACCGACACCGCCGCCTACGAGCGCGTCGCCCAGGCCGGCGTCCCGATGGTCATGGACGCCTGCCCCAAGCTCGAGTGGTCCTGGGGCTGAGCCCGGCCGTGAGCCCCGCCGTACCGTCCGTGCGGTGGCCCACGCGGACCCGCGCCGTGGTGACCGCCGCCGTCGTGCTCCTGCTCGTCGCCGGCGCGCTCACCGTCACCACCGTCCGGTACGGCGACGGGGTGAGCCGGCCCCTGGCCCTGCTGTGGACCTACGCACTCATCGGAGCGGGGTTCGCCGGGTGGTCCGTCCACCGGCAGCGGCTCGCGGCGGACCCGCACTTCTACGAGCGCCGGCGGCTGAACGAGCCGGCCGAGCGGGTCCAGCGCCGCGGCGGGCTCGCGGTCACGCTGCTGGTGCTCCTCGTCATGCCGCGCGACCTCACCCGCGCCGAGCAGTGGGGCATCACGGTCGGGGCCGCGTTCCTCGCCTACCTGCCGGTGCACCTGCTGACGAAACGGCGGGACGCCCGCGCCCGGCTGTGGGGCCGGCCGCGACCGCTGAGCGACCAGGAGCTGGCGCAGCGCCGGGACTGACCCGACGCCGGCCTAGAGGTCGGGGCTGAGCTCAGAAGCCGGCGGAGCGCTTGCCGCCGTCGCGGACGGTCGCGCCCTTGGCACGTGCCGCGTCGGCCAGGTCGGCCTGGAAGGCCTCCATGCGCGCCCGGAGCGCGTCGTCACCCGTCGCGAGGATGCGTACGGCGAGCAGGCCGGCGTTGCGGGCGTTGCCGATGGCCACCGTGGCGACCGGGACGCCGGCCGGCATCTGCACGATCGACAGCAGCGAGTCCATGCCGTCGAGGTAGGCCAGCGGCACCGGCACGCCAATGACCGGCAGCGGAGTGACCGCGGCGAGCATGCCCGGCAGGTGGGCCGCTCCCCCGGCGCCGGCGATGATCACCTTGATCCCGCGCCCGGCGGCCTCCCGGCCGTAGGCGAGCATCTCGTCGGGCATCCGGTGCGCGGAGACGACGTCGGCCTCGGCGCGCACGCCGAGCTCCTCGCACGCCTCGACGGCGGCCTTCATGGTGGGCCAGTCCGAGTCGGACCCCATCACGACCCCGACCAGCGGCTGCTCGCTCATTCGCTCTCCTCGCCCAGCTCCCCGGTGAACCACGCGGCCGCGTGGCGGGCCCGCTCGGTCACCTCGGCCAGGTCGTCGCCGTACGCCGTCACGTGGCCGACCTTGCGACCGGGCTTCACGCTCTTGCCGTAGAGATGCACCTTCAGCCGGGGGTCCCGGGCGAACACGTGAGGGTATCCGGCGTACAGGTTCTCCGAGAGGGGTCCGTGGTCGCCTCCGAGGATGTTGACCATCACCGTCCACGGCTGCCGGGTCGCCGGCGAGCCCAGAGGCAGGTCGAGCACGGCCCGCAGGTGGTTCTCGAACTGCCCGGTCACCGCGCCGTCCATGGCCCAGTGCCCGGTGTTGTGGGGCCGCATCGCCAGCTCGTTGACGAGGACCCGCCCGTCGGTGGTCTCGAAGAGCTCGACGGCCAGGATGCCGGTCACCCCGAGCTCGCCGGCCACCGTCATCGCGATCCGCTGCGCCTGCACGGACAGCTCCTCGTCCAGGTCCGGCGCGGGGGCGATCACTTCGGCGCAGATGCCGTCGCGCTGCACCGACTCCACCACCGGGTAGGCCGCCACTTGCCCCGAGGGCGAGCGGGCCACCAGCGCCGACAGCTCGCGGCGGAAGTCGACCTTCTCCTCGGCCAGCACCTGCACGCCGGCGGCCTCGGCCGCGTCGAACGCAGTCACCGCGGCGGCCTCGTCGGCCACCACCCACACGCCCTTGCCGTCGTAGCCGCCGCGCGTCGTCTTCAGCACCACCGGGAACCCGCCGACCTCGGCGGCGAACGCGCCCACCTCGGCGGGGTCGGCCACCAGCCGGTGTGCCGGGCAGGGCACGCCGAGCGCGGTCAGTCGCTCGCGCATCACGCCCTTGTCCTGGGCGTGCACGAGCGCCGCCGGACCGGGACGGCACGCGGTGCCCTCGGCGTCGAGGCGCTCCAGGATCGGCGTCGGCACGTGCTCGTGGTCGAAGGTCACCACCGAGCAGCCCGCCACGGCCTCCCGCACGGTCACCTCGTCGCGGTAGTCGCCCACGAGCGTGTCGCGCACGACCTGCGCCGCGCTGACGTCGGGCCCCTCGGCCAGCAGCCGGATCTCGACGCCGAGCCCGACCGCGGCCTGCGCCATCATCCGCGCCAGCTGACCACCGCCGATCACGGCCAGCCGCGGCGGCCCGTCGGTCGCGGGGTGAGCGGGCACGGGGTGTGCGGGCACGGGGGTCTCAGGAGTCGCCGTCACGGCGCGAGCCTAGTCAGCGCGCGCGCCAGGCTCGGCACGCGTCCGTCGTACGACGTGCGCGGGTCGGCTCGTCCGCCTCAGCTGGCGCGCGACTGCGGGCTGGTGCCGGGGCTCACCCCGGGACGCCGTGGCGCCGCACCGGTCTCGAAGCGCAGCCCCTGGCCGCGCACCGTGGTGATGAGCGTGGGGTTGCGGGTGTCGTCGCCGAGCTTGCGACGCAACCAGCCGAGGTGGACGTCGATGGTCTTGCCGCTGGTCCAGAAGGTGGTCTGCCAGACCTCGCGCATCAGCTCGTCGCGGGTGACGATCACCCCGGGGCGGCGGATGAGCGCGTGCAGCAGGTCGAACTCCTTGCGGGACAGCCGCACCTCCTCGCCGTCGCGCCAGACACGACGATGCACCGCATCGACCTCGACCCCTTGCACCGACTCCACGCCCCCAGGGTCGGGCCCCGAGTCGGACGAGGCGGACAAACAGCACGATCTGGTTCGATCGGACTACCTCGTGTCCCCCAGGGGAGAGGACCCGGGCCCTCCTCCCGCCGCGAAGCCGGCCGATCAGCGGTGCTCAGCCACCCGCTCGGACGGCGACCGGCTCCACCAGGCCGAAGCCGCGCAGCGGGCGGACGCTGAGCCGGCGGGTCTCGAAGCGGTCGGGAGACAGCCCGGCCGCAGTCGCCTCGTCGACGATCACCCGGTTGCGCCGGGCCACCGCCGTCAACCGTGCCGCCAGGTTCACCGGGGGGCCGAAGACGTCGCCCATGCGGGTCACGATCTCGCCGCTGGCCAGCCCGAGCCGTACGTCGGGCAGCCGCGGGTCCCCGCCGACGACGTCGACCATGCCGAGGGCGATCCGCACGGCCCGGTCCGGCTCGTCGGCCACGAAGAGCACGGAGTCGCCCAGGGTCTTGATGAGGCGGCCGTCGTGGGAGGTCACCACGTCGCCGCAGCGCGACTCGAACACCTCGACGAGGTCGCCGAGCCGGTTGACGTCGAGCTCGTTGGACAGCGCGGAGAACTTCACGAGGTCGGCGAAGCCCACGGTGACGGTGCTCGTGCTCGCGTGCTGGTCGGTGGCCGGGTCCGCGTCCAGCCGGCCGAGCGCGGCGGCCACGTGCCGGCGCCAGGTGTGCAGCAGCACGCCCTCGAGGGCGTCGCCCACCTCGGCCGCCAGCCCGACCGGGTCGCCGGAGGGGTCGGCACGGTGGGTCAGCGCGGCCACGTGCCACTCCGCCATCCGGGCGACGTTCTGCCCGACCGGGCGCACCAGCCGCACGAGGGTGTCCACCGCGACGTCGCTGCCGCCCGCCTCGACGAGCGTCCGCAGCGTGGCGACGTCGTCCTCGGTGTAGCCGGGCACCTCGCCGGCGTAGGGCAGGCCCAGTGCCATCCAGAAGCGCCGGGCGTCCTTCTCGCTCAGACCGACCGCGGCCGCGACCTCGGCGCTGGTGTACACCGGCCGGTCGGGGGGCGGCTGGTCGCGCGCGCCCTCACGCTCCGTCATCGCCCCGGTCACGGTGGTCACGGCGTGCGTCCCGGTCGTAGCGGTCGTCCGGCCGGTCGCCCGAGAGCCGGTGGAGCTCCTCGGCGACCACCATCTGCACGCGCTCCACGCGGGGGATGTCGTGCAGGGCGACCCGTCCCTGCTCGCTGGCGTCGGAGACCACGAGGGTGCCGCAGCCGAACATCCGGTCCACCACCCCGACCTCGAAGTCGACGCCGCTGATGCGGTTGAGCGGGATGGTCCGACCCTCGCGGGCGATCATCCCGGTCCGCTGGATGAAGCGGCGGTCGGTGAAGGTGTAGGAGGTGAAGTACCACCGCAGGAACGGTCGGAGCACGAACCACACGAGCACGACCGCGGCGACGACGCCGACCGCGATCTCCAGCCCCCGGCGCGTGCCGTCACCGTCGACGCCGGAGACCTGGGCGAGGAGGTACGCCGCCGCGAACGCCGTCAGCAGCAGGACCAGGACCGGGACGAGCAGGACCTTGACGTGGGTGCGGGTGTCGACGACGACGCGCTCACCCTCGTTGAGGAGCTTCGCGGAGATCGGCACGGCAGCATCATGGCACGCACCGGCCCTCCGGTCAGGGGTCCTCCGACCCGGTGCCGGGGCTCAGAACGGCCGCACGTGCACCACGTCGCCGGCGTTGACCGGGCGCCGTCCGCTCGCGGTGTCCACGACGAGGGAGCCGTCGCGGGCGACCTCGACGGCCTCGCCGGTCAGCGGCACCGCCCCCGGACGCTCCACCCGGACGTGGCGGCCGACGGTGAGGCAGCGCTCGGCGTACTCGCCCCGGAGCCGGTCACCGTCGGTGGGCCAGGCCTCCAGCCGCTGCGCCACCGCGGCCAGCACCTCCGTCAGCAGCGTGGTGCGGTCCGGCTCCGCCCAGCCGAGCGCGACCAGGGAGGTCGCGGTCGGCACCGGCAGCTCCTCGGGCGTGGTGGTGACGTTGAGCCCGAGGCTGAGGACGGCCACGGCGGGGCCGGACTCCCGCTCGACCCGCTCGGCGAGCAGCCCGCCGACCTTGAGGTCCGGGCGGTCGTCCCCGGCGGCGCCGCGCCCCGGCGCCATCACGTCGTTGGGCCACTTGAGGCCGCAGCGGGGACCGCCGGCCGCCTCGATGCCGGCCGCCACCGAGGTCCCGAGGAGCAGCGGCAGCCAGGGCCAGTCGGCGTCGGGCAGCGTCGGCTCGACGACGAGCGAGACGGTCAGCGCGGCGCGGGCCGGCGTGGTCCAGGTCCGGTCGAGACGTCCGCGACCGGCGGTCTGGTGCTCAGCCACCAGCACCGTCCCGGGCCCCGCTGCACCCGTCCGGGCCTCGGCGGCCAGGGCCTGGTGGGTCGACGGACTGGTGTCGACCACCACCACCTGCCACCGCGGCGCCAGGGCAGCGAGCCGCTCCGGGTCGAGATGGGGTCGCATCAGCGGGTGGCGCAGGTCACTCACGGAGTCGGGGTCCACACGCACTAGCCTGACACCCGTGAGCGACGCAGCAGCGACCGAGGCCGCAGAACCGGTGACCAACCCCGGTGAGGGGACCGACGTCCCGCCCCCTGAGGCAGACATCGACATCCACACCACGGCGGGCAAGGTGGCCGACCTCGACCGGCGCCTCGACGAGGCGGTGCACGCGGCGTCGGCCCGGGCGGTGGAGAAGCAGCACGCCAAGGGCAAGATGACCGCCCGCGAGCGCATCGCGAAGCTCTTCGACGAGGGGTCCTTCGTCGAGCTCGACGAGCTGGCCCGCCACCGCTCGACCGCCTTCGGCCTGCAGGAGCGCCGCCCGTACGGCGACGGCGTCGTCACCGGCTACGGCACCATCGACGGTCGCCAGGTCTGCGTGTTCAGCCAGGACTTCACGATCTTCGGCGGCTCGCTCGGCGAGGTCTACGGCGAGAAGATCTGCAAGGTCATGGACCTCGCGGTCCGCACCGGCTGCCCCATCATCGGCATCAACGAGGGCGCCGGGGCCCGGATCCAGGAGGGCGTGGTCTCCCTCGGCCTCTACGGCGAGATCTTCCGCCGCAACGTCCACGCCTCCGGCGTCATCCCGCAGATCAGCCTGATCATGGGCTCCTGCGCCGGCGGCCACGTCTACTCCCCCGCCGTCACCGACTTCACCGTGATGGTCGACGGCACCTCGAACATGTTCATCACCGGCCCCGACGTCATCAAGACCGTCACCGGCGAGGACGTCACGATGGAGGAGCTCGGCGGCGCCCGGACCCACAACACCAAGTCCGGCAACGCCCACTACATGGGCTCCGACGAGGACGACGCGCTGGAGTACGTCAAGACGCTGCTCGGGTTCCTGCCGCAGAACAACCTCGACGAGCCGCCGTCGTACGACGAGCCGGCCGACCTGGAGCCCAGCGAGCTGGACCGGGCGCTGGACGCGATCATCCCGGACTCGCCGAACCAGCCCTACGACATGCACACCGTCATCACGACCGTGCTGGACGACGAGGACTTCCTCGAGGTCCAGCCGATGTTCGCGCCCAACCTGATCGTCGGCTACGGCCGCGTCGAGGGCCGCTCGGTCGGTGTCGTGGCCAACCAGCCGATGCAGTTCGCCGGCACCCTCGACATCGACGCCTCGGAGAAGGCGGCCCGCTTCGTGCGGACCTGCGACGCCTTCAACATCCCGGTCCTCACCTTCGTCGACGTGCCCGGCTTCCTGCCCGGCACCGACCAGGAGTGGAACGGCATCATCCGGCGCGGCGCCAAGCTGATCTACGCCTACGCCGAGGCCACCGTCCCGCTGGTCACCGTCATCACGCGCAAGGCCTACGGCGGCGCCTACGACGTCATGGGCTCCAAGCACCTCGGCGCCGACATCAACCTGGCGTGGCCCACCGCGCAGATCGCGGTCATGGGCGCGCAGGGCGCGGTCAACATCCTCTACCGCAACGAGCTCAAGGACGCCGACGACGCCGAGGCCCGTCGCGCCGAGCTCATCACGGAGTACGAGGACACGCTGGCCAACCCCTACGTCGCCGCCGAGCGGGGCTACGTCGACGCCGTCATCACGCCGCACGAGACCCGCGCCGAGGTGGTCCGAGCGCTGCGGCTGCTGCGCACGAAGCGCGCGACGCTGCCGCCCAAGAAGCACGGGAACATCCCGCTGTGAGCGACCCCGGCACGGGCACGCCCGACACCACGCCCGCCGCCCCCACCCCCGACGCCCGACCGGCCCTCGTGGTGCTGGACGCGCACGCCACCCCCGAGGAGGTCGCGGCCCTGGTCGCGGTCGTCCAGGGCATGGCGTCCGCGGCGGCGGCCGCCGAGGCTCCCGCCCGGCCCCGCTCCACCTGGGCCGACCCGGCCCGCCGGGTGCGCCGTCCCCTGGCCGCCGGCCCCGGCGGCTGGCGCGCCAGCTCCCTCCCCGGCTGACCCCGGCCCCACCCAGCAAGCCCCACCCCCGCACGCCCAAAACCCGTAACCCAGGACCCGCAACCCCCAAAACCCGCATGTAACGCGGGGTTATGGACGCCTCCCAAGGCGCACAACCCGTGGGACGCGTCCACAACCCCCGGTCACATGGCGCCGACCCCCGGTCACATGGCGCCTCAGCGCGACGCGAGGCGGACGACGGGCTCGCGACCCAGGAACGCGCCGTACCGGACGGCCGCCCGCTCCACCGCCACGACCTCCTCGGGCGTCCACGTCCGCCACGCGGTGAGCTCGAAGCGGACCTCGTGCTCCGTCACGGTGCGCCGCATGTCGCCGACGACCTGCCCGTCCACGAGCACCATGCCGATCGCCCGCTCCCGGCCGGTGACCAGCAGGCCCTCACGGTCCAGCACCCGCCGTGACTCCGGGAACCCGCGGTAGGCCTCGTCGAGGATCTGCAGCAGGTGCGCCCGCGGGGAGAACGCCCCGGGCTCCGGCTCGCCGTCGCACCAGTACGTCGTCCCGCCCACCTCGAGCGTGTCGAGGCCGGCGTCGTGGAGGCCGGCACGTGCCTCGGTGAGGGTCAGGGTGGCCCAGTAGGCCAGGTCGCGGTCGGTCGCCGGACCGTGGCCGACGACGTACCTCCGGGCGATCCGGGCCAGCGCCTCCTCACGGGAGATCGACGCACGGCGCGGCGCCCGGTCCTCGAGCAGGGCGTAGGTGTGGTCCCCGCGCCGGATGCCGCCGCAGATCAGGCCCTCCGTCTCGGCGTAGCCCAGCACGTGCCCCAGGCCCATCCCGGTGAGGGGTGTGCCGGCCCGGGCCAGGGCCTCGGCCAGCTCGGCGCGCGTGAGGTGCCCCGGGCCGCCGTCGTCACCTGCCGCGCTCAGGACCCGCTCGACGACGGCCACGGCCGCCCGCACCTCGTCGACCTCGACGCCGGCGACCTCGGCCGAGCGGCGCCACAGGGGAAGCATCCGCTCGCGCCCGAGGTCCAGCAGCCAGCCCAGGTCGTGGGGGCGGACGAAGTGCCACGTGGGCCGCAGGACGTGGGTGCGGACGACGTCGTCGTCGAGCGCGCGCTCGACGGCGCCGAGGTCCGCCCCGCACCGCGTGCCGATCGCCCAGGTCGCCTGCGCGACGTTCTCGGCCTGCACCCCCAGGAGGTGGTCGACCACCGCGGCCGGGTCGGGCTCCTGCGCGCCCGTCAGCCGCAGGTGGTGCAGGCGCCAGCGGGCCATGTCCTCGGGGGTCGGCGACACCATGGCGCGATCGTGCCACCGCGCCTTGCACACTGGAAGGGTGCTCCTCGCCTCCCTCGCCCCGGCCCGCCGCCGCGTGGTGCTCGGAGCGCTCGCCCTGCTGGTGGCGCTCCTGCTCCTGGTCGGGGGGCTGGTGCTTCGCGCTGCGCTGGACGACGTCGAGCCGGTCCCCCAGGACGCGCGTGGCCCGGTCTTGCTCGTCAGCGGGTACGGCGGGGACGTCGCGTCCCTGGCCCCGCTCGCCGAGGCGATCGAGGAGGACGGCCGCGACGTCGAGGTGGTGCCGGCAGTCGGTGACGGCACCGGCGACCTCGACGCCCAGGCCGAGGCGCTCGGCGAGCGGGTCGACGAGGTGCTGGCCGGCGGCGCCCCGTCGGTCGACGTCGTGGGCTACTCCGCCGGTGGCGTGGTCGCCCGCGCCTGGGTCGCCGACCACGGTGGCGCCGAGCAGGCCCGGCGGGTGGTCACCCTCGGCTCGCCCCACCACGGCACCGGGACCGCGCAGCTCGCCCTCGACGCCGCGGGCACCTGCCCGGAGGCGTGCGTGCAGCTCGCCCCCGACAGCGACTTCCTGCGCGCCCTCAACGCCGGCGACGAGACACCGGCCGGTCCGGCGTACACCTCGATCTGGACCGACGCCGACCGCACCGTCACCCCGCCCGACTCCGCCCGTCTGGAGGGAGCGGTGAACCTGACCGTGCAGGAGCTGTGCGCCCCGGCGCGACCCGGCCACGGGGACCTGCCCGGCGACCCGGTCGCGCAGACCCTCGTCGTAGGAGCGCTCCAGTCGCCCGACCCGTCGCAGCCCGAGTTCGCCTCCGCCTGCTGAGCCCTGCCCACCCTGCGGATCGTGCCCCGCCGGCAGTCCCGGAGCCGCACAATGTCCGGGTGCCTGCCCCCCGTCGCACCCGCCGCGCCGCGCTCCGCCGTCCGCTGGCCGCCGCGCTCCCCCTCGTGCTCGCTCCCCTCGGCGCCTGCGGCGCCCTGCCCGGCTCCGGCTCGTCCGAGCCCTCGGCCCCCCCGCCCGAGGAGGCGCTGAGCTTCGCCTTCGAGCTGCGCGGCGGCGAGCAGTTCATCGACCAGTCGCTGACGATCACCAACGCGGGCACGCAGCCGCTGCGCTTCGAGGCCGCGCTCACCGCGCTGGACGGCGCCGGCGAGCCGCTGGAGGACGTCGAGGTCGAGACCCTCTACGGCAGCCAGGTCGGCGGCCTCGTCGTGGTGCCGGGACGCGACCTCGACATCGTGACCTTCACCGGCCGCGGCGCGGAGCAGGCGGAGGACGTCGACGTCGAGCTCGAGGCGGTCGAGCCGGTCGACTTCCCCGAGGTCACCAGCCCCGTCGAGGCGGTGCCCGTGAACGCGAAGGGAAGGCCCGTGACCTACCCCGGGCTGCTGAGCAAGGTGCAGCTGCGCAACCCCAACGACGCCGACGTCGAGGTCCGCACGATCTACATCGTCTTCGCGCCGCCGCAGGACGGCGCGCCGCAGCAGGCCGAGGCGGTGGCGGAGATCGCGGCCCGCACCACCGTCCCGGCCGGCGGCCGCGCGACGCTGACGCCGTCCAACCGCGCGATGAGCATCATCCGTGCGTACGCCGGCACGAACCCGGCGAGCCTCAAGGCCCACTTCGTGGCTCCCGAGGACTGACGCCGCCCGAGCACGCACGCCTCAGGAGGTCACGTCCTTGGTGGTGAAGCTGGCCCAGGCGGCGCCGAGGAACACCACGACGTACGCCCCCTGCAGCAGCACGCCGCGCACCAGGTCGCGCCACAGGATCGGGTCGCGGAACAGGTCGACGAAGGCCAGCCAGTAGCGCGTCGGCAGGTAGGGGTGCAGCGCCTCGGCGGCGTCGAGCGTGAGCAGCAGCGTCGAGGCGATGAGGAAGGCCAGCGCCCCCATGGCGGCCGCCAGCGGCGAGTCGCTCATCGTGGAGAGCAGCAGGGCCAGCGCGGCCACCCCCAGCATCGACAGCGCGACGTAGACGATCGACAGCAGCGTGCGCTGCACGAGGTCGGCCGTGGTCAACGTCGTGCCGGAGACCCCTGTGACCCCGGCGGCCGTCCCGTCCCCGAGCAGCAGCACGCCCGTGACGTAGCCGACCGCGGCCACCACGGCCACCGCCAGCAGCACGAAGGCCAGGATCATCACCAGCTTGGCGACGAGCAGACGGGTGCGCCCCACCGGCCGCACCAGCAGGTAGCGCAACGTGCCGCCCTGCGCCTCCCCGGCCACCGCCTCGCCGGCGTAGAGCGCCACCGCGACCGGCATGAACAGCGGCAGCACGATGGCCAGCGCGGCGAGCGGGTAGAGCGTGCCGTCGGTCAGCACCGCCGACAGGAACGCCGGCCCCTCCCCCGGCTGCGGACCCAGGTCGGTCACGGCCAGCAGCACGGCGACCACCAGCGGCAGCGCGTTGAGCAGCGCGATCGTGATCCAGGTGCGGGGGCGCCGCAGCATCTTGGTCAGCTCGACACGAATCATCGGACGTCCCCCGTGCCCTCGGTCGCCTCGAGCACGACCTGCTCCAGGCCTCGTCTCTCCGGGCCGAGCTCGTCGACCGGCACCCCGGCCGCGACCAGCGCGGCGTTGACCTCGGCCGCCGCCTCCGCACGTACGACGAGCCGGGTGCCGACCCGGTCGACCACCCTCCCGTCGAGGACCCGCACGGCGTCGGCCGGGCGGCTGGTGGTGACGACCACCCGGCCGGTGGGTGCCTGCAGGTCGGCCAGGTCCTCCTGGAGCACCATGCGTCCCCGGTCGAGCACGCCGACGCGGCGGCACAGCTGCTCCACCTCGGCCAGCAGGTGGCTGGAGAGGAAGACCGTCGTGCCGGTGGCGTTGAGGGCGAGCAGCAGGTCGCGCATCTCGCGGATGCCCTGCGGGTCGAGGCCGTTGGTGGGCTCGTCGAGCACCAGCAGCCGAGGACGTTGCAGCAGCGCGGCCGCCAGGCCGAGGCGCTGCCGCATCCCGAGCGAGTAGCCGCGGACCCGCCGGTCGGCGGCCCTCGCGAGCCCCACCTGGTCGAGCACCTCCCCCACCCGGGCCCGCCGGCCGCGTCGCCCGCCCGGCCCCCGCGGCCCCGCCGCGTCCAGCAGCGCGAGGTTGGCGCGGCCGCTGAGGTGGGGGTAGGCGGCCGGACCCTCGACCAGGCAGCCGACCTGCGGCAGCACGTCGCGGGCGGCACGCGGCATCGGGCGGTCGAGCAGCTCGATCTCCCCCGAGGTCGCGAGCACCAGGCCCAGCAGCATGCGCACCGTCGTGGTCTTCCCCGAGCCGTTGGCCCCGAGGAACCCGTAGACGTCGCCCTCCCGGACGTCGAGGTCGAGACCGTCGACGGCGACCAGCTCGCCGTACCTCTTCGTCAGGCTGTGGGTGCGGATCACCGGCACTCCCCGGGGTCGAGCGGCCGCGACGGGCCCGAGGGAACGGGCGCTTGACGCTCGCGTGGCTCGACGCCGGGCTGCAGCTCGGCCTCCAGGTCGTCGACGTCGAGAGGCCCGACCCGCACCACGGCGTCGGCGCGCAGCTCGCGGGCGGCCCGGGCCACGGCGTCGCGGGTGACGGTGCCGGCCAGCAGCCAGGGCTCCTCCATGCGGTCCGTGACCAGCAGCTGCAGCGGCCCGGCCGCGACGGTTCGGCCCTCGGTGAGGCACACCGCCCCCGGTCGGGTCGCAAGCTCGTCACGCAGCCGGTAGGCGTCGCTCTCCCGCAGCGGCAGCGCCAGCAGCACCGTCGGTCCGCGGCCGTAGAGGCCCACCGAGCCGAAGGTGTCGGGGCGGCGCAGCGGCAGACCCGCCAGCCGCTCGGGGGCGAAGCGCTCGGCGTAGTAGTCCGCCGCCGCGGCCGCGTCGACGACCTCGTCGTAGCGGACCCGGGAGTCCTCGGGCGGGCGGAAGTCCAGGGCGTCCGCGTCGGGCTCGCCCAGGGTCACGTCGGTGAAGGACGTCGAGAGCGCGGCCGGGCCGGTGGCGCCGTACAGCTCGACGCGCAGCGGCAGCCCGGTCTCGACGTCGGCCCAGAGGTCGACGCGGCCGACGCTGGACTGCGCCTGGTCGGGCGTGAGCCGCAGCCCGGCCGCCGTACGACCGGCGATGCGCTCCGTGGGCAGCCGCTCGACCTCCTCGGGGCGCGCACCCTGCAGCACCCGCTCGGCGAGCACCGGCGGCAGCACGTCGACCGAGGTCGGCAGCCGCACCGGGGTGTCGGGGTAGACGGTGACGTTCTTGGACTCGTAGACCCAGCGCAGGTTCTGCCCTGCCCGGTGCAGCAGGTCGGTCTCGCCGGTCGTGCGCAGCGTGGCCACCCGCCAGGCGTCGGCGCCCGTCCACCACACCCGCAGGGTGCCGTCACGGCCCAGCAGCTTGGCCGCGCCCTCGAGGGAGTCGTCGGTGGGCAGCTCCACCCCGCCGCGGCTGCGGACCACGCCGGTGTAGGCCTGGGTGTCGGAGGCGCGGATCGCCGCCACCAGCTCGGGGGCCGTCATCCCGCTCGCCGGCACCGGCCAGGCGCGCGCGACGAAGGGCGCAGCGACCAGGAGCGAGACCCCCAGCGCCACGACGACCCAGCGCCGCGCGGCGGACCTCGATGACACGTCACTCACGGTAGCCCGCACCCCTCAGCGCGGTGCCGGGCGCGGCGCTAGGGTCGGCGCCATGTCTTCTGCGCCGTCACCCGGTCCCGACGCACCCGACCGACCGGTCGACGCCGTCGCCGACGCCTTCGTCGAGGAGTACGCCGCCCTCGACCCGGTCTCCGCCACCAGCGCCGGCATCGCCGGCCACGAGCACCGGCTGACCGACCTCAGCCCCGCAGGCTTCGCCGCCCGCACCGACCTCGTCCGGCGCACCCTGGCCGCGGCCCGCGAGGCCGAGCCGTCCGACGACCGTGAGCGTGCCGCCCAGGAGGCGTTCGTCGAGCGGCTGACGATCTCGCTGGAGCGGGCGGACGCCGGGGTGGGCGAGTCCGAGGTCTCGGTGATCGTCAGCGGGGTGCACTCGGTGCGCTCGGTCTTCGACCTCATGGACACCTCCACCGACCAGGGCTGGGAGGACGTCGCCGCCCGCCTCGCGGCCGTCCCGGCCACGCTCGCCGACTACCGCACGACCCTGACGAAGGCCGCCGACCGCGGCCTCGTGTCGGCCCGGCGGCAGTACCTCCTCATCGCCGACCAGGTCCGCGGCTGGACCGGCGAGCGGGGCGGGGAGTCGTTCTTCACCCGCCTCGTCGCCCCGGCGCCCGAGGCGCGCGCCGCGGGGCTGCGGGCGGTCGCCGACGCAGCCACCGCGGCGTACGCCGACTTCGGCCGCTTCCTGTCCGAGGAGATGGCACCGCGGGGGCGCGAGCGCGACGGCGTGGGACGCGAGCACTACCAGCTGGCCAGCCGCTACTTCCTGGGCGCCACCGTCGACCTCGACGAGGCCTACGCGTGGGGCTGGCAGGAGCTGGCCCGCATCCGCGAGGACATGGCCCGCACGGCCGAGCGGATCCTGCCCGGCGCCGACGTGGAGGCCGCCGTCGAGCACCTGCACGCCGACCCGACCCAGTCCATCGAGGGCACCGAGGCGTTCCAGGCGTGGATGCAGGACCTCGCGGACCGCACCGTCGACGCCATGGCGGGGGTGCACTTCGACGTGCCCGACCCGGTGCGGCGCATCGAGTGCCGCATCGCGCCGACCCAGGACGGCGGCATCTACTACACCGGCCCCAGCGAGGACTTCTCGCGGCCCGGCCGGATGTGGTGGTCGGTGCCGGCGGGCGTCACGCACTTCCAGAAGTGGGAGCAGGTCAGCACCGTCTACCACGAGGGCGTGCCCGGCCATCACCTGCAGATCGGCCAGACCTGCTTCCGCGCCGACCTGCTCAACCGCTGGCAGCGGCGGATGTGCTGGGTCTCCGGCAGCGGCGAGGGCTGGGCGCTGTACGCCGAGCGGCTCATGGACGAGCTCGGCTTCCTCGACGACCCGGCCGACCGGCTCGGGATGCTGGTCGAGCAGGGCTTCCGGGCGGCCCGGGTGGTGGCCGACATCGGCGTGCACCTCGGCCTCGAGATCCCAGCCGACAACCCGCTCGGCTTCCATCCCGGCGAGACCTGGGACGCCGACCTGGTGCTCGAATTCATGCGCGACAACAGCCGCATGGACGAGGGCACGCTGGCCTTCGAGGTCAACCGCTACCTCGGCTGGCCCGGCCAGGCGCCGTCGTACAAGCTCGGCGAGCGGGTGTGGCTGCAGGCTCGCGCCGACGCGCAGGCCCGCCACGGCGACGCCTTCGACCTGCGCGACTTCCACCGGCGCGCGCTGGACCTCGGCTGCATCGGGCTGGACCCGCTGGCCCGGGCGCTGGAGCGGCTGTGAGCGCGCCGGACCCGATCCCCGGACAGTCGCCCGGCCCGCCGGAGCTGCCCGAGCCGCGCGTCGGCGACGAGCCGGTCGCCGACGTCCCGCGTCCGGGTGACCCCGTCACCGCGCCGGGGGCGCTGCCGACGCGGCTGATCCTGGCGTCGCGCTCACCGGCGCGGCTGGCCACCCTGCGATCGGCCGGACTGGCCCCGGAGGTGGTGGTCTCCGGCGTCGACGAGTCGCAGGTCGCGCTCGCGGACGCCGCCGCGCTGGCGACCGAGCTCGCCGTGCTCAAGGCCCAGGCGGTGGCCGGCGTCGTCGACGCCCCCGGCCTGGTCGTGGGCTGCGACTCGGTGCTGGAGCTGGACGGGCAGGTCCACGGCAAGTCCGCCTCGGCCGACGAGGCCACCGCACGGTGGCGCGCCATGCGGGGGCGCACCGGGGTGCTCCACACCGGCCACTGCGTCGTCGACCTCGACACCGGACGCCAGGTCGTCGGGGCGGGTGCCACGACGGTCCGCTTCGCCGAGGTCACCGACGCCGAGATCACGGCGTACGTCGCCACCGGCGAGCCGCTCGAGGTGGCCGGCGCCTTCACCCTCGACGGGCTCGGCGGCGCCTTCGTCGCCGGCATCGAGGGCGACCCGCACAACGTGGTGGGGATCAGCCTGCCGCTGCTGCGCGAGCTGCTGGCCGACCTGGGCCACGCGTGGACCGACTTCTGGGCGCCCCGACCCGACTGACGCGGCCGGTCGGGCCGGCTGCCGTAGGGTCGGGAGCATGAGTGAGACCGACCGCGACCGCGAGCGTGTGGAGACCCGCGCCGACCTGCTGCCCGAGGAGAAGGCGGCCGGCAGCGAGGACCCCGAGGCCCAGGCCGAGGCGATCCTCGCCGACTCCGACGAGCGCACCGCCGCCCACGACTCGGCCGACCCCGCCGACGACGGCCCGGACCTCCCCACCCCCGCCTGACCCCTCACCTTTTCGTTCACAAGACCGCTCATGTGGCGGCTGTGACGCTCTCACGTCACATGAACGTTCTTGTGCGCGATTGTGGTGGAGGCGTCACTCGACGGGGAGGCCGAGTCCCCGGGCGATGAGCATGCGCTGGACCTCGGAGGTTCCCTCGCCGATCTCGAGGATCTTGGCGTCGCGGTAGAAGCGCGCCACCGGGTACTCCTCCATGAAGCCGTAGCCGCCGAAGACCTGGGTGGCGATCCGAGTCGCCGTCACCGCCGACTCGGTGGCGTAGAGCTTGGCCACCGCGGCCGCCCGCTTGAACTCCTTCATCGACGACCCGGTGTGCCGCCCGGCGTCCTTCATCGCGGCCGCCTTGTAGGTCAGCGCGCGCGACGCCTGGAGCATGACCTCGAGGTCGGCGATCTGGAACGCCACGCCCTGCTTGCGCCCGATCGGGCCGCCGAACGTCTGCCGCTCGCCGGCGTACTCCACGCTCATGTCCAGGCACGCCTGGATGCAGCCGACCGCCAGGGCCGCGATCGCGACCCGGCCGTCGTCGAGGGTGGCGAGGAACTGCGCGAAGCCGCGGCCGCGCTCCCCCAGCAGGTGGTCGGCCGGCACGCGCGCGTCGGTGAAGGTCAGCGGGTGGGTGTCGGAGAGGTGCCAGCCGAGCTTGTCGTAGGCCTTCTCGGCCACGAAACCGGGCGTGCCCGCCGGCAGGATGATCGCGCTGATCTCCGGCGAACCGTTGTCCCGCGTCCCGGTCCGGGCGGTCACCGTCACGCAGGAGGTGATCTCGGAGCCGGAGTTGGTGATGAACTGCTTGGCGCCGTTGACGACCCACTCGTCGTCGACGAGCTCGGCCTTGGTCGCCGTCGCGCCCGCGTCGGAGCCGGCACCGGGCTCGGTCAGCCCGAAGCCCGCGATCGCCTTGCCGGCCACCAGGTCGGGCAGCCAGCGGTCCTGCTGCTCCTTGGTGCCGAACGTCTGGATCGGGTTGATGCCCAGCCCGACCGCGGCCTCCAGGGTGATGCCGACCGACTGGTCGACGCGGCCGAGCTCCTCGATGGCCACGCAGAGGCTGGTGAAGTCGCCGTCGTCACCGGCGCCGCCGTACTCCTCGGGGGCGGTGAGGCCGAACAGCCCCAGGTCGCCCATCTTGGCCACCAGGTCGACCGGGAAGTGGTGGGCGCGGTCCCAGCCGGCGACGTGGGGCGCGACCTCCTTCTCGGCGAAGTCGCGGATGCTGCGGCGGAAGTCCTCGTGCTCGGCGGACAGCTCGAAAGTCATGCCCCCAGTGTGTGACGCTGACGTCAACGTAAGGCAAGCGAGCCCCGGTGACCGAGCTCGTCGAGATCCAGGAGGACCGGATGGCTGACCGCACCTGGAGCATCACCGAGCTCGCGCAGGAGTACGACGTCACGCTGCGGACCCTGCGCCACTACGAGCAGCTCGGCCTGCTCTCCCCCGAGCGCGTCGGCACCGCGCGCGTCTACCGCCAGCGCGACCGCATCCGCCTCGAGCTGATCCTGCGCGGCAAGCGCCTCGGCTTCTCGCTCGACCAGATCGGCGTCATCGTCAACATGTACGACGAGCCGCCGGGCGAGGCGGGCCAGCTGGAGTTCCTCATCGCCCAGTGCGACGTGCGGCGCTCCGAGCTGCACCGGCTGCGCGACGACATCGAGGCCACCCTGGTCGAGATCGACCGGGTCGAGCAGCGCTGCCGGGCTGACCTGCGCGCACTGCAACGCTGACCGCGCGGCGGCCGCCCCCCGCCCTGACCACCCCGGCCCCGGGCTCGCTCAGCCCATCGACTTCTGGCCGTCGATCGTCTCGCGCAGGATGTCTGCGTGACCGGCGTGCTGGGCGGTCTCGGCCACGACGTGGGCGAAGGTGCGCCGCGCGCTCCAGGTCGCCCCGGGCTCGAACCACGGCGCCGCCGGGAGCGGGTGCCGGGCCGCGAGGTCGACGCGCTGCACCAGCGCGTCGGTGGCGGCGGCCACCTCGTCGTACCTCGCGAGGATGCCGGCCAGCGTGTCCCCCTCCACCATGCGGAACTGGTTCTGGTACTCCAGCACCTCCGGCGGCGGGTTCGACCAGTCGATGCTGCCCCAGTCCATGTCCGGCTGCGTGGCAGGGCCCTCGACGACGAAGCGCGCCCACTCCGCCTCGGTGGCGCTGACGTGCTTGACGAGGCCGCCGAGGCTGAGCTCGCTGACGGTCGGACGGCTGGCCGCCTGCTCGTCGCTCAGACCCTGGACCGTGACCCGGAACAGGCCCCGGTGCTTGCGGAGAGCCTCGAGGAGGTCGGCGCGCTCGTCGGCGTCCGGGTCCGTGGACGGGGTCGGGCTGGACATCGGGCTGGGGATCGGTGAATCGCTCATGCCGCCACGCTAGGACCCCATCAGGTCGGTTCCGTTCCTGATGGTGCCCCGCCGAGAGACTCCTCAGGTGTGGACCCTCGGCCCTGACGGCTCCCCTCCCGGCCCGCCTACGTTCTGGGCATGGCGGACGTGATCGAGGTGCGCGACCTGGTCAAGCAGTTCGGCGGGTTCCGTGCGCTCGACGGGCTGGACCTGGTGGTCGGCCCGGGTGAGGTGCACGGGTTCCTCGGGCCCAACGGGTCGGGCAAGTCGACCACGATCCGGGTGCTGCTCGGGCTGCTGCGCGCCACCTCCGGGCAGGTGCGCCTGCTCGGCGGCGACCCGTGGTCGGAGGCGACCCGGGTGCACCGGCGGCTGGCCTACGTGCCCGGCGACGTGACGCTGTGGCCCCAGCTCACCGGCGGCGAGGTCATCGACGTCCTCGGGCGGCTGCGGGGCGAGGTCGACCACGAGCGGCGCGACGCGCTGCTGGAGCGCTTCGCGCTCGACCCCACCAAGAAGACCCGCGCCTACTCCAAGGGCAACCGCCAGAAGGTGGGCCTGGTCGCCGCGCTGGCCTCGCGCGCCGAGCTGCTCATCCTCGACGAGCCGACCTCGGGACTCGACCCGCTCATGGAGGAGGAGTTCCAGGACTGCATCCGCGAGGTGCGCCGCGAGGGCCGCACCGTGCTGCTGTCGAGCCACATCCTGGCCGAGGTCGAGGAGCTCTGCGACCGCGTGAGCATCATCCGCGCCGGCCGCACGGTGCGGACCGGCACGCTCGACGAGCTCCGCGGCCTGGCCCTGACCTCGCTCGTGGTCGAGACCGCCAGCCCCGTCCCCGGCCTGGCCGCACTGCCGGGCGTCACCGCGCTGCGACGCCTCGACACCGACGGTCACCGGGTCTCGCTCCAGGTGGGCTCGGACCACCTCGACGCTGTCGTGTCCCACCTCGCCCCGCACGGCGTCCGCTCGCTGGTCAGCCACCCGCCGACGCTGGAGGAGCTGTTCCTGCGCCAGTACGGCCGCGACGAGCCCGCCGCCGACCCGCCGCCGGACGGAGGCGGCTCGTGACCACGCGCCGCCGCGTGGGGCCGGACCGCTTCACCGGCACGCTCGCGCTGGTCCGCCTCGTCCTGCGCCGCGACCGCGTCCGGCTGCCGGTGTGGCTGGGGGCGCAGGTCGGCCTGGTCGGCTTCTCCGCCGCCGCGGTGCAGGGCGTCTACGGCACGCCCGAGGCCCAGGCCGGTTACGCCCGCAGCGTCGGGAGCAGCACCGCGACGATCGCGATGACCGGTCCGCCGACGGCGGTGGACACCCTGGGCGGCATCACCGTCTTCGAGGTGACCTTCACCGCGCTGGTCGGGGTCGCGCTCATGGCCGTCCTCGTCACGCTGCGCCACACCCGCGCCGACGAGGAGGCGGGCCGCACCGAGCTGCTGCGCGCCGGCGTGCTGGGACGTCAGGCCGACCTGCTGGCGGTCGGTCTCGTGGTCTCGGCGGCGTGCGCCGCGGTCGGGCTCGGGATCGCCGCGACCTTCCTCGCCGTCGGGCTGCCCCCCTCCGGCTCCCTGCTGTACGGCGCCTCCGTGGCCGCGCTGGGCTGGGTGTTCACCGGTCTGGCGCTGGTGGCGGCCCAGGTCGCGGAGCACAGCCGGGCTGCCACCGGGCTGTGCCTGGCCGTCCTCGGCGCCGCGTTCCTGGTGCGGGCCGTCGGGGACGTGGCCGGCAACGGCCTGAGCTGGGCCTCGCCCTTCGGGTGGGTGCAGGCGGTGCGGGCCTTCGGCGAAGAGCGGTGGTGGCCCCTCGCGCTCGCGGCCGCTGTCGCGGTGGCGCTCGTGGCGCTGGCGGGCTGGCTCACGACCCGGCGCGACGTCGGCAGCGGGCTGGTGGCCGCCCGTCCGGGGCCCGCCCGCGCGTCGTCGCTGCTCGTCTCGCCCGTCGGTCTCGCGCTGCGCCTGCAGCGGACCGCGATCGTGGCCTGGGCCGCCGGCATGGCCGTCCTCGGCGTCGCCTTCGGGTCGCTCGGCCAGGACGTGCAGGAGCTCGTCGAGAGCAACCCCGACATCGCCGAGGTGTTCCGCCGCACCTCCGGCGGCGCCACGGTGGTCGACGCCTACTTCGCCATGGTCATGACCATCGCCGCGCTGGTGGCGGCCGGGTTCACGGTCGGCTCGGCGCTCCGGGTCCGCGGCGAGGAGGCCGCGGCCCGCACCGAGTGGCTGCTGGCCACCCCGCTGTCACGCTCGCGGTGGCTGGCCTCCTGGCTGGCCGTCACGGTCGGAGGCTCGACGGTGGTGCTGGCCTGCACCGGGCTCGGCGCGGGCACGGCGTACGCCCTGGTGAGCGGCGACGCGGGCCAGGTGCCGTTGCTGACGCTGGCCGCGCTGTCCTACCTGCCCGCCACGCTCGTCCTCGGCGCCGTGGCCGTGGCCGTCCTGGGGTGGGCGCCGCGGTGGTCCGGGCTGACGTGGGGCGTGCTCGCGGTGTGTTTCGTCATCGGCTGGCTGGGCGAGGTGCTGTCGCTGCCGCAGTGGACCCTCGACCTGTCACCGTTCACGCGGACCCCTCAGGTGCCGCTCGACGACCCCACGCCCGCCCCGCTGCTCACCCTGACGCTCCTCGCCGTGGCGCTGACGGCCCTCGGCGCGCTCGGCGTACGCCGTCGCGACCTGGTCGCCGCCTGAGCGGCTCGCGCCTCAGAGACCCGCGGTGCGGGTGATGAAGCGGCGGATCGAGGGGTTGTTGACCTCGCCGTAGACGCCCGGGAACTCCGGGAACGCACAGCCGACGCCGTAGGACACGATGCCGACCTGGACCCGGCGGCCGTCGGAGAGCCGACCGAAGAGCGGACCGCCGGAGTCGCCCTGGCAGGAGTCGCCGCCCAGCGCCTCGGCGCAGACCTCCGACGCGGCGTTGAAGCCCTGCGTCTCGTTGGCGGTGCAGTCGGCGTCCGCGACGGCCTCGACACCAACCGACTTCATCCGCGAGGGGATGACGGGCGAGCCGAAGAACTCGGTGCCCCAGCCGGTGACGGTCAGCTTGGTCCCGCTGCGCTCCAGGCTCTGGTTGCGCAGCGGCGCCAGCGCGATCTTCGGCACCTTCAGGGCCCGGTCGACCTTGATCAGCGCGGCGTCGAAGGTGCCGGTCTCGGCGTACTTCGGGTGCACCACGATGCGCTCGACCTTCGCCGTCTGCCCGCGACCGGTCTGCTCGAGGTCGGTGCGGCCGACCACCACCTGCAGCGCGCGCGGCCGTTCGCCCTCCATGCAGTGGGCCGCGGTGAGCACCCAGCGCTTGGCGATGACCGAGCCGCCGCAGAAGTGGCCGTCGGAGCCCTCGCTGCCGCGGTCCTGCACCGAGGCCATGAAGGCGTACTTCCCGTTCGGCACCGAGGAGCCGCCGACGATCGCGTCGGCGGGACCGGCGACGACCCCGGTGACGGCGAGCGGCGCCACCACGAGCGCGGCCGTGGCGAGCAGGGAGCGGGCGGTGGTCCGGAAGGAGCGCATGGGTGCCTCTCGAGACGACGACGTCGGGTGGGTCAGGCATGGATCACGGATGGATCAGGTGGTCCAGTGTCGGTCAAACGAGCCGACGTGACACGGGTTACCCCCTCAGACGTACGTCGTACCCGGGACCCTGCCGCGGGCGTCCGCGTCGGGCCCTACACTCCGAAGCGCCCGAACCGTGCGAGACGAAGGAGACCCGGCGTGCCCGAGTCGCAGAGCAAGCCCCTGGCGAAGGTGCTCGTCGCCAACCGCGGGGAGATCGCGGTCCGCGTGGTCCGCGCCTGCAAGGACGCCGGCATCGGCAGCGTCGCGGTGTACGCCGAGCCCGACCGCGATGCGCTGTTCGTGCGCCTGGCCGACGAGGCCTACAGCCTCGAGGGCGCCACCCCCGGCGACTCCTACCTCTCCATCGAGAAGATCATCGCCGTGGCCGAGCGCTCGGGCGCCGACTCGGTCCACCCCGGCTACGGCTTCCTGGCCGAGAACGCCGACTTCGCCCAGGCCGTCATCGACGCCGGGCTGACCTGGATCGGCCCGCCGCCGTCCGCGATCGAGGCGCTCGGCGACAAGGCCAAGGCCAAGCACATCGCCGAGCGCGCGAAGGCTCCGCTCGCGCCCGGCACCAAGGACGCGGTGAAGGACGCCGACGAGGTCGTCGCCTTCGCCGAGGAGCACGGCCTCCCGGTCGCCATCAAGGCGGTCTTCGGCGGCGGTGGCCGCGGCCTCAAGGTCGCCCGAACGGTCGAGGAGATCCCCGACGCCTACGAGTCGGCGGTCCGCGAGGCGGTCTCGGCGTTCGGCCGCGGCGAGTGCCTGGTCGAGAAGTTCCTCGACAAGCCGCGCCACGTCGAGACCCAGTGCCTGGCCGACCAGCACGGCAACGTGGTGGTCGTCTCGACCCGCGACTGCTCGCTGCAGCGCCGCAACCAGAAGCTCGTCGAGGAGGCGCCCGCGCCGTTCCTCAGCGACGACCAGGTCTCGCGGCTCTACGAGTCCTCCAAGGCGATCCTGCGCGAGGCCGGCTACTACGGCGCCGGCACCTGCGAGTTCCTCGTCGCCCAGGACGGCACCATCTCCTTCCTCGAGGTCAACACCCGCCTCCAGGTCGAGCACTGCGTGTCCGAGGAGGTCACCGGCATCGACCTGGTGCGCGAGATGTTCCGGATCGCCGCCGGCGAGGAGCTCGGCTACGACGACCCCGAGATCCGCGGCCACTCGATCGAGTACCGCATCAACGCCGAGGACGGCGGCGCCAACTTCATGCCCGCCCCCGGCACGCTGACCGCCTGGTCGCCGCCGAGCGGCCCCGGCGTCCGGCTCGACGGCGGCTACGAGAACGGCGAGACGGTCCCCGGCTCGTTCGACTCCCTCATCGCCAAGCTCATCGTCACCGGCCGCGACCGCACCCAGGCGCTCGAGCGCTCGCGCCGCGCGCTCGACGAGTTCGTCGTCGACGGCATGCCCACCGTCCTGCCCTTCCACCGCGCCGTCGTGTCCGACCCGGCCTACGTGGGGGCCTCGAACCCCAGCGGCGAGGGCTCGTTCGACGTCTACACGCAGTGGATCGAGACCGACTTCGACAACCAGATCGAGCCCTACTCGGGGTCGGCGGGCTCAGCGGGCTCCGACGACGAGGGCGAGCGTCAGCGCGTCACCGTCGAGGTCGGCGGCAAGCGCCTCGACGTCGTGCTGCCGGCCGCCTTCGCGGTCGCCGCCGGGTCCGGTGGCGGCGGCGCCAAGAAGCCGAAGCGGTCCGCCGGCACCAAGGCCGGCGCCGCCGCGTCGGGCGACTCCGTCACCTCCCCGATGCAGGGCACCATCGTCAAGGTCGCCGTCGAGGAGGGCCAGGAGGTCGCCGAGGGCGACACCATCGTCGTCATCGAGGCCATGAAGATGGAGCAGCCTCTCAAGGCCCACAAGGCCGGCACCGTCACCAACCTCCAGGCCGAGGTCGGCGCCACCGTCACCTCCGGCGCGGTGGTGTGCGACCTGCCGGGGTGAGGCCCCTGTCGGTTTCACTAGGTACCTAGTGAAACCGGCGCTTCCCGAGCGAAGTTTCGCTCGGGAAGCGCCGGTTTCGTGCGGGAAGCAGGCCCGTGGAGTACGCCGCGTGGGCCCGGCCGGCCCGGACCTCAGCCGCCGAGCACGGCCTGCAGGGTGTAGGAGTGCGGCAGCCGCCAGGGCCGGTCGGCCAGGCGGAACTCACCGCCGCCGATGCGCTCCATGTGGCCCGGGAACGCGTCCCACGGCACGCTGTCGTGCTCGACCAGCTGCGTCAGCCGCAGTCCCTCGTCGAGCAGCGCGGCCACCACCTCGCCGAGGCCGTGGTTCCACTCCAGGGTGCGGTTGTGGACGAACGCGACGTCCGTCTCGACGTAGGTGCCGTCCTCGTCCCACACCGTGGGCTCGGCCCGCTCGACGTAGGGGTGCTCCACGACCAGCCGCCCGTCCGGCCCGACGTCGGCCAGCGACCACAGCATCGGGTGCCCCTCGCGCAGAAACAGGCGACCACCCGGGCGCAGGAGGCGGCGCACGACGGCGGCCCAGCGCCGTACGTCGGGGAGCCAGCAGAGCGCGCCGATGCCGGTGAAGACGAGGTCGAACCCACCCTCGCCGAGGACCTCCGCCGCCTCGTAGACGTCGGACTCGACGAAGTCGACGTCCGCGCCGGTACGACGTGCCAGCTCGCGCGCCTGCGCCAACGAGGCGCCGCTGAAGTCCAGCCCGGTCATGTCGGCGCCGAGCCGGGCCAGCGAGATCGTGTCGGTCCCGATGTGGCACTGCAGGTGGACGCCGCGCAGGCCCGCGACGGACCCCAGCCGCGGCAGGTCGAACCGCACGACGTCGGAGACGAACTCGGCGTCGTCGAGGAAGCGCTGCACGGCGTAGTCGGGCGACGCGGCGTGGGCGGGAGCACGGTCGTCCCAGTTGGCACGGTTGACGACGCGGTAGTCCTCGGAGCCTCCGGGAGCTGTCATGCCTCGACGGTAGCCCCGTCCGGCGTACGGCGGGGGCCCGTGCTTCCCGCACGAAACCGGCGCTTCCCGAGTGATGCTTCGCTCGGGAAGCGCCGGTTTCACTAGGTACCTAGTGAAACCGACACCCGGGCGCTCCTCAGAAGGTCAGCCAGGTGGACCGGAGACCGAAGGCGGAGCGGAAGGTGTCGCCGGAGATGGTGACGTTGGTGCGGCTGCCGTCGAGGACGAGGGTGAGGATGCGGCCGCGCCACTCGCCGTTGCCATCACGGGCGGTGACGTGGATGCGCTGCAGCCGCCCGATCGAGGGGTAGCGGTCCTGGATCCGGCTCGCGGTCAGCGCGACCGACCAGTCGTGGACGATGTTGCCGGGGTGGTCGTCGTAGGGGTCGGCCTTCGCCACCAGGTAGGGCTTCGAGCCCGCCGAGGTCCAGCCGCCAGAGCTGGAGGAGAACTGCGTGAACGCCGGGGCGCCCCGGTAGGTCAGGATCTTGCGGGCGGTCGCCTCGACGGCGGCGCTGGTGCTCGCCACCTCCTTGTCGACCCCGCCGTAGACCTGGCAGGAGCTGGTGTCGCAGATCTGGTAGTACCGGTCGGCGTAGTAGGCACGCTCGAAGGTCGCGTAGGTGCGCGCGGCCACCGACTGCGCCTGCAGCGCCTGCGCGTGCCAGGAGGTGTAGACCTCCGACGGCACCACGCCCTTGACGTAGTCGTCCATCGCCACGACGTTCACGGTGTCGCGGCTGGTCGAGCTCGGGCTGGGCCGCGCCGCGCGCAGCCAGCCGCGGTACGTCGTGGTGCCGCTCGGCTTGACCAGCGTGATCGGGCGGCCGTCGGTGCGGAACTCGCCCTCGCCGACCAGCGCCGCGCGTCCGCCCGGCTGCCAGCGCCGCCAGGTGCTGCCGGTCCAGTAGTCGACGACGTCGCTGTTGCCCGAGCCGACGTCGACCCGCCAGCGGGTGGCCCCGACGTTGTCGGGCAGGTCGTACGTCGTGCCCGCTCCGCGGTCGCGCAGCTGGAGCGCGTCCTGGTGCACCACGACGAGGTCGGAGCTCGTGTCACCGGTGATGAGCACCCGGACCTTCTTCGGCGCGGTCCCCACCTCGGTGCCCGGGTAGTAGAACCGGAGGATCTCCTCGTGCCGCAGGCCCTTCAGCGCGGCGCCCTGGGCGCCGAACTGCGACATCCCGTGGCCGTGGCCGTAGCCGTGGCCACGCACGGTGTAGCGCCCCGAGCCGGGCACGGGGTAGCTCTGGCTGACCGCGACCCGGCTGGCGCTCGCGGTGCCGCGGTCGGCAGTGCCGGTCATCGCCGAGGCGGAGCCGCCTCCGTCGACGAGCCCCGGCAGGGTCGGCAGAACCATCAGCGCGGCGCTGGCCAGGACGAGGGACGACAGACGCATGCGGGCTCCGGGTGTGAGTCGTGTGACTGGAGTGACTCAGCGAGCATAAGCACTTCGGCGCGCCTGCGTGACAAAGCGCCTGGATTTGACTAGGCGATCCCCGGCCGGACAGGCCGGAGCGACCGCCCCGAGGCCGGGGCGGGCAGGGTCCCTGCGCTGTGGGGAGCGTCGTCAGCGCACGTGGTGCAGGCGCCGTGCCGCCTCGGCCACCGACCCGCTCATGGACGGGTAGACGGTGAAGGTGAGGGCGAGGTCGTCGACGGTCAGCTTCTCGGCGACCGCGATCGACAGCGCGTGGATGAGCTCGCTGGCTCGCGGCGCCACGACGACGCCGCCGACCACGATCCCGGTGCCGGGGCGGCAGAACATCTTGACGAAGCCCTCCTGCACGCCCTGCATCTTGGCCCGGGCGTTGGTGGCGAGCGGCAGCATGACCTGCTCGACCTCGATCTCGCCCTCGTCGACCGCCTTCTGCGAGCAGCCGACCGTGGCGATCTCGGGGGCGGTGAAGACGTTGGAGGACACGATGCTCAGGTCGAGCGGCGACACCGCGTCACCCAGTGCGTGCCACATGGCGATGCGCCCCTGCATGGCGGCGACGGAGGCGAGCATGAAGACGCCGGTGCAGTCGCCGGCGGCGTACACGCCCTGCACGCTGGTGCGCGAGACCCGGTCGACCTCGATGAAGCCGCCCTTGCCCAGCGTCACGCCGGCCTCCTCGAGGCCCATGTCGGCGGTGTTGGGCACCGAGCCGAGAGCGAGCAGGCAGTGCGAGCCGACCACCTCGCGGCCGTCCTCGAGCGCGACCGTGACGCGGTCGCCGTCGCGGGTCACCGACGCCATGCGTGACTTGCCGAGCACGGTCATGCCCCGGCGCTTGAAGACCTCCTCGAGCACCTCCGCGGCGTCCGGGTCCTCCCCCGGCAGCACCCGGTCGCGGCTGCTGACGAGCGTGACCTCGAGGCCGAGGGCGTTGTAGGCGCCGGCGAACTCGGCGCCGGTGACGCCGGAGCCGACCACGATCAGGTGCTCGGGCCGCTCCTCGAGGTCGTAGACCTGCTCCCAGGTCAGGATGCGCTCGCCGTCGGGCTGCGCCGTGGGCAGCGTGCGCGGTGCGGCGCCGGTGGCGACGAGCACGGTGTCGGCCTCGATGCGCTCCTCCGAGCCGTCGTCGAGGGTGGCGACCACACTGCGCGTGCCGTCGAGGCGCCCGCGCCCGGCGACCCGGCGGATCCCGTCGCGGTCCAGACGCTCGGCGATGTCGTGCGACTGGGCGCGCGCCAGGCTCAGCACGCGCCGGTTGACCTTCCCGAGGTCGACGGTGGTCCGCTTGGCGACGTCGCCCTCGGCGTCGTGGACGGTGATGCCGAGCTCGTCGGCGACCTCGAGGTCGGCCATCACCTCGGCGGTGGCGATGAGGGTCTTGCTGGGCACGCAGTCGGTCAGCACCGCCGAGCCGCCGATCCCGTCGCTGTCGACGAGCGTCACCTGGGCCCCCAGCTGGGCGGCCACCAGCGCCGCCTCGTAGCCGCCGGGTCCGCCACCGATGATCGCCACGTGAGTCACGCGCCCCACTATCCCATCCGCGCCGGCCCCCTCGGGCGCGCCGGTCGCTACGCTGCGCTCCGTGACGCTGTACGCCGCCTACGGGCCCAACATGGATCCCCGCACCATGATGGAGCGGTGTCCCCACTCCCCCCTGCAGAGCACCGGGTGGTTGCAGGGGTGGCGACTGACGTTCGGCGGTGAGGAGTACGGCTGGGACGGCTCCCTGGCCACCATCGTCGAGGACCCCTTCGAGCAGGTCTTCGTCGCCGTCTTCGACGTCACCGACGAGGACGTCGCGCAGATGGACGACTGGGAGAGCGTCGCGACCGGGCTCTACCTCAAGATCCAGGTCCGCATCGCGACCATGCTGGGCGAGGTCGTCGCCTGGACCTACGTGCTCGACGCCTACGAGGGCGGCATGCCGTCGGCGTCCTACCTCGGGATCCTCGCCGACGCCGCCGAGGCCGCCGACGCCCCGGGCGACTACGTCAACGCCCTGCGACGCCGGCCCTGCCGCTCCAGCGGCCTCTGACCCCCGGCCGCGGGCCGCACCGGCCACGACGTACGGCGGGCGTCGGCTCGACTAGCCTGACGCGCATGTCCAGCACCCCCGCCACCCCCACCGACGCGCACCCGACCGACCCGACCGACCCGACCGGACTGGCCCGTGCCGCGGCCGACCGGCTGCGCGAGCTGACCGGCGTCGAGCGTCACGACGTCGCCCTGGTCATGGGGTCCGGCTGGGTGCCGGCCGCGGAGATGCTTGGCGAGGCGACGGCCGAGATCTCCAGCACCGACCTGCCCGGGTTCGTCCCGCCCGCGGTGGCGGGCCACGCCGGCACGATCCGCTCCATCCGCTCCGGCGACCGGCACCTGCTCGTGTTCCTGGGACGCACCCACCTCTACGAGGGCCTCGGGGTGCGCCCCGTCGTCCACGGCGTCCGCACCGCGGCGGCCGCCGGCTGTCGCGCCGTCGTGCTCACCAACGGCTGCGGGGGCCTCGACCCGGCCTGGGCGCCGGGCACGCCGGTCCTCATCTCCGACCACCTCAACCTGACGGCGACCAGCCCGATCGAGGGCGCGGAGTTCGTCGACCTCACCGACCTGTACTCCCCGCGGCTCCGCGAGATGTGCCGCGAGGTGGACCCGACCCTCGACGAGGGCGTCTACGTCCAGCTGCCCGGGCCGCACTACGAGACCCCGGCCGAGATCCGCATGATCCGCACCATCGGCGGCGACCTGGTCGGGATGTCGACCACGCTGGAGGCCATCGCCGCGCGCCAGGCAGGGCTCGAGGTGCTCGGCATGTCGCTGGTCACCAACGCCGCCGCCGGGATGACCGGGGAGCCGCTGAACCACGAGGAGGTCCTCGAGGCCGGACGCTCCGCCGCCACCCGCATGGGCGAGCTGCTCGCCGCGGTGCTCCCCCGCGTCTGAGGCCGCGACCCGCCAGGCGAGGGCCGTCCGGCAGGGCGGGCGCCTAGGCTGGTCCCATGACGAGCTCCAGCGCGCACAACATCACCTGCACCATCGACGACGGCGTCGCCCAGGTGTGGCTCGACCGGCCCGACAAGCTCAACGGGCTGACGCTGGACATGCTCGGCGAGCTGGTCGCGGTCTCGAAGCGGCTGCGCCAGGACCGGTCGTTGCGCGCGGTGATCCTCGCCGGCGCGGGCGAGTCCTTCAGCGCCGGCCTCGACTTCGCCTCCGCGATGCGCAACCCCGCGCGCATCGCCCGCACCTTCGTGCCCGCCCCACTGCGCGGCACCAACACCTTCCAGGAGGCCGCGTGGGGCTGGCGCCGGCTGCCGGTGCCGGTCATCGCGGCGATCAAGGGCCACTGCTACGGCGGCGGGGTGCAGCTCGCGCTCGGCGCGGACTTCCGCATCTCCACCCCCGACGCGCAGTGGTCGGTCCTCGAGGCCAAGTGGGGCCTCATCCCCGACATGTCCGGGATCCGCAGCCTGGCCGAGGTGGTCGGCATGGACACCGCCAAGCTGCTGACGATGACCGGCGACACCTTCTCGGGCGAGCAGGCCCGCGACTACGGGCTCGTCACCCAGCTCGCGGCCGACCCCCTCGTCGAGGCCGACGCGCTGGCCCAGAAGCTCAAGTCCCGGTCGCCCGACGCCATCGCCGCCGCGAAGCGGCTCTTCAACGACACCTGGACCAGCACGCCGCGCCGTACCTTCGCCCGCGAGCGCGCCGAGCAGCTCGCGCTCCTGGTCAACGCCAACACCCGCATCGCCCGCGAGGCGGCCTTCCGCCGCGAGACCCCGGTCTTCACCGCGCGCAAGCGCTGACACTCCCGCGCCGGCCCTACTGGCGTCTGGCGCCGGCACGACCGACGTCTCGCGGGGAGGGGGTGGGCGGGGTCTAGATTGGTCTGCCGTGACCGACCAGCCGACCGCCGTGGCCCCGCAGCACCCCGACGACCTGCTCGACCGGGCCCGCCGCTGGGCCGCCGAGGACCCGGACGCCGAGACCCGGGCCGAGCTGGAGGCGCTGACCGACGCCGCTGCTCGCGACGGCGACGCCGCCGAGGCAGCCCGCGCCGACCTGGCCGACCGGTTCTCCGGGACGCTGGAGTTCGGCACCGCCGGGCTCCGCGGCGCCCTGGGCGCCGGCCCGATGCGCATGAACCGGGTCGTGGTCACCCGCGCGGCGGCCGGGCTGGCGGCCTACCTGCGCGACACGGGCAGCGCCCCCGGCTCCTCCGTCGTCATCGGGTACGACGCCCGCCGCAACTCCGACGTCTTCGCCCGCGACACCGCCGAGGTGATGACGGGGGCCGGCTTCCGGGCGCTCGTCCTGCCCGAGCCGCTGCCCACGCCCGTGCTGGCCTTCGCGATCCGCCACCTCGGCGCGGTCGCCGGCGTGATGGTCACCGCGAGCCACAACCCGCCGCAGGACAACGGCTACAAGGTCTACCTCGGCGACGGTAGCCAGATCGTGCCGCCCGCCGACGCCGGCATCGCCGAGCGCATCGCGGCGGTCGGACCGCTGGCGGACGTGCCGCGCGGTGACGCCGGCGAGAGGCTCGACGACTCCGTCGTCGGCGCGTACGTCGACGCCGTCGCCTCCCTGCTCGACCCGGCCGGTCCGCGGGAGGTCGTGTCGGTCTACACCCCGCTGCACGGGGTCGGCGGTGCGATCCAGCGCCGCGTCCTCGAGGCCACCGGTTTCACCCGCCCGCACGCGGTCGACGAGCAGGCCGAGCCCGACCCGGACTTCCCGACCGTGGCCTTCCCCAACCCCGAGGAGCCGGGCGCCATGGACCTGGCGCTGGCCCTCGCCGAGCAGCAGCGCGCCGACCTGATCGTCGCCCACGACCCCGACGCCGACCGGTGCGCGGTGGGCGTGCCCACCCCCGACAGCCCGCACCCGTGGCGGATGCTGCGCGGCGACGAGCTGGGCGCGCTGCTCGGCGACCACCTGGCGCGGTCGGGCCGTGAGGGCGTCTACGCCGCGTCGATCGTGTCCTCCAGCCTGCTGGGCAGGATCGCCGCCGACGCGGGCCAGCCCTACGAGCAGACGCTGACCGGGTTCAAGTGGATCGGGCGGGTGCCGGGCCTGGCGTTCGGCTACGAGGAGGCGCTCGGCTACTGCGTGGCCCCGCATGTCGCGGCCGACAAGGACGGCATCTCCGCCGGGCTGCTGGTCCTCGACCTCGCCGCACGTCTGAAGGCTGACGGGCTGACCCTGCTGGACCGGCTCGACGAGATCGCGCGGCGGCACGGGCTGCACGCCACCGACCAGCTGAGCGTGCGCGTCAGCGACCTGTCTCTCATCGGCGCCGCGATGGCGCGCCTGCGAGCGACGCCCCCCGACGCCCTCGGCGGGCTCGCCGTGGAGCGCGTCGACGACCTGACCCGCCCCTCCGACGGGCTGCCTCCCACCGACGGTCTCCGGTTCGCCCTCGCCGACGGTGCCCGGGTCGTCGTACGCCCCTCGGGGACCGAGCCGAAGCTCAAGTGCTACCTCGAGGTCGTCGTCGCCGTGGAGGCCGACGTGGAGGACGGGGTGGAGGCCGCGCGCATCTCCGCCGCGGGACGACTGGACGCGATCCGTGGCGATTTGGCCGGTTCTCTGGGGCTTGAGACACTGACCCCATGACCGCCCTCACCCGCACGTCCGAGGGGCCAGCCCGAGACGGTGGCATGGACCCGTCGGCCATCCGCGAGGTGACCGCCTCCGACGCCGCCCTGCGCCGCTTCCTGCACGGACTTCCCGGGGTCGACCAGGTCGGCGCCGAGGCCCGCGCCGCGATGCTCGGCACCCGCTCGATCAAGACCACCGCCAAGGCCCAGGCGCTCGACCTCGCCATCCGCATGGTCGACCTGACCACGCTCGAGGGCTCCGACACCCCCGGCAAGGTCCGCGCGCTCGCCAACAAGGCGATGCGCCCCGACCCGACCGACGCGACGTGCCCGGCCGCGGCGGCCGTCTGCGTCTACCCCGACATGGTGCCGGTCGCGAAGGAGACCCTCGGCGGCTCCGGCGTCCACATCGCTGCCGTCGCCACCGCCTTCCCCAGCGGCCGCGCCGCCATGGACATCAAGCTGGCCGACACCCGCGACGCCGTCGAGGCCGGGGCCGACGAGATCGACATGGTCATCGACCGCGGCGCGTTCCTCTCGGGCCGCTACCTGCAGGTCTTCGAGGAGATCGCCCAGGTCCGCGAGGCGTGTGGGGACGCGCACCTCAAAGTGATCTTCGAGACCGGCGAGCTGCAGACCTACGACAACGTCCGCCGGGTCTCCTGGCTGGCGATGATGGCCGGCGCCCACTTCATCAAGACCTCCACCGGCAAGATCCAGCCGGCGGCCACGCTCCCGGTGACCCTGGTGATGCTCGAGGCCGTGCGCGACTACCGCGAGGCCACCGGCCGCATGGTCGGGGTCAAGCCCGCCGGTGGCATCCGCGCCTCCAAGGACGCGATCAAGTACCTCGTCACCGTCAACGAGGTCGCCGGACCCGACTGGCTGGACCCCGACTGGTTCCGCTTCGGCGCCTCCACGCTGCTCAACGACCTGCTGATGCAGCGCAGCAAGCTGACCACCGGCCGCTACTCCGGCCCCGACTACGTCACGGTGGACTGATGGTCTCCTTCGACTACGCCCCTGCCCCCGAGTCGACCTCGATCGTCGACATCAAGTCCTCCTACGGACTGTTCATCGACGGCGAGTTCACCGACCCCGCGGCCGGTGGCTCCTTCAAGACGATCAGCCCGTCGACCGAGGAGGTGCTGGCCGAGGTCGCCGAGGCCGACGAGTCCGACGTCGACCGCGCCGTCAAGGCCGCCCGCCGCGCCCACACCCGGGTCTGGTCGCGCCTGAGCGGCCGCGAGCGCGGGAAGTACCTCTTCCGCATCGCCCGCATCATCCAGGAGCGCTCCCGCGAGCTCGCTGTGCTCGAGTCGATCGACAACGGCAAGCCGATCCGCGAGTCCCGCGACGTCGACGTCCCCCAGGTCGCGGCGAACTTCTTCTACTACGCCGGCTGGGCCGACAAGCTCGAGTACGCCGTCGCCGGTCGCGCGCCGGCCTCCCTCGGCGTCGCGGGCCAGGTCATCCCGTGGAACTTCCCGCTGCTCATGCTGGCCTGGAAGGTCGCCCCGGCACTGGCCGCCGGCAACACCGTGGTCCTCAAGCCCGCCGAGACCACGCCGCTGACCGCGCTGCTGTTCGCCGAGATCTGCCAGCAGGCCGACCTGCCCCCGGGCGTGGTCAACATCGTGACCGGTGCCGGGGACACCGGCCGCGCGGTCGTCGCGCACCCGGACGTCGACAAGGTCGCCTTCACCGGCTCCACCGAGGTCGGCCGCTCGATCGCCCGCTCGGTGGCCGGCACCGACAAGAAGGTGACCCTCGAGCTCGGCGGCAAGGCCGCCAACATCGTGCTCGACGACGCCCCGATCGACCAGGCCGTCGAGGGCATCGTCAACGGCATCTTCTTCAACCAGGGCCACGTCTGCTGCGCCGGCTCGCGCCTGCTGGTGCAGGAGTCGGTCGCCGACGAGGTGCTCGAGCGCCTGAAGCGCCGGATGTCGACGCTGCGGGTCGGCGACCCGCTCGACAAGAACACCGACGTCGGCGCCATCAACTCCGGCGAGCAGCTCGCCAAGATCCGCGAGCTCGCCGCCGTCGGTGAGTCCGAGGGCGCCGCTGGCTGGTCGCCGCCCTGCGACCTGCCCGCCCAGGGCTTCTGGTTCCCCCCCACCGTGTTCACCGGGGTGACCCAGGCGCACCGCATCGCCCGCGAGGAGATCTTCGGCCCCGTGCTGTCGGTGCTGACCTTCCGCACCCCGAGCGAGGCGGTCGATAAGGCCAACAACACGCCCTTCGGTCTCTCGGCCGGCATCTGGAGCGACAAGGGCTCGCGCATCCTGTGGATGGCCGACCAGCTGCGCGCCGGCGTGGTGTGGGCCAACACGTTCAACAAGTTCGACCCTGCCTCGCCGTTCGGCGGCTACAAGGAGTCCGGCTACGGCCGCGAGGGCGGTCGGCACGGTCTGGAGGGTTACCTCAGGTGAGTCGCATCGACGTCCGCAAGACCTACAAGCTGAGCATCGGCGGGGCCTTCCCCCGCTCGGAGTCCGGTCGCACCTACGAGGTCACCGACGCGAAGGGCGCCTTCTGGGCCAACGCGTCGGCGGCCTCGCGCAAGGACGCCCGCGACGCCGTCGTGGCGGCCCGTTCGGCCTTCAAGGGCTGGAGCACGCGCACGCCGTACAACCGGGGTCAGGTGCTCTACCGGGTGGCCGAGGTCCTCGAGGGTCGCCGTGCCCAGTTCGTCGACGAGGTGCAGCGCTCCGAGGGCGCGACCAAGCGGCAGGCCGAGGCCACGGTCGACACGGCTGTCGACCGCCTGGTCTGGTACGCCGGCTGGGCCGACAAGGTCGCCCAGGTCGTGGGCGGCACCAACCCCGTCGCGGCGCCGTTCTTCAACTTCTCGGTGCCCGAGCCGACCGGCGTGGTCGCTGTGTCCGCGCCGCAGGGCTCGTCGTTGCTCGGCCTGGTCAGCGTGGTCGCGCCCGTCATCACCACGGGCAGCACCTGCGTCGTCGCCTCCTCGGTCGAGCGGCCCCTGCCGGCGATCACGCTGGCCGAGGTGCTGGCCACCTCCGACGTGCCCGGTGGCGTCGTCAATGTGCTGACCGGCACGCTGCGCGACACGCTCCCCACACTGGCCTCGCACCGCGACGTCAACGCCCTCGACCTGACCGGCACCGCCGGTGACGCCGAGCTGGCCGCCGAGCTCGAGGAGCTCGCCGCCGACAACCTCAAGCGCGTGCGTCGCGGCGGTGGTGCCGAGGAGGACTGGACCCTCGATCCCGGTCTCGACCGGCTGACCTGGACCCTCGAGACGAAGACGGTCTGGCACCCGATCGGCCGCTGACCCTGAGCCCCCGGCGCAAGCAGCACATGCAGCGCAAGCAGCACAAGCAGCACATGTAACGCGGGGTTATGGACGCCGCGCATGGCGCCCACGGCTTGCGAGGCGTCCATAACCCCGCGTTACATGCGGGTCCACCCTCGCCCCACCAGCGGGTCCCCCCTCGGGTTACATGAGCGGGTCCACCCTCGGGTTACATGTCCGGGTCCACCCTCGCGTCACATGCGGGTTCGACCCCACGTCGTCGGCTGGTACGGCGAGCGGTGCTCGCGCCGGGCGGCCGCGCTCAGTCCGCGGCGGGCACCAGCTGCCACACGATCGAGACGTTGACGGCCAGGTCCTCGCGGCCGGCGCGGATCGGCACGGCCATGTTGGCGCCGGCGCTGTCGGCGGCCATGCGGGCCAGCTCGTAGCCGCGAACCTGGTCCCGGGTGGCGGCGACCGCCTCGCGGCCCTCCGTCAGGGTCAGCACCGTGCCGAGCTCCTGGCCGGTCGCGGCGGCGTACTGCTCGGCCTTGGCGGTGGCGGCCTCGACCGCGGCGTCGCGCGCCGTCGCCAGGAGCGCGTCCTTGTCGCCGATGCGCAGACCGATGCCGGAGACCCGGACGGCATTGCCGCCGGTGCGGGTGGCGGTCGAGATGGCCTCCCCGCCGTCGCCGAGGTCCCGCACGAGCACCGACACCGACTGGTTGACCCGGTAACCGGTCAGCACCGGCGGCCGGTAGTCGACGTAGTCGTAGACCGGGTCCACCGACAGGCCGGTGGACTGCACGTCCTTGCGCTCGACCCCGGCCCGCTCCAGCGCCGCCAGGACACGGCCCATCGTCCTGGACGCCGCGTCCATCGCGGCCGGGACGGTGGGCTCCTTTCGAGTCACCGCGACACGAAAGGCGAGCTGGTGCGGCACGCCGACCGCCTCGCCCTCCCCCGTCATGGTGAGGGTGCCGGGCACCTGACCGCGGGCGAGGTCGCGCGCCGAGGCCGTGGCAGCGGCCGGGACCGGCGTGGCGGCAGCCTCGGTCGAGCCGGCACCACCCAGCAGGTACGCCGCGACCACCACGAGCAGGACGAGGACGGCGGCGACGAGCGCCCTGAGGCTGACGGTCACGGAGGTGTTCATCGACTTCTCTCCCGGTTCGGGGGCCGCCGGCTGCGACCCTCACCTCCGACGCACGCGGCCCGTTGCCGGTTCCCGCGGCCCGGGCCCGGGCAGGACGAAGCCCCCGGATCGGGGGTGAGTCCGGGGGCTTCGTCAGTCTGGTGCAGTGGTGCGGTGGGCGGTCAGAGGCGCAGGATCGCCAGGATCGCGTTGAGGATGTTGGAGATCTCCCCGAGCAGTCCAGGCAGTCCACCATCCAGCAGGCCGGCCACCGCGCACAAGAGGTTGCCGAGCAGGTTGCCGGCACCGCTGACGGCGATGATGTCGAGCACGACCGTGTCGAGCGAGACCTGCAGGCCCAGGAGGTTCAGGTCCAGGGGTCCGAGCACCAGGTTGAGCACGTCGCACTCGGCGGCCTGCGCCGCCGCCCGTGCCCCGGCCGCAGCCGGTGCCGCGCCGAGCGCGGCGCCGTTGGCCGAGACCACCTCGGTGCGCACCCGCTGCCTGTCGACGCCCTCGACCTTGCCGGAGGCCCGCGTGAGCTTGGCCTTCACGACGCCGGCGACCATCATCACGCCGTCGTCGTTGACGAAGAAGCGCTTGGGCGTGAAGGTCCCGGTGGCGGTGCCCGCGGCACCGAAGGTGCCGGTGACCAGCGACCTCGCCTTGCCGAACTCGTTCTTCATGACCACCTGGGTGGTCGGGGCGGCAGCCCGCTCGGCGGTCGAGACCGCCGCCGCGTTCGCCGGTGCCGCCGTCGGCACCATCAGTGCAGCGGACAGCGCGCCCACCATCGCAGAGGCCAGACGGCCCCTCCTCGAGATTCGAATCATGACTCCCTTTCCGCGCAACGGCCCTCCCGTTGTCTGGGCTAGACCTCCCCGGGGTGAAGTCGGACAAACTGGACACAGACGTGCTCAGACCTGGTATGCCGACGCGTGACCTGGCTCACAGGCCGCTCACCTGCACAAACACCGGATGGCCCGAACGCGTCATGGTCTAGACCACCCGACCGCCTCATGGGGGTCGCCCAACCGTCCACCCGTCGGTGGCCGAACGAACCAGGGCCGTGGCGACCCGAGGCCAGCGCCACCGGGGCGCTCGCGATCCTCGACCGGGCCTACGAGCAGTTCGTCGACGCCCTCGTCGTCCCCCCGGCGTGAGGCTCAGGCACCGAGCTCGGCGTACCGGGGCTTGATGACGCCCTCGATGAGCTCGAGCCGCTGGTCGAAGTGCAGGAACGCCGACTTCATCGCGTTGACGGTGAACCAGCGCAGGTCGGCGGCGCCGTACCCGAACGCGTCGACCAGCTTCTGCAGCTCCCCGCCCTGCGAGGTGCCGCTCATCAGCCGGTTGTCGGTGTTGACCGTGACCCGGAAGCGCAGCCGGGTCAGCAGGCCGATCGGGTGCTCGGCGATCGACGTGGCCGCCCCGGTCTGCAGGTTCGACGTCGGGCACATCTCCAGCGGGATCCGCTTGTCGCGCACGTACGCCGCGAGGCGCCCCAGGTGCGGCTGCCCGTCCTCGTCGACCGTGATGTCGTCGATGATGCGTACGCCGTGCCCGAGGCGGTCCGCGCCGCACCACTGCAGGGCCTGCCAGATCGACGGCGTGCCGAAGGCCTCGCCCGCGTGGATGGTGAAGTGCGCATTCTCGCGCTGGAGGTACTCGAAGGCGTCGAGGTGACGCGTGGGCGGGTAGCCCGCCTCCGCGCCCGCGATGTCGAAGCCGACCACCCCGCGGTCGCGGTTGGCGACCATCAGCTCGGCGATCTCGCGCGAGCGGGCCTGGTGACGCATCGCGGTGACCAGCTGGCGCGCCACGATCGGACGGCCCGCGTCGCGCGCCTCGGCCTCGCCCTCGGCGAAGCCCTCCCGGACGGCGTCCACGACGTCCTGCAGCTCCAGGCCGCCCCCGAGGTGCTGCTCGGGGGCGTAGCGCACCTCGGCGTAGACGACGCCGTCGGCGGCCAGGTCCAGCACGCACTCGCGCGCGACCCGGCGGACGTCCTGCTCGCGCTGCATCACCGCGACGGTGTGGTCGAAGGTCTCGAGGTAGCGCGGCAGCGAGCCGGAGTCGCAGGCCTCGACGAACCAGGCTCCGAGGCTCTCGGGGGTGTCGGCGCCGGGTGGGAGCTCGTGGCCGATCTCGTCGGCGATCTCGAGGATGGTCCGCGGCCGCAGCCCGCCGTCCAGGTGGTCGTGCAGCAGCACCTTGGGAGCACGCGCGACGAGGTCGGGTCGGCTAGGTTCGGTCACGGTCCCATCGAAGCAGAGGCTTCACCACGACGCACCTCAAGGAGCACCCATGCGCAGCTTCACCTCGGTCGAGGAGCTGGAGAACGCCACCGGCGAGGAGATCGGTCCCTCCGACTGGATCACCGTCGACCAGGAGCGTGTCAACGCCTTCGCCGACGCCACCGGTGACCACCAGTGGATCCACGTCGACGTCGAGCGCGCGAAGGACAGCCCCTTCGGCGGCACCATCGTCCACGGCTACCTCACCCTCTCGCTGCTCCCCCTCTTCACCAGCGAGCTGTTCACCCTCGACACCCCCGGCGCCAAGCTGAACTACGGCACCAACAAGGTCCGCTTCCCCGCTCCCCTTCCGGTCGGCTCGAAGGTGCGCGCCACCGCCACCATCGCCGAGGTCAGCGAGACCAAGGCCGGAACCCAGCTGGTCACGCGGTACACGATCGAGACCGAGGGCTCCGACAAGCCCGCCTGCGTCGCCGAGACGGTCGTCCTGCTGCTGTCCTGAGGCTCCCGCGGGTCGGCTAGACCGTCGGGAATTCGGCTGGACGGCCCGGGGCGGACGGAGGAGCGTCGGAACCACCATCCGCGAGACGCTCGGATCTCTGGCCCGAGGAGCGACCCGTGAACCGATCCCTCATCACCGTCGCCGGCGTGCTGCTGGCCTCCCTCTCCGCCGCCCTGGCGGCGCCACCGGCCGGAGCCGCCGGCGCCCGGACGACGTTCGTCATCGACACCCAGTTCGTCCCCGGACCGAGCGCGATCGTCTCGGCGACCGGACCCCTGAGCTCGTGCACGTCCGCGCTCGACCTCGAGGGCGACGGCGTGGAGACGGGTCCCCGCACGGTGCTCTTCTCCGGGGTCAAGCTGCTGCAGTGCGGGTCGGAGACCGTCACGGTCTCCTACGAGGCCAGCATCAACCTCGCCACCGGGCGTCGTACGTCGGGCACGTGGCAGGTCGTCGACTCGACCCTCGCCGGGGTGGAGAGCGGAGGCGGGCAGGTCAAGGGCGACGCCGCCCGGTGCACGATCCAGGCCGGCTCCGACGGCTGCATCCTGGACACCTTCCGGGGCAGCGTCTCCTGACGCGACCGCCGGTCAGCGAGCGGTGACGCGGTCGATGACGAGCGGCGCCGGGCGGTAGGCCGGCCCGCCGTCGTCGGCGGTGATGTCGAAGCCACCCTCGAGCGAGGCCAGCGCACGGGCGAAGCGCGGCTCGTCGTCGGTGTGGAGCGTCAGCAGCGGCTGGCCCTCGGTCACGCTCTCGCCCGGGCGGGCGTGGATCTCTACGCCGGCACCGGCCTGCACCGGCTCGCCCTGGGAGGCCCGGCCGGCGCCGAGGCGCCAGGCCGCCAGGCCCACGGCCATCGCGTCCAGCCGGGTGACCACCCCGCTGGCGGGTGCCGTGACCACCTGGGTATGGCGGGCGGTCGGGAGCTCCGCGGACGGGTCGCCGCCCTGGGCGCTGATCATCGCCCGCCAGGCGTCCATGGCCGAGCCGTCGGCCAGCTTGTCGGCGGGGTCGACGTCGTCGCGACCGGCCCCGGCGAGCATCTCGCGGGCCAGCGCGAGGGTGAGCTCGACGACGTCCTCGGGGCCGCCACCGGCGAGCACCTCGACGGACTCGCGGACCTCCAGCGCGTTGCCGGCGGTGCGGCCCAGCGGCGTGGACATGTCGGTCAGCAGCGCCACCGTGCGCACCCCGGCGTCCGTGCCCAGCGCCACCATCGTCTCGGCCAGCTCGCGGGCCCGGGCCTCGTCCTTCATGAAGGCACCGGTGCCGACCTTGACGTCCAGGACCAGCGAGCCGGTGCCCTCGGCGATCTTCTTGCTCATGATCGAGCTGGCGATCAGCGGGATCGCCTCGACCGTGCCCGTGACGTCCCGCAGCGCGTAGAGCTTCTTGTCGGCCGGGGCCAGCCCGGAGCCGGCCGCGCAGATGACGGCGCCGACGTCCTCCAGCTGGCGCATCATCTCCTCGTTGGACAGCGAGGCCCGCCAGCCGGGGACGGCCTCGAGCTTGTCCAGGGTGCCGCCGGTGTGCCCGAGGCCGCGCCCCGACAGCTGCGGCACCGCGACGCCGCACGCCGCGACGAGGGGCGCCAGGGGCAGCGTGATCTTGTCGCCGACGCCGCCGGTGGAGTGCTTGTCGGCGGTGGGACGCGACAGCGCGGAGAAGTCCATGCGCTCGCCCGAGGCGATCATAGCGGCGGTCCAGCGCACGATCTCCTCGCGCGACATCCCGTTGAGCAGGATCGCCATCGCCAGCGCGGCCATCTGCTCGTCGGCCACCACCCCGCGGGTGTAGGCGTCCACCACCCAGTCGATCTGCGGGTCGCTGAGCACCCCGCCGTCACGCTTGGTGATGATCACCTCGACCGCGTCGAACGCCTCTCCCATGGGGCTCACCCTGTCACACGCCGGACACCGGGACGGCCCGGTGCCCCCGCAGCACGAACGTCCCGCGCGAGACCGGGTCCCCGGCCGGGCGCAGCCGTGGGAAGCGGTCCAGCAGGGCGGTCAGCGACTCGGCCAGCTCCATGCGCGCCAGCGGCGCCCCGAGGCAGAAGTGCACCCCGACGCCGAACGCCAGGTGCGGGTTCGGGTCGCGATCGACGACGAAGGTGTCGGCGTCGCCGAAGACCGCCGGGTCGCGGTTGGCCGCGCCCAGGAGCGCGGCGATCCGCTCCCCCGGCGCCACGGTCACCCCGCCGACCTCGACCGCCTCCGTCGCGGTCCGCTCGAAGAGCTGCAGCGCCGAGTCGAAGCGCAGCATCTCCTCCACCGCGAGGGGTACGGCGTCCGCGGCCGGGCGCGCGCCCGCCCGCAGCATCGCCACCAGCCCGTTGCCGAGCACGTTGACCGACGCCTCGTGACCGGCGTTGAGCAGCAGCACCACCGACGCCACGATCTCGTCGTCGCTGAGCCCGCCGGGCTCGTCGGCCGGACGCACGGCGAGGTCGGAGACCAGGTCGTCGGTCGGCCGCTCCCGCCGCTCGGCGACCAGGGCGCGCACGTAGGCGGCGAAGTCGTCGGCCGCCGAGACGGCCGCGGCCACCACCCCCGACGAGGGGGCGGGCTCGTACATCCGCACGATCGCCTGCGACCAGTCGCGCAGCGAGGTCACGCGGTCGTCGGGCACCCCGAGCAGCTCGGCGATCACGAGCACCGGCAACGGCTCGGCGTACTCCGCGACGACGTCGAAGCCGGCGGGGTCGACCGCGTCGAGCAGTCCGGCGGCGATCGACCGCACCCGGGGCCGCAGCCGCTCGACGTGTCCCCGGTTGAAGGCGGCCGCCACGGGACGGCGCAGCCGGGTGTGGGCGGGCGGCTCGTTCTCCATCATCTGGTTGCGGTGGAGGAGGTTGAACGGCTCGAGGTACGCCGCCGGCTCGCGGTCGCTCCAGAGCCGTCCGAGCCGGCGGTCCCGCTGCACGGCCGCTGCGGAGGGGTGGTCGAAGGTCAGCCAGCGCTGCGTCGCCTCGTGCCAGGCCACCGGGTGCCGCGCCCGCTCGACCGCGAGGTGCGGGTAGGGGTCGGCGACGACGTCCGGGTCGGTCAGGTCAAGCGTGGTGGTCGGACGCACCGGTCTCTCCTGACACCGCGTCCAGCGCGTCCGGGCCGAAGGCGTCCGGCAGCATGTCGGCCATCGTCACCACGCCCCGGCCCAGCATCAGCTGCAGGTCGGGGCCGCCGTTCTCGAAGAGCAGCTGGCGGCACCGCCCGCACGGCATCAGCAGCTCGCCGCGGCCGTCGACGCACACGAAGTGCGTGAGCAGTCCGCCGCCGCTGAGGTGCAGCGCCGACACCAGCCCGCACTCCGCGCACAGCCCGAGGCCGTAGGAGGCGTTCTCCACGTTGCAGCCGGTCACCACCCGGCCGTCGTCGACCAGGGCCGCCGCGCCCACCGGGAAGCGCGAGTACGGCGCGTAGGCGTGCGTCATGGCGCCGGTCGCCGCCGCGGTGAGGGCGTGCCAGTCGACGCCGCGCTTCGACGCCACCTCAGCCCGCCGATCCGCGGCGGTAGGTCTGACCGTCGGCCGCCGGCATCCGCAGGCTCTGCGAGGCCAGCGCGAGCACCAGCAGCGTCGCGATGTAGGGCGTCATCTCGGTGAAGTCGCTGGGCACCCGATCGGTCCCGAAGTAGACCGCCAGCGCCAGCAGCGCGCCGAAGCCCGCCAGCCCCGCCGCCAGCCAGCGCCGCTTCCACAGCTGGTAGGCCAGCAGCACCACCAGGGCGGCCCCGACCATGAAGACCAGGGCGTGCACCGAGTCGCCGCCGTCGCGCAGCCGGGCCGCGTTGGCGTAGCCGAAGAGCAGCGCTCCGAGGAACAGGCCCGAGGGGCGCCAGTTGCCGAAGATCATGGCGGCCAGGCCGATGTAGCCGAAGCCGAGGGTCTGCCCGGACTGGTAGCCCGAGGAGGACACGGTCGCGAGGTAGGCGCCACCGGCGCCGGCCAGCGCGCCGGACATGGTGACCGCGATGAACTTGTACAGGTAGACGTTGACGCCGAGGGTCTCCGCGGCCTGCGGCGACTCCCCGCAGGAGCGCAGGCGGAGACCGAAACTGGTGCGCCACAGCACCCACGAGGTGAGCAGGAACAGCCCGATCGCGATGATCGTGAACGACGACAGCCCGGTCGTGAGCGCACCGACCACCCCGGCCAGGTCGGACACCAGGAACCAGCCCTTGGCCGCGACGTCACCCGCCACGTCGGAGACCCCGGGAACCGTCAGGGACGGCGCCCGGTCGAAGGACGGCGACTGCGTGGGACCGCCGCCCTCGAGCCCGGTGAACATCGCCTCGGCCAGGAAGCCGGAGGCCCCCAGCGCGATGATGTTGATCGCGACGCCGGACACGATGTGGTCGACACCGAAGATCACCGTCGACAGGGCGTGCAGTAGGCCGCCGACGGCGCCGAAGACGGCCGCCCCGATCAGACCGGCCCACACGCCGTAGTTGAAGCCGTAGTAGCCAGCGCCCAGCGTGCCGAGGATCATCATGCCCTCGAGGCCGATGTTCACCACGCCCGCCCGCTCGGACCAAAGTCCGCCGAGGCCGGCCAGCGCGATGGGCATGGCCGAGATCAGCGCCGCGCGCAGGGTGCCGACGGAGGTGATCTGGTCGGCGCCGGTGATCACCCGCACCAGCGACAGCGCCAGCAGCAGCACGCTGAGGTAGATCCAGACCTTCGGCACCGAGCTCAGGAAGCCGGCCACGCCGCTGCGCTCGCGCGTCGACGGGCCGGAGCCGCTGGGGGTGCGGGTGGCGGTGCTCATGCCGTCGCGCCTTCCGTGCTCGTGCGCTCGCGGTCCAAGGCGTCGGCCACGGCCCCCTGCTCGAGGCGCTGGCGGTAGCGGCGTACGACCTCGTAGGCGATGACCACCGACAGCACCACCGCGCCCTGGGTGATGAGGATGATGTCGGGCGAGATGCCGGCGAGGATCCCCAGCGGGTTGGCCTGCTCGTTGAGGAAGGCGAAGATCAGCGCCCCGAAGGCGACACCGACCGGGTTGTTGCGCCCGAGCAGCGCGACCGCGATGCCGGCGAACCCGATGCCGCTCTGGATGGTGGAGCCGAAGTTGTAGGACTCGCCGAACAGGTTCGGCATGCCGATCAGTCCGGCCAGGGCACCCGAGATGAGCATCGCCCACAGCGTCATGCGCTTGACGTTGACGCCGCTGGCCACGGCCGCCGACTCCGACATGCCCGTGGCCCGCAGGTTGAAGCCGAACACGGTGCGGTTGACGAGGAACCAGAACACGATGCCGGCCGCGACCGCGACGACGATGAGACCGTAGACCTCGGTCTGGGAGTCGGAGAACAGCGCGATGCCGCCCACCCGGCTGCCCTCGGGGATCGGGTCGGTGACGATGGTCTGGCCCTGGCGCGAGCCGGTCTCGCGCAGCAGGTAGGCGATCAGCGAGACCGCGATCGCGTTGAGCATGATCGTCGAGATCACCTCGCTGACCCCGCGCGTGACGCGCAGCAGGCCCGCGATACCGGCCCAGGCCGCGCCGGCGAGCATGCCGACCAGCAGGGTGGCGAAGGTGTTGGCGTAGCCGGGCAGCCAGGCCTGGGCGGCGAAGAGCGCCGCGCAGAAGGTGGCGACGCGGTACTGGCCCTCGACGCCGATGTTGAACAGGTTCATGCGGAACCCGATGGCGGCCGCCAGGCCCGACAGGTAGAGCACCGACCCGCTGTTGAGGATGTTGACGACGTTGCGGCTCTCGGGGACCGACAGGATCGTCTCCCAGAACAGCGCGGCGTCCTCGCCGGCCATGAGCAGCACGACCGTGGTGATGATGCCGGCGACGACCAGCGCGAGCACCGGCGCCGCCATGCTGAGCGCGATGCGCTGGACCCGGCTCATGCCGCGCCTCCCTGGGGGGTCTCGGTGCTGTCGGCGCCGGTCATGGCCGAGCCGAGCAGGGACGGGGTGACCGTGCGCGGGTCGAAGTCGGCCACGAGACGTCCGCGCAGGATGACCTTGAGGCTGTCAGACAGGCCGATCAGCTCGTCGAGGTCGGCGGAGATCAGCAGCACGGCCAGTCCGCGGCGGCGGGCCTCGCGGATGTGGTCCCAGATCGCCGCCTGGGCGCCGACGTCGACGCCGCGGGTCGGGTGGGCGGCGACGAGCAGGCTGGGCTCGCCGCTCATCTCGCGTCCCACGATGAACTTCTGCTGGTTGCCGCCCGACAGCGCGCGTGCGGTGGTGTCGATGCCGGGCGAGCGGACGTCGTACTGCTCGAGGATGCGCTGGCTGTCCTGGCGCGCACCCGCCCGGTCGACGAGCTTGCCCTTCGACGACGGCTTGCGCGTCTGGTGGCCGAGCACGCGGTTCTCCCAGAGCGGTGCGTCGAGCAGCAGCCCGTGGCGCTGACGGTCCTCGGGGATGTAGCCCACCCCGAAGGCGCGGCGCTCGCGGGTGCCCCAGCTCGAGACGTCCTGGTCCTTGAGCTCGACGACGCCGGCCGACGGCTTCAGCAGGCCGATGACGGCCTCGACGAGCTCGGTCTGGCCGTTGCCCTCCACCCCGGCGATGCCCAGGACCTCGCCGGCGTGGATGACGAGGTCGATGTCGCTGAGCACGACGCGGCCCGCCGCGTCGTGGACGGTCAGGTCGCGGACCTCGAGGACCTCGCGGTCGGTCACGGTGGACTCGGAGGTGCTGGGGCTGGGCAGCTCGGCGCCGACCATCAGCTCGGCCAGCTGGCGCGAGCTGGTCTCGGCCGGTACGACGGTCCCGACCGTCGTGCCGCGGCGCAGCACCGTGATGTCGTCGGAGACGGCGAGCACCTCGTCGAGCTTGTGCGAGATGAAGATGAGGGTGTGGCCCTCGGACTTGAGCTCGCGGAGGTTGTCGAAGAGGGCGTCGACCTCCTGCGGCACCAGCACCGCGGTCGGCTCGTCGAGGATGATGATCTTGGCGCCGCGGTAGAGGACCTTGAGGATCTCGACCCGCTGGCGCTCCCCCACACCGAGGTCCTCGACCAGCTCGTCGGGGTCGAGGCCGAAGCCGTAGGCGTCGGAGATGCGCTGGATCTCGGCGCGGGCCTTGTCGCCGATGCCGTGCAGCTTCTCCGCCCCGAGCACGACGTTCTCGGTGACGGTCAGGTTGTCGGCGAGCTGGAAGTGCTGGAACACCATCCCGATGCCGTGCTCGATGGCGTCGGAGGGCGAGGAGAAGGTGACGCGCTCGCCGCCGACCTCGATGGTGCCCTCGTCGGGCTTCTGGACGCCGTAGAGGATCTTCATGAGCGTGGACTTGCCGGCGCCGTTCTCGCCGCACAGCGCGTGCACGGTGCCCGGACGGACCGTCAGGTCGACGTCGTAGTTGGCGCGCACCCCCGGGAAGCTCTTGCCGATGCCGCTCAGCCTGACCGCCGGTGCCCTGGACTCGGTGGTGCCCATGCTCGTCCTCCCTGCTCCCTGGCCTGCTCGCCGGCCGCTCGCTGGTGTGCCACACAGAAGGCCCGGCTCACGCTACCGCGTGAACCGGGCCTCCCGGATTCAGCCCTTCAGTCCCCCGTCGGGGTCGATCACGGAGCGGACGGGACCTTGATCTCGCCGCTCTTGATCTGCTCCGCGTACTCGTCGATCTGGTCCTGGATGCCGGAGATGGCCTCCTCGTTGGACGTCGAGTAGCCGACACCGTCGACCTTGAGGTCGTAGAGCGCGACACCCGCGGGGGCGTCGCCCTCGGCGAAGGCGGTGACGTACTCCAGCACCGCGACGTCGATGCGCTTGAGCATCGAGGTCAGGATGTAGGGCTTCTGCTCCTCGTCGGCGGTGAGGTACTGGTCTGAGTCGACGCCGATGGCGTACTTGCCCTCGCCGGCCTCGGTGACCGCGTCGAAGAGGCCCAGGCCGGACTTGCCGGCGGCGTGGTAGACCACGTCGGCCTTCTCGTACATGCCCTCGGCGACCGTCTTGCCGTCGGTGGGGTTCTCGAAGCCCTTGACCGGGTCACCCTGCGAGAGGTACTCGCTCTGGACCGTGATCTTCGGGTCGATCTCCGCGACACCGGCCTTGAAGCCGGCCTCGAACTTCTGGATCAGCGGGGTGTTGGTGCCACCGATGAAGCCGACGTTGTCGGTCTTGGTGGTCAGCGCCGCCGCGACACCGACGAGGAAGGAGCCCTGCTCCTCGGCGAAGTTGAGGTCCGCGACGTTCGGGATCTCGACCATGTCGCCGGTGATGAAGGTGGAGTAGCCGTCGACGACCGCGAAGTCGGTGTCGGGGTACTCCTCGGCGACCTTGGCGGCCGAGGGCGAGTAGACGAAGCCCACGGCGATGATCGGGTTGAAGCCGGCCTCGGCGAGCAGGCGCAGACGCTCCTCGCGGTCGGCCTCGCTCTCGTTGGCCTGGGCCTCGGCCTCCTGGCAGGTGGCGTCGAGCTCCTCGACGGCCTGCTCCACGCCGGAGAAGGCGGAGTCGTTGAAGGACAGGTCGCCGCGACCGCCGACGTCGTAGGCGACGCCGATCTTGGGGCCGTCGCCGTCCGCGGACTCGCAGACCGATTCCGAGGACGAGCCGCCCTCCGAGCTGCCGCCGGACTCGGACCCGCCGGTGCCGCCGCCGCCGCCGTCGCCGCAACCGGCGAGGACGAGCGCGGACGCTGCCACGAGCGAAGAAATAGTGCTGACTCGACGCAAGAGTCGATCCCTTCCATGCAATGCCCGCCCGGCCGGGCGTGACTTGCGGTCACCCTAAACCTCCGCGGGGACGTGATCCGAACCACGCGGCGCCGGAGCGGCGAGATGTTATCCAGTCGTGAGGTGCCGCCGCCGCAGATCCTCAGGCTGAGGCGTCGACGGACGGTCGGGGAAGGGCGGCGGACGCGGCCTGGGCCAGCACCCGGGCGCCGATCCCGACGGCCCGCTCGTCGATGCGCAGGTCGCCCTGGTGCAGGTCGAAGGTGGGGCCCCCCGGCGTACGGGTGCCCAACCGGCCCATGGCGCCGGGGACCTGCTCGAGGTACCACCCGAAGTCCTCGCCCCCGAGGCTCTGGGTGGTCGACACGATGCCCTCCTCACCCAGGGTCGACTCGACGGCGTCGGCGAGGATGGCGGTGGACCGGGGCTCGTTGACGACCGGCGGCACGCCGCGGATGTAGTCGACGTCGGCCACCACGCCGTACGGCGCCACGATGTGGCCGATGAGTCCGCGCACCAGCTGCTCCGCGTCGGCCCAGGCGACCGGGTCCAGCATCCGCAGGGTCCCGGAGGCGACCCCGGTGGCGGGGATGACGTTGCGCGCGGACCCGGCGCGCAGCAGGCCCCAGACCATGCTCGCGCCGGCGCGGGGGTCGAGGCGGCGGCTCAGCGCGGACGGCAGCTCGGTCACGAGGGTGGCCAGCGCGTAGGTCAGGTCCTGGGTCAGGTGCGGCCGGGAGGTGTGGCCGCCGCGACCGGTGAGCCGGACGCTGAGGCTGTCGGCTGCGCCGGTGATCGGGCCGACCCTCAGGCCGACCTGCCCGACGTCGAGGGAGGGGTCGCAGTGCAGGCCGAAGGCGTGGGTCACGTCCTCGAGCCCGCCCGCGGCGATCACCTCGAGGGCACCGCCGGGCATGACCTCCTCGGCGGGCTGGAACAGCAGGCGGACCCGACCGCTCAGCGGCCGCTCGCGGTCGAGTCGCTGCAGCGCGAGGCCCGCGCCCAGCAGGGCGGTGGTGTGGACGTCGTGGCCGCAGGCGTGCGCGACCTCGTCGGTGCCGCTGCGCCAGGGGTCGGAGGTCTGGTCACCGACGGGGAGCGCGTCGAGGTCGGCGCGCAGGGCCACGACCGGGCCACCGGTGCCGATCTCAGCGATCAGCCCCGACTTCGGCAGCAGCTGGACGCCGATCTCGTCGCGGGCCAGCCGCTCCGCGACCTTCTCGGTGGTCCGGGTCTCCTCCCAGGCCAGCTCCGGGTGGCGGTGGAGGTCGCGACGGAACTCCACCAGCTCCTCGACGAGCGAGGCGACGGCGGTCTTGATGGCACGGGAGGGATCGGCTGGGAGAGACATCGCCCTCCAGGTTAGTGCCCCGTCGGGCCCGGGTCGGCCGGGTCCGCGCGGTCGGCGTCGAAGGCGGCCAGGAACCGGTCGGCCGCGGCGGTCGCGGGCAGCCGTCCGGCCCGCACCTCCACGTGGACCTCCTCGCGCACCGCACGGACGCCCGGGGAGGTCCGCAGCCGCTGCTCGAGCTCGTCGCGCACCAGCGACCAGGTGAAGTCGAGCTGCTGGCGGGCGCGCTTGTCGCGCAGTCCGTCGGCCCCGAGGGCGTCGCGGTGCGCCTGCACCTTCTCCCAGACCTCGGGCACGCCGTCCCCGGTCAGGCCCGAGCACGTCAGCACGGGCGGCACCCACCCGTCACCGCCGCGGTGGACGAAGTGCAGGGCGCCGGCCAGCTCCTTGGCCGCGCCGCGGGTCTCGGCCTCCCGGTCGTCGGCCTTGTTGACGGCGATGACGTCGGCGATCTCGAGGATGCCCTTCTTGATGCCCTGCAGCTGGTCGCCGGTGCGGGCGAGGGTGAGGAACAGGAAGGTGTCGACCATGCCGGCCACCGTCACCTCCGACTGGCCCACCCCGACCGTCTCGACCAGGACCAGGTCGAAGCCGGCCGCCTCGAGCACGGTCATCGCCTGCGCGGTCGCCTTGGCGACGCCGCCGAGGGTCCCGGCGGACGGCGAGGGCCGCACGAAGGCGCGCGGGTCCGCGGCGAGAGTGGCCATCCGGGTCTTGTCCCCCAGCACCGAGCCCCCGGTGCGGATCGAGGAGGGGTCGACGGCCAGCACGCCGATGCGCAGCCCTGCCTCCAGCAGGTGGCTGCCGAGGGACTCGATGAACGTGGACTTCCCGACGCCGGGGACGCCGGAGATCCCGACCCGGGGCACCAGGCGCTCCGCGGCGGTCGCGCCGAGGTCGGCCATCAGCTCCCGGGTCGCGAGCCGGTGGTCGGGGCGGGTCGACTCGACCAGGGTGATGGCGCGGGCCAGGGCGGCACGGTCGCCGGCGCGCAGGTCCCGGGCCAGGGCGGGGACGTCGACGGGCTTCCTCGGGGACGGCACCGCCCCATCATCACCGATGCCGGGCGCCATCCTGCTCTGCGGCGCCCCGCCGGCTGCGGTCCTCCTGGGCCATCCGGCGCAGCGCCACCAGGACGGGCTCGCTCAGCACGGTGCCGATCACGGCGTAGGTGACGGCCTGCGCTCCGGTCCGCTCCCCGAGCGACCCCAGGTCGGCCCGCGCCACCCGCGCGGCAGCCTCGGCGTACTCCCGCACCACGGTCTCCGCCATCGGCTGCCCGGCCCGGTCCAGGCCGTCCAGTGCGGCGGCCAGGGCGCGGGCATGGGTCTGCTCGAGGTCGCAGGTCCAGCCCAGGTCCTCGACGAGCGCGGTGACGCGGGCGCGGGCCGCGGCGGAGGCCTCCGGGGGGCTCGCGAGCGCGTAGTGCGCCGCCCCGATGCTCGCCGCGAGGGTGGCGTCGGAGGACCGGACCGCCAGCACCGCGCGCACCCGGTCCAGCCCCAGGCCACCGACCTGGACGAGGGCGCGCACCAGGCGCAGCCGGTCGACGTGGTCCTCGCCGTAGCGGGCCCGGGTCGCACTCACCGGCTCCCCCGGCGGCAGCAGTCCTTCGCGGAGGTAGAACTTCACGGTGGCGACCGGCAGGTCGGCACGCCGGGCGAGCTGCTCGCGTGGCTCTCCCGCTCGGGCGTGGCCGTCGCCGCGATCCTCATGCCGGCAGGCTTCTTCGGCGCCTCCGCGGGCAGGGGCCGCACGGAGCCCAACACCCTCCTCGCCCTGGTCTACGTCGGCGGTGCGCTGCTCGCGGCAGGCGTGTCGAGCCTCGGCGTCGGCCTGCTCACGGTGGGCTGAGCCGCCGACCCTTGACAACGTACAACCATATGGTTGTACGTTGTTCCTGTGACCAGCCGCGACGTCTCCTACGAGCCGGACCGGCTGTTCCACGCCCTGGCCGACGCCACCCGACGCGACATCCTGCGGCGCACCCTGGTGCGCGAGCTGTCCGTCTCGGCGCTGGCGCAGGACTACCCGATGTCGTTCGCGGCGGTGCAGAAGCACGTGGCGGTGCTCGAGAGCGCCGGCGCGGTGACGAAGCGACGCCGCGGGCGCGAGAAGCTCGTGCGCGCCGAGATCGGCGCGGTGCGCGCCGCCGACCTGGTCCTCGACGAGCTCGCTGCTCGGTGGCAGGACCGGCTGGACCGCATCGACGACCTCTTCTCCCCGGAGGTCGACCCTCCTCAGGCACCACCGACGAAAGGACAGCACCCATGACCGTCATCGACACCACCAAGGACGTCGACGCCCTGACCGTCACGCTCACCGCGCGCTTCGACGCCCCGCCGGAGCGGGTCTGGCAGGTCTGGGAGGACCCGCGCCTGCTGGAGCGCTGGTGGGGACCCCCGACCTACCCCGCCACCGTCCTCGAGCACGACCTGTCCCCCGGCGGTCGCGTGCACTACCTGATGACCGGCCCGGGCGGCGACCAGCACCACGGCTGGTGGCGCGTGCACGAGGTCGCAGCGCCCGAGCGCCTCGTCTTCGAGGACGGGTTCGCCGACGAGAACGGCACCCCGACCGAGGACGGCCTCGTGACGCGGGCCGAGGTCGCCCTGCGCGCCGAGCAGGGCGGGACGGTCATGACCGTCACGTCCACCTTCCCCTCGGCCGAGGTCATGGAGCAGATGAGCGCCATGGGCATGATCGAGGGCATCACCGAGGCCATGAACCAGATCGACGGCCTCCTGGCCGCCTGAGGTCGCCAGAGGCCGCTTGAGGTCGCCTCAGCCGGCCGCCGAGGCCTCGCCACCGCGTGCGGCGTACCCCTCGGCGAGGCCCTGCGACAGCGCCGCGACCGCCGCGGGGACCTCGTCGGCCGCCAGCTGGAGCGTGCCGACGCACGTGGCTCCGCGCCACAGCGACAGCACCACGATCCCGGCGTCGTGGTGCCAGGTGACCTTCAGCGCCCGCTCGTCGCCCCGGGCGTCCAGGAACACCTCACTGCCCGTGGCGAGTCGCAGGGGAGGTTCCATGCCTCATGGTCCCTCCCCCGCGGCCCGGTGTCCACGGGGCGCGGCCCGAGCGTGGCCCGCGCCAGGGTCAGGCCGGGTGGCCCAGCGCCGAGGACAGCTGGCGCAGCAGGTCGAGGGCGGCGTCCGCGATCACCGTGCCCGGGGGGAAGACAGCGGCGGCGCCCATGTCGCGCAGCGGCTGCACGTCGTCGGGCGGGATCACGCCGCCGACCACGATCATCACGTCCTCGCGGCCGAGGTCGGCCAGCGCCTTCTTGAGCGCCGGCACGAGCGTCAGGTGGCCGGCGGCGAGCGAGTTCACCCCGACGATGTGCACGTCGGCGTCGACCGCCTGCTGGGCGACCTCCTCCGGCGTGGAGAACAGCGGACCCACGTCGACGTCGAAGCCGAGGTCGGCGAAGGCCGTGACCACGACCTTCTGCCCCCGGTCGTGGCCGTCCTGGCCCATCTTCGCCACCAGGATGCGAGGGCGACGCCCCTCGTCCTCGGCGAACTTCTCGGTCGCCTCCAGCACCTTCGTCACGGCCTCGTTGGAGGAGCCGGCCTCGGAGCGGTACACCCCGGAGATGGTACGGATCGTCGCCCGGTGCCGCCCGTAGACCTTCTCGAGCGCGTCCGAGATCTCCCCCACCGTCGCCTTGGCGTGCGCCGCCTCGACCGCCAGCGCGAGCAGGTTGCCCTCCAGGGAGCCCTGTCCCCGGGCCCCCTTCTCGGCCGACTCGGTCAGGCCGGCCAGCGCCCGGCGTACGGCGTCCTCGTCGCGCTCGGCGCGCAGCCGCTCCAGCTTGGCGACCTGGGAGGAGTACACCGCGGCGTTGTCGACGCGCAGCACGTCGAGGGCGTCCTCGCTCGGCAGCCGGTAGGTGTTGACGCCGATCACCTTCTGCGCGCCCGAGTCGATGCGCGCCTGGGTGCGGGCGGCCGCCTCCTCGATGCGCATCTTGGGGATGCCCTTCTCGATGGCCGCCGCCATCCCGCCGGCCTCCTCGGCCTCGGTGATGTGCGCCCACGCCTTCTCGGCCAGGTCCTGGGTCAGCCGCTCCACGTAGTAGGAGCCCGCCCACGGGTCGATCGTGCCGGTGGTCCCCGACTCCTGCTGCAGCAGCAGCTGGGTGTTGCGGGCGATGCGCGCCGAGAAGTCCGTCGGCAGCGCGATCGCCTCGTCGAGGGCGTTGGTGTGCAGGCTCTGGGTGTGCCCCTGGGTCGCAGCCATCGCCTCGATGCAGGTGCGCGAGGCGTTGTTGAACACGTCCTGCGCCGTCAGCGACCAGCCCGACGTCTGGCTGTGCGTGCGCAGCGACAGCGACTTCGGGTTCTGCGGGTCGAACTGCGTCACCAGCCGCGCCCACAGCGCCCGGGCCGCGCGCATCTTGGCGACCTCCATGAAGAAGTTCATCCCGATGGCCCAGAAGAAGCTCAGCCGGGGAGCGAACTTGTCGATCTCGAGACCGGCGTCGAGACCTGCGCGGATGTACTCCACTCCGTCGGCCAGCGTGTACGCGAGCTCCAGGTCGCAGGTCGCCCCGGCCTCCTGCATGTGGTAGCCGGAGATCGAGATCGAGTTGAACCGCGGCATCCTCTGCGCCGTGAACGCGAAGATGTCGCTGATGATCCGCATGCTCGGCTGCGGCGGGTAGATGTAAGTGTTGCGGACCATGAACTCCTTGAGGATGTCGTTCTGGATCGTCCCCGCGAGCTGCTCCGGCTTCACCCCCTGCTCCTCCGCCGCCGCGATGTAGAGCGCCATGACCGGCAGCACGGCGCCGTTCATCGTCATCGACACGCTCATCTGGTCCAGCGGGATGCCGTCGAACAGCGTGCGGGCGTCGTAGATCGAGTCGATCGCCACCCCCGCCATCCCGACGTCGCCCTTCACCCGCGGGTGGTCGGAGTCGTAGCCGCGGTGCGTCGCCAGGTCGAACGCGACGCTCAGCCCCTTCTGGCCGGCCTTGAGGTTGCGGCGGTAGAACGCGTTGGACTCCTCGGCGGTCGAGAAACCGGCGTACTGGCGGACCGTCCAGGGCTGCGTCGTGTACATCGTCGGGTAGGGCCCGCGCAGGAACGGGCTCAGGCCGGGGAGGGTGTCGAGGCCGTCGAGGCCCTCGAGGTCGGCCGCGGTGTAGAGCGCCTTGACCGGGATGCCCTCGGGGGACATCCACGCCGGCTGGCCGTCCTCGGCCTCGGTGGTCTGCAGCAGCGGGTCGGCGGTCTCGGTGGTCTCGGGGGTGTCGGTGGTCGAGCCTGTCGAGACCTCACCGGGCGCGCTCTGGTCACCCCCGTCGGTCGAGCTCGTCGAGACCAGGGGGAGGTCGGCGAAGGAGGCGGGGACGCTCATCGGGTGAGCTCCTCTCGGACGGCGTGGAGGAAGGCGAGGGCGTCGATGCCGACGGCGCAGTGGGAGTCGACCGTGTCCTCGGGGACTGTCTTCTCGCCGGGCTTGCCGGCGAGGACGACGTGGCTGGCACCGGCCTCGCGGAGCTCGGCGACCAGGTCGGCGCCCCACTCGGCGTACGCCGTGTCGGTGCCGCAGAGGCAGACGACCGGGGTGGCGGGGCCGGTGTCACCGGACTGCCGGAAGGCGGAGACGACGTCCTCGGCGGTGGTGGTGGGACCGGCGGAGACGGTGTCGACGCCGCCGGCGGCCAGCAGGTTGGCGGCGAAGGTGGCGCGAGCGGTGTGCTGGGCCACCGGGCCCATGGTGGCCAGGAAGACGGGCGTGCTGGCCGGGTCGTCGCGCAGGGTCTCGAAGTCGAGGGCGTAGCGGTCCGGGCCGTGTCCCTCCTCGACGGGGCGGCGCTCGGGAAGCTCCTCGTGGAGGTTCGGGAACTCGCTGACGCCGGTGACGGCGCGCTTCCGGGTGGCGACCTGGCGGCGTCGGGGCTGCATCGCCTCGTCCTTGATGCGGTCGTAGAGGCCGCCGGGCTGGTCGAGGGCGGCCTCGGCGCCGCCGTCGGCCTCGAGCTTCTGCAGCTCCTCCCAGCCGCGGCGGGCGAGGTCGTCGGTCAGCTTCTCCACGGCGTACGAACCGCCGGCGGGGTCGGTGACCCGGGCGACGTGGGCCTCGTGGATCAGCAGCGAGGAGGTGTTGCGGGCGACGCGTCGACCGAGGGCGTCAGGGACGCCGAGCGCGGTGTCGAAGGGCATCACCGTGACCGAGGCGGCGCCGCCGACGCCGGCGGCGAACGCCGCGACCGTGCCGCGCAGCATGTTCACCCAGGGGTCGTACTTCGTGAGCATGGCGCGGCCGGTGACGGCGTGCTGCACCTGGCCGGGGGCGTCCGGGGCCCCGGAGAGCTCCAGCACCCGGGCCCAGAGGCGACGGGCGGCGCGGAGCTTGGCGATGGAGAGGAACTGCTCGTCGGTGACGGCGTAGCGGAACTCCAGCAGGTCCGCGGCCTCGGGCACCGACAGCCCGAGGTCCCCGGTGGCCCGACGCAGGAACGCCGCGCCCGCGGCCAGCGACCAGCCGAGCTCGTGGGCGTCGTGGCCGCCGGCCTCGTGCACCCAGGAGGCGTCGATCGTGATGCGGGCGCCGTGCTCGCGGGCGAGCTCGACCAGGCGCGGCAGCACGTCGTCGTCACGGTGCGGGTGGCCGCTGAAGCCGTTCGCCGCGGCGCTCCAGGGGTCGACGGCCAGGACGGTGCCGGGAGCCGGCGCGACCTCACGCTCGGCGAGGATCGCGGCGAACGCCTCGGCCGCCCCGACCGGGTCCCGGGGGCAGTCCAGGACGACCGGAGCGAGGTCGACGTACACCTTCTCCAGCACCGTCGGCAGGTCGGCGACCGCGAGGCCGCCGCGGCCCAGCCGCAGCCAGAGGCTGGTGGCGCCGTTCTCGAGGTCGGTCAGGGCGTCGGCCGCGGCCTGCTTCGCGTCGGGGTCGGCGAGGTGGACGCGCACGTCCCAGCCCTGGTCGGGGCGCGAGAGCGCGCTCCCCCGCGTGTACGGCGCCTCGCCCGGCTCCCCGGTCGGGGCCAGCCCGTCGAGGTGCTCGCGCAGACCCAGGGGCAGGACGTCGATGCCGTCCAGCGTGGTGCGCGTCAGCCTGCTCCACACCAGGTCGTCGGGGTCGTCGTCCTTCAGACGACCCGCCTTGCGCAGGACGTCCGCCGCGGCCTTCTCCCACTGCTCGCGCGTGGCCCTCGTGTGCTCGTCGCCGCCGGCGAGGAGTGACAGGTGCTCCATGGGGCGAAGCCTAGGAGCCGCCCGACCCACCGACCACTGGTTGTGACAAGTCCGACGCCGGGTCCCCGACCGGGACCAGGCGGCCGTCGACCCACGTCCCGAGCTGGTCGTGGTGGTGCGCCGAGCGGGGGTCGCCGTCCGCCCCGAGCGGCACCACCCAGCCGCTGCCCTCCAGCCCGGCCAGGTCCCAGACGTAGCGCGCCACCGAGCCCCGCAGCACCAGGTCCGAGCCGGGGCGGGCGCCGGCGCAGCGGACGCAGTCGTTGTCGCCCGCGAGCCCCGGGGCGTCGGGCAGCTCCCGGCCGAGCGGGTGGTAGGGCGCGTAGACGTGGCGCCGGTGCCACGGCTCGGCCGGCCGGCCGGCGACGTGCGCGAGCGCCTCGGCCAGGGCCGCGTCGACCTCGGGCAGCAGGGCGCGACCGCACGGCGACAGCACGTGCGGGAGGCTCAGCCACAGCTCGGTCGGCACGTCGAACCAGGGCGCCAGGAGCGGGTCGGCCTCGTGCTCGGAGAGCCGGGCCAGGGTCGGTGTCCGGGCCAGCTCGCTGACCAGCCGCGTCCGGACGTCGACGTACGCCGTCCCCTCGGTGCTGTCGGCGGTGAACCGCTGGTCCCAGGCGACCAGGCGCCGGCGCAGCTGCTCGGCAGGGCCGTCCAGCCCGGACAGCTCGGCGAGGGCCCGGTGCAGGGCCGCCGGTTGCCCGGCCAGCACGTCGGCATGGATCGCCGCGAAGTCGTCGCGGGTGAGGCCGTCCCGCCCCTCGAGCAGGGCCTCGATGCGTCGCGCCCGGCCGGGTGGTGCGAAGTCGCGCCCGATCCGCTCGAAGTCGTCGTACATCCGGTGGTTGGCGGTGGCGAGGTGCCCGTCCGGCGCCACGTCGTGCGGCGGCAGCGTGACCCAGCCGTTCCAGCGGTGCGCGCGGTCCCAGGCCGGGACGGGCTCGGTCCGGTTCGCGTCGTGCCGCAGCGGCACCCGCCCCACCACGCGTTGGCGCACGGTGCCCGCGCGGTCCGCGACCAGCAGGTTGTTGACCGGCTCGACCCAGTGCTCGAGCGCCCGCTCCACGTCGGCGACGCTGCGGGCGCGCAGCAGCGGCACCAGCGCCTCGAAGCCGAGGTCGCCGAGGGCGTACGACGGCGTCCTCAGGCTGTACGCCGTCCCGCCCGGCTCGCCCTGGACCACCCGGCCCGCGGGGGTCTCGACGACCTCGACCGTCTCGGGGTCGTGACCGGCCACGTGGACGGTCTCCAGCCGGCTGGTCACCTCCACCCAGCCGTCCGCGGTCCGCGCGAGGACCTTCCCGGCCCGCCGCTCGAGCTCCTCGACGTACACGTCCTGGTAGTCCGCCGTGGCATTGGTGATGCCCCACGCCACCGCGCCGGCGTGGGCGAAGTGCTGCACGCCCGGGACGCCGGGGAAGGTGAAGCCGGCGACGTCGAAGGCGTCGTCGGGGTCGGTGCTCGTCAGCCGCACCTGCTGGTAGCCGTTGGGGAGCTCGAAGCCGCGATGCGGGTCGCCGCCGATCATCGGGAACCCGCCGGCCGTCCGCTGCCCGCCGACCACCCAGGAGTTGCTGCCGGGCCCGAGGCCCTCGTGGCGGAAGAGCCCGGCCACGTCGTCGCCGACGGTCGCGCGCAGGTGCCGGCGCCACAGCTTGCCGGGGAACGTGCCGAACAGGACGTGGTGGGCGGCGAAGACGGCCAGCGGCATCCACGCGGGCCAGGCCTCCGCGCGGTGGCCCACCTCCTCCAGCTCGGCGCAGGTGGGTCCGGCGGCGAGCGCCTCGTTCACCCCGTCGACGTACGCCGCGACGAAGGCGCGCGACTCGGGACCCAGCGCGGCGTTCGCCTGCTGCGCGACGTCGGCGACCCCGGCGCGGCGCGCGAAGCGGTCCCACGGCAGCCCGGGCGGACCGACGAGCTCGGCCGTGCGGCCCTCCGCCTTGAGGCGCGACCAGGTGACCTGCCACAGGCGGTCCTCGACCACGGCGCGGCCCTGCTCGCGCGCGACCGCGAGGAGCGAGCCCGCGACGACGTGCGGGATGCCGTGGGCGCCGCGGCGGGTGGTGGCCCCGGCCGGTGCCTCAGCCACCGAGGACGAACTCGTGCGCGGGGGCCCAGCCCAGCTCGCTGTGGTGGACGTAGAGCCAGAACCGGTCGGCGGTGAACCGGCACTCGAAGCCGGCCTGCTCGTCGAAGGCCCGGTCCAGCAGCGCCTCGGACAGGTGGTGGGCCACGGTCACGTGCGGGTGGTAGGGGAACTCGGTCTCCCGGGCCAGCGGCCCCTGGGCGACCGTCTTGGCCAGCAGCTCGCAGCCGGAGATGCCCTCCACCAGGCTGACGAAGACCACCGGGGAGACCGGTCGGAAGGTGCCGGTCCCGCGCAGGTGCACGTCGAACGCGGCGTGCTCCCGGGCGGCCGCCTCCAGGTGGGAGACGACGTCGCCCAGGGCGGCCTCGTCCACCTCCACCGGTGGCACCAGCGTGATGTGCGTGGGGATGCCCGCGGCGGGGGTGTCACCGAGGCCGACGCGGTACTCCTGCAGCTGCGGTCCCCAGGGCTCGGGCACCGCCAGCGAGACGCCGATCGTGGTCACAGCGGACCACCCTACTCACGGTCCGGGAGTGCCGAACCCGACCCGCTCGTAGACCTGGGCCAGCGTCCGCTGGGCGACCTCGTGCGCCGTCGCCCGCCCCTGCTCGAGGATCTCGTCGAGCCGTGCGTCGTCCTCGAGCAGCGCGAGCGCGCGGTCGCGGAACGGCGTCACGAACTCGACGACCCGCTCGGACAGGTCGCCCTTGAAGTCGCCGTAGCCGCGCCCGGCGTACTGCTCCTCCAGCGCCGGCACCGGGTCGCCGCTGAGCGCGGAGTAGATGGTCAGCAGGTTCGAGATGCCGGGCTTCTCGTCCTCGTCGAAGCGGACCTCCGAGCCGGAGTCCGTCACGGCGCTGCGGATCTTCTTCGCCGAGACCTTCGGGTCGTCGAGCATGTCGACGAGACCGGCGGCGCTCGAGGCCGACTTCGACATCTTCTTCGTCGGGTCCTGGAGGTCGCAGATGCGCGCGGTGCTCTTGAGGATGTAGGGCTCCGGCAGCGGGAACGTCTTCTTGTAACGGTGGTTGAAACGCTGGGCGAGGTCGCGGGTGAGCTCCAGGTGCTGGCGCTGGTCCTCCCCCACCGGCACGTAGGCGGGCCGGTAGAGCAGGATGTCGGCCGCCTGCAGGATCGGGTAGGTGAAGAGGCCGACGCTCGCGGCACCTTCGCCGCCCTTCGCGGACTTGTCCTTGAACTGCGTCATCCGGCGCGCCTCGCCGAAGCCGGTCAGGCACTGCAGCACCCAGGCCAGCTGCGCGTGGGCCGGCACCTGCGACTGCAGGAAGATCGCCGAGCGCGTGGGGTCCACGCCCGCCGCGACCAGCTGCGCGACGTACCTCCGCGAGCGGCGGCGCAGCTGCTTCGGGTCCTGCTCGACGGTGATGGCGTGCAGGTCGGCGAGGAAGAAGAACGGCTCGAACTCGTCCTGCAGCGTCACCCACTGACGCACCGCCCCGAGGAAGTTGCCGAAGTGCCACGAGTCCGCGCTGGGCTGGATCCCGGAGAGGACGCGTCGGCGGGCGGGGGTCTCGGCGGGGGTCTCGGCAGGGGTCTCGGCAGGGGTCTCGGCAGGTGTCTCGGGCACGAGCGGCATTCTCTCAGGCGCCCGGCCGCCCCCTCGACCGGGTTTCCCGGCCCACCCGCCCGGCGGCGCCGCGGAGCGGCAGCTGTCCGGTTTGCGAGGTTCTGACAGCGGGCACAGTCACCCCACTCGGAACGGGGGTCGTTCCGCTCGGAGGTCGCCACCGGTCGCGGCGCCCGGAGGAAGGAACGTCCGATGAGTGCCACGCTGCCACCTGCGGGCGGTCCGCCCGCCCCCGGCCCCGGACCGTACGCCGCTACCGCCGGCCTCCCTGCCGCTCAGCCGCCGGGACGCGCTCTGGCCTACGCCGCCATCGGCGGGGCAGTCGTCGTGACGGCGCTCCAGGTCGTCGAAGCGGTCCTGGCCGGTCCCGCCGGGGAGCGCTTCGCCCGCACCCTGCGCACGGGCGGGGACCCTGCGGACGTCATCACGGCGTACGACCTCGTCGCCCTGCCGATCATCGTCGCCCAGCTGGCGACGATCGTCCTCGCCGGTTTCTGGCTTCTCGGGCTGCGCCGCTTCGCCGAGCGCGTCCGACCGACGTTCCACCACAACCGGCGTCGGTGGTGGGCCTTCGGCGGGTGGCTCATCCCTCTTGCGTTCTTCGTGGTGCCGTTCCAGTACACCCGCGACCTGCGTGACTCCCTCGACATGCGGCAGGTGCGTCGGGTCGCACCAGTGGGCGCCTGGTGGACGTTCCTGCTCCTCAACGAGTTCGTCGACCGACGCGTCACCACCAGTCAGCTCGGCTCCGGCGATCCCGGCACGGTCGCTCGCCTCGAGATCTTCGAGACCGGCCAGCTCGTCTTCTGCGTGCTGGCCCTGGTGCTGTGGTTCCTCGTCGTGATGCGCCTGACGCGCGCCGCCGAACGGGTGCCCCAGGACCTCCTGGACAGCACCGCGGTCGTCCCCGACCCGGACGCCTACGACCCGGCCGTCACCGCTCCCGGCGCGCCGATCTACGGCCCGACGGGGGTCAGCGGTCCGGGTTGGCCTGCTCCGGCTGGCCACCCGACGCAGCACCCGACCCAGCACCCGACCCAGCACCCGACCCAGCACCTGTCGTCGTACCCGCCCCAGCAGGGGGGTCAGCCGACTCCGCCGCCTCCCCCGGGGCGGGGTCCGGGAGCGGGCTGACCCGCACCCGGCTCACGCGCCGGCCGTCGACGAGCACGACCGTGATCCGGCGGCCCTCGTGGTCGACGGCGTCGCCGGCCTCGGGGATGCGGCCGAGCCGGCTCATGAGGAAGCCGGCCACCGTCTCGTAGGGGCCCTCGGTGAGCTCGACGCCGGTCTCGTCCTCGAAGTCGTCGAGGTTGAGCAGCCCGTCGACCTCGACGTCTCCGCTGAGGTGGCGGGTGGTCTCGCCCTCGTCGACGTCGTACTCGTCGCGGATGTCGCCCACGACCTCCTCGACGAGGTCCTCCATGGTCACGATGCCGGCGGTGCCGCCGTACTCGTCGGCGACCATCGCCATGTGGATGCCCTCGCGGCGCATGTCACCCAGCGCGGCGATGATGTTGCGTGTCCACGGCAGGGTCAGCACGTCGCGCGACAGCTCGCCGACCCGGACCGAGCGGTTGGCCATGTCGGGGTCGAGCAGGTCGCGGACGTGGACGAAGCCGATGACGTCGTCGGAGGAGCCCCGGATGACCGGGTAGCGGGAGTGCGGCTTGGTCAGCGCCTCGCGCGCCGCCTTGTAGACCGGCACGGACGCGTCGAGGAAGTCGACCTCGGTGCGCGGCACCATGACCTCGCGGATCTGCCGGTCCCCGGCCTCGAAGACGTCCTCGAGGATGCGCCGCTCCTCCTCGCCGAGCGCCTCGTGGGAGCCGACCAGCTCGCGCAGCTCCTCGTCGGAGATCTGCTCGCGCTGGGCGTTGGGGTCGCCGCCCAGGATGCGCACGATGACGTCGGTCGAGCGCGACAGCAGCCAGATCACCGGGCGGGAGAGCCGCGAGACCCGGTTGATGGTCGGCCCCAGCGCGAGCGCGAACACCTCGGCACGCTGCAGCGCGAGCCGCTTGGGCACCAGCTCGCCGAGGACCAGCGAGAGGTAGGAGATCGCGAGCGTCACCAGCACCAGCGCCAGCCCGTCGGAGAAGCGCGCGGAGACCCCGGCGTCGACCAGCACCGGCGCGAGGTCGTCGGCGAGCGTCGCGCCACCGAACGCGGCCGAGAGGAACCCGGCCGTGGTGACGCCGACCTGCACCGCGGCGAGGAAGCGGTTGGGGTCCTGGTTGAGCTCGGCCACCACCTGGCCGCGCCGGCCGCGGTCGGCCAGCGCGCGGGCCTGGCTGTCACGCAGCGATACCAAGGCGATCTCAGCGGCCGCGAAGACCCCTCCGATGAGCACGAACACCACGACCAGGCCGATGGAGGCCCAGGTGCCACCCACGGTGACCAACCCTCTCGTCCGTCCCCCGCCGGAAACCGGGAGATCTGTTCGTCCAGGATAGAGACATGCGTTTCCCCTCCGACGTGCCGACCCTCACCGACGGCGTGGCGACCATCCGCGCCCACCGACCCGAGGACGCCCCGGCCGTCCTCGAGCAGTGCCTGGACCCGGTCAGCCGGCAGTGGACGACCGTGCCGCTGGACTACACCCGGGCGGACGCCGACCGCTTCGTGCGGGACATCGCTCCAGGTGCCTGGCGCACCGAGGCCGAGCTGATGTTCGCCGTCGAGGCGCTCGACACCTCGCTCACCACCGCGGACGAGCCCGACGGCGTACGTCGCTTCGCCGGCACCATCTCGCTGCGCGACGAGGGCGACGACCGGGCCGAGCTGGCCTACGGCGCGCACCCGTGGGTCCGCGGCACGGGCGTCATGGAGCGGGCGGTCCGGCTGCTGCTCGACTGGGGTTTCGAGGAGCGGGGCCTGCGGACCGTCGTCTGGTGGGCCAACCGGGGCAACTGGTCCTCCCGCAAGCTGGCGTGGCGCGTCGGCTTCACCGTCGAGGCCGGCCTGCGCAGCTGGCTCCCGCAGCGCGGGGAGCTCCTGGACGCGTGGGTCGGCACCCTGCGCGCCGGGGACCCGCGCCGCCCCGCCCACGCCTGGCTGGACGCGCCGCGGATCGTCGGGGACGGCGTCGTGCTGCGCGCCCCCACGGAGGCGGACCTCCCGCGCGTCGTCGAGTACGCCGCCGACCCGCTCACCCGACGCTGGCTGGGCCACATCCCCCAGCCGTACGGCGACACCGAGGCGCGGGCCTGGCTGGACGACCTGACCGAGCGCCACGCCCGTGGGACCGCCGTGACCTGGACCGTGGCCGACCCGGACACCGACCTGCTGCTCGGGGTGGTCAACGTCTTCGACCTCACCCCGTCGGGCACGGGCGAGCTGGGCTACGTGCTGCACCCGGAGGGGCGCGGACGCGGTCTCGGGCGTCGCGCCGCCGGGCTCGCGCTGCGCCACGCCGTCGTCGACGTCGAGGACGGCGGCCTCGGCCTGGTCGCGGTCCGGGCGCTCGCCGCCGAGGGCAACACGGCCTCCCGTCGGCTGCTCGAGGACCTCGGGTTCACCCACCAGGGACGCGAGCGACGGGCCGCCCGCGTTGAGGGCGACACCCTCGCCGACGCCGCGATCTACGACGTGCTGGCCTCCGAGGTGGTCAAGACCAGTCCTTGACGGGCTGCCGGGTTCGCCTCTGGCGTCCTCCGTTTCGGGACTATCGTCCTGGAGGGAGACGGTCGCGGCCCACCCCCCTTCGCCCCGCGGCCCATCACACGGGAGACGCCTGCGCATGCCTGACACCACCACGACGTCGACGGGCCGCACGCGGCCGACGACCCACCGCCCCGCCCGACGATCGGCCCGGCGACCGCTGCGTCGCCTCGGCACCGCGCTCGCGCTGACGCTCGGACTGAGCAGCGTGCTGGCGCTGGCCGGCCAGGGCGCCCAGGCGGCACCGACCCCGTCGGTCGCCACGGCGGCGGGCACGGCCGAGCGGGCCGCGATGAGCGCACCCTTCCGGGTCGCCACCTTCAACATCCTCGGCGCGAGCCACACCGAGAACCCGGCCCGGGGCTTTGCGACGTACGAGCCGCGGATGCGCAAGACCATCGCCCTCATCGAGGAGCGCGCCTTCGGGATCGTCGGGTTCCAGGAGTACCAGGTCGACCAGCACGAGATGTTCGTGCGCCGCACCGCCGGCCGCTTCGGGGTCTACCCGGGCCTCGAGGAGGGACGCCGTCCGGTGCAGAACTCGATCGCGTGGCGCACCTCCGAGTGGCGCGTCGTCGAGAAGCGCCTCTACGCGATCCCCTACTTCCGCGGCCGGATGGTGCAGCAGCCCTACATCAAGCTGCGCAACTCCGACGGCGTCTCGGTGTGGGTCATCAACACCCACAACCCGGCCGACTCCAAGGGCCCGGCCCAGCAGTACCGCGACCGCGCGATGGCGATCCAGGCCGACCTGGCCAACACGCTCGAGCGCACCGGCGTCCCGGTGATCCTGCTCGGTGACTTCAACGAGCGCGACGAGGCCTTCTGCGACATCACCGGCGCCAGCAACCTCAAGGCCGTCAACGGGGGCGGCTGGCCCAACGGCCGCTGCGACCCGCCCTCGTGGATGCGCATCGACTGGATCTTCGCCTCGAAGTCGATGCGCGTGGACTCCTACACCGACCTCGAGAACGACGTGACCCGCTCCATCACCGACCACCGGGTGATCTACAGCGACCTCGCGGTCCCCGTCAGCTGACCCGCCCGCCCCCGCCTCCGCACCACCCAGCGGCGTACCGGCCCTGCTGGTTTCACTGGGTACCTAGTGAAACCGACACCCCCTCAGAAGGAGTCGAGGGCCTCGTTGAAGGTGGCCGAGGGGCGCATGACCTCGGAGGCCTTGGCGTCGTCGGGGCGGAAGTAGCCGCCGATGTCGGCGGGGTTGCCCTGGACCGCCAGCAGCTCCTCGGTGATCGTGTCCTCGTTCTCGCGCAGCGTGCTCGCGAGCTCGGTGAACAGCGACGCCAGCTCGGTGTCGTCGGTCTGCTTCGCCAGCTCCTCGGCCCAGTAGAGCGCCAGGTAGAAGTGGCTGCCGCGGTTGTCGATCGAGCCGAGCTTGCGGCTGGGCGACTTGTTCTCGTTGAGCAGTGTGCCGGTGGCCGCGTCGAGGGTGTCGGCCAGCACCTGCGCCTTGGCGTTGTCGGTGGTCTTCGCGAGGTGCTCGAAGCTCACCGCCAGCGCGAGGAACTCGCCGAGGCTGTCCCAGCGGAGGTAGTTCTCCTTCACCAGCTGCTGCACGTGCTTCGGCGCCGAGCCGCCGGCGCCGGTCTCGAAGAGGCCGCCGCCGTTGATCAGCGGCACGATCGACAGCATCTTCGCGCTGGTGCCGAGCTCGAGGATCGGGAACAGGTCGGTCAGGTAGTCGCGCAGCACGTTGCCGGTCACCGAGATGGTGTCCTCGCCCTTGCGGATGCGCTCCAGCGAGTACGTCGTGGCGTCGGCCGGGGCCATGATCTCGATCGTCAGCCCGTCGGTGTCCTCCTCGGGGAGGTACTCCTTCACCTTCGCGATCAGCGACGCGTCGTGGGCGCGGGTCTCGTCGAGCCAGAACACGGCGGGGGCGCCGGTCTCCCGCGCACGGCGTACGGCGAGCTTGACCCAGTCACGGATCGGGACGTCCTTGGTCTGGCACATCCGCCAGATGTCCCCCGGGCCGACCTGGTGCTCGAACACGACCGTGTCGCCGTCGAGCACCTTCACCGTGCCGGCGGCCTCGATCTCGAAGGTCTTGTCGTGCGAGCCGTACTCCTCCGCCTTTTGCGCCATCAGCCCGACGTTGGGGACGGTGCCCATCGTGGTGGGGTCGAAGGCGCCGTTCGCGCGGCAGTCGTCGATGACGGCCTGGTAGACGCCGGCGTAGGAGCTGTCGGGGATCACCGCGAGGGTGTCGGCCTCGCCGCCGTCCGGGCCCCACATGTGCCCCGAGGTGCGGATCATGGCCGGCATCGAGGCGTCGATGATGACGTCGCTCGGCACGTGCAGGTTGGTGATGCCGCGGTCGGAGTCGACCATGGCCAGGGCCGGCCCGGCGGTGAGGCCGCGCTCGATGTCGGCCTTGATCTCGTCGCCGTTCTCGACCTGGTCCAGGCTGCTCAGGATGGCGCCGAGGCCGTTGCTCGACGACAGCCCGGCGGCGGCCAGGGCCGCGCCGTGCTTCTCGAAGACCTCGGGCAGGAACGCCTCGACGGCGTGGCCGAAGATCAGCGGGTCGGAGACCTTCATCATCGTGGCCTTGAGGTGCACCGAGAACAGCACGTCCTCGTCCTGGGCCCGCTTCACGGCGTCCTTGAGGAACGAGTCCAGGGCGGCGGCGCTCATGAAGGAGGCGTCGACGACCTCGGACGCCTGCACCGGCACGCCCTCGTGCAGCACCGTCGTGGTGCCGTCCTCGGCGGTGTGCTCGATGCGCAGGGTGGTGTCGGCGTCCATGACGGCCGACAGCTCGTTGGAGCGGAAGTCGTCGCCGTCCATGTGGGCGACGTTGGTCTTCGAGTCGCTGCTCCACTCCCCCATCGAGTGCGGGTGCTTGCGGACGTAGCCCTTGACCGACGCGGGCGCGCGACGGTCGGAGTTGCCCTCGCGCAGCACCGGGTTGACGGCGCTGCCCATGACCGACCCGTAACGGGCCCGGATCTCCTTCTCCTCGTCGGTCTTCGGCTCGCCGGGGAAGTCGGGCAGGTCGTAGCCCTGCTCCTGCAGCTCCTTGACGGCCGCCTTCAGCTGCGGCACCGAGGCGCTGATGTTGGGCAGCTTGATGATGTTCGCCTCGGGCGTCTTCGCGAGCTCGCCCAGCTCGGCCAGCGCGTCGTCGGTGCGCTGGTCCTCGGGGAGGCGGTCGGCGAAGGCGGCGATGATGCGGCCCGCCAGCGAGATGTCCCGGGTCTCGACCTCGACGCCGGCCTTCGCGGCGTACGCCTCGACGATCGGCAGGAACGAGTACGTCGCCAGCAGCGGCGCCTCGTCGGTGTGGGTGTAGATGATCGTCGAGTCCGGCACGACGGCTCCGTTCGCTGGGGGGGTTCTCGGGGGTCCTGCTGAGGTTCGCGGGGCGAAGTCTCTTGACGTCAAGATACCGGGGCGACCCGGCGGCCGCGGCGCCGGCCCCTCGGACCGCCACCGGACCGTGCTCGCCCGCGCGGCCCATCCTGCCCATTCCCGGCCCGGGCGGCCAGGAAACGCCCCATCACCGGGCGGTCGGTGCTCCCGCGGCCGCTACCGTCGCCGGCATGGACGACGACCGCCGAGACCGCCGGGCGATCGCCTCCTCGCTCGCGCTCGACGAGCTGCCCCCCGACGCACCCGCGGCCCAGGCCGCGCTCGACGCCTACGTCCGCGAGCTCGACGACCGGTTCCCCGACCACTTCGTCCCCGGCCCGATGAGCGCCGCGGACGTCGCCGAGCTGACCCGCCCGCGCGGGGCCTTCGTCGTCGCCGTGCACCAGGGCGAGCCCGTGGCCTGCGGCGGCGTACGGCGCCTCGACCCCGGCACCGTCGAGGTCAAGCGCATGTGGGTGCACCGCGACTGGCGCGGAGCCGGCCTCGGGGGCCGTCTGCTGCGCCACCTGGAGGCCACCGCCGTCGACCTCGGTTGCCGCCGGATCGTGCTCGACACCCACCGTGTGCTCGCCGAGGCTGTCGCGCTCTACGGGCGCGCCGGCTACCGCGAGATCGAGCGGTACAACGACAACCCCTACGCCGAGGCGTGGTTCGAGAAACGGGTCGCCGCCGACCCGGGTGCAGGCCCTACCCTCTCCCGGTGACGATCCCGACCCTGATGCGCGCCCCGGTGGAGGCCGTGCTCCCCGCGCGGCTGGGCACGCCGTTCCGCTGGCTGTTCGCCTCCAGCGTCGTCACCAACGTCGGCGACGGGCTGCTGCTGGCCGCCGGGCCGCTGCTCGTCGCCTCCGAGACCCGGGACCCGCTGCTGGTGGCAGCGGCGGTCTTCCTGCAGCAGCTGCCGGTCCTGCTGTTCGGCGTGCTGGCCGGCGCCTGGAGCGACCGCGTCGACCGTCGCCGGCTGGTGCTGGTCGTCGACCTGCTGCGCGCCGCGGTGCTGGTCGCGCTCACCGTCACCATCACCACCGGCGTGGTCGACATCGCGATGGTGCTGGCGACCATGTTCGTGCTCGGCACGGCCGAGACCCTCGCCGACATCGCCGGGTCCGCGCTGCTCGTCGAGACCGTCGAGCGCGCCGACCTCGGGGTGGCCAACGCCCGGTTGCAGGGCGGCTTCATCACCGCCAACCAGCTCATGGGTCCCCCGATCGGGGCGCTGCTGTTCTCCGTCGTCCGCCCGCTGCCCTTCGGCGTCACCGCGATCTGCGCCGCCGCCGGCGCGGTCCTCGTCACCCGGGTCACGCTGCGTCCGCGACCTGCGCCCGACCGCAGCCGCCCCCTGCGCCAGGACGTCGCCGAGGGCGTGGTCTGGCTCTGGCGCCACCCGGCGGTGCGCACCCTGACGATCACCATCGTGCTGTTCAACGTGACCTACGGCGCAGCCTGGTCGGTGCTGGTCCTCTACGGCCAGGAGCAGCTCGGGCTGGGCGAGGCCGGCTACGGCTGGCTGACCTTCTGCATCGCCGCCGGTGGACTGGCCGGCACCGCGTCGTACGGCTGGCTCGAGCGCACCGTCGGCCTCGCCGGGCTGATGCGCGCCGGGCTCGTGGTCGAGACCTTCACCCACCTCGGGCTCGCGCTGACCACCGAGCCCGCGCTCGCCTTCGCGGTCATGTTCGTCTTCGGCTTCCACGCCTTCGTGTGGGGCACGACCTCGCGCACGATCCGGCAGCGCTCGGTGCCGGTCGAGCTGCAGGGCAGGGTCGGCTCGGTCTACCTCATCGGGGTGTACGGCGGCATGCTCGTGGGTGCCCCGATCGGCGGGCTGCTGGCCCGGGAGTGGGGGGTCGCAGCGCCGTTCTGGTTCGGCTTCGCCGGCAGCGCGCTGCTCGTCGCCCTGCTGTGGCGCGCGCTGGCGCACGTCGCCCACGACCCCGAGCCCGCACCGGAGCCCGAACCGGCGCCCGAGAACACGCGCGGCCTGTGACGCGGGCGACCCCGCGGGTCGGTTTCGCAGTTGGTGCCCCCTGGGACGCTGGGGACATGGAGATCACCCGCAGCGTCGAGACCACCGCACCCGTCGAGAAGGTCTTCGCCTACCTCAGCGACTTCACCCACACCGAGGAGTGGGACCCGGGCACCGTCAGCACGCGCCGGGTCGCCGGTGACGGCGGCGAGGGCACGAAGTACCACAACGTCTCGAAGTTCGCCGGCAGCAAGACCGAGCTGACCTACACCGTGCGCACGCACGTGCCCAACGAGCGCTTCGTCCTCGTCGGCCAGAACAAGACCGTGACGGCCACCGACACCATGACCTTCAGCCCGACCGCCACCGGCACGCGCGTCACCTACAACGCCGCCTTCGAGTTCAAGGGCCTGTTCGGCAAGGTCGCCCCCGTGCTGTCCCCGGTGCTCGCCATCGCGTTCAAGAAGCTCGGTGACGAGGCCGAGAAGGGCCTGCAGGACAACCTCGACAAGCTGGGGAAGTGACGCGCTCGTGAACCTGCTCGACACCGTCCTGGACCGCTCGGTCGTCCTCGGCTACTCCAAGATCGGCTACGCCCTGCGTCGTCGTACGTCGTCGTGGCCGCAGGACCCGGCCCCCGGCGCCCTGGCCGGCAAGGACGTCGTGGTCACCGGGGCCTCCTCCGGCCTCGGCATCGCCACGGCCGACGGCCTGGCTCGTCTCGGTGCCCGGGTGCACCTGGTCGTGCGCAACCTCGAGAAGGGCGAGAAGGCACGCGGCGAGCTGCGCCGCGCCGTCCCGTCCGCCACCTTCGAGCTGTGGCAGTGCGACGTCTCCGACCTCGACGACGTACGCCGCTTCGCCGCCGAGATCGGCGCGGCCGTCCCGGCGATCTCCGCAATCGTGCACAACGCCGGCGCGATGCCGCCGGAGCGCACGGAGTCGCGTCAGGGCCACGAGATGACGATGGCGATCCACGTCCTCGGCCCGCTGCTCATGACCGAGCTGCTGCTCGACCAGCTGTCGGCCGGCGACGGCCGGGTCGTGATGGTGACCTCGGGCGGCATGTACACCCAGTCGCTGCCGGTCTCGGACCCCGAGTACACGCAGTCGTCGTACAAGCCGGCGACGGCGTACGCGCGCAGCAAGCGCACCCAGGTCTCGCTGCTGCCGGTCCTGGCCGACCGCTGGCGCTCCCGCGGCGTCTCCGTCTACGCCACCCACCCCGGCTGGGCCGACACCCCGGGCGTCGTCGACTCGCTGCCCGGCTTCCACAAGGTGACCGGGCCGATCCTGCGCGACGTCGCGCAGGGCGCCGACACCACGGTGTGGCTGGCTGCCGTCGACCCGCACCCGCCGGGCGGCGGGCTGTGGCACGACCGCCGGGTGCGGCCCGACCACTACCTGCCGACCACCCGCGAGAGCGACGACGAGCGCCAGTCGATCTGGTCCTGGGCGCGACAGGCGGCCCAGCTCCCCCGCTGACGTCGGTCGCGCAGGTCGCGCAGGTCGCGCAGGTCGCGCAGGTCGCGCAGCGGCCGTCGTCGAGACCCGGCGGCCAGAGGCACAGTCCCCTCTGTGCCGTGTCGAAAGCCTGACCCCGGGGCAGGCTCCCGGCGACGCGGCGTCCCTCCGCTGCTAGCGTCGGGGCCGCGTCACCGACCACCTGCCTGTCACCGTCTGTCTTCTCGAGGAGTTCTCGTGCCCGACCACGCCCCGCTCAAGATCGCCGTCACCGGCGCCGCCGGCCAGATCGGCTACAGCCTGCTGTTCCGGCTCGCGAGCGGCGCCCTGCTCGGGCCCGACCGTCCCGTCGAGCTGCGCCTGCTGGAGATCGAGCCGGCCCTCAAGGCCCTCGAGGGCGTCGTCATGGAGCTCGACGACTGCGCCTTCCCGACGCTGGCCGGCGTCGAGATCGGCCACGAGGCCGAGGCGATCTTCGACGGCGTCAACCTCGCCCTGCTCGTCGGCGCGCGTCCGCGCACCAAGGGCATGGAGCGCGGTGACCTGCTCGAGGCCAACGGCGCGATCTTCACCGCTCAGGGCAAGGCGCTCAACAAGGTGGCTGCTGACGACGTGCGCATCGGTGTCACCGGCAACCCCGCCAACACCAACGCCCTCATCGCGATGACCAACGCTCCCGACATCCCGAAGGAGCGCTTCTCCGCGCTGACCCGTCTGGACCACAACCGCGCGATCAGCCAGCTCGCGGCCAAGACCGGCGCCCCGGTCACCGACATCACCAAGATGACGATCTGGGGCAACCACTCGGCCACGCAGTACCCCGACATCTTCCACGCCGACATCGCCGGCCGGAACGCCGCCGAGGTCGTCGGAGACCAGTCGTGGATCGAGAACGACTTCATCCCGACCGTCGCCAAGCGCGGCGCGGCCATCATCGAGGCCCGCGGCTCCTCCTCGGCTGCCTCCGCCGCCTCGGCCACCATCGACGCCGCCCGCGACTGGCTGACCGGGTCGGCCGAGAACGACTGGGTCTCCATGGCCGTGCACTCCGACGGAAGCTACGGCGTGCCGGAGGGCCTGATCTACTCCTTCCCCGTCATCACGTCGAACGGTGACTGGGAGATCGTCCAGGGCCTCGAGATCGACGACTTCTCGCGCGGCAAGATGGACGCCACCGCCGCCGAGCTGACCGAGGAGCGCAACGCCGTCAAGGACCTCGGCCTCATCTGACTCCGGTCCTGCGGCGTGGTGGCTGCCGGTTTCCCACGGTATGCAGCCGTTCTGACACTCCCCATGGTGTGCACGCCATGGGGAGTGCCAGTTTTCCTGCATACCGTGGGAAACCGCGTCCCCCGGCCGCCCATGTCAGGGGAGGGTGGGGTCCGGGATGATCGCGGCGAGCACGACGAGCGAGCCACCGAGAACCAGCAGCGTGGCGACGTCGATGAGCTTGCGGCGGATGCCGAGCATGCCGGCGTTGTCGTTCGGCAGGACCAGGCGGCCCATGCCCCCCACCAGCACGGCGACGCCGATCGTGGTCAGGCCGCTGCGCCACTCCCCCAGGGCCACCACGACGACGCCCGTGAGGGTCGCCACCAGCACCCCGAGGTAGACCAGTCCGCCGACGGTCCGGGGCTTGCGCGGCGCCAGGCTGTGCTCGGGCTGGGGGTACGGGCGGCTGTCCTCCTCCCCCTCGGGCAGGGGCCCGACCGGGAAGACGTGGTCCGGCTCGTCCGGGCCCCGCGGCGGCGGCGCCTCGAACGGCGGGTCGTGCGGGCCGTCGTGCGGGCCGTCGTGCGGGGGCCGCCCCTCGGGTGCGGGCGCACCCGGGTCGGGGTGGCTCATCGCAGCGACTTCTCCGCCGCCTCCACGATGTTGGCCAGCAGCATCGCCCGCGTCATCGGCCCCACCCCGCCGGGGTTGGGCGAGACCCAGCCGGCCACGTCGTTCACGTCGTCGGCCAGGTCGCCGGCGATCTTGCCGTCGACCCGCGAGACGCCGACGTCGAGCAGCGCCGCGCCCGGCTTGACCATCGCCCCGGTGATGATGCCGGGCACGCCGGCCGCGGCCACCACGATGTCGGCCTGCCGCACGTGCGAGGCCAGGTCGCGGGTGCCGGTGTGGCACAGCGTGACGGTGGCGTTCTCCGAGCGGCGCGTCAGCAGCAGCCCGAGCGGGCGTCCCACGGTGACGCCGCGACCCACCACGCACACGTCGGCTCCGGCGATCGGCACGTCGTGGCGACGCAGCAGCTCGACGATCCCGTGAGGCGTGCACGGCAGCGGCGCGTCCTTGCCCAGCACCAGCCACCCGAGGTTGGTCGGGTGCAGGCCGTCGGCGTCCTTGACCGGGTCGATGAGGCCGAGGACGGCGTTCTCGTCCATGTGCCTCGGCAGCGGCAGCTGCACGATGTAGCCGGTGCAGTCCGGGTTGGCGTTCAGCTCGGCGATCGCGTCCTCGACCGCGCTCTGCGGCGCCTCGGCGGGCAGGTCGACGCGGATCGAGGTGATGCCGACCTCGGCGCAGTCCTTGTGCTTGCCGTTGACGTACCACCGGCTGCCGGGGTCGTCGCCGACCAGCACGGTGGCCAGCCCGGGCACGACGCCCTGCTCGCGCAGCTTGGCGACCCGCTCGGTCAGCTCGCTCTTGATCGCCGCCGCGGTGGCCTTGCCGTCCAGGATCTGTGCCGTCACGTGCTGCATCCTCTCACCTGGTGCTCACCGGCTGGTCCGCCCCAGCACGGTGAGCAGCGCAGTGAGCCGCGCGTCCGCGCCCTGCTGGACCGTCCCGTACGCCGCTCGCGTCGCCCCCGCCTGCCGGGCCGCGGCCGCCGCCTGCTCCCGCGGTCGCTCGCAGTCGACGCGCACGGTCGTCGCGCCGCGGTCGGTGCACCGGTCGGTGCCCTCGCCGCCGTCGAGGGAGTCGCGCCCGGCGCCCCCCTCGAGCACGTCGTCGCCGGCGAGGCCGGACACGACGTCGCGACCCGGTCCGCCGTCGAGGTAGTTGGCGTCGTCGTTGCCGGTCAGCGTGTCCGCCCCGGAGCTGCCGATGCCCTGCTCGAACTGGCTGATGCCCACCTCCACCTCGACGTCCGGCGCGGTGTACGACGCCCTGCGGTCGAGGGTGATGACGCCCACCCCGGGCGACGTCCCGGGCTCGCTCTCGAGGTCCTGGGGCAGGGCGATCGCGTCCGTGCCGCCCTGACCCTGCGCCTCACCGCGACCGGTCTCGGCGAGGAACAGGTCGGGGCCGGCGCCGAGCTCGGTGACGGCGGGGTTCTCGCCGCCGATCATCAGGACGAGGTCGCCTCCGGGTCCGGTCTGCGTCGAGTCGCCGGCGAGCACGATCGCCAGGTCCGCGCCGCGCCCCGTCTCGACCCGGTCGGCACCCCGGCCACCGAGGACGAAGTCCCCACCGTCACCGGCGTCGATGATGTCGACCCCCGGGCCGCCGCAGACCATGTCGTCGCCGTCGAGGCCGATGATGCGGTCGTCGCCGGCCAGGGCGGCGAACACGTCGTCCCTCGGGGTGCCCCGCAGGACATCGGCCCCGGACGTGCCGACGATCGTGGCGCGCTCCCCCATGCACCGCGGCGCGGCGACGGCTGCCGGCGGCGCGATCGTGGCGGCGGCCCCCAGGGCCAGGACGGTGGTGACGACGGCGGACGTACGGCGCATGAGGGACCCCCCGGTGTGGACGACGTGTGTGGGACCGACCCTAGGGCTCGTCGGCCCCGGTGCCGGGGAACCTCAGTGGAAGAAGTGCCGGGTGCCGGAGAAGTACATCGTCACGCCGGCGGCGCGGGCGGCCTCGACGACCTCCTCGTCGCGCACCGACCCGCCCGGCTGGACGACGGCGCGCACGCCGGCGTCGAGCAGGATCTGCAGACCGTCGGCGAAGGGGAAGAACGCGTCGCTGGCCGCCACCGCGCCCGCGGCCCGCTCACCGGCCCGGGTGACGGCGAGGCGGCAGGAGTCCACGCGGTTGACCTGGCCCATGCCGACGCCGACCGAGGCACCGCCGGAGGCGAGCAGGATCGCGTTGGACTTCACCGCCCGGCAGGCCTTCCACGCGAAGGCCAGGTCGGCCAGCACGTCGTCGGAGGCGGGCTCGCCGGCCGCCAACGTCCAGGAGGCCGGGTCGTCCCCACCGCCCTCGACGGTGGCGTCGACGAGGTCGCGCGCCTGCAGCAGCAGCCCCCCGCTGACCGGGCGCATCTCCGCGCCGCGACGCTCCGCGTCGGCCGGTACGACGAGCAGCCGCACGTTCTTCTTGCGGGCCAGGACCTCCACGGCCCCGTCCTCGTAGCCCGGCGCCACCACGACCTCGGTGAACACCTCGGCCACCTGCTCGGCCATGGCCACGCTGACCGGCACGTTGGCCGCGATCACGCCGCCGAAGGCGCTGACCGGGTCGCAGGCGTGCGCCTTGGCGTGAGCCTCGGCCACGTCGCTCCCGACCGCGATGCCGCAGGGGTTGGCGTGCTTGATGATCGCCACCGCGGGGCCGTCGAAGTCGGCCGCCGCCCGTCGGGCCGCGTCGGCGTCGACGTAGTTGTTGTAGGACATCTCCTTGCCGTGCAGCTGCTCGGCCCCGGCGAGCCCGCCCCCGGGCCAGCCGGCGTAGAGCGCGGCCGGCTGGTGCGGGTTCTCGCCGTAGCGCAGGACGGCCTTCTTCTCCCAGGTCGCCCCGACCCAGGCCGGGAAGCCGGTGCCGTCGGAGGTGTCGGTCAGCACGTTGCCCATCCAGGAGGCCACGGCCACGTCGTAGGAGGCGGTGTGGGCGAAGGCCTCGGCCGCGAGGCGGCGACGCTGCTCGAGCGTGGTGCCGCCGGACTCCACGGAGGCGACGAGGTCGGCGTACTGCTCCGGCGAGGTGATGATCGCGACCGACGGGTGGTTCTTCGCCGCCGCCCGCACCATCGACGGCCCGCCGATGTCGATCTGCTCCACGCACTCGTCCGGCGCCGCGCCCGAGGCGACGGTGTCGGTGAAGGGGTAGAGGTTGGAGACCACGAGGTCGAACGCCTCGATGCCGAGGTCGGCCAGCTGGGCCACGTGGGACTCGAGGCGGCGGTCGGCCAGGATGCCGGCGTGCACGCGGGGGTGCAGCGTCTTGACCCGCCCGTCGAGGCACTCGGGGAAGCCGGTCAGCTCCTCGACCTGCGTCACCGGCACGCCGGCGTCGGAGATGCGCGCCGCCGTCGACCCGGTCGACACCAGCGCGACGCCCGCGGCATGCAGCGCGACCGCGAGCTCCTCCAGGCCGGTCTTGTCGTAGACCGAGACCAGCGCGCGGCGCACGGGGGCGCGCTCAGCGGTGGACGGGCCGGCGGCGGACGGGGCGGCGGAGGGGGCGGCGGGGGTGGTCATGGAGCTCCTCATCGGTCGCGTGATCGATGAGGCACCCAGGCGTTCGATGCTCTCGACGTTCACTCCCCGGTGGTGACCCACCTGCGCCAGTCGTGTGGGTCCAGCCTAGGCGACCGGACGCCCGATCCGCACCTTGCGCCCGACCACCGCGAAGCCCTCGCGGGCCATCCGCCCCACGGTGTCGACCAGCATCGCCCGCTCGGCGGTCTTGATCCGCTCGTGCAGCGTCTCGACGTCGTCGTCGTCCTCCACCGGCACCGCGGTCTGCGCCACGATCGCCCCGGTGTCGACCCCCGGGTCGACCACGAAGAGCGTCGCGCCGGTCACCTTCACGCCGTACTCCAGCGCGTCGGCCGGGCCCCGCATCCCGGGGAACGACGGCGACAGCGCCGGGTGGGTGTTGACGCAGCGCCCGCCGAACTCCTCGAGGAACGCTGGACCCACCAGCTTCATGAACCCGGCGAGCACCACCAGCTCCGGCTCGTACGCCGCACAGCTCGCCGCGAGCGCCTCGTCCCACGACCCGCGGTCGGGGAAGTCCGCGACGCGGTGCACGAACGTCGGCACGCCGGCGCGCTCTGCCCGGGCCAGCCCCTCGATGCCGGGTCGGTCCGCACCGACCGCGACCACCTGCACGCCGTACGCGGGGTCGGCGGCGGCGTCGAGCAGCGCCTGGAGGTTGGTGCCCGAGCCGGAGACCAGGACGACCAGGCGGGTGGGCCCGCGCGGGGGTGAGGAGGGGGTGGCGGGCACCGGCACAGACTAGTCCCGGGAGCTGTCCGGGGCCTCGACGACGACGGTGTCCTCGGCGCCGGTCCGCTCGACCGCGGGGGCCGACCGCTGGGGCGTCAGCCGGGGCGCGAGGTGGGGGTAGAGCGTGATCGGGCGCTCGCTGCGGACCCGGGGCACCTCGACCGCGACCGGCAGGTCCCGGCGACGGGCCCACCAGGTGGCGCCGAGGCCGCCGAGCAGGCCGCCGAGGCCGAGCCCGGCGAGGTTCCACAGCAGCAGGTCGAACAACGGCGCCCCGAGCTCCGTCATCCGACCCGGGCCGACCGCGCCCCCGGCCCACGCGGTCGCGACCGTCAGCAGCACCGCTGCGAGGGCGCCACCGCCGAGACCGCGCAGCGCGCCGGAGCGCCACGACCGCGTCGGGACCGCGCGCGCGGCCCAGACGGCGCCGACGACGCCGAGGACCGGCGGCAGGGCCAGCAGGCCGACCAGCCAGCCCGGCTGCGCGCCGTCGCCGGGGATCGCCGCCAGCAGCGGGACGCTCGGGAGCGGCCCGACGGAGACCTGCGCGGTGGAGACAACGGTGCCGGTGCCGACGGCGAAGCCGGGGCCGGCGAGGTAGGCGCTGCCGAGCAGCGCGGCGTTGGGGGCCAGGGCGGCGGCGAGCAGCAGCGAGAAGACCACGCCGGCGGCGTCGAGGTCGAGCCCGTCGGCGACCTCCGCGGCCGCGCCGCCGTGCCAGGCGAGGGAGCCGGCGACCAGCACGGAGCCGGCGGCCACGACGAGGACGGAGGTGGCGAGAGCCCCGAGCAGGACCGAGCGTCGCGCCACCGGCACGAGGGAGCGCAGGTGGCCGGCGTTGCCGGTGCCGAGGACGAGCCCCAGGGCGCCCGCGGGGCCGCCGAGCAGCACGCAGCCGACCAGGGTCGAGAGCAGGCCGGGAGTCACGGCGCCGCTGCGTCCCACCAGCGCCAGGAGGAGGCCGGTCACGACGTACGCGCCGGTCAGGACGAGGGCTGCGCTGCGCACGTCGCGCAACGATCCGCCCGGCGACAGCGACGCCGCCCACCGGGTCACCCGCACCGTCACCGCGACGCAGACCAGGGTCAGCCCGAGCGGCGAGGCTGTCACCACGACCGCCCCGGCGCCACCGAGGGCCAGGTGCGACCCGTGGGCCAGCAGCCAGCCGTCGGCGGCCAGCCGGAGCACCGACAGCGTGGTTCCGTGGCTGCCGCCGTCGGCGGCGAACCAGGCACCGAGGCCGAGGATCCAGAGCACGAGGACGACCACGAGGGGCGACAGGACGCCGGCCAGGGCCGCCAGGACCGGGAGCCGACGCGAGGGCCTGTCCGGCTCGGGCACCGTGGCGGACAGGCGAGCAGCGTGGGCGGCAAGGACGTCGGTCATCGCGCTCCAGTCTCGCCCAGCCCGGCGACGCCTCCGTGCTGCCACGCCGTGAGGTGCGGCGTTCGGCCCCCGGACCGGTGTCTGTCTGTCTACGTTGTCACTGGTCGGCCCCCTGGTCGACCACACGGTCGGCCCCTGGTCGGCCCGGCACGACCCCGCACCCCACGGCGTACGACGAGACGGAGCCCTCATGGACCTGCGACGACTGGCGGCCGGCGGCGCCGCCGCGACGATCTCGGCGGCCCTGCCGCTGGCCCTGCTGGTCCCCGTCAGCGGCGCCGCCCCGGCGGCGGGAGCAGCCGGCGCCACGACGTTGGAGGTGGGCCGCGCGGTGCTCGCGGCCCAGCGCGCTCCCCGCTTCGAGGCCACCGTCACCCGCACGAAGCACGGCATCCCCCACGTGGTCGCCGACGACTGGGGCTCGCTGGGCTACGGCCACGGCTACGCCACCGCGGAGACCAACCTGTGCAACCTCGCCGACACCCTGGTCACGGGCCGCGGCGAGCGCTCCCGGTGGTTCGGGCCCGACGCCCGCTACCAGGACCGGGTCACCCTCGACGCGACCAACCTCCAGACCGACGCCCTCTTCACCGACATCCGCAACCGGAGGGTCGTCGAGGCGCTGCTCGCCGACCCCCAGCGCGGCCCGGGCACCCAGGCCCGCGCGATGGTCCGCGGCTACGTCGCCGGCATCAACCGCTACATCCGCGACGTCGGCGGCAGCAGCGGCGTGAAGGACCCCGCCTGCCGCGGCGCGGGCTACATCCGCCCCGACGCCACCGCGCTGGACGTCTGGTACGGCGTGTACGCCGCCAACCTGCTCGCCTCGACCGGGGTGTTCGTGCCCCAGATCGTCGAGGCCACGCCGCCCACCCCGGGCACACCCGCTCCGGAGCTCGGCGCCGGCGGCTTCCCCGCGGCCCCGACCGAGCTGCCGGCGGCCGACGACCTGCGGGCCCACCTCGGCAAGGACCCGGCCGGCTTCGGGTCCAACGCCACCGCGGTGGGCTCCGAGTCCACCTCGACCGGGCGCGGGATGGTGCTGGGCAACCCCCACTTCCCGTGGCGCGGCCGCTACCGCTTCGAGCAGGTGCAGCTGACCATCCCCGGCACCTACGACGTGGCCGGGGCCAGCCTCATCGGCTCGCCGGTCGTCAACATCGGCTGGAACAAGCGGGTGGCGTGGAGCCACACGGTCTCGACGGCCTACCGGTTCACCCCCTACGAGTACCGCACCGTGCCCGGCTCGCCCACGACGTACCTCACCGAGGACGGGCCCACCGAGCTCGACCGGCGCGTGGTGGAGGTCCGGGTCAAGCGCCCGAACGGCGACGTCGACACGGTCACCGAGGACCTATACCGCACCGGCCAGGGCTACGTGCTCGACGACTCCGCCACCCTCCAGGTCTGGAGCCCGGCGAGCTTCTTCGCCCTCCGCGACGCCAACGGCGAGCACCTGCGCACCGTCGACACCTTCCTCGAGATGGGCAAGGCCACCGACGTCCACGACCTGCTGCGCCGTCAGGACCGCGCCGCCGGCATGCCGTGGGTCAACACCACGGCCGCCGACCGCACCGGCGAGGTGCTCTACGCCGACCACTCCGTGGTGCCCAACGTGCCCGACGAGCTGGTGCAGGAGTGCGCCACCCCGACCGGGCAGGTGCTGTTCAACCTGGCCGGCCTGCCGGCACTGGACGGCACCCGGGCGGAGTCGAGCTGCGCCTGGCGCACCGACGCCGACGCCAGCCGGCCGGGCATCTTCGGCCCGGCGAACCTGCCGCTGGCCGACCGCCGCGACTGGGTGGCCAACGCTAACGACAGCTACTGGCTGCCGAACCCCGAGGAGCGGCTGGAGGGCTTCGCCCGCATCATCGGCTGCGAGGAGTGCGAGCGCACGCCCCGCACCCGCATGGTCTACCGCTACGTCCTGGACCGGCTCGCCGGCGAGGACGACCTCGGTGCGGGCCGGAAGGTCACCCCGCGCACGCTGCGGCTCTTCGAGCACACCAACCGGGTCTTCGCCGCCGAGCTGGCGCGCGAGAACGGCGACCTGCAGACGGTCTGCGAGGCCGCGGCCGGCGGGGAGGCCTGCGACGTGCTCGCCGCCTGGGACGGGCGCAGCGACGTCACCAGCCGGGGCAACCACGTCTTCGAGGAGTTCTGGAAGCGCGTTCCCACCGAAGGCCGCTGGCAGGTGCCGTTCGACCCGGCCGACCCGGTCGGCACCCCGCGCGACCTCAACGAGACCAACCCCCAGGTGGTGCAGGCGATGCGCGACGCGCTGGACTCCCTGCAGCAGCGCGACATCGCGTTCGACGCGCCGTGGGGCAGCCTGCACGTCGCCGGCGACGAGGGTGCCCCCCTGGTCGGCATCGGCGGCGGCGAGGGCGACACCGGCAACGCCAACGTCACGGTGTCGCGGATGCCGGGGGCCCACCTCGACCGCTACTCCCCCGTCAGCTACGGCTCCTCGCACATCCAGGCGGTCGCGTTCGGCGACCGCGGCCGGGTGGACGCGCGCACGATCCTGACCTACTCCCAGGCCACGGACACCTCGTCACGCTTCAGCGACGACCAGACGCGCCTGTTCAGCCGGGAGGAGTGGGTGCGCTTCGCCTTCACCCCGGCGCAGATCCGTCGCGACGCCATCAGTCGGCGGGTGCTGCGGGGCAGCTGAGCCTAGGGTCGGGGTCATGACGCTGACCCGTGAGGACGCCGTACGCCTCGACGCCGACTCGCCGCTGCCGTCGCGGCGCGAGCTGTTCGACCTGCCCGACGGCATGGTCTACCTGTGCGGCAACTCGCTCGGCCCGCTGGTGCGCTCGGTGCCGGACCGGGTCGCGGACGTCGTACGACGGGAGTGGGGCGCGGGCCTGGTCTCCTCCTGGAACGCCGCCGGCTGGACGCACCTGGCCGCCCGCGTCGGTGCCCGGCTGGCGCCGCTCGTGGGCGTCGAGGCCGCCGACGTCACCGTCGGGGACTCGACCAGCGTCACGCTGTTCAAGACGTTCGTGGCCGCGGCCCGGCTGCGCCCCGACCGGCGGGTGATCGTGGTCGAGCGCTCGACCTTCCCGACCGACGGCTACGTCGCGGCCGGTGTCGCGCGCACGCTGGGCCTCGAGCTGCGCTGGGCGGACCCGGCCGACCCGACCGCCTCCCTCGACGAGGACGTCGCGGTGCTGGCGCTGACCCAGGTCGACTTCCGCAGCGGCGCGCTCTACGACGTGGCGGCGGTGACGGCGGCCGCGCACGAGGTCGGCGCGGTGACGGTGTGGGACCTGTGCCACTCCACGGGGGCGGTGCCGGTGGACCTGACCGCGGCGGACGCCGACTTCGCGGTGGGCTGCACCTACAAGTACCTCAACGGCGGTCCCGGCTCACCCGCCTTCGTCTGGGTCGCGCCCCGGCACCAGGACGCCCTCGAGCAGCCGGTCCAGGGCTGGTGGGGCCACGCGGACCCGTTCGCGATGTCGCTGGAATTCACCCCCGCCGCGGGGGTGCAGCAGATGGTCGTCGGCACCCCGCCGGTGATCGCGCTGTCGGCGCTCGAGGAGTCGCTGACGGCGTTCGAGGGCGTGGCGGTGGCCGACCTGCGGGCCGCGTCGCTGTCGCTGACCGACCTGTTCGTCGCTCTCGTCGACGAGCGGGTGCCGTCGGTGGAGGTCGTGACGCCGCGCGAGCACGCCCGCCGCGGCAGCCAGGTGGCGCTGCGCCACGACGAGGCCTACGGGATCGTCCAGGCCCTGATCGCCCGGGGCGTGGTCGGCGACTTCCGCTCCCCCGACATCGCCCGCTTCGGCTTCGCCCCGCTCTACAACACCCACGTCGAGGTCTTCGACGCCGTGGACGCGCTCGTGACGGTCCTGGCCTCCGACGAGCACCGCGCCCCGGCGTACGCCTCCCGCCTCGCCGTCACCTGACCCCCCGCCCGCCCGTCCGTCCGCCCGCCCGCCCGTCCGCCCGTCCGTCTCGCAGAGACCGCATGTAACGCGGGGTTATGGACGCCCCCCAAGGCGCACACCGCGTGGGAGGCGTCCACAACCCCTGCTCACATGCGGCGCGACCACGTCAAGTCCGCGACACGCGATGCAACCGGACGGCGGGCCCGGGCGTCGTGCAGGGTGACAGAAGCCCACCGAGGGGAGCCGAGATGGAGACAGGAGAGTTCGACGCGTTGTACGACGCGTCGCACGCCCGTCTGGTCCACCAGATCCACGCCATGACCGGCGACCGGGACGGAGCCGAGGAGAGCGTGCAGGAGGCGTTCGCCCGGGCCTGGGCCCGCCGACGCGCGTTCGCCGAGGTCCACAACCCGGAGGCCTGGTTGCGGACGGTCGCCTACCGGCACGCGGTCAGCCGGTGGCGCTCGCTGGGCCGCGCTCGTCGTACGGCGGACCGCGCCCTGGAGCCCGAGCGCTTCTCACCGGGGCCCGACGAGAACCACGTCGCCCTGATGGCCGCGCTCGACCGGCTCCCGAACGACCAGCGCCGGGCCCTGGTCCTGCACCACCTGTGCGACCTCAGCGTCGCGCAGGTCGCCGACGAGGTCGGTGCCCCGGTGGGCACCGTCAAGGCCCGCCTCTCGCGCGGGCGCACCGCGCTGCAGCAGCTGCTCACCGCCACCGACCTGGACGAGGGAGCCTCCCGTGCCTGACACCTTCGACGACCACTTCGCCGACCTCCGCGCGGTCCCGCCCGCGCCCGGCTCCCCCGCCGACGCCCGCCGTCGGGGCGACCACCTGCGCCGACGCCGTACGGCGACCGTGGCCGCCGGCAGCGCCCTCGCGGTGGCCCTGACCGTGGGAGGCGTGGCCTGGAGCCAGGCCGGCACGCAGAGCCGGTCGCAGGACCCCGTTGCTCCGTCCCCGAGCGTGGTGGAGCCCAGCCCCTCCGAGCCCGCGCCCACTCCGTCCGAGTCCGCCCCCGCGCCGAGCGAGACGCCGGACGCCGACCTCACCCCGGAGCCGGGCGGGCCGGCGCAGACCGCGATCGCACCCGACTTCCCGCTGCTCGACGGCTGGCCCGAGCCCGACCCGGAGGACGTCGCGGTGCGCGGACCGTCGCCGGACCTGAGGGTCTTCGACGAGCGGATGGTGTGCGGGCAGACCGTGGACCTGCTGCCGAGCGGCGGCGTCGAGCAGCTCGGCGCCCGCCAGATGGGCATCACCCGCGGCGGCGACCGGCTGCTCGTGACGTTCCCGGACGCCGCCGCGGCCGGTGCCGCGCTCGAGCGCGTCGTGACGGCGCTCGACCGGTGCCCGCGCGACCCGTCGTCCCCGGACGACGAGGAGGTGCTGGTCAGCGTCGTCGAGCCGGTGGACCTCGGTGACGAGGCGCAGCGGGTCACGCTGGGCTCGGAGTACGGCGACACCCCCGGCCTCTACCTGACCGTCTACCACCTGGTGCGACAGGGCAACGCGCTGCTGCTCGACGAGATCGGCAGTGAGGGCGGTGGCAGCAAGCAGGGCGTGACCCGCGAGCAGCGCGACGCCCGGGACGCGGTCACGGGTGTCGTCGAGGCGATGTGCGTCTACCGCGACGGCGGCTGCTGAGGCCGGCGGCGGAGCGGCGTACGTGGGGCCTGCTTCCCGAACGAAACCGGCGCTTCCCGAGTGATGCTTCGCTCGGGAAGCGCCGGTTTCACTAGGTACCTGGTGAAACCGGCACCCCTACCAAGTCAGCGGTTCTGGAGGATCTCCCGCATCAGCTGGGCGGTCGCGGACGGCGTCTTGCCGACCTTGACGCCGACGGCCTCGAGGGCCTCCTGCTTGGCGGCGGCGGTGCCCGCGGAGCCGGAGACGATGGCGCCGGCGTGGCCCATGGTCTTGCCCTCGGGGGCGGTGAAGCCGGCGACGTAGCCGACGACCGGCTTGGTCACGTGGTCCTTGATGTACGCCGCCGCCCGCTCCTCGGCGTCGCCACCGATCTCACCGATCATCACGATGGCCTCGGTGTCGGGGTCCTCCTCGAACGCCTTGAGGGCGTCGATGTGGGTGGTCCCGACGATCGGGTCGCCGCCGATGCCGATGGCGGTCGAGAAGCCGAAGTCCCGCAGCTCGAACATCATCTGGTAGGTCAGCGTGCCGGACTTCGACACCAGACCGATGGGGCCCTTGCCCGCGATGGTGTGCGGGGTGATGCCGGCCAGCGACTCCTCCGGGGTGATGATGCCCGGGCAGTTCGGCCCGATCATCCGGGTGCCGGCGTGGTTGGCGTCGCTCTCGAGGTAGGCCCAGACCTCGGCGGTGTCCTGCACCGGCACGCCCTCGGTGATGACCACGAGCAGGCCGATGCCGGCGTCGATGGCCTCGATGCAGGCGTCCTTGGTGAAGGCCGGCGGGACGAACGCGACCGACACGTCGGCGCCGGTCTCCTTCATCGCCTCGCCGACGCTGCCGAAGACCGGCAGGTCCTTGCCGCCCAGCTCGACGCTGGTGCCGGCCTTGCGGGCGTTGACGCCGCCGACGATGTTCGTCCCGGCCTCGACCATGAGGGTGGTGTGCTTGGCGCCCATGCCCCCGGTCATGCCCTGGACGATGACCTTCGAGCTCTTGTTCAGGTAGATCGACATGTTCCTCGTCCTCAGGCGTTCGCCAGCTCGGCGGCCTTGTCGGCCGCGCCGTCCATGGTGTCCACCTGCGTCACGAGCGGGTGGTTCAGCTCGTCGAGGATCGCGCGACCCTTCTCGACGTTGTTGCCGTCGAGGCGTACGACGAGCGGCTTGGTCGCCTCGTCGCCGAGGATCTCCAGCGCACCCTTGATGCCGTTGGCGACCTCGTCGCAGGCGGTGATGCCGCCGAAGACGTTGACGAAGACGCTCTTGACCTGCTCGTCGTTGAGGATCACGTCGAGGCCGTCGGCCATGACCTGCGCGTTGGCGCCGCCGCCGATGTCGAGGAAGTTGGCGGGCTTGACGCCGCCGTGCGCCTCACCGGCGTAGGCCACGACGTCGAGGGTGCTCATCACGAGCCCCGCGCCGTTGCCGATGATGCCGACCTGGCCGTCGAGCTTGACGTAGTTGAGGCCCTTGTCCTTGGCCTTTGCCTCCAGCGGGTCGGTCTCCTCGCGGATCTCGAACTCGGCGTGGTCCTCGTGGCGGAACTCCGCGTTCTCGTCGAGCGAGACCTTGCCGTCGAGCGCCTCCAGCTTGTCGCCCTCGAGGCGGGCGAGCGGGTTGACCTCGACGAGAGTGGCGTCCTCCTCGACGAAGACCTTCCAGAGCGCCTTGACCATGGTCACGGCCTGGTCGCGCAGCTCGGACGGGAAGCCCGCCTCGTCCACGATGGCCTGCGCCTTCGCGTCGTCGACACCGGTGCCGGCGTCGATGGCGATCTTCTTGACCGCGTCGGGGTTGGTCTTGGCGACCTCCTCGATCTCGACGCCGCCCTCGACGCTGGCGATGCAGAGGTAGGAGCGGTTCGAGCGGTCGAGCAGGAAGGAGAAGTAGTACTCCTCCACCGGCGGGGTGGCCGGGGTGACGAGCACCCGGTTGACCGGCAGGTCCTTGATGGTCAGCGCGAGGATCGCCTCGGCGTGCTGCTGCGCCTCGTCGGCGGTCTTGGCGATCTTGACGCCGCCGGCCTTGCCGCGGCCGCCGGCCTTGACCTGCGCCTTGACGACGGTGACGCCACCGATCTCCTCGGCGGCGGCCCGGGCCTCGTCGGGGGTGGTGACGACCGTCCCCAACGTGGTGGTCACGCCGTGCTTGGCGAAGAGCTCCTTCGCTTGGTACTCCATCAGGTCCACGGGTTCAGCCTTCTCTTCTCGGATGCACGCCAGCGCAGGGCTGGGTGGGGCCGTTCGGGCCCGGTGACTGCCGGTCCGACCCTAGCCCTGTCGACACGCCGGGCACCACGAACCCCCCTATCGCCCGCGTCACACCGGCGCGGACCGTCGTACGCCGTCCCCCGCGCCTCCCTGCCGCCACATGAGAACTCTCATGAAAGCGGTCTCACACGCGACTCACGCCCCTCACACGTCCCGGGCCCAGAGTCCTGGTCATCGCCGGAGCACCCCCGCACCGGCGGCTCATCACCACCGAGGAGGTCATCCCCATGGCTCGATCCAGTGTTCTCAAGGCGCTCCAGCCGGCGCGCATGGCGCGTGCCGGTCGCAGCGACAGCAACGACAGCGACGACCGTCGTCGCCGCCGGCGTCGGCGCCGGAACCGTCGTCGCATGCGTCGTCGCCGGAACCGCAGCAACAGCCGCAGCCGCACGAACTGACGCGGCCCGCCGACAGGGCAGCGAGCCGGTGCCTCCCAGACCGGCCCGACCACCCTGTCGGTGCACGACCCGAGGCCCCGGGACCGGCAGCAGCCGGTCCGGGGCCCTCGCGGGTCCAGCCCCGTCTCCCCCAGTCCGCTCCCACTACCAGGAGATCCGCCCATGGGACAGCAGTGGGACCGCGCCGTCGCCTCGTTGCGGCCCGAGGCCGACGACGCCCCGATCGTCGAGCACGCCCCCGGCCTGACGCTGCGCGAGGTCGTGACCCGCTTCTGGCCCCGGCTGCGCCCGCTGCGCCGCTGGCTCGTGCTGGCCGTCGGGCTGCTCGCGGCCGCCCCGGCCATCGAGGTGGCCGAGATCCTGCTCTTCCAGCGCCTGGTCGACGACGTCCTCGTCCCGGCCGAGTGGCGCCCGCTGGTCTGGCTGGCCGCCGTCTACCTGAGCCTGAACCTGCTGAGCGCGGTCATCTCCGGCGTCGACGACTACCTCGCCACCTGGATCTCGCAGAAGTTCCTGCTCGACCTGCGCGTCGACGTGTTCCGCCACGTGCTGTCGCTGCCCCTGCACGTCCACGAGCGGCGGCGCCTCGGCGACGTCATCTCGCGCCTCACCTCCGACGTCGCGGCCGTCGAGACCTTCATGATCGGCCACATGGCCGGCGGCATCGACGCCGTGGTCCGCATCGTGTTCTTCGTCGGGGCGCTGTTCTACCTCGACTGGGCGCTCGCTCTCGCGAGCCTGGTCGTCGTCCCCCTCTTCTGGTGGGTCTCGCGCCGCTTCGCCGACTTCGTGCGCCGCCTCTCGCGCGAGCGCCGTCGTCGCTCGGGCTCGCTGAGCGCCGTGACCGAGGAGAACCTCTCCAACGGTCCGCTCGTGCAGAGCTACAACCGTGAGGCCGACGCCGTCGGTCGCTACCACCGGCAGAACCAGGCGATCTTCTCCGCCGAGCTCGCCGGCAGCCGAGTCCGCGGCGTCTTCCTGCCCCTGGTCGACCTCACCGAGCTCGCCGGCACCCTCACCGTCGTCGCGATGGGGGTCTGGGCGCTCGACAGCGGCCGGCTGACCCTGGGCGGGCTGCTGGCGTTCCTCACCCTGCTGGCGCAGTGCTACCGCCCGATCCGCGACCTCGCGGACCTGCTGCCGTCCCTGTACTCCGCGACGGCCGGCATCGAGCGGCTCGTCGAGCTGCTCGACGAGGAGCCGCCGCGGGACCGGCCCGGCGCCGTCCCGCTCGTGGCGCCGCGCGGCGTCGTCCGCCTCGAGCACGTCACCGCCCGCTACCCCGGTGCCCCCGCGACGGCGCTCGACGACGTCAGCCTCGAGCTCCACCCCGGCGAGGTCGTGGCCGTGGTCGGGGGTAGCGGCGCCGGCAAGTCCACCCTGGCCCGGGTGCTCACCCGCCACCTCGACCCGGAGGCCGGCAGGGTGACCATCGACGGCGTACCGGTGGCGGACGTGACCCTCGGGTCCCTGCGCGACGCGGTCACCGTCGTGCTGCAGGAGACCCTGCTGCTCGACGCGACCGTGGCGGAGAACATCGCCTTCGCCCGCCCGGGCGCGACCCGTGACGACGTACGTCGTGCCGCGCGCGCCGCGGACGCCGACGGCTTCATCGACGCGCTGCCCGAGGGCTACGACACCCGGGTCGGCCAACGCGGCCGGCTGCTCTCCGGCGGCCAGCGGCAACGGCTGTCCCTGGCCCGGGCGCTGCTGCGCGACAGCCCGGTCCTCGTGCTCGACGAGCCCACGACCGGGCTCGACCCCGACACCGCCCGCCGCGTGCTGGCGCCGCTGCGGCGGGCTGCGCGGGACCGTACCGTCGTGATCGTGACCCACGACCCCGTCGCGCTCGAGATCGCCGACCGCACGGTCCGGCTCGAGGACGGCCGCGTGGTCGACGCGGCGGCCGGCGCGGCAGCCGGGGCAGCATCCGGGGCATCCGGGGCGGTGGTGCGCTGATGTTCCGACGAGCGAGCGAGGGCTTCCGCCCGGTGCCCGTGGGAGCGCAGGTGCTGCCCGGCTACGAGGTCGTCGCGCTGCTGGCGCACGGCAGGCGGATGGACACCTACGACGTCCACAGCGTGGAGCGGGACTGCCGGTGCGTGGTCAAGATCCTGCGCGAGGACCGGCGCGACGAGCCCGGCGTGCGGGCCGCGGTCGAGCTCGAGGGGACCCTGCTGTGCGAGCTGCAGCACCCCCACCTGGTCCGCGGCTACGAGGTGCACCGCGACCCGGCGCCGGCGATGGTGCTCGAGACCCTCACGGGCGCGACCCTTGACGCGATGCTGGAGGAGGGGCCGCTGTCGGTCGCCGACACCGCGCTGCTCGGGCTCCAGCTGGCGTCGGTGCTCGGCTACCTGCACCGCAAGGGCTGGCTGCACCTCGACCTCAAGCCGGCCAACGTCGTGGTGGAGCAGGGCCGTGCCACCCTCATCGACCTGAGCCTCGCCGGGCGCGCAGGGTCGGGCCGTCGCGGCGCCGGCACCCGTGGCTACCTCGCGCCCGAGCAGGCGCTCGGGGAGGGCCTGTCGGCCGCCACCGACGTCTGGGGGCTCAGCGTCACGCTGGTGGAGGCGCTGACCGGCGACCTGCCCCACGGCGACGAGGCCACCTGGGACAGCCGACGCCGGGTGTGGCCGGTCCACCGCCGCGCCCCGGGGCGGGTGCCGTCGCTCGACAGCGTCCCCCCGGCGTACGACGAGCTGCTGCGCGCCTGCCTGGAGCGCGACCCGGCGGCCCGGCCGACGTTGCTCGACGTCAGGACGGTGCTGGGCGAGCTGGTCGGCCCGACCTGAGCCGAGACCGGCCGAGCTCCCCTGACGAAACCGGCGCTTCCCGCACGATGCTTCGCTCGGGAAGCGCCGGTTTCACCAGGTACCTAGTGAAACCGACACGGGCCAGCCGTCAGCTGGGGGCGTGACGCAGCGCGGTGCGCAGGTCCTTGTTCAGCTGCGAGATGACGTCGAGCGGGATGCCCTTGGGGCAGGCGGAGGCGCACTCGCCGATGTTGGTGCAGCCGCCGAAGCCCTCGTGGTCGTGCTGCGAGACCATGCCGAGCACCCGCTCGTGACGCTCGGCCTGACCCTGCGGCAGCTCACCGAGGTGGGTGATCTTGGCGCCGAGGAACAGCGAGGCGGAGGCGTTCGGGCAGGCCGCGACGCAAGCGCCGCAGGCGATGCAGGTGGCGGTGTCGAACGCCCGGTCGGCGTTCTCCTTCGGCACCGGGGTGGCGTGCGCGTCGGGGGCCGAGCCGGTGTTGACGGAGATGAACCCGCCGGCCTGGATCATCCGGTCGAAGGCCGTGCGGTCGACGACGAGGTCCTTGAGGACCGGGAACGCGTCGGCGCGCCACGGCTCGATCGTGATCGTCTCGCCGTCCTTGAAGGACCGCATGTGCAGCTGGCAGGTGGTGGTGACCTCCGGGCCGTGGGCCTGGCCGTTGATCATCAGCCCGCACGAGCCGCAGATGCCCTCGCGACAGTCGTGGTCGAAGGCGATCGGCTCCTCGTCGGCGGCGTTGAGCTTCTCGTTGAGCACGTCGAGCATCTCGAGGAACGACATGTCCTCGGAGATGTCGTCGAGCTCGTAGTCGACCATCCCGCCCTTGGCGCGGGCGTTCTCCTGGCGCCAGATCTTGAGGTTCAGTCTCACTTGTAGCTCCGCTGCTTCATCTCGACGAACTCGTACACGAGGTTCTCCTTGTGCAGGACGGGCTTCCCGAGGTCGTGGTCGCCGCCCGCGAACTCCCAGGCCGCGACGTAGGCGTAGTCGTCGTCCTGACGCAGCGCCTCGCCGTCCTCGGTCTGCGACTCGGCGCGGAAGTGGCCGCCGCACGACTCGCGCCGGTTGAGGGCGTCGATGCACATCAGTTCGCCCAGCTCGAGGAAGTCGGCCACGCGGCCGGCCTTCTCCAGGGACTGGTTGATGCTCTCGGCGCTGCCGAGGACCTTGACGTTCTCCCAGAAGTCGGTCCGCAGGTCGCGGATCAGACCGATGGCCTTGTTGAGGCCCTCCTCGGTCCGCTCCATGCCGCAGTAGTCCCACATGATCTGGCCCAGCTCGCGGTGGTAGCTGTCCACCGAGCGGGTGCCCTTGACCGACAGGAACCGGCTGATGCGGCTCTCGACCGACTCGCGGGCCTCGACGACCGCGGGGTGCTCCTCGTCGACCTTCTCGAACGGGCCGTCGGCGAGGTAGTCGCGGATGGTGTTCGGCAGCACGAAGTAGCCGTCGGCCAGGCCCTGCATGAGGGCGGACGCGCCGAGGCGGTTGGCGCCGTGGTCGGAGAAGTTGGCCTCACCGGTGACGAAGAGCCCCGGGATGGTCGACTGCAGGTCGTAGTCGACCCAGAGCCCGCCCATCACGTAGTGCACCGCGGGGTAGATCCGCATCGGCGTCGCGTAGGGGTCCTCGCCGGTGATGCGGGCGTACATGTCGAAGAGGTTGCCGTACTTCGACTCGACGGTCTTGCGCCCCATCCGCTCGATGGCGTCGGCGAAGTCGAGGTAGACGCCGAGCCCGCCCGGGCCGACACCCTTCTCGGCGTCGCACTGGTACTTCGCGGCGCGCGAGGCGATGTCGCGCGGCACCAGGTTGCCGAAGCTCGGGTAGATCCGCTCCAGGTAGTAGTCGCGGTCCTCCTCGGCGATGTCGCGCGGGTCCTTGTCGCGGTCCTCGCGGTTCTTCGGCACCCAGATGCGGCCGTCGTTGCGCAGCGACTCGCTCATCAGCGTCAGCTTCGACTGGTGCTCGCCGGAGACCGGGATGCAGGTCGGGTGGATCTGCGTGTAGCAGGGGTTCGCCATGTAGGCGCCCTTGCGGTGCGCGCGCCAGGACGCGGTGACGTTGCAGCCCATCGCGTTGGTCGAGAGGTAGAAGACGTTGCCGTAGCCGCCGGAGGCGAGCACGACGACGTCGGCGAGGTGGGTCTCGATCTCGCCGGTGACCATGTCGCGGGCGATGATGCCGCGGGCCTTGCCGTCGACGACGACGAGCTCGAGCATCTCGTGACGGGCGTACGTCGCGACGGTCCCGGCCCCGACCTGGCGCTCCAGGGCCTGGTAGGCGCCGATGAGGAGCTGCTGGCCGGTCTGGCCGCGGGCGTAGAAGGTGCGCGACACCTGCACGCCGCCGAAGGAGCGGTTGTCGAGCAGGCCGCCGTACTCGCGTGCGAAGGGCACGCCCTGGGCGACGCACTGGTCGATGATGTTGACGCTGACCTCGGCCAGGCGGTGCACGTTGGACTCGCGGCTGCGGTAGTCGCCGCCCTTGACGGTGTCGTAGAAGAGCCGGTGGACCGAGTCGCCGTCGCCCTTGTAGTTCTTGGCCGCGTTGATGCCGCCCTGGGCGGCGATCGAGTGCGCCCGGCGCGGGGAGTCCTGGTAGAAGAACGCCTTCACCGCGTAGCCGGCCTCGCCCATGGTGGCCGCCGCCGAGGCGCCGGCGAGACCGGTGCCGACGATGATCACGCTGAGCTTGCGGCGGTTGGCCGGGTTGACCAGCCGGGAGTCGAACTGGCGGTTGGTCCAGCGCATCTCGATGGGGCCGGACGGCGCCTTGGCGTCGGTCAGCGGCTCGCCCTCGAGGAAGTACTCGGCGGCGTCGCCGGAGCCGTTGCGGGTGCCCGCGGGCAGGGTGACCTCAGTCATCGGAGAGACCTCACTCGAATCACTCGAATCATTCGACGATGCCGACCAGGACGGACAGCGGGACGATCGCGAACCCGCCGGCGATCACGACGGCGAGGGTGTAGCCGGCGACGTTGGCACGCTGGCGCGCCGCCGGGCTGCCGGTCAGGCCCAGGGTCTGCGCTGCGCTCCAGGTGCCGTGACGCAGGTGCATCGCGAGCGCGCCCATGGCGAGCAGGTAGACGACCGGGACCCACCACTGGTCGGGCGAGAAGCTGTTGACCAGGCGCTGGTAGGGGCTGTCGGAGTCCCCGCCGGGGGTGATGGTGCGGGTCGTGAAGTGCAGGATGTGGAACACCACGAACAGCAGCAGCGCCAGGCCGCCCCACCGCATGGTCTTCGACGACCAGGTCGAGTGCACGCGCTTCGCGACGGTGTACTTCTGCGTGCGAGCCCCGTGGGCGCGACGCCACAGCGTCACCGCGGAGTAGACGTGCACGACCAGCGAGCCCAGCAGGACCACGCGGATGATCCACAGCAGGCCGGAGTACGGCAGGATCGGCTCGCCGAACTCACGCAGGTGCTCGGCGTAGGAGTCGAAGCTCTCCTGGCCGCCGAAGACCTTCAGGTTGCCGTACATGTGGAGCAGCACGTAGCCGATGAAGACCAGACCGGTGCCTGCCATGAGGAGCTTGAGCAGGATCGTCGAGGTCCGTGACCGGGCCGCCAGGGACGGGGTGGTGGTTGTCACGGTGCCAAAGTATCCCGTGCACCCTGCCGAGGTGCCGCAAGTGGGTGTGACATTCCCCCCTCTGCCGCACAATGGAGGGCGGACCTCGACATCGTGGGGCACGAAGTCCGACGAAACCGCGCGATCCTCCACGCCCGTCCCGCGCACCACGACCGTCCACCGCTCGCCACCCAGGAGACACGCATGCCGCTGCCGACCCGCACCCGTCGTACGGCGATGCTGCTCGGCTCCGTGGTCGTGGCCGGACTCGCGCTCGTCCCCACCGCGGCCCAGGCGGAGTCCGCCGACGACGCCTTCGCCGCCATGGCCGGCCAGGACGACGTGCAGTCCCGCTCCGGGCAGGCCCGCGAGGAGAACGCCGCCCTGGCCGAGCTCGCCGCCAGCGCCGAGAAGGCCGCGGCCAAGATCGCGCTCAACGCCTGGCAGCTGCCCATCGCCTCCGGCGTCTACGAGCTCACCGCGACGTTCGGCCAGTGCAGCGGGCTGTGGTCGCACTGCCACACCGGCCTCGACTTCGCCGCCCCGGAGGGCACGCCCATCAAGGCACTGGCCAACGGCGTCGTCAGCGAGACCGGATGGGCCGGCGCCTACGGCAACCGCACCGTGATCACCCTCGACGACGGCACCGACCTCTGGTACTGCCACCAGTCGCAGTTCGGCGTCAAGGAGGGCCAGCCCGTCGTGGGCGGCCAGACCATCGGCTACGTCGGCTCCACCGGCAACTCGACCGGCCCGCACCTCCACCTCGAGGTCCGCCCCGGCGGCGGCGACGCCGTCGACCCCGCCCGCGCCCTCGCGGTGCGCGGCACCGCCCCCTGATCCCGTCCGGCCGCCCTCGGCGCGTCCCGGATCGCGCGCTGCTCCGCGCGCCCCTAGGCTCCCGGGCGTGCCTTCGTCACCCGTTCCGCGCGTGATCCGTCCGGCCACCCCTGACGACTGGACCGCGATCTGGCCGGTCTTCCGCGCCACCGTCGCGGCCGGCGAGACCTACGCCTACCCCGAGGACCTGACCTCGGCGCAGGCAGCCGACCTCTGGCTGGAGCGCCCGCCCGGCGCGACGGTGGTGCTCGAGGAGGACGGCACGCTGCTGGGCACGGCGAAGATGGGGCCGAACCGGCCGGGCCGCGGCGATCACGTCGGGACGGCGTCGTTCCTGGTCGCCGAGTCGGCGCGCGGTCGGGGCGTGGGACGCGCCCTGGCGGAGCACGTCGTGGCGTGGCACCGCGCGCAGGGCTTTCGCGGCATCCAGTTCAACGCCGTCGTCGAGACCAACACCGCCGCGGTGCGGCTGTGGCAGTCGCTCGGCTTCGTGATCGTCGGCACCGTGCCCGGCGCCTTCCGCTCCGCGAGCCACGGGTACGTCGGCCTGCACGTCATGCACCTCGACCTGACCTGACCGACCCCGGTGGTCGATCTCGACGAGCTCGATCCAGGGAGCAGGTCGCGCAGCGACCGTCGTCGAGACCCCTCCACCAGACCCACCCCGGTGGTCGATCTCGACGAGCTCGAACCAGGGAGCAGGTCGCGCAGCGACCGTCGTCGAGACCTCTCGACCAGACCCACCCCGGTGGTCGATCTCGACGAACTCGAACCAGGGAGCAGGTCGCGCAGCGACCGTCGTCGAGACCTCTCGACCAGACCCACCCCGGTGGTCGAGCAGGTCGCGCAGCGACCGTCGTCGAGACCTCTCGACCTGACGGGTCGACCCGACCGGACCGGCGATGCGGGCCCCGTCATACGAACGGACGGGTTCTGAACGCCGGGAACCGTCCGGACGTATGACGAGAGCTGGTCTCCGGCGTCGCGGACGGGTCATGGCGCCAGGGTCGCCGGGGCAGCAGACTGGAGCATGCTCTCGCCCCTGCGGCCCACCGGCGCGCTGTGCGCAGCGATGTTGCTGGTCGGGCTGGTCGGGCTGAGCGGGTGCACCGCCGAGGGACCCGCCACCCCTCCGCCGGCGGGGCCCGAGACGTCGGCAGAGCCCAGGACGTCGGCGGGGCCCGAGTCGCCCTCGCCGACCCGCGACGTCGACGGCGGGGAGTCGTCGTCCGGCACCGCTGCCGGACCGCCGTCCGCGGACGACCGGGAGTCGGCAGCGTGCCGCCGGAGCGAGAGACGGGCCGTGCGGGGCGTGGAGTTCCCGCTGCAGCAGACGATCGACGACGTCATGCGATCCCCCAGCGGGGCGTCCTCCGCGGCCGCTGCCCGGGTGAGGGCCCGGGCTGCCTGGGTCGAGCGCACCGTGCTCGGGCAGTGCAGCCGACCGTCGGCAGCCGCGCGCGACTTCGTGCGCGTCGCGGGTGGACGAGGTCGGACCGCCCTGGGCTCCGACGACCTCGACGCCGTGATGAGCGCCTACTCCACGTGGGCGAGGTCGGTCGGGTTCGGCAGCACGGCCAGCGCCCTGTCCCGCGGCCTCCACGAGTGCCGCGCCGTCCAGGACCGTGCGTCCGCCTCCTACCGGACCTGGTGGCGACGGAGTGGGACGGGGCGGGTCTGGTGGCTCGAGCTGACCTTCCGCAACGACCTCCCCCGACGCCTGTTCGCCACGCTGTCCGGACGCGCGCGGGTGTCGTCCCCGGGGTCGGCGGTCCTCGAGTGGGGCGCCTCGTCAGGTGACCACGCGACCGTCCCCCGCGGGACCTCGCGCCACCTCGTCCGGTTGGGCTCGAACGGCCCGTACGTCGGCACGGGCCCGTCCGAGGTCCTGCTGGTCGAGGAGGTCGTGGTGTCCACCGACCTTCCCGGCCGGGCCTCGTGGTGGTGCAGCCTGCCCGTGCCCGAGCGCTCGTGACGCGTCCGCCCCGGCACGGCGGAGGGGCTAGAGCTTCTCGACGGGGGCGTAGCGCAGCAGCAGCCGCTTGACGCCGGTGGAGCCGAAGTCGATCGAGGCGACGGCCTTGTCGCCCGCCCCCTCGACGGTCACGACGGAGCCGAGCCCGAAGGAGTCGTGGCTGACCCGGTCGCCTGGCGACAACGACGGCACCTCGCGACCGGCTTTGCGCTTGGCGTCGGCCTGGATCGCGGCGGTGCCGAAGCGCGGTGCCGGCCGGTTGACGTTGCGACGCGACAGCGCGGGCATGACGGGTCGGTTCCACGACGTCTGCTCCTGCGCCGTACGACGCCAGTCGACCAGCTCGGAGGGCACCTCGTCGAGGAAGCGCGACGCCGGGTTGTGCGAGGGCGCGCCCCACGCGGAGCGCACCACGGCCCGGGAGAGGTAGAGCCGCTGCTCGGCCCGGGTGAGGCCGACGTAGGCGAGCCGGCGCTCCTCCTCGAGCTCGGTCTGGTCGCCCAGCGAGCGCAGGTGCGGGAAGACGCCGTCCTCGAGCCCGGTCAGGAACACGACCGGGAACTCCAGGCCCTTGGCGGTGTGCAGCGTCATCAACGTGACGACGCCGGCGTCCTCGTCGCCCTGGGTGGGGATCTGGTCGGAGTCGGCGACGAGGCTGACGCGCTCGAGGAACTCCGGCACCCCGGGCAGCGCCGGGTTCAGGTCGGCCGGGTCGGCCGAGGGCGGGGGCAGCGGCTCGTCGGCGAACTCACGAGCGACCGCCACGAGCTCGGCGAGGTTCTCCACCCGGGTCTCGTCCTGCGGGTCGTCGCTGGCCTCGAGCACCGGCAGGTAGTCGGTGCGGGTCAGGGTCTGCTCCAGCACCACGTCGGCCCGCTCCCCCGCGTCGACCATCGCCATCAGCTGCTCGACGACGGTGACGAAGCCGCGGATGCAGATCACCGAGCGGGTGGCGATGCCCGGCGCCTCGTCGGCGCGCTGCAGGGCCTGCCAGTAGGTGATGCCGTCGCGGCGGGCCAGCGCCTCGACGCACGCCTCCGCCCGCTCGCCGATGCCGCGCTTCGGCTCGTTGAGCACCCGCCGCAGGCTGATCTCGTCGGCCGGGTTGGCCAGCATGCGCAGGTAGGCGAGCGCGTCGCGGACCTCCTTGCGCTCGTAGAAGCGCACCCCGCCGACGACCTTGTAGGGCATGCCGACGCGGATGAACACCTCCTCGAAGACACGCGACTGGGCGTTGGTGCGGTAGAACACCGCGACGTCCTTCGGCTTGGCCCTGCCCTCGTCACCGAGCGTGTCGATCTCGCGGGCGATGAAGCGGGCCTCGTCGTGCTCGTCGTCGGCGACGTAGCCCACGATCGGGTCGCCGGTGCCGGTGTCGCTCCACAACCGCTTGGGCTTGCGGCCCTTGTTGCGCCCGATCACGGCGTTGGCGGCGTCGAGCACGGTCTGGGTGGAGCGGTAGTTCTGCTCCAGCAGGATGGTGCGGGCGTCGGCGAAGTCCTCCTCGAACGCCATGATGTTGCGGATGTTGGCGCCGCGGAAGGCGTAGATCGACTGGTCCGCGTCACCGACGACCATGAGCTCGGCGGGCCCGACGCCGCCCTCCCCCTCGGCCTCGTCGGCGTCCGGCAGGTCGGGGTCGTCGCCGCCGAGCGCCGCCGGGCGCCGCACGCTGGTGCCGCACAGCTCGCGGACCAGGGCGTACTGGGCGTGGTTGGTGTCCTGGTACTCGTCGACCAGCACGTGGCGGAAGCGCCGCCGGTAGGTCTCGCGGACCTCCGGGAACGCCTGGAACAGGTTGACCGCGGTCATGATGAGGTCGTCGAAGTCGAGGGCGTTGGCCGAGCGCAGGCGGGCCTGGTAGATGCCGTAGGCCTCCGCGTAGGTCCGCTCGAGGTCGTTCTGCGCGTTCGCCGCCGCCGTCTCGTGGTCGACCAGCTCGTTCTTCTGCGTCGAGACCCAGTTGAGGACCGACCGGGGCGGGTAGCGCTTGACGTCGAGGTCGAGCTCCTTGCAGATCAGCGTCATCAGCCGCTTCTGGTCGGCGGCGTCGTAGATCGAGAAGCTCGACTTGATGCCGAAGCGCTCGACCTCCTTGCGCAGGATCCGCACGCACGCGGAGTGGAAGGTCGAGACCCACATGATCGTGGCCCGCGGACCGACGAGGCTCTCCACCCGCTCGCGCATCTCGGCGGCGGCCTTGTTGGTGAAGGTGATGGCCAGGATCGAGCCCGGGTGGGCGTTGCGCTCCGCGATCAGCCAGGCGACCCGCCGCGTCAGCACCCGGGTCTTGCCCGAGCCGGCCCCGGCGACCACCAGCAGCGGGGACCCGGCGTGGGTGACGGCCTGGCGCTGGGGGTCGTTGAGCCCCTCGAGCAGCTCCTCCGACGTCGGGCCGCGCCGACGACGCGCGGGGCGCTCGTCGGACTCGCGGGCGCCCGCCTCCTCGGCCCCGAACAGGGCGTTCTCGTCGGGCACGGGGCGGGCCGACCGACGCGAGCCGCTCGGCACGGACGGGGGAACAGGAAGGGGTGCGCTCATCTCCCGATCACCCTACGACGCCCCGCCGACAGCGACCGACAGCGACCAACGGCGCCGGACCGCGCCGGACACCCCGGCAGGTCGGCGGCTCAGCGGGCGCCGAGCAGGCCCGCCTCCCGCGCCGCACGACGGGCGAGGCGCACGTCCGGGCGTCGCGCCACGCTGCGGGCCGCGGCCCGGCCGACGCCCTGCAGCGCCCGGCGCGCCGGGCCGACGGCCGGGACGAGCTCGCCGGTCTCGGCGGCGACCTCGCGGAAGAGCGGCGGGAGGTGGCGCAGCATGAGCGTCGACCAGGTCAGGTGGGTCAGCACGGGCGCCTGGAGGCCGGCCGAGGCCTGGCGCTGCAGGCCCCACAGGCTGCCCATGGCGCCGGCGGCGAGCACCAGCACGGGGTTGCGGGTCGGCACGGTGGCCAGCATGTTGACGGCGGTCGAGGTGGCCACCGGGTGGTTGTCGCCGAGGGCGGCGTACACCGCACCGCGGAAGAAGACCTCCTCGCCGAAGCCGTTGGCCATCGTGGTGAGGAAGACGAGCTTGTCGTCGCCGGCGTCGGCGTAGTCGAGGACACTGGAGATGTAGCGGGCCAGCGGCGGGATCTCGCGGACCACCAGCCCGCCGGCGTAGAAGACCCCGAAGGCGGCGACGCCGGTGGTCACCGGGGCGAGCACGGGGCGCCGTACGGTCTGGTTCTGGGTCTGGATCCAGCCCAGGTGCAGCGGGCCGGACGCCAGGCCGCCGACGAGCCAGGTGCCGGCCACGCCCAGCGTGGTGGCGTAGAAGGCACGCGAGCCCGGAGCCGTCGACAGCCCGACCCCGAGCAGCCCGGCCCCGGCGACCGAGGTCGCCGCGACGACGCGGCGCCGGTGGCGACGTACGGCGGCCGACTCGTCGTGGCGCACCGGCACCCGGTGCTTGAACGACATCGGCAGGTGGCCCTTGAGCTGGCCCATGAGGCCGGGGTCCTTGAGCGAGCCGCGGTCCGACAGGGCGCCGCGCACGGCGTCGTCGAAGCCGAGCCTCTCGAAGGGGATGAGCCGGTGGATCTCGTCGTCCTCGACGACCACCTCGTTGACCATGGAGTCGACGAGCGAGCGGCCGGCCTTGGCGTCGACGTCGGTGATGAGGCTGAGCCAGTGCGACGACAGCTTCGGCGACAGCAGCGGCACCGGCAGCAGGAACAACGGACGGTTCTCGACCGCGGCGACCCGGCGCATCATGTCGGAGTAGCGCAGCACCTCGTCGCCGCCGACCTCGAACGGGCGCCCGACGGTCTCCTCGACCTCGAGGACGCCGACGAGGTAGCGGACCACGTCGTTGAGGGCGATCGGCTGGGTGCGGGTGGAGACCCAGCGCGGGGTGACCATGAGCGGCAGCCGCTCGACCAGCTGCCGCGTCATCTCCCACGACAGGCCCTGGTGGCCGATGACGATGCCGGCACGCAGCGTGGTGACCGGTACGCCGGCGCGGCCGAGCAGGTCCTCGACCTCGCGCCGCGAGCGCAGGTGGGGCGACAGGTCGTCGTCCTCCTTGCCGAGCCCGCCGAGGTAGACGATCCGCTCCACGCCCGCCGTGGCCGCGGCCTGGCCGAACGCCGTGGCGGCCTCGGCGTCGAGGCGCTCGAAGTCGGGGCTGTCGAGGGAGTGCACGAGGTAGAAGGCGACGTCGACGCCCGCGAGCGCCGAGGTCAGCGTGCCGGCGTCGTGCACGTCGCCGAAGACGGGCTCCCCCACGCCGCGGTAGGTGTCGGGGTGGCGGGTCATCGCGACCACGTCGTGGCCGGCCTCGGCCAGGGCCGGGCAGAGGCGACGCCCCACGAACCCCGAGGCACCGGCGACGAGCACCCGGCGCGGACGTCCGGAGGGCTGCACGGGGATGTCCGAGGAGCGGTCGTGCTCAGGCGCGGCGGTCATCCTCCCAACGTAGTGGGGCCGGGCGAACCCCGACCGGAGTTGCTCAGAGCAGCCGGCGGTCGGCCGCCCAGCGGGTGAGCTCGTGGCGCGAGCTGAGCTGGAGCTTGCGCAGCACGCTGGAGACGTGGGTCTCGACGGTCTTGACCGAGATGAACAGCTCCGCGGCAACCTCCTTGTAGGCGTAGCCGCGCGCGATCAGCCGCATCACCTCGCGCTCGCGCTCGGTGAGCCGGTCGAGGTCCTCGTCGACGTGGGCCACCTCGATCGACCCGGCGAAGGCGTCGAGCACGAAGCCGGCCAGCCGGGGCGAGAACACCGCGTCACCGTCCGCCACCCGCTCGATCGCGTCGACCAGCTCGGGCCCGGTGATGGTCTTCGTGACGTAGCCGCGCGCCCCGCCCCGGATGGTGCCGATGACGTCCTCGGCGGCGTCGGAGACCGACAGCGCGAGGAAGCGGGTCCCCGGGCTGCGGTGCGCGACGTCGCGCATCACCTGCACGCCGCCGCCCCCGGGCAGGTGCACGTCGAGCAGCACCACCTCGGGCCGGTGGGTCAGCACCGCCGCCACCGCGGTCGGGACGTCGGAGGCCTCGGCCACCACGTCGACCGCGCCGGCGAGCTCGGAGCGGACCCCGGCGCGGAACATCGCGTGGTCGTCGACGATCACGACGGTCCTCATGGGCGTCTCGTTGTCACGGGCGACTGCCTCCGGTGGGTTGCTGCTGGTCGGTGGTCGGGTGGTCGGTGCGGGAGGCCAGCTCGAGGTCGCCGACGTGGAGCCGGACCTCGGTGCCGTGGCCCGGTCGGGAGCGGACCTCGGCCCGGCCGCCGTGACGGGTCACCCGGTCCAGGATGCTGTGGCGGACCCCGAGCCGGTCGGCGGGCACGGCGTCCGGGTCGAACCCGCTCCCCCGGTCGCGCACGAAGACGTCGAGCGTGCCGGAGCGCTCGCCCGCGGGCACGACCTCGGCGTAGACGTCGACGACGGGGGCGCCGGCGTGACGCGCGGCGTTGACCATCGCCTCCCGGGCCGCCTGGAGGACGGCGCGCACGGGCTCGGTCACCGCCACCCGCCCGCCGGAGTCGCCGACCACCACGACCTCGACGGGTACGCCGTGCGCGTCCTCGACCTCGGCGGCCGCGGCCTGCAGCGCGCTGGTGACGGTCACGTCGTCGGGTCGCGCGTCGCCGTACATCCACGACCGGAGGTCGCGCTCCTGGGCCCGGGCCAGCGTCGCGACCCGGCCGGGGTCGGCGGCGTTCTTCTGGATCAGCGCCAGCGTCTGCAGCACCGAGTCGTGCAGGTGGGCGGCGACGTCGGCGCGCTCCTGGGTGCGCACCCGGGCGGCGCGCTCCTCGCCCAGGTCGGCGACGAGCCGGACCAGCCACGGCCCGAGGATCACGGCCAGGCCCGCCACCCCGAGGGTGGCAGCGACCACGATGTCCTGCGCCACCCGCAGCTGCCCGGTCTGGACGGCGAAGAGCAGCAGCGCGGTCACCAGCAGCCCGAGCCCGGCGGCGAGGCGCGCGTACGCCGCCCATCCGCCGGAGCCGACCACGAGCCGGCGGACGTCGAGGCGGGTGGTCGTGTCGAGCCACCGCTCCCGCTGGGCCTGGTCGGCCTGGCGCCAGAGCACCGCGATGCCGCCGACGGCGAAGAGCGCCGGCCACAGCAGGGCGGGGCCGCCGTTGCCGTCGACCAGGCCGACCACCCCGAGCAGCACGACCACGAAGGCGATGTGCGGGCCGGCGTCGCGCAGCGCGGTGGGCCGGCCCGGGCGCCGGCCCTGGCGCGAGGCAGCCTCCAGCCCCGGGCTCTCGACCGGTGCCGGTGCCATCGGCAGCGTGATCCACAGCCCGAGGTAGAACACGACGCCGAAGCCGAAGAGGCCGGTCAGCAGGAAGAACACCCGCACCCAGGTGGCGCCGATCCCGAGGTGCAGGGCCAGGCCCGAGCAGACGCCACCCAGGTAGGACTCCTGCGGGACGCGGAAGGCCTTGCGGGGAGGCGAGATGCTGCTCATGGTCCTTGAATCGTCACACAGCCGGAGGTCCACGCCCATGCGTGGAACCCCGGAGCCGACCCTGGTCCGACCCCGAGAGCCCGCGGAAAGGATCAGGGTGGTCCCCGATGGTGGCGGACGGCGCGGGCGGCCACGCTGGAGCCATGAACGACACCGACCAGCAGGCGCCGCCCCCGCCGCCTCCTCCGCCCCCCGCCGGACCCCCTCCTCCGCCGCCCTCCTCCTCGGGCGGCCCGGCGCCCGGGTGGCACGACAACGGCCACTGGCGCAGCGAGCACCTCAGCGACTACCGCCTGCTGCGTCGTAGTCACGATGACAAGAAGGTGGCCGGCGTCGCCGGCGGCGTGGCCCGGCACCTCGACGTGGACCCCACGATCGTGCGGGTGCTCTTCGTCGTCTCCATCTTCTTCGGCGGCGCCGGCCTCCTCGTGTACGCCGTGCTGTGGCTCGTCGTCCCTGACGACACCACCGGACGCTCGGCCCTCTCGGTGAGGGACGCGACCCGCAACGTCATCGTCATCTCCGTCCTCGTGCTGGGCGTGATCCTCGCGCTCGGCGACACCTTCGACGGCGGCTCCATCTCCTGGCCGCCCCTCGTGGTGATCGCCGTCGTCACGCTCGTGTGGCTGATGGCCCGCGACCGCCGGGAGGAACGCCGCAGCGGCCCCGACACCGCGACTCCCTCCACCGCCGGGTCGGGGACGGGCGCACCCGGCTGGAGCGGGGCGACGTACACCCCGGCGCCGGCGGCCCCGCGTGCCCCCCGCCGCCGACGCCGCGGTCCGCTGCTGTTCGGTGCCACCCTCGCCCTCGGCGCCCTGGCGCTGGGCGTGCTGGGTCTCGTCGAGGCCAGCGGGGTGACCGTCGTCGACGGCGCCTACCCCGCCCTGGCGCTCACGGTCGTCGGCCTCATGCTGGTCCTCGGCTCGGTCTACGGCCGACCCGGCGGGCTCGTCCTCCTCGGGATCGCGTCGTGCCTCGCGCTGGCGGCCGTCTCGGTGACGCAGCCCCGCTTCGACGGCGACCGTGACCTCACCGTCGCCCCGACCTCGGCCGAGGAGCTCGACAGCGCCTACACCGTCCCGGCGGGCCGTATCGCCGTCGACCTGACCGACGTCGACGACCTCGGCGCCCTCGACGGGCGGAGGCTGGACCTCTCGGCCAACGCCGGCGAGATCCTGGTGACGGTGCCCGAGGGACTCACGGTCGAGCTGGACGCGGACGTCGCCTACGGCGGCGCCGTCGACTGGCCCGACGGCACCCGCGGCGGCTGGGGCTTCGGCCTCGACCGACGCTTCGGCGACGCCGACGACCCCACGATCACCATCGACGCCGACCTGGACTTCGGACACATCGAGCTGAGGCAGCCATGACCACCGACCCCACCCGCGACCCCCGCGGAACCCACGACCACCACGACCCCCACGACACCGGCGACACCCGTCCGCTGTCCGTCGACGGCCCGGCCCCCGAGGCACCGAGGTTCGGGGACCCGGTGTCCCCCGACCCGGTCCCCCGCGACCTGTCTCCCGACCCGCAGGTCGAGGAGCGCAGCGGACGCCACCCCCTGTCGATCTCCTATCTCGTCGCCGGGCTCGTCTTCCTCGGCGTCGCCGCCTCCTGGGCGCTGCGGCAGGCCGGTGTCGTGGACGCCGGCGACAGCTCGTGGCTCTTCCCCCTCACCCTCGTGGTGGTGGGCGCCATCGGGCTGGTCGCCTCGCTCGCCTCGTCAGCCCGGCGCGGCTGACGCCGGAATCCGGTTGAGACGCGGCGGCGGCGCGACGAGAGTGCAGCGATGACCTCCCTCGTCTCGCACACCTCCGTCGACTGCCGCAACGCCTACGAGCTCTCCGAGTGGTGGAAGCAGGTGCTCGGCTACGTCGACGTCGACGGCGACCCGAACCTCCCCGGCCACGAGGAGTGCATGGTCCTCGACCCGGTCTCCGGGCACCGGCTGCTGTTCCTCGAGGTGCCGGAGACCAAGTCGGTGAAGAACCGGATCCACCTCGACCTCGTGCCCCGCGCCGGCACCCGCGACGAGGAGCTCGAGCGGCTGCGAGGGCTGGGCGCCGCCGAGGTGGCCGACCTGCGTGGGAAGTACGGCCCCGGCACCGGCTGGGTCGTGCTGGCCGACCCGGAGGGCAACGAGTTCTGCATCCTGCGCAGCGACGAGGAGCGGGCGGCCGTCCCCGCCTGACGGCACGCGCCCGGCGGGAGAAACCCGGGTGCGGCGGCCACCACCGGGAACCTAGCCTGGCTCGGTGCGCCACCTCCCTCTCGACCACCCCGGCACCGCGGACCACCGGTCCCCGGCGCGCTTCCTGTGGTGGCTGGTGCGGGGTCAGTGGCGCACGATCGTGGTCGGGATGCTGCTCGGCATCACCTGGATGCTCTGCCAGGCGGTGATGCCGGCCGTCGTCGGCCGCGCGATCGACCAGGGCGTCACCGCCCAGGACACCGGCGCGCTGCTGCGGTGGACCGGACTCATGCTGGGGATCGGCGTCGTGCAGGCCGCGGCCGGCATCATGCGGCACCGCTTCGCGGTCACCAACTGGCTGACAGCGGCGTACCGGGTGGTGCAGCTCGTCACCCGGCAGGCGACCCGGCTGGGCGCCACCCTGCCCAAGCGCGTGGCGACCGGTGAGGTCGTCGCCATCGGCACCAACGACCTGTCCCACATCGGCAACGCCATGGACGTCTCGGCCCGCGCCGCCGGCGCCGTCGTGTCCTTCGTCGTGGTGGCGGTCCTGCTGCTGCAGACCTCGGTCGTGCTCGGGCTGGTCGTGCTGCTGGGCGTGCCGCTGATGCTGCTGGCCCTCGGCCCGCTGCTCGGGCCGCTGCAGCGTCGCAACCTGGCGCAGCGCTCGATGATGGGCGACCTGTCCAACCTCGCCACCGACATCGTGTCCGGGCTGCGGGTGCTGCGCGGGATCGGCGGCGAGCGGGTCTTCCACGAGCGCTACGTCCGCGAGTCCCAGCAGGTCCGGCGCGCGGGCGTCGAGGTCGGCCGGCTCCAGTCGGTGCTCGACGCGGCCCAGGTCGCGCTGCCCGGCACCTTCGTCGTGCTCGTGGTCTGGCTGGGCGCGCGCCTCGCGGTCGACGGGGCCATCACCGTCGGCGAGCTGGTGGCGTTCTACGGCTACGCCGCCTTCCTCATGATCCCGCTGCGCACCGCGACCGAGGCCATGAACAAGTGGATCCGCGCCGCGGTGGCCGCCCGCCGCATCTGCACCGTCCTGGCCCTCGAGCCCGACCTGCCCACGGCCGGCCGGCCGGTGCCGGCTCCCGCGGAGCCCGCCGACCTCGTCGACCTCACCAGCGGCGTCCGGGCGCGCGTGGGCTTGCTGACCGCCCTGGTCTCCGAGCATCCCGAGGAGACCGCGGAGGTCCTCGACCGGCTCGGCCGCTTCACCGACGGCGACGTCCGGTGGGGCGACGTGCCCCTCGACGAGGTCGCCCTCGACGACGTACGCCGACGCATCGTGGTCAGTGACTCCGCCAGCGCGCTGTTCTCCGGGCCGCTGGGCGAGCAGCTCGACGTGCGCGGGGCCGGGCTCGACGACGACACCGTCGCACGGACCCTCCACGCCGCCTCCGCCGAGGACGTGGTCGACGGGCTGCCCGCCGGGCTGAGGTCCTGGGTCGCCGAGCGTGGTCGCTCGTTCTCGGGCGGCCAGCGGCAGCGGCTCGTGCTGGTCCGCGCCCTGCTGGCCGACCCGGAGGTGCTGCTGCTGGTCGAGCCGACCTCGGCCGTCGACGCCCACACCGAGGCGCGCATCGCCGAGCGGCTGGCCGACGTGCGCCGCGGGCGCACCACGGTGGTCACCTCGACCTCGCCGCTGCTGCTCGACCGCGCCGACGAGGTCGCCCTGCTGGTGGACGGACGCGTCGTCGCGACCGGCCGGCACCGTGACCTGCTCGCCCGGGTGCCCCGCTACCGGGCCGTGGTGACGCGCGAGGAGGAGGTGCACGCGTGAGCACCCTCGACACCGACCCGAGCGACGTGACCGACTCGACCGACCCGACCGACCCGACCGACCCGGGCACCGACGACACCCTGCCGGGCCGGACCCTGCCCGTCGCGGGGCGCGCGACGCTGCGCGCCTACCTGGTCCGCCTCGCGCGCCGCCACCGCCGGCTGCTGGTCACGATGCTGGCGCTGCACGCCGCGGCGGCGCTGGCCGGCCTGGTGGCCCCGCGGCTGCTGGGCGCGATCGTCGAGGAGGTCCAGTCCGGCGGCGGCGTCGGCACCGTGGACCGGCTCACCCTGGTGATCGCCGCCGCGCTCGTGGCCCAGACGCTGCTGACCCGGGCCGCCCGGTTCCGCTCGTTCGTCTTCGGCGAGCAGGTGCTGGCCGAGCTGCGCGAGGACTTCGTCCGCGACACCCTGGCGCTGCCGATCGGCACCGTGGAGTCCGCCGGCTCCGGGGACCTGCTGACCCGGACCTCCCGCGACATCGACCAGCTGGGCTGGTCGGTGCGCTGGGCGCTGCCGGAGTGGCTCATCGCGCTCATCACCGCGCTGCTGACCGTGGTGGCGGCGCTGTTCGTCGGCGTCTGGGTGGCCGGCCCGCTGCTGGTCGGCGTGCCCGGGGTCGTGATCGGCGCCCGGTGGTACCTCCGCCGGGCCGGCGCGGGCTACCTGCGGGAGAACGCCAGCTACTCACGCATGAACGCCACCCTGACCGAGACCGTCGAGGGCGCCCGCACCGTCGAGGCGCTGGGCCTGGCCGAGGCGCGCATCGCGCGGATCGACGACGACATCGCCGAGTCCTACGCGGCCGAGCGCTACACGCTCATGCTGCGCACGCGCTTCTTCCCCAGCGTCGAGGTCACCTCCTACCTCCTGCCGAGCGTGGCCACGCTGCTGCTCGGCGGGTGGCTCTACAGCCGGGGCGAGGTGTCGCTCGGCGAGGTGACGGCCGCGACCCTCTACGTCCAGATGCTCATCGACCCCGTGGACCGGCTCGTCGCCATCCTCGACGAGCTCCAGGTCGGGGCGGCGTCGTTGGCACGTCTGCTCGGTGTCGCCGAGGTGCCCGACGACCGGGTCACCACCGACCGGGTCCCCGACGGCGACGCGCTGGTCGCCCGCGACGTGCGCTTCGCCTACCTCGAGGGCCGCGACGTCCTGCACGGCGTCGACCTGACCCTGGCCGTCGGGGAGCGGCTCGCGATGGTCGGGCCCTCCGGGGCGGGCAAGTCCACGCTCGGCCGTCTCCTGGCCGGCATCCACCCGCCCCGCACCGGCACCGTCGAGGTGGGCGGGGTCGGACTGACCGAGCTGCCGCTGGCGCAGCTGCGGGGCCGGGTCGCGCTGGTCACCCAGGAGCACCACGTCTTCGTCGGCACCGTGCGCGAGAACCTCGCCCTGGCCCTCGACCGTCCCGCCGGGGCGCCCGTCGAGGACGCCGAGCTCCACGCCGCCCTGGAGGCGGTCGACGCGGACGGCTGGGTGCGCGCGCTGCCCGACGGGCTCGACACCGTCGTGGGCTCCGGCGGCCTCGCCCTGGGCCCGGCCCAGGCCCAGCAGGTGGCGCTGGCCCGGCTGGTGCTCGCCGACCCCCACACGCTGGTGCTCGACGAGGCCACCTCGCTGATCGACCCCCGCGCCGCGCGGCACCTGGAGCGCTCGCTGGCGGCGGTGCTGGAGGGCCGCACGGTCGTCGCGATCGCGCACCGGCTGTTCTCGGCCCACGACGCCGACCGGGTGGCGGTCGTCGAGGACGGCGTGGTCAGCGAGCTCGGCTCCCACGACGAGCTCGTCGCGCGCGGTGGCTCCTACGCACGGCTCTGGGAGTCCTGGCAGGCCTGACGCGCGGATCCGGGTCGGGCGGCACAGGACCCGGGCTCAGGACTCGGGGCGTCGCGACGGCGGTCGGTCGGTGATGACACGCGTCCGCGCCGGGACCATGCCGTGCTCGATGCCCCACAGCACGGCCTGGGTGCGGCTGGTGACCCCCATGTGGCGGTAGGCCTCGCGGATGTAGCTCTTCACGGTGTTCGGCGACAGGTAGGTGCGCTCGGCGATCGCGCTGTTGCTGAGCCCCTGGGTGATGAGCGAGACGATCTCGGCCTGCCGGGCCGAGAGGCCGTGCTGCCGGCCGGGCCAGTCACCACCGACGGCCTCGATCTCCTTGCCGATGTCGGCGGCGGGCAGGACCACCTCGTCGCCGGCGGCGACGCGCTCGAGGGCGTCGACCAGCTGGTGGCCCTGCAGCGACTTCGACAGGTAGCCGCGCACGCCCTTGTCGAGGGCCTCGCGGACCAGCTCCTCATGCATGTTCCAGCTGTAGACAGCCACGCTGGCCACGCGCGACTGACCGATGATGTCGTCGATGTCGCTCGAGGTGACCTGCGGGACCGAGAAGGTGTCGTAGAGCGCCACGTCGACGGGCTGCGCGACGTCGACGTTCACGTCGAGCTCGACGACGCGGATCCGGTCCTCGAACTCCTCGAGCATCCGCTGGAGCCCGCGCACGACGAGCTCGTGGTCGTTGACGAGGGCGACGCTGACCGGCCGGACCGCTGATCCGGTGTCGCGCCCACCCTCCCCGGACGAGCCCGGGACCCGCGAGATCTCACTCGTGCTCACCGGCTCAATCTACCCCGCGGTCGTCCCCGCCGCCGTCGCTCGACCACAGCGTGACCCCCGGACCGGACGGGTCCGGCCGCCTCAGCCGCGCCCGGTGCGCTCCTCCTCGGCCAGCGTGCGCCGCCTGCGAGGTCGGTAGAGGTCGAGCAGCACGTCGTCGTCGACCACCCGGGTGGCCAGCGTCAGGTCGTGCTCGGCCGCGACGCGGCCCGCGGCCCCGTGCACCTCCGCGCCGTCCAGGGGCCAGCCGGCGACCTCGTGGCGCCAGTGCACGAGCAGCAGGGCGCCGTCCGCGGTCAGCGACCGGCACGCGCGCCAGAGGGTCTCGGCGAGCTCGGCGCCGCTGAGGAAGTAGCCGACCTCCGACAGCACCACCAGGTCGAACCGGCCGTCCGGCCACTCCCCCGGCACCCGGCGCCGCTCGAAGTGCACCGAGCGCCCCGCGCAGCGGCGGGCGGCCGCGGCCAGCGCGGTCTCGCTGACGTCGACGCCGAGCACGTGGTCGGCGCGGTCGCTGAGCGCGGCGGTCAGCTCACCGACGGAGCAGCCGACCTCGAGCACCGAGGCGACCCGCTCGCGCGGCAGCAGCGCCAGCGCCAGGGCACGTCGGCGGGCCTCGTACCACGACGAGGCGGTCCGCCACGGGTCGGCGTCGCCGCGGTGGAGCTCCTCGAAGACAGCGGCCGCGTCCGGCAGACGTCGCTCCCGGGGCGGGGTGTCCGACCGGTGCGGCTCGTCCGCACGGTCCGGGGCGTGGGACTGCACCGGCACCGACCCGGGCGCGGGCCGCGGCGGCGGGGAGAGCCGGAGCCCGGACTCGATGTAGGTCTCGTAGGAGCGACGGAAGGACGACAGCATCGCCTCGTCGAGCACCGCCTCGTCCCCGGGGGCGTCCGAGAGCGGCGCCGTCTGCGAGGGGTAGCGCGCCAGCGCCTGCTCCTTCGCCGCGATCTCGCCGGGGGTCAGCGGGAGCACGGCGCACTGCTGCCACGGCACGTCGGAGGGCTCGCCCCAGTACCAGAGCCAGATCGGTGCCTCGAGGTGGCGCGCGCCGGTCTCGATGGCGACGTCGGCCGCGGCCTGCGCCACCGCCTCGTGGTCGCCGTGGGCGTCGTGGCGCCACGTCGAGACCAGCAGGGTGTCCGCGTCGACGACGTCGCGCAGCCGGTCGGCGATGGCGTCCTCGTGCCCGGGCAGCCGGCCGTCGGGCAGCCCGAGCCGGATCAGCCGCGCCGCGGGGTGGAGCACCGCGACCGCCTCGATCAGCTCCTCACGGCGCCGACCGGCCAGCGTCTCGGGGTCCAGGGTGGGGCTGTCGGGGTGCGAGGCCTCGCCGTCGGTCGCGACCACCACCACGGTGGGCAGGTCGTGCTCGGCGGCGCGGGCCAGCAGCCCGCCGCAGGCCAGCGTCTCGTCGTCGGGGTGCGCCACCACCACGACGAGCCGCTCGCGCCCGCACACCACGGGGTGCCGCCCCGACGGCGACGGTCCTGCCCGGTGGCCGCGCACCTCGTCGGGGTCCGGTCCCAGCCGCAGGGAGGGCACTGAGCGCCACTGGGGCAGGGCCCGCCAGGTCTCGTCGTCACCCCCCGCGTCCGGCCGCGTGAAGGCGGGCGGACGGGCCCGGGTCTCATCCGACGGCACGGTCGTCCACCTCCGCCACGCTCACGCCGGGGTCACGGGGGTCGTGCAGGTCGTGCAGGTCGTGGAGCACCCCGAGGTACGCCGCGAAGCCGCCGGGCGTGCGCCCCACCCGCCGCGACGAGGTGGTGACCCGTCCGTCGCCGGTGCGCACCAGCAGCCCGCCGGCGGCGACCAGCCGCTCCACGAGCCGGACGTCCTCGTGCTCGGCCAGGGGCTCGAAGCCGCCGACGGCGTCGTACTGGTCCAGCCGCACGCCCAGGTTGGCGCCGTGCACGTGGGTGTGGCCCTCGTGCGTCGCGTGGTGCGCCAGCCAGCGGGCCCGGACGGGGGCGGGCAGGTCGTGGTCGGGCTCCACCGTCCCGACCACGGCGCAGGCCCCCCGGTCGGCGTGGTCGAGCTGCCCGGTCAGCCAGTCGGCGGGGACCTGTCCGTCGGCGTCGGTGCAGGCCAGCCAGGTGCGCTCGGCCGGGTGGTCGAGGTCGTGGGTCCGCGCGGCCAGGATCCCCGCGGCGCGGGCGGCGCCGACCAGCCCGAGCCGCACGTCGAGGCGGGCGACGTGCGGGAAGCGGTGCAGCACCTCGGCGGTCCGGTCGGTGCAGGAGTCGAGCACCACGACCACCCGCACCGCGCTCGCGGGACGGGCTCGGCGTACTCGGGCGACGGCGCGGTCCACCGACGTCAGGCAGGCGCCGAGGTCGGCCTCCTCGTTGCGGGCCGGCACCACCACCAGCACCTGCCAGGGCCGCCGGAGCCGGGTGGCGGGCGCCGACCCGGGAGCGTCGTCGTGCCCCGTCCTCACCACGCGACCTCCGGGAGGGCGTCGAGCAGCCAGCGGCCGAGCGCGGCCTGGTCGCGCTCGGCGTGCTCCTGGCGCAGGTAGAGCTCGAGGTCGGCGATGCGGGCGGCGTGGTCGGGCTCGGAGACCTGGGGGCCGGGACCGAGGGCGTGCTGGGTGCGCAGCAGGACCTCCTCCGCGGCGCGCCGGACGACCTGCCGGACCGTCAGGGCCAGGCGCTCCCCGTGCTCGGCGTCGGCCTGACCGGCGTCGACCGCAGCGGCGGCCTCGACGAGGACGGCGCGGGCTCCCGCCAGCGAGGCCTCCAGCGCCCCGAGGTGCATCTGGCCGATCTGGTCGAGGGGGCGGTGCTCGGCCTGGGCGAGGAGCCGGCGGGCGACGCCGACCGCGCCGCCGTACCAGACGGCGGCCACGCCCATCCCGCCCCAGGCGAAGCCCGGCCGCTGGAGGTACCACCCGGGCTCGCCGACGGCGTCGGCCCCGACCTCGTGGAAGTCGAGCGCGGTGCTGGTGATCTGCTGCAGGCCGCGGGCGACCCAGGCCTGCTCGGCCGCCGACTTCACGCCGGGGTCGCCGAGCGGCACCGCGAAGAGCTGCCGCTGGTCCTCGTCGATCCAGGCCGTCACCAGGGCGCGGTCGGCGACGTCAGCCACGGAGCACCAGTGCTTGCGACCCGTGAGCTCCCAGCCCTGGCGGGTCGAGCTCGCCGTCAGCCGCGGCGGCGGCCCCTCGGCGGCGTACACGCCCCAGAGCAGGTCGACCTCGTCCTCGGCCACCCCACCGGCCTGGTCCAGGATGGCCAGCGCGTCGAGGTGGGGCTCGACGACCCGGGCGACGCTGAGGTCGGCGGCGCCGAGCGTGGCGAGCAGCTCCCAGAGCAGCAGCGTGGAGCCGGAGCCGGGTCGCGGGGCCTCGCGGCCGAGGGCGCGGGCCAGGTCGGCGGAGCGGTGCAGGTCACCGGCGACCTCGGTCGCGGAGGCCGCGGCGAGGCTGACGAGGGCCGCCGGCGGCGCGCCCAGGCCGGGATCGCTGGCGGCGCGCAGCAGGACAGGTGCGGACGGGGAGGGCATCTCGCCACGCTAGGCCCCCTGTCCACCCGGCGGTCACACCCCCAGGTGTGCCACCGTCGGGTGCCGCACCCCCTGAGGTCCGGGGGTCCGGGGACCCGGTGGTCCTGTGGTGTGCGTCTCCCTGCCCGGTCGGGCCGTGATGCCCGCCCCGGTTGTCGTTACGCTCACGTGGTGACCCAGGAGCCCACCCCCCAGCAGGTACGCCGAGCGCTGGCTCGCGTCCGGCGCGGGGTCACCCTGGACGTGGCCGAGGCCGAGGCCCTCCTGGCGGCGCGCGGCGAGGACCTCGCCGCCCTGGTCGAGGCGGCCGGACGCGTGCGCGACGCGGGGCTGGTCGCCGCCGGTCGCCCCGCCACCGTCACCTACTCCCCCAAGGTGTTCATCCCGCTGACCCGGCTGTGCCGCGACCGCTGCCACTACTGCACGTTCGTGACGGTGCCGGGCAAGCTGGCCGCCGCCGGCCAGGAGCCGTTCCTGTCGCCCGACGAGGTGCTCGCGATCGCGACCCAGGGGGCGGCCCTGGGGTGCGCCGAGGCGCTGTTCACCCTCGGCGACCGTCCCGAGGACCGCTGGCCCGAGGCGGCCCGGTGGCTCGACGAGCACGGCTACGACTCGACGCTCGACTACGTGCGGGCGATGGCGGTCCGCGTGCTCGAGGAGACCGGGCTCCTGCCCCACCTCAACCCGGGCGTCATGTCCTGGCAGGAGATCAACCGGCTCAAGCCCGTCTCCCCCTCCATGGGGATGATGCTGGAGACCACCTCGACCCGCCTCTTCACCGAGAAGGGCCAGCCCCACCACGGCTCCCCCGACAAGGACCCCGCTGTCCGCCTTCGGGTGCTCGAGGACGCCGGGCGGTTGTCGGTGCCCTTCACCTCCGGGCTGCTCGTCGGCATCGGGGAGACCCTGCGCGAGCGCGCCGAGACGATCTTCGCGCTGCGCTCGGTGGGACGGCAGTACGGCCACCTCCAGGAGGTGATCGTCCAGAACTTCCGCGCGAAGCCCGACACCGCGATGCGCTCGGTCGACGACCTCGGCCTCGACGAGTACGTCGCCACCATCGCCGTCACCCGCCTGGTCCTCGGCCCCACCATGCGGGTCCAGGCCCCGCCGAACCTCGTCGACCTCGCCGAGTGCCGCGCCCTCCTCGCCGCCGGCATCGACGACTGGGGCGGCGTCTCCCCCCTCACGCCCGACCACGTCAACCCCGAGCGCCCCTGGCCCTCCCTCGACCGGCTCCGCGACATCACGGCCGACTCCGGCTTCACCCTGCGGCCGCGGCTCACCGCGCACGCCTCCTACGTCCGGGCGGGCGACCCCTGGATCGACCCCCGCGTCCGCCCCCACGTGGCCGCCCTCGCCGACGACGACGGCTACCTGCGCCCCGGCGCCCGCCCGGTCGGCCTGCCCTGGCAGGAGCCCGACCAGGGCGGTCTCGACGCCGGCGGCTCAGGCTCCGGCCGCACCGACCTCCACGAGACCATCGACACCACCGGTCGCACCACCGACCGTCGCTCCGACTTCGAGGACGTCTACGGCTCCTGGCAGTCCCTCCGCGACCAGCTCGCCACCCAGAACACCGCCGCCGCCCAAGCAGCCGGCACAGTCAGCACCAAGGCGGCCGACGTACCTGACCCGGCAGAGACGCGAGCGTCCACGCCGGAGGGCTCGGAGGGGCTCCCGAGCACGGCAGGCACGCGAGGGTCCGCGCCGGAGGGCTCGGAGGGGCTCCCGGCGACCGTGGATGGGTCTGGCCCCCCTGGAGCGACGAAGGAGCGGAAGGGGTGGTTGGGCGCCGGGAGCCCCTCCGAGCCCTCGCCCGCAACCCCCGCTTCCGCGCCGACCACCCCCACCCCCCCGACCCCCCTCACCCCCACCGTCGCCGCCGCCCTCCGCCAGGCCGAGAAGGACCCCAAGCAGCTCACGGACGCCCAGGCGCTGGCGCTGTTCACGGCCGACGCCCACGACCTCGACGCCGTACGCCGCCTGGCCGACGACATGCGCCGCGACGTGGTCGGCGACGACGTGACCTACGTGGTGAACCGGAACATCAACTTCACCAACGTCTGCTACACCGGCTGCCGCTTCTGCGCCTTCGCCCAGCGCCGGACCGACGCGGACGCCTACTCGCTGTCGATGGAGCAGGTGGCCGACCGGGCCGAGGAGGCGTGGCAGCTCGGGGCGACCGAGGTGTGCATGCAGGGCGGGATCGACCCGGAGCTGCCGGGCACGGCGTACTTCGACATCGCCGCGGCGGTGAAGCGTCGGGTCCCGCAGATGCACGTGCACGCCTTCAGCCCGATGGAGGTCGTCAACGGGGCGTCCCGCACGGGGCTGTCGATCCACGACTGGCTGCTGAAGGCCAAGGAGTCCGGGCTCGACACGATCCCGGGCACGGCGGCGGAGATCCTCGACGACGACGTGCGCTGGATCCTGACCAAGGGCAAGCTCCCGACGAGCGCCTGGGTCGAGGTGGTCACGACCGCGCACAAGCTGGGCATCCGCTCCAGCGCGACGATGATGTACGGCCACGTCGACCGCCCGGACCACTGGGTGACGCACCTGCGGGTGCTGCAGCGGATCCAGGACGAGACCGGCGGGTTCACCGAGTTCGTGCCGCTGCCGTTCGTGCACACCAGCGCCCCGATCTACCTGGCCGGGGTGGCGCGGCCGGGCCCGACGCTGCGCGACAACGTCGCGGTGCACGCGGCGGCCCGGATCCTGCTGCACGGACGCGTCGACAACGTGCAGACCTCGTGGGTCAAGCTCGGGGTGGAGGGCACGCGCCTGATGCTGCGCTCGGGCTGCAACGACCTCGGTGGCACGCTGATGGAGGAGACGATCTCCCGGATGGCCGGCTCCGAGCACGGCTCCGCGAAGACGGTCGCCGAGATCACCGAGATCGCCGACGGGATCGGCCGCCCGGTCCGCGAGCGCACCACGACGTACGGCGTGCGCGCCTGAGTCCCGCTCCCCCGGCTGCTCCGCGTCGGGGTCAGCTCAGCGCGGCACCGCGCTCGGCGCCGAGGTCGACCGGCATCTCCTCGAGGCCGTAGACGATCGACTTCTCGCGGAAGGCCAGGGGGCCTCTGCCGTGGACGGCGAGGTCCGGCAGCCGCCGGGACAGGGCCGGGTAGGCGATGCGGAGCTCCATGCGGGCCAGCTCGGCGCCGACGCAGCGGTGGAAGCCGTGCCCGAAGGCGAGCGTGCTGCGCGCCGGGGTGCGCTCGGGGTCGAAGTCGTCGTCGACACCGGCCCGTGGGTCGCGTGCGGCGGCGGCGAGGTGGCACATGACGACGTCGCCCTTCTTGATCCGCTGGCCCGCGACGACGAGGTCCTCGCGCGCGAAGCGCGGGAAGGCGACCTGGACCACCGAGAGGTAGCGCAGCAGCTCCTCGACGGTGGTCTCGACGAGGGCCGGCTCGTGGGCCAGCCGGCGGTAGGTGTCGGGGTCCTGCAGCAGCACGGCGGTGCCGAGGGCGAGCATGCTGGCGCTGGTCTCGAGGCCACCGGTGAAGGCGCCGTCGGCCAGGCCGGCGAGGTCGCGGTCGTCGATGTCGTCGCCGTGGTCGCGGATGATCTGGCCGACGAGCCCGTCACCGGGGGCGAGCCGTTGGCGCCGGGTGAAGTCCTTGAGGAACTCCCGCGACGCCGACACCGCGCCGAACGCGCCGGAGCCGCCGTAGCTGACGTCGAAGCGGGCCGAGGCGAGCGACCGGAAGGTCTCCCGCTCCTCGACCGGGAGACCGAGCAGCTCGCAGATGACCAGGAAGGGCACCGGGAAGGCGAAGTCGCGCACCAGGTCGGCGCCGGCCTCGGACCGCTCGGCCGCCTCGAGGACGTCGAGCTGGGTCTCGACGATCTCCTCGATGCGCGGACGCAGCCGGGCCAGCCGGCGCATCGTGAACTCCGGGGTGAGCAGCTTGCGCAGGCGGGTGTGGTCGGGGGCGTCGGTGAACCCGAGCCCGCCGATGTCGCCGGTGGCCGCGTCCCCGACCGCGCCGACGTACGGCCGGATGTCGTTGCTGTACGACGTCGCGTCGGCCAGCACGGTGCGGACCTCCGCCTCGCCGGTGACCAGCCACACGTCGAGGCCGAGGAACGACGTCAGCCGCGCCACCGGGGCGGACTCACGCTGCGAACCGAGCCGCGCCACGGGGTCGAAGCCGTCACGGCGCAGCGGCCAGACGAGCCGGTCCGGGACGCGGTGGACCTGGGAGAGGTCCATCGGACCGACGCGCTTCATGAGCTGTTGCCGGATCAGCGTCTGCACGCCGGAGGTGAAGCGGACCATGGCGGTGGAGCCCCCAGAAGTCGAGTCGAGTCTGCATCATAGGAAATCTGGCCTCTCCCGTCGCCTCCGCCACTCGGGCCGCGGGCTCGTCGCGGGGTGAAACGGTCGTAGTCGGATGTAGAGTTCGTCGTGTTCTGGTCGAGTGAGGGGACTCCTGGTGCGTCGTATCGTCTTGTGTCTGGTCCTGCTGTGCGGTCTGGTGCTCACCAGCGCGCCGGCGTTCGCCTACGTCCCGAAGGAGGGCGGCACCTTCAACGTGCCGCCGCCGTGGGGTGACACCGAGCAGACGTACCGGATCATCCGGCACGTCGAGGAGGCGATCCGGCAGGTCCGTCCGACCGCGGACGACCCGACGCCGATCATCCTGATCTCGGCCTACCTCATGGACCGCAAGCCCTCCTCGGACGCCCTCATCGGGGCCTGCCGCCGCGGCGTCTCGGTCCGGGTCATCCTCGACTCCGGCATCGGCACCAAGAGCGCGCAGAACCTCATCGAGGTGCTCAACGGCGACAACCCGCGCGACACCGACGGCGACGGGGTCCTCGAGCCCCCCAGGCGGGGGCCGTGCAACACCCCTCTGCCGCCCCCGGTGGAGGAGCCGCCGCCGGCGTCACCGCGCCTGATGCCGGACCGGGTCGAGACCGACGCCCTCGGACGCGAGCTGGAGAGCAGCACCGGCGACTGGTCGCAGAAGCGCATCGTCAACAGCCTCGCGATCCCGACCGACTCCCAGGCCACCTGGGGCAGCGACGGCAGCTACGTCACCCAGTGCGTCGGCAGCTGCCGGGGCAACGCCAACGGCGCCGGCAACATGCACAGCAAGTTCTACGCGATGTCCAACAGCGGCGACGCCCGCTGGGTCTCGATGATCAGCTCCTCCAACCTCAACCTGGGCGGCGGGGAGTACGGCTGGAACGACCTCTACACCACCTCGAACCGGCAGAAGACGTTCGAGGGCTACCGGCAGATCCACCGCGAGATGACCGAGGACAAGCCCGGCGGCGGTGAGCTGCGCGAGGTCGTCGACGGCCCCTTCACCACCCGCTTCTTCCCGATGGCGAAGGCCACCATGGCCAACGACCCGGTGCTGGACGACCTCAACAAGATCCGCTGTCGCGGCAGCTCGCTGGGCCGGACCCAGGTCCACGTCTCCATGTTCGGCTGGCGCGGCACCCGCGGCACCTACCTGGCCGACAAGGTGTTCTCCCTCAAGGGCCAGGGCTGCGCGGTCTCCGTCATCTTCGGCGCCCCGTCGAAGCAGATGGCGATCTACCTGCGACAGAAGGCCCGCGCCACCGGAGTCCCGCTCTACAACAGCCGCTGGGACCTCACGGGCGACGACCGCAAGGAGCTGCGGGCCCACACCAAGTACGTCCTGGTCAAGGGCGCCTACGGCGACAACAACACGGCGTACGAGGTCATGACCGGCTCGGCCAACTGGGTCGACGGCGGGCTCGACAAGGGTGACGAGAACACGCTGAACATCTCGCTGCGATCGGCGTGGACGGAGTACAAGCGCAACTGGGAGCAGATCCGCAAGCACTCGGTGCGCGTCGCCGGTGGCCGCTGAGCCACCCGCAGGACGACGTACGTCGGCCCGGTCGCTGTCAGCGGCCGGGCCGTCGTGTCACTCCCACTCGATGGTGCCCGGCGGCTTGCTGGTGACGTCGATGGTGACCCGGTTGACCTCGCGCACCTCGTTGGTGATGCGGGTCGAGATGGTCTCGACGACGTCGTAGGGCAGCCTCGCCCAGTCGGCGGTCATCGCGTCCTCGGACGTCACGGGCCGCAGCACGACCGGGTGGCCGTAGGTGCGGCCGTCGCCCTGCACGCCGACCGAGCGGACGTCCGCCAGCAGCACCACGGGGAACTGCCAGATGTCGCGGTCGAGCCCGGCGCGGGTGAGCTCCTCGCGGGCGATGGCGTCGGCGGCCCGCAGGATCTCGAGGCGCTCGTGGGTGACCTCGCCGATGATGCGGATGCCGAGGCCGGGGCCGGGGAACGGGTGGCGCCAGACGATCTCGGACGGCAGGCCGAGCTGCTCGCCGACGAGGCGCACCTCGTCCTTGAACAGCGTGCGCAGCGGCTCGACGAGCGCGAACTCGAGGTCCTCGGGCAGCCCGCCGACGTTGTGGTGGGACTTGATGTTGGCGGTGCCGCTGCCGCCGCCGGACTCGACCACGTCGGGGTAGAGCGTGCCCTGGACGAGGAACTGGACCTTCTCGCCCTGGGCGGCGGCCGAGCCGATGACGTCGATCTCGGCCTGCTCGAAGACCCGGATGAATTCGCGGCCGATGATCTTGCGCTTGGTCTCGGGGTCGGTGACGCCGGCCAGCGCCTCGAGGAAGCGCTGCTGCGCGTCGACCACGACCAGGTCGACGCCGGTGGCGGCCACGAAGTCACGCTCGACCTGCTCGGCCTCGCCCTGGCGCAGCAGCCCGTGGTCGACGAAGACGCAGGTCAGGCGGTCGCCGATGGCGCGCTGGACGAGCGCGGCCGCGACGGCGGAGTCCACGCCGCCGGAGAGCCCGCAGATGGCGCGGGCGTCGCCGATCTGCTCGCGGATGCGCTCGAGCTGCTCCTCGACGATGTTGACCATCGTCCAGGTCTGGCGGCAGCCGGCGATGTGGTGCAGGAAGTGGGCCAGCACGGTCTGGCCGTGCTCGGTGTGCATGACCTCGGGGTGCCACTGCACGCCGGCGAAGCCGCGCTCGACGTGCTCGAAGGCTGCGACCGGCGACACGACGGTGGAGGCCAGCACGGTGAAGCCCTCCGGTGCGCCGACGACGGAGTCGCCGTGGCTCATCCAGACCTTGTGCACGGTCGGCACCTCGGCCAGCAGGGTGCCGGGCTCCTCGACCTCGACCGGGGTGCGGCCGTACTCCGAGACCCCCGTGCGCGCGACCTCGCCGCCGAGGGCCTGGGCCATGACCTGGAAGCCGTAGCACATGCCGAAGACCGGGACGCCGGCCTCGAAGAGGTCGTCGCTGATCTGCGGGGCGCCGGGCTCGTAGACCGAGGAGGGACCGCCGGAGAGGACGATCGCCTTGGGGTTCTTGGCCAGCATCTCCGCCACCGGCATCGAGTGCGGCACGATCTCGGAGTAGACCCGCGCCTCACGCACCCGCCGGGCGATGAGCTGGGCGTACTGGGCGCCGAAGTCGACGACGAGGACCAGGTCGTGTTCGGTGGTCACCGGGCACCTTCCGAGGCGGGAGCGAGAGCCCACAGCCTAGCGGCCGGTGACCCGCCGAAAACTTCTCGTCCAGCCGCGTAACCCCGCACCACCCCGGTCGTTGCGCCAGATGAGATCCGGTAGGTCCTCCTCCCAGGACCGGGTCTCGGTGAGTCGGTCCGCCGGCTCGAACAGGGCCCGACCGCCCCTCCCTCCCTGGTCGGGCCCTGGACCTTTTTTCGACCACCCTCGCCCGGCCCCGCCGCGCGAGAAAGTCCGCGGTCGTTACCCTCCGGGAGCCCGGTCCGACGCGTCCTGGGTGGTGAGAGGGGGTGGCCGTGACCGCTGACGAGTCGACGTTCGACGCCTTCGTGCACGCCCGCACGCACGCGCTGGCGCGCACGGCGTACCTCCTCGTCGGAGACCACCACCGCGCGGAGGACCTCGTGCAGACCACGCTCGTCAAGGCCGCGAGGGCCTGGCACCGCATCCAGGGCGAGCCGGAGCCCTACGTCCGGCGGATCCTCCACCACGAGCACATCAGCGCCGCCCGCCAGCGCCGCGTGCGCGAGGTCCCCCTCGGGACGTACGGCGACCAGGTCGCTGCGCGCGCGGGCGACCCCGACCTGCGCCTCAGCCTGGAAGCCGCTCTGCGACAGCTGACGCCCAAGCAGCGGGCCGTGGTGGTGCTGCGCTTCTACGAGGACCTGACCGAGGTGCAGGCCGCCGAGGTCCTCGGGATCGGGCTCGGCACCGTCAAGAGCAACACCCGCCAGGCCTTGGCCCGGCTGCGTTCGGTCGCCCCGCACCTCGCCGAGCACCTCTCCCCGCGGTCCGAGCCGGCAGGAGGCTCCCGATGACCGCCTCCCCCGGCCCCGGCCCGACCGGCCTGCGTGAGCTGCTCCACGGGCTCGCCGACGACCAGCCCGCGGTCCGCGTCGCGCCCGACACCTGGCGCCGCGGCCGGCGCGCCCACCGGCGGCGGGTGACGATCGCCGCTGCCGCCACGGCCGCCGCGGTGGGTGTCGTCGCGGTCGGCGGCACGGCCCTCGTCCGCGACGTCACTGGCAGCCCCGACCCCGTCGGCTCCGAGGTCGCGCCCGCTCTGCCGTCGGACCTCTACGGCGTCCCGGAGGGCTTCGCCCCCGGTCGCGACGAGGCCGGGACCGACCCGTGGGCCGAGGAGGTGCGCACCGACACGCTCGCCGTCGGCGTCACCGCGGCCGTGATGCCCGTCGGGTACAGCGGGCTGGTCGCGGTGTCCGCGGTCGACGGGCGCTACCGCGGGCTCGACCTGCCCGGTCTGTGGACCGAGGGTCTGTTCAACAACGAGCAGGCGGGGGCCGCCGCCCTCTCCCCCGACGGCACGCGCCTGGCCTACGCCTGGGCCGACCGCGCCCGGGACGCGACCGGCGACCCGACGCGCGCGCTGCGACCCGACCGGTCCGGCGTCCGCGTCCTCGACCTCACGACCGGCGAGGTCACCGACCACCCGATCCCCTCCGACCTCGGGGTGCAGACCTACGGCTTCGGGTGGTCCCCGTCAGGCCGGTGGCTGGCCTACGGCATCACCCTCGTCACCGACCGGAGCGGGCGCGTCAGCGGGTCCCGCAACTACCGCACCGAGCGCCTCGACACCACGACCGGCGAGCGGACGCGCCTCGCCTTCCAGTCGACGGAGTCCCCGGTCACGGTCTCCGACGACGGGGTGGTGGCGAGCCTGGGCAGCGGGGGGCGCCTGTCGGCCGACGCAGACCCGGCGACCGACGACACCGGCCGCCGGCTCCCCCTGCTCGGGGACGGCGGAGCCTCCCGGCTCGTCTGGGACGCGGACGGAGCGCGTCTCGCGACGGGCATGCAGAGCGGCCGCCTGATCGTGATCGGCACCCGGGGGCGGATCGCCGTGGAGTCGTCCGGGTTCCTGGAGCCGGAGGACCGCGACGCGAGCTCGGAGGCGGTCCACGTCCTGGGCTGGTCCGGCGACGACCGCGTGGTCGTGGGCATCGACAACGTCGACACCCTGCACGAGGTCGACGTACGTCCGGGGTCGGCACGTGACGACGTCCTCCAGAGCCGTCCGCTCGTCACCTTGCACGGCGAGTACGGCAGCTACCTCGCCCCCTCGTCCGTGTCGCTCGCCACCGACCTGCTGGCCGGGCCGACGCGCTCCTACGACGCACCCGAGTGGGCCCGCACCCCCGTGTGGGAACGCCCCGCGGTGTGGCTCGCCGGCGTCGTGGGCGTCGCGCTGCTCGTCCTCGGGTCGTCCGTCGTGCGCCGACGCCGAGCACGTCTCTGACCACCCAGGACGTCGTCGGCCCACAGATGCGTGGGAAAAGCACCCCTGCAGCCAGCGCTGAGGGTGCTTTTCCCACGCATCTGGGCGTGGGGGCGAGCCTCAGGAGACCGCGACGATGGGCAGGCGCAGGGCTCCGGGGGCGCTGGGGGGCACGGCCGGGTCGTTGGGCTCGACCGGCTCGATGCGCTCGTACGCCGACCCGAGGGGCGGACGTGCGTCCTCCTCGCCCTTGTTGGGCCAGAGCGCCATCATCCGCTCGGCCTGAGCGGTGATCGTCAGCGACGGGTTGACCCCGAGGTTCGCCGAGATCGCCGAGCCGTCGGCGATGTGCATACCGGGGTAGTTGAAGACGCGCTGGTAGGCGTCGACGACGCCGTCCTCGGCGGAGCGGCCGATCGTGCAGCCGCCGATGAAGTGGGCCGTCATCGGCATGTTGAAGGGGTCACCCACCGACCCACCGGGCGTGCCGCCCATGATCTCGGCCATCTTGCGCACGACCTGGTTGGCGACCGGGATCCACGTCGGGTTCGGCTGGCCGTGGCCCTGGCGGGAGGTGAGGCGCCACTTCTTGGTGCCCGGGATCTTCTTCGCGTACGTCGTGATCGAGTTGTCGAGGGTCTGCATCACGAGGGCGATGACGGTGCGCTCGGACCAGTGCTTGACGTCGTACAGGTCGAGAACGCTGCTGCGCTGGGTCCACAGCTCGCCGAGCCACGTCCGCCAGCGCGGCACCGGGCCGTCGCCGTCGGTCAGCACGGTCTGCATCAGCGACATCGCGTTGCTGCCCTTGCCGTAGCGGCACGGCTCGACGTGGGTGTCGGCGTCGGGGTGGAAGCTGGAGGTGATCGCGATGCCGCGGCTGTAGTCGATCGAGGTGTCGGGCGCGATCGCGCCGAGGATCGACTCGGAGTTCGTCCGCGACAGGTAGCCCAGCCGGTCCGACAGCTTCGGCAGGATGCCCTGCGCCTTCAGCTTGTGCAGCAGCTTCTGCGTGCCGATGGCGGCCGCGGCGAAGATGACCTGCTCGCACGTCAGGGTGCGGGTGACGGACTTGCCGCTGCGCAGCGACTTGGTCCACTTGACCTTGAGCTCGTAGCCGCCGCCCTCGAGGGGGGTCACCCGGGTCACCGTGGTCAGCGGCAGGACCTTCGCGCCCTTCTTCTCGGCGAGGTAGAGGTAGTTCTTCACCAGGGTGTTCTTGGCGTTGTACTTGCAGCCCGTCATGCAGTCGCCGCACTCGACGCACGCGTTGCGCGCCGGGCCGGCGCCGCCGAAGTAGGGGTCCTCGACGAGCTCCCCCTCCTTCGCGTCCGGCCCACCGAAGAAGACCCCCACCGGGGTGGGGTGGAAGGTGTCACCGACGCCGAGGTCGTTGGCGACCTTCTCCATGACGTCGTCGGCCGGGGTGCGCAGCGGGTTCTCGACCACGCCGAGCATCCGCTTGGCCTGGTCGTAGAACGGCGCGAGCTCGGACTTCCAGTCGGTGATGTCGGCCCACTGCGGGTCCTTGTAGAACTGCTCGAGCGGTTCGTAGAGCGTGTTGGCGTAGACCAGCGACCCGCCCCCGACACCCGCGCCCGCCATGATGAGCGAGTCACGGACCGCCTCGATCCGCTGGATGCCGTAGCAGCCGATCTCGGGGCGGAAGAGGTACTTCTTCAGCTCGAACGAGGTCGTCGCGTAGTCGGAGTCCTCGAAGCGGGCCCCGGCCTCGATGACACCGACCCGGTAGCCCTTCTCGGTCAGCCGCAGCGCGCTGACCGAGCCGCCGAAGCCGGACCCGATGACGAGGACGTCGAAGTCGAAGCCGCCGGACACGTCGTTGTCTGCCACGTCGTTCACTTCCTGCCGAGCCGGGTGAGGAGCCGCACGTTGAAGGTCATGATCTTGGCGTACTGCTCGTCGCTCATGCCGAGCATCGGCGCAAATCGGAGCAGCCGCTGGGTGGCGACCGCCTGCGACTCGGTGTAGCGCAGGATGCCCTCGGCGCCCTGACGCCGGCCCATGCCGGACTCGCGCATGCCGCCCATCGGCGCAGCGATGCTGGCGAAGGTCGCACCGAAGGCCTCGTTGACGTTGACGGTGCCGCACCTGATCCGGCTGGCGAGGTCACGGGCCCGCGGGCCGTCCTGGCTGAAGATCGAGGCGTTGAGGCCGTAGTCCCCGTCGTTGGCGCGGGCGACCGCGTCGGCCTCCTCGCTGAAGCGGTAGAGCGAGATCACCGGCCCGAAGGTCTCCTCGCCGAAGCAGACCATGTCCGGGGACACGCCCTCGAGCACCGTCGGCTCGTAGAAGAACGGCCCGAGGTCGGGGCGCGCCCGGCCGCCGGTCAGCACGGTGGCGCCCTTGGCGCGGGCGTCCTCGACGTGGGCGACCACGGTGTCGAGCTGCTCCTGGCTGATGAGCGAGCCCATGTCGACGCCCCAGTCCAGGCTGGCGCCCAGGCTCATGGCGTTGACCCGGTCCACGAGCTTCGCCACGAACCGGTCGTAGACCTGGTCGGCGACGTACATCCGCTCGGTCGAGACGCAGAGCTGTCCGGCGTTGGAGAACGCCGCCCGCACGGCCCCCTCGGCAGCCCGGTCCAGGTCGGCGTCGCGCAGCACCAGGATCGGGTTCTTGCCGCCCAGCTCCAGCGAGCAGCCGATCAGGCGGTCGGCGCACTTTCCGGCGATGATCCGGCCGGTGGCGGTGGATCCGGTGAAGCAGACGTAGTCCGACCGCTCGATGATGTCGGTGCCGATCTCGCGACCGGGTCCGGCGAGCATCTGCCACAGGTCCTCGGGGAACCCCGCGTCGCGCAGCAGCTCGAGGCCGTAGAGCGCGCTCAGCATGGTCTGGGCGTCCGGCTTGGCCACCACCGCGTTGCCGGCCATGATCGCCGGCAGGCCGTCGCACAGCGCCATCGTGAAGGGGTAGTTCCACGGCGAGATGATGCCGACGACGCCCTTGGGGACGCGGTTGACCTCCACGCGGGTCAGCGCGGGCACGACCCCGGCGACGCGGCGGGTGTCCAGGTGCTCGTGCGCCGTACGGGCGTAGTAGCGGGCGGTCAGCGCGATGTGGAGCGGCTCGTCGAAGGCGTGCTTGCGCGCCTTGCCCGACTCCCAGCAGATCAGGTCGATGATCTCGTCCTGGCGCTCCAGCACGAGGTCGTGCAGCCGCATCATCATCGCCGAGCGCTGCTCCAGCGTGGTGCGCGACCACGCCGCCTGGGCGCGTCGGGCGCGTCGGAAGGCGGCCTCCACGTCGGCGGTCGTCGACTGCGGCACGTCGCCCAGAGGCTGGCCGTTGATCGGGGAGACCGCACGCCTGCTCGTGCCGCTCGTCGCGTGCAGCAGCCCGGTCAGACGACGGACGAGCTGCTGGTCGAGGCCGTACGTCGCGCTCGGGTCGGTCTCGGGGTCGAGCACGTCGGGCGCGGTCGGGTCCGAAGAAGTCATATACCGAGGGTATCTGAGTGCTGACGGCACCGGAACCCGCCGGTAACAACGCGGGGTGCGGGCTCGGTCACGTCGCGGCCCGGGGCCGCCGTTCAGGTGACGCGGCGGATCCGGATCGGGCCCTTCGCGGTCGAGGGGTCCACGACGGCGCCCTTCTGGGTGATCTCGACCTCGCCGGCCGCGACCATGCGTCGGGCGGCACGTCGCGCCGGCTCCATGAGGTCGCGCCAGGCGTCCTCGGCGTCGGTGCCCCCGACCTTCCTGGCCGCCTCGGAGGGGCAGATCGTGCCCGTCGTGCGGTCCAGCAGCTCGCGGATGGCCTCCTCGAGCTCGCGGTCGACCGGCTTCACCTTCCGCGCCCGGCAGGCGTCGCTGCAGTAGCGGACGTCGTCCCAGGACTTCTCCCACTTCTTGCGCCACTCGATGCGGCGCCCGCAGGAGGCGCAGGTCTTCTCGGCCGGCTCGGCCGCTCCGGCCGTGTCGTCCTCCCTGCGACGGCCCACGCCTCAGCCCATGATCGGCTTGAAGTACGACGCCAGGTCGCGCGGGACCGAGCCGCCGACGACGTACGCCCGGACGCCGTTGGAGTCCCAGGCGTCCAGGATGCGCTCGGACAGGGCCACCGGCCGCGGGGTGCCGATGACGCCCTCGGAGAGGTCGAGGACCGCCGAGCACTCGCCCAGCTCGACCAGGTAGTCGCGCACGAGGGGCTTGGAGCCGAAGTCGTCGTCGAAGGTCGCCCGCAGCAGCACCCGCTGCTCACTCCGGCCCGCGGGGGCGGGGTCGCAGTCGGCCCGTCGACCCAGGGCCACGCCCCGGACGAGCTGGTCGGCCTGCCGGGCGCCCAGGCTCTCGGTCCAGGTGCGGCTCAGTGCACCGGCCTCGTCGTCGGCGTAGACGCAGACCGAGACGCCGCGGACGTCGCCGAAGCCCTCCACGGGGTAGCGGGTCTCGGGCTTCGGCTGGGCCGGGCAGCCGTTGGCGTCCTCCCCCACCTCCGTCAGCGACTCGAGGATCGCGGCGGCGACGTCGGGCGCCGCTCCGACCGTGACGGTCTCGTTGTCGACCTCCACGGTCGTCACGCTGCGTCCGTCGTCCTCGGTCTCGCCGCGCTCGAGGGGGCTGCCGAACCACACGAAGTCCTGCTCGGGCGCCTCCACGTCACCGGTGCCGTCGCACACGTCGCTGCCGTAGCCCGGGCGCCCGACGTACGGCGTCGTGGTGTCGGGGCCGTCCGGGCCGTCGGAGCCGAAGGGGCCGACGCCGCACTCGAGCACGTCGCCACCCTGGGCGACGGGCGCGTAGCCGACCGTCCAGCCGGCGGGCACCTCCAGCTGGAGGTCGTGCCAGACCTCGGTGCGCCACCCCTGGGTGGAGGCGGGCTCGGCCGACGGGGCCGTGCTGGACCCGTCGGAGCCGCCGGAGCTCTCGGGCGTCTCGGACCCGGCGGCGGGCGTCGCCGAGGCCTCGGACCCGCCGGAGCCGTCAGGGTCCCCGCCGGCCGGCTCGTCGCTGCCGCAGGCAGCGAGCAGGGAGGAGGCGAGGAGGGCAGCGAGGGCGGCGGCTGCGGGCCGGGCGACACGGCGCCCCGGGACGGTGCTCATGCTCCTCCGACGCAGCCGGTGGCCGGTCGGTTCCCGACGCGCGCGCCGGGACGGGGGCTGCTCGACCTACTGGACGACGACCTCGACACGTTGGAACTCCTTGAGCTCGGTGTAGCCGGTCGTGGCCATCGCGCGTCGCAGCGCGCCCACGAGGTTCATGGTGCCGTCGGCGGTGTTCGAGGGCCCGAAGAGGATCTCCTCCAGCGAGCCGGCGATGCCGATCTCGATGCGCTCGCCGCGCGGCAGGTCGGGGTGCCACGCCTCGGAGCCCCAGTGGAAGCCACGTCCCGGCGCCTCGGTGGCGCGCGCCAGCGGGGAGCCGATCATGACGGCGTCGGCGCCGCAGGCGATGGCCTTGGCCAGGTCGCCGGAGCGGCCGATGGAGCCGTCGGCGATGACGTGGACGTAGCGCCCGCCCGACTCGTCCATGTAGTCACGACGCGCGGCGGCGACGTCGGCCACCGCGGAGGCCATCGGCACCGCGATGCCCAGGACCGAGCGGGTGGTGTGCGCCGCTCCCCCGCCGAAGCCGACGAGGACACCGGCCGCGCCGGTGCGCATGAGGTGGAGCGCGGCCTGGTAGGTCGCACAGCCCCCCACGATGACCGGCACGTCGAGCTCGTAGATGAACTCCTTGAGGTTCAGCGGCTCGGCCTGCCCCGACACGTGCTCGGCCGAGACCGTCGTGCCGCGGATGACGAACATGTCGACCCCGGCGTCGACGACGGTCTTGAAGTACTCCTTGGTGCGCTGCGGGCTCAGGCTGCCCGCGACGGTGATGCCGGCCTCACGCATCTGCTTGAGCCGCTCGGTGATGAGCTCGGGCTTCACCGGCTCGCCGTAGATCTCCTGCATGCGGCGGGTGGCGGCGGCCGGGTCGAGCGCGGCCACCTCGGCCAGCAGGTTCGACGGGTCCTCGTAGCGGGTCCACAGGCCCTCGAGGTCGAGCACGCCGAGCCCGCCGGCGCGGCCGAACTGCACCGCGGTCTCCGGTGACATCACCGAGTCCATCGGCGCGGCGACCACCGGGATGTCGAAGCGGTAGGCGTCGATCTGCCAGGCCGTCGAGACCTCCTCGGGGTCACGCGTACGGCGCGACGGGACGATCGCGATGTCGTCGAAGGACCACGCCCGACGACCTCGCTTGGCACGGCCGATCTCGAACTCCTGCACGGGTGAACCCTACCGTCCGGGCGCCCCGCGCCGGACCGCCCCGCCGGATCCCCGCAGGATCAGCGCCCCTGGTAGTTCGGGGCCTCCACCGTCATCTGCACGCCGTGGGGGTGGCTCTCGTTGAGCGAGGCCGACGTGATCCGGACGAACTTGCCGCGCTCCTGCAGCTCCGGCACGGTGCGCGCACCGACGTAGAACATCGACTGGGTCAGGCCGCCGACGAGCTGGTGGGCGACCGCGCTGAGCGGGCCGCGGTAGGCGACCTGGCCCTCGATGCCCTCGGGCACGATCTGGTCGTCGCTGGTGACCTCGGCCTGGAAGTAGCGGTCCTTGGAGTAGGACTTCTTGCCGCGGCTCGACATCGCGCCGAGCGAGCCCATGCCGCGGTAGGCCTTGAACTGCTTGCCGTTGACGAACACCAGGTCGCCCGGGCTCTCGTCGCAGCCGGCGAGCAGCGAGCCCACCATCACCGCGTCGGCCCCGGCGACGAGCGCCTTGGCGATCTCGCCGGAGTGCTTCATGCCGCCGTCGGCGATGACCGGCACCCCGGCCGGCTTCGCGGCCAGGGACGCCTCGTAGACCGCGGTGATCTGGGGTACGCCGACCCCGGTCACCACGCGCGTCGTGCAGATGGAGCCCGGTCCCACGCCCACCTTCACGGCGTCCGCGCCGGCGTCGACGAACGACTGGGCGCCCTCGCGCGTGGCGACGTTGCCGCCGATGACCTGCACGTGGCGGGTCGCCGGGTCCTTCTTGAGCCGCTCCACCATCTCCAGCAGCATCCGCACGTTGCCGTGGGCGGTGTCGGCCACCAGCACGTCGACGCCGGCCTCGACCAGGGTCGTGGCGCGGGTCCAGGCGTCTCCGAAGTAGCCGATGGCCGCGCCCACGAGCAGCCGCCCGTCGGCGTCGTACGACGCGTGGGGGAACTGCTCGGACTTCACGAAGTCCTTGACGGTGATGAGGCCGGCCAGCCGGCCCTCGGCGTCGACCAGCGGCAGCCGCTCGCGCTTGTGCTTGCGCAGCAGCAGCGTCGCGTCGTCGCGGGAGATGCCGACGTCGCCGGTGATGAGCGGCGCGGTCGTCATGACCTCGTCGACCTTGGTGGTGGCCCACTCCGCGACCGGGGTGAACCGCAGGTCGCGGTTGGTGATGATGCCCAGCAGCCGGTTGTCGGTGTCGACGACCGGAAGGCCGGAGACGCGGTACTCCCCGCACAGGCGGTCGAGCTCCTCGAGCGTCCGGTCCGGGCCGATCGTGACCGGGTTGGAGATGATGCCGGTCTGGGTCCGCTTCACAAGGTCGACCTGGTAGGCCTGGTCCTCGATCGAGAGGTTGCGGTGCAGCACGCCGAGGCCGCCCTGGCGCGCCATGGCGATGGCCATCCGCGACTCGGTGACGGTGTCCATCGCGGCGCTGACCAGCGGCACCTTGAGCGAGATCTCGCGGGTCAGCCGCGAGGTGGTGTCGATCTCGTCCGGCGCCAGGTCGGAGTGACCGGGCAGCAGCAGGACGTCGTCGTACGTCAGCCCCAACGCGGCGAACTTGTCGGGGATCGGTGTGGACTCGCTCATGGACACCTTCCGTCGCTCCGACCCGTGCGGCCAGTCTAGGTGAGCGCAACGCCGATCAAGCCAGCCGGCATTCCCGGGGCGCAGGATGGGCCCATGACGAGCACCGGGGCCCCGAGCGGCGCGGACGTCTTCGCCCGTTTCGTCGTCACGTTGACCGAGGCGCTCGACGACCACGACGCGACGGCGGCCGAGCGGGCAGCCCGGCTCCACTTCTCACGGTTCCACCTCGACCGGCTCGTCCGGTCGGTGGCCGGCGAGCCCCCGCACGCCCTGCGCCGGCGCGTCCTGCTGGAGCGGGCGGCGTACCGGATGCTGAGCACCGACGCCCCGCTGATCGACGTCGCCGTCGAGGCGGGCTACGGCTCCCACGAGGCGTTCACCCGCGCGTTCCGGCGCGCGTACGGCGCCGCCCCTGCGGCGTGGCGACGCTCGCCGGGGCACCTGCAGATCGAGGCGCCGAACGGCGTCCACTTCCACCCACCCGCAGGCCTGCGCCTGCCCGTCCGAGACACGGTGAGCTCCATGGACCTGATGACCACGATGGTCGAGCACCACATCTGGCTGACCGGCGAGATGATCGACGCCGCCGGCCGCCTGGGCGACGACCGGCTCGACGAGCCGATCGGGCTGAGCGTCGACGACGACCCGCAGTCGGTGCGCTCGCTGCTGTCTCGGCTCGTCGGCCAGATGGGCATGTGGAACGCCGCGATGGAGTCACGCGACTACGACTGGTCGGTGGAGGAGCACGAGGCCCTCCCCGCGATGCGCGACCGTCTCGCCGTCGAGGGGCCGGCCTACCTCGACCGGGTGCGGGAGGTCGTGGCCGCCGAGCGGCTCGACGACACCTTCGTCGACGCGCTCTGCGACCCGCCGGAGGTCTTCACCTACGGCGGCATGGTCGCGCACGTGCTGACCTTCGCCGCGCACCGCCGGACCCTCGTCGCGCTGGCCCTGCTGCACCACGGGGTCGAGGACCTCGGCTGGGGCGACCCGATGCTCTGGGTCGCCGACCCGGCCCGGAAGGGCTAGACGCCCTCCGCCTGCAGCGGTGCCCGCTCGCCGGGCACGGCCGAGGCGTCCGGCCGGCGCTGCAGGTCGACCGGGCAGGTCGGCGCGAAGGTGCCGAGCTCCTCGGTGCGGAAGCCGTCGGGGTAGGACCGGACGTTGGGCATGTCCTCGAGCAGCAGGGGCGCGAGCCGGGGCGGGGCCAGCCGCAGCACCCGGGCGCGGGCCCGCAGCGCTCCCCGGGCCGCGCGCCGCAGCGCCGGCGAGGGGTGGGGGTAGCGGAAGGCGTCGAGCAGCGGCTCGTCCATCAGCCCGAACGAGAACGCCTTGACCCGCTCCGCCGGGAGCCGGTCGTTGGGCGGGAAGGTCGTCATCAGCTCCAGCGTCGCGTCAGCCACCGCCCGGGCGCCGGGGTCGTAGCCGAAGTTCGCGGCCTCGTAGTCGTCCATCAGCCGGGCGAAGTCGGCCCAGATGTCGGGGATGCCGGCGATGTTCATGTGCCGCCCGAGGTTCTTGTAGTACTCCGTGCTCGCCAGCACCTCGGTGTCCGACATGGCCCGCCAGCCGTAGGACTGAAGCCAGCGCACCGGGACCACCACGAACGTCGACAGCACGTAGCGCATGTCGTCGTTGCTGATGTCGTACATCCCGTGCATCTGGTTCATCCGCCGCACGGCGGCCCGGCCCTCCCGGCTCGACAGCCCGTGGCACAGCACCTGGTCGAGGATGAGCCCCGTGTCGTCGTACCGCTTCTGGGTGCGGTCGGTGAACTCGCCGGTCTCGTAGAGCAACCGACCGATCGACGGCACCGCGTAGGTGCGGAAGAGCGCGAACGACAGCGCCTGGTTGATGTCCCAGGGGAACTCGTGCTGCACGAGGATCCGCGAGATCTCCTCGTGGTCGCGCAGCGGGTGCAGCCGGTTGATGCGGTGGGTCCAGTAGTCACGGCGCCTCATGGCCTGCAATCTGCCAGATTCCGGCAGTATCCGGCCACAGTCCGTGACGTGGCCGAAACCCGCGTGCCCGGTGTCGGTGGGCTCCTCTAGCCTCGCGGACGTGACCACGACCCAGGACCCCGGCCAGGCTGCTGCGCGCCCGACGACCACGCGCACGTGGCTGCCGGTCGCTGCCGTCGCCACGACCCTGGTGCTGTGGGCCTCGGCCTTCGTCGCGATCCGCCACCTCGGCGACGACTTCTCCGCCGGACCGCTCGCGCTGGGCCGCAACGCCGTCGGCGCCCTCGCCCTGCTCGCCCTCGCCCTCCCCCGCTTCCGCCGCCCCGGGCCGGGTCAGTGGTGGCGCCTGGTCGTCATCGGCCTGCTCTGGTACGCCGTCTACAACGTCGCACTCAACGAGGGCGAGCAGCACGTCGACGCCGGCACCGCCTCGCTGGTCCTGCAGAGCGCCCCGGTCATGGTCGCGCTGCTGGCCGCGGTGTTCCTCGGCGAGCGCTTCACCGCCACCAAGGCCGTCGGGCTGGCGCTCGCGATCGCGGGCGTGGGGCTGATCAGCACGTCGGGCAGCGGGTCGGGCGACCCGGGCAGCGACCTGCTCGGCGTGCTGCTGTGCGCCCTCGCCGCGCTGGTGTACGCCGTGAGCCTCATCGTCCAGAAGCCGCTGATGGCCACCCTCCCGGCCGTCGAGGTCACTGCGGTCGCGTGCGCCGTCGGCGCCGTGGCCTGCCTGCCCTGGGCGGGTCGGCTCGTCGATGAGGCGGCCGCGGCCCCGACGTCGTCGGTGCTGTGGATGGTCTACCTCGGGCTGTTCCCGACCGCCATCGGGTTCACCTGCTACGCCTACGCCCTCAACCACATGCCGGCCTCGAACCTGGCCGTCACGACCTACCTCATCCCGGTCATCACCATCGTGATGGCGTGGCTGCTGCTCGACGAGACGCCGGCGTCGCTGGCCTACGTGGGCGGCGTGGTGACTCTGGTCGGGGTGTCCATCGCGCGGCGCCGGCCGCGCGCGGTCCCGGCTGCCTAGCCGGCCGCTCCCTCGGCCGCTGCCTCGTCGACCGCCTCGTCGACCGCCTCGTCCTCGCCGTCCAGCTCGTCGTCGGCGCGGCGCGACAGGCGCTTGCGCTTCGGCAGGCTCGCGCCGAGCTCGGCGGCCAGGGCGGGGTGCTCGGTCGAGAGGTGGCGCTGGGCCTGGCGCAGCGCCTGCACCGGGCGGGCCTTCGGCAGGTGCGAGAGCAGGGCCTTGTCGACGCTGCACATCGCCGCGAGAGCCGCCTCCCAGCGCTGCTGGTCGTCGGCGGTGAAGGGCAGCGGCTGGTGGGTGTGGCGCGCCGCGTCGGGCACCTCGAGGAACCCGAGGGCGTCGAGCAGGGCGACGTCGTCGAGGGCCACCCGCTCGTAGAGGCGCCGGTGGACCGCCGCGACCTCCTCGGCCGTCGCCGCCGGGTTCTCGCGCAGCGCGAGGAAGACCCCGCGGATGGCGCGCCGCTCGGGGCTCTGGTGGAACCCGCCGCCCTCGACGTGGGCGCTCCACTTGCGCACGAACTCCTCCAACGTCGGGGACTCGTCGTGCAGCACCCGCAGCCGGGCGGCGTCGCGGTGCATCGGCACCTTCGTGCCCTGGGCGTTCTCGACCTCGTGGAGGAACAGCCGGAACCGGCGGTCGGGCCGGACCCCGATCTTGCGGCGGTGGCCGCGGAAGTAGCTGCCCATGTGCGCCTCGGTCAGCGCGCCCATCACCACGAGCATCTCCAGCTCCTCGTCGCTGAGCTGGCGCTTGTAGCGCCGCGTGCCCTCGACCGGGGCGTCGGTGGGTGTGCCCGCGTCGGCCTCGGTGCGCGAGACCGCCTCCATCGTCGTCAGCCTCACCACCCGCTTGCCCGGGCCGAGCCCGAGCAGGACCGAGCGGTCGATGTGGAGGCACTCGTCGGCGTCGAGGGAGAACAGCCACCGGGCGCCCGGGACCAGGGTGAGGGCGAGGTTCACCAGGTTGGCGTTGATGCCCTGGCGGCGGGCGAGCCGGTCCGAGCGCTCCCCGCCCCAGTACGCCGCGTCGGTCGGCACCGCGGTCACGTGCGGGTCCCCGGCCCAGCGGGCACACACCTCGGGGTCGGCGTCGTCCACGCAGAGCACCAGGTGGTCCGCCCCGGCAGCGAGGTTGCGGCGCACGTGCCGCTCGGTCTCCTCGACGCTCGCCTTGACCGTGCTGACGATCACCACGCGCGCGTCCTCGTCGGCTCCCCCACCGGACCCGCCGGACCCGCCGGGCTGACGCGGTCGGGGACGCTTGAGGGAGGGCAGCTCGGGCATGCGCCGCATCCTAGTGACGGGCCGCCCGCTTCTGGTCACTCCCCGCAGCGGGCCCGAAAACAGGTCGATGCCCGCACCGGGAAGGGCTTCCCAGGTGTGGGCATCGACCAGAAACCAGCGGCCGCGTCAGCGGCCCGGCTCACCCGACTCGATCAGTGGCCGTGACCGTGGCCGTGGCCGTGACCACCGGCGGCGGACTCGTCCTCGTCCTCGGGCTTGTCGACGACCAGGGTCTCGGTCGTCAGCAGCATCGCCGCGATGGAGGTGGCGTTGACCAGCGCGGAGCGGGTCACCTTCACCGGGTCCAGGATGCCCTGGCCGATGAGGTCGCCGTACTCCTCGGTGGCGGCGTTGTAGCCGTTGCCGACGCCGGCCTCGCGGACCTTGGCGACGACGACGTAGCCGTTGACGCCACCGTTCTCGGCGATCCAGCGCAGCGGCTCGTCGGCGGCCTTGCGGACCACCTTCACGCCGAACGCCTCGTCACCCTCGAGACCGAGGTCGTCGGAGAGCACCGAGACGGCGTGGACCAGCGCGGAACCGCCGCCGGCGATGATGCCCTCCTCGATCGCGGCGCGCGTCGCGGAGACGGCGTCCTCGATGCGGTGCTTCTTCTCCTTCAGCTCCACCTCGGTGGCGGCGCCCACCTTGACCACGCAGACACCGCCGGCGAGCTTCGCGAGGCGCTCCTGGAGCTTCTCGCGGTCCCAGTCGGAGTCGGTGTTCTCGATCTCGGCCTTGATCTGCGCGACGCGGCCGTTGACCTCGGTGGCGTCACCGGAGCCGTCGACGATCGTGGTGTTGTCCTTGGTGACCACGACGCGGCGGGCCTGGCCCAGCACGTCGAGACCGACCTGGTCGAGCTTGAGGCCGACCTCGGGGGCCACGACCTGCGCGCCGGTGAGGGTCGCGATGTCCTGCAGCATGGCCTTGCGACGGTCGCCGAAGGCGGGAGCCTTCACGGCGGCGGCGTTGAAGGTGCCCCGGATCTTGTTCACGACCAGGGTCGAGAGCGCCTCACCGTCGATGTCCTCGGCGATGATGAACAGCGGCTTGCCGGCCTGCATGACCTTCTCCAGCAGCGGGAGCAGGTCCGAGATGGAGCTGATCTTGCCCTGGTGCAGGAGGATGTAGGGGTCGTCGAGGACGGCCTCCATGCGCTCCGCGTCGGTCACGAAGTACGGCGAGATGTAGCCCTTGTCGAACTGCATGCCCTCGGTGAACTCGAGCTCGGTGCCCATGGTGTTGGACTCCTCGACGGTGATGACACCGTCCTTGCCCACCTTGTCGAAGGCCTCGGCGAGCAGGTCGCCGATGACCGAGTCGCGGCTGGAGACGGTCGCCACGGCGGCCATGTCCTCGCGGGTCTCGACGTCGCGGGCGGCCTCGCGCAGCGCCTCGCTGACGGCGGCGGCGGCCTTGTCCATGCCCCGCTTGAGCGCCATCGGGTTGACGCCCGCGGCCACGGCGCGGATGCCCTGGTGGACCATCGCCTGGGCCAGCACGGTCGCGGTGGTGGTGCCGTCACCGGCAACGTCGTTGGTCTTGGTGGCGACCTCCTTGGTCAGCTGGGCGCCGAGGTTCTCGAACGGGTCGTCCAGCTCGACCTCACGGGCGACGGTCACGCCGTCGTTGGTGATGGTCGGGGCGCCCCACTTCTTGTCGAGGACGACGTAACGGCCCTTGGGACCGAGGGTCACCTTGACGGTGTTGGCGAGGGCGTCGACGCCCCGCTCGAGGGAGCGTCGTGCGCTCTCGTCGAACTCCAGGATCTTCGGCATCGAAGAATCACTGCCTTTCTTGAACTGATCGTGGTGCACGCATGGGTGGAAGGACGACGCCCCAGGGGCCCGGGTGGGCCGCCCGGGGCGGAGTCGGTGGTGCGGTGGTGCGCGAGCTCAGGTCCGGCTGGATCAGCCGATGACGGCGAGCACGTCGCGGGCGCTCAGGATGAGGTACTCCTGGCCGGCGTACTTGACCTCGGTGCCGCCGTACTTGCTGTAGATGACCTTGTCGCCGACGGAGATGTCGAGCGGCACGCGCTCGTCACCGTCGTCGTTGAAGCGACCCGGTCCGACCGCGATGACCTCGCCCTCCTGGGGCTTCTCCTTCGCGGTGTCCGGGATGACCAGGCCGGAAGCCGTGGTCTGCTCGGCGTCGAGCGTCTGGACGAGGATCCGGTCCTCGAGCGGCTTGATGTTGACCGACACGTCGTCGACCTCCCCAATCTTGTTGGTCTGTCTCGTTGTCGAGAGCTGGGTGATCTGGTGCAGCTGGTGGTGCGGGTGGAACGGTGCAGCAAGACTGTCGCCCGGTGGTCGTACGCCGTCGCGGGGGTCGCACGGGCCGGACGATCAGCACTCTCACATCGAGAGTGCCAACACCGAAACTAGTCCGGCGTTAGCACTCGGTCAAGTCGAGTGCCAGACCAGAGTCCTGGGAGGATGCGGGCGTGGACCTGGCGACCTTCGAGCGGCTGCTCACGCCCGCCGGGCGGCGGGTGCTGGCCCTCGCCGAGGAGCTGCACGCCGCGGGCGTCGACGCCCTCCGGGCCGGTGAGCAGGTGCGCCGGCTCGCGCTCGCGGAGCACGCCGACGCGCCGCCGGGAGCCGCGGCCGACCTCGCCGCGGCGGCCACCACGCAGGCGGTGCTGCGGGCCCGCGCGGTGGCGAGGCTCGGACCCGGGGCGGCCCGGCTCCTGCTCACTCCCGACGGCCTCCAGCAGGCCACCCGGCCCGAGATCGCCGACCGCCGGGCGGCCCGCCTGGCCGCGGCGCTGCGGGACGACGCCGGTCCCCACGGTGGTCCCGATGCCACCTCCGAAGCGCCGGCGGTCGCGCCGCCCACCGTCATGGACCTCGGGTGCGGCATCGGCGCCGACCTGCTCGCCCTCGCCCGCGCCCGGCTCGCGGTGGCGGGGGTCGACCTGGACCCGGTCACCGCCGCTGTCGCCGCCGCCAATTTCGCCGCCGCGCCCGCCCACGGCGTCGGCACCCGCGGCGGGGTGACGGTGGCCGACGCCACGACGGTCGACCGTTCGGCGTACGACGCGGTGTTCGTCGACCCGGCCCGGCGCACGGCGCGCGGTCGGACCTTCGACGTCGACGCCTACTCCCCTCCCTGGTCGTTCGTCGAGGAGGTGCTCGCCGGGCCCGTCCCGGCCGTGGTGAAGGTGGCGCCCGGCGTCCCGCACGACCGGATCCCGGCCGGGGTGGAGGCGGAGTGGGTCAGCGTCGACGGGGAGGTCAAGGAGGCCGCGCTGTGGTCGCCGGGCCTGGCGCAGGTCACCCGACGAGCGACCGTGATCCGGACCCGCCGGCGCACGGACCCGGGCGCGGACGCGACGGCCCCCACCCCGGCGTACGACGTGGAGGAGGTCACCGACCGCGACGACCCGGGGCCGGACGCCGTGGGCACCGGCCCCGTGGCGGCGTACCTCCTCGAGCCGGACGGGGCGGTCGTCCGCGCCGGACTGGTCACCGCCGTGGCCGCACTGGTCGGCGGGCACCTGCTCGACGAGCACATCGCCTACGTCGCCGCCGACGGCACGGGCGGGACCGGCGGGACGGGCGGCACGGACTGGCCGCGGGCGCTGCGGCTGGCGCGCGCCTACCGGGTCCAGGAGGAGCTGCCCTACCAGGAGAAGCGGCTGAAGGCCGCGCTGCGCGAGCGCGGCATCGGTCGGCTGACCATCAAGAAGCGGGGCGTCCAGGCCGTGCCCGAGGAGCTGCGCCGGCGGCTCGCGCTCCGCGGCGACGCCGAGGGCACCGTGGTGCTGACCCGGGTGGCCGGCCGGGGCACCGCCCTGCTCGTCGACCCGCTCCCCGCAGACCCCGGAGACGCGGCAGACTGGAGCCCATGACGCTGGTCCCCGCCCACGAGCTGCTCGCCTTCGCGGCGGCGGCCTTCGTGCTGATCGTGATCCCGGGACCGAGCGTGGTGTTCGTGATCGGGCGGGCGCTGGCCTACGGCCGGTCGGTGGCGATCGCCACGGTCGCCGGCAACAGCCTCGGCCTCTTCGTCGTCATGGTGCTCGTGGCGCTCGGGCTCGGGGCGGTGGTCGCCGAGTCGGCGGCGGTGTTCACGGTGGTCAAGCTCGTCGGGGCGGCGTACCTCGTCTGGCTCGGGGTGCAGGCGGTGCGGCACCGCCGCGACCTCCACGTCGACGACCCCGACGCCGCCCGGGCGACGCTGCCCTGGCCGGTCGCGGTGCGGCAGGGCTTCGTGGTCGGCGTGGCCAACCCGAAGGCGTTCATGATCTTCGCCGCCGTGCTGCCGCAGTTCGTCACGCCGACGCTCGGGCGGGTGCCCGTGCAGATGCTGGTCCTCGGGCTGCTCGCGGTCCTCATCGGCGTGGTCTCCGACCTGGTCTGGGCGCTGCTGGCCAGCCGGCTCCGCACGTGGTTCAACGCCTCCCCCGCCCGTGGCCGTCGTCTGACCGCCACCGGCGGGCTGTCGATGATCGGCCTCGGGCTCGCGCTGGCCACCACCGGCCGCCCGGAGTAGCCGGGTAGCCGGGTAGCCGGGCAGCCGGGTCAACCCGCCGCGGGACCGGTGCAACCTTCTGCGACCGGCTCGCGTCTTGGTCGTGTCCGGGCCCCGGACGACGACAGAGAAGCGGAAGGATGGCACCACGCGTGTACGCCGAACCCCAGCCCGCCGTCCTTCCACGGCACGACCTCCAGGAGGTTGAGGTGACCGGACCAGACGTCCCGGCCGCCGGCACGAGCCGTGGCGAGCGACGCGACCAGCGCCGCGACGCCGAGTTCGCCGAGTACATGGCCGCCCGGCAGCCCAGCCTGCTGCGCACGGCGTACCTGCTCTCGGGCGACCGGCACACCGCCGAGGACCTGGTGCAGACGGCCCTGGCCAAGCTCTACCTGAGCTGGGACAAGGTGCAGCAGCGCGAGAGCCTCGACGGCTACGTGCGCCGCATCCTCGTCAACGAGCACAACTCGCTGTGGCGCCGGGCCTGGAAGCGGCAGGAGACCACGGTCTCGCAGATGCCCGACCAGGCCGCCCCGGCGCCGACGGGACGCGACGCGGACCTGTGGGACTTCGTCCAGACGCTGCCGCGCAAGCAACGGGCCGTGGTGGTGCTGCGCTACTACGAGGAGATGTCCGAGGCCGAGACCGCTGCGGCGCTCGGCGTCTCGGTCGGCACCGTCAAGTCCCAGGCCAGCCGGGCCCTCGCCTCGCTGCGCGCCCGGGCCGACGAGATCGCCCCTCACGACGACGACCCTCGGGGCTCGTCCCTCCCCCGCTCCTCCTCCACCCCCCGGGAGACCCGATGAACACCCACGACGAGCTGCCGGGCAGCCTGCGTGGCGCCCTGCAGCGCCGCGCCGACGGCGTCGGCGACGACCACCCCTTCACCCTCGACGACGTCAAGGGCCGCGCCCACGGCATCCGCCGCCGCCGCATCGCGGTGAGCGGGCTGGCCGCCGCGGCGGTGCTCGCGATCGCCGTGCCGGTCGGCCTGAACGCCACGGGCTCGCCCGGCGCCTCGCCCTCGTTCGACCCGGCCAACCGGTCGCCCTCGCCGTCGCAGACCGCGGAGCCCAGCCCCGACCGCGCCTCCGAGGGCGTCGACACGCCCGTGAGCCCGATCGGACAGGTGCTGACCACCGATCGCCCGGCCGCGGCCGAGCAGACCCTGACCACCGTGTCCCCCGGACGCATCAACCCGCCGGGCGGCGCGAGCCCGGTGGCCGTCGAGGCCGACTACCAGTCGGTCGTGCCGCTGGGCAGCGGGTGGGTCGCGATCCGCTCCGACGGCTCCGACCTCGTCGCCGACCGCGTCGACGCGACCGGTGCCGTCGACGCCACCTACGCGGCCGGCGACGGCGGGCTGTCCGTCTCGCGTGACGGCGCCGTCGTGGCCTGGTCGGACCCGGACAACCGGGTCGTGACGCTGGTCGACGGAGGTGAGCCCCAGGAGATCTACCGGGCCGAGGGGACGGTCTTCGTCGCCGCGATCGACGCCACGGGGTCGTGCACCCCGGGGGCCGACGACGGCTGCGTCGTGCACCTCAACCGGCAGGACCGGGTCGAGAGCCTCACCGTCACGTCCCAGGGCGACGTCGCCGTGACGCCCGGGCTGGCCTGGGTCAACTCGGTCGCCGCGGACGGCCGCGTCGCCGGCATGATCAAGGTCGAGGACTACGGGTCGTGCAGCGGCGTCGTCGCGGCCGGCTCCCAGCGCCCGCTCTGGCGCACGTGCGACTACGCGGGACTGGTCTTCAGCCCCAGCGGGAGGTGGGTGATGGGCGTCGACCCCCAGGGTGACGGTGCCGGCAGCTCGTCGATCGCGATCCTCGACGCGGCCACCGGCGAGGTGGTCACGTCGCTGGTCAACAACCGCAGGACCCAGGCGTTCGTGGCTCAGAGGGAGTGGAACGAGTCCGACCAGGTGGTGATGTCGGTCGCGCAGGCCGGCACGTGGCGGACGATGCAGCTGAGCGTCACCGGCGAGTTCTCGGCCGTGCGCGGCGGGGACTACGAGAGCTCCGACCCCTACGTCTCCGACGTGCACCTGGAGACCACCCCCTGAGGGAGATGGCTCAGGCCAGGACCTGGGTGACGGGCAGGCTGGAGTCGGCCCCGATGCCCAGCTCCGACGGGGTCCGGCCGCGGGCCACCAGCTCGGAGCCGAGGGCGGCCACCATGGCACCGTTGTCGGTGCACAGCCCCGGTCGGGGCACCCGCACGCGGATGCCGTGGCGGGCGGCCCGCTCCTCGGCCATCACGCGCAGCCGCGAGTTGGCCGCCACCCCGCCCCCGATGAGGAGGTCCTCGACGCCGCGGTCCACCGCGGCGTCGATCGCCTTGCGGGTCAGCACGTCGCAGACGGCCTCCTGGAAGGACGCCGCGACGTCGGCCACCGGGACCGGCTCGCCGGCGGCGACGCGGGCCTCGACCCAGCGGGCGACGGCGGTCTTGAGGCCGGAGAACGAGTAGTCGAACCGGTGCCGCTCGAGGTCGCGCCGCGAGGTCAGCCCGCGCGGGAAGTCGATCGCGACCGAGGATCCCGAGGCGGCCGCGCGGTCGATGTGCGGCCCACCCGGGAAGGGCAGGCCCAGCAGCCGCGCGACCTTGTCGAAGGCCTCCCCCGCCGCGTCGTCGATGGTGGCGCCCAGGGGCTCCACGGTCCCGGTGACGTCCTCGACCAGCAGCAGCGAGGAGTGTCCTCCGCTGACGAGCATCGCCAGGCACGGCTCCGGCAGCGGCCCGTGCTCGAGCTGGTCGACCGCGACGTGGGCCGAAAGGTGGTTGACGCCGTACAACGGCTTGTCGAGCCCGATCGCCAGCGCCTTGGCCGAGGCCAGGCCCACCAGCAGCGCCCCGACCAGGCCGGGGCCGCTCGTCACCGCGACCGCGTCGACGTCGCGCAGGGAGACCCCGGCGGTCGTGCAGGCACGCTCGATGGTCGGCACCATCGCCTCCAGGTGGGCGCGCGAGGCGACCTCGGGGACGACCCCTCCGAAGCGGGCGTGCTCCTCGACCGAGGAGGCGACGGCGTCGGCGAGCAGGGTGTGGCCGCGCACGATCCCGACGCCGGTCTCGTCGCAGGAGGTCTCGATCCCCAGCACCAACGGCTCGTCACGCATCGCGCCACTCCTCCCGCTCGGCGAGCTCGGCCAGCTCCGCCACGTCGGTCCGCTCCCGGGCGAGGTGGGCCTCGACCACGTCCTCGTCCTCGGGCGTGAGCGGCAGCTCCATCACCAGGGCGGCGGACCCGTCGCGGTAGTACGCCGGCCGTCGCGCCACCTCGGTCAGCCCGCAGGCCTCGTAGAACGCGCGACCCGAGGCGTTGGCCTCGCTCACCTCGAGCATCAGGCGCTGCGCTCGCCCGGCAGCGCCTTCCTGGCAGAGCCGGTCGAAGAGCACCCGGGCCAGGCCGCTGCGGCGGTGCCCGGGGGCGACCGCGATCCGCTGCAGGTCCAGGACGTCGCCGCCCAGCATCGAGATGGCGTAGCCGACGAGCTCCTCGCCCTCGTGCGCCAGCAGGGCGTGCCGGTGGGGTCCGGTCAGGGCGGTGCGCACCGACTCCTGCGACCAGGCGTCGACGCCGAAGCAGGCGTCGTCCAGCGCGTGCACGGCCTCGACGTCGGCGCCGGTGGCCTGCTCGATGCTCACGTGCGGGCGGCTCACGACACGGCCTTCGGCGGGCCGGGCACCTGCGCGTCGGGGCGGCGCAGGTAGATCGGCTCGGCGGCGACGACCTCGGCGCGCCGGTCCAGCACGACCTGCGCCAGCACCCCGGCGTCGGGCGCGGTCGGTCCCGCGACCCGGGTGAACGCGTCGGGGTAGAGGACGGGTCCGGCGCCCACCACCAACCCCTCCGGTACGTCGTCGGGCCGCGTCACCTGCAGGTCGGAGACCCGCTGCCCGGTGGCGTCGTACGAGGCCCAGAAGAGCTCCTTGCGGCGGGCGTCGAGGGTCGCGACGAAGGGCTCGGGAGGCTGACCCCCCGCTGCCTGCTCGTCGGCGGCGGCCGCGGCGAGCACGTCGAGGCTGCTGACCCCGTGCGTCGGCACGTCGAGGGCCAGGGACAGCACGCGCGCGGTGACCACGCCGACCCGCAGGCCGGTGAACGGTCCCGGTCCCACACCGACGGCCACCCCGGTGAGGTCGAGGCGGTCGGCGCCGACGGCGCGGAGCGCGGCGTCGATCATCACGCCGAGCTGCTCGCCGTGCTGCATCCGGGCCTCGCTGACCGCACGGTGGACGACGCCCCGACCGTCGTGGAGGGCCACCGCGACCAGCGGGGTCGAGGTGTCGAGGGCGAGAAGCACCCGTAGAGATTAGGTGACGAGCCTGTGGATGTCCGAACCCACCCAGCGGGCGCCGACCGCGGTGAGCGTGACGGTCCGCTGCTCGGTCGCCTCGTCGCCCGCACCGTCGGTCGCCCCACCCGTGGCCCGGCGGATGCTCAGGTGGAGCCGGTCGTCGGCGAGCCTCTCGGCCAGACCCTCGCCCCACTCGACCACCGTGACCGCGGTGTCCAGCGACAGGTCCAGGTCGAGGTCGTCGAGCTCGAGCGCCCCCGCGCCGGCCCCGAGGCCGAGCCGGTAGGCGTCGACGTGGACCAGCGGCGGTCCCCCGACCTCGGAGGGGTGCACCCGGGAGAGCACGAACGTCGGGGACGTGACCGGACCGCGCACCCCCAGGCCCGCGCCCAGCCCCTGGGTCAGCGTCGTCTTGCCGGCCCCGAGGTCGCCGGTGAGGATCAGCAGGTCGCCGGCCCGCAGCCCACCGGCGAGGCGGCGCCCGAGCTCGCGCGTGGCGTCGGCGTCCTCGGCAACGCCACGCACCGGCGTCTCCTTCGCCAGCGTCAGCAGCGGGCCGTGGCGGTCGATCTCGCGGTAGCCGAGCCGGACCCACAGCGCCACCGTCGCGGGCAGCTCGACGCGCGCCGCGAGGCGCAGCCGCGGCACCCGGCGACGCTCGGCCACCTCCTCGGCGGCCGCCGCGAGGGCGGAGGCGACGCCGAGGCGCTGGGCCTGCGGCGCCACCGACACCCGGCGCAGCGTCAGCCAGTCGCCGTCGTGGTCCAGCAGCAGGGCGCCGACGGGCTCGCCGTCCCGGGTGGCCAGCAGGCCACCGGCGCCGCGCAGGGCCGCCGCGACCGTGGCGGTGGTCTCGTCGAGCGCCGTGGCCGGCGGGTCGAGGGCAGGTCGGTGCGAGAAGCCGGCATGGATCAGGGCGGTGACGACCTCGGCGGCCTCCTCGCCGACCTCGGACACCTGGAGCGTCGGCGCTGCCTCGGGCTGCGTCACGACGCCCCTCGGGCGCGCTCGGGCTGCCCTCCGCCGGCGCGGTGCTGCTCGGCCGCCTCGAGGAGGTCATCGAGGGCGGCGTTGACCTCGTCCTTGAACTCCAGGATCGGCATGTGCCCGCCGCCCTCGAGCACGACGAGGTGCGAGCCGTCGATGTGGGCGTGGAGCTTGCGGGCGTGCCCGATGGAGGTCAGCTTGTCGGCGGTCCCGCCCAGGATCCAGGTGGGGACGCGCTCGAACGCCCGCACGACGTGGAACTTGTCGAGCAGGTCGAACTGCGGGATGAACTCGAGCAGCACCGACATCGGCGTCGCCGAGATCATGTCGTCGACGAAGGCGACGTACGCCGGGGGCACCGGGTGGTCGCCGAAGGCGAAGACGTCGGTGAGCTTGAGCCCGACCGCGGATCCGCGGCGGCGCAGCAGCTCGAGGAGCCGGTCGCGCTGCGCGGCCAGCATCACGCCCTGCTTGACCAGCGTGGTGCCGACACGGTCGGGGAGGTACTTGATGACGACCTTGTGGGCCCGCATCCCGCCCGCGGTGGTGGAGACCAGGCCGACGCCGACCACCCGCGTGCCGAACAGCTCCGGGTGCTCCTCGGCGAGCGCCACGATCGTCATGCCCCCCATGGAGTGGCCCACGAGCACGACCGGCCCCGGGGCGAGCTCGTCGAGCACGCGCATCAGGTCGTCGCCGCACTGGTCGATGGTCGCGTTCTCCTTCTCCGAGCGGTCGCTGCGGCCGTGGGAGCGCTGGTCGTAGAAGACCAGCCGGTGCCGGCCGCGGAAGGCGGCCCGCTGGAAGTGCCAGCAGTCGAGGCTGAGGGCGAAGCCGTGGACGAACACCACCGTGAGGTCGTCCTCGCCGTACTCCTCGGTCCCCTCCCCGACGTGGGGTGAGCGGGGGTCGACCTCGGCGTGCAGGTCGAGGCCGTCGGAGGTGCGGATCCGGTGCACCTCGCCGCGCAGGGAGCCGAGGTTGTCGACGTCGCCCTCGCGGGCCGCGGCCTCGAGCCGCTTGCCGATCCGGCGGTCCACCAGCACCCCGGTGGTGACGGCGGCGCCGAGACCGGCCACCACCCCCGCGGCGATCCCGCGCCGGCTCATGCGTCCTCCTGGGTCAGGTGCTCGTGGCGTCGTCGGAAGCGTCCGCCGATCCGCGTCACGATCTCGTAGGAGATCGTGCCGCAGGCCTCCGCCCACTCCTGGGCGGTCGGTCCCCCGTCGGCGCCGGCGCCGAAGAGGACGACCTCGTCCCCGGCGGCCACCGGCTGGTCGCCCACGTCGACGAGGAGCTGGTCCATGCAGACCCGGCCGGAGACGGTACGTCGTACGCCGCCGACCTGCACCGGGGCGACCGACGAGCCGTGGACCGGGACGCCGTCGCCGTACCCGACCGGGACCAGGGCGACGGTGGTCTCGCGCTCGGTGACGTAGGTGTGGCCGTAGGACAGCCCCGCGCCGGCGTGGACCTGCTTGGTGAGCGCGACCTGGGCGCGCGCGGTCATGACCGGCACGAGCCCCAGCTCCTCGCTGGTGCGGTGCTCGGGCACCGGCGAGAGCCCGTACGACGCCAGCCCGCACCGGACGAGGTCGTAGCGTGCCTGGGGCCGGGTCAGGGCGCCGGCGGAGTTGCAGAGGTGGCGCAGCCCCGGGTCGAGGCCCGCCTCGTCGACGACCCGCAGCGCGGCGGCGTACGCCTGCTCCTGGGCCTCGTTCGCGGGGTGGTCGGGGTCGTCCGCGCAGGCGAAGTGGGACCACACGCCGGTCAGCTCGACCTCGTCGGCCTCGACGGCGTCGCGGGTGGCGGCCACGAGGTCGGGCCAGTCGGCGGCGGTGGCGCCGCCCCGCGAGAGTCCCGTGTCCACCTTGAGCTGCAGCCGCGCCCGGCCGCCTCGCGCACGGGCGGCGCCGACGATCTCGTCGAGCTCGGCGGTCGAGTAGGCGGTGACGTCGACGTCCGCCTCCATCGCGGCGGCGTAGTCCTCCCCAGGCACCCCGAGCCAGCAGAGCACGGGTCCGGTGTCGCCGGCCGCGCGCAGCGCCAGCGCCTCGTCGAGGGTGGCGACCCCGAGCCAGTCGGCCCCCGCCTCGCGCGCAGCACGGGCGACGGGCACCATGCCGTGGCCGTAGCCGTCGGCCTTCACCACCACCATGAGCGCGGCCGGCGCGCACGTGTCGGCAAGCGTGCGCACGTTGCGGCGCAGGGCGTCGAGGTCCACGACGAGCTCGGCCCGGACGGGTCCGGACGCAGGACTCTCCGGCTCGCTCACCGCAGCATCTTTTCAGATGCGCCACGTCGGGTGGTGGAGCACGACGCGCGGCGGACGGTGTGCGTCGTCAGGTCGCCGAGAAATGGGTTCTGCTGATCCTGTGGAGAGGGCCTGATCAGACGCCCATTGTGTCGGAGGGTGCCCCTAGTTTTGATGCATGACGACGACCCCTCTCCAGCGCCGACGGGTGGCGCCGCCGGCACCGGTGGCGGGGTCGAGCGAGGACGCCGAGGTCCTCGGGCTGGACGCGGCCGACGCGCTGGGCTGGGTCGTGGGACAGCGTCGGGCGCAGGACCTGGCCGCGGCGCGCGAGCTGCGCGGCGTCGCGCACTGGGCCGACCTCCACCGCGTCGGCCGCGCCGACATCGCTCAGGGACTCATCGGCGCCGCGCACCAGGACGTCAGCGACTCCCTGGTCGGACGCGACGGCTTCGTGAAGGCGTCGGCGGCCGCGCAGGGCGTCGAGGGCGTGCTGCGCTCGGCGGGCGAGGGCGCGTTCATGGTCGAGGAGTACGCGGTCTCCGAGCTCGCGACCGCGCTCGGCCTCGGCGAGGCCGCCGGTCGGGCGTACGTCGGACAGGCCGTCGAGCTCCGCGACCGCCTCCCCCGCTGCTGGGCCCAGGTCATGGGCGGCGCGCTCCCCGCGTGGAAGGCGCGCCGGATCGCCGAGCGCACCATCCCGCTGGAGGCGGCGACCGCCGACGCGGTGGACGCCTCGCTGGCGCCGTTCGCGGGTCGGCTCTCCGTCGGACGCATCGACCGGGCCGTCGACGCGGCGACCCTCCGGCTGGAGCCCGAGCTGGCGGCGGAGCGGGACGCTGCGGCGGCGGAGAAGCGAGGGGTGTGGTTCGAGGACCGGTTGGACGGCACCACCGACCTCGCGGCTCTGCTGGACACTCCCGACGCCCACGCCCTGGACCACGCCCTAGACGCCGTGGCGACGACGCTGGGCGCGCTCGGTGACGGTGACCGGCGCGAGGTCCGGCGCGCCCGGGCCCTCGGTGTGCTGGCCGACCCGCAGTACTCCCTCGACCTCGACCGCGCCGCGGAGCAGCTGGCACAGCAGCGGGACGAGGTAGCTGGTATCCAGCGGCGGCCGGTTCGGCCCACGCGACTGGTGCCGACCCTCCACCTCCACCTGCACCTCGACGCCTTGCGGACCCTGGTCACGAGTGGCGGCGCCGAGTCCGGCTCGGACGCCGCGCGCACGGCGCCGTCCGGAGACGCCGAGATCGCCGACGACGTCGCGGACCTGATCCGCGTCGACCGGGCCGGGCTCCGGCTCGGAGCCCGGACGACCGCGACGCTCGAGCGCTGGCTGGCCGGGCTCACACCCGGCGCACGGCTCACGGTCATTCCCGTCGTCGACCAGACCGCCGAGATCGCGGTCGACTCCTACGAGATCCCGCCCCGGCTGCGCCGACAGGTAGTCGAGCGCGACGCCACGTGCACCTTCCCGTGGTGCGGCAACGCCGGGCGGCACGACCTCGACCACCTCGAACCCTGGCGACCACCCGACGAGGGCGGTCCACCCGATCAGACCCGGACGTCGAACTTGTCGCGGCTGTGCCGCTTCCACCACCGGCTCAAGACCAACGGCGACTGGACCGTCGAGCGCGACCCGGTCACCGGCCACCTCACCTGGACCAGCCCTCTCGGGCGCCGCTACCTCGTCACTCCCTCCGGCACCACCGCTCTCGACCTGCCCTGACACTGCGCGGCGCACGCTCGCACCGTCGAGGCGTGCGATCACCCACGCAACCCCGCGTCACGACGGGTCCGCTCATGCCGATGAGCGGACGACGCGTTGAGACCGACTGGCAGACTTCGGCCTGTGAGTCCGAACCTCCCCGAGCCCTGGCCGCCGCCCCCGTGGGAGTTAGCAGTTGTCGTCCGGTACAACGACTACGAAGGCACGACTCCTGACCAGCGGGTGGCGCTGATGAAGGCGTTCTCTGACGCCGGGGACGCCGACCAGGAGGCGGCGAGGCTCAACGCGGTGGCCGAGCGCCAGGGCCAGTCCACGAGGTACTTCGTAAGCATCCTCAACCAGCGGGCTCAGCAAGATTGAGCGACCGCTCATGCCGCGTTGAGGGCGGCTACGCTCGCCCGGGTGACTTCTGATTGGCGCTCTCGGTGGCTCGTGACGGTGGCGAGCGACGTCCTCACCCGCGACGGGATTGGTTGGGAGTTTACAACTTTGCGGCAGGAAGACGTCTGGGCGGTGTTCCGCGAGGACGGTGGCGCCTTTCCGGTGTTCTCAGCGGCGCGCGGAGAAGGGGCCCTGCCACCGCCGGACGCACTTGAGGCGATGACCCGAGAAGCTGTCGCTGATCTGTTGGCAGCGGCTGACTTGGCGGATGGCGACGGATGGATCATGAAGAACATCTCGGCAGCGCTGCTGCTGGCCTCGTTAGACGTGCTCGCTTGGGAGGGTGAGGAGTGGGCACTTGAGTCTGGCGATGACGACGTTGCACTCGCGTGGGCGATGCCAGCCGATGGCCGCACGCCCTTCGCGTGGCTCCGGGCAAGGGGTTCCGATCGCGACTTCTTGATCAGCATCTACCAGGACGATGCCGTGTTTGGGCTGAGCTTCGTTTCGAACGTCGACCTGCAGTTGCCTGGGACCGACCATGGGTCTCTCCGCTCGCGCCGGGATGTCCCGTTGGTCGTGGGCGGGATCAAGAAAGTCGAGGTCGTGCTCGACACTTTGGTTGAAGGCGGCTCCGCGCCGGGCTTGGTCACCGAGGTGCTACTTCACGGCGACGCGTCGACTTCACTACTGATTGCAGCCGAGTCCTACTCCCACAACGAATGGCACCTCTACGACGAGTCGGTCGTGGTGCTGCCGGACGTCGCCGCAGCTGATGCGCTCGACTGGATTCCGCCCAGGCGGAACTGGCGTCCAACTGAAGTGCCGGGTCGATAAGTCAGACGACGCTCTGGCGGTGTCCGGGCAGCCATGTGAGCGGTCGACGCCGAATCACCAGACCGCGCCCGTGCGACTCGTCCACTGCAACGAACTTCGTTAGCGATAAGTCGCATAGGACCCACTCATCTGCCACGTTGAGGGCGGCTACGCCGAGTGAGTGCGTTACCTCAACCGGCGAATGCGTAAGTCGCATGCGACTCCACCCACGCACCGACCTCGCGTTCCGACCACGGCCTGTCGTCCGGTTCGGCATCGCACAACTCGACGTGGGCAGTTCCTGAGTGCTCCCACTCCTGCCCGACGTACCGGAGTTCGAGTACCACGAACACCCCGGTCCGTTGTTCGCGCTTGCCGCGCACATCGCCGGTGGCCGTAAGAAACTCGTCAAGACGAACGACACAAGCTGTCTGAGTGTTCTGGCCGGGAATCCACTTCTCGACGTGCCCTTCAACTTCTTGCTTGCCGCCCAGCCACTGGGGCTCGAAGTCGTAGCCGCCGCTGATGGTCACCGCTGTTCCCGTGGGTGGATGCATGACCACATGCTGGCAGCCTCGCCGGCCCCCAACGCACTCGTCTGCTGCGTTCCGCGCGGTCATGCCGATGAGCGGACGGGGCCGCAATGCGCGAAGATGAACCGGTGAGCCCCCTCATCGAGCCGCCCAACTCGGTACTCCTGCTGGTGGGGCGTGAGGAGTTCACCCCGCCCCAGACTTTTGCAGGCGAAGTATGTGTGTCGAGTTCGGATTGCATCGCGGTCGGAGTCCTGAGCGTCGATGACGGCCCAACATCGGCCTCGCTCACGCAGGTGATGGATGGGTCAGGGCTCGTGACGCTCGGCGACTTCCGTATTGAGTCGGAGGGGCACCTGTCCGTCAGGGATGTCTACAACCGTGAGCACGCGTCGCTGGGCGTTGAGGCTGGTTCAGTGCGCGTGACTGTCCTGGGGAACGACAAGTCTGAGCCCGACGAGGTGATCTTCCTGGCGAGCAGCGGCTAGGCAAACCGTCCGCTCATGCCGCGATCCGCACGGTCGTGCCGATAAGCGGACGGGTGGGTGTTCCTCTCGGGCAGACTTTCCGTCTATGGCACAAGCAACGTGTTTCGCGACCCTGCGGATTTGGAGACCCGGCACGAGCTCGTCCGAGATAACCGAACGTCTTGGCATCACGCCGACCTTCTCCCACGAGGCCGGTGACATCGGGCGTAGCGGTCACGTGCGCAAGGGCGCAGTGTGGGGCCTTTCTACAGAGCACCTTGGACGTGGGCCACTTACGGAGCACCTCTCGGCACTGCTCGAGCAGGTTGAGAACCGCCGCGAAGTCTTGCGGGACCTCTCCGGTGACGGCTTCACGATGGATTGGTTCTGCTTCGTCGACGTGGATGGCATGGGCGGTGTCGACCTCGACGCCGACCTGTTAGCGCGCCTGGGAACCTTCCCGATCCACCTCGACCTGGACATCTACGGGATGGAGCACGACGAGGACGCACCGGACTCGGTTAACGACACTCAAACGAAGCTCGACTAGAGCGTCCGGATCTGCCGCGTTCCGCGCGGTGGTGCTGATGGGCGCGCTCAGGAGTGATGGGATGGTCGAATGAGTGAATGGGACGCGCATGGACGAAAGTGCTCGTCGGCTGTCCGAGACGTTGCGTGCCGGTTCAGTACTCGGCGACGAGTTAATCGGGTTGCCCGGTGACGTTGCGTTCGACCGGGCCGTTGAAGCGGGCTTCTCTCCTGAACTGGTCGATCCCGATGTTGAAGCGATCACTGCAGACATGAGGCCAAAGCGACTGAGGCTGTTCCTCGACGAGACAGGTGTCGTCCGAGCGGCAGAACCCGGTTGAGCGAACGCACCCGGATCTGCCGCGTTGAGGGCGGCTACGCTCGCCCGGATCTGCCGCGTTGAGGGCGGCTACGCTCGCCCGGATCTGCCGCGTTGAGGGCGGCTACGCTCGCCCGGATCTGCCGCGTTCCGCGCGGTCGTACCGATGTGCGGCCGTGCCCATGTGCCGCTCGCTTCCTCTCTGGTGAAATGGCGGCCATGGAGTGCAGCCCGGACGATCCAGCACCGCCTCACCCCGGCGACTACCCGGCTGACACCTACTTATCGTTTCACGCTGAAGGACCCACCGCTGAAGGGGACGAAGCGGCAGACTCCACTATCGAAGGCACGAAGCTTCGAGTCATGTGGGACGAGGGCGCCGGCCCCGTCTGGGATGAGGGAGGTCTGCTACCTGACGACCCTTCATGGCTACGGCAGGCGCTAGACCTCAGTGACTCACTCATCGCTGATCTACTTGCGTGGGTGCGCGACATGGACACGGCACACCACCATCGTCAGCTGCCGCATCCGCCACTGGAGGAACGCGGGCGGCGACTGGCTGAGCGGTTGCAAAGCGAGGTCCACGCCGAGTTCCGCGTCAGCTTTCGCCCTTAGCGGTGGAACGCCTCGTAGACGACCTCTGTGCCTGGTGGCGAGCCATCGCTGCGCGAAGGCACTTATCTGACGCGACAGTGCGGTCATGCTGATGACCGGACCTGCTCGTCGCCAGGTCACTACCGTTCTTGCCATGGCGCGCGTGTTAGTGACGGGGATGTCAGGTGCGGGCAAGACCACTGTCTTGGATGCGCTTCGACGTCGAGGACACCTGACGGTGGACACCGACTACGACGGGTGGGCACTGCCTGACGGCACGTGGGACGAAGAACGTATGCAACGTCTTCTGGCTTCCAACCATGATGTGGTCGTCTCGGGGACGGTGGAGAACCAAGGCCGCTTCTATGACCGCTTCGAGCACATCGTGCTCCTCAGCGCGCCACTTCCGGTGCTGGTCGAGCGAGTGAGCAGACGGACGAACAACCCCTATGGCAAGACCCCTGAGCAACGTGCCGAGATCGCGCGGTACGTGGACACCCTCGAACCACTCTTGCGCCGAGGGGCCCTTGAACTCGACGGACAACGTCCTCCATCCGAACTCGCCGACGTCATCGAGGATCTCGTGACTCCAACGCCCTGATCTGCCGTGTTCCGCGCGGTCGTGCCGATGAGCGGTCGGAGTCCTGTGGTGGCGCGGACAAGCCCCGCGGGTCGATCTCGTCAGTGAGTGCGAGGCCGCTTATCGCGCGTACTCGTCCGCGGACACCTGCACGGCGCTCCCCGGCGAGGGGCAGTGCCTCAGCGCAGCAGCCGGGCGCACACGTCAGGGATCGCCCGGGCCACGTCGGAGGCGGTCAGCGGACCACCCCGTCCGGCGAAGGCAGCGGCTGCACCGTGCAGCCACGACCCCACGCTCGCGGCGTCGAGTGGCGACAGGCCTGCGGCGAGCAGTGCCCCGACCAGGCCCCCGAGCACGTCCCCCGCTCCGGCGGTCGCGAGCCACGGCGGGCCGACCGTCGTGACCCGCACCCGGCCGTCCGGGTGGGCGGCCAAGGTGTGGCGGTTCTTGAGCAGCACCACGGCGTCGTACCGCTCGGCCGCCTGCCGGGCGTGGGCCAGCTGGTCGGCCTCGACCTCCTGGCGCTCCACCCCGAGCATCCGGGCGAGCTCGCCCGCGTGCGGTGTCAGCACGGCCGGTACGCCGAGCGGGCCGCTCACCTCCGCGAGGGCGTCGGCGTCGACCACCACCGGGACCCCGTCGCGACACGCCTCGCGCAGCTGCTCGGCGGCGTCCTCACCGCCGCCGGACCCGACGACCCAGGCCTGCACGCGGCCCTCCCCCACCACGATCTCGGGGTGGGCGGCCTGCACGAGGTCGACGACACCGGGTCCCTGACCGCCGCCGGCACCGGCCGGCACGAAGCGCACCATGCCCGCGAGCCCCGAGGCGGCACCGGCGACGCTGAGCACCCCGGCGCCGCGGTAGCGGTCGGATCCGGCGCGGACCCCGACCACGCCGCGCGTGTACTTGTGGGCGCTCGGCGACGGCACCGGCAGCAGGTCGCGCACGTCGGTGGCCTGGAGCGCCTCGATCGGGGCAACCGGCGGGTAGAGGCCGATGTCGACCAGCTCGACGACTCCGCACGCCTGGGCGCCAGGGTCGACCAGGTGCACCGCCTTGTGGGTGCCGAAGGTGACGGTGAGCGCGGCTCGCACGTGCGGGCCCTCGACGCGTCCGCTGTCGACGTCGACACCCGAGGGCACGTCGACGGCCACGAAGGGGATCCCGTCCAGCGCCGCCACCACCTCGGCCGCCTCCGGCCGCAGCGGGCCGGAGCCCCCGATCCCGACGATCCCGTCCACCGCCACGTCGTACGCCGTGCGCGGCCGGCCGTCCACCCGCGCCACCCGGTCCACGACGCGGCCGCCGGCGGACCGGAAGGCGGCCAGACCGTCGGGGTGGACCCTGCCGGGCACCAGCAGCAGCGCGTCCACCCGAGCGCCGCGCCCGGCCAGGGACGCCCCGGCGTACAACGCGTCGCCGCCGTTGTTGCCGGCGCCGACGAGCAGCAGCACCCGCGCGCCGTACACGCGTCCCAGGTAGGTCGCGAGCGCCGTCGCGAGGCCGGCCGAGGCCCGCTTCATCAGCGCACCCTCGGGCCCGGCCGCCAGCAGCGGCTCCTCGGCCTCACGCACCTGCTGCGCGGTGTGGGCCGACCTCACGAGCCCTCCAGCACCACGACCGCCGAGGCGATCCCCGCGTCGTGGGACAACGACAGGTGGGTCGAGGCCACCCCCAGCGCGTCGCACGCGTCGGCCACGGTCCCGGTCATCGCCAGCCGCGGCCGTCCCGACGACTCCGAGACGACCTCGACGTCGTGCCAGGCCAGCCCGACCGGGGCGCCGAGCGCCTTGGCCAGCGCCTCCTTGGCCGCGAAGCGGGCGGCCAGCGAGGCCAGCGGGCGGTCGCGCTCGGCGGCGGTGAACAGCCGGTCCCGCAGCTCGGGCGTGCGATCCAAGGATGCGCCGAAGCGCTCGATGTCGCACACGTCGATGCCGAGCCCGAGGATCACCGCGGCCTACTCGACCGTGACGGACTTGGCGAGGTTGCGCGGCTGGTCGACGTCGTGGCCCTTGACCGTGGCCAGCTCGCAGGCGAACAGCTGCAGCGGCACGACCGCGGCCAGCGGCTGCAGCAGCGTCGACGACACCGGGATGCGGATGATCGTGTCGGCGTAGGGCACGACCGTGTCGTCGCCCTCCTCGACCACGACGATGGTGCGCGCCCCGCGGGCCCGCACCTCCTGGATCCCGCTGAGCATCTTGTCGTGCAGGAAGTCCCGGCCCCGGGGCGGGATGACGCAGAAGACGGGCAGGTCCTTCTCGATCAGCGCGATCGGCCCGTGCTTGAGCTCGCCGGCCGCGAAGCCCTCGGCGTGGATGTAGGCGAGCTCCTTGAGCTTGAGCGCCCCCTCCAGCGCCACCGGGAAGCCGGCGTGGCGCCCCAGGAACAGCACCGAGCCGGCGTCCTCGAGCTCGCGGGCCAGCTCGTAGACCTCGTCGCAGCGCTCGAGCATCGTCGCGACGCGGTCCGGCATCTGCGCCAGCTCCTCCACGACGTCGCGGATCTCCTCGGCGTACTTCGTGCCGCGCACCTGGGCCAGGTAGAGGCCGAGCAGGTAGCACGCGATGAGCTGGGTCATGAACCCCTTGGTCGAGGCCACCCCGATCTCGGGACCGGCGTGGGTGTAGATCACCGCGTCGGACTCGCGCGGGATCGTGGCGCCGTTGGTGTTGCAGATCGCGAGCACCTTGGAGTGCTGCTCGCGCGCGTGGCGGATCGCCATCAGGGTGTCGGCGGTCTCGCCGGACTGGCTGATCGCGACCACGAGCGTGTCGCGGGTCAGGATCGGGTCGCGGTAGCGGAACTCGTGGGCGAGCTCGACCTCGCAGGGGATGCGCGTCCAGTGCTCGATGGCGTACTTCGCGACCAGGCCCGCGTAGAAGGCCGTCCCGCACGCGGTGATGATGATCTTGTCGACCGAGCGCAGGTCCTCGACGCTCATCCGCAGCTCGTCGAGCTGGAGCCGGCCGGCCTCGTCGTGGCGTCCCAGCAGGGAGTCGGCGATGGCGCGCGGCTGCTCGAAGATCTCCTTGCGCATGAACCAGTCGAAGCCGTCCTTCTCCGCCGCGGAGAGGTCCCAGTCGACGTGGAACGCGGTCGGCTCGACGGCGACGCCGTCGAAGTCGGTGACCTCCACGCCCTCGGCGGTGATCGTCACGACCTGGTCCTGCCCGAGCTCCAGCGCGTCGCGGGTGTGCTCGATGAAGGCGGCCACGTCGGAGGCCAGGAAGTTCTCGCCCTGCCCGACCCCGACCACGAGCGGGGAGTTGCGGCGGGCGGCGACCACGCGGTCGGCGTCCTCGGCGTCGACCGCGACGAGGGTGAAGGCACCCTCGAGCCGGCGGCAGACGGCCTGCATGGCCTGGGTGAGCGTCGCGCCGCCGCGGACCTCGCGCTCGAGCAGGTGCGCGGCCACCTCGGTGTCGGTGTCGGAGCTCATCGTCACGCCCTCGGCCTCGAGCTCGCCGCGCAGGTGCGCGAAGTTCTCGATGATGCCGTTGTGCACGACCCCGACGCGGCGCTCGGTGCCCAGGTGCGGGTGCGCGTTGCCGTCGGTCGGCGGGCCGTGCGTGGCCCAGCGGGTGTGGCCGATGCCGGTGGTCGTCTCCGGCAGCGGGGTCTCGTCGAGCGCCTTGACCAGGTTGGCCAGCTTGCCGGCCTTCTTGTCGCCCACCAGGGTGCCCTCGTGGACGAGCGCGACCCCCGCCGAGTCGTAGCCGCGGTACTCCAGCCGCCGCAGCCCATCGATGACCACACGCTCGGCCGAGCGCTCCCCGACGTACCCCACGATTCCGCACATGGCGGCGATCCTAGTGCCCCCGTGGTCCACAATGAGCCATGGCTTCTGCCGCGCAGGTCCGCTCGGGCACCCCTGTCGACCGCGACACCTCCCCCTACGTCGAGCTCGACCGCAGCGCGTGGTCGGCGCTGGGGGCGGCCACCCAGCAGCCGCTGAGCGCCGCCGAGATCGACCGCGTCCGCGGTCTCGGCGACGAGCTCGACCTCGACGAGGTCGAGCAGGTCTACCTGCCCGTCTCACGCCTGCTCAGCCTGTACGTCGAGGCGTCCGGCGCGCTGCACCGGGCCCAGGAGACCTTCCTCGACCAGCCGCAACCGCCGCGGACGCCCTTCGTCATCGGCGTCGCGGGGTCGGTGGCCGTCGGCAAGTCGACCACCGCCCGGGTGCTGCAGCAGATGCTCGCGCACTGGCCGGCCCACCCGTCCGTCGCGCTCGTGACGACCGACGGGTTCCTCTACCCCAACGACGAGCTGCGCCGCCGCGGCCTGCTGGACCGCAAGGGCTTCCCCGAGTCCTACGACCGCAAGGCGCTGCTGCGCTTCGTCATCGACATCAAGTCCGGCAAGGACACGGTGCTGGCGCCGACCTACTCCCACCTGACCTACGACGTCACGCCCGACCAGCCCGTGGTGGTCAACAGCCCCGACATCGTGGTGATCGAGGGCCTCAACGTCCTCCAGCCGGCGCGGATGCGCGAGGACGGCACCGCCGGGCTCGCCGTCAGCGACTTCTTCGACTTCTCCGTCTACGTCGACGCCTCGCGCACCGACATCAGGCGCTGGTACACCGAGCGCTTCCTGCGGCTGCGCGAGACCGCCTTCCGCGACCCGACGTCGTACTTCACCAAGTACGCCGACCTGTCCGAGGACCAGGCGGTCGAGGAGGCGGGGCGGATCTGGGACACCATCAACGGTCCCAACCTGGCCCGCAACATCGCCCCGACACGCTCGCGCGCCACGCTCGTGCTGCGCAAGGCCGGCGACCACTCGGTCAGCTGGGTCCGGCTGCGGAAGCTCTGACGAGCAGCGGCTTACAGACGCGGGGAGAGACGAGGAGAGGTGGCGGCGCGATGATCCACATGCAGCTGCGGGTGCCGTCGCACCTGTCCGAGGAGGTCGTCTCCCTGCTGTCCGAGGACGACGGCGTCACCAACGTGGCCGTCTTCGAGGGCGCCTACTGCAAGCCCGACGGCTGCCTCGTCATCGCCGACGTCGCCCGCGAGGGCGCCCACGGCATCACCACCCGGCTGCACGGCCTGGGCCTGCACCACGACGGCTCGATCATGCTGACCGAGCCCGCCACCCTGCTCTCCGACGCGGCCGAGGCCGCGGAGAAGGCGGCCCCGGGGCACCCCGACGACGGCCTGGTGTGGGACGTCGTGGAGGACCGGGTCCGCAAGGAGAGCCGGATGTCGTTCGCCTACCTGGCCTTCCTCACCCTGGCCGTGCTCATCGCCGGCACCGGCCGGCTGCTCGACCAGCCCATCCTCATCATCGGCGCCATGGTGGTGGGCCCGGAGTTCTCCCCCATCGCCGCCATCTGCGTGGCCCTGGCTCGGCCACGGCTCAGCATCCTGCCGATGGCGCTGCGCACGCTCGTGCTCGGCTACCTGATCGCGGTGGCGGCCGCGGTGCCGTTCTGGGTCCTGGTCCACGTCACCGGGAACTCCACGATCCGCGACGCCTCGTCCGGTCGGCTCACCGAGTTCATCGTCCACCCCGACGGCTGGTCGCTCGTCATCGCGCTGCTGGCCGGGGTCGCCGGGGTGCTGTCGCTGACCAGCGACAAGTCGGGCCCGCTCGTCGGCGTCTTCATCTCCGTCACCACGGTGCCCGCCGCCGGCACGATCGCGCTGTGCCTCGGCACCGGGGTGTGGCACGAGGTGTGGCCGGCGTTCCTGCAGCTGAACATCAACATCGCCGGCATGGTCGTCGCCGGTGCCCTCACGCTGCTCGCCCAGCGCGTCTACTGGTCGCACAAGGGCGGGCGCGGACCCCGGCTCCACGGTTGGTGAGGTCGGTGAGGTTGGCGAGGCCCGCAGGTGGGGAGACCTGAGAGGGTGGGCCCCCGGGGCCCCGTCCCACCCGACCAGGGGTCCGACTCGGAGGAGATGCAGGCGTGGCTCGATTCACCGCGACGACAGAGAACGAGGCCGTGGTCTCGGCCGACCGATCGGCGGTCTGGGAGATCCTCACCGACCCGAAGGCCCTGCCGGAGCTGACGCCGTTCCTCAACGAGATCACCGCCGACGGTGACCTCTGGCGCTGGCAGATGGGGCGCATCCCGGTGCTCGGCGTGAGCGTCGCGCCGGCCTTCACCGAGAAGATGACCTTCGACCCCGAGACGCGCATCGAGTTCGAGCACGCCCCGCCGGGCGGCAAGCCGGAGCGCGCCGCCGTCGCCGGGTGGTACCAGCTCGAGGACCACGAGCGGGGCACCCACCTCGCGGTCAAGCTCGAGGTGTGCGTCGACCTGCCCCTGCCGAAGGTGGCGGCCCGGTCGGTGAACAAGGTCATGGGCAGCGTGATGACCCGGATGGGCGACCGGTTCTCGGCCAACCTCCTGCGCAAGCTCGACGCGCAGCAGACCGCCTGACCCCGCCTCCGGCGCTCCGCCCCACCTGACCGCGGCTCAGTCGCGGGGCCAGGTCTTCTGCAGCTCCAGCAGGTGCTCCACGGTCTCGAACCCGAGCTGGTCGTTGACGGCGTTCATGTGGACGTTCACGTCGGCGTTGTCGGTGAAGACGTGGGTGCAGCGCGGCTCGGCGGTGCGCAGCGCGCGCTGGGTGGCGATCTTCAGCGCCATCCCGAGCCGGTGCCCGCGGTGCTCGGGCAGCACCAGGGTGATGCCCTGCATGCCGACGGCGGGGTCCGCCTCGGCGACCGACAGCTCGCACAGCCCCGCCGGCGACCCGTCGGGCGCCAGCGCCACCGCCCCGATCTGGTGCCGCCCGGCACCGGCCAGGCGGTCGTCGCGCTCATGGACACGCTTCGCGTCCCACGGCTCGGCCTGGATCTCCATCTCGCCCAGGGGCGCCTCGTCGAGGAAGACGCTCTGCAACCGGCAGTAGGCCGCCATCAGCTCCTCGGGCACCCGCCGCTGCCACGTGACGAGGCGGTAGCCGTCATGGCGCGGGGCCGCCTCCGCCTCGAGGGCGTCCCACCGGTCCTCGGTCGCGCCGAGGTCGCAGGCCTTGAAGCCCTCCTCCATGGCGACCGAGAACCCGCGCCGGAGCCCGAAGTCGCGACCCGGCGACGTCTCCCCGGGGGTCACGAAGACCTCCATGAGCAGCGCCGTCCGCCCCGCCTCGGTCACGCGACGCTCGAGCTCGGCCAGCAGGGCCGTCCCGACCCCGCGCCCACGGTGGTCGGGGTGGACGTGGAGGTCGGCGGCGGCCAGGTGGGGGTTGGCCTGGCCGAAGAGCTGGAGCTCGACCATCCCGACGACCGCCCCCGGCCCGCCTGACGCACCCCGGTCATCGCCCCGGTCGTCGTACGCCGCGAGCAGGACGGTCTCGAGGTCGGACCGGGGCGTGCGCTGGGTGGCCCGGAAGGGCTCCCACGCCCAGTAGGTGTTGTGGGGGCGCAGGTCGTGCGCGGCGCGGGCCACCGACCAGACCGCGCGGAGGACGTCGTCGTCGGCGGGGTCGACCACAGCGATGCTCATGGCCGCCAGGCTAGGGCCCCGGGGAATCAGAGCGCGAGGTGTTTCTTCACCACGTCGGCGAGCCGGTGAGCCACCTGGGCGGCCTGCTCCTCGCTCTCGGCCTCGACCATCACCCGGACCAGCGACTCGGTGCCCGAGGGTCGCAGCAGCACGCGTCCGCGGCCGGCCAGCTCGGCCTCGGCCTCGGCCACCGCGGCAGCGACGTCCGGGTCGGAGCTCGCCCGGGACTTGTCGACGTCCGGCACGTTGACGAGGATCTGCGGCAGCCGGGTCATGACGCCCGCCAGGTCGGTCAGGGACCGACCGGTGGCCGCCATCCGCGCCAGCACCTGCAGCGCGGTGAGGATGCCGTCGCCGGTGGTGGCGTGCTCGCTGAGGATGACGTGGCCCGACTGCTCGCCCCCGAGGGTGAAGCCGTGGGCCTTCATCGACTCGAGCACGTAGCGGTCGCCGACCTTGGTCTGCTCGACGGTGACGCCCTCGCGCTCCATGGCCTGCACGAAGCCGAGGTTGCTCATGACGGTGGCCACGACGGTGTCGCGGTGCAGGCGCCCGGCGTCACGCAGGGCGAGCGCCAGCACGGCCAGGATCTGGTCGCCGTCGACCACCGCGCCGGAGGCGTCGACGGCCAGGCACCGGTCGGCGTCGCCGTCGAGGGCGAAGCCCGCGTCGGCGCCGTGCTCGAGCACAGCCGCCTGCAGGACCTCGAGGTGGGTCGAGCCGCAGCCGTCGTTGATGTTCCGCCCGTCCGGCTCGGCGCAGATCGCGACGACGTCGGCGCCGGCGGCGCGCAGCGCCCGGGGGCCGGCCTGGTAGGCCGCGCCGTGGGCGCAGTCCAGGACGACCCGGAGACCGGCCAGGTCGCCGGGGACGGTCGCGGTCAGGTGCGCGGCGTACTCGTCGACCGCGGTGGCGTAGGGGGAGATCCGCCCGACCTTCGCGCCGGTGGGTCGGTCCCAGGGCTCACGCAGACGGCCCTCGATGACGTGCTCGATGTCGTCGTCGAGCTTGAGGCCGCCGCGGGCCAGAAACTTGATGCCGTTGTCGGGCATCGGGTTGTGGCTCGCCGAGATCATCACGCCCAGGTCCACGCCGAGGGCGGAGGTCAGGTGCGCGACGCCTGGCGTGGGCAGCACCCCGAGGTCGAGCACGTCGACCCCGGCCGAGGCCAGGCCGGCCACGACGGCCGCCTGGAGGAACTCCCCCGACAGCCGCGTGTCCCGACCGACGACGGCGCGGGGCCGGTGGCCCTCGAAGGCCCCGGCCTCGCCGAGCACGTGAGCGGCCGCGACCGACAGGTCGAGCGCGAGCTCGGCCGTCAGCAAGCCGTTGGCCAGGCCCCGGACACCGTCGGTGCCGAAGACCCGGGCTCCCCCAACCTGGGGCCCCCCGCGGGTCAAGCGATCAGCGCTTGCTGTACTGCGGCGCCTTGCGGGCCTTCTTCAGACCAGCCTTCTTGCGCTCGATGACGCGCGCGTCGCGGGTCAGCAGACCGGCCTTCTTCAGCGACGGACGGTTCGCCTCGAGGTCGATGGCGTTGAGCGCGCGGGCCACGCCGAGGCGCAGCGCGCCGGCCTGGCCGGTGATGCCGCCACCGTGGATGCGGGCGATCACGTCGAAGCGGTCGACCAGGTCGGTGGTCACGAAGGGCTCGTTGACGACCTGCTGGTGCAGCTTGTTCGGGAAGTACGAGTCCAGCGCGCGACCGTTGACGGTCCACTGCCCGGTGCCCGGGACGAGGCGCACACGGGCGACGGCCTCCTTGCGACGGCCGGTGGCCGCGGCGGGCGCGATGGTCGCGGGGCGCAGGGGCGCGTCGGCGCTGGGCGCGCTCTCACTGCTGTAGGCGACACCGTCCTCGTTGACCTCGAAGGTCTCCTCGGCGTCGGTCTGCGTGGTCGTGTCAGTCACGAAAGGTCCTCGTCGTCCTGCTGGTTGTCCGGGAAGCGGGTCACTGGGAGATCTGGACGATCTCGAAGGGCTTGGCCTGCTGGGCCTGGTGCGGGTGGTTCGGGCCGGCGTACACCTTGAGCTTCTTCAGCATCTGGCGGCCGAGACGGTTCTTGGGGAGCATGCCCCAGACCGCCTTCTCGATGGCGCGGCGCGGGTCCTTGTCCAGCAGGTCGCCGAACGCGGTCGCGGTCAGACCACCGGGGTAGCCCGAGTGGCGGTAGGCCATCTTGGTGACCTTCTTGTTGCCCGACAGCGAGATCTTGTCGGCGTTGACGATGATGACGAAGTCACCGCCGTCGACGTGGGGCGCGAAGGTCGGCTTGTGCTTGCCGCGCAGCAGGTTCGCGGTCTGCACGGCGAGGCGACCGAGCACCACGTCAGTGGCGTCGATGACATGCCACTCGCGCTGGATGTCAGCGGGCTTGGGGCTGTACGTGCGCACGTTAAGTTGCCTTCTCAGTCGTTGCTCGGTCGGGTGCGGTCCACAGCATCGCGCTCGTCGCGCGGGGAACCGGTCCGGGCCGCAGGCACAGGAGAGTGCAAGCAGCCGCGACCGACAAGACTACCGTCGCTGGCTCGCGAGGGTCAAAACGGGCCGTGGTTTCACGCCGGACACGCTCGGGCAATAGGTTGGCACGGGACTGTCCTCATCGGGACCGCCCTCCCTCTGCTGCTCTCCCTCACCATTCAGGAGCGAACGTGACCGACGGGTCCAACCAGACGCTGACCGTGCGGGACAACCGCACCGGGGAGTCCTACGACCTCCCCATCACCGACGGCACGATCAAGGCCAAGGACCTCGTGCAGATCAAGTCCGGCGAGGACGAGCCGGGGATCGCGGTCTACGACCCCGGCTTCACCAACACCGCGTCCTGCCGCAGCTCGGTCACCTACATCGACGGCGAGAAGGGGATCCTCGAGTACCGCGGCTACCCCATCGAGCAACTGGCCGAGAAGTCGAACTTCCTCGAGGTCGCCTACCTGCTCATCCACGGCGAGCTGCCCACCAAGGAGCAGTACGACGCGTGGGAGCACGAGATCACCTACCACACGTTCGTCCACGAGAACGTGAAGACCTTCATGCAGGGCTTCCGCTACGACGCGCACCCGATGGGGATGCTGATGGCGTCCACCGGCGCGCTGTCGACGTTCTACCCCGACGCCAGCAAGATCAGCGACGCCGACAACCGGCACCTCCAGATCGTGCGCATGATCGCCAAGATGCCGACGCTGGGGGCCTGGGCCTTCCGCCACGCGCAGGGCAAGCCCTACGTCTACCCGGACAACGACCTGAGCTACACGGCCAACTTCCTCTCGATGCTCTTCAAGATGAGCGAGTCGAAGTTCGAGGCCGACCCGCGCCTGGTCAAGGCCCTCGACGTGCTGTTCATCCTGCACGCCGACCACGAGCAGAACTGCTCGACCAACGCGGTCCGCTCGGTGGGCTCCTCGCAGGTCGACCCCTACTCGGCCGTGGCCGCCGGCATCGCCGCGCTCTACGGCCCGCTGCACGGCGGGGCCAACGAGGCCGTGCTCCGGATGCTGCGCCGGATCGGCTCGAAGGAGAACATCCCCGACTTCATCCAAGGGGTGAAGGACGGCAACGAGAAGCTCATGGGCTTCGGTCACCGGGTCTACAAGAACTACGACCCGCGCGCCAAGATCATCAAGAAGGCCTGTGACGACGTCTTCGAGGTCACCGGGGTCAACCCGCTCCTCGAGATCGCCCAGGAGCTGGAGAAGATCGCGCTGGAGGACGAGTACTTCGTCAAGCGCAAGCTCTACCCCAACGTCGACTTCTACTCCGGGCTCATCTACGAGGCCTTCCAGTTCCCGCCGGAGATGTTCACCGTGCTCTTCGCCATCGGGCGCACGCCGGGCTGGCTGGCGCAGTGGCTGGAGCTGGTGCAGGACAAGGACCAGAAGATCGCGCGTCCCAAGCAGATCTACACCGGTGACCGGGGACTCGACTTCGTCCCCGCCTCCGAGCGCTGGGCCTGATCGCGTGCCCGGGCCGGTGAGGTCGTCGTGACACCCGTGACGTCCACCGAGCCCGGGTCCCGCCCGACGTACGTCCTCGTCGACGGCGAGAACATCGACGCGACGCTGGGCGCCTCGATCCTGGGACGCCGTCCCCAGCCGGCCGAGCGGCCGCGCTGGGAGCGGCTGCTCCAGTTCGTCGCCGAGGGCTCGCGCGGCGACACCCACGGCCTGTTCTTCCTGGCCGTCACCTCCGAGCTGCCGATGTCGTTCGTCCAGGCCCTCATGGCCATGGACTACCGGCCCGTCCCGCTGCGGGGCGACGGCGAGGAGAAGGTCGTCGACATCGCCATCCAGCGCACGCTGGAGGAGCTCCAGCGGCGCGAGGCCGACGTCGTCCTCGTCAGCAACGACGGCGACTTCGCCGACCACGTCTCCCGCCTGCTCGGCGGCGACCGGCGGGTCTCGCTCATCGGCTTCGACGAGTTCCGCAACCACCAGTTCACGGCGCTGGCCGCCCGGGGCCTGCGGCTGTTCGACCTCGAGCACGACGTGCGGGCCTTCACCAGCCGCCTCCCCCGTGTGCGGGTCATCCCGATCGCCGAGTTCGACCCCGTCGAGTTCCTCTGAGCGGTCTGGACCTGGGTATCAGCCCCCGCCGGCCGTGCTCCTGGTGGGCATGACCAGTCCTCATCCTTTCGCCGCCTGGGTCGAACGCGCCCAGGGTCCGTCCCCCGTCCGACACCGTCAGCCCCGGGTCGGCCGGCGCCGCTCCGTCGCGGGCGACCGCATCCCGCGCCAGCGCCGTCCCCAGGACGACTGAACGCTCCGGTGGTCGAGCAGGTCGCGCAGCGACCGTCGTAGCTCTTGGTGATCGAGCAGGTCGCGCAGCGACCGTTGTCGAGATCCCCGTCACCAGGTCTCGACTGCTCGCTACGCTCGCGCTCGACCGTCGTGGCGGGGCCTCAGCGCACGCGCTCGACGCGGCGCTCGTCCCAGACCGGCTCGTCGGACTCGTAGACCGAGCCGTCGCTGCCGAAGACGACGAACCGGTCGAAGCCACGGGCGAACCAGCGGTCGTGGGTGACCGCCAGCACCGTGCCGGCGAACGCGTCGAGGCCCTCCTCGAGCGCCTCGGCCGACTCGACGTCGAGGTTGTCGGTCGGCTCGTCGAGCAGCAGCAGGGTCGCGCCGGACAGCTCGAGCATGAGGATCTGGAAACGGGCTTGTTGTCCGCCTGACAAGGACTCGAAGCGCTGCTCGGCGGCGTGCGCCAGCTCGTAGCGGTCGAGCACCCGCGAGGCCTGCTCCCGTGGCATCCCGGCCCGGTGGTCGTCGCCGCGGTGCAGGATCTCCAGCAGCGTCCGCCCGACGAGCTCGGGGTGGGCGTGGGTCTGCACGAACCAGCCCGGTCGCACGCGCGCCCCGAGGCGGGCCCGGCCCCGGTGGTGCACCGGCTCGATGGCCACCTCGGTCGAGCCGGTCGAGACCCCCACGGGCCGGTGCTCGACGTCGGGGTCCGAGCCCCCGGCCGCCAGCAGGCGGAGGAAGTGCGACTTGCCCGAGCCGTTCGAGCCCAGCACGGCCACGCGCTCGCCGTACCAGACCTCGAGGTCGAAGGGCTTCATCATCTCGACACGCTCGCTGCGCTCGCTGCTCGATGCAGGGAGCCACAGATGAAGGTCCTCGCAGACGACGGCACGCTTCCCGGTCCGACCGCCCGTGAGCCGCATGCTGACCTGCTGCTCGCGGGGCTGTCCGGTCGGCGGGCCCTTCTCGACGAACTTGCGCAGCCGGGTCTGGGCCGCGCGGTACTGCGAGGCGAGCCCGTCGTTGTACTCGGCCTTGATCTTGTAGCGCAGCACCAGCGCCTTGAGCTTGGCGTGCTCCTCGTCCCAGCGCCGGCGCAGCTCCTCGAAGCGCGCGAAGCGGTCGCGCCGCGCCGCGTGGTACGACGCGAAGCCGCCGGGATGGGTCCACACGCTGTTGCCGGCCGCCCCGAGCTCCACCGTGACCACCCGGGTGGCGGTGTTGTTCAGCAGCTCGCGGTCGTGGCTGATGAACAGGATGGTCTTGACCGACTCACGGATCCGCTGCTCGAGCCACCGCTTGCCGGGCACGTCGAGGAAGTTGTCCGGCTCGTCGAGCAGCAGCACCTCGTCCGGTCCGGCCAGCAGGAACTCCAGCACCAGGCGCTTCTGCTCGCCGCCCGACAGCGTGGCGAGGTCGCGGTACTTCACCCGCTCGTACGGCGCCCCGAGGGCGGCCGTGCAGCAGACGTCCCACGCCACCTCGAGGTCGTAGCCGCCCGCGTCGCCCCACTCGGCGAGGGCGCCGGCGTAGCTCATCTGGGTGCGCTCGTCGTCGGTGTCCATGAGCGCGAGCTCCCAGCGCTCGACCGCGGCGGCCGCCTGCCGCACCCGTTCCGGCGAGACCGACAGCAGCAGCTCGCGCACGGTGGTGCTGCCCCGCCCGACCATCTGGCTCATCACGCCCAGGCCGCCCGAGCGCGTGACCGCACCCTCGTGCGGGACCAGCTCGCCGGTGACGATGCGCAGCAGGGTCGTCTTGCCGGCACCGTTGGCACCGACCAGCGCGACCTTGGCTCCCTCGCCGACGCGGAAGGACACGTCGTCGAGGAGCACCCGCCCGTCCGGCAGCTCGTACCGGATCCCGGCGACGTCGACATGGCCCATGACGCCAGTGTCCCCGAGGCGACGACCCGCTGGCGAGCCGGTTTCGCTCAGCGCGACGGCAGCCCGCGCAGCTCGTCGGGGAGCGGCAGGTCCTGGCGCGGGCCGTCCCAGCCCGGGGTGAGCGCCCAGAACAGGACGTCCGGGGTCAGCAGGTGCGTGCCCTCATCGTCGAGGCCCTGGCAGCGACCCAGGTGGATCCACGCCACGTCGCCGTCCGCGGTGGTCAGCACCACCGCCTCCTCACCCGGGCCGTCGAGGCAGCCCTGCGGGGCGACGACCGTCGGAGCCGCGTCGACGGCCTCCCGGGCGTCGAGGGAGTCGATGACGCTCAACCGCTCGGACTGCACCAGGTTGGGGCCGGTGACACCGACCTCGTAGCGGCACACCGAGAGGGCGACGGAGCTCGTCTCCACGGCGGGGAAGTTCTTGCCGGCCCGCGGGATCGCGCGCTGCACGGCACAGCCGGCCGAGTCCGTGCGCTCGACGCTGCGCACCGTGGCCAGCACCTGCTCGGTCAGGTCGGCGTCGGGGGTCGCCACCAGCACCACCCGGCCGTCGAGCGTCCGCTCCCCCGCTGCGAGGTCGTCCGGCACGTCCGGGGCGGGGTCGCCCGCCAGCCGGAGCTGCACCCCCGGGGCGAGGGACGGGTCGCAGTCCTCGTCCCCGTCACCGACCCCGTCCGGGCCGGGCCGCTCCACACGGGGCGTGGGCAGGTCGCCGTCGCGGCACCAGCCCGCGAGCGGGCCGTGCCCCCAGCCGTCGGGCACGCCGAGCTCGACGCCGCGCCAGCTCTCGGTGCGGAAGCCCTCGGGCAGCACCTCCTCGAGCAGGCTGTCGTCAGGCGAGGGATCGAGGTCGAGCCCGCCGGTCGTCGCGGGCCACACCGAGACCAGGAGCGGGACCCCCACCGCCGCCAGCAGCAGCGCCAGGGCGCCCCGGCGGACGGCGCGCTCACGGCGGCGGGTGCTGACGCGTGCCGCACGGGACGACAGCTCGACGGGCAGGGCGTCCACCCCCACCGTCCGCGCCCGCAGCGCCTCGGTCAGCGTCGGCTCGTCGTCACCCAGCGCCCGCAGGCCGTGCTCGGCCCGCCGGCGGGCCGCTCGCTCGGGCAGGTCGGTCACCCAGGCGACCTCGGCCCAGGACCGGTCCTCGAGCAGCCGGAGCGCCAGCACGGCCCGGGTCAGGACGGGCAGCCGCAACCACCGTCGCCACCGCGCCTCCTGCGCCGGGTCGAGCCGTCCGCCGTGGTCCGCCGGCCGGGCCCGGCGCTCGGAGCCCTCCCGACGGGGACGACGCGCGTGCCGTGCCGCCTCGGCCACCACGTCGCGACGCAGGTGCGCGTCGGGATCCTCGTCGTGCACCAGGCCCTCCCAGCCGGCCAGGGCACGTCCCAGCGCGTTCTGGACGAGGCGCACCCCCGCGTCGTCGCGGCCGGTCACCGCCACGGCGAAGGCCACGAGGGCAGGGCCACGACCGGCGACGTACTCCTCGAAGTCGGACACCGGGCTCCCTGCCAGCGACGGTCGGGCGTGTTCGGCCAGCATGCCGCACCCGCAAACCGGCTGTCGTGGATCGCCTGCGGCGTGGCAGCATCCTCCGCATGTCCCCTCACGACCCGGTGCTGGCGCCGGCACGACCCCGGCACCTCGGCGCCGAGGAGCTGACGGCCGCGCTGGACCACCTGCGCGGCTCACCCACGGACGACGGCACCCTCGCCCTCGTCGTACGCCGCGGCGGGGTCGGCGAGCGCGAGGTGCTCACCGAGGGCGTCCTCGACCTCGAGGTGGGGCTGGTCGGCGACACCTGGCTCGAGCGCGGCAGCAAGCGCACCCCCGACGGCTCGGCCCACCCCGACATGCAGCTCAACGTCATGAGCGTCCGCGTCGCCGAGCTCGTGGCCGACGGTCGGGAGCGGATGGCACTGGCCGGCGACCAGCTCTACCTCGACCTCGACCTGTCGGAGGAGAACCTGCCGGCCGGGACGCGACTGGCGATCGGCGGGGCCGGCGGGGCCGTCATCGAGGTCACCGCGCTGCCCCACACCGGCTGCCCGAAGTTCGTCGACCGCTTCGGCGCCGAGGCCATGCGCTTCGTCAACGGCAGCACCGGGCGCCCCCTGCGACTGCGCGGGCTCAACGCCCGCGTCGTGCAGGCCGGCACCGTGCGGCCCGGCGACACCGTCCGTGTCTCACGGCCCGTCCCGGAGGTCGGCGTACCGTCGGAGGCGTGAGGCCACGCCCGAGCCGGACCACCGCGACGCTCGTCGGGGGCGCTGCCCTGCTCCTCGCCGCCTGCGGGTCCGACCCGGCGGCGCTGGGCGAGGACCTCGGTGGGGACCGGCTCGGCCCCGCCTCGCCGTCGAAGTCGTCGGAGCCGTCGGACCTGTCGGAACCGTCGGAGCCTGCGGACACGCCGGCCACACCCCCGGCTGCCCGTCCGACGACCACGCGCTCGCCGGACCGCGCAGCCGCTCCGGCGCCGGAGCCGGCCCGGTCGTTCCTCACCGTGCCGGCGCTCGGGCTGCGCGACTTCCCTGTGGTGCGCTACGTCGGCTCCCCCGACGACGCACCGGGGACGGCGATCCAGAACGCCGGCCCGATGGCCTCGCCGCGCGGCCCTGCCGGTGGCGTCGGGCCCGGTGTGGTCGGCAACTTCCTGGTCACCGGGCACCGCACGTCGCACACGATGCCGTTCGCCGACCTGCCCTCGGCGCGGGCCGGTGACCGGGTCCTGGTCCGCAGCGGGGAGGTGGAGCTGGTCTACGAGATCACCCGGACCCGGTGGACGTCGTTCCGCTCCCCCCGCTCGCTCGCGGCCCAGTCGGCGCCGGTGCCCGGGCGACCGGAGCAGGAGGCGACGCGGCCGATGATCACGCTGTCCACCTGCGCGACGCCCGAGGACCACGCGCGCGGCAACTACTGGTCCGACCGCTTCGGCAACCCCGAGCACCGCATCGACAAGATCGGGGTGCTCGTCGAGCGGCGCCAGGTCCGGTGAGCCGCGCCTTCCGACCAAGGCTTGCGGACGCCTCCCACGGGATGTGCCCCTTGGCCCCGGTCCATAACCCCGCGTTACATGGCGGGGTCAGGGCTGCTCCGCGCGGCGGGTCTCCAGCACGCGGAACCCCTTGGCGCTGGCCAGCCGCGTCGTCGGCCAGCCCTGGTCGCCCAGCCAGCGCTGCAACGAGTCGGCACCGAGGTTCTTGCCCACGACCAGCACCGCACGACCACCGGGTCGCAGCCGGGGCAGCCACTGCAGCAGCAGGGCGTGCAGCGCCTCCTTGCCGATGCGGATCGGCGGGTTGGACCAGATCTCGTCGACCTGCAGGTCGGCGGGCACCTGGTCGGGCTCGGCGATGCGCACCCGCTCCTCGACCCCAGCGATGACCACGTTCTCCGTGGTCAGCAGCAGGGCCCGGCGGTTGACGTCGACGGCCCACACGGTCGCCTCCGGACGGGCCAGCGCCAGCGCGGTGGCGATCACGCCGTACCCGCACCCCAGGTCGAGGTAGGTCCGGCCCTCCGTCGGGGGCGGCGTGGTGCGGAACAGCACGCCGGTGCCCAGGTCCAGGCGCCCGTGGGAGAAGACGCCGCCGCCGGTGACCATGCGCATGGTGCGCCCCCACACCTCGGTCTTCGCCGTGGTCCGGGGGAAGGGCGCCGACGGGTCGGCGGTGAAGTAGTGCTCATCCACGCGTCCGCACCGTCCTCGTCTCCTGCGCCCGGGTGGCCAGCTCGTCGTCGGGCGGGTAGGCGACCTCCTCCAGGCACAGGCCGTGGGCCGGTACGACGAGCACCGCCGGGTCGCGCACCTCGGCGGCGAGGACCTCGGCGGGCCAGGTGGTGGCGCGTCGCCCCTCACCGACGGCGAGGAGCGCGCCGACGAGGGCGCGCACCATGCTGTGGCAGAAGGCGTCGGCGCGCACGGTGGCCGCGGCCAGCCCCGCCTCGTCACGGTCCCAGCGCAGGTCCAGCAGGGCCCGGATCGTCGTCGCGCCCTCCCGGCGCCGGCAGTACGCCGCGAAGTCGTGCTCGCCGAGCAGGCCGGCCGCCGCGTCGTTCATGGCGCCCAGGTCGAGGGGGCGGGGCCAGGCCAGCACGTGCCCCCGGGCCAGCGGGTCGACGAGCGCGGGGTGGTCCGCGACGCGGTAGACGTAGCGACGCCACAGCGCCCCGAAGCGGGCGTCGAAGCCGGCGGGCGCCTCCCGGCCCGCGCGGACGACGACGTCGTCGCCCAGCAGCCCATTCAGCCGGCGGACGAGGGAGTCCACGGCCGGTTCCTCGCTACGTCCGGCGGCGGCCGTGAGCTCGTCGGCGGAGGTGTCGAGGTGGACGACCTGGCCGCGGGCGTGCACCCCGGTGTCGGTGCGGCCGGCGCACGTCACCGCGACGCCGTCCGGCTCGCGCCGACGCAGCACCGTGGTCAGCGCCGTCTCGAGGTCGCCCTGGACGGTGCGCAGGCCCGGCTGGCGGGCCCAGCCGTGAAAGGCGCCCCCGTCGTAGGCGAGGTCGAGTCGGATGCGCACCGGCCCATCATCCCAGGTGCGGGGCCGTGCTCAGTCCCCGGAGGCGCCCCGGTCGGCCACGGCCCGGCCGGCCTCCAGCCGCGCCACCGGCACGCGGAAGGGCGAGCAGGACACGTAGTCGAGTCCGGCGCGCTCGAAGAAGTGGATCGAGTCCGGGTCGCCGCCGTGCTCACCGCAGACGCCGAGGTGGAGGTCGGGACGCGTCGCGCGACCTCGCTCGACCGCCTGCTGCACCAGCGCACCCACCCCGGCCTGGTCGAGGGACTCGAAGGGGCTCACCCCGAAGATGCCCTTCTCGAGGTACTGCGAGAAGAACGCCGCCTCGACGTCGTCGCGCGAGAACCCCCACGTCATCTGGGTCAGGTCGTTGGTGCCGAAGGAGAAGAACTCCGCCGCCTCGGCGATCTCGTCGGCCGTCATCGCCGCCCGCGGCAGCTCGATCATGGTGCCGACCTTGAACTCCAGGTCCACCCCGGTCTCCTGCTCGACCTCGCGGGCCACCTCGATGATGTCGGTCTTGACCAGCTCCAGCTCCTGGACCGCCGCGACCAGCGGGATCATGATCTCCGGGCGCGGGTCGCCCCCGGCCTGCTTGCGGGCGGCCGCGGCCTCGAGGATGGCGCGGGCCTGCATGGTGAAGAGGCCGGGGATGACGATGCCCAGACGGACCCCGCGCAGCCCCAGCATCGGGTTCTCCTCGTGCATCCGCTTGACCGCGGTCAGCAGCCGGGCGTCGCGCTTGCTGGGCCGACCCGTGGCGTCGGCCACCGCGACCTTCATCGAGAGCTCGGTCAGGCCCGGAAGGAACTCGTGCAGCGGCGGGTCCAGCAGCCGGATGGTCACCGGCAGCCCGTCCATCGCCTCGAGGATGCCGGTGAAGTCGTCGCGCTGGTGCGGCAGCAGGGCCGCCAGGGCCTCGTCGCGCTCCTCGTCGCTGCGCGCCAGGATCAGGTGCTCCACCAGCTCGCGGCGCTCGCCCAGGAACATGTGCTCGGTGCGGCACAGGCCGATGCCCTGCGCGCCGAACCGGCGTGAGCGCGAGGCGTCGGCCGGGTTGTCGGCGTTCGCGCGCACCCCCAGCCGGCGTACGCCGTCGGCATGCTCCATCAGGCGGGCGACCGCCGCCACCAGGTCGTCCTCGTCGGAGTCGGCCTCGCCCTCGAACCAGCGGACCACCGCGGAGTCCATCACCGGGACGCTGCCGCGGAACACCTCGCCGGTGGTGCCGTCGATGGAGATCTCGTCGCCCTCCTCGATGACCACGCCGTCGGGGGCGCTGAAGTGCCCGGCGCGGACGTCGACGTCGAGGGCGTCGGCACCGCACACGCAGGTGCGGCCCATGCCGCGCGCCACCACCGCGGCGTGCGAGGTCTTGCCGCCGCGGGAGGTGAGGACCCCGGTCGCGGCGACCATGCCGTGCAGGTCGTCCGGGGTGGTCTCGCGCCGGACGAGGATGACCTTCTCGCCCTTCCCGGCCCACTCCACCGCGGTCTCGGAGTCGAAGACCGCCTTGCCGACCGCCGCCCCCGGGGAGGCGTTCATGCCCTTGGTCAGCAGCTCGCGGTCGGCGGCCGGGTCGAACTGCGGGAACATCAGCTGCGCGAGCTGGGCGCCGGTGACCCGGTGGAGCGCCTCGTCGAGGTCGATGAGGCCCTGGTCGACCAGCTGGCCCGCGATCCGGAAGGCCGCGCCCGGCGTCCGCTTGCCGATGCGGGTCTGCAGCATCCACAGCTTGCCGCGCTCGATGGTGAACTCGATGTCGCACAGGTCCAGGTAGTGCTCCTCGAGACGCTGCATGATGCCCAGCAGCTCGTCGTAGGAGGTCTTGTCGATGCCCTCCAGGTCGGCCAGCGGGACGGTGTTGCGGATGCCGGCGACCACGTCCTCGCCCTGGGCGTTCTGCAGGTAGTCGCCGTAGATGCCCTGGGCACCGGAGGCGGGATCGCGGGTGAAGGCGACTCCCGTGCCGGAGTCGTCGCCGAGGTTGCCGAACACCATCGAGCAGATGTTCACCGCGGTGCCGAGGTCGGCGGGGATGCGCTCCTGGCGGCGGTAGAGGATGGCGCGCTCGGTGTTCCAGGACCCGAAGACCGCCAGCACGGCCAGGTCGAGCTGCTCGCGCGGGTCCTGGGGGAACGGCCGCCCGCTGTGCTCCTCGATGATCTCCTGGTAGCCGCGCACCAGCCCCTGGAGGTCCTCCGCGCCGAGCTCGAGGTCGGCCTCGACTCCCGCCTTCTCCTTGCGCTGCTCCAGGGCCTCCTCGAAGAGGTCACCGTCGATGCCGAGCACCGTGCGCCCGAACATCGACAGCAGGCGACGGTAGGAGTCCCAGGCGAAGCGCTCGCTGTCGGACTGCCGGGCCAGGCCCTGCACCGACTCGTCGTTGAGACCGACGTTGAGGACCGTCTCCATCATCCCGGGCATCGACGCCGCGGCCCCGGACCGCACGGACACCAGCAGCGGGTCGTCGGCCTGGCCCAGCTTCTTGCCCATCGTCTCCTCGAGCCGCTCGAGGTGCTCGGTGATCTCCTCGGCCAGCCCGTCGGGCAGGGCTCCGTGGGCACCGCCGTCGCCCGGGGTGGCGTGGTCACGCGACTCCTCCGCGGCCAGGTAGGCCCGGCAGGCCTCGGTGGTGATGGTGAACCCCGGCGGCACCGGGAGGCCGAGGTTCGTCATCTCGGCCAGGTTGGCGCCCTTGCCCCCCAGCAGGTCCTTCTGGTCCTTGTTGCCCTCGGCGAAGTCGTAGACGAATGTGCTCATGGTCACATCCTGCACCTCGTCGTCGCCCGGCACACCCCTCCGCGGGGAGGGGCCGCCGCCCGGGCCGGACGAGGCCCGTGCCGCCACCTATCCTCGGGAGGTGACTCCCCGCCGGATCGTGCAGCTGTTCGCCGGCTGCGTCGTCCTCGGTTCCGGGGTGTCGCTGCTGCTCACCCCGCAGCTGGGGTCCGACGGCTTCTCCTCGCTGGTGAGCGGGCTGGCCGAGGCGGCCGGCTGGTCCTTCATGCTGGCCAACGCCGTCGTCAGCGCCGGGTTCCTGGCCATGGCGTGGCTGCGCGGCGTGCGGCCCGGGATCGGCACCGTGGTCCAGGTCCTCGTGGTCGGCGCCACCGTCACGGCGCTGCTTCCTCTGCTGGAGCGGGCCGACCCGAGCGGACCGGTCGCGCGCACCCTGATGCTGCTGGCGGCGTTCCCCGTGCTCGCGGTCGGGATCGCGCTCTACCTCGACAGCCACCTCGGCGCCGGCCCGATGGAGGCCGCGGCCCAGGCCTGGGACCCGCCGCTGCCGTTCGCCTGGAGCTACAGCGCCCTGCAACTGCTCAGCGCCGTCGTCGGCTGGCAGCTCGGGGCGGCGATCGGCCCGGGCACGATCGCGGTCATCGTGCTGCTGGGGCCGGCCGTCGCCCTGGCCGGCCGCCTGCTGGGCCTGCAGCTCGACCCGGTCCGCACCGAGTCGCCGCGCGAGCCCGCCGACCGCGGGTAGCGACGCGCTCCCCCGGCGCGAGCAGCGACGGGCTCGACGTACGACGAAGGCCCGCTCCCCGGTGAGGGGAACGGGCCTTCGGTGGGTCGTGCGCGGCCGGTGTCAGGCCTTGGCGTCGTCCTCGGACGAGTCGGCCGTGTCGGCCTCGTCGGTCGAGTCCGCAGCGGACTCCTCGACGGCGGTGCCGGCGAGCGCGTCCTCGGCGACCGTCTCCTGGGGAGCGGTCTCCTCGGTCGTCTCGTCGGTCGACTCCGCGGTGGTGTCCTCGGTCGACTCGGGAGCCTCGTCGGCGGCCGGGGCCGCGGCGGGGGTGCTCGTCGTGGTCGAGGCCTTCGCGCCCGAGGCCGCCTTGGGGGCGTAGGGCTCGGTCACCAGCTCGATGACGGCCATGGGGGCGTTGTCGCCCTTGCGGGGGCCGAGCTTGGTGATGCGGGTGTAGCCACCGGGGCGGTCGGCGAACTGCGGGCCGATCTCGGTGAAGAGCGTGTGCACCACGCCCTTGTCCTTGACCGCACGCAGCACGATGCGACGGTTGTGGAGGTCACCCTTCTTGGCCTTGGTGATCAGCCGCTCCGCGAACGGGCGCAGCATGCGCGCCTTGGCCTCGGTGGTGGTGATCCGACCGTGCTCGAAGAGCGAGGTGGCCAGGTTGTTGAGGATGGCCTTCTGGTGCGAGGACGACCCGCCGAGGCGGTAGCCCTTCTTGGGGGTGGGCATCTCTGCTTCTCGATTCTCCCGAGCCGTACCAGGTACCCGGGTAGTGGGGTGTGCGGGGTGGGCGCCTCGGACGTGGCGCCCACCCGGTGGAGCTCAGATCAGTACTGCTCGTCCTCGACGAACGAGTCGTCGTCGTCCTCGTAGGAGGCCAGGGCCAGCGACGGGTCGAAGCCCGGGGCGCTGTCCTTGAGGGAGAGTCCCATCTCGTGCAGCTTCAGCTTGACCTCGTCGATCGACTTGGCCCCGAAGTTGCGGATGTCGAGCAGGTCCTGCTCCGAGCGCGAGATGAGCTCACCCACGGTGTGGATGCCCTCGCGCTTGAGGCAGTTGTAGGAGCGCACGGTGAGGTTCAGGTCCTCGACCGGGAGCGCCAGGTCGGCGGCCAGCTGCTCGTCGACGGGCGAGGGGCCGATGTCGATGCCCTCGGCCTCGACGTTCAGCTCACGGGCCAGGCCGAAGAGCTCGACCAGGGTCTTGCCGGCCGAGGCGATCGCGTCGCGGGGACGCATGGAGCGCTTGGTCTCGACGTCGATGATGAGCTTGTCGAAGTCGGTGCGCTGCTCGACTCGGGTGGCCTCGACCTTGTAGGTCACCTTCAGCACGGGGCTGTAGATCGAGTCGACGGGCATGCGGCCGATCTCGTTGTCCAGGCCCTTGTTCTGCGCCGAGCTGACGTAGCCGCGGCCCCGCTCGACGACGAGCTCCATCTCGAGCTTGCCGTTGTCGTTCAGGGTGGCGATCTTCAGGTCGGGCGTGTGCACCTCGACGCCGGCCGGGGGCGCGATGTCGGCGGCGGTGACGTCACCGGGGCCCTGCTTGCGCAGGTACATGGTGACGGGCTCGTCCTGCTCGGAGGAGACGACGAGGTCCTTCAGGTTGAGGATGACCTCGGTGACGTCCTCCTTGACCCCCTCGATGGTGGAGAACTCGTGGAGGACGTTGTCGATCTTGATGCTCGTGACGGAGGCACCGGGGATCGAGGAGAGCAGGGTGCGGCGGAGCGAGTTGCCGAGGGTGTAGCCGAAGCCGGGCTCGAGCGGCTCGATGATGAACTTCGAGCGGAACTCGTCGACGACCTCTTCGGAGAGGGTGGGGCGCTGTGCGATGAGCACGGAGTGTGTCCTTCCCGGGACCGACCACTATTTGAGGGTCCCGAACTTCAGTGGAGGAGGTGCGGGGGGCGGCGCCCCCCGCACAGGGTCACTTCTTGGAGTAGTACTCGACGATGAGCTGCTCCTGGACGGGCAGCTCGATCTGGGCGCGCACGGGAAGCTGGTGGACCAGGACCCGCATGCGGTCGATGACGACGTCCATCCAACCCGGGACGATGCGCTCGCCGAAGGTCTCGCGGGCCACGATGAACGGGGTCATCTCGAGCGACTTCTCGCGCACGTCGATGACGTCGTACTGGGTGACCTGGAAGGACGGGATGTCGACCTTCTTGCCGTTGACCAGGAAGTGGCCGTGGTTGACCAGCTGGCGGGCGTGGCGACGGGTCCGGGCGAAGCCGGCGCGGTAGACCACGTTGTCCAGGCGGCACTCCAGCATCTGGAGCAGGTTGTCACCGGTCTTGCCGGGACGACGCGAGGCCTCGTGGTAGTAGCGCACGAACTGCTTCTCGAGGATGCCGTAGGTGACGCGAGCCTTCTGCTTCTCGCGGAGCTGCAGCAGGTACTCGGACTCCTTGATCCGACCGCGGCCGTGCTGGCCGGGCGGGAAGGGGCGGCGCTCGAACGCCATGTCGCCGCCGACCAGGTCAACACCGAGTCGACGGGACTTCTTGGTCATGGGGCCGGTGTAACGGGCCATGTCAGATGTCTCCTAGTTTCTTGAGTCGGCGGGTCAGACGCGACGGCGCTTGGGCGGCCGGCATCCGTTGTGCGGGGTGGGGGTCACGTCCTGGATGGTGCCGACCTCGAGGCCGATCGCACCCAGCGAGCGGATCGCCGTCTCGCGGCCCGAGCCCGGGCCCTTGACGAAGACGTCGATCTTCTTCATGCCGTGCTCCATCGCCCGACGACCCGCGGCCTCGGCAGCCATCTGCGCCGCGAACGGGGTGGACTTGCGCGAGCCCTTGAAGCCGACGGTGCCGGCCGAGGCCCACGAGATCACCGCACCGCTGGGGTCGGTGATCGTCACGATCGTGTTGTTGAACGTGCTCTTGATGTGGGCTTCGCCCTGAGCGACGTTCTTCTTCTCCTTGCGGCGCACCTTCTTGGCGCCGGCCTGACGGCCCTTGGGAGGCATTCGTTATCTCCTGAGTTGCTGGTGAAAGAGTGGGATGGAAGTCAGCCGGTGAGGCTCGGCAGAGCTCGACGAGCGAGCCTGGCGAGAGCCGTCACTTGGCCTTCTTCTTGCCGGCGACGGTGCGCTTGGGACCCTTGCGGGTGCGCGCATTGGTCTTGGTGCGCTGGCCGCGGACCGGGAGGTTCATCCGGTGGCGGCGTCCCTGGTAGCTGCCGATCTCGATCTTGCGACGGATGTCCGCCTGGACCTCGCGACGGAGGTCACCCTCGATCTTGAAGTTCGCTTCGATCGCGTCGCGGAGCTTCACCAGCTCCTCCTCGCCCAGCGCGTGGACACGGGTGTCCGGGCTGACACCGGTGTCGGTGAGCAGCTGCTGGGCGCGGGTACGGCCGATGCCGTAGATGTAGGTGAGTGCGACCTCGATGCGCTTGTCGCGCGGGAGGTCCACACCGACGAGGCGTGCCATGAGTGGCCCTTTCTCGGAGGACCTGAGGTCCTCCTGTACGTCGCGGTGGTTTCTGTCGTGTCGCGTCCCGCCTGCCACGGCGGGCTCCGGCCACTGCTCCGGAGGTGTCTTCGCGAGGGGGACCCTCGCTAGCGATCACGTTGTGGGGTGTTCAGTTGTGGTGCTGTTCTGCTCACTACTCGACAGGGTCTCGACGACGCCTTCGCCTAGCGGCTCAGGCTGCTCGACCTTGATGCGCTTCGCGCATCAACTCGACCTTGGTCGCTGACGCGACCTAACCCTGGCGCTGCTTGTGGCGAGGGTTCTCGCAGATCACCATGACGCGGCCGTGGCGACGGATCACCTTGCACTTGTCACAGATCGGCTTGACGCTCGGGTTGACCTTCACGGTGCTGTCCTGTTCTTTGTCGGCTGGACGGTCCCGGGGCGTGCCCGGGCGTGCAGGAGCCTTGCTCCCGCACGGGGTGCTACTTGTACCGGTAGACGATCCGGCCACGCGTCAGGTCGTAGGGCGACAGCTCGACGACGACCCGGTCCTGGGGAAGGATGCGGATGTAGTGCTGCCGCATCTTGCCGCTGATGTGAGCCAGGACCTTGTGGCCGTTGCTCAGCTCGACCCGGAACATCGCGTTCGGGAGGGCTTCCACGATGGTGCCCTCCATCTCGATGACGCCTTCCTTCTTCGGCATGTCCTCCGCAATCTGTCGTGGGGGTGGGATCGGTCTCTCGGGTGGCCCGCGAACCGCCCCGGAGGCGTAGGATCACGCTCCCCGGGTGGACCTCATGACGCCGTCCTGGGCACCTCTTCCCCGTGTCCGGCACCACCGTGAGGGCGATGTCGTGGGGCAGCCGCGAGGCAGCACAAGACGGACCCATGTTGGGCCGACGTACGAGTCTAGGCGAAAACACCCCCGGGGCGTTAATCGCGGCGGCCCCCCGTGGGCAGCCGCGGTGCGGCCGCCGGGGCGTTTGTACAGTGACGCCGTGACCACAGCCGGACGAGGAGGAGCAGCCAGGCGCATCGCGGCGTACGGCGGGGGCGGGCTGTCCCTGGTGGGCACCTCGGTCTACGGGCTGCTGGTCGCCGAGGCGAAGCTGGCCCGGCGCGCCATCGGCGACGCCGACGGTGATCCGCCGGCCCCCTCCGGCTGGTACGGCCACGGTCGCCCCGGCCCCGCGCTGACCGTCGCCCTCATCGGCGACTCCTCGGCCGCCGGCTACGGCGTGGACACGGTCGAGGAGACCCCCGGCGCCTACCTGGCCTCCGGCGTGGCCGACGCCGCCGACCGGCGGGTCTACCTGACCTCGGTCGCCACCGTCGGGGCCCAGACCAAGGACCTGGCCGGCCAGGTCGACCGGATCCTCCCGCTGGAGCCCCACGTGGCCGTCATCTTCATCGGCGGCAACGACGTCACGCACGCCGTCACCGTGCGCACGTCGGTCCGCAACCTGACCGCCCAGGTCCGGCGGCTCCGCGAGGCCGGCGTGCAGGTCGTCGTGGCGACCTGTCCCGACCTGGGCACCATCGAGCCGCTGGCACCGCCGCTCAAGCAGGTCGCCCGGGCCTGGTCGCGCCGGCTGGCCGCGGCGCAGGCCACGGCCGTCGTCGAGCACGGCGGTCGCGCCGTCGCCCTCGCCTCGGTGCTCAGCTCCGAGTTCCAGCGACTGTCGGACCTGCTGTTCGGCCCGGACCGCTTCCACCCCTCGGCCGCCGGCTACGCCCGGATGTCCTCCGCGGTGCTGCCGACGGTGCTGGCCGCGCTGGACCTGGCCCCGGCCGAGGACGAGCTGCCGGAGTACGACCGCGGCGAGGCCCTGCTGCCGATCGACATCGCCGTCCTCGAGGCCGCGCGGCACCCGGGCGCCTCGGTCGAGCCGGCCGACGACACCGCGAAGCCCGCCGGCGCCTCGCGGGGCCGCTTCGTCCAGCTGCGCCGCCGACGCCGCCAGCCGGAGACCGAGGTGGAGACCCCGCAGGACGTCGAGGACCGGTCCGGCGACGACGCGTCCGAGGACCCCACGGACGACCTGCCGGTCGCTCCCTGACGGGACCCGAGCAGGTCAGAACGTGGCGACGATGCTCTCGCGGATGCGACCCTCGCGGACGCGCTGCGGGTGGTCCCCGACGGCGACCTCGCCGATCACCTTCTCGGTGCGGAAGTCGATGATCGTCACCATGTCGCTGCCGCTCATCGACATCCAGCAGGTGTTGCCGGGGCCCTCGGTGGCCCAGTAGGGCTTGGAGTACTCCCGGCCCTCGAGGAAGCGGGCGTCACCGCGGAAGAGCTTGCGCTCCTCGGTGCGCGGGTCCACGATCGCGGCGTAGTCGGACATGGTGCCGGAGACGCAGAGCTTGCGGCCGCTCTCGTTCATGGCGATGCCGTGGTGGGCCGAGTCGAGGACGTACTGCTCCCGGGGCACGTCGGGCACGAGGTTCGGCAGCGGGATGAGGCGGGTGACGCGGCCGGTCTCGGGCTCCGGCACGGTGGCGCCGCCCAGCGGGCCGGTCGTGTAGTCGGCGCTGCCGGCGACGTCCGGCTCGTCGAGGGCGAACTCGACGATGCCGTGGAAGAACGACACCTGGAGGTACATCGTCTGCTCGTCCGGGCTGAGCGCCACCGGCCGGACGGCGCTGCTCATGTCCGGGTGACCGGCCTCCTCGAGCTCCAGGCCCATGTCCCAGCGCTTCGTCACGGCGAAGTCGCGGGTGCGCACGACCTCCAGCCACCGGTCCGCCTTGACCGAGTCGTGCACGAAGTCGTCGGGGATCGGCGCCGGGAAGTCCTGGTCGGGCGCGGTGTAGACCCGGCCGATCGAGGCGTGGAAGATCCGCCGCCCGTCGTCGGAGTAGTTGTTCTCGTGAGGGGTGTCGCCGGACTCGAACGCCCGCAGCCGCTGGCCCATCCGGATCCGGGTGCCGTCGGGACGCCGCTCGTTCACCATGCTGTACTCGATGACCTGGCGCTCGGTCGAGTCCGAGACGAGCAGGCGGCGCCCGTCGGGCGAGACCCCCATGTGGTCGGTGCGGTAGCCGTCCATCTGGCGCTCGGCCACGATGCTGTCGCGGTCGCCGGCTGCGGCCTTGCGCAGGTCGATCCACACGACGTCGGAGAGGCTCGGCCGGGAGACGGCCAGGAAGCGCCCGTTGCGCGTGGTGAAGGCGTCGTCGACGTACTGGTCGTGGCCCTCCCCCACGCCCTGCTGCACCGCGAGGTAGAAGGCCAGCCGGTCCGGGGTGGTGCGGATGTCGCGCAGCTCCTGCTCGAGGTCGGGGACGATGTCGATGCGGTCGAGCTTGCGCCGGGTCTCGCCGTCCACGATGGTCGCGGTGCCGTCCCAGTTGTTGCCGACCACCATCACGGTGCGTTTGCCGGTGAGGGCGCGTCGCTCGGCAGTCGCGGCCCCCAGGGTGAGGCCGGTGGCCGACGGGCCGGCGGCGAGGGCCGGAGCGGGCGCGGCCGGCGCCGACGGCGCGGCGGCCAGCAGGCCGGCGGTGGTCGCGGTCGCGGCGATCGCGGCCAGGGCGGTGGTGGGCCGACGCAGTGCTCGCCGTGCTCGCAGTCGTCGCATGGGGTGCCTCCTCGCGGTGCCGACGCCGGGCAGGCGTCCGTCCTCGTCCAGTGCTCGTCCCGCCCATTCAACGCGGCCCCGACGGGCCTGTCCGTCGAATCAGGCAGTCGTCCGGCCCACGTTGTCAGTCCGCTCGTCCGGCCCGGAGCCGTGGCCGGCCGGGCCCACCCCGGCGCCGAGCAGGAGTGCTGCGGCCGTGGCGGCCTCCAGGGCGGTGAACAGGCGCGTGATGCCGTCGGCCTCGCCCTCGATCCAGCTCCCCAGCAGGCGTCCCGCCGCCATCGCCGCCGACAGGGCGGCCACCGCCTCGGTCCTGCTGGCGCGTCGGCCGCCGTCCCGGCCTCCGGCCTCGCTCAGGACGAGGCCGGCCATGGCCAGCGGAAGACCACCGTAGACCGCGCGGATCTCGGTCCGCGCGGTCGCGGTCGGCGCACGACCGCCGAACAGGGACGGCACCAGGGCCGGGCGGACGAGCGCCGTGAGGCCCACCCCGGTGTAGAACACGGAGCCGACCACGATCCCCGGGTGCATGGCCCGGATCATGGCACAACCGCACCCCTCCCACCAGGGCACGGCGATCCCGTGCCGCGACGACAGCCGTGTGCGATGCCCGGAGAACGAACGAGAGCCCCCCGGGTCACTCCGGGGGGCTCTCGGGCCGAGCAGGCCGTCTGGTGGGTGCGCGGTCGAGGTCGCGCGGTGGGTCAGTCGTTGCCGCGCAGGATCGCCAGGATCCGCAGCATCTCGATGTAGATCCAGATGATGGTGACGGTGAGGCCGAAGGCGGCCCGCCAGGACTCGCGCTCCGGCAGACCGGCGGCGATGCCCCGCTCGACGAAGTCGAAGTCGAGGATCAGGAACAGCACGCCGAGGCCGAGGCCGATGAAGCTGGAGATCAGGCCCATGGTGCCGAAGCCGTTGAAGCCGATGTCGGCGTTGAACAGGCGCAGGACGACGTCGAGCAGCGAGACGGCCACGAAGCCGAAGCCCGCCGCCACCACCCAGGTGCGGAACTTGCTGCTCACCTTGATGTCGAAGAACTTGTACGCCGCCAGCGTTCCGACGACCGCACCGGCGGTGCCGATGACCGCACCGATCACCAGGCCCGGCATGCCGTTGGCGTCGCCGAAGGTGGCCTCGATGACCTTGCTGAAGGCACCGAGGAAGATGCCCTCGAAGACCGCGTAGGCCAGGACGAGAGCGGGGCTGACCACCCGCTTGAAGGAGTTGACCATCGCCAGGCCGAAGCCGACGAAGGCACCCACCATCGACAGCAGGTAGAGGTTGGAGGCGATGCGCTCCTGCTCCAGCGGCGTGGCGGTGCTGAAGTCGCCGGTGAGCATCCAGGTCGCGGCCGCGACGACGGCCACGACGCCGAGCGTCAGGCCGGTCTTCTGCACGACGGTGTCGATGGTCATCCGGCCCTGGTCGGGCTGGACGCCGTAGGGGGTCGCGTACTGGTCGCCGTACTGACCACCCGGCTGGCCGTACTGGCCGCCGTACTGGGGCGCGGGGGCGCCGTTCCACGAGGGCGCCTGCTGGGTGCCCGTGCCGGAGGTCGACGAGCCCTGGGCGGGGTAGCTGACGCCGCTCTGGCTGGTCGTCGACGGCTGGCCGTTGAAGCCCTCGGACCGGCGGAACACGGGGTTGCTGCTGTGCATCATCACTCCTCGACGGATGGCTGCGGCGGGACCCGGGCGACGATGAGGACACCCGGGTTGCCTCTTCACTGTAGGGGCCGGACCTGAAGCCAGGCTGAAAGCGCGCGCAACGCGCCGCCGGCCCGTGACGGCCTGTGACAAGGTGAGGCGATGGCATTCACCGAGGCTCTGCGCCTCCACCCCGGTCCCGTCGACCTCAGCACGATCGACACCAAGGCGACCCCCGAGTGGCCGGGCACGTCCTCCGACGACAAGGCGGCGGCCAAGGAGGCGTTGTTCGAGGTCGGTGTCGAGCTGGCCGACCTCCAGGAGCGGCTCTACGCCCGCGGCATCGAGGGCGACCAGCGGCGCGTGCTGCTGGTGCTGCAGGGCATGGACACCACCGGCAAGGGCGGGATCGTGCGCGACGCCGCCGGGCTGATGGAGCCCCAGGGCCTGGACATCGCCTCGTTCAAGGCGCCGACGAAGGCCGAGAAGCGCCACGACTTCCTGTGGCGCATCGAGAAGCGGCTGCCGGGCCCGGGCAAGATCGGGGTCTTCGACCGCTCCCACTACGAGGACGTGCTGATCGCGCGGGTGCACGGCTTCGCCAAGCCGGAGGAGATCGAGCGCCGCTACGGCGCCATCAACGACTTCGAGGCCGGGCTCGTCGAGTCCGGCGTCACGATCGTCAAGGTGATGCTGCACGCCACGAAGGAGCGGCAGGCCGAGCGCCTGATGGCCCGCCTCGAGGACCCCACGAAGTACTGGAAGTACAACCCCGCAGACATCGACGAGCGCGAGCACTGGGACGCCTACCAGGAGGCCTACGAGATCGCCCTGGAGCGCACCAACACCTCGGTCGCGCCCTGGCTCGTCGTACCGGCGCACCGGAAGTGGTACCGCAAGCTCGCCGTGGCGCAGGTGCTGCTGGAGACGCTGCGCGGGCTCGACCTGGAGTGGCCGGCCCCCGACTTCGACGTCGAGGCCGAGAAGAAGCGGCTCAAGGCCTCGATGTGAGCTCGTCGGGCGAGGGGAACACCCAGCGGTAGCGGCTGGTCGGCACCACGTCGAGGTCCTTGTCGGCACCGAAGCGCTGCACGGAGGCGACCATCGTGGTCATCCGGCGGTCCAGCTCGTCCTGGTCGCCGCCGCTGCCGTAGAAGGCGTGCGGGTCGGAGACCGCCTCCACGGGGAAGTGCTCCTCCACGACCGCAGCGATCTCGGGGCTGCCCGGCAGCGCCGGCTCGAGGACGCGGTGCTGGACGTAGCCGGTGGACGCCTGGGTCTCGAGCGCCACGGGGGTGTGCTCGGCCTTCCACACGTGCAGCCACTGCTCCTCGTCCATCGCCCCCGGACGGCGCAGCAGGGCCACCTGGGCCAGGGCCTCCAACCGCTGGCCCTGCGGGGTCTCGGCGGGCTCGAGGGGCACCTCCACCTCGGTCCACCACGCCCCGTGGACGCGGGAGCGCGCCGCCAGCACCTCGCGGGCGCGCTCGACGTCGACCTCCCCCGTCATCGTCACCACGGCGTCGACGGGCGGCTCCAGGGTCGCCAGCCGAAACCCGGCCCGCACCGCGACGTCGCACACGTTGACCTGCAACGTCGTCGCCCCGGCCTGGCGCAGCTCACTGCACAGCTCGGGGTCCACCAGCTCGGTGGCGTCGGCGAGGGCGAAGACGAGGGCGCGGTCCGAGAGAGCGTTCATCCGCCGCACGTTGTCACGAACCGTCCACGGGCGGAACCGGAAACGGTGATGTTCCGGGGAAACCTCCACAAGGGTGTGCTCGCCGGGACGCGCGCCTGGGGCGCTCAGCCGCGCGCGTCGTCGTACGCCGCGCGGACCGCGTCCACCGCCGCCCGGACCGCCGCCTCGGGAGCCTTGGAGGTCTCGCGGTCGTAGGTCAGCAGGCCGTTGACCTCGTCCTCGACGTCGGACAGCTGGGTGTAGACGGTCGCGGCGAGCCCCTGGCGCACCGCGGTCGCGATCTGGTCGTCGTGCAGGCGGGTGAACGACTCCAACCAGGCCTCCTCGGTCCGGCTGGTGCCGTGCCCGAAGGTCCGGGTCTCGTCGAAGGCGTGGCCCGGCACCAGCAGCGACACCCCGCCGTACTCCGAGAGCACGAAGGCCCGCCGCTCCGCCGACGGCCGCGACGGCACCGCGACCTCCTGCTGGTAGACGTGCAGGCTCCAGAGGTCGCCGGCACCCTGGTCGTGCCAGCCGCTGGCATGGTCCACGAGCCGGCTGGGGTCACGCGTGGCGGTCTCCTCGGCGATGCGGGCGGCGTCGAACTGCCCCCACCCCTCGTTGAACGGCACCCAGACCACGATCGACACGACGTCGTGCAGCTGGTCGATCGTGCGGGCCAGCTCGCGCTCGAACAGCGCGCGCCCGGCCGCGTCCTCGCGCCCGAGCGGGCGCCGGCGCACCGTGTCGTCGAAGTGGCGCGGCTTGGCGTTGGCGACCGCGCGCCGACGGTACGGCGCCCCGCCGTTGACCGCGTCCTGCCACACGAGCATCCCCAGGCGGTCGCAGTGGTGGTAGAACCGCATCGACTCGACCTTGATGTGCTTGCGCAGCATGGTGAAGCCCAGCCGCTTCATCGTCTCGACGTCGTGCACGAGCGCCGCGTCCGACGGCGCGGTCATGAGCCCGTCGGGCCAGTAGCCCTGGTCGAGCACGCCGAGGTGGAGGTAGGGCTCGCCGTTGAGGGTGATCCGCGGCGTGCCGTCGGCGTCGGTCGTGATCCCGACGCTGCGCATCCCGGCGTACGACGTCACGTGGTCGGCGCCGAGGGTGACCGCGACGTCGTACAGGTGGGGGTCCTCGGGCGACCACGGGCGCACGTCGTCGATCCCGATGCGGGTCGGCTCCCCCACCGCGACCTCGACCTCGCGTCCGGCCACCTCCACCCGGGCCGTGGCCGGCCCGCCGTCGGCGGCCGTGGTGCCGGCGGCGTGGACGGTGATCTCGAGCTCGCCGTCCGCCAGGTGCGGGGTGAGGGTGAGCCGGTCCACCCAGGTCGCCGGCACCGACTCCATCCAGACCGTCTGCCAGATCCCCGACTGCGCGGTGTACCAGATGTTGCCGCGCTGCAGCCGCTGCTTGCCCGAGGCGTGCTGGTGGCCGTCGGACAGGTCGCGCACCGCGACGACGAGCGTGTTCTCGCCGGGCCGCAGCGCCTCGGTGACGTCGAGGGTGAAGGCCCAGTAGCCGCCCTCGTTGCCCCCGACCTCGACGTCGTTGAGCCACACCGTGCAGGTCTGGTCGACGGCGCCGAAGTGCAGCAGCACCCGGTCGCGCACGAAGCCGTCGGGCAGCGTGACGGTGCGGCGGTACCAGAGCCGCTCGTCGGGCTGCAGCTGACGACCGACGCCGGACAGCGGCGCCTCCGGCGAGAACGGCACCACGATCGGTCCGTCGTACGTCGACGGGGCCGGTGCGTCCTCGGCGGTGAACGCGTGCTCCCACCGACCGTTGAGGTTGAGGTGGCTGTCGCGGACCAGCTGCGGCCGGGGGTGCTCGGCGAGCACGTGGTCGACGTCGAGCTCGCGCCCCCAGCGCGTCATCAGGTCAGGCATGCCGGGCATCCTCCCAGGCCGGATCCGTCGCCGGACCCGCCGGGTGGTGCCCCCGGTGGGGGTCGAACCCACACTGCGAGGTTTTTAAGACCTCTGCCTCTGCCGTTGGGCTACGGGGGCCGCGACCAGCCGGGCCACGTGCTGGGGCTAAAGGTACGTCTTGCGGGGGTGCACCGCGTGCGCGCCGGCCACCCGGTCGAGGAAGAGCAGCCCGGCGCAGTGGTCGATCTCGTGCTGCAGGGCCCGGGCCTCGAAGGCCTCCGCGGCCACCTCGACCTCCTCCCCCGTCCCGGGCAGGCGCCCGCGCACCACGACCCGGGAGGCCCTCTTGACGTCGCCGGTGAGGTCCGGCACGGACATGCAGCCCTCGCGCGCCTTCTCGTTGCGGGAGGACCCGACGACCTCGGCGTTGCAGAGCACGAAGGTGCCGTGGTGGGTGCGCGTCTTCGGGTGGTCGCTGACGTCGACGCAGAACACCCGGGCCCCGACTCCCACCTGCGGGGCGGCCAGGCCGACGCAGCCGGGCGAGACCCGCATGGTGGCGACCAGGTCGGCCGCGAGCCGCACGGTCTCGGGGGCCGTGGGGTCGACCTCGGCCCCGGTGCCCGACAGCACGGCCGCCGGGGCGGTGACGACGTCGAGCACGCGGCCCTCGACCCCCAGGTCGGTCTCGTGCCAGCGCGCCACGACGTCGTCGAGCAGCCCGACGGGCCGCTGGGCGGGGTCGGGAACGGCGTCGGTCACAGGTCGTCGCTCTCCAGCTCCCGCAGGGTCGCCTCGACGCCGAGGTCGCCGGCGGTGCTGCGCAGGGCCTCCGTGAGGGCGTCGGCGTCGACCCCGTCGGGCAGGTCGACCTCGGCCACCAGCAGGTAGAGCCCACCGGCCAGCCGGGTCGTGAGGTCGGTGACGTTGCCGCCCACCTCGGCCACCCGCCCGACCACCGAGCTGACGATCCCGATCCGGTCGGCCCCGTGGACGGTGAGCACGTAGGACGCCCGGACCGGTCCGGCGGGGGCCTCGTCGGGCACCGCGCGCACCGAGACGTCGAGGGTGCCGTCGGCCGTGAGGCCCGCCAGCCCGGCCTCGACGGCGGCCTGGTCGGCCTCGCCGCGGCAGACCAGCATCATCGCGAAGTGGCCGCGCAGCAGGGTCATCGTGGAGTCCTCGAGGTTCAGTCCCAGGTCGCCGAGCGCGGCGGTGGTCTCGGCGATGATCCCGGGCCGGTCGTGGCCGATGACGGTGATGGCGTGGAGGGTCACGGGCGGGAGTCTGCCAGGTCGCCCGGGGCGGGCTCGGCTACCCGTCGCGGCCGAGCTCGGCCGCCCGGCGGGTGACGGCGTCGAGCATCTCGGCGGTCAGCCGCCCGGTGAAGGTGTTCTGCTGGCTGGGGTGGTAGCTGCCGAGCAGCACGAGCGGCGCCAGGTCGGGCCGTCCGGGGCCGGGCTCGAGGACGACCTCCGCCCCGTGGCCGAAGCGCGGGCGCGGACGCGGCACGACGTACCCGATCGCGGCGAGGGCGCGCAGGGCGGCGGCCCAGCCGAAGGAGCCCAGGCACAGCACCACGCGCGCGGTGGGCGCGAGCAGGGTGAGCTCCCGGTGCAGCCACGGCGCGCAGGTGTCCCGCTCGGCCGTGCTCGGCTTGTTGTCCGGCGGGGCGCAGCGCACGGCCGCGACCATCCGGGTGCCCAGCAGCTCCTGGCCGTCGCCGGCGTGGACGCTGGTGGCGGTGCGCGCGAGCCCGGCGCGGTGCAGGGACGCGAAGAGCCAGTCGCCGGAGCGGTCACCGGTGAAGATGCGCCCGGTGCGGTTGCCGCCGTGGGCGGCCGGGGCGAGCCCGACGACGAGCACCCGCGCCGCCGGGTCGCCCCAGCCCGCGATCGGCCGGCCCCAGTAGGGCTCCTCGGCGTACGCCGCCCGCTTGGCCACCGCGACGTCCTCGCGCCAGGTGACCAGGCGCGGGCACGCCCGGCACACGCTGACGCGGGCCCCGACCTCGGCGAGGGTGGCCCCCTCGGCGAGCGAGACCACGTCCTCGGGACCGTGGGCCGTGGGCGTCGCGGGGTCGGCGGGGTCGTCGGGCCAGCCGGTGCCCGGCGGCACCGGCGAGGGGTGGGCGGCGCCGGTGAGCGGGTGCGGCAGCGTCGTCGGGGTCATCGCCGCGACGGGCCGCGCCGCTCGCGCCCGGGCTCGAGGCACGACCAGGCGATGCCGTCGAGGATGTCGCTGATGGACACCCGGAGCTCGGTGACCGGCGTGCGCTCGAGGACCCGGTCGAGGATGAGGGCGCCGGCACCGATGACGTCGGCACGGCCGGGCTGCATGTAGCCCAGCGTCCGCCGCTCGGCCACCGGCATCGCCACGAGGCTGGCCACTGCGGCGCGCGCGGCCTCGGCGGAGACCGTGGCCCGGTGCAGCTCGGTGCGGTCGAGGTCCGGCAGGTCCAGCGCGGACGCGGCCACCGTGAGGCCGGTGCCGCTGACCACCACCAGGCTCCGGGCGTCGGCGAGGTCGACCCCGTGGCCGGGGAGCTCGTCGAGGGCGGCGTCGATGACCTCGACGGCCCGAGCCACCTCGTCGGCACCCGGCGGGTCGCCGGGCAGGCAGCGCTCGGTGAGCCGCACCGAGCCGATGTCGAGGGAGTGCCCGGCGCGCACCGAGCCGTGGGCGTCGCCCAGCACGAGCTCGGTGGACCCTCCCCCGATGTCGACGACGAGCAGCGGCGCGACGACGTCCGGGAGGCCGCGGGTGGCGCCGTCGTAGGAGAGCCGGGCCTCCTCGGCACCGGCGATGACCTCGGGCTCCACGCCGAGGCGCTCGCGCACCCCGGCGGTGAAGACGTCGGCGTTCGAGGCGTCCCGGGCCGCGGAGGTGGCGCAGAACCGCAGCGTCTCGACGTCGTGCTCGGCGACCGTCGCGGCGTAGGCGTCGACCGCCTCGAAGAGCCGCTCGAGCGCCTCGTCGGCCAGCCGTCCGCTCTCGTCGACCCCCTGGCCGAGGCGCACCATCCGGCTCTCGCGGACCAGCTCGCGCTCCTCGCCGCTCTCGGCGTCGAGGTCGGCGACCAGCAGCTTGACGGTGTTGGTGCCGCAGTCGACCGCGGCGACCCGGCGGGAGCTCACGCCCCGGCGCCCGAGCCGGTGCCGGGCTCGGCGCCCGGGTCCACGCAGGGGCCGGTCGCCCAGAACTCCCCGAGCTCGGCCAGCACCTCGTCGCCGAGCGGGTTCACGCCCGGGCCCTGGACCAGCGACTGGGCGGCCAGCACGTGCAGGCACTTGACCCGGTCGGGCATGCCGCCGGCGGAGACGCCGGCGATCTCGGGCACGTGGGCGATGGCCTCGCGCTCGGCGAGGTAGCGCTCGTGCGCACCCCGGTACGCCGCCGCGAGGTCGGCGTCGTGGGCGAGCCGCTCGGTCATCTCCGCCATCACTCCCCCGCCCTCCAGCGACCCGATCCGCGACGCTGCGCGCGGGCAGGTCAGGTAGAACGTCGTCGGGAACGGGGTGCCGTCCGGCAACCGGGGCTCGGTCGTCACCACGTCGGGGTTGCCGCACGGGCACCGGTGGCCGACGCGGACCACGCCGCGCGGCGTACGTCCGAGCTGGGCGGTCACCGACGCCTCGTCCTCGGGCCCGAAGGTGTCGGGGGCGTCGCTCACTCGGTCGGGGTCCTCAGGTCGGGCGGCGTCGTGATGTCCTCGACGGGGCCGGAGTCCCGGGCCGGGGGCGGGTCGCCGGCCACCGCGACGGACTCGAGGGTGGTCTCCCACCACTCCGGCTCGTCGGGCACCGTCTCGACGGGCTCGGGCAGGGAGTCCTCGTGGCCGAGCGGCCGGCCGTCCTCGTCAAGCACCTGGTAGCCGATCTCACCGGGGAACCCGAAGGCGAAGCGGGCACGGGCCTGCGCGACGACGTACGCGTCGTCCCGCCACCGCTCCTTCTCGCGCCGCAGGTCGGAGATCGCGGCCTCGGAGCTCTCGATCTGCTCGTGCAGCGACGCCACGTGACGACGCTGGTCGAGGTAGGCGCCCAGGCTGGAGGCGTAGGAGGCCACCAGCGCCGCCAGCACCAGCAGCACCACCAGGGCGCGACCGGTGAAGCGCGGACGGTTCCGCAGGGTGGCGGCCCCGTGGCCCGGACCGGACCCTGCCGCCTCCCCCCGGCCGGCGGAGCGCCCGGGACGGTCGGGGCGACGGGGCACGCGGCCGCCCGGGGTGCGCCGGGCACTGCGCGCGTCGGTCACGCGGTCCCGCGGTCCGCGGGAGGCGTGTCCTCCTCGTCGCTGCTGGGGCACCGGTCGGCTCGCTCTCAGGGTCGGCGGGTGGGCGGTCTCAGACCGAGAAGCGCGGGAAGGCGCCGCGACCGGCGTAGCGGGCGGCGTCGTCGAGCTCCTCCTCGATGCGGAGCAGCTGGTTGTACTTCGCGACCCGCTCCGAGCGCGCGGGGGCGCCGGTCTTGATCTGGCCGCAGTTCGTCGCCACCGCGAGGTCGGCGATGGTGGTGTCCTCGGTCTCGCCCGAGCGGTGGCTCATCATGCAGCGGAACCCGCTGCGGTGGGCCAGGTCCACCGAGTCCAGGGTCTCGGTCAGCGAGCCGATCTGGTTGACCTTGACGAGCAGGGCGTTGGCCGAGCGCTCGGTGATGCCGCGCTGCAGGCGCTGCACGTTGGTCACGAAGAGGTCGTCGCCGACGAGCTGGATGCGGTCGCCCAGGGCGGAGGTCATCGAGGCCCAGCCCTCCCAGTCCTCCTCGTCGAGGGGGTCCTCGATGGAGACGATCGGGTAGGCGTCGACGAGCTCGGCGTAGTAGGCCTGCATGTCCGAGGCGCTGCGGCTCTGGCCCTCGAAGGTGTAGGTGCCGTTCTCGCAGAACTCGGTGGCGGCCACGTCGAGCGCCAGCACGACGTCGTCGCCCAGGGTGAGGCCGGTCTTGCCGACCGCCTCGGCGATGAGGTCCAGGGCCGCGCGGTTGCTGGCCAGGTCGGGGGCGAAGCCGCCCTCGTCGCCCAGCCCGGTGGCGAAGCCCTTCTCCTTGAGCACGGCCTTGAGGGCGTGGTAGACCGCTGCGCCCTGCTCCAGCGCCTCGCGGAAGGTCGAGGCGCCGATCGGGGCCACCATGAACTCCTGGACGTCCACCCCGGTGTCGGCGTGGGCGCCGCCGTTGAGGATGTTCATCATCGGCACCGGCAGGACGTGCGCGTTGGGTCCGCCGACGTAGCGGAACAGCGGCAGGTCCGCGGAGTCGGCTGCCGCCCGGGCGACGGCCAGCGAGACCCCCAGGATGGCGTTGGCGCCCAGGGTGGCCTTGTTGTCGGTGCCGTCGAGGTCGAGCAGGGTCTGGTCGACCAGCCGCTGCTCGGACGCCTCGAGGCCGACGAGGGCCGGAGCGATCGTCTCGAGCACGGCGCCGACCGCCTTGGTGACGCCCTTGCCGGCGTACCGGTCGCCGCCGTCGCGCAGCTCCACCGCCTCGAAGGCGCCGGTCGAGGCGCCCGAGGGCACCGCGGCGCGGCTGATGGTGCCGTCGCTCAGGGCGACCTCCACCTCGACGGTCGGGTTGCCCCGCGAGTCGAGGATCTCGCGTGCTCCTACGGCTTCGATCGCTGCCACGTGTCTGCTCCCGTGCGGTCGGGTCGGTGGGTCGGTGTCGACGCCGAGGCGTCGCGGCCCAGCCTAGACCCGCGCGGGTGGCCCGGACCGGTCCGGCTCGCCCGGGGGCGGGGCGGCCTGCCGCACGGCGTCGCGGAGCGCCTGCTCCGGGTCCACCCCGGCCTCGCGGGCACGGGCCACGAGCGCCAGCAGCTCGGCGCCGATGCCCGGGTCGACCGGTCGGGGCGCCTGGCCGGCACGCGCGAGCCGCCCCAGCACCTTGTCGGCGAGCGAGAGCGCGGGCAGCGCGAGCGGGACGCCGTCGAGGACGTGCGAGCGCTGCTTCTCCGCGGCCTTCAACCGCTGCCAGTTGCGGTCGACCTCGTCGGCGTCGGCCACCTCGAGGCCGGCGAAGACGTGCGGGTGGCGGTGCACCAGCTTGTCCACGATGCCGCCCGCGACGTCGTCGATGTCGAAGCCCGACCCGTCACCCCGGCGCTCGGAGGCGACGCGGGCGTGGAAGACGACCTGCAGCAGCAGGTCGCCGAGCTCCTCGGCGAGGTCGCGGTCCTGGCCCGTCGCGGCCCAGGTGTCGATCGCCTCGAGGGTCTCGTAGGTCTCCTCGAGCAGGTACGTCGCCAGCGACCGGTGCGTCTGCTCGCGGTCCCAGGGGCAGCCGGTGCGCAGCCGGTCCATGACCTCGACCAGCTCGAGCAGGCGCGACCCCGGGGGCGCCCCGTCGTCCGGCGTGCTCGCCACGGGTCAGCTGCAGGTCTGCGAGGCCGGCAGCAGGCCGCCGAGCGTCTCCGACGGCTCCGCGGAGCTGCCCTCGACCGCGAGGTCCGAGACCGGGACCGAGAGCTGCTCGGAGCGTGGGCCGACCACGCCGTCGGTGACGGAGCCGAAGCGTGGGTCGAGCTCGATGTCGGCGTCGGCCAGCACCTCCTGGCGCAGGCGCTGCCCCTCGGCGAAGGCGGCCTCCTGGGTGATCGCAGCCGGGTCCTGCCCCTGCTCGGCCAGCGCGTCCGTGCCGATCTCGACCAGCCCGATCTGGGCGCGGGAGAAGTCCTCCACGAAGGCGTCGAAGGTCGCCACCTGGCTCTCCGGCACGCCGGCGCGAGCCTGCTCGTTCTGCGCCACGGCCTGCTCGACCGCCGCAGGGTCGAGGGCGTCCTCGTCGATGATCTCGAACGCCGCGACGTTGCCGATGAGCAGGGTCAGCGCCTGCTGACGCGCCGACTTGGTGGCCGCCCCCTCGCCGCCGGGCACGCCCCCGAGGCTGCACAGCAGCAGCGCGAAGTCGTCGACCTGCTCGGTGGTGATCGTGGTGCCGTCGACCTCCGCGGCGACGCCCGGCCCGGGGCCCGAGCAGGCGGTCAGCGTCGTCAGGGCCAGCGCCGTGAGTCCGGCGGCGGCGACCCGGCCGGCACGACCGGGGTGGGGGGTGCGGCGGGACGCGAGCAGGGTGGGCACAGGGACGCTCCTAGCGGGACGGGCAGCCGGTCTGTCGGGTCGAGCGGGGTCGGACGTCACGCGGGGGTGCTCACCGCCGGCCGGTCGAGCACCAAGTCGATCACCTCGCGCACCCAGGTCAGCAGCGCCTCGCCGCGGATCGGCTGACCCGCCACGACGGCCGTGGAGGGCCTGGGCACCAAGATGGTACTGACCTGCGGCTTGACCAGGGTGCGCGGATAGAGCCGTGACACCCTCAGCGCCCCCGACTCCGGCAGCTCGACCGGGGCGAAGCGCACGTAGCTGCCCTGGATCGTGATGTCGGTCAGGCCCGCCTGACGGGCCCGGGCCCGCAGCAGCGCGACCTCCAGGAGGCTGCGCACGGCCTCCGGCGGCTCGCCGTACCGGTCGACGAGCTCCTCGCGCAGCAGGGCGACGTCCTCGTCGTGGCGCACCTCGGCCAGCCGCTTGTACATCTCCAGCCGCAGCCGCTCGCTGGCGACGTAGTCGTGCGGGAGGTGGGCGTCGACGGGCAGCTCGATCTTCATCTCGGTCTGCTCCGGCGGGCCGTCGCCCTTGAACTCGCTGACGGCCTCGCCGACGAGGCGGACGTAGAGGTCGAAGCCGACGTCGGCGATGTGGCCGGACTGCTCCCCGCCGAGGAGGTTGCCGGCCCCGCGGATCTCGAGGTCCTTCATGGCGATGGCCATGCCGCCGCCGAGGTCGGAGTGCTGGGCCAGCGTCGCCAGCCGCTCGTGCGCGGTCTCGGTCAGCGGCTTGTCGGGCGGGAAGAGGAAGTAGGCGTAGGCCCGCTCGCGGCCACGTCCCACCCGCCCGCGCAGCTGGTGCAGCTGGGAGAGGCCGAGGGTGTCGGCCCGCTCCACGATCATGGTGTTGGCGTTGGAGACGTCGAGGCCGGACTCGACGATCGTGGTGCACACCAGGACGTCGAAGCGCTTCTCCCAGAAGTCGAGCATCACCCGCTCGAGCTGGTGCTCCCCCATCTGGCCGTGGGCGGTGGTCACGCGGGCCTCGGGCACGAGCTCGCGGATCCGCGCGGCAGCCCGCTCGATGGAGCTGACCCGGTTGTGGATGAAGAAGACCTGACCCTCGCGCAGCAGCTCGCGACGTACGGCGGCCACCACCTGACGGTCCTCGTAGGCCCCGACGTAGGACAGCACCGGGTGACGCTCCTCCGGCGGGGTGGTGATGGTCGACATCTCCCGGATCCCGGTGATCGCCATCTCCAGCGTGCGCGGGATCGGGGTGGCCGACATCGCGAGCACGTCGACCGCGGTGCGCATCTGCTTGAGCTGCTCCTTGTGCTCGACGCCGAAGCGCTGCTCCTCGTCGACGATGACGAGCCCGAGGTCCTTGAAGCGCATGTCCGGGTTGAGCAGGCGGTGGGTGCCGATGACGATGTCGACGGTGCCGTCGGCGACGCCGGCCAGCACCTCGGCCGACTCCTTGTCGGTCTGGAAGCGGCTGAGGCCCTTGAGGACCACGGGGAAGGCGGCCATCCGCTCCGCGAAGGTCGACAGGTGCTGGGTGACCAGCAGGGTGGTGGGCACGAGCACGGCCACCTGCTTGCCGTCCTGCACGGCCTTGAAGGCGGCACGCACCGCGATCTCGGTCTTGCCGTAGCCGACGTCGCCGCAGACCAGCCGGTCCATGGGCATCTCGCGCTCCATGTCGGCCTTGACCTCGTCGACGGTGCTCAGCTGGTCGACGGTCTCCACGAAGGGGAACGCGTCCTCGAGCTCGCGCTGCCAGGGCGAGTCCGGCCCGAACCGGTGGCCGCGGGTCGCCTGGCGGGCGGCGTACAGCTTGATGAGCTCGGCGGCGATCTGGCGCACCGCCTTGCGGGCGCGGCCCTTGCGCTTGGCCCAGTCGGCGCCGCCGAGCCGGTCGAGGCTGGGCATGTCGCCGCCGACGTAGCGGGTGACCTGGTCGAGCTGGTCGGTGGGCACGTAGAGGCGGTCCGGCGGGCCGCCGCGCTTCGAGGAGCCGTACTCGAGGACGAGGTACTCCCGGGTGGCGCCCTGCACGACGCGCTGCTTCATCTCCACGTAGCGGCCGACCCCGTGCTGGTCGTGGACGACGTGGTCGCCGGGCTTGAGCTCCAGCGGGTCGATCTGCTTCTTGCGGCGAGCCGGCATCGTGCGCATGTCCTTGGTGGACGAGCGCTGGCCGAGCAGGTCCTCGCCGGTCACGACCGCGAGGCGCTGCGCCTCGTCGACCAGCCCGTGGGAGAGCGTCCCGCAGGTCACCACGGCGATCCCCTCCGGGACGGCGTCCGCCTCGGGGAGGGTCTCGGCGAAACGCACCGCGACGTCGTGCTCGCGCAGCAGCTCCACCATCCGCTCCGCGGGCCCGTGCCCCTCGTGCACGAGGACGGCCCGGCCGCCGAGCGCCAGCCACGCGCGCACGTCGCCCACGGCCCGCTCCACGTCGCCGTGGTAGGTCGCGGACGGACGGATGGCGACGCTGCGGCTCGGGGTGGCGCCGGCCTCGACGTCCACGCCCGCGTCGACGACCTCGCCGGTCAGGTCCCGCAGCCGCTGCCGGGTCACCGCGGGCTCCGGCTCGCCCGAGTCCTCCCCCAGGCCGAAGGGGCTGACGCTCCACCATGCCTGCCCGCGCCCGAGGGCGTGGGCACGGACGTCGCCGAGGCTGCGGTACGACGCAGCGCCGAGGTCGACGGGCGCGCTGCCCCCCGAGGCAGCGGCGGCCCAGGACGCCTGGAGGAACTCCTCGCTCGTGGCGACCAGGTCGTGGGCGCGGGCGCGCACGCGCTCAGGGTCGAGCACCAGGACGTGGGTGCCGGTCGGCACCAGGTCGACGAGCAGCTCGAGGTCGTCGACCAGCGCCGGGGCGAGGGACTCCATGCCCTCCACGGCGTGGCCCTCGGCGATCTTCTCGGTGATCTCGAGCAGCTCGGGGTGCTGCTCGCCCAGCTCGCGGGCGCGACGTCGTACCTCGTCGGTGAGCAGCAGCTCGCGGCAGGGCGGCGCCCAGAGCCGCTCGACGGCCTCGAGGGTGCGCTGGTCGGCCACCGAGAAGGTGCGGATCTCCTCGACGTCGTCGCCGAAGAACTCGACGCGCACCGGGTGCTCGTCGGTGGGCGGGAAGATGTCGACCAGCCCGCCGCGCACCGCGAACTCGCCGCGCCGCTCGACGAGGTCGACCCGGGTGTACGCCGCCGCCGCGAGCCGTCGGACCACGTCCTCGAGGTCGGCCTCGTCACCGACGGCGAGCTCGACCGGCTCCAGGTCGGCGAGCCCCTTGACCTGCGGCTGCAGCAGCGAGCGGACCGGAGCGACCACGACCCTGAGGGGGCCGTTGCCGACCGCGGTCCCCGGGTGGGCCAGCCGGCGCAGCACCGCGAGCCGCCGACCCACGGTGTCGCTGCGCGGGGAGAGCCGCTCGTGCGGCAGCGTCTCCCAGGAGGGGTAGTAGGCGATGCTCGCCGGGTCCATGACGCCGCCGAGGGCGGTGACCAGGTCCTCGGCCTCGCGCGCCGTGGCGGCGACGGCCAGCACCGACCGGCCGGCGTCGACCAGGCCCTTGACCACGAAGGGTCGCAGCGCCGACGGGCCGGTCAGGTCGAGGGTGGGCACCCGCCCGTCGCGGGCGTCGTCGTATGCACCGGCGAGGGTCGCCTCCCGGTTCACCAGCTGGGCCACTCCGACGAGACTCACCGGTCTGCTCCTCCATGGTCCTCGGCTGCGCGCACATCACGAACGCCCCCTCCCGAGCCCGGGAGGGGGTTGCCGGCTCAGTCTACGGTGGCGGCGGGAGCGCCTCCCGGACGACCGGCACCCCGCCCGGCCCCGGGACTGAGCCTCCCGGACCTCCTGGGTCCGACCGGTGCCGAACCCGGCCCTCCTGCGTGACTCGCGCGGTCAGTCCGTGCCGTGGCGGTCGACGAACGCCAGGATCTGCTCGGCGAGCTCCGGTCGGCAGACCACGAGGTCGGGCAGCAGGACGTCGTCCTGGTTGTAGACCAGCTCCGAGCCGTCGATCCGACTGGTGAAGAGGCCCGCGGCACGTGCCACCGCGACCGGGGCCGCGGAGTCCCACTCGTACTGCCCGCCGGCGTGGACGTAGGCGTCGGTGACGTCGCGCACCACCGAGATCACCTTCGCCCCGGCGGAGCCCATGGGCACCAGGTCGGCGCCGATCTCCTCGGCGAGCGCCTGCACGAACGCCGGTGGGCGCGAGCGCGACACCGCGATGCGCGGCCGGTCGCTGGTGCGCGGCGGGACCGTGGCGGGCGCACCGGTGTGGAAGGTCGTGCCGACCGCCGGGAGCGCGACGGCGCCGGCGACCAGCTCGCCGTCCTGCCAGAGCGCCACGTGCACGGCCCAGTCGTCGCGCGGGGGCTCGGAGAACTCGCGCGTGCCGTCGACGGGGTCCACGATCCACACGCGGGAGGCCTCGAGGCGACGTCGGTCGTCCTTGCCCTCCTCGCTCAGCACCGGGTCCTGGGGCCGGGCCTCGTGCAGGGCACGCATCAGCCACTCGTGGGACTCGCGGTCGCCGGTGTCCTTGAGCTCGCGCCCCTCCAGGCCGCGGGTGCGCACCTCCAGCAGCAGCTCGCCGGCCTGCGTGGCCAGCCAGGAGGCCAGCGCGTGGTCGTCGTCCAGGGCGTCCTGCGGGACCGGTGCGATCGTCATGGCCGTAACCTACTGCGCTCCCCGGCGCCCGAGACCGGCAACCTGACCGGCAACCTCAGTAGGCGCCCTTGTGCCCCAGCACGGCGCGGACCGTGCGCGCGAGGATCGACAGGTCGCCGCTGAGGGTCCAGTTGTCGGCGTAGTAGGTGTCGAGGTCACGCGCCTCGTCGCGGGAGAGGTCCGAGCGGCCGTTGACCTGCCACAGCCCGGTCATGCCCGGGGCGACGACGTGCCGCCGGCGGGTGCCGTCGTCCATGGCGTCGACCTCCTCGGGCAGGTGCGGTCGCGGTCCCACCAGGGACATCTCGCCGCGCACGACGTTCAGCAGCTGCGGCAGCTCGTCGAGCGAGGAGGTGCGCAGGAACACGCCCAGCCGGGTCACCCGGGGGTCGTTGCGGATCTTGAAGAGCACCTCGTCGTCGACGTTCTCGTCGACGAGGTCCGACTTGCGGTCCTCGGCGTCGGGCACCATCGTGCGGAACTTCCACAGCGTGAACTCGCGGCCGTCCTGCCCGACACGGGTCTGCCGGAACAGTGACGGGCCGGGACTGTCGAGGCGGACCGCCGCGGCCAGCAGCAGCAGGAGCGGGGTCGCCAGGACGAGGGCCAGGCCACCCAGGACACGGTCCAGCACAGCCTTGGTGAGACGCACGTAGTGCGACTGCCGGGGCAGCCGGACGTCGAGCACGGACGCGCGCCCCAGTTTGCCGGCGGCCAGCCGGTGGGGGGCGACGGTCCGGATGACACCGGAGACCCCGAGCGCGACGCCGAGGCCCTCCAGGTGCCAGGTCATCCGCCGGAAGTCGTCGGCGCTGACCCCGCGGCCGGGATCGACGACCACGAGGTCGGCGGCGTGCGCGGTCACCACGTCCGCGATGGCGTCGAGGTCGCGGTGGCAGGGCACCCCGAGGATCTGCTGCGGCACGGCGTCGGCGGCGAGGCCCTCCTCGACGACGACGACACCGACGACGCGGCAGCGCGAGGTGCGGGGCAGCTGGGCGACGGAGGTGGCCACCGAGGCGCGGTCCCCGACGGCCACGACGCGGACCGGGGCCTGCAGCGTCCAGCGCAGCGAGCGGCTCAGGGCCGTCACGGCAGCCGCGCTGGTGACGGCGAGCACGCTGTGGCGGACCGAGGCGACGGGCAGGCTCAGCAGGGCCACGGACATCGAGAGCAGCGCCAGCGGGAGCAGCGCGCTGGAGGCGACGACGCGGAGCTGGTGCCGCAACGGGGTGGTCACGGCGCGACCGCGGTAGAACGCGCCGACCACCCACACCGCGAACGTCACGAGCGCGACGAGCGGGGTCGCCGAGGAGACGACGAAGGCGAGGCCCATGGCGAGGGCCACGGCCAGCTCGAGGTGCAGGCCCCACCGGCGCAGCCAGGCCGAGAACCCGCGCTCCGACGCGGGCACCACGGCGGGCGCCGGGGCGGGTGCGGTGCCGGCCTCCGAGGAGGCGCGCTGCACCGGGAAGGGCGCAGCGACCGGTGCGGCGAGATGGCCCGGGGCGGACTGGCGCGGCAGGACGGGGCCGGCCACCGCACGCGCGTCGCGTGCAGTCGGCGCCGCCTGCGTGCGCGCATCCTCACTGCCGCCCCATGCCTGAACGGCAGCATCGACGTGAATCGACACCTCGGTGAACCCCCACCGTTACGCAAAACCCCAATGTGACAGCGCCGGTCCGACATCCCCTTCGGAATCGACGCGTGTTCATCTTCACGGAACGGGGGCGCCCGAGGCAAGTACCCCGTCCCGTCTCGGGAGTACTCGGGACCAAGGTCCGAGGACCCCGAGATGGTCGTCACACCCGGTGTCGGCGCCCCCGCCGCGGGTCGCGGGCCGTCAGTCGCCGTGGAAGCGCTGCTGCGCCGCCTCGAGGCCCTCGTCGATCAGCACCTCCACCGCGTCGGCGGCGCGCGCCACCTGGACGTCGCGGGCGACGCGTTCGCTCGGTGCGTAGTCGGAGAGCACGAAGTCGGCCACGGGCTGTCGCCCCGGCGGACGGCCCACGCCGACCCGGACACGGAAGTAGTCGCCGGTGCCGAGCGAGCCCCGGATCGACTTGAGCCCGTTGTGGCCGTTGTCACCGCCGCCGTGCTTCACCCGCACCGCCTCGAACGGGATGTCGAGCTCGTCGTGGACGACCACCAGGCGCGACGGGTCCACCTTGAAGAAGCGTGCGAGGTTCAGCAGCGGCCCACCGGAGACGTTCATGTACGAACGCCCGGTGGCCAGCACCCCTCGTCGACGTCCCGGGGTGGTCCAGCCCTCCAGGACGTCCGCCCCTCCCCGCTTGAACGGGCGCAGGGATCCGCCCCGGCGGGCGACCAGCTCCTGCACGACCATGTGGCCGACCGAGTGCCGGTGCCCGGCGTACGCCGGCCCCGGGTTCCCGAGCCCGAAGACCAGCCAGGGCGCGTCGGGGTCGGGGTCGGCGTGCGGTCGACCGACCGGGCTCACTCCTTCGAGGAGTCGTCGCCACCCTCGGACGACTCGTCGCCGGAGGTCTCGGCGTCGTCGCCCGCGGCAGCCGCCTCGGCGAGCTCCTCGTCGGACTCGTCGCGCTCGATGCCGACCTCGGCCTCGGCCTCGGCGAGCTCCTCCTCGATCTCCTCGGCCGTCGGGGCCGCGGTGATGTTGACGATGAGCAGGTCCTCGTCGGCGTCGAGCGTCGAGCCGCTGGGCAGGACCAGGTCCTTGGCCAGGATCTGCGTGCCGACCTGGGCGCCCTCGATCGAGACCTCGATGACCTCGGGGATGTGGGTGGCCTCGGCCTCGAGGGACAGCGTCGAGTTCTCGAGCGTCACCAGGGTCTCCGGCGCGGCGTCGCCGACCGTGTGGACCGGGACGTCGACGGTGACCTTCTCGCCCTTGCGGACGATGATCAGGTCGAGGTGCTCGAGGAAGCCCTTGATCGGGTCGCGCTGGACCTGCTTGGGCAGGACGAGCTGCGAGGTGCCGTCGAGGTCGATCGACAGCAGCGCGTTGGCGCCGCCGTGCTTGAGGGCCAGCATCGTGTCGTGACCGGGCAGCGTGATGTGGACGGGGTCGGTGCCGTGGCCGTACAGCACGGCGGGGACCTTGTTGTCGCGGCGGATCCGGCGGGCGGCGCCCTTGCCGAACTCGTTGCGGGACTCGGCCTGGAGCTTGGTCTCGGACATGGGTGCTCTCCTCTTGCTCGGCGGGTGCGCGTGGGGTGGCCGTCGGCGAGAGGCTGGGTCGGAGCGCACGCAGACGTGCGCTGCACGACCGCGTCGATCACGGAGCCGAGAGCCCGCTGGACCCTTCGTCTCCCTCGCCGAGGCAACCCCGGAATCCTACCGGGCCGCGTCCCGCGAGGCGAATCGGGTGCTCACGCGGACTACCGTGACGTCATGGCCACGTCCTCTCCCGCGGTGGAGATCGAGATCGACGACCGCGTGGTCCGGGTGAGCAACCCCGACCGGGTGTACTTCCCGGCACGGGGCGAGACCAAGCTCGACCTGGTCGAGTACTACCTCGCCGTCTCCGACGGCATCGTGCGGGCCCTGTTCGAGCGCCCGTGCATGCTCCACCGGTTCCCCGAGGGGGTGAGCGGGGAGAAGGTGCACCAGAAGCGCGTGCCCCGGGGCGCACCGCCCTGGCTCGAGACCGTCCGCCTGCACTTCCCCCGCTACGACCGGTACGCCGACGAGCTGTGCGTCACCGAGCCGGCCGCGGTCGTCTGGGCCGTGCAGATGTCGACCGTCGAGTTCCACCCGTGGAACAGCCGCCGGGCCGACACCGAGAGCCCCGACGAGTGGCGCATCGACCTGGACCCCGGTCCGGAGTGCGACTACGCCCGCGTGCGACGGGTGGCCCACGTCGTCCACGAGGTGCTCGACGACCTGGGCGCCACCGGCTGGCCCAAGACGAGCGGCGGGAGCGGCCTCCACGTCTACGTGAGGATCCCTCCGGCGCACGGCTTCGCCGACGTACGCCGCGCCGCTCTCGCCTTCGCGCGGGAGGTGGAGCGTCGGGCGCCCGAGGACGTGACGACCGCCTGGTGGCGCAAGGACCGTGACCCGCACAGCCTGTTCGTCGACTACAACCAGAACGCCCGCGACCACACGATCGCGGCGGCCTACTCCGTGCGCGGCAACCCCGAGGGCACGGTCTCCACCCCGGTGCGGTGGGACGAGATCGACGACGCGGAGCCCGGCGACTTCACCATCGCGACGGTGCCTGCCCGCTTCGCCGAGATCGGCGACCTGCACGCCGGCATCGACGACACGGTCTTCGACCTCGCACCGCTGCTCGCATGGGCGGAGCGGGACGAGCGCGAGGGAGACGGTCCCGCAGTCGGATCTCGGTAGCGACGGCGACTGGACGAGGCGGTCCTCGGACGTACGCTCGCTCCTCCTCGTCAAGGGCGCCTACGACGAGGCCTGCCCGTCGCTCGTCCTCGAGCACGTCACAGACGCCGAGTCGGTCCTCTGCGGCATGGTCGGGCAGCAGGGTCGGGGCCCCGCGCGACGGACCAGAAGCTGCTCGCAGCGCTCTCCCTCGAACGCTGGCTGACACCCACCTCGACCCCTGACCGTGTCATGAACAAGCCCACCGTCTAGACCGCCAACCTCCCTGGACTCCTCGGTGGGCCACCCCCACCGGCCTTCCGAGTAGCCCGTTCGGCCTACCCGGGATCAACCGATTGCGCTATTCGGGACCAAGGTCCCGGAATGGTCCCCACAGGTCCCGAATGGGGCCTAACTTTGGTGTGTCGGGCATGGGCCTTCGCCCTCCCGACGACGTCGGCGTCCGACCCCCCGCGGATGCCGGATTCACCACAAGTCTGTTGGGAGGCAGCCTTGATCCGCCACACCACCCTTGCCCTGGCCTGCGCCGGTGCCGTGTTCGTCCCCGCGTCCGCAGCCCTCGCCGCCACCGCCGCACCGTCCGCCACCGCGGCACGGACGACCAGCCACGAGTTCGTCACCAACGGCGACTTCGCCGACGGGACGAGCAACTGGCGCAGCAACGCGCGGCTCGCCTCGGTGGCCGTCGCGTCGCCCCGTGACAGCGCCGGCGCCCTGCGCCCGACGACCACCGCGACCCGCTCGCGCACCACCACCGCCACGCGGGTCACCGACACCGGCACGACCGTCGCCGAGGTCACGCCGGGTGCGACCTACCGGGCCGCCGTCGACGTGCGCACCAACCTGCCCACGCTCGGAGCCACGCTCGTGGTCACCGAGAGCAACGGAGTCTCGAGCATCGACCACCGGGCGTCCGTGTCGCTGACGAGCACGGCGTGGAAGGGCGCCGCCGTCACCGTCACGCCGACCCTGCCGGGCGCCTCGCTCGACTTCTCGGTCCGGGCGACCCTCAGGTCCAAGCAGAAGCTGCTGCTGAGCAACGCCTCGCTCGTGGGACAGCTGCCGGTCGTCGAGCCCACCCCGACGCCCACGCCGACCCCGACGCCGACCCCGACGCCCACGCCGACCCCGACGCCGACCCCGACGCCCACGCCGACCCCGACGCCGACCCCGACGCCGACCCCGACGCCGACCCCGACGCCGACCCCGACGCCGACCCCGACGCCCACGCCCACGCCGACGCCGACCCCGACCCCCACCCAGTCGACCGTCATGAACGCGCCGTTCGACTCGTTGGCCACCGGCCCGATGACCGGTACCGGCTTCCAGTCGCAGTTCGGCGGCACCAACTTCGCGAACTGGATCTTCGACGACTCGACCGTCACCGCCGACAGCCGGGGAACCGGGAAGGCGTACCGGATCCGCCTCGAGCAGGGAACCATCAACGCGAACCCCAGCAGCGGCAACCACGGGATCGCGCTGGTCATCCCGCTGGCCAAGCAGGTCGACAACGCCTGCCTCTCCTACGACCTCCTCTTCGACGCCAACTTCGACTGGTCCAAGGGCGGCAAGCTGCCCGGGCTCTCCGGGGTCGCCCCCGGCGTCTCGCCCACGCTCCCTGCCGGCGGCGGCAACCCCGGCGACAAGGGCTGGTCCGGCCGGGTCATGTGGGGAACCAACGGCGGCATGACGCAGTACATGTACGGACCGCGCCAGGTCCACTACTACGGCGACGGCGTCCCCTGGGCACGCGCCACGACCCGCGGCACCTGGCACGCCGTCAAGATCTGCTACACGATGAACACCGTCGGAGCCTCCGGCGGCAACGCCGACGGCAAGATGCAGGTCTGGCTCGACGGCACCTCGATGCTGAACATCACCAACCACGTGTTCCGCGAGCGCACCGACGTCAAGATCAGCCACCTCATGTGGCACGTCTTCCGCGGCGGCGCGACCCTGGACTGGGCCGGCGCCCGTGACAGCTGGATCGACATCGACAACGTCCGGGTCACGACCACCAGCTGAGCACCACGCCAGGCCTCGCGGGCCTGGGCGGTCTGGACAGCAGGACCAAAATCCCGCCGGTTACAGACCAAAGTCCCGAAAAGCCCGTACGGCGTGAAAGTGGCGACCTAGCCTCGAAGAGCCGGCAGCCCTCCGCTGCCGGCTCTTCGGGACGCGGAGGACCACCCCACCCCCGCGTCGGTTCGAGCTGCTGGGAGGCAGTTGTGCTGCGACGTACCACCACCGTGTTCATGCTCGCCCTCGCGACCGCGCTGCCGCTCGGCACCGCGACCGTCGCCACCGGCACCGCCTCGGCGGAGGAGACCCGGACGACGACGCTGCGGTTCGCAGACTTCGACACGTTGCGGGCCGGCCAGATGTCGGGAGCCGAGTTCGCGGAAGCGATCGGAGGCCCGGTCTGGGCGGACGGCGCCTTCGACGACTCCTCGGTCGTCGATGCGGGCGGCAAGTCCGGGAAGGTCTACCGGATCGATCTCGACGCGGGCACCATCCGGGACAACCCGCACGGCAACCACGGGATCGTCGCGGCGGTGCCGCTGGCCCGTCAGGTCGACAACGCGTGCATCCGGTACCGCGTGCGCTTCGGGAGCGGCTTCGACTGGTCGAAGGGCGGCAAGCTCCCCGGCCTGTCCGGCGTCGCCCCCGGCGTGTCCCCCACCGCACCGACCGGCGGGGGGAACCCCGGGGACAAGGGGTGGTCGGGCCGACTGATGTGGGGCTCCGGGGGATCGCTCAGCTCCTACCTGTACTACCCGTCGCAGACCTCCTACTACGGGCAGGGTTTCGCCTGGGGCACCCGGGCCGGTGACGGTGGCTGGCACGTCCTGCGCCAGTGCTACACCATGAACACCGTCGGCAGGGCGAACGGCGTGATGCGCGCCTGGCTGGACGGCCAGCAGGTCCTCAGCCGGACCGACATGGTCTACCGCCTCAACAGCAGGGTCCGCATCTCGCACATCATGTGGGCGGTCTTCCGCGGTGGCGCGACGTTGGACTGGGCCGGACAGCGCGACAGCCACATCGACTTCGACCGGCTGCGGATCACGACGAGCGGCTGAGCGCAGCTCAGTCGGCGAGGTCCACGACCTCGGCGGGCAGGGCCGCCTGCAAGGCGGCGAGAGCGCGGCGCAGCTGGGTGCTGGAGGTCGTGACCGTGTAGGGGAAGTAGACGACCTCCACGCCCACGCTCGCCATGTCAGCCTCGAGTCGTCCCCCCTTGTCGGTCCCGCGCCAGTCGTCGCCCTTGAAGATCCGGTCGAAGCCCACCGCACCCCAGGTGTCGAGCTTGCGTGGCACGACCTCCTCGTGCACCCGGTCGACGAAGTCGACGTGCTCGACGATCTCGAGGCGCTCGATCGCCGGGATCACCGGAGGCTGCCCCTTCGCGCGCAGGCACATCTCGTCCGACAGCACGCCCGCGACCAGGACGTCGCAGTGCTGCTTGGCGCGTCGGAGGATGTTGAGGTGCCCCACGTGGAAGAGGTCGAAGATGCCCGGGGCATAGCCGACAATGGGTGCCATGACGCTGATTACCCCCCTCGGGGCCGACCGCCAGGGTGAACGTCGGTGACCCGGTCGGGCCAGGCCACCGGGTCGGCGCTTCCTGACCGATCGTATCGGGCCAACCTCGGCGCGCTCGAGTCGGCGCAGAAGCCCTCCTTCGGGACACCGGCTTACAGCCGCTACGTCAACCGTCCGCTCGCGCGGCGGGTGGCTGCGGCCGCCCACAGCTTCGGGACGACCCCGAACCAGGCGACGGCCCTCAGCGCCGTCCTCTCAGCCCTCGGCCTCGCGCTGCTCGCCCTGGTCGAGCCGTCACCGCCGCAGGCGTTCGCCGTCGGTGCCTTGCTGGCCGGGGGGTACGTCATGGACTCGGTGGACGGCCAGCTGGCGAGGCTGCGGGGCGGGGGGTCGGTGTCGGGCGAGTGGCTGGACCACCTGGTCGACTGCTTCAAGACGACACTGCTCCACCTCTGCGTGCTCGTGTCGTGGTATCGCTTTCCTCCGGTGGAGGAGACGTCGGTCCTCCTGGTGCCGATGGCCTTCCTGGTGGTCGCGTCCGCGACCTACTTCAGCGTGATCGTGATGCCCTTCCTCCGGCGGCAGGCCGGTGCGCCTGCGCGACGAGCCGACGTCGCCAACGAGCACCCGCTGCGCAAGTGGCTCACGCTCCCGGCGGACCACGGCTTCGTCTGCTGGATCTTCGTCCTCCTGGCGTGGCCCGGGTGGTTCGCGACGGCATACGGTGCGCTCGCCGTCCTCAGCGCGGGCCTGCTCGCGGTGGCGGTCCGCGCCTGGTGGCGCGAGCTCTCTGCTGCGGACCGAGCACCGCGGCCGAGCACCTGACGAGCCGGCGCTAGCGCAGCTGACCGCGTCGGACCCTCGCCCCCTTGTCGGTGTACTTCTCGTAGGTGTAGCTGTCCTGGCCCTTGAGTGGCGCACGGTTGAGGACCGTGCCGAGCACCCGGGCGTCGACGGCGCGGAGATTCTCCAGCGCTCGCTGCACGTCGTTCGTGCGCGTCTTGCTGTAGCGCACCACCACGATGGCGCCGTCGGCGCCGGCGGCCGTGATCGCGCCGTCGGTGACCGGGAGCAGCGGAGGCGTGTCGATCACGACGAGGTCGTAGACCCCGCGAGCCTCCACGAGAAGCTTGACCATGGCATCGCTGCCCAGCAGCTCTGACGGGTTGGGCGGGATCGGCCCGCTGGCCAGGAAGTGCAGACCATGGGTTCCCCACGGCTGCACCACCTCGTCCAGCAGCACCTGGTGCGCCAGCACGTTGGTCAGTCCGACGCCGCCCTCCAGCCCGAAGATGTCGGCGAGGACCGGCCGACGGAGGTCGCCCTCGATCAGCAGGACGCGCTTGCCCGCCTCGGAGAAGGAGACCGCGAGGTAGGCCGCCGTGCTCGACTTGCCCTCCGCGGGCAGCGAGGACGTGACCGCGAGGACGCTGACCGGCTTCTCGATGTCGACGAACTGCAGGTTGGTCCGGAGCTGGCGGAAGGCCTCGGCGTGGGCCCAGCCCATCTTGCCCTTGGCCAGCAGCCTCATCCGCTTCGAGGACCCGGCAGGGATGCGCCCCAGGACGGGTGCGCCCATCCGTTCCCGCAGGTCCTCCGGCGTCCGCACCGTGCGGTCGAGCAGACCCCGGAGCAGCGCCACCGCCACCCCCAGCGCCAGCCCGAGGAGTAGTCCTGCCGCCACCCACAGCTCCTTCTGGGGGCTCACCGGGCTCGTGTTGATCGTGGGTCCGCTCACCCGCCGGAGAAGGACCGGGGCCTGTCCCCCCTCGCTCTCGATCTCCTCGACCAGGCTCGGCATCTCGACGGCGACCGATTCGGTGATGGCCTGGACCCGGTCGGGCGAGGTGTTCCTGATCTCCGCTGTGAGGAGGACGGTGTTCAGGTCCGCCTTGCCCTCGACCGAGGTCATCACCTCGCGCTCGGACAGGTCGAGATCGGTGTCGGCCACCACGCGCTCAGCCATCAGCTCACTTTTCAGCAGGCGTACGTAGCTGTTGACCCGCTGCTGACCGAAGAGGTCGGACTGGAGCGGCGAGGAGGGATCGAGGCTGGGGGTGGTCGCGAAGAACGTGACCGTGCCCTGGTAGACGGGGGGCAGCTGCTGGACCCACACGGCACTGAGGGACGCGCCGGCCAAGGCAGCGGCCACGACCAGCCACCACCGCTTGCGCAGCGCGCGTATGTAGTCCCGTAGAGTCACCTGCTGCTTCTCCCTAGGCGCTCGAGCCCGTCGGCATCCTCACTCCAGGCGTGCATGCACCGTGGTGATCGTCTCACAGTGTGTCGCACGTGAACCTCGCGTTGGCTCAAGCCCGTCACGACACCGAGCCGCGGAACACGGCCGTCGGGGCCTCACCGCGATATCCCACGTGGACGGAGACGTCGTCCCGCTCCCCCGGGGGGATCGCGAACACGAAGGTCCCGGACGCCGTCGTGCCCGGCGCAGCCGACGCCGGGAAGAGTCGGACACCCGGGGCGCCGAGGTCGGGAGCCGGCGCCTGGTCTGCCCCGAGGTACGCCGTCACCGTGGCAGCACGCAGGTCGAGGTCGGACGAGGTGTCGTTGGTGATCTCGACGGTGAAGCGCACGGCGGGAGCGTCGCGCTCGCCCCGACCTGTCGACTCGCCCTGCACGGACTCGAACCGGACGACCCGGGCACTCACCCCTCCGCCGAGCTCCGCGACCTCGTCGATCGCCTTCCTCACCGGCTTCGGGGTCGAGGTCGGCATCTCCTGCAGCCCCGGCTCGGTCTGACCCGGAGAAGGCGTGACGGTGGGTGATCCGAGGTCGTCGGCCGAGGGAAGACCCGCCGGGTCCCCACCGGCACCGGGCTGCGAGCCGTCGGACCGGCCGTCGAGCCCACGCCAGAGGAGGGCCGCGAGGATGATGACGCCGACGGCTGCAGCCACCCACCACCACGGCTTTCCAGGCAGGCGGGGCCGTCCATCCACTGGCTGAGCCGTCATCGTCCCCCGCTCGACAAGACATGTCCCCGGTCATCGGCGCCGACGTCCGGAGATGCTAACGGGGGTGCAGCTTCCTCACCAAACAGCAGGACCCCGAGCGGAATCATGACCACCGGGAACGCAGCGGCCACCGAACCGAACTTGATCACGACCTCGGTCGTCCCGCACCCAGCGAGGGCGATGACGTACACCACGCCCCACACCGACCCCTCGCGAAGGTGACGGAGGGCTCCGGCGACCACCATCGCCAGCATGGGCAGCGTCAGCAGCACGAGCACCAGTCCTCCGGTGACCATCATGTGCAGAAGCTGGCTGTGGGCGGTGCTGGCGGCCACGCCCAAGCGTTCGGACGTGCTCCCGACCACCTCGAACCAGTTCGAACCGCGCCCGAACACCGGGCTGACGCCGAACGCCTCCCGGGTCGTGATCCAGACGATGCCGCGCGAGGTGAACGCCGACGGGTCGCGCACGAGGAGGGGCACCAGCGCCGCGACCGAGACGGCCCCGGCCATCGCCGTCGCCGCGGCCATCCGACGGAGCGGTGCGGGCAGTGGGAGCAGCACCGTCACGACGACCACGGAGACAGCAACGCCGATCCAGGCGGTGCGCGACGCCGTCCAGAGCAGGGCGAGGAGGAGCACGGCGAGGGCGCCCAGCCTCCAACCGCGCTTGGGGATGAGGAGGACGACCGGCAGCCCGAGCGCCAGCATCTGTCCCAACGTGTTGCTGTGGCTGAAGAACCCCGCCAGGAGACCCAGGGAGAACACCGCCTTGTCGTCGGTGATCTGACCTCCGATCTCGGTGCTGAAGACCGCCGAGCCGGGCACCACGACTCCCATGAGCACGGCGAGGGCAGCCGACGCCCCGACGGCGTAGCCCAGAGCCACGAGCATCCGACGATCCGGGTGCAGCCTCCAGATCGCGAGCATCACCGCGGTGTGCACCAAGAGGTCGACGCGGGGCGCCTCGGCGACGAACAGGTCCCGCACGGCCACGTAGGCCCAGGGCGCCAGCACCGCCATCAGACGGAACACCGGCGCTCGCCGCGGACTCGCGAAGCTGTCGAGGACGATGAAGCAGCACAGGCCGAGCAGGGCGAGGGCGAGCGCGGTCGAGGAGAGCGACGAGGCGAGATTGCCCGTCACCGCCGACTGGACGCCCACCTCGCCACGCACCTTCGGCGCCGTCACGCTCTGGAGCACTCGGGGCAGGACCGTCCACGCCGTGGCCGTCCACACGAGGGCCACGCCGAGCCGGTGCCGTCGCACCTCCCCCGACGTGGCGCTCGCGTCGAGCCCTACTTCCTGCTGCACCAGCGCTCCTCACCCCTCGCCCTCCCGAAGCGCCGCAAGGGCGCCTCGGATCAGCCGAGCGGGATGACGTCCAGGTTGTCGAAGCGCATCTGCACCGGACCGTTGGTGGCGGTCCCCGACAGGCTGGTGGACACGCCGACGGCGCCCGCACCCGCGAGGGCCGGTGTGCTGTCGGTGCGTACGACCTGGGCCGCCGGCTCCGGTGTACCGGTCTCCCAGAGAGTCGCCCTCAGGGTGGCGTTCGCCCCACCGGACACCTCGAACCTCAGCCTCAGCACGTCGCCCGGGGCGTAGGACACGCCCGGCACCGCGAGCACCGCGGCTCCGAGCTGGGTCTCGGCGCCGGCGACCTCCCGCACGACCCACAACCGCACCGTGCCGTCGGGCATGAACCGCGTGCGGAAGTTGTAGGAGTTGTTGCCGACCCGTCGAGCCAGCACCGACATGTAGACGCCCCCGCCCGTCGGCGCCTTGTCCGTCGTCAGGTCGACCGTGCCCGCGACGTCGGTCTCGGCGATCCCGTTGAGGTAGGCCCAGTTCGCCTGGCCCGGACCAGCCGTGACGACCCCGCGACCACCCGCGACCGAGAGCCGGCCGACTCCCGCGGCGGAGGTCCACGGTCCGCCGACGTCGGCGGTTCCCCACCCGCCGGTCACCGTCCGCTGGAAGGCGTCCTGCGCAACGGCCACGGCCACGGTGACCTCCTGGGTCACGACGTCCTCAGCCCCTTCGTCGTCGGTGACGGTCAGCGCGACCGTGTAGGTCCCCGCCGCCGCGTAGGTGTGGGAGTCCGTGGCCCCGGACCCGTCGGCCGTGCCGTCACCCCAGTCCCAGGCGTAGGACGCGACCGACCCGTCGGGGTCGTCGGAGGCGTTGCCGTCGACGTCGATCGAGAGGCCGTCGACCGTGGTGGTGAAGCCCGCCGTCGGGGGCTCGTTCACCGGGACCGTGACCGTGACCTCCTTGCTCACGGTGTCGCTGTCGCCGCGGTCGTCGGTGACCGTCAGCTCGACCACGTACTTGCCGGCGGCCGAGTAGGTGTGTGTCGGGTTCGTCGCCGTGCTCGTCGAGCCGTCACCGAAGGACCAGCTCCGCGACGCGATCGTGCCGTCCGGGTCGTCCGATCCGTCGGTGAACTGGACCTCGAGGTCCTCGATCGCAGCGGTGAAGTCCGCCTGGGGCAGCTCGTTGGTGGGCTGGCCGCCACCGGCGCTGTAGTGGGACCCCACCTGACCAGCGCTCAACGGTCGGTCGTAGAAGGCCACCTCGTCGATCGAGCCGGCGAGGTAGTCGCTCGAGGGACGGCTCGCCCAACCGGCGAGCGAGTCACCGCCGACCCGCCAGTAGCCCGTGAAGGCCTCGTTGGTCGCCGTCGGGTCGCTGCCGGCCAGCACCCCGTCGACGTACAGGCGCATGCCCAGCGGACCCTGCGTGGCCACCACGTGGTGCCATGCGTTGTCGTTGTAGGGCTGACCGGTCTCGACCACGGACTGGACGCCGCGGTACGCGGTGCCGAAGCGAAGCCGCCCGTTGTCGGTCATGTAGACGTGACGGTCGGTCCGGGGGCTCGTGCCGGTGCGGTTCGCGCCGAAGCCCATGATCCGGCCGCCCGACGTCGAGCTGGTCTTGATCCACGCCTCAGCCGAGAACCGGTCCGGTGCCGTCCTGCTGCCGTCGGCCGCCACCGTGTCGTTGGTGCCGTCGAAGCTGGCCGTCCGGTCGGTCGGGACCCCGACGGCCCCGGACCCCGTGGCGCCGCGCGCGGCACCGTCGAGGAACGTCCCGTTCGCACCGCTGAGCGAGGAGTCCACGGCGGTCGTGCCGCCCGACTCGGCGAAGCGCCAGTACGCGCTCGGTCCGTCCCCGGCGACAGCGGCGCCGTACGCGTCGGTCGGAGCACCCGAGAGCGCGCGCCCGCTCTTCGTGTAGTGGTCGCGGATGCGGCTCGAGCTCAGGCCGTGACCGTAGACCGCGACCTCGTCGATGCTGCCGGCGAAGTAGTCGCTGGAGGGACGGCTGGACCAGCCACTCAGGTTGTCGCCGCCGACCCGCCAGAAGCCGTTGAACGAGGCACCCGTCCGGACGTCCGACCGGTAACCGGTCCGCGCCCCGTCGATGTAGAGGCTCATGCCGCCGTTGGTCACGACACCGACTGCCTGGTGCCACTGACCGTTGTTGAGTCCGCTTCCGCTGGCCAGGACCTGGTTGCCGCCTCCCTGACGGCTGCCGAAGATGATCCGCCCGCTGTTGTCCATGTACAGAGCGTGGTCGGACTGGCTGCTGCTGCTGGTGCCGGACTGCGAGTTTCCGTAGCCGACGATCTTGCCGCCCCGGTTCGTCGTGGTGTTGAACCACGCCTCGACGGTGTACCAGAACGGCCCCTCGGCAGCGGCGGCGTTGGCCATCCTCTGGCTGCTGGTGCCGTCGAAGCGGATCGACGCGTCGCCGGGCACGACGCCGGGCTGGCCACGGGTCGGGCTCCCTGCCAGGGTGCCGTTCTCACGACCTGTGTACCCGGCGACCGTCGAGCCGGACGACTCGCTGAAGCGCCAGTAGTGCATGGGACCGTCAGCGGCGACCGATCGGGCGTAGGCGTCCGACGCGCCGCTCGATCCCACCTGGACCGTGACCGGGTTGGAGCGGATCTGGTTGCCCAGGGGGTCACGCACGACGACCCGGTAGGTCGCGGACGAACCCGGCGTCACACCGGTGTCCAGGAAGCTCTGGTAGGGCCGGTCCCAGTCCGACGAGGAGACCACCCGGGTGTGGATCGGGCTCGCGAAGTTCTCGTTGCGGACCACCTGGTAGGTCAGGTTCTCGTTGTCCCGGTCCCAGCTGGTGCGCCAGCTGACGAGGGCCTCGCCCGCGCCATGGCTGCGCACGGTGGGCGTGAGTCGTGCCGGGGTCTCGTCGGGCGAGATCGACGAGGAAGGGTCCTTGGCGAACCGCACCAGGCCCTGCTGCTGCGTGCCGCCGGCGTTGGGGAACTCACCGCCCATGACGACGTAGTCGTCGTTGCCGTCGACCGCCCAGGCGCCCTGGTCGTTGCCCGTGTAGCTGCCGGCCGGGATGTTGGGCAGCCAGTGCAGCATCGAGGGTGCCGGGGTCCCGGCGAAGTTGAAGTAGTTGAGGTACTCGGTGCGCAGCGTCCCCGTGGTGCGCTTCGTGAACGCCGTCCCCCGGTACATGTTCCACTGGTCGGGCTGCGGGAACCCGTCGGCCAGGTTGCCGCAGTAGTGCGCGTGGGAGGCGACGTACACGACGTCACCGGACGGGAAGGTGTCCAGCGAGTCACCGTGGCAGTCCTCCACCCAGATGACGTCCCCGCCGTCCCAGTCCATCCGGGCCACGCCCTCGAGCCTGCTCAGCCGTGAGTAGGTCGCACCGGTGGCGTAGACCGAGTCGCCGTCGGTCTCGAGCGACGTGATCGCCGACTGCTGACGCCCGTCGTTGCGGATCAGGCTGTTGGCCGCCCAGGGCAGCGACGCACCGGTCACCGCGTCGACGGACGCGAGTCCCAGGCCGGGGTTGTCCGAGCCGTTGATGGAGACGAACGACCCGCCGAGCAGCACCTGCTCGTGGTCCGGCGAGAGCACCATGTCCCACGGGAAGCCCTCCCCCGCTGCCGGGGCCCACTCGAGCAGGGCTCCGTCCGAGGCCCGGGCCGCGGCGAACGCGATCCGGGTCACCCCGCGGACCGCGCCGAAGTTTCCCCCGAAGTAGACCGACGTGTTCGTCGGGGCGATCGCGCGGACGCGGCCGTTGGGATTGGGAGCGAAGCTGGCGATCCGGTTGCCGGTCGTCGGGTCGAGCGCGGCGATGCGCCGCTGCGTCTGGCCGTTGACCTCCGTGAACGCTCCACCGATGTAGATCCGGGAGTTGTCGGGCGAGACCTCGATGTCGTTCACGACGGCGTTGGCCGTGGGAGTCCAGGTCTGCGACAGGAGCCCGGTCCGGATGTCGTAGGCCAGGAGGTTGCTGCGAGGCACCTCGTTCACGCCCGGGGCCGCCCCCGCGGGCCGGGCCGTGGTGAACTCGCCGGCCACGTAGACCGTGTTGCCGATGACTGCCTGCGACCACACGACGCCGTTGATCTGCGTCGTGGGCAGCGGCCGCGCCGCGGCCGTGCGCGGCGTTGTCGGGTCAGCAGGGTCGAGCGGATGGGTGTCGGCCTGAGCCGGCCCCGGGATCAGCACCAGACCGGCCGTCACCAGGGACAACCCTGCAGCGGCCACGGCACGAGCAACGAAACGCGGGACGATCATCGTCCACAACCCCCAACCTGTGGGCGCAACTGAGCGCCCTCTTCGAACGGACGCCTGGGGACCGCACCCACCCCAATGAAAGCCACCCCAGGTCTGCGTCGAACGATACCCCCGCTGTCTGAATAGACCTATATGCGAAGGCCAGGTCAGGCCCATGGTCCCGGGAAGCGTGACCGGGGGCCCCCTCGCCCGCGAGCCGGGGCCGGGACCGCCGCCGGTATAGTCCCCGGCACTGCGACTGCGTGAGGAGCCGGGCAGCACATGGAGGCCTCACCGGACGATCGACCGGCGGACCTGGGGTCCGTCGCTGCCCGGGGAACCGCCGTCACGGTGATCACCCAGGTCGGTCGCGTGGCGATCCAGTTCGGCTCGGTGGCCGTCCTTGCACGGCTGCTCGTGCCGGCCGACTTCGGGCTCGTGGCGATGGTGGCGGCCGTCGTCGGTGTCGCCGAGCTGCTGCGCGACTTCGGTCTGTCGACGGCGGCGGTCCAGAGCCCGACGTTGTCCGACGACGAGCGCACCAACCTCTTCTGGGCCAACGCAGCCGCCGGGCTCGGCTGCGCCGTGCTCGCGGCCTGCGCGGCCCCGCTCGTCGTCCTGCTCTACGACGAACCACGCGTGCAGGACATCACGCTCGCCATCGCGCCGCTGTTTCTCCTGAACGGCCTGGCGACGCAGTTCCGGGCCGGACTCGCCCGTCAGCTCCGGTTCGCCTCGCTGGGGCTGAGCGACCTCGTCGCCCAGGCGCTGTCCGCCGGCGTCACCGTCGGCCTCGCCGTTGCCGGGGCCGGGGTGTGGGCGTTGGTGGCCGGGATGCTGGTCAACTCGGCCGCCGCAGGGGTGCTCTTCGCCGTCATGGGTGGCTGGTGTCCCGGGTGGCCCAGACGCCGGACGAGCATCCGCCGCTACTTCGGGTTCGGGGCCGGGGTCCTCGGGACGCAGGCGATCGGGTACCTCACCCGCAGCGTCGACAACGTCGCGATCGGCGTGGTGTCGGGTGCAGCACCCCTGGGTCTCTACGGTCGCGCCTACCAGCTGATGACGACGCCGTTGGCGAACATCAACGCGCCCATGAACAACGTCGTGCTGCCGGTGCTGCGCCACACGCAGTCGGACGACGAGCTGTTCCTGCGCTACCTGGCACGCGCCCAGCTCGTGCTGCTCTACACCACGGGCTTCGTCTTCGCGATCTCCTGCGGCCTCGCCGACCCGATCGTCCTGGTCGTGTTCGGTGACGGGTGGACCGGGGTCGCTCCCATCCTGGCCGTGCTGGCCGTCGCCGGACCGTTCCGCGCGCTCGCCGCGGTTCCGTGGTGGGCCTACCTCGCGAGGGGTCACTCCGGAGCGCTGTTCCGGCAGCGGACGGTCACGGGTGTGCTCAGCGTCCTGGCCATCTTCGCCGGGTTGCCCTGGGGCGCAGTGGGCGTGGCCTGGGGCGTCGCAGCCGGAAGCGTGCTGGCCTGGGCCGTCGGTCTCTGGCACGTCGGGAGGGTGACGCGTCTGGACACCTCGCCCCTCGTCACTCGCGTGCTGCTGACGCTCACCCTGGTCGCCCTCCCCTGCGGGCTGGCGGCACACACGGCCACGTGGGTACCGGCACCTCCCCTCGTGCAGCTGGTCGTCGGTGTCGGTGCCGCGGCGACGTACTTCCTCACCGCCCGGCTCCTCCTCCCGCTGGTACGCTCCGACGTCCGGGTCGTCCTCTCGTTCGCTCGGCGCGGACTCCCTGTTCGCAGGCGCCGGACGGGGGGTGCCTGACGGGCGCGGCGCCGGTCCGCGCCCGCCCGCTGTGCCGACGGATGCGCGAAGGAGCATGGTGCCCGCTGCCGACCCCACCGTCACCGTCGCCGTTGCGACGTTCCGACGCCCCGATCTCCTCGCCCGGATGCTGCCGATGGTCGTCGAGCAGGCGACCGCCCTCGGGCCGGGCACCCGCGTTGTGGTCGTCGACAACGACCCCGAGGCGTCGGGGCGTTCCGTTCTCGCCGCCTGGCCCGACCCTCCGGTCCGCTACGTCCACGAGCCCCGCCCCGGCATCGCGGCGGCCCGCAACCGCGCGATCCACGAGGCAGCGGACGCCGACGCCGTCGTCTTCATCGACGACGACGAGGAGCCGACGGCGGGCTGGCTCGAGGCGCTCGTCAGCACCTGGCAGTCCTACGGCTGTGACGCCGTCGCCGGTCCGACCGTGCCCGTCCTCGTGGGCGACGTCTCCCCCTGGGTCCGGGAGTGCCCGACCTTCCGCCGCGTCACCCGGGTCACGGGCACGGTCCTGGCGGGCGCGGCCAGCGGCAACCTGCTGATCGACCTCGCGACGCTGCGACGGGAGGCTCTGGAGTTCTCGGACGCCTACGGGCTCACCGGCGGCAGCGACACCCTGCTGAGCCGGACGCTGAGCAGGCGAGGAGGCGTCATCCGCTGGTGCGAGGAGGCGGAGGCACGCGAGGCGGTGCCCCCCGATCGCGCGGAACGTGGGTGGGTGCTGCGTCGGAACCGACGCGTGGGGAACGTGTGGAGCCGGGTCCACCTCGAGCTCGCCGACTCGCGCCGGGAGCTGGTCCGGACCTGGGTGACCCTCATGGCCCGTGGGGCCGTGCGGGTCGCGCGCGGCGTCCTGCTGACCGTCCGGGGACGGGTGACGTCCGACATCGGCCAGCGCGCGACAGGCGAGTGTCACGTGGCTGCTGGGCTCGGACTCCTGAGCGGCGCCACCGGGCGTGTCGTCACCGAGTACATCCGGTCATGACCTCGCGCTCCACGCCGTACGGGCGGGGCGGAGGTGCGCTGCACGCCCGGGTCGCGGTCCTGACCTACCAGCGCCAGGGGCTTCTCGCGGACCTGCTGCCCCAGCTCGTGACCCAGGTCGAGGAGCTGTGCGCCTGGACCGGTGGCACCGGCGACGTCCTCGTCGTCGACAACGACCCCGAGGGCAGCGCCCGCGACGTCTGCGCCGCGGTCCCCGAGGTGTGCTACGTGCTGGAGCGGACCCCCGGCATCGCCGCCGGTCGGCAGCGTGCCCTCGAGGAGAGCGCCGACGTCGACGTGCTGCAGTTCATCGACGACGACGAGGAGCCGGCGACGGGGTGGCTCCTCGCCATGGTCGCGACGTGGTGGCAGCAGGGGCGCCCTGACGTGGTGGCGGGCAGGATCCTGCCGCGGTTCGCGGCTCCTCCGAGCCCGTGGGTCGCCTCGGGCCGGTTCTTCGACCGGCGCGACCTCGCGACCGGCACGCCCGTGGACGTCGCCGGCACCAACAACATGCTCATCGACATCGATCGGGTCCGGCGGCTCGGTGTCGGCTTCGACCCGTCCCTCGGACTGCACGGTGGCGAGGACACGCTGTTCAGCGCGCAGCTCGTCCGCGCCGGGGGACGGATCGTCTTCTGCCGCGAGGGCGCGGTCCACGACCTGGTGCCCGCCGAACGCAGCACACGGAGCTGGGTGCTGCAACGGGCCTGGTACCACGGGCAGACCCGGAGCCTCGTCGCGACCCACCTCGCCCGGACCGGACGGCAGCGCGGGTGGCTGCGGCTGACGTTGCTCATCAGCGGGTCGGGCCGCCTCGTCCTGGGTGCTGCTCAGTCCTGCCTCGGGCTCCTGCTGCGCGACGACCGCACGCACGCGCGGGGGCTCTGGATGGTCCACCGCGCACGGGGGGTCATGAGCGGTGCCCTGCGCGCCGGTCCTGCGGAGTACGGCCGCCCCGGTCGGTGACGAGGACCGCCCGAACTCACCCGGCCTCGGCGTCTCCTCGCGCGGTGGCGTACCACTCGTCGACGAGCCCCGGGAGGCGGTCCCGCGACCACCGCTCGTGAGGCGTGCCACCCCTGGCACCAGCCCGCACCAGCTCACGCGCCAGGTTCTCGACCACGTCGCCGTCCAGGTCGGCCACGTAGCCGTTCACATGGGCGAGAAGGGGGGAACCACCCAGGGGAAGGCAGACGACCGGGCAGCCGGCCGTCGACGCCTCGGCGACGGCCCACGAGGCCTGGTCGCGGAAGGACGGGAACAGCAGGGCGTCGACCGAGGCGTACTGCTCGAGGACCTCCGTGCGCGGGAGGTGGCCCAGGAAGTGGACCCGGTCCGTGAGGCCGAGCTCGTGCACCCGGCGCCGGAGCACGTCCAGCTCTGCGCCGTCGCCGAGCAGCCTCAGGTCCCAGTCGTCCACGAGCGGGTGGGCCATCACCTCGATCGCGAGACGGACGCCCTTCAGGGGGATCAGGCGGCCCACGTACAGCGCCGTCCTCCTCCCGGAGACCGGCCGCCCCGGGCGCACGCCGTCGAGGGCTGGACCCATGGCCGAGTTCGGCTCCAGCACGACGCGTCGCGCAAAGGCGAACCGCCGCGCGACTGCTTCGTTCTGGGCGACGACCACGGACGCCTTCCGGGCGACCGGGTCGCCGTACACGCGCCTGACGGCGTCGGTCACGACCAGTCGCACGACCTCGACGACGAAGCCGCGCGCACCGAGCCAGCGCCGCAGCCGCCAGACCGGCGGCCGGGCCGCGGCGCCGACCGGGCCCCACACGAGCGGGACGTCGCGGAGGCGGGAGAGGCCGGCCGGCATCCAGTCGGTGGCGAACGTGACGTGGTGGGCGACGTCGAACCCGACCTCCTCGTGCATCTGGACGGCGATCCTGCCGACCTTCCGCTGCCAGAGGAAGTAGTACCAGTAGACGTCGGACGGCCTCCGTCGGAGTCGGGTCAGGGTCCGACCGAGAGCCACGTGCCGCACGTGGAGGTGCTCGGCGAGCTCCGGGTCCTGCGCGAGGACGGCGTCGATGGCGGGCTTCCACCGGGGGTGGGCGAAGACCCAGACGTCGCTGTGACGTGCAGCAGCGACCGCGAAGGCCCACCCGGCTCCGGGCTCCGAGCCACCCGCCGGGTCGCACCCGTACGCCGACATGGCTACCCTCAGGCGCCGCTGCGGCACCGCGTCGTCGAGGGTCACGGTCTTTCCCCTCCCCACGCGTTCGGCACCGAGCGACGGCGCCACGTCCGACGCTGGGAGACTATAGGGCCATGACGCCACTCCTGACCGTCGTCACGGTCGTGTTCAACGACCCGGTCGGTCTCCGCCGCACGCTCGCGAGCGTGCGGCCCCACCTCGACCTCGCCGAGCACTGGGTCATCGACGGGAGCACCACCGACGACGTCCGTCAGGTGGTGGCTGCCGAGGCGGACCCCCGCGTCCACCTTCTCAGCGAGCCCGACGACGGGCTCTACGACGCGATGAACAAGGGGCTCGATCGCGCGACCGGCGACTTCGTGATGTTCCTCAACGCGGGCGACGTGTACCTGCCCACCTTCGACCCGAGCACGTTCCTGCGCGGCACGGAGGTCGTCGTGGGACACGTGGTCGAGCGGTTCGGCGACGACCGCTACCTGCGCCCGGCCCGGAACCGCACGGACGGCGTCCTCGCGGCCGCCCCGCACCCCGCGACCGCCTATCCGCGCCGCGCGTACACCGTCCTGCGCTACGACCTGTCGATCGCGGTCGCGTCGGACGGCAACTTCACCCGCCGCGCCATCGACCTCGTCGGGGGCAGGTTCGTGCCTCAGGTGGTCACCGAGTTCGAGCTGGGCGGCACGTCGTCGCAGTACGGCGACCTGGCCGTCGTCCGGCAGCGGGTCCGCGAGACCCGGCGGCCACGCGGGAAGGCCCAGCTGGTGGCGAAGACCGTGCTCTGGTTCGTCCTGCCCCAGCGGGCGTTCTACCGCCTGCTGGCGGTCCGGAAGTACGACAGAATCACGGGCCCCGTCGACGCCGACAGCCCGTGACCTCAGCCGCACGCTGAGTCGACGAACGACTCCCCACCGGTGCCGTCGGCCAACGGGGTGCTCAGCACACGGACGTCACCGTCCTCGCGGGGAGCACTGACGGCGTACTGCAGCTTCACGGTGGCACCCGGCCTGAGGTCGAGGGTCGTGAAGGCGACCGGCCGCGTCCCCTGGACCACCCGGGTCACCGCCACCTCCTCGCCGTCGACGGTGAGCGCGTCGACCCGTCCCCCGGTCGGCGCGTAGAGGTAGACGCGGTTGCGCATCCCGGCAGCGGGCAGCCCGGGCAGCCGGTCGCCGTAGACGTAGTCGGGCAGACCCGTCGCCGGTGCGCTCGAGCGCATCGTCACGTCCACGACCATCCGCTGGTCCTCCTCGTCGCACGGTCCCGGAGTGACGGCGGTGTCCACGTGGAGGTAGTAGCCGAGCTTGTCGCCCTTCTCGCCGTTGACGTAGAACCCGATCTCCGGACGGCCGGTCTCCTGGGGCAGCTCGGCGGCGATGTCCTCACCCGCGAGCCGGTCCTGCTCCTCCGGCCGCGCCGACCACACGGCGACCCGGCGTTCGTCGATGCCACGGCTGAGGGCAGCGACGAGGTCGGCCGCCGAGCCGTCCGCCTGGATCATCGTGTCGAAGATCGTGCGCGCCGCGTCGGCGAAGAACTTGTCCTGCTCCTGGATGCTGAGGTTCGCGTAGGAGTCCCGCAGCATGACGTCGACCGTGTTCGCCCGGGTCAGCACCTGCCCGTCCCGCAGGGTGATGGGACCCGTGTAGTCCAGCAGGTAGGACAGCGCCACCGGATCGATCGTGATCACCCCGTCGATCGGGTCCCGGCCGGTCGTCTTCCACCAGGCCTCGTAGAGCTCGCTGTTGCGCGGGAAGTCGGGGTTGAACGTCGGACGACCGCTCACGAAGTAGCGCGGTTGGAACAGCTCCAGCTCGGCCGGCGTGGGCTCCACGATGCGCCCGTTGCCCTCGAACGCGGCCGGCGTCAGTGACCGCCCCATCTCGAGCCGGCCGTCGCGCGCGGTGAGCGTCACCAGCGACCCCGGCATGCCCCCGGTCGCGCGCACCTCGGCGTTGTTCTGGAAGGCGACCAGGTAGCGCCTCTCCCCCTCCCCTCCGAGCATGGAGGGGAGGAGGTCGGCGGCGATCGCGGCCGCCCGCGTCACGCGGGAGGCGTCGCCCAACATCGACTGCAGCTCCACGACGGGCCCACGCAGGGGGGCGACGAGCCCCGAGGTCTCCAGATCTCCCGCGGACTCCTCCGCGTCGGCCACCCGAGGCGCGGCCTCGTCCAGCACGCCCGCGGCCCTGCGCACCGGTTCGATCGGGAGTCGGCCGTCCTGCGGCTTGAACTGGTCGGGGGTCAGGCCGGCCTCGGCCAGCGGCGACACGACCCCCTCGGTCAGGTCGTGGGCGGCGCTGCTCACCACCCGCACGGCCTCCACGTCGTCGCCGACGACCGGCAGGTACTGCGCGAGCCACCAGACCGGGGTGTGGCTGTGGAAGTCGGCGCGCGACGTAGCGTCGTCGGCGCGGCGCGCCGCCTCGGTCGCGCCCTCGGGGTCCTGGGCGTCGACCCGGTCGACCAGCTCACGCAGCTCCTGACGCGCCTCCAGCAGGGAGGATCCGATGATCCAGGTCTGCCAGGCGGTGCCGAGCACGAGCAGCACGAGCACACCCAGCACCCACCGGCCAGGTCTCCGCCTGCGCCGCTGCTCGGTCATGTGCCCCCCGTTCCGGAATCGTGCGTCACGCCACCCTAGGGGCACCGCGCCCGCGCGACCGTGGATCGCGTGCATGTCGGTCGGGGCTGCGCTACCGTCGTCCCCCGACCGGCCGACTGAGGAGTCCCGCTGAGGATCGCCCTGGTTCACAGCTACTACTCCTCGGACGTGCCCAGCGGCGAGAACCAGGTCGTCGACGCACAGGCCTCGGCGCTGCGCGAGGCGGGTCACGACGTCGTCGTGGTCTCGCAGTCGACGGACCAGCGGCAGCAGCGGCGCACCTACCCGCTCGAGGCCGCCGTCACGGTCGCCACCGGCCTCGGCCCCTCCCCGGAGGAGGAGCTGCGACGGTTCCGTCCCGACGTGGTGCACGTCCACAACCTCTTCCCCAGCTTCGGGCGGCGGTGGCTGCGCTCCTGGGACGGTCCGGTGGTCGCGACGATGCACAACTACCGCCCCATCTGCCCGGCAGCCACCCTGTTCCGCGACGGCGGGACCTGCCGGGACTGCCCGGAGTCCGGCTCGACGCGGCCGGCCGTCCGGCACGGGTGCTACCGCGGCAGCCGGCTCGCGACCCTTCCCGTCGCGACCGGCACACGCTTCGCGCGGGACCCGGTCCTGGTGCGGGCGGACGTCGTCACGACCCTGAGCGACGGCATGAGCCGGGAGTACGTCGCCGCCGGCGTACCGGCCGAGAAGCTCACCGTGCTCGACAACTTCACCACGGCCGCCTCGTCACCGGGGCCGGGAGGTGACACCTGGATCTACGCCGGTCGCACCGATCCGTCGAAGGGCCTGCACGCGTTGGTCCGCGACTGGCCCGCCGGGCAACGTCTGCTCGTGGCCGGTGCGCTCGACCCCGACCGTCCTCTTCCCGAGCATCCCGACGTCGACTGCCTGGGCCGGGTGGACGGCGACCGGCTCCGCGACCTGATGGGCGAGGCTCGCGGGCTGGTGTTCCCCTCGGTGTGGCTCGAGGGGCTCGCCCTGGTGTGCCTGGAGGCGCTGTCGGTGGGGACGCCGATCCTCACGTTCGACGACGTCCCGGCCGGTCGGTCGGTGACCGAGCTCGGGGTCGGGCTCGCCGTGGCCCGCGACGACGTCGCCGGCGGGGTACGGCGGGCTACGGACGCGTTCCCCGGGCTCCGCGAGCGGTGCACCCACGTGTTCGCCGAGCAGTTCACGGCGCGGTCGTGGGTGCGACGCGCCGAGGCCGTCTACGCCCACGCGATGAGCGCGCGCGGCGGGTGAACGCGGGCGGGCTCAGGCCTGGCCGTCGAAGAGCGAGGTCACCGAGCCGTCCTCGAAGACCTCGCGGATCGCCCGGCTGATGAGGGGGGCGATCGACAGCACCGTGAGCTTGTCGAAGTGGCGGTCGGTGGAGATCGGCAGCGTGTTGGTGACGACGACCTCCGCGGCCGGGCAGTTCTTGAGGCGGTCGACCGCCGGGTCGGAGAGGATCGCGTGCGTCGCGGCGATGACGACCCCGGCGGCGCCGTCCTTCATGAGGGCCTCGGCGGCCTTCACGATGGTGCCACCGGTGTCGATCATGTCGTCGACCAGGATGCAGATGCGACCGGCGACCTCGCCGACGACCCGGTTGGCCACCGACTCGTTCGGGCGCGTCACGTCGCGGGTCTTGTGGATGAAGGCCAGGGGGGCGCCGTTGAGCCGGGCGGACCACTGCTCGGCGACCTTGATCCGGCCGGCGTCCGGCGAGACGATCGCGAGGTCCTCGTGGCCGTACTTCTCGCGGACGTAGTCGGAGAGGATCGGCAGGGCCATGAGGTGGTCGACGGGGCCGTCGAAGAAGCCCTGGATCTGGGCGGTGTGCAGGTCGACCGCGATGAGGCGGTCCGCACCCGCGGTGGCGAAGAGGTCGGCGATCAGGCGGGCGGAGATCGGCTCGCGACCTCGGTGCTTCTTGTCCTGGCGCGCGTAGCCGTAGAACGGCATCACGACGGTGATGCGCTTGGCCGAGGCCCGCTTGAGGGCGTCGACCATGATCAGGTGCTCCATGATCCACTCGTTGACCGGAGCGGTGTGGCTCTGGATCACGAAGGCGTCGCTGCCGCGGACGGACTCCTCGAAGCGCACGTAGATCTCGCTGTTGGCGAACTCGTAGGCCGACGACGGCACCAGGGAGATCCCCAGGAGCGCCGCCACCTCCTCCGCGAGGTCGGGGTGGGCTCGGCCCGTGAAGACCATCAGGTTCTTCTCGGTCGTCCTGGTGATGCTGCTCACAGTGCAGTCTCTCCTCGTTCGGCGCTGCTGCGATTGTGACCCAGCGGGGCGGGTTCCCGCACACCGGGAGCGGGGTTTGGGACGGGTCTCACTCCCCGCCGGTGCCGCCGCGCGCACCAGGCGCCCCGTCGGCACCGTGCGCTTCGCGGGCGGCCCGGTCGCCGGCGCTCCCCGCCCGGCGGCGCGCGACCCAGTCCGCGATGATCCGCAACGGCGGCGAGGAGACGGCCAGGGCTCCGGCCGGCACGTCCTCGCGCACCACCGTGCCCCCGCCGGTCACCGCTCCGTCACCGATGTGCACGGGGGCGACGAACGTGTTGTTCGACCCGGTCCGCGCGTGACGCCCGACCACCGTGCGGTGCTTGGCGACCCCGTCGTAGTTGGCGAAGATCGTCCCGGCGCCGATGTTGGTGCCCGCGCCGATCTCGGCGTCGCCGACGTACGACAGGTGGGGCACCTTGGCACCGTCCCCGAGCTGGGCGTTCTTGGCCTCCACGAAGGCACCGATCTTGCCGCCGGCCCCGACCACCGTGCCCGGCCGCAGGTAGCTGAACGGGCCCACCGTTGCCTGCTCGCCGACGACGGCGAGCTCGGCGTGCGTGCGCACCACCCGGGCACCCCGGGAGACCTCGACGTCCGTGAGCGTGCTGTCCGGCCCCACGACGGCGTCCTCGGCGACCGTCGTCGTCCCCAGCAGCTGCACACCCGGCAGCACCGTGCTGTCGGGCTCGAGCGTCACGGTCACGTCGATCCACGTCGAGGTCGGGTCGACCACGGTGACGCCGGCACGCATCCAGCGCTCCAGCGTGCGTCGGTTGAGCCGGGCGGCGAGGTCGGCGAGCTGCACCCGGTCGTTGGCGCCCTCGGTCTGGTCGACGTCGTCGGTGAGGTGCGCCCCCACACGGACGCCGTCCCGGCGGGCGATCCCCACCACGTCGGTGAGGTAGTACTCCCCCTGTGCGTTGTCGGACGAGAGCCGGCCGAGCGCCTCGGCGAGGTAGGGACCGTCGAAGACGTAGATGCCGGCGTTGACCTCGCGGACCGCGCGCTGCTCGGCCGTGGCGTCCTTCTGCTCCACGACCTCGCGCACGGATCCGTCGGCGTCGCGCAGCACCCGGCCGTAGCCGGTGGGGTCGCCGAGCTCCGCGGTCAGGAGGGTGACGGCGTGCCCGCCGTCACGGTGCACCGCCAGCAGGGTGGCCAGGGTGCTGCCCTCGAGCAGCGGGGTGTCACCGGTGGTGACCACGACGGCGCCGTCCAGGCCCGCGGCCCCGCCGAGCGCCTCCGCCAGCGCGTCGAGCCCCACGCGTACGGCGTGCCCGGTGCCGAGCTGCTCCTCCTGCACGGCCAGCAGGGCCGAGGGCACCAGCTCGTGCACGTGCGGACCGACCTGCTCGCGGCCGTGCCCGACGACCGCCACGAGGTGTCGCGGCTCGACCGCCGTCGCCGCCGCCACCACGTGGGCGAGCATGCTGCGACCGCACACCGGGTGCAGCACCTTGGCGGTCCTCGACCTCATGCGGGTGCCGGCACCCGCGGCCAGGACGATCACGGCAGTGGGATTCGAGCTCACGCGGTCACTCTGTCACGACCGGCTCCGCAGCCGCGCGGCAACGAAACCTTGCTCCCCGGGTAGGAGTCGAACCTACGTCGCTTGTCCTGATTCAAAGTCAGGCGGGCCCTGCCGGCAGACCAACCGGGGATAGACCGGCGGATGCTGACCGCCGGCGGGGTCAGCCTAGGCAACCCGGCCGCCTCGCGCCCAGGCAGAGGGGTCACGCACCCGGTCGGGGTGTGCCGGTGGAGCCGCGGAGACGCCTCAACCGTTGGCGCAGGGCCCCGGGAGCCTCCCGCAGGTGGGCGCGCCGCTCCGCACGCACGCACGACCGCCGGAAGTCGGTGATGAACGTCGCCGCGTCCTCCGCCGAGACGAACAGCCCCGCGTCGGCCCACATCGACGCCAGGGCCTCGAGGCCGGCAGGGTCCAGGCGGAGCAGGGCGCGCCGGTGGACGCCGAGGAACGGCGTGCCGCGCTCCGACACCCACCACGAGACCGCCGCGACGCCCTCCTCCGTGGCGTTGCGGGGCCACAGCACCGGGCACTCGACGGGCTGGAAGTCGAACAGCTCCTCCCACGGGCCGCTCGCCCTGACCCAGCCGCTGTAGAGGAAGAACTCCGTCAGGTCGTGGTCGAGGAACTCCTCGGCGAAGGACCGCCCCGTGGGGGCCCCGAGCTCCTCGACGAGCGAGCGCACCGTCGCGGTGTCGAGCACGAAGGGGGTGGCCGTGGTGGTGAAGCGGTCCACGAGCGACAGGTCGAGTCCCAGGTAGGTCAGGACACGCTCGAGGCTCGGTCGCAGGGAGTGGGCGGCGTAGGAGTGGGGCAGGCCCATCCGGATGCGGCCGTCGGGCGCCTCGAAGAAGTCGCCCCCGAGCGGGGCGACCAGATGGTTCTTGGCGTCGAGCACGACGTAGCGCGGGGTGCCGACCTGCTCGGCGATCCCGAGCTTGAGGACCTGCTGCGACCGCCAGCCGGTGGTCGCGGGGACCTTCATCACCTCGCGCCCTCGGAGGACCCGCACGGAGGGACCGTGCACGCCGAAGTCCGCCACCAGGGCCTGCTGCTCCTTGCGGGCCATGCCCCCGGCGGTGTTGTCGAGCACGATCACCTCCGCCACCACGTCGGGGTGCGCGAACGCCGCGAAGGACCGGGCCTGGAGTCGGAGCAGAGGGACCTCGGGGCCGAAGACGACGCTGACGAAGGTGAGGCGAGCCGTCGTCACAGTCGTCCTCCGTCGGTCGTCCTCCGTCGCGTGGGGCGACCATCGTAGGGTTCATCCGTGATCTGGTGGGCGGCATGACCCGCAGCAGACCCTCGGCTTTCGACACCGTGCGCGTCGCGGGCATCGACTTCGCCGACACCAGCGCGCCCGCGGCGGTGGCCTGGTTGCTCGACGTCTGCGTCGGCGACCAGGAGCGCCCCAGCGTCCGTCTCGCGAACGCCTGGAGCGCCGTGCTGGCCGCGAGGGAGCCGCCGTACCTCGCCGTCCTGAACGGCGAGGGCGTGACCTTCCCCGACGGCGCGTCCGTCACCGGGACGATGCGGGTGCTCCGCCGCGGCGGGTACCGGCACGGCGGCCGGGTGCGCGGACCGAGCCTGTTCGTCGACTCCCTGGACGCAGGCCGGGAGCGCGGACTGCGTCACTTCCTGCTGGGGACCACCGATCCCACGCTGGCCGCTCTGTCCGCAGAGCTCGACGCCCGCTTCCCCGGCGTGCAGATCTCGGGGACCTACTCCCCCGCGTTCGGCCCCCTGGACGAGGCCTTCGTCGAGGACTGCCGGCGACGGGTCGCTGCCTCCGAGAGCGACATCGTCTGGGTCGCGCTGGGCGTCCCGAAGCAGGACCTCCTCGCCCACGAGCTGTCCCGTCGCCTGAACGTGACGTGCGTCGGCGTCGGCGCCGCCTTCGACATGCTGGCCGGTCGGGTCCGGGAGGCCCCGACGTGGATGCAGCGGCTCGGTCTGGAGTGGGTCTTCCGGCTGGCCGTGGAACCTCGGCGCCTGTGGCGGCGCTACCTGCTGGGCAACGTCGCCTTCCTGAGGCTCGCCTGGAAGCACCGCTGACCCGTGCAGCTCCTGCTATAGACTCCCGCTCCGGGGGAGCGTCTGGCATCAATGGGGAGGGTGAGTGAAGCGCGCGCTGATCACGGGCATCACGGGGCAGGACGGGTCGTACCTCGCGGAGCTGCTGCTGTCGAAGGGGTACGAGGTGCACGGCCTGACGAGGAGGGCCTCCACCTTCAACACCCGCCGGATCGACCACCTCTACCAGGACCCGCACGATCCCGACGCCCGGCTGTTCCTGCACTACGGGGACCTCTCCGACGGGGCCCGGCTCATCACGCTCCTGCACAAGATCGCGCCGGACGAGGTCTACAACCTCGCGGCCCAGTCGCACGTGCGCGTGAGCTTCGACGAGCCGGAGCACACCGGTGACACCACCGGGATCGGGGCGATGCGCCTCCTCGAGGCGGTGCGCATGGCCGGCATCCACTGCCGCTTCTACCAGGCGTCGAGCTCCGAGATGTTCGGGGCGACCCCTCCTCCGCAGAACGAGCTGACGCCGTTCTACCCACGGTCGCCGTACGGCGCCGCCAAGGTCTACGCCTACTGGGTGACGCGCAACTACCGCGAGGCCTACGGCTCCTTCGCCGTCAACGGGATCCTGTTCAACCACGAGTCCCCCCGTCGCGGCGAGACCTTCGTGACGCGCAAGATCACCCGCTCCGTCGCCCGCATCAAGGCCGGCGTGGAGGACCACCTCTTCCTCGGCAACCTCGACGCGGTGCGCGACTGGGGCTACGCCCCGGAGTACGCCGAGGGCATGTGGCGGATGCTGCAGGCCGACGAGCCGGACGACTACGTGCTGGCGACCGGTGTCGAGTTCAGCGTGCGGGACTTCGTCGTCACGGCGTTCGAGCACGCGGGCCTGGACTGGGAGCGCCACGTGCGCTTCGACGAGCGGTACCTCCGTCCGACCGAGGTCGACGCCCTCGTGGGGGACCCCACGAAGGCGCGCGAGAAGCTCGGGTGGAAGGCCGACGTCCACGCCCAGGACCTCGTGCGCCTGATGGTGGACGCCGACATCGAGGAGCTGGCGCACGCCGGCACGTCCTGGATCGACCAACCCCCGCTCGAAGGCTGGCCCCAGGTGGGCCGCATCCGGTCGTGACGTCGCCCGTCGTCCTGGCACCGCTGGACCGGGACGCCACCTTCTACGTCGCCGGGCACCGCGGGCTCGTCGGCTCCGCCGTATGGCGGCACCTCGAGCACGAGGGCTTCACCGGTCTGGTCGGGCTGCCGTCCCGCGAGCTCGACCTGCGTGACCGCACGGCCGTCCTCGAGTTCTTCCACCGCACCCGTCCCCGGTACGTCGTGCTCGCAGCGGCCAAGGTGGGCGGCATCCTGGCCAACCAGAGCTTCCCGGTCGACTTCCTCTCCGAGAACATGCGGATCCAGACGAACGTCCTCGACGCCGCGCTGGAGACGGGCGTGGAGCGGCTGCTGTTCCTCGGGTCTTCGTGCATCTACCCCCGAGACGCCGCCCAGCCCATCCAGGAGGACGCCCTCCTCACCGGGCACCTGGAGGAGACCAACGACGCCTACGCCATCGCCAAGATCGCCGGCATCCTCCACGTGCAGGCCGCTCGCCGCCAGTACGGCGTCCCCTGGATCTCCGCGATGCCCACGAACCTCTACGGGCCCGGTGACAATTTCTCGCCAACCGGGTCGCACGTGCTGCCCGCCCTCATCCGCCGGTACGACGAAGCCGTCGCTGCGGGCGCCCGCGACGTCACCAACTGGGGCACCGGCAGTCCACGCCGGGAGTTCCTCCACGTCGACGACATGGCTCGCGCCTGCCTCTTCCTCCTCGAGCACTACGACGGTCCCGGCCAGGTGAACGTCGGCACGGGCAAGGACGCCACCATCGCCGAGATCGCCGAGGTCATCGCCGACGTGGTCGGCTACGACGGGGCGACGACCTGGGACACGAGCCGTCCGGACGGCACGCCGCAGAAGCGCCTGGACGTCAGCACGCTCGCCACCCTCGGGTGGACGCCGCGCATCGGCCTGCGGGACGGGATCGAGTCCACCGTCGCGTGGTACCGCGAGAACCGGGACGCGCTCCGGGAGTGACCGGCCGTCACGCCGGGCGGACGGCGGTGCCGCCGAGCTCCGGCTCGGCGAGGATGCCCAGCTCCGCCACGACGCGGTCGGCCACCTCCGCCGCCTGCAGCTGCGACGTCTCGACCCTCAGGTGCTCCTGGCCGACGAGGAACCGGTCGGCGAGCGTGTCGCCGGTCCCGGACGGGTCGGTGTTGAGGGTGAAGGTCTCCTCGAGGTCGAGCAGGTTCTTGCGGCTGAACTCGAGGTCACGCTTGCTGCGCTTGTGCTCCAGGCGCTCGGCGGTGACGTTGCGCTCCAGGCGCACCTCGAGGTCGGCGTACAGCTCGACGTAGTCGACGGTCCCCCCGCGACTGCGCACGATCTCGTCGTACTCCGCGACGGTCTCGGCGTCGCCCTCGAGCTCGATGCCCCACACGAAGGTGAGCACGAGCCCCGGCAGGCCGAACTCGGCCGCCTCGCGGACCACGTCGCGGCGCAGCCCGCCGCTGATGCGGTCGAACGGCGGCGAGCCGAAGGGGAAGATCTCGAGCACCGGCTCGATCGTCATGTGGTTGTGCAGCAGCTTGAAGCCGGTGCGGGCGCAGATCTCGCGCCCCACCGTCATCTTCCCGACGGCGGGCGGACCGAAGACGACCACGAGACGCATGCGCGCAGCCTGTCAGTCCCGGGCTCCGGGCGCACCCGAGTTCGCCTCAGAGGTGCGCGACGACGAACACCCGGCGGAACGGCAGCACGGTGCCGTGCTCGCTCGCGGGGTACGCCGTGCGCAGCGCGGCCCTCAGCTCGGACGCGAACCGGCGGCGCGGGCTGTCGTCGCCGCCGTCGGGGAGCGCCTGCAGCGTCGGGCGCGCGCCCGTGCCGCTGAGCCACTCGAAGACCGGGTCCTCCCCCGCCAGCACGTGCAGGTACGTCGTCTCCCACGCGTCGACCTCGGCGCCGCTGCCGCCCGTCGCGGCCACCACCGGCGCGAGGTGCTCGCGGTAGACCGCGGGGTCGTGGGCGGCCACCTCGGCCACGCCGTGGAGGTAGGGCGCGAAGCGGGGGTCACGGGCCAGCTCGCGGCGCAGCAGCGTGCTGGGCGCCTGCTCGTTGCCCGGCACCTGGAAGGCGAGCGTGCCGCCGGGGGCGAGCTGTGCGAGGAGGTGGGGCAGCAGTGCGAGGTGGTCCGGCACCCACTGCAGGGTGGCGTTGCTGACGATCAGGTCGACGGGCTCCTCGGGGCGCCAGGACCGGAGGTCGGCGACCTCGAAGCTGAGACGCGGGTCGGCCGGGACGTCGCGCCGGGCCGCCTCGACCATCTCCGAGGAGGAGTCCAGTCCGTGCACCACGGCCTGCGGCCACCGCTCGGCCATCAGGGCGGTCAGGTGGCCGGGGCCGCACCCGAGGTCGACGACTCGACGAGGGGCCGCGTCCCCGGGGCGCTGGACGCGCGCCAGCAGCTCGACGAAGGGCCGGGCCCGGTCGTCGGCGTGGGCCAGGTAGAGCTGCGGGTCCCAGCGGTGGGCGCGTTCCTCGGTCATCCCGCCACTCTGCGCCAGATTTATCTTGATGTCAAGATTCTTGACGGGCGCTACCCTGGCGGCATGAGCGACGACGTCGAGCGGCTGGTCGCGGCCTGGCAGCGTGAGCGGCCCGACCTCGACCTGACCCCGATGGAGGTCCTCAGCCGCGTCAGCCGGCTCAGCCACCACCTCGACGTCGCCCGGCGCCGCGCCTTCGCCGAGCAGGACCTCGAGCTGTGGGAGTTCGACGTGCTGGCGGCCCTCCGTCGCGCGGGCGACCCCTACGAGCTCTCCCCCGGGCAGCTGCTGCGCGAGACGCTCGTGACCAGCGGCACGATGACCAACCGCGTCGACCGGCTCACCGCGCGCGGCCTGGTCGCCCGCGGCCCGGCGCCCGAGGACCGTCGCAGCGTCCGGGTCCGCCTCACCCCCGAGGGCCGCGACCGGGTCGACGGCGCCTTCGCGCTGCTCCTGGACCAGGAGCGTGCGCTCCTCACCTCGCTGGACCGCGGCGAGCACCGGGCGCTCGCCGACACCCTGCGGGTGCTGCTCACCCGGATCGAGCACGACGACACCGTGCGGCGGGCCTGAGCGCACGGACCCGCCGACCGACGGACGGCCTCAGCCCTCGGCCACCTCGGCGACCTCGAGCCACTCCTCCTCGAGCTCCTCGCGACGCGCCACCAGCGCCCGCAGCTCGGCGTCGAGCGACGCCAGCCGCTCGAAGTCGTGGGCGTGCGCGGCGAGCTGGTCGTGCAGCCGGCGCTCGTCGCCCTGGAGCTTCGCGACCTGTCGCTCGAGCCGCTGCATGGTCTTGCGGGCCTCGCGCACCTCGGCGGTGCCCACGCCCGAGCCGGCCACCGAGCCGTTGCGGGGACCGAGCCCCGGACCGCCGGTCGTGACCGACCCGGGACTGCCGGCACCAGGGGTGCCACCGCCCTGCGAGGCCCGGCGGCGCTCGAGGTACTCCTCCACCCCGCGCGGGAGCATCGCCAGCGAGCCGTCGCCGAGCAGCGCCCACACGGTGTCGCAGGTGCGCTCGAGGAAGTAGCGGTCGTGGGAGACCACGACCAGGGTCCCGGGCCATCCGTCGAGGAAGTCCTCGAGGACGTTCAGGGTGTCGATGTCGAGGTCGTTGGTGGGCTCGTCGAGCAGCAGCACGTTGGGCTCGTCGAGCAGCAGCCGCAGGATCTGCAGCCGTCGTCGCTCCCCTCCGGAGAGGTCCCCGACCCGGGTGGTGAGCCGGTCGCCGGTGAACCCGAAGCGCTCGAGCATCGAGGTCGCGGTGATCTCGCCGTCGACGGTGCGCGTCACGCGGCGCACACGCTCCACCGAGGCCAGCACCCGCAGCTCGGGGTCGACCGGGGTGACGTCCTGCGTCAGGTGCGCCAGCGCCACGGTCCGTCCTCGGCGCACCCGCCCGGAGCCCGGGACGAGGTCGCCGCTGAGCAGCCGCAGGGCCGAGGTCTTGCCGGCGCCGTTGACGCCGACGAGGCCGACCCGGTCCCCGGGGCCGAGGCGCCAGGTGACGTGGCTCAGCAACCGCCGCTCGCCGCGCACCAGGTCGACGTCCTCGACGTCGAGCACGTCCTTGCCGAGGCGCTGCGTGGCGAAGCGCTGCAGCGCCAGGGCGTCACGCGGCGGCGGCTCGTCCTCGATGAGGGTGGTCGCGGCGTCGATGCGGAACTTCGGCTTCGAGGTGCGCGCCGGGGCGCCGCGACGCAGCCAGGCCAGCTCCTTGCGGACCAGATTCTGCCGCCGGCTCTCGGTCGCGTCGGCCTGCCGCTGCCGCTCCGCCCGGGCCAGGACGTACGCCGCGTAGCCGCCGTCGTAGAGGTCGACCTGGGCGTCGTGGACCTCCCAGGTCTCGGTGCACACGGCGTCGAGGAACCACCGGTCGTGGGTCACGACGACGAGCGCCGAGGTCCGGGCGCTCAGGTGACGCGCCAGCCAGTCGACCGCCTCGACGTCGAGGTGGTTCGTGGGCTCGTCGAGCAGCAGCAGCGTGTCGTCGCCGAGCAGCAGCCGGGCGAGGGAGCAGCGCCGCCGCTCACCGCCGGACAGGCCGGAGACGGTCCGCTCCAGGTCGACGCCGGCCAGCAGCACCTCGACGACCTCGCGGCGCGACGCGTCCGCGGCCCACTCGTGGTCGGCGCTGTCACCGAGAACCGCGTGGCGCACCGTGGCGGCGTCGTCGAGGTCGTCGCCCTGGGTCAGGAAGCCGATCCGGGTCGCGCGTGAGCGCGACACCCGCCCCTCGTCGGGCTGCTCGCGCCCGGCGAGGATCCGCAGCAGCGTGGTCTTGCCGTCACCGTTGCGGCCCACCACACCGATGCGCTGGGACTCCCCCACCCCGAGGCTCACCCCCGACAGGATCGGGCGCACGCCGTAGGCCTGGGAGACGCGCTCGAGGTTGACCAGGTTCGCCCCGGCCGGGCGTTGCGGAGCAGCCACGTCAGCGGGGTCCCTCAGCGAGCCGGGCGGCCGAGACCTTGGCGCCCGGGACCGGCCCGGGCACCACGAACCCGGTGGCCGCGCCGGTGGCGGCGACGACGAGGTCGCGCACCTCGCGGGCGTGGTCGGCGTCGGCGCACAGGAAGACGGTGGTGGGACCGGAGCCGCTGACGAGCGACCCCAGGGCGCCGGCGTCGCGGCCGGCGTCGAGCGGGACCGTCAGGGTGGGACGCAGGGACAGCGCGGCCGGCTGCAGGTCGTTGACCAGGGCGGACCCCAGCGCTCCGGCATCACCGGCCAGCAGCGAGCCGAGGAGGTCCTCGGGCAGCTCGGGCTCGGGCACGTCCGTGTCACCGGCCAGCCGGTCGAACTCGGCGTACACCCGGGGGGTGGACAGACCGCCCTCCCCGGGGACCACGGCCCACCAGTAGCTGCCGCGTGCCATCACGGGCGCGACGAGCTCGCCGCGACCGGTCCCGACGGCGGTGCCGCCGACGAGGCAGAAGGGCACGTCGCTGCCGAGGCCAGCGGCCACGTGCATCAGGTCCGCGCGCGGGAGCCCGAGCTCGAAGAGCGCGTCGAGGCCGACCAGCGTCGCCGCGGCGTCGGTGCTGCCGCCGGCGAGGCCGCCCGCGACGGGGATGTTCTTGTGCACGTGCACGTGGACGGCGAGGTCCCGGCCGACGTGCGCGGACAGGGCCGCGACCGCGCGCCAGGCCAGGTTCTGCTCGTCGGTGGGCACGGCGTCGAGGTCGACGCCGCTGCCGGACACCGTCACCGACGTCCTGCCGGCCGGGCGCACCACGACCTCGTCGAAGAGGCCGATCGCGTGGTAGACGGTCGCCAGCCGGTGGTAGCCGTCCTCCCCGGCCCCGCCGACGGCGAGCGAGAGGTTGATCTTGGCCGGGGCCACGACGCGGATCTCGGAGGTCATCGTGACCACCCCGCCGCCAGGAGCCCCTCGGTCAGGGCGGCGAAGGTGGCGATGTCGAGCTCCTCGCCGCGCCGGCTGGCCGCGACACCGGCGGTGGCCAGGCCCGCCTCGACCTGCTCGGTGGTGGCGACGGACTTGAGCGCGGCGCGCACGGTCTTGCGGCGCTGGGCGAACGCCGCGTCCACCACGGCGAAGACGTCGGCGCGGGCGGCGGTCGTGGCGGGTGGCTCGCGCCGGTCCCAGGCCACCAGCCCGCTGTCGACGTTCGGCGCGGGCCAGAAGACCGAGCGGCCGACGGAGCCGGCGCGCCGGAGCTCGGCGAACCACGCCGCCTTGGCCGAGGGAACGCCGTACGTGCGTGACCCGGGCGGGGCGACCAGCCGGTCGGCGACCTCCGCCTGCACCATGACCATCCCCCGCTCCAGCGACGGCAGCAGCGCCAGCAGGTGCAGCAGCACCGGGACCGAGACGTTGTAGGGCAGGTTCGCCACCAGGGCCGTCGGGGCGGGACCGGGCAGCTCCTGCAGGCGCAGGGCGTCGGCCTCGACGACCTCGCAGGCGGCGACGTGGTCGGGGGCGTGGGCGGCGACGGTGGCCGGCAGGGCGCGCGCCAGGACCGGGTCGATCTCGACCGCGACCACGCGCCGGGTCTCCGCCAGCAGCGCCAGCGTCAGCGACCCGAGGCCGGGGCCGACCTCGAGGACGACGTCGTCGGGACCGACGCCGGAGGCGCGCACGATGCGCCGCACGGTGTTGGCGTCGATGACGAAGTTCTGCCCCTTCTGCTTGGTGGGGCGCACCCCGAGCCGCTCGGCGAGCTCGCGCACCTCCACCGGCCCGAGGAGTCGCGGCGCACCGGGTCCGGCGGTCGCGTCGTGGGGGGTCATGAGGGCTCGAGCCTAGCGGCCGGACGTGCACCGGCCCCCGTCGCAGGACGGGGGCCGGTCCGCGCGGACGGTCTCAGTCGGTGCCCGGTCGGGTCACGAGCCGGGTCACCAGCTCGGTCACTGCGGCAGGCCGAGCTGCGCCGAGCAGTGCGGCCAGGCGCCGTAGCCGCCGCTGGCGTCGCGCAGGCGCGTCGCCACCGCGATCTGGGTCTCCCGGCTGTTCTCGCTCGGGAGGCCGGTGCCGCCGTAGGACTGCCACGTGCCGAGGTTGAACTGCAGGCCGCCGTAGTAGCCGTTGCCGGTGTTGATGGCCCAGTTGCCGCCGGACTCGCAGGCGGCCAGGGCGTCCCAGACGGTGTTGCCCGAGGCGAAGGCCTCGACCGCGGCCTCCTCCTTGGTGCCGACCTCGACGATGCGCGCCACGGGACGGTTGACGTCGCTGACGCTCACCAGCGAGCGGGAGCGCAGCTCGCCGTTGACCCAGCGGAGCCGGTACGTCGCGTCGCGGTCGCCACTGCGACCCGCGCGGACCACGCGCTCCTCGCCCTCGTAGAGCTCGTCGGTGGAGCGGGTCTGCGTCGGCACGGCGAGCGACTCGTTGCGCACGGTCCGCTCGATGTAGTTGACCTTGGTGACGCGGACCGTGTCGCCGTCGTCCAGCGTGGTGTTGGGGCGCGGGGAGACGAGGTCCCACCGGTCGACCGTGACGTCGCGGAGGTCCAGCGCCTGGCGGACGGTCGTGGCCGCCACCTCGACGCGGCGCGGCTTGGTGGCGCCGACGACGAGCTTGACGGTCTTGGGGGTGACCACGCGCAGGTTCATGCCGCTGCGGCTGATGGTCGCGCTGCGGCTCGAGGACAGCCGCGCGTCGGCGTACCGGACGCCGATCTGGTCGAGCGCGCTGGTGACGTCGGTCGCGGTGACCCAGTGGCGCGAGGTGTCGCCGTCGACGGTCAGGTCGACCGGACGGGCGAAGCGCACGGCGACGCGGGTGCCCTCGGTCACGGCGGTGTCCGGGCCCGGCGCGACGACGTCGCGCTCGCTGATCTCGACGCCCTCTGCGGCCAGCAGCTGGCCGACGGTCTCCGCGTCGGTGCTCACCTCGGAGGCGGTGCCGTCGATCGACAGGGTGACGGTGGTGCGCTCCATGGCCATCGCGGTGACGAGGCCGCCGACGAGGGCGAGGGTCACTGCTGTCACGAGGACCACGAGGGTGCGGCGACGCCGCAGGAAGGAGGTGGACGGGGTGGTGGAGGCGACTGAGGTCACGCGTCTCCCATGCTCGTGCTCCCCGGGCCGCGGCGCGGCACAGTCCTGGGTCCGGCGGACGTCGTCGTCCGGGCCGGGCGTGATGCTCTCCCACAGGCGTGCCGCCAGGAATCTCCCGCTCCCGGCTGGTCGGTCGACCGTAACCGGTGTCCGGGCCGTTGCCAAATCGTGATCGACCCGTTTGGTCCCGTTTGATGGGACTGAGTGCCTGTCCGTTTCAGGACTAACGACCTGACGGCCGAGAGGTCTAGCCCGATCCGGCCGCGGCCCAGGGCCCTCCGAAGGCCGCGAAGGTGTTGGCCTCGACCTGCGCGCAGAGGGTGGCCAGGTCGTCGCCGCGCTCCTCGGCCAGCCGACGCACCGTGAGCGGCACGAGGTAGGAGGCGTTGGCCCGCCCGCGGTGGGGGGTGGGGGTGAGGAAGGGCGCGTCGGTCTCCACCAGCAGCCGGTCCGCCGGTGTCACGCGGCACGCCTCGCGCAGGGCACCGGCGTTCTTGAAAGTCACGGTCCCGGCGAAGGAGAGCCAGAACCCACGCTCCAGGCAGGCACGCGCGAAGGTCGCGTCGCCGGAGAAGCAGTGCATCACAACGCGGGGCGGCGCGCCCTCGTCGTCGACCACCCGCAGCACGTCGTCGTGGGCGTCGCGGTCGTGGATGACCAGGGTCTTGCCCAGCTCGCTCGCGAGCCGGACGTGCCGGCGGAAGCTGTCCTCCTGGGCGGCCCGCCCGGGCGGCGGCGTCCGGAAGTGGTCGAGCCCGGTCTCCCCCACCGCCCGGACGTGGGGCGAGCGAGCGAGCGCCGCGATCTCCTCCCACGCCTCCTCCAGCCCACCGGACTCCGCCAACCTCGGCGCCTCGTTCGGGTGCAGCGCCACGCCCGCCACGACCCCCGGCAACCTCGAAGCCAGGTCCTCGGCCCAGCGCGCTCCCGCGAGGTCGCAGCCGATCTGCACGATGCGCGGCACCCCCACGGCCGCGGCCCGCGCCAGCGCCTCCTCCGGAGCGAGCTCCTCGGCCCCGTCCCAGGTGATGTCCAGGTGGCAGTGGTTGTCGACCACCGGGTGCGGCAGCGGCTCGGGCGCCGGCGGCCGGGTCGTGCGGTCGGGGGCGCGGTCGGGGGCGGGTACGGGGTCGGGCACGCTCACTCCTGCGTCGGGTCGGGGCGGTCGAGGTCGGGCCGGGACGGCCCGTGCGCGACGCGGTGGGCGGCGTCGTACACCTCACGGCGCGGCACTCCGGTGCTCTCCGCGACGGCGCGCACCGCCTCCTTGCGGGTGAGGCCGGTCTCCTCCTCGGACGCGACCCGGGCCCGCAGCGTGTCGTGGTCACCGGGGTCGACGTGCCCGACCGCCGGGCCGGTGCGGCCCGACACCACCAACGTCACCTCGCCGCGCACCCCGGCGGCCGCCCAGGTCGCCAGCTCGCCGAGCGGACCGCGTACGACCTCCTCGTGGGTCTTGGTCAGCTCGCGGCAGACCGCCGCCGGCCGGTCCGCCCCGAACGCCTCGGCCAGCGCGAGCAGCGACGCCTCGGTGCGGTGCGGGGACTCGAAGAGCACCAGGGTCCGCGGCTCCTGCGCCAGCTCGCGCAGCCGCCGGGCCCGCTCCCCGGCCTTGCGGGGAAGGAACCCCTCGAAGCAGAAGCGGTCCACCGGCAGGCCTGACACGGCCAGGGCGGTGAGCACGGCGCTCGGACCCGGCACCGACGTCACGCGGACGCCGGCCTCGACGGCGGCGGCGACGAGCCGGTAACCGGGGTCCGAGACCGACGGCATGCCGGCGTCGGTGACGAGCAGCACCCGACGTCCCGCGACGAGGTCCTCGACCAGGCCGGCGGTGCGGCCGGCCTCGTTGCCCTCGAAGTAGGAGACCACCCGGCCCGCGACCTCCACGCCCAGCTCGCCCGCCAGCCGCCGCAACCGGCGGGTGTCCTCGGCGGCGACCACGTCCGCGCCCGCCAGCTCGTCGCGCAACCTCGCCGAGGCGTCCTCGGGGCGACCGATCGGGGTCGCGGCCAGCACCAGGAGTCCGCTCACCGCCCCATGATGTCCGATCACGCCGCAGGCGCGCGCGGCGCCCGCCCGTCGGGTCGACGGACCGTAGGCTGGGCGTCGTGACCACGACGGCCGAGCGCAGCGACGCGGACGCCGTCGAGGGGCCGGTCCGCTCGCGGACCGCCGACGGGCGCACCGTGCCCGACGCTCTCACCCGGCTGCGCGGACGCCCGGACCCCGACCGGGCGATCGGCTGGGTCGTCACGCTGGCCGTCACCGCCCTCGCGGGCGTCCTGCGCTTCTGGCACCTCGGGAAGCCGCGCGACTTCCTCTTCGACGAGACCTACTACGCCAAGGACGGCTGGTCGCTGTGGCGCCACGGCTACGGCATCAGCTGGCCCGACGACGCCAACGGCGCGATCCTCGAGGGCCGGCTGCCCCCCGAGGCGACCCAGGGCGACCCCGCGATGGTCGTGCACCCCGAGGTCGGCAAGTGGCTGATCGGGGCGGGTGAGCAGGTCTTCGGCTTCGAGCCCCTCGGGTGGCGGTTCTTCAGCGCCGTCGTCGGCACCCTCATGGTGCTCGTGATGGTCCGGCTGGTCCGGCGGCTCACCGGGTCGACCCTGCTCGGCGGTGCGGCCGGTGTGCTGATGTGCTTCGACGGACTGCAGTTCACCCTGTCGCGGCTGGCCCTGCTCGACATCTACGTCGCGTTCTTCCTGCTCAGCGCCGTCTCCTGCCTCGTCGCCGACCGCGACTGGGGACGACGCCGCCTGGCCGACCTCGCCGAGCGCTCACCCCTCGGCCCCGGCGGGTGGGGACCCGTGCGCGGCCTCCTCTGGCGGCCGTGGCGGCTGGCCGCCGGGGTGCTCTTCGGCCTCGCCGTGGCCAGCAAGTGGAGCGCGCTGATCCCGTTGGCGGGCTTCGGGCTGCTCGTGCTCGCCTGGGACACCGGTGCCCGTCGGACGCTGGGCGTGCGCTGGGCGCTGCTCAAGACCTCCGTCGCCGACGGCCTGCTCGCCTTCGGCTACCTCGTCGTGGTCGCGCTGGTGGTCTACGTCGCCTCCTGGACCGGGTGGCTGATGCACGCCGACGAGATCGAGCGCCAGTTCGCCACCAACAGCTACGGGCCCTACTGGGGCGCCTACGTCACCGACGACCCCGTGGGCTTCTGGCCCTCCCTGGTCGACGCGCTGCGCAGCCTGTGGCACTACCACGGTGCGGTGCTGTCGTTCCACACCAACGGTCTGGTCGACGCCACGCACACCTACCAGTCCTCACCGCAGAGCTGGCTGATCATGCGGCGCCCAGTGGTGGTCGCCGCCGACCTCGACATCTCCCCCGGCGTCGAGGGGTGCACGGCTCCGACCGACAGCACCTGCCTGCGGGAGATCGTCATGCTGGGCACGCCGGCGCTGTGGTGGGGCGGGACCGTCGCGTGGGCCTACACGCTGTACGCCGCCCTGGCCCGCCGCGACTGGCGCTTCGGCTTCGCCCTCGTCGGCCTGCTGACCACCTGGGTGCCGTTCTTCCTCTACGCCGACCGGCCGATCTTCTCGTTCTACGCCGTCACCATCCTGCCCTTCACCATCGTGGTGCTCTCCCTCGTCCTGGGCCGCGTCCTGGGACCACCCGGCGCGAGCCCGCGTCGCCGTACGCTCGGCGCGGTGGCGGCCGGCTCCTTCGTGGTCCTCGTCGTGGTCAACTTCGCCTGGCTCTGGCCGGTGCTCACGCACGAGCTGATCTCCACCCCGGAGTGGCTCGACCGGATCTGGTTCCGCTCCTGGATCTGAGTCGGGCCGGCGTGACGGTCGCCACGTCCCCCGCCTGAGGCGCGCCCGCACAGCGTGAGCGCCCTCTCACTCAGGTGTCCGAACCGGACCTTCCGGACACCATGGAGAGGGGCAGGACCGCCCGTCACGGGGGATGAGCGGTCCTGCCCGCCCCCTGTCCCGCTCTGTTCCCTCAGACCGCCGAGGAGCTCCGTGCCTGCCGCCCCGCCCCCGACCGCTGCCGGCGCCCGCCTGGGGTGGGCCGACGCGGCCAAGGGCGTGTGCATCCTGCTCGTCGTCCTCCACCACGTGACCGTCAAGCACCTGCCCTCGGTCGCGCCGCCCGAGCTGGCCGGGGTCGTCGAGGGCTGGGCCGCGCTCACCGCGGCGCTCAAGCCGATCCGGATGCCGTTGTTCTTCCTGCTGTCGGGACTCTTCGCCGCCGGCGCCGTCCGCCGACCCTGGTCGCAGGTGCTGACCTCCCGCGTGCTCAACCCGTACTGGGTCTACGCGGTGTGGCTCGGGCTGCTCGCGGTCGTCTTCAGCGTCGAGCGCACCCTGGTCATGAACCGCACCCAGGGCCTCGGCGACCTCGTGGCCGACCTCGCCTTCGCCTCCACGGGCGTGTGGTTCCTCTACGCGCTGGCGGTCTACTTCGTGCTGGCCAAGCTGCTGCTGCCGCTCGACGTTCGTCCCGTCGTGGCGGCCTCCGCCCTGCTCGCCGTGTCGGTCTCGGCCCTGCCGATGGCCGACGCCAACCGCGAGGCGGTGCTGGTCCACTTCGTCTACTTCCTGCTGGGTGCCCGGCTTCCGGAGCTCGTGCGACTGCTGGCCGACCGGCGCCGACCCGCCACCCCCCTCCTGCTCGGCGGGTACGTCGTCGCCGCGTCCGTCCTCGCCCGGCTGGGGACCCCGCTCAGCGTGGAGGTGACCACCCTCAGCGTGCTCGGGGTGCCGCTCGCCGTCCGGGCCGCCCGCGCCCTCACGGAGCTGCCCCGGCTGGGGACGGCGGCGGCACGCCTGGGCCGGCGCACGCTGCCGGTCTACGTGCTGCACATGCCGGTGCTCGCCGTGGTGCACCACCTGCCGGGTCCGGAGCAGGTGCTGGCCCGGGTCGGGACGCACCTGTCGTGGGCGGCACCGGTCGTGGTCGCGGCCTACCCGCTGCTGCTGACGGCCGCCGTGACCGTCACCAGCCTCGCGCTGCACCGCGCGCTCCTCGCGGCCGGGCTGGACGGGCTGTTCGCGCTCCCGGCGTCGCTGCGGACGGAGCCGGAGACCCTGCGCCGCGCCGCAGTGCGGGCACGGGCCGAGGTGCGGTCGTTCGGGCGGCCGGGTGCCCTGGCGGGACGCTGGACGGTCCGACCGGACTCCCGGCTCACCGCGGACCCGCCGTCGCACGGCGTGACCCGCGTGCTGGCCATCCGCTGAGCACGCGCGTCGCCCGTCCCCCAGGGGGGGGTCGGGCAGGATGGGCGCCATGAGCTCCTGGCGCCCCGGCTGGTCCGACCTGCCCGGTGACCTCGCGGCCTTCTGGACCGAGCGGCACCTCTGCACGTTGACGACCCTGCGACCCGACGGGTCCCCGCACGTCGTCCCCGTGGGGGTCGCGCTCGACCCCGAGGAGGAGTGCGCCTGGATCATCACCTCCCGCACCTCGCGCAAGGTGCGCAACGTGCAGCTCACCGCCGGGCTGGCGGCCTGCCAGGTCGACGGGCGGCGCTGGTCGACCCTGGAGGGTGAGGGCCGGGTGCTGACCGACCGGGCGTCGGTCGCCCGGGCCGAGGAGCGCTACGCCTCCCGCTACCGGGTGCCGCGGCCCAACCGGGAGCGGGTGGCGATCCGGGTGAGCGTCGACCGCTTCCTGCACTCGTCCGGGCTCGTGGCCTCGGTCGACCCGACGCCGGGAGCGGCGGGCGGGTCCACCCCCGGGACGTCCTAGCGGTCCTCGAGCGCCTCGGTGAGGAGCGCGACGAGGGCCTCGAGCTGGACGTCGGTGGAGGACCCGACCTCCTCGTCGGAGCCGTCGAGCGCCCGGGCGGCGAGCCCGGCCTTGCTGTCGATCAGCTCGGCGATCTTCGTGTCGATGGTCTGCGAGGCGATGACGCGCCACGCCGTGACCGGCTCGGCCTGACCGATCCGGTGCACCCGGTCGATCGCCTGGGTCTGCTCGGCGTCGGTCCACGACAGCTCGGCCAGCACGACGTTGGAGGCGACCTGGAGGTTCAGTCCCACGCCGGCCGCGCTCAGCGAGCAGACGACCACCGCGACGTCGCGGTCGTTGACGAAGGCGTCGATGTTGCGCTGACGGGTCGGCCGGGTCTGGTCGCCGCGGATCGAGGCGTACGTGATCCCGCGCTTGGCGAAGAGCTCCTCGGCGGTGTCCATGACGTCGATGTGCTTGGCGAAGAACACCACCTTGCCGACGTTGCGGGCGAGCTGGGCGGCGTAGTCGGCGGCGAGGCCGGCCTTGGCCTGGCCGATGCGCCGCACCATCGAGAAGACGTTCTCGCCGTCGGTGCTCGAGGCCTTGTCGGAGAGCTCCCAGCCGGCGACCTGGCGGACCAGGTCGAGGTCGATGCCCTCGGTGCGCCGGCCGCTGATGCGGTTCTCCAGGGCGGTCTCGTAGCGACGTACCAGGCGCCGGGCGAGCTCGCGCTCGGCCTGGCGGATGGAGCGCCCGACGGCGTCGTCGAGCTCCACCGGCAGGTCGGCGATGCGCCGGGCCGGGATGTCCTTGGCCACGTCGATCTTGCGACGCCGCACCACGCCGAGGCCGATGACGCCGGAGCGCGCCGCCGGGTAGAACCCGGGGTCGAGCGGGGTCAGCTCGGTCTCCTCGAGCGCCTCCATCAGGGCCCGCTGCGGCGCCTTCTCGTCGATCCAGCCCAGGAACTGCCAGATGTTGCGGAAGTCCTCGATGTCGTTGATCAGCGGGGTGCCGGTCAGCGCCATCATCAGCGGGCGCGCCGTGCGCTCGCGGATCCGGTCGGCCAGCTGCAGCACGTGCTGGGAGCGCTGCGAGGTCTTGTTCTTGATGAAGTGGGCCTCGTCGACGACCATCCCGCGGAAGCCGAAGTCCGCGAGCCAGCCGACGTGGCGGTCGAGCACCTCGTAGTTGACCACCACGATGTCGGCGAACCCGTCGACGTTCTCGCCGTCGCCGTGGATCACGGTGACCGGGTGACGCGGGGTCCACAGCGCCGCCTCGCGGGCCCAGTTGGTCTTGACGACGTTCGGCACCACGCACAGCAGCGGGTAGGCACGGGCGGCCTGGGCGGCCAGCAGCGCCTGGGCGGTCTTGCCCAGGCCCGGCTCGTCGGCGAGCAGGAAGGTGCGGTGACCGTCCTCGGCGGCAGCCACGACCTGGGCCTGGTGGGGCATCAGCTCCAGACCGGGCGGGGTGCGGATGGGACGCGGCTCGGGGAGGTCCATGCAGGAGCTCGCGCCGCCCTGCTCGAAGGCGCGCAGCAGCGGGCCGATCAGCTCCCAGCTGCCGAGGCGGCGGGCGCGGGCGGGGCGCCGCTCCTCCGCCATGGTGAAGTCGGGAGGCAGGAACGGGTTGGCGAGCTGACGGGCCGCGACCGACTGCGGCACGACCCGGCGCTCGGTCAGCGGGACACCCTCGACACGCTCGGCGGCGGGCTCGGCCTCCGGGGGCGGTTCCACCCCGGTGGCCATCACCATCTCGCGACGCAGCCGCTTCGCGGCGTCGGAGACGGCGGCGTCCTCGGCCAGCAGCGCCAGCAGGGACGTGTCGCGGGCGGCGGTCTTCGCCAGGATCGTGGCGATCCCGTCGAGCCGCTTCATCTGGGCGGTGCGGTAGGTCTCGGAGGCCTCCGTGTCGGCCTTGACCCGGGTCCGCTCCTCACGGGCCAGCAGGGCGATGACCTGGAACTTCGTGCGCAGCGACTGGGTCGTCGGCCCGCGCTGCACCCCGGCCTCGACCTCGCGCACGGCGCGGGCGAGCACCGGCAGGATGCCCTCGTTGTCCAGCTTGCGGGCAGGGCGTTGGCGCTGCTGCTGCCGCGTCGCGGTGCGGGTGGCACCGGACTGACGCTGACCTCGTCGAGCCAAGAACAGCTCCTCGTGGATGCCCCGGAAAGCCCGGAGCGCTCGGACCGTGCGCCCCCCCGGGTCGGGACCGGGGCGCCGTACGGCGTCGGACACGGTGGCCACCGGTGACCACCGACCACGCGACACGGCCATGACCGCGGCGTCGCGCCGACCGACCCCGGGACCGCCCTGGGAAGGACGGTGACCGCCGTCCGCTGACAGGTGTCGAGGCGGGCGTCGGGGTCGTTCGCCTCCAGCCTACCGCGAGCCGGAGCCCGACGCCGACGGGGCGTCCAACCCGGCGCGGTCCTCGTTCGTCAGCCCGTCGGCCGGCACGCTGCCGACGGCCGTGCCGTCGCGCCGCAGCACGGGCGCGGGCAGGCGCACCGGCAGCGGCGGCTGGCCCAGGGGGTTGGCCGCGGCCACCTCGTCCATGGTGTCCACGACGTTGCGCAGGTTGAACAGCAGCGCGCCGTACTCCGGCCAGAGCAGCGGCAGGGGGTCGAGCTGCTCGAGGTCGCGGGCGAGGTCGTCGATGCGGCCGCGCACGTCGACCAGGGCCTCGCTGTCGGCGTCCTGGACGGCCCGACCGGCCTCCTCCAGCAGCCGGAGCCAGCCGTCGCGGAACGTCTCGTGCCACTCCTCGCCGCGCTCCAGGGACCGGCCCAGGGTGCGGGCCATGCTGCGCTGCTCGGCCACTGCCTGCTCCATGCGGTGCAGCAGCGAGAACCACTGCTGGGGCTGGCGGACCTGCCGGGCCGAGCGGCGCGGGTTCATGCGGGCGCTCTCCTGCGCCTGCCGCACCAGCGACCAGGCGTTGTCGAGGTCGCCGTCGAGCGCGCGGGTCTCCTCGACCCACTCCGCGACCGTCTCCTGCTGGAGCGGGGTCCCGGGGTGGCGACGGAGGTCGTCGTGGACTCGGGTCAGCAGCCGCCCGATGCGGTCGTCGACCTTGTCGATCGCGGTGACCGCCGTCCGCCGTCGCAGCGGCGGCCAGACCACGGCGTTGACGAGCAGGCCGACGCCGATGCCGATGCCGGTGTCCAGCAGCCGGGACACCAGCATGCTGTCGTTCTGCGAGAACCCGGTGGTCAGCACGACCAGGGCGGTGGCGGCGATCGTCGTCTCCTGGTCCTCGAACCACGTCACGGCCCCGATGACGAGCCCGACCACCAGCGCGACCGCCACCGAGACGGTGTCGAGCCCGAGGGCACCGCCGACGGCCCAGGCGAGCACGACCCCGAGGCCCGTCGCCGCGACCTGGCGGGCGCCCTGGGAGAACGTGCGGTAGACGGTGGCGTGCACGACGAGCAGGGCGGCCCACGGCGCGAGGAAGGGCTGCGGCAGGTCGAGCACGCTCGTGGCGACCACCCAGGCGATGACGGCCGCGGCGACGGTCTTGAACAGCTGGACCGTGTCGTTCCAGAAGATGGGGTCGTTGGAGCGGCGGCGCAGGCCGGCGCGCACGTCGTGCAGTGAGGGGGGGCGCTTCACCTGGGGAGCCTGCCCCCGCCGGTCGGTGTTGGAACTGACCACGCCCGTGGTTTCCCCCGCCCTCGGATCCGGCCGGGCCAAAGCACGGGTGCGAGGGCCCGGCATGGGGTAGGCCTGAGGAGTCGGCCGATCGCCGACCGGCCCGGGAGGGTCGCCGTACCACCCGGGAGGCACCCACCGATGCCGAAGTACTCCTCCAGCCGCGACCTCCAGGACGGTATCGACGTCCGTCCGCAGTTCAGCCGGGACGGTGCCGTCGTCGACATCCCCCGTCGCCGGATGGCCGAGCAGTCCGTCGACCCGGAGACGGCCTACAACGTGATCGTCGACGAGCTGATGCTGGACGGCCACGCCCGGCTCAACGTCGCGACCTTCGGCACGACCTGGATGGAGCCGCAGGCCGAGAAGCTGATGGCCGAGGCGGCGGACAAGAACCTCGTCGACCGCGACGAGTACCCCCAGACCGCGCAGCTCGAGGACCGCTGCCTCGACATCATCGCCGACTTCTGGAACGCCCCCGAGCCCGACAACCCCATCGGCTGCTCCACCATCGGGTCCTCGGAGGGCTGCATGCTGGCCGGCATGGCGCTGAAGTGGCGCTGGCGCGACCGCATGAAGGAGGCCGGGAAGCCCACCGACCGCCCGAACCTCGTCGTCGGCGCGAACGTGCAGGTGTGCTGGCACAAGTTCTGCCGCTACTGGGACGTCGAGCCGAAGGAGGTGCCGATCCGCAAGGGCGAGACGACCATGCACCCCGAGGACGTCGCGGCCGCCTGCGACGAGAACACCATCGGCGTCATCGGCATCCTGGGCTCCACCTTCGACGGAGCGTACGAGGACATCGCCGGGATGGCCAAGGAGCTCGACCGGCTCGAGATCGAGAAGGGCATCTACGTGCCCATCCACGTCGACGCCGCGTCGGGCGGGCTGTTCGCCCCCTTCGTCGACCCGGAGCTGGTCTGGGACTTCCGCCTCGAGCGGGTCCAGTCGATCAACGCCTCGGGCCACAAGTACGGCCTGGTCTACCCCGGTGTCGGCTGGGTGCTGTGGCGCAACGAGGAGGCCCGTCCGGAGGACCTGGTCTTCCGCGTCGACTACCTGGGCGGCGACCACCCGACGATGTCGCTGAACTTCACCAAGCCGGGCTCCGGCGTGGTCGCGCAGTACTACCAGTTCGTGCGCCTGGGCTACGACGGCTTCAAGCGCGTGCACCAGCACAGCCGCGACATCGCCCAGATGATGGCGCAGGCCATCGGCGACATGGAGGAGTTCGAGCTGATCGCCGACGCCAGCGACCTGCCGGTGATCGCCTTCTGCTTCAACGGCGCGAACACCAAGTCCGGCAAGCCGCGCAAGGACTCCTACGCCGCCAACGTGCAGTACACCCTCAACGACGTCGCGGACTGGATGAAGCAGGGCGGCTGGGCGGTGCCCGCCTACCACTTCTGCGCCGACCGCGAGGAGCTGGAGATCATCCGCATCGTCGTCCGCAACGCCTTCAGCCGCGACCTCGCCGAGATGTTCCTCATGGAGCTCGGCCGGGCCGTCGGGCGCTGCGACGGGACCGGGGAGGACCCGGGCCGGGCGTTCCGCCACTGATCCCTGCTCCGGCCGGTCTGCCGGTTTCCCAAGGTATGTCGGCATCCTGGCACTCCCCATGGCGTCCGGAGCATGGGGAGTGCCAGCCTGCCGTGGGGAGTGCGCCGGTCATCGATCCGGACCGGGCGATGCTGTTCCACGGCGTGCGTGGGTGACGATGGGACCATGACGTCGTCGATGGAGCTGGCCGAGGCCGAGCGCCGGGACCTCCTCGTCCTGGCCGAGTCGCTGACCCCCGAGCAGTGGGCGGCGCCGTCGCTGTGCACCGGATGGTCGGTGCAGGACGTGGTCACCCACGTCGTGTCCTACGAGGACCTGCCGCGCACCGAGATGGCCAAGCTCACCGTGCAGGCACGCGGCAACCCGGCGCGGCTCAACGACCTCGTCGTGGAGCGCACCTCCGGGACGACCGAGGAGCTCCTCGAGAGGCTGCGTCGCGCGCTGGTCCCGACCGGGCTGACGGCGCAGTTCAACGGCCGGATCGCGCTGACCGACGGCCTGATCCACCGCCAGGACGTACGGCGACCGCTCGGCCTGGGCACCGACGTCCCGCACGACCGGCTCGCCTCCGCGCTGACCTTCGCGATGGTGGCCCCGCCGATCCGGGGAGCGGTGCGCACGCGCTTCCTCCGCCTGCAGGCCATCGACCTCGACTGGACCTTCGGGCGCGGGCTGGTCGTGACCGGGCCGGGCGAGGCGCTGCTGATGGCCGCCACCGGCCGGCCGGCCGCCCTCGACGAGCTCGACGGCCCCGGGCTCGCCCTGCTCCGCGGGCGCCTCGAACGCCCGGCGTCGCGCCCCTGAGGCCGGGGCCCTGAGCCCCGCTGACCCCTCAGACCTCCGCCTCGAGGAGCTCGCGGAGGTGCGCGTCGACCGCGTCGAGGTAGGTCTGCTCGAAGCCGAAGAGCCCGAAGTGACCGGCGATGCTGGGCAGCACGCGCAGCTCGGCGCCCGGGGTCAGCTGCTGCTCGGCCTCGCAGTCGCGCGGCGGGAAGAACATGTCGGAGTCGATCGGCATCACGAAGGTCTTCGCCGACACCCGCCCGAGCGCCGCGGCCAGGTCGCCGCCGGCGTTGCGGGCGACGTCACCGCGCTGCCACTTCCAGCCCATGGTCAGCAGCGCGTTGGGGTCCATGAGGCCGAAGAGCAGCCGCGTGAAGTTCTGCTGGAACTCCTCGAAGGTGCTCCAGCCGAGTCCCTCGACCACCGGCGGCAGGTCCTTCCAGAACCCCGACTTCCAGAAGTCGGTGGTCAGGCCCATGACGGCCCAGATGTCGGCGTGGCGCCGCAGGCCGTCGGCGACGTCGGCGTGGCTGGTGTAGCGCCCGCCCGCCCAGGCCGGGTCGGAGGTGATCGCGTCCATCAGGGTCTGGGTGAACAGGAAGTCGTGCGGCGTGTTCTGCGCCGTGCCCGCGATCGGGGCCGCGCGCTGCACCTTGTCGGGGAAGCGGACGGCCCACTCCCACGTCTGCTGGGCGCCCATCGAGCCGCCCACCACGAGCGCCAGCCGCTCCACGCCGTACTTCTCGCGCAGCAGCTGCTCCTGGGCGCGGACGTCGTCGCCGATGCGGACGTGCGGGAAGCGCTCCATCGCGATCGACGCGTCGCCGGTGGTGTGCGGCGAGGTCGAGAGCCCGTTGCCGATCTGGTTGACGACCACGATGAAGTACTTCTCCGGGTCGAGCGCGCGCCCCGGGCCGATGTAGACCTGCCACCAGGTGGCGTGGGTGCCGGAGAACCAGGTCGGGACCAGGATCGCGTTGTCCTTGGCCTTGTTGAGCTCGCCGTACGTCGCGACCGCCAGCTCCAGCTCCTCGATCACCCCGCCCTCCTCGAGCTCGAAGCGGCCCAGCGGGACCGTCACGTACGGCCCCTGCATCTCGGCGGTGTAGAACGAGTTCTCCAGCGGCATGGTCGGCTCCTCGGGGTTCGGTGACGTGACCGTCGTCACGCTAGACCGCAACCCCGTGCGGGGCCACGGCCGGTCGCGCGGGCTGAGAACGCCGGTCAGCGCAACGAGGCGAGGGCGGTCCGCAAGGAGGCGTCCGACTCGGCGGCGTAGACCTCCTCGGGCACGGCGACCTCGGCCCCCACCACGTCGGACATCCACGTCAGGTCACGCACGGCACCCCCCTGCTCGGCGCCGGAGCCGCCGTCGGCCCCGGCCGCGCTGCCGGTGCCGGTGCCGGTCAGGTTCGAGGCGAAGATGCCGGCCGCCGAGCGCGGCAGGAAGTCCTCGTAGACGATCGGCTCGAGGCGCAGCACGCCCGTCCTGACCAGCGCCTCGGTCCGACCGTCGCTCAGCGCACGACGTTGGGCGTCGTCGGGTCGCGCGCGGGCCGCCTCGTCCACGGCGTAGCCGAAGCAGCCGAGCCCCTCGCGCCACAGCCCCTCCTCGGTCGCGGGCAGCCCGTCGCGCCAGACGGCGGGAGCGACCTCGGCGCGGGTGAGGCCCGGGTCGCCGGCCAGCCGTCGGTCGACCTCGCCGACGAGCTCGTCGAAGCGGCCCCGGCCCGCGACCGTCAGCGCGATCCCCCGCGCCTCGACCTCGCCGAACCGCACCCGCAGGGTGCCCTCGGTGAGCGCGCCGTCGGCCTCGCGGAAGGTACGTCGCTCCGCGAGCGCCCGGAACGACGTCTGCCGCAGCAGCACGTCGGGCCCCTCCCACGCCGGGGGGCCCTGGATCTCGTCGATCATGGCGATCCCCCGCGCCCGCATCGAGGCGTAGAGGTCGTCGATGTCCAGCACGCGCGGGGTGAGGTGGTTGACGTGCGTCGTCGTCACACCGCCGATGTCGGCCGCGACCGCCGAGACCGCCTCGAGCTCGGCGTACCAGGCGCGGTCGACCGGGTCGTGCGAGAGCGCGAAGGAGGCGGTCGCGAGGTCGAGGAACACCTCGGCGTCGCTCTCGGACAGCCCGTCGGCGTCGACGGCACGGTCGGCCAGCCGGAGCAGCTCGGGGGCAAACAGTTGTCTCCCTGACAAGAACGTGTGCAGCCGCTCCTCGAGGTCGGCGTCGAAGAAGCGCCGGTCCTCCGGCACGAGCATGGAGGTGAAGACCCGGAAGGGGTTCGCCGCCAGCTCGTCGCGGTCCAGCGGCCGGAAGGCGGTCGAGACCACCGGGATGGCCGAGGGAGCGGCGTCGCGCAGGTCGTAGAACCCGCACGGGTGCATGCCGAGCGCCCGGAACACCCGCGCCACCTCGGCGAGCTCGCGGCGCGAGCCGACCCGGATGGCACCGTGCCGCTCCGCGGTCACCCGGTCGATGCTCCCCAGCCGCTCGGCCGCAGCCCCGTGGCGGTCGAGCACGCGCTGGTTCACCTCGTGGGCGACCTCGACGAGCGTGGTGTAGGCCGGGACCTCCGCGCCGTACAGCCGCGACAGGCGGGCGGCGAAGCGCGCCCGCAGCGCGGTGGTGCCGACCGTGGTGCCGGTGGTTCCCGTGGTCGCGGTCATCGCTCAGACCGTGAAGTCGACGCCCTGGGCCAGCGGCAGCTCGCCCGAGTAGTTGACCGTGTTCGTCGCCCGGCGCATGTAGGCGCGCCACGCGTCCGAGCCGGACTCCCGGCCGCCGCCGGTCTCCTTCTCGCCCCCGAAGGCGCCACCGATCTCGGCCCCGGAGGTGCCGATGTTGACGTTGACGATGCCGCAGTCGGACCCCTCGGGCGACAGGAAGCGCTCGGCCTCGGCGTTGTCGGAGGTGAAGATGCTCGACGACAGGCCCTGCGGCACGTCGTTGTTGAGCGCGATCGCCTCGTCGAGGTCGCCGTAGGGCAGCACGTAGAGGAGCGGCGCGAAGGTCTCCTGGCGCACGACCTCGCTCTGGCGGTCGGTGCGGACGATCGCGGGCCGGGCGTAGAACGCCTCGGGCGCCTCGTCGGCCAGCGCGCGGCCGCCGCCGGCGACGACCTTGCCGCCCTCGTCCGCGGCCTGCTCGAGCGAGCGCTCCATGGCTTCGTAGGCGCCGCGGTGGATCATCGGTCCCACGAGCGTGCCCGCGGCCATCGGGTTGCCGATCGGCAGCCGCTCGTACGCCGAGGCCAGCCGGTCGGTGAGCTCGTCGACCACGCTGGTGTGGGCGATGACGCGACGCATCGTCGTGCAGCGCTGCCCGGCGGTGCCGGCGGCGGAGAACACCACGCCGCGCACCGTCAGGTCGAGGTCCGCGCTGGGGGCGACGACAGCGGCGTTGTTGCCGCCGAGCTCGAGCAGCGAGCGGCCGAAGCGGTCGGCGACGCGCGGTCCGACGGCGCGGCCCATCCGGGTGGAGCCGGTGGCGCTGAGCAGCGCGACGCCGTCGTGGTCGACCAGCCGCTCCCCCACCTCGGCGGCACCCAGCACGACCTGGCTGAGGTCGGCAGGTGCACCGCACTCGGCGATCGCACGGGCCAGCACCGCCTGGCAGGCCAGGGCCGTCAGCGGCGTCAGCTCCGAGGGCTTCCAGACCACCGGGTCGCCGCAGACGAGCGCGATGGCGGTGTTCCACGACCAGACCGCGACCGGGAAGTTGAAGGCGCTGATGACGCCGACCACGCCGAGCGGGTGCCAGGTCTCCATGAGGCGGTGCCCGGGACGCTCCGAGGGCATCGTCCGGCCGTAGAGCTGGCGCGACAGCCCGACGGCGAAGTCGCAGATGTCGATCATCTCCTGCACCTCGCCGCGGGCCTCGGAGGTGATCTTCCCGGCCTCGAGGCTCACCAGCGCGGCGAGGTCGTCCTTGTGCACGGCGAGCAGCTCGCCGAAGCGCTTGACCAGGGCCCCGCGCTCGGGCGCCGGCACGCGGCGCCACTGCAGGTACGCCGCGTGGGCCCGCCCGACCGCGTCGTCGACCGCCGAGGCGTCGACCCAGCCGACGTCGACCAGCCGCTCGCCGTTGATCGGCGAGTGGTCGACCCGGTCACCGGTGAGGGCGGCGGTGTCGACGCCGCAGCGACCGGCGTGCTCGACGGCGAGGCGCTGGAGGTCGGCGCCGGAGGGGATCTGCGAGGACATGGAGGCTCCTGGACGAGGGGGAGGAGGGGGACGAGGTGACTAGACGATGTTGAGCTCGGGACGGAGGGCCGCCGGGTCGGCGGAGGCGGAGAAGCGGGTGGCGCTGAGGGCCGACACGTCGACCACCGGGTCCCGGCCAAGGTAGAGGTCGCGCACGACCTCGCCGACGGCCGGGCCCATGAGGAAGCCGTGGCCGGAGAAGCCGGTGGCGTAGAGGAACCGCGAGACGCCCTCGGCCTCGCCGATGAGCCCGTTGTGGTCCGGGGTCATCTCGTAGAGCCCGGCCCAGCCCGACGCGATCCCGACGTCGGCCAGCCCGGGGGTGCGGCGCTCGATGACCTCCGCCAGCCCGGGCAGCCACTCCTCGCCGCGGCCGAGCTTGAAGCCCGGGGTCTCGTCGGGGTCGGACATCCCGAGCAGCAGGCCCTGGCCCTCGTGGTGGAAGTAGAACGAGGAGGCGAAGTCGATGGTGAACGGCGTGCGCGGGTCGACACCCGGGACCGGCTCGGTGACGAGGATCTGGCGGCGCAGCGGGGTCACCGGCAGGTCCACGCCGACCGACGCGGCCAGGTCGCGCGACCAGGCTCCGGCCGCGCACACGACCGTGTCGGTGGCGACCACGCCGTGCTCGGTGCGGACCCCGGTGACCACGCCTCCCTCGGACAGCACCTCGAGGGCGGCGCAGCGGCGTACGAGGCAGGCGCCGGCGGCGCGCGCCGCGCGGGCGTAGCCGGCGACGACGCTCTCGGGCGTGCAGTGCCCGTCGGTCGGGGACCACGCCGCCGCGAGCAGCCCGGTCGGGTCGATCATCGGCGACAGCGCCCGGGCCTCGGCGACGTCGATCATGCGGCTCGGGACGCCGAGGTCGTTCTGGAGCGCGACGTTCGCCTCGAAGGCGGCCACGTGCTCCTCGTCGTCGAGGAGGAAGAGGTAGCCGACCTGGTGCAGGTCGATGTCCTGGCCGAAGGTCTCGGCGAAGGTCTCGAAGGTCCGCAGGCTCCGGGCGCCGAGCTCGACGTTCACCGCGTCCGAGAACTGCGCACGGACGCCGCCGGCGGCCTTGCAGGTGGAGCCGCAGCCCAGCTCGTCCTTCTCGAGCAGGACCACGTCGCGCACGCCGGCCCGGGCCAGGTGGTAGGCGGTGCTCAGGCCGACGACCCCGCCGCCGACGACGACGACGGAGGCGCGTGAGGGCAAGGCGGCAGGCGGCACCCCCTCACCCTCTCCCGCGACCAACGTGCAGCACAAGCGACGATCTGGCCGTGCAATGGTTTAGGTTTCGTGAACTGTCACGCGACGCGAGAGGTGCCTGATGTCCCCCGTGGTGCACGGTCCCCGGCTCAACCTCACCCAGGTCACGACCCTGCGCGAGCTCACCCGCCGCGGCACGCTGGCCGCCGCGGCCGACCACCTCGGCTACACCCCAGGCGCGGTCTCGCAGCACCTCGCGTCCCTCGAGGCCGCCCTGGGGGTCAACCTGGTGCAGCGGGCCGGGCGCCACCTGGTGCTGACCGACGCGGGCCGGGTCATGGCCGACCACGCCGAGGGGCTGCTGGCGGCCGAGGCCCGCGCGGTCAGCGCCACCCGGGCGGCGCGCGAGCAGGTCGCGGGCCCACTGGTCGTCGGCACGTGGGGCAGCACCGCGGCCGGCCTGCTGGCGCCGGTGGTGGCCCGGCTGGGCGAGGCGTTCCCCGACGTCGTGGTGACCTCCCGGGAGGTCGACCTCGACGCGGTCTCGGTCGCCGTCCGGCACGGGGAGGTCGACGTCGCCTTCGGGCTCGACTACGTCGACGCCCCCATCCCCCGCGACCGGGGCGTCGCGCGCACGCTGCTGGAGCCCGAGGAGTTCGCCGTGGCGGTGGCGACTGGGTCGCTGCCTCCCGGCTCGCGCGGCGGCCGACGGCGTACGGCGACGCCGGAGCTGCTGCGCGACCTCGACTGGATCCTGCCGCCCGAGGGCACGCAGTACGGCCGTGCCCTGCGCTCGGGGCTGCGTCGGCGTGACGTCGAGCCCCGGGTCGTCCACGAGGTCACCGACACGGCCGCCTCGTTGCAGCTCGCCGCGGCCGGGCTCGGCGCGACGCTCACCACCCCGCTGATGCTGCGGCTCGGCACCCGGAGCGCCGACGACCTGACGACGCTGCGGATGGCCGACCCGGTCACGCGACGGATCGTGCTGCTGGCGCGGCGCGACGTGGAGCAGCGCCAGCCGGTCCGGGTCTTCGTCGAGGAGGCGCGCACCGTCGTGGACCGGCTGCTGGCCGCCCTGACGTGGTGACCGCGCCGGCCGCGGCGCGGCTCAGGGGACGAAGCGGGCGATGAAGTCCAGCGAGGTCTGCGCGACCTCGCGCCAGCCGGAGTCGATGGTGAGCGAGTGGCCGCGCCCGGGCATGTCGTGCAGCTCGGTGACGTTATCGGTGTTCTTCCGCTGCTTCTTGTAGCCACCGTGGGCCATCGCGGGGGGCACCTGGTGGTCGTGCTCCCCGGAGATGATGAGCATCGGGCCCCGGTCGGCCCGCTTCGTGTCGACCTTCAGCTCGGTGGCGGGGTTCATGTTGGCGAACGCCGCCTGGAACACCGGGGTGCCCGAGCCGGGCACGTGGTGCTGCTCGAAGAGCGTCCGCGCCTCGTCCTCGGGGACCGCGTTGGCGAAGCCGTAACGGAACTGCTCCCAGGTCAGCGTCACGGCCCGCGAGCGGTTGGTGGGCTTGGCGAGCACCGCCGACGACGACCGGAGCGCGGCCATCGGCAGCGCGAGGACGCCGCGCGAGGGCGCGGGGTCGATGGCGACGGTGACAGCGCTGAGCCCGCGACCGGCGAGCATCTGCACCAGGAGCCCGCCGAAGGAGTGGCCGATGGTCGCCGGCTTCCGGTCGAGACCCTCGACGACGGCCTGCAGGTGGTCCGCCACGGCCCCGATGCCGGTGCCCGCGAAGACGTCGGGGTTCGCGTGGGCCTCGGCGACGGACCCGGGGTCGCCGGGCCAGCCGGGGGTCACCACGGCGTAGCCGGCCTCGGTGAAGAAGTCGACCCAGCGGTCCCAGCTCGTGCTGAGCAGCCACAGCCCGTGGACGAGCACCACCGGATGCCGGCCGGACTCGTTCGCCCGCGCGACGCTCTCCTGCTCCTGCTCGGTGGGTCCGGTGCCGACGGCCGCCATGTCGTGTCCTCCCCGCTCCACGGTCGGGGTCTCCCCCGCCGCGGGCCGTTCCAGGCCGTCGACGTTACGCTCCCCGGCTCCCGCTGGGAACGGCTGACGTCGTACGTCGGGCGGGTGCGTCGACGCGCTCAGGACCAGTCGGTGGCACCGAGGTGGCCGAAGAGCCCCGGCAGCCCGCCGCTGTGCAGCAGCACCGTGCGACGACCCGCCACGACGACGCCCTCACGGACGCCCGCCACGAGCCCGGCGGCGGCCCGGCCGGTGTAGACCGGGTCGAGCACGATCCCCTCGGTGCGGGCGACCAGCTCCATCGCTGCGCGGACCTCGGCCGACAGCACGCCGTACCCCTCGCCGACGAGGTCGCGGCGCAGCCGCAGGTCCGCCGACGCCACCGGCGTGCCGAGGCCGGCGAGCAGCTGCGCCACGCGGTCCCCGGGATCGGGCACCGCGCCGGTGTCGACGCCGAGCACGCGGTCCACCCCGAGGGCGTGGACCAACCCGGCCATGGTGCCGCCGGAGCCGACGGCGGCCACGACCAGGGACGTGTCCGGAGCCTGGCCCAGGATCTCGTGCCCTGCCTCGGCGTAGGCCCCGGCGCCGGCGACGTTCGAGCCGCCGTAGGGCACGACGTACGTCGGGGTGCCGGCCGACCTCAGCCGGGCCGCCTCCTGCTCCACCACGGCGTCGAGGTCGGCCAGCGAGGTGGCGCCGGCCCACACCAGGCGGGCGCCGAGCAGCTCGTCGAGCAGCAGGTTGCCGGTGCTGCGCTCCGGTGGCTCCGGTGGCTCGCCGGCGAGGACGAGCGTGACCTCGAGACCCAGCCGGGCGCCGGCCGCCGCCGTGAGCCGGGCGTGGTTGCTCTGGGCCGCCCCGCTCGTCACCACCGCCGTCGCGCCCTGGGCGAGCGCCTCGGCGAGCGTCGCCTCCAGCTTGCGGACCTTGTTGCCCCCGCCCCCGAGCCCGACGAGGTCGTCGCGCTTGACCCACAGGTCGTCCGGCGCGAGGCCCAGGGCCGTGGCCAGCCGGGGAGCCGGCTCCAGCGGGGTGGGCCAGGTGGCGAGGGTCAGGCGCTCCGTCATGCGCCCGACCCTAGGTCCCGACGACGCGGGGACGAGGGGCCGTGCGCGTCCCACGGTCCCCTGGCTCGGCTCAGCAGCCGGCGAGCGCCCCGACCGGCACCTGACCCCCGCCGCCCGACTGGGGGCTGGAGAGGCTGAAGGCGAGGGTCCAGGCGCTGCCGCGCCCGCTGCGCACGGTGCCCGCCGCGCTCTCCCCGCCGAAGACGCGACCGCTGCTCCACGCCTGGTCGGTGGCGGTGCCGTTGCGCGTCACCACCACGCGCGCCTTCACCCAGTCGCTGCGGTCGTCGTCCACGTTGCGCACGCGCGCCTTGACGCGCCACGCCGCGCCGTCCGCGGTCGCGACCTTGCAGGCCTGCAGGCGGCCCCCCTCGTTCGTCGCGAGACTGCTCCACGCAGCCTGCGCCGGCGCCGCGGTGAGACCACCGACGCCGAGAGCCAGGGCCGTGACGGCGGCAGCGCGGGCGAGAGAGCGGGACGACGTCATGGCGGACTCCTGCGTGCGAGGGGACGGGCTGGGCGGGTCGTCCTCACCCTAGGCGGCGACCACCCCGGCCGGAGCCGAACCGGGCTCCAGCGCCCGAGCCACCACGTCGCGCACGTCGCGCACCAGGTGCACCGTCACCGCGTCGAGCACCTCGGCGGGAACGTCGTCGAGGTCCGGCTCGTTGCGGGCCGGGAGGAAGACCTCGGTGAGGCCGGCACGCTGGGCCGCGAGCAGCTTCTGCTTCACGCCGCCGATGGGCAGGACCCGCCCGGTCAGGGACACCTCACCGGTCATGCCGACCTCGCCGCGGACGTTGCGACCGGTCGCCAGCGACACCAGGGCCGTCGTCATGGTCACGCCGGCCGAGGGCCCGTCCTTCGGGACCGCCCCGGCGGGCACGTGCACGTGGACCGGACCGGACAGCCGGGCCAGCGCCGCGTCGTCGAGACCCAGCTCGCCCGCGTGCGACCGCACGTAGGTCAGCGCAATGTGGGCGGACTCCTTCATGACGTCGCCCAGCTGACCGGTCAGGTGGAGCCGGCCGGTCGTGCCCGGCTCGGCGGGCAGGTCGGACGCCTCGATGTAGAGCACGTCGCCGCCGAGACCGGTGACGGCCAGGCCCGTGGCCACGCCGGGCACCGAGGTGCGCTCGTGCGCCTCCGGCGTGAAGCGGGGCCGGCCCACCAGGTCCCGCAGCGCCGCCCGGTCGACCACCACGGGAGCGGTCGTACCGGACGCGAGACGCGTGGCGACCTTGCGGAAGGCCTTGGCCACGAGCCGCTCGAGCTGGCGGACGCCGGCCTCACGGGTGTGGTCGCTCGCGAGCTCGCGCAGGGCGTCGTCGGTGACGCTGACCTCGTCGTCGGTCAGGGCCGCGCGCTCGCGCTGCCGCGGCACGAGGAAGTCGCGCGCAATGGCGACCTTGTCGTCCTCGGTGTAGCCGTCGATGCTCACCAGCTCCATGCGGTCCAGCAGGGCCGGCGGGATGGTCTCCAGCACGTTGGCGGTCGCGATGAACAGCACGTCGCTGAGGTCGAGGTCGAGCTCGAGATAGTGGTCGCGGAACGTGTGGTTCTGCGCCGGGTCGAGCACCTCGAGCAGCGCCGCGGCCGGGTCGCCGCGGTAGTCCGAGCCGACCTTGTCGACCTCGTCGAGCAGCACGACCGGGTTCATCGACCCGGCCTCCTTGACGGCCCGCACGATGCGACCCGGCAGCGCGCCGACGTACGTCCGCCGGTGGCCGCGGATCTCGGCCTCGTCGCGGACGCCGCCGAGGGCGACACGCACGAACCTGCGTCCGAGCGCGCGGGCGACGGACTCGCCCAGCGAGGTCTTGCCGACCCCGGGCGGCCCCGCCAGCAGCACGACGGCGCCCGACCCGCGCCCGCCGACCACCTCGAGCCCGCGCTCGGCGCGGCGGGCGCGCACGGCGAGGTGCTCGACGATCCGGTCCTTGACGTCGTCGAGGCCGTGGTGGTCGGCGTCAAGGACGGCACGCGCGGCCGTGACGTCGGTGGCGTCGTCGGTGCGGACGCTCCACGGCAGGTCGAGCACGGTGTCCAGCCAGGTGCGGAGGTACGACGTCTCGGGGCTCTGGTCGCTGGCCCGCTCGAGGCGGTCGACCTCGCGGAGCATCGCGGCGCGGACGTCGTCGGGCACGTCGGCCGCCTCGACCCGGGCGCGGTAGTCGTCGGCGCCGTCGGGCTCGCCCTCGCCGAGCTCCTTGCGGATCGCGGCGAGCTGCTGACGCAGCAGGAACTCGCGCTGGCTCGCGTCGACGCTCTCGCGCACGTCCTCGCTGATCTTCTCGTTGACCTCGAGCTCGGCCACGTAGTCCTGGGTCCACCCGACGAGCAGCTCCAGGCGCCGCTCGACCGAGGGGGTCTCGAGCAGCTCGCGCTTGCGGTCCACCGAGAGGTACGGCGCGTAGCCGGCGGTGTCCGCGATGACGGACGGGTCGGTCAGCGAGGTGAAGGAGTCGACGATCTGCCAGGCCTCACGGCGCTGGAGCACGGCGACGACGAGCTTCTTGTACTCGTCGGCCAGCTCCTGCGCACGCGGGGACGGGTCCTCGTCCTCGACCGGGGTCGCCTCGACCCAGAGCGCCGCGCCGGGGCCTGCCACGCCCGTGCCGATGCGCGCGCGGCCGCCGGCGCGCAGGACGGCCGCCGCAGAGCCGCCGCGAGAGCGGCCGACCTTCTCGATCGTCGCGCGGACGCCGTACGACGCGTAGCGGTCCACCAGGCGTGGCGCCACGAGCAGCTCGTCACCGCCCTCGCTGCGCGCGGCGTCGACCGCGGCCTGCGCCGCCTCGTCGAGCTCGATGGGGACGACCATGCCGGGCAGCAGCACGCCGTCGGAGAGGAACAGCACCGGGAGGCGCCGTGGGTCCTGAGCCATGTCTTCACCTCGTGTCCTTGACAGGTGAAGGCTCAACCTTCGCGTGGCGGGCCCGATTCCTGCCCCGGCCCGTGTTCGCCCAGGGCGGACGCCGTGCCGGGGCGAGGTGCCGGGCGACGTGCCACGGCGCCCGCCGCCACTCCGCCCGGGGGAACGCAGAAGGCCCGCAGCCGTGGCTGCGGGCCCTGCCGGTGGTGGAGCTGAGGGGATTCGAACCCCTGACCTTCTCAGATGGACGGGGCCTTCACGGCCGTCCTCCGATCTCGATCAGTCTCGACCGAACCCGCTTTATCTGACGCTCTGCCACGGATCAATCCGTTACCGAGGTCACACGCTACCCGATGGTCTCGGAGAGGCTCGGACGACTTCGCGCGGTCTTTGTGCTGACTTTCCGCTGAGTCGCCGCAGTACGCACAGTCGGCGTTGTCCCCTCCATGCCGCTGCCGACAGCTCAGAAGCCTCGTCGGCGGTCCGGGCCTCGCGAACGTGGGGAGAGGGACTGCGCCGGAGCAGGAGGCCGAATCCCCAGGCCGGCAACGGGTGGTCGTGGCAGTCAGGCGAGTTCCCTGATGAGATCCGTGATGTGGCGAAGCAGTGGGACCGCGATGCCCCGCTCCTCGGCGCTGAGGGATCGCCATGCGGTCGAAAGTCGACCTGCGACTACGTCGCGCTTTGCGGCCAGGAGCTGCTCGCCGCGTTCGGTGAGTGTGAGCACTCGCCGCCGCCGATCGTCCTCGGCCGGGATGCGACGCAGCAGCCCGGCGACTTCCAGTGCGGCCGCCTGCTGGGTCACCGTCGGTTGGCTCAGCAGCGTGTACGCCGAGATGGCACCGATGCCCTCGCGGCCGCACGCCTGCACAGCATCGAGCAGCACCAGCTGCGGCACCGTGATGTCGTCGAAAAGCGGCTGCAGTCGGCCCCGGGTCCGCCGTGCGACCGCGAGCAGTGCCAGCACTGCATCAGCGAACTGCGCTCCGTCGCCGGTCGCCGTCCGGTTCGGGCCATCGTCACTCCCGGCCCCTCCGCCATCAGCACCCATACGCACTCCCGTAGGTCGATGGCCACTCTTGGACGAGACCGGCGCCGATGGTGGAGCGCCAGTTCCATGTCGTCGTCACGCTACTGGCCTGCCCTTGGCCAGCTGCTGCTTTGAAGCAGGGGCAGTGCGAGGAGTCTGTCTGCTCACTGGGCATTGTTGCCCATTGGGCAGGGCTGGTCATACTGAGGGAATGGATCGTGGGTTGCGGGACTTGAAGCGCGAGGCGACGGGCCAAGCGCTGGCGCACGCGGCGTTCGAGCTGACCCGTGAGCGGGGGCTGTTCGGGTTTGTCACCGCGGACGTGGTGGAGCGGGCGGGGTACTCCCGACGCACTTTCGCCAACCACTTCTCCTGCAAGGAGGAGGCAGTCGCCTCGGTCGCGTTCGGTGGCGTCGACGACGCCAGCGCGATCCTGGCTGGCCTCCCCGCAGACCTGCCCCTGCTCGATGCCCTGTTGGCCGTGATGAGGGATCAGCTCACCGCGGACACGTTGATCAGGATGCGGGAGCTGATGGCGATGGCGCGGCAGTACCCGACCCTGGAGCCGTACGTCCTGGGCGTTCAGCAACGCATGCGCCACACCGCGCAGGAACTTTTGGGCTCGGTAGCCGGGGACCGGTACCCCGCCGTCTACGTACCGCTGCTGTTCGGCGCCGTGTACGGCGCCGTGATGGCTGCCCTGGAAGGAACTCTCGACGTGCACCTGGACGGCGAGAGCGACGCCACCCCCGCTTCGATGGACTACGCCGCGTTCCTCGACATCACCTTCGACTACCTGCGCCACGGCCTCTAGGCACCGCCGCGCCTCCCGCCCCCAAAGGAGCACTAGATCCATGTCCACCTTCTTGTACCGGCTCGGACAGACCGCGTTCGGCAGGCCGTGGCTGTTCATTGCGGGCTGGGTCGCGGTCCTCGCCGCGGTCGTCGGTGCCGTGGCCATCAACGGCGTGAGCGTCAGTTCCGAGATGAAGATCGAGGGCACCCAGGCCCAGACGGTGCTTGACCGCGTGGCCGACGAGCTCCCTGAGGCCTCGGGGGGTCAGGCCAGTGTGGTCTTCACCGCGCCGGACGGCGGGCGGCTCGACACACCGGAGCGACTTGCGGTGATCAGCCGCACCGTCAGCGACGTCTATGAGCTCGAGAAGGTCGTCAACCCGCTCGACGCCGCGCTGGGTGGCGCTGAGGAGGGGCCAGCGGGCTCTCCGCGAGAGGATGCACCGGTCGAACCCCAAGCGGGGTCGGACCAGCAACAGGCGCCCCCGTACCAGCCGCTCGTGGTGGATGGGGCCCCGGTGCCCGGCGTGCTGGTGTCCTCGGACGGACAGGTCGCGCTGTTCCAGTTCCAGTTCACGGTCGCCTCGACCTCGTTGACCGATGACGACGTCACCTCAGTGGTCGAGGTGGTGGAGCGCGCCGAGCAGGGAACGGGGATCACCGTTCTCCCGAGCGACTCGCTCAAGGCCCTCGAGGTCCCCGTCGGTATCGGCGAGGTGATCGGTCTCGCCGTCGCTGCCCTCGTGCTGGTGCTCACCCTGGGCTCGGTCATCGCGGCCGGGCTGCCCCTGGTCACGGCGCTGGTCGGCGTCGGAATCGGCGTGGGTGGCGCGTACGCGCTCTCCACGGTCATCGAGATGAACTCCGCCACCCCCGTCCTGGGACTCATGGTCGGCCTCGCCGTCGGCATCGATTACGCGCTGTTCGTCGTCAACCGGCAGCGACGGCTGATCCTCGACCGGGGACTCACCGCACGAGAGGCAGCCGGCAGAGCGGTCGGCACTGCGGGCAGCGCCGTGTTCTTCGCCGGCCTCACCGTCCTCATCGCGCTGACCGCGCTGACTGTCATCGGCATCGCGTCGTTGTCGACGATGGCCCTGGTCGCAGCGTCCACGGTGGCCCTCGCTGTGCTCATCGCCCTCAGCCTGCTTCCCGCGCTGCTAGGACTGGTCGGGGAGCGCATCTGCTCCGACAAGGCCCGATCCCGGCGCCGCGCCAAGGAGGACGCGGAGTCGCACGGCGTCGCTGACCACTGGGTGAGGAGTGTGATCAGGTTCAGGTGGCCCGTCATCGCCGGCGTGGTCGCGATCCTGGGCGTGATGGCGCTCCCCGCAGCCAGCATGAACCTTGGCATCCCCTCCGGCGCGACCGCGAACCAGGACACCGCCGCCCGGCAAAGCTACGAGGCCGTCTCCCAAGGCTTCGGTGAGGGATTCAATGGCCCCCTGCTGGTCACCGCCGAGCCCACCGGCACCGCAGGCCGCGTCACTCCCGACCTGACCGCGAAACTGATCACTGGGTTCCAGGACCGAGACGACATCGTGCTGGCCGCCCCCGTCGGCGTCAACGAGGCCGGTGACCTCGCCGTCTTCAGCATCATCCCCACCTCAGGCCCCAGCGACGAGGCCACCAGCGACCTCGTGAAGTCGCTGCGCGGGCCCGACAACGCGATCGCCGAGGCCAACCAGGTGCAGCTGGGCGTGACCGGGTTCACCGCCATCGGAATCGACATGTCCGACAAGATCGCCAGCGTCCTTCCGCTCTACCTCGGCATCATCATCGTGCTGTCCGTCCTGATTCTGATGGTCGTCTTCCGCTCGGTGGTCGTGCCGATCAAGGCCACAGCCGGCTTCCTGCTCAGCATCCTGGCCACTTTCGGCGCCACCACCGCCGTCTTTCAATGGGGCTGGGTCAGCGAACTCTTCGGCTTCGACACCGGTGGTCCGCTCATGAGCTTCATGCCGATCATCGTGACCGGCATCCTCTACGGGCTCGCCATGGACTACGAGGTCTTCCTGGTCTCCTCGATGCGCGAGGCACACATCCACGGCCAGGCAGCGCGACCAAGCGTCATCCATGGCTTCGACCAAGCCAGCCGCGTCGTCGTCGCAGCCGCCGTCATCATGGTCGCGGTGTTCTCCGGCTTCATCTTCAGCCACGACATCATGATCAAGCAGGTCGGCTTCGCACTCGCCGCCGGTATCCTGATCGACGCATTCATCGTCCGGTTGACCCTCGTCCCGGCGCTCATGGCTGTCTTCGACGACAGAGCCTGGTGGCTGCCTCGATGGCTTGACCGCCTGCTGCCCGACCTCGACATCGAGGGCGACAAGCTGCTCACCATGCTCAACCAAGAGACCGAGGCCACCGGTCGTCGAGCTCCGGAATTGACGCCACCAGGGCCTAATGGCCGGGCATGATGTGGTGCTGCACGCCAGACCCCCCACGGTCTGACGGCCGACCGAAAGCGATCCAGCATGAACCTCGGAGGCTCGGTCACCGAAGATCCCGACGGTACTCTGCCCAGCGCTCCCGCATCCGCTCCGTCTCGCTCGCAGGAACGCGATGAACGTTGACTGATCGGCCGATCGGCGGTCACCACTGTCCTCAGCACCGAACTCGACCGGGTGATCTCCATCGCGGGCTCCCACTGCTTGACAACCAGGATCCAGGCGGCACGATCACGTCGCAACACGGGAGACTGTTCTTAGTCACTTCTTCCGCATTGGCGTCGGCGTTCGCAGGGTTCCGGTTTCCCGTGAGGCGATGTCGGTCGCGGTGCGATGGCACCAGCGGTATGGCTGTCCTACCGTGACGTAAAGGGCTGCTCGCTGCTGCGTGGCGTGGACGCCGATCACGTCACCGTTCGCGATGAGTCATACGGCTCACGCCGGAGTTCATCTCCGCGGCCCGGCCACGCCGCCACTGTCCCGGTGCCCGCCAACCTCTGCGGCTGACGACCGGGCCACGGAGTGAGTGGGCTGCCTCAGCCGACGTGGACGCCCTCGGGACCGTCGGTGGCTAGCTCCTGGTGCTTCACGTCGAGGAAGATCCAGATCACCGCGGATGCCGCGAGCATCAGAATCGAGCCGACTAGGAAAGCCTGGGTCGAGCCCTCGGTGAAGATCTGCTGCTCGACGATGGCCTGCATCCGCTGCATGACCTCCGCCGACGGGGCCTCGCCGCCCGCAGCGGCGCTGGCCTGGGCCAGCTCGGCGCCCCGGTCGGTGAACGTCTGTGTCGCGACGGTGGCGAGCACTGCGAGGCCGAGCGCGCCGCCGACCTGCTGCATCGTGTTGAGCACCCCGGACCCGACGCCGGACTCCTCCGAGCGGAGGTGGTGGACCGCCGTCAGGGTGACCGGCACGAACGTCAGGCCCATGCCGATCGCCATCAAGACCGTGTACGGCAGGATGTTGGCGAGATACGTCCCCGTCACGTCGCTGACCGGGAACTCGGTGTCGAACGGGATCCGGGAGAAGCCGAATAGGGCGCCCGCTGCGAGCAGCGTGCCGACTCCCGAGATGTAGCGGGGGGCGATCCGGTTCACCAGGTTGGAGGCCAGACCTGCCCCGAACACGATGCCCACCGTGAACGGCAGGAACGCTACACCGGTCTTGAGCGGGCTGTATCCCATGACGTTCTGCAGGTACTGGCTCAGGAAGTAGAACATCGCGAACATCGCCGCGGGCGCGAGGAACATCGCTACGAAGCTGGCCGCCCGGGTTCGGTTGGTGAAGATCCGGAACGGGAGCAGCGGGTGCTCCACTCGGCTCTCGACCAGCCCGAAGACGGCAAGTAGCAAGCTGCCCACGATCAGGCTGGCGATGGTGAGCGCGTCGCTCCACCCCTCAGTGCCGGCTCGCGACAGGCCGTAGACGATGCCGACCAGCGCCAGGGTGCCGAAGACGGCGCCGGGCAAATCGAGCTCGCCCGGGTGGGACTCAGACTCGTTGAGGAAGCGCGGCGCCAGAGCGGCGGCACCAAGGCCGATCGGCACGTTGATCAAGAAGGTGAGGCGCCAGCCGTCAACGACCATGCCGAAGAACTCCGGCGATGTACCGGTCAGCCAGCCACCGAGGATCAAACCGACGGCCGCACCCGCGCCGGACATCGCCGCATAAACCGCGAAGGCCCGGTTGCGGGCTGGGCCTGCGGGGAACGTGGTGGTGATCAGCGCTAGGGCGGCCGGGGAGGCCAGTGCAGCACCGAGGCCCTGCAGTCCGCGGGCACCGAGCAGCAACGGCTCGTTGGTCGCGAGCCCACCGAGCAGGGAAGCGACCGCGAAGATGCCGAGGCCGGCCATGAACACCTTGCGGCGGCCGTAGAGGTCACCAAGCCGGCCGCCAAGCAGCAGCAGGCTGCCGAACGCCAGAGCGTAGCCGGTGACGATCCACGCCAAGTTAGCGTTGCTGATCTCCAGGTCGACCTGGATGAAGGGCAGCGCGATGTTCGCGATGGTGGCGTCGAGCACAACCATCAGTTGGGCAATCGAGATGAGGACCAGAGCCCAGCCCAGGTGGAGCTCGCGCTGTGGGGCGGCCATGCGGGCCGCGTCGGCGGGTGGGGTGGTGACGCGGTCGATTTCAGTCACGAGCTATTCCTTGTCTTCGCGAGGTGCCTGGGCCTGCGGGCGGCAGGCCGGGATGATGATCTGGTCGATCAGGGCGGTGATCAGGTCGGGGGTGGCGTGCTCGCCCATCAGGAAGATTCGATGCAGGACCATCCCGGTCAGCGCCGGCGTCACTAGGTCGATGTCCAGGTCGGCGCGGATCTCGCCGCGGGCCTGTGCTCGCTCGTAGACGAGCCGACCGATGGCCACCTTGGGGCCGATGAAGTCTCGCCGAAATCGCTCGGCGAACTCGTCGTCGAGGTTGAGCGCGGTGATGATGCTGGCCAGCATCCCGAGCGGTTTCGCGTCGGTGAGGCCGCCAGCCCCGCAGCTCATCGCGATGAGGTCCTGACGGAAGCTGCCGGTATCGGGCGAGGCGGCCGGACCCTTGTGGAGCATGACGGCCTCGATCACCAGAGCGGCCTTCGAATGCCACCGGCGGTAGAGGGTGGCCTTAGAGGCCCTCGCGCGACACGCGACGGCGTCCATGGTGAGGCGGTCGTAGCCGACGTCGGCTAGCACGTCGAGCGTCGCGACCAGGATCTCCTGCTCGCGCTCACCTTCGATGCGGGGCCGGAGGGCCGCCTCCTGTGGTGTCACGTGTGGTGCTCCTGATGCTCGATCGAAACGGAACGGTTTCGTTTCAATCAAAACTGTAGGCAGGCCGGGGAAATTCCTCCGAAGGAGAGGCTGCCGATAGGCAAAACATCGAGGTCCGCGCCTGAGAGACACCCCGGCGGGTCGCCGGGCACCCGAGACCTGGCTGCGGCACCCCCAGACAGTCGAGGCATCACGGCTATCCGGCATAGCCTCTCGATCAGAGCCCGCCCTGGTGCCTCCAGGTCCACGACCGGCCCGGTCGAGCCGCCCTGTCGCTGGCGCGCGCCGGATCGCCCTCGCGGAGGTACTTCTCGAGATCGCTGAACCCATGGGCGAAGTCCCGGCGCAACCTGCGTTCTGCCAGGAAGCGGAGTCGTGGCGGAGGATGCTCGCGGACCCAGTCCGTATACAGGAACTGTCCCAGGTACCAGCATCCACCAGTCGCGATGAGGCCAGCGATGAGCGTCCACCCCACGACGGCCAGCACCTCCCAGAGCGCGCTCCCGAGCTGTTGCCATGCCGGCACGTTCGGACCCGGGTAGCTCACGTCGCTCACCTCCAACCCCTGCGGCCGAACCGGGCAGCACCATCACCCCGACGCATCGGTCGCCACCCACGCTACGCCGAACTAGATAGGAGGGAAAGGGTAGTGTTGGGGCCTCTCTCTCGCTGTACCACCAGCTGCCCGTGACCGCACATCGCAAGGCGTCTGCAGCGCCGTGCAACATACATTCGTGCATGCATGTAAGTTGTGACCGTGCACATTCAAGCGAGGCGGCAGGAGGAGCGCTCCGCTGCCACCCGCCGCCTGCTGCTGGAGGCCACCGTCGCGTGCCTGGTCGAGGTGGGCTACATCGGGACCACGAGTGCGGCCGTGGCCGAGAAGGCCGGGCTCTCGCGAGGCGCACAGCTGCACCACTTCGGGACGCGGGACCAATTGGTGGTCGCGGCAGTCGAGCATCTGGCGCACAAGCGCCTGACGCTGGTACACGAGGCATTGGCCGCGCTGTCGTCGGCCACGACCGGAGGAGAGAGGCGGACACCACATCCGCTCGAGCTGCAGGAGGCTGCGCTCGGGCTGCTGGCGGACGCGCTGTCGGGTCCGCTGTACGCCGCCACCCTGGAGCTGTGGGTGGCGGCGCGTTCACACCCCGACCTGCGCGCCCAGTTGATCCCAGCCGAGGAGCGGGTCAACGACGAGCTTGCGCAGATCTGCCGCCGCTACGTCACCGACGACCCGGTCTCGATCCGGCTCACCCTCGACCTACTCCTCGGCAGGGGTGTCAGCGGCCTGCTCGCCCCCCACCCAGTCCATCGCCAAGAACAGGTCCTCGCCGCCTGGGCCCAACTCTTGAGAGGCCGTGCACCCCATGACTGACCTGCCTTCCGTGCTCGCCACCTGGGTGGACAAGTTTCGCCCACACCCGGACGGAGTCGACCTCCCGCCCCACCACGAGCAGTGCCTTGGCTGCGGGCCCGACAACCCGCACGGCCATCACCTCCAGGTTCGCCGCGACGGAGACGGCGTCGTGGCCGATCACACCTTCGACAACCGGCACGTCGGCGCTCCCGGCATCGCGCACGGCGGCGCAGTCGCCACCGTTATCGACGACCTCTACGGCTTCCTGCTCTACCTCGTCGGCACACCCGCGGTCACACGCCAGCTGACGGTCGACTACCGAGCACCGGTACTGATTGGCGTCCCCTACCGGATGGAGGCACACGTGAGCAGCTACGAGGGGCGCAAGCTGTTCCTCACCGCCAGCCTGACCGATCCCGAGGGGTCCCTGGTGGGGACGTCGAAGGCGGTGTTCGTCACGGTCGGCGTCGAGCACTTCTCCCGAGGTACTCAGTAGCCGTCATCGGACGAGAGAGAACAAGGCGACACACATCTGCCCGACGGGAAAGACCTGCCGGCTTCCGGCGCCAGACCTCCAGGAACACTTCCGCATTGCCGTGCCGCTCTGGCTCCATGACGACCTAGACCCAGGTACGAGCTGTCACCCACCACGACACGTGTGCCCGCTGCGTTCCGTTCGAGAGCTAGGTGTAGTTCCCCGGCAGGTTGTGAACAGCGTGGCGTGAGCGGATAGACGAAGACCTCCGGTACGGAGGGGGTTACCACACCAACCCTCGCCCGGAGGTCTTCGTTGACTCACGCTAACGCCCCGCTGACCCCACTTGGTCGCCGACGTCTGGCCGAATTGATCGTGGTGCAGCACTGGCCGGTGCGCCGTGCGGCTGAGCGGTTCCAGTGCTCACCGGCCACGGCCTCGAAGTGGGCGGCTCGGTATCGCGCTGGTCTGCCGATGACCGACCTGCCGTCGCGGCCGCACACGACGCCGACCAGGACACCCACGCGGCTCGAGCGGCGCATCGTGAAGCTGCGGTACTGCCGCCGATGGGGCCCGCACCGGATCAGCTACCACCTCGGCGTCCCACGCTCGACCGTCGGACGAGTGCTGCAGCGTTATCGGATGCCGTTGCTGGCCCACCTCGACCAGGCCACCGGACTCCCGGTCCGCAGGCCCCGCCCTCTGCGTTACGAGGTCGCCCGTCCCGGCGAGCTGGTCCACGTCGACATCAAGAAGCTCGGCCGCATCCCCGACGGCGGAGGCTGGCGCGTTCACGGTCGCGGCTCGGCCCAGGACCGTCGCGCCGGAGCTGCCCGCGACGCAGCAGCCCGTCGTGGCGCGACACCCTCACGCGGCTACGTCTACCTCCACCACGCCGTCGACGACCACAGCCGCCTGGCCTACTCCGAGCAGCACACCGACGAGCGCAAGGAGACCGCCGCCGGGTTCTGGCTGCGGGCCAACGCCTTCTTCGCCGCGGCCGGCATCACGGTCACCGCAGTGATGACCGACAACGGCGCCTGCTACCGCTCCAACGCCTTCAACGCAGCGCTCGGCGAGACCATCAAGCACCGCCGGACCCGGCCCTATCGACCACAGACCAACGGCAAGGTCGAACGCTTCAACCGGACCCTGAACAGCGAGTGGGCCTACGCCCAGGCCTACTCCTCAGACGAAGCTCGCGCAGCCACCTACGCCGACAACTGGCTCCACTCCTACAATCACCACCGACCCCACACCGGCATCGGCGGCCAAGTCCCCGCAGCCCGCGTTCACAACCTCACGGGGAACTACAGCTAGGGATTAACGATTCAGACTGGCCCTGTCAGCCCTTCGCTGACTAGGTGTGATGTCCATCCAGGTTGGTCAACCGGGTGATGGGCGGGAGGCCGCCGAGCGCTGAGTGGGGCCGGTGGTGGTTGTAGGAGTGGAGCCATCCTGGCAGGGCGGCCCGTCGGGTGTCCTCGGAGGTGTAGAGCTTCTTGTAGGCCCAGCCGTCAGCCAAGGTCCGGTGGAGTCTCTCGATCTTCCCGTTGGTCTGGGGTCGTCGGGGGCGTGTCCGCTTGTGCTCGATGCCGAGGTCGGCGCAGCTGTCGCGCCATAGGTGCGAGATGTAGGCCGACCCGTTGTCGGAGAGCACACGTTCGACGGTCACGCCGCGTTCGGCGAACCACGCCACTGCGCGGTAGAGGACTGCGGTCGCGGTAACCGCCTTCTCGTCGTCGTGGATCTCGGCGTAGGCCACGCGGGAGTAGTCGTCGATGACGGTGTGCACGAAGCAGTTCCCGAGCCTTGGTTGGTGGCGCTTGCTGCGCTGGCCGGTCCTGTCGCGGGTGGTCTGTCGGTTGGCCCAGCCCTGTTCGATGCCCACGAACCGCCAGCCGCCTCCGTCGGGGATGTTGCCGAACTTGGTGACATCGACGTGGATCAGCTCGCCGGGCTGGGCCCGTTCGTAGCGGCGGGCCGGTTCGCCGGTGACCCGGTCGATATGGGAGAGCCGGTTGAGCCGGCATCGGCGAAGCACGGCGTGGACGGTCGAAGCAGGCATCCCGAGCCGGCCGCCGATCTGGACCGGCCCGAGCCGCTGCTTCCACCGCAGGTGCACGATCTTGCGCACCAGAGGCTGGGGCGTCTTGGCGTGCTGGGTCTGCCGGGCTGAGGAGCGGTCGTTCATACCGACCGGCCCCTCCGTTCGGTAGCGCTGCGCCCATCGGTCCGCGGTCCGCCAGGAGACGTTGAAGAACTTCGCCGCCCGCGAGGTCGGCCAACCGTCGTCGACGATCAGCCGCGCGAGCCGCAGTCGGTGGCGCGGGGTCAGTGCAGCGTTAGCGTGGGACACGAAGGCCTCCTGGGTGTGAAGCGGTTCCTAGACAGCTCCACTCCACATCGGGAGGCCTTCACCCATTTACGACATCAGATCGTGTCGTCGCACCTGCTCGACCAACCTGCCTGGACATCACAACTAGGCGCGCGCCTGGATGCCGTAGAGCAAGAGATCGCAGATCGCCTCTGAAGCGCGTCCCGCATGACTGCCGGCGTCCCGGGACGGATCTTCGACCATGAGGCTGAGGCCTGCCACGGTGACTGCACCGAAGATGCTGAGGGCAACGTTCGGCGGGTCCTTGACCTGACGTAGCGATCCGTCAGCCACACCGTCGTGGAGAAGCTGCTCGATGGGCTGGTGAAAGGCGCTTCTCAGCGCTAGGGCGAGCTCGGGCAGCCTGGTGGCTCGGCCCAGGTCGCCGACGAGGGCTCTGCACACGGCCGGTTGCTCAAGCATCACCGTGAGTTGGGCCAACACCGCCGCCCGGAGTCGCTGCTCGGCGGTGCCGGGCGCGGCGACTGCGGCCCCGACCTCTCCAGCGATCAGTTCAAGAACGTCCCCGAGGAGGAACGCCAGAATCTCCTCTTTGCCAGTGAAGTAGTAGTAAAGGGTCGCCTTGGGGATCCCAGCCGCATCGGCGATCTCATCGATCTTGGCGTCGGCCAGACCGCGGTCGGCGATCAGATCCGCCGCGCCATAGAGCTTGCTGGCCAGCTTGGCCGGGACCTGACGCATTGATCCGCCTCCTTCCCAAATCCCAGGGCACTACCACTGTCCCAGGGCGGGGAGCACCCCGGCGTTCTCCGCTTCACCCCTGGCGCCTGACCTCATCCTATGTTGTACTCGTAGTACAAACTCTCTGTCGGCCATGGGGAAGGCATCATGACGGACAACACTGCGACTTACAGTCCTGTGACCTATAGCCCGTTCGACCCTCAGGTCGTCACAGACCCCTACCCGATCTATCGGGAGCTGCGCGAGCACGCGCCGGTTTACTGGTCGAAGGCGGCCGGGTGCTGGGTGCTCAGCAGGTACGACGATGTCAGCGCTGCGCTGATCGACCCCGACACCTATTCCTCGGCCTCGGGCGTCTTCCCCACACCCCCGGGTGTGGACATGACCCAGCTGTTCCTGCCGATGATGATCATGACTGATCCGCCGCGCCACACCCAGCTTCGTCACCTGGTCAGCAGAGCCTTCACGGCACGCCGGATCGCTGCTCTGGAGGACACAATCGGCGGTCTCATCGAGGAGCTGTTGGACCAGACTCCAGGGTCGGGCACGCCATGGGACTTCGTCGACAACTTCGCCGGCCCCTTGCCTGCCATCGTGATCGCCGATCTGCTCGGCGTTCCTCGCGCAGATCGCCCGCAGTTCCGCAGCTGGTCCACAACTCTGATCCAGTCCAATCCCGTTCGGGGGGAGTTCGGCGAGGGCCTGGAGGCCGCGGCTGCCCTCTACGACTACTTCACTGGCTTTCTCGAGGAGCGTCGCGTCCGCCCCCAGCCGGACCTGATGTCTGCTCTGGTCCACGCCGAGGTGGAGGGTCAGCGACTCAGCGACGACGAACTGCTCGGCTTCTGCCTTCTCCTCCTCGTCGCCGGACATGAAACGACCACAAACCTGCTCTCCAACAGTGCCGTGGTCCTCGCGGACCACCCCGGCGCGAGAGAGCGCCTCGCCAACAACGGCGAGCTCATCCCCGCGGCGGTGGAGGAGTTGCTTCGATTCGACTCACCCGTCCAGGGGCTCTCGCGCACTCTGACCCGCAACGAGACTCTCCATGACGTCCACATGGGTGCCGGCGACACGGTTCTCCTGCTGTTCGGTTCAGCCAACCGTGACGATCTCGCGTTCCCGGGCGCGGACCAGTTCGACATCGACCGCAAGCCCGAGCGCCAGGTCGCCTTCGGCCGTGGCATCCATTTCTGCCTCGGCGCTGCGCTTGCGCGCATGGAGGCCCGACTCGCGCTCGCCGCACTCCTGGCTCGGCATCCCCACTGGGACGTGGACCACGACTCGGCGACGCGACTGAGGTCCGGTCCCATCCGCGGGTTCACCTCGCTGCCACTGATCACGTCACCTGGCCGGTGACGTCAACGGGGCACCTTGGTGCCCCGTCTCAGCCCCGGCGGCGCGAACTCAGGCCTCCACCCCGCGCGGTTCGATGAAGCGCAACGCGAGGCTCGCCAGACGCGCGGCGGTCTGGTCGGGTGACTCCTGAGCAGGCATCACGATGTGACTGACCGTGAGGCGTACCAGGGCATCGACGGCGGCCTCGACGTCCCCGTCCGGGAACTGCGGGAAATGTAGGGAGAACCACGCGACGAGGGTCTCGGAGGCTGCCCGGAAGATCGGGGCGGCATCCGTGGTGAGCAAGGGCAGCAAGTCCTGATCGACACCCCGGGTCGAGGTCAGGATCGCCCTCAGGAGGGGGCTGGCCTCGGCCTGCTCCAGGGCGTAGCGCACGGCCTCGGTGACCGCGCCCTGAGCGTCGTCGTGGTGATGACGGAGCACCTCGGCGATGCCGGAGAGGAAGGCATCTGTCTCGCGGAGGACCAACGCCTCTCCCAGCCCGTGCTTGTCTCCGAACTCCGCGTACAGCGTGGGCCGCGAGACCCCGGTGAGCTCCGCGACCTCGTTCACTCGCACCTGAGCCCACCCTCGTTCAACGGTCAGCGATTGAGCGACCTGCAGGGCGCGTTCGCGCACCTGATGGCGGAACTGCGCGCGCAGGGATGGCGTGGACACGCGCACACCTTACATATTGGCGATTCTGTCTGAACGCTGACAGCCGCGCACTACATCTATATCGGCCGATCATCTCTAATCGGCCGTTTACATAGTTGCTAGTTCTGTCACCGTATGGTCAGATGACCGCTCACTGTCAATCAGGCGAGGTCCATGACCACTTCTGCAGAAGCACGAACGTCGATGACATCGCTCACAAGGGCGAGATCGACTTCGTGCACGAGGTGGCCTACGAAGCGAAGCTCGCCAAGCTCCAGGAGCTGATGTGACAAGTCCCGGCATCTCCGACGAGCCCGCTCGGGTAGTGCTCGACTACCCCCACCGGATGGCGGGTCACTGCGGCTCGGGAGCCCTGCGAGACCTTCTGGAGTGGGCAGGACTCGGCTGGAGTGAGCCTCCCAGCGAGGGTCTGGTGTTCGGACTGGGTGGCGGTCTCGGCTTCACCTATCTCAGGCTGGCCGATCTCAGTCCACCGATCTACCTGGTCGGCCGCAGCAGCGAGCTCGAGCTCGACCTGCTCACCCGGCTGGGCGCCGAGGTCGACCTGCGCGACACGGATGACCCGGTGCTCGGCTGGGAATGGGTCCGGCAAGAGCTCCAGCAAGGCCGACCCGTCATGGTTTGGGCCGACATCGGCGAACTCCCCTACCTCAACGTACGACTCCGCATGAGCCGCCACGACATCGTAGTAATCGGCTACGACGACGACGCCGAGGTGGCCCACGTCGTCGACAACGACCGCACCGAGGTCCAGGAGGTCCCTTACGCTGCGCTGGCGCGAGCCCGGTCGTCACGGGCATTCCCGGTCCCGACCCGGCACACCACCTACTTCGTCCGCTGGCCACGAACCCTGCCTGAATTGCACAGCGCCGCAGCCTCAGCCCTCAGGTCATCCGTCCAGCAGCTGCAGGGCGGCGATGCCTCGATCATCCCCGGCGCAGCTGTACTGCCAGCCGGCGCGGTCACCGCAGCCGGGCTCACCGGGGTGAGCGTGTTCGCGGAGGACGTCGAGCGGTGGCCCGACCTCCTGCCCGAGGCCGAACTCGACGTCGCACTCCGTTCGCTCACCGCCTTCGTCGAGAAGGCCGGTACCGGCGGCGGCCTGTTCCGACGGCTGCAGTCCCAGTTCTGCTTCGACGTGGCGCGTCACACCGACGTCGCCGAACTGACGCACGCCGGCACCGCAGTCTTGCGGAGCGCCGATGGGTGGTCCGCGCTGGCTGCAGCCGGCCGCAGCCAAGGCACCACCATCGACCGCTGGAGATCTGTGGCCGAGGTAGCCGCAACCCTTCCCGCCCAGGAGGAGTCCGCTGTGTCCACCATGGAAGTCGCTGCGGCGGCTCTCGAACTCCAGGGGAAGCCATGAACGATGAGACCAGCGCCCAGGTGGTCCGGCGCGAGGGACGCAGTCTCCACTGCTCCGCAGCACTGGTCGACGCAGCCGATCGACTCACGGTCCGCCCCGATGCACTCTTCATCGTGGTGGACATGGATCAGTCCCACCGGGTGGGCGTGCTCCGATGAGCCGGTCCCTCGGCGTCACCGAGCCCGAGTCGCTGCTGGTCGAGATTCTCCTCGGAGACCACGGCACCGCTGGCCCGTACGATGCCTACCGCCGACTGAGGGAGAGCGCACCGGTCTTGCGCAGCAGGTCGGGAGTCCTGGTGCTCAGCCGATATGCCGACTGCGACGCCGCCTTGCGGGACCGTTGCCTCGGCAAGGTCGACGAGTCGCTGGGGTTTCGACTGACCGACGTTCCCGAGGAACTTTCCCGCAGCGCCATGAAGCGGTTCCGACGCACCATGCTGTTTCGTAACCCGCCCGACCATGCTCGGCTGCGGCGGCTGGTCACCGACGTGTTCACCCACCGCCACGTCGAGGGGCTGCGTGACTCCGTCATCCGGTGGACCGACACCCTCCTCGATGCCGCCTCCTCACAAGGTGAGATCGATGCCATCGCCTCGCTGGCGCTGCCGCTCCCCGTCCACGTCATCAGCGACCTCGTGGGGGTGCCCGTGGCGGACCGGGAACAGGCAGCCCCCCTGGTACGGGCTCTGGTGGCGCCCCTCGAACCAACCGCGGACGCCGAGGCCGTGCGGCGCGCAGCTGACGCCGAGAACCAGCTGGCCGAGTACTTCAGCCATCTGCTCGCATCCAAGCGCAGCGACCCTCAGGACGACCTGCTCAGCCGGATCTCTCAAGCCCAGGGTGACGACACGCTCGACGACGAGGAAGCCGTCGGCACCGCCATCCTGCTCTTCGCCGCCGGGTTCGAGACGACAAGCAACCTCATCGGCAACGGGCTGACGGCGCTGTTGACCCATCCCGCTCAGCTTCATCGGCTACGCACCGACCCTGACCTCGCCCCCAATGCCGTCGAGGAGCTGCTGCGCTACGACACCCCGGTGCAGACCGACGGCCGTACAGCCCTGGCCCCGACCAGCATCGCTGGGGTTGACATTGCCGAAGGCGAGATCGTCCTGACGCTCCTGGGGGCGGCCAATCGCGACCCTGCCCGCTTCGCGGACCCAGAGACGCTGGACGTGACCCGGCCCTCCCCCTCCCCCCTGTCATTCGGCGCCGGCATTCACTTCTGCCTGGGTGCGGCCCTCGCACGGGCCGAGGGCGTCGAGGTCTTCCCCCGGCTGCTGACCCGGTTCCCACGCATCGAGCTTGCCGGCCAGCCGCAGTGGCGGTCAGGACTCACCTTTCGAGGGCTCACCTCGCTGCCAGTTCGCCTGCGATGACGCCGAAACCCGGAACGAGTCATAGGGCACCGGTTCCACCAACCCCCCGTCAACTGGAGGGGCTCGGTCGTGACCTGGCTCGGAGCGCCCCGTGGGCTCGTTGAGTCCGAACACCATCTGCTACCGGCTCCGACAAGGCGAGGAAGCTCTTGGGCGGCGCAGTAACGAGTGCCAGCGCGGAGGTCGCCGTCGCCCTTCGCCGTGTCGAGGTGTGTCACAGTCGACGACGCTCCACGACACCGAGTCATGGGACGGTGAGCAGGCTTTCGTCGTCGATCGCCAGCCCCACGTTTTGGGCAACGTCACGCAGAACCAACCAGACTTGGTGGGCGACCCGGGTCACGACCTCAGGTTGGGACTCGTCGTGGTGGTCAAGCCACCAGATGATGCCGGCGTCGACCATGCCCATCAGGCCCGCCATGACGCCATCAGGGAGGTCGACCTCCACGTCGGGGGTGCGCAGATAGGCCGATGCGGCGGCTACGACCTCCCCCAGGAATCGCGTGCGCCCCAACCGGGCTCGATGGGTTGCCTTGGTCTGCTGACGGGCCGCCATGAAGCGGTAGAGGTTCGGGTGCTCCTCAGCCCAACCTACGGCGGCCGCGATCACACCCTCGATAATCACCGGCGCGGTCCCGCTCCGCCGCATCGCGGGACGCACTGCCTCGATGAGCTGGGTGGCGGCGAATCGCAGCACCTCGCCCTCGAGGTCGTCTTTGCTGTCGAAGTGCCGGTAGACGTGGGGTCGCGCAACGCCGGCCCGCTCAGCGATCTGAGCCGTGCCAACCCCTGCGCCGTACTCCTCGATCGCGGCAGCCGCAGCGACAACGATCTGCTCGCGTCGTGGCGCTCGGTGAGACTCGTGCGCGGTCGACCGGCGGACGACTGCCGTGTCCACCCACTTCGCGAGATCCACGGCGGGCAATCTAGCTCATGGGTCTGGCGCCGGTCCACGTTGCACCCGTACGCTTGGTACAGCTTGTACCCGGAGCACGACCAGCCCTATGGAGGATTTATGCCTGGCCGCCGTTCGCCCTGGATGAACCAGGACCTCGACGACTTCCGCGATCTCGCCCGCACCTTCTGCGAGAAGGAGATCAAGCCCAACATCGAGCGTTTCATCGAGAACAAGCGAGTCGACCGCGAGCTCTGGACCCGCGCCGGCGAGGTGGGTCTGCTCTGCGCCTCGATCCCCGAGGAGTACGGCGGAGGTGGCGGCGACTTCTTCCATGAGGCGGTTCTCATCGAAGAGCAGGCCCGAGTCGGCGACGGCAGCTGGGGCGCCTCGCTGCACAGCGGCATCGTGGCCCACTACTTGTTGCACTACGGCACCGAGGAGCAGAAGCAGGAGTGGCTCCCCAAGATGGCGTCCGGAGAGGCCGTCACCGCCATTGCGATGACCGAGCCCGGAACCGGATCGGACCTGCAGGGCATCAAGACCAAGGCGATCCGAGAAGGTGACGACTACGTCATCAACGGCGCGAAGACCTTCATCACCAACGGCTACCACGCCGACATGGTGCTGGTGGCCTGCAAGACCAACCCCGAGGAAGCCGCGGCCGGCGTCTCGCTCATCCTGGTCCCGACCAGCTCAGAGGGCTTCCGGCGTGGCCGGGTCCTGGACAAGATCGGCCTCAAGGGGCAGGACACCTGCGAACTCTTCTTCGACGACGTGCGCGTCCCTGCCGGCAACCTGCTCGGCACCGAAGAAGGTCAAGGCTTCATCCAGCTGATGATGCAACTCCCTCAGGAGCGACTCATCGTCGCTATCAGCTGTGCCGCGTCGATGGACCTGATGCTTGACATCACCCACGAGTACACGCTGTCTCGTGAGGCGTTCGGCAAGCCGATCTTCGGATTCCAGAACACCAAGTTCAAGCTTGCCGAGGTCGCCACCGAGGCCCGCGTGACCCGCGCCTTCGTCGACGAGTGCATCGAACTCCACGTCAAGGGTGAGCTCGACATCCCGACCGCCGCGATGGCGAAGTACTGGTCGTCGGAACGCGCCCAGCAGGTCGCCGACACCTGTCTGCAGCTCCACGGCGGCTACGGATACATGGAGGAATATCCCATCGCGCGAGCTTGGACCGACCTACGGATCAGTCAGATCTACGCCGGCACCACTGAGATCATGAAGGAGATCATCGCGCGGTCACTGCCGAAGCCGAGTTGATCTGGCAGCGCTCGCGAGGAGCAGCGGTACGTGGCTGAGAGAATCGCGACGCGGGCAGGACCACTGCCCGCCACTCGTGCATCAAGGAGGTGGGGACGTTGAGAACGGGCGGGTGCCCACAGACCGCCCGTTCCGGCTCACGGGTGCAGTAGCCAAAGTGCGCAGAGAAGGCTCCGCCGCCCGCCCCGAGACCGGCGGCAGAGACGGCCCACTCGCTGGCCCCTGCCGTCGTCACCGACTCACTGGAGAGGTGGTGACGACCAGATGTGTGCTCACCGCCGACCCGGCCGTCACGTGGCAGCCAGCGATGTCCATGAACCGCGGCAGTTCCCCGGGTCAAAGCAATGTGGGAACGCACACGTGCCCGAGAGATCCCAGTCGGCTACGTGCGCTTGCCACCACGAGCCCTCGAGTGATCAGTCTGCGCGTCCGCGGATCGTCTCGAGCGGCCTTCGCGGGAGCTTCGGCAGCTGGGAGGCGCGCCCGTGCAGAGCGAGGAGGATGGTGGCCAATGTCGAGTCCTGGGCCGGGGTGCGGTCGAAGGTGGTGAGGTTCAGCGGCGCTCTGAACCGGGTCCGGGTGACGGCCTTTGCGTAGGCGAACTCCCGCAGCCCCTCGGGCCCATGGATCCGCCCGAAGCCCGAGTCACCCACCCCGCCGAAGGGAAGCGACGGGACCCCCGCGAACGAGATCACCGAGTTGATCGAGGTCATTCCGGTGCGCAGCCGGCGCGCGAGATCGTCACCGCGCTTGGCGGTGTAGATCGCCGACCCCAGGCCGTACTTGCCGCCGTTGGTCAGCTCGACTGCCTCGTCCATGTCGCGCACCTTGCGGACGGTCACCGTCGGCCCGAACGTCTCCTCCGCAACCGCCTCACTGTCCTCGGGCACGTCGACGAGCACGGTCGGCTGCACGAACCGGTCCCCCACCGCTTCGGCGCCGCCCACGACTGCCCGTCCGCCGTGCGCGAGCGCGTCGGCAACATGACGGCGTACGACGTCGAGCTGGCCGGGCATGGTCATCGGGCCGATCTTCGCGTCGACGTCGGTGCCGGCGTGCACGGCGCGTGCGCGCTCGGCGAGCAGTTCGACGAACCGGTCGTGGACCTGCTCGTGGACGTAGACCCGCTCGACACCGGCGCACGTCTGGCCGGCGTTGCTGAACGCCCCCCACGCGGCCGCGTCTGCCGCGGCCTCGAGGTCGGCGTCCTCGTCGACGAGAAGCGCGTCCTTGCCGCCGGCTTCGATGACAACCGGGGTCAGTGTCTCGGCGCAGGCGGCCATCACCCGTTTGCCGGTGGCGGTCGAGCCGGTGAAGGCGATCTTGTCCACGCCGGCCCGGCACAGCGCCGCACCGGTCTCGCCGTAACCGGTCACGACCTGCAGCAGTGCGTGATCGGGCACGACCTCGCGCAAGCTGTCGGCGAGCCAGGTGCCGACACCGGGCGTCAGCTCGCTCGGCTTGTAGACGACGGTGTTCCCGGCGGCCAGGGCGTAGGCGATCGAGCCAATCGGCGTGAAGACCGGATAGTTCCAGGGGCCGATGACACCGACGACGCCCATCGGGAGGTACTCCACTGATGCGGCCTGGTTGGCCAGTAGCAGGCCTGACGAAACTCGCCGGCGGCCGAGCACCTTCTCGGCGTGTGAGCCGGCCCAGGCGAGGTGGTCGATCGCCAGGGCGCACTCGAGCTGGGCGTCGCCGTGCGGCTTGCCGGTCTCCTGGTGGACGAGCTCGCACAGCTGCGCGAGCCGGCGGGTGATGACGCCGCGCCACTGGGTCAGCACCTGCTTGCGGCCGTCGAAGCCGAGCCCGGCCCACCAGTCCGCAGAGGCACGCGCCCGGGCGACGGCCGCCCGCACGTCGGCCTCACCGTGGACGGGGTGGACACCCACGACGTCACCGGTCGCGGGGTTGACCGACTCGAGCGTGGCCCGCCCCGATGCGCTGTCCTTGGGCGTGGTGGAGGTGGTCGTCGTCATGTCAGGCCTTTCCGCGCAGAAGGTCGGCGGCACGCTCGCCGATCATGATCGTGGGTGCGTTGGTGTTGCCGCGGGTCACCATCGGCATCACGCTGGCGTCCGCGACCCGAAGGCCCTCGACGCCGCGGACCCGCAACTGCGGATCGACCACCGCGCGCTCGTCGCCACCCATCGCGCAGGTGCCGACGGGGTGGTAGAGCGTCTGGGTGTAAGCGCGGATGTGATCGACGATCTGCGCATCGGTCGGGTCCTCGCCCCAGGCCTCCATCGTCGGCAACCCCGGCCCGGCGACGTGCCCGGCAAGCGGACCCGTCGAGGCCGTCTCGAGCATCCGGCGCACGCCGGCGGTCATCGCGTCGAGGTCAGCCGGGTCGTCGTAGTAGCCGGGATCGATTTCGGGGTGCCAGCGCGGGTCGGTGGAGCGCAGCCGCAGCGTTCCGCGGCTGGCCACCGATACGAGGGTCGGCGCGACGGTCACCTTCCGTGCGGTGGCCTCGTGCAAACCGTTGTCCCAGAAGCCAGTCGGAGCCACGTGCACCTGCAGGTCGGGCGCCGGGAGGTCGTCCCGGCTGCGCCAAAAGCCGCCGCCCTCGGCGACGTTCGAGACCAACGGGCCTGTGCCGGTCGCCTTGGCCCGGGCGAACTGCACCAGGTTGTTGTGATCCATCAGGTCGGTCGTCCCGCGGGTGCGGAACACCAGCGGCACGGCCGGGTGGTCGTGGAGGTTCTGCCCGACGCCCGGCAGGTCGACGACCACCTCGACGCCCACCTCGCGCAGGTGCGCACCGGGCCCGATGCCGGAGAGCATCAGCAGCTGCGGAGAGTTGATCGCGCCTCCCGCGAGCACCACCTCCCCGTCGACGTACGCCGTGCGGGTCCCGCGCCCGTGCTGGTAGGCGACGCCCACGGCCCGGCCGCCCTCGACGACGACCCGCTCGACGAGCGCGCCGGTCCGGACCGTGAGGTTCGGTCGCCCGTCCGCCGGCTCGAGGTAGGCCTTCGCGGTCGACCAGCGCCGCCCCTTGCGGCAGGTCACCTGGTACAGCCCGGCACCCTCCTGCTCGGCGCCGTTGAAGTCGTCGGTCGGCTTGAACCCGGCGGTCACGGCCGACTCGACCCAGGCGGTCGTGAGCGGATGGGTGTAGCGACGGTCCTCGACGTGCAGCGGCCCGTCCTGGCCGTGAAACGGCCCGCCTAACCGGGTATTGCCCTCGGACCGGACGAACGCAGGCAACACGTCCTCGAACCCCCACCCCGTGGCACCGTAGGCGTCGCGCCAGGTGTCGTAGTCCGCACGGTTGCCGCGGATGTAGATCATCGCGTTCATCGACGAACAGCCGCCGAGCCCCTTCATCCGCGGCCAGTAGGCGCGGCGGCTCTGCAGCTGCTTCTGCTCGGCTGTCTGGTAGTTCCAGTCCCACCGGGTCTTGAAGAGGTTGGCGAATGCCGCGGGGATGCTCACCTCGTCGGCGTCGGCGGGGCCTCCGGCCTCGAGCAGCAGGACCGAGACCGACGGGTCCTCAGTCAATCGGGCCGCGACCACCGCGCCGGCACTGCCAGCCCCGACCACCACGTGGGTGAAGACTTCTCGGTCCGTCACGACGTCCCCCTTGACTCGACCGCCTGCTCGAGCGCACCGGGGTCGACCCGGTCTCCCTGCGCGAGCATGCGCTTGCTGGTCACGAAATCCCGTGGGCGGTTGACGCAATCAGCGGCTAGCAACTCACCGCCGCGCAGGTAGTAGCAGGTGAAGTCGCGGTCACGGGTCGGGTCGCCGTTCAAGACGATGTCGTCGTAGCCGGTGTTGAGTCCCGCGATCTTGAGCTTGAGGTCGTACTGATCGGACCAGAACCACGGGAGTGCCGCGATCTCCTTGTCCTTGCCACAGATGGTTGCCGCCGCCACCTTGGCCTGCTCCACCGCACTTGGAACCGACTCCAGACGGATCCGGCGGCCGTAGCGGGGCATGTCCTGCGAGGTGCAGTCCCCTGCCGCCACGATGGTGGGATCGCTGGTGCGGGCGTGGGCGTCGATCAGGATTCCGTCGTCCACGACCAGGCCGGCTTTCTCGGCCAGCTCGGTGGTCGGCTCGATCCCGATCCCGACGATCACGAGGTCGGCCACGACGGAATCCCCACTGGCGAGCACGACCTCCCGCACACGGCTGTCGCCGACCAGGGCCTCGACCAAGGCGTTCGTCCTCACGTCGACACCCTCACTTTGGTGAACCCGCGTGAAGAACGCCGAAACCTCCGGAGCGGTGACCCGCTCGAGGACTCGGTCTGCGGCCTCGAGGACCGTGACGTGGAGGCCCAACGCGCGCAGCGACGCCGCGGTCTCCAGACCGATGTACCCACCCCCGACGATGACGGCGTTCCGCCCCGGTATCGCGTCCTCGCGAATCCCCTCAACGTCTGATGACCGACGCAGGTAGTGCACGCCGTCGAGATCGGCGCCCTTCGCGGCGAGACGTCGGGGGCGCGCTCCTGTGCACAGAGCAAGAGCGTCGTACGCCAACCGCTCACCGGTGCCGAGCACGAGTTCGCCCGCCGACCTGTCGATCTCCTCCACGGTGGCGGCCACGCGCTTGATGTCCTGCTTGAGGTAGAAGTCCTCCGAGCGGATGGCCAACTCCGTCAGGCCGAGCTTGCCGGCGAGGTACGCCTTGGACAACGGAGGTCGCTGGTACGGGAGCACCGGTTCGTCGCCGACGAGCAGGATCTCGCCTGACCAGCCTCCCTGGCGAAGGCTGGTGACCAGCTGCGCGCCGGCGTGGCTGGCCCCGACGACCACCGCCCGCCCTGAGCTCATTCGGCGCGCTTGGGGGTGAGCTCGACCATCAGCTTGCTGATGCCGCGGACGAAGTTGGACTGCACGTATTCCGGCTCTCCGACGACGTCGATCCGTTCGAAACGCGGGAGCAGCTCTTCCCAGAGGATCCGCAGCTGCAGCTCGGCCAATCGGTTGCCCATGCACCGGTGCACGCCGAACCCGAAAGCGATGTGGTTGCGGGCGTTGCGGCGGTCGATGATCAACTCGTCCGGTCGCTCGAACACGGTCTCGTCACGGTTGCCGGAGGCGTACCACATGACTACCTTGTCACCCTTGCGGATGAACTGGCCGTTCAGCACTGTGTCGGTCTTCGCGACCCGCCGCATGTAGGCGAGCGGCGTCTGCCAGCGGATGATCTCCGAGACCATCGTTGGGATCAGCTCGGGGTTGGCCTTGAGCTTCTCGAACTGGTCGGGGAACTGGTTCAGCGCGAGAACGCCCCCACTCATCGAGTTGCGTGTGGTGTCGTTGCCCCCGACGATGAGCAGGATCAGGTTGCCTGCGAACTCCATGGGACGCTTGATCAGGTCCTTGGTGCTCTCGTCGCTTTGCAGCATCGTGATCAGGTCGAACCCGGGCTCTTCGCCGGCGGCGAGCCGGGCGGCCTTGTCGTGCCACAGCGCACTGAGGCCCCGCGCCATGCCCACCATGCCGCGGAACAGCTCGTCGTTGTCGGATGGCCCGCCGTTGGCTTGCTCCATCGAGGTCGCCAGGTCCGACCACTCGACGAGCTTGTGGCGCTCTTCGAAGGGGAAGTCGAGCAGCGTGGCCAGCATGCGCGCGGTCAGCTCGATCGACACCGTGCTCACCCAGTCGAAAGGTTCGTTGACCGGCAGGCTGTCGAGGACGTCCCTGACGCGCTCGCGGATGAGCCCCTCCATCTCGCGGAGGTTCTTCGGAGCGACGACACCTTGAACGGCGCGCCTCCGGACGTCGTGCTTGGGCGGGTCCATGGCGATGAACATCGCGATGTCCATGAATCGCGGCGGTTCCCCGATGATGATGAATGGTTCTGCCGAGAAGACCTCGTGGTTCTTGTCCACCGCGATGATGTCGGCGTGCCGCGTCACCGACCAGAACGGCCCGAAGGGACTGTTGGGCTGGTAATGCACCGGGGCTTCGTTGCGCAGCCGCTCGAAGTAGGAGGCCCAGCGCCCCTGCCGGTAGAGGAAGGGGTTGCTGAGGTCGATATCAGCCAGCGCGACGTCCTCGACGGGCGGGATCGGGCGTTCGACGAACATCTTCTTCCCGTTCGTGCCGGTGAGCCACCGTCGACCCTTGTCGTACAGGTGCGCGCCCTGGACCTGTCGATCCAGCGGGATGGCCGCCTCGACCTTCGTCTTCACTGTTTCGGGGATCTTCATCTCGTCGAACCTCCTGCTACCACTGGGACTCGGGCAATTGCACGGTCAAGCCGTCCCACGACTGGGAGACCTTGACTTGGCACGACAGTCGGGAGGTCGGCTGTCGGTCGGGGTTCATCGACAGCATCTCTTCCTCCTCAGGGCCGGACGTGCCGACCTTGTCGGCCCAGGAGGGATCGACGACGACGTGGCAGGTGCCGCAGGCGGCCTCTCCCCCGCAGTCAGCATCGATGCCTGGAATGGCGTTGTTCGTCGCCACCTGCATCAGCGAGCTGCCCTCCTCGAGAGGTGCCTCGTGCTGTTCCCCGTCGTATGACATGAAGGTGACCACTGCCATCTGCAACTCTCCTTATCGCCGCAATTGACGTCTCCCCTGATGGTGGTCGTCGACCACCCTTAGGGCCATGTCGTACCGTGTCAGGATGTTGTGAATTCGGATCACGCTTGGGGGTTGCTGTGTGGACTGAGGAGCCAGGTGTCCCGTCGCTGGCCTTCGTGCAGCTGCTGAGCAGTCCGGCGATCGACGAGGACGCCGTGGAGCGTTTCCGCGTCATCATGGCGCGCGAGGGAACCGGTGAGCTGGCTCTCATCCAGACCCAGGACGAGGCGCCGCTGCGGTGGTTCCGCGAGGTCTATCCCGACCTCGACACCGAGCAGGCCACCCGGCTCGGGATCGCTTGCGCAGAACAGGCCCAGCTCACGTCATTCGGACCGTTGAGCGTCCCGTTGGTCAGCGCGTGCACCGTCGCCGAGGTCGTGCAGCTGCTCACCTATCTGCCCTTGATCACCAAAGCGGTCACCACGGAGTTCCATCCACAGAAGGACGACCTGACGATCCGGTTGTCGGGGAACGCAGGAGACGCCGATCTCGACTGTCTGGTCGTCACCTACTGCGGACTGGCGCTCATGCGGTTGATCGACCTGCTGGTCGGCGAGGCGTCGGAGGCGACCATGCACAGCCGCTGGCCTGAGCCGAGCTTGCTACCCCGAGAGGCCAAGGGCGCGTCCCGGCTCGTCTTCGACGCCCCGTTGTCCTACCTGCACATGCCTGCGACGACGCTTGCCGCCGCCTGCCGCTTCCCCGACCCGATCACCTACGGACTTGCCGTCACCCAGCTCCAGGAGGCGCTCGCACGCCGAGCCGGCACGCCGGAGTTCACCCGCAAGGTGCAGGCCCTGTTGGACGAAGGGTGCGGGGCCAGGACGATCCAGTCGGTCGCGGACGAGTTCTCGATGTCCGCGAGCACCCTGAAGCGCCGCCTCGCCGCTGAGGGGACCAGTTTCCGCGAGCTGCTCCAGGAGTCACTGCTCGGCCGCGCCTCGATGCGGCTCCTCGACCCCGCCAGGTCAGTCAGCGAGGTCGCCACCGAGCTCGGCTACAGCGATCTCACGAACTTCTCGCACGCCTTCAAGAGATGGACCGGCAGCTCACCGAGTCACTTCCGACGGGTGCACCAGCAGCCGTGAGCACACGGGTTCATGCGGGTTCATGCGGCGCCGACAGGACCTAGTTGTACCGAGTCGCGGGAGATCGTCGACGCTCAGGCTCACGTGTCGCCCAATCAGGAGGGACGAGGCAACCACCTGTGACCTGGGACGCCGGCTGCCCTGGCTTCCCCGCGGTCAGGGCCGCCGGCTCCCGCTCGGCTGCGGGGATCCCGGGGCCTGGAACTCGTCCGTCGGGGCTTTGGCTCCGACAAGGTCGCCGTAGTGACTGCGGAGGGCAGCGAGGATCTCGGGGAGCGGGAGGTCGGCGAACCAGCCACGGTCGCGGACGTAATCCATGTGCTGGGCGCCGTCCGCACTGTGCTGGTGGAGCAGCGCGTCGCTGCGGCCGTCGAAGTCGATCGGTTCGACGCCGAAGCGTGCGCAGAGCTCTCGGTTGAACGCCGGGGTCGCCTTGACCCAGCGACCGTCGAGCAGGAGCTCGCTGTAGCCGTGGTAGACGAACAGATCGGTACCGCCCATCCGCTGACGCAGCGCGTATGTCTGCAGGTGGTTGCGGACATCGCAGAACCCGAGCCGGGAGGGAATGCCCGCGGCCCGGGCCACCGCCGTCAGCAGCACCGCCTTCGGTACGCAGTACGCCGCCCTCGCAGTCGCGACGTACGAGGCGCGGTAGTGGACGGGGTCGTCGGAGACCGAGTACGGGTCGTACCAGACACGGTCGCGCACCGCCGCGAAGATGCGCGCGGCGACATCGAGCGGCTCGGTGGCGTCCCCGACCGCGGATGCGGTGAACAGCTGAACTGATTCGCTCTCCCAGTCGAGGAAGAAGGTGGACTCGAGGAACGTGCTAGACGCAGATGCTACGGATTCCCCCGCTGGCGTCTCGTCGTCCGATGCGTCCCTGCTGATCACCGGTCGACTCTCGTGAACCGCACCGGAAGTCCGTCCACAGGAATGGGAAGCGAGGTGTTGTCCCACCTCACCTCGTAGTCATGTGGCACCGTCCAGGAGTGGGTGAGCAGCATCTGGTGCAATATCGCCTTCACCTCCAACGTCCCGAAGTGCAGACCGATGCACTTGTGCACGCCCCCACCGAAGGGGATCCAGGCGTTGCGGTGGGACCTGTCCTCTCGACGGGCCGGCCCGAATCGGTCGGGGTCGAAGTCGTCGGGGTTCGACCAGCATGCCGGGTCGAAGTGGTTCACCGCCGGCGCCACCGCGACGAGCGAACCCGTGGGGATGAAGTGCCCCTCGACCGCGGTGTCCTTGACCGCTCTGCGCATCACCAAGGGGACCGGCGCTACCAGTCGCAGTGACTCCTTGACGATCAGGTCGAGCGCGGTGAGGCCCTCCAGGGCCTCGATGTCGATGTCGCCACCCGACTCGGCCAATGCGACCGACTCGCGTCGCGCCCGCTCCTGCCACTGGGGATGCTTGGCCAGGAAGTAGGTGGCGGCGGCGGTGGCGATCGTCGAGGTGTCGTGAGCGGCCATCATGAGGAAGATCATGTGGTTGACGACATCCTCGTCCGAGAAGCTCTCGCCGTCGGTCGTACCGGCGTGGCAGAGACCGGCGAACAGGTCGTTGCCCCCGCTGGCCCGCGTCTCCGGCAGGTGGCGGTAGAAGTAGTCCTCCAACACCCTGCGACCTTTGATTCCGGCGCGGTAGCGGGTGCCGGGAAGCGGTAACCGCACGATCGAGCTGGAGGCGCGCACGGTGTCCACGAAGGCTTTGTTGATGGCGCGAGTGTCCTCCCCGCCCCGACCCCCCATGAACACCTCGGTGGCGATGTCCAGGGTCAGCTCCTTCAACAGCGGGTAGAGCGTGATCGTCTCGCCTGTCGTCCACGCCTCCACGCCCTGGCGTGCCTGGGGGAGCACCTGGCCCACGTACCCGGCGAGCCGCTCACGGGTGAATGCCTCTTGCATGATGCGCCGGTGCATCAGGTGCTCATCGAAGCTCATCAGCATCAGGCCGCGGTGGAAGAACTTGTCGATGAGGAAGGTCCACCCGTCCTGGGAGAACGCCTTGTCGGTGTTGGCCAAGGCGGTCTGCGTCGCGGAGGGACCCGCGATGACGACCACCTTCTTGCCGAACGCCCCCATCCAGGACACGGGGCCCAAGCGCTGCCACCTCTCGCGACCGAGCCTGGAGCCGAACCGGATGTAGTCGACAGTGTGACCGAGGAACGGCAACCCGCTGTCTCCCATGACCGCCTTCAGCCCGCTACCGGCCGGGGGGTCGGCCAGGACCCGGTTCGGCCAGCGCCGTGTGAGATCGAAGAGCGCGTCGTCGACTGGTCGTGGCGTCGGAAACAGAAGGAGGGAGGAGTACCGATCGCGGAGTCTCCTGCCCGGTGACAGCAGAGTGATCATGACTTCCGGGCCCTTTCCTCATAGGCGCTTCGCGCCTGTTGGTCGACACCACCCAGGAACATGCGGTCGCTACCGAGTCGTCGCGCGAGGCCTTCGGACCATGCCGCAGGCATGAGCCGTTGTGCCTTGAGCAGCGCGCCCATGGGTCGGGTGACATAGACCCGTGGCCGCGGGTGGGCCAGCAGGTCAGCGATGGCCTCGGCGATCTGCTCGGGCTCGGCGTTCCGGAAGCCCTTGGGGCCCTGCGTGCCGGCGACGAGCTCGGTGTTGGTGAACGTTGGCAGCACGAGCGAGACGTCCACTCCGCTGGTGCGGTGCTCAAGCCTGACGGCATCGGTGAACGCGATCACGGCCGCCTTCGTCCCGCAGTAGGTCGCAAGGCCAGGGACGTACGCCTCCCCCGCCATCGAGGCGATGTTGATGATGTGGCCACTGCGGCGCGGCAGCATCGAGTCCAGGGCCAGCTTGGTGCCGGTGATCACTCCATGGACGTTGATGTCGACCATGCGACGAGCAACCTCCTGCCCCTCGTCCACCGTGGGCCCGACGGGCATCACACCGGCGTTGTTGACCAACGCGTGAGGAACTCCGAGTCGGTCGGTGACCATGTGGTAGAACGCCTGGAACGACTCCGGGTCGGTCACGTCGAGTCGGCCCACCGCGTCGAGATCAAGTTCTCTGTCAGTCTCGAGCAGACGGGTTTCGTCGACATCGCCGACGGCCACCTTCATTCCCAGGCTCTTCAGCGTCCTGGCGGTCGCGTAGCCGATCCCGCGGGCGCCGCCAGTGATGACCGCGACCTTGCCTTCCAGTGCTGGAGCAGTCATGTGCCGTTGACCTTTCGTGTGTCGGCCCAACCCGCGTGGGCTGGCCGGTTGGTGTCCTGACGTGGGCAGCAGGTGGTTCTGATCCGGTCGACCACCCGCGCACGGAGCGCTGGAACGTCGTCGCGGGAGAGCCCCGTGGTGGTCAGGGGTTCGCTGATGATCACGTGGACGGTCCCGGGGCGGATGAGCAGTCGCTTGGCGGGCCAGACGTCTCTGGTGTCCAGTACGCACGCCGGAACGATCGACACTTGGCTTGCCACTGCGACCTCGAACGCGCCGGCACGGAACGGGAGGAGCTCCCCGCGACGGGAGGTCGTTCCCTCCGGGAAGACGAGCAGTGGCACGCCTTCCGCCAGGTTTCGGGCCGATTCGTCCTGGATCGTCGTCCGGTCCGGGGTGAGCCGGTCGACCTTCACCATTCCCAGCGCCCGGAGAGCTGCCCCGAGAAGCGGCACGTCGAACAGCTCCCGCTTGGTCATGATGCGGAGCGAGCCGCGGGACAGCGCCAGATAGACAATGGGGTCAAGGTTCGACTGGTGGTTGGACACCACGACGCAGGCGCCGCCATTGCCCAGGTGCTCTCGACCATGGACCCTGAGCCGGGCACCAACGCACAGCAGCCAGCAGCGACTCCACAGATAGAGCATCCGGTTCGAGAAACCGCGAGACCGCCACCGTGCGGGACATGCCAGGAGTCCGGTCGCAATGACCATCGTTGCCAGGCCTCCGCCTCCCAGAGCGAGCGGCGTGCGGAGCGCGGCCCTCATCTCCCCCCAGGCGAGCGCTGGCACCATCACAACGGCGTCCCCGTCAGCGGTGTAGTGCTGGAGCGAGGACCGAGGACGAGGCGATCGCGGCGAGGACGCCGCAGAGCGGGAACGCTCATCGAACTCTCCATCCTTCCGTTTACAGAAATCTAGCAAGTGATAACGAAACTTACTAGATTGCTCGATGTGTAAACGCCCCAGTCCTGCGAACGCCGACTTTGATGGGGAGGTCCAGGGCAAGCCGCACGAGCACGAGTCCCGCGTCGTTGGCAGCGGCAGACGACCACGCCGCGGGCGGCGTCACACACCGAGAAAGTGGACCAGCTCCGCCATCGCCGCGCCGCAGGTTGAATCCTGGATGGGGGATGTACAGGCGATGACCAGGGTGAGGTCACCCGGAACGCGGGTGCGCAGAAGCCGTGCTCCACCTACATCCCGGATCCATAGCCAGCTCGCCGCGATCTCCAGACCCCCTGCACGGACCACGTACTCGACGTCGCGGCAACGGCCCCCTCGGATCCCGCGGCCGTCGCTCCCGGAGGTACTCTCGTCCCGCACGCCGCGAAGCACCGCCACCCACAACACAGGACGCATGCCCGCCGCATACACCCCGCCTTCAGTCCTCGTTCCACCAAACCCATTGGAGGGCGCCGGACCTTGGCCGCGAGCCGCACAAGTTGGATCGCGTTGCGCGGCCCGCAAACCAGCCTCGCTCAGCCTCGTCCCGGCCGTTGACATCGCTGGGTACCCACCCAGGGATGGCGGTAGCACGACACCCGTTGGGCGGTTGTCGACGGGTCGATGGACTCCCGGATCCACCCCCCTGATCACGCGAGACACATCAACTCGACCCGTCCGCGGTTCAGTTTCGTCCACAGATTCCACGCAGCCGCTGGCGAGAACTACGAGGGCCAGAACGGCCGTTGCCGCGCTCCGAGCAGGCACAACTCACCTCATCCCTCACGAGGACTTGTAGAACTGCTGTTTGTACTAGCAGTCTAAGTCCGTCTCACCGTCTAGGTCGAGCGGCTGCCTGCAGTGCATGCCAGCGAGCGTCGACCCGCGAGGCTGGGTTTGCTGCGGGCGTGGAGTCTCACCGCGATGCCGGAGTGGCCGAGCTCCTCCCAGACTCCACTGGTGCCTGCCGCCCCCAAGAGTTTTCGAGCTCCGGAAACTAGACCGGGCCACCCACCGTTGGTTCGCGGGGCTCAAGGCCTTCGACCTAACCTGGAGCAGGCGCCACCACTCGGGATTTGAACCGAAGGCCTCTGGACGCCATCAGGGGCATCGCGGCTACTACGATCTCGGGCCGGAAACTACCGATTCGCTCGGTGTGGTGAGGGATTCGCCCTCGCTTCCAGTCTCAGGCTACCCGTCTAGTACCGAGTCGGACTGACCCAATCTGGACACAAAATGGACCCGATCGAATCCGGCTAGACGTTGGTTCGCGGTCACGAGGCGCAGCGGTAGCCGCCCATGCGCACTCGGGTCGGTCCGGCTACTCGTCCGGCGAAGAGGGTGAGCGTGGTTCTTCAGACACTGGCGCCTTGTGTCGCTTCCACAGGTCGTCAACGTCAGCGCCCTGCTTGTCGGCGATCTTCTTCAGGTACTCCCACGCCGGCCTTGGCGTCGTCGCTCTCGGGCGGTGACGGATGACGTTGGCCTGGTTTGGCAGCAGCCGGTGTTCGAGACCCGGCAACTCCTGGAGCAAGGCGGCCGTCGCCTTCAACGGATCGTGGCCGGCTGCCTCGATGACCAGCACTGTGAGCTTGGTGTCGACCATCGCTGCGACCGTCGGGGGGTCGTCGAGCATGTGGTAGTCGGTAGTCACCAGGCCGTCATAGTTGCGGCGGCTGAGTTCGCGGACGAGTTCGCTGTCAGCCATCCGTGAGAGGGCTGGGTCAATCTTGGTGAGGTGTTCCAGGGTGAGGCCCGGCGGAACGAACTGCTGGAAGGCGTGGACCAGTGGCAGCGGGAAGTTCTGGTCGAGGGCGAGCCGCATGGTCAGGCGGCGAACTCAAGGGTGCCTAGCTGTTTCTCGAGGCTGACAGCGTCATCGACGACGTGCTCGGACAAGTCGTACATGGCGGCGATCTGCCCCGTCGAGAACCCGTCCCGCGACAGTGAGGCCAAAGCGAGCGAGGTAATGCGGGTGTCGACCACATGCGGCTCGCCGGAAACCTTTCCCGGGATGATGCGCAGGTTCGCGCGTGGCGCGAGCAGGTCCGGGCCCTTGACTTCGCCGTCGATGGTGAACGCCTCCGTCAGACCCCAAGTCTGGAGTTTGGGAAGTGCGTGGGCGCCATGAAGGTCGACCACGTCCTCGTGGAGGCGGACGAAGATTCGGCCGCGGGGGTCGACCAGGATGGGGCTGCGGCCTTCAGCGGCGTCCCAAAGGTCGAGGTCGTACTCGTCGAGCAAGGCTAGAGCTTGGCGAACCATCGGCATCGGGCTGGCTTTGATGTCGGCCCCGGCCTTCTCGTGACGCAGCCAGTGGACGATACGCAGGGTCATCAGGTCGCCGAAGGACCACAGCTTCTCCTGGACCGGCGAAACACTCGGGACCACGATTCCTTGGCGGGCCCACCAGTAGATGGTCGACTTGGGTACGCCAGAGAGCGCGGCGGCGCGGTTCGCGTCGTAGCACCCGTTGAACACGCTGGTCGGAGTCACATAGCCATCATCCATGCCACGCGCTGGCCGGTCTACGAGGATCGCCCAGAGCCCGCTACGCACCGACAAGCAGGTCCGGGCCTCGAGAGGCGGCGGTATGACCCACCCGCGCCGGCCAAGCAGTGGGCCGGCGTTCAGCGGGTCCACTTGCGCTTCGCTGTCGTCTCACCGCACCCCGTGGGCCTTCGCGACGGTTACAGCGGTGCGGCATACAGGACTGCGATTACGCAGGCGGCAAAGACTGTGAAGATGGCGATCAAGCGCAGGGTCGTGCCCCATCCGCCCTCGATGGCGACCCGGATCGTTTTCCAGCAGGCGGGACTCGCCCTGACGATCTGCAACATCACGTCACCCCTTCGGCTTCTTCAAGCCGCTTTTGGGTGCGCGGGTCGAGGACCGCTTCCCCGTCGACCCCTTCTTGGCTGGCTTGGTGGCGGAGCGGTTGCCCGGCCCCTTCTTCGCGCCCGAGCTGGTCGACTTCGACTTCGACTTCGGCGTCACCGCGGCGCGGTCCTGGGCCCCCTTCTTCGCGGCGGTTCGCGCCGCCGAACGGGAAGCCGTGCTGAAGTCACCGTTGAGGCTGTAGTAGAGGTGATAGGTGTAGCCCTTGAGAGCCAATCCGGCCTTGATCTGATCGCGGCGGACGGAGACGAGTCCGAGGTCCTCCAGTTCGGTGAAGCCTTTGGCCGCCGACGAGGCGGAGATTCCGTACCACTCCTCGACCTGCTTGTGGGTGACGTGGAACTTGGCGTCGTTGTCGTTGGTCTCCTTCAGGAGCAGCAGCAGCATGCACAGCCCCGGGAGAGACAGGGCGTCAAACCACTTCTCGGTCCAGAACGCTCCGGGCAGTTGGAAGTAGCGATCGATCCTCTTCTGGCCGTTCGGACGTTTGTAGTCCGACTTGGTGTCCTCGCGCCGCGGTACGACGTGTGCCATGCGCCGGACCCTCGTGCGGTCGACGAGGCCCATGTCGACGAGGTTGCTCCACGCCTCCGAGAGGCTGGAATGCGACCACGTCAGGGAACCGCCGGTCACGGTCACGAGACGGAGCCAGACCTCGGATCGGAGCGGATCACGGTCGGGCTTCCACAGCGTGAGCAGCATCAGGTAGAGGATGAGTGCCCGCTTCTTCTTGTTCTTGCAGATCGCTGCGAGGGTCGACGAGCGGTCGCTGCCGCTGTGCTTCTGGACGAAGACGTGGCGGACGACGGTGTACTCGGCGCCGGTGAAGCGCACCATGTCTTCTCGCGCCGAGTCGGGCGTCGCGACCTTCGTGGGGTCGACGCTGTGCCGGGACACGGTCGTCACTGCGGCGCCCGCAACGGCGACGGAGGACGACTTGCGCGTCCGGCTCGACTTCGTACTCATGGCTAACACGGTACGCCGGACCCCGGGGTGAGTGCGTCGCCACAGGATGGTGGCCTCGCCTCGTAGCACGTCGTGGGTTCTGGTTTCGTACATAACCCTGCAAGGCCATAGTGCGACTACCCTGCGACAAACTGCGATGAGTTACGAAGCCGAGGGAGAGGTGGGTTCGCGTGCGCACGCGGTCGTCGCGTTGAATCACGGTTCGTGAATCCCGGATTCATCAGGAATAGACCCAGACGCCGCCAGGGGCGCCGGTCGGACGACTTGCCCATCACGAACGGGCGCTACGGCAACGCGTCGAGCTCTGGTCGGAGGAATTCCACAAGACCCCGCCACACCTCCATTCCGATTCGGGCGGCGGCCGAGACCCGGAGAACCTGCATGCCTGCATCAACTGGGCACACCAACATCTCGGCTACCTGCCAGGCAAGACGCCCGAGGAAGCCATTGCCAAGGCGGTGGATCCGGGCAGCGGCGCCCACAACGGCGACTGGAAGGCCTATTGGGCAGACAGGGTGACGTCGGAACTGCACCTGACGCCGTCCGAATCGGTCAACGCGGACCAGGTCCTGAACATCCAGCGCACAGCTGTTGCGGGCCTCGCGGACGATTGCGAGCTGCTGCGCGAGATCTACCTGACCGTGGATCGCATCATTCCCTGGTGATCGGAGTCGGCCCGCCCCTGAACGAAGCTTCGCAACTGCATGGCCGGGCTCAGCATGCCGATCACAACGAACTTAAGTGCATTCCAGGCGAACAGCATCACCAGCACGTTGAGATAGCCCGGGCCGCCGCGCTGGATGACGACTGTGCAGACACTCATCGCGAACAGGTAAGTCGGCGTGGCAACGAGCGCGACGGGGACAGCCCATTTGAGGCCGCACGGGGTACGCAGCCAGTCGACTGCTCGGTTGCTGGGCATGTGGAAGGCCAGGTGGCCGTGGATCGCGGCGGCGAGGCGGAAGCACGCGCTGAGCATGATGGGCTCCTTCGGGTCGGCTCACTCCCACCCATACGTCCGACCGCCGACAGGAGGGGCGCAGCCGCGCCCTCCTGTGGGGAAGTGGCCAGCGCTTCACCCTGTGGAGCCCTAACCGATCGCCCGCCCACCCTGCTCGACCGCCCGGCTACGCCCCTCCTCCGCGGCAGCAGCCTCCTCGCGGATTGCTCGTGCACGCGTGATCGCCTGCTCGGCGCGGGCGGCGTCGAGCTTCTGGGCCTCGCTGCGGGGCTCGCCGAGGGCGCTGCGCTCCTCAGCCCCGTAGCGGTCGCGGTAGGCGGCCACGGTCCGGACCTCGTGAAGCCAGCGCCGGCGGGCGGCATCGGATCTGGGTGGCGTGCCGAGCCGCTTGAGCCACCGCGCTTTCGACTCGACCGCCTGGTCGGCCAGCGTGAGCGCCCGGGACTCCATCAGGTCGTGCCGCTCGGTGAGGGCCTTCTCCATGTCGAGGCTCATCGGTCCGTCGGCGACAGGAATCAACCCGACGACCAGCTTGGGGTCAGGACGGCGCCTGCCCTGCCTCGGCCGCGCTGCCTCCTGGAGTCGGCTGATCAGCACCGCGCCGATGTCCTCGGCGTCGTCGAACGACCGACGACGCACGAGGGCCGGCAGCAGCCGGTCGACGTCGTGATGGTTCGATTCGGCACGCCGCAGCTCGGCGGTCAGTGGGCCGAACGACGCGGAGGTCAGCACCGCCTCGACCTGGGCGTCAGTGAGCCCGCTGCGCTCCAACAACCTGATCCACCGGTCGCGCTGGGCGGCTGCCGCGATGGTCTCGTACTCGGCAGCGAACTGGGCGATGGACGACCAGCGCTCCTGCTCGTCGACGATCATCTGGTGCGCCGAGCACTCCGCGCCAGAGTGCTGGAGCACGCCGTAGAGCACGGTGCGGGCGCTTACCTCGTCAGGCTCCGGTGGAGAGTGCCTCTCGTCGGGCTTGTCGAGCGCGACATACGCGGTGTTCGACTCCCGGCCGCGCGTCATCGACACGTAGAGGTTCTCCCGCGTGGTGGTGCCGGACACCACGACGTGGGATGTGTCGACCGTGATGCCTTGGGCACGGTGAGCCGTGACCGCATAGCCGAGGTCGACGTGCTCGGCGACGTACGCCGCGGGCAGGGTCACCGACCCCCCGAGTGCGACGCCGACGCGCTGGACCTGCATCGAGCCGTCCTTCGCGACATGGGCGGCTCGCCAGCGGTCGCCGTTGCGCACCCAGCCGCCGCGCAGGGTTCGGAGTCTACGGTCGTTCTTGCGCGTGATGACAAGGTCGCCCTCGGACACCTGCGTGCCGTCCGCGAGGTTCACCTCGATGCTGCCCGCCGGGCCGCCTCCGACGATGCGATCGGCCCTGGCACGCCGGTTGAGGACCTTCACGGTTTCCGCCGCCTCGGCGACGAGGATCGCCGACCGCCCGGCACGGACGTCGGCCGCCCAGGCCAGAAAGGCGGCATCCATCATCTCCTCGGTCGTGCCCTCGCGGACCCGGTCGTGGTGGAGGTAGGTGCCGATGACCTCGGGGTGTCCGAAGCGGAGGGCGAGCGACGCGGTCTTCTCCCACTCGTAGGTGAACCGTCGCACCTCGGTCAGCTCGGGGGTGTCGGGACGAATGGAGGCGAGGAGCGTGAATGCCCCTCCTGCGTCGACCGACTGGAGCTGCGCCCAGTCGCCGACCAGCAGCACCTTCGCACCGGCGTCGGCCGCCAGCCCCGTGAGCCGGTCAAGGGTGAGCGTGCCGGCCAGGGTGGCCTCGTCGATGATGATGAGCTGCCCCTTCCGGAAACGCGCTCGTCCACGGTCGAACTCGTGGAGCCACTTGGCGGTGTTCTCACACCCGATCCCCAGGTCCTCGGCCAGCACCTGCGCGGCGACCGCGCTCGGGGCGAGGCCGACGACGCTGCCCTTTCCGTGTGCCTTCGTCCAGGCGGTCTTCAGGGCGTGCATCGCGGTGGTCTTGCCCGCACCAGCCGGGCCGACAAGTAGGTCGACCTGCCTCCCGGACACGGCGATGCGAGCCAGTGTCTCGGCTTGCTCACTGCTCAACAGATGTTCCTTGCCGGTCACCCGCTCGACGACATCGAGGCGGACCCCCGGGGCGGTGAGGTCTGCCGAGCGCACCAACAGCCGGTCCTCTGCGGCGAGCAGCGCCTCGGAGGTGAAGACAACCGAGTGACGGGGCCGAAAGACGGTGGTGCCATCCTCACGGCGGAAGATCTCGGGGCTGGTCGCCAGCTCGGGAGGCGTCACCGCGAGCGACTCCTGCTTGGCGGCGTCGACAACCATGCCGACCACGGCTTCACGGTCCTCAGCCGTGGCGAAACGCCACCCCATCGTCTGCCGGGACGCCTCGGCCCACAGGTTCCAGTGCCGCCAGGTCGAGCGCTTCTGGCTGACGGCTCCGACGACGGAGACGCCGACCGCGCCGACCACGCCGAGCTGGATGTCGTCGGCTCGGAGCGCTGGAGGGGCGATCGGAGGGGCGGTGACCGTGCGCGCCCATTCCACAGCACCCCTCCCGAGAATCCTCTGCGCCCTCCCCCGCCACTCCTCGGTCAGATCGAAAAGCGACCGGATCTTCTTCTCGGGGCGGGTCGCGAGCGTCGCCTTGGCCCGCAACTGGATGACCTTCGTCGGGGAGGGACGGTGCCCCGTGCGGCCGACGTACTCCTCAATCAGCCGGTCCTTCTCCTTGTCGATGTGGCTGGACCGGCCAGAGAATTCACGGATCAGGGCCTCAGGGACGAGGGCAAGCTCCCACGCGGCGTTGCGCTCCTGACCTCGGTCGCGTCGCTCCCACTCGATGCCGAACAGCCGGGTGATCCGGTCGGCGAGCACGGCGTTGTAGTGCTCCGAGATCGCCACGTTGGCCTCGAACATCGGTAGCCCGTCCAGGCTGCGCCAGCGTCCGTCCGCCACGGTCTTGACCTTGTTGGAGAGGACGACGTGTGTGTGCAACTGCGGGTCACCGAGCCGCGAGTCCCAGTGGTCGTATGCCGTCGCGGCAACACCGACGATGTCCGCCTGCATCACCGCGCCGTCACCAGCAGCAACGCCCCTCCTCGTGACGCAAACCTCCCGCTCCATGAAGTCGAGCACGTCGGCGACGGCGTGGTGGTGGGCCTCCACGAGCAGGGCTTGTGTGCCGGCATCGGACACGCCCCACACAGCGGAGACGGACTTGGGAACGCTGAAGGTGTAGTCGAACCCGGCTACACCCTGTCTGCCGTTCGCCGACTCCTCTACCTCGATCTGAGCAACAGCTTCCGTTCGCTGCTCTCCGGTCAGGTCCGGGCTCAGCACCGCGACGCGGGCAGCCACCCGCGCAGCGAGGTTGGGGAAGTGCGGGAACGCCCGCCCCAGCTGATCGCCGGTGACCGGGTCACGCCCCATCCCGATCAGCAGCGAGAGCTGCTGGGCGGTCACGGTGTCGCCGCGCTCGATCTCACCGTCGCCGAATGCGTGGAGCGCAGATCCCATCCAGCGCCCCGGAGGGGTCCCCTCCTCTGTGTAGTACCTCGTGACCGGGTTTGGGTCGGAAATGTTGCGGTCCCCTCGGATCACGCTCTTGAGCAGGTAGTCGTAGCCCCGGCCAGCATTGATGCGGCGCATCGAAACCGTCATCGCCACGCACCTCCTTGGCGTGAAGGTGCACAACGGATTCCACAGCCCGCGGCGGGCCGAGTTGTCCACAGTTCCCGGGTCACAGAGCCCTCCTCGTTCTGCATGACGTGTATGTCGAAGGAGGTGGGTGCGCTCGGGGAGGTGGCAGCGCCGGAGCGACAGGAGCACCTGTGCAGCAGGGACGCGCACACGGCGGCAAGGACAGGAGCGACAGGTGCAGGACGGTTGCATTCGAGGGCCAAGGAGTGACTCAATAGGGCGTGGCTGCGCACTGCCGAACGGGCGGCAGGACGGTGGCTTCTTCCTTCTCGAGTCGTCCTCGCGAGGGAAGTCAGGAGCTCGGGTATGACGACATCACGAGGAGCAAGGGCAATCGCGGCCGCGGCGCTGCTACTGGTCGCCATGACGTCCTGTGCCAACGACGGGCAAGATCCCGCGGCGAACGCGAGTCCCACCCCGAGTTCGTCGACCCCGACCCCCACAGCGACCGCCACGCCGCCGTCTGACACCGAACTGGCGTCCGAGGCGGCGTCTGCCACGTTGCGGAAGTACTACGACGTCCGCAACCAACTTCGTCAGAACCCAAGCAGGCCGCTGAGTCTCCTCGACCAGGTCGCGATCAGTACCGAGCTCGCCGCGCAGAAGAACCTGTTCAAGAAGGAACGGAAGCAGGGGCTCCACCAAGTCGGCGCAACGAAGGTTGCCGAGCTTGAGGTCCAGTCGGTGAACCTCGACAACTCCGACCCCAAGGCCGGGAAGGTCCCCACGGTCCAGATCGACCTCTGCTTCGACGTCAGCAAGGTCGATGTCGTCGACGCCGACGAGAAGTCGGTCATCAGCCTCGATCGACCCGACACCGGGTGGATTCAGTTCCTTGTGTCGAACTACGAGTGGGAGACCGATCCCGACGCGGGATGGCGAGTCGCCTCCAGCAAGGACATCGAGCGCACGCCATGCGAAGCCTCGTAGCTCGTGTCGTCGCCACCTCGCTCGCAGCCGCGGGTCTACTCACTCTTGCCCCCGGCCCGTCCTACGCAGACCCGGTCTGCCAGGTCACGGACCCCGAGACTGGTGTCTGCCTGATCTACGTCGAGGTGCCGGGCACTCCCGGTAATCCGGGCGATCCTGGCGACGACGGGCCAACGGACACCGGCACCGGCGCGGCGTGCGCTTGGGATGGGACCGATCAGGGCATCACCAAGCCCCCGCCCGGACCGGTCCCCTGTTCCAGCGAGAACGGCTACTGGTCCAACGGCTACAACTGCTACATCTCGCTGCTCGATCCGCAGCCGCCGGCGGGCGACCCCAACTGGCAGGGTCACGAGCCGGGTGACGGCGCGGTCTACACCTGCTATCAGCCACAGACTGACCTCCTCATCTGGATCTGGTCCGCCGACCCGCCACCGAACTCCGGGGCAGGGCCGACGCCGCGCGAGGTCGCGCAGATCGCCATCGAGCAGATGGCACTCCGTGCGATCGACATCGGCATCGCACCTGAGCCTGGAGAGGACAGCATCGGGATCGTCGGCATGCCGGTGTGGATGTGGGCTGCCAACCCCGACAGTCACACGGTCGGACCGATTACCGAGTCGGCGTCCGCGGGTGGCGTCACGGTCACGGCGACGGCGCGGGTTCACAGGATCACTTGGGACATGGGAGACGGCACCCAGATCATCTGCACGACGACCGGCACGCCCTACAAGGCGTCCTACGGCAAGCAGCAGTCACCCGACTGCGGGCACGTCTATGCGAAGTCCAGCTCCACTAAGTCGGGCGGGAAGTACACGGTGACCGCGAGCTCGGACTGGGTCATCACCTGGGACGGGGCTGGGCAGACCGGGACCATCCGGCTGAACGGCCTGACTCGATCGGTCGCGATCGCTGTCGGCGAAGCGCAGGTGCTCGTGCAGTAGCGGGCAACGGAGAGGCGATGAGGATGAGCAGAACAGCCACCCGAGACGACAGGACCGTCGACCGCGAGACGGGTCCCGCCGCTAGGCAGCTTGTGCCGCCACCGAAGCTGCGACGACGACCCGCGTTGGTCGCTGCGGCGATCGGGGCGATCTGCCTCGGTGCGCTCCTCGCCGCCTGGGCCTGGACAGCGACAACGAATACCCAAGAGGTCCTCGTCGCCCGGCAGAACATCGAGCGTGGCGCCGTTATCGAGGCCGACGATCTCGCCCGTGTGCGGCTCAGCACGGACCCTGCACTCAACCCTGTGTCCGCGTCCGAGCTCGACCAGATCGTCGGGCAGCGAGCGGCGCTGGACATCGCCGAGGGCGGGATGCTCACGCCTGCCTCGTTCACCAACGAGGTCGTTCCCGGCGACGGACACTCGGTGGTCGGGGTGGCTCTGACCCCGGCACAAGCACCTGGCCTCGACCTCCGATACGGCGACACAGTCCGGGTCGTCGTGACTCCGGCTCAGGACGAAGAGCTGCCCGCTGGCGCACCACTCGTCAACGACGCCACCGTGGTCGGTGTCCACGTCTCCGACGAGACCGGGCAGACCGTGGTCGACCTGCTCGTCCCCGAGGCGGATGCCGGCGTGCTGGCGACGCGCATCGCGACCGGCCGCATCGCTCTCGTCCTGGACTCGCGGGAGCGCTGATGGCGATCGTCGCGCTCGTCTCCGCTTCCGGGTCGCCCGGAGTCACCACCACGGCTCTGGGGTTGGCGTTACTGTGGCCGCGCCCGGTCATGCTCGTCGAGGCCGATCCGACCGGCGGTTCAGGTCTACTAGCCGGCTACTTCCGCGGCACGCGAGAGTACGACTCGGGGCTCATCGAGCTGGCGCTGACCGCGAGCAACCTCAGTGATGCTCTGGCCGATGTCGCCCGTCCCATCGAGGGGACCCACGTCTCGTTCGTGGCCGGGACTCGCTCGCATACACAGGCCAGTGCGCTACGAGACCTATGGGCCCCGTTGGCCGAGACACTCGGCGACTTGGAAGCCACGGGACAGGACGTCGTCGTCGACGCCGGCCGACTCGGTCTCAACGGATCTCCCGAGCCGCTGCTGGATGCCGCCGATCTGGCACTGCTCGTCAGCCGGACCACACTGCCCGCACTGTCGGCTCTACGGTCCTGGGCCGACGCGCTCCGGCGCCCATCTCTCGACTGGCACCAATCCGGAGTGTTCCTCGTCGCCGAGGGCCAACCGTACGGCGCCCGAGAGGTCGCGTCGGTGGTCAACCTGCCGGTGCTGGCGTCACTTCCCGATGATCCCGACGCAGCAGCGGTGTTCTCCCGCGGTGCCCCACCACCCAAACGCTTCGAGACCGGGCCGCTGGCCCGAGCGCTTCATGCAGCGATCGCCACGGTCCACTCTACGATCACCCACCGTCGCACCCAACTGCTCGAAGGAGCACGGTCATGACGACGGAACACTCGGAGGATGCTCAGACATCCCTGCACGGGCTGCCGCTGTTCGCCCAGCAGCTCCCACCCTTGACCGAGCGGGTGGGCGCCGGCCGTCCGACGGGAGCGGTGGCACACCTGCCCACTGTGAGCAGCGCGCCCATCGGGCGGAACGTCGACTGGTCGTTGGTCTCTGCCCTGCGCGCTCAAGCCTCCGAGCAGCTCAGCCAGGCGGTTGCCGCCGACCGCAGTCGTCTCGACAAGATCGCACAGGAGGAACTGGGGCGGACGATCGTGCTCGACCTGATCGAGTCGACCGTTTCCGACCGCGTGAACGCCGGGTCGACGACGCTGCCGGTCAGCGAGCAGGACGCCCTGGCGCGGGCGGTCTTCGACTCACTATTCCGGCTCGGCCGGCTCCAGCCGCTCGTCGACGACGATCGCGTGGAGAACATCATCATCACCGGCTACGACAACGTGCTGCTCGACCTCATCGACGGGTCGCTCGTCGATGGCCCACCCGTGGCGGATTCGGACGAGGAACTGATCGACTTCCTGGTCTTTCTGGCCTCGCGTAGTGAGGTCAATGCCCGCGGCTTCTCCGAAGCGCAACCCCGCCTGCATCTGCGCCTCGATGGCGGCTCCCGTCTCGCCGCTGCCGCCTGGGTGACACCTCGCCCATCCGTGGTCATTCGGCGTCACCGGCTCATGGAGGTCACCCTCAAAGACCTCGTCGCCCGGCAGATGCTCACTCCCGTCGCTGCGTCGTTCCTGAGGGCGGCGGTGAGAGCACGCAGGAGCATCGTCGTCTCCGGATCGCAGGGGGCGGGCAAGACGACGCTGGTCCGGGCTCTGTGTGCCGAGATCGACCCGCTGGAGGCGATTGGCACGTTCGAGACTGAATACGAGCTGCACCTGCATGAGCTGCGCGACCGCCATCGGATCGTCCACCCTTGGGAGGCCCGGCCCGGCTCCGGCGAACGCGGCCCTGACGGGCGATCGGCCGGTGAATTCACCCTTGACGAAGCATTGGTGGACTCATTCCGGTTCAACCTCTCACGCCAGATCGTCGGCGAGGTCCGAGGCAAAGAGATCTGGGCGATGATCAAGGCGATGGAGTCCGGCACCGGGTCCATCTCCACCACACACGCCTCCGACGCGGTCGCGGCGATCCGCAAGCTTGTCACCTGCGCGATGGAAGCCGGACCGCACGTCACGCAAGCGCTCGCGACCAGCAAGCTGGCCTCGACCATCGACGTGATCGTCCACCTCGATCTCCGGACGGTGACCGAGAGCGGTCGCTCGACGCGTCGACGCCGAGTGGCTGAGATCATCGCCCTCGCCCCCGGCGAACGCGAGACCGGGTACGCCACCACGCATGTCTTCGCCCCCGATGTCGACGGCACCGCCGTCCCCTCGGTGTTGCCTGACGAGTACCGCTCGCTCGCGACGTACGGCTTCGACCTCGCCGGCTTTCTGGCCCAGCAGGAGGGGCGTTCGTGATCGTCCTCGTCCCCGCCCTCGCCGGAGCACTGCTCGTCGGTGGCCTGATCGCCCTCTTCGTAGGGCTGCGCCCCGCCCCGGTCATCGATCGCCCCTCCCGAGCCCGACGGACCATTGAGCTGTCGCTGCAGACCCGCATCCTCCTGCTCTCTGGCGCCGCTGCCGGAGTCGTCGCGTTCCTCGTGACCGGCTGGATGCTCGCCCTGATCGCCGTGCCGGTGGCGTTTGTCGGGCTGCCGGCGCTGTTGTCCTCGTCCTCGGCGACCGCGCGGATCAAGCGTTTGGAAGCGATGGAGGAATGGACTCGTTCCCTCGCGGGCGTCCTGACCGTCGGCGTCGGTCTGGAGCAGGCACTCGTTGCCACTCTCCGCTCGACTCCTGCTGCCATCGCGCCCGAGGTCACCAGGCTTGTCGCTCGGCTCCGCGCCCGGTGGGTCACCGAGGATGCATTGCGGGCCTTCGCCGACGAGCTGGACGACGCCACCGGTGACCTCGTGGCGGCCAACCTCATCCTCGGAGCGCGCAGGAGGGGCGCAGGGCTGGCGAGCGTCCTCGAAGGCCTCGCCGAGTCGGTGGCGGCCGACGTACGCGCTCGACGCCAGGTCGAAGCAGACCGGGCAAAGCCACGAGCAACAGCCCGTTGGGTCACCCTGATCAGCGTCGGCGTGCTGGTAATCCTTGCCCTGTCGGGCTCGTACGTGGAGCCGTACCAGAGCCCGCTCGGCCAAGTCGTCCTTGTGGCGCTGCTGGCGGCGTACGTCGCCACGCTCGTCTGGATGAAGCGGATGGCCATTGGACAGGCGATGCCCCGGTTCCTGTCACCCGTCACCGCCTCATCGAGGCAGGGCGGTGTCGGATGACCACCGGACTCCAGTTCGCTCTCCTCGGCGGAGCCTTCCTCGGGCTCGGTGTCGTGCTTCTCATCGCCCGTCTGATGCCGGCCGAGCCGGATCTCGCCGAGGCGCTCAGTCGGCTCACACCCACCCGAGGGCGAGCGAACGCGCTCGGCCCGGTGACCACTGCGAAGGGGAAGGAGCGGATCGGCGTGTGGGCGATCAAGGCCCTCCCGCCCGCAGTCTGGATCAGGACCCCGACCCGTGAGCTGGCCCTGCTGCGTATCCCGCTGGCGCGGTTCTACGGCGACAAGATCGTGATGGCTGTCATGGGCTTGGTGATCCCGGCACTGCTCGCCTTCTTCTTCGAGCAGATCGGCCTTGGGTTCCCCGTCGGGATTCCGGCATTCGCCTCGCTCGCGCTGGCGGTGGTGATGTTCTTCCTGCCCAACTACAACGCCGTTGACGACGCCCGGAAGGCCAGGCTCGAGTTCGCCCGGGCACTCGGGTCGTACATCGACCTCGTGGCCCTGGAGCGCAACAACGGCTCGGGGGTGCGGCAGGCGATGGAGTCCGCGGCCGAGGTCGGCGACTCTTGGGTCTTCACCCGCCTGTCGGAGGAGCTGACCCGATCCCGCTGGTCCGGACAGCCACCCTGGGATGCCCTGCACGCCCTGGCCGACGAGCTGGGGCTGCCTGAGCTCGACGACTTCGCCGACATCATGCGGCTCTCCGGCGAGGAAGGTGCGTCGGTCTACACGAACCTACGAGCCCGCTCGACCGCAATGCGCACCGCGATGCTCAACGACGAGATCGCCGAAGCCAACGCGGTCGGCGAACGCATGACCATCCCCGGCTCCCTGCTGGGCGTCATCTTCATGGCGCTGCTCGTTGCCCCGTCTCTCCTGCGGATGTTCAGCAACACCTGACAACCAGCCCACGAAGGGACCCATCAAAGGAAGGGAAAGCCAAGATGAATCGACTGCTCGAACTCCTGCTGCCGCTCTACCTCGGAGTCGATACGCGCTGGCGTGCGCCGTCTGAGCGAGATGAGCGCGGCTCCGTGACCACGGAGCATGTTCTCTGGGCAGTGGCGGTCATCGCCATCGTCGGCATCGTCGTTGCAGTCCTCAAGGCCTATGTCACCTCGCAGGCCGGCAACATCAAGTAGCCGGCGGGACGAACGCGGCTCGGTCTCCATCGAGCTGGTCATCTTGCTGCCTGCCCTGTTCGCGGTGATGTTCCTCGGGATGCAAGCCGCGCTGTTCTACCACGCTCGCACCGTGGCCATCGCTGCTGCTCAGGAAGGCGCCAGGGCGGCCGGTGGGGAGAACGGCCAGGCAGCTGACGGCGTCAGTGCCGCCTCCTCGTTCATCGCCGATGCCGGCGGAGACGACGTACTCACCGGCACGAGCGCGACCGCCAACCGCACCGCGACCAGGGTCACCGTCACTGTGACCGGACGCAGTCTCAGCGTTATCCCGGGCTGGCACCCGGAGATCGTGCAGTCGGCTTCACTGCCGGTGGAGAGGGTGACGGCCCCGTGAGTTCTCGGATGCTCGTGCGAGACGAGCGAGGCTCGGCCGCGATTGAAGCCGCTGTCGGACTGCCTGCCTTCGTGCTCTTCGTCGGTCTCATCATCTTCGGGGGACGGACCGCCATGACCCATTCGGCGGTCGAGTCCGCGGCCGCCGACGCCGCCCGGTCCGCCTCGATCGCACGGACCATCTCGGAGGCAAGAACCGACGCTAAGGCGGCCGCGCAGGCGAGCCTGTCCAACCAAGACATCCACTGCCTGAGCGTGAACGTCCTCCTCGACCTCTCAGCCTTCGGCAAGCCAGTCGGCGAGCCGGGCTCGGTCGCCGCAACCGTCGAGTGTCGTCTTGATCTCGCCGACCTGTCCGTGCCGGGCATCCCAGGCAGCCGCCTCATCGAGGCGACCATCAGCAGCCCACTCGACACTTGGAGGGAGCGCGGATGATGGTCCGATCTCGCGACGAACGCGGCTCCATCAGCGTTTGGCTCGTCACGTCGAGCTTCGTGATGATGATGCTCGTCGGCCTCGCAGTCGACCTCGGCGGACAGGTCCACGCCAAGCAACGCGCTCACAACATCGCGGCCCAAGCCGCAAGAACCGGCGGCGAGCAGGTGCAGGCCGCTCCAGCAATCGAGGGTGACTACGTCGCCGTCGACGCGGTGGCCGCTCGCCACGCAGCGGAGGACTACCTCGCCGCCTCCGGTGTCACCGGCAACGTGACCATCAGCGACGGAGACACGATCACGGTGAACGTCACGGACACCTACACGCCCAAGTTCTTGAGCTTCATCGGGCTCGGCGACCTGGCCGTCACGGGCAAAGCCTCAGCACGCCTGGTCCGCAGCCTCGGAGGTAGCGAGCAATGACCCAGCCCACGCTTCGACAACGCCTCCAAGGTCTCGCGGCGACACTCGTGATCCTGCTCCTCGTCGCCGGCGTCCCCTTCCTCCTGCTAGCCATCGGCGCTGCGCCGTGGAAGGCCGACCCAGGCGACTTCCCAGCACTGCTGTCGAGCCGCGACGACGGCACCCTCGCCATGGTCGTCATCGCCGGCGTCGCGTGGCTCGCCTGGTTCTTCGTCGCCGTCTCCGTGCTCATCGAGGTCGCGGCAAGGCTCCGCGGTCTACCAGCGCCCTCCCTCCCCGGCCTCGGCGCCCCTCAGCGAGCCGTCGGCCAGCTCGTCGCTGTGGCTGCACTCCTCTTTGTCGCTGCTCCGACAGCAGTCGCGGCCTTCCCGACGCCTCCAGCCTTCGCTGCAGCGACCACGCCCGCACTACCCGAAGCACGACTCGCGGTGGTCGAAGCCGCACCCGCGCTACCGGAGCCTGCGCCCCTCCCAAGCGTCGCTGCTGATTCGACGACGGAGACGTCGACCATGGACTACACCGTCAAGCGCGGCGACAGCCTGTGGAGAATCGCCGACCAGCTCCTTGGCGACGGTGCCCGCTTTCCCGAGATCGTCGAGCTCAACCAGAAGGAACTCAACGGGCGCCCCGACTTCATCGTCCCCGGCTCGGTGCTCAAGGTGCCGGACGTGACCACCGGCGTTGATCCGGACCGCCCCGATGAGGAGTACGTCGTACGCCCCGGTGACACCCTCTCGGACATCGCCGAGGCGAAGCTGGGTGACCCGATGCGCTATCCGGCGCTCTTCGAGTCGTCTCGTGACACGGTCCAGCCGGACGGCGCCACGCTGACCGACCCGGACCTGATCCGCCCCGGCTGGGAGATCAGCATTCCCCCACACGCCAACCACAAAGCCGAGGCGCCCGAGACGCCTCCGGCCGAGTCCGAGCGACCACGCCCGCACAAACCACCGGCCGAGACGCCGACCCCAGCGCCGACACCCGCGGCGACCGCCGAGCCTGAGCCGGAGGTCAGCACCGCCGACGTCCCCGACGACGAGGTCGACTCGTCCGCGCCCGGCTGGCTGCTGCCTGGCCTGACCGGAGCGGGCGCCGTCCTGGCCGGGCTCGTCCTGCTGGCCGTTCGCGCCCACCGCAACACCCAACTCCGCTACCGCCGACCAGGACAGACGATCGCCCCTCCACCACTAGAGCTGCGCCACGTCGAGAAGACGGCACTCCTCGCGGGCGCCCCCCTCACGGCCACGATCGGTCGCCTCGACCGGGCACTGCGACACCTCGCCGCCACCTGCGCAGACGAAGGGAGGGCGCTGCCCTCACTCGCCACCGTGACGTTGGCGCGCGGATCGGCGACCCTGCACCTCGCCCACGACGACGACCTGCCCGACCCGTGGAAGGGCGGCGGCCGAGAATGGACCACTCATCTCGGGGAAACCCTGCCGGATCGAGAGGTGATCCCGCCGTACCCGCAACTCGTGACGGTCGGCCAGGACGCCACCGGGGGCCTGCACCTGGTGAACCTGGAGCACCTCGGCGTCGTGTCACTGGCCGGCGACCCGGCTGCAACAGAGGCTCTGGCCAGGCACATCGCCGCCGAACTGGCACTCAACCCCTGGTCCGTGCTGGTCCAGGTCGACCTGATCGGTCTCGGGGAGGAGCTGGCCACACTCGATCCGATGCGGTTGCGACACCACGCACACGGCGAGCAGACCATTGCCTCGATCACCCGCAGCCTCACCGCGGCCCGCGACGCTGGCTCGGGCGACCCCGAGCCCTACCGCGCCATCATCACCACGGGCATCAGCACCGACGCGGGCACGGCTGAACTCGCCTCTCTCTTGTCAGCGCCCTCCCCGCGACTCGGCGTCGCCCTCGTCTCACTCGGCGCGCCCCTCCCCGAAGCAACCAGCATCGAAGTCGACTGCACGGGACAGCTCCAGGCGCCCCCCCTCGGACTCGACCTCCGCGCTGCCGGGCTGACCCGCGAGGAAGCTGCCACTTGCGCAGCGATCGTCGACCTCACTCGCGAGAGCGAGCCAGTGCCGATCCCCACCTTCGACCAGGCAGCGGACGGCTGGCGGTCGCTGGCCGATCATGCAGGAGCACTGCGCGAGGAGCTGACGGACGTGCGCGAGGAAGGACCCGCCGGAGAGGACTCCCTACTGCCCGCAGCCGCCGATGAGTATCCCGAGATCGCCGCGACGACGCCTGAAGATGTCGAGACACTCGCCCCGGTCGTGCCCGAACAGTTTCGTCGGACCGTTGAGGAGGCCGATCCGACCCTCGACGAGGATGTCGCGGACTGGTTCGACTCCGAGAGCGAACGGCCTCGATTGACCTTGCTCGGGCCGGTGAACGCCCGGGCCTACGGCGAGGTCGCACCGGTGATCACCAAGCGCAAGCCGTACTTCGTCGAACTGTTCGCGTTCCTCGCCCTCCACCCCGAGGGCGCGACAGGCAGCGCCGTCGCTGACGCGTTCGCCGTCTCCCCATCCCGCGCCCGCACACAGCTCAGCGTCCTTCGCGACTGGCTCGGCACCGACGCCCGAACGGGTAGTCCGCACCTGCCGGCTGCGAGCGAGTCCCGGACCTATCGAGAGACGGGCTTGAAGACCTACCAACTCCAGGACGTCCTTGTCGACGTCGACCTGTTTCGCCGTCTGCGAGCCCGGGGCGAGGCACGCGGTGCGGACGGCATCGAGGATCTAAGAACGGCCATGTCGCTCGTTGAAGGAATCCCGTTCAGCCTGCTGCGAGAGAAGGGCTGGAGTTGGCTGCTCGACGGGGAGCGACTCCACGAGACCATCGGCTGCGCGATCGTCGACACCGCGCACATCCTCGTCATCGACGCACTCGCCAACGGCGACCTGTCGAAGGCCCGTGACGTGGCCGAGACCGCCTGCAAGGCCGCGCCGTACGACGACATCTGCCGCCTCGACCTGGTGAAGGTCGCTGCTGCCGAAGGGCACGAGGAAGCCGCCGAACGGATGCTGGCCGACGATGTCTTTAACCGGACTGACGACCATCTGCCACCCATCGACCTGCCCGAAAGGACCGGCGACGTGGTCGGACGGCAACGCTGGGGCAACGCAAGACGACGCCCCACAGCCTGAGTCGAGCAGCACGCGACCCCTTTCACCGATGTTTCTTCAACTCGTGGAGGGGCGAAGGCAAGACACCCCTCTGAGCAGCGGAAACACGCTTTGACGCCCCCCGCCCCTCCATCGCCCTCCCGAGGAGGGGCGCATCCAGGAGGGGCGATTTGTCCTGCGCAGGCTGAGGACAGTCGAGCCCATGAACCAATTGCACCAGCAGCGAGTTACGACGGGCCGGTGGAGTCCGCAGCTCCTCCACGACCTAGCCAACGCACCGGATAGCGCGACGGCGGCCGAGCACCTGGCCTTCCAGAGCATCCCGGTGTTCCCCTGCGTCCCCGGCGGCAAGCGTCCGCTGACGGCCCGCGGTTTCCAAGACGCCACCGCCGATAGCGACGTCGTCCACTCCTGGTGGCGGCGGTGGCCCGAGGCCAACGTCGGCATCCCCACGGGGACGGCCGGCGGAGTCGACGTGGTCGACGTAGACGTCCACGACTCCGGCTCCGGGTACGCCGCCTTCGAGCAGGCACACCGGGCCGGCTTCGCCGAGGGCTGGGCGTGGCTGGTCCGCACCCCTTCCGGTGGCATGCACGCGTACTTCCTGCGAACCGACGAGCGGGAACAGCGCTCCTGGCAGATCCCGGGCAAGCACATCGACTTCCGCGGTGACGGCGGCTACATCGTTGCTCCGCCGTCCCGCGTCACCTGCGATGACGGCGCCACGAGGAGCTACCGACAGATCGCGGTCGCCGAACACCACCAGCCCGGGCCGGTCGACGCGAGCGGTCTGCGCGCCCTCCTCGACCCGCCCCGCCCGATGCGTCCGCCCACGGATCTGCCAGCCATCGGCTCCCGGCCCGACAAGCTCGCCGGCTGGGTGGCATCGCGGCCGGAGGGTGGGCGCAACGGCGGCCTGTTCTGGGCGGCGTGCCGGATGGCAGAGGAAGGACACGACCTGAGCACCACCACCTCGCTGCTCGGTGAGGCGGCGTACGCCGCGGGGCTGCCCGAGCGTGAGGCGATGGCGACTATCCGGTCCGCGTACCGGATCGCTTCGAGACTGGGGTCGGCCTCACCGCCGCGCCCTACGAACGCGGTTGAGGCGGTGGGACTGTGAACACGCCCGAGCCATACGAGCGCCGCCTCGACCGCGCCATCCCGGAGCCCGAGCCAACGCCCCAGGACGAGAAGTCGGTTGACGCACTCGCGGTGCACCGCGACCCCTCGGTCCCGGCGGTGGCCGAGGTCAAGCAGGAGTCCGGCCGCTCACGGCCCAGCGTGGCTTGGGTCCGCCCGAGCGAGATGCCGACGCTTGTGGGCTCGAAGTTCGTGGGGCGTGGGATCGACCTCCAGACGGAGCTGGCCCGCCGCGCTCGACGGACACCCGGTGCTGCTGCGTCGAAAGCCGCCCGCCGCGTGACCCGACGCTCGATCGCACAGCCGGAGCCGCCGATCCCCCCAGTCACGACCCGGGAAGGACTCGGGCTGTGAGCGCGCCAGGGTTCAAGACGAGCGAGGGCTTGCGGATGCTCCTCTTCGAACTTACCTACGCCGTCCCCCACGGCTGGCATGACGACCCGCGCGCTACTGAGTTGATGACCTACGCGATGGAGAAGTACGGCGGTCTCGCGCGCAAGTACGGCCTGGAGCCCAGCGACGCGGCCGCCGCCGCGTTCGAGGTGATGCGGATGCGCTCGACCCGCCTCGCCGAGGACCCGTGGGCCGTCACCACCCACGCGGTCGAACTCAGCCTGATCTACGAGTCGCGGGCAGAGGGCCTGCTCTGTTCGACGGGCCAGGCCCGCCGAAGCGCTGGAACCGAGTACCACGATGCCGAGAGGTTCAGCGACCGCGAGTCGGAGATAGCGGACTACCACCCGGCCTTCCACTTCGTCGACAACGTGGACGAGATCGACGAACCGAAGCACGCGAACCCCGACGGCGATCCCACCAACGCCTACTTCGCCCTCGACATCGCGGTGAGGTTCTTCGTCGAGCTGGGATGGCTGGAGCGCACCGCCCGCCTCGGGCTGGAGATCATCGCCGCCCGACTGATCCGGTGCAAGGAACGTCCTGCCGCCTATATGTCGCTGCGGCGCGATGGGACGGGTCCCGGGGCCCTCGACATCGACTACGAGGCGTGGCTGACGGTGCTGGCCGCTGTGCTCGGAAACCAGCACCACGACTTCGCCGGGACCACCAAGGGGCACGGGATTCTCCAGCGGCTGGTGAGCGGGGAGCATCTCAACGACCTGTTCCAGGACACGGAGCTGGCCGACGCGATCGAGTCAGTCGCGCCCGCGATCACGACGAGGGGTGAGAGCCATGTCTGATCGCGGACACATCGAGCTGGAGCGCAGGGTCGACTCGATCGTCGTTGGCGAACGTCATCGCTGCGACCCCGGTGACCTGACGCCGCTGATGGAGTCGCTCAAGCGGGTTGGACTGCTCCAGCCCGTCACCATCACACCGGATGGCTACCTCATCTGCGGCTTCCGTCGGCTGGAGGCCGCCAAGAAGCTGGGGTGGGAGATCCTTCGGGTGTGGGTGAGGTCCGGGATCAGCGACGAGTTGACCCGACTCCTCGCCGAGCGCGACGAGAACGTCACCCACAAGCCCCTGTCTGCCGTCGAAGCAGCCCACCTCTTCGATGAGATGAAGACCCTCCTCCAAGAGGACGCAGCGCGACGAATGAGGGCCACCCAGTATAAGGCCGGGAACGGCGAAACCGCAGGTCACGACGGCTGTCCCGATTCGGGACAGCCGGAGACCGCACCGGGTCGGGCATCACGGCAGGCCGCGCTGCTCGTCACCCAGAAGGCTTCACACAACCGTCTGGAGCAGATCCTGGAGATGGAGCGAGTCGCAGCCAACCGGGCGCTGTCCGACGACCTGCGCAAGGTCGCCGAGGACGAACTCGAGTCCATCCGCAACGGCGGCGCCGTCGACCCGAGCTACCAGCGGGTGAAAGCCGCTCAGCGCGTCGCCGAGCTGATGAAGCCCGACGACAAATCAGAGATGGACAGGATTGCCGATGAAGTCCTGGCCAACGCCAAGGCCGATCGCGCTCGCCGAATCAAGGAGAACCGCGCCAAGCGCGAAGCCGCCGCAGCGAACATCAAACGTTCGACCCGGTCGTTCGCGCTGAAGTGGGCCGAACTCGACGGATGGTCACGCAAGTACGACGCCGAGCAGATCGCCCGTGAGATGAAGCCCGATGACTGGGCGCTGTTCTTGCGTGTCCTCGACGAGACCAACACGTTCGCCGAGACCGTCACCCTCGCGCGGAATAGCCGCGCACCTCAGTCGTGACCCCACGACTCAAAGGCCACGCCGATGCTCTCCACGACGAACCCCGATGACCTCCGCCGCCGCCGACTCGTCGTGCTCGCAGGCGCGGGTGCGCTGCTGGTGATCGCGTTCCTCAGCTACGCCGTCCTCGTCCACCGCTTACACCCGTCGAGCTCTAGTTCGACCGCCGACAAGCCGGCCGCTGGTCCGGGTTCCCCGGTCGAGACCGCGCCGGTTGTCGCCGAGCTCACTGCTCTCCGGCCGACCGGTGACCCAGACGCGTTCGCGCGGCAGGTCACGGGGGCGCTCTTTGAGTGGGACACCGCCATGCTCACCAGCCGCGCCGACCACGTCGAGCAACTCATAGCCGTGGCAGACCCCACTGGTGAGGCCACTCCCGGTCTCGTCTCTGACCTCGACAACTACCTGCCTACGCCGGACGCCTGGACCGAGCTCGCCAAGTACGAGACACGTCAGTGGATCGCCATCGACTCGGTCTCTACGCCGAGCCATTGGGCCGAAGCCGAAGCGCAGGCAGGCGACCAGTTGTTGCCTGGAACGACCGGCCTCACCATCCGCGGCATCCGGCACCGCACCGGCGTCTGGGAGGGCGAGCCCGTGGCATCCGAGCACGACGTGGCCTTCACCGTCTTCATCGTGTGTGGGCCGTCGTTCCCCGAGTGCCATCTGCTGCGTCTGTCGATGCTCGACAAGCCCCTGGACTGAACGATGGCCAAGGTCGCTGTCGCCGGAGTGGTCGCAGTCCTCCTGGCGCCCGCCAGTGCCCTGCTCGGCCTCGGCGCGCTCCTCAGCCCGGCGGCGCAGGCCCAGTGCCTCCCGGCCGCCTCGACGGCGACCTCGACCACAGCCGCCCCATCGGTTCCGGAGACATCCCACGTCGCCTTCCCCCTCCCCGCGGGGTCGTGGGTGCGAACGAGCGGCTTCGGGATGCGGGTACACCCGATCACCGGTGAGTACAAGCTGCACACCGGCGTCGACCTTGCGGCTCCGAGCGGCACGCACATCCTCACCGCTGCCGACGGCCGCGTGGCGTTCGCCGGCCCCGCCTCGGGCTTCGGGCACCTCATCCTGATCGAGCACACGGTCGGCGGGAAGCGTGTCGCCACGGGCTACGCGCACATGTACGCCGACGGCATCCTCGTCAAGGCCGGCGACCAGGTCAGTGCGGGGCAGTACATCGCGGACGTCGGCACCGACGGCTACTCGAGCGGGCCGCACCTCCACTTCGAGGTCCGCCCAGGTGGCGCCCACGCCTCGCCCGTGGACCCGGAGCCGTGGCTGACCGCAAACGGCGCAGTCAACGTCGAGGCCGGCGCGAGTGCCGACGCAGCGGGATGCACCGACCGCGGCGGACCTGCCGCCGCGTACACCGGCGACAGCCCCAACCACCTCGTCGATGACCCGACGACGGGCGGACAGATCACCGAGCGCACCGCGAGCGTGCTCGCTCAGGTGCAGAAGAGCTTCCCCACCTCACACTGGTCCTGCTGGGCTGAGCGCCCAGGCACGACGTCCGAGCATCCCCTCGGTCGCGCCTGCGACGGCACGTTCGGCAATTCGATCGGCACGGCTGCGACGGGTCCCGCGCTCGATCTCGGCTGGAAGGTGACGAACTGGCTGAAGACGAACGCCAAGACCCTCGGCGTCGAATACCTGATCTGGCAAGGCCGGATCAGGTCGGTTGCACGGAGCGCCGAGGGATGGCGGCCGTACGGCGGAGGAGGCATGCACGACCCCAACGCCGTGACTGGCGGTCATTACGACCACCTCCACTTCACGATCACCGCGAACTAGCCTTTTGCCCGCTTACATCTGATGCAAGTGGGTCCGCAGAGAACACCTGCCAAACGTGAAGACTCTGCCCTTTCTGCTTCCACTTGTCGGTCCCGACTTCGGAGCCGTTGGCGGTGCCAGCAAGCTCCGAGCGATCATCGGGGCGCTGCTGACGTACGGCCTCATCGTGTCTGTGCTCATGGTCATCGTCTGCGCGGCGACCTGGGCGATCGGCTCCTCGAACGGGAGTTGGCAGACAGCGAGCAAAGGCAAGTCGGGGCTGTTCGTCGCGCTCGGCGGCGCAGTCCTCACGGGTGGCGCGCTCGCCTGGGCCAACTGGCTGCTCGACGTGGGGGCGAAGCTATGAGCGGGGAGCAACTCGCCCTCGACATCGAGGGGATGCTCCACGAGGCGCGTGTCCAGTCCACGCCGGAATGGAGCGGCGCGCCCCTGCACTTCACAACCGACTACTACTCACCCGGCGACCTCGACGCCGCGTTCGAGCACTGGCAGTTCCTCCACGCCCACGACCCGGTCCAGAGCGGCAGCCGGCTGTGGAGCCGCTCGATCGCCGTCCCCGAGAGCAGACAAGTCGGCGGGCACGGGTTCGTGCTCTACACGGCCGACCTCCGCTGCGAGCCGTGGAAGCACGCCGAGAAGCACGAGGGCTGCATGTGCGTCGGTGACCTCATGTACCAGGCCATCTGCGAACCGTGCGAGTGGAACGCCATCGCCGACCGCGAGAACGGCGTGGTCGAGATGTGGCACGACCACGCGCTCCCGGGTTGGCGCGAGCTGCCGATCGTCCCGGCGCGACTGCGAATGTTGGACAAGGTCGGGCTGTCGAAGGCAGCGAGGAAGTGGATCGAGGAGCACTACCCCAGGTCGATGCAGGTCCCCGGGGCTCCGATCATCACCGAACGGCGACCTTTCGGCACGCGACACGTCCCTAGCCGCTCGCCGTGGGGTGGTTACGACCTCTCCCACACCGCGGTCGATCCAGAGCGGATCGTCGAGGGCTCCAAGCCGCTGCGTCCCAAGGCGAGTCACTTCCCAGCCCCGCCCCGCTCTGCCGCGCAAGCGCCTGCCGTGGGTCTCGGCGACTGACTGGAACGAGGCGCGCACCTGTGTGACGAGGCAACCCCGCCGCTCACTCAGGAGGAATCGTGATCAAGCCCGGTCTGCTCACGACGATCGTGTCCCTGATCCCGCAGGACATCAGCATCAGCCCTAACGGCAACGGCCTGCCCGGTATCGGCCAGCTCCGCAGCATCGTCGGAGCGTCCATGACCGTGGGGCTCATCCTCGCGGTGCTTGCGCTCATCATCTCCGCGATCGTGTGGGCGCTGGGCGCGAACTCGTCCAACCCCCACCTCGCCGGTCGCGGGAAGCTGGGCGTCCTTGTCGGCGTCGGTGCGGCGATCATCACCGGCGCCTCGGTCGCGCTCGTCAACTTCTTCTGGAACGTCGGCCAGTCGGTCTGAGGCACCCGAGAGGCAGAGGACAACGACGATGGCCGATGTATGCGACGTACCCGTCATCTCCGGTGTCTGCGATGTGGCCGGGGAAGCAGCCGGATCCCTGGTTGCGGCGCCGTTCGACTGGCTCGCCCAGGGCATGGGTCACGCAGCGGGCTGGATGTTCGAGGCGGTGTGGAAGGTCTTCGACTCGACCACGATGGTCGACGTCACCAGCAGCCAGTACACGCGGGTCTACAACATCCTGTTCGGCGTCGCGGTCTTCGTGATGCTCGGCTTCTTCATCCTCCAGGTGATCGGCGGCATGGTTCGCCGCGAACCTGCCGCGCTGACCCGAGCGGCACTCGGATTGGCGAAGTCGATCCTCGGCTCGTTCGTCGCGCTCACCCTGCTGGCCGCCGCTCTGGAGATCACCGACCAGCTCTGCATCGGCATCGTGAACGCTGCCGGGACCAACATGGACCAGATGGGTGATCGCATCGCCCTCCTCGCCGGCGGCCTGCTCACCTTGAATATCGCAGCACCCGGAGCGGGAGCGATCATCACCATGTTCATCGCCGGCCTCGCCATCGGCGCGGCCGTGATCGTGTGGATCAGCCTGCTCATGCGCAAGGCGCTCCTGCTCATCGCGATCGTCTTCGCCCCGATCGCGCTCGCAGGGTCGAGCTGGGACCACACCCGTGGCTGGGTGGGCAAGTGGGCGTCGTTCGTGATCGCGCTGATCCTCTCCAAGGTCGTCCTGGTGGTGATCTTCCTGCTCGCCACGGCCCAGGTCTCCGCACCGATCGACGGGGATCTCCAGTCCGTCAGCGACCCCATCGCCGGGGTGGTGCTGATGCTCATCGCCGGGTTCGCGCCCTACCTGACCTACAAGGCGATCAGCTTCATGGGCTTCGACATGTACCACGCGATGTCGGCCGAGCAAGAGGCCAAGTCCGCGCTCAACCGACCGCTGCCGATCCCGATGAGTCGTCGCCCTGCCGCTGAGCCGAGCAAGGTCCTCGACGGCGCATCGAACGGCACCGGTCCGTCGAGCGGTAGCGCACCCGCTCCGGCGCCTGCACCCTCTGGTTCCGCGAACGGCGGAGCAGGCGGAGCGTCGGGCGGGGCCACCAGTGGTGGCGCGCCGGGCGGAGCAGCCGCAGCGGGTGGCGCCGTCGCCGGGGGCGTGATCGTGGCGAAGGAGACCGTCAAGGCCGGTGCCGCAGCTGGGCGCTCGGTGGGAGCAGCAGCCTCGGCGCAGACCGACGCCGCGAGCCAGGCGCCGCCGTCCGCAGGGCCACCGGTGCCGCCGCACGTTGGCGACGCCGTCCCCAGCCAGTCGCGAGCCAGGAAGGGCTGACCGATGAGCACCAACACCACGATGCGTGACTTCGAGCTGGCGCCCGTGAAGTTCTCCCGACTCACTCGACGCGGCGTGCTGCTCGGCCTGTCGGGATTGCAGCTCGTCGTCGTCGGCTTCGGCGGGATCACCCTCATCTTCGCGCTGTACGTCGGCGGCGGCGCATCGCTGATGTACGTCGTCCCGATCCTGTTGGTCTGCGCCGGGCTCGCGTTCGTTGGTGTCGGTGGCCGCAAGGTCGTGGAGTGGCTTCCCGTCGTCACCCGCTGGCTGTGGCGCTCGACCGGTGGGCAGCTCCTGTTCCGCCGTCGGATCGTCCAACCACGACCCGTCGGCACGCTCGCGCTCCCCGGAGATGCAGCCCGGTTGCGTCAGTGGTTCGATCCCGAAAGCGGTGCGGTGATGGTCCATGACCCGCACCGGTCGACGCTCACCGCAATCGTCGGGGTCACCCATCCGGCGTTCATCCTGCTCGACCCGCTCGAACAGCAACGCCGAGTCACCAGCTGGGGCCGAGTCCTGGCCACCGCCTGCCGGTCGGGTCGCATCGCTTCGATGCAGGTGCTGGAGCGGACCCTGCCTGACTCCGGCAAGGGACTCGCGCAGTGGTGGTCCCAGCACGGACGTCAGGACGGCTCGTGGACCTCGACGACGTACGGCGAATTGATCGACCGTGCCGGCCCGGCGGGTGAGCGCCACGCCAGCACCGTCTCGATCGCGCTCGACATGAAGGCCGCGGGGAGAGCGATCCGCGCAGCCGGTGGTGGCAACCGAGGGGCGGCCGCGGTGCTGCGGCAGGAGATGTCGACCATGACCGCGGCGCTGCGGGCTGCCGACCTGGCCCCCTCAGGCTGGTTGAAGCCTGGAGACCTCGCCGTGATCCTGCGTTCGGCCTACGACCCGGTCGTCGCAGGTGCCCTCGAACGCCACGGTGATCTTGGCCGCGACCTGGCAACCGCCGGGCCGGTCGCGGTCAGCGAGACCTGGGCCAGCGTCCGCTCTGACTCGGCCCACCACTGCGTGCTCTGGATCAGCGAATGGCCGCGCTCGCTGGTCTACCCAGGGTTCCTCGCCCCGGTGCTCCTGTCGTCCGGAGTACGTCGCACCTTCTCGCTGCTGTTCACGCCGATGCGGACCGACCAGGCCGCTCGCGACATCCGCAAGAAGAAGACCGAGTACATCTCCGACGCGGCCCAACGTCAGCGCATCGGACAGATCGAGGACGCCCAACAAGGCGCCGAGTACAACGACGTCCTCCAACAGGAAGCCGACCTCACCGCCGGCCACGGCATCCTGCGCACCACCGGACTCATCGCCGTCAGCGCCCAAGACTCCGACGAGCTGGAGCGTGCGGTCGCTGACATCGAGCAGGCAGCCATCCAAGCCTCGTGTGAGACCCGCCGCCTCTGGGGCCAGCAGGCGCAGTCGTTCTCGGCCGCCGCGCTGCCCCTGTGCCGGGCGGTGTGAGCCCCACACCTGGCTCTCAACCACATCGAGAAGGAGGCTGCGATGCCCACGTTCGAGAACCCGGCGGCCGACGCCGACGAAGTCCAAGCGGCGCTACGAGCACTCGCGCACGCGACACGCTCCATCGATGACCCGCGCCAGGTCTACTCGGTGCTCGGGTCGCTCACGTCCGCGATCGCGTCGTTGAGCCAGTCCTTGCACCAGCTCGCGGCGTTTCACGACGGCGAGGTCAAGAAGGGGGTGTGGGTGGCCGGCGACTCCCGTGCCGGACGCGTTGCGACCTATCAGGTGTCGTGGGAACTCCACCGTGCAGGCGAGATCCTCCGCCAGGTCTCCGAGTCCATCGCCAGCGCCCACAACGCCGAGTCCCGCATCACCTACACCCACCGCGACTTCCCGGATCTCAGCGAGGCACCGCACCGGTCAGCCGGCCAGGGGCTCTCGCTATGAACGGCTGGAACGAGGGACGGCTCCACAGCGCGGTCCTCGTCTCTCCCCGACGCGAGCGCCGCCGCGACCGCCGGACCCGGCGAGCCGCCGCCCAGTCACTGCTCGCCGAGGACCGCGACACCAGGAAGGCCGCGGCGAAGTCGAAGCATGACGCACTCGCGGCTGAACGCCGCGCCACCGTGATGCTGCCCAAGTCCGGCGAACCCGGCCCTGCCGCTCTCCGTACTCCTGGCCGGCTGCGGTTACCGCGGCATCAGGACACGTCGGCGACGCTGGCCGGTGCGTACCCGTTCCTGGCCGAGGGCGGCCTCGGCAGCGACGGGGTGTTCGTCGGCCAGGACCTCTACTCGGGTTCGTCGTTCGTCTACGACCCGTGGGTGCTCTACGCCCGCGGACTGATCACCGCACCCAACCTCGTACTCGCCGGGATCGTCGGGTCGGGGAAGTCAGCGTTAGCGAAGAGCCTCTACACCCGCTCGATCCCGTTCGGACGCCGCGTCTACGTCCCCGGCGACCCGAAGGGCGAGCACACCGCCGTCGCCGAAGCCGTCGGCGGCAAGGCCATCGCACTCGGGCACGGGATGTCCAACCGGGTGAACCCGCTCGACGAGGGAATCCGCCCCGCCGCATCCGACGACATCCAGTGGGCAGCACAGGTCACCTCCCGGCGACGTGACCTCCTCGGCGCATTGGCCGAGACCGTGCTAGACCGCAGACTCACTCCACTGGAGCACACCGCCATCGACGTCGCACTCGCCGAAAGCGTCCGGATCGCCGACGTGCCGGTGCTCCCGATGGTCGTCGACCGACTCCTGACACCCGACCCCACAACAGACACCGACGGCCGGCTCACCGAGGACGGCCGCCTGGTCGGGCATGCGCTGCGGCGGCTCGTGGCAGGCGATCTAGCCGGGCTCTTCGACGGTCCCAGCACGGTCCGCTTCGACCCGAGCCTGCCGATGATCTCGCTTGACCTCTCCCGGGTCACCGAGAACGCCACCCTGATCTCGGTGCTGATGACATGTGCATCGGCGTGGATGGAGTCAGCCCTGCTCGACCCGGCCGGCGGGCAACGGTGGGTCGTCTACGACGAGGCGTGGCGCCTGATGTCCCACCCCGCACTCCTGCGGCGCATGGACGCGCACTGGCGGCTAGCTCGGCACTACGGCATCGCGAACATGCTGATCTTCCACAAGCTCTCCGACCTCGACAACGTCGGCGACCAGGGCTCAGCGATGCGCGCCTTGGCCTCGTCGCTTCTCGCCAACGCCGAGACCCGCGTGGTCTACCGGCAGGAGTCTGACCAGCTCGGCACCACAGCCGCCGCGCTCGGGCTGACCGGTACCGAGCAGTCGCTGCTGCCGACCCTCGGAACGGGTCAGGGGTTGTGGCGGATCAAGCACAGGTCCTTCGTCGTCCAGCATCAACTCCACCCAGCCGAACTCCAGCTCTTCGACACCACCGGCCGGATGAAGTCAGCTCTCTAGAAGTTCCGGCGCAGCTCGACGTTGTCGCCCGGAGCTAGAGCACGTGCGACATGGAGAGTACGTCTGGGTGCTGAGGTGGCACGAACATCGTCGTGCCGGCAGCGGGGTCCGCCTCGAAGGCCTCCCGGATGACGTCCCGGTCTCGGGTCGACCGGGACGCTCGGAGGGTGGCGTGCCGACTGATCAACTCGGGTCCGGTCGAGGTTCAGCTTGTGGGACGGGGCGCGCCTGCCGACGTCGCTCGAGTCGCGTCAAGCCAGAATGACGGGCGGTGGAAGACGAAGCACTGCAGGTCGATTGTCGCGTCGCTCGGAGGCGCGTCGAGCCTCGCCTGGTTCGCGGGTCAAGGGTTTCGAGGTCGACAGGGGTGGTTGTCGTGGTACGACCGTAACCGTCGGAGCCTGGGATGCGGGCGCACGCATGCGGAGACCTGTGGTGTCGGTGGCGCTTCCTAGAGTCGGGGACCTGCGGCAGAGACCCAAGGAGACGTAGATGAGTCCTAAGCGTTGCTTGTTCTGCCGCGAGGACTCGAGCTCGTCGGTGAGCGTGGAGCACATCGTGCCGGAGTCGCTGGGGAACACGACGATGGTGCTGCCTCGGGGGTTCGTCTGCGACAGGTGCAACAACTACTTCGCCCGGAAGGTTGAGGGACCATTCTTGAACTCGCCGGCGATGTTGGCATTGCGGCACTTGGAGGCTGTGGGGAACAAGCGTGGGCGCATCCCAGGGATGGATGTCGTTCTGGACAACGGGATGCCCGGTCGCTTGGAGAGGTATCCGCGTTTGCCGATTCCGTTCTCCCTGCAGGTGGACGCCTCCGACCTCGCCCGGCTAGGGCCTGACACGGCGACCTGGCCACGCGGCGCGATGTTCGCCAGCCCAGAGAAGCCCCCGACGACTCGGGACGTTGCCCGGTTTGTGGCAAAGGCCGGCCTGGAGCACCTAGTGCACCGAAACCTGGGCTTCCCCGAGGGCCTGGAGTCAATTTTCGGTGCGCCGGAGTTGGAGCTGTGTCGCCGTTTCGCCCGCTATGGCGCAGGGCCGAAGGAGTGGGGTGTGCGTGTCGAGCGGATCTACGACTCGAACCACTTGTTCGAGGAGAACCTCCCGAACTATCAACGGGTGTGGGAGATGGACCTCCTCATCCCCAGCGACCGAGAGAGCGCGTTGTTTGCGATGAGCATCTTCGGGCTGGAGTTCGCCATCAACCTCGTGGACCCGGATCTGAGCCCTTACGACCGGTGGCGACGAATGGCCAAGGCATCGTCGCTGCTGTATCCGGAAGGACTTCCGCCGGACCTGCGACCGTCCCAGTGACTTGGTCACCGTCCCGGAGAGCTGCCCTCAGGTCGTAGTTCCCAAACAACAGCCGCCGGTTGAGTCAGACTGACGAAGTGACTCGGGGCCCCACCGACAGCGACGACTACGCCATTCGCATCGTCGGCATCGAGGCGATGGCGCCCGAGTGGGTGGACAAGGTCATCGAGCTCGGCGACGCCAACCGAAACCGCCTCGGCCCGATGCCTTACTCCGGCTTCAGGGAAGCGGCAACGAACGGCAACATCGTCCTGGCTGTTCGAACCCACCCCGACGGGACCGAGACCCTCGCCGGCTACTGCCTGTACGCCCCCACGGTCCGCGCCGACTGGTACGCCCGCATCGCCCACCTGTGCCTGACCGACGACGCGAGAGGTTCTGGGGCAGCTCGACAACTCATCGACGCGGTGATGGACCGTTGCCCTGATCGGCTCGGTCTTCGGTTGAAGTGCCGCGACGACTGGGAGGCTGCGAAGAAGTGGCCGAGCCTCGGATTCGAGCCTGTGCGCCGGCGGACGGGCCGAGGCAAGACCCAGAAGCCGATGACGGAGTGGGTCAAGCAGAACGAGTCGGTAGCGAACCTGCTGACGTTGCCCGATGAGGACCCTGACCAGCTCGAGGCTGGCGTCGACAACAACGTTTTCTGCGACCTGCACGGCACCTCGCCGAAACGGCGGCAGCGGTTCTCGGGCACCGTCGCGCTCCTGGCCGCGTCAGAACAGATTCGTCTCGCGAGGCCGTTCACACTGACCCAGGAGCTGAACAGGACCGCAGACAAGCGTGAACGGGACGCTCTCCTGCACACGGCCGCAGCCAGCGGCATGAAGGTTCTCAACGGCGACCGCACCGAGATCCGCAAGCTTCGCGACAAACTTCTGGCCGGCGTACCTGACGACGTTCTCGCCAAGGACGACAGCTTGAAGACAGACGTGCTCCTTCTGGCCGAGGCCATTGTCGGCGGTGCAGACCTGTTCGTCACCCGCGACAAGAACGTCGTCACCTACCTCGGACCCACCGCCGCCGAGGGGAGGGACTTCGCAGTCCTGTATCCCGACGAGCTTCCGGCGTTCATCGACCGCCGGGCCGACGCCGCCAGCTACCTCCCCGTGCAACTGGAGGAGACCCAGTTCCAAGTGACGCGCGGGGACGCTGCGACATGGAACCCAGAGAACCTCACCGGCCTTCTCGGCAACGACTCCGGCGAACGGAAGGTCGACTTCAGGACCCTCATCAAATCACTCGCGGAGACGACCGCCGGGACGGACGACCGCCAGATGATGCTCACCCCCGCCGGAGAAGTCCTCGCGATCTGGGCAGCCCAACCGAATGAAACCACCCTCGAGGTATCCCTCCTTCGCATTCGGCGTGGACCACTACTCCCCACGATCGCCCGCCAGATCTCGCGAACGCTGCGCCGCAGGGCCGCACAGTTGGCCCTCACCACGGTCCGACTCACCGACACACACCTTCCGGCCGCCATCGCCGCCGAACTCGACCGAGATGGCTTCAGAACCGACACCGCGACCAACAGCCCTACCGCTATCGTCCTCACCACCATCGGCACCTGGGCCGAGGTCCGGGCGGCGGGCGAAGCAGTGACCGAGTCCGGTCTCGTCCTACCCACCCACCTCGGATCGACAGCCGAGGCATCCGAGTTCGAACGGCTCCTTTGGCCGGCCAAGGTCCTCGACCCCGACCTGCCCACCTACATCGTGCCCATCCGCGGTGTTTTCGCCGACGACCTCCTCGGGCACGTACCAACACTCCTCGCCCGACCCGCCGAGCTCGGCCTGTCCCGCGAACACGTCTACTACCGGAGTGGACAGAGCCGACCCGCGGCCCCCGGTCGCATTCTGTGGTACTCCAGCGCCCGCGACCAAGAGCTCGTCGCCTGCTCCAGGCTCGTCGAAAGCGTCACTGGTACCCCGGAGGTTCTCCACCGAGAGTTCGCCAACATCGGCGTCCTTACCCTCCATCAAGTCCGAGCGGTCGCCGACAAGCGCGGCACAGTGAACGCCCTACGGTTCGCCGACACCGAAATTTTCGGCCGCCCGATCCCCCTGGCACGGGCCCAGGAACTGTCGAGAGGCACTGCTAGGTTGACGCTTCAGTCGCCAGTGCCGGTCGACACAGTGTGGTTCAAGCGGCTGTATGAGGAGGGGATTCGCCGATGAGAGTTCCCCGACTGGCCCAAGGAGCGGTGAAGGCACTCGAGGCCAGTCTTCGAGCAGCGACCGCCTCTACCGTGCGCGGACGCCGCACGCAGAGCGCGGCAGACGCCGTGCCGGTGGCGACCGACGACGCACTCGACGAAGAACCCGAAGAGCGAGCGCTCTTCATCTCGGTGAAGCCGCGGTACGCGAACGCGATCCTCGAGGGCTCCAAAACCGTCGAACTACGCCGCACCCGGCCCCATCTCCCCGATGGATCCCTCGTCATTCTGTACTCCTCCACACCCACCCGCGCCGTCGTCGGCTGGGCCCACCTCGCCGGCATACGGGTAGGCACCCCCATCGAAATCTGGGACAAGTACGGCACTGCAGCAGCAATCGACGAAACCGACTACGACGCCTACTTCGACGGTACCGACCAGGCCTTCGCCCTCGAGCTGAACTGCGTCGTCGCCGTCCAACCCATCCCCCTCGACGTCATCCGGTCCATCGGCATCCAGCCCCCACAGAGCTGGCGATACGTCCCCGCCGACATCACCACGCAGATCCAGGCATCAGCACTCGCCTGAGCCCGCAGGTGCGCACCACGGTCATTTGTGGTTGCCGGTTCCCAAGACTATGGACTGACTCAACTGTCGGAGGTCCTCCGCAATGTCGAGTCATCACGACTGGTAGGCGGATCTCGATCGCGGTACTTGGCCTGCGACATCAGGATGGGCCATTCCGCCGCCTACCGGACATCCCAAGCGGCCGAGCCGAGGGTCGCTGCTCAACTCGGCCCGCTCAGACGCGTCCAGGCCATCAACCCTTACCCAGCGTGCTGCCCGCCTTGGACTTGGCGCCCTTCGACGAACCACCGGATGCCAGGGTCTTTCCCGCCTTGGACAGTGCTGCTTTAGTCGGCTTGCTCTTCGCCATGCCGTCTACCTCCTCTCGACATTGAGCATGTTGTCCTGAGTCACGCGAAGCGCTCACTTGCGATTCGCGGTCGCTTCTAGATTCCGCCGTAGGCGCCCGGAGGTGGAGGCGCTTGGAAGACGTTCTCCACGCGCAGCAAGAGGTTCGGTTTCTCCAACGTGAACTGCTGCTGCACGAGAGAGACGTTTGCCTGAGGTGACGATGTTTCAACGAGCGTGTAGGTGTGCCCCACCGGCAATTCAGCTGGGCAGACCCCACGTCCGTTGGACCCGGTGGCGAACTGCGATCCTTCGATCACCTCCCCCGACACGTCGCGGACCTCGAACGTGAAGCCAGCGCGCTCGAAGCGGCGGCTCGGATCGTTCGGGTCGCGGACCACCTTGTTGATGGCCAGCCGGCCCGTCTTGGGCTTGTGCGGCTTGGTCGGTGTCAGCGTGGCCGCGATGCCCTCTGGGTTATGGGGCGGCACGAAGAAGATCCCGCCGTGCTTCGCCTCGACCAGGGGCCCGAGGGGCGACTGGCCGCTCATCAGAGCGTCCGGTCCGGCGACGCTCCCGTCGCTGCGCGCGGGGAACTGCTGGTTGAGCATCCAGTCGTTGAAGACGGCATCGAACTGGTTCGGCGTCGACTGGAAGGAGCAGAAGTGCAGGCCCACCTGCACCATCCCGTTAACGAACTCGACGTATGGCATGCCGCGTCGAAAGATCTCGTTGTCGTCGTGGTGCCCGCGCGGGCCGGCCTTTCGAACGTGGGAACCAGGCGGAAGGGACTCAGGGACGTCGCCGGACTCCTGGTGGGGGTCGGATCCGGACGGCAGGTCCAGCCGCGTCCCGTCCTTCGTGCGTCCGATCACTGCGTCGCGGGCCGCGTCGTCGACCAGGCTCGCAAATGCTGCCGTCTTCTGTTGGATCTTCATTGTCACCATGTACGTACCACCGTCGGCCCACGTCGGCTCGTCAGGCTGTTCGCCGTCGCGGTGCACGTAAACCACCCCGGTGCGCTTCGAGGACTTCACGTTGCGCACCCCGTCGCGATAGCCGAAGGGCTCGGACTCATCTACACGCTGGTACCCGCGCTCCAGCCCCAGGACTTCGATGACTGGTGAGGACATCAGGTACCGGAGGAACTGCTCGACGCGGAACTCCATCACGGACGCAACGTAGAAGAGCATGTCCGCTGGCAGCTCGGCGGCCGGGCCGAACCTGGGGGAAGGCGGGGCCGCCTCGGGCGTGAAGCCCGCGGGGCGTTCAAGTGGAATGCCAACGCTTGCGAGTCGATCGAAGAAGGTAGGTGCGAGACCCACCGCAACGGACGCGAGCTTCTCGCCCTTCTCCTCCCCACCGGTCGGCTCGGCGCGGGCCACTAGTGCGTCTACCGCCTGGTCCAGAGACGACAACCAAGTCTGGAGCTGCTCCAAGGTGACGTCTGGCCGCATTCGAATCGGGATGAAATAGCCGCAGGTTCGAGGGTTCTTGTACAAGACCTCCCGGTCATCTTCCTTACTAGGGAGGACCCCCTTCGCCTGTGCCATGACGCCTCGTTCCTGTCGGATTCGTATCTGCTCAGCGCCGCGGTTAGCCGCGCGGCTGTTCCAGAGTCGCATCGGCCAGGGCGGTGCGCGGCTAACCGCGTCCCCTCGGCGTGTCGCGGCTACCCGCGCGAGCAGCTGACGACATGCTCTCGGCATGGCTGAGTCGAGCAACAAGCGAAGCCGCCGAGGCACTGACGTTCGGCGGCGCCAACACCAAGTCGGTGTTCGGTTGCTTCCCGAGGAACTGGAGAAGCTGCAGGGCCTCGCGGAGCGCTACGGCGTCTCCCCTGCCGAGGTGCTGCGACGAGCCCTGCTCAGTGAGTCTCTCCAATCGGCACCAACCGTCGGCCCAGCCTCCATCTGAGACCTCGCGCGGGCGGGTCCGGGACGAGTCGGACTCCAGGGAGAGGTTCGCTTCCCGGTCGTGCGAAACAGTCGCCGGGATGTCTCGCAGCCACACGGTTGTTGTGCTCTCGCCAGGCTGCCTGCTGCGTGGCTGGATTGTGGGAACTCGAGCGAGGCGCGAACTCTGCCTGAATCGGCGTTGCCAACCGTTCGACGTCTTTCCGCCGCGTATGACTGTCAAGCGCGGTCCCGTCCTGCGCTCGACGCTCTGTTCCATTCCGTCCCCAAGGGGGATCCCTCAGCTGAGTTGGCCTGATGTCCGGGCAGTGGGTTCTCGGCGGCAGGCTGGGAGCCTGCGCGAGAACGAATCGTCACGGCCGCGACCCACGACCCAGAGACGTCGACTGGCGCATCGACCGCCCCAGACAGTAGCGGTTGTTCTTGCACACCTGCCGTCTGAGACCCGGCATCAGGAGGCGGTCCCCGATGAGACTTCAGACGCGCGACCTCGCGGCGCGTGAAGCGAAGCTCGATGCGCTCCAGCAGCAGCTCACCGCATCGGTCGAGGCGCTGGTTACTGGTGAGGACTGGAAGCGCGCGTTGGAGTTCGCGGCCAGGTTCCGCTCGCGCTCGTTCAACAACACGATGCTGATCTACGTCCAGCATTACGCAGCCTTTCAGCAGGGCCGGGTGCCGGAGCCGATGCCGACCTACGTCGCAGGCTTCAAGCAGTGGCTCAGCTTGAACCGGCATGTCATGAAGGGCCAGGCCGGGTACGCGATCCTCGCCCCCGTCACCGCACGGTTCGCGTCCTCGAACCCGGCCGACCCCGACTCGTGGCGCCGCCTCGGTCGCGGCGAGAAGCCCGGCCTCGGCGAGGCCGTCCGGTCCAGATTGATCGGCCTCAAGCCGGCACACGTGTGGGACATCTCCCAGACCGACGGCGAACCGATCCCCGAGACACCCCGCCCCACCCTGCTGCGAGGACAGGCGCCCGAGTGGCTGTGGGACGGGCTGGCCGACCAGATCACTGCCCATGGTTTCCAGCTGCGGCTGGTCTCCGACGCGAAGTTGATCGGTGGCGCGAACGGTCTGACCGACTACCTGACCCGCGAGGTGTCGGTGCGGATGGACATGGACGAGGCCGCCCAGGTCAAGACCCTCGCGCACGAACTGGGCCATGTCATGCTCCACGGCCCCGACAACGCCGACGCCGCCCTGCACCGCGGCATCGCCGAGGTCGAGGCCGAATCGGTGGCTCTCATGCTCGGCGCAGCGCACGGGCTGGCCACCGGTGACTACACGATCCCCTACGTCGCCTCGTGGGCTTCCAGCGTGCCGGGCAAGTCACCCGTCGAGGTGGTGCAGTCGACCGCAGAGCGCGTACGTGGTGCCGCGGTGACGATCCTCGACCTGCTCGACACCCCGCAGGTCGGTGACGGCAACCCGCCGGGCCTGGACCGTGAGGCACTCGCAGCCCGGCAGGGCGTCAAGCCCGTGCAGCAGGTAGCGCAGCGGCAAGTGGGGGTGCTGGGGCTATGAGCATGACCAGCGCAGCAGGCTCCTACCGACGCGACGACCACGCCGCGATGCGGGTGCCCGTGGTGATGCCGCTAGTCGAGGTCACCGTCGACAAGACGGGCCACCTGACCGTGTCGCTCGACCGCGAGCCCTACTCCGCAGACGGCGCCCTGCAGCGCGAGGACCTCCGACGGGTGCTCGACGACATCGCCGCCGACTTGGGCACACCCGTGCGGGTCGAAGTGCACGAGGCAGACGACTCGACGTTCACCGACATCGTGACCCCTGGCCGCCCCCGACTGCACGTCGTTGAGCCCGTTAAGCAGCCGCGTGTCACGGTCGGGGAGTTATCCGGGGAGGGGTTCCTCCCGAACGAGGACGTGGCCGTCGCGGTGGTGGTCGCGCACCAAACCGCGAGCACTGAGGGCACCACTCGACTCCGGTTGCCACCGGCCTTGCTCGAAGCCCACCCGGGACTCCTGGTGCTCATGGGCAGGGAGTCCGGGACCGTCATGGTCATTGGCGGTGCCGCGTGAACCCTCGTGGCCAGGGCGTCGACGACGAGCTGGTCAACCTCGGCCTCGGACTGATCGCAGCCGTCGGCGTCATCGCCGCGATCCTGCGACTGGCGGGAACCGTCGCAGCCTGGCTCTCAGGCACCGGGCAGCCGACCGAAGGATGGGAGGCAGGGTTCCGTCTACTCAGCCGACCAGGCGACCCGGGCGCCGCGCTCGGCTCCGACGGAATGGCCGCGTGGGTCTACTGGCTCGTCCTGGCCCTCATGATGGGCGGAGTCATCGCGGCCGCGCTCGTGCTGTGGCGACGCATCGGCACGATCAGACACAGGACAACCCACGACCCGCGCCGGCTCGCTGGAGTCGCTACCGGCCGCGACGTACGAACTGTGGCCTCGCAGAAGGCGCTGCTCGCACGCGGGCGCACCCTGAGGCCATCCCTCGACCAGCCCGAACCCTCGGATGTCGGCTATCTGCTCGGCCGCTCCCGGAGCCAGAGCGTGTGGGCGTCGGTCGAGGACTCGGTCCTGCTGCTCGGCCCACCGCGATCCGGCAAGGGCCTCCACATCGTCATCAACGCGATCCTGGACGCACCCGGCGCCGTGATCACCACCGCCACCCGACCCGACAACATCGCCGCCACCCTCACCTCACGGCAACGCCGAGGACCCGTCGCGGTCTTCGACCCCCAACGCCTCGCCGAAGGACTGCCCGCCGGGCTGCGCTGGTCCCCCGTACGCGGTTGCGAGGACCCGCTCACCGCGATGATCCGAGCCACCGGCCTCGCCTCGGCCACCGGCCTCTCCACCGGCGGGGTCGAGTCCGGAGGGTTCTGGGAGGGCAAGACACGCACCGCTCTCCAAGCCCTCCTCCATGCCGCCGCGCTCGACAACAGGACCCCGCGCGAGCTGTTCAACTGGACGCTCTCACCCTCCGCCGCCGCTGACGCCGTGGCGGTCTTGGCCAGCAACTCGAACGCGGCCCCCGGCTGGGCAGACTCGCTGGAGTCGATGATCCACGCCGACCCCCGCACCCGCGACTCCATCTGGATGGGCGTCTCCCTCGCCCTTTCGTGCCTGGCCGACCCCCGTGTCCTCGACGCCGTCTCGCCACCCCCCGGCGAGCACTTCGACCCCGTCGAGTTCCTCACCGGCAATGGCACCCTCTACCTGCTCGCCACCGGAGCCGGAGCCGGCGCCTCCTGGTCACTCGTCGCGGCGTTCATCGAGGACCTCGTGGAGACCGCCCGCCACCTCGCCGCCGCTTCACCGGGCGCCCGACTCGACCCACCACTGCTCCTGGCGCTCGACGAGATCGGGAACCTCTCCCCCTTGCCGTCCCTGCCGGTGCTTATGGCCGAAGGGGGCGGCACCGGTATCACCACCATGCCGGTGCTCCAGTCGCTCTCCCAGGCACGCGACAAGTGGGGAGACCACGCCGCCGGCGCGATCTGGGACGCGAGCATCGTCAAGGTCATCCTCGGCGGCGCCTCGTCGGCCCGGGACCTGCAAGACCTCTCAGCGCTGATCGGCGAACGCGACGAACGCACCGACACCATCTCCATCGGCGACTACGGCTCCCGATCCCTCCAACGCTCCACCCGCCGCGTCCCGGTCATGCCACCCGAGACGATCCGCACCCTCCCGTTCGGCCTCGCCCTGGTCCTGCTCCGCAGCTCCCCACCCCTGGTCACCGACCTGCGCCCCTGGACGGCCCGCAAGGAGGTCGAGCAACTCCGCACTGAGCGCACTGCCATCGAGAAAGCCCTGCAACGACGCTGAAGAAGCGCTTCTGTCGGACGCGACCCGTAGACAGGTTCTGTGAGCAAGTACTGGGTTGAGCATGCGAAGTACGGATGCCCGATTGGCGGCCCGTTCGATCTCTGGCGTCAGAACTACTTCATGGCCAACGGTGAGCCGCCCGAGGACACGGCCAAGCTCTACCCCGACCTCAGCTCGGAGACGGTGACCGCCGTTGCCGTCGCGACCATCAACGACGGTGCCACGCTCGACCATCTGCTCATCACCTTCGGTGACCGGGGCCCGAGTTACCAGTTGACGATGGCGCACACGTACTTCAGCGAGTGGCGCAAGAGCGCTCCCTTCATGCCGGACTCAATGCAGGACATCCCGCGCCGGTGGGAGGGCACTGCCCCCGAACCGTTGGAGGACTTCCACGACGACTGGCGTCGCGTCATCGACGCGGACAAGCCGACGGAGTAGCCAGCACACACCTGACTCCTGAGAGCGGTCGCCAGTCGAGGCGCCGCGCGAGTCCAGGAGTCAGCCAATGTCGATTCCCACCCAAATGAGCCTCCAGGGGTTCATCGCTACCGCGCCCGAACTCACCTTCACCGGCAAGGGCCACCCGCGGTTCTACAGCCGGGTCGGCATCGAGCAGCACCGCAAGGAGGTCGACGGGTCCTTCACCAAACTCGACCCGGTCTACTGCGACCTGGTGATGTTCGACCGGTCGGCCGAGCGCGCCTACCCAAGGTTCAAGCCCGGCGACCAGATCGTCGCCTCGGGCTACATCCACGAGTACGAACAGGACCGCCCCGGCGGCCGCAGCGAGATCCGTGAGCAGTTCGTCGCCCGCCGCATCGGGCACGACTGCGCCCGGACCCGCTACGTCGTCGACCGCACCCCGGCCCAGCAGCCCGACCCGCCGACCAACGAGCTCACGGTGGTCAACGAGCCCGCACGAGCTGCCAGCATCTGAGCAAGGCCAGTGATGACGACTCACGTCGACCCCGGGCAGCAGCCGCTCCTCGACCCGGACGACGACGGCAGGTCAAAGTACGGCGATCCCGAGCAGTTCGGGACCGCCGACTTGGACGACGACCGGCCGCTGCGGCCGATCAACTGGAACCTGCTGAGCGCCGACGAGGCCCTGGTCGAGTGGCTGGACCTCAACGGCTGGGTCACCTGGCTACGGCTGTCCTACGGGCTCCCGCCGACCGTGGTCCCGCCGTACTGGCATCGCCACGACGAACTGGTGTGGGAACTCTCCGCGCTCCACACCCACTGGCTCAACGCCTACGACACCGAGGGCACACCATCCGGGCCGATCGGGTGGCACCGCGACTTCGCCGAGGCCCGCAACCGGCTCCGGGAATGGGTCTCGACCGCCGGCTGCCGCCTCGACCGGGACCGGCCGACCAGGCAGACCACCTGGCCGGGGGAAACGCCGATCGAGACCGGTCCGGAAGTCCCGATCGCGGACCGGAACGCCGACTTCCACCAGTTCGTGGCCGACGACGTCGCCGCCCGCCGACGGATCGAGGACCAGGTCCGCAGCGCCTCGTAGCGCTGCACAACAGCCTGATTCTCAAGGGGTCTCCACAGCCAGAGCAACCCAGCCGGCGCTTCCCGGACCCCGGGATGACGGTGAACGGGATGCCACCCCCGAACGGAAGGACTCATCATGTTGCTCGCCCATGCGGCCACCCTCGCCGAGGCCCGCTCCTACCTCGCCGCTTTAGCCGATCACGCCCGGAGCGTCGAGGCGTCCTCGGCCTACGAACGGGCCCTCATTGAGCTGGACTGGGTCCACGGCGACGACACGCCCGCCCTGGACACCGCCGGCATCACCCGCGACTGCGACATCGTGATGGGTCTCGCCGTGTGCGCAGTGCAGCAGCTCGCCGACTACGGCGTCGATGCCCTCCACATCGAGTTGGTCCTCGCCTCCCTCGCCGACGCCCACGCGCTGGATGAGCCCTGATGTACGGCGAGAACGGCGCCCTCCTACGAGCAGAGCTGGCCTCGCTGCTCACCCAGCACCGCGTCCAACTCCGCATCGGAGGCGACGGCACCCACAGCGTCCCGATCACGTCCACCGACGCCGAACGCCGCCAGATCGGGGACCAGATCGGCAGCTACCGGCACGCCGCACTGCTGTGGTGCCGACAGGCGACCCGAGCCGTCGCCCCACACACGGCCAGCAACCTGAACCCCAGGCAGCCCAACCCGTTCCGGCTGCCCAGCCTCCACCACGGCGCCCTGGGCGCGTTGGCCTTGGCACTCGACCAGGCCATCGACGCAGCCAGCGCCCGGCTCCCCACCCTGGAGGAGCTGACCACCCCCCAGGACCTGCCGATGGTCGAGCACTGGCGCCAAGTCGCCCGCGCCGCCGCCCTCGGTGAGCACGACTTCGACGCCGGACTCCGCCGAGACAGCCTGGACGCCCGGCAGACCCACACCCTGATCGGCGACATCGCGGCCGCCGTCCGCGCTCTGGTGGTGCTCGACCAGCGCTACTCCAACATCCCCGGCTGGGAGAAGCTCCACCGCGGTGAACGGCTCGGCTGGGCAGCGCTGGCCTGCGCCCTGGACGCCAGCCTCGAACCACCCGACTATGCCCTCGACGCCCACGGCTGGCGCCCCAAGGCCAAGGTCATCACCGGACCCGCCAAACCCGGACTGCTCGGGGTGCTCCAAGCCGAGCACAACCTCGTCATCCGGATGAAGTCCTTCCCCAGCGCGATGAACCTGCGGCTCGTGGTCGACTCCCAACGGCTCCTCTCCGCAGGGCTCGCGCCGCTGGCCGCCAAGACCGACGGGGACCTAGAACAGGCCTGGCTCGCCCGCGCGCAGACCTACCTCGACCTCCAACACCAGTTGCGCAACATCGGCGGCCGCGTCGGAACCGGCGGACTCGCGATCACCGAAGCCGCCAACGCCATCGGCCGACTCAAGACCATCCGCCCCGACGCCGACCTCGACCCCCGCGCCCTGCACGCCTTCACCGCCCTCTTCGCCAGGCTCGATGCCCGGATCGCCGACGTCATCGAGGCCGGCGTCAAACGCAACGGCTACTTCACCCGCGTCACCATGCCGCGCATCGTGGAGAACAGCGGCCAGCTGGTCGCCCCGCCCCGGCACCGCTACCTCCCCCTGACCGAAGGTGACCACACCGCCATCATCGGGCTCGTACGCGACCGACTCCGCCCACAGTCAGAGCCGCCGACTGCGTCGCCGGGCGCGGCCCGGAGCCGAGCCGAACTGCACTCCGCGATCGTGCACCAACCCGGCAGCGGAACGACCGGTCCCTCGCGCTCGATGTGAGCCGATGCTGCCCACGGCGGGGTGTGGTCCTCTCCCACGCGCGGAGCCAGCGCTTCGAGGATCTCGGGCGTCACGCCGGCGCCCGTATCGGTGAGGCCGGGCTCGATCACATGACCCCCAACATGTTCCGGAGAACACTTCTCGCCGGGCAACCACGACGCCATCCGACGTTCGTGAGCCGCGACCTGCCTACGCCACGGCGTCATCCCCGCCCTCGCGGTCAACCGCGTCGAGCAACTCCGCTTCGCGGTCGGCCGGACGGATTGCCAGCAGCGAACCGTCTGGCTTGTCCGGTCGCAATGCACGTTCCAGGTGCGCGGCAGGAGTCGGATCCACGGCACGATCCGGCTCGATGTAGTGGCCCTCGGTGATCACGGTGGAGGTGTGTCCGAGGTAGACGGCGGCAGCGTCGGTCCCGATGCCGCGTGCGATCACGGTTGCCCCGGTCCGCCGATACCAGCGAAGACTGATTCCGCTGCCGCCCAGGTCAGCGAGCTGGAGGAAGTCGCGAAAGGTGCGGCGGACGTTGTACGGGCTGAGAGGACCCCCGTTGCGGCTGGCGAAGATGGTCCGAGACGATGCAATGAGAGGCATGCCGGTGATCCGGCGCCGCAGCACGTCGGCCGCGAACTCGGGCACGGGAATGCGCCTGATGGACGCGTCGGTCTTGGGCCGAGGCTGGCGCTCAGCTCCGCTCCCCTTGCGCTGCACAACGGTGCCGTTGACGCTGGCGACCATCCCGGTCGGCAGGTCCTCGATGTCGCAGGGACGGAGCGCGAGCACCTCCCCGGGACGCATCGCTGTCCCGAGCAGGACCTCGATGATGTCGCGGACCTGGCCGTCGGGTTTGGGGCCGGGGAGACCGGGTTCACTTCGCCACTGGGCAGCCGCCTTCCTGATCGCGGCGATCTGGTCGAGCGTGAGCGCCTGAGGTGTCGTCTTGACCCGTCGCAGTTGCGACGTACCCTCGACCGGGTTGCGAGCGATCGCGTCATGACGCAACGCGTAGGCGAAGAGCATGTTGAGCATCGTGCGGGTCTGCTTGGCCTGCGACGGCGACACTTTCGCCTGCCTCGCCAGGAACCACTCGACCCGGCCGGTGGTCACCTCGGTCAGGGTGTAGTGCTCGAACGCCGGTCGGACGTGGAGCCGCAGGCAGGTGCGGTAGTTCTCCTTGGTGTTGCCGGCCAGGTCGCGCAGCTCGAGGTCAGCCAGCCAAAGGTCCGCGAGGTCGGCGAACGAGCTCGTGGGCCGCAACACTCCGGAGCTCGGGAGAGACGGTCGCTCCCGGATGCTTTCCATCAGCCGGCTGCGCGCGGCGGCCGCGGTCGGCCCCGAGGCTCTGACCTGGCGGAGCCGACCATCCAGGTCCCGGACGCGGGTCTCCGCCACCACGCTGCCGCCTTCCCGGCGGGTGTTGATCGCCCCGTGGGTGCCGATCGGCGTACGGGGTCGTCCGGTGCGCATCAGCCGGCCTGGCGGGGGTGCCGCTTGGCGTCGTCGGCCTCCAGCTTGGCGAGCCAGGCGTCGACCTCGCTGACCCGGAACCGGAGCTCACGGCCGACGCGGAACCCGCGCGGCCCGCGCCCCTGACTTCGGAGGTCGTAGAGGGTCTGGACGGTGACGCCGAGCTGGGCGGCCAGCTGGGACAGGGTGAGGACGGGGCCCAGCGCCGTCTCGGAGGATGTTGTGGTCGTCATGCAGACCAGGTGTTCGAGCCGTGCCGCGGCCGGCCGAGACCGGCCCAGACGGACCGAGGGTCCCTGCGATCTGATCGACTTTGTGCTGAGTTTCTGCTGACTTGCCACTGCCTGCTCCTGATTTCAGGATCCGTGCAGGCCTCTGACCAGCGGGTTTGGTGGAGCTGAGGGGATTCGAACCCCTGACCTTCTCATTGCGAACGAGACGCGCTACCAACTGCGCCACAGCCCCGTGGTCCGGAGACCAGGGCGCCCGGAGGACCGGGCGCGGGTCGAAGATACCAGTCGGATCGGGGGCTCTCCGAATCGGGGACCGGGTCTCGACGGGCTCGACCACCGTGCGGAGGTCTCGACGAGCCCGACCGACGAGCGGGCCTCGACCGGCTCGACCGCGGGACGTCAGCTGCCGACGGCGCGGTCGCGGTGCTGCTCGGCCTGCGCCGGCCGCGCGGTGGCGGCCTCGGCGACCAGGGCGCTGTCGGCGGCGTTGCGTCCCGAGCTCACGACGCCCGGCTCCAGCAGGTCGATGGTGCGCACCGAGCGGTGGGCGCGCGGCTTGGTGACGTACGTCGGCAGCGTGACGGGGAGCGGGTCCCACAGGCCCTCGACCGGCGTGCTGGGAGCGGCCGCGGCGAGACCGACGGGGACGCCGGCGGTGTCGTCGAGCCCGCTGACCACCGAGACCGGCGGCACGACCGGGACCGTGATGGCGGGAGAGAAGCGGGGCAGGTCGGCCACGACCAGCGGGGCGGCAGGGGCCTGGGGGGCCGCAGTCTCCTCCTCGGCACCGACGACGGCCTGCCACGCCCGCAGCTCGCGCCGGGCCAGCACGCGGGCCAGCGCCAGGAAGCCGACGACGACCGCGGCCGGGACGGCCGGGGCCCACGGCAGGAGCACACCGGTGAGCGAGCCGACGGAGACCCCCAGGGTCACGAGCAGCAGCAGCCCGAGCACGACGCGCCGGCGCTTGGCCGCGGCCCGCGCCGCGGCGCGGTGGGCGCGGCGGGCGGAGGCGCGTCTCTGGGCCGGGATGGCGCGGACGGGGACGGCCGGACGGCCGTCGCGCGGGCCGGTGCGGCGCGGGGCCGGGACGCTGGGCTGGCCGGCGACCGGACGGTCCGTGGTCGCGCCGGTGGCGCCGGCGGCGCCGGCGGCGGAGGGTGACGGCGCGGCGTCGGTTGCCGTCGTGGTCGCGGACGCCTCGGTCGACGGCGTACGTCGCAGCCGGGACGGCACGACGAGGCGCGACTCACGGGTGTTGACGGCCTCGCGGCGGGCGACCACGCGGAGGTCGTCGGAGAAATTGTCGACGGCACGTGTTCTCGCCGCCTCGTCGTGGTGACGCAGGGCCATCGGGATGAGAACGACCGCCCAGACGGCGGCCAGGGCGACGAAGATCAGGCCAGACATGTCCACGGGACAACGGTAAGAGGACTGACCTCTCCCGGGGCGGATGAGGTGCGGTGTGTCGGGAGACAACTCCTGTGACTCGTGTGAATCGCGTGCTTCAGCGGCCCTCCGGACGTCACGTCGACGGCCCGAGCCGGACCCTAGACGCGTCCCCGGACGACCCGACGGACCAGCCCGCCCGGCACGTCCTCGACCGTCAGGGCGAAGATCCGGTGGTCGCGCCAGGCGCCGTTGATGTGCAGGTAGCGAGGGGCGTAGCCGACCTCGGTGAAGCCGAGCTTCTCCACCACCCGCAACGACGCGGCGTTCTCCGGGCGGATGGCGACCTCGATGCGGTGGAGGCCGAGCTCGAACCAGCAGTAGTCGCTGGCCATCGCCACGGCCAACGGCATGTACCCGCGCCCCGCGTGCGCCCGGTCGATCCAGTAGCCCACGTTGGCGAACTGCGCCGAGCCCCCCACGATGTTGCTGACCGTCAGCTGTCCGGCGAAGGCGCCGTCGACGAGCACGGCGAAGGGCAGGCAGCGCCCCTCCCGCGCCTGGCGGCGGAGGTCGCGGACCATGGTGCGGAACGTCACCGGCCGACCGGCGTCCTCCGGGGGGCGGGTGGCGTCCCACTGCCGCAGCCAGTCGGCGTTGCGCGAGCGCACCCGCGTCCACTCCCGGCCGTCGGAGCCCCGGATCGCCCGGAGCGTGACCGGTCCGTGCGTGAGCTCGACCGCGTGCCAGGGCACGCTCGGAGACCGCAGCGCCATCAGTGGTCGCTCCCCACGATCTGCTCCACCGCGTGCCGCAGCAGCGGCACGACGACCTCCAGCCCGTCCTTCACCCCGCCGCGCGAGCCGGGCAGGTTCACCACGAAGGCCGACCCGACGACGCCGGCCACGCCGCGCGACAGCGCCGCGGTCGCGACGCCCTTGGCCACGCCGTGGGCGCGCACCGCCTCGGCGACGCCGGGCACCTCGTAGTCGAGCAGCGAGCGGGTGACCTCCGGGGTGCGGTCGGTGGGGGTGACCCCGGTGCCGCCGGTGGTGAGCACGGCGCGGGCCCCGGCGGCGACCGCCTCACGGATCGCCTCGGCGACCGGCTCGCCGTCGGGTCGCACCACCGGCCCGGTGACCTCGAAGCCGGCCTCGGTCAGCGCGGCCACGATGAGCGGCCCGGTGGTGTCCTCGTAGACCCCGGCCGCGGCCCGGTTCGAGGCCACCACGACGGTGGCCGGGTAGCGGGCGGGCCCGGGGCCCGTCTTGTCGGTCACGACCGGCTCCAGTCGCCGCTCTTCCCGCCGGTCTTCGACAGCACCCGGACGTCGGTGATGACCGCGCCCTTGTCGACGGCCTTGACCATGTCGACCACCGTCAGCGCCGCCACCGACACCGCGGTGAGCGCCTCCATCTCCACGCCGGTGCGGTCGGTGGTGCGCACCGTCGCGGTGATCGCGACCGCGTCGTCGTGGACGTCGAGGTCGACGGTGACCCCGCTGATGGCCAGCGGGTGGCACAGCGGCACCAGGTCGGGCGTGCGCTTGGCCGCCATGATCCCGGCGACCCGGGCCACACCGAGCGCGTCACCCTTGGGCACGCCCTCGCCGCGCAGCAGGGCGACGACGTCGGCGCTCACGAGCACCCGCCCGGACGCGGACGCCGTACGCGTGGTGACGTCCTTGCCGGAGACGTCGACCATGCGGGCGGCGCCCGTCTCGTCGACGTGGGTCAGCCGGTTGGTGCCGGTGGGCTCGCTCATCTCGCTCCGCGCTCTCCTCAGTAGTCCCGGTCGAGCAGCAGCACGTCGACCTGCGAGCCCTGCTCGGCGTGCTCGACGTCCTCGGGCAGGACCACGAGCGCGTTGGCGGTCGCCAGGTCGCCGAGCAGGTGCGAGCCGTGGCCGCCGACCGGCGTGACGTGCGCACCGTGGTCGTCGAAGGCGTGCACCGCTCGCGCGAGCTGCGTCTTGCCGGGCGCCGAGCGCATCGGCGTCGTGAGGCGGGCGCGGGTCGGCAGCCGCGTGTACGGCGTGCGCCCCATCAGCTTGCGCAGGGCCGGCAGCACGAACATCTGGTAGGAGACGTAGGAGGAGACCGGGTTGCCCGGCAGCGCGAAGATCGGGGTGCCGTCCTCCCCCACCCGGCCGAAGCCCTGCGGCTTGCCCGGCTGCATGCGCACCTCGCCGAACCACACCGTGCCGTGCGTCGAGAGCACCTCCTTGACCACGTCGTACTCGCCCTTGCTGACGCCGCCGCTGGTGACGACGAGGTCGGCGCGCACGAGCTGGTCCGACAGCGCGTCGGCGAAGTCGGCGGGGTCGTCGGAGGTGATGCCGACGCGGTAGGCGATGGCGCCGGCCTGGCGGACGGCGGCGGCGAGCATGAAGGAGTTGGCGTCGTAGATCGCGTCGTGCGAGAGCCGGGCGCCGGGCTCGCGGAGCTCCGCGCCGGTCGACATCACCACGACCCGCGGTCGCGGCCGGGCGCTGACCTGGGCCAGACCCACGCCGGCCAGCAGACCGACCTGGCGCGGACCGAGCAGCGTGCCGGCCTCCAGCAGCAGGTCGCCGGTGGCGACGTCCTCGCCCTGCGGCCGCACGTGCTGGCCGGGCTGCGGTGCCCGGGTGATGCGGACGGTGGCTGCGCCGGCGTCGGTCCACTCCACCGGGACGATGGCGGTGGCACCGTGCGGGACGGGCGCCCCGGTCATGATCTTCACCGCCGTGCCGGGCGACATCGCCACCAGCGTGGCACGTCCGGCCGCCGACTCCCCCACCACCGGCAGCGTCACCGGCGACTCCTCGGAGGCGCCGTCGAGGTCGGTGTGCACCACGGCGTAGCCGTCCATGCCGCTGTTGTCGAAGGCGGGGAGGTCCATCGGCGACGTGACCGCCTCGGTCAGCGGCAGGCCCAGCGAGTCCAGCAGGCTCTGCTCCGAGGTGGGCAGCGGCTCGAGCGCGGACAGGACCCGCTCGAGGTGCTCCTCCACGCTGACCGACGGCTGGTCGGAGCTGGGGACGAAGGCCATGGGGAGGACCCTAACCGGCGCTCCCCACTCCCGTGTCAGTCGAGCCGTGTGCCGTCGGCGATCTCGCCGGAGGAGTCCTCGTCGCCGACGACGACCTCGCCGGTCGCGGTCACGTCGGCACCGAAGGTCCAGTCGCCGGGGACCTCGAAGCGGGTGGCTCCCCGCAGGCTCGGGACGCCGCGGGAGAAGCGCTCCTCGAAGCCGCCGACCAGCTTGTAGGCCGGGCCGAGGGCCACGAACGGGATCTCCTCGACCACCTGCTCCAGCACCGCGTCGTCGTCGAGGCGGTAGCAGTCGCTGCGCAGCACCAGCAGGTCGTCGGTGGTCTTCACCGGCACGAAGCGGTCGCGTCCGACCTCGATGGTGGTGGCGCCCTCGAAGACCTCGATGGCGGCCCCCATCGCGGTCTCGATCTGGATGACCTCCGGGGTGCTGGAGTCGGAGGGGTCGACCGTCTTGGTGTTGCGGATCATCGCCAGGCCGAGGATGCCGTCGCGCTCGTCGAGCGCCTGCTTCATCGCGGCGAGGTCGAACCACAGGTTGTTGGTGGAGGTGAAGCGGTGGCGGTCCAGGTCGGCCAGCGCCTCCTTGTCCTCCTCGGCCGTCTGGGCGGTCTCGCGCAGCACGATGCGGTCGTCGCTCGTGCGTCGGGCGAAGTGCCCGCCCTTGCGGTCGCTGGGCGTGCGGCGTACGGCCTCGATGGCGAAGGGCGCACCGCTGGCGGCGAACCAGCCCGCGACCCGGGGGTCCGGCACCGCGCCGAGGTTGTCGGAGTTGGACACGAAGACCTGGGTGAAGCCGGCGTCGATCATGGCGTCGAGCAGCCCGGTGCCGCGCAGCGCGGTGTAGAGGTCGCCGTGGCCGGGCGGGCACCACTCCAGGCTCGGGTCGTCGGGCCAGCTGACGGGGGTGAGGTCCTCGGCCAGCAGCTTGGGCTCCTTGTTCTGCAGGAAGTCCAGCGGCAGGTCGGCGTCGGGCAGGTCGGCGTAGCCCGCCAGCGCCTCGAGGGTGTCGTCGCGGGTGCGGAAGCTGTTCATGAACAGCAGCGGCAGGCGTACGTCGTGCCGCTCACGCAGCGCGAGCACCTGCCGGGCGATGACGTCGAGGAAGGTCAGCCCGTCGCGGACCTCGAGCAGGGTCTTGGCCGCGGCCAGCCCCATGGAGGTGCCGAGCCCGCCGTTGAGCTTGACCACGACGGTGCCGCCCAGCGCGGCGACCGCGTCGTCGTCGGGGACGTCGACGTCGGCGAGGGCGTCCATGTCGAGGGGCTCGATGTCGGACTCGCGGATCATGCCGCTCTCGCCGCTCTCCACCAGGCGGTAGTAGTGCGAGAACACCTCGATCGCCGTGGCGTCGACCCCGGCGTCGGCCATCTTGTCGCGTGCCTGCTGCAGGCCCTCGTCGCTCATGGGTCCGATCGTAGGGGCCCGGGCGGGGCTAGGTTGGCCCGGTGGACGACACCGACGGCGACCCGGGGCGCGGCGACATCGGCGGTGCCGGGAGCAGCGGCCCGCCCGGAGGCCGCTCGGACGGCTCCGCGGCCAAGGTGGCGGTGCGCGACCGGCTCCTCACGACCCGCCGGCGACGGAGCCTGCTGGAGCTCCAGGCCGACGCCCGCGCGCTGACCGAGCACCTGCTGGCGTGGGAGCCGCTGCGCCGGGCCGCCACCGTGGCGGCGTACGTCTCGATCCCCGGCGAGCCGGGCACCGGGCCGCTGCTGGAGGCGCTGGCGACGCGCGGGCGCCACGTGCTGCTGCCGGTGCTGCTGCCCGACGGCGACCTCGACTGGGCCCGCTACGACGGCACGCTGGTGTCGGCCGGCCGCGGGCTCCTCGAGCCGACCGGCCCCCGGCTCGGGCCCGACGCGGTCGCGACGGCCGACGTCGTGCTGGTGCCGGCGCTGGCCGTCGATCGGCGCGGGCTGCGCCTCGGTCGCGGCGGCGGCTCCTACGACCGGGCGCTCGGGCGGGTCCCCGTCGGCACCCCGGTCTGCGCGCTCCTGCACGAGGGCGAGCTGCTCGAGGAGGTGCCGACCGAGCCGCACGACCGGCCGGTCACCGCGGTCGCGCTCCCCTCCGGGCTGCGGGTGCTCCGCTCCTGAGCAGCCCTGAGGTCGGGAGGCCCCGGGGGCGCCTGGCGTCGGAAACGACCTGCGGCGGTCGGCCTGACGTCGGTAACGACGTGAGGCCTGCCGGAACGGCTCGAGAAGGGGCCACCCGTCGGTAACGACGTGGGACGACCGGCCTGACGTCGGTAACGACGTGAGGCCCGGGGCCCGAGCCGGCCTGACGTCGGTAACGACGTGAGGCCGGCTGTCAGCGACCGGGCGCGTCGGCCCCGACCGGCTCCAGCACCAGGACGTCCTTGCCCTGCTCCTCGACCGCCTCGGGACTGAACTCCCAGCGCCGGGTCTCGCCGTCGGCCCACAGGTCGGTCTGGTCGGTGTAGTGCTCGTGGAAGGCGTGCCCGCTCGCGCCGGTGAGGTTCACCCAGGTCGAGTCGTCGAAGTCGCCCACCGACACCACCATCCGCATCGACGGCACCCAGGTCACCTCGAAGCCCTCGTCGGCCAGCCAGCCGGTCGCGTTGACCACCGCGGACGAGCCGGAGACCTCCCAGGGGCCGCGGTTGAACAGCGCCTCGACCACCCGCACGTCGCTCTGGCCCAGCGTCTGGTTCTCGAGGTCCAGCGTGTGCTGGTGGCCCCAGTTCCACCCGTCGGTGCGCCGCGACTGCAGCCGGACCAGGTCGTCGCGGGCCTGCCGGACCGCCTGCCGCACGATGTCGTCACGCGCCTCGCGCACCTCGGTGTCGACGTCGTCCCACCACTCGTCGGTGGGGTCGTCGAGGATCGTGCGAACGACCTCGAACCACCGGTTGCCGCCCTCCACCCGCACCGAGGGCGGCAGCTGGTCGGCGAAGGTGTACTCCAGCAGCCGCGCCCAGACCGCGTTGTAGTACGACGCCGCCGCCGAGTCGGCGTCGTGGGTGAAGTCCCACTCCTTGAGCAGCTCCTGGCCACCGGCGTAGTAGCGGGAGCCGGCGTCGACGTCGAGCAGGTACGGCACGAGCTCGGCCGCGAACGGGTCGGCGGTGTCGAGCTGCAGCGCGCTCATGTCCTCGACCGACAGCACGCCGCGCTGCTCGAGCTCGTCGCGGATCCGTTGCGCCCGCTGGCCGTAGTCGATGTCGCCGTTCAGGTCGTAGCGGTAGCTCGCCTCGGTCACCGCCTGGTTGGCGCTGACGATGAAGCCCTCCGGCGGGTCGAGCACCGTGGGCAGCGCGCGGAACGGGACGGTCTCCCCGGTCCAGTCGTAGCGACGGTCCCAGCCGGGGACGGGCTCGTCACCGGAGTGCTCGGGCGCGCGGACGGGGATCTCGCCGGCCGCTTGGTAGCCGATGTGGCCGTCGACGTCGGCGTACACGAGGTTCTGGCCGGGGACGGCGAAGTCGCGGGCGGCGGCGCGGAACTCCTCCCAGCTCTGCGCGCGGTTGAAGCCGAACACGGCCTGCGCGGTCCGCGAAGGCTCGAGCGCCGTCCACGCCAGCGCGACGGCGTACCCGCTGCCCCGCTCGGGACTGCCGACGCCCGGAGGGAGCGGCGCGTTCGCGCCCACCGAGGACGTGACCGCGTCGACGTCGGAGATCAGCGGGCCGTGGACCGTGCTGCGGACGGTGAAGGTGAACGGCTCCTCGCCGGCGATCTGGATCGTCTCGGTGCGGCGGTCGAACGGCTTCCAGCGCTTGCCGCGCAGGTAGCGCTCGTCCTCGACGGCCTCGAGGTAGAGGTCGCTGACGTCGGGGCCGAGGTTCGTCATGCCCCACGACACCTGCTGGTTGTGACCGATGATCACGCCCGGGAAGCCCGCGAAGGTGAACCCCGAGACGTCGAAGGGGCACTCGGCGGTGACCTCGGTGCAGTGCAGGCCCATCTGGTACCAGACGCCCGGCAGCGTCGGGGCCAGGTGCGGGTCGTTGGCCAGGATCGGCATCCCGGTCTTCGAGTGCTCGCCGTCGACCACCCACGCGTTGCTGCCCACGCCGTCGCCGGTCCCGACCGTGGTCGGCACCGCGTCGATCGCCTCGGAGACCCCGGTCAGCAGCTGCTCCAGGTCCGGGCCGGGCGGCACCCGACGGACCGGGCGCACCGCCGGCTCCTCGCCGGAGCCGCTGTCGAAGTCGCCGCGCACGACGGTGCCGCCGCCCACGACGGGCGCGTTGCGCGTGAAGGGGTACGGCGGGTAGAGCTCGGCGATCTGCTCGGCGCTGAGACGCGTCGAGGCCATCGCCCGGTCGATCTCGTCCTGCATGTTGCCGCGCAGGTCCCACGCCATCGCCTTGAGCCAGGCCACCGAGTCCACCGGGGTCCAGTCCTCGACCTGGTAGTCGAGCCCGTCCAGCCCGAGCACGGCGTACTCCAGGGAGAGGTCGTCCGGCGAGGTGTCGGCCAGGTAGGCATTGACGCCGGCGCTGAAGGACTCCAGGTAGGTGATCGCCTCGGGGTCCAGCTCGGCGACCTCCTGCTCGGCCACCCGCCGCCAGCCCAGCGTCCGCACGACCTTGTCGGTCTCGAGCGCGTCCGGGCCGAACAGCTCGGCCAGCCGGCCGGCGGTGATGTGGCGGCGGACGTCCATCTCGAAGAACCGGTCCTGGGCCTGGACGAACCCCTGGGCGAAGAAGAGGTCACGCGCGTTGTCGGCGTAGACCTGCGGGACGCCGAGCTCGTCACGCACCACGCGGACCTCGGCGCGCAGGCCCGGGACCGTGAGCTCGCCGTCGGTCTGCGGGAACGGCGCGCGCACCGCGCTCACGCCGGCCACCACCAGCCCGACCAGGATCAGCGTCAGCGCGAGCCCGGAGTAGGCGAACGTCCGACCCACACGGGATCGGGGGAACCACCGTCGGGGGGCGCGCGCGTCGGCGGCGGTCGTGTCGGGCACGACGGTCATTGTGCCAACCGCCGAGGCCTCAGGCGGCGCTCCCACTCGTCGAGGAGCCGCCGGAGCTTCCCGACGAGGAGCTCGTGGCGCTCTTGCTGCCACCGGCCGCGCTGCCGGAGCCGCCCGATCCCGTGCTGGAGCCGTTGCCCTTGCCCGAGGAGCCGTCCTTCGACGTGCCGGCGCCGGAGGACTCCGTGCTGCCCGTGCTGCCCGTGCCGTGCTTGCCGCCCTGGCCGCCCTTGCTGTCCGTGCCGTCCTTGCCCGAGCTGCCCTTGCCGTCGGAGGAGCCCGAGCCGCGCGAGCCGTTCTCGCTGCGGCTGTCGGTCCGGTAGAAGCCGGAGCCCTTGAAGACCACGCCCACGGCGTTGAAGACCTTGCGGAGACGTCCCTCGCAGGCCGGGCACTCGGTCAGCGACGCGTCGCTGAAGGTCTGGACCTGCTCGAAGAAGTGACCGCACTCGGTGCAGGAGTACTGATAGGTCGGCACGCGCTCTCCTTGGTACGACGTCGGGGCTGGCACTCGCGCCCCTCGACTGCCAATCATTCCAAACTCCGGCGGAATCCGTTAACTTCCCGGTTCTCCACAGATCCCGGTGTCCCGCGTCCGGCCCCTCGCGGGGCGGTCGTCGAGGTGCCTAGCGTCGCGGTATGCGCCCGCCCTCACCGCTCGCCGTCCGCCCCGACGCCGGGGCCTCCTCCCGCGCCCCGGGCCCCGGCCGACTCCGCGGTCCGGGTCGCGCACCGGGGCGGGACCACACCGTCGGGAGGGGGCCGGCGTCAGGTCGTGACCAGGCGGCCGGGAGGGGTCGGGCGACGGGTCGTGCTCAGGCGTCCGGGCGGGGTCGAGCTGACGGGCGGGTGCGCGGGCAGGTGCGCGGGCGCTCGGGTCCCGGCGGGCTGGGACGCACGCTGCGCGGCGTACGGCGGGCGGTGCTGCTGCGCCGTCGCCCCCTCGCCGTGGTGCTCGTGGTGGTGGCCGTGCTGGCGGGCATCCGGGCGGCGAGCGCCCCACCGCTGCCGACGACCTCGGTGCTGGTGGCCTCGCGCGACCTGCCCGGAGGGACCGCGCTGACCGACAGCGACCTCGTCGCCCGTGCGCTGCCGCCCGAGAGCGTGCCCGACGGCTCGACCACGGAGGCCGCGGACCTCGTCGGTCGCACGCTGGCCGCACCGCTGCGGCAGGGCGAGCCGGTCACCGACGTCAGGGTGGTGGCCGAGGGACTGCTCGCCGGCTACCCCGCGCGGGTCGCGGTGCCGCTGCGGATCACCGACCCGGGCTCGGTGCGGCTCCTGCGCGTCGGCGACCGGGTGGACGTGGTCGCCACCGACCCCGCGAACGGGCGGGCCGAGGTGGCCGCGGTCGACGTACCCGTGGTGGCCCTGCCGCGCGGCACCCGCTCCGACCCGGACACCGCCGGACTCAGCGGCGGCGCGCTGGTCGTGCTCGCCGTGCCGCGGAGCACCGCCGTGACCCTGGCGGGTCGGGCGGCCACGGACCTCCTCAGCCTGCTCATCGGCGTGTAACGTGCGGACCGGAATCTTCTGGACGAACGAGGGACACGATCAACATGAGTGGATTCAAGGCCTTCATCCTGCGCGGCAACCTGGTCGAGCTGGCCGTCGCCTTCATCATCGGCGCGTCGTTCGCGACCGTCGTCACGACCTTCACCGCGGTGATCATGGGCTTCGTGTCCCGGATCTTCGGCGGCAGCCCCAACTTCGACTCCTTCACGATCTGGAAGGACGAGACCGGGGTCGGCATCCCCGTCGGTGCGTTCCTCACGGCGCTCATCGCCTTCGTCATCCTGGCCGCGGTCGTCTACTTCTTCGTGGTGACGCCCTACACGAGGGCCAAGGAGAAGTTCTTCCCCTCCCCCTCCGAGGAGCCCGCCGGCACCCCCGAGGACATCGCCCTGCTGACCGAGATCCGCGACGCCCTCGTGTCCCGCAACGCCGGCTCCGCCGGCGGCTACGGCAGCACCGGCACCGGCACCACCCCGCCCCCCACCGCCTGACCCGCACCGCCTGAGCCCGGCTCGCGCCACCCGCGCGAGCCGGGCGTCGGCTTGCCGGGACGCCAGTTCTGCCGCGCGAAACGTCGCTCATGCACGCGCGAAGCGTCAGTTGTACGCGCGAAACGTCGCTGATGTACGCGCGAAGCGTCACTCGGGACGCGCGCACCCGTCCGGCGTGATGGAGGGGCTGCCGATTCTGCGCAGTCGTCACCTTCGTGGAGTACGGCGACCCCTGGCTGATCGAACGAGCGGATCGCCCTACCGACTCGTCGAGGGCCCCTGCACAACTGACGTGTCGCGCGTGCACAACTGACGCTTCGCGCGTGCACAACCGACGCTTCGCGCGTGCACAACCGACGCTTCGCGCGTGCACGACTGACGTTTCGTGGGGGAAGGGAGGGTCAGCCGTGGTGGGGCGGGACGTTGCGGCGCAGCTCGTCGTCGCGGGAGCGGTCGCCCGCTGAGGAGCCGTGGCCGCGCTCGTCGGCCGTGGTGTCGGCGAGCACTGCTCCGAAGACACGGTCGCGGCGTCGGCGGCGCTCGGCCTCCTGGGCTCGCGCCGCGCGATCGGACGCCGGGTCGGACCCGGTCGCACCGGGCTCGTCCGCGCTCTGCCGGCCAGCACCGGTCAGCTCCGGGTCGGGCTGGGCCGGGTCGGACTGGGCCGGGTCGGACTGGGCCGGCTCGGTCACCTGAGGACCAGCAGGTTCTCCGCGGCCTCGAACCAGGAGCGGGAGAACGTCGCGTGGCGCGGCGACCAGCCGGTCGCCGCCGCGAACCGGTCGGAGCTCACGCGCAGCGACCGCTCGAACGGCTCGATCCGCGAGCCGGCCAGCCGACGGGTGACGGGCCCCAGGAAGTGTCCGGTGCCGCGGTCCACCGCGGCGGCGTACGCCGAGACGACGTCGGCCCGTCGGACGGGGGCGGCGCCGACGTTGTAGATCCCCGAGGGCGCCTCGAGGGAGGCGAGCACGGCCGTGGCCACGTCGTCGCTGTGCACGAGGTGGGCGAAGCCGTCGGGGTCGCCGACGCCGTAGGGCCGTCCCGCCGCGGCAGCGCGCAGCGTCCACCGGGTCAGCGGGGTGTCACCCACGACCTGGCCGAGCCTCAGCACCACGCTCGTGCGCACGCAGTCGGCGGCGTCCTGCACGGCCATCTCGCCGACCGCGAGCGGCTCGGTCGCGGCCGTCACGCAGATCGGGGACTCCTCGCTCACCCAGTCGTCACCCTGGTCGGCGTACAGCCAGGAGCCGCTGAGGTGGACGATGCGGCGCACGCCGGCCGCGCAGGCCTGGTCGACCAGCCGGTGCACGCCGTGGGCGTGGAGGTGGTCGTGGGCCGGCCAGCGCTGGGCCCAGCGGGCGCCGAGCGTGTGCGGGAGCTGGTCCGGGACGTGGACGAGAGCCCGGCAGCCGTCGAGCGCAGGGCGCTGACTGCCCCGGGGAGCGGTGACGACGTCGTGCCCCTCGGCGACGAGGAGATCGACGATGCTGCGTCGCACGCCCGACGCCACTCCGGCCACGGCCACTCGCACGCCTGATGCCCCTTCCCGACTGATGCGGTCAGTGAAACGGGCGTTGGTCTCCCCGAGAGCCCGTGTCCGCCGACAGTCTGGGGTAACAACCCGATAACGGCAAGTTCCGCCGCGGTTGCCGTCATCCCAACGGGGCATGAACAACGGATCGAGTCGTCACGCCCCCCGCTGCCGACGGACCTCGGCACCGACCGCCGGGGCAGCCGGCGCCTCAGCGCAGCGAGCGGTACAGCTCCACGGTCTCCCGCGCGACCGCGTCCCAGCCGAACGACTCGACGGCCCGTCGACGACCGGCCTCCCCCATCCGCCGCGCCAAGTCCGGGTCGGCCGCGAGCCGGTTGACCGCCTCGGCGAAGCGCCGCTCGAAGTCCGCCGGGTCGTCCGGACTGAGGTCGACCAGGATCCCGGTCTCCTCGTGGTTCACGACCTCGGGGATGCCCCCGACGCGGCTGGCCACGACGGCGGTGTCGCACGCCATCGCCTCGAGGTTCACGATCCCCAGCGGCTCGTAGACCGACGGGCAGCAGAACGCCATCGCGTGGGTCAGGACCTGACGCACGTCGGGGCGAGGCAGCATCTCCGAGACCACGAAGACGCCGTCGCGCGACCGCCGAAGCTCCGCGATCAGCGCGTCGGTCTCGGCCGCCAGCTCCGGGGTGTCGGCGGCGCCGGCGAGCAGCACCAGCTGCACGGCGGGGTCGAGCTGGAGCCCGGCCCGCAGCAGGTGTGGCACCCCCTTCTGCCGCGTGATGCGCCCGACGAAGGCGACGTAGGGCCGGGTCAGGTCGACGCCGATCCGCTCCAGCACGTCGGTGTTCTCGTCCGGGGCGTAGAGCTCGGTGTCGATGCCGTTGTAGATCACGTGCACCTTGGCCGGGTCGACCGACGGGTAGGCCTCGAGGATGTCGGCGCGCATGCCGGCGCTGACGGCCACCACGGCGTCGGCGGCCTCGTACGCCGTGCGCTCGGCCCACGACGACACGCGGTAGCCGCCACCGAGCTGCTCGGCCTTCCACGGCCGCTGCGGCTCCAGCGAGTGCGCCGTCACGACGTGCGGCACGTCGTACAGGAGCTTGGCGAAGTGCCCGGCCATGTTGGCGTACCAGGTGTGCGAGTGCACGACGTCGGAGCCCTCGGCGCCGGCGGCCATCGCCACGTCGGCCGAGAGCAGGTGCAGCGTCGAGTTCGCCGAGCCCAGTCGCGGGTCCTTCTCGGCGTACGACGTCGCGCCCTCACGCTCCTCGCCGAGGCAGAGGACGTCGACGTCGACGAGGCGTCGGAGCTCGCGGACGAGGAAGTCGACGTGCACCCCCGCCCCGCCGTAGACGAAGGGTGGGTACTCGCGGGTGAGGACGGAGACGCGCATGCGCTGAATCTAGCCCTCCGGGGCCGCGGTGTGACCTGCGCAACTAATCCGACTAGGGTCACCCCATGGCACGGGTCCTGAGCATTGTCCTGGCCGGCGGCGAGGGGAAGCGGCTGATGCCGCTCACGGTCGACCGGGCGAAACCTGCGGTGCCGTTCGGCGGCTCCTACCGGCTGATCGACTTCGCACTGTCGAATCTCGTCAACGCCGGCTACACGAAGATCGCGGTGCTGACGCAGTACAAGTCGCACAGCCTCGACCGCCACATCTCGCAGAGCTGGCGGCTGTCGTCGATGCTCGGGCAGTACGTCGCCCCGGTCCCGGCCCAGCAGCGCCGCGGCAAGCAGTGGTACCAGGGCAGCGCCGACGCGATCTACCAGTCGATGAACCTCATCATCGACGAGCGGCCCGACTACATCGTCGTCTTCGGCGCCGACCACGTCTACCGCATGGACGCCTCGCAGATGGTGGCCGCGCACGTCGAGTCCGGCGCCGACGTCACCGTCGCCGGCATCCGCGTCCCCCGCGAGGAGGCGTTCGCCTTCGGCGTCATCAAGACCGCCGAGGACGGCGTGACCATCGAGGAGTTCCTCGAGAAGCCGCCCGAGCCGCCGGGCCTCGTGGACTCCCCCGACGAGTCGTTCGCCTCCATGGGCAACTACGTCTTCACCGCCGACGCGCTGGTGGAGGCGCTCGAGAAGGACGCCAAGGACGAGGGCTCGCGCCACGACATGGGCGGCGACATCATCCCCATGCTGGTGAGCCAGGGACGCGCGGCGGTCTACGACTTCAAGCGCAACGACGTGGCCGGCTCGACCTCGCGCGACCGCGACTACTGGCGCGACGTCGGGACGCTCGACAACTACCACGAGGCCCACCTCGACCTCGTCTCCGCGGTGCCGATCTTCAACCTCTACAACGACTCCTGGCCGATCTTCACCTCGCACCACCAGCTGCCGGGCTCGAAGTTCGTCCACGGTGCGTCGGTGCGCGACTCGATCGTCTGCGCCGGCTCGATCGTCTCCGGTGCCACCGTCGACGAGACCGTGATCGGCGTGCACTCCTACGTCTCCGACAGCGCCTCGGTGCAGCGCAGCGTGCTGCTCGACAACGTGCGCATCGGCAAGGGCGCGGTGGTGCGCAACGCGATCATCGACAAGAACGTGGTCGTCCCCGACGGCGCTCTCATCGGCATCGACCACGACGAGGACCGCCGCCGCGGGTTCACCGTCAGCGACACCGGTGTGGTCGCCCTCGGCAAGGGTCACCGCTTCAGCTGATCGCGGACTCACCCCGCGCTCGCGTGAGCCGGGTGCGTGTCCGGAGCACGGGTCGGCGTACGGGATGATGGAGCCCATGGCCTCGACCCACTTCTGGATCCGTCACGAGTCCCGCGCCACCGAGCGCCGGGCCCCCGTCGTCCCCGCCGACGTCCTGCGACTGCTCGACGAGGGCTTCCGCGTCACCGTCGAGGACTCCCCGCAGCGGATCGTCCCGACCGAGGACTACCACTCGGCGGGTGCCGAGATCGCCGAGCCGGGCAGCTGGGTCGACGCCGCGGACGACGTCGTGGTCGTCGGCATCAAGGAGCTCCCCGAGGAGCCCCGGGAGCTGCGCCACACGCACGTCTACTTCGCGCACGCCTTCAAGGGCCAGAGCGACGCCACCGAGACGCTGGGCCGCTTCGAGGCCGGCGGCGGTCGGCTCTTCGACGTCGAGTACCTGCTCGACGACCAGGCGCGGCGCGTGGTCGCCTTCGGCTACTGGGCCGGGTACGTCGGCGCGGCGCTGGGCGTGCTGCAGCTCGCCGGGCGGCTCGAGTCCCCGCTGACCCACCTGGCCAAGGCCGACCTCGACCAGCAGCTGCGCGACGCGCACGACGCGGTGGCCGACGCCGACATCCTCGTCACCGGGGCGCGCGGTCGTTCGGGACGCGGCGCCCGGGCGGCGCTGGCCGTCAACCACCACGAGCCGACCCGCTGGGACCGTCTCGAGACCGAGCGTCTCGACATGGACGACCTGTTCCGCCACGACTACGTCGTCAACTGCGTCGGCATCAAGACCCCGCAGACGCCGTTCGTCACGCCCGCGGACCTCGACCGCGAGCGCCGCATGCGGCTCATCGCCGACGTCACCTGCGACGTCACCTCGGACGCGAACATGCTGCCGGTGAACACCGCCATCACCAGCTGGGACGACCCGGTGCGCCGCTTCGAGGGCGCCGGCGGGCCGCTCGACGTCATCGCCATCGACAACCTGCCGTCACTGCTGCCGTTGGAGGCGAGCGAGACCTTCTCGGCCGACCTCACCACGCACCTGCTGAACTTCACCGACCCCGACGAGCCGACCGGCCCGTGGGCCGCCGCCGGCTGGTCCTTCGAGCGGGCGATGCACCAGCTCCAGCAGGGCTGAGACGGCTCACGGGAACCCATGTAACGCGGGGTTATGGACGGGGACCAAGGGGTGCACGCCTTGGTCGGCGTCCATAACCCCGCGTTACATGCGAGAACCCTCACGCGTTGCCTGCGAGAAACCCCCCGCGCTAAATGCGGGAGCCCCCCGGCGTCACATGCGGGGCAGGGAGGTGTGGAGGGCGGCGACGAGCACGTCGACGTCCTCCTCGGTGCACACCAGCGGCGGGGCGAGCCGGATGGTGTGGCCGTGGGTGTCCTTGGCCAGCACCCCCTCGGCGAGCAGCCGCTCGCACAGCTCACGCCCGGTCGGTCCGCCCGGCGCCACGTCGAGACCCGCCCACAGGCCGCGGATCCGCACCTCCGCCAGCCGGCCCTCGGCCACCAGCGGCGCGAGCCCCGCGCGCAGCCGCTCCCCCAGGACCGCGGCCTGCCGCTGGTGCTCGCCGGTCATCAGCATCTGCACGACCTCGTGGCCGATGGCCGCCGCGAGCGGGTTGCCGCCGAAGGTCGAGCCGTGCGAGCCCGGCGTGATCACGTCGAGCACGTCGTGGTCCGCCGCGATCGCCGAGACCGGGTAGAGGCCGCCGCCCAGCGCCTTGCCGAGCACGTAGACGTCGGGCACCACGCCCTCGTGGTCGCAGGCGAACGTGCGGCCGGCGCGCCCCAGGCCCGACTGGATCTCGTCGGCGACCATGAGCACGCCGTGCTCGGAGCAGATCTCCCGCACGTCGCGCAGGAAGCCCTCGGGCGGGATGACCACGCCGCCCTCGCCCTGGATCGGCTCGAGCAGCACCGCGACGACCCGGCCGGCCCGCTCCTCCACGGCGGCGCGCAGGGCGGCGGCGTCGCCGTACGGCACGAGGCGGAAGCCGGGGGTGAACGGCCCGTACGCCGTCGACGCGTCCGGGTCGTCGGAGAAGCTCACGATCGTCGTGGTGCGGCCGTGGAAGTTGCCGCCCATCACGATGACGACCGCCTCGTCCTCGGGCACGCCCTTGACCTGGTAGCCCCAGCGTCGGCTGACCTTGAGCGCGGTCTCGACGGCCTCGGCGCCGGAGTTCATCGGCAGCATCACCTGCTTGCCGGTCAACGCGCACAGCGCCTCGGCGAAGGGCCCGAGCTGGTCGTTGAAGAACGCCCGGCTGGTCAGGGTCAGCCGCGGCAGCTGCGCGGCGGCGCGAGCCACCAGCCGCGGGTGGGAGTGGCCGAAGTTGAGCGCGGAGTAGCCGGCCAGGCAGTCGAGGTAGCGCCGGCCCTCGACGTCGGTCACCCACGCCCCGTCACCGCTGGCGAGCACCACCGGCAGGGGGTGGTAGTTGTGCGCGGCCCAGCGCTCGGTGAGCGCGACGTGGTCGGCCGACGAGCGAGGCGGGACCGCGCCCCCAGCCGTGCCGGTGCCTGCGGGATCGCCCGGGTCGGCGGGGCCGGTCGGGTCGGAGTCGGAGCGGTGCAGCGCCATCGGACCTCCTGGAGTCGCGGGGAGTCCCAGGGTAGGTCCCGACCGGGCCTCGGGCCCGCGGGTCAGCGTCCGGCGCGGCGGGGGATCCAGACCGGCTCGCCGCGCTCCCCGACGTGCACGTCCAGCAGGGCGTGGTGGTCGCGGTTGCCGGTGAAGCTCTGGTTCGCCACGACGACGCTCCGGCCCGCGAAGGTCGCGTTGGACGGGGTGTCGAAGGGGATCGGCGAGCCGTTCTCCCCGGAGCCGGGCACGGCGGGGAAGCGCTCGACCTCCTCGCCCGCGGCGCTCAGCACGACGAGCTGGTTCGAGAGCCCGGCGTTGGCGAGGTAGATCCGCCCCGACCGCGCGATCCCGAAGCCGTCGGGCAGGTCACCGGGGAGGCTGGTCCACAGCGCCCGCATCGCTCCCGGGCGCCCGTCGTCGCGGATCGCGAGCCGGAACAGCGTGCCCTGCGTGGTCTGCGCGGTGCCCGTGGAGGTCTGCTGGGTCAGCAGCAGCGCCCGGTGGCCCGGGGTCATGAGCAGACCGGCGGTGCCGAACTCGGAGCCGTCGAGGCGGCTGTCGGCGAACCACGCGGTCGCACGTCCGCCGCCGGGCGGCACCCGCCACACCACGGCCTGGCCGTAGTCGGTGACGTAGAGGACGCCGCCGCGTCCCCAGGCGGCGTAGTTCGGGATCGCCGGCGAGTCGGTGGCGTTGGGCGAGCAGGAGCCGTCAGGCTCCTCGCCCGGCGCACAGGTCGGCAGGTCCGGGATCCGGGCGTACGTCGTGAACCGTCCCGTCCCCAGGTTCAGCCGCATCACGCGCGCGGTCGACTTCTCCAGCACGACCAGCCGGCCGGCGGCGTCGCTGAGCGCGGCCTGCGCGCCCTGGTCGCCAGCGAGGTCCTGCCCCGGCACGGTCCACGAGCGCAGCAGTGTCCCGGACCGCGTCCACTCGAAGATCCGCGAGCGCTCGTCGTCGCCGGACGGGTTGGTGTAGGTGCCGGCGTAGAGCCGGCCGTTGGGGTGGGCGTAGGCGAACGCCGGGTAGCCGGGCCGCGGGACCCGCGTGGTCACCCGGGTGTCCCAGCGCTCCCGCTCCGCGGCGGCCTGGCGCTCCCCCGCGACCGCACCCTGGGGTCCCACGGGCGTGGTGAGCGCCGCCACCCCCGCCAGCGCGGCGAGCGCCGCCCCCGCCCAGCGCGAGCGGGCGCGCGTCGACGTCGCGCTCACAGCAGGTCCGCCACTTCGAGGGCCGCCCGCTCCCCGGCGCGCACCGCGCCGTCCATGTAGCCGGGCCAGTACGTCGAGGTCTCGGTGCCGGCCCAGTGCACGCGGTTGAAGGGCTGGCGGATGACGCGGCCGTACTCCACGATCGTGCCCGGCACCTGCAGCGCGACCGGTCCACCACCGGTCCAGCGCTCGAGCGTCCAGTCGTGCTCGGTGTACTCGATCGGGTCGAGCGCCTTCTCGCCCACGATCTTCGCGAACCCCTCGAGCACCGCCTGCCGGCGCTGGGCCAGGCCCACCGTGCCGTAGGTCTCCCACGTCGAGCCGCCGACGAAGGACAGCAGCACCCCGACCGCGGCGTCCTTCGGCGAGTTGTCGAAGCAGGTGCGCACGGCGCCCTCGGTGTTCAGCCCCGTGCCGGACAGCCCGTCCTCACGCCAGAAGGGGGTCTCGTAGACCGCGTCGCACTTCATCAGCGCCCCCATCGGCATGCGCTGCAGCAGGCGGGCGCGCCGCTGCGGGAGCAGCGGGAACCAGTCGATGCCCAGGATCGTCGGAGGCGGGCAGGCCACCACGACCCGCTTGGCACGCACGGAGCCGCGATCGGTGCGTACGTCGACGTACCGCGCGGTCTGGCGCACCGACCGCACCGTGGCGTTGAGCGCGACCCGGTCGCCGAGCTGCTGCGCCAGCCTCAGCGGCACCAGCTGCGACCCGCCGACGAAGCGGCTGTCCTGGGCGGCGTCGCGGCTGCCGGACGAGCGCTCGAAGGTGCCGACGTTCTGCTCGTTGCCGGAGGCGGCGATGTACCAGACCAGGAAGAGCAGCGAGAAGTCGCGCATGTCGCTGCCGAAGGCGGCCTGGGAGTAGCACAGCAGCAGGTCGCGGACGTCGTCGTTGGCGGCGTTGCGCAGCACCCAGTCGTCGAAGGTCTGCCGGTCCCACTCCGCGGCCTGCGGGTGCGACCACGGCGCGCTGACGTCGATCTCCGCGGCCATCCGGTTGATGCGCTCCTGGAGCTGGCCGGCGTCGGGCAGGATCGCCGGGTCCGGCGGGACCGTCCCGGTGTAGGGGATGGCGACGCCGTCCTTGACGTAGACGTTGTCGCCCGTGGCGTAGCTCTGGAAGGTCGGCACCCTCAGGTCACGGGCCAGGTCGAGGATGTGGTCCTGGGTGGGACCGACGAACGCGCCGCCGGCCTCGATGACGGAGTCCTCGCCCACCTCCTCGTTGAGCAGGCGGCCACCGACCCGGTTGCGGGCCTCCACCACGAGCACCGAGGCACCCCTCCGCCGGAGGTTGCGCGCCGCGACGAGGCCCGACAGGCCACCGCCGACGACCACTACGTCGACCCGGTCGGGCAGGGACCCGCGCGTGGTCGCGGCCTCGGCCGCACTGAGGGATCCCGCGGTCGTCAGGGCACCGAGCGCGCCGATCGTGCCCAGGCCGCTGCCGGCCAGCACCGTGCGACGACTGACCCCGCCCGGGCCGCCGGTGGGGTCGGGGTCCGGGTCCCCGGAGGCCGGGGAGGGGACGTCGGTGGCGGGGCGCGGTGCACGGGTCATGGGGCGATCCTGACGCAAGGGACAACGAATGTCTCAAGATTAACCTAAACATGTGTCAGGTTTCCGCTCGCTGGACTATTGTCGGCTCGTGACCGACCACCGCAAGCGCCGTGTGCCCCAGCAGTCGCGCAGCCGCGACCGGGTCGCCCGCCTGCTCGACACGGCCTCGCGGCTCGTGGTCACCGACGGCGTCGACGCCCTCGGCACCCGCACGATCGCCCACGCCGCGGGGGTGCCGGTCGCGTCGCTCTACCAGTACTTCGCCGACAAGGACGAGATCCTGCTCGCCCTCGTCGAGCGCGACATCGAGGAGATGGACGCCCGCGTCGCCACCGGCCTCGCCGAGGGCACCGAGCAGGGCCTGACGCTGGAGGGCCTGGTGTCCGCCACCGTCGAGGCCTTCGTCTCGGTCTACCGCGAGCGCCCGGCGTTCGTGGAGATCTGGCTGCGCGGTCGCGGCAACCAGTCGGTGCGCGACCTCTGCCGCGAGCACAACCGACGGGTCGCCGCCGGCCTGCACGCGCTGGCCTGCGAGTCCGGCCTGCTCGCCGCCGGCACCCCGGTCCGGGTCGCCGAGCTCGCCGTCGAGATCGGCGACCGGCTCTTCCAGCTCGCCTTCGAGGACTCCCTGACCGGCGACGACGCGATCCTCCTCGAGGCCCGGCGGGCGGTCGTCGGCTACCTGCATGTGCACGCCGCCGACCGGTCCGGGGCCGGGACCGCGGCCGGCACCGGGGCGAGGGCCGAGCGGTGAACGAGATCACCGCGCGCCGGGCGGTCGTCGAGGCGTGCCACCGAGCCGCCACCGAGAAGCTCGTCGTGGGGACGGCCGGCAACGCCAGCCAGCGCTTCGGCGGCCAGGTGGCGATCACCGCGACCGGAGCCGTCCTCGGGCGCGTCACCGAGGACGAGGTGGTCGTCGTCGACCTCGACGGCGCGTTCGTGGAGGGCGACCTCGAGCCCACCTCGGAGGTCGACCTGCACCTGGGCATCTACCGCGCCCGCCCGGCGGGCTCCGGGGTCGACGCCGTCATGCACGTCCACGCCCCCCTGAGCGTCGCGGTCGGCACCGTCCTCGACACGCTGCCGGTCATCCACTACCAGCAGCTGGCGCTCGGCGGCGACGTCCGAGTGGCGCCGTACTCCACGTTCGGCAGCGCCGAGCTGGCCGCCGACGTCAGCACGGCGCTCACCGACCGACGTGCGGCCCTCATGTCCAACCACGGGTCGGTCGCCGTGGGCGCCACCGTCGGCGAGGCCCTCGACCACGCCCTGCTGCTGGAGTGGCTCTGCGGCATCTACCGCGACGCGAGCGCCCTGGGCACTCCCCGCGTGCTCGACGAGGACCAGCAGCGCGCCGTGGTCGAGGCGGCACTCGCCCGGTCCTACGGCACCCTGCGGCGCCGCCCGACCGACGAGGAGTCCCGATGACCGCTCGCGACCTCGCCGCCACCCGGGTCGTCGCCGTCGGCGTCCACGTCCTCGACGTGCACGTCCGCCACGTCGAGACCCTCCCCGAGGGCTCGGAGGGCCAGCTCGTCGAGCAGGTCTCGCTCTCCCCCGCCGGCACGGCCGGCGGCACCGCGGTCGTGCTCGCGAAGCTCGGCCTGCAGGTCTCCGGCGTCGGCGCCACCGGTCGGGACCCGGCCGGCCGGCTGCTGCGGACGCTGCTGTCCGACCACGGCGTCGACGTCTCCGGGCTCGTCGAGCGCGACGAGCAGACCTCCGCCAGCGTCATCCCCGTGCGACCGAACGGCGACCGGCCGGCCTGGCACTGCATCGGGGCCAACGGCGCCTTCACCCTCGACGACGTCGATCTCGACCTGGTGGCGGCGGCCGACCTGCTCCACCTCGGCGGCCCCGAGTTCCTCGGCGGCGAGGCGGCCGGGCGGCTGCTCGGGCACGCCCGGGCCCACGGCACGGTCACGTCGATGGACCTGCTGGCGCCGGGCGACCCCGACATGCTGGCCTGGGTCGCCGACGCGCTCCCCCACGTCGACCACCTGCTGCCCAACGACGAGCAGCTGCGTGGCCTGACCGGCATCGAGGACCTCACCGAGGCGGCGCGCGCGCTGGTCGGGCGCGGGGTCGGCCGGGTGGCGGTCACCGCCGGCGGCGACGGCGCGCTCGTGGTGTCGGCCGACGAGGCGGTCGCGGTCCCGGCGTACGACGTCACGGTCGTCGACACGACCGGTTGCGGCGACGCCTTCAGCGCCGGCTACCTGGCCGGGGTCCTCGCCGGCCGCTCACCCGTCGCGGCGGCTGCGTGGGGCAACGCCGCGGCGGCCCAGGTCGCGCAGGGCCTCGGCACGGACCACGGCGACTACGACCTCGCCACCGTCGCGGCGTACGCCGAGCAGAGCCCGACCCGCCCCGCCGGCGACCGCGGGGCCTAGGCGCACAGCCCGTTGAGGGCCGCCTCTTCCTTCTCCGCCTCGGTCTTCGGCTCGCCCTTGCCGTCGCCGGGCTTGCCCTCGGACGCCTTGGTGGCCTTCTTGAGGAACTCGGGGCTCAGCGCCTGGTCCTCGCGGATCTCGTCCCACAGCCGGTCCGCGGTCGGCAGCAGCCCGAGACGGTTGGGGTCGGGGGCGTAGGGACCGAACGGCACGCTGAGGAACTGCACCTTGTCGAGGCCGATGCCCTTCATCTCCTGCGCGAGCGAGTAGAGCGAGTTCAGGTTGCGCAGGCCCGGGTCGGTCGTCAGCGACTCGGTGGCGGCGTTGAGGAAGCGCCCCAGCCGCACCGGGTTGAACAGCGTGCTCGACGAGAGCGCCTTGTTCACCATCGACGCCATGAAGGTCTGCTGCCGCTTCATGCGACCGATGTCGCCGGTGTCCTGCGAGCCGATGGAGTGGCGCACCCGCACGTAGTCGAGCGCCTGCTTGCCGTCCATCGTGTAGGTGCCGGCCGAGAGGTAGATCTTGCCGATCGGGTCGTTGACGTCGGTGGGCACGCAGATCGGCACGCCCCCCAGGGCGTCGACCATCGACTCGAAGCCGTTGAAGTTGACGATGACGAAGTGGTCGACCCGCAGGTCCGACATCTTCTCGAACTGGGCCACCGTGCACGCCTCGCCGCCGACGGCGAACGCGTCGTTCCACTGCACGATCTGCTGGGCGGGGACGGTGCCGCCCGCGCGCGCCTTGCAGGCCGGGCGGGGCACCATCAGGTCGCGCGGGATGCTGACGCCGTACGCCCGCGAGCGGTCGGCCGACAGGTGCAGCAGGATCGTGGTGTCCGAGAGCCCGGGGGTCTGGCCCAGCACGTCGGTCTGGCCCTGCCGGCTGTCGGAGCCGAGCACGAGGACGTTGAGCGGCTCCTTGGGGCCCTCGACCTCCTCCTGCTCCGGACGCTCGCTGAGGATGTTGTCGAAGGCCTGGGACTCCGTGATGTTTCCCTCGAGGTGGCGGTAGGTCAGCACGACCGTGCCGGCGAGGACGGCGAGGACGAGGGCCGTGGAGATGGCGACGGCACGGATGACCGGGTGCTTGCCGGTGTTGCGGTGCTTGCCCTGGTAGGCCACGGAACCGTCCTGCGAGGAGTACGTCGGGAGTCGGCGGCGTGTCCTGCTGGACACGGACCGCCCCCCATGGTCCCGTCCATGATGCCGACACGCCGGGTGAATCCTGAAATCGCGTGTGGTAGGCCGACCTGCTGGACGGTCCGCATGAACGGACGGGCGAGGGGTACGGGCACGGCTCCGACACCCCCTCAGGGGTCTGTCCCAGGAGGTCGCCATGAGCCCCAGCACCGGCACAGCCCTCGCGGAACCACCGGTCCCCGAGCAGCGTCGGGACCACGACACCGCCCCCCAGGCGGTCGTCCGGGTGGCCGTCCGCGACGACCACCAGCAGGTGGGCGAGCGGCTGAGACGCGTGCTGGCGCCGTACACCGACCGCGCCGTGGTCATGCACTCGGCCCAGGCGGACGTCAGCGAGCTGGTGCTCGCCCTCAGCACGCAGGACCTGCTCGCACTGCTGGCCTCGGTCGAGGCGTCCGGGCCGCGGCTGGCGGACGACCGTGCGGGCGACCCTGCTGACGACTGGGCGGCCGGTGTGCGGCGCTCCGACCACGCCTCCGCGCTGTCCCCGCGTGAGGAGCAGGTCGTCACCCTGGTGGCCGCCGGGCTGCCCAACCACGAGATCGCCGTCCGGCTCTACCTCACGCAGAACACGCTCAAGAGCTACATCCGGTCCGCCTACCGCAAGATGGGCGTGCGCACCCGTGCCCAGGCCGTGGCCTGGGCCTTCTCCCACGGTCTCGCGCCGTCGCCCCCGGGAGCGCCCGGGGTTTCTTGACCTCGTGGGCCCGACCCGACCACAATGGCGGTGGAGCGGCGCTGACCGTTCCTGTTCTGGACCCGCTCGAGCCCACGGCGGACACACCTGGCTGCAAGGTGCCCCGTGAGCCCGACCCTCTCTCCCGATCGCCGCCTCTCGCGCGAGCGTCGCGACGACGACGCGTCGCAGCTGCTGCGTCGCGCCGCCGAGACGTCCTCCCCCGACAAGCGGGAGCGCCTGCTCGGCGAGGTCGTCGAGCTCCACCTCGAGGTGGCCGAGTCCATCGCGAGCCGCTACCGGCGTCGGGGCGTGGCCGAGGACGACCTGGTGCAGGTCGCCTACCTCGGTCTGGTCAAGGCTGCGCGCGGCTTCGACGTCGACGCCGGTCACGACTTCCTGGCCTACGCGGTGCCCACCATCCGAGGCGAGGTACGCCGCTACTTCCGCGACATGGCCTGGGTGGTGCGGCCGCCACGCCGCCTCCAGGACCTGCAGGCCCGCATCTCCGCCGCCGGCGAGGACCTCTCCCAGATCCTGGGACGCTCGGCCCGGCCGTCCGAGATCGCCGCGTCGCTCGGCCAGGACGAGGAGGAGGTGCTGGAGGCGATGGCGGCCAACGGCTGCTTCGCCCCGACCTCGCTGGACGCGCCCACGTCGGCGGACTCCCCCGGGTCCCTCGGGGACCTCCTGCCCGACGAGGACGAGGGTGACGTCGCGGCGCTCGAGGCCCGGATGCTGCTGGTGCCGGTCCTCGACTCGCTGAGCCCGCGTGACCGCCGGATCGTGTTCCTGCGCTTCTGCGCCCAGGTGACGCAGCGCGAGATCGCCGAGGAGCTGGGCATCACGCAGATGCAGGTCTCGCGACTCCTCGCGCGGATCCTGGACGACCTGCGCGACGCCATCGGCCCGCTGGACCGCTCGCTCGATCCCTCGCTGGCCTCGACGGGCTGAGGGGCACGCGGACGGGGACGATCAGGGGGTGCCGCTGCCGCCGATGCGGTCGGCCTCCTCCACGATGCGCTTCGCCACGTCGTGCAGCTTGATGTTGGCGTGCGACGACGCCCGCCGCAGGAACGCGAACGCCGCGTCCTGGTCGAGCGAGTAGCGCCCCATGACGAGCCCCATGGCCTGACCGATCACGGTCCGGCTCTCGAGGGCACGGTTGAGGTTCTCGATCTCCCGGGCCTGCCCGAAGGCGACCGCGGCGTGCGCGGCGAAGAGCTTGGCCAGCTCGACGTCCTCGGCCTCGATGCTCTCGGTCGAGGTCGAGTAGAAGTTGAGCCCCCCGACGGTGCCCTCCTCGTCGAGGAACATCCGCACCGCGAACTGCGAGCACAGCCCGTGGTCGCGGACGGCGACCGGGACGTAGCGGGGCCAGCGCTGGTCGTGACGGATCGCCGGCGCGCTCACCACGCCCTCGTCGAGGATCGCCTCGAGGCACGGGCCCTCACCGAGCTCGTACTGGAGGGTGTCGAGGTCCCAGACCGTCTGGCTGGTCGCCGCCCGGGTCGTGATCGCCCCGTCCTTGGCCGTGGTGGACACACCGACCTCGAACGGCGGCAGGGAGGTGCGGGCCGCGTCGACGATCGCCTGGAGGGTCTCGGGCAGCGACTCGCGGTTGCCCATGGCGCGCGCGGCCTCCGCCAACGCGTCACTGATGTCCGTCACGTCCATGCCTTCCGAGATGCGGCGCCGCCCGTCCGTTCCCCAGGCCGCGCAGCGGCCCATGGCACCGGCGGATCGTAGCAGTGACCGACGTGTCGCCGGCCGCTGCGCATGGTTCGTGGGTGGAGGGGAACCGCCGGACCAGGAGCTCCTCGTTGTCGGCGACGGGTCGCTCCAGGTCCGGGCGTCGAGACCACCGGCGTCCGGGCCGTCCTCCTCCGCACTGCTCCCGGCTCAGCGGCTCTGCGGCTCGCGCAGTCAGCGCCGGAGCCAGGGAAAGCCCAGGCCGTACCCGTCGTCGCTGCGGATGACCGTGTGGCACTCGGACTCGACAATCGTCACCGCGCGGCGCGTGCCGGTGGGGTCCTCGACGACGGCCGTGTACGTCGGGTCGCGACTACCTGCGCAGTCGACCATCGCGCCGTAGATGGCGTGGAGACCGATGCGCACCCGCTCCGCCTCGTCGGGGCTGAGCTCCCGGGTCACCGGCACGCTCCCCCCGGAGGGCCAGGTGCACACGATGCCGCGGACGGCCCGCAGGGGCATCACCATCGGTGAGCGTCTGCCCAGGTGCCACCCGGTGTCGAGGGCGGCCGACGCGCCGTCGAGGTCCACGCTGTCGGGGTCACGGGGGTCGACGGGGCACATGAGCGGCTCGGCCGGGGCGGTCCCGGTGCCGGCGAGGCGGTCGGCGAGTCGGTCGGCGTACTGCCGTCCGAAGGCGGACATCACCGCGCCGTAGACACCCCATCCCTCGGGTCCGCGAACCCGCGTCGGTCCGGTTCCGAGGGTGCCGATGCAGTCGGGGCCCGTGGCTCCCCGGATCTCCGCCACCTGACCATCCGCGTACCCCACCTGCAGGCGGTACGTGCGGCTGAACGTGGGGCGGCAGACCGTCTCGTCGTCCGGCGCCTCGGCAGACGCCTCGGCAGACGCCTCGGTCGACGGCTCGGCCGCCAGCTCGACGAGGCCGGACAGCAGCTCGAGGTGGGTGGTCAGCGCGTCGGACGGGACCTCGGCCGGAGTGGTGCGCCCGCGACCTCCGGGGCAGAACCGGGCCCACTGCGCCGCACCGGCGGTCGTGGGTCGCCGGGCCTCGGCGGACGGCACGCACGCGTCGGGCGCCTCGACCGTCGCCGCCGGCCCGGTCGGCGTGCCACCCGGGTCACCCGGGCTGCTGGTCCGCTCAGGCTCGGCGACCGGCTCACCGGGGGGCGCGGGGTCGGTGCTCACGCACGCGGCCGTGGTCGCGAGGACCACTCCGCACACAGCCACCGAGGCAGCCACAGCCACAGCCCGCACGAGCACCCACCTCCTGAGGTCATCTGTCCGACGCACCCGGGGCCTCGTCGGTTCCCCTGCACCTCCAGCGCCTCCTGCCGGGCGCACGAGCCGCGTCGGGCCCCCTCCCCGCGGTCCGGACGACTCTGGGAAGATGACTGCGCTGGTCTCCCTGCACCACGCGTGCTGGGCGACGCGGCCCGCCCCAGTAGCTCAGTGGATAGAGCAGCCGCCTCCTAAGCGAAAGGTCGCAAGTTCGACTCTTGCCTGGGGCACCACCGCGCACGGCACCACCACCACGACGCAGTGCCGCGCGCCGCGACGTCGAGCCGCAGACGTCCGCGCCGGACCCGGCTCACCTCGCGCGGGTCGCCTGGCGGAGCCGCTCGGCGGTCTCGTGGAGCTTCCGCTGGACGTCGGGGTGGCGGCGACCGTAGTCGCGAGCGAGCGGCTTCGACATCTCGACGAGGCTCGCGGCCGTGGCCCGCGGTCCGCGTGGACCGACCATCACGCCGGCGTAGCCGACGGACCGCATCCCCCAGTTGCGGTGCCAGGGCATGTCGGAGAGGCAGTTCACCTCGTTCACCGTCGGGTCGTCGAAGGAGCGCACCAGCAGCTCGCGGAACAGCAGGTTGCCGGGCCCGAGCCGCGCGTGCTCCTCGTCGTACCCGATCTTCGGCAGCACGACCGTGTCCCCCAGGCGCACGGCCAGGTGGGCGGCGACGGGTCGCTCGTCGATGTGCAAGGTCTGCCACTCGAGCCATCCCCGGTGCGCCAGCCGGCGCGTGAGCGTCTCGTAGAACGCGACGAGCTGCGGAGAACGCTGGATCGCCGTGCCCGCGGCACCCTTCCAGCCGGAGCTCTCGACCTCGAGGAACTGCTGCAGGAGCGCCGGCGACTGCGCCTCCGCGCCACCGACGAACCGGAACGAGACCGCGTGCTCGCGCTCCGCCCGGTTGCCACCCTTGCGCAGGTTGCGCGCGAAGTTGCGTCCCAGCCCGGCCTCGAACTCGCTCCAGTCCCCTGTCGTCCGCACGAGCGACCCCCAGGTGCTGATCGGTCGCAGCACCCTCATGCGGCGCTCCAGGGTGGACAGGCACGCGAGCACCGGCGAGCCGTCCCTGACCCGGTACCACCGGATCCGCAGCCTGGGAGCCAGCTCGGCCGCCGCCCCGACCAGCGCGTCGAGCGCGGGCTGCGCGAGCCTCGCGTCGAGCAGCGGGTGCGCGAAGTCGGTGTGCCCGCCGTCGGCGGTCCCCCGGAGCCTGTCGAGGAACCACTTGCGGGCGCGCATCAGCGGCATCACGCCCACCAGCTCGGGTCCGTCGTAGGCGAAGAAGCACCACCACGGGGTGCCGGCCGGCACCATGTGCTCCAGGAACGAGGAGACCCACGCGTGGGACAGCATGGGCAGCTTCTCGGTCGAGGCCGTCGTGAGCCGGTCCCAGGCCTCCGCGTGCTCGTCGAGCGCGTCCCGGGTGGTCGCCACCCGGACCGTGATGGCCGGGCCGACCCCGGTGTGTCCGTCTCCGCGCGCGTGCACGGTCCCCATGTCCCCCATGCCCCCATGGTCGCGCACCGCCGACGTCGGCGTGGCCGATACCTTCTCCTCGTCCGGCCCGTCACCCTCCCGGCCGGGTGCCGCGCGGGTCTATGATCAGCCACCCCCCTCCCACCGGTACCCCGCCCACCGCGGCATCCGAGGCGGGGGTCCCTGTGGAACCCGGGCGAGGAGGCGGCCTTGCAGCTCCCGGAGTCGACGATCGACGACGAGCAGTCGTCGCGCCAGACGCGCACGTCGGTGGTCGTGCGACGCGTCGTGCTGTCCTTCTTCCTGCTCGTGCTCGTGGCCGGCGCGGTCGGGGTGCTGGGCGTGCACACGACGACCGCGAGCAACAGCGAGGCGGGATGGACGCTGGAGCTGGAGTACGCCGAGGTGGCGCGCGGCGGCCTCGACGTCCCCTGGGAGGTGACCGTCGAGCGCCAGGGCGGCTTCACCGGACCCATCACGCTCGCCGTCGACGGCGCCTACTTCGACATCTACGAGACGCAGGCCTTCCACCCGCAGCCGTCGGCCATGATGCGCGACGGCTCGACGATGTTCCTGGAGTTCGACCCGCCGCTCGCCGGGGAGACGTTCGTGGTCGCCTACGACGCCTACATCCAGCCCGGCAGCCAGATCGGCAGCACCGCGACCGTCGCGGTGCTCGACGGCGAGGTCCAGGTCGCGCCGGTCGAGTTCAGCACCAGGCTGCTGCCGTGAGGACCCGCTGATGGAGATCGTGTTCCGCGCCCTGGTGATCTTCGCCTTCCTCTGGATGATCACCCGCTCGGTCGGGCGCTCGACGCTGGGCGAGCTCAGCACCTTCGAGCTGCTGCTCTACGTCACCATGGGCGACCTGGTCCAGCAGGCCGTCACCCAGCAGGACACCTCGGTCACGGGCGCCGTCCTCGCCGTCGGCACCTTCGCGCTCGCCACCGTCAGCCTCTCGTGGGTGCAGTGGCGCTTCCCCGGGTCCCGCTCGGTGATCACCGGCCGCGCGGTGTTCATCATCCGCGGGAGCGAGCCCGACGCGAAGGCCATGAAGCGGCACCGGGTCGCCGAGGCCGACCTGCTCATGGCCATGCGCGAGCAGGGCATCCGCCACACCGCCGACGTCGAGCACGTCATCCTCGAGCCCAACGGCCGGCTGTCGTTCTTCCTCCACGAGGAGGCCACCGGCAGCTCCGGCGCCCCGGAGCAGCCGCAGAACGGCTGACCGGCGGCGCCGCTCATCCCTCGGTGCTAGGACGCGTCCGCGAGCGTGCGGAAGGAGATCCCGGCCTTCGACAGGCGGTCGATCAGGTGGTCGCCCATGGCCGTGGCCGGGGTGACCTGCCCGCTGGTGGTCGGGTTGTCGTCGAAGGCCAGGCTGAGCGCTGACTCGGCGAGCATCTTGGCCGTCTCGTCGTAGCCGGGGTCGCCGCCGCTGACCTGGGTCCGCACGGTGCGACCGCCGCCGGTGCCGACGAAGTCGACGGTGAACCACGACCGCGCCCGCTTCGCCTCCGAGGGGCCCTCCCCCTGCGGCACCCGCTTGAGGATCAGCTTGCGCGCCGGCGGCAGCTGGGCGGCGCCGACCAGGCCGAGCAGCCCGGCGGACCCGCCGACGGCGTACCGGAGGGTCTTGACGCCTGCGAAGTGGGCGTAAGAGAAGTCGGGGCCGTAGTCGTCGCGGGCCGCGGCCGAGCGCTTGACCACGAACGGGTCGATCGTGGGCAGCGGGAGGAGCCAGTAGCCCAGCGTGGCGTCGCGGGTCGGCTTGGTGTCGCCGCTGCGGACCTTGCGGCCCTCGGGGCGCGGCTCGGTGCTGCGCCGGGCCTTGGCCGCCTGGCCCATCTGCCGGCCGCGGGAGAACTGCGCGAGCGCGGAGTGGAAGGTGCCGCCGGAGAACATGCCCTCGGCGCGGACCACGCCGCGCACCGAGATCGGGGCGTCCGACGGCAGCTGCTTGACCGTGTAGAGCGCACCCAGGTCGTGCGGGATCGAGTCGAAGCCGCAGCAGTGGACCAGGCGGGCGCCGGAGCGGACCGCGGTCTCGTGGTGGGCGAGGTACATGCGGTCGACGAACTCCGGCTCGCCGGTCAGGTCGACGTAGTCGGTGCCGGCGGCGGCGCAGGCGGCCACCAGCGGCTCGCCGTACGCGAGGTAGGGGCCGACGGTGGTGATGACGACGCGGGCGGACTCGGCCAGCGACCGCAGGGAGGCGGCGTCGCCGCTGTCGGCGATGACCAGCGGCAGCTCCGCGAGGCCCGCGTGCTTCGCGACCAGCCGGTCGCGGACCGCCTCGAGCTTGGCCTGGTTGCGTCCCGCGAGCGCCCAGCGGCAGTCGGTCGGGGCGTGCTCGGCGAGGTACGCCGCGGTCAGCTCGCCGGTGAACCCGGTGGCGCCGAGGAGCACGATGTCGTAGGTCCGGTCGTTCCGGTTGCTGGCGGACGTCTGCTGGCCGTCGGGCACGAGAGCTCCTGCTGGTCACGGGTCGGGCGGTCCTCGTCACGGTCGTGCTGGCCGAGGATCTGGTCGGTGGGACGCGCCATTCTGGCACCGGGAGTCCTACCGTGGTCGTCATGTGCCGCAACATCCGACCGCTGAACAACTTCGAGCCGCCCGCGACGAGCGAGGAGGTGCAGGCCGCCGCGCTGCAGTACGTCCGCAAGGTCGCCGGCGCCACCCGTCCCTCGCAGGCCAACGCCGAGGCCTTCGACCGGGCCGTTCACGAGGTCGCCGAGTCGACGCGCCGTCTGCTGGACAGCCTCACCACCACGGCGCCGCCCAAGGACCGCGAGGTCGAGGCGGCGAAGGCCCGGGCGCGCGCCCAGCTGCGCTACGGCACCTGAGGCCCGGCTGCCTCGCGGCGGGCCCACGGCCCACCGCTCAGAGGCGGCGGACGAAGACGTGCGTGGCGAGCTCGGCCTCGATCTCGGCCGTCTCGCCCCCGGAGCCGACGAGCACGCCCTCGGGCCCCTGCGTCGCCTGCACGTCGTTGTCGGGGGTGGCACCCACCCGGTGCAGCGCGGCCATGAGGACCTCGTCCTTCTGGACCTCCTCGCTGATGCGACGGATGCGCACCCGCACCGGGGTGTCCCCGTCGAGCACGTCGCTGAGCGACTCCACGCCCTCCATGAACTCCTCGCCCCCGGTGCCGCCGAGCTCGGCCAGCCCCGGGATCGGGTTGCCGTACGGCGACTCGGTCGGCTGGTCGAGCAGCTCGATGAGCCGGCGCTCGACGTCCTCGCTCATCACGTGCTCCCACCGGCAGGCCTCGGCGTGGACGAGCTCCCACGGCAGCCCGATGACGTCGGTCAGCAGCCGCTCGGCGAGCCGGTGCTTGCGCATCACGCGCGTGGCGAGGCGGCGTCCCTCGTCGGTCAGCTCGAGGTGGCGGTCGCCCTCGACCGTAACGAGGCCGTCGCGCTCCATGCGGGCGACTGTCTGGCTCACCGTCGGGCCGCTCTGGTGCAGACGCTCGGCGATCCGGGCCCGCAGCGGGGTGATGCCCTCCTCGACCAGCTCGTAGATGGTCCGGAGGTACATCTCGGTGGTGTCGATGAGGTCGCTCACGCCCCCATTGTGACCGATGATCGGCCCACCCCCACCCGGCCGCCGCCCGGGCCGACCAGGTCAGGGTTCCCGGCGCCCTGGCAGGGTGGACGAGGTGAGCACTTCCGTGATGTGGTTCCGGCGCGATCTCAGGCTCGCCGACAACCCCGCCCTGCTGGCCGCCTGCGACGCCGACGAGGTCGTCCCGCTCTTCGTGATCGACCCGGCCCTGTGGAAACCGTCGGGCCGGGTGCGCCGGCGCTACCTCCTGGACTCGCTGCGCGCCCTCGACGAGTCGCTCGGCGGCGCCCTGGTGGTGCGTCAGGGCGACCCGCGCACCGTGCTGCCCAAGGTCGCCCGCGAGGTCTCCGCCACCTCGGTCCACCACGCCGCCGACTACGGCCCCTACGGCGCCCGGCGCGACGAGGAGGTCGCCGAGGCGCTGGGTGAGGTCGACGTGGAGGTGGCGGTCCTCGGGTCGCCGTACGCCGTGGCGCCGGGGCGGATCACCAACGGCAGCGGCTCGCCGTACAAGGTCTACTCGGCCTTCCAGCGCGCCTGGGCCGAGCACGGCTGGCGCCAGCCGGTCGACGCCCCGACCGGCGTCACCTGGGCCGACCTCGACAGCCACAGGTGGCCCGACGCGGCGCTGCCCGGCGACATGGAGATCGTCGCGGCCGGTGAGAAGGCCGCCCACCGCACGTGGGAGACGTTCCGCGACGACGGGCTCGCCGACTACGACGACGCCCGCAACATCCCCGGTGGCGAGGGCTCGAGCCGGATGTCGACGTACCTCAAGTGGGGCGAGATCCACCCCCGCACGATCCTGGCCGACCTGGCCCGGAAGCGCAGCGCGGCCGCGGAGACCTACCGCAAGGAGATCGCCTGGCGCGAGTTCTACGCCGACGTGCTGTTCAACAACCCCGACAGCGCGCGCCAGGACTACAACAAGGCCTTCTCGGCCATGGAGTACGACGACCCGGGTGAGGGCTTCGAGGCCTGGCGCAAGGGCGAGACCGGCTACCCGATCGTCGACGCGGGGATGCGGCAGCTGGCCGCGACCGGGTTCATGCACAACCGGGTCCGGATGATCACCGCCTCGTTCCTGGTCAAGGACCTGCACGTGTGGTGGCGCCACGGCGCGCGGCACTTCATGGACCTGCTGGCCGACGGCGACGTGGCCTCCAACCAGCACGGCTGGCAGTGGATGGCGGGGTCGGGCACCGACGCGGCGCCGTACTTCCGGATCTTCAACCCGACCACCCAGGGCAAGAAGTTCGACCCCGACGGCACCTACGTGCGGCGCTGGGTGCCCGAGCTGGCCGACGTGCCGGCCAAGCAGATCCACGAGCCGCAGGACGTGGCCGGCTACCCCGAGCCGATCGTGGACCACAAGGAGGAGCGCGAGGAGTCGCTGCGGCGCTACGAGAAGGTCAAGAACAACAAGAGCTGAACGGACCCCGCGGGTCCGCGGCGCCCCGAGCCGTCAGCGCGCCACCGCGAGGTGGCGCCCGCTCAGCGCGATCGACTCCTTGACGAGCCCCACCACCAGGTCGGGGTCGCTGAGCTGGGGGCAGTGCCCGTGCTCGGTCAGGTGGGTGACGTGGGCGTCGGGCAGCCGTGAGGTGAAGTACGGCGCGTGGGTGGGCGTCGGGAGGACCACGTCGTGCTCGGCGAACACGAGGTGGACCGGGACGTCGATGTCCTCCAGGCCGCGGGCGGGCCGGGCCCGGGCGTAGGCCAGGATCACCTGCAGCGGGTGGCTGGCGCCCAGGGAGGCGCGGACCAGGTGCCGCACGTCCTGCGGGGCGAGCGCGGCGGGGTCCGGGGCGATCGTGCGCAGCGCCACCAGGGCCAGCGGCGGCAGCGGCACGGACGCCGGGAGCAGGTTCACCGCCCGCAGCCCACGGCGGAGCGTGGCCGCGCCGGCGAACCCCAGGCCGAGGAGCAGGTCGCGCGGGGCGAAGAACGTGTGGCCGCCGCCCGGCGCGATCGCGGTGACGCTGCGCGCCCGGCCGCGGCGGGCCAGCTCGAGGGCGAGCCAGCCTCCGAGCGAGTTGCCGACCAGGTGGGCGGTGGCCCAGCCGGCGTCGTCCATCTGTCGCTCGACGTGGGCGACCAGGGAGTCGAGGTCGGCGCGGTGCCACGGCAGCGGCGGGCCGCCCCAGTGGCCCGGCAGCGTCGGCGCCAGCACGTCGTGGCCCTGCGAGAGCCGGTCGACGACCGGGCGCCACGAGTGGTGCGACAGCATCAGCGGGTGCAGCAGCACGACCGGCTCCCCCGCCCCGGCGCGACGGCTCGGGGAGGGACGGTGGCGGCTCGGCAGGCGCATGGCGCCATGCTCACCCGCGCCGGGGCCGGGTGGCGAGAGGTCGGCCGGGCCCCGACGGCGCGTGGTGCGGTTTGGGAGCAGATGTCGGACTTCTCGGACCGTGACGGTCCGGTCCGGACCACCCGGGCGGCCGCAGGACCGGTCCGCGGAAACCGGTTGTGGGGACGTGAACCGCCGATCTACCGTGGTCGTACACGGGAAAGGAGGTGGTCCAGAGAATGAGTTCTTTGCGGACACGTGAGGTGGCTGCTCGCTAGCAGCGCACCGTCGTCGGCAACCTTCGAGCGACCTTCGTTCGAGTGCGCGCAGGCGAATCCAACAGCAGTCACCCGCCCCGCAGGCGTTCCGTGCTCGTCCGAACGGAGAGTCATCAACCGCCTGCGGGGCGTCTGCATTTTTCCGCCGCCCTCGGCCGGCCGAGGTCAGGGAGCGAGGCGTTCCAGGGCCCAGGCGTGCTGCGTCGGGCTCCAGGAGTAGCGCAGCCGGTCGTGCATGCGGCTGGGGCGGCCCTGCCACAGCTCGACGCGGTCGGGCACGACCCGCACCCCACCCCAGTACGGCGGGCGCGGCACGTCACCGCCGGCGAACCGGGCCTCCGCCTCGGCGTACCGCGCCTCCAGCGCCTCCCGACCCTCCACCACGGTGGACTGCGGCGAGGCCCAGGCCCCCAGCTGCGACCCGCGCGGCCGGCTGGCGAAGTAGGCGTCGCTCTCGGACTCCGGCAGCCGCTCGGCCCGCCCCTCGAGGCGGACCTGCCGCTCGAGGGCGTACCACCCCAGGTGCACCGCGCACTGCGGCTGCCCGGCCAGCTCCTCGCCCTTGCGGGAGGTGTAGTGGGAGAAGAAGACCACGCCGCGCTCGTCGAGCCCCTTGAGCAGGACCGTCCGGCTCGCGACCCGGCCCGTGGCGTCGACCGTGGAGAGCACCATCGCCGTCGGCTCGGCGATCTGCGCCGCCACCGCGTCGTCCACCCACCGGCGCAGCATCACCAGCGGGTCGGGGTCCACGTCGCTCTCGGCGAGTCCCCCGAGCGTGTACTCCTCGCGCAGGGCGGCGAGGTCGGGGGCGGGTCGTCCGGCTGGCGTGTGGTCCACCTCCCCAGGGTAGGCAGCGGACCGGGCAGCCACATCCGACCCACGGCGCCCACACGTGGGGCAGAATCCCGGGCAGAGGAGACAACCCCGACGAAGGAGTGGCTGCATGTCATCGTCCGAGCAGGACACACCCGAGGTGCACCACGGACTGGAGGGTGTCGTCGCCTTCGAGACCCAGATCGCCGAGCCGGACAAGGAGGGCTCCGCGCTGCGCTACCGCGGGGTCGACATCGAGGAGCTCGTCGGCCGCGTCCCGTTCGAGAAGGTCTGGGGTCTCCTCATCGACGGCTCCTACGAGCCGGGCCTCCCGCCCGCCGAGCCCTTCAACCTCCCGATCCACACCGGCGAGGTCCGCGCCGACGTGCAGGCGGCGGTGGCCATGCTGGCCCCGACCTTCGGCATGCAGCAGACCTACGACATCTCCGACGAGCAGGCCCGCGAGGACCTCAGCCGCGTCGCGGTCATGGTGCTGTCGTACGCCGCGCAGTCCGCGCGTGGCCTCGGCCAGCCCGTGGTCTCCCAGAGCGAGGTCGACAAGGGCGAGACCCTCGCCGACCGCTTCCTGATCCGCTGGAAGGGCGAGGCCGACCCCGACCAGGCCAAGGCCATCGACGCCTACTGGAGCTCGGCGGCCGAGCACGGCATGAACGCCTCGACGTTCACCGCCCGCGTCATCACCTCCACCGGCGCCGACGTGGCCGCGGCCTTCTCCGGCGCGATCGGCGCCATGAGCGGTCCCCTCCACGGCGGTGCCCCCTCCCGCGTCCTCGGCATGATCGAGGAGGTCGAGAAGCGCGGCGACGCGGCGGCGTACGTCAAGGAGCTGCTCGACAACAAGGAGCGGCTCATGGGCTTCGGGCACCGGGTCTACCGGGCCGAGGACCCCCGCGCCCGCGTGCTGCGGCGCACGGCGCGTGAGCTGAACGCCCCCCGCTACGAGGTCGCCGAGGAGCTGGAGAAGGCGGCGCTGGCCGAGCTGCGGGAGCGGCGCCCCGACCGTGTGCTCGAGACCAACGTGGAGTTCTGGGCCGCGATCGTCCTCGACTTCGCCGAGGTGCCGCCGCGGATGTTCACCTCGATGTTCACGTGCGCGCGCACGGCCGGCTGGTCCGCGCACATCCTCGAGCAGAAGAAGACCGGGCGCCTGATCCGACCCTCGGCCGTCTACACCGGTCCGCCGGAGCGCAAGGCCTCCGACGTCGACGGGTGGAACGACTCCTGGAACTGACACACTCGCGACCGTGACCCCCTCACCGACCGCACCGCCGACCGCCTCACCGCTGCCGACGTACGTCGCAGAGGTCGCGGACACCGCGTCCGGCGCCGCCGGTGACGCGGCCCCCGGACCGGGGGCCGTCGCCACCGGCGTCCTGCTGCTGAGGCTCGGGGTCGCCGACGCCGACTACCGCTGCCACGGCCAGGTGCACGTCCTGGCCGAGCTGCTCGCCGAGGCGATCGGCGAGCGCCCGGTCGAGCAGCACGTCGTCGTGGGACCGGTGACCACCCGGCTGGAGGTCACCGGCGCCGCGGCCGAGGTCGAGGAGGCCCTCGAGGCCCTCGCGGGCTGGATCCGCGAGCCGGACTGGTCGGGCCTTCCCGGAGCCGTGCACCGGATCCGGTCCGAGGACCCCGGCGAGGTCGACGACGTGCTCGCCGTCGCCTCCCTCAGCCGCTGGGGTCGACGCGGCGTCGGTCTGCTCGGGCTCGAGCCCGTCGGGCTGCACGAGGTGACGGTCGAGGACCTCGACGCGTGGCGGACGTCGTACCTCACCTCGGCCAACGTCCACCTCGTCACCGACCACCCCGGGCTCGCCGAGCGGGGTGTCACCCTCCTCGACGGGCCGGCCGTCCCCGTCCGGCACCAGCCCGGCCTCCCCCTGCCGCTCCCCGGCCGCACGGCGTGGACCGAGCGCGACGGCGCGGTCCGGGCTCCGGGCGGCCCGGGGCCGACGATGCCGCTGACCGCGTTGACCGCGCTGACCCGCGACCCGGTCACGACCCGCGTGCTCGCCGCGCTGCTGCGCTCGCGACTCGCCGCCGGGGCCGCCACCCGCCCACGGACCCGCACCCGCGCCCTGCCTGTCGGCGACCGCCTGCTGTGGGTCCACGAGCACAGCGGCGTCGGTCCCACCGAGGTGTACGACGTGGTGCGGTCGATCTCGCGGGGCGAGCTGGAGGATCCCGAGCTGGCCGCGTGCGTGGAGCGGCTCGGCCGCAGCGCGGCCCCGGCTCCCCTGGCGCGTGCCGAGCGGGAGGGGCTCGGCGACCTGCTCGGCCTGCCGCCGGCCCGGGCCGTTGACGACGTCTCGCTCGACGACGTGGTGGCCGAGGCCCGCGAGGCCGTGCCGAGCCTGCTGGTGCTGGGCGACGACGAGGCGTCGGGCGCGGCGACCGGACCCGTGCAACCGTCGGGGGCAGCGGCCCTGCGTCTGGTCCAGAAGCCGCTGCTGCGCGCCCCGGGCGAGGTGCGCAGCCGCCACCGCTCGCGCTCCCGCGGCGGCGGCGTGCTGGTCGTCGGGGAGCACACCTGCGAGGTCACCCGGACGCTGACGCGTGACGGGGTCGCGTGGGACGACCTCGTCGCGGTGCACCACCTGTCCCCGTCCGAGCGTCTGCTGGTGCCGCACCGGGGCGCGTCGCTGCTCGTCGACGCCGCCGCCTGGCGCCACGGCGACAGGGCGGTCGCCGGGATCGACGCGGCCGTCCCCGGCGCCCTCGTCGTCCGCGACGCCCCCGCAGCACCCGCAGCACCCGAAGCACCCGAAGCAGCAGCTGCGACCGGTGCCGCCCCCGAGCCGTCTCCGGCGGAACCAGCGCCGCCCGGACCCGTCGGCGCCGGACCCATCGTCACCGGACCGGGCGAGGCGGAGTCCGCCGGGTCCGCGACCTCGGAGGAGGACACCCGGACCGTCGAGACCGTCGCGGTCGGGCCCGACGCGGGAGACGACGTCACGCAGGTGCTCGCCCCCGTGACCGGCAAGCCCGAGGACCGGCCGAGCAGCGAGACCGGCGTCGGTGCGCGTGACGGGACGGACCGGACCGACGCGGCCCCGTCTACGGGACCGACCCGCTCCCGTCGCAGCAAGCGACCGAAGGCCCAGCCCCGGACGGAGCGCGGCTCCCGAGCCGCCACGGAGCCACGCACGGATGCGCGCCCTGCAGGCACCGGCGCTCCCGCGGCCGACCGCAGCTCCGAGCGGACGTCGCCGTCCCGTGAGCCGCGGCGCGACGGCGGGTCCGCCCTGGACGCGTTCCCGGGTGCCTTCCTCAGTGACGACGAGCCGCAGTCGCACGCCACCGCGGGCGGCACCGGCGGGTCGGGGGCCGTGCTGGTGATGGCTTTCGTCGTGGTGCTGGCGCTGGGCGCGACGCTGTTCTTCGGCTCACGCCTGCTCTACGGCTGACGCGCGGCCGAGCCGGGGCACGACGGGAGCACGAACGGGAGCGCTGCTACCGGACCTCGAAGGAGCCCAGGCCCTCGGCGTTCGTGTCGGTGACCTCCACGCCGTGCACCACGGCGCGGGTCGGACCGGTGCGGCACCACTCCACGAGCGAGCGGACGGCGTCCGGCGCGCCCTCGGCGTGGACGCGCACCGTGCCGTCGGGCTCGTTCACGACCCACCCGGCGACCCCGAGGCGCTCGGCCTCCTGCCGGCACGAGTCGCGGTAGAACACGCCCTGCACCCGCCCGTGCACGACGACCCGGCGGGCCGTCGTACCCCGCCCGAGGTCGGGCTCGCCCGCCTCGGCCATGCTCAGCGGCCCTCCTCGGAGGTGGTCTGCGACCAGTCGGGGTCCACGCCGGGCTGGGCGGCCTCCTCGCCGGCGGCGTCGGCGTCGAGGTCGGGGCGTACGTCGCGGTCGTCGCCGCGGGACAACTCGGGAGCGAGGTTCTCGTCGGTGTGGGGGCTCGAGCCCGGTGTGGAGGTCATGCCCCAGCCGTACCCACCTGCACAGGTTTCACGGCCTCGCGCCGGGACCGGCGTCAGGCCAGGCGCTTGCCGAGGTAGCGCACGCTCGGCTCGTCCTTGTAGAGGCCGAACCCCTCGACCGGGGTGTAGCCCGACGACTCGTAGAGCGCGATCGCCTCGGGCTGCTCGGCACCGGTCTCGAGCACCAGCACGTCGGCGCCGGCCTCGCGGGCGGTCGTCTCGAGGTGGGCCAGCATCGTGCGGGCGTGCCCACGGCGCTGGGCGGTCGGGACGACGTACATGCGCTTGATCTCGGCCGCCCGGGTGCCGCCGAGTGCGGCGACGTCGCGCCGCATCCGCCACCCCCCGATGACCACCGGCTCCCCCGCGGAGCGGCCGAGGAAGAACTGGCCGGACTCGTCGTCGAACGTGTCGACGGTGAGCACGGTCTCGTCCGGGCCGCCGTAGCGCAGCACGAACTCCTGCTGCAGGTCGGCGACCAGGCGTACGACGTCGGACGCACCGAACGACACGCGCTCGATGTCCAGGCCGACGGACGCGGGGGTGTCCATGCGGGCTGCCTCGTTTCGGGCGGGGGTGGGGGCAGGTGCCAGAATAGGCGGGTCGTCCTCACCTGCCGGGGTGTCCCGGCGTGGCGTCGACCACCACTGACAACGCCGTCAGGTCCTTGTCCGCCGTCCGACCCCGATCAGACGAGAGAAGTGCCGTGACCGACGCGATCACCATCCCTGCAGAGCTCAAGCCCGCCGACGGCCGTTTCGGCGCCGGGCCCTCGAAGGTCGGGACCGGCGCGCTCGACGCGCTGGCCGCCACCGGCGCCTCGCTCATGGGCACCAGCCACCGGCAGGCGCCGGTGAAGAAGACCGTCGGGCGCGTCCGGGACGGGCTGGCCACCCTGTTCGGGCTGCCCGAGGGCTACGAGGTGGTCCTCGGCAACGGCGGCGCCACCGCGTTCTGGGACATCGCCACCTTCGGGCTGATCCGGCAGAAGAGCCAGCACCTGACCTTCGGCGAGTTCAGCGCCAAGTTCGCGACCGCGGCGTCGCAGGCCCCGTTCCTCGACGAGCCGACCGTGATCAGCAGCGAGCCCGGCAGCCGCCCCGCACCGCACGCCGAGGCCGGCGTGGACGCCTACGCGTGGGCGCACAACGAGACCTCCACCGCCGTCATGGCACCGGTGCGGCGGGTCGAGGGCGCCGACCCCGACGCGCTGGTGCTGGTCGACGCCACCTCGGGCGCCGGCGGCCTGCCGGTCGACCTGACCGAGGTCGACGCCTACTACTTCGCGCCGCAGAAGTGCTTCGCCTCCGACGGTGGTCTGTGGATCTCCGTCATGTCGCCGGCCGCGCTGGCCCGGGCCGAGGAGCTCGCCGCCGGCGACCGCTGGATCCCGGCCTTCTTCGACCTGCCGACGGCCATCGACAACAGCCGCAAGAACCAGACCTACAACACCCCGTCGGTCGCCACGCTGTTCCTCATGGCCGAGCAGCTGGACTGGATGAACGCCGAGGGTGGCCTCGAGGGCATGGTGCGCCGCACGACGGCCAGCTCGGACGCGCTGTACGGCTGGGCGGAGAAGACGGCGTACACGACGCCGTACGTCGCGGACCCGGACCACCGCTCCCTGGTGATCGGCACCATCGACTTCGAGGACGGCATCGACGCCGCCGCGATCGCCGCCACGCTGCGCGCCAACGGCATCGTCGACACCGAGCCCTACCGCAAGCTGGGCCGCAACCAGCTGCGCATCGCGATGTACCCCGCGATCGACCCCGCCGACGTGGAGGCGCTCACCGCCTCGATCGACTACGTCGTCGAGCGCCTCTGACCCTGCGGGGGTCGGAGCCCGGCCAGGGTCAGCCGGTGCTCAGCGGGGAGTACGACGGACGCGGCGGCGCAGCAGCCAGAACACCGTGAGGGTGGCGAGCGCCAGGACTCCCCCGCCCACGACGGCCGGACCCAGCGGGATGACCGACTGCGCCGGCTCGTCGTCGTCCGTGCGCGTCGATGGCCCGTCGCGCCCCTGACCTCGAGCCTCCGAGCCGCCCGCGCCGTCGCCCTCCCGGGTGGCCTCGTCGAGGAACTGCTGCGGCACCGGGACGGACAGCAGCGGCTGCTCGTCGCCCTCCGACGAGACCAGGACCCGGCCCCCGGGCCACGGCGCGACGGCCTCCGCCTGCTCCTGCAAGGGCATCGGGAAGGCGCCCACCCCGCGCCAGGTCCGCGGGTCGACGACGAAGCCGTCGCCGTAGTCGCGCAGCACCACCGCCCCTCCCGGCAGGAAGGTGCCGTCGGTGACCAGGCCGCCGACGCGTCCGACCGGCCGCAGCCGGTTGGGCTGACCGGCGCGCAGCGGATCGGGCGCGGCCATCACCTGACCACCGAAGACGCCCTTGGTCACCACGAAGACGCGCCCGGTGCTCGGCTGCACCAGCAGGGTCTCCGCGTCGCGCGGCCCGCCGGGGTGGACGAGGTCGAAGCGCTGGGCGGTGACCGTGCGGTCCCCGCGGGTCACCGCGGGCAGGCGGTAGAGGCTGACGAACGGCCGCACCGCGTCGTTGTCGCCGATGTCGCCCACCCACACGCTGCCGTCGCGCCCGCGCGCCAGCGCCTCGACGTCGACGACCTCGTCGGAGGTGTACGTCGTGCGCCCGACGGTCTCGCCGGTGCCGGCGTCGACGACGTAGACCACGGGCCCGTCGCCCGAGTCGTTGACGGTGAGCACGTCGTCGCCCTGGACGACGAGGCCGCTGGACTCGTCGATGGCCGGGTCGAGGAAGCGCAGCTCCTCGCGGGCCCCGGTCGACGCAGCGGCCGGCGGCGCGTGCGTCGTGACACCCAGCGCTCCGACGCCGGCCACGAGGGCAGCGGTCGCCGCGGTCACGGCCAGGGCTCGCCGCCCCCGGGTCGCCCGGCCTTGCGTCGCCCGGCCTGGCGTCGCCCGGCCCGAGATCCGACGGCCGCGGGTCGACCGACGCCTCGGAGCGCTCCGGCTCATGCCAGCAGCTCGGAGAGCCGCGGCCGCAGCGCCCAGTCGGCGCGCAGCCTCTCGAGCTCGGCGCCCGCCCCGGCGTCGGCCGTCGCTCCCGTGCGCACGGCCTGGATCATCGTGTTGCGCGGCGTGTGCCGACTCTCGACGAACTCCACCACGTCCACGCGGTAGCCGCGCTGGCGCAGCTCGGCCGCCCGGACGGCGTCGGTGAGGGTGTCGGCGAAGCGCTCGCGCAGGATCCCGTCGCGCACGAGCGGGGCGTAGGTAGCCGGCACCGACCCGGCGCGGGACGACACCCGCAGCTGCGCGGCCACGTCGTGGTGGCAGCAGGGTGCGGCCAGCACGAGCGGCGCCCGCCAGGACAGGGCCTGGGCCAGGGCGTCGTCGGTCGCGGTGTCGCACGCGTGGAGCGCGAGCACCACCCCGACGTCACCGGTGGCCGCGGGCAGCGCGACGTCGCCGATCGCGCCCTGGACGAAGGAGACCTCGTCGGCCACGCCGAGCTCGTGGGCCAGCGCGGTGTTGTGGCGCAGCGACTGCTCCTTGACGTCCACCCCGACCAGCCGCACCGGCAGCCCGCGTACGGCGCTGAGGTAGCGGTGGGCGGCGAACGTCAGGTAGGCGTTGCCGCAGCCCAGGTCGACGACCGTCAGGGGCGCCTCCGCGGTCGGCCGGGACAGGGCCCCGGCGTCGAAGGCGTCGGAGAGCGCGGCGTCGAGACGGCGCAGGAACTCCTCCACCTGGCGGTACTTCGCCTGCCGGCTGGGCTTGACCCGCCCCAAGGCGTCCGCGATGCCCAGCACCGCCAGCACCGGGTCGTCCTCGGGCAGCAGGCGGGTCTTGGCCCGGTCGTGGGCGCGCGGCTCCGCGGGGGTGTCGGACGACGCGGAGGTGCCCGCGGGGTCGACGCGCTCGCGGTGCAGCAGGGGCCGCCCCTTCTTCGTCACGCGCAGCTGGAGGGTGCCGGTCGGCGTCCACACGTGCCAGTTGGACCACGGCTCGGCGACCAGCCCCGCCACCACGTCCGGCACGGTCGCGAGCGGGTGGTTCTCGGTGAACGCCTGGGTGGCGTCGAGCCGGGTGACCTGGAGGTGGCGCCCGCCCTTGAGGTCGACGTACCTCACCTCGAGGCGGCGCCACGGGTTCTGCTCACCACGGCGGCGTCCGGCCGCCACCGCCCGCTCGAGCAGCGCGTCGTCGCCGAGCAGCGCCGCGACCTCGGCGAAGCCGTCGGACGGACCGGCCGGGTCGCTGGTCGTCTCACCCACGGGTCACCGAGGAGACCACGACGATCACGATGAGCAGGATCAGCGCGCCCGGGATCACCATGCGTCGGTAGCGGGGGTTCACCCGAGGAGTCTACGGAACCGGCTGGGTCGCGGGATCCGCCTCCAGCGGGTCGGGGACCCGCTGGTTGTCCCCGGCGGCGTCCGCCGTACGCCGCTCGCGGCGGCGGCTCAAGTGCCAGAAGACCGCGACCGAGCCCAGCGTGCCGAGGATCGACATCACCCCACCGCCGGCCAGCGACCAGCGGGCCCCGAAGGTCTCCCCGACCCAGCCGACGATCGGCGAGCCGAGCGGGGTGCCGCCCATGAAGACCATGAGGTAGAGCGCCATGACGCGCCCGCGCAGCTCGGCGGGCACCGTCAGCTGCATGGTGGTGTTGGCGGCGGTGATGGTGGTCATCGCGGTGATGCCGATGAGCGGCGTCAGCGCGACGAAGGTGAGGTACGTCGGCATGGTCGCGATGACGATCTCGGCCACCCCGAAGGCCAGGGCCGCGCCGACGACCAGCCGCAGCCGGGTGCTGGTGCGGCGCGCGGCCAGGAGCGACCCGACGATGGAGCCGAGCGCCATCGTGGAGCCGAGGATGCCGTACTCCCCCGCCCCCTGGGCGTAGACCTCGGTGGCCATCAGCGCGGACGTGAGCTGGAAGTTGAGCCCGAAGGTGCCGACGAAGCCCATCACGGCCAGCACCAGCAGCAGGTCGGGGCGGCTGCGGACGTAGCGCATCCCGTCGAGCACCATGCCGGGCCGTCGGCTGCGGTCGGCATCCGGGTCGTGCGGCAGGTCCCGCAGGCGCCCGAGGGCGAAGAACACCGGTCCGTAGCTGAGCGCGTTGATCAGGATGACGACGCCGGTGGCCTCGACGCCGGAGCCGAAGAGCGCGATGGTGAGGCCCGCCACCGCCGGCCCGACGATGCGGCCGAGGTTGAAGGAGACCGAGTTCAGACCGACCGCGTTCGGCAGGTCGTCGGCGCTCACCAGCTCGGAGACGAAGGACTGCCGGACCGGTGCCTCGAAGGCGGTCCCGATGCCGAAGAGCAGCGCGATCACGTAGACGTGCCACGGCTGGGCGAGCCCGGTGACCGCGAGGAGGCCGAGAGCGAGGGCGGGGGCGGCCATCATGAGCTGGGCGACCTGCAGCAGGCGCTGCTTGGGCAGCCGGTCGGCGACCGCGCCGGCCCACGGCGAGAGCAGCAGGATCGGCAGGAACTGCAGCCCGGTGGTGATGCCCAGCGCCGTGCCGGAGTTGTTGGTCAGCAGCAGCACCAGCCAGTCCTGCGCCACCCGCTGCATCCACGTGCCGATGTTCGACACGAAGCCACCGGACCAGTACAGCCGGTAGTTGCGGTGGGCGAGGGCGCGGAAGGTGGGGCTCAACTGTTGCTCAGTCTCTCCAGGATCGGGGCGGCCTGCCGCAGCAGGGCACGTTCGTCGGGGGTCAGCTCACGCAGCCGGGGCATCAGCCAGGCGTCGCGTCGGCGGCGCTCGGCCACCAGGACCGCCTCGCCGGCCTCGGACAACCGGATGATCACCTGTCGACCGTCGGTCGGGTGGGGCGCCCGCTCGACCAGCCCCTCCGCCTCCAGGCAGGAGACCGTGCGGGTCATGGAGGGCGGCTGCACGCGCTCCGCGGCCGCCAGCTGGCCGATGCTGCTCTGCCCGTCGCGGAAGAGCCGGGCGAGCACCGAGAGGCCGCCGACACTGACCCCGGTGTCGTCGAGATCCTCGGTGCGCATGCGCCGGGACAGGCGGTTCACCGAGAAGCGGAGGGAGGAGGCGAGCCCGGCGTCGGTGCGGGCGACCTTCTCTGCGGTGGGTGACATATTGATAGCATAACTCATTAGTCCTGCTAATCATTCCCGGTCCCGACCCCCGCGTGACCCCGCGCACGTTCGCTCCCGCGGGCTCGGACCGCCGCCCTATCCTGGCGCGATGAGCGCAGACACCGCCCCCGCGACGGCCACCTCCACCGAGCACCTCGACGTCCTGGTGGTCGGGGGCGGGCTCTCGGGCGTGGGCGCCGGCTACCGCCTGCAGACCGAGTGCCTCGACAAGACCTACGCGATCCTCGAGTCGCGCGACGCGCTGGGCGGCACCTGGGACCTCTTCCGCTACCCCGGCATCCGCTCGGACTCCGACATCTTCACCCTCGCCTACCCGTTCGAGCCGTGGCGGGAGAAGGAGTCCATCGTCGACGGCGCCGCGATCCGCCGCTACATCGAGCACACGGCGACCAAGCACGGCATCGACCGCCACATCCGTCTGCAGCGCCGCGTCGTGGCCGCCGACTGGTCGACGGCCGACCAGCGCTGGACCGTCACGGTGGAGTCGACCGACCCGGCGAGCCCGGGCACCAGCACGCTCACCTGCTCGTTCCTCTACGCCTGCTCGGGCTACTACGACTACGCCGAGCCCTACGCCGCCACCATCCCGGGCATCGCCGACTTCGGCGGCCAGGTCGTGCACCCGCAGTTCTGGCCCGAGGACCTGGAGTACGCCGGCAAGCGCGTCGTGGTGATCGGCAGCGGGGCCACGGCGGTCACGCTGGTGCCGTCGATGGCCGGCGAGGCCGAGCACGTGACGATGCTCCAGCGCACCCCGTCGTGGATCGCGGTGGCCCCGCGCGTGGACAAGCTCGCCAACAGCATGCGCGAGCGGCTGCCCGCACCGCTCGCCCACCGGCTCATCCGTACCAAGAACGTGCTGGTGACCCAGGCGCTGTTCCAGTTCTGCCAGCGCTTCCCGGCCCAGGCGAAGAAGCTGCTCCTCCAGGGGGTCGAGAAGGGGGTCGGCGCGGAGCGCTTCGACCCGGCCGACTTCACCGCGCCGTACGACCCGTGGGACCAGCGCCTGTGCCTGGTGCCCAGCGGCGACCTCTTCAAGGCCATCCGTCGGGGCGATGCCGACATCGTCACCGACCGCATCGCGGGCTTCACCGCCGACGCCGTCACCCTGGAGTCCGGACGCGAGCTGCCCGCCGACGTCGTCGTGACCGCCACCGGTCTGCAGATGCAGCTCTTCGGTGGCGTGCGGCCCAGCGTGGACGGCGAGACGGTCACGCTCAACGAGCAGTTCGTGTGGCGCGGGGCGATGATCACGGGTCTGCCCAACTTCGCGATCTGCGTCGGCTACACCAACGCCTCCTGGACGCTGCGGGCCGACCTGTCCTCCCGCCTGGTGTGCAAGATCCTCCGGCACCTCGACGCCCGTGACCTCGGGGCGGTCGTGCCCCCGCTCGAGGAGGGGCTGACCGAGCGACCGCTGCTGGACCTGTCCTCGGGCTACGTCACCCGGGCGCTGCCCCACCTCCCGCGCCAGGGCGACTCCGGGGTGTGGCGGGTCCGGCAGAACTACGTCGTCGACGCCGCCACCACGCTGCGCACGGACCTCGACGCGACCCTCGAGGCGATCCCCCACACGGCCGCGCGGTCCACCCGGACGACGACGGTGCCCGCCTGACCACCCTGCCGGACTAGACCGCTGGCCGTTCGGTTACATATCCCCACAAACCTGGATGGATCGGGTGGTAGAGGGCCATCCTGTCTGTGGGGATAGGGGTATCACCATGGGTAAACAACACGAAGAGCTCATCCATGACCTGCGGAACTCCGCAGCTGTCATCAAGGCCGCCGCGGCCGAGATGAGCGAGGGACTGGAGGGCCTAACTCCCGAGGTCCTCCGTCAGCTGACGACGATGGTCCAGCAGCGCAGCGATCACGTGCTGCGCCTGCTGGACGATCTCACGGGGGAGGCGATCGGCTGACACGGAGTGGCAGGTCCTGGGTGGACGAGCTGGAGCGCGGGGGCGCGCTCCTCCCTCAGCTCACGCCCAGGGCCTGCCGCAACGGCTCGATGGCGAAGTAGACGACGAACAGCGCCGAGACCACCCACATGAGGGCGTGGACCTGGCCCACCTTGCCGCGCACCACCTTGATCAGGACGTAGGCGATGAAGCCTGCCCCGATGCCGACGGTGATGTTGTAGGTGAACGGCATGAGCACGATCGTGAGGAACGCGGGCAGCGCGACCTCGACGTCGTCCCAGTCGATGTGGCGGACCTGGGTCATCATCAGGAAGCCGACCAGCACCAGCGCGGGCGTGGCCGCCTCGTAGGGGATCACCGCCACGAGCGGGGTGAACACGGTCGCGAGCAGGAACATCACTCCGGTCACCACCGAGGCCAGACCGGTGCGTGCGCCCTCGCCGACCCCGGTGGCTGACTCGATGTAGGACGTGTTCGAGGAGACCCCGGCGGCGCCACCGGCCGCAGCGGCGATGGAGTCCACGATGAGGATCTGCTGCGCCCGCGGCGGGGTGCCCTGCTCGTCGAGCAGGCCGGCCTCGGCGCCGATGGCCGTCATCGTGCCCATGGTGTCGAAGAAGTCGGCCAGCAGCAGGGTGAAGATCAGCAGCGCGATGCCGATGAACGCCGCGGCGTCGTAGGAGCCGAGCGCGTCGCCCAGGCCCCCGATGTCGTCGAAGATCGCCAGGCCCCAGAGGTCCTTCAGGTCCGACAGTCCGGGCACGTTCGCCACGTCGCCGGGCACCGAGGGCACGTTGAGCTGCCAGCCCTTCGGGTTCGTCTCCTCGGGACTGACGAAGGACGGGCCGATGTCGAAGGCGCTCTCGATCGCGATGGCCAGCGCGGTGGTGGCCGCGATCGCGATGAGGATGGCCCCCTTCACCTGACGCACGTGCAGCGCCACGACCAGCACGAGGCCGACCACGAAGACCAGGGTCGGCCAGCCGTCGAGCACGCCGCCGACGCCGAGCTCCACGGGCACCGGCCCCACCGCCGTACGACGCACGAACCCGGCGTCGACCAGGCCGATGAGGGCGATGAAGAGGCCGATCCCGACGCTGATCGCGGTCTTGAGCGAGGTCGGCACCGCCTTGAAGACCGCGACCCGGAAGCCGGTGAGCACCAGCACCAGGATGATGACGCCCTCGAGGAAGACGAACGTCATGGCCTCGGTCCAGGTGTAGGCCTTGGCGATCGAGAAGGTGACGAAGGCGTTGAGCCCGAGCCCCGTGGCCAGCGCCAGCGGGTAGCGCGCCACCACCCCCATGAGGATGGTCATGAGGCCGGCGACGACGGCCGTGCCCAGCGCCACCAGCGGGATGTTCGGGGCGTCGCCGCCACCGAGGAACTTCCCGGCGCCGTCGGTCTGGGTGCCGATGATGAGCGGGTTCAGCACGATGATGTAGGCCATCGTGAAGAAGGTGACGACGCCGCCGCGCACCTCCTGGCCCACGGTGGATCCGCGCGCACTGATCTTGAAGAACTGGTCCACCGGAGGAGCCCCCTGAGGCGGTGACGGGACGGGACGGGACGGGTTGGCGGGCACGGTCCAGCCCGTGCCGCGGCACATGCTGCCAGAGCGATGTGTCGGTGCCGTCACCGCTGGGCTAAGTTCTGACCCGTGGACTCCCCCCCGCCCGACGCCGCCCCCGAGAGCGGTCCGCCGGTGCTCGAGGTCCACGAGATCGGCAACCGCACCTACCTGGTCGCCGACGTCGAGCCGCTCGACGTCACCGGGGTGCGGACCGTCGCCTTCGGCGCCCTGATGTTCCTGGGAGCGGGGCTGGGGCTGCTGCCGTCCTACGACTGGCTGGAGGACACCGGCCGCGTGTGGTGGCTGTGGACCTGCGCGGCCGGCTTCGGGCTGGGGCTGTTCGGCATCGCCTACTGCCGACGCCGCGCCCGCGCGATCGCCCGGGACGCCGCGGCCCGCGGATCCGCCGCCCGCTAACCCCGCCTGGCGACTCCGCCCGGCGACTCCGCTCGGCGACTCCGCCCGGCAGCTCAGCCCCGGTCGGCCAGCACCGCCTCGGCGGTGCGGCGCCCCGAGACCAGCGCGCCCTGGATCGAGCTGGTGTCGCGGTGGTCGCCACCGACGTACACCGTGCCGGCCCCGCTCCGCACCCGCACGTAGCGGCGGAACGAGTGCGGCGCCCCCATGAACGGCAGCGCCTCGGGCACGTCGTGGACGTGCAGCCGCTCCCACCCCGAGGCGTCCTCCTCGTGCAGCTCGCCGAGCAGCGGCAGCAGCTCGGCGTCAGTCGGCACCTGGCCGGCGCGCACGTGCAGCACCGAGGTGCCCACGAGCGTGCGACCCGGCGGGGCGTAGGTCGGCGCGGAGGCGGAGACCATGGTCGAGTTCGCCACCACGCTGCCGTCGGCGTCGACCACCAGACGACCCCGGTGACCGGGACGCGCGGGCGCCGCGTGCCAGACCGTCGAGACGCCGCGCGCCTGGGGCGGCACGCCGAGCGCGGGCAGCAGCCGGTGCGCGGTCCAGGGGTCGGCCGCGACCACGACCGTTGCGGCCGCGACGTCGCCGTCCGCGGTCACGACACCGTCGGGGTGGACCTCGCTGACCGGGGTCTCGAGCCGGACCGTGCCGGCGGGCAGGTCGTCGGCGAGCTGCTGGGGCATGGCGCCCATCCCCGCGGCCGGCAGCGTGGAGCGGCCGCGGGCGAACATCCGCATCATCAGGTCGAGGAAGCGCCGCGAGGTGGTGAACGAGTCATCGAGGACGACGCCGCCGAAGAAGGGCAGGAACACCCGGTCGACGGTGGCCTGGTCGAAGCCGGCCTGGCGCCAGGCCTCGACGGCCGGCACGTCCGGACGCGCCCGCAGCCGGCTCGGCGGCAGGGTCGCGGCCGCTCCGGCGTACGCCGCCAGCCGCAGCTTCTGCCCCAGCGGCGCGAGACCCGTCCGCGCGGTCGCGAGCGTCTCGGACGGGCGGACCAGCGGGTTGGCGATGCTCTGGAGGCGGCCGTCGGCGCGCACCGTGATCGCGTCGTCGAGGCGCTGGAGGTCCAGGTCGGGCACCCGCAGGGCGCGGCGCACCTCGGGGTAGGCGTCGTTGAGCACCTGGAAGCCGCGGTCGAGCAGGAAGCCGTCGACGCGGTCGGTCCGGACCCGGCCGCCGACCCCGTCGGAGGCCTCGAGCACGCTCACCGACAGCCCGGCACCAGCCAGCTCACGAGCGCAACGCAGCCCGGCCAGCCCCGCTCCCACCACCACGACGTCCACACGAGTCGAGACCATGCCCGCCATCCTGACAGGTGGGCCCCACCCTCTCGGAGGAGTCGGCGGGCTGCGCGGACCGCTACGGTCGGGCGATGAGCGACTCCCCCTCCGGCGCCCGCGCCGCCGTCCTGCTCGACATCGACGGCACGCTCGTCGACTCCACCTACCACCACGGCCTGGCCTGGTTCCGCGCCTTCCACGAGGTCGTCGGCGCCGACCGCACCCCCGCCCTGTGGCGCCTGCACCGCACCATCGGCATGGGCGGCGACAAGCTCGTCACCGAGGTGGCCGGCGAGGAGGTCGAGGACAAGCACGGCGACGCGCTGCGCGAGGCGTGGGAGAAGAAGTACGCCGAGGTCGAGTCCGAGGTGCCCGCGCTGCCCGGCGCCGCCGCGATGATCGAGCACCTCGTCGGGGCCGGGTACGTCGTGGCGCTCGCCTCGTCGGGCAAGAAGCACTTCTCCGAGAACGCCGTGAGCACCCTCGGCGTCGGCGAGCACGTGTCGATCCTGACCACGTCCGAGGACGCGGAGGAGTCGAAGCCCGAGTCCGACCTGCTGCACGCCACTCTCGACAAGCTGCACGACCTGGACGGCTTCGCGATCGACCGCGCCGTCATGGTCGGCGACACCCCCTACGACGTGGAGTCCGCCGCCAAGGCCGGTCTGCGCTGCCTCACGGTACGCACCGGCGGCTTCGGCGTGGACGAGCTGACCGAGGCCGGGGCCGCGCAGGTCCTCGACGACCTGTCGGGCTACGCCGACGTCGACTGGGAGGGCCTGATGCGGCCGCTGGAGGGCAACAAGGGCGCCTGAGGCCCCGGTTGGACCGGACCCGGATGGGCACGGTGGGGGCGGCCCCCACTCGGCAACACTTGAAGGACCCTGATGACGCGCTTCGGCTACACCCTCATGACCGAGCAGCGTGACCCCCGTGGTCTCGTGCGCGACGCCGCCCAGGCGGAGCAGACCGGCTTCGACTTCGAGGTGATGAGCGACCACTACTTCCCGTGGCTCTCGGCGCAGGGCCACGCGCCGTACGCCTGGTCGGTGCTCGGCGCGGTCGCGCAGGTGACCGAGCGGGTCGACCTCATGACCTACGTGACCTGCCCGACGATGCGCTACCACCCGGCCGTGGTCGCGCAGAAGGCCGCGACGATGGGCATCCTGTCCGAGGGCCGCTTCGTGCTGGGCCTCGGGAGCGGGGAGAACCTCAACGAGCACGTCGTGGGCAAGGGGTGGCCGACGGTCACCAACCGTCAGGAGATGCTGGCCGAGGCCATCGAGATCATCCGCGAGCTGCACACCGGGGAGCTCGTCGACCTCCAGGGTGACCACTTCCAGGTCGACTCCGCCCGGATCTGGGACCTGCCTACCGAGCCGGTCGAGATCGGCGTCGCGGTCAGCGGCCCGTCGTCGATCGAGCTGCTGGCGCCGCTGTCGGACCACCTCATCACCACCGAGCCCGACGCCGACGTCGTGTCCCGGTGGAACCGGACCAAGGGCGCGCCGCGCATCCCCGGCTCGGCCCGTGCCATCGGGCAGATCCCGATCTGCTGGGACCCGGACGAGGACGCCGCGGTCGCGCGCGCCCACGAGCAGTTCCGCTGGTTCGCCGGCGGCTGGTCGGTCAACGCCGACCTGCCCACGACGGCCGGCTTCGCCGGCGCGACGCAGTTCGTGCGCCCCGAGGATGTCGCTGACAACATCCCCTGCGGGCCCGACCTCGACGCCATCGTCGACGCCGTGAGCTCCTTCTGGGAGTCGGGCTTCACCGACGTGGCGCTGGTGCAGATCGGCGGCGACACCCAGGAGCGCTTCCTCGCCGAGGCGGCCGGGCCGCTGCTGGAGAAGCTGCGCGACGCCAGCGGCAGCTAGGCGGGGCCCCGTCGACCTGGTCAGGCCAGCACGGACTCCAGGGAGACGGCCTCCATGCCGTGCGCCTCGCCGACGGGGGCGTTGGTGAGGCTGCCGGCGTGGGTGTTGAGCCCGAGCGCCAGCGCCCGGTCGTCGCTGCAGGCCTGCTGCCAGCCCTTGTCGGCCAGCGCCACGGCGTAGGGCAGCGTGGCGTTGGTCAGCGCGTAGGTCGAGGTGTTCGGCACCGCACCGGGCATGTTCGCCACGCAGTAGAAGACCGAGTTGTGCACCGTGTACGTCGGGTCGGCGTGCGTGGTGGCGCGGGTGTCCTCGAAGCAGCCGCCCTGGTCGACGGCGATGTCGACGAGCACCGAGCCCGGCTTCATCCGCGAGACCAGCTCGTTGCTGACCAGCTTCGGGGCCTTGGCGCCGGGGATGAGCACGGCACCGATGACCATGTCGGCCTCGGTGACCTGCTGCTCGATGGCGAGCTTGGACGACGCCAGGCCGTGGACGCGGTTGTTGTAGCGCCAGAACGACATCCGGAGCTTGTCGAGGTCGGTGTCGAGCAGCGTGACGTCGGCCCCCATGCCGAGCGCGATGTTGGCGGCGTTCTGCCCGGAGACGCCGGCGCCGATGATGACGACCTTGGCGTTGGCCACGCCGCCGACGCCGCCCATGAGCACGCCGCGGCCGCCCTCGGCCTTCATCAGCGAGTGGGCCCCGACCTGGGGCGCGAGGCAGCCGGCGACCTCCGACATCGGGTAGAGCAGCGGCAGGCCGCCCGAGGGCAGCTGGACGGTCTCGTAGGCGATCGCGGTGACCTTGCGGTCGACGAGCTCCTGGGTCAGCGGCTGGTCGGCAGCCAGGTGCAGGTAGGTGAAGAGGGTCTGGCCCTCACGCATGCGGCCGTACTCCTCGGCGACGGGCTCCTTCACCTTGAGGACCATCTCGGCGGTGCCCCAGACGTCGTCGGCGGTCTCGAGCAGGGTCGCGCCGGAGGCGGCGTACTCCTCGTCGGGGATCTGCGAGCCCGCGCCCGCACCCTTCTCGACGTAGACGTCGTGGCCGTGCTGGGTCAGCTCGTGGACGCCGATGGGGGTGATGGCCACCCGGTACTCGTGGTTCTTGACTTCCTTCGGGACGCCGACCTTCATGCTCTCTCCTGCAGTTGGGGACGCTCTATTCTCCTGACTCTTCCGCTGACGGTGCCGGATCGTGTTGACTATTCGTGCGGAACGATCCAAGCCGACGATCCTTCGGTGTCAGGAGTCGGAGAGGGGTGTGAGGTGAACAACGTTCGACCCTCGACGAACGGGCGCGGCCTGGAGCTCGACGACGTCGACCGGCAGCTGCTGGCGATGCTGGCGGCGAACGCACGGACCCCCAACTCGGTGCTGGCCCAGACCGTCGGCATCGCCCCCTCGACGTGCCTGATGCGGGTCCGCCGGCTCCAGGAGACCGGTGTCATCCGCGGGTTCCACGCCGAGCTGTCGCCGGAGGCCCTGGGGCTGCCGCTGCAGGCGATCGTCGTCGTACGCCTGCAGGGCAACGCCCGGGCCCGGATCGGCGAGTTCGGCGGCTGGCTGTCGTCGCTGCCCGGCGTGCTCAACGTGTTCTTCCTCGCCGGCGCCGACGACTTCCAGGTGCACGTGGCCGCCGCGTCCCCCGACGCGCTGCGCGAGTTCGTCGTGGCCAACCTGTCGGCCAACCGCGACGTCGCCATGACCGAGACGCACCTCATCTTCGAGCACCTCCGGACCGGGTCGCCCTTCCCCTGACCGTCCAGCGCCCTCAGCGTCCCGGACGTTCGCACGTCGTCAACGACCTCCGCCCCTCGCCCCACGTCGTTAACGACGTCCCGCCAGCTTCGGAGCTCCGGTACGCAGCCACACGTCGTCAACGACCTCACGCACCTGGCCACCCGTCGTCAACGACCTCACGCACCTGGCCACCCGTCGTCAACGACCCCAGGCTCCGCTCCCCCGCGTCGGGAACGACAGGGGACGAACCCCGGCGTTGTCCACATCTCCGCAGGAGGACGTGTCAACGGACTCCGCCTTGGGTGATCCTGCACCGATGACAGCCGCTCAGCCTCCGTTCGAGCCTCGCCGCGAGGGTTCCCTCGACTTCGTGCGCCCCGTGCCGGTGGATCCCACGGGTTTCGACGGACCGACCAAGCCGCAGGCCGCCGGAGCGGGGTGGCGGCGAACGAGTCACGGTCTCTACGTGCCCAGCGACGTCGACGGCACCCGACCAGAACAACGCGCGATCGAGGCCTTGTCTGCACGAGCGCCGGGGGCGGCGCTGACCGGCTGGGCTGCCCTCTACTTCCACGGAGCGGCCTTCTTCGACGGCGTACGCCGCGATGGCTCGGCTCGCCCGGTCGCGGTGGCTGTCGGGCCGGGCACCGGGCGACGTGTCCATCAGGGCTCCCTTCTGAGCTACGAGAAGCTTCCGGACGCTGACGTCGAGGAGGTCGAGGATGTCCGCGTGACCTCGCCGGTGAGGGCCCTCTTCGACGAGCTCCGGTGTCCCCCACATGCACGTGAGCTGGTCGTCGCCGCCGACATGGCGCTGGCTGCCGGTCTTGACATCCTCGGGGAGGTGCGTCGGATGACGCAGTCGCGTTCGTCCTGGCGACGGGCCAGCTGGGTGGCTACCGCGCTCGAACACGTCTCCGAGAGGTCTCGTTCGCCGCAGGAGACACGGCTGCGCCTGATCTGGACACTAGACGCGGCCCTGCCGGCTCCTCTGGTGAACCAACCCGTCTTCACCCTCGACGGCGACCTCGTGTGCATAGCCGACCTGTTCGACGAGGAGGCAGGTCTTGTCGCTGAGTACGACGGCGCCGAGCACCGGCACGCCGGTCGACACGCGCGCGACGTCGCTCGCTACGAACGCGTCCGCGAGGTGGGGCTCGAGCACACCAGCGTCACGGGACCCGACATCGACAACCGCCGGCTCGTCGTACGACGTCTTCGAGCTGGTCGCGACCGGTCGGCCTTCCTTCCCGAAGGAGCACGCCGATGGACCCTCGCCGAACCGCCGGGATGGGTCGCGCCCTGGGGGCTGGCCTCCAGCACGCCAGCGCGTGCCATGCGTCGAGCGAGCTGACGGCTGGCCGCACGTCGTTGACGACACGAGGACGCCTGCCCCACGTCGTTGACGACACGCGACAGCTACGAGACCGCTCAGATCCGGCCTCACGTCGTCAACGACACCAGCCCCCGGCCTCACGTCGTCAACGACGTGAGGCCGGCCCCTCAGAAGCGGAAGAGCGGGTCCTTGCGCAGCTCGGAGCGGGCCAACGTCATGAGGTGCACGTCGTCGGGACCGTCGAAGAGGCGCATCGCCCGGTGCCAGCCGTACATCTCGGCGAGCGGGGTGTCGTCGGACATCCCGGCGCCGCCGTGGACCTGGATGGCGTCGTCGATGATCTGCAGCACGGCTCGGGGCACGAAGACCTTGACCTCGGCGACGAGGTGGCGCGCGGCCTTGTTGCCCTCGGCGTCGATGACCGCGGCCGCCCGGTGGCACAGGGCACGACCGGCGTCGAGCGCGACCCGGGCCTCGGCGATCTTGGCCTGGACGACGCCCTGGCGGGCGAGCTCCTTGCCGAAGGCGGTGCGCGATGTCGAGCGCGCGACCATGAGGGCCAGCGCCCGCTCCCCCGCGCCGAGGGCGCGCATCACGTGGTGGATGCGGCCCGGGCCGAGGCGCGCCTGGGCGGCCGCGAAGCCGCCACCCTCCTCGCCGAGGATGTTGGTCACCGGCACGCGCACGTCGTCGAAGACGATCTCGCAGTGACCGGGCTGGTGCTGGTGGCCGAAGACCGGCAGCGACCGGACGATCTCGATGCCGGGGGTGTCGGCGGGCACGATCACCATCGACTGCTGGCGGTGGGTCTCGGCGTCGGGGTCGGTCTTGCCCATGACCACGAAGACCTTGCAGCGCGGGTCGGCCGCTCCGGAGATCCACCACTTGCGGCCGTTGATGACGTACTCGTCGCCGTCGCGCACGATGCGGGTCTCGATGTTCGTCGCGTCGGAGGAGGCGACGGCCGGCTCGGTCATCGCGAAGGCCGAGCGAATCTCGCCGGCGAGCAGCGGCTCGAGCCACTGCTTCTGCTGCTCCTCGGTGCCGAGGAGGTGGAGGAGCTCCATGTTGCCGGTGTCGGGGGCGGCGCAGTTGGTGGCCTCGGGCGCGAGCTCGAGGCTCCACCCGGTCAGCTCGGCGAGCGTGGCGTACTCCAGCTGGGTCAGCCCGGACTCCGCCGGCAGGAAGAGGTTCCAGAGCCCCTGCTCCTTGGCGGTGGCCTTGAGCTCCTCGACGACCGGCGGCACGCTGTGGTCGTCGTGGTCGCGCTCGGCGCGATAGGCGCGGTACGCCGCCTCGCCGGGGATCACGTGGTCCTGGATGAAGGTGTGGAGACGGGCGTGGAGGTCGACGGCCTTCTCCGAGGCGGCCGGCATGGCGGGGTAGGTCACAGGTCCGTCACCCGCAGCCCCGAGTGGGCCTTGTAGCGGCGGTTGACCGAGATCAGGTTGGCCGTCAGCGCCTCGACCTGGTGGGCGTTGCGGAGCCGACCGCCGAAGACGCCGCGGACGCCGGGGATCCGGTCGGCCAGCGCCTGGACCAGGTCGGTGGCCTCACGCTTGTCGCCGAGCACCAGCACGTCGGTGTCGACCGAGGTGACCTCGGGGTCCTCGAGCAGCACGGCACTGACGTTGTGGAAGGCCCCGACGACGGTGCTCTCGGGGAGCACGGCCTGCGCCTGCTGGGCCGCCGATCCCTCCTCGACCGCGAGCGCGTAGGCGCCCTGCTTGTCGAAGCCAAGCGGGTTGACGCAGTCGACGACGATCTTGCCGGACAGCTCGGTGGCCAGCGAGGCCAGCAGCTCCTTGTGGCCGTCCCACGGCACGGCGACCACGACGATGTCGCCGTCGCGGGCGGCCCCGGCGTTGTCGGCGCCGGTCAGCGAGCCCTCAATGCTCCCGGACTCGGCGATCTCGGTCGCGATGCCCTGCGCCCGCTCCTCGCTGCGGCTGCCGATGACCACGCGCAGGCCGGAGGCGGCGAAGCGTCGGGCCAGGCCACGGCCCTGGGGGCCGGTGCCCCCGAGGACGGCGACGGTGAGCTCACCCAGCCGCGTCGCGGCGTCGGGCTGGTCGTCGGGCTGCCCGGTCGGGTCGCTCGGTCGATCGGTCGGCTGGGCCGTCACGGGCACGCTCCTGGGTCGGTTTCTCGCGGGTCGCTCCACCTTAGTGCGGCGCCTGTCGGGCCGACCTGACCGTCCGCCCGACGTCCGCCCGGCCGTGCGACGAGCGCGCCCCGCCGTGCGAAGCGAGCCCCGCCGTCCCAGGGACCGTGCGATCAGCCGTGCAGCAGGGCCCGGTACCGCGCGGTCACCTCGGCCACGGCGGCGTCCGCGCCGGGGCTCATCAGGGTCATGTCGACGAAGCCGTGGATCAGCTCGTCGAAGCGGACCTTCTCGACCCGGACGCCGGCCTCGGCGAGCTTGTCGGCGTACGCCTCGCCCTCGTCGCGCAGCGGGTCGAACCCGGCGGTGGCGACGACCGCGGGCGGCTGCCCGGCCAGGTCCTCGCGCAGGATCGGCGAGATGCGGGGGTCCTCGGGCGCGACCTCGCCGGCGCCGTCGCCGACGTAGTGGGCGAAGAACCACTCCATCGTCGCCAGCTCGAGGAAGTAGCCCTCGGCGTTCTCCTGGCGCGAGGGCCGGTCGGTGAAGGCGTCGGTGGCCGGGTAGTAGAGCAGCTGCGCCGCGAGCCCCGGGACGTGCTGGGCCACCACGGCAGACAGGTTCCCGCCCGCGCTGTCGCCGCCGATCCCCACCCGGTCGGTGCCGCCGAGGTCGTCGGTGTGCTCCAGCGCCCACCGCGTGGCGGCGAGCGCGTCCTCGAGCCCGGCGGGGAACGGGTGCTCCGGCGCCAGCCGGTAGTCCACGGAGAGCACGACGGTGTCGGCGTCGCGGCACAGCCGGCGGCAGGTCTGGTCGTGGGTGTCGAGGTCGCCGATGACGAAGCCGCCGCCGTGCAGGAAGACGGTGGTCGGCCAGGGGCCCTTGCCCTCGGGGCGGTAGAGGCGCGCCGGCCGCGGCCCGTCCCCACCCGGTACGTCGAGGTCGCGCACGTCGCCGACCGCGATCACCTGCTCGGGCGAGACCATGTCGACCGTCAGCGCCCGGAAGCCCTTCCGCGCGGTGTCGGGGTCACCCTCGTGCATCGGCGGGTAGCCCGCGTCGGCGATGAACTGGAGGAGACCGGCGATCTGGGGGTCGAGAGGCATGGCGCCATCCTGCCCCGCCCACCCGCATGTAACGCGGGGTTATGGACGCCGGGCAAGGCTCACAACCCTGGCGAGGCGTCCACAACCCTCGCGAGGACGGGTACGACGACGCCAGCGCGGCACCGTCGGCCGCCGGCTGTCGCCCGTCAGAACAGCTCGAGGTCCTCGCGACGGATCGCGTCGAGCGCGGGCTCGGGGAGCGGCCGGGGCAGCTGCTTCTTGCTCAGCTGGGCCTCGGAGTGGGCTCCGCAGCCGTGGTCGAGCGAGACGACCCTGCCGTCGTCGTTGGCGAAGGCGTTGGCGCAGACACCGAAGGCCTGGCTCAACGGACCGGCCAGCTTGACCAGGAAGCCGCAGGTCACGCACGCGGCCGGCGCGGACTGGGCCAGCGGCGCCTCCGGACCGTGGTCGCCGTCGTACCAGCGCTGTGCGGCAGCCTCGCGGCCCTCGACCGAGAGCACGCGCGGACGTCCCAGGCCGAGCTCCTCGGCCACGCGCTTGGCCTCGCGCGGGTCGGGCAGCTCGTCGGCGCCGGTGAACGACGGCACCAACCGGTCGTCGTCGTCCTCGGTGGGCAGCAGGTCGCCGGGGCTGAGGTCGCCGGGGCGGATCCGCTCCTTGTAGGGCACCCACTCGGGGGCCAGCACGGCGTCCTCGTCGGGCAGCAGCACGATCTCGTCGACCGTGACCGTCTTCTGCTTCGGCGCCCGCGCGACCGTGACCGACCAGCTCCAGCCGCGGTAGCCCGTCTGGGTGCACGCGAAGCGGTGGGTCACCACCTTCTTGCCCTCGACGTCGACGCCGAGGTGCTCACCGACGTCGCCCGCCGGGACGAGCTCGAGCAGCGCCTGACGCGCCGCGTCCACGGCGTCGGCGCCCACCTGGTCGAGCTTGGCCGGCTTGCTGGCTTTGGTCACCCGGGGATTGTGTCAAACCCGGCGCCCCGTGTCGCCTCGGTCGGTGGGGCCGAGACGAATGGCGCGGGACGGGCAGGCAAGATGGCCCCATGCACGGGGACCCTGCGGCCGACGACGAGCCGCGCCAGCGACCCGAGCCCGGCTCCGAGGCCGGTCCTCAGCCCGGTCCCCAGGCCGGTGCCCGGCCCGGTCCCCAGCCCGCGGGCGCTCCCGATCATGGCCACGACCCGCAGGGCCACGCTCCGGACCACGCACCGGACACCGCACCGGGCGCCGCACGGGAAGCCAGCCCCGACACCGGCCCGGACACCCTGGAGGACACCGACCCGGTGCCCCCGGCCGGCGCGTCACCGGGTCGGGACGGTCGACGGACCCTCGGGGGCGCCCGCCGCGCCGGGGTGGCGACCGGGCGCGGGATCCGGCGGACCGGATCGGGCAGCGCGCGCGCCGCGGGCTACGTCTACCGCCAGGCGCGACGCGCCAGCCACGCGGAGGGCGCCGGCGAGAGCGGGCTGTCGCGGCTCATCGAGCTGCACGCCTTCAACGCCGCCGGCGACGCGGCCGTCGCGATCAGCCTCGCCGGCACCCTGTTCTTCCAGGTCCCGACCAACGAGGCGCGCGGCCAGGTCGCGCTGTTCCTCGGGCTCACGATGCTGCCGTTCGCGATCGTCGCGCCGCTGATCGGGCCGGTGCTGGACCGCTTCAGCCACGGTCGGCGCTGGGCGCTCGGCAGCACGATGGCGATCCGCGCCTTCCTGTGCTGGGTGCTCGCCACCGAGGTCACCGGCAACTCCCTCGGCCTCTTCCCGGCCGCGCTCGGCGTGCTCGTCGCGTCCAAGGCGTACGGCGTGACCCGCGCCGCGGCCGTGCCTCGTCTCAGTCCGCCCGGCCTGGGCCTGGTGAAGGCCAACTCCCGGATCTCGCTGGCGGGCATGGCCGGTGCAGGTGTGTCGGCCCCGCTGGCCGTGCTGGCCTCGCTCGCCGGTCCGCAGTGGTCGCTGCGCTACGCCTTCGCGGTGTTCGTCGCCGCCACCGTCCTCGCGATCCTGCTGCCGTCCAAGGTCGACGACGCCGCCGGCGAGGAGCGCGCCAAGCTGCGCGGTCGTCGTACCCGGACCAAGGTGCACCCGCTCGTCGTGCGCGCGCTGCGCTGCAACGGCGGGCTGCGGCTGGTGTCGGGCTTCCTGACGCTCTTCATGGCGTTCCTGCTGCGCGAGAACCCGTTGCCCGGGTGGGAGGACCGTCCCGAGATCCTGCTCGGGCTGGTCATCGGCGCCGCCGGGGTCGGCAACGCCGCCGGCATCGGGCTCGGGTCGCTGCTGCGCGAGGTCAAGCCGGCGTACGTCGTGGTGCTGGTGCTGGTCGCCGACACCGTGGCCGCCGTGGTCGCGGCCGTGTTCTACAGCCTGGTCGCGGTGATGCTGCTCGGCCTGGTGGCCGGGCTGAGCCAGGCCCTGGGCAAGCTGTCGCTGGACTCGCTGATCCAGACCGAGGTGCCCGAGCGGACCCGCTCGAGCGCGTTCGCACGCTCCGAGACGCTGCTGCAGCTGTCGTGGGTGGTCGGCGGGTTCCTCGGCATCGCGATGCCGCTGATCCCGCGGCTCGGCCTCGGCGTCCTGGCCGTGATCCTCGTGGGGATCCTGGCCTGGGTCCTGACGTCGCTGCGCGAGCCGGCGGCCGCGCAGGAGGTCACCTAGGTCGGAGGACCGACCCTGGAGCCGTCAGGACTCGAGCTCGTCGGCCAGGGCGCGGAGCAGCTTGGCGGTGGGAGCAGCGGTCTTGGGGTCGGGGTGACGCCCGGCGCGGTAGCCGCGCTCGATGCCCTCGAGCAGCCGGTAGAGGTCCTCGACGATCGTCACCATGTCCGAGGGCTTGCGGCGCATGGCCTTGGCCACCGACTTCTGGGACTCGACGACCCGGACCTGCAGCGCCTGGTCGCCCTTGCGGCCCTGCGCGATCCCGAACTCGACCCGGGTGCCGGGCTTGAGGCTGGGCACGCCGTCGGGCAGCGCCGAGGAGGGCACGAAGACGTCGCCGCCCTCGTCGGAGGAGATGAAGCCGAAGCCCTTCTCCACGTCGTACCACTTGACCTTGCCCGTGGGCACAGGGACCTCCCGCGTCGTCGTCCGGGATGGTCCCGGGCACCTGTCGGCTGCGTCTGACTCTGCGCTGAGCCTACGCGGGCGTCCGCAACGTGCGCCGGGGCCCCGGCAACGTCGTGCTCAGGAGGCCAGGTGCGTGGCCAGCCAGCCCGGGAAGTCGCTCAGCGCCGGCAGCACGACGTGGGCGCCGGCCTCCTCCAGCTCCGCGGCCGAGCATCCGCCGGTGGTCACCCCGACGCCCAGCACCCCGGCCGCGTGGGCCCCCTCGATGTCGTGCACGTGGTCGCCGACGAAGAGCGCGGCGCCGTGCTCGGCCAGCACCGGCCCCTTGCCCGGTCCCCACACCTCGCCCACGACCTCGTCGACGTCCAGGCCCAGCGCCTCGACGTGCAGCCGTGCGTTGGGCGTGAACTTGCCAGTGACCACCAGGCTCCGGCCCCCGTGACGGCGTACGGCGGCCAGCGACTCGTGGGCGCCGGCGAACGCCGGGGTCGGCGCGACGGCGATCGTCGGGTAGAGCGCCCGGAACTCGTCGACCAGCCCGGCCAGCGTCTCGGGCGTGGCGCCCGGCACGTGCGGGGCGAGCATGAGGTCCAGCGGCGGCCCGAGCTGCTCCACCAGGTCGTCGACGGGGAAGCTCAGGCCGGTGCGCGACTCCAGCGCGCGCAGGCACGCCGCGAACCCCGGTCGGGTGTCGATCAGGGTCATGTCGAGGTCGAAGCCGACGACGAGGGGAGGAGGCACCGCACCAGGGTAGGCGGGCCGGGCGACCGCTCGACCCGCTGTCCGGCCCGCGCGGCTCACCCCCGCCGGTATCGTGGTGCGGATGACCTCGGCCGCCCCCCGCACCCTCGCCGACCAGCTCCGCGGCTGGTCGGACGAGCGGTTGACGGCACTGCTGGTGGCCCGGCCCGACCTCGCCAACCCGGCACCCCACGACTCCTCGCAGCTGGCCTCGCGGGCCAGCACCCGCGCCTCGGTGCTGCGCGCGCTGGACACCCTGGACCGGCTGCAGCTGCTCGTGCTGGACGCGGCCGTCGCGCTCGGCGCCCGCGCGTCGCGCGCCGCGCTCGTCGAGGTGGTCCACGCCGACGCCGAGGCCACCGAGGCGGCCGTCCTGCGGCTGCGTGACCTGGTGCTGCTGTGGGGCGAGGACGAGGACCTCCGCGCCGTCAGCGCGGTCAGCGAGACCCTCGGCACCCAGGTCAGCGGACTCGGTCCGCCCGTCGACCAGCTGCTGGGCTCCGGCGGCCCGGAGAGGGTCGCCGCCCTGCTCGGCGACCTCGGTCGCCGCTCGAGCGGCAACCTGGCCACGGACCTGCGCGACCTCGCCGACCTGCTGCGCCGGGTGGACGCGGTGGCCGGGCTCGTCGAGGAGCTCGACGACGACGCCGCGACGATGCTCGACCACCTCGAGCGCTCCGGGTCCGAGGGCGTCACCCAGGCCGCCCGCACCCCGGTCCGCCGGGCCGACGCCGCCTCGCCCGTCGAGCAGCTGCTGGCCCGGGGGCTGCTGGTGCCGCGCGACGCCCGCCACGTCGTCGTCCCCCGCGAGGTGGGGCTGGCCCGCCGCGGCGGTCGCACCACCCACGAGCCGGTCGACGGACCCCCGCCGCCGGTCACCACGTCACGCTCGGCCACGCTGGTCGACCGGGCCGCCGCGGGCGCGGCGTACGAGCTGGTGCACCGCACCGAGCTGCTGCTCGACGAGTGGAGCGCGCGGCCCCCGACCGTGCTGCGCCAGGGCGGGCTCGGCGTGCGCGACCTCAAGGCGACCGCAGCGCTGCTGCACGCCGACGAGCGGGTGGCCGCCCTGCTGGTCGAGACCGCGTCGGCCGCCGGGCTGCTCGCCCAGGGCGGCACGGACGGCCTCGACGTCGCCTGGCTGCCGACCCACGCCTACGACGCCTGGCGCGCCGCCCCCACCGCCGAGCGCTGGGCCGTCCTGGTGCGCGCCTGGTGGTCGAGCGCGCGTCCGGCCGGATACGTCGGTCGCCCGATGCGTGGCAAGAACGTCAACGCCCTGGCCCCCGAGCTCGAGCGGCCCTGGGCCGTGGAGACGCGACGGCGGGTGCTCGGCGAGCTCGCCGGGCTGCCCCGCGGCACCGTCCTGGACCCCGCGGCCGGCGTCGAGTCGCTGGTCGAGACCGTCGCCTGGCTGCGCCCGCGCCTGCCGTCGAGCGCCTCCGCGCTGGTCGGGTGGACGGTCGAGGAGGCCTCGGTGCTCGGTCTGGTCGGGCTCGGCGGGCTCAGCACGCACGGTGCCGCCCTCGTCGCGGGCGAGGACCCCGCGGCGGCGCTGGCGCCGCTGCTGCCCACCCCCGTCGACCACGTCCTGCTCCAGGCCGACCTGACCGCGGTGGCGCCCGGCCCCCTGGAGGACGCGCTCGCCCGCGACCTCGCCCTGCTGGCCGAGGTCGAGTCGCGCGGCGGTGCCACCGTCTACCGCTTCACCGAGCGCTCCGTGCGCCGCGCCTTCGACGTCGGCTGGTCGGCCGTCGAGGTCCACGACGCGATCAACCGCGCCGCCCGCAACGAGGTGCCGCAGCCGCTGACCTACCTCGTCGACGACGTCGCCCGGACCTTCGGCACCGTCCGGGTCGGTGCCGCCGAGTCCTTCCTGCGCAGCGACGACGAGGCCGCCCTCGCCGCGCTGCTGCACGACAGCGCCGCCGAGTCGCTTCGGCTGCGACGGCTCGCCCCCACCGTGCTCATCAGCGACCTGCCCCTCGACCTGCTGCTCCCCCGGCTGCGCGAGATCGGGGCCGCGCCCGTGGTCGAGGGCCCGGACGGCATCGTGCGCGTCGCCGGTCGCGAGCCGCTGCGGGCCCGGGGACCGCGCGGGCGCCCGGTCGTCGACCCGCAGACGGTGGCCGAGCGGGACGCGACGCGGGCGGCCGCGACGGTGACGGCGCTGCGCTCGGGCGACCGGGTGTCGGCGGTGCGCTCGACCGGAGCGCCGGTCAAGCAGTCGCCCGCCTTCACGCTGGCGCTGCTCCGCGAGGCGTGCGAGGCCGAGTCGTCGGTCTGGATCGGGTACGTCGACGGGGACGGCTCGGTCCACGACCGCATCATCGACCCGCACCGGGTCGAGGGCGGCTGGCTGCGGGCCTTCGACCAGCGCTCCCAGCAGGTCGCGTCGTACGCCGTGCACCGGATCAGCTCGGTCCGCCCCTGCTGAGGGCCCACTCGCTGGTGGTGGGGTGCGGCGGCCACTCGTCGGGGCGGCTGCGTCCGGTCGGGACCCACCCCAGCCGGCGGTAGAACGTCTGCGCCGCCACGTTGAGGTCGAGGCACCACAGCCGCGGCTCGGTCATCTCCGCGACCGCGACCTCCACGGCGGCGCGCCCCAGCCCGCTGCCCCACCGCTCGGGGTGCACGGCGAGGTGGTGCAGCACCGACCCGTCGTGGGAGACGTAGGCGTCGAGCCGCCCCGGTCCGTCGGCGACGTGGACGCGGAACGCCGGGTCGGCCAGCTCGGCCGACCACCGTGCGAGCACGGCGGCCTCCGGGTAAGGGGTGTCACCGAAGACGTGGGCCAGCGCGACCAGGTTCGCGTCGCGCTCGAGGTCACGCAGGGCCGGGGCGTCGCCCGGCGTGGCGAGGCGGAAGCGCACGCTCGGTCCGTCAGTCCCGGTCCTGCCAGGTGCAGACGCACGCCTCGTTGCCCTCGACGTCGGCCAGCACCCAGAAGGCGCGGGCACGGTCGTCGCTGACCAGGCGGCCCCCGGCGGCCAGCGCGGCGGCGACCCGGCCCTCCGCCTCGTCGTGGGGCACCACGACGTCGAGGTGGACCCGGTTGCGCTGCGGGCGCGGCTCGGTCATCTGCTGGAACCACAGCGCGGGTCCGACGCCGCGGGGGTCGACGATGCTGTCGTCGGCCGGACCGTCGGGGGTGCCCTCGGGCGCGTAGGCCAGGACGGCCTGCCAGAACGGCAGGACGGCGGGGATGTCGAGCGCGTCGATCGCCACCTCCAGCGAGGTCGACGGCCGGGGGTCGCCCCGGTGCCCGCGGGTGGCGGCCAGGTCGCTGACGGCCCGCGCGAGCCGCTCGTCGCGCGGGGTCAGGCCGCCGGCGTCGTGGGACGTGGTGGTGACGTGCACCAGGTCGGGGTAGCGGACGTCGAGGTTCGCGTGGTGGTCGTGCTCGTCGCACAGCGCCGCGACGTCGGCGGCGAACCGGCCGGCGTCGGCGTACGACCCGCAGTGGAAGTTCGCCTGCGCGCCGCTGCGCACCACCCGCCAGTCGTCGAGGCCGAGGTCGGTGAACTGCTGGGAGGTGAGTCGTTCCGTCATGTCTGCGAACCTACGCCGCCCCGCCGACAGCCGCACGCGTCCCGTCGCCCGGGCCCGCTCAGGGCAGGCGCGGGTCCGACATTGGCGCGAGCCGCGGGTCGCGCGGGTCCTGCAGCGGCGTCGGGTCGGGCGCTACGCGTGGCCCCGGGCCACGCTCGAGGGGTGGCGCGGGAGGCGGCGAGCCGTTCGGCCCGGTCAGGCCGTCGGGGTCCGCCTCCGCCTCGAGCTCCGGCATCGGGACGGCACGGGAGCCCAGCGCCGCCCGCGGCATCGGGACCGGGGCGGGGCCCGGGTCGAGCTGCTCCGCGCGCGGCGTGCGGAACGGTACGTCGTCGGGCGGCTCGGGTGCAGGGCGCGGCACGTCGGCCCCGGGCGGCGAGAACGGCGCGGGCCCGAGGTCGGCCGGACGTCCGCCCGGGTCGTCGGCCGCGGCCACGGACACGGAGGGCGGCACCACCCCGAGGACGCACGTGAGGAGCACCGCGGCCCGACCTGGTCGCCTCATCGCCCCTCCCCTTCCCTCCGACCCAGTATGACCCCGCGGTCGCCCGCACGTCAGCAGCACGAGGCCGACGGTCCACCCCGCCCGGGCCGCGGTCAGCCCTTCTGCAGCGCCTCGGCGAGCATGACGATGATGCCGCTGGGCCCGCGCACGTAGGTCAGCCGGTAGACGTCCTCGTAGGTGGCCACGCCGCGCAGCGGGTGGCAACCGTGCCGCGCGGCGACCGCCAGCGCCGCGTCGAGGTCGTCGACCGAGAAGGCGACCCGGTGCATGCCGATCTCGTTCGGCCGCGTCGGCTCGGTCTCGATCGCCTCGGGGTGGACGTACTCGAACAGCTCGAGCACGCCGGCGCCGTCGGGCGTGCGGAGCATCGCGATGTGGGCGTGGTTGCCGTCGAGGCCCACGGCGGTGTCGGTCCACTCACCGCTCACGGTGTCGCGGCCCATCACCTCGAGGCCGAGGTCGGTGAAGAAGGCGATCGCGGCCTCCAGGTCGCGCACCGCGATGCCGACGTTCTCCAGCTTGATCGTCATGCCGGGCACGCTAGCAACGGCCCCCGACACGTGTCAGGAGTCGAACCCGAGCCCCATCCGGTCGAGCGAGCGCAGCCACAGGTTGCGCCGGCCCTCCCGGTGGTCCGCGCGGTCCAGCGACCAGCGGGTCAGGTCGATGCCGATCCGCGCCACCGGGTCGGGCGGGAACGGCACGGGCAGCCGCCGCACCATCTCGAGCGACGTCCGCTCGGTCTCGTCGCCGTCGAGCAGGTCGAGCACCACGTCGGCGGCGAAGCGGGTCGCTCCGACGCCGAGCCCCGTGAAGCCGGCCGCGTGGGCGACCCGTCCGCCGTACGCCTGGCCGAAGAAGGCGCTGAAGCGGGTGCTCGTGTCGATCGCCCCGGCCCAGCGGTGCGCGATGCGCACGCCCTCGAGCTGGGGGAACGTCGTCAGCAGGTGCGAGACCAGCGCCTCGTGCGAGGCCGGCCGGTGCTCGTGCTCGGGCCGCAGCCGCTTGCCGCGGTAGATCGCGTCGAAGCCGCCGAACAGCAGCCGGTCGTCGGCGCTGAGCCGGTAGTAGTGGAACTGGTTGCCGGAGTCGGCGAGGCCCTGCCGCGCCGCCCACCCCAGCGAGGCCCGCTGCTCGGCGCTCAGCGGCTCGGTCATCACCACGTAGTCCCACACCGGCACGGTGAAGGCGCGGAAGCGGCGCACGAGCGCGGGGAACGCGTTCGTCCCGAGCGCGACCCGGTCGGCGAGCAGGCGCCCGGAGGCGGTCGCGACGGCCACCGGGCCCCCGCCGCGCGTGGCCGACAGGCCGGTCACCGGGGAACCCTCGTAGATCTCGACGCCCAGCTCGGTCGCCACCCGGGCCAGCTCGTGGACCATCTTCGCCGGGTGCAGCAGCGCGCAGTCGGGCGAGAACAGCCCGGCGAGGTACGTCGGGCTGGCCACCTCCGCGCGCACCGCCGCCTCGTCGAGGAACGTCCCGCCCCCGGCGTCGGCCGCTTCGCGCAGCCAGGCCACCTGGTGGGGCTCGACGGCGACGGCGAGCTCGCCGGTCAGCTCCAGGTCGACGTCCATGCCGTGCTCGGCCACGGTCGCGACGATGCCGTCGAGGTTCTCGCGCCCGAGCCGCGCGAGGTCGTCGTACTCGTCGGGCCAGCGGTTGCGACCGTTCTCCTCGCCGTGGGTGATCGAGGCGTCGCAGAAGCCGCCGTTGCGGCCCGAGGCCGCCCAGCCGAGCCGCTCACCCTCGAGCAGCACCACGTGCCGGCCGGGGTCGCGCTGCTTCGCGCGCACCGCGGTCCACAGACCGGTGTAGCCACCGCCGACGACGGCGAGGTCGGCGCGGGCCTCCCCGCGCAGCGAGGGGTACGACGCCCCGACGGCGTCCTCGGTCCAGAAGCACCCGTCGACGGCGTCGGACAGGGCGACGTCGACGACCGACGCGGCCGGTCGACGCCGCTCGAAGACGGTCGGGGCGCCGCGGCGCTCAGCCCGCGGCATGGGCGTCGCCGACCGCGAGCGCCTCGTCGAGGATCCGCAGCCCCTCCCGGGCCTCGTCGTCGGTGAGCGTGCAGGGCGGCACGACGTGGACCCGGTTGAAGTTCGCGAAGGGCAGCAGACCGCCCTTCTTGCACGCGGCGATCACCTCGTTCATCGCGGGGCTGCTGGCCCCGTAGGGCGCCAGCGGCTCCTTGGTCGCCCGGTCGCTCACCAGCTCGAGGGCCCAGAAGACACCGGTGCCGCGGACGTCACCGACGCAGGGGTGACGCTCGGCCATCGCACGCAGCTCGGGACCGATGACGTCCTGCCCGAGGCGGGCGGCGTTCTCGACGATGCCCTCCTCCCGCATGGTCGTGATGGTCGCGACCGCGGCGGCACAGGCCAGCGGGTGGCCGGAGTAGGTCAGCCCGCCGGGGTAGACGCGGTGCGCGAAGGTCTCGTAGATCGCCTCCGAGACGATCACGCCGCCCAGCGGGACGTAGCCGGAGGTGACGCCCTTGGCGAAGGTGACCAGGTCGGGCACCACGTCGTGCTGGTCGAGCGCGAGCCACGAGCCGGCCCGGCCGAAGCCGGCCATCACCTCGTCGAGCACGAGCACGATGCCGTGGTCGTCGCAGATCTCGCGGACCCCGCGCAGGTAGCCCGGCGGCGGGATCATGATGCCGGCGGTGCCCGGGATCGACTCCAGGACGATCGCGGCGACGGTGCCGGGCCCCTCGAGCTCGACGGTGCGGCGCAGGTGGCGCAGCGCGCGCTCGCACTCCTCGGCCTCGGTGGTGGCGTCGAACTCCGAGCGGTAGAGGAACGGCCCGAAGAACTTCGCGGTGCCGGCGGAGCCGTAGTCGCTGGGGAACCGTCGCGGGTCGCCGGTCAGGTTGACCGCGGTGTTGGTGCCGCCGTGGTAGCTGCGGTAGCGGCTGAGCACCTTGATGCGCCCGGTGTGCAGCCGCGCCATGCGGACGGCGTGCTCGATCGCCTCCGCGCCGCCGTTGGTGAAGAACACGTGCTCGAGGCCGGGCGGGGCGATCTCGGCGACCAGCCGGGCCGCCTCCGAGCGGGCGTCGTTGACGTGCTGCGGCGCGACCGTGCACAGGTTGCCCGCCTGCTCCTGGATCGCCGCCACGACCTTGGGGTGCTGGTGGCCGATGTTGGTGAAGACCAGCTGGGAGGAGAAGTCGAGGAACGACCGGCCCTGCTCGTCGTACACCCGCGCGCCCTCGGCGCGGTCGATCACCATCGGGTCGAGGGTCGCCTGGGCCGACCACGAGTGGAAGACGTGGGCGCGGTCGAGGTCGTAGGCGCGGCTCATGGGTTTCCTCCGGTGCTGCGGTGGTCCAGCTGGTCGACGGTGGTCGAGCTCGTCGAGGGTGATCGAGCTCGTCGAGATCTACGTGTTCTGCGGGAAGGTGAGCTCGAGCCCGCCCTGGGGCTTGACGGCGGGGTCGTTCCAGCGCGAGGTGACGACCTTGCCGCGGGTGAAGAAGTGCACGCCCTCGGTGCCGTGGGCGTGGCTGTCGCCGAACAGCGAGCTCTTCCAGCCGCCGAAGGAGTAGTAGGCCATCGGCACCGGGATCGGGACGTTGATGCCGATCATGCCGACCTCCACGTCCACCTCGAACTTGCGCGCCGCTCCCCCGCTGGAGGTGAACAGCGCGACGCCGTTGCCGTAGCGGTTGGCGTTGACCAGGGCGACGGCCTCGTCGTAGGTCTCGACCCGGACGACCGAGAGCACCGGTCCGAAGATCTCGTCGGTGTAGACGCTCATCTCGGGGGTGACGTGGTCGAGCAGCGTCGGGCCGAGCCAGAACCCGTCGGCGGCGCCGTCGGCGTCGACCTCGCGGCCGTCGACGACGACCTTGGCGCCGGCTGACTCTCCTGCGTCGACGTACGCCGCCACCTTGTCGCGGTGCGGCCGGGTGACGAGGGGTCCCATGTCGGCGCCGCGGGTGCCGTCGCCGGTGACGAGCCCGCGGGCGCGGTCGGCGATCTTCGCGACGAGGTCGTCGGCGACCGGTCCGACCGCGACCAGCACCGAGATGGCCATGCAGCGCTCGCCGGCGGAGCCGAAGCCGGCGTTGACGGCCTGGTCGGCGGCGAGGTCGAGGTCGGCGTCGGGCAGCACCACCATGTGGTTCTTGGCGCCGCCGAGGGCCTGCACGCGCTTGCCGGCAGCGCTGCCACGCTCGTAGACGTACTGCGCGATCGGGGTCGAGCCGACGAAGCTGATCGCCTTGACCGACGCGTGGTCCAGCAGCGCGTCGACGGCCTCCTTGTCTCCCTGCAGCACGTTGAAGACGCCGTCGGGCAGGCCCGCCTCGCGCCACAGCTCGGCCATCCACAGCGACGCCGACGGGTCCTTCTCGCTGGGCTTGAGCACGACGGTGTTGCCCGCCGCGATGGCGAGCGGGAAGAACCACATCGGCACCATGGCCGGGAAGTTGAACGGGCTGATGACGCCGACCACGCCGAGGGGCTGCCGCTTGGAGTGGACGTCGACGCCGGTGGAGACCTGCTCGCTGTAGCCGCCCTTGAGCAGGTGCGGGATGCCGCAGGCGAACTCCACGACCTCCTGGCCGCGGGCCACCTCGCCGGCGGCGTCGGAGAGCACCTTGCCGTGCTCGGCGGTGATGATCGCGGCGAGGTCCGCGGCGCGCTCGTTGAGCAGCTCGCGGAAGCGGAAGACGACCTGGGTGCGGGCGGCGACCGAGGTGGCCGCCCAGCCGGGGGCGGCGGCCGCGGCGGAGGCGATGACGGCCTCGGCGTCGGCGGCCGAGGCCAGCGCGACGCGGCCGGTCACCTCCCCGGTGGCGGGGTTGGTGACCTCGGCGGTGCGGTCGGAGGAGCCGGGGAAGGAGGCGTTGTCGAGCCAGTGGGCGACGGGGGCGGTCATGGAGCCAGCCTGCCGTGGATCCGTCAGAGTTTCCAGTCCCCGACGATGGATTTCGCAGGCTGACCGCTCATCCGCCACGGATAACGACACCTCCCGGGCGCATCGGCCCGGCCGACCGACCACCCCCACGTCACGCGGGGTCCCCACATGTAACGCGGGGTCCCCACATGTAACGCGGGGTTATGGACGCCCAGCAAGGCTCACAACCCGTGGCAGGCGTCCACAACCCTGGGTCGGAGGTCCGCAGCCGCCCTCGTCGTACGACGTGCAGCGGCGCGGCCGCGTGCCGCAACCGAGCCCGACGGCCGGACCCGGATCCCGGTTCTCGGACGTCCTCAGGGGACGAAGGCGAGGAACAGGAAGGCGGCGAAGACGCTGAGGTGGACCGTGCCTTGCAGCACCGTCACCCGTCCCAGCAGCACGGTGGCGCCGGAGATGAACACCGCCAGCGTCAGCAGCACGATCTGCGGCGCGCCGAGGCCGAGCTCGAGCGGCACGTCGAGGAACAGCGACGCGACTGCGATGGTCGGGATGGTCAGCCCGATGCTGGCCATGCCCGATCCGACGGCGAGGTTCATGCTCGTCTGCAGCCGGTTCGCCGCCGCGGCGCGCATCGCCGCCACCGTCTCAGGCGCGAGCACCAGGACCGCGATGAGGACACCGACGGTCGAGGCCGGAGCGCCGAGGCTGCTGACGACGTCCTTGAGGTTGGGCGAGAGCGTCTTGGAGAGCCCGACCACGGCGACCAGGCAGGCGATGAGCAGCAGCAGGCTGTTGCGCGCGGTCGTCGTCGAGGGCTCCGGGTGGGCCGCGGCGGCCTCCGCATCGCCCTCCGCCTCGTCGGGCAGGAAGTAGTCGCGGTGACGGGAGGTCTGCACCAGCACGAACACCCCGTAGATCGTGAGCGCGATCGCCGACATCACCAGGAGCTGCGCCGTGGTGTACGTCGCCCCGTTCGTGCTGGTGGTGAACGCCGGCAGCACGAGGGTCAGCGTGACCAGGACCGTGATGCCGGAGATCGCACCGGAAGCGCCGTCGGCCTTGAAGTCCTGGGCGTGGTGCTTGATGGTGCCGGCGAGGAGGCAGGCCCCGATGACGCCGGTGAGGATGATCATCACCGCGGCGAACGCGGTGTCGCGCGCCAGCGTGGCTGCCTCGTCGGGGGTGGTGAGCATCAGGGTGAGGATCAGCGCCACCTCGATCACGGTGACCGCCACGGCCAGGATCAGCGTGCCGAAGGGCTCCCCCACCTTGGCCGCGACCATCTCGGCGTGGTGGACCGCGGTCATCACGGCTCCGGCCAGCACCAGGCCCACGAGGGCGGCGGCGATCACCGGCAGCTCGCGGTTCCAGGTCGCAGCGAGCACGACCAGTCCCAGGACGGGCGCGGCGACGGACCAGGCGGGGTTCTTCGGGGGCGCGGCCATGCCCCCAGGTTAGAAGAGTGGTCCAGTCAGGCTGGTCGGGTTCCACCTCGGCCGCCGTGGTGAGCGGGGCTTCGGCGAGTCCGTAGCATCGGGGGGTGAATGACGGCCCCCTCATCGTCCAGTCGGACAAGACGCTCCTGCTCGAGGTCGGCCACGAGTCCGCCGTCGACTGCCGCAAGGCGATCGCTCCCTTCGCGGAGCTCGAGCGCTCCCCCGAGCACGTGCACACCTACCGCCTCACGCCGCTCGGTCTGTGGAACGCCCGGGCCGCCGGGCACGACGCGGAGCAGGTCATCGACACGCTGCTGACCTACAGCCGGTACGCCGTGCCCCACGCCCTGCTGATCGACATCGCCGAGACAATGGACCGCTACGGCCGGCTCCGACTCGAGAAGCACCCGGTCCACGGGTTGGTGCTGGCCTCGGTCGACAAGGCCGTCTTCGAGGAGGTCGTGCGGGCCAAGAAGGTCGCCGGCATGATCGGCGAGCGGCTCGACGACCTGACCGTCGCAGTGCACCCCTCGGAGCGGGGCAACCTCAAGCAGGTGCTGCTCAAGCTGGGGTGGCCGGCGGAGGACCACGCCGGGTACGTCGACGGCGAGGCCCACCCGATCGAGCTCGACGAGCGCGAGTGGAGCCTGCGCGCCTACCAGCGCGAGGCCGTCGACTCCTTCTGGCACGGCGGCTCGGGTGTCGTGGTGCTGCCGTGCGGAGCGGGCAAGACGCTCGTGGGCGCTGCGGCGATGGCCGAGGCGAAGGCGACGACCCTGATTCTTGTCACCAACACAGTTTCGGCCCGGCAGTGGCGTGACGAGCTGGTGAAGCGGACGTCACTGACCGAGGACGAGATCGGCGAGTACTCCGGGGCCAAGAAGGAGGTCAAGCCGGTCACCATCGCGACGTACCAGGTGCTGACCACCCGCCGGAAGGGCGCCTACACCCACCTCGAGCTGCTCGACGCCAAGGACTGGGGCCTCATCGTCTACGACGAGGTCCACCTGCTGCCCGCGCCGATCTTCCGGATGACCGCCGACCTGCAGGCGCGGCGCCGGATCGGTCTGACCGCGACGCTGGTGCGCGAGGACGGTCGCGAGGGCGACGTCTTCTCCCTGATCGGGCCCAAGCGCTACGACGCGCCCTGGAAGGACATCGAGTCGCAGGGCTGGATCGCGCCGGCCGAGTGCACCGAGGTGCGCGTGACGCTGCCGCAGGGCGAGCGGCTCGTCTACGCGACCGCCGAGCCGGAGGAGCGCTACCGGCTCGCCTCGTGCACCGCCGAGAAGACCCGGCTCGTGAAGCGGCTGGTGGCCAAGCACGGCGACGAGCCGACGCTGGTGATCGGGCAGTACCTCGACCAGCTCGACGAGCTCGGCGAGGCGCTCGGCGCACCGGTCATCAAGGGCGACACCACCGTCAAGGAGCGCGAGCGGCTGTTCAACGCCTTCCGCAGCGGCGAGGAGCGGCTGCTGGTCGTCTCCAAGGTCGCCAACTTCTCCGTCGACCTGCCCTCGGCCACCGTGGCCATCCAGGTCTCCGGCTCCTTCGGCTCGCGCCAGGAGGAGGCGCAACGTCTCGGGAGGCTGCTGCGCCCGAAGCCCGACGGCCACGCGGCGCACTTCTACACGATCGTCACCCGCGACACCGTCGACGCCGACTTCGCCCAGCACCGGCAGCGGTTCCTCGCCGAGCAGGGCTACGCCTACGCCATCACCGACGCCGCCGACGTCTGAGACCCCACCACCCCACCCCACCAACCCACCCCAACCCCGCACGAAATCGTGCACAAGTTCGTTCATGTGACGCGTGAGGCGGTCCCTCGTCACTTGAGCGAACTTGTGCGCGAAACTGCGCCCCTCAGGGGTCGAGGCGCTCGTGGAAGAACGCCAGGACGCGGTCGACGCCCTCCTGCTGGCGGTGCTCGGTGACGGTGGAGTGCTTGCGGCCGGGGAACTCGACACGGATGAAGGCCTCCCCCAGCTCGCGGGTGAGGGTGTCGAAGCGCGTTCCCACCGCGACGTCGCCGGTGAAGCGCAGGCCCATCACGGCGCAGCCGCCGGCCGCGCGTTCCTTCACGGTGGCCAGGTCGGCCGGCGAGAGGTTGAGGTCGGCGGCACGCGCCTTGCCGACGGGGAACGGCACCGACGGCTGGCACAGCACCGGCGCGACGACGGAGGTGTCGACCATCATCGCCAGCGCGAAGCCACCGGTGAAGCACATGCCGAGCGCGCCGACGCCGGGTCCGCCGAGCTCCTCGTGCAGCTCGCGGGCGAGGCTGCGCAGCCAACCCGCCACCGGCGTCGTCTCGCCGGTGGCCAGCGTGGTGAACTCCCTGCTGATGCAGACCTGCGTCATCGACCGGGCGAGCTGCGGCGGGGTGTACGGCGTGGGCGGCTCGCTGCCGAACAGCCGCGGCATCACCACAGTGAAGCCGGCGGCGACGACCTCGTCGGCGAACTTGATGACGTTCTCGGTGACGCCCGGGATCTCGTGGACGACGACGACGCCGGGGCCGGACCCCTTGCGGTAGGTCGGGTGGGTGGTGCCGTCGAACGCGTGCTCGCCGAGCGTCCAGGAGTCGAGGAGGGCCATGGTCGCGAGCGTAGCCAGGCCGCGTGGGTCGCGCGGGCTCCTAGGCGAGTACGTCGACCGTGACCGTGACCTCGTCGCCGGCCTCGACGTCCTCGGCCTTCAGGACCGCCCGCTTGACCGGCAGCACGTAGACCCCCTTCGTCTTGTCGGGGAAGAGGCTGGTGCGCCAGGTCGTGGCGCCCAGCGTCACCTCGACCCGGACCGAGCCGAAGCCGCGCGGAGGCAGCGGCAGCGAGTCGCGGATCTCCTCCGACAGGTCCGCCGGGGCGTCGACGAAGGTCCAGGAGTCGGTGCGCGCCTGCCACAGGTAGAGCTCGCCGGTGAAGGACGCCGACAGCGCGGGCTCGCTCACCAGTCGTCCCCCGACCGGGCCCGGCACGCGAGCTCGCTGTCGGGGCCGACGTCGGCGAACGGTCCGTGGGGCCACACCAGCAGCGACTCGTCCTCGTCAGGGGTGCGCAGCAGCTGCGGTCGCCGGTGCGGGGCGGCCGAGGTGTCGACGTACGTCCGGCCCGGCCAGGGGCGCCAGCCGCGGGCGAGGTAGAACGGCAGGCCCTCGTCGCTGGTGGACAGCGCCAGCGCGGCGAGGTCTCCGCCGGCCAGGGCCTCGATCGGGGCCATCACGGTGCCCCCGAGCCCGCGCCGGTGGTGGGAGCGCCGGACACCGACGCCCTCGACGTACCCGACGGCGAGCGGGACGCCGTCGAGCAGCATCACGCGCTCGACCACGGCGGCGTACGCGACGAGTCGGCCGTCCTCACGGGTCAGCACGTGGCGCCCGCCCTGGCAGTGCTGCCAGTCGTCCTCGCTGAGCGGGTCGTCGGCGAACGCGTCGTCCAGCAGCGCCCGCACCTCCACCAGCTCGGCGCGCCCCAGCTCCTCCTGCCGCCGCACCACCGTCACCCGCTCCACAGGCACATCCTCCCTGCCGGTTTCACCAGGTACCTAGTGAAACTGGCGCTTCCCGAGCGAAACATCGCTCGGGAAGCGCCAGTTTCGTCAGGGGAGCGTGCCGTGCCGGACTGGCACGCCGGCTCGAGGACCCAGCACGTCCCCTGCTCCCGATCCGACTGCAGCGAGGACGTCGTACGTCGAGACGCCGCGCTTCCCGAGCGAAACCGGCGCTTCCCTGACGAAACATCACTCGGGAAGCGCCGGAACCACTAGGTACCTAGTGAAACCGACAGCACCGAAACCCGGTTGCGGGGCGGTGGGAGAATCATCGGATGCCCACAGACGAGCTGGCGTCCGAGCGCGCCCACCTGACCTCGTCGCGCGAGCACCTCGCCCGGATGCGGGCCCGAGCTGCGTCCATGGACTCCTCGGCCGCCGCCGACTGGGTCAGCCGGATGCTGCTCGACTCCGCCCAGGGTCGCCGGCTGAAGGCGCTCGAGGACGACCCGACCGTGCCGCTGTTCTTCGGCCGCCTCGACTACGCCGACGGCCACCCCGAGGCCGGACGCCCGTTCTACATCGGCCGCCGCCACGTCAGCGACGAGTCCGGCGACCCGATGGTGGTCGACTGGCGCGCGCCGATCAGCCTGCCGTTCTACCGCGCCAGCACCCGCGACGCGCTCGGGGTCGCCACCCGACGGCGCTTCGGCTTCCAGCACGGTCGCGTCACGGCGTTCGAGGACGAGCGCCTGAGCGGCGGTGACGCGGTCACCGAGTCCGACGAGCACTGGTCGCGGATCCTCGAGGAGGAGATCGAGCGCCCCCGGGTCGGTCCGATGCGCGACATCGTCGCCACCATCCAGCCCGAGCAGGACGTCATCGTCCGCGCCGACCTGTCGGAGTCGATCTGCGTGCAGGGCGCGCCGGGCACCGGCAAGACCGCCGTCGGGCTGCACCGGGCGGCGTACCTCCTCTACGCCTACCGCGAGCAGCTCCGCCGCCAGGGCGTCCTCGTCGTCGGCCCCAACGAGAGCTTCCTGCGCTACATCGGCGACGTCCTTCCCGCCCTGGGCGAGATCGAGGCGCAGCAGACCACGATCGAGCAGCTCGCCGGCGCGACGCTGTCCGGCGTCCGGGCCACCTACACGATCCGCGGCGAGGACCCCGCCGACGTCGCCACCCTCAAGGGCGACGCCCGGCTGGCCGAGGTCGTCCGTCGAGCCGTGTGGAGCCACCTCACCGCACCGGCCGAGGGTCTCGTCGTACCCCGCGGCGCGCGCCGGTGGCGCGTCCCGACCTACCGCGTCGAGGAGATCGTGGCCGAGCTGCGCGGCCGCGGCGTCCGGTACGGCGCCGCCCGCGCCATGCTGCCCCAACGCCTGGCCCACGCGATCCTGCTCGCAATGGAGGAGGCGGGCGACAGCCCCGACGACCGCGTCCAGGACGCGGTGGCGCGCAGCCAGCCCGTCAAGAAGTACGCCGCCGCCGTGTGGCCCGCCGTCGACCCCGCCAAGCTCGTGCACCGACTGTTGTCGGATGCACAATTTCTCGCCTCCTGCGCCGACGGGCTCCTCGACGAGGACGAGCAGCGCCGACTCCTCTGGACGAAGCCGGCACGGGCCGCCGGCTCGGTCCGTTGGTCGCTCGCCGACGCCGTACTGGTCGACGAGGCCGCGGACGTGGTGGAGCGCACCGCCTCGCTCGGCCACGTCGTCACCGACGAGGCGCAGGACCTCTCGCCGATGATGCTGCGCGCGGTCGGTCGCCGCGCCACCACCGGCTCGGTCACCGTGCTCGGGGACCTCGCGCAGGCGACGACGCCGTGGGCCACCCGCTCGTGGCTGGAGTCGCTGCGCCACCTCGGCAAGGACGCCGCCCACGTCGAGGAGCTGACCAAGGGCTTCCGCGTCCCCGGCGAGGTCATCGAGTACGCCGCTCGCCTGCTCCCGCACATCGCCCCCGGACTGCGACCGCCCACCTCGGTCCGCCGGGCCCGGGGCGAGCTGGACCTGCAGGAGGTCGCGGACCCGGTCGCCGCGGTCGGTGACGCCGTGGCCAGCGCCCTGACCCGCCCGGGCTCGGTCGGGGTGATCACGCCCGACGCGCTGGTGCGCGACGTCGCGGAGGCGCTGCGCGTGCACGGGACTCCCCACACCGTCCTCGGCGCGGCCCCCGCGACCGAGCCCGTGCCCGCCACCCCCGCCGACACCACCGCCGCCCCTGCCCCCACCATCCCTGCCCCCACCGCCCCTACCGAGCCCCCGACCGCTCCCCGCACCGAGGTGGTGCCGGCCACCCTGGCCAAGGGTCTGGAGTTCGACCACGTGGTGCTGGTGGAGCCTGCGACGATCGTCTCCGCTGAGCCCGACCGGGTCACCGGCCTGCGACGGCTCTACGTCTGCCTCACCCGTGCGGTGACCTCCCTGGTCGTGCTGCACGCCGAGCCGCTCCCCGAGGAGGTCGCCGCGTGACCGAGCTGGACCCGTTCGAGGTCAACGAGGCCGTGATCATCGTCAAGCTCGACCTGACGCTGCAGGGTCTCGAGGACCCGGGCTACGCCGCGACCGTCGACCGGCTGGCCGAGGAGCACGGGCCCGACCTGCTGCGGCTCGGCGACCCGACCGCCGTCCGGGTCGAGCTGGCGCGGCTGGTGCAGGAGAAGGTCCACGCCTCGGCGCCGCTGTGGCCCACCTGCCCGATGTGCGCGACGCACCCGCACGCGCTGCACCCGCAGGCCCGGCTGGGCATCCCCCACTGGATGTGCGCCACCGCCGGCATCTCCGCCGGCGCCTTCAACCAGCTGCCCCGGGTCAGGCCGCCGAAGGAGCGGAAGCCGAAGCGCGGCTGGTTCCGGTGAGCGACGACGTCGACGTGACGCTCGCGGCCGCCCGTGCGGTGGTGCTCGCCGACCTGACCGCGACCGGTGCCGCGGAGCCCGCGACCGTCTCGGTCCTCGAGGACGTGGTCGCCTCACGGCGGGAGTGGGTCACCCACTGGCCGGACGGCGCGGTCTTCGCCGCCGGGCTCGTGGCGCAGGACGTGCAGGACACGCTGCTCGAGACGCACGGCCGCTGGCCGCTCTGCCCGCTGTGCGAGGACGCCACCCACGCGGTGTTCATCTCCCCCGACCTCGGTGGACCGGACCCCACCTGGGTGTGCGAGGAGAGCGGCCGCGAGGTCGCGCCCCTGGGCTCCCTCGGCTCGCCCCCGCCGTCCTGACCCCGGGGAGATGGGGACGGCTGGTCCGCGTCGGGTCGGCCGACGCGGACCAGCCGCGCTCAGGGGTGGGGCACAGGGGCGTCAGCGACGTCCCAGCAACCACTTGAGGACGACCAGCACCGCGATCCCGATGCCGATCTGCTTGCCGTAGCTCTTCAGCAGGATCGGGAGCACCGTCGCCCCGAGGTCCAGCGCGTCGTCGTTCGAGGCCGCCGGAGCCGCCGGCGAGGCAGCCCGGGCCGTCCCGTTGGAGCCGACGGACGTCAGCCGGGGCGCGGTGCCGGCGGCGGGAGCGGGGTCGTTCGCCCCCGGGGCCGTCGACCCGGCGGCGGACGCCACCGACGCCGACGACTCGGACGCCGCGGACGGCACCGCCTCGGGCGACGCCCCGTTCTCGGCGGGCGCCGACTCCGACACCTCCGGGACCGACGACGCCGAGGACTCCGAGGACTCCGAGGTCTCCGGCTGCGCCCCCACCTTCGACTGCAGGCAGACCACGAACTGCTCGAGCAGCTTGTCGGAGACGTCCTGCATGACCCCGCGGCCGAACTGCGCCGGCTTGCCGGTGATCTGCATGTCGGTGTGGACATCGACCCGCGTGGACGTCGGGCCCTCCTCGTGGAACGTCGCGGTCACCTTGGCCCCGGCGGTGCCGTTGCCCCGCTTGTCGCGGCCCTTGGCGTCGAAGACCAGCTTCCCGGCCTCCGCGTCCCGCTCGATGAACGACCCCTGCCCGGAGTACTGCAGCGCGATCGGGCCGAGCTTCACCTTGCAGGTGCCGGTGAACTCGTCGCCCTCGAACGAGGTGACCTTGGCGCCCGGGAAGCACTCGGCGACCGAGGAGATGTCCTCGAACGCCGCCCAGGCGGTCGCCTTGTCCGCCGGGACGGTGAAGGTGTGGTTCAGGTCCACCCGCTCACGCTCCCGCGGCGGCGAGCACGGCCCGGCGGGTGAGCACCGGCAGGATCGAGCGCCGGTAGTCGGCGTCGCCGTTGAGGTCGCTGGGCGGGTTGGTGCCCTCGGCCACCGACGCCACCGCCGCACGTACGGCGTCCTCGGTCGCGTCGGCGCCCACGAGCGCCTCCTCGACCGCGCTCGCCCGCAACGGCCGGTCACCCATGTTGGTCAGGCCGACCCGCGCCTCGCTGATCTTCCCGCCCTCGGCCTTCACCGCGGCGGCGACCGCGACGATGGACCACTGGTGGGAGACCCGCACGAACTTCTCGTAGTGCGAGCCCCAGCCGGTGTGCTTGGGGATGCGGATCTCGGTGAGCAGCTCACCCTCGGCGACCGCGGTCTCGAAGAGCCCGGTGAAGAAGTCGCTCGCCGCCACCTCGCGGGTGCCGCCGGAGCCGGCGATCACCAGGGTCGCCCCCAGCGCGAGCACCGGAGCGCCCAGGTCGCCGGCGGGGTCGGCGTGCGACAGCGCGCCGCCCAGCGTCCCGCGGTGGCGGATCTGCGGGTCGGCCACGGTCGCGGTGGCCTTGGACAGCAGGCCGAGGTGCTCCGCGATCGACGCGTCGTCGAGGATCTGCTGGTAGGTCGCCATCGACCCGATGACGATCTGGTCGCCGTCCTCGCGGATGGAGCGCAGCGCCTCGATCTTGCCGAGGTCCACGAGCAGCTCGGGAGCGTTGAGCCGCATCCGGAGCACCGGGATGAGGCTCTGCCCGCCGGCGATCACCTTGGCGTCGTCGCCGGCCTCGGCCAGCAGCTGCAGCGCCTCCTCGACGGAGGAGGGTGCCTTGTAGTCGAACTCTGCGGGGATCACTGGACGTCTCCTTCGGACGAGCCCACGCTGGGATCCTGGTTGGGGGTGTCGGTGTCGAAGTGCGGCGCCTGCGCGGCCGGGGCCGCGTCCACCGCACCGCCGCCACCGGCGGTCTGGATCGCGCGGAAGACCCGCTCCGGCGTGCAGGGCATCCGGATGTCGTTGACACCCATCGGCCGCAGCGCGTCGACGATCGCGTTGACGACGGCCGGCGTCGAGGCGATGCAGCCCGCCTCACCGACGCCCTTCGTCCCGAGCGTGTTCGAGGTCGCCTTCGACACCGTGTGCGCGGTCTCGAAGGAGATCGTGTCGGCCGAGGTCGGCAGTGTGTAGTCGACGAAGGAGCCCGTCACGAGCGTGCCGGCGTCGTCGTACACCGCCTCCTCCCACAGCGCCTGCGCGATGCCCTGCACCAGGCCGCCGTGGACCTGGCCGGAGACGATCAGCGGGTTGACGATGGTGCCGATGTCGTCGACGCAGACGTACTTGCGCATCGTCGAGGCGCCGGTCTCGGTGTCGATCTCCATCGCGCACAGGTGGGTGCCGTGCGGGAACGAGAAGTTCACCGGGTCGAAGGTCGAGGTGGCGTCCAGGTTCGGCTCGACGCCGTCCGGCAGGTTGTGGCCGGTGAAGGTCGCCATCGCGACCTCCTGGACGGTCACGCCCTCGTCGGTGCCACGGACCGAGAAGCGACCGTCGGCGAACTCCAGGTCGTCCTCGGCCGCCTCGAGCAGGTGGGCCGCGATCGGCTTCGCCTTCTCGATGATGCGGTCCGCGGCGCGGACCACGGCCTCGCCGCCCACGACGAGCGAGCGCGAGCCGTAGCTGTCGAGCCCGCGCGGCGAGCTCTGGGTGTCGCCGTGGAGGATCTCGATGTCCTCGAACGGCACGCCCAGACGGTCGGCCACGATCTGGCTCCACGCCGTCTCGTGCCCCTGGCCGTGCGGCGAGGTGCCGGTGACGACCTCGACGGTGCCGGTCGGCAGCATCCGCACCTCGGCGTGCTCCCAGCCACCAGCGGCGTAGTTGAGCTGGCCCAGCACCCGGGACGGGGCCAACCCGCACATCTCGGTGAACGTCGAGATGCCGAGACCGAGCTGGATCGGGTCGTTGGACTCGCGGCGGCGCTTCTGCTCGGCGCGCAGCTCGTCGTAGCCGAACATCTCCTTGGCCTTCTCGGTGGCGGCCTCGTAGTTGCCGGAGTCGTACTCCATGCCGGCCACCGAGGTGAACGGGAACTCGTCGTGCTTGATCCAGTTCATCTCGCGGACCTCGAGCGGGTCGACGCCCACCTCCGCGGCGAGCTCGTCCATGAGCCGCTCGATGGCGTACGTCGCCTCCGGCCGGCCGGCGCCGCGGTAGGCGTCGACGTAGGTCTTGTTCGTCAGCACCGTGGTGCAGTTGAACTGGTAGGAGTCGAACTTGTAGATGGCGTTGAACATCCAGGCGCCGAGCACCGGGACACCGCCGCCGACCAGCGCGACGTACGCCCCGAGGTCGGCGATGAGGTCGACCTTGAGACCGGTGACCCGGCCCTCCTTGGTCGCGGCCAGCGTGAGCTTCTGGATCTGGTCGCGGCCGTGGTGGCCGGAGACCAGCGACTCCGAGCGGGTCTCGGTCCACTTGCAGGGCTTGCCGGTCTTGCGGGCGGCCAGGAACGTGATCCACTCCTCCGCCGCACAGGCCAGCTTGCCGCCGAAGCCACCGCCCACGTCGGGGGCGATGACGCGGATCTTCGACTCCGGCACACCGGTGGTCGCGGCCAGCGCGAAGCGCAGGATGTGCGGCACCTGGGTGGCGGAGTACATCGTGATCTGCTCGCCGGTCGGGTCCACCACGCAGGAGCGGGGCTCCATGAAGGCGGGGATGAGCCGCTGCTGGCGGTACTCCCGCTCGATGAGGATGCCCCCGTTGCGGGCGGTCTCGATGGCCTCGTTCACGTCGCCGCCCGAGCCCTGCCCGGCGGAGTCGAGCTGCCAGAAGGCGCTCGTGTTGGTGCCGAGGTCGGGGTGGGCGAGCACCTCGTCGCGGGCGGCGGCGGCCAGGTCGACGGCGGCCGGCAGCTCGTCGTAGTCGACCTCGACCAGCTCGGCGGCGTCCCGGGCAGCGGCGGCGCTGCGCGCGGCCACGACGGCCACGATCTCGCCGGCGAACGCGACCCGGTCGACGGCGATGGGGGCGTGGTTGGGCGTCTTCTGCTCGTCGTTGAGCGGCCACGCGGTGATGAGCGTGCCCTGTTCCTCGGCCACCTCGGCGCCGGTGAAGACGGCGACCACGTTGGGGGCGTTCCGGGCCTCGGTGGCCTCGATGTTGGTGATCTTCGCGTGGGCGAAGGGGCTGCGCACCATGGCCAGGTGCAGGGTGCCGGTGGGGGTGATGTTGTCGGTCCAGCGGGTGCGGCCGGTGATGAGGCGCTGGTCCTCCTTGCGCCGGCGGGCCAGGCCGATCTCGGCCTTGCGGGACTCGTTGGCGGTGGTGGTCACTGGGCGCTCTCCTCGAACTTCGGGACGTCGTCGGTCGCGACGCCGGCGGCGTGCTGCACGGCCCGCACGATGTTGTGGTAGCCGGTGCAGCGGCAGAGGTTGCCCTCCAGCCCGTGGCGGATGGCCTCCTCGCTGGGCTGCGGGTTCTCGTTCAGCAGGTCGATCGACTGCATGATCATCCCGGGGGTGCAGTAGCCGCACTGGAGGCCGTGACACTCACGGAACGCCTCCTGCACCGGGTGGAGCTTGTCGCCCTCGGCCAGGCCCTCGATCGTGGTCACCTCGGCCCCGTCGGCCTGCACGGCCAGCATGTTGCAGGACTTCACGCTGCGGCCGTCGAGGTGCACGGTGCAGGCGCCGCAGTTGCTGGTGTCGCAGCCGATCACGGTGCCGGTCTTGCCGAGGCGCTCGCGGAGCAGCTGGACGAGGAGCATGCGGGGCTCGACGTCCTCGCTGACCCGCCCCCCGTCGACGGTGAGTTCGATCTTGGCCATGTGGGCGCCTCCCGGGGATAGCGGATGTCTACCGAGCGCTCCGAACCTAGGTGGCCGAGGTTGGCGGAAGGTTGGCTGATCGTGACGCCGGTCACGTCGGGGCTGCCGGTTTCCCACGGTATGCAGGAAAACGTGCACTCCCCACGCTCCGGACGCCATGGGGAGTGCCAGGTTGCCTGCATACCGTGGGAAACCGCGGGGCAGCTGGCGACCGGATGTCAGGTGCGGGCGGCGGCGAGCCGGGCCTTGAGCAGCGGCCGGCTCGGGTGCGGGCGGGTGCCGAGCGTGGCGAGGCAGACCTCGACGACCTCGGTGTCGTACGGCGACCGCTCGGTGTAGCGCAGGACCGCGTCGGGCTCGGGGTTGGCCATGAGGGCCTCGCGCAGGGCCACCGCGACGTAGTCGCCCAGCTCGCACAGGGCCGGGCTGTTCGACCCCGGCAGGAGGTCGCCGCCGTACGCCTCGACCGCGGCGCGGACGTCGCCGCGGCGGACCCGGCGCAGCACCGTGTCCACGTCGGTCGTGACCGGGACGGTGAGGCGGTAGGGCCGCGAGGCCAGCTGCCCGCCGAGGGCGCTGCGCAGGTGGGACACCTCGGCCTTGAGGGTCGAGAGCGTGACGGCCTGGTCGCCGTACAGCAGGGCGTGCAGCTGCTCGGTCGACAGGCCCTCGGGGTGCAGGGCCAGCAGCGCGAGGATCTCGGTCTGCCGGCGGTTGAGCAGCAGCCGGCGCCCGTCGAGCCAGGTCTCGGTGGTGCCGAGGAGGGTGAGCGACAGCCCGGGCTGCGCGATGGCGGCGTGCTCCGGGCCGGGCCGCCAGTCGCTGGCCGGGATGGCGCCCTCGATCATCCGGGCCATCATGCGCGCCGTGGCGAGGCCGATCGGGTGGGTGCGGTCCCAGGTGGTGGAGAGGTCGATGACGCCGAGCTGCTGACCGGTGACGGGGTCGTGGACGGGCGCGGCCCAGCACACCCAGTTGTGCACGATCGGCGCGTAGTGCTCGGCGCTGAAGACCATCGACGGGGAGCCGTCGCGCATGGCCAGCGCCAACGCGTTGGTGCCGACGCTGGACTCGTCCCAGCGGGCGCCGGCCACGAAGTTCACGGTCTCGGCCTTGCGCCGCATGACGCGCCCGCCGTAGGTCCACAGGATCCGCGTGTCGGCGTCGGTCAGGGCCAGGACCAGGTCGCCGTCCTCCGCCGTGCGCCGCAGCTCGTCCTCGACCCGCTCGACGGCCACCTGCAGCGGGGAGCCGCGGAAGTAGGCCTGGGTGTCGGACTCGTCGTCCATCGGGGCCTCGGTGAGGTCCGTGCCGACCGCTGCACCGCTGCGGCTCCAGCTGTGGAGGATCTCGGGCCGGACCGCGGTCTCGCCGGTCTCGCCCTGCTCGACGAAGCGGCTCCAGGCGCGTGCGGCATCGAGCCGCCGGGCGCGCAGGTCGCCGTGGACGTCGCTCATGCCTCCCTCTCGTGGCCCCAGGGCCCGGTCGGGTCGTGCCGGTGTGATCGCGGTCACGCTATCCGATGCCCCCAACTGAGGGCAGCCCCTTCCCGTCCGCGGGCCGCCGCCCGCCCGCGGTCAGGCGTCGACGGCGACGTCGGCGTCGTGGTGGATGCGCCCGCTCAGCTCCATGAGCCGGGCCCCGCCGCCGCCCCACCGGGCGGCGATGATCTCGGCCGCGATCGAGACCGCGGTCTCCTCCGGGGTCCGGGCCCCGAGGTCGAGGCCGATCGGCGACGACAGCCGCGCCAGCTCGACCTCGGTCAGCCCTGCCTCGGCCAGCCGCTCCATCCGGTCCTCGTGCGTGCGCCGCGACCCCATCGCCCCGACGTAGCCCACCTCGGGCAGCCGCAGCGCCACCTCCAGCACCGGTACGTCGAACTTGGGGTCGTGCGTCAGCACGCAGATGACCGTGCGGGAGTCGAGACGGCCCGACTCCTGCTCGGCGGCGAGGTAGCGGTGAGGCCAGTCGACGACCACCTCGTCGGCCGACGGGAAGCGGGTCGCGGTCGCGAACACCGGCCGGGCGTCGCACACCGTGACCTTGTAGCCGAGGAACCCGCCGATGCGCGCCACCGCGGCCGCGAAGTCGATGGCGCCGAACACGATCATGCGGGGCTGCGGCGCGAAGCCCCAGACGAAGACGCGCATGCCCTCGCCGCGCCGCTCGCCGTGGGGGCCGTAGGTCAGCACGCCGCTGGTGCCGTTGGCCAGCAGTCCGGTGGCGTCGTCGGCGACCGCGGCGTCGATCCGCTCACCACCCAGCGTCCCGTGCCGGGGCTGCCCCGGGCGCAGCACCATCCGCCGGCCCACCAGTGACGGGTCCGGGTGGTCGACGACGGTGGCGACCGCGACGGGCCGGTCGGCGGCCAGGTCGTCGGCGATCTCGCCCAGCTCGGGGAACGTCTCCTGGTCGACCTTCTCGACGTAGACGTCGAGGATGCCGCCGCACGTCAGCCCCACCTCGAACGCGTCGTCGTCGCTGACGCCGTACCGGCGCAGGCGCGGGGCACCCTCGGCGACCACGGTCTGCGCCAGCTCGTAGACGGCTCCCTCCACGCAGCCCCCGGAGACCGACCCGACGGCGGAGCCGTCCGGGCCGACCAGCATCGAGGCACCCGGCGGGCGGGGCGCGGAGCGGAACGTCGCCACCACCGTGCCCATCCCGACCGTCCGGCCCTCGCGCCACCAGCCGACGAGCGGCTCGATCACCTCACGCATCCGCGACCACCTCCAGCACCTTCTCGAAGGCCGCCACGGAGTGGCCGGCCACGAACTCGTCGACGTGCGGCAGCGCCGCCACCATCCCCTGCTGCACCGGCTGGTAGCCGTCGCGTCCCTTGTGGGGGTTCACCCACACCACGCGGTGGGACAGCCGGTGCAGCCGGGCCATCTGCTCGGCCAGCAGCGCGGTGTCCCCGCGCTCCCAGCCGTCGCTGAACAGCACCACGACCGCGCCGCGGACCAGCCCGCGCTGGCCCCACCGGTCGAGGAACACGCGCAGCCCCTCCCCCAGCCGGGTGCCGCCGGACCAGTCCGGCACGGCCTCGCCGGCCGCGACCAGGGCCCGGTCGCCGTCGCGCAGGTGCATCGCACAGGTCAGCCGCGTGACGCGGGTGCCGACGCTGAAGACCTCGGTGTCCCCGACGCTGCCGATGCGGTGGCTCAGTCGCAGCAGCGCGTCGGCGTAGCGGCTCATGGACCCGGACACGTCGACGAGCAGCACGATCCGGCGCGCGCGCGTCGACCGTGCGCGCCAGGCGACGTCGACCGGCTCGCCGAGCTGGCGCAGCGTGCGGCGCAGGGTGGCGGAGGTGTCGACGGTGCCGCGCCGCGCCGGCGTCCGGCGGTACGACGTGCGCGTGGGCGCCCGGGGCCGCAGGGTCGCGAAGAGCTGGTTCAACCGCGCCCGCTCGGCGGCGTCGAGCGTGGCGACGTCGCGGTGCCGCAGCACCTCGGTGGCGCTGGCGGCGACCTCGGCGTCCTCGGACTCGGTGCCCTCGCCGGTCGCCTCCTCGAGGTCGAGCGCGGCCTGGCTGACGGCGGGCGGGTTCTCGCGGGCGGCCCCGCGCTGCTCCTGCTCGTCGGCGAGGAACCACGCGCTGAAGACCTGGTCGTAGCGCTCGAGGTCCTCCGGGCCGGAGCACAGCGTCGCCCGCCCGGCCCAGTAGACGCCGCGGTCCGCCCCCAGGCCGACCCGCGTCACGGCGTGCAGGAAGGTCTGGCTGCGGTCGGAGGTCACCGCAACCCCGGCCGCGCGCAGCGCCCGGGTGAAGCCGAGCAGCCAGACCTCGGGCGGCGTCCTGGGCGGGACGACGTCGAGGGTGGCGGGCGGGGTCGGGCTCACGCCAGCATCCGCTCCAGCGAGGCCCGCACGCGGTCGGTGTCCTCGCGGTGCTTGAGCACCGCGCCGAGGGTGCGGGCCGCGGTCTCGACGTCGAGCTCGCGGGCACCGAGCCGGTCCAGGGCCCGAGCCCAGTCGAGGGTCTCGGCCACGCCCGGCGCCTTGAGCAGGTCGGCGGTGCGCAGCCGCTGGACGAGCGCGACGACCTGCTCGGCCAGCAGCGCGGGCACCTCGGGGGCCCGCGAGCGCACGATCGCGACCTCGCGCTCGAGCCCGGGATGGTCGATCCAGTGGTAGAGGCAGCGGCGCTTGAGGGCGTCGTGCAGCTCCCGGGTGCGGTTGGAGGTCAGCACCACGGCCGGGGGCACGGCGGCGGTGACGGTGCCGAGCTCGGGGATCGTGACCTGGAACGTCGAGAGCACCTCGAGCAGGAACGCCTCGAACTCGTCGTCGGCGCGGTCGATCTCGTCGACCAGCAACACGGCCGGGCTCTCGCGCAACGCCCGCAGCACGGGCCGGGCGAGCAGGAAGCGGTCGGAGAACAGCGAGTCCTCGACCTCGGTCACGTCCCGGGTGGACGCGCTGGACTCGATGGCCCGCAGGTGCAGGATCTGGCGCGGGAAGTCCCAGTCGTAGAGCGCCTGGCTGGCGTCGATGCCCTCGTAGCACTGCAGCCGGATCAGCGGCACGCCCATCGACTCCGCCAGCGCCTCGGCCAGCGCCGTCTTCCCGGTGCCGGGCTCCCCCTCGAGCAGCAGCGGCCGCGCCAGGTCCAGGGCCAGGAAGCCCACGGTTGCCAGCGCGTCGTCGCACAGGTAGCCGGTGCCGCCGAGCCGTTCGGCCAGCTCCTCCGGCGATCCGGGGGTGCGTGCCGCTGCGCCGGGCGTGCCGGGCGCTGCTGCTCGGCCGGCAGGGGTCGGGTCGGTCACAGGAGGTCCTCCGGTCGGTCGACGTCGTGGCCGGTCGCGAGGTCGCCGCACTCGACGAGCGCCACCTCGCGCCGGTCGTGGCTGGCGAGGGTGGCGAGGTAGTGCCGGGCGCCGAAGTCGACGGCCCCCGGGGTGCCGAGGGCCCGGGCCACCTCGGCGGCCAGGGCGAGCTGGTGGTCGAGCCCGAGCAGGACCGGGTGCCCCGGCTCCCCGTCGTACGCCGCACGCGCGACGGCGCCGTGCCCGGCCCCGGCCTCGCGCCAGGCGTCGGCGACCCGGGTCACGACCGCGGCCCCGACGTCGGGCAGGTCGACGAGCAGCACGACCAGCGCGTCCGGGGGGTCCTGGCCGGTAGCGGCGAGGCCGGCGGCCAACGAGGCGGCCATGCCGCGGTCCCAGTCGTCAGCCCGCACGCTGCAGACGGTGTCCGCAGGCCACCGGGACGTGCCCTCGGTGAGCAGCGTCTCCGCCTGCTCGGCCTCGGCGCCCAGCACCACGACGACCTCGTCGCAGCCGCCCTCGAGCAGCACGTCGACGGCGCCGAGGAGGCGCGGGCGGTCCGCGGCGTCACGCAGCAGCGCCTTGGGTCGGCCCATGCGACGACCGGCCCCGGCGGCCAGCAGCAGTCCGCTCACCCGGGTCACGCCGCGAGGCTAGCCCGCGCAGGTTGGTCGAAGGTTTGTCGGTGCCCCGCGCCGGACCGGCGACCGGGTCGAGCACCCGACCGGCCAGCAGGGAGCGGCCGAGGAGCGGCGCTCAGGAGGTCAGTGGGCGGGACCGGGCTGGCGGCTCATCGGGATCCAGAGCGTGAACCGGTCCGCGCGGTAGGTCGAGCGCGAGACCTCGACCGGGGTCCGTCCGGAGAAGGCGCGACGGGCGACCCGCAGCACCGGGCTGCCCTCGGCGATGCCGAGCAGCCGCGCCTCGGGGTCTTTGGCCAGGCCGGCGTCCACCGAGTCCTCCCCCCACGTCGGGGCGAGGTCGCGCCGGGCGAGGTCCTCGTAGAGCGATTCTGGGAGGTGGTCGACCAGCCCCGGCACCATGGCGGCCTTGAGGAAGGCGTCCTCGACGCACATCGGGGCGTTGTCGGCCAGCCGCACTCGCTGCCAGTGCACGACGGACTCCCCGACCGCGATCTCGAGGGCCCGGGCCACGCCGGGGCCGGCGGCCTCGAGACGCGCCAGCAAGGTGCGCGACGCCGGCCGGAGCCCGCGGTGGCGCATCTCCTCGGTGTAGCCGTGCAGGCGCATGCTCTGCTCGTGGCGCTGGTCGGCCACGAAGGTGCCGCGACCGGGGACCCGCTCGAGCAGCCCCTCGGTGACGAGGGCGTCGAGCGCCTGGCGCACCGTCATCCGGGCGACGCCGAAGTACTGCACGAGCTCGCGCTCGGACGGTGCCGGGGTGCCGGCCTCGGCACCCTCCACCAGGGCCCGGACGTACTCGCGGACCTGGACGTGCTTGTGAACCGCTGACCCTGCGCCGGTGCCCGAAGTGGCGCGAGTGACGACAGCCGCTTCTCCCATGAGCGTGTCTCCTTCGCGATCTGACCCCGTCACTGTGGCACGTCCGAGTCTAGGGCGGCGGCGTGTCGAGGAGATATGGCGCGATCGGGCTGCTACTGAGCGGTAATTGCTCGCAGCACATTCAGGCGAGCTGCCCGGAATGCCGGGAAAAGCGCAGCAAGAACGCCCAGAATGCCCGAGACCACGACGAAGGTCACGAGCACGGGCCACGGGATGGCCAGGTCGGACAGCCCCTGGTCCTCGAGCGCGATGACGACCGCCGAGCCGAAGCCGGTGCCCATGATGACGCCGAGCAGCCCGCCGAAGACAGCGATGACGACGGACTCGAGGATCACCATGCGTCGCAGCTGGCGACGCGTCACCCCGACCGCGCGCAGCAGCCCGACCTCGCGGGTGCGCTCGATGACCGACAGGCTCAGGGTGTTGACCACGCCGAGGATCGCGATGATCACCGACAGCCCGAGCAGCCCGTAGATGAAGGCCAGGAACTGGTTGATCTGCTCCTGCTGCTCCGCGGCGTAGCCCTCGGGGTCCTTGACGGTGACCGTGGGCTGGTCCTCGATGACCTTCTCGATGTCCTCGCGGACCTCGTCGGTGTCGGCACCGGACTCCTTGACGACGTAGACGAACGCGTCCACCGGCGCGAGCCCGCCGTCCTCGAGCGTCTGCTGCGTCGTCAGGTGGGAGAACCCCAGCCCCTGCCCGGCCGGGAAGAGCGCCACCACCTCGAGCTCCTGCTTGCCGGCCTGGAAGTCGACCTCGACGGTGTCGCCCACCCCGAGGTCTGCTCCGCGGGCCGTGCCGGCGTCGACGGCGACCGTGCCGTCGCGCAGGTCCTGCAGCGAGCCCTCCTCGACCGGGAGCGCGAGCTCGACGCCGAAGGCCGCGGGGTCGATGCCGCCGACGGCCGAGCCGGTGCCGTCCACGTCGACGAACGCCTGGCGCATCGAGGCCACCGAGGCGACGCCGTCGAGGTCCTCGACCTGCTCGGCGATCTCCGGGGAGAACGGCTGGCCGATGACGTTGCTGATGATGAACTGCGACGTCACGACCCGCTCGATGGTCGACTGGGTGCTCGCCGAGGCGCTCGCCCCGAACACCGCCATCAGCGACATCAGCGCCAGCCCGATCATGAGGGCGCTGGCGGTGGCGGCGGTGCGGCGCGGGTTGCGCAGGGAGTTCTCCGTGGCGAGGTTGCCGACCTCGCCGAAGACGCGCCGGTAGACCGCCCCGAACAGCAGGATGAGCGGTCGCCCGAGGAAGGCGCTCGCGAGGGACACCCCGATCAGCATGGCCAGGATGCCGCCGCCGATGAGCGTGAGACCGGTCGTGCCGTCGTCGACCTGGAAGCCGGCGGTCATGAGGCCGGCACCGGCCGCGAAGAGCACGAGCCCGATCGCCACCCGCTTGCGCAGCGCGCCCTCCGGCAGGGCGACGTCGTCACGCAGGGCCGCCATCGGTGCGATGCGGCTCGCACGTCGCGCCGGCAGGAGGCCGGCGACCGAGGTCACGCCGAGACCGACGACGTACGACGCGACGACCGCGGTCGTCGTCATGGGGAAGTCCGCGCCGCCGAGGTCGAGACCGAAGGTGCCGAAGAGCCACCGCAGCCCGAGGGCCAGCAGGTACCCCACACCGAGGCCGACCGTGGAGCCGATGAGGCCGACGACCACGGCCTCGAGCAGGACCGAGCGGTTGACCTGCTTGCGGGAGGCGCCCAGGGCCCGCAGCAGCGCCAGCTCACGACTGCGTTGCGCGACCAGGATCGAGAAGGTGTTGATGATCAGGAAGACCCCCACCACGAGGGCCACCCCGGCGAAGACCAGCAGGAAGGTCGTGATGAAGCCCAGGACCTCGTCGAGGCCCTCCTTGTTGACCTTCACGATCTCGTCGCCGGTGCGCACCTGCAGGTCGTCGGGCACGACCGCGGAGGCCGCCTCGGCGAGCTCCGTCTGGCTCACCCCGTCCGCCGCGCGCAGGGTGACCGAGCTGTAGACGTCCTCGCCCCCGAGGAACTGCTCCTGCGCGGCGCGGGTCTCGAAGATGGTCAGCGTCGCGCCGTTCGTCCCGGACCCGAACGCCACGACTCCCGTGAGCGTCGCGGTCATCACGGGCGGCTCGCCCGGGGTGGTCACCTTGACCTCGTCGCCGACGACGTAGCCGCCGTTCTCCGCGGCGGCCTCGTCGAGGGCCACCTCCCCCGGACCGCTCGGCGGCTCGCCCTCGACGTACTCGACGATGGGGTCGCCGGCCACGTTCACGGCGCCGTTCTCGTTGAACCCCAGTCCCGGCGGGCCGTTGCCGCCGACGACCTTGCCGTCCTCACCGATGAGGTAGACGTTCTGCAGGTTGACGTTGGGGTAGACCTCGGCCGCCTCGGGCAGCGCCTCCAGGTCCTCGACCACGTCGGCGTCGATGGTGCGCGCGTCCTGCACCGAGTCGAAGTCCGTCGCACCGGGGTAGGCCACCTCGACGTCGGAGGTCGATCCCTCGATGATGTCGTCGAAGGCGCCCCCCATCGCGTTGGTGAACACCAGGGTGCCGGCCACGAAGGCGACGCCCAGGACGATCGCGAAGGCGCTGAGCAGCAGCCGGACCTTGCGGGCCAGCAGGTTGCGCAGGGTGACCCGCAGCACGGCTCAGGCGCCTTCGCCCGACGGAGCCGCGTGACGGGCCCCGACCGGCTGGGTGAAGAGGGTCATCTTCTCCAGCACCTTCTCCGCGGTGGGCTCGCGCATCTCGTCGACGACCTTGCCGTCGGCGAGGAAGACCACACGGTCGGTGTAGCCGGCCGCGACCGGGTCGTGGGTCACCATGACGATGGTCTGGCCGAACTCGTCGACCGAGCGCTTGAGCAGGCTGAGCACCTCGGCCCCCGAGCGGGAGTCGAGGTTCCCGGTGGGCTCGTCGGCGAAGACGATCGAGGGGCGGCTGGCGAGAGCCCGGGCCACGGCGACGCGCTGCTGCTGCCCGCCCGAGAGCTGGTTGGGACGGTGGTCGAGGCGGTCCCTCAGGGCGACGGTGTCGATGACGGTGTCGTACCAGCCCGCCTCGGGCTTGCGGCCCGCGATCGCCAGCGGGAGCAGGATGTTCTCCTTCGCCGTCAGCGTGGGCACCAGGTTGAAGGACTGGAACACGAAGCCGACCTGGGTGCGTCGCAGCACCGTCAGCTGCTTGTCCTTGAGCCGCGACAGCTCGGTGGCGCCGATGAAGACCGATCCCGAGGTGGCGGTGTCGAGCGCGGCGCAGCAGTGCATGAGCGTCGACTTGCCGGAGCCGGACGGACCCATGACGGCGGTGAACTCCCCGGCGTGGATGTCGAGGGTGACGCCGTCGAGGGCGCGCACCTCGGCGTCACCCTCGCCGTAGGTCTTGTGGAGGTCCACGACGCGCGCGGCGACCTCACCGGTGACGGGACGGGCAGGGGCTGCAGCGGACACGGGGACATCCTCGGGCTGGGGGACCTGAGCCCCGACGCTACCGACTGCGACCGCACCGGCTCCACTGCGTTTTGTCACGTCGCCGGCGGACCGTTCGTCACGGGTGCGACGGCGGGCGGATCCTCAGCCGAAGGCCTGGCGGTAGAGCACCTCGAGGTCCGGGGACCAGACGTCGGTGGCCCCGCAGATCATGACCTGGGTGCCGAGGGCCGCCACCAGGTAGCGGTCGCCCCGGCGGAAGATCGGGATGGCCTCGGTGCTCCGGGTGCCCCGGAGCGTGGTGACGACGACCGACTCGTCGCGCTCCCTCCCGCGGCGGGAGGCGAACCAGGTGTCGACCTTCAGCTCGACGTCGCTGCCGCTGATGTTCTCCACCCGGCCGTCGAAGGCGACGTCGGCGCGCGACAGGGCGTCGGCCGTGGGCGACAGGCAGCGCCCGGAACCCGCGGCGGGCAGCTGCAGGGTCACCGGCGTCTCGGCGGCCGGCGTGCCGCCGGTCTCCTCCGGCTCCGAGCACCCGGCGAGCAGCGTGAGGGCGGCGAGCGCGACGGCGGCGCGTCGGACCATGACCCCTCCTCGGGCGGCGCCCGGTGACGCCGTACGCCGAACCTAGTCGGGGCCGGCGGGCGGTGGGCCCCGACCGGGCAGATGCGTGGGAAAAGCACGCCCGGGCGGCCTGGCGGGGTGCTTGTCCCACGCATCTGTCGGGACGGGACAGGACACCCCACCACACGAAGTCTCTCGCACAGGTGTTCGAACGAGTGCTACCGTGACCGGCATGGCGCTCACGCTCCAGCCGTCGCTCTTCGACCCGCCGGACTCCCCCGACGCCGGGTCGTCGAGCGCCCTGGCCGGCCGGCTTCGTCGTACGACGTTGACCCGCGGGGCCTGGGTGGACCACTGCCCGGGGTGGCTGACCGGGGCCGACGAGGTGTTCCTCGACCTGCTCCGCTCGGTGCCGTGGCAGGCCGAGCGGCGGCAGATGTACGACCGGGTCGTCGACGTGCCCCGGTTGCTGGCGCACTACGGGGCCGGCGAGCCGCTCCCCCACCCGCGGCTAACGCAGGTCCGTGAGGAGCTCAGCGACCACTACGAGCCCGAGCTGGGCGAGCGGTTCGTGACGAGCGGGCTCTGCCTCTACCGCGACGGCCGCGACTCGGTGGCGTGGCACGGCGACCGCATCGGGCGCGGCCGCACCACCGACACGATGGTCGCGATCCTGTCCCTCGGCGAGCCCCGGCGCCTCCAGCTGCGCCCCAACCCCGACTCGGTCCCCTCGCTCGCCGGACTGACCCGGACCTTCACGCTCGGCCACGGCGACCTGCTCGTCATGGGCGGCTCCTGCCAGCGCACCTGGGAGCACGCCGTGCCCAAGAGCAGCACCCCCTGCGGCCCACGGATCTCGGTCCAGCTCCGCCCCCGCGGCGTGCTCTGAGCGGGTGTCGGTTTCACTGGGTACCTAGTGAAACCGGCGCTTCCCGAACGAAGTTTCGCTCGGGAAGCGCCAACATCACTAGGTACCCAGTGAAACCGACAGGGCCCCAGCACGGCGAAGGGCCCCGAGGCGGATCGCCTCGGGGCCCTTCGGGTGCTGCGGGTGGTGCTGGAGGTGCTGGTGGTGGGCGGGACTCAGAAGTCCATGCCGCCCATGCCGCCGTCGCCGCCAGGCATGGCGGCTCCGGCCTTCTCGGGCTTGTCCGCCACGACCGCCTCGGTCGTGAGGAACAGCGCCGCGATGGAGGCGGCGTTCTGCAGCGCGGAGCGCGTGACCTTGGCCGGGTCGAGGATGCCCTCGGCGACCATGTCGACGTACTCACCGGTCGCGGCGTTGAGGCCGTGGCCCGGGGTCAGGTTGCGCACCTTCTCCACGATGACGCCGCCCTCGAGGCCGGCGTTGACCGCGATCTGCTTGAGCGGGGCCTCGGAGGCCTGGCGCACGATGTTCGCGCCGGTGGCCTCGTCGCCGGAGAGCTCGAGCTTCTCGAAGGCAGCCTCGGTGGCCTGCAGCAGCGCCACGCCGCCACCGGCGACGATGCCCTCCTCGACGGCCGCCTTCGCGTTGCGGACGGCGTCCTCGATGCGGTGCTTGCGCTCCTTGAGCTCGACCTCGGTGGCCGCGCCGACCTTGATGACCGCAACACCGCCGGCCAGCTTGGCCAGGCGCTCCTGCAGCTTCTCGCGGTCGTAGTCGGAGTCCGACTTGTCGATCTCGGCGCGGATCTGGTTGACGCGGCCCTGGATCTGCTCCGCGTCGCCCGAACCCTCGACGATGGTCGTCTCGTCCTTGGTCAGGACGACCTTGCGGGCCTGACCGAGCAGCTCGAGGCCGGCGGTGTCGAGCTTGAGGCCGACGTCCTCGCTGATGACCTGGCCACCGGTCAGGATCGCGATGTCCTGCAGCATGGCCTTGCGGCGGTCACCGAAGCCCGGCGCCTTGACGGCGGCGGACTTGAAGGTGCCACGGATCTTGTTGACGACCAGGGTGGCCAGGGCCTCGCCCTCGACGTCCTCGGCGATGATCAGCAGCGGCTTGCCGGACTGCATGACCTTCTCCAGGACCGGGAGCATGTCCTTGACGTTGGAGATCTTCTGGTTCGCGATGAGGACGTAGGCGTCCTCGAGAACCGTCTCCATGCGCTCGGGGTCGGTCATGAAGTACTGCGACAGGAAGCCCTTGTCGAAGCGCATGCCCTCGGTGAGCTCGAGGTCGAGCCCGAAGGTGTTGCTCTCCTCGACGGTGATGACGCCTTCCTTGCCGACCTTGTCCATGGCCTCGGCGATGATCTCGCCGACCTGGGGGTCAGCCGCGGAGATCGAGGCGGTCGAAGCGATCTGCTCCTTGGTCTCGATGTCCTTGGCCATGCTCAGCAGCTGGCTGGAGACGGCCTCGACGGCCGCCTCGATCCCGCGCTTGAGGGCCATCGGGTTGGCGCCGGCCGCGACGTTGCGCAGGCCCTCGCGGACCATCGCCTGGGCCAGGACGGTGGCCGTCGTCGTGCCGTCACCGGCGACGTCGTCGGTCTTCTTCGCGACCTCCTTGACCAGCTCGGCGCCGATCTTCTCGTAGGGGTCCTCGAGCTCGATCTCCTTGGCGATCGAGACACCGTCGTTCGTGATCGTGGGGGCGCCCCACTTCTTCTCCAGGACGACGTTGCGTCCCTTGGGACCGAGGGTCACCTTGACGGCGTCAGCGAGCGTGTTCATGCCACGCTCCAGGCCGCGTCGGGCTTCCTCGTTGAAAGCGATGAGCTTCGGCATAACTCCTGCGATTCCTTCGCGTGAAGTCGGGGGAATGGACTGAGGAGGACGCCCGCGACGGACGGTCCGGCTGACCCGACGAACCCTTCCCGTCGGCGCTGGTGGACCTCGTCTCCCCGGCCCGGTGGTGCTGTGTGGTGCGATGTCGTGCTGTCACTCTCCTAGGGAGAGTGCTAATCAATGTTTAGCACTCGCCCCAGACGAGTGCAAGACGCGTCGGGACCGCGACGGTCTGGACCGGACCCGGGCGCCGCCGGCGCCCGTTGACGCTCCTGCCGCGCCGCCCTATGTTCGTCAGCACCTCGTGGGTGCGACGGGGCAAGGCCGGAGAAGCGCGCGAGCGCTTCTCCGGCCTCTTGTGTCCGTGCGGCCCGCAGGTCCTGCGGGTGGCGCTCAGCCCCCGGCGACGGCCGGGATGACCGAGATCTGCGCTCCCGAGGGGGTCTCGGTGCCGAGCCCCTCCAGGAAGCGGACGTCGTCGTTGCCGACGTAGACGTTGACGAAGCGGCGCAGCTCGCCGGTCTCGTCGACGATGCGTGCGCGGATCCCCGGGTAGGAGCCGTCCAGGCTCTCCAGGACCTCGGCCAGCGTCCCACCCTCGGCGGACACCTCGGAGTCGCCTCCGGTGTAGGTGCGCAGGATGGTGGGGACACGGACGTGGACGCTCATGGTGCTCCTCGGGCAGCGTGGTCGGCCGGTTCAGGCCAGGCCGGTGGACAGGAATTCGGTGTACGACGGGTCGATCGTTGCAGTCGGGCCCACACGACCGGCGACCGCGTCGAGGGTCTTGAGGCCGTCACCGGTGTTGAAGACGACGGTCTCGGCGTCCGGGTCGAGCTGCCCGGTCTCCACCAGCTTCTTCAACGTGCCCACGGTGACGCCCCCGGCGGTCTCCGCGAAGACCCCCTCGGTGCGCGCCAGGAGCGCGATCCCGTCACGGACCTCGTCGTCCGTGACGTCCTCCACCGTGCCGCCCGTACGGCGAGTGACGTCGAGAACATACGGCCCGTCGGCGGGATTGCCAATCGCGAGGCTCTTGGCGATCGTGTCCGGCTTCACCGGGCGTACGACGTCGCGGCCGTCCTTGAAGGCGGCGCTGACCGGCGAGCAGCCGTTCGCCTGCGCCCCGAAGATCCTGTACGGCGTGTCCTCGACGAGACCGAGCCTGATGAGCTCCTGGAAGCCCTTGTCGATCTTGGTCAGCTGCGAGCCGCTGGCGACCGGGACGACGACCTGGTCGGGGATGCGCCAGCCGAGCTGCTCGGCGACCTCGAAGGCGAGCGTCTTGGAGCCCTCGGCGTAGTAGGGGCGGACGTTGACGTTCACGAACGCCCAGCCCTCCTCCTCGCCGGCGATCTCGGAGGCCAGCCGGTTGACGTCGTCGTAGTTGCCGCGCACGGCGACCAGCGAGCCGCCGTACACCGCGGTCATCTGGATCTTGGCCGGCTCGAGGTCGTGCGGGATGAAGACGACCGTGCGGATGCCCGCCCGGGCGCCGGCTGCGGCGACCGCGTTGGCCAGGTTGCCCGTCGAGGGGCACGCGAAGACCTTGGAGCCGAGCTCGCGGGCGGCCGAGAGGGCGACGGCGACGACGCGGTCCTTGAAGGAGTGCGTCGGGTTGCCGGAGTCGTCCTTGACCCAGAGGCTGCGCAGGCCGAGCTCGCGCCCGAGGTTGCCGGCCTTGAGCAGGCGGGTGTAGCCGGGCTCCATGTTCGGCGACAGCGAGATGTCCGAGGGCACCGGCAGCAGCGGCTGGTAGCGCCAGATGTTCTTGGGGCCCGCCTCGATCTGCTCGCGGGTGACCTGCGGGAAGTCGTAGCCGATCTCCAGGGGGCCGAAGCACTCCTGGCAGGCGTAGAACGGCCCGAGGGGCTGCTCGGCGCGGCACTCGCGGCACACGAGGCCGGTGGCGTGCCCGAAAGCACCGCTCCGCAGGGTGGTGGGCTCGATCACTGATGCGCTCAAAGGATTCCTCCTTCTCATCTTCCCCGATCGGCGTCTTTCGCCTCGGGACGGATGTAGCACCGTGACCACGACGGGCCAGCGCGACCGTCAGGGGGTCGTTCTGGCTCCTCGGAGGAAGTCATCCGGGGGATGACTGCCGTGGCGGGTTGCCGGGGCTTCGACGGGCCGTGTCCCTCTGCCCCTCTCGATGAGCTGTGAGCAAGCCTAGGGAGCGCGCCGGAGATCCGCACATCGTGTCCGGCATCCGGACCCCTGTCTCAACCAGCGGGACGAGCGACGTCGGCGGCGAGCTGGTGGAGGAAGGCGACGACCCCGTCCGGGCCGTCGACGACGAGGTCCGCCTTGTCCACGAGCGCCTGCTGCTCGTCGGAGCCGGAGCAGACCAGGAAGCCCACCATCCCCCGACGGCGCAGGTCGGCCACCGCGTCGAAGGCCTCGAGGTCGCCGAGGTCGTCGCCGACGAAGACCATCGCGTCGGCGTGCAGCTGCTTCTGCAGGCTGCGCACGGCGCTGCCCTTGTCCATGCCGGAGGCGCGGACCTCCACCACCATCCGCCCGGGCTCGGTGACCAGGCCGTGGCTGCGTGCTGCCTTCTCGAGGATCGGGGTGAGCGTCTCCTGGGCGCCGTCGGGGTCGTCCATGCGGCGGGTGTGGACGGCGACCGCGAGGCCGCCCTTGGACTCGATGTGGGCCTCGCCGAGGCCGTGGCGGCGCAGCAGGTCCGGCAGCTCGGACATGAGCGTGGCCAGGCCCTTGGGCGGGCGCGGCGAGATGACCCGGCGGTCCCGCGCCGACCACCTCTCGTTGCCGTAGTGGCCCAGCACCAGGAACTCGCCGCCCCCCTCAGCGACCTGCGCGCCGATCTCGTCGAGCTCGCCGAGCGACACCGCCTGGCGCACCGGACGCCCGGTCACCACCGCGACCGCCTCCACGAGCGGCGCGAGCTCGACCAGGGCCGCTCCGGCGTCGGGGTGGATGTGGGCGTCCTTGGGGTCCTCGACGATGGGGGCGAGGGTGCCGTCGAAGTCGAGGCCCACGACGGCGCGCTCCGCGCTCGTGACGAGCTCGTCGTACCGACGCTGGGAGAGACCGCTGGCGAAGTCCATGGGAGAACTCAACCAGAGGCGGCCGGCGACCTCACGAGGGCGCCGGGGCGGGTCAGGCGAAGTCGGAGGTGAGGATCACCGTGAGCCGGTCCATCGACATGGGGTCGACGGCCGGCAGGACGCGGGTGATGCCGAGGTCCTTGGACAGCAGCTCGGCGGCGTCCTGGAACCGGGGCGGGAAGTAGATGGTGGTGGCCGGGATCGTGCCGTACCAGTTGTCCGAGCCGGTGACCTGCCAGCCGGCGCCGCCGATGCGCGAGGCCGTGGTGCCGGCCAGGCCGGTGATGTTCGAGTTGTTGTAGACGCTGACGTAGACCTCACCGCGCTGCACCGGCGGGGGCGTCTTCTTCTTCTCCTTCTCGACCGTGGTCGGGTCGAGCACGACCGGCGCCTCGGTCGGCGCAGGAGCCGTGACCAGGACGGCCTGGTCCCCGTCCGGGGTCGCGGGGTCCGTCACGAAGAAGGCGACGCCGGCCATGAGCACGGCGGCCGCGCTCATCAGCGCCAGCGGCGACGACATCACGAAGCCCTCGTCGGCACCGGAGCGACGGCTCGGACGGCGCTCGGCGACGGCCACGGAGACGCGGTGACGTAGCGGCATCTCAGACCTCGAAGCCGAGGCGACGAGCGGAGCGGGCCCGCTGCCGCGTCGCGCGGAGGCGACGGAGGCGACGGACGAGGAGCGGGTCGTGGGCCAGCGCGGACGGGCTGTCGATGAGGGCGTTGAGCACCTGGTAGTAGCGCGTCGACGACATCTGGAACTGGTCGCGGACCGCCTGCTCCTTGGCGCCGGCGTACTTCCACCACTGCCGCTCGAAGTCGAGGATCGCCTGGTCGCGGGCCGACAGCTCGCCGGCCGGGGTCTCCGCGTCGCTCGGGGTGTGGGCGCGTGGGGCGCTGTCCATGCGGGCACTCCTGTACGACGACGGCGGGTCTGCGGACCCCATCGTAGGCACAAATGACAGGCGTGTCATTCGCCCCACGCCGACTAGGCTCGCGCCATGAGCGCCCCCCAGAACGACCGGAACGACCAGGAAGGGACCTTCGACTTCATCGTCGTCGCCAACCGTCTGCCCGTGGACCGGGTGGTCGCCGAGGACGGCGAGGTCAGCTGGCGACGCTCCCCCGGCGGACTCGTCACCGCGGTCGAGCCGGTCATGCAGAGCCACGACGGCGCCTGGCTGGGCTGGGACGGCGCCCCGGACGGCCCCGAGGACCACCTCGACGAGTCCGACATGACGCTGGTGCCGATCGCGCTGGACGCCGACGAGATCGAGCGCTTCTACGAGGGCTTCTCCAACGCGACCCTGTGGCCGCTCTACCACGACGCCGTGGCCAAGCCGGAGTTCCACCGCGAGTGGTGGGACACCTACGTCGCGGTCAACCGCCGCTTCGCCGAGCGCACCGCGAGGATCGCCGCCGAGGGCGCCACCGTCTGGGTCCACGACTACCAGCTGCAGCTCGTGCCGGCGATGCTGCGCGAGGCCCGCCCCGACCTCAAGATCGGCTTCTTCCTCCACATCCCCTTCCCGCCCAGCGAGCTCTTCGTGCAGCTGCCGTGGCGGCGCCAGATCCTCGAGGGCCTCCTCGGCGCCGACCTCGTCGGCTTCCAGCGCGCCGGCGGGGCCGAGAACTTCGTGCGGCTGGTGCGTCAGCGGGTCGGGCACCGCACGCAGCGCGACGTCGTCCACCTGCCCGACGGCCGCACGGTGCACGCCGCGGCCTTCCCGATCTCGATCGACTACGAGGGCCTGGCCGAGCTGTCGCGGACCGACGAGGTCAGCGAGCGCGCCACCGAGATCCGCGAGCAGATGGGCAACCCCGCCAAGCTGCTGCTCGGCGTGGACCGGCTCGACTACACCAAGGGCATCTACACGCGCCTCAAGGCGTTCGGCGAGCTGCTCGAGGAGGAGGAGCTCAGCGTCGAGGACGCGGTGATGATCCAGGTCGCGACCCCGTCGCGCGAGCGCGTCGACGAGTACCGCCGGCTGCGCGACGAGATCGACCGGCTCGTGGGCCGCATCAACGGCGACTACGGCCGCATCGGCCGTCCGGCCATCTCCTACCTGCACTCCTCCTACCCCAAGGACGAGATGGCGGCGATGTTCCGCGCCTCCGACGTCATGGTCGTCACGCCGCTGCGCGACGGGATGAACCTGGTCGCCAAGGAGTACGTCGCCTGCCGCCAGGACGACGACGGCGCGCTGGTGCTGTCGGAGTTCGCCGGGGCCGCCGACGAGCTCAAGCAGGCGTTCCTGGTGAACCCCTACGACATCGACGGCATGAAGGCCGCGATCCTCCAGGCCGTCCGCAGCCAGCCCCGCGAGCTGTCGCGCCGCATGAAGGCCATGCGGCGCACGGTGCGCGAGCACGACGTCGTCGACTGGGCCGAGCGGTTCATGACGACCCTGCGCGCGGAGTGAGCGGGACGACGTACGGCCGGGGGACGCGCTTCGGACGCTCCCGGGCCGTGACTGCACCCGCGGGTAACATGCGCGCATGGATCTGATCCCCAAGCCGGACCAGATCGTCGCAGCCTCCGCGAACGTCGCTCAGAAGGTGCTCTACGGTGGCGTCGCCGATCTCCGTCCCATGCCGCGCACGCTGATCGACGAGGGCACGCTGCGCGAGGTCTACCACTACCGCTCGCAGGGCCGGGTGCGCGAGACCGGCGACCCCGTCCTGCTCGTGACGCCGCTGGCCGCTCCCTCGCTGTGCTTCGACCTGCGGCGGGGCTGCTCGCTGGTCGAGCACCTGGTGACGCAGGGACGCCCGACCTACCTCGTGGAGTACGGCCAGGTGTCCTTCAAGGACCGCAACCTCGGCATGGAGCACTGGGTGCAGGAGGTGCTGCCCGAGGCGATCCGCACCGTCAGCCGCCACGCCGGCGGGCGCCCGGTGCACCTCGTCGGCTGGAGCCTGGGCGGCACGTTCTCGCTGCTGACCGCCGCCGCCTGGTCGAAGCTGCCGATCGCGTCGGTGACCGCGGTGGGCTCCCCCGTCGACGTCACGCAGGTGCCGCTGATCGCGCCCGTGCGCCCCCTGCTCGGCATCGTCGGCGACCGGGCGTCCCTCATCACGCTCGCCTACCGCGTCATGGGCGGCGTGCCGCAGCCGCTGGTCAAGCGGGCCTTCCAGCTCAGCGCCTTCGACAAGCTGGTGACCAAGCCGTTCGTGCAGCTCGCCAAGCTCGACGACACCGACTTCCTCGCACAGATCGAGGCCGTCGACCGCTTCACCAAGAACATGATCGCCTACCCCGGCCGGACGTTCGGGCAGCTCTACCACCGCATGGTGCGCGGCAACGAGCTCGCCGAGGGCACCGTGCACTTCGAGGGCCGCGACATCTCGTTCGCCGACATCACCGTGCCGGTGCTGGCCTTCGGCGGCTCCGGCGACACGATCGCGCCGGTCAGCTCGGTGCGCCCGATCGAGGACCTCGTGCCGGACCTGCGCTTCGAGGTCGTGCCCGGCGGGCACCTCGGCATGCTCACCGGCCGCGGCGCTCGCGAGACCACGTGGCGGATCCTCGACTCCTTCATCGACGAGCACGCCAGCGACGCGGGGCGCACGACGAAGCGCGCGTCGAGCGGGGCGCGGACGGCCACCGCGAAGAAGAAGCCCTCCGCCCCCGCGAAGCGCGCGACCGCCTCGCCCGCCCGCGGCGGCACCGTGCGCAACGCGCAGGGCGAGCCCGCCATCGGCTCCAACCCGAACCGCCGGTTCTCCTCGGCCAGCTCGCGGGGCCTGGCGGCCCCCAGGCGTGGCGCCAGCTGACCCCCGGGGGCGCCGCGCCCCCCGTCGCCTCACCTCCGCCGCGCTGTCCGCGCTCCTCCTCGCGACGCTGACCGGCTGCTGGTCCTCCGGCGCCGAGCAGCCGTCCGAGCCCTCCTCGTCGTCGGGCACGGAGCCGAGCACGTCGGACGGGCCGCAGACGCCGGCCTTCACGTCGTACGCCGCGCTGGGCGACTCCTACACCGCCGCCCCCTTCGTGCCGGTCACGGACCTGGCCGAGGGCTGCCTGCGCTCGAACGGCAACTACCCCGCGCTGCTGGCCGACGCGCTCGGGATCGCCGAGGTCCGTGACGTCAGCTGCAGCGCGGCCGAGACCCGCGACGTCGAGGTGCCCCAGAGGGTGGCCGGCGGCCAGGGCACCGTGCCGCCGCAGCTGCGCGCCGTACGCCGTGGCACCGACCTGGTGACGCTCGGGATCGGCGGCAACGACGAGGACCTCTTCGCGACCCTGGTCGGCTGCGTCGGCGGCTTCGGACCGGCCGCCCCGGGCGCGGCCCCGCCGTCCACGGGCCCGTGCCTGGGCGACGTCGCCGACCCGACGGCGGCCATCGGACGGGTCGGCGAGCGGGTCGCGCTCGCCCTGGACGCCGTCACCGCCGCCGCCCCGCGAGCCACGGTCGTGCTCGTCGGCTACCCGCGCCTCGTGGGCGAGGCCGGCGGGTGCCGCCAATTCCCGATCGACCCGAGCGACGTGCCCGCGGCGCAGGAGCTGGAGAAGGCGCTGCGCGACGCCCTCGCAGGGGCCGCCCGCCGCGCCGGCGTCACCTTCCTCGACACCTACACCCTGTCGGCGGGGCACGAGATCTGCGCGGACGACCCGTGGGTCAACGGCCGCCGCACCGACGAGTCGCGCGCCCTGGCCTTCCACCCCTTCGCCGAGGGGCAGCAGGCCGTCGCCGACGCGCTCGCCGCGCGGCTCGGCCAGGAGGCGTCGTGACCGGCACCCTGGGGTCGCTGGTCGACCGCGGGCTCGTGGCCGCGGACTGGGCCGAGGCGCTCGCGCCGGTCGAGGACCGGATCGAGGCGATGGGCCGCTTCCTGCGCGAGGAGGTGGCGGCCGGGCGCGGCTACCTGCCCGCGGGCGACCACGTGCTGCGCGCCTTCCAGCGCCCGCTCGCCGAGGTGCGCGTGCTGGTCGTGGGCCAGGACCCCTACCCGACGCCGGGCCACCCGGTCGGGCTGAGCTTCTCGGTCGCCCCCGACGTACGGCCGCTGCCGCCGAGCCTGCTCAACATCTACAAGGAGCTCACGACCGACCTCGGCCACCCGATGCCGTCGAGCGGCGACCTCACCCCGTGGACCGAGCAGGGCGTGCTGCTGCTCAACCGCTGCCTCACCGTGCAGCCCGGCAAGTCCGCGGCTCACCGCGGCAAGGGCTGGGAGGCCGTGACGGACCGGGCCATCGAGGTGCTCGCGGCCCGCGGCGGTCCGCTGGCGGCGGTGCTCTGGGGCGCGGACGCGCGCCGGCTCAAGGCGTCGCTGGGCGCGGTGCCCGCGGTGGAGTCGGTGCACCCCTCGCCGCTGTCGGCGCGCAACGGCTTCTTTGGCTCACGGCCCTTCAGCCAGGTCGACGCGCTGCTCGAGGCCCAGGGCGCGCCGCCGGTGGACTGGCGCCTGCCCTGACCGCGGGGTGAGGGCTCCGCGATCTGCACAGGACCTCCACAGCACGTCCGCCACTTCCGCCCGCGCCCGTCCCTACCGTCGGCTCGACAGCACGGTCGAGGCAGACGAGACGGCGGCGTGCGCCGCCGCGGACGGAGGGACCCCGATGATCGAGGTGCGCGGACTCAGCAAGAGGTACGGCGACGTGGTCGCCGTCGACGACCTGACCTTCGACGTCGAGCCCGGGGCCGTGACCGGCTTCCTCGGGCCGAACGGCGCCGGCAAGTCCACCACCATGCGCATGGTGCTGGGACTCGACCGTCCCACCGCCGGGTCCGCCCGGGTGGCGGGGCGGACCTACACCGACATGTCGGCGCCGCTGCACGAGGTCGGGGCGCTGCTGGACGCCGGGGCGCTGCACCCCGGGCGCACCGGGCGCGGCCACCTCCGTGTCGCCGCGCTCAGCAACGGCATCCCGCTCACGCGCGTCGACGAGGTGCTCGACCGGGTCGGCCTGAGCGGCGCGGCCGGACGCCGGGTCAAGGGCTACTCGCTCGGCATGCGGCAGCGCCTGGGCATCGCGGCCGCGATGCTGGGCGACCCCGCGGTGCTGATGTTCGACGAGCCCGTCAACGGCCTCGACCTCGACGGGGTGCGCTGGATCCGCACGCTGCTGCGCGGGTGGGCCGACGAGGGCCGGACCGTGCTGGTCTCGAGCCACCTCATGAGCGAGATGCAGATGGTCGCCGACCGGGTGGTGGTGATCGGCCGGGGTCGGCTCATCGCCGACGCCACGGTGGCGGAGGTGCTGCGCGGCCTCGACGAGCAGCGGGTGAGCGTGCGCACGCCGTACGCCGACGACCTCGCGCGGGCGCTGTCGACGCGCGGCGGCGTCGTCGAGCGGCAGGGCGCCGACGACCTCGAGGTCACCGGGCTGGCCGCGGCGGTGGTCGGCACGGTGGCGCACGAGCACGGCGTCCCCCTGCACCGGCTGGCGGAGGTCGAGCAGTCGCTCGAGCAGGCCTACCTCCGGCTGACCGAGGGCGCGGTCGAGCACGTCGGCGCGGAGGTGGCGTGATGGGCGACCTCGCCCTGCTCGCCGCGACCGGGCGGGCCGAGTGGAGCCGGATCTGGAGCGTGCGGTCGAGCTGGGTCCTCGTGCTGGTGACCGCCGTGTCGGTGCTCGGACTGGCTGCGCTGATCGGCATCGACGTGGCCGGCGACCCCGGCGACGTGCCGTCCGACGCGACGGCCTGGGACGGCAGCCGTCCGACCGCGATGTTCGCGCTCTTCGGGGTGCTGGCGCTGGCGACCGTGACGGCCACCGCCGACCACGGCAACGGCGGCATCGTGCCCACGCTGCAGTGGACCCCGCGCCGCGGGCTACTGCTCCTCGCCCGCACCGTCGTGCTGGCCCTGACCACGACGCTGGTCGGGCTGGTGCTGCTGCTCGCCGCCACCGTCGTGCTGTGGGTGATCGTGCCCGGCGTCGGGCTGCCGTCCGGCGAGGGGCTGCGCGAGCTCGGCGGTCTGGGGCTGGTGCTCGGCTGCAGCGCCCTGCTGGCGGTCGGGCTCGGGCTGGCGCTGCGCAGCACCGCCGGTGCGCTGGTCAGCGTCACCGCGCTGGTGCTCGTGCTGCCGCCGCTGCTCGCGAACCTGCCCTACGACTGGGCGCTCGACCTGTCGGCGGCCACCCCGGGCTCCAGCGCGCTGTACCTCGTCTTCGGGGAGGGCCCGGGCGACGACATGACCACGACGTCGGCGCGCCTGACGCTGCTCGCCTGGGCCGCCGGGTCGCTCCTGCTCGGGGGACGGCGCCTGGTCCGCTCCGACGCCGGACACTGACCGCCTCTCGGCACGCACCGCCCTCACCCCACCCGCACCGACCGACCCCGGAGGACACCATGACCGCCGCACCCGGCTCCCCTACTTCACCGACCGCCTCCCATCCCCCGTGGCTCGGCCTCGCAGCAGCAGGCCTCGTCACGCTCCTGCTGCTGCTCGGCGTCGGGGCGCTCGGCATCGTCGGGGACGGCGGTCGCGACGACGCGCCGTACCTCCTCGCGCCGGTCGTCGCCGTGGTCGGCGTGCTCCTGGCGCGGCTGAGCCCGCACGGCTCGGCGGTGGCGCTCGGCGCCGCAGCCGGGGTGGTGGTCGCGGTCGCGCTCGGGTGGCTGGTCGTCGGGCTGCCCGCGGGCGCGTCGGCGCTCGACGTGGTGGGAGTCAGCGGGATGTACGCCGTGCTCTACGCCGGGGCCGCCTGGCTGTGCCTGCGCCGGTCGCGGGCCCGCTGAGGCGTCGGACGGGTCAGATGACGCGGGCGGGCGGCGGCACGGGCTTGCCCTCGCGCTGGGCGTCCTTCGCCCCGGCGCACTCGATGTTGCCGAGCACGTGGAGCATGACCCGGCGCAGGGCGTCGACGTCCTCGTCGCTCAGGCCGTCGAAGATCAGCGAGCGGACGTGCTCGACGTGTCCCGGCGCCGCGGCGACGAGCACGGCGTACCCCTGCTCGGTCATGCGCACGTTGGTCACCCGCCGGCTGATGTCCGAGGGACAGCGCGAGACCAGTCCGCGGCGCTCGAGCTTGCTGACCACGTGGGACAGGCGCGACAGTGAGGCGTTGGTGCGGCCCGCGAGGTGGCTCATCGACGTGACGTGGTCCTTCTCCTCGGACAGCATCGCGAGACAGAGGTAGTCGAAGTGCGTGAGGTCGGAGTCGCGGACCAGCTGGCTGTCGAGAGCGCTGTTGAAGCGCAGCATGACCCCGGCCAGGGGCAGCCACGCCGCGAGCTCGTCCTGGGTCAACCATCTGGTCATAGCCGCCATCCTACCTCTATACTTGAGACTTCAACAATCTAGTTCGTTCGTGAGGCCCATCATGACCGGTTCCCACCCGCTCCCGGCGCTCTACATCGGACACGGCGCGCCGCCCCTCCTCGACGACCCGGTCTGGAGCGGCCAGCTGCGCGCCTGGGCCGCCGACCTCCCGCGTCCGACCGGCATCGTGATCGTCTCGGCCCACTGGGAGTCCGCCCCCCTCGCGCTGAGCGCCACGGCCGCCGGCACGCCCCTGGTCTACGACTTCGGCGGCTTCCCGCAGCGCTACTACGAGGAGACGTACGCGACCCCGGACGCCACCGCGCTCGCCGACCGGGTCGCGGCGATGATGCCGGACCACGAGACCGTCCACCGCCACCCCTCGCGCGGGCTCGACCACGGCGCCTGGGTGCCGCTCAAGATCATGTACCCCGACGCCGACATCCCGGTGGTGCAGATGTCGCTGCCCACCCACGACCCCGGCCGCCTGCTCCAGCTCGGCTCGCGCCTGCGCGCGCTGCGCGACGAGGGCGTGCTCGTCATCGGCTCCGGCTTCCTCACCCACGGCCTGCCGTTCCTCACCGAGTTCCGCATCGACGCCGCGGTGCCGGGCTGGTCGCAGGACTTCGACCTCTGGGCGGCCGAGGCCCTCGCACGCGGTGACGTCGACACGCTCGCGTCGTACGCCGACCTCGCCCCGGGACTGCCCTACGCCCACCCCACCGTCGAGCACCTGACCCCGCTGTTCGTCACGCTCGGCGCCGCGACCGACCCGAGCGCCCCCGGCCTGCAGCGCATCGAGGGCTACTGGATGGGGCTGTCGAAGCGCTCGCTCCAGGTGGCGTGACGGCGTACCTTCCCTGACGAAACCGGCGCTTCCCGAGCGATGCTTCGCTCGGGAAGCGCCGGTTTCACTAGGTACCTGGTGAAACCGGCACCCCCCATCACCGCAGGTTGAGGCGGCGCATGGCCTTGAGGGACAGGACCGTCTGCTTGACGTACTTCGCGTAGTCGACGTCGGCGGGCGGGGTGAGGACCTGCTTCTTGAGCACGGCGACGTTGATCGGGTCGGTGTACTTCAGCAACCCGGAGTCGCCGTGGCGTGAGCCCACCCCGCTGTTCTTGATCCCGCCCGAGGGCGTCGACTTGCTGGCGTAGGCGCAGGCCAGGCTGTCGTTGACGCCGATGTTGCCGGCCCGGATCCGACGTCCGAGCCGCTCGGCCGCCTCGAGGTCGCGCGACCAGATGCTGGCGTTGAGGCCGTAGTCGGTGTCGTTGGCCAGCGCCACGACCTCGTCCTCGGTCTCGTAGGTGAAGATCGCCGTGACCGGTCCGAAGGTCTCCTCGCGCGCGAGCCTCATCGCCGGGGTCACCCCGCGCAGCACCGTCGGCTCGTAGAAGGTCGGCCCCAGGTCGGGGCGGGCCCGCCCCCCGGTCAGCACCTCCGCCCCCTGCGACCGCGCGTCCTCGACGTGGTCGGACACCCGCTCCAGGTGCTCGGCGCTGATGAGCGCGCCCATCTCCGGCTCCCAGTCGTACGACGCGCCCAGGGCGATCCGCTCGGCGGCGATCACGAACCTCCGGGTGAACTCCTCCGCGACCAAGGCGTGCACGTAGATCCGCTCGATGTGCATGCAGGCCTGGCCGGCGTTGAGGAAGGAGCCGAAGAGAGCACCGGGGACCGTCTCGTCGAGGTCGGCGTCGGGCATCACGACCAGCGGGTTCTTGCCGCCGAGCTCGAGGGTGCAGCCGATGAGGTTGGCCCCGGCGCGCTCGCCGATGACGCGCCCGGTCGCGGTGGAGCCGGTGAACATGACGTAGTCGGCGCCGTCGACGATCGCCGGTCCGACGTCCGGCCCCTCCCCGCACACGATCTGCACCAGCCCCGCGGGCAGGCCGGCCTCCTCGAGCAGCGAGACCCCGAAGGCGACGTTGAGGGTGCTCCGGTTGTCCGGCTTGAGCACCACCCCGTTGCCCGCGATCAGTGCCGGCATGGCGTCGGAGAGGCTGGTGGCGAAGGGGAAGTTCCACGGCGAGATCAGGCCGACGACGCCCTTGGGCGCCCGCACCTCGGTGGCGGTCGAGACGAACGGCACCACCCCGCCCCGCTTCGTGTCGGTGAGCACCCGTGACGCCGTGCGGAGGTAGTGGCTGGTCGTCATGGCGACGTCACAGACCTCCTCGAAGGACATCCGACGGGCCTTGCCGGTCTCGGCCTGCATGAGGTCGACGACGGTCGCGTGGTTCTTCAGCAGCAGCTTGTGGAAGCGCTTCATCACCGCGAGCCGCTGCTCCAGCGGCTGCGAGGCCCAGCCCTGCTGGGCCTCGCGGGCGTCGGCGTACGCCGCCTCGACGTCGGCCGCGGTGGACTGCGGCAGCGCCGTGATCACCTCGCCGGTGTAGACCTCGAGCAGCTTGTACGTCGCTCCGCCGCTCGAGCGCACCCGGTCGGTGAGGCGACCGAGCAGCCGGTCGTCGATGGTCGCGGGAAGGGGCATGGCGGCGTACTCCTCGGGTCGGGAAACCCGAAAACTGTAACGCGTTCTAGTCCGTCGGCCTAGGGCCGCGGGTCAGGACCCCTCGACGTACCAGCTCGTCAGCCCGCGCCCGCCGCGCTGGCTCAGCGACAGGTGCACGTGGTCGCGGTGCCGCAACGTCTTGGAGCAGCGCTCCACCGAACGGCACGACGAGCTCAGGTAGTCGCGCGCCTCGAAGGTCCGGTAGGACGCGTAGATGCGGTCGTTCCAGATGACGTACATGACGCCCATCCGACGGGCGAGTGCGTGCCGGTTGCCGTCGGGGTCCTCGGCGAAGACCTTGGCCAGGAAGCGGGCGACCTCGCGCCGCTGGGCGCGCTTGTCCGCGTCCATCGTCCAGTCGATGGCGCGCCCGTCCTGGTGCTCCGAGGAGCTGCTCGAGCACGTGCGCATGGTGGCGCGGGCGGCGCCGCCGGTGAACGCGCGGTCGATCCAGGACGCCAGCTCGCCCGTGCCGGGCAGCGGCCGGGTGCGACAGCCGTCCTCGGGCTCGTACGCCGCGTAGTCCTCGGGCGCCTCGGTCCAGGCCGACGCCGCGGGCGCCAGCGAGGGCGTGGCGACGGGGACGGCGAAGGACGCGGTCGCCGAGACCAGCGCCGTCACGACGACGGCGCGCAGCCCCCGGCGCATCAGGTCAGCAGGGTGCCGGCGCTCAGGCCGACATCAGCACCGGCTCGACGTGACCGTCGGGCGCGATGAAGAAGCCGTCGTCGAAGAGGATGACGCCGTTGCAGAGACGGCACCACCCCTGCTCCGAGTGGTCGCTGACGACGTGCGCGGTCCAGCAGCACTGGTCGTCGACGGACGGACAGGATGGCGTGTGTGCACACATCGTCGTGTACCTCCCAGAGTCGTGGTCGCCTTCCTCCCAGTGGGGCGACTCACACCACCATGACACGCCGGAGTGACCAAAGTCCCGCGATCGCCCTACTTTCTCTGGTAACGACCGGGACTCGACTGGACCGGTGAGCGGCTCAGGACTCCTGGTCGGTCAGCGCCATCACCCAGGAGTCGACGTCACAGTGCTCGTCGCCGCGGGCGACGGCCTCCTGGCTCAGCCGGATGAACTCACGCGTGTTCCACCAGGGCAGGCGCAGCGTGGTGCTCTGCCCGTCGAGGTCGAGGTAGGAGATCTCGGTCAGCACCGAGGTGGCCTGCACCTGCACGGCGCCCTCGCCGACCGGCACCATCGAGCGCAGGCCGTCCGCCATCAGGTCGCGGCCGAAGGTCCAGCAGCGGCGCCCCTCCGCGCTGGTGATGTGCACGCGCACGGCGTACGGGTCGGCGGTCTCGTAGGCCAGCGCGACCTCCACCGTCTCGACGTCGACCTCTCCCCGGATCCACCCGGCGGTCTCCACGACGACCTTCGACATGCGTCTCTCCTTGTCCCTCGAGCGCCTTCGGCTGCCCGTCCCTGCCCAGGTCAACGACCTGCACGGGCGGGAGTTATGACCGGTTCGGGACCTGGTCCGCACCGAGCGCAAAGGTTTAGCCCTCAAGCGCCGGCGGGCAGGTTCACCACGGCCCTCCCGGGCCCCCTGAACCCGCTGAGCCCCACCAAGGAGAGACATGCCCCAGACCGTGGACGCCCTGGTCACCCCCGGCCCCAAGGAGCCCTTCGAGCGCCGGACCGTCGAGCGGCGCGACCCCGGCGCGAACGACGTCGTCATCGACATCGCCTTCGCCGGCATCTGCCACTCCGACATCCACCAGGCCCGTGAGGAGTGGGGCGAGGCCCTGTTCCCGATGGTGCCCGGCCACGAGATCGCCGGCACGGTGAGCGCCGTCGGCGACGGCGTCTCCAAGTTCAAGGTCGGCGACCGCGTCGGCGTCGGCTGCTTCGTCGACTCCTGCCGTGAGTGCGAGAACTGCCAGGCCGGCGACGAGCAGTACTGCCTCAAGGGCGAGGTGCCGACGTACAACGGCAAGGAGTACGACGGCGAGCCGACGTTCGGCGGCTACTCGAAGGCGATCGTCGTGGACGAGAACTACGTCCTCAACATCCCCGAGGGTGTCGAGCTGGACGTCGCGGCTCCCCTGCTGTGCGCCGGCATCACCCTCTACTCGCCCCTCAACCACTGGGAGGCCGGCCCCGGCAAGAAGGTCGCGATCGTCGGGATGGGCGGCCTGGGCCACATGGGGGTGAAGATCGCCTCCGCCATGGGCGCCGAGGTGACCGTGCTGAGCCAGTCGCTGTCGAAGCAGGAGGACGGCAAGCGGTTCGGCGCCGACCACTACTACGCCACCAGCGAGAAGGAGACGTTCAAGGAGCTGCGCAACAGCTTCGACCTGGTCGTCAACACCGTCGCGGCCAACCTGCCGGTGGACAAGTACCTCTCGCTGCTCAAGCTGAACGGCACGATGGTCAACGTCGGCATCCCCGACAGCCCCGACAACTTCCACGCCTTCTCGCTGGCCGCCATGCGGCGCAGCATGGCGGGGTCGAAGATCGGCGGCATCCGCGAGACCCAGGAGATGCTGGACTTCTGCGCCGAGCACGGCATCGGCGCCGAGATCGAGACCATCGGCGTCGACGACGTCGACGGCGCCTGGGACCGGGTCGTCGACAGCGACGTGCGCTACCGCTTCGTCATCGACACCGCCACCTTCGACAGCGCGAGCTGACCCGAGCCTCGGGCCGGTCGGGCAGGATGACGTCATGTCCGACTGGCTCGAGGGTCTCAGCACCCTGCAGGTGATCCTGCTGGTGCTCGCCGTGGTCTTCGGGGCCTCCGTGGTGGCCGCGGTCCTCGGTGCTTGGCTCGTCCGGATGGGCATGCACCGCCCCGCCGTCGTGCGCCGGGCCTCCGCCCTGTCGGAGAAGGGCCTCGGCCTGGTCAAGCGGCCGCTGACCATCGTCGTCCTCGACGAGGTCGCCGCCGTCATCCAGACGGGTCACTACACGAAGAACATCTCCCAGGCCCTGCTCGAGAACCACGACGAGCTCAAGGACCTGGTCGCCGAGAAGGTCAAGCGGGACCCCAACGTCCGTCTCATCGGCCGCCTCCCCGGCTACGACACGATCGTGAGCGAGGTCAGCGAGACGACCCTGCGGGTGCTCATCGAGATGCTGAGCGACCCGCGCATGGACGAGCTGATCAGCGACCTGCTCCGCAACAACCTCGAGCAGATCAAGCGGGCCGTGCGCGACCGCGACCACGAGAACGTGGGCCCCCCGAAGCCGCCGGACCCCATCCCTCCGAGCGCCCCGCGGATCCCCGGGCCCTGACCTGGGGTCGTCCGCAGTCGGATTGCGCGCGATCGGTGGTGGGCATGACTCGCAGATGCCCACCACTGACACCGAGCGCTCGGACCGCTCCTCTCAGACCGGCTTCCCCCTGCAGCTCGGCGTCGCCGCCGCGGTCACCCTGCTGGGGGCCTGGATGGGCTTCGCGGCCTACTTCGGGATCTCCACGGTCCACTTCGGCGCCCCGGTCGAGGCGCTGGTCTACGGCGCGGCCATCGTCGGCGCCGCCTTCATCCTGTCCTGGGCCGCCGAGGCGGTGCAGGTCGACATCAACGCCGGGCTCGCACTCGCGCTGCTCGCGCTGCTGGCCGTGCTGCCGGAGTACGCCGTCGACTTCGTCTTCACCGCCAAGTGCGGCGGGGAGTACGCCGCGTCCGGCGGCAGCCCGGAGATCTGCGGCCTGAGCCTGGCCAACATGACCGGCGCCAACCGGGTGCTGGTCGGCGTGGGCTGGCCCCTCGTGGTGCTCGTCGCCACCTTCGCGGTCTGGCATGCACGCCGCTCGGGCAACGACAAGGACGAGTCCGAGAGCCCCAGCACCCACGCCGGTGAGGTGCGCCTGGCCCCGACGATGTCGGCCGAGGTCGTCTTCCTCGGCATCGCGACGCTCTACTCGTTGACGCTGCCGCTCAAGGACACGCTGACGCTGTTCGACATGGGGGTCTTCCTCGCCATCTTCGCCGCCTACGCGTGGCGGCTGGCCAAGATGCCGGCCACCGAGCCCGACCTGCTCGGCGTCTCGCAGTGGGTCGGCGAGAAGGACACCCGTCCCCGCCGCACCTGGGTGATCGGGATGTTCGTCTTCGCGGCGATCATCATCCTGCTCTCGGCCGAGCACTTCGCGGAGTCCCTCGTCGCCACCGGCGCGGAGATCGGCGTCTCGGAGTTCCTGCTGGTGCAGTGGGTCGCTCCCCTGGCGAGCGAGTCGCCCGAGCTGATCGTGGCCTGCCTCTACGCCTGGCGCCTCAAGGCCGGCGACAGCCTCGGCACCCTGCTGTCGAGCAAGGTGAACCAGTGGACCCTGCTCGTCGGCGGCCTGCCCCTGGTCTTCGCGATCTCCGCCGGCACCCTCGACGGGCTCCCGCTGGACACCGAGCAGCGCTTCGAGCTCCTCATCACCGCCGCCCAGTCGCTCTTCGCGGTGGCCGTCCTCATCGACCTGAGCCTGAGCTTCCGCGGGGCGCTGATGCTGATCGGTCTGTTCTCGGTGCAATTCTTCGTCAGCATCTTCGGCTCGTCCGACATGAACCGCTGGACCATCATCGGCCTGTCGGTGGTCTACATCGTGCTCGCACTGGTGCGCTTCGCCCGCCTGCACGAGCAGACCCGACAAGTCATCAAGGACGGCACCGTCACCGACTACGCCAAGCTCGACGACGAGCCGGCGGGCTGACCCCCGGGCCACCCCCGGGCCACGGACACCGCCGCGGCGCGGCGCCGGGCCTCGGGAAGGCACAGTCCGCGGGAACGGCGTACCACCCGCACGGGTCTCCCGCGCCGGCTCGCGAACCGCTAGCGTCGAAGACCATGGGAGAGGTCCTGGCGGCCGATTCGGCTGGTGACCCCTCGCCGGGGGGCGCCGCTGACGCGTTGCGCCGCAGCGAGCAACGCTTCCGTCTGCTGGTGGAGGCGGTGGAGGACTACGCCATCTTCATGCTCGAGCCCGACGGCACCATCGCGAGCTGGAACGCCGGCGCCCAGCGCAGCAAGGGGTGGACCGCCGACGAGATCGTCGGTCGCCACTTCCGGATCTTCTACCCGCCGGAGGTCGCCGCGAGCGGGCACCCGGAGCACGAGCTCGAGGTCGCCCTCCGGGAGGGCCACTACGAGGAGGAGGGCTGGCGCCTGCGCAAGGACGGCTCCCGGTTCTGGGCCACCGTGCTCATCACCGCGGTGCGCGACCCGGCCGGCCAGCACGTCGGGTTCGCCAAGGTCACCCGCGACACCACGTCGCGCCGGCAGCTGGAGCAGGAGCGCGAGGCCGCGCTCGAGGCCCTGCGCGAGGCCAACGCCGAGCTGGCGGTCCTCAACGAGCGGCTCCGCAAGGCCGCCGACGACCAGGCGCAGTTCCTGGCCGTGACCGCCCACGAGCTGCGGACGCCGGTCGCCCTGCTCAGCGGCTCGGCCGAGCTGCTCGCCGAGCACGACGCGCTGCTGACGGAGACCGAGCGCCGCGACACGCTGGGGGCCATGACCTCCGGCGCGACGAGGCTGCGGCGGCTCGTCGACGACCTGCTCACCGCGTCGCGGCTCCAGAGCAGCAAGCTGGCCGTCCAGCGCGACGAGGTCCCGCTGGCGTCCTTCGTCGGCGCCGCCGTCGACACCGTACGACGTACGCACCCCTCGTCCGAGATCGTCGTCGGGCCGTTGCCCTCGGCCACCGTGCGGGGCGACTCCGACCGCCTGGCCCAGGCGCTGGAGAACCTGCTCACCAACGCCCTGAGGCACGGACGCCCCCCGGTGGAGGTGGCGGCGCTGCTCGACGGCGACCTGTTGGTGCTGCGCGTCTGCGACCACGGCCCGGGGGTCAGCAGCGACATGCGGCCGCGCCTCTTCCAGCGCTTCGCCACCGGCTCGACCGCCGGCGGCACCGGGCTGGGTCTCTACATCGTGCGCGAGCTGGCGCGGGTGCACGGCGGCGACGCCCGCTACGACGGCGACGGCCCGCAGGGCGCCTTCCTGCTGGAGCTCCCCCTGGCCGGCGCGGCGTCGGCTGCCACCGCCCCCGAGGGCTCGGAGCCGGTGTGACGGCCACGACCATCCGGGTGCTGCTCGTGGACGACATCGTCCACGTCCGCCGTCTGGTGCGCAGCGCGCTGCGCCTGCGCGGCGGCTTCGAGGTCGTCGGTGAGGCGGAGCAGGGCACCGAGGCCGTCCGGCTGAGCGCCGAGCTCCAGCCCGACCTCGTCGTGCTGGACCTGGGCCTGCCCGACCTCGCCGGCCACGAGGTGCTCACCCGCATCCGCGCCGCCTCCCCCCGCAGCAAGGTCGTGGTGTTCTCCGGCGCGGACGAGTCCGGGCTGGAGTCGGAGGTCGAGGCCTACGTCCCCAAGGACGCCGAGCTCGGCTACCTCGTCGACCTCGTGGAGTCGGTCGGTCGCGGCGACCTCGCCCTCGCCCACCCCCAGACCGTCCAGGTGTCGCTCGGTCTGCCCAAGGAGCTCACCAGCGTGCGCCTGGCTCGACGCTTCGTCGCCGAGCGGCTGCAGGAGTGGGGGCTGGAGTCGTTGGAGGACGACGCCCTGCTGGTGACCAGCGAGCTGGCGGCCAACGCCATCACCCACGCCGAGTCCGACTGCGAGATCCGGCTGACGCTGAGCCCGTCGTCGCTGCGCATCGACGTCGGCGACCGCGGCGTGGGCACCCCGGAGCCGCAGCCGCCGAGCGCCACCGAGGAGCACGGCCGCGGCCTGGTGCTCGTCGACGCGGTCGCGTCGGCCTGGGGCCTCGACGCCCTGCCCGGGGTCGGCAAGGTGGTCTGGGCCGAGCTGGCCCTCGCACGCTGAGCCGGGACGGCCCACTACGATTGCCCGGTCCGTGCGGGTCCCGCACGGCGCACGCCGGTGTAGCTCAGTTGGTAGAGCGCCTCACTTGTAATGAGGATGTCGCGGGTTCGACTCCTGTCACCGGCTCCACCCCCGTGGAGCGGGGCACCCGACAACGAGGGCACCCGCTTTCGGCTGGGTGGACCGACCGCGCGGATGCCCTCGTGGCGTCGAGTGCCCGCCCTACTTGTTCTTCATGTGCAGGTCATCGGCCAACCACACACCGTCGGGCTCTTGGTCAGCGCGAAGGATCACGTTGTTCATGCCCTTGTTCCGCTGGACCTTCAGCTGCACCCAGCCGTTGTTGTTGACCGACACCGTGTGCTTGCGCACCACAGAGTTGCCCTTGCGGCCCACCAGCGTGAAGGTCGCCTGGCTGGCACCGCTGTTCTGCGACACCCAGATGGAGACCATCGTCTTGAGGTTGTGGAACTCGATCCGCTGCGGCCCGACGGGCGTCCCGCCGTCGGAGTACGACCCGCTCTGGTTGAATGCGAGGAACCGGTTCCCGCTGTGCGCCGACTGTGACCAGCCGCCGCACGTGGAGTCGAGGATGCCCCCGCCGCTCGTAGCACCCGGGCCACGGAAGTTGGCCGCCGCGTAGCGGTCGCGCAGGGCGGTCGTCTGGTTGAAGAGGCAGAAGCCCGGGGCGTCGTCGAAACCGATGTGGACGATGCCGCCTGCGGCTTGTGCGGGGACGGCGCCGCCGATCGCCGGAGCGAGAACCCCCAGGGGAAGGGCGGCGATGGCCGTGGCTGCGGTGATTCGTTTCATGGGAATCCTCCTCGGTCGGTGTGCCGACTCTCGGCACCTGCGATCGTGCGGAAGGAGGACAGGACAGGTCAGTGGATACACACTCGATACCTGGAGTTCCCGACCCGCTAGACCACGCCGGGACCGAGGTCACTGAGAATCGGGCATGTCAGCCGGGTCAGCCACGCTGTCAAGGGCGCGGCCTACGTCGGAGACGAAGCCGCACCTGAGATCGGGGATTCGATCCTCATGCGGGCAAGAGGCCACGCCGAGGTGCCCTGTCGAGCCTGGCGGTTACTTGTCATGAGGATGTCGCGGGTTCGACTCCTGTCACCGGCTCCGTCCAGCGATCGGCCTTCGTCTGCGCCGCTGACCCGCATCCGATAGACATGACCCCATGGCGGCGGCGCACGAGCAGGGGATCGAGCTACCCGCGCACCCCTCGAGCGTGTCCCGCGCGCGGCAGCTGGTGCGTGACGTCGTCGCGCTGTCGGCCAGCCCGGAGCTGTCGGCCGACGCCGAGCTGCTCACGAGCGAGGTCGTCACCAACGCCCTGGTGCACGCCGGTGGCCCGATCGGGCTGACGGCGCGGCACATGCGCGACGGCGTCCGGATCGAGGTCTCCGACGGAAGCCCGCACAGCCCCATCGTGCGCGAGTACGGCGAGCTCGCCGGGACCGGTCGCGGTCTCCGGCTGCTGGACCTGCTCGCCCGCTGGGGCGTCGAGGAGAGCCCCACCGGCAAGACGGTCTGGTTCGAGCTCGGCGAGACCCGCGGCCGCGGCGCCACGACGGTCGCCCCGGACCACGCCTCGGCCGGGAGCGACGACGCGCCACGCGAGGCCGACCCGTTCGTGGACGTGACCCTGCTCGACGTACCGCTGCTGCTGCACGCGGCCTGGCAGATGCACGCCGAGACCTTCCTGCGCGAGTACCTCCTGGTCCGCCTGGACCAGACCGACGACCCCGACGACATCTCCGCCGACGGGGCCGTGATCGTGGCGCACGCCGCCGCGAGCGACGCGTTGGCGCTGCTGGCGGAGGGCATCCCCGCCCCCGACCTCGGTGACGACCCGGCGACGCTGATGGACCACGCCACCGGCTCGCGGGTCCTGGCGCCGCGCGTGACCCTCCGGGTGCCCCGCGAGTCGCTGTCCAACTTCGGGCTCCTCGACGAGATGCTCGACGCCGGGCTCGCGCTGGCCGACGAGGGCGGCTTCCTGACGCCGGTGATCCAGCCGGAGATGCGCGCGATGCGTCGCTGGCTGTGCGCGTCCGTGGCCGAGCAGGCCCGGGGCGAGGAGCCGCGGGCGTGGGCGCTGAGCTCCAGCGACCTCGACGCCCCGCTGCGGGCCCCGATGGCGTGGGACGAGCACGACCTCCTGGGCACCGGCCCGGCCACGATCGTGGCCGACGACACCAACCGCATCCTGGCCGCGAGCCCCGGTGCTCTCGACCTCCTCGGCTACCCCGAGGGCGAGCTCGTCGGTCGGCGGCTGATCGCGATCATCCCCGAGCGCTTCCAGCAGGCCCACCTGGCCGGCTTCACGATGCACCTGCTGTCGGGCCGACGGACGCTGCTCGACGTGCCCGTCCGGGTGCCCGCCGTCCGCGAGGACGGCAGCGAGCTGCTCATCGAGCTGACGGTCCGGCGCCGCCCCTCACCGTCGGGCCGGGCGCTCTTCGTCGCCGAGCTGTTCGACGCTGCCTGAGCCCCCGGTCCCGGCCCGCCCGTGAGGCGTTCTTGAGGCGATCGGGAGCTCTGCCGGGGGCTGCGCGGTCCTAGCGTCGAGCCATGACGACGAGCACCCGCACCCCAGACACGACGCCGGACACCACCACCCCACCGAGCAGCCCCCGCGGGGCCACGATCGGCACGGGCTGGTACACCCCTGAGGACTGCCGCCTCGACGACCTGCGGGCCGTGGTGGAGGTGGAGACCGACACCCGCCGCTACCCTCACGCCGACGAGGTCGTCTCCGGCGTCCTGGTGTACGGCGAGCGCTGGCGAGCTGCGGCTGCCGACCCGTCCGCGCGGCGTACCCTCCAGGCCGAGCTGGCCGACGCCCTGCTCGACGGACCGGGCATCGTGGTCTTCCCGGGGGCCTTCGACCGTCCCACGGTCGAGGCCGCCACCTCCGCCTTCGACGCCCTCATCGCTGCGCAGAAGGCGGCGGGGACGGTCGCCGGCGACCACTTCGCGAAGCCGGGCGCGAACGACCGGGTCTGGGGTGCACTGGACAAGCTGGCCGTCGCGGACCCCGAGACCTTCGCCGCCTACTACGCCAACGAGGTGCTTGCCCTGGTGAGCGAGGCGTGGCTCGGCCCGGGGTACCAGGTCACCTCGCAGGTCAACGTGGTGAACCCGGGCGGACAGGCGCAGGTCGCGCACCGCGACTACCACCTCGGCTTCATGGACCGGGACCAGGCTCAGGCCTACCCGGCCCACGTGCACGCCCTCTCCCCCGGGCTGACGCTCCAGGGAGCAGTGGCGCACGTCGACATGCCCCTCGAGACCGGACCGACCCTCTACCTGCCCCACTCGCAGAAGTACCCGGCCGGCTACCTCGCTTACCACGACCCCGCCTTCACGTCGTACTTCGAGGAGCACCGCGTCCAGCTGCCCCTGAGGCGCGGCGACGCGGTGTTCTTCAACCCGGCCCTGTTCCACGGTGCCGGCACGAACCTCACCACCGACGTGCGCCGGATGGCCAACCTCCTCCAGGTCTCGAGCGCGTTCGGGCGCGCCATGGAGACCGTCGACACCCTCGCGATCTGCACCGCCGTCCACCCGGTGCTGCGCCGGTGGCTCACCGAGGGCGTGGACGCACGCGCGATCGGCCGGGTGGTGACGGCCGCCGCCGAGGCCTACCCGTTCCCCACCAACCTCGATCTCGACCAGCCCGTGGGATCACTGGCCCCTCCGAGCCAGGCCGACCTGCTTCACCAGGCCCTCTCCGAGGACTGGTCGACCGACGTCCTCACCGAGGCCCTCCGCGCCCAGCAGGGCCGTCGCCGCTCCCAGGTCGGCTGAGAGGATCGCGTGGACGACCTCCTGCTGGGCCGCGCTGTGCTCGTCAGCGGCGGCACTGCGGGCCTGGGCCTCGCGGTGGCGCGCGAGGCAGTGCGTCAGGGCGCCGACGTCGTGGTGACGGGGCGCCGCCGCGACGTCGGTGAGGCAGCGGCCGAATCCCTGCGCTCCGCCTCCGACCGCCCGCAGGCCCACTTCGTGCCGTGCGACGTCGCCGACACGGACGACGTCCAGAAGGCGGTCGCGGCGACCGTGAGGCTGCTGGGGCGCGTCGACGGCCTGGTGAACGCAGCCGGTCTGACCTCCCGGGGGACGCTGCTGGACACCACCCCGGACCTGTTCGACCAGCACGTCGCGGTCAACGTGCGTGGCCCGTTCTTCCTCATGCAGGCGCTGGTCCGGCACCTGCTGGAGCGGGGCGCCGGCGGCACGGTCGTCAACGTCGTCACGATGTCCGCCCACGGCGGCCAGCCGTACCTGGCGCCGTACGTCGCCTCGAAGGCGGCGCTGGCCGGGCTCACCCGCAACGTGGCGCACGCCCACCGCTGGGACCGGATCCGCGTGAACGGCCTCAACATCGGCTGGACCGACACCGACAGCGAGGACGCGGTGCAGCGGGAGTTCCACGACGCCGGCGACGACTGGCGCGAGCGAGCCGCGGAGACGCTGCCGATGGGGCGGCTCGGACAGGTCGACGAGATCGCCGCCATGGTGGTGTTCCTGCTGTCCGAGCGCAGCGGCGTGGTCACCGGCTCGGTCATCGACTGGGACCAGAACGTGCCCGGCGCCCACGACTGAGGCGAGCCGCTCACCTGTCGTCGCGGTCGTCCACCAGACCCGGCGGCTCGTTGAAGGGGGTCACGACCTGGATCTGCGACGGGCGGGTCGTGGGGGCGCCGGGCGCCCTGCCACCCGCCTGCAGGAGCAGCCGGCAGGCTCGGCGCAGGTCGCCGCGGAGGTCGTGGTGCAGCACGGCCGACACCCGGTGCGCACGCAGCAGGCGCCGGTTGTCCTCGTCGAGGTCGTGCACCACGAACACGGTCGGGTCGCGACCCACGGCGGCGAAGGCCTCCAGGATCGCGTCGTTGCCGCCGCCGGCCGAGTAGACCGCGTCGATGCCGCCGTGCGCCCGCAGCGCCGCGAGCGCCGGCGCGAGGACGCCTGCGTCACGACCGTCGGTCCCGCTCACCTCCACCACCCGACGCTCCGGCGCCAGCCGGGCCAGAGCCTCGCGGAAGCCCGTCTCGCGCTCCTCCTCGCCGCGGAACGACGAGCTGCTCAGGGTGACGAGCACGTCGCCCGACGTGCCCGCCCACCGGGTGACCAGGTAGGCCGCCGTCGCGCCCGCAGCCCGGTTGTCCACCCCGACGTAGGCCGCGCGGCGACTGCCTGACACGTCGGTGACGAACGTGACGACCGGGACACCGGATCCGACGACCCGGTCCACGGCATCCGCCACCTCGGGGTGGTCGGGCGCCTTGAGCACGACGCCGTGCGAGCCGCGTCGGCGCACGTCGTCGAGCGCCTGGGCCGCTGCTCGCGGGTCACTGTCCTCGTTGAGGTGCGACCGGGCCCGCACCACCGCCGGTCGCAGCGAACGCAGCTCGGCCTCCAGCGCCTGCTGCGACGCGACAGCGAAGCGGGGCGGCGCCTGCATCACGAGGTCGAGGATGAGCGGGCGACCCGACAGCTCGACCTGGGCCCGCTGGCGGTCGAGCTCCTCGATCGCACGCTCGACCTGGGTCACCGTCTCCGGTCGCACCCCCGGGCGGCCGTGCAGCACCCGGTCGACCGTGGCGCGGCTCAGACCGGCCTGGGCGGCGATGTCGGTGACGCGGTGCCGACCCCTCATGCGGTGGACCCTGCCACACGCGACGCCCCGCGGGGAGAGTCTTGGGAAGGGCCTACTGTCAGGGCGTGCGCTACCGCCTCGTGCCCCTCGACCTCACGTCCCTGGAGGCCCTGGCCGCCGGCGACCTCGGCGCGGCCAGCGCCCGGTGCGGCACCGACCTCACCCCCTTCATCGCCGGCGAGACGTGGCTGTGGCGGCTGCGGCTGGGGCAGCTGCAGGAGTCGCCGCAGGACCTCGAGTGGATCGCCCGCCCGGCGGTCGCCCTCGAGGGCACCGACGCCGGCCGGGTCGTGGGCCACCTCGGGTTCCACGCCGCTCCCGACGCCGAGGGTCGCGTCGAGGTCGGCTACACGATCGACCCGGCGCACCGCCGGCGCGGTCACGCCCGGGCCCTGCTCACCGAGACCGTCGACCGCCTCGAGGGTGACCCGCGCGTCCACCTGCTGCGGGCCAGCATCAGCCCGGACAACGCCGCCTCGCTGGCCACCATCGCCGGCCTCGGCTTCCGCCAGGTCGGCGAGCAGTGGGACGCCGAGGACGGGGTCGAGCTGCTCTTCGAACGCGTCGTCTGAGGCGTCGCGAACTCCCGACCCCCGGCGGAATCGTCCGCGCCGTGGGACCATGGCCCCTCACGAGGGAGTGTGCATGGGGATCGTCGGGGGCCGGACCGGCCGCTGGGGCACGGTGGGGCGCCTGGCCGCGCTCACGACGGCCGCGGCCCTGCTGACCGGCTGCGGCGGCAAGCTGATGGACGACCTCGACGCCGCGAGCGAGACGGTCGCGCCCACCGAGACTCCGTCGGTCACCGCGAGCCCCTCGGCCGAGCCGCCCGAGTCGCTGCCCAGCCCCTCGCTCGAGCCCGTCCCGGCCAGGAAGAAGCAGGTCCGCAAGCCGCCGGCCCCGCTCAAGCGCCCCGACATCACGGTCCCGCGGATGAAGATGCCGCCGGTGTTCGACGGTCCCGTGCTGGGCGGGGACATCTCGTGGCCGCAGTGTCCTCCCGGCATGGGGATCCCCGCCAAACGTACGCTGGGCATGCCGATGCCGCTGCCCCAGGCGAAGTACGTCGTGATCGGCCTGACCAACGGCCCCGGCTTCACCCCGAACCCGTGCCTGGAGAGCCAGGTCGACTGGGTCAAGGAGCGCGACCTCATGGCGTCGGCGTACGCCGTGCACAGCTACCCCGACGCCGGCACGCTCGCGCAGTACGGCGGCAAGGGCCCGTTCGACGCCGGCACCACCCGGGGCCGGCTCCAGAACGTCGGCTTCCAGCAGTCGCTCTACAACCTCGCCAACCTGAAGGCCGCCGGGCTGTCGACGCCGATCGTCTGGATCGACGTCGAGCCGGTGCCGACCTTCGAGTGGAGCACCGACAAGGCCGCCAACGCCGCCGTGATCGCCGGGGCGGCCCGCGGCTACACCGACAGCGGCTTCGGCATCGGCGTCTACTCCACCCCCGCGCTCTACGAGGGCGTGGTCGGCGAGCTGAGCCTGGGCGGCGTACCGGAGTGGCGCGCGGCCGGGCAGACCTCGCAGGCCGAGGCGCTCAGCCGCTGCGGTCCGGACTGGACGATCCAGGGCGGCGACGGCGTGATGGGTCAGTGGGTGCAGTACGAGCGCGACCTCAACATCACGTGCCCGGGGGCCGAGAAGCAGATGTTCCGGTTCTTCCACCAGTACTGACGAGCGCTGACGTGACTCTGCGGTGGGCCCGAGCCACCAGGTGGCTCCGACCCACCGCAGACGGGTGATCACGGGGTGAGGGGCCGGGGGGCGCCGCCGTGCCGGGCTGGTCGTAGAGGAGACGAGCCGGCCGGGCGCCCCCCGGCCCTCATCCCGCTCGCAACGGTATCGCCGGAACCGTGGTGGCGCCCTTGGCGGGGACGAGCCAGACCTTCGATCCGGTCTCGAGGCCGCGGGCGTGCGAGCGGGTCATGGTGACGAGCACGTCGGGCTCGTCGTCGGTGCGCACCGTGATGCGCACCTCGAAGCCGACCCGGAGGATGCGCGTGATGACCCCGGGCACGCTGCCCAGGAGCGACTCCGTGTCGGTCAGGTCGATGTCGTGCGGGCGGATCAGCTGGCCCTGCAGCGACGTGACCGGGCCCAGGAACGACATCACGAAGTCGTTCGCGGGCTGGTCGTAGAGCTCGTCGGGGGTGCCGATCTGCTCGATGCGGCCGTCGTTGATGACCACGATCTTGTCGGCGACCTCGAGGGCCTCCTCCTGGTCGTGGGTCACGAAGACGGTGGTCACGTGCACCTCGTCGTGGAGGCGACGCAGCCAGTCGCGCAGCTCCTTGCGGACCTTGGCGTCGAGGGCACCGAACGGCTCGTCGAGCAGCAGCACGGTCGGCTCGACGGCGAGGGCCCGCGCCAGCGCCATGCGCTGACGCTGGCCGCCGGAGAGCTGGGCGGGCAGCCGGTGGGAGAACTGGCTCAGGTGCACCAGCTCCAGCAGCTCCTCGACGCGACGCTTCACCTCGGCCTTGGGCCGCTTGCGGATCTCGAGGCCGAAGGCCACGTTCTTGGCCACGGTCATGTGCTTGAAGGCCGCGTAGTGCTGGAAGACGAAGCCGACGTTGCGCTTCTGCGGTGACAGGTGCGTGGCCTCGGTGCCCTCGATCACGATGTTGCCCGAGTCTGCGTTCTCCAGGCCGGCGATGATGCGCAGCAGGGTCGACTTGCCGCCACCGCTGGGCCCGAGCAGCGCGGTGAGCTGCCCGGTGGGGATGTTCACCGAGACGTCGTCGAGCGCGACGAAGTCACCGAAGCTCTTGTTGATGTTGTTGATCTCGATACTCATGAGAGCTCTTCCTTGGGACGCAGGAGGGAGACGACGACGATGCACACGACGGCGGCGAAGGCCAGAAGGAACGCCACCGAGTACGCCGTGGACTGCTCGAAGTTCTGGTACTTCTGCTCGACGACCAGCGTGGCCGTCTGGGTCTTGCCGACGATGCTTCCCGAGACGACCTTGACCGCGCCGTACTCACCGAGCGAGCGCGCCAGGCTGAGCACGACGCCGTACACGACGGCCCACTTGATGCTGGGCAGCGTGATGCGCCAGAAGGTCTGGCGACCGTTGGCGCCGAGGCTGCGGGCGGCCTGCTCCTGCTCGTCGCCGATCTCCTGCAGGACGGGCACGACCTCGCGGATGACCAGGGGCAGGGCCACGAACGCGGTGGCCATGACCATGGCCGGCACGGCGTAGACCATCTGGATGCCGGCGCTCTCCAGCGTCGGGCCGAACCAGCCGTTGCGCCCGCCGTAGACGAGCAGCAGCGCCAGGCCGACGACGACCGGCGAGACCGACAGCGGTACGTCGATCAGGGCCGAGAGCGCGCGCTTGCCGGGGAACTCGTAGCGCACCAGCAGCAGCGACATGCCGACGCCGAACACCAGGTTGATGACGACCGCGGAGCCCGCGACGATCGCGGTCAGCCGCAGCGAGTTGATCACCAGCGGGTCCTCGAGCGCCTCGAGCATCGGGCCGAGCCCGTCCTCGAAGGTGTTCTGCACGACGAGCGAGACCGGCCACGCGACCAGGAGGAACACGTAGGCGATGGCCACGGCGCGCAGCGACAGGCGCACCCAGAGAGGATCCCTAACCACGACGCGACACCCGCCTCTGCAGGACGTCCAGGCCGACGATCACCACGAGGGCGACCACGAGCAGGATGGTGGCGACCGCGGAGGCCGCGGCCAGGTTGCCGTTCTCGATGTAGCTGAGCACCCGGATCGAGGCGACCTCGGTGCGGAAGGGCAGGTTGCCGCTGAGCAGGACCAGCGAGCCGAACTCGCTGATCGCGCGGGCGAAGGACAGGGCGGCCCCGGCGGCAATGGCCGGCACCAGGCTGGGCAGGATCACGCGGCGGAACGTCGTGAGGCGACCGGCGCCCAGCGAGGCCGCGGCCTCCTCGACGTCGGCCTCGAGCTCCTCCAGCACGGGCTGCACGGTCCGCACCACGAAGGGCAGCGTGACGAAGGCGAGCGCCAGGAAGACCGCGCGCTCGGTGTTGGCCACGTTGATGCCGATCGGGCTCTGCGGGCCGTAGAGGGCCAGCAGCACCAGGCCGGCCACGATCGTGGGCAGCGCGAACGGGATGTCGATGAAGACGTTGAGGACCGAGCGTCCCCAGAACCGGTCACGCACCAGCACCCAGGCGATGACGGTGCCCATGACCACGTTGAGCAGGGTGACCTGCGCGGCCTGGAGCACCGTGAGCTTGACCGCGGCGAAGGTCTGCGCCCCGGTCAGGGTGTCGACGAAGTTCGACCAGCCGCCCTCGGCCGTGGTGGCGAGCACCGCCGCCAGCGGGATGAGCACGAGCAGGGAGAACCACACCACGGCCACCCCCAGGCCCAGCGCGCTGGGCGCGCCGAGCGTGGTGGTGGCCCTGCGGGGGCGACGCCGTGGTGGCGCCGCCCCCGCAGGAGGTGGAGCAAGGGTCGTGGTCACTCGCCGGTGGCTCCGGTCTCGACCTGGATCTTCGGGACGATGCCGGCCTCCTCGTCGAAGAACTTGGTGGTGGCGTCGGGCCACCCGCCGAAGTCCTCACCGACGGTGAGCAACGTCTTGGGGGTCGGGAACGGGTCGGCCGGGTCGGTGGCGCCCTCGACGTCCTCGCCCTCGATGCCCTCGACCACCGGGCGGTAGCCGTACTTGCGGAAGATCTCCTGCGCCTCGTCGGTGTAGAGGTAGTCGAGCCACGCGGTGGCGGACTCGTCGGCCTCCTCGGTGACGGCCGCGGGGGTCTCGATCAGCAGCGTCTCGTCCGGGACGATGTAGTCCAGCTCGGCGTCGTTCTGCCGGGCGAGGATCGCCTCGTTCTCGTAGGAGATGAGGACGTCGCCGTTGCCGCTGGTGAAGCTCGTCAGGGCGTCGCGCGCCGAGCCGGGCAGCGAGACGGCGTTCTCGAAGAACTTGGTGAGGTACTCCTCACCGTCGGCCTCGGAGCCGCCCTTCGCGATGACGCTGCCGTAGGCGGCGAGGATGTTCCACCGAGCACCACCGGACGAGCCGGGGTTCGGGGAGACGATCTCCACGCCGGGCTTGACGATGTCGTCCCAGCCCTGGATGTCCAGCGGGTTGCCGGGTCGCGTGACGATGACGACCACGGAGTCGGCCACGATGCCGTCGTGCTCGTTGTCCTGCCAGTCCTCGGCCACGAGGCCGGCGTCGACCAGGCGGGTCACGTCGCTCTCGAGCGAGAAGTTCACGTAGTCGGCCGGCTGGCCGGCCTCGACCGCGCGGCTCTGGTCGCCGGACGGCCCGTAGGAGGCGCTGAACTCCACGCCCTCACCCTCGGGCGTCTCGGCGAAGAGGCCCTCGATCTCGTTGTACGCCGTCTCCGGGGTCGAGTAGGCGACCAGGTCGATGGTCGACCCGCCCTCGCCGTCGCCGCCCGCCGATGCGTCTCCCCCGCAGGCGGTCAAGGTGGCGAGTCCCAGCCCGAGCGTCAGAGACGCCACGCCCACCGTCTTCTTGTTCATCATGAGTCCCAGGTCCCATCGTTCTCGGCGGGTCACGACGACCCGCCATTTGGTGTTACTCAACTAAACTAGTTGAGTTAGTCGGGAACAGTAACGGACCTTGGGCCCGTGTCCAGCACCCGGACGGTGAGTCGCGCGTCACAACCGTCTTGCCCTGCGTCCGCGGGCGGATCCGCGACGGCGGCGCGACGTACACTTTCAAAGGTGTCACGTGCGTAGAACGTGTTCTCGTTCTGCGGTTCCCGACCACGGGGCCGCGGTGGCGCCGAGTCGAGCAGAAGGGCTGATCGTCAGTGGCCACAGAGGTCAAGCAGCTGGACCGGGTCATCATCCGCTTCGCCGGGGACTCCGGCGACGGCATGCAGCTCACCGGCGACCGGTTCACCCAGGAGACGGCCTCCTTCGGCAACGACCTGTCCACGCTGCCGAACTTCCCCGCCGAGATCCGCGCGCCCCAGGGCACGCTCCCCGGCGTGTCGTCGTTCCAGGTCCACTTCGCCGACCACGACATCCTCACCCCCGGCGACCGCCCCGACGTGCTGGTGGCGATGAACCCCGCAGCCCTGAAGGCGAACCTGCCCGACCTGCCGCGCGGCGCCACGATCATCGTCGACACCCACGACTTCTCCGGGCGCAACCTGGCCAAGGCCGGCTACGCCGACAACCCCCTCGACGACGACACGCTCGAGGCGTTCGCCGTCCACGCCGTCGACCTGACCGGGATGACGGTCGCCGCGGTCAAGGAGTTCGGGCTCTCGCGCAAGGACGCCGCGCGCGCCAAGAACATGTTCGCGCTCGGGCTGGTCTCCTGGATGTACGGCCGACCCACCGAGACGACCGTGACCTTCCTCGAGCGCCGCTTCGCCAAGGTCCCCGACATCCGCGACGCCAACATCGCGGCCTTCCACACCGGCTGGAACTACGGCGAGACCACCGAGGCCTTCGTCGTGCGCTACGAGGTCAAGCCCGCCCCGATGCGCGCGGGCACCTACCGCAACATCACCGGCAACCTGGCGCTGTCCTACGGCCTCGTCGCCGGTGCGGTGCAGTCGGACCTGCCGCTGTTCCTCGGCTCCTACCCGATCACCCCGGCCAGCGACATCCTCCACGAGCTCAGCAAGCACAAGCGCTTCGGCGTCACCACGCTGCAGGCCGAGGACGAGATCGCCGGGGTCGGCGCGGCCCTGGGAGCCTCCTTCGCCGGCGCGCTCGGCGTCACCACCACCTCCGGCCCGGGCGTGGCCCTGAAGTCGGAGACCATCGGCCTGGCCGTCATGACCGAGCTGCCGCTGGTCGTCGTCGACGTCCAGCGTGGCGGCCCCTCGACCGGCCTGCCCACCAAGACCGAGCAGGCCGACCTGCTGCAGGCGATGTTCGGCCGCAACGGCGAGTCGCCCGTGCCCGTCGTGGCGCCGCAGTCGCCCGGCGACTGCTTCGACGCCGCCGTGGAGGCGATCCGCATCGCGGTCACCTACCGCACGCCCGTCATGCTGCTGTCCGACGGCATGCTGGCCAACGGCTCCGAGCCGTGGGCCGTCCCCTCCGTCGAGGACCTCCCCCGCATCGACCCGGCCTTCGCCACCGAGCCCAACAAGACGGTGACCAAGAAGGGCGAGGACGTCGAGGAATTCTGGCCCTACCTGCGCGACGAGGACACCCTCGCCCGCCCCTGGGCCGTCCCCGGCACCGCCGGCCTCGAGCACCGCATCGGCGGTCTCGAGAAGGGTGAGGGCCACGGCAACATCTCCTACGACCCGGCCAACCACGACCTCATGGTCCGCACCCGCCAGGCCAAGGTCGACCGCATCGCCGAGTCCCTCCCGCCGCTCGAGGTCGACGACCCCTCCGGGTCCGCCAAGGTCCTCGTGGTCGGTTGGGGGTCGACGTACGGTCCGATCGGCGCGGCCTGCCGCCGCGTGCGCACCGCCGGCGGTCAGGTCGCCCAGCTGCACCTGCGCCACCTCAACCCGTTCCCGAAGGACCTCGGCGAGATCCTGGGCCGCTACGACGCCGTGCTGGTGCCCGAGATGAACCTCGGGCAGCTGTCGCTGCTGCTGCGTGGCCGCTACCTCGTCGACGCGGTGGGCTACAACCAGGTCAACGGCATGCCGATCAAGGCCGCGGAGCTGGCGGAGGCCCTGTCGAGCCTCGTCGCCTCCACCGACCCGACCTTCGAGCCGGTCGACACCGAGCAGCGAGAGGACGCCCGATGAGCGCCGAACCCCTGGACCTCCCCTTCCCCGGCCTGACCGGGGTCCCCACCACCGACGAGCCGCAGAACCGCAAGGAGTACACCTCCGACCAGGAGGTGCGCTGGTGCCCCGGCTGCGGCGACTACGCCGTGCTGGCCGCCGTGCAGGGCTTCCTGCCGACGCTCGGCCTCAAGCGCGAGAACATCGTCTTCGTGTCGGGCATCGGCTGCTCGAGCCGGTTCCCCTACTACCTCGACACCTACGGCATGCACTCGATCCACGGCCGCGCGCCGGCGATCGCGACCGGCATCGCCACCGCCCGCGAGGACCTCTCGGTCTGGGTGGTCACCGGTGACGGCGACGCGCTGTCCATCGGCGGCAACCACCTGATCCACGCGATGCGCCGCAACGTCAACATGACGATCCTGCTGTTCAACAACCGGATCTACGGCCTGACCAAGGGGCAGTACTCCCCCACCTCCGAGGTCGGCAAGGTCACCAAGTCCACCCCGATGGGCTCGGTCGACCACCCCTTCAACCCGGTCTCGCTGGCGCTGGGCGCCGAGGCGACCTTCGTGGCCCGCACCGTCGACTCCGACCGGAAGCACCTCACCGAGGTGCTCTCGGCCGCCGCCGCCCACCGCGGCACCGCGCTCGTCGAGATCTTCCAGAACTGCCCGATCTTCAACGACGGCGCCTTCGACGCCATCAAGGGCGCCAAGGACTCCTCGGCCGCCGACGCGATCATCCCGCTGCGCCACGGCGAGCCGGTCACCTTCGGCCGCCCCGACGAGGACGGCAACCCCACCAAGGGGGTCGTGCGCGACCCGGCCACCGGCGGCGTCCGCGTGGTGGACCTGGTCTCGACGAGCTCGACCGACGGTGTGCCGACGGCCGACCTGCTCGTCCACGACGCCCACGCCGACGACCCGACGCCGGCCTTCGCGCTGTCGCGGCTCACCGACGCGGGCTACCTCCACCAGGCCCCGATCGGCATCTTCCGCCAGGTCGAGCGCCCGACGTACGACGACCAGGCTCGCGCCCAGGTCGCGACCGCCCAGGCGGGCACCACCGACCGCACCGGAGCGCTCGCCGACCTCCTCGGCGGCGGCGACACCTGGACCGTGGTCTGACCGTGGTCCGCTGAGTGGACGAGCGACGTAAGGGATTCCTGCTCGGCGTCGCCGCCTACGCGCTGTGGGGGCTCTTCCCCCTCTACTGGCCGCTGCTCGAGCCCGCCGGTGCCGTGGAGCTGCTGGCCCACCGGGTGACGTGGTCGGCGCTCGTCATGGTGCTGCTGGTCGTGCTGCTGCGCCGCGGCCGGCGCGTGCGCGCGATGCTGCGCTCGGCGCGCACCCGGTGGCTGCTGATGCTCGCCGCGGTGCTGATCTCCGTCAACTGGGGCATGTTCATCTACGGCGTGAACAGCGGGCAGGTGGTCGAGGTCAGCCTCGGCTACTTCATCAACCCGCTGGTGACCGTGCTCGCGGGCGTGCTCGTCCTCGGCGAGCGGCTGCGCCGCACCCAGTGGCTCGCGCTGGCCATCGCCGCCGCCGCCGTGACCGGGCTGACGCTCGCCCTCGGGTCGCCGCCGTGGATCGCCCTCACGCTGGCCTTCTCCTTCGCCGGCTACGGGCTGGTCCGCAAGAAGGCCGACGTCGGGGCGGTCGAGGGGCTCACCGTCGAGACCCTGCTCGTCGTACCGCTGGCGCTCGGCTACCTGTGGTGGCTCGGTGCGGCCGGTCAGGCGCAGTCCCTCGAGGACTGGCCGTGGCACCTGCTGCTGCTGACCACGAGCGGGCTGGTGACCGCGCTGCCGCTGATCTGCTTCGGCGGCGCCGCGACCCGGGTGCCGCTGACCACGCTGGGGCTGCTGCAGTACGGCACCCCGACCCTGCACTTCGTGATCGGGGTGTTCCTCTACGGCGAGGAGATGCCGACCGCGCGGTGGCTGGCCTTCGCCGCCATCTGGCTCGCGCTCGCGCTGTTCACCCTCGACTCGGTGCGCCACCGGCGTCGTCGTGTCCCCGGCGACCGGCTCTCCGAGCTGCAGGTCGGGGCCTCCGGCGCCTGAACCTCCGGGCGAACGACAGGCGTTCACCGGGGGTTCAGGTGACGTGAACCTGCCGGGCAGCCGGGAATCAGAGGGTCGGGGCATGACCACCTACCTCCCTCTGCTCCCGAACGTCTCGGACGCCGCGACCACGCGCCACGGCTCCCGCAGCCTGATGACCTGTGCCTACAAGTGCGGCAACGCCTGCGACAAGCCGGTGCCGAACCCGACCGACCACACCGAGTTCGCGACCGTGGCGCGGCGCGCGTTCGCCCGCCGGTCCGTGCTCAAGGCCGGCGCCGCCGGTGCCGGCGCGATCGTCGTCGGTGCCGCGCTCGCCGAGCCTGCCGCCGCCGCGCCCACCGCCCGAGCCGGAGGGGCCACCGGTCCCGGCGCCCCGCTGAGCCGTACGCCGTTCGCCTCCGTCGCGCCGAACAAGGCCGACGCCGTGACCGTTCCCCCCGGCTTCCGCAGCGACGTCCTGATCCGCTGGGGCGACCCGGTCACCAAGGACGCACCGGCCTTCGACGTGGAGGCCCAGACGCCGGAGAAGGCCCAGCAACAGTTCGGCTACAACAACGACTACGTCGGGGTGCTCCCGCTGCGCCGTGACGCCTTCCTCATGGTGTGCAACCACGAGTACACCGACGAGGCGCTGATGTTCCCCGCCGGCTACGACGGCGAGGAGATCAAGCGCATCGCGATGGCCTCCCACGGCATGTCGGTGGTCAAGATCGAGCGCCACCGCCGCCCCGGGGCCTACAAGGTCAGCAGCCGCGCCAACGCCTACAACCGCCGCATCCACCTCGCCACGCCGTTCGAGCTCGACGGCCCGGCCGCCGGGGACGAGCGCCTGCGCACCAGCGCCGCCCCGACCGGCCGCACCGTGCTGGGCACGCTGAACAACTGCGCCGGCGGGCTGACACCTTGGGGCACGGTGCTGTCGGGCGAAGAGAACTTCAACCAGTACTTCGAGGCGAGCAGCGGCACGCTGCCCGCGGCGCAGGCCCCCTCGTACACCCGCTACGGCATCGTGCCGGTCAGCGAGCGCAAGTGCAGCACGGTCGACGAGCGCTTCGACCTCGACCGTGAGCCGAACGAGCCCTTCCGCTTCGGCTGGGTCGTCGAGGTCGACCCCTACGACCGCAGCTCGACGCCCCGCAAGCACACGATGCTCGGGCGGCTCAAGCACGAGGGTGCCAACATCGCGATCGCCGACGACGGGCGCGTGGTCGCCTACACCGGCGACGACGAGCGCGGCGACTACCTCTACAAGTTCGTCAGCAGGAAGAAGATGGACCGGCGCCGCACCGCCCGCGCCAAGCGCCACAACATGACGCTGCTGACCGAGGGCACCCTCTACGTCGCCCGCTTCAGCGACGAGGCCCCCGACGCGGCGCCGGAGTACGACGGCACCGGCGAGTGGATCCCGCTCACCAGCGACACCGAGTCGTTCGTCGACGGCATGAGCGTCGCCGACGTGCTCATCGACACCCGCCTGGCCGCCGACAAGGTCGCGCCCACCCGCATGGACCGCCCCGAGGACGTCGAGGTCAACCCGGTCAACGGCAAGGTCTACTGCGCGCTGACCAACAACAGCAACCGCGGTACGGCGTACCCGGTCGACGAGGCGAACCCGATCGGCAGCAGCATGGTCCGGACCTCTCCGGGAGCCGCGCTGACCCCCGCCTCGGGCAACCGCAACGGCTACGTCCTGGAGATCACACCGACCCGGGGCGACCACGCCCGGACCGGCTTCCGCTGGCAGCTGCTGCTCGTGTGCGGGGACCCCGAGGCGCCGGAGACCTACTTCGGCGGGTTCCCCAAGGACAAGGTCAGCCCCATCAGCTGCCCCGACAACGTCGCCTTCGACCGCGCCGGCAACCTGTGGGTCTCGACCGACGGCAACGTCCTCGGCTCGAACGACGGGCTGTTCCGCGTCCCGGTCGCGGGCCCGCGCCGGGGCGAGGTCAAGCAGTTCCTCACCGTCCCTGTCGGCGCGGAGACCTGCGGGCCCTTCATCTCCGCCGACGACCGCACGGTGTTCGTCGCGGTGCAGCACCCCGGCGAGGTGAACGGCGCGACGTTCGAGTCGCCGGCCAGCACCTGGCCGCACAGCGACGGCTTCCCGCGGCCCTCGGTGACGGTGCAGTACCGCTCCTGACCCGCCCCATCACCCAGACGCCCACGCCTTGTCCCCCGGGGCGTGGGCGTCGCTCGTGGGGCGACCGATTCCTCGCGGTGCTTGTGTGACGGGCGTCTCAGGTACAGAGTCGGACGATGACGACATATCTGCCGCTCCTCTCGGACCCCACCGGCCCCCGCCACGGCTCCCGCAGCCGGATGACGTGCCACTACCGCTGCGGCGACGCCTGCGACAAGCCGCTGCCCAACACGACCGACAACCCCGAGTTCTCCGACATCGCGACGCGTGCGATCGCGCGCCGCGCCGTGCTGGGCGGTGCCGCCGCCGGTGCGGGTGCCCTCGTCCTCGGCCTGCCCTCCCCCGCGGCCGCCGCTCCCGCTGCGGCGCCCGCGCAGCGTCGGGCGGGGGCGACCATGGGGACGGTGCGGTTCTCGCCGGTCCCGCCCAACGTGCGCGACCGGGTCACCGTGCCCGCCGGCTTCCGCAGCGACATCGTCATCTCCTGGGGCGACCCGATCCTCCCCGGCACGCCGGCGTTCGACGTCGACGCCCAGACGCCGGCCAGGGCGCGACGGCAGTTCGGCTACAACAACGACTTCCTCGCCGTACTACCGCTGCGCCGCGACACCGCGGTGATGTTCAGCAACCACGAGTACACGAACCCGGAGCTGATGTTCCCCTCCGACGGTGACTACGACGAGGACACGAAGAAGCGCATCGAGATGGCCTCGCACGGCCTGTCGGTGGTCAAGCTGCGTCGCGGCGGCCGCGCCGGCTCGTGGAAGGTGGCGGGGCTCGACAACCCCTACAACCGGCGCTTCCACACGAGCACGCCGTTCCGGGTCGACGGACCGGCCGCGGGCACGCGGCGCATGCGCACGAGCGCCGATCCCCAGGGCCGCACCGTGCTGGGCACGCTCAACAACTGCTCCGGCGGCGTCACGCCGTGGGGCACCGTGCTGTCGGGCGAGGAGAACATCGACCAGTACTTCGAGGCCAGCGAGGGCACCCTGCCCGCCGAGTACGCCGCGTCGTACGCCCGCTACGGCTTCCAGGCCGAGGCCGAGCGCGGCTGGGGGTCGATCGACCCGCGATTCGACCTCAGCGAGGAGCCGCACGAGGCGTTCCGGTTCGGCTGGATCGTCGAGGTCGACCCGTTCGACAAGAAGTCGACGCCCCGCAAGCACACGATGCTGGGCCGCTTCAAGCACGAGGGCGCCAACGTGGTGGTCTCCGACTCCGGCCACGCGGTGGCCTACATGGGCGACGACGAGAAGGGCGAGTACCTCTACAAATTCGTCTCCGCCGACCGGGTGCGCACGGCTCGGACCGCGAAGGCGAAGCGGCAGAACATGCGGCTGCTGACGCGGGGCACGCTCTACGTCGGCCGGCTGACCGACGAGGCGCCGGACCTCGCCCCCGAGTACGACGGCGTGGGGCGCTGGGTCCCGCTGTGCAGCGACACCGAGTCCTTCGTCGAGGGGATGTCGGTGGCCGACGTCCTCATCGACACCAGGCTGGCCGCCGACAAGGTCGCCCCGACCCGGATGGACCGGCCCGAGGACGTCGACGTCAACCCGGTCAACGGCCGCGTCTACGCCTGCCTGACCAACAACGACGAGCGCGGCAGCACCGACCCCGTCGACGAGGCCAACCCGCTGGCGGAGTCCATGGTCCGCGACTCGCTCGGCTCCGAGCTGGAGCCCGCGAACGGCAACCGCAACGGCTACGTGCTGGAGATGGTCGCCCGCAACGGCGACCACGACCGGCCCGTCTTCGACTGGCGGCTCATGCTCGTGTGCGGCGACCCGGACGCACCCGAGACCTACTTCGCCGGCTACGACCCCGACGAGGTGAGCCCGATCAGCTGCCCGGACAACGTCGCCTTCGACGTCGAGGGCAACCTGTGGGTCTCCACCGACGGCAACAAGCTCGGGTCCAACGACGGCCTCTTCCGGGTGCCCACCGCCGGGGCCCGGCGGGGCCAGGTGCTGCAGTTCCTCACCGTGCCGCCGGGCGCGGAGACCTGCGGGCCGGTCATCACCCGCGACCAGAAGACGGTCTTCGTCGCCGTGCAGCACCCGGGCGAGGACGACGGTGCGACGTTCGAGACCCCGATCAGCACCTGGCCCACCGGGACCTTCCCGCGCCCGTCGGTGGTGACCGCCTACCAGGGCTGAGGTCCCCCGACCGCAGTTGCCATGTGAACGCGGGTTGTGGACGCCTCCCCAGGGTTCTGCGCCTTGGTCGGCGTCCATAACCCCGCGTTACATGGGGGTGGGGGTTGTGGAGTGTCGGGGGTCGGGGTGAGGGTCGGAGCATGACCTCCACCCCGCCCCGCTCCTCCACCCCGCCCCGCCCCTCGGCCGCTCGCCCCTCCTCGGCCCCGCCCCGCTCCGCTGCTCGCCTCCACCCCGCCGCTGCTCCTGCGGTCTGCTCGATCGTGCCGCCCCACCTGCTGCGCCGGCTGACCGAGGCCGACGAACCGGTGCTGGTGGAGCTCGGCGAGCGGATGCTGCGCGTCGACTCCGGCTTCCGCGACCAGCGCGCCGCGAGCGGGACCCACCGCCGCGCCACCCCGGACGCCGCCCCCGGCCCGGCGTGGCAGGTGCACGACGCCGACGGCACCGAGACGCTGCCGGGTGAGCTGGTGCGCAGCCCCGGTGACCCGGAGAGCGGCGACGTCGCGGTCGACGAGGCCGCGGTGGGCCTCGAGGCCACCCAGGCGCTGCTCTCCGACTGGGGTCGCAGCTCCTACGACGGTGACGGGGCCACCGCCGTGGCGACCGTGCACTACGGCCAGGACTACGCCAACGCGTTCTGGGACGGCACCCAGCTGGTCTTCGGCGACGGCGACGGGGTGCTCTTCGGCCGCTTCACCGAGCCCGTCGACGTGCTGGGCCACGAGCTCGCCCACGCCCTGACGCAGTACACCGCCGGTCTCGTCTACTCCGGCCAGTCCGGCGCCCTCAACGAGTCGATGTCCGACGTCGTGGGCGCCTGCGTGAAGCAGCGGCTGCTGGGCCAGGACGCCGCCGACGGCGACTGGCTCATCGGTGAGGGCATCTTCGTCGCCGGGGTCCAGGGCGTGGCGCTGCGCTCGATGGTCGCGCCGGGCACGGCGTACGACGACCCCCGGCTGGGGCGCGACCCGCAGCCGGGGCACATGGACGACTACGTCGAGACCACCGACGACAACGGCGGGGTCCACATCAACTCCGGCATCCCCAACAAGGCCTTCCAGCTCGCCGCGACCGCGATCGGGGGGACGGCCTGGGAGGGGGCCGGGCGCATCTGGTTCGCCGCGCTGACGTCGGGGGTGCCGGCGACTGCCGACTTCGCCCGCTTCGCCGCCGCGACCGTGGCCGCCGCCGGTGAGCAGGCCGACGCCGTCACCACCGCCTGGACCCAGGTCGGCGTGACGCCCGACGCCGCCTCGACGCCGTCACCGGCCGGTCCGGTCGGCGGCGACACCCGCACGGTCGCGGTCACCCGCTCGGGCGGCTTCGCCGGGATGGTGCAGCGCGGGGCCGTCGAGCTCGACTCCGACGACCCGCGCGCCGGCGAGGTCGCCGGGCTGCTCGAGCGCATCGACTTCACCGCGCTGGAGCAGCGGGCCGCCGGCACGCCCCCGACGGGCGCCGACCAGTACGTCTACGAGTTCGACTGCGCCGGAGCGCGCTTCCAGGCCTCCGAGACGCTCCTCGACGACGACGTGCGCCGCCTCGCCGCGATCGTCCTCGACTCCTGAGCCGATCCTCAGGTGGTGCGGGTGGCGATGAGGTCGGCGAAGGCGACCAGGGCGTCGCGGACCGGTCCGGCCGGGAGCACGTCGAGCCGCCCGCTCGCCCGCCGGGCCAGGTCGAGGACGTAGGACCGGGCCTGGTCCATCGCCGGGTGGGCCCGCAGCAGGGCGAGGGCCTCGGCGTGCTCGCCGTCGTCGGTCAACGGCCGACCGAGCAGCTCGCGCAGCCGGGCGTCCTCGGGGCCATCGGTGGCCAGGGCGTAGAGCATCGGCAGCGTCGGCACGCCCTCGCGCAGGTCGGTGCCGGGCGTCTTGCCGGACTCGACGCTGTCGCTGGCGATGTCGAGGATGTCGTCGCTGAGCTGGAAGGCGACGCCGACCATCTCGCCGTACTCGGTGAGCGCGGCGGTGACCTCGTCGGAGGCGCCGCCGAACATCGCGCCGTAGCGCGCCGACGTGGCGATCAGGGAGCCGGTCTTGCCGCCGATCACCCGCAGGTGGTGCTCCAGCGCGCCCTCGGCGGTCTCCGCGGGCAGGGTCTCGAGGATCTGCCCCTCGACCAGCCGGGAGAAGGTCTGGGCCTGGATCCGGACCGCGTCGGCCCCGAGGTCGGCGGTCAGCTCCGAGGACTTCGAGAACAGCCAGTCCCCCGCCAGGATCGACACGTGGTTGTCCCACCGGGCGTTGGACGACTGGGCGCCGCGTCGCAGCAGCGCCTCGTCCATGACGTCGTCGTGGTAGAGCGAGGCCAGGTGGGTCAGCTCCACCACGCAGGCCGCGGTCAGGACCGGGTCGTCGCCCGCGTCGGCCGGCACCGCGGCCGACCCGCCGGTCTCGGCGGCCATGAGCACCAGCAGCGGACGGATCCGCTTGCCCCCGGCGTGCAGCAGGTGCCGGCAGGCCACGGTGATGAAGTCGGCCTCCGAGGTGATCTCACGCTCGAGCCGCTCCTCCACCTGCGCCATGCGCGCCACCAGCCGCTCCGCGAGCGCGGGGTCGAGCACCGGCAGCGCCAGCGCGGGCAGCGGCCCGCCGGCGGTGGTGTCGGTCATCGGACGAAGGCCCCGGCCTGTCCGGCGAGGTCCAGGACCGGTCCGGGGACGATGCCGAGCAGCACCGTGGCGGCCAGGCCGACGCCGATGACCGTGGCGGTCAGCACGCTCGGCGTTGCCACCGAGGGTCCGGCCCCGACCGGGTCGGAGAAGTACATGAGCACGATGACGCGCACGTAGAAGAACGCCGCCACCGCGCTGAGGACCACGGCGACCACGACGAGCGGCCAGGCACCGCCCTGGGCGGCGGAGGTGAAGACGGCCCACTTGCCGGTGAAGCCGCTGGTGAGCGGGATCCCGGCCATGGCCAGCAGGAAGAACGTGAAGGCGCCGGCCACGAGCGGCGACTCCTTGCCCAGGCCCGCCCAGCGGGACAGGTCGTTGGTCTCGCCGCCGGCGTCGCGCACGAGCGTGACGATGCCGAAGGCGCCGACCGTCATGAAGCCGTAGGTGACGAGGTAGAACAGCACCGCCTGCAGCGAGGAGATGTCGTTGCCGTTGGTCTGGTGCAGCCCCACGAAGCCCACCAGCAGGAAGCCGGCGTGCGCGATGGAGGAGTAGGCCAGCATCCGCTTGATGTCCGACTGCGCCAGCGCCAGCACCGAGCCGACGGCCATGGTGAGGATCGCGACGATCCAGATCATCGGCGTCCAGTCGGACTCGGCGGCACCGAAGGCGACGTAGAAGAGCCGCAGCAGCGCCCCGAAGGCGGCGATCTTGGTGCACGCGGCCATGAAGGCGGTCACCGCGGTCGGGGCGCCCTGGTAGACGTCAGGGGTCCACGCGTGGAACGGCGCGGCGCCGACCTTGAACAGCAGGCCGACCGCCATCAGGCCGATGCCGGCCAGCAGCAGCGCGTCGGCGCCGATGCGGCCGTCGACCGCCTCGGCGATGCCGGCCAGGCTGGTGGTGCCGGCGTAGCCGTAGGTCAGCGCGATGCCGTAGAGGAAGAAACCGGAGCTGAAGGCGCCGAGGAGGAAGTACTTCATCGCCGCCTCCTGGCTCAGCAGTCGGCGACGGCGCGCCAGCCCGCAGAGCAGGTAGAGCGGCAGCGAGAAGACCTCGAGGGCGACGAACATCGTCAGCAGGTCGTTGGCCGAGGCGAAGAGCATCATGCCGCCGACGGCGAAGAGCATCAGCGGGTAGACCTCGGTGTGCTCGAGGCCCTTGGTGGAGGCCTGGCGCTCGGCCTCGGTGCCCGGCAGGGCGGCGGCCTGGCCGGCGAAGGCCGTGAGGCCGCCGTCGAGGTGGCGCTCGGCGAAGAGCATCGCGCTCGTGAACGACAGCACCAGCAGGGTGCCCCACAGGAACACCGAGGGACCGTCGACGGCGATGGCGCCCTCGGCCACCAGGGAGCCGTAGGCCGCACCGTCGGCCCGCTCGGTCAGGTCGGTGGCCACCCAGACGGTGGCGGCGAAGGCGGCGGCGAGGCCGACCAGCGTCAGGACCGACTGCACGGCATAGCGCACCCGCCGCGGCGCGAACGCCTCGACGATGACGCCCAGCAGCGCGAAGCCGAACACGATCAGCAGCGGCGAGACGGCCGCGTAGTCGATCGAGGGGGTCTGGAACTCGCTCATTCGCCGCTCTCCTCGGTCGCTGCGGAGGACTCGTCCACGGCCGGCGCCGGGTCGGAAACGCCGACCTGGCTCAGCGTGGTCTCCACGGCGGGCTCGATGACGTCGATCAGGGGCTTGGGGTAGAAGCCGAGGGCCACGATCAGCACCAGCAGCGGCGCCAGCGCGGCCACCTCACGGCGGTTCAGGTCCGGCATCGTCGCGAGGCTCGGTCGCAGCGGACCGGTCATCGTGCGCTGGAACATGAGCAGGATGTAGAGCGCCGCGATCACGATGCCGAGCACCGCGAAGACGGCGTACCACCAGTCGTAGAGGAAGGCCCCCGTCATGACGAGGTACTCCGAGACGAACGGCGACAGGCCCGGCAGCGACAGCGACGACAGGCCGCCGACGAGGAAGACACCGGCCAGCACCGGTGCGACCTTCTGCACGCCGCCGTAGTCGGGGATCAGCCTCGACCCGCCCCGGCTGATGAGGAAGCCGGTGACGAGGAACAGCACGCCGGTCGAGAGACCGTGGTTGAACATGTAGAGCAGCGAGCCGGTCTGGCCGGCGCTGTTGAACACGAAGATGCCCAGCACGATGAAGCCGAAGTGCGACACCGAGGTGTAGGCGATCAGGCGCGGGATGCTGCGCTGGTTGATCGCGACGAGGCCGCCGTACAGGACGCTGACGACCGCGAGCACGAGCACCACCGGGGTGGCCCACTGCGAGGCCTCCGGGAAGAGCCCGAGGCAGAAGCGCATCATGCCGAAGGTGCCGATCTTGTCGAGGATCGAGACCAGCAGCACCGAGGTGCCCGGGGTCGCCTCGTCGGCGGCGTCGGGCAGCCAGGTGTGCACCGGCACCATCGGCGCCTTGGTGGCGAAGGCGAAGAAGAAGCCCACGAACAGCCAGCGGGCGTAGCCGGTGTCGGCCTCGGCCATGATCGGCACCAGCTCGGTGAGCAGGTACGTCGGTCCGCCGTCGGACCCTGCGGACTCGACGTAGAGGCCGATGACCGAGGCCAGCATGACGAGGCCGCCGAGGAGGCTGAAGATCAGGAACTTCACCGCGGCGTAGGAGCGCTTGGCCCCCCCGAAGCCGCCGATGAGGAAGTAGATCGGGATCAGCGTGGCCTCGAAGAGCACGTAGAAGAGGAAGACGTCGATCGCGGCGAAGGTGCCGAGGGCCAGACCCTCGAGCGCCAGCATCCAGGCGAAGAAGGACTTCGTCGACCACCGGCCGTTGTCACCGTCGCGCCAGGAGGCAGCGATGACGACGGGCGTCAGGATGGCCGTCAGCAGGATCAGCGTCAGGCCGATGCCGTCGACACCGACGGCGTAGTGGGCGCCGAAGGCCCCGATCCACTCGTGGACCTCGGAGAACTGGTAGCCCTCCGCGCCGGTGTCGTAGCCCGCGGCCAGCACGCCGACCACGACGAGCGTCAGCAGCGAGACGCCGAGCGCCACGGTCTGGGGCAGGTTCGTGGTGCGCGCGCCGACGCCGGAGCGCTCGGGCAGGAACATCAGCGCCACCGCGCCCACGAGGGGCACGAGGATGCTGAGGGTCAGCAAGGGGAAGTCGCTCATGCGAAGCTCACCGCCAGGAGTGCGAAGGTGACGACGAGGGCGCCGACGAGGACGGACAGGGCGTAGCTGCGCACGTAGCCGCTCTGGAGCTTGCGGAAGGTGCCGGCCATGCCCATCGCGGCGCGCCCGGTCCCGTCCACCACCCCGTGGTCGAGGGTGCGGTCGTCGAAGTGGACCATCCCGTCGACCGCCGAGTTGCCCGGCCGCATGAGGACCGCCTCGTTGAAGGCGTCGCCGTACAGGTCGGCGCGTGCGGCCCGGGTGGCGAAGGAGACCTTCGTCGGCGCGGTGCGCGGCACCTCCTTGCGACCGACGGTCAGCCACGCGACGGCCACGCCGAGCGCGACCACCACGGTGACGATGAGCGTGTAGGCCAGCGGGGGCAGCGGCAGGGAGTGCTCGACCTCCTCACCGACGACCGGCTTGAGCCAGTCCTTGATCCAGCCGCCGAGGTAGAGCAGGCCGCCGAGCACCGACAGCGCGGCGAGCACGATCAGCGGCACGGTCATGGTCTTGGGCGACTCGTGCGGGTGGACCTCCTCGGCCCAGCGCTTCTCCCCGAAGAACGTCATGAGCATGAGGCGCGTCATGTAGAACGCGGTCACGCCCGCACCGAGCAGAGCGGCGAGGCCCATCCACAGGCTCTCGCCGAAGGCCGACTCGATGATCTTGTCCTTCGACCAGAACCCGGAGAAGCCCGGGAAGCCGATGATCGCGAGGTAGCCCATGGCGAAGGTCAGGAACGTCACCGGGAGCGCCTTCTTCAGCGCGCCGTAGTGGCGCATGTCCACGTCGTCGTCCATCGCGTGCATGACGGAGCCGGCGCCGAGGAACATGTTGGCCTTGAAGAAGCCGTGGGTCAGCAGGTGGAAGATCGCGTAGGCGTAGCCCGCGACCCCGAGCCCTGCGGCGAGCATCATGTAGCCGATCTGGCTCATGGTCGAGCCGGCGAGGGCCTTCTTGATGTCGTCCTTGGCGCACCCGATGGCCGCACCGGCGAGCAGCGTGACGACGCCGACGATCGCGACGGCGTGCTGGGCGACCTCGGTGCGCTCGAAGATGAAGTTGGAGCGCACGACGAGGTAGACGCCGGCGGTGACCATGGTGGCGGCGTGGATCAGGGCCGAGACCGGGGTCGGGCCCTCCATGGCGTCCAGCAGCCAGGACTGCAGCGGCACCTGGGCCGACTTGCCGCAGGCGGCCAGCAGCAGGAGCAGGCCGATGACGGTGAGCGTGGTGTCCCCCGCACCCTCGGCCATCGAGGAGACCTCGGCGAAGGAGACGGTGCCGAAGGTGGCGATCATCAGCATGGTGCCGAGCGCCAGGCCGATGTCACCGACGCGGTTGACGACGAAGGCCTTCTTGGCGGCCACGGCGGCCGAGGTCTTGTGCTGCCAGAAGCCGATGAGCAGGTACGACGCCAGGCCGACGCCCTCCCAGCCGAGGAACACGCCGAGGTAGCCGTCGGCCAGCACCAGCGTGAGCATCGCGGCCACGAAGAGGTTGAGGTAGGCGAAGAACCGCGCCCGCCGCTCGTCGTGGGCCATGTAGCCGATGGAGTAGAGGTGGATCAGCGAGCCGACCCCGGTGATGAGCAGCACGAAGAGCGCGCTCAGCGGGTCGAAGAGGATCCCGAGCTCGGCGTCGAACGACCCGGCGGAGAACCAGGTCCACAGCTGCTGGCCGACCTGGCGCTCGCTCTCGTCGTTGCCCAGCAGGCCGACGAAGGCGATGACGCCGACGACGAAGGAGCCGGCGACGGTGGCGGTGCCCAGCAGGTGGGCCCAGGCCGACGTACGGCGGTTGCCGAGCAGCAGGATGACCGCGGCGCCGAGCGCCGGCAGCGCGATGATCAACCAGAGCAGCAAGAAGATGCCTCCCTGCTCGGTCGGCGCCACGACCGGGGTCCCCCCCTCGGCGAGGCGGACGGCTGCCATCGAGATGTTCACGAGGTGCCTCTCAGTACTTCAGCAGGCTGGCGTCGTCGACCGAGGCCGAGCGACGCGTGCGGAAGATGGTCATGATGATGGCGAGCCCGACGACGACCTCGGCCGCGGCCACGACCATGACGAAGAACGCCGCGATCTGGCCGTCGAGGTTGCCGTTGGTGCGGGAGAAGGTCACCAGGGCCAGGTTCGAGGCGTTGAGCTGCAGCTCCACGCACATGAACACCACCAGGGCGTTGCGCCGGGTGAGGACGCCGACGCAGCCGATGGTGAACAGGATCGCCGAGAGCACCAGGAAGGGTGTCGCGCTCACTTCCGCTCCCCTCCTTCGTGCCCGTCGGGCGTGATGAACTCCGCGATGTCGTCGACCAGCTCCGGCAGCGACTGCACGGTGCCGCGGGCGGCGAGCACCCGCGAGACCGAGAGCTCCGAGGGTGTGCCGTCCGGCAGCAGGGCCGGGGTGTCGACGGCATTGTGCCGGGCGAAGACCCCGGGGTTGGGCAGGGGGCCGGGGTGCTTGCCGTGCTCGGCGTAGTCACGCATCCGCTTCTTGGCCAGGTCGGCCTGCGTCGGCTTCGGCGTCAGGCGCTCGCGGTGGGCGAGCACCATCGCACCGAGCGCGGCGGTGATGAGCAGCGCGCTGGTGGTCTCGAAGGCGAACACGTAGCGGCTGAAGAGCAGCTGCGCCAGGCCCTGGATGTTGCCGTCGGCGTTGGCCTCGGTCAGCCCGACGACCGCTCCGACGCTCACCTGGGCCACGCCGAGCGTGAGCAGGAGGCCGAAGAGGAGCCCGACCGAGAGAGCGGCGAGCCGCTGCCCCCGGATGGTCTCGACCAGCGAGTCGGAGGCGTCGACGCCGACGAGCATGACGACGAAGAGGAACAGCATGAGGATCGCGCCGGTGTAGACGATGATCTGCACGGCGAACAGGAACGGGGCGTCCTGCAGCAGGTAGAGCAGCGCGAGGCCGATCATCACCACGGCCAGCAGCAGCGCGGCGTGGACGGCCTTGCGGACGAACAGGATGCCCAGCGCGGCCAGCACCATGATCGGGGCCAGCACCCAGAACAGCAGCATCAGCGCGTCCCCTCGCCCTCGTGCGACCCGCCACCGGCGTCCGTGGCCGCCGGGTCGGCCGGGGCCGACGGCGACTGCGAGCGGAAGGCGCCGCGGTAGTAGTCGCCCTCGTCCTCGCCCAGCATCATCGGGTGGGGCGGCTGCTCCATCCCGGGCAGCAGCGGCGCCAGCAGGTCCTTCTTCTCGTAGATGAGGTCGGCGCGCGAGGCGTCGGCCAGCTCGTACTCGTTGGTCATCGTCAGCGCACGCGTCGGGCAGGCCTCGATGCACAGCCCGCACAGGATGCAGCGCAGGTAGTTGATCTGGTAGACGCGGCCGTAGCGCTCCCCCGGCGAGAACCGCTCGTCCTCGGTGTTCGAGGCACCCTCGACGTAGATCGCGTCGGCGGGGCACGCCCAGGCGCACAGCTCGCAGCCGATGCACTTCTCGAGCCCGTCGGGCCAGCGGTTCAGCTGGTGCCGGCCGTGGAAGCGCGGCGCGGTGGCCTTCTTCTCCTTGGGGTACTGCTCGGTGACGGTCTTGCGGAACATCGTCCGGAAGGTCACCCCGAACCCGGCGATCGGGTCCCAGAGGGTCTCCTTGACTGTCGCCATCACTTCTCCTGGTCGGTGGTGGTCGGGGTCCGGGCCGCGCGCGAGCCGGCGTCCTCGGCCGACATCGGCGGCGGCACCGGGTAGCCGCCGGCGAAGGCGTCGAAGGCGGGTTGCTCGTCCTCGTCGTCGTCCTTCTCGGTCCCGCCGAAGAAGAACGTCACGAGCGTCAGCGCGGCGAAGACTCCGACCGCGATGAGCAGCTGGCGCTGCTCGATGGCGCCCTCGAGGGTGGCGGCGCGGATGGTGGCCACCGCGACGATCCAGACCAGCGAGATCGGGATGAGGACCTTCCAGCCGAACGCCATGAACTGGTCGTAGCGCAGGCGGGGCAGGCTGCCGCGCAGCCAGATGAAGAAGAAGATGAAGCCGAGGACCTTGCCCATGAACCACAGGAACGGCCAGTAGCCCTCGTTGGCGCCGTCCCACAGGCTGATCGGCCACGGCGCGCGCCAGCCGCCGAGGAACAGGGTGGTCGCGACGGCCGAGACGGTCGCCATGTTGATGTACTCGGCGAGGAAGAACAGCGCGAACTTCAGCGAGCTGTACTCGGTGTGGAAGCCGCCGACTAGCTCGCCCTCGGCCTCGGGGAGGTCGAAGGGCGCGCGGTTGGTCTCCCCCACCATCGCGATCACGTAGATCACGAACGACGGCAGCAGGAAGAAGGCGAACCAGGTGTCCTCCTGGGCGGCGACGATCTCCGAGGTCGACATCGAGCCGGCGTAGAGGAAGACCGCGACGAACGCGAGGCCCATCGCGACCTCGTAGGAGATCATCTGCGCCGAGCTGCGCAGCCCGCCGAGCAGGGAGTACGTCGAGCCCGAGGACCACCCGCCCAGCACGATCCCGTAGATGCCGATCGAGGCGATGGCCAGCACGAAGAGGACGGCCACCGGCATGTCGGTCAGCTGCAGCGGGGTGACGGTGTCGGTGAAAGGGATCGTCACCTCGGGGCCGAACGGGATCACCGAGAAGGCCACGAAGGCCGGCACCACCGAGATCACCGGCGCGATGATGAAGACGACCTTGTCGGCCGACTTCGGGATGATGTCCTCCTTCAGCGCCAGCTTCACGCCGTCGGCGAGGCTCTGGAGCAGGCCGAAGGGGCCGTGCATGTTGGGGCCGATGCGGTGCTGCATGCGCGCGACCACGCGCCGCTCCCACCAGATGTTGAACAGGGTGAGCACCACGAGGACGACGAAGATCATCAGCGCCTTGAGCAGCACCACCCACACGGGGTCCTGCCCGAAGGAGCTCAGGTCGTCGGCCCGGGAGACCAGACCGCTCGTCGCCGGGGCTGCGAGGGAGGTCGCGAGCACGCCCGTCACCGTCCTTCCTGGGAGTCGTGGAGCACGGGTGCGTCCGCTGCCGGGGCGGGCCGGAGCGTCACCCGGCCGCCGGAGCCTACGCCGAGGTCACGCCCGAGGTGCACCCCGCCACTGCTGGCCGGGGCCCAGACCACGCCCTCCTCGACGTCGCCGACCACGGCCGGCAGCGTGACGGAGCCACGGGCGGTCGACAGCGTGACGCCGTCACCCTCGGCGAGGCCGAGGGTGGACAGGGTGCGCTCGTCGAGGACGGCGACCGGACGGGGGCCGCTGGCGTGGTAGGCCGCGTCGCCGTCCTGCATCGGGCCGTCGGAGACCATCGTCTTCCAGGTCGCCAGCCGGTGCCCGGTGCCTGCCTCGGCCGGGGCCGCGGCCACCAGGTCGGCCAGGTCGTCGCCCGCGCGGGCTCCGTCCCAGGCGCCGAGCTCGTCGAGCTCGGCCGCGGCGGCCTGCGGGGTGGAGACCCCCAGCGGGCGCCCGAGCTGGTCGGCGATGCCGGCCAGCACCCGCACGTCGGGCAGCGCGTTGCTCTCCGACAGCGCCTTGACGAAGGGACGCACGCGTCCCTCCCAGGTCACGAAGCTGCCGGCCTTCTCGGCCACCGGGGCCACCGGCAGCACGACGTCGGCGCGCGAGGTGACGGCGCTCTCGCGCAGCTCGAGGCTGACCACGAAGCCGGCCGCGTCGAGGGCGGCCTCGGCACCGGCCGGGTCGGCGAGGTCGTCGAGACCCACCCCGCCCACGACCAGGGCGTCGATCTCGCCGGCGCGGGCGGCGGCCAGGATCGCGTCGCCGTCACGACCCTCGCCGGTGGGCACCGGCACGCCCCACACGGTGGAGACGTCGACCCGCGCCGCGGCGTCGGAGACGGGACGGCCGCCGGGCAGGAGGCCCGGCAGGCAGCCGGCGTCCAGCGCGCCGCGGTCACCGGCGCGGGCCGGGACCCACGCCAGGCGGGCGCCGGTCTGGGTGGCCAGCACAGAGGCCGCGTGCAGCGCGCCCGGGGTCTGGGCGAGCCGCTCGCCGACGAGGATGACCCCACCGCCGTCGAGGGCGAGGTCGCCGTCGTGGGCGAGCTGCTCGATCGCGGCGACCTCGGCGCCGGGGGCGGTGCGGACGACGCTCGCCTTGAGCTTGCGCAGGCCGCTGCTGGTGAAGGGCGCCACGGCGAAGACGCGGGGAGCCTTGCCGCCGCTGCTCGAGCGCGACGCCTTGCGCAGCCGCAGGAAGAGGGCACCGGCCTCCTCCTCGGGCTCCAGCCCGAGCAGGACCACGGCGGTCGCCTTCTCGAGGGCGCCGTACGTCACGGTGGTCGGGGTGCCGGCCACGCGCGAGGCGAGGAAGCCGGCCTCCTCCGCGGTGTGCGGGCGGCTGCGGAAGTCGATGTCGTTGGTGCCGAGAGAGACGCGGGCGAACTTTGCGTAGGCGTAGGCGTCCTCACGGGTGAGGCGGCCGCCGGTGAGGACCCCGACCGCAGAGGCCGCGGCGAGCCCGCGGGCAGCGACGGCGAAGGCCTCGGGCCACGAGGCGACCCGGAGCTCGCCGGTCGTCTCGTCGCGGACCTGCGGGTGGGTCAGCCGGTCCGCGGCGGTGGCGTAGCGGAAGGCGAAGCGGTCCTTGTCGTTGATCCACTCCTCGTTGACCTCGGGGTCGTTGCCGGCGAGGCGGCGCACGACCTTGCCGCGACGGTGGTCGACGCGGATCGCCGCGCCGCAGGAGTCGTGCTCGGCCACCGAGGGGGTGGAGATCAGGTCGAAGGGCCGTGCGCGGAAGCGGTACGACGCCGAGGTCAGCGCACCCACCGGGCAGATCTGGATGACGTTGCCCGAGAAGTTCGAGTGGTAGGGCTCGTTCTCGTAGATGCCGACCTGCTGCAGCGCACCGCGCTCGATCAGCGCGATGAAGGGGTCACCGGCGATCTGCTCGGAGAAGCGGGTGCAACGCGCGCACAGCACGCAGCGCTCGCGGTCCAGCAGCACCTGGGCGGAGATGTTGATCGGCTTGGGGAAGGTGCGCTTGACCTCGCCCTTGCTGAAGCGGGTCTCGCCGCGGCCGTTGCTCATGGCCTGGTTCTGCAGGGGGCACTCGCCGCCCTTGTCGCAGACCGGGCAGTCGAGCGGGTGGTTGATCAGCAGCGCCTCCATGACGCCCTGCTGGGACTTGTCGGCGATCGCCGAGGTGAGCTGGGTCTTGACCTGCATCCCCTCGGCGACGGCCATGGTGCAGGAGGCCTGCGGCTTCACGCGCCCGGGCGGGCCCATCATCGTCTTGAGCTCGCCCTCGCGGTCGGGCATCGCGACCTCGACCAGGCACTGGCGGCAGGCGCCGACCGGCGCCAGCAGCGGGTGGTCGCAGAAGCGCGGGATCTGCACGCCGATCTGCTCGGCGGCCCGGATCAGCAGCGTGCCCTTGGGCACGCTGACCTCGATGCCGTCGATGGTGAGGGTGACGAGGTCGGCCTTCTCGACCTGTCCGCCACCGGCGGTTGAGCCTGTCGAAACCCCGCTGGTCATGCGGACGCTCCTGCCGTCTCGGCTGCGAACAGCGTGGACTTCATCGGGTCGAACGGGCACCCGCCGTGGGTCAGGTGGGCGAGGTACTCGTCGCGGAAGTACTCGATCGAGGACGTGATGGGGCTCGTCGCACCGTCACCGAGGGCGCAGAACGAGCGCCCGAGGATGTTGTCGCACTGGTCGAGGAGCTGGTCGAGGTCGGCCTCGGTGCCCTGGCCCTTCTCCAGCCGCGCCAGCACCTGCACCAGCCACCACGTGCCCTCGCGGCACGGGGTGCACTTGCCGCAGGACTCGTGCTTGTAGAACTCGGTCCACCGCAGCACGGCGCGGACCACGCAGGTGGTCTCGTCGAAGACCTGCAGCGCCTTCGTGCCCAGCATCGAGCCCGCCTGGCCGACGCCCTCGTAGTCGAGCGGGACGTCGAGGTGCTCGGCAGTCAGCAGCGGCGTGGAGGACCCGCCCGGGGTCCAGAACTTCAGCTCGTGCCCCTCGCGGACGCCGCCCGAGAGGTCGAGCAGCTCACGGAGCGTGATGCCCAGCGGCGCCTCGAACTGGCCCGGGTTCTTCACGTGGCCCGACAGCGAGTAGAGCGTCATGCCCTTGCTGCGCTCGGTGCCCATCGACGAGAACCACGCCGCGCCGCGGTCGACGATGCTCGGAACTGACGCGATCGACTCGACGTTGTTGATGACCGTCGGGCTGGCGTAGAGACCGGCCACGGCCGGGAACGGCGGACGCAGGCGGGGTTGGCCGCGCCGGCCCTCGAGGGAGTCCAGCAGGGCCGTCTCCTCGCCGCAGATGTAGGCCCCGGCGCCGGCGTGGACGACGAGGTCGAGGTCGTAGCCCGAGCCGTGGATGTCCGTGCCGAGGTGGCCGGCGGCGTACGCCTCCGCGACGGCGGCGCGCAGACGGCGGATGACGTGGAGGATCTCGCCGCGCACGTAGATGAAGGCGGTGTTCGCACGGATGGCGTAGGAGGAGATGATCACGCCCTCCACCAGCACGTGCGGGTCGGCCATCATCAGGGGCGTGTCCTTGCAGGTGCCCGGCTCCGACTCGTCGGCGTTGACCACGAGGTACTTCGGGTTCGGGTTGTCCTGCGGGATGAAGCCCCACTTCATGCCCGTGGGGAAGCCGGCGCCGCCGCGACCGCGCAGGCCGGAGTCCTTCACCGCGGTGATGATGTCGTCGGGGTCCATCGCGAGCGCCTTGCGCAGCGCGCGGTAGCCACCGTTGGCCTCGTAGACCTCGCGGGTCCAGGAGCGCTCGTGGTCCCACGTGTCGGAGAGGACCGGGGTCAGCAGGTCGGTCACTGCGTGCCTCCATCAGTCGAGCCAGTCGAGCCAGTCGAGCCGTTCGAGCCGGTGTCGCCGGAGGCGGGCGCGGTCCAGCCGCGCTCGCGGGCGATCTGCAGACCGAGCAGCGACGGCCCGCCGGCGGCGGGGCCCTCGTCGACACGGCCGTCCTCGAAGCCGGCGATGACCCGCTCCGCCTCGCGCCACGTGCAGATGCGGGGCCCGCGGGTCGAGCGCACCTCGGTGCCGTCGCGCAGGTCGTCGACCAGGCGGGTCGCCGACTCGGGGGTCATGTTGTCCATGAACTCCCAGTTGACCGTCATCACCGGGGCGTAGTCGCACGCGGCGTTGCACTCGATGTGCTCGAGGGTGATGTCGCGACGACCCTCCTCGTGGGTGGTCGTCTCGTCGTTGCCGACGTCGAGGTGCTCCTTGAGCCGCTCGAAGATGAGGTCGCCGCCCATCACCGCGCAGAGCGTGTTGGTGCAGACCCCGACGTGGTAGTCGCCGACCGGGCGGCGCTTGTACATCGTGTAGAACGTCGCCACCCCGGCCACCTCGGCCGCGGTGATCCCCAGGATCTCCGCGCAGACCTCGATGCCCTCGGAGGTCACGCAGCCCTCGGCCGCCTGCACCAGGTGCAGCATCGGCAGCAGCCCCGAGCGCGCCTGGGGGTAGCGCGCCGCGATCTCCCGCAGCTCGGCGTACGTCGTCTCGGTGAGGCCCGTGGTGCCCTCGGTGGTGCTCATCGGTCCACGCCTCCCATGACGGGGTCGATCGAGGCGATCGCGACGATGACGTCGGCGACCATGCCGCCCTCGCTCATCACCGAGGTCGCCTGCAGGTTGGTGAAGGACGGGTCGCGGAAGTGCACGCGGTAGGGCCGGGTGCCGCCGTCGGAGACGACGTGGGCGCCGAGCTCGCCGCGCGGGGACTCCACGGGCACGTAGGCCTGGCCCGCCGGGACGCGGAAGCCCTCGGTGACCAGCTTGAAGTGGTGGATCAGGGCCTCCATGGACTCGCCCATGATGTGCTTGATGTGGTCGAGGCTGTTGCCCATGCCGTCGGTGCCGACGCTCAGCTGCGAGGGCCACGCGATCTTCTTGTCGCCGACCATGATCGGGGCGCCCTTGAGGCCCTCGAGACGGGCGACGGCCTGCTCGACGATGCGCAGCGACTCCCACATCTCGTCGAGCCGGATCCGGAACCGGCCGTAGGCGTCGGCGCTGTCGCGGGTGATGACGTCGAACTCGTAGTCCTCGTAGCCGCAGTAGGGCTGGGTCTTGCGCAGGTCCCAGGCGTAGCCGGTCGAGCGCAGCGCCGGGCCGGTGATGCCCAGGGCCAGGCAGCCGGCGAGGTCGAGGTGACCGACGTCGACGAGGCGGCCCTTGAAGATCGGGTTGGCGTTGCAGAGCGCGGCGTACTCCGGCAGCCGCTTCTTCATGAGCTTGACGAAGTCCGTGACCTGGTCGAGCGCACCGTCGGGCAGGGACTGCGCGACGCCGCCGGGGCGGATGAAGGCGTGGTTCATGCGCAGGCCGGTGATGGTCTCGAACAGGTCGAGGACCAGCTCGCGCTCGCGGAAGCCGATGGTCATGACCGTCAGCGCGCCGATCTCCATGCCGCCGGTGGCGATGCAGACCAGGTGGGAGGAGATCCGGTTGAGCTCGGAGAGCAGCACCCGCATCACGGTGGCGGCCTCGGGGATCTCGTCCTCGATGCCCAGCAGCCGCTCCACGCCGAGGCAGTAGGTCAGCTCGTTGTGGAACGGGGCGAGGTAGTCCATCCGGGTGCAGAACGTGACGCCCTGCGTCCAGGAGCGGAACTCCATGTTCTTCTCGATGCCGGTGTGGAGGTAGCCGATGCCCGCGCGGGCCTCGGTGACCGTCTCGCCCTCCAGCTCGAGGATGAGCCGCAGCACGCCGTGGGTGGACGGGTGCTGAGGACCCATGTTGACCACGACCCGGTCGTCGCCCTCGTCGGCGACGCCGGCCACGACGGAGTCCCAGTCCTGACCGGTGACGGTGAAGACGCGGCCCTGGCTGGTCTGCGAGCCGGCGGCCTCGGAGGCGCCGTAGGGGTCCTGCGCGTCGCGCCCCTGGGTTGAGCTTGTCGAAACCATCAGTTGTACGACCTCCGGGTGTCGGGCGGCGGGATCGTCGCGCCCTTGTACTCCACCGGGATGCCACCCAGCGGATAGTCCTTGCGCTGCGGGTGTCCGGGCCAGTCGTCGGGCATCTGGATCCGGGTCAGGGCGGGGTGGCCGTCGAAGACGATGCCGAAGAAGTCGTAGGTCTCCCGCTCGTGCCAGTCGTTGGTCGGGTACACCGGCACCACGGAGGGGATGTGCGGCTCGGCGTCGGGGCACACCACCTCCAGCCGGATGCGTCGGTTGTGGGTCATCGAGAGCAGCGGGTAGACCGCGTGCAGCTCGCGGCCGGGCTCGTCGGGGAAGTGCACGCCGCTGACGCCCAGGCACATCTCGAAGCGCAGCGTCTCGGCGTCGCGGAGCAGCTGGGCGGTCTCGAGCAGGCGGGCCCGGCGGATGAAGAAGGTGATCTCGCCGCGGTGGACGACGACCTTCTCGAGCGCGTCGTCGATGCCCTGCTGGGACAGTCCCTGCACCAGGTCGCGCGCCACGTCGTCGAACCAGCCGCCGTACGGCGCCGGCGTGCCGCCGGGCATGACGACGGCCTGGGTGAGGCCGCCGTACCCGGAGGTGTCCCCGCTGCCCTGGACGCCGAACATGCCCTCGCGGGTGCGGACGACGTCGTGGGCGTGGTCGCCGGTCTGGGCGAGGCCGCTGGTGCTGGCGCCCGAGGTGTCGGCCTGGCTGTCCCGATCGCTCACCGGAGCAGTCCCTTCTGCTCCGAGGTGGGCAGCGCGTTGAGGGCGGTGGTCTCGAGCTCGAGGACCTGCTTCTCGCGGTGGGCGCCCATCTTGCCGGCCTGGACCTGGTCGTGGAGCTTGAGGATCGCGTCGATGAGCATCTCCGGGCGCGGGGGGCAGCCGGGGAGGTACATGTCGACGGGCACGACGTGGTCGACGCCCTGGACGATCGCGTAGTTGTTGAACATGCCGCCGCTGCTGGCGCAGACGCCCATGGCGAGCACCCACTTCGGCTCGGCCATCTGGTCGTAGATCTGGCGCAGGACGGGCGCCATCTTCTGGCTCACCCGACCGGCCACGATCATCAGGTCGGCCTGGCGCGGCGAGGCCCGGAAGACCTCCATGCCGTAGCGCGCGAGGTCGTAGCGCGGGCCGCCGGACGTCATCATCTCGATGGCGCAGCAGGCCAGGCCGAAGGTGGCCGGCCAGAACGACGCCTTGCGGAAGTAGCCGGCGACGCCCTCGACGGTCGTCAGCAGCACCCCGGACGGGAGCTTCTCCTCGATACCCATCAGTCCCACTCCAATCCGCCACGTCGCCAGACGTAGGCGTACGCCACGAACACGGTGGCGAGGAAGATGACCATCTCCACGAGCCCGAACCAGCCGAGCGCGTCGAAGTGCACGGCCCACGGGTAGAGGAAGACGATCTCGATGTCGAAGACGATGAAGAGCATCGCCACGATGTAGTACTTCACCGGCACCCGGCCGCCGCCCACGGGCTGCGGGGTCGGCTCGATCCCGCACTCGTAGGAGTCCAGCTTGGCGCGGTTGTAGCGGCGCGGTCCGGTCAGGACGCTGATGGCGACCGAGAAGATCGCGAATCCCGCGGCGAGCGCGGCGAGCGCGACCACGGGGGCGTAGAGCTCCATCTGTCCGGACCTCCCTTCAGGTCGTGAGCTGCTGCAGGTGTCGAGCGGGTGGTGCGGTCGTGCGCGTTCTGGGTCCGTGCGCGTGCTGGGTCGGGCGGGTCACGCGTCGGGCGCGATCTTGCTGAGCCCGTTGATGATGCGGTCCGAGACGTCGCCGTCGCGCGGGTCGGTCAGGTTGGCCATGAGCTTGAGCAGGAAGCGCATGAGGCCCTCCCTCGGCAGACCGTACTTCGTCGCCTGCTTCATGAAGGTCGGGTTGCCGATCATCTTCGCGAAGACCCGGCCCAGGGTGAAGTAGCCCCCGTAGGCGGCGTCCATCGCGGCGGCGTAGCCCTCGAGCACGCGCTCGCGGGCCGGGCCCTCGGGGCGGGCCAGCGCCTGCAGGATCACCGAGGCCGCGGTCTCGCCGGCCTCGAGGGCGTAGTCGATGCCCTCGCCGTTGAAGGGGTTGGTCATGCCGCCGGAGTCGCCGACCAGCAGCATGCCGCGGCTGTAGTGCGGCTTGCGGTTGAAGCCCATCGGCAGCGCGGCCGAGCCGATGCGGCCGACCCGGTTCTCGTCACGGAAGCCCCACTCCTCGGGCGTGGTGGCCAGCCAGGTGTGCAGGATCTGCTTGTAGTCGACCTGCTGGAACGCCTTGGAGCTGTTGAGGATGCCGAGCCCCACGTTCGCCGTACCGTCGCCGACGCCGAAGATCCATCCGTAGCCCGGCAGCAGGTTGCTCTGCCCGGGCGGGCCGTCCCACAGCTCGAGCCAGGACTCCATCCACGGGTCGTCGTGGCGCGGGGTCTCGTAGTAGGCGCGGACCGCGACGCCCATCGGGCGGTTCTCGCGGCGCTCGATGCCCATCGCGATCGCCATGCGGGCCGAGACGCCGTCGCAGGCGACGACGACGGGGGCGCGGTAGGTGACCTCGTCGCCGACCTTGCGGCCGCGGTCGTCGACCGGCTTCGCGGTGACGCCGACGACGCGCCCGGTGCGCTCGTCGAGGACGGGGCCGGTGACGTTGGTGCGCTCGGTCAGGCGGGCGCCGGCCTTCTGCGCGTGCCGGGCCAGGATCTCGTCGAGGTCCGTGCGGGTGCGGACCGCGCCGTACGGCGGGAAGCTGGCCAGCTCGGGCCACGGCAGCTCGAGGCGGTGACCGGCGCCGACGATCCGCAGCCCCTTGTTCTTCTGCCAGCCCGGCTCGTCGAGGTCGAAGCCCATCGAGATGAGCTGCTTGACCGCGCGCGGGGTGAGGCCGTCGCCGCAGATCTTGTCGCGGGGGAAGGACGACTTCTCCAGCAGCAGCACGTCGACCCCGGCTTGGGCCAGGTGGTAGGCGGTGCTCGCACCCGCGGGACCGGCACCGACGACGATGACGTCAGCCATCCGCTCGTCCGCGGTGGTCCGGGTCATGCGCTGCCTGCCTTCGCCGTTGAGGGGGGCCGTGCGGCCCGGGCTCGTGACCTTGTGAATGGATTCACGAGCCGCCAGGAGGACAGTCTAGAGGCCCGGGTCACACCGCGCACCCCGGGCCGGGGGCTGCTGGTTTCCCACGGTATGTCGACAAACATGCACTCCCCATGGCGAGCGGACCATGGGGAGTGCCAGTTTCGCTGCATACCGTGGGAAACCGGCGGATCCAGCCGTCAGGCGCGGGCGCGGTGGAGGGCGACGATGCCGCCCGACAGGTTCTGCCACTCCACGTCGCGCCAGCCGGCCGCCAGCACGCGGTCGGCGAGGCCGGCCTGGTCGGGCCAGGCCCGGATCGACTCGGCCAGGTAGACGTAGGCGTCGGCGTTGGTGGCCACCGCACGCGAGACCCGCGGCAGGGCCTTCATGAGGTACTCCAGGTAGACCGTCCGGAAGGGCTTCCACGTCGGGGAGCTGAACTCGCACACCACGAGCCGCCCGCCCGGTCGCGTCACGCGCCGCATCTCGGCCAGCCCGGCGTCGCTGTCGACGATGTTGCGCAGGCCGAACGAGATCGTCACCGCGTCGAACGAGGCGTCGGCGAAGGGCAGCCGCGTGCCGTCGCCGGCCACGAAGGGCAGGCCCGGTCGCGCCTTCTTGCCGACCGCGAGCATGCCCTGGGAGAAGTCGCAGGGCACGACCACCGCACCGGCCTGGGCGAAGGGCACGCTCGAGGTGCCGGTGCCGGCCGCGAGGTCGAGCACCCGCTCCCCCGGCAGCGGCGCGACCGCGCGCAGCACCGCCGTGCGCCAGGCCCGGTCCTGGCCCAGCGACAGCACGTCGTTGGTCAGGTCGTAGCGCTGGGCGACGCCGTCGAACATCGCGGCGACCTCGGCGGGGTCCTTGTCCAGCTGGGCTCGAGTCACGCGATCACTCTAGGCGCCCGGCCACGCTCCCGGACCGGCGCGCCCCCTCGCGCGCGACCGCGCGCGGCCGCGTGTGGGCGACCCCGCTCCGGCCGCTTCAGGGCGGGCCGTAGGCTCATGGATCGTGACGACCAGTCCCGCCGGATCGCCCCGCGACGCCCTGCCGCTGCTGGTGCGCACCGTCCGCCTGGACGATCCCGGCGAGCTGCTCGACCTGCTCCCCGCGCCCGCAGGCACCGACGGGAGCACGCCCGACTCCGTCGCGTGGGTGCGCCGCGGCGACGGGCTCGTCGGCTGGGGCGTCGCCGCCGAGGTGCGTACGTCGGGCGCCGACCGGTTCGCCGCCGCCCAGCGCTGGTGGCGCGAGCAGGCCCGCGGAGCCGTGGTCCGCGACGAGGTGTCGCTGCCCGGGACCGGGCTCGTCGGCTTCGGCTCGTTCGCCTTCTCCGACGCCCCGGGCGACAGCGTGCTGCGCGTCCCCGAGGTCGTGATCGGCCGACGCGACGGCGTCAGCTGGCTCACCCACGTCGCCGTCGGGTCGATCAGCTCCGCCCCCGAGCTCCGCCCCGCCGTCGCTCCCGAGCCGCCCCGCTCGCTGGCCTACACCGACGGCACGCTGGGCGGCACGACCTGGGCCGAGGTGGTGGCCGAGGCGGTGCGCCGCATCGAGGACGGCGACCTGGAGAAGGTCGTGCTGGCCCGTGACCTGGTCGCCGAGGCCGAGGACGCGATCGACGTACGGTGGCCGCTGCAGCGGCTCTCGACGCAGTACCGCACCTGCTGGACCTTCCACGTCGACGGCCTGTTCGGCGCCACTCCGGAGCTGCTGGTGCGCCGCGAGCGCGGCCTGGTCACCTCCCGCGTGCTGGCGGGCACCATCCGCCGCACCGGCGACGACGCCCACGACCTGCAGCTGGCGGCCACCTTGGCGCGGTCGTCGAAGGACCTCGAGGAGCACGAGTACGCCGTGCGCTCGGTCGCCGAGTCGCTCGGGCGCCACTGCACGTCGATGAACGTGCCCGAGGCGCCCTTCGTGCTGCACCTGCCCAACGTGATGCACCTGGCCACCGACGTGGCCGGGGTCAGCGACGACGACGCCACCTCCCTGGAGCTGGCCGCCTCGCTGCACCCCTCCGCCGCGGTCGGCGGCACCCCGACGGAGGCCGCGATCGCGCTCATCGACGAGATCGAGGGCATGGACCGGGGCCGGTACGCCGGGCCGGTGGGCTGGATCGACGCCACCGGCGACGGCGAGTGGGGCCTCGCCCTGCGCTCGGGCCTGCTGGAGGGCCCGCGGGTCCGCCTCTTCGCCGGCTGCGGCATCGTCGCCGACTCCGACCCCGAGGCCGAGCTGGCCGAGGCGCAGGCCAAGTTCGTCCCCGTGCGCGACGCCCTCGAGCAGTAGCCGCCGGCCCGGCTCGGCTCGTCACCTACGGTTCGGGGATGAGTCGTCCTGCCGGGTACCCGGGTCGCTGGCTCGTGGGCTCGTCGTACGTGCTGGGTGCGGTCTCCCTGCTCCTCGTGGCGCTGTGGCTGCTGTTCGCCGAGGACAGCTCACTGATGTGCGACTTCGAGACGGCGTCGTCGTTCTGGGGCACCGCCGAGCGCAGCTGGTTCCCACCCGGGACCACCTGCACGTGGGAGATCGAGGGGTTCCGACACGTCGACCGCCCGGATCCCTCACGCCTCGCGGTCCTCGCGATGGCCGTCGCCGGGATCCCGCTCGGTCGCCACCTCCGCCGGCTGCTCCGCCCGGAGCCCCCGCAGACGAGGAGGACGCGCACCGGGCGTGACCTGCGCGCAAGGGGGTGAGCCCGGGCCGGCCGGCGCCCTGGGCGTCAGTCCATGCCGTTGATGATGTCGTTGAACGAGTCGGCGGAGCTCACGCTGCCGCCCCTCCGGCGCTTCCTCCTGGTCTTCTTCTCGTAGACCATGAGCGCGCCGATCGGCACGCCGACCACGCCCACCAGCGCGGCCACGGCCACGAGGATGTGCCGGTCAGAGGTCGGTGCCGGGGGCGAGGCGGGACCAGGAGCCGTCCTGCTTGCCGAGGAAGTCGTTCATGAAGCGGTCGACGATGCCGAGGCCCTTGGCGGAGTAGACCTCGTCGTGGATGCCGAGGGTGCGGGGCGCCCCCACGGCACGGGCCAGCTCGACGAGCTCCGACATCCGCGCCCAGGGGGCGCAGGCGGGCCCGAGGAAGACGTCGACGTCCTGTCCGGGCAGCTCGAAGGAGTCGCCGGGGTGGTAGACCGACGTGCCGTCGGCGCTCAGCACGAAGCCGCTGTTGGCGAACTCCGGCGCCTCGGGGTGGATCACGGCGTGCTTCTCCCCCACGACGCGCACGTCGTACCCGGCGATCTCGAGCTGCTCGCCCGGGGTGACCACGGTGACGCGCTCGCCGACGCCGGCGTCGGCCTCGCGGATCTGGCGCGCGACGGCCTCGATCGTCCAGATCGGGGCGTCGCTGGCCTGCAGGTGCTCGATGGTCCAGTGGTCGGGGTGCTCGTGGGTGATCAGCACGGCCGCGGCGCCGTCGAGCGACTCGCGCTCGGACCACGCGCCGGGGTCGACGACGACGTCGCGACCAGGCCCCTCGCCGCTCGACAGGCGCACGCACGAATGGCTGAACTTGGTGATCCGCATGGTCATCCCACCACCTCGTCGGCGTAGCACCAGCGCCACGCCTCTCCGGGCTCGACGGAGCGGATGACCGGGTGGTCCTCCGCGTGGAAGTGCGCCGCGGCGTGGCGGCGCGGGGAGGAGTCGCAGCACGCGACATGGCCGCAGTCCAGGCACATCCGCAGGTGCACCCAGCTGCTGCCCTCGCGCACGCAGTCCTCGCACGCACGCTCCTCCGGGGCCTCCCGGTCGGGCGCCTCGGTCAGGTGGTCGCACGCGTCCACGGCTCGGCTCACGACGTCGCTCCTCTCCTGCTTCCGGACGAACTCCCGGTGCCGTTGTACCCCGTAGTCGATCATCGACTCCTCGATGTCGAGCGACGACAGCACGTCCTCGACGACCTCGTGCGGGATGCGTCCGGTGCTCCGCAGCTCCAGGACGCGGGCCCGCTCGGCGGCGAGCATGTCGCCGCGGAGACGCGCGTAGCGCTCGCTGGGGGTCTCGCCCTCGTTCTGCTCGGCGCCCAGGCGCTCCCACGCGGCGAACTCGCGCTGCTCGATGCGCGAGTGCAGGACCTGGCGCACGCCCTCGTGCAGGTCGCCGTCGTCCTCCACCTCCTCGAGGCGGTCCAGCCCGGCCCGGCTGGCGGCCTGCAGCAGCTCCGCACGCGCCAGCGCGTCCTCGCGCGGGTCGGGCGGGCGCACCTTCAGCGCCCGGACGAGCCACGGCAGCGTCAGGCCGTGGATGAGCAGGGTGGCGCCGGTGACGAACAGCGCGATGAGCAGCAGCACCTCCCGGCCCGGCACCTCCTCGGGGATCGCGAAAGCCGCGGCGAGCGTGACCACGCCGCGCATCCCGGCCCAGCCCACGATGACGGTGTACGCCGGCGGCGGCTTGCGTCCGCTGGGGTCCGGCTTGAGCAGCACGAACCGCGCCGGCAGCAGCCACAGGTAGCGCAGCACGATGACGGCCACCAGGGTCGCGACGCAGGCGCCCACGATCGTGGCGGTGCTCAGCGGGCTCTCGGAGACCTCGCCGACGATCCAGCTGGTCTGCAGGCCGATCAGCAGGAAGACGGCGTTCTCGAGCAGGAAGGCGAAGGTGCGCCAGTTCAGCCGCTCGGCGATCCGCGACGACGGGGTCTGCAGCAGCGGCGCCTTGTGGCCCAGCGCGAGCCCGGCCACGACGACCGCCAGCACGCCGGAGGCGTGGATCTCCTCCGCGACGACGTAGGCGATGAACGGCGTCACGATCGACACCGAGGTGTCCAGGGTGGGCTCGGTGACGTGGCGGCGCACCTGGGCGACCACGACGAAGACGAGCAGGCCGCAGGCGACGCCGCCGACCGCGGCGAGGAGGAAGTCCAGGCCGACCTCGACCACCGAGATGGTCGCGGTGGCGGCGACGATCGCGGTGTTCAGCGCCACCAGGGCGGTGGCGTCGTTGAGCAGCGACTCCCCCTCGAGCACGGTGACGACCGGGCGTGGCATGCCGATGCGGCGACCGACCGCGGTGGCGGCGACGGCGTCGGGCGGCGCGACCACGGCGCCGATGGCGAAGGCCGCGCCCCAGCTGAGGTCCGGCACGATCGTGTGCAGCAGCAGGCCGACGCCGAACGTCGTGAAGATGATGAGCCCCACCGACAGCCCCAGGATCGGGCGTCGATAGGTGTTGAAGTCGACCAGGCTCGTCGACAGCGCGGCGTTGTAGAGCAGCGGCGGCAGCAGCCCGACCAGCACGATCTCGGGGGTGAGCCGGATCTCCGGGACGACCGGGAGGTAGGACGCCAGCACACCCACGGCGACCATGAGGAGCGGGGCCGGGAAGTCGAGGCGGCGGGCGACCGCCGCGACCGTCACGATCGTGACGACGAGGGCGACCAGCAGGAGGGCGACGTGCACCGCCCCATTGTGGAGGCCCGGACAAGGCCCGCCCGACCGGTGACGGCCCTCGGACGCGCCTCAGCCGACGAGCGCGCGGATCGCGGCGTCGAGGTCGCGCCGGGTGTCGCGGCGCACCACGGCCTCGACGACGAGGATCCCCTGCGGCTCGCGCGCCAGGGCGGCGCGCAGCTCGGCGCGGTCCCCCGCCCGGACGTACGTCGTCCCGGTGGCGGCGCACAGCGACGCGAGGTCGACGCCGTGGGGGGTGGCGAAGAGGCGCTCGAAGGAGCCGGCGTGCTCGGGCGCACCCTGCTCGAGGAGGGCGAAGATGCTGCCGCCGTCGTCGTTGACGACCACGATCGTCAGGTCGGGACGGGCCTCGTCGGGTCCGAGGACCAGGCCGGTGGTGTCGTGCAGGAAGGTGACGTCGCCCACCAGCGCCAGCGAGCGGGTGCTGCGGGGGCGGCCGAGGGCGGCACCGATCGCGCTCGACACGATGCCGTCGATGCCCGACAGCCCACGGTTGGCCACCACCATGCGGCGGGCGCCGACGTCGTAGCGCGGCACCATCAGGTCGAGGTCGCGGACCGGGTTCGAGGCGCCGACGAACAGCAGCCCGCCGGGCACGAGCGCAGCCGCGACCTCGCCCGCGACGTGCTGGGGCGTGAGGTCGCCGGTGGCGTCGAGGAGCGCGTCGAGCCGGGCGCCGACGTCGGCGTCGCGGTCGAGCCACTCCCGCAGCCATGGTCCCGGCGCCGGGCGCTCCGCGCGAGGGGCACCGGGCGCGGTGGCGGGTCGCAGCGGGGCCTGGTCGAGGACCCGGCTGACGCGGTGGCCGGGGTCGGTCCAGCCGCCGAGCCGGTCGCGCAGCGCCACCACCTCGACGTCGTCGCGGGACAGCAGCCGCGTGACCGGGCGCGAGAGCGTGGGGTGACCGGCGACGACCACACGGCGGATCCGGCCGGCGAGGTCGGCGTCGCCGAGGAGCAGCCGGTAGGTGCGGACCGCGTTGGCGCCCGTGCGGGAGCCGCTGGAGGGCTCGGCCAGCAACGGCCAGCCGCGCTCCTCGGCCAGCACGCGCGCCGGCGGGCCGGCGTCGTCCCCGGCGACGACGACCGTGGGCACGTCGTCGTCCCAGGGGTCCTCCTCGGCCGGGGCCGTGGCGGCGGGCCGGGGCACCAGCGCCTCACGCGGTCGCGTGCTCCGGGTCCACGGCAGATCGCGGGCACGGCCCGGCGCGTCGCTGCTCCAGCCGTCCGGGGCGTCGGGGGTCATCGGACCGTCGAGCTGGACGTTGAGGTGCACCGGGCCCGGCGGCGGGCCGGCGTGCCCGGAGGCGGCGGCCAGGGCGCGCGCCACCAGCGAGCGCCAGCCGGCGACCTGCTGGTCCTCCGAATGACCCGGGGCACCGGCCGGCACGTCGGCGAACAGCCGGGTCGCGGTGCCGTAGAGGTGGACCTGGTCGGTGGTCTGGTTGGCGCCGGTGCCGCGGAGGTGGGCGGGCCGGTCGGCGGTGAGGACGACCAGCGGGAGACCCGCGTGGGAGGCCTCGAGGACGGCCGGGTGGAGGTTGGCGGTCGCCGTGCCGCTCGTGGTGACCACCGCCACCGGACGCCGGGAGGTGCGCGCCAGGCCGAGGGCGAGGAAGCCGGCGGTGCGCTCGTCGAGACGGGTGTGCAGCGTGAGGTCGTCGCGGGACGCCGCGGCGTGGGCCGCGAAGGCCAGCGCCGCCGAGCGCGACCCCGGGCAGACGACCACGTGGGCGACCCCGCCCCGCACGAGCTCGTCGAGCAGCGTGCGCGCCTGGGCGGTCGCCGCGTTGACCGGGGCAGAGTCGCGGTCGGGGTCGGGGTCGGGGCTCACGAGCGTCGATCCTGCCGGATCGCGGCCAGCCGCGCCTCCCAGTGCGCGACCCGGTCGGGCGCGGGCGCGACCGCGGCCAGTCGCACCGGGTCGACCTGGGGCCGCTCGACGGGCAGCGCGCCGTCCACCGGCAGCAGCGGGCGGTGCACCACGTCGGCGGTCAGCAGCTGCACGGTGGCCAGCCCGCAGGCGTGCTCCAGGGTGGGCAGGGCGGCGGCCAGCGCGACCCCGGCGGCGATGCCGACACTGGTCTCGAGCGCGCTGCTGACCACCACCGGGAGCCCGATGTCCTCGGCGATCCGCAGGCACGCCCGCACGCCCCCGAGCGGCTGCACCTTCAGCACCGCGACGTCGGCGGCCTCCAGCTCGCGCACGCGGTAGGGGTCCTCGGCGCGACGGATCGACTCGTCGGCCGCGATCGGCACGTCCACCCGTCGACGCACCCGGGCCAGGTCCTCGACGCTCGCGCACGGCTGCTCGACGTACTCCAGGCCGCCGGCGGCGCGGTCGAGCCGCCGGATCGCGGTCACGGCCTCGTCGACGCTCCAGGCGCCGTTGGCGTCGACGCGGATCCGGCCGCCGGGACCGAGGGCGTCGCGGACCGCCTCGACGCGCGCCTCGTCGTCGGCCAGGTGCTGCCCGGGCTCGGCCACCTTGACCTTCGCGGTCGTGCAGCCGCCGGCGAGCACCGTCGCGCGGGCCCGCTCCGCCTCCACGGCCGGCACGGTGACGTTGACCGGGACGGAGTCGCGCAGGGGCGTCGGCCAGCCCTCGTCGGCGGCCTCGAGGGCGGCGCGGAGCCAGGGCTCGGCGACGCGCTCGTCGTACTCCAGGAAGGGGCTGAACTCGCCCCACCCGGCGTCGCCGCGCAGCAGCATGCCCTCGCGGACGTCGATGCCGCGGAAGCGCGTGCGCATCGGGACCGCGAAGACCTGGCTCACGGGCGGACCTGCTGGTCGGCCAGCGCGCGCGCCGCCCGCCGGTCGACCTTGCCGTTCGGCAGGTGGGGCATCGCGTCGGTGGCCACGAGGGCGCGGGGGGCCCAGGCGCGGGGCTCGACGAGGTCGCGCAGCTCGGCCAGCCCCAGGGGGCGGCGGGCGGCGACGACGGCGGTGACGCGCTCGCCCCACTCCTCGTCCGGTACGCCGACCACGACCACGTCCTCCACCTCCGGGTGCTGCTCGATCATCGCCTCGACGGCCTCGGCCGGCACGTTGACGCCGCCGCTGATGACCACCGAGTCGGCCCGGCCCAGGATCCACAGACGGCCGTCCTCGTCGAGACGCCCGAGGTCCTGGGTGCGCAGCCAGCCGTCGTCCATCACGGTGGCGGTGCGGTCCGGGTCGTCGGCGTACCCGTCGAAGAGGACCGAGCCGCGCAGCAGCACCTGCCCGTCGCCGCCGGTGCGGACCTCGACCCCGTCGAGCGGGTGTCCGTCGTAGACGCAGCCGCCGCAGGTCTCGGCCATGCCGTAGGTCTGCACCACGCGTACGCCGGCCGTCTCGGCGGTGGCGCGGACCTCCGGCCGCAGCGGACCGCCGCCCACCAGCACGGCGTCGAAGCGGGCCAGGGCCGCGAGCTCGGCCGGGTCGTCGAGCAGCCGGCGCAGCTGGGTGGGAACGAGGGAGACGTGGCGGCGCGGGCCGGTCATCTCCGCGACGGTCTCGGCGAGGGACCCGGTCTGCAGGACCGGGTCGGTGCCGGCGACGACCGAGCGGAAGAGCACCTGCAGGCCAGCGACGTACGTCGGCGGGAGGTTGAGCACCCACTGCCCCGCCCCGCCCAACCGGTCGTGGGTGGCGTGCGCCGAGGCGCGCAGGGCCGCGCGGGACAGCACCACCGACTTGGGGCGCCCGGTCGAGCCGGAGGTGCGCAGCACGAGCGGCTCCGGCTCCTCCGGCGCGGCGTCCCAGGCACGCAGCAGGGCCAGGATGTCGGCGGCGGTGCCCGTGACCGGGTGCAGACCGGCGGCGGCGTGCTCCCGGTCGCTGTCCTCTCGCTGGCTCACGACGGTCCACGCTATGCCCTCGTCGGTGGCGGGGCCGTCGTGGGGACGTCGAGGTGGGCACTGGCAGGATCCCTGTCGTGGCAACCCCTGCGCAGTGGCTCGAAGGAGCCCGCCCCCGCACCCTCCCCGCGGCCGTGGCACCCGTCCTGGCCGGCACCGGCGTCGCGGCGTACGTCGACAGCGCGGTGTGGTGGAAGGCCGCGCTGGCGCTGGTGGTCGCGCTCGCGCTGCAGATCGGCGTGAACTACGCCAACGACTACTCCGACGGCGTGCGCGGCACCGACGAGGACCGGGTCGGGCCGCTGCGGCTCGTCGGGTCGCGGGTGGCGACGCCGGGAGCGGTGAAGCGGGCGGCGTTCGCGGCCTTCGGGGTCGCGGCGGTCGCCGGGCTCGTGGTGGCCGCGACGACGGCCTGGTGGCTGGTGGCGCTCGGTGCGGTCTGCATCCTCGCAGCGTGGTTCTACACCGGCGGCTCGAGCCCCTACGGCTACCGCGGGCTCGGCGAGGTCATGGTGTTCGTGTTCTTCGGGCTGGTCGCGGTGGTCGGGACGACGTACGTCCAGACCGACGGGGTCGGCACGGGTGGCGCGGTGCCGCTCGGCGACTGGCTGGCGCCGTCGCTGCTGGCCGCTGTCGGGATCGGTGCGATCGCGTGCGCCATCCTCGTGGCCAACAACCTGCGCGACATCCCGACCGACACCGAGGTCGGCAAGCGCACGCTGGCCGTGGTGCTGGGCGACGCCCGCACGCGGCTCTGGTACGTCGCCCTGATGGTCGTCGCGGTCCTCGCCGCCGTCGGGGTCGCCGTCCTGACGAGCCCCTGGGCGCTGCTGGCCCTCCTCGCCCTGGTGCCGGGCACGCGGGCCGTCGCCGTGGTGCGCGGCGGGGCCGTGGGGCGCGCGCTCGTCCCGGTCCTGCAGCTGACCGGCGTCACCGAGCTGCTCTACGGCCTCGGCCTCTTCGTCGGCCTCCTCGTCGCCTGACCGCCGAAGCCGGCGGCCCCGTCAGTCGGCAGCGGGCTCCTGGCCCTGACCGTCGGTGCCGTCCTTGCTGTCCTTGCTGTCCTTGTGCCGCTTGCGGTCCAGCCAGCGCAGGAAGTCCTCGTCGTCGTCCGGGGCGACCTGCTTCGTCGGCGGCGCCGCAGGACGGCGGCGGGGCAGGGCATTGCCCTTGCCGAGGGTGCGCCGGCGCTCGAGGGTCCACGCGACGGCGTACACGACACCGGCGAACAGCGCGACGACCAGCAGGAACTTCAGCACCCCTCCAGCCTAGGCGGGCACGCAACCCGTCGACGGCCCCCGGTGCTGCCGACGGAGCGGTCGGGCGACCGCCGTACGCTGGTGGCATGCGTGAGTTCGTCCTCTACACCGCGGCTCGCTTCGGCATCTTCGGCGTCACCTACGCCCTGGTCCTGCTCATGGTGTGGCTGGTGGACCGCAACGGGCCCCTGCCGGTGCTGTGGCCCCTGATCCTCGCCGCTGTGCTGTCGACGTTCCTCTCGGCGTACCTGCTGCGCGACCTGCGCGAGCGCTTCGCGCAGCGCGTCACCGAGCGGGCCGACCGCATGTCGACGCGCTTCGAGGAGATGCGCGCCCGCGAGGACACCGACTGACGCCCCTCCGACACCCACTGACACCGTCGGGACCGCCAAGCGGTCAGTGTGGCTCGAGCATCTCCAGGCGGTTCCCGAAGGGATCGCTGGTGTAGAAGCGGCGCATGCCCGGGAAGTCGTCGTCCCACCGTACGTCGACCCCGTGCGCTCCCAGCCGGGCCGCGAGGGCGTCGATGTCGCTGACCAGGATCCCGGGATGGGCCTTGCGGGCCGGCACGAACTCCTCCTCGACCCCGAGGTGGACCTCCAGGCCGCCGCGGCGGAACCAGCAGCCGCCGCGCGCCGCCAGCACGGGCGGCTTCTCGAGCTCCGTGAGACCGAGGACGTCGCCCCAGAACTCACGGCACCGGTCTTCCGAGCCCGCCGGGACAGCGAGCTGGACGTGGTGCAGGCCTCGGAAGGTGTCGTCGGTCATCCGCGTAGCCTGCCACTCGTGGCTGACTCTTACCTGTCCTGGCGCTCGAAGGGCTCCGTGCTCTCGATCGCGTCGAACGGCTCGGTGCTGTCCGTGGGGAGCGTCGGGTCCGTGCTGTCGGTCGGCAGCGTCGGCTCGGCCCTCTCGGTGCTCTCGATCGGGTCGTTCGGCTCGGTCGCCGCGGTGCTCAGCTTCGCCTCGGTCGCCTCGGTCCTCTCCGACCGGCGCCGCGGCGCCGTCCTGGCGTCGGCAGCGGGCCAGGACTGACGCTTCGCGCGTACACGCCTGACGTTTCGCGCGTGCACGAGCGACGTTTCGCGCGTGCACGAGCGACGTTTCGCGCGTACACGAGCGACGCTTCGCGCGTACACGCCTGACGCTTCGCGGAGGTTGCGGGGGTCAGGAGCCGGCGTAGGAGTGGAGGCTGCTGGCGCCGAAGAAGAAGTTGATGCCGACGAAGTTGAACAGCAGGGTGGCAAAACCGATGAGCGCGATGATCGCGGCGGCCTTGCCCTTCCAGCCGGCGGTCGCCCGCGCGTGGAGGTAGGCGGCGTAGACCACCCACGTGATGAACGCCCACACCTCCTTGGGGTCCCAGTTCCAGTAGGAGCCCCAGGCGTACTCCGCCCAGATCGGCCCGGCGATCAGCGCCGCGAACGTCCACAGCGGGAAGCCCACGGCGTGCAGCCGGTAGGAGATCCGGTCGAGGGTGTCGGCGTCGGGGAACCGGTCGAGCAGCGCCGCGCGCCGCTCCCCCATCCGGAGCTTCACCAGGAACATCACCGACGTGAGCGCCCCGACCGCGAAGGCACCGGTCGCGAGGATCGCGGCACCGACGTGGATCACCAGCCAGTAGGAGTGCAGCGCCGGCACGAGCGGGCCGGCCTGCTGCTCGAGCGTCAGGTTGGCGAGCATGAGCACGACGACCTGGAAGAGCGTCAGGAACAGCCCCATCCAGCGCAGCCTGAGCGTGCGCAGCAGCACCAGGTAGATGAGGGTCACGCCGAGCGCCCCGGTGAGGGTGAACTCGTACATGTTGCCCCACGGCACCCGCCACGGGTCGCTGGCGAAGCTGCGCGTCACCACCCCCGCGGTGTGCAGCACCGCGGCCACGACGGTCAGCGCCACGCCGATCCGGCTGGCGGTGTCGATGCGCAGCTCGCGGCGCTCATCACCCGCGTCCGCCGGGCGCTCGGGGAGCGACCCGGACCCCGCGCCAGCCGCCGGTCCGTCGATCCGGCTGCCGTCGGCGCCCACGACGACCGGCTGGGCCGCCGCACCCTCGGCGCCTCCGGAGCGCGCCGGCGTCGTCAGGGCGACCACCCACTCCGCCACGTGGGCGGCGAGCGCCAGCACGTAGACGATGCCGGCGAACATGATGGCGGTGTCGCTGAAGCTGGCGAAGGCCTCGGTCGTCACGGCTGCTCCTCGTCGTCGCGGGTCCGGCTCGCCTGGCTGCCGGGTCCTCGTCCAGTATCACCCGCACCGGTCATGGTCCCCAGGGCCGTGCGTGCGAGACCGGTCACCTCGGTCTCCAGGCCCTCGGCCACGGTGCTGCGGTCGAGCCCGCCCACCTCGAGGTACGACGTGCGCCCGTCCGGTCCGCCGACCACGCGCACCCAGACCCGGCGGCGTCGCACGAACAGCGACCCCATCAGGCCGACGAGGCCGAGCACGATCCCGCCGAGGGCGACGCCCTTGCCGGGGGTGTGGCTGATCTGCAGCTTGACCCAGCGCTCGTAGCCGTTGAACCGCACCGTGCCCATCCCCTCGGGCAGGTCCACGGTCTGCCCCGGCACCATGTCGAGGCGGAACGGTGTGCCGTCGCCCTTCTCGAACTGGGTCATCTCGTCGGTGTCCAGGGCGTAGACGGACTGCGGCTGGCCGTCGCCGAGACCGAGGTCGCCGTAGTAGCCGGTCATCGTGACGACCGGGCGGCGGGCGTCGGGGAACACCGAGAACGGCCCGCGCTCCATGGTGAAGCCGTAGGTCGGCAGGAACAGCCCGTCGAAGGCGAGCTGCTCGGGCCGGGCGCCCTGCACCTTCAGCACGCCAAAGGAGGCGAAGGTCGCGTCCTGCGGGAGGAAGGGCACCGGGGCGTCCCAGGCCACCTCGCCGCTGCCGTCGGTGACGGTGAAGTCGGGCGCGTAGCCGTGGCCGACGAGGAACACGCTGACCCCGTCGAGCACCAGCGGCTTGTTGACCTCGAGCACGTGCTTCTCGGGTGCGGCGTCGAGGTCCTCGCGGTAGGTGATGGGGGCGCGGAAGTACTCCGGCTGCCCGTTGGCCGGACCGCCCTCGAGGAAGCGCACGTCGAAGTCGTCGACGGTGAAGCTCAGCGGCTCCAGGTCCACCGGGTCGTAGAGCGAGCCGGGGGCGAACTCGTCGTACTGCGGGGTGGAGTTGGTGAACCCGCTGCCCACGAGCACGATCGCGCCGCCCTTGTAGCCGAACAGCTGGCCGTAGGCGAAGGCGAGCAGCACCACGACGACGCTGATGTGGAACACCAGGTTGCCGAGCTCGCGCAGGTGGCCGCGCTCGGCCGACAGCGAGTCGCCGGTGCGCACCACCCGGTAGCGGCGCCGGCGTCGCAGCGCGGCCTCCGCGCGGTCCAGCGTCTCCTCGGCCGCCGCCCCCGGCGCCAGCTCCTCGCGGGCGTACGCCGGCAGCCGGTGCAGGTTGCGCGGCGCCTTCGGCGGGGTCGACCGCACCGCGCGCCAGTGCACCGCCAGCCGGGGCACGATGCACCCGACGAGCGACACCATGAGCAGCAGGTAGATCGCGCTGAACCACACCGAGTCGTAGACCGAGAACAGCCCCAGCCGCTCGTAGATCGGCGCGAGCGTGGGGTGGTCCTCCTTCCACTGCCCGACCTGCACGGCGGCGATGTTCGACTGCGGGATGACCGAGCCGGGGATCGAGCCGAGCGCGAGCAGCAGGAGCAGCAGCAGCGCGGTGCGCATGGAGGTCAGCTGGCGCCAGGCCCAGCGCGCGAGCTCGCGCGGCGACAGCGCCGGCGGCGACCCCGGTACGTCGCTCGCGAGCCTCCGCGCGTCTGTCGCGTCCGTCCCGTCCGACGGCCCCGACTCGTTGGGTGGCTCCGGCATGGACGGGTCCCGGTCGGTGGTGCGCGTGCTCATCAGACCGACACCTCGAAACCGACGACCCAGCCACGCATCTCCGCGACCCACAGGTCCCACCAGCCGGTCACGAGCAGCAGCCCGACGGCCACGAGCATGAGACCGCCGGCGCGCGTGACCCAGGCCTGGTGCTTGCGGATCCACCGGGTCGCGCCGAGCATGCGGCGGTAGCTCAGACCCAGCAGGATGAAGGGCAGGCCGAGCCCCAGCGAGTAGGCCACGCTGAGCAGCGCGCCGCGCCCGGCCGTCGCCTCGGTGATGGCCATCGACTGCACGGCCGTCAGAGTCGGGCCGATGCAGGGCGTCCAGCCGATCGCGAACAGCAGCCCGAGCAGCGGCGCGGCCGCCAGCCCGACCGACGGCACGCGGTGGAGCCGGACGTCACGCTGCAGCCAGGGCACCACGCCCATGAAGACCAGCCCGACCAGGATGGTGACGACGCCGAGCACGGTGGTGATGGTGCGGCGGTACTCGTAGAGCCAGCCGCCGAGCGCCCCGGCGGTGGCGCCGACGACCACGAACCACGCGGTGAAGCCGACGACGAACAACAGCGTGCCGGCCAGCATGCGGCCCCGCTTGGCGGTCTCGAGGTCCGCCCCGGACAGGCCGGTGGCGTAGGAGACGTAGCCGGGCAGCAGCGGCACCACGCAGGGCGAGAAGAACGACACCGTGCCCGCGGCCGCGGCCACCGGGACGGCCAGTGCCATCGAGCCGCTGGTCACCTGCTCGACGAACCAGTCGGCGACGCTCACGCGCCCTCCCCCTCCGGCGCCTCGGTCGACCTCTGTGGGGTCCGGAGCTGTCTGCCCACCACGTCCTCGATCACGCCGTACAGCGTGGAGGTGTTCAGCTCGCCGATGATGCGCGCGGCCACCCGTCCCTCGGCGTCGACGACCACCGTGGTCGGCACCGACAGCGGGGGCAGCGTGCCGCGGAAGCTGAGCAGCAGGTTGCCCTCGGGGTCGTAGATGCTGTCGTAGGGCAGGTCGTTGTTCTCGGTGAACTGCCGCGCCGAGGCCGCGTCGTAGTCGCGGTTGTTGATGCCCAGGAAGGACACCCCGTCGTCGGCCAGGTCGCGCGCGGCGGCGGCCAGCACGGGCGCCTCGGCGATGCACGGGCCGCACCAGGAACCCCAGACCGGCATCACCACGACGTCGCCGGCGAAGTCGGCCAGCGCGACCGGGTCGCCGTCGACGGTCTCGCCCGCCACGTCGCCCTGCGGCGGCTTGCGCTCGGAGGGCTCGAGCACCGAGACCGAGCCGTCGGAGGTGACGAAGCCCTGCTCGCCGCTGCTCGACAGCGACGGACCGGTGCACCCGGTGAGCGCCAGCAGTGCCGCGGCGGCGGCGGACGTGACGCGAGCACCCGCCGTACGCCGTGCGCGGGTCGCGACCCCGGGCTCGCGGACCTCGGACCTCGGCCTCCCACTCGACCTCGTCGGACGCATCAGGTGCGGCCCCCCGGGGACTCCGGCGAGCCGCCGGAGGAGAAGGTCTTGTTGCGGTCGTGCACCGGGATGAGGTCGCCGGCCGGCTCGGAGTAGGTGAGCGTGGTGAGCCGGTCGCCCTCGAAGGTGAGCGAGGTCAGGCTGCACAGCGTGCACTTGCGCTTGCGCGGGTCGTGCAGGAAGCGCTTGCCCTCGAGGTGCAGCCGGGTGATCCAGATCGGCAGCTGGTGGGACACGATCACGGCCTCGTGGCCGGCGTGGGCGTCGCGCACGTCGTGCACGGCCTCGGTCATGCGCGCGACGATCTGCTGGTAGGGCTCGCCCCACGAGGGTCGCAGCGGGTTCCACAGGTGGCGCCAGGTGCGCGGGCGCTGGATCAGGCGCTGGTCGCCGGCGAAGGTCTGGCCCTCGAAGACGTTGCTGGACTCGATGACGCGCTCGTCGGTGCGCAGGTCCAGCCCCAGCGCGTCGGCCAGGGGCTGGGCCGTCTCCTGGGCCCGCTCGAGCGGCGAGGCGTAGACGCCGGTGATGTCGCGGTCGCTGATGACCTCGGCGACCCGGGTGGCCATCCGGCGCCCGAGGTCGGAGAGGTGGTAGCCCGGCCGGCGGCCGTAGAGGATGCCGGTGGGGTTGTGCACCTCACCGTGGCGCACGAGGTGGACGACGGTCGTCATGCGGTCCTCCCAGGGGCCGGGTCCGGCACGGCGGCGGCAGCGCGGGCGGCCGCGGGCAGCGCGGAGACGATGCGGTCCAGTGCCGCGTCGTCGTGCGCGGCGGAGAGGAACCAGATCTCGAAGGCGCTGGGGGGCAGGTGCACGCCGGAGTCGAGCATGGAGTGGAAGAAGGCGGCGTACCGGTCGAGCCGCTGGCGCGAGGCGCCGGCGAAGTCGGTGACCGGGGTGGCGGCGTCGTCGTCGCTGAAGAACACGCTGAACATGTTGCGGTCGTGCTGGGCGACGTGCGGGACACCGGCCTCGGTCAGCGCCGCGGTCGCGGCCTCGCGGACGGTCTCCGCGGCCCGGTCGACGTGCGCGTAGACGGCGTCGGTGGCCAGGCGCAGCGTGGTGTGGCCGGCGGTGGCGGCGACGGGGTTCCCCGAGAGCGTGCCGGCCTGGTAGACGCTGCCCTCGGGGGCGAGGTGGGCCATCACGTCGGCGCGGCCGCCGAAGGCCGCGGCCGGGAAGCCCCCGCCCATCACCTTGCCGAACGTCATGAGGTCGGGGCGCCAGCCCTCGACCGCACCGTCGAGGCCCCAGCGGCCCGAGGAGGTGATGCGGAAGCCGGTCATGACCTCGTCGCTGACGAAGAGCGCGCCGTGCGCGGCGCAGGTCTCCGACAGGAAGCGGTTGAAGCCGGGCGCGGGCGGGACGACGCCCATGTTGCCGGGGGTGGCCTCGGTGATGAGGCAGGCGATCTCGTGGCCGTGCTCGGCGAAGGCGGCGGTGACGGCCGCCTCGTCGTTGTAGGGCAGGACGATGGTGCGGGCGGTGACGGCCTCGGGGACCCCCGGGGTGCCCGGCATGGCGAAGGTCGCCAGCCCGCTGCCCGCCGCGGCCAGCAGCGGGTCGACGTGGCCGTGGTAGCAGCCGGCGAACTTGACCACCACGTCGCGGCCGGTGAAGCCGCGGGCCAGCCGGATGGCCGACATGGTGGCCTCGGTGCCCGACGAGACCAGCCGGAGCCGGTCCACCGGGGTACGGGCCACGATCTCCTCGGCCAGCAGCACCTCGGCCTCGGTCGGCGTGCCGTACGACGTGCCGCGGGCGACGGCCTCGCTGACCGCGGCCACGACCTCCGGGTGGGCGTGCCCGAGCAGCATCGGCCCCCACGAGCACAGCAGGTCGACGTACTCGCGGCCGTCCGCGTCGTAGAGGTGCGGACCCCGGGCGGACGCGACGAAGCGCGGGGTGCCGCCGACGGCCTGGAAGGCACGCACCGGGGAGTTCACCCCGCCCGGGATGACGGTGCGTGCGCGCGCGAACAGGGCCTCCGAGGCCGGTGCCGACGCGGGGGTGGTCGGGGGTGGCAGGTTCACACCCGCCATCTTCCCCGACGGGACCAGCGAGGCCGAATCGAGGACCGCCCCGGACCGGATCGGACCGCGTCCCGGACCGGGTCGGACCGCGTCCGGATCTTTCCCGATGCGCACGGCGCGTCCGATTTACGATCGTTTGAAGAGGTCTGCTACTGGGGCGTAACCTCGCGCGGTCTGGGTAGTTGTAGTGCACGAGGGAAGTGACCCGGCAACACCGACCTGGCCGCCGGGCCAACAGGGAGACACATCATCATGAGCAAACGCATGACCACGTGGCAGAAGGCGACGGCACTCGTCCCGCTCGCGCTGCTCTCCGGAGCCTGGACGGCCAGCCTGGCCGTCTCCAGCGCGACCGCCTCGGACAGCGCTGAGGAAGAGACCGCGGCGTCGCTGCCGGACGGCAGCTCGGTGCCCAGCGAGGCCGTCGACCAGCCCGCGAACATCTCGGCCCCCGGCGAGGTGGCCCCCGGTGTGCCGAAGGGCAGCGAGGACTCGGTCGTCAAGAGCGCCTCCACCAACGGCATCCCCAGCGCTGCCCTGTCGGCCTACCAGCGGGCCGCCCAGGTCATCGACTCGGCCGACGCCTCGTGCAACATCGAGTGGCCCCTCGTGGCCGCCATCGGGCGCGTCGAGTCCAACCACGGGCGCTACGGCGGCAACACGCTGTCGGCCGAGGGTGTCTCCACCCCCGGCATCTACGGCATCCCGCTCAACGGCGGCAACGGCACCCAGCGCATCAGCGACACCGACGCCGGGCAGTACGACAACGACAAGCAGTTCGACCGCGCTGTCGGCCCGATGCAGTTCATCCCCTCCACCTGGTCGGTGGTGGGCGTCGACGGCGACGGCGACGGCAAGCGCGACCCGCAGGACATCGACGACGCGGCCCTCGCCACGGCCGTCTACCTCTGCTCCGGCGACGAGGACCTCGGCGAGCGCGCCGGCCAGGAGTCGGCCGTCTACCGCTACAACCACAGCGACGACTACGTGGCCCTGGTGCTGTCGATCATGGAGGCCTACGCCTCGGGTGACTACAGCGCCGTGCCGAACAACTCGACGGCCCCCACCACCTTCACCCCGTCGTACGGCGACTCGGTGATGGGTGGCGGCACCAAGGGCTTCACGCCGCCGAAGAACCCGGCGCCGCGCCCCGGTGGCAGCGGCAGCACCACCGCGGGCAGCGGCGGCAGCAGCTCGTCGGGTGGCGGCAGCTACACCCCCGCCCCGGCCCCCACGCAGGAGCCCGCTCCCGCCCCGGCGCCGACGCAGGAGGTCTCGCCCGAGAAGGTCGTCAAGGACACCACCGACAAGGTGACCAACACGGTCAAGGACACCACCGACAAGGTCACCACCGGTACGTCCAACACGCTGTCCTACGCCCAGGCGAAGGCCCAGTGCCTCGCCGAGGGTGTGCTCGCCCTCAACCTCGAGAGCTGCATCGACGGCAAGATGTGATCCACGGCTGACACGACGAAGGCCCCCTCACCATCACGGTGAGGGGGCCTTCGTCGTCCCGGTCTGCGTCCGGACGTCAGCGACGGAGCAGGGCTGCGGCCTCGGCGGCCCAGTAGGTCAGCACCACGTCGGCGCCGGCCCGGCGGATCGAGGTCAGGGTCTCGAGGATGGCGGCCTCGCGGTCGATCCAGCCGTTCGCAGCGGCCGCCTCGACCATCGCGTACTCCCCCGAGATGTTGTACGCCGCCACCGGCACGCTCACCGCGTCGCGCACCTCGCGCAGCACGTCGAGGTAGGCCAGCGCCGGCTTGACCATCACCAGGTCGGCGCCCTCGGCCTCGTCGAGCAGCGCCTCGCGGACGCCCTCGATCCGGTTGCGGCCGTCCTGCTGGTAGGTCCGTCGGTCGCCGGTCAGCGAGGAGTCGACGGCCTCGCGGAAGGGGCCGTAGAAGGCGGAGGCGTACTTCGTCGCGTAGGCCAGGATCGCCACGTCGGTGCGACCCACCCCGTCGAGGGCGTCGCGGACCACCGCGACCTGGCCGTCCATCATCCCGCTGGGCCCCACGACGGCGGCGCCGGCGGCGGCCTGCGCGCGCGCCATCTCGGCGTACACCTCGAGGGTGGCGTCGTTGTCGACGACACCCCCGGCGGTGAGCACGCCGCAGTGGCCGTGGTCGGTGAATTCGTCGAGGCACAGGTCGGCCATGACCGGCAGCGCGTCGCCCACCTCGGCGGCGACGTCGGCGATGGCGACGTTGAGGATGCCGTCGGGGTCGACCGCACCGCTGCCGACGGCGTCCTTGGTCGTGGGCACGCCGAAGAGCATGATCCCGCCCAGCCCGGCCTCCGCCGCCTCGGTCGCGGCCCGCCTGAGCGAGTCGCGCGAGTGCTGCACGACACCGGGCATGCTGCTGATCGGCACGGGCTCGGCGGCACCCTCGCGCACGAACACCGGCAGGACGAGCTGGCGCGCGGCCAGGCTCGTCTCCGCGACCAGGTCGCGCAGCGCGGGCGTCCGTCGCAGCCGGCGCTGCCGGACGACCGGGCGCTCGACGGTCACCTCGGGCTCACTTCGAGCCGGCCTTGCGGCGGCTCGTCGTGCGCCGCTGCGACGGCTTGGTCACCGCCTGGCCCGACTCGAGCAGCGCGAGCCGGCGGGCGGCACCGAAGTCGGCCAGCGCCTCGACGAGCTCCTCGGCCGACGGGCTGGCCGCGAGCACGTCCACGCGCAGCCCGTGCTCCTCCGCGGTCTTGGCCGTGGCCGGCCCGATCGCGGCGATGACGGTGGCGGCGTGCGGCTTGCCGGCGATGCCGACGAGGTTGCGCACGGTCGAGGAGGAGGTGAAGACGACGGCGTCGAACTTGCCGCTCTTGATCGCGTCGCGGACCGGCGCCGGCGGCGGCGTGGCACGCACGGTGCGGTAGGCCGTCACGTCGTCGACCTCCCAGCCCAGCTCGACCAGACCGGCCACGAGGGTCTCGGTCGCGATGTCGGCACGGGGCAGGAAGACCCGGTTGATGGGGTCGAGGACCTCGTCGTACTCCGGCCAGTCCTCGAGCAGGCCGCGGGCGGACTGCTCACCGGTCGGCACCAGATCGGCGCGCAGGCCCCACTCGGCCAGCGAGGCGGCGGTCTTCTCGCCGACGGCGGCGATCTTCAGCCCGGAGAAGGCGCGGGCGTCGAGGCCGTACTCCTCGAACTTCTCCCGCACGGCCTTGACCGCGTTGACCGAGGTGAAGGCGATCCACTCGTAGCGGCCCTCGACGAGGCCGCGCACGGCCTTGTCCATCTGCAGCGGGTTGCGCGGCGGCTCCACCGAGATCGTGGGCACCTCGACCGGCACGGCGCCGTGCGAGCGCAGCCCGGCCGACAGCGACCCGGCCTGCTCCTTGGTGCGCGGCACCAGCACCTGCCAGCCGAAGAGCGGCTTGGTCTCGAACCACGAGAGCGTCTCGCGCAGGTCGACCACGTCGCCGACGACCGTGATGGCCGGCGGGGTCATGGCGGCGGCCTCGGCGTCCACGGCCACGGTGGCGAGGGTGGAGACCACGGTCTGCTGCTCGGTCGTGGTGCCGACCCGGGTCATCGCGACCGGGGTCTGCGGCGAGCGGCCGGCCGCCATGAGGCGCTGGGCGACCTCGCCGATGCAGGCCACGGCCGAGAGCAGCACCAGCGTGGTGTCCCCGGCGTAGGGCTGCCAGTCGATCTTGAGGTCGGCGCAGGACAGCACCGCGACCTCGCGGGCCTTCTTGGTGGTCAGCGGGATGCCGGCGTAGGCGGCCACCGAGGTGGCCGAGGAGACGCCGGGGACGATCTCGAAGCCGATCCCGGCCTTGACGCAGGCCTGCGCCTCCTCGGGCCCGGAGGCGAAGAGGAACGGGTCGCCGGCCATGAGGCGCACGACGCGGCGGCCCTGCTTGGCGTGGCGGACCACGACCTTCGCGCGGGCGGCGTGCGTGAGCGGCTGGCCGTCGGTGCCGAAGCCGCCGTCGACCAGCTCGGGCCCGTCGCCCGGCACCGGGACGCCGTCGGCGTCGAGCACCGGCGCAGGCAGGCCGAGGACCTGGCGGACGAGGTCGGCGTGCTCGGGGACCTCGGTCACGACGACCTCGGCGGAGCGGAGCAGCTCGACGGCGCGGACCGTCAGCAGGTCGCGCTCGCCGGGTCCGCTGCCGACGAAGGAGACCCGTCCCGGACGGACCTTCGCCCGTCCGTTGGCCGTGCCCCGACCGCTCAGGGTCCCGGTGGTGGTCCCGGTGGGCACGGTGGTGGTCTGCTGCGAGGGTGCGGTGTGACTCACGGCTGCCTTCTCGATCGTGGGCGTGCGGGGTGCGGGTGCGGTCGGGTGACCGGTGGTGCGGGCGGGTCGCGGTGACGCCTGGTCACCGGCCTGCCGTCTCGGCCGGGTCATGGCACCGCCCTCCCCGCCAGGTCGGTGGGGGCCGGCGGGACGTCGTCGAGCTCGGCGGCGCCCTCGTCGAGCAGCTCCGCCGCGACGGACGACCCGAGCTCGTCGGCGGCGGCGAGCGGTGCCGACCCGGAGCGACGTACCGACAGCCCGCCGTCGAGGGAGAGCACCACGGCGCGCAGCCACAGCTCCTCGCCGTCCTCACCCTCGACCACGTCGGCCAGGGCACCGACCGGGGAGCTGCAGCCGGCCTCGAGGTCGGCCAGCAGCCGCCGCTCGGCGGTCACCGCGGCGCGGGTGGCGGGGTCGTCGAGCACGGCCAGGTCGGCGGCCAGCGCGGTGTCCGCCGAGCGGCACTCCAGCGCCAGCGCGCCCTGGCCGGGGGCGGGCAGCATCTGCAGCGGGTCGAGTGCCTCGGTCACCTCGTCGAGACGCCCCAGCCGGGCCAGGCCGGCGCGGGCCAGCACCACGGCGTCGAGCTCGCCCGAGGCGACCTTGCCGATCCGGGTGTCGACGTTGCCGCGGATCGCGAGTACCTCGAGGCCGAGCCCGAGCGCGTGCAGCTGGGCCGCCCGTCGCGGGGACCCGGTGCCGACGCGGGAGCCGACGGGCAGCTCGCCGAGCGTGAGGCCGTCGCGGGCCACCACGACGTCGCGCGGGTCCTCCCGCAGCGGTACGGCGACCAGGTCGATGTCGGGGGCCGGGGCCGTCGGGAGGTCCTTGAGCGAGTGCACCGCGACGTCGCAGCGGCCCTCGAGCAGCGCCGAGCGCAGGGCCCCCACGAAGACGCCGGTGCCGCCCATGGTGGCCAGCGGTGCGTCCGAGACGTCGCCGTGCGTGGTGACCTCGACGAGCTCGACCTCGACGCCGAGGTGTTCGCGCAGGGCGTCGGCGACGTGCCCGGCCTGGGTCCAGGCCAGCGCGGAGCCGCGGGTCCCGACCCGCACCACCCGGCTCACGGCTGCACCCCGTCGGCGCGGGTGACGGCGTCCACCGACTGCTGGTCGAGGGAGAACAGGTCGGCCAGGGCGGCGGCGTAGGACACCGCGCCGCCGGAGTCGGCCAGCTCCTTGACCCGCACGGTCGGCTGGTGCATCAGCTTGTCCGCGACCCGGCGCACGGCGTGGGCCAGCTCGGCGCGCACCTCGTCGGGCAGCTCGGGCAGGCGGCTGTCGAGACGGGCCAGCTCGGCGTCGACGACCCCGGTCGCCATCGACCGCAGCGCCACCACGGTGGGCGTGACGCTGGCGATCCGGCGGGCGGTGAGGAAGGCCTGGACCTCCTCGGCCACGATCCGGCGCACGCCGAGGACGTCGACGAGGGTGTCGTCCTCGTCGGTCAGGGCCGCGAGCCGCTCCAGGTTGACCAGCGCGACGCCGGGCAGGTCGTCGACACCCGTCTCGACGTCGTGCGGCAGGGCCAGGTCGATGACCGCCAGGTCGCGCGGTCGCGTCCCGAGGGCGTGGGCGACCTGGCCGACGGACAGCACGGTGCCGACGGCGCCGGTGCAGGAGACGACCACGTCGGCGACGGCCAGCTCGGCCTCGAGGTCCTCCAGGTCGGCGCCCCGGGCGTCGTACTGGAGGCCCAGGCGGCGCGCCTTCGACGGCGTGCGGTTGACCACGACGACCTCGGCGAGGCCGCGACGGGTCAGCGTGGCCACGGCCAGCGAGGCCATCGCCCCGGCGCCGACGACCAGCGCCCGACGTCCGGTGAGGGTGCCGAGGCGCTCCTCGGCGTGGTCGAGCGACACCGAGACCAGCGAGGGCGCGACCCGGTCGATGTCGGTCTCGGCGTGCGTGCGCTTGGCGACGCGCAGCGCCTGCTGGAAGGCGGCGTTGAGGGCGGGCCCGACGGTGCCGAGCTCCTGGCCGTGGCGCAGCGCCTCCCGCGTCTGCCCGAGGATCTGGCCCTCGCCGACGACCATGGAGTTCAGGCCGGCGGCGACGTGGAAGAGGTGGGAGATGGCGCCGTCGTCGTAGTGCACGTAGAGGTGGGGCACGACCTCGTCGGTCGGCTCCTCGGCCAGGTCGCACAGGGCGCGGGCCACCGCCTCGACCGAGCCGTGGAAGCGCTCGACGTCGGTGTAGATCTCGATGCGGTTGCAGGTCGACAGCACGGTCGCCTCCTGCACGTGGTCGGTGCCGTGCACCGCCACGATCAGCTTCTCGACGCCGTCGGCGTCGAGGCTGAGCCGCTCGAGCAGCGAGACCGGTGCGGTCTGGTGGGACACGCCCACGACGAGGATGCTCACGACCCCACCGCCGGTCGCTCGGGGGCCGCGTGCTCGCCGTGGCCGGCCAGCGCCTTGCGCTGCTCGTGGTAGGCGAGGATCTGCAGCTCGATGGAGAGGTCCACCTTGCGCACGTCGACGCCGTCGGGCACCGCGAGCACGGCCGGGGCGAAGTTGAGGATGCTGGTGACCCCGGCGTCGACCAGCCGGTCGCAGACCTCCTGCGCGGCGGCGGCCGGGGTCGCGATGACGCCGATCGCGACCTGCTGGTGCTGGACGATCGCCTCGAGCTCCTCGAGCGGGCTGACGGGCAGGCCGCCGACGAGGTCGCCGACCCGGTCGGTGTCGGCGTCGATCAGCGCCACGATGCGGAACCCGCGCGAGGAGAACCCGGCGTACGTCGCCAGCGCCTGGCCCAGGTTGCCGATCCCCACGATGACCAGCGGCAGGTCGCCGGTCACGCCGATCTCGCGGGCGATCTGGTAGCGGAGGTACTCCACGTCGTAGCCGACGCCGCGGGTGCCGTAGGAGCCGAGGTAGGACAGGTCCTTGCGGAGCTTGCTGCTGTTGACGCCGGCGGCCGAGGCGAGCTCCTCGCTGGAGCAGGTGCGGATGCCCCGGTCGGCCAGGCCGACGAGCGCGCGCAGGTAGAGCGGGAGCCGGGCCACGGTCGCCTCGGGGATGCCTCGGGTGCCGGAGGCGCGCTGTCCGTCGCGCGCACCGGGCAGGCGGTCCCCGGCCGGCTCCCCCGTGGGGGCCAGCCGCACCGTGTCGACGACGTCTCGGGCGTCGTGCGCCCGCGCGTCCTCGCGGTCTCGGGAAGGCCTCACCGTGCTCCTCAGCATCTGCGTGCCGCGCCGCTCCCGCCGGTGGTCCGGCGGCCGGTGCGGGCTTCCACTGTAGGAGTTTGTGAACGTGAGAACAAAACGATGGCCCGGCCCCGGACACCCCCGGTGACATCGGTCACACCAGGGGGGTGTGGACGGTGGAGCGACGCCCCTACGCGGGGCGGAGCGCGGCCCGGAGCCGACCGGCGTCCACGCGCCAGAAGTCGTGCTGGCGACCGTCGACGTGGGTCACCGGGATCTCCTCGCCGTAGCGGGCGAGCAGGTCGGGATCGGTGCTGATGTCGACCTCGTCCCAGCTCTCCCCCAGCTCCGCGCAGACCGCCGCGACGGTCGTCCGGGCGGTGTCGCAGAGGTGGCAGCCGGGCCGGGAGTAGAGCCGGACCCGGGCCGGGGCGGCCCCGCCGGGCGTCGCCGTCATCCCAGGACGTCCGGGGCGCCGCGGGCCTGCGAGCGGAGCCGGCCCCGCGCGACCTTGCCGGTCACGGTCCGGGGCAGGGAGTCGACGACCTCGATGCGGGCCGGTCGCTTGAAGCGGGCCAGCCGCTCGGCCGCGTGCCGGTGGGCAGCCGCGACGACCTCCTCGAGCGAGGCGGGGTCCGTGGGCTGCCCGGGCCCGAGGCGCAGGTAGGCGACGACGGCCTCGCCGGTGCTGACGTCCGGCACGCCGAGCACGACGGCCTCCTGGACCTGCGGGACCTCGGTGAGGACCTCCTCGATCTCCGAGGGGTAGACGTTGAAGCCCGACACGATGACGATCTCGGTGACCCGGTCGACGAGGAACAGGTCGCCGTCGGCGTCGAGGAGCCCGATGTCGCCGGTGGACCACCACCCCTCGGCGTCGGGGCCGCCCTCGCCGTCGGGCCAGTAGCCGCTGAACAGGTTGTCACCGCGGACCTCGATGACGCCGGGGTCGCCCGACGGCACGTCGTCGGGCGCACCTCCGCGCACCCGCTCGCCCCCCTCGGCGTCGTCGCGGACCCGCAGGGTGACCCCGGGGAGCGCGCGACCCACCGACCCGCGCTTGGCGGGGTCGGTGCCGCAGAGGGTCGAGGTCAGCACCGGGGCGGTCTCGGTCAGGCCGTAGCCCTGGTGCACGCGCAGGCCGAAGCGGTCGGCGTACTCGGTGACGAGGTCCTCGGGCATGGGTGCGGCGCCGGACATCACGGTGCGCACGCCGGCGAGCCGGTCCGCGAGGTCGCCGACGGCCCGCCAGGACGCCAGCACCGGCGGTGCGACGGGCAGCACGGTGACGCCGTGCAGGCGGACGTGCTCGAGGGACTGCTCGACGGAGAAGCCGTCGACGACCACCAGGGTGGCGCCCGTGGCCAGCACCTGGCCGAGCACGGCGTTCAGCCCGTAGACGTGGAAGAGCGGCAGCACGCCGTAGACCACGTCGTCGGCCTGCACGAGCGGAGGGTCGATGCTCCCGGCCTGTGTGATGTTGGCCAGCAGCGCACGGTGGCTGAGCATCGCCGCGCGCGGCCGGCCCGAGGTGCCCGAGGTGTAGAGCAGCACCGCGAGCGACTCGGCGTCGCGCGGCGGCGGCAGCACCGCGGCGGGCTCCGCGAGCAGGGCGTCGTAGGCGATCTCGTCACCGGCGGTCGGGGCGTCGAGCACGACCAGGCGGGGAGCGCCGGCGCGGCCCTCGTGCGGCAGCGCCTCGCGCAGGCCCGTCACCACGGCCCGGGCGGGATCGACCGTCGTGGGATCGGCGACCAGAAGGCGGGCGCCGCTGTCGGCGACGACGCGCAGCAGCTCCCCGGTGGCCGAGCGGGGGTTCACCGGCACCGAGACCAGCCGGGCGCGCAGCGCCGCCAGGTGGAGCACCACCAGCTCGACGCGGTTGCCGATCGCGATCGCCACCCGGTTGCCGGCGACCAGTCCCTGCGCGGACAGCCCCGTGGCGCACCGGGCGACGGTGTCCTCGAGCTCCTGCCAGGTCAGCCGTACGCCGCTCTCCGCGTCGATCAGCGCGACCCCGTCCGGGCGCTGCGCGGCCGTGTGCGCGAGGAGGTCGGCGAGGTTGGCGGTCACGCCAGGAAGTCTTCCACAGCGCGACCCGCCCGGGCCGGAGGCCGGAGCGCGCCCCTCCGGGCCGCGACCACGCCGACCACGCCGACTACGCCGACCACGCCGGTGGTGTCGCGGCCGGGGTGACCCGGTGCCGGCCCCCTCACCGTCCACGGGCGCACTAGGGTGTCCTCGTGGTGTCGGGACAGCGGGGACGCAGCGACCGCGGGGCCGGTCGCGGCCGCTCCCGAGCCCGGCTCGACCTGACCGAGCGCTCGCTGCTGGCCGGCGAGGCCGCGGCGGCGGTCGCCGAGCTGGAGACCTCGCTGGCGGTCCAGCCCGACCCGGAGGCGGCCGCCTTCTTCGACGTCGACAACACGATCATCCAGGGCGCGTCGATCTTCCACCTCGCCCGCGGCCTGCACCGCCGCCACTTCTTCACCACCAAGGACATCGTCGGCGCCGCCTGGAAGCAGGCCTACTTCCGCATCGTCGGGGTCGAGGACCCCGAGCACGTCGCCGAGGCCCGCAGCTCGGCGCTCGCCTTCATCGCGGGGCACCGCGTGGAGGAGCTCGAGGCGATCGGCGAGGAGATCTTCGACGAGTCGATGGCCGAGCGGATCTGGCCCGGCACTCGGGCGCTGGCGCAGATGCACCTCGACCAGGGGCAGCGGGTCTGGCTGGTGACCGCGGCTCCCATCGAGATCGCGACCACGATCGCGCGCCGGCTGGGTCTCACCGGGGCCCTGGGCACGGTCGCCGAGCACGTCGACGGCGTCTACACCGGCCGGCTCGTCGGGGAGATGCTCCACGGGCCCCACAAGGCGGTCGCCGTACGCCGGGTCGCGGAGGAGGAGGGGCTGGACCTCGCCCGCTGCTCGGCGTACTCCGACTCCTCCAACGACATCCCGATGCTGAGCCTCGTCGGTGACCCGTGCGTCATCAACCCCGACGCCCGCCTGCGCGAGCACGCGCGTGCCGAGGGCTGGCGCATCCGCGACTACCGCACCGGCCGGAAGGCGGCGAAGGCCGGCCTCGTCACCGCCGGGATGGCCGGGGCCGTCACCGGCTCCGTCGCCGCGGGCCTCGCACTGCGCCGCCGCACCCGCTGACCTCGCTGACCCCGCAGACCCCACTGATCCCTCGGGCCCCGCCGGCCCCTGCTGGCCCCCCGCTGGCCCCCCGCTGGCCCTCGTGGGGCGTTTCACAAGCCCCCGACAGGGCAGCATCACCGGAGGTAGGGTGAACAGCGGGTTTCGTCGCGGCTCGGGTGGGCCGGCGACGTGTCCCGGTCCGACCGGACCGGGGTGCGGCGACGACGTGCCCGGGATCGACCGCCGGGAGGGAGACCCATGCATCTCCGAGGGAGTGGGCACCAGCCTGGGCTGGACGCGCTCCGGCGCGCCGTCGCCGAGGTGCTGCTGTCCTCCCTCGACGTCTCCGCGATCGTCCCGACCCCCGCGCTCGCCACCCCCACGACGGGGTCGGTGCGCGGCCGGGCCCCGCGCCGCTGGCACGACCGGCTGCTGGCCTCCGACGCCCTCGTGCAGTCCCACCGAGCCTCCCCCGACGGACCTGCCGAGCCCTCCGGCTCGGGAGCCCGGGCGGAGGGCGAGGGGCCCCCGGGGCCCCGTGACGAGACCGACCTCAAGGTGTCCTCGCTGGAGGACGAGGCCGAGGGCGAGCGCCTCATCGCCCTCGTGGACCTCGCCAAGGCCGGGGACGCCGACGCCTTCGGGCTGCTCTACGACCACTACCAGCCGTCGGTCTACCGGTTCCTCTACTACCGGCTGGGGTCGGTGGTCGTCGCCGAGGACCTGACCTCGGAGACCTTCTTCCGCGCGCTCCGCTCCATGCCGTCGTTCACCTGGCAGGGCAAGGACTTCGGCGCGTGGCTGATGACCATCGCCCGCAACCTCACCATGGACCACTTCAAGTCGAGCAAGACCCGGCTGGAGATGACCACCGAGGACATGAGCCCCCACGACTCCACCACGGAGTCGCCGGAGGCCGCCGTGCTGGCCCACCTCACCAACGAGGCCCTGATGGCGGCCCTCAAGGAGCTGCCGGCCGAGCAGCAGGAGTGCCTGATCATGCGCTTCCTGCAGGGGCTGTCCATCGCGGAGACGGCCGCGGCCCTCGGCCGCTCGGACGGCGCCGTGAAGCAGCTCCAGCTCCGTGGGGTGCGCAACCTCGCGAAGCTCATGCCGGAGGGTCTGCGATGACCGCTCCCGGCACGTCGCGCGCGGGCCACCTCGACGGACCGCACCCCGGCGCTGCGGGCCGCGAGATCGGCCGTCCGGACGCCGTAACCCGGGGTCTCGTCCGTTCGTTGTGCCAGGTGTCGACGTCCTCCCTCCCGGAGCCGCCGGCACCCCACCCGCCGCGCACCACTGGATGGAACGGACCCCAGCGATGATCACTCTGACGAGCGCCCGTCGGCGCGCGGACGAGCTGGCCGCCGCGCTCGACGACCCCACGACGTCCGCCGTCCGCCCGGAGATCGCCGAGCTCGTCGGTGTCGCCGACGTCCTGCGGGCGCACGCCGCCGCCGAGGCGCCGGCCCTGTTCCCCCGCCCCGAGTTCACCTCCCGCCTGCGTGAGCAGCTGCTCGCCGAGGCCGCGGAGAGCTGGACCTACGACCCGTCGGCCGCCCGCCTCGAGCTGCGGGCCCGCACGACGACGCCCCGCCGCGAGCGTCGGCTCGTGGTCGCCGCGACCGCTCTCCTGCTCGCCGGCGGCTCGGCCGGCATGGCCGCGGCCGCCCAGCAGGCCCTCCCGGGCGAGGCGCTCTACCCGATCAAGCGGGGCCTCGAGGAGGTCCGCGCCGACCTGACCTCGGACGACGCCGCCCGCGGGCGGACCCTGCTGTCGCAGGCCGACAGCCGCCTCGGTGAGGTGGCCGCCCTCGTCGGCGAGTCCGCCACCGACCCCGCCATCAGCTCCACCCTCGAGACCTACCGGTCCCAGGCCCGCGAGGGCAGCGGCCTGCTCCTGGGCTCCTACACCGCCGGCAGCGACGCGGACGCGGACGCGGTCTCCGAGGTGCGCGGCTTCACCCAGGACGGCCTGGCCCAGCTCGACGCGCTGGCCGCGGCCCTGGCGCCCGAGCTCGCCGAGGACCTCCGCGAGACGACCCGGTTGCTCGAGACGATCGACGCCGACGCGGTGGAGGTCTGCCCGACCTGCCGGCCCGCGAGTGCCCGGGCGCTCCCCGTGGCTTTCGAGCCGGCCCTCGACGACGCCGCGCGGGTGCTGGCCTCCCTCGAGGGTGGCGCCGAGCTCCGCAACGACCACCCCCTGATCTCGCCGCGCATCGCGCCGCCGATCACCATGAAGGCGACCCCCCGCTCCTCCGCACCGGGCGCCGGCACCGGCGCCGGCGCTGCGCCGCCCGCCGAGGACCTGGGACCGCAGGAGGTGCCCGAGGACACCGGGGGCCTGCTCGACGGCCTCACCGGCGGCCTGGGCAGCGACGTCAGCAACGGCGGCTCCGACACCCGAGACCTCGACGAGCAGCTGGACGACGGCGTGCGCGAGGCCGAGGAGAAGGTCCGTGAGAGCGCCGAGGGTCTCGGCACGATCGTGGGCAAGACCGGCGAGAGCCTCGGGCTCGACGACCCGCGCCTGCCCTGACCGACCCCTCGTCCTGACCTCGGCACGGCACAGCGCGCACCGACCAGCCGTCGGGTCGCCTCCGACCCCGCCCGACCGTGCAGGTCAGTGGAAGACGGACTTGCGACGCATCAGCAGCGTGTAGAGCGTCTGCTGGATGGTCTCGCGCACCTGGTCGGTGAGGTTGAAGACGAGCATCGGGTCGTCCGCGGCGCCGGGGTCGTAGGAGTCCGTCCGGATCGGCTCGCCGAACTCGATGATCCACTTCGACGGCAGCGGCACGAGGCCCAGCGGTCCGAGCAGCGGGAAGAACGGCGTGATCGGCACGTAGGGTACGCCGATCAGGCGCGCGAGCGCCGGCACGTTGCCCACCAGCGGGTAGATCTCCTCCGCGCCCACAATCGAGCACGGCACGATCGGGACGCCGGTCTTGATGGCGGCCGAGACGAAGCCCCCGCGGCCGAACCGCTGCAGCTTGTAGCGCTCGGAGTAGGGCTTTCCGATGCCCTTGAAGCCCTCCGGCCAGACCGCGGCGAGCTCGCCGCTGCTGAGCAGCCGGGTGGCGTCCTCGTTGCACGCCAGCGTGGCGCCCGCCTTGCGGGCCATCTCGCCGAAGAAGGGCAGCTTGAACACGAGGTCGGCCCCGAGCGGTCGCAGGTTGCGGCCGGTGGTCTCGTGGACCGCGAACATAGAGATGGCGCCGTCGAGCGGGACGGTGCCGGAGTGGTTGGCCACGACGAGGGCGCCGCCCTCGGTGGGGATGTTCTCGACGCCGCGCACCTCGACCCGGAACCACTTGGTCGCCAGGGGGCGCACCATCTCCATGAGGAAGGTGTCGATGACCTCGGCGTCGAGGCCGTACTCGTCGACGACGTACTCGCCGGTGACGCGGCGCCGCACGAAGGCGAGCATCTGCGCCAGCTTGCGGTCGGCGTCGTCGCCGAAGACCCGCTGGGCGGCGCTGGTGGCCGCGGCCAGCAGCTCGGGCACCGACGGTCCGGGCAGGCGCCGCTCGGTCCGGGCCGGTGCGGGAGCCTCGAGCGACGCGGCCGGCTGCGACAGCCCGGTCACGCCGTCCCCGACCTCCGGCGTCGCGGGATCCACGGCGCCGGGCGTCGGTGCCCCCTCGTCGGGGAGCGACGCCTGCGTCCGCCCGCCCGCGCTGCTCGGCGCACCGGTCGCGGCCGGGGCGAAGGCGGGGTCGAGGTCCGGCTCGCCGGGCGTCTCGTCCGCGGGCTCGACGGCGTCGGAGGCCGCGTCGGACTCCTCGCGCGGTGCCGGGCCGCCGCGGCGCGCGCCGCCGGCCAGGCTGCGGGAGTTGGCCGAGGGCTTGTCCTTGCCCACGCCACGACCCGGTCGGCCGCGGGTGCCCAGGGGGATGATCTCGGCGTCAGCCATCGCTGTCCCTTCGGTCGGCTCGGACGTCGTGTCCCAGCGAGGCGGTCGCACCGGTCGCGCCGGTCGCACCGGCCCTGCCGGCGACCAGCCGCTCCAGGGAGACCACCGGGTGGGTCTCGAGCAGACCCGGGCCCAGCTTGCTGGAGAGCTCGTTGAGCGCCTGCTCGGTGCTGAAGACCGGCTCGAAGCCGAGCACCTGGCGCATCCGGGTCGTGTCGAGCCCGCGCCCGAAGGCGAGGTAGTCGATCTGCTCACCGGAGAAGTGCGGCACCGTCAGCGGGGTCTGGCGGATCAGCGACCCCAGCGAGCTCAGCGCGACCTGCGGCATCGGCACCGACACGCGGCCGAGCCGGCGGAGCGCCTGGCTCATCATCACCACGCCGTCGGCGGCGACGTTGAAGGTGCCGTGGACGCCCGCGAGGGTGGCGTGGTGGAGCACCGCGACGAGGTCGTCGTAGTGCAGCAGCTGGAGACGGGCGTCGAACCCCAGCACCTTCGGCACCGGGTTCATGGAGAAGTAGTCGACCATGATCGACCCGCCGCGCGAGGAGATCGTGTGCGCGTTGCGCAGCAGCGTCACCGTCACGTCGGGCCGTCGGCGCGAGAAGCCGCGGACGTAGCCCTCGACCTCGAGGACGTCCTTGGCGAAGCCCGAGCGGGGCATGCGCTTGGGCGCCATGTCCTCGGTGAACATGGCGGGGTCGCGGCTCGAGGAGCCGTAGACCGCGGCCGACGACTTCACGACCAGTCGCTCCAGGCCGGGGGCGCGCTGGCAGGCGGCCAGCAGCTGCATCGTCCCGATGACGTTGTGCTCCTTCATGGAGCCACGCCCCCCGACCGCGGCCGGGGAGGAGACGACGCTGGTGTGGACGACGGTGTCGACGTCCTCGCCGGCGATCACCTTGGCGATGACGGGGTTGCGGATGTCGGCGCGCACGAAGCGCACGCCACCGAGGTCACCGCGGGGCGGCACGACGTCGACGCCGATGACCCTGCTGACCTCCGGGTCGCTCGCCATCCGGCGCGCGACGAGACCACCGAGGTCGTGCGAGACCCCGGTGACCAGAACGATCCGCCCCATGCCTGCCCCGTCCCCGTGTCGCTGGCGACCTGGTCCGACCGGTCCTCGAGGGACCCGGCCGGCCCGGTCCTGGCCCTGGTGCGTCGCGGCTACTTGCCGAGACGACGACGCTGGACGCGCGTCTTCTTCAGCAGCTTGCGGTGCTTCTTCTTCGCCATGCGCTTGCGGCGCTTCTTGACCACGGAACCCAAGGGTCGAACCTTTCCGACGTGAGACGCCGGGTCCGCACTGCCGACCCGGCCGAGTGGCCCAGCCTAGCCCTCGGCGCCGTCGATCCCGAATCCGTCCCACGTGACCGTGCGCACCGGCCCGGGGCGCCGGGGGGCCCGGACGCGACGGAGCCGACGACCACGGTCGGTCGTCGGCTCCGTCGAGGCGTGCGCCGGGGGTCAGCCGGTCTGGAAGAAGCTGCGCTGGAGGTACTCGTTGACCGCGTCCTCGGGGACCCGGAAGGAGCGCCCCACCCGCACCGCGGGCAGCTCGCCGTTGTGGACCAGTCGGTAGACGGTCATCTTGGACACACGCATCACCGAGGCCACCTCGGCCACGGTCAGGAACGTGACTCCGGAGATGTCACCGGAGCTGGATTCGGCCATGTTCGGCACCGCACTTTCTCAAGCAACAGCGCCTCCGGCTTCCCCACCGGAGCGACGACGATGCGCTTTCCTTCTCTGAGCGTAGTGTGACAGATGGGGTGCGCGATACGACTTGGGCAAAAAGTTAACTCTGTACTGGCGTGTCGACTGGACAGCCGCTCCGCAAATGTCACGGATCGGGCTCTTCAGGGCATCGGATCGAGTCCCAGGAGCGGGAACGAGGCCGCACGGCTGGCGTTGACGGCGCGGTCGAGCCACACGTCGGGGTCGTAGCCCTCGCGCCAGTCGCGGTAGGCCGGATTGCGTCCGTCCGTCATCCGCCGCGGCGCCGTACGCCGCATCCGGCCGCGCACCAGCTCGCGCCACCCCTCGGGGACCGGCTGAGCCGGGTCGAGCGGCGAGCCCGCGACGATCGACAACAGGTGGGTCCACGCCCGCGGCACGACGTCGACGAGCGCGTAGCCGCCACCCCCGGTCGCCAGCCACCGGCCGTCGCAGACCTCGTGCGCCAGGTCGTGCAGCGCGAGGTACGACGCGCGCTGGCCGTCGACGCTCAGCAGCAGGTGCGCCAGCGGGTCCTCGATGTGGGAGTCGCAGCCGTGCTGGGTGACCAGCACGTCGGGGGCGAACTCACGCACCAGCGGCGGCACCACCGCGTGGAAGGCGCGCAGCCAGCCGGCGTCGGCCGTGCCCGGCGGCAGCGCGACGTTCGCGGCCGTGCCCTCGGCCCCCGGGCCGCCGGTCTCGTCGGGGAAGCCGGTGCCGGGGAAGAGCATCTGACCGGTCTCGTGGAGGCTGATCGTGAGCACGCGCGGGTCGTCGTAGAAGACCGCCTGCACGCCGTCGCCGTGGTGGACGTCGACGTCGACGTAGGCCACCCGCTCGGCGCCGTTGTCGAGCAGCCACCGGATCGCGACCGCGACGTCGTTGTAGACGCAGAAGCCGCTGGCACGGTCCGGCATCGCGTGGTGCAGGCCGCCGGCGACGTTGACCGCGTGGTCGACCTCCCCGGTCCAGACCCGGCGCGCCGCCTCCACCGAGGCGCCGACGACGTGGGCGGCCGCCTCGTGCATGCCCTCGAAGGTCGGGTTGTCGTCGCTGCCCAGACCGCGGCCCGCGTCGAGGACCGTGGGATCCGCACCCGAGCGGCGGACGGCGGCCATGTACTCCTCGTCGTGCACCGTGGCCACGAGGTCGTCGGGGGCCACCGGCGCCCGCACGACCGACAGCCCCGACGACGAGCCGGGCCCCGCGACCACCCCGAGCTCGGTGGCCAGCAGCATCGTCAGGTCGACGCGGACCGGGTCGAGCGGGTGGTCGTGGCCGAAGTCGTAGTCGACAAGGCTCTGGTCGAAGACCACGCAGGCCCGGCAGGACCCGGAGGCCGGCGGCGGACCCGGGGACGGCTCGCTGCTCATGCCCCGCCGGCCAGGTCGCGCGACCGGTCGCGGGCGGCCTCCATCGCGGTGAGGAACGCCGCCCGCACCTTGTGGTCCTCGAGCTGGCGCACCGCGGCGGCGGTGGTGCCGCCGGGCGAGGTGACCTGCTCGCGCAGCACGGTCGGGTGCTCGCCGGTCTCGCGCAGCAGCTTGGCCGAGCCGACCACGGTCTGCACCACGAGCTCGGTCGCGGTCGGACGCGGCAGGCCGAGGTGGACCCCGGCCTCGATCATCGCCTCCACCACGAAGAACAGGTAGGCAGGGCCGGAGCCGCTGATCGCGGTGACCGCGTCCTGCTGGTTCTCCGGCACCCGCAGGACCTTGCTGGTGGCCGACATCAGCGCCTCGGCGCGCGCCAGGTGGTCGTCGTCGCAGTGCGTGCCCGGCGAGATGGCGGCCATGCCGGCGTCGACCAGGGCGGGCGTGTTCGGCATGACCCGCACGACCGCGACACCCTCGGGGACGTGGGACTCGATGAAGGCGGTGGTGACGCCGGCCGCCAGCGACACCAGCAGCTGGCCCGCCCGCAGGACCGGCGCGATGTCGGTGAGGAGGTCGGCCATGTCCTGCGGCTTCACGACGACCACGACGGTGTCGGCCTCGGCGGCGGCGGCGCGGTTCTCGACCACGCGCACGCCGTACCGCTCCTCGAGCTCGGTGGCGCGCTGCAAGCTCTTCTCGCCCACGAGGAGGCTCGAGACCTCCCGGCCGGCGCGCACGAGGCCCGACAGCAGGCTCTCCCCCATCACCCCGGCGCCCAGGATCGCGACGCTGTCCGTCATCGGTGGTCTCCTTCTCCGCCCCCGTCGGGACGGTGTCAGCAGGGTCGAGCCGAGGCCGGGCCCGGTCATCCGGTGGTGTCCGGTGGTGGCCCGTGGCGGCCGGGTCAGCCGGTGGTGGCCAGCGAGCGCAGGAAGAACGCGACGTTGCTCGGACGCTCGGCCAGCCGCCGCATGAGGTAGCCGTACCACTCCTGACCGTAGGGCACGTAGACCCGCACCGTCTCGCCGGAGTCGGCCAGCCGACGCTGCTCGTCGGGGCGCACGCCGTAGAGCATCTGGTACTCGAAGCTGCCCTGCGCGCGGCCCGCCGCCCGCGCGAGCTCGCCCGCGATCGCGACCATGCGCGGGTCGTGGCTGGCCACCATCGGGTAGCCGGCGCCGTTCATCAGCACCTTGAGGCAGCGCACGTAGGAGAGGTCGACCTCCTGCCGGGTCTGGAACGCCACCCGCTCGGGCTCCTCGTAGGCGCCCTTGCAGAGCCGCACCCGCGAGCCCTCGACGGCCAGGTCGCGGCAGTCGGTCTCGGTGCGGCGCAGGTAGGCCTGGAGCACCGCGCCGGTCTCGGGGTAGTCCTTGCGCAGCTCGCGCAGGGTCCGCAGCGTCGCGTCGGTGGTGGAGTGGTCCTCCATGTCGAGGGTGACGGTGGTGCCCCGTCGCCTCGCCGCGGCGCAGATGGTGCGGGCGTTCTCCAGCGCCACCTTGTCACCGCGGTCGGGCAGGGCCTGGCCGACCGCCGACAGCTTGACCGACACCTCGACCGAGCCCGTCAGCCCGGCGGCGTGCAGCCCCTCGAGGACGTCGAGGTAGGCGTCGACGGTCGCGCTGGCCTGCGCCTCGTCGGTGGTGTCCTCGCCCAGGAAGTCGAGGGTGACGGTGCGGCCGGTGGCCACCAGCTCGGCACTGGCGCGGACGGCGTCGGAGGTCTCCTCGCCGGGCACGAAGCGGTCGACGACCCCGCGCGAGACCGGCGTGGTGGTGACCAGGTGGCGGACCCGGTCACTGTCGGCCAGCTTGAGCAGCGGACGTCGCAACAGGTCGGCAGGTCCGGTCATGGCGCCCAGGCTACGCCGTACGTCGTCGCAGCGTGGCGGCCCCGAGGCCCAGCGCCACCACGGCGAACGCGAGCACGACGAGGAGGTCGACCCCCACGTCGCCGGCCACTCCGTCCCAGGTCGACGATCCGCCGCCGGCGACGGCCTGCATGGCCTCCACCGCGTAGGTCAGCGGCAGCACGGACGCGACGGCCCCCAGCACCGACGGCATCTGGTCGGTGGGCACGAAGAGCCCGCACAGCAGGATCTGCGGGATGACCACGAGCGGCATGAACTGCACCGCCTGGAACTCGGTGGCCGCAAAGGCGGAGACCAGGAGCCCCAGCGCCGTGCCGAGCACCGCGTCGGCGACCGCCACCACGACGAGGACGGCGACCGGTCCCTCGACCGCGAGCCCGAGGAGGCCGACGCAGACCGCCACCGCGAGCGTCGACTGCACCAGCGCGAGCAGGCCGAAGGCGACGGCGTAGCCGCCCAGGAGGTCGAGCTTGCCGACCGGCATCGACAGCAACCGTTCGAGCGTGCCCGAGGTGCGCTCGCGCAACGTGGTCACCGACGTCACCAGGAACATCACGATGAAGGGGATGATCGCCAGCAGCGGCGGGCCGAGGGAGTCGAACGGGCTGCCCACCACGGTCGGCACCTCGCGGAACATCCACCACAGCAGGGTGAGCACGACGCTCGGCAGCACCACCAGCATGGCCAAGGTGCGGTGGTCGCGGCGGACCTGGCGCAGCACGCGGGCCGCGACGGCGAGCGTCACGCGCGGCGACGGCAGGGCACTCACGGGGCGTCCTCGACGAGCCGCAGGAAGGCGTCCTCCACCGTCGTGGCGCCGGTCCGGGACAGCAGCTCCGCGGGGGTGCCCTCGGCGAGGAGCCGGCCGGCGCGCATGAGCAGCAGCCGGTCGCAGCGCTCGGCCTCGTCCATGACGTGGCTCGACACGACGAGGCAGCAGCCCTGGTCGGCCAGGACGTGGAACAGCCGCCACAGGTCGCGGCGCAGCACCGGGTCGAGACCGACGGTGGGCTCGTCGAGCACCAGCACCTCGGGCCGGGACAGCAGCGCCACCGCGAGCGAGACCCGGCTGCGCTGGCCCCCCGACAGCGTCGCCACGACCCGGTCGGCCTGGCCGGTCAGGTCGACCCGCTCCAGGCTGCGGCGTACGGCGTCGGGGTCGGCGCGCAGCACCCGGGCGAAGAAGCGCAGGTTCTCGACCACCGTCAGGTCGGCGTACACGCTGGCGGACTGGGTGACGTAGCCGACGCGACGTCGCAGCGGGGACGACCCGGCCGGGCCGCCGAGCACCGTGACCTCTCCCCCGGCCACCTTCTGCACGCCGACGAGCGCCCGCATCAGCGAGGTCTTGCCGCAGCCCGAGGGACCCAGCAGGCCCAGCACCTCGCCCGCCGCCGCCTCGAAGGTCAGGTGGTCGACCGCGACGGTGCCGCCCCGGACCACGTGGAGGTCCCGGGCCACGACCGCCGGCGGGCTCGGCATCCTCCGACCGTAGGGCCCCGGCAGGCTCCCGGTCACTCCCCAGGGACCGGCTCAGTCGAGGAGGGCCGTTCGCTGGGCCGCGGTCAGGCCGGTGACGCCCCGTCCGGGGATCTGCCAGGGCTCCTCGTCGAGCCCGCGCAGCCAGGCCCAGGTGTCGGCGACGGTCTCCTCGGCCGGGCGCACCGTGAGGCCGGCGGTCGCCGCGGCCGACGTGTCGCTGTCGTGCAGGGCGGCCAGCTCCCCGGTGGGCGGCGTCCAGACCGGCAGGTCGCTCCAGCCGGAGACCCCGGCCCCGGCCAGCCGCTCGGGGGTGACCCACACCAGCTCCGCGCCTCCCCCGGTCACCGCGACGCACGCGTCCAGGAGCGCCCCGATGGTGGTGTGGCCCGGCGGGCTGACGGCGTCGAAGGTGCCGGTGGTGCCGCTCTCGGCGCAGCGCACCATCCAGCCCGCGAGGTCGCGGGCGTCCACCAGCTGCAACGGCCGCTCCCGCGGCCCTGGGGCCACGACCCGGCCGTCGCGCCCGGACCGGGCAGCCGCGTCGGCGTCGCGGGTCGTGCGCAGCCACCACGGCAGCCGGCCGACGTTCTCGTGCGGACCGAGGATCAGCCCGGCACGGGCGAGGAGGCAGCGGTCCCCGAAGCGCTCCAGCACGGCGAGCTCGCCACCGCGCTTCGCCGCCGCGTAGTCCGCCGCGTCGTCGCTCCGCGGGTCGCCCGCCACGACCGGCTCCGACTCGTCGCCGCCCGCACGAGGCGGCCAGGTGTAGACCGAGCGGCTCGACACGTAGCCGTGGTGCCCGACACGGTCGGCCAGCAGGTCGGCGGTCGTCGCCACCGGTCGGGGCTCCGACGACCAGGTGTCGACCACGGCGTCCCAGGTGTCGCTCCCGAGCGCGGCCCGGACGGCGTCGGGGTCGCGCCGGTCGGCCCGGCGTACGTCGACCCCCGGCTCGTCGGGACCGGTGGTGCCGCGGTTGAGGGTGGTGACGTCGTGGCCGGCGGCGACGCCCGCCTGCACCACGGCACGGCCCACGAACGAGGTGCCGCCGAGGACGAGCAGCCTCATGCCGGTGCCGGCCGGGGCGAGAGGTGGAGGCGGGCGAAGGCGAGGCCCTCGATGAGGTCGGTCTCCCGCTGACGGCGTCCGCCGGAGCGGCGGGTGTTGATCTCCAGCACGACGTGGCCGTCGAAGCCGGAGCCGGCGACGTGCTCGAGCATCGCCGCCACCGGCTGGGTGCCGCGGCCCGGCACGAGGTGCTCGTCCTTGGCGCTGCCCGACCCGTCGGTCAGGTGGATGTGCCGCAGCCGGTCGCCGAGCGCGCGGGCCAGCTCGAGGGAGTCCTGCTGGGCGGTGGAGGCGTGCGACACGTCGAGGGTCGTGTGCCGCGTGGTGGCGTACGCCGAGCCGGTGACGTCCCAGTCCGGCGCGTAGACCTCGGTCTCGCGGCGTCGCGTGCGCCACGGGTACATGTTCTCCACCGCGATCCGCACGCCGGTCCGCTCCTCCATCATCGCCACCCCCTCGACGAAGCCGCGGGCGTAGTCGCGCTGCCAGCGGAACGGCGGGTGCACGACGACGACGTCGGCGCCCACCCGTCGGGCCATCTCGGTGCTGGTCTCGAGCTTGCCCCAGGGGTCGAGCCCCCAGACCCGTTGGGTGAGCAGCAGGCAGGGGGCGTGGACCGCGCACACCGGGATCCGGTGGTACTCCGCGAGGTGGGCGACCTGGTCGAGGTCCTGGCTGGTCTCGTCGACGCCCACCATCACCTCGACGGCGTCGAAGCCGAGCCGCACCGCCATCTCGAACCCCGCCGCCGTCGACTCCGGGTAGACCGAGGCGGTCGAGAGCGCGACCTTGATCTCGGGACCGAGGAGGCCGTCCGTCCCCGTCGTCGGGCCCTCGCCGCTGGACACCGTCACCGCCGTCAGCCGAGGATGCTGAGCTCGTCGAGCCGCTCGAGGATGACGCCCTCACGCAGCGCCCAGGGGCAGATCTCGAGCTCCTCGACGCCGAAGATGTCCATGACCGCGTCGGCCACCAGCGCGCCGGCGACCAGCTGGCGCGAGCGTCGCGGGGAGACCCCGGGCAGCTCCTGGCGCGCGTCGTCGTCCATGGCCAGCAGGTCGTCGAGCTTTTCGCGCAGCGTCTCGGCGCTCAGCGTGCGGCGGACGAACATGCCCTCGCCCGACGGCGCGGCGCCGCAGATGCGGGCCAGCGACCGGAACGTCTTGGACGTCGCCACCGCGTGCTGCGGCTCGCCGGCGCGCAGCACCTTCCCGGCCTCGCGGGCCAGGTCGGCGCGGATGCTCTTGCGCAGCTTGCGGACGGTCTTGGCCTCCGGCGGGTCCTCGGTCAGCAGGCCGCGGGTCAGCCGTCCGGCCCCGAGCGGCAGCGACTGCACGACGTCGGGGTTCTCGTCCTGACCGGTCGCGATCTCCAGCGAGCCGCCGCCGATGTCGAACACGAGCAGCCGTCCCGAGGACCACCCGAACCAGCGGCGTACGGCGAGGAACGTCAGCCGGGCCTCGTCGTCACCGGGGAGCACCTCGAGCTCGACCCCGGTCTCGTCCTTGACGGCGTCGAGGACCTCGTCGGAGTTGGCGGAGTCGCGGGTGGCCGAGGTCGCGAAGGCGTACATGTCCTCGCAGCCCTTGCTCTCCGCGACGTCGAGGGCGGACCCGACGAAGTCGACCAGCGCGGCGATGCCCTTCTGGGTCATCGCGCCGTCGTCGTCGAGGTGCTCGGCGAGTCGCAGCGGCTCCTTGAAGGAGTAGGCCGGCAGGGGTGCGGCACCGCCGGCAGCGTCCACCACCAGGAGATGTCCGGTGTTGGACCCGATGTCGAGGACCCCGAGGCGCACCCCCTCAACCTAGCGTGCGCGGGGGCGCGGCCCGGCCGCAACGGTCCAGACACCCAGGGGGCTAGGCTCACGGCCGTGCCAGAGGTCGATCCGGTCTTCCCCCGCGCGTGGGTCGAGTTCGCCGACCCCGACGACGCCGAGCAGGTCTTCCGCTGCGACCTCACGTGGCTGACCTCGAGCTGGTCGTGCATCTTCGGCAACGGCTGCCAGGGCATCTACGCCGACCGGCCCGACGACGGCTGCTGCACGCTCGGCGCCCACTTCAGCGACGAGGCCGACGAGGCCCGGGTGGCGGCCCAGGTCGAGCAGCTCACCGACGCCGACTGGCAGCTGCGCCCGAAGGGCCGCAAGCGCTGGGTCGAGACCGACGACGACGGCGAGCGCAAGACCCGCGTGGTCGACGGCGCCTGCGTCTTCCTCAACCGTCCGGGGTTCCCCGCCGGCGCCGGCTGCGCGCTGCACGGGCTGGCGCTGCGCACCGGCCAGCACTTCGTCGCGACCAAGCCCGACGTCTGCTGGCAGCTGCCGATCCGACGCACCTACCGCACCGTCGAGCTGCCCGACGACACGAGCTACCTGGAGATCACGATCGCGGAGTACCAGCGCTCCGGCTGGGGACCCGGCGGTCACGACCTCGACTGGTACTGCTCGGGCAACACCGAGGCCCACGTCGCCGCCGAGGCGGTCTACGTCACCAACGCCACCGAGCTCACCGAGCTGATGGGCGCGGCGGCGTACGACGAGCTGGCGCAGCACTGCGCGACCCACCTGCGCTCGCGCAGCGCCCTGGCCATCCACCCTGCGAGCCGGGACCGTCTCACCCGCTGAACCACCCGGCGGGCGGGGTCGCAGGCGTCGGCCCTCCGGTCGCGGACTTGCCCGACCCCGCTGTTCCGGGCCCGCGGCGGTCGGTCCACAATGACGGAATGCGCCTGGACCATCTCTCGTACGCCGCCGGACCGGATGGGCTCGCCAGCACCGCACGTCGGCTGGGGGACCTGCTCGGTGAACCGTTCCTGGACGGCGGGATCCACCCCCGCTTCGGGACCCGCAACATGGTGCTGCCGCTCAGCGCGGGCACCTACGTCGAGGTGGTCGAGTGCCTCGACCACCCCGCCTCCGACAAGGCTCCCTTCGGCCAGGCCGTGCGTGCGCGCTCCGAGCTGGGCGGCGGCTGGCTCGGGTGGGTGATCGCCGTCTCCGACGTCGCCCCGCTCGAGGAGCGCCTGGGCCGCGAGGCCGTGCAGGGCAACCGCTACCGGCCGGACGGCCACGAGCTGCGCTGGAAGCAGATCGGCGTCAAGGGCCTGCAGTCCGACCCGCAGCTGCCGTTCTTCGTGCAGTGGGAGAACTACGCCGAGGACCACCCGAGCCTCGGGTGCTCGGACCGGGTGCACCTGGAGTGCCTGGAGATCGCCGGAGACCCCAACCGCGTGAGCGAGTGGCTCGGCCGTCCGGTCGAGGGTCCGCTCGAGGACGTCAAGGTCGACTGGGTCGGGCGCAACGGCACCCCCGGTCTCGTGGCGGCGAAGTTCAGCACCCCCGCCGGCCCCGTCCGCATCTGACGTCGACGGGTCGGGCCGCGTGAGCGGCGACGGGGTGGTCCCCTCCCCCAACATCTGGCACCACACCGCGACGTACGAGCTGGAGAACCGGGCCTGCGACCCCGACGGCGTCATCGAGACCGCGATGCGGTCGATCGCCGACTGGGCCGGGCGCGACGTCCTCGACGTCGGCTGCGGCTCCGGCTTCCACCTGCCCCGCTTCGCCGCCACCGCGCGGCACGTCGTCGGGGTCGAGCCGCACCCGCCGCTGGTGGCCCTCGCGGCGCGGCGCACCCGCCGGCTCGACAAGGTCGAGGTGCGCGCCGGCACCGCCCAGGCGCTGCCGCTGCCCGACGCCTCGGTCGACGTCACCCACGCGCGCTGGTCGTACTTCTTCGGACCGGGCTGCGAGCCGGGGCTGCGCGAGCTCACGCGCGTGCTGCGCCGGGGTGGCACGGCGTTCGTCGTCGACAACGACGGCACCCGGTCGACCTTCGGCCGGTGGTTCCGGCGGGGCTACCCGAGCGTCGACCCGGCCGCGGTCGAGCGCTTCTGGTCGGCACAGGGCTGGGAGCGCGAGCCCCTCACGATCGCCTGGCGCTTCGAGACGCGGGCCGACCTCGAGCAGGTCGTGCGCATCGAGCTCGACCCCGCCACCGCCGAGGCAGCGCTGGTCGAGCACCCGGCCTCCGCCGGCCTCGAGATCGACTACGCCGTCAACCTCTGGTGGCGCCGCGCCTGACCAACCCGCCCGCGTCGGCCGGGAAGCTCAGGAGCTGGCGCGCAGGCGGAGCTCGGGGGTGAGGATGACGTGGGCGTCCTCGATCGACCGCATGACGAGGCGGTCCTCGAGCAGCCGCACGATCTGGACCGCGACCTCCTCGAGCGGCTGGCGCACCGACGTCAGCCCCGGCGGCACGACCTGCGCGGCGAGCGAGTCGTCGAAGCCGACGAGCGAGAGGTCGTGCGGTCCCGCCTGTCGCCCGCGCTCGTTGATGGCCTGCAGCACCCCCATGGCGATGGTGTCGCTGCAGCACACGAAGGCCGAGGGCTGGTCGGAGTCGAGCATGGCGTGCGCGGCGCGCCGGCCGAACTCGATGGTGTCCTCGCCACGCGCGCTCAGCCGCGTGGTCGACAGCCCGCGCTCGTGCATGCGGTCGACCCACCCGCTGCGGCGGTCCTCCCCGATGTACGACGACTTCTGCCACCCGACCCAGGCGATGCGCTCGTGACCACGGTCGGCGAGGTGGTCGACGGCGAGCATGACCCCGGCCCGGCCGTCGACGTCGACCCACGGGTGGGACGCGGAGGGCTCCTCCCACGGGCGTCCGAAGGACACGAACGGCACCTGGCGCTCCTCGAGCCACTGCGCCTGCGGGTTGCCGCGGTAGGTGTCGGTGACGAGGAACGCGTCCACGGCCGCCGAGCGCAGCAGCGCGTCGTAGCCGTCGAGCGGGTCGCTCACGTCCTCGGCCGTGAACAGCAGGATGTGGAGGCCGGCCTCCTTGCACGACTCGACCAGCGAGTGCAGGAAGCGGTCCATCAGGCCCGACGCGGTGCCCTCGACGGCCGGCTCGAGGCGCAGCCCGACGAGGTGGGAGGTGCGGGTGCGCAGGTTGCGGGCGGCCCGGTTCGGCGTGTAGCCGAGGGTCTCGATCGCGGTCTGCACCCGCTCGAGGGTGTCGGGGCGCAGCAGCTCGGGGCTGTTCAGCGCGTTCGAGACCGTCTGCCGCGAGACGCCGGCCGCGGCCGCGACGGTGGCCAGCGTGGCCACGGGGCGGTGTCGTCCCGGCATTGCTGTCCTCCCGTGAGCAGACCCTGCACGGCGTCTGGATCGTTCCAACCCGCTCATGCTACCTGTCGTCGACCCGTCGCGGCGGAGCGCCGTACCAGCACTGTCGGAGCCCTCGCCTACCGTGCCTGTCATGACTCGCTCCACCGCCCGTGCCCCGCGCGTCCGCAGCGTCTTCACCTGTTCCGAGTGCGGCTGGGAGACGGCCAAGTGGGTGGGTCGCTGCCACGACTGCCAGGCCTGGGGCAGCATGGCCGAGGTCCGCACCGCCGGTGGCGGCGAGAGCACCGCGCCGGCCGCCACCACCCCCGTCACGCCGGCCGTCCCGATCGGGCAGGTGCCCATCGAGGAGTCCCAGGCGACCAGCTGCGGGGTCGAGGAGCTCGACCGCGTGCTCGGCGGCGGCCTGGTGCCGGGTGCGGTCATCCTGCTGGCCGGCGAGCCCGGCGTCGGCAAGTCCACCCTGCTCCTCGACGTGGCCGCCCGGACGGCGCGCAGCGGCCGGCGGGTCCTCTACGTCTCCGGGGAGGAGTCCGCCGCGCAGGTGCGTCTGCGCGCGGACCGGTGCCGCGGGGTCCACCACGACCTCTACCTGGCGGCCGAGACCGACCTCGGGGTGCTGCTCGGCCACGTCGAGCAGCTGCGCCCCGACCTGCTGGTGGTCGACTCGGTGCAGACCATCGACGCGCCCGGCCTCGCCGGGGTGCCCGGAGGCATCAGCCAGGTCAAGGAGGTGACCGCGGCCCTGGTCCGCCAGGCCAAGACCCGCGGGATGGCCACCATCCTGGTGGGCCACGTGACCAAGGACGGCGGCATCGCGGGGCCGCGGGTCCTCGAGCACATGGTCGACGTGGTGCTGCACTTCGAGGGCGAGCGCTCCACCCGGCTGCGGATGGTGCGGGCGCTGAAGAACCGCTTCGGCCCGGTCGACGAGGTCGGTTGCTTCGACCTGTCCGGCGACGGCATCAACGCCGTGGTCGACCCGTCGGGGTTGTTCGTCTCGCGCCACCACCAACCGGTCCCGGGCACCTGCGTGTCGGTGACCCTCGAGGGACGGCGGCCGCTGCTCACCGAGATCCAGGCCCTGGTCGCCCCGTCGCCGATGGAGCGCCCGCGCCGCACGTCCTCGGGCATCGAGTCCGCCCGCTTCGCCCAGGTGCTGGCCGTGCTGGAGGCGCGGGAGGGCCTGGCGCTGGGGCGCCAGGACGTCTTCGCCTCCACCGTCGGCGGCGCCCGGGTCTCGGAGCCGGCGGGCGACCTCGCCATGGCACTCGCGATCGCGAGCGCCGCGCGCGGCTTCCACTTGCCGGCCGACATGATCGCGATCGGCGAGATCGGCCTGGCCGGCGAGCTGCGTCGGGTGCCCGAGCTCGACCGGCGGCTGTCCGAGGCCGCCCGCATCGGCTTCAAGCTCGCGCTGGTCTCCGCCGAGCCCGGACAGATCGGCAGCCGGCGGGTCGACGGTCTCGAGGTCGCGGCGGCGCCGGATCTGCGCGGCGCGCTGCAGGTCGTCCAGCTGACGGGCCCCGTCTCCGCCTCGCGACGACCCTGACGCTCTAGACTCGGCCCACGACCGACGCACGTCCGCGAACCGAGGAGCGCCCGTGGCACCCCCCGACCGTCCCGACGACGTCGAGCGCCTGCGCGCGGTGCTGGCCGGGGTCGCCCCCGGCACCCAGCTGCGCGACGGGCTGGAGCGGATCCTGCGGGGTCGCACCGGCGCCCTCATCGTGCTGGGCACCGACCGCACCATCGACACGATCTCCAGCGGCGGCTTCCGCCTCGACGTCCCCTTCTCGGCGACCGGTCTGCGCGAGCTGGCCAAGATGGACGGCGCGATCATCCTCGACGCCGACGCCACCCGCATCATCCGGGCCGCGGTGCACCTCATGCCCGACGCGACCATCCACTCCGAGGAGACCGGCACCCGCCACCGCACCGCGGACCGCGTCGCCCGCATGACCGGCTACCCGGTCATCTCGGTGTCGCAGTCGATGCAGATCATCGCGCTGTACGTCGGCGAGCGCCGCTACGTCCTCGAGGACACCGGCTCGATCCTGGCGCGGGCCAACCAGGCGCTGGCGACCCTCGAGCGCTACAAGATGCGCCTCGACGAGGTCTCCAGCACCCTGTCGGCCCTCGAGATCGAGGACCTCGTCACCGTCCGGGACGTGGCCGTCGTGGCCCAGCGCCTCGAGATGGTCGCCCGCATCGCCCGCGAGATCGAGGACTACGTGCTCGAGCTCGGCACCGACGGCCGCCTGATGGCGCTGCAGCTCGAGGAGCTGGTGACCGGCGTCGACCAGGACCGGTTCCTCGTCGTGCGCGACTACCAGCCGGCCGGCAAGAAGGCCCGGGCTCACGAGGTGGTGCTGACCGACATGCAGGAGCTCGACGCGACGACCCTCGTCGACGTCAGTGCGGTCGCCGCGGCCCTGGGCCTGGGCAGCACCGAGATGCTCGACAGCCCGGTCGCCCCCCGCGGCTACCGGCTGCTGGCGAAGGTGCCCCGGCTGCCCGCCACCGTGGTCGAGCGGCTCGTCGACCACTTCGGGGGCCTGCAGAAGCTGCTCGGCGCCGGCATCGACGACCTCCAGGCCGTCGACGGCGTGGGCGAGCTGCGCGCGCGCAGCGTGCGCGAGGGACTGTCCCGGCTCGCCGAGTCCAGCATCCTCGAGCGCTACGTCTGAGCCACGGGCTCGACGTCCCTGACCGGGCTCAGCCGGCGTCGCGCTCCGCGCGCTGGTCCTCGCGCTGGTCCTCGCGCTGCTGCCGTCGGGCCTCGCGCAGCGCCTCGCGGCGGGCCTCGCGGCGCTCCGCGGCCTCCTCCTCGGTCTCCGGCTCGGCCGTCTGCTCGTCGCTCGTCGACCCGTCCCGGGCCTCGTCCTCGCGGGCCGCGGCGTCCTCGGAGCTCTCGGCGTCCTCGGTGCTCTCGGAGTCCTCGTCGGTCTCCTCGGGCTCGGCCGGCTCCGTCTGCTCGGGCTTGCCGAGCGCGAACAGGGTCTCGACCGGGGTGACGGAGCCACGGGCGACGGCGGTGATCTGGTAGACGCCGGGGAACACCCAGTCGGTGTCGACGGCGCAGCCGGTCATCGACTCCTTGCCGTTCCAGGTGAAGCTGACGGTGTCGGGGGTGGTGCGGCGCGGCACCGTGGTGGCGGTCGGCATCGTCGCCGGGCAGTGCTGGCTGGACCAGATCGTGCTGGTGTCGTCCTTGATGGTGACGAAGACGTCGTCGGGGTCCACCTCGAAGGTGCAGGCCGCCGACTCCTCGGTGGTCAGCTCGAGCTCGACGGTGATGTCGGCGCCGGCGTGGGCGTCGGGGACCTGGGGGGTGACGACGACCTCGCCGTCGGCGCACGGCCCGGTGGGCTCGACGAGCTCGTCGCGCTTCTCGGCGCGCTCGACGATGCGCAGGGCGCGCGCCGCGGCCCGCCGCTCCGCCGCTGCGGCAGCCGCGTCGGGGTCGACGGTCGGGGTGGCCGACGGCGTCGCGCCGGCCGTGGTCGCCTGCGGCGTCTCGGTCTCGCCGTCGGCGGAGAGGTCGAGCATGCCGACCAGACCCACGAACGCCCAGACGAGGGCGCCGACCAGGGCGAGGGCGACGACGCGGCGCACCCAGAAGACGCGGGCCGGGGGGCGCCGTCGGCCTCGGACCGGACGGCGCGCGGGGGCGCCGGGCGGTCGGGACGAGGTCATGGGCCCACGGTAACGAGCCGGCACCCTCCCTCAGGTCGTGCCACACCGCCCGCCCCCGAATCACCGACGAATCCGACGCCCTGGCTAGGCTGGCGCCGCCCATGGACCCGACCGACCTGCACTCGCGCCTGCTGCGGTGGTACGCCGACCACGCGCGCGACCTGCCCTGGCGACGGCCCGGGACCACGCCGTGGGGGGTCCTGGTCAGCGAGATCATGCTCCAGCAGACCCCGGTCCCACGGGTCGCGCCGGTCTGGGAGGCCTGGCTGCAGCGCTGGCCGGAGCCGGCCGACCTCGTCGAGGCGGGGGCCGGCGAGGCGGTGCGGGCCTGGGGTCGGCTCGGCTACCCCCGGAGGGCGCTGCGGCTGCACGCCGCGGCCGCCACGATCGTCGAGCAGCACGACGGGGTGGTGCCGGACCGCTACGAGGACCTGCTGGCGCTGCCCGGCATCGGCGACTACACCGCGGCGGCGGTGGCGTCGTTCGCCTACGGCCACCGCCACGTCGTGCTCGACACCAACGTGCGTCGGGTGCTGACCCGGCTGGTCGCCGGCGAGGAGCTGCCGCCGGCGAGCCTCAACAAGCCCGAGCGCGAGCGCGCCGCCGCGCTGCTGCCGGACGACGAGGCGGACGCCGCCGGCTGGGCGATCGCCACCATGGAGCTGGGGGCCGTCGTGTGCACCTCGGCGTCCCCCTCCTGCTCGGTGTGCCCGGTCGCCGACGTCTGCGCGTGGCGGCTGGCGGGGAGCCCGCCCGACGCCGGGCCGCCCCGGCGCGGCCAGACCTACGCCGGCACCGACCGGCAGTGCCGGGGGCGGCTCCTCGACGTGCTGCGCGACGCCGACACCGTGGTGCACCGTGCGTCCCTGACGGCGGTCTGGAGCGGCGGCCTGCGCGACGAGCAGCGCGAGCGGTGCCTCGCCAGCCTGCTGGCGGACGGGCTCGTGACGCAGGTCGGTCCGGACACCTTCGCGCTGCCCGCCTGACAGCTCAGCCCGCGGCGGACAGCGCGGCAGCCAGGTCCTCGACGACCCGGGCCTGCACGTCGGCCTCGCTCAGCGGCTGGTCGAGCAGCAGCCCGACCATCACCGACTCCACCAGGTTCGCTGTGCGGGTCGACGCCTCGCGCCGGCAGCCGGCCGCCTCGAGGTGGCGGGCGAGGGCCGCCATCCAGCGGTCGTTGGCCTCCTTGACGACCGACGCGTAGGGCTCCTGCCCGAAGAGCCCGAGCGCGGCCGCCTCGACGTACAGGCGCTGGCACTGCTCGAGCCGGCCCTGCCGCAGCGCCTGCCACAGCCGGCGGACGCCGTCGGCGAGGTCGGCCGCCGTCGGCAGCGCCTCGAGCGCCGCCACGGACCGGTCGTTCGAGACGCGCAGGATGGTCGCGACGAGGTCGTCCTTGTCGGCGAAGTGGTAGAGCAGCATCCGGTCGCTGGTGCCGAGCTCGGCGGCGAGGGGCCGCAGGCTGAGCCCGATGAGGCCGTGCTCCAGCGCGTAGTCGGTGGCCTGCTCGGCCAGGAGGTCGCGGCGCGACGACGGGTCCTCGGGCACGTCGCCTCCTGCGGTCTCTCGGGTGGCCGTCGGTGTGTAGCGAGTGCTACATTAGCAGGGTGTAGCAGTCGCTACACATCCGACGACCCACCAGGACTCCTCATGCTCGCCGCGTGGCTCGTCCTCGTTGCCGCCATCGGCATCGAGGTCAGCGCAACCGCCGCTCTCCCCCGCACCCAGGGCTTCCACGCCCCGGGGTGGACCGCTGCCGTGCTCGGCGGCTACGCCGCCTCCATCTGGATGCTGAGCTGGGTGGTGCGCGAGATCCCGGTCTCGGTCGCCTACGCGATCTGGTCGGGCCTCGGCACGGCCGGCATCGCCGCCGTCGGCTTCCTGCTGCTCGGCGAGTCGATGGACCTGGTGAAGATCGGCGCCATCGCCCTGATCGTCACCGGCGTGCTCGTGCTGAACCTGCACGGCGCCCACTGACCGCTCGACGACCGGCGCCGCCGCTCCCGGACCGGACCAGACCCGGGGACGCAGCAGGCCCCTGCCACGCCCGGAGGCGTGACAGGGGCCAGGTGCCGTTCCGGCCGTGGGCCGGTCGTGGGGTCAGTCGGCGTCGGCCGCCTCGACCTCGTCGATCGACTCCAGCGGGGGCAGGTCCTCGACGGGGATCGTCGTGCGCTGCTTGCCCTCGAAGGTGAAGGTCGCGGTCGGGCCCTCGCCCTCCACGCCGACGTAGACGATCTGGCCGGGGCCGACCTCGCCGAAGAGCATCTTCTCGGCCAGGGTGTCCTCGATCTCGCGCTGCACCGTGCGACGCAGCGGACGAGCGCCCAGCACCGGGTCGAAGCCCCGCACCGCGAGCAGGTCCTTGGCCGGCTGGGTCAGCTCGAGGCTCATGTCGCGGTCGAGCAGCCGCTTGTTCACCGCGGCCAGCATGTTGTCGACCATCGAGATGATCTGGTCCTGCGTCAGCGGCGGGAAGACCACGATCTCGTCGACACGGTTGAGGAACTCGGGCCGGAAGTGCTGCTTGAGCTCCTCGGAGACCTTGGCCTTCATCCGGTCGTAGGACCCCTGGGTGTCACCCATCTGCTGGAAGCCGAGGTTGACGCCCTTGCTGATGTCGCGGGTGCCGAGGTTCGTGGTCATGATGATCACGGTGTTCTTGAAGTCGACGACCCGACCCTGGGAGTCGGTCAGGCGACCCTCCTCCAGGATCTGCAGCAGCGAGTTGAAGATGTCCGGGTGGGCCTTCTCGACCTCGTCGAACAGCACCACGGAGAACGGCTTGCGCCGCACCTTCTCGGTCAGCTGCCCGCCCTCCTCGTAGCCCACGTAGCCGGGAGGCGAGCCGAAGAGCCGCGAGACGGTGTGCTTCTCGGAGAACTCGCTCATGTCGAGCTGGATGAGCGCGTCCTCGTCACCGAAGAGGAACTCCGCCAGCGTCTTGGACAGCCACGTCTTCCCGACGCCGGACGGGCCGGCGAAGATGAACGAGCCACCGGGACGCTTGGGGTCCTTCAGACCGGCACGCGTACGACGGATGGCCCGGCTGAGCGCCTTGACGGCCTCCTCCTGGCCGATGACGCGCTTGTGCAGCTCGTCCTCCATCTTGAGCAGCCGGGTCGACTCCTCCTCGGAGAGCTTGACGATCGGGATGCCGGTCGCGATCGCGAGGACCTCGGCGATGAGCTCCTCGTCGACCTCGGCCACGACGTCCATGTCGCCGGCCTTCCACTGCTTCTCGCGCTCACCCTTGGCGACGATGAGCTTCTTCTCCTCGTCGCGCAGCGACGCGGCCAGCTCGAAGTCCTGGCTGTCGATCGCGCTCTCCTTGCGGCGGCGCACGTCGGCGATCTTGTCGTCGAACTCGCGCAGGTCCGGCGGAGCGGTCATCCGACGGATGCGCAACCGCGACCCGGCCTCGTCGATGAGGTCGATGGCCTTGTCGGGCAGGAACCGGTCGGAGACGTAGCGGTCGGCCAGCGTCGCCGCCGCCACGAGCGCCTCGTCGGTGATCGTCACCCGGTGGTGGGCCTCGTAGCGGTCGCGCAGGCCCTTGAGGATCTCGATCGTGTGCGCGATCGTGGGCTCGGCCACCTGGATGGGCTGGAAGCGGCGCTCGAGAGCGGCGTCCTTCTCGAGGTACTTGCGGTACTCCTCGAGCGTGGTCGCGCCGACGGTCTGCAGCTCGCCGCGGGCCAGCATCGGCTTGAGGATGCTGGCGGCGTCGATCGCACCCTCCGCGGCACCGGCTCCGACGAGGGTGTGGAGCTCGTCGATGAACAGGATGATGTCGCCGCGGGTCTTGATCTCCTTGAGGACCTTCTTCAGCCGCTCCTCGAAGTCACCGCGGTAGCGCGACCCGGCCACCAGGGCGCCGAGGTCGAGGCTGTAGATCTGCTTGTCCTTCAGCGTCTCCGGCACGTCGCCGCGCACGATCGCCTGGGCCAGGCCCTCGACGCACGCGGTCTTGCCGACACCGGGCTCACCGATGAGCACCGGGTTGTTCTTGGTGCGTCGCGAGAGCACCTGCATCACGCGCTCGATCTCCTTCTCGCGCCCGATGACGGGGTCGAGCTTGTTCTCGCGCGCGGCCTGCGTGTAGTTGCGGCCGTACTGGTCGAGGACCAGCGAGCTGGAGGGGGTGCCCTCCGCGGCGGCGCCGGCGGTGGCCGTCTCCTTGCCCTGGAAGCCGGAGAGCAGCTGGATGACCTGCTGGCGGACCCGGTTGAGGTCGGCGCCGAGCTTGACCAGCACCTGGGCGGCGACCCCCTCGCCCTCACGGATCAGGCCGAGCAGGATGTGCTCGGTGCCGATGTAGTTGTGGCCGAGCTGCAGCGCCTCGCGCAGCGACAGCTCGAGGACCTTCTTGGCGCGCGGGGTGAAGGGGATGTGGCCCGACGGCGCCTGCTGGCCCTGGCCGATGATCTCCTCGACCTGCGCGCGGACGGCCTCCAGCGAGATGCCGAGGCTCTCCAGCGCCTTGGCGGCGACGCCCTCACCCTCGTGGATGAGACCGAGCAGGATGTGCTCGGTGCCGATGTAGTTGTGGCTGAGCATGCGGGCTTCTTCTTGCGCCAGCACGACAACCCGACGTGCTCGGTCTGTGAACCGCTCGAACATGTGATTGCTCCTCGCCACGATCTGATGCGGCGCGGGTCTGCGCCGGAATCGTCAAGTCCCCTTGCACTCTAGTCCGCGGTCCGACAACGCAAAGGCGATGCCCGGCAGCCGAGGGCCTCCACGACCCCTCCACGGGGCCTCAAGAGGGCCGACACAGGGCTCAACCCCTGGTCAGCGGGCTGTGTTCCGTCGACGAGTTCGCTGCTGGCGAACACTCCGAGGAGCCCGTGACCAGGGGTCGAGAGGCAGATCCAGGTGGTGCGGGTACAGCGCGCGGTCAGTGCGCGGCGGCGTACGCCTCGCGGACCTCGGCGGACACGCGTCCACGCTCGGGCACGTCGTGGCCGTTCTCGCGCGCCCACGCCCGCACGTCGGCGGCCGACGGGCCGGAGGCGGCGGAGCCGGCGGCCTTGCGGGCCGGTGCACCGGTGCGCCGACGGCCGCTGGTCTTGCGACCGTGGCCGATGTAGAGCGAGAGCGACTCACGCAGCTTGTCGGCGTTGGCCGCCGACAGGTCGATCTCGTAGTGGACCCCGTCGAGGGAGAACGTCACCGTCTCGTCGGCGTCGGTGCCGTCGATGTCGTCCTCGAGAACCACATTCACGCGTTGTGCCACTTGTCTTTTCCGTTCTGTGCTTTCGGGTGATTCTTTCCGTATCCCCCGGAGAATCGGGCTCAGCATATCCATATCCGTCAGAAAGGGAAATCGAGCCACGCGTGTCGACGCCTTTCCTGGCTATTCCGCGAAATGCGTCGTCCCCGCGGCCGCCGCCGCCCAGTCGACGACCGGGGCCGCGTCGTGGCGGATCACGGCCGCACCATGTTTGGAGCCGCTCCAGACTGAGCATTTTCCGCACATGACTACCTACACGATTCCCGGGCTGTCCGACGAGGACTCCACTCGCGTCATCTCCGCGCTCCAGGAGCGCCTCAGCGCCTACAACGACCTGCACCTGACCCTCAAGCACGTGCACTGGAACGTCGTGGGCCCCAACTTCATCGGCGTCCACGAGATGCTGGACCCGCAGATCGACCTCGTGCGCGGCTACGCCGACGAGGTCGCCGAGCGCATCGCGGCCATGGGCGGCGCCCCGCTGGGCACCGTCGGCGCGATCGTCAAGGACCGCACGTGGGACGACTACGGTCTCGACCGCGACACCGTGCCGGCCCACCTGGCCGCGCTCGACCTGGTCTACACGGGCGTCGTGGGGAGCCTGCGCAAGGCCATCGACCTGGCCGGCGACATCGACCCGGTGTCGGAGGACATGCTGATCGGCCAGACCGCCGAGCTGGAGAAGTTCCAGTGGTTCATCCGCGCGCACCTCGAGGACACCGGCGGCCACCTCGTCCACGAGGGCGCCAGCAGCGAGAAGGCCGCGGCCGACGAGGCCCGCGACCTCTGATCGTCCCCGCTCGCGACACCACGGCGGCGTGGCCCCTGACCGGGGTCGCGCCGCCGTCGTCGTCCAGGCCGCGGTCTGGACCGATTCCCGCGCCTATTCGGGACGCAGCAGCGGGAAAAGGATGGTCTCGCGGATCCCGGCGCCCGTGAGGAGCATGACCAGGCGGTCGACGCCCATTCCCATGCCCCCCGCGGGCGGCATTCCGTGCTCCATCGCGCGCAGGAAGGATTCGTCGAGGTCCATCGCCTCGGGATTTCCTCCGGCGGCCTGCAGGGACTGCTCCACCAGGCGCTCGCGCTGGATCACCGGGTCGTTCAGCTCGGTGTAGGCCGGCGCCAGCTCGACGCCGTTGATGATGAGGTCGAAGGCCTCCACGAGGCCGGGCACCGACCGGTGCGGCTTGGCCAGCGGCCGGACCGACTCGGGGTAGTCCTCGACGAACGTGGGCTGGACCAGCGTGTCCTCGACGAGTTGCTCGTAGAGCTCGAGGGCGATCTCGCCGGCCCCCCAGGACGGCTGCAGGTCGACGTCGTGCCGGGCGGCCAGCGCCTTCAGGTCCTCGACGGAGGTCGCGACGTCGACCGTGACCCCCGCCGCCTCGCTGATCAGCTCGAAGAGGCCGGCCGAGCGCCACGGCTGCTCGAGGTCGATCACCTCACCGTTGCGGCCCGTCACGACGGTGCGGCCCACGGCGCGGGCGGCGTCGACCACGAGGGCCCGGACGAGCTCCTTCATCGACTCGATGTCGCCGTACGCCTCGTAGGCCTCCAGCATCGAGAACTCTGCGGCGTGGGTGGAGTCGAGCCCCTCGTTGCGGAAGGTCCGCCCGATCTCGTAGACGCGGTCGACGCCGCCGATCATCGCCTTCTTGAGGTCGAGCTCGAGGGCGATGCGCAGCAGCATCGGCTGGTCGAACGCGTTGAGGTGCGTGCGGAACGGCCGCGCCGCGGCGCCGCCGTTGGTGAGCTGGAGGATCGGGGTCTCGACCTCGAGGAAGTCGCGCTCGTCGAGGGTGCGTCGCAGCGACTTGAGCACGGTCGCCTTGGTGCGGACCATCTCGCGCGAGGCCGGGTTGACGACCATGTCGACGTACCGCAGCCGCACCCGCGCCTCGTCCGACAGCGGGCGGTGCTCGTTCGGCAGGGGTCGCAGGGTCTTGGCCGCCATCGTCCACGAGCTCGCCTGCACCGACAGCTCGCCGCGGCGGCTCGTGATCACCTCGCCGGTGACGCCCACGAAGTCGCCGATGTCGACGAGCGCCTTCCAGTCGGCCAGCGCCTCCTCGCCCACGTCCGCGATCGAGAGCATGGCCTGCAGCTCGGTGCCCTCGCCCTGCCGGAGCCGGGCGAAGCAGAGCTTGCCGGTGTTGCGGACGTGGATGACGCGGCCGACGACCGAGACCACGTCACCGGTGTGGGTGTCGGGCTCGAGCTCCTGCGGGTCGTAGACCGCGCGCACGCCCGCCAGCGTGTGGGTGATCGGCACCTCGACCGGGTACGCCGCTCCCCCGGCGTCGAGGATCCGCTGCCGCTTCTCCTGGCGGACCCGGATCTGCTCGGGTACGTCGTCGGCGGCAGGGGTCGTCTCGGTCATGGTCGAAGCCTAGGGCCGCGCGCACCGTGCCCCCGAACCCGGGCCGGGGGCCGGATCGCGGCCGACGGGCTCAGGCGTTGCGGGAGAACACCAGCTCCAGGCCGAGCAGCGTGAGCCAGGGCTGGTGGTCGGTGACGCTGCGGCACTCGTGGACCACGAGAGGGGCGACGCCGCCCGTGGCCACGACCGTGACCTGGTCCGGTGTCAGCCCGAGCTCGGCGGTCATCCGGGCGACCATGCCGTCGACCTGCGAGGCGAAGCCGTAGAGCACCCCGCTCTGCAGCGCCTCGACGGTGTTCTTGGCGATGACCGAGCGCGGCCTCAGCAGCTCGACCTTGCGCAGCTGCGCGCCGCGCGCCCCGAGCGCGTCGAGGGAGATGTCGATGCCGGGCGAGATGGCCCCGCCGACGTACTCGCCGCGGGCGGTGACGACGTCGAACGTCGTGGCGGTGCCGAAGTCCACGACGATGGCGGCGCCGTCGTAGAGGTGGGCCGCCGCCAGGGCGTTGACGACCCGGTCGGAGCCGACCTCGCGGGGGTTGTCGGTCAGCACCGGCACCCCGGTCTTCACCCCGGCCTCCACCACGACGTGCGGCACGTGGGAGTAGCCGGTGGCCATCATGTCGCGCCACTCGTGCAGCACCGCCGGCACCGTCGAGCAGACCGAGAAGCCGTGGACGGTCGCCTCGGGGGCGTCGGCGAGCAGCTGGGTCAGCAGGACGCGCCACTCGTCCGCCGTACGTCGTCCGTCGGAGCTGACGCGCCAGTGGTGCCGCACGGCGCCGTCGTCCAGCAGCCCCACCGTGGTGTGGCTGTTGCCGATGTCGGCGCAGAGCAGCACGGGAACGACGCTACCCGGCCCGGCCGGCGACGAGGTCGCCGCGGACGAGGTCGGTCCCGGTCACCTCCACGACCGGGGGTACGGCGGCCGGGTCGGTGCCGAGGTCGACCACCCGGTTGCGGGCGTCGACGTGGACCACCCGCGGGGTGAACGCACGGGCCTCGGCGGTGCTCATCTGGCCGTAGGCGATGAGGATGACCAGGTCGCCGGGGTGGACGAGGTGGGCGGCGGCGCCGTTGATGCCGATGACGCCGGAGCCACGCGGGCCGGCGATCGTGTAGGTCTCCAGCCGGGCGCCGTTGGTGATGTCGACGACGTGCACCTGCTCGCCGGGAAGCAGGTCGGCGGCGTCGAGGAGGTCCTCGTCGACGGTCACCGAGCCGACGTAGTGCAGGTCGGCCTGGGTCACGGTGGCCCGGTGGATCTTGCTGGTCATCATGGTGCGCAGCACGGTCGGCTCCTCAGTCCGGGGCGCGGGGCGTGCCGAGGCGCACCGCGGTGTTGTCGATGAGACGGGTGGCGCCGACCCGGGCTGCCACGAGCAGCCGGGCGTCGCCGGCGGACGGCGCCTCCTCGAGGTCGGGGCCGGTCAGCGCGAGGTAGTCGGGCTCCACGCCGCCGGCGGCCAGGACCGCGCGGGCCGCGTCCAGGGTGGCCGCGCCGCCGTGCGCCCCGGCGTCCCGGCCGGCGGCGAGGGCACCGGACAGGGCCAGCGCCCGGGCCCGCTCGGGCGCCGAGAGGAAGCGGTTGCGGCTCGACAGCGCCAGCCCGTCGGGGTCGCGGACGGTCGGGGCGCCCTGGACCTCGATGCCGAGACACAGGTCGCGGGTCATCCGGCGGATGAGCACGAGCTGCTGGTAGTCCTTCTCGCCGAACACGGCCACGTCGGGGCGGACCAGGCCGAAGAGCTTGGCGACCACGGTCAGCACCCCGCGGAAGTGGCCCGGGCGGGAGGCGCCCTCGAGCAGCAGCGCCCGCGGCCCCGGCTCGACGCTCACCTCGGGCTCGCCGCCGGGGTAGACCTCGTCGACCGTCGGGACGAACGCGACGTCCACCCCGTGGGCGGCGCAGCGCTCGAGGTCGCTGTCGAGGGTGCGCGGGTAGCGGTCGAGGTCCTCCCCCGCGCCGAACTGCATCGGGTTGACGAAGATCGACGCCACCAGCCGCCCCTCGGGCCCCACCACGCCGCGGGCGTGGTCGAGCAGCGACGCGTGGCCCTCGTGCAGCGCGCCCATGGTCGGCACGAGGGCGACCGCCGACGAGGCGGCCAACAGCGCCTCGGCCAGCTCCGCGCGGGTGCGGACCACGAGCGGACCCCCGGACGGGGAGGCGGTCACGCCGCGACCTTCTCCAGGGAGTCGTTGAGGATGCCGATGAGCTTGGCGGCCCGGATCGGCAGCAGCCGGCCGTCGAGGACGGCGGTGTTCGCGGTCGCGCGCGCCAGGGCGACGTACGACGGCAGCGTGCCGGGCCGGGTGGCGGTGATGCTCTCCAGGTGGGCGCGGACGGTCTCGACGTCGCCGCGCACGATCGGGCCGGTCAGCGCGTCGTCACCCATCGTCAGGGCGTTCTCCAGCGCGGCGGTCAGCAGCGGGCGGAGCGTGGCCGCCGGGTCCGACGCACCGGACTCCCGCACCAGCGCGAGCGCCTGGGAGACCAGCGTGACCAGGTGGTTCGCGCCGTGGGCGAGGCCGGCGTGGTAGAGCGCCCGCTTCTCCTCCGGCACCCACACCAGCGTGCCCTCGAGGTCGGCGACCAGGCGGCGGGCGGTCGGGACGGCGTCGGGGTCGACGGCGGTGACGCCGTAGGAGCAACCGGGCAGGCGCGGCAGGTCGAGCTCGGTGCCGGTGAAGGTCATGGCCGGGTGCAGGGCGAGCACCCGGGCGCCGAGGGCCCGGGCCGGCTCCAGCACGGCGAGCCCGTGGCGGCCGGAGGTGTGGGCGACGAGCTGGCCCTCGCGGATGGCGCCGGAGGCCGCCAGCATGCTGACGACGTTGCCGAGCATGTCGTCGGGCACGGTCAGCAGCAGCAGGTCGCAGTCGCGGCTGACGGCGGTCGGCTTGCGCCGCGGCACCCCCGGGAGCAGGTTCGTGATGCGGCCTCGGGAGGCGTCGGAGTCACCGGCGGCCCCGGTCACCTCGTGACCGGCAGCGCGGAGGGCGGCAGCGAGGACGGCACCGACGCGGCCGGCGCCGACGACGCCGATCCGGAGTCCCTGCACGGACGTCGCGTTCATGGGCAGTCATCGCCTTTCGTTCCAGTCCCGCGAGCGGGTACCGGACGGTTTGCTGACCCCTCCAGGGTAGGTCGGCCCGGGTCGGGTCGTCACCGAAACGGGCGGGTGGGCTCCGTCACAGCGGCGCGGTCGTCGCCTCGTCCGGACGGTCCCGCCCCGGCGCGTGGCGGGCGGCGCGGCCCCGCTCGACCAGCGTCGCGGCCAGCGCGCGGGCCTCGGCCGCGTCCCGCTCGTCGGCTCGTACGGCGACGCGTCCGAGCGGGCTGTCGACGTGCAGCGTGGCCAGACCGAGACGCCGCTGCCACGGCCCCTGCGTCACGCGCACGGACTGCACCTTGCCCTGGGGGACGACGTCGAAGCGGCGCGTGAACCAGCCGCGCCGGCTCACGGCGTACCTCGCGTCCTGGCCGAAGGCCAGCGTCCGCCACCACAACGGAGCGGCCCAGCGGGCGCGGCGCTGCACGGGCACGAGCGGGACCGTGGTGAGGTCCTCGCCCTCCAGCACGTGCCGGGCCAGCCAGAGCACCTGCTCGCGCGGACCGACCGGCAGCAGCGTCGAGGAGGAGAAGGTCGCGTCGTCCGCGCCCGCGGCTCCGGCCACCGAGACCTCGAGCCGCGCCCAGCCGAAGCGCCGCCACATCACCGGCTCGCTGACCACGACCCCCTGCACCCGCGGCAGGGGCACGGTCTGGGAGGTCAGGTTGGTCAGCCCCCGACGGACCGCCACCCCCTCCTCGGACTCCGAGACGACGAAGCCGTAGGCGGCGCTGAACTGGCGGAACAGCGCGATGCCGGTGCCGATCAGGGCCGGGACCACGCCCCCGGCGAAGAGGGGCGCGCCGGTGAGGAGGGACCCGGCGAGCAGCGCACCCCCGCCGAGCACGAAGAGCACGGCGGTGGGCGAGAGCAGCGTCGAGGCGACCAGCAGGCCGAGGTCGAGCCGCGCGAGCTCGCGGTCCGGCTGCCTCGTGATCGGCCACTCCGCGGGGTCGGCGCCCGCGGGCCCGGTGCCCGGGGAGGCGGCCGTCGGGGCCGGCCGCGGGAGGTCCTCGGGCAGCCGGAACGGCGGTCCGGGCCAGGGCTCGGGCGTGGTCGTGACCCCGGCGCCCGGCACGCCCAGACCGGGGTTTCCGGCCGGGGCGCCGCGCGACACGTCGCGCCGGCGCAGCAGCTGGGCCCGCAGCGCCACCGCCTCGCGGTGGGGCAGGAAGGCCAGCGTGCCCTCGCGCCCGGACCCCGAGGCGGTGTCGAAGCGCAGCTCGGCCAGCCCGACGAGGCGGGCCACCAGGGGCTGCACGATGTCGATGCCCTGGAGGCGGTCGATGCGGATCCGCCGGGACTGGCGGCTGACCACCCCGGTGTCGATGCGCAGCTCGTCGTCGTGGATCCAGTACGTCGTGCGCAGCCAGGACGCGACGCCGTACGCGCCGCCGGCCAGCACCAGCGCCACGACGGCCAGGGCGCCCGGGCCGATCCCGCCGGAGAGCAGCGACTGCCAGGAGCCGCCCAGCACCGCCAGCAGCACGATCGGCGCGCGCACCAGCGGGGTGAGCGGCGACAGCCGGCGTGCCCCGGTCGCCGGGGGCGCGAGCGGGGCCGACTCCTGCGGGGCCGACTCCTGCGTGGACAGCTCCTGCGGGGACGGCTCCTGCGGGGGCAGCGGAGCGGGGGCGGACTCCGGGGTCGGGGCCCGACCCGCGTCGGGCTCGCTCACAGCCCAGCCGCCCGGGCCTCACCGAGCTCGGTGAGCCGGTCCCGCAGCCGGGCGGCCTCGAGGGCCGGCAGCCCGGGGATGACGGCCGTGGTGCCGGGGCTGGCGGTGTGCAGGGTGACGGTCGCGATGCCGAGGGCCCGGTCGAGCGGGCCGGCGTTGACGTCGACGTACTGCATGCGGCCGTAGGGCACCGCGACGAGCACGCGCACGAGCGCCCCGCGGGTGATGTAGAGCTCCTCGGCCTGCTCGGCATAGCCCCAGCGCCGCACGACCCGGCCGATGAACCACCACTGCCAGGCGCCGAGCGCGAGGGCCACGACCGCGACGACCACGGCCCAGCCGTCGAGGTTGAACACCACCAGCGCCGCCACCGCCACACCGCTCAGCACCAGCAGGGTGAGCAGCGCCGAGAGCCGGCGGGCCGTGGCCAGCCGGGGCGACACGCGCTGCCAGGTGGCGTCCGGGGGTGCGAACAGGTCCTCCACACCGGCGAGCATAGGCCGCGGCCCGGCGGCGCCGGTCCCTCCTCGGACGCCTCGGGGCGCGTGGGAGACTTCGGCGGTGCGCCCCGACCCGAGCCGTCCCCTCGAGCCGAGGGAGACCCATGGTCGCCGACGCCCGTGAGCCGGCGGGCGACCGCGTGCGCGCGGTGCGCGCTGTCCTCACCGTCGTCGGTCGCGGCGAGCTCGCCTTCGCCACCCTCCACCGGCGGCCGCTGCTGCAGCACGCGCTGGCGGTGCTCGAGGAGCTGCTGCCCGGCCGCCTGGACGTGGTCGCCGACCCGGCCGACGTGCGGCGTACGGCGAAGGCGGTGGCCGGCCACCGCTCGGCCCAGGTCCTGACCCCGACCGAGTGGCACCGGCAGACCCGCGCGAGCGCCGCCGACCACGGACCGGTCCTGGTCCACGACCCGCTGTGCCCGCTGGTGGGGCGCGACTTCCTCGCCGAGGTCCTGGCCGCGGGCGCCGACGACCGCGACGCCTCCGTGGTCGCCTACCGACCCGTCACCGACACGGTCAAGAACATGGCCGGCAGCCGCATCACCGGCACCGTCGACCGCGAGACCCTCGCGACCGTCGCCTCCCCCGTGCTCGTCGCAGCGGGCGCGCTGGCGCGGGCCGGGGACGACGACCTCCTCCCCCTCGGCAGCGAGACCGCGCTGGCGGCGTGGGTGCACCGCCACGGGCCGGTCCGCATGCTGCGCGCGCCGTCCCTGGCGCGCCGGGTCGACGACCTGGCCTCGCTGCACCTGCTCCAGTGCCTCGACGAGGTCCGCCGCCGCACCCGCAGCGGCTGAGCCCCAGCGGCCCCGGGCTCCGGGCTCGGTCTCGACGGCCGCGGTCTCAGCGGCGGAAGAGCTCGCGGAACTCGCGGGCGAACTTCAGCGGCTGGCGGGCCGTCGCGCGCGGCAGCCCCTTGAGGAACCCGCGCCAGTCGCGGCTGGCCCGCAGCCAGAGCCGGCGGGGCTTGCTGACGACGCGGTGCTCGAGGTCCATCGCGTACGCCGGGATGAGCGCACGGGCCGACATCTCCACGTGGTGGCCGCAGCGCTGGCAGCGGACCGACTCCAGCAGCCGGCCGGCGTAGTGCAGCTCGTGCTCGGTGACCTGGTCGCAGGTCTCGCACCAGAGGTCGGCGTGCTCGGCGGTCATGACGCCGCTCCTCGGGAGAGGTCCCAGTCGGCCTTGGCCAGCAGCCGCTCGGCGAGGAAGAGGTCCTCGGGGAAGGTGATCTTGATGTTGCCGACGTCGCCGTCGACCCCGCAGACCGGGACGTCGGTGTAGCGCTCCACGCAGCTGGCGGTGTCGGTGCCGACGAAGCCGTCGACCGCGGCCTGCCGGTACGCCGCGAGCACCCGGTCCGCCGCGAACCCCTGAGGGGTCTGGACGGCGACGACCCGGTCGGAGGGACCGGGGCTGCCGTCGAGGCCGACCAGGCTGCCGTGCTCGCGCACCGGGATGGCTCCGCCCTCGGCGGCCGCCGTGGCGACGACGCGGGCGAACAGGTCGGTGCCCGCGAGCGGGCGGGCCGCGTCGTGGATGAGCACCACGTCGAGCTCGCCGCTCTCGATCTCCGGGGCCAGCTCCTGCAGCGCCTCCCACTCCGAGCCGTGGCGGGTGGCCCCTCCGACGACAAGGCTGACGCGGACGTCGGGGGCCTCGCGGTCGAGGACGGCCTCCACCTCGGCGCGGTCCTGCTCACGGATCACGACGACGACCCGCGAGATCGCGGGCAGGACCGTGGCCCAGCGGATCGACCAGGTCAGGACGCGGCGACCGGCCAGCGGCAGGAGCACCTTGTTGGTGTGGTGCCCCGAGCGGCGACCGTCCCCCGCGGCCAGCAGCACGAGCGCCGCACGTCGCTCACCGGTCGTCCTCACCCGCTGAGCCTAGCCAGCCCCGCCGCCGCCTCGTCACGTCGACGGCTCGCGAGCCGGTTCAGTGGGCGATGTCGGCGATCCGCTCACAGCCGTGCAGCGTGTCGGCCGGGTCCGGGTCGCCCCAGTAGCCGACGAAGTCGTCGCCGGGACCGCACCAGATCTCGTCGCGGTCGCCGTCGACCTGCCAGGCGACGTAGCCGTCGTCGCCGGCCCCGAGGACGACGCGGTCACGGCCCCCGTCGTCCTCGACAGAGTCGCGCCCGTCCCCGCCGTCGATCTGGTCCGGTCCCCTGCCGCCGTTGAGGAAGTCGTTGCCCGCGCCGCCGGACACCAGGTCGGCGCCGTCACCCCCGAGCAGGAAGTCCCCGCCCGCGCCGCCGTACAGGCCGTCGACGCCGGCGCCGCCACGGAGCTCGTCGCCGCCGCGGCCGCCGCTGAGCACGTCAGCCCCCGCCAGCCCCCAGAGCCGGTCGTCGCCCGCCAGACCGCGGATGTCGTCGGCCGTCGCCGTGCCGCGCAGCCGGTCGTCGCCCGGCGTGCCGGTGAGGTAGGTGAACTCGTCGGCGGACGCGCCCTCCGTGACGGACAGGGCGAGGGGCAGGGCGAGCGTCAGGGCGCCGAGCACGAGTCCCCGCACGGGGGCCGACCGACGCCCGGTACGGCGCGCAGCGCACGTCGCGGTGGAGGTCGGGAACGGGGGCGTGGTCTGGGGCATCGGGTCCTCCGTGGTCGCGGTGGCCCCTGCGGCCACCTCTGCCCCTCAGACGCCTCCACCGGTGATTCGGTTGCACCGGGCTGTGAACCCGCGCGTGCCCGGTGAGCCTCGGCCGTCTCGGCGCGCTCCCCCCGCACAATCAGGGGCGGGCCGTTCCCGTGCGGGCGGCGGCCGACGACCGAGACGACTGAGACGACCGAGGCGACCGACAGGAGCGACCACGTGCGGGCGATCCTGCTGAGCGGTGGCCTGGCCCTGGTGTGCTCGCTGGTCGGGACCCGGATCGCGATCGGGTGGTTCGCCCGGCACGGTCTCGGCCAGCCGATCCGCGACGACGGTCCGACGACCCACCACGTGAAGCGGGGCACGCCGACCATGGGCGGTCTCGTGATCGTCGCGAGCGCCACCGCGTCGTACCTGCTGGCCACGCTGCTGACCGGGAGCGTCCCCAGCGCCAGCGCGTGGCTCGCGCTGCTGCTCTTCCTCGGATGCGGGGCGGTGGGGTTCGCCGACGACTTCATCAAGGTCTACACGCAGAACAACCAGGGCCTGACCAGTCGCGCCAAGATGGCCGGCCAGACCGCGGTCGCCCTCGGCTTCGGGGTCCTCGCCACCAGCTTCTTCGCCGACGAGCGAGGCGTCACTCCCGCGTCGCCGTCGTACATCTCCACCACCCACGACTGGGGGATCAAGCTGCCGCTGGTCGTGGTCCTGCTGGTGATCTGGTTCATCGTCACCGCCACCTCCAACGGCGCCAACCTGACCGACGGCGCCGACGGGCTGCTCGCCGGCACCTCCGCGATGGTGTTCGGCGCCTACATGCTCGTGAACGTCTGGCAGAACAACCAGCGGTGCGGCTCGTCGCGGCCGACGGTGGTGGCCTCGCAGTGCTACGAGGTGCGCGACCCGCTCGACCTCGCGGTGCTCGCCGCCGCCATCAGCGCGGCCTGCGTCGGCTTCCTGTGGTGGAACGCCAAGCCGGCGCGCATCATCATGGGCGACGTCGGCTCGCTCGCGATCGGGGGCGTGCTGGCCGGGCTCGCGATCATGTCGCGCACCGAGCTGCTGATGGCGGTCATCGCCGGGCTCTTCGTCCTGGAGACCCTGTCGGTGCTGCTGCAGATGAGCTGGTTCAAGATCACGCGACGTCTCACCGGCACCGGTCGGCGCATCTTCCGCATCGCCCCCATCCACCACCACTTCGAGCACCTGGGCTGGCAGGAGGTCACCGTCGTCGTGCGGTTCTGGCTGCTCGCCGGGATCAGCGTCGCCACCGGGATGGGGCTCTTCTACGCCTCCTGGCTGGTCTGACGTCCGATCGTCAACCAGGGTTGGCGAACGGGTCGTTCCGAGACGCGTTTGTGTCGGAGGTCCGTCGTAGGTTCGGGCCATGACATCGACCGTCGACTCCGCACCGGGCACGACCCGGGGCGCGGTCGAGGGCGTCGAGGTGCTGGGGCTCGACGCCTCCGCAACGCTGTCGTTCGTGACCGGGCGACGACGGGCCGTCGACCTGGCGGCGGCGCAGGAGCTCGAGGGGGTGGCCCACTGGGCCGACCTCCACCGCGTCGGCGGTCTCGGCTCGGTCGACTCCGAGATCCTCGACGCGATGAGCATCGCCGAGCAGCTGGCCGCCGAGTCCGACCGGCGCGGCGTCGAGGGTGTGCTGCGGCTGGCCGGGCAGGGCGCGTTCATGGTCGAGGAGTACGCCGTCGCCGAGCTCGCGACCGCGCTCGGTCTCGGGGAGAGGGCGGGGCGGGCCTACGTCGGTCAGGCCGTCGAGCTCCGCGACCGCCTGCCGCGGTGCTGGGCCGCGGTCATGGCCGGCGCTCTTCCGGCCTGGAAGGCGCGGCAGGTCGCCGAGCGCACGATCCCGCTGGCCGACGGCACCGCCGCCGCCGTCGACGCGTCGCTGGCACCCTTCGCCGGACGCCTCACGCTGGCCCGGATCACCCGGGCCGTCGACGCCGCGATCCTGCGTCACGAGCCCGACCTCGCCGCCGCTCGAGAGGCCGAGGCAGCCGAGAAGCGCGGTGTCTGGCTCGAGGACGCCCTCGACGGCACCTCCACCCTCGACGCCCGCCTGGACACCCCCGACGCCGCCGCCCTCGACCACGCGCTCGACCAGGTCGCCACCACGCTGGGCCGGCTCGGGGACACCGACACCCGCGACGTACGCCGGGCCCGGGCTCTCGGGGTGCTGGCCGACCCGCAGCACGCACTCGACCTCGACGCCGCCACCGAGCACGCAGGTGACGGCACGCCGCCGGCGAGGACTGCGCCGAGGCGACAGGTCCCCACGCTCCACGTCCACCTGCACACCGACGCCCTGACGGCCTTCGGCCTCGACCGGGCCCAGCACCCGGCCCTGGACCCGGCCCTGAACCCGGCCGAGGGCACGGCCGGGAGCACGGCCGGCGGGGCCCCCCTCGTGCGGGTCGATCGCAACGGACAGCGGCTCGGCGCCCGCACCGTGCGGACGCTGGAGCGCTGGCTGGCCGGGCTGACACCCGGATCGAGGCTGCAGGTCACCCCGGTGATCGACCTGACCACCGACATCGCCGTCGACGACTACGAGATCCCTGCGCGGCTCCGTCGTCAGGTCACCGAGCGCGACGACACCTGCACCTTCCCGTGGTGCGGCAACGCCGGCCGCCACGACCTCGACCACCGAGATCCGTACGTCTCGCCCGACGACGGCGGACCACCCGGTCAGACCAGCACCCCGAACCTCGGCCGGCTGTGCCGGTTCCACCACCGCCTGAAGACCCACGGCGGCTGGAGCGTGCACCGACGACCCGACACCGGTGACCTGATCTGGGCCAGTCCCCTCGGTCGTCTCTACCGCGTCGACCGCTCCGGCACCGACAGCCTCGGACCCGGGACCTGCCCACCGGGCGAGCACCCGCTCGACGCGGCCTGACCGCGCTCACACCCGACGGCGCCCACGCTCTCGAGCACCACGCTCTCGAGCACCAGGCTCCACGGCCCCACGCCCCACGCACGAGACCGGGGAGCCCTCCGCCCTGACGGGCGGTGGGCTCCCCGGTCCGAGGGGTGGTGACTCAGCCGGGCAGGCTGGTCCGCAGGTCGACGAGCTTGGGCGTCTCGGCGTCGGCGGCGTCCATCTGCTCCTGGATGCGCCGCATCCGGACCACCAGCGAGTCCTCGACCAGCTCGACGTCGTCGTACGACAGCGTCTGGCCGACCGGCACGTCGCGCACGAGGCGTGCACCGGCGAGGACACCGAGCGGGACGTGGCCCTGCCCGGCGAACTCCTCGGCGTCCTCGATGAGACCGCGCACGGTGTAGCCGCCGATCCCGTCGATGGTGTCGCCGACCTTCAGGTCACGCTTGGCCTGGGCGCCCACCTCGGCGTTCCAGTGCTCGGTGACGAGGCTGGCCCGTCGGTCGAGCACCATCTCGTAGACCGTGAGCGGCGCCTCGATGCTGGCCAGGTGGTAGGGCCGGTAGAGGGCGAAGTAGGGGCCCTCGCCCATCTGCAGGTAGGACATCTCGTGGTGGACGTAGGGGTCCTCGGTGCGGATGACCACGAAGACGCCCGGCGCCACCGGCCCGGTGCAGTAGTCGACCACGCCCGGACGGTCGAGCACGCCGCCGTCCTCCTTCAGCGCGAAGGTCTGGTGCAGCGTCGGCACGGTCGACGGCGGGCCGTGCATGCCCGTCGTCGAGACGCCGAGCCCGGTCGTGTTCGCCAGCGAGGCCATCTCGATCATGGCCTTGCTGCCGTCGACGAAGCTGGTGAGCATCTTCGGGTTCATCTGCTTGGTCACGGCACGCTCGGCGAGCGTGTCGGGGTTGGCCAGCGGGTCGAGCGGGTTGTTCTTGCCCTTCCCGGCGCAGATGACCTCGAAGTTCAGGTCTCGGGCGTAGTCGACGAGGATCTTGGTCTCCACCGGCTCGTCGCCGCGGCACACCGAGTAGATCGCGCCCGACTGGCGGGCGAGCTCGGCGAGGTAGCGGCCGACGGTCACGTCGGCCTCGACGGTCAGGGTGGCGACGTCGATGCCTCCGGCGAGCGCGCGTACGGCGACCTGGACCGCCACCTCGGGCACGCCCGTGGCCTCCACGACCACGTCGAGCGGGAGCCGGTCGAGCAGGTCGAGCCCACCGAGCGCGACGCTGCCGCCGCCCTCGATGATCGCCGCCCCGGACTCGGCGTCGGCCGCGTCCTGCGGGTCGACGCCGGCCTGGGTCAGCGCCTCGACGGCCCGCTCGTGCTGGACGTCGAAGACGGCCGAGAGCGTGATGCCCGGCATCCGGAGCAGCTGGGCGGCGAGCCCGGTGCCCATCTGCCCGGCCCCGACCAGCCCGACGCGCAGCGGGCGCCCGGTCTCCTCCAGCCGTTGCTGGAGCCTGTCGCGGTAGGCCATCTCAGGCACCTCCCCCGACGCCGGCACCGGCAGCCGCGGCTCCGCGGCGCGTGATCGCGAAGCGCTGGCCGGCCGCGGGCAGCGGCAGGTCGCCCTTCGGGACGCACACGTCACCGGGCAGCTTGGGCTCGGTGCGGCCGTCGGCCTTGAGGTCGAGGTGGCCGAGGTTGAGGAGGTTGTCGCGCACGACGTCCCCCACGGCCAGGACTTCGAGGTCGGCACCGCCGATGTGGATCGTGTCCCCGGGCCGCGGCCCGTCCTCGGCCACCTCGGCGCGGTGCAGCACCGAGATGTCGTGGAGCTCGGGCGGGGAGTCCGCGCCGAACAGGATCATGACCTGGTGGCCCAGGAACGGCTCGACCTGCGAGCCGACCGCGGTCACCGAGGACTCGTAGACGACGCTGCTCATGCCTCGGCCACGTCCTCGGGCTTGACCCCGGAGACGAACAGGTCCTCGGTGATGAACTGCGCCAGCGGTCCCGCCGGCGAGGTGGCGTGGATGTCGACGGTCTTGACCTTCTTCATGGGGTAGACGCCGACCCGGGCCGTGCCACCGCAGTCGATGACCGCCACGGCGAGCTTGTCGAACGGCGCGTTGCCCGAGAAGCCGTCGATCACCTCGCCGCCGGTCAGGTCGGCGATGCGCTGCGCGACGGGGTGGATGCCACCGCCGGTGATCGAGGCGACCAGCGGACGGTCGGCGGTGGGGGTGATGGTCAGCGGACCGCCCCACCCGCCCCGGCCGGCGGACACCTTGGCGGACTTGTACTCGCTCATGTCGTGCTCCTTGTCCGAGCTCCGCGGAGCTCACGTGGGGTGCGGAAGGGGTCAGCTGCTCGAGTAGAGCCCGAAGCTGGCGAAGTAGGCAATGACCACCGCCAGCGGACCGGTGAACAGCCGCGAGATCAGCACCGCCGGCACGCCGACCTCGACCGTCTCGGTCTCGGCCTCTCCGAGCGCCAGACCGACGGGGATGAAGTCGCAGCCGACCTGCGGGTTGATGGCGAACAGCGCCGGGAGGGCGTACTGCGGCGGGATGTCGCCCTCGCCGATCCGGGTGCCGAGCAGCACGCCGACGACCTGCGCGATGACGGCTCCGGGGCCGAGCACCGGCGAGAGCACCGGGATCGCGCAGAAGACGCTGATGGCGAGCAGGCCCAGCAGGTTGCTGGCGAGCGGCTCGATGAGGTGCGCGAGCGCGTCGCCGATGCCGGTCTCGGTGATGATGCCGATCAGCAGGGCGATGAACGCCATGAAGGGCAGAATGTTGCGGATGACGGTGTCGATCGTGTCGCGACCGGCCTGGTAGAGGGTGCCGACGACGCCGCCGACGCTCTTGCCGACGGTCACGAGGACCTTGTTGAAGCCGCCCATGGCTCCGCCGGACGTGGTGGTGTTCGTGGCGCTCATGCCGCCACCTCCTGGTTGGTCGTGCGACGCGAGAGCATGCGCGCGGTGATGAGCTCGGTGACGATGCCGCGGATGAGGATCACGACGAGGCCGACGAGCAGGAAGCGGACGGCCAGGTCGCCCTGGCTGAGGCCGAGGGTGGTGATGCCGGCCGCGATGCCGAGGTAGACGAACAGCTCACCGGCGTTGGCGTGCGGGAACAGGCCGGTGATCGGGTGCACGAAGCTGACCGCGGAGTCGTAGAACGCCGGCTTGTAGCGCTCGGGCAGGAAGCGGCCCATGGTGTAGGCCATCGGGTTGGTGAGGAAGAAGACCGAGAGGATCGGCAGCAGCAGGTAGCGCACGGGGTAGTACTGGATCCCCGGCCGAGCCGCCATCTCGCCGACCTTGTCGATCCGCTCGGGACCGATGATGCGGATGAGGGCGTTGACGCCGGTCAGCAGCACGATCAGCGTCGGGATGATGCCGGTGACGAGACCGACGAAGGTCTCACCGCCGGCGTTGAACACTCCGATGAACTTGTCGGCGCCGTCGGCGAGGGCGCCGAAGAAGCCGGTCGGCTCTTCGACCGTCGGGGTCTCCGAGGCGCTGACCGCGCCCGAGACCAGGTGGACGAGTGGCATGATTGCTCCTGTCGAGTCGGCCGTCTGTGACGACCAGTTCCTTGTGATGCTGGACCGGCATCCCGGTTGGTGCTGAGCGAGAAGGTCCCGCTCGATCTCCTGCGCCGCGCGTCCTCGTGGGCTACGACCCCACGACGGCGCGCGGTGTCCTGCTCAGCCTCCGGCGCGCTGGAGCGCTCCGGAAACGGTGTTCCCGAGGTTCGTGGGGGTCGCGCGTCGGGCCTGGCTCAGCAGCGTCGCGGCCTCGCGGGCCGCCTCGCGCTGGGCCGAGGTCAGGCCGGGCAGCTCGGCGTCGCCGCACAGCTTGCTCACCTTGACGCCGAGCACGCCCGGGAGGGCCTTGCCGCGGGCGAAGGTGGTCATGCCGCTGAGGCAGAGGGCGTCCGCGACGACGCCGCGCTCGTCGACGGCCAGGGCGACGAATGCCCGCCCGCCGCGGTAGCGCCGCCCGCCCGAGCCGACCGTGACGGTGCCCTGCGAGCGCAGCGCGCGGACGTCGGCGTTGAAGGCGGTCGCCTGCTTGTAGGAGACGTAGAGCTGGAGCATCCAGCCGGCGACGACGGCTCCGAGGAGGACCAGGGCGGCGGTGTGCATGTCAGGCACCTTTCGTGTCGGGGACGACGGCGGTGAGGTCGGTGGCGAGGTCGGGGGCGGGGCCGGAGGTGTCGCCGGCGTCGGCGCGGGCGTCGGCGAGCAGGCTGCGGGCGAGGACCTCGTCGCAGACCAGGGAGTCGATGTGGTGGCCGCGGATCGCTCCGAGGACCCCGCGCGACTTCGCGCGGCCCTGGGCGACGCCGACCACGTGCGGGATGCGGGCGAGCTGGTCGAGGCTGATCGCCAGCACCCGGTCGCTCACGGCGCCGCGGACCTGGCGGCCCTCGGCGTCGTAGTAGCGGGCGGCGATGTCGCCGACCGGACCCGCGGCCCAGAAGGCCTTCTCCTCGTCGGCGCTGAGCTTGAGCGACTCGAGGATGGCCGAGCTCGAGCCGGCGGTCGGGGCGCCGATGCCGACGAAGGCGATGTCGGCCTCACCGGCCGAGGCGAGGGCGGCGCTGATGGAGGACTCGGCCATGAGGGCGTCGCGGGAGACCGCCGACTCCAGCACCGCCGGGGCGTGGAGGAAGCGGTACTCCGCGCCCAGCCGGACGGCGAGCTCGCGCACGAGCTCCTGGCCGCTCACCTCGTTGCTGATCGACGACAGTCCGCCGACCAGCTGCACCAGGTTGAGCCGGTAGTGCTCGTGCTGGGCGGTGGTGGCGTAGACCATCGACTGCAGCGCGTGGCCCCACGACAGGGCGACCGTCATGCCGTCGGTGAGGTTCTCGATCAGCAGCCGCGCGGCCTGGGTGCCGACCTTCTCCTCGAGGCTGGTGCCGGCGGCGTTGCCGACGTGGGCCACCCGGACCTCGCGGAGGCCGAAGGCCTCGCGGATCCGCTCCTCGAGCTGGTGCTCGCGACCGGCGGGGTCGTGGATGCGGATCTCGACGATGCCCTGCTTGAGCGCCTCGCTGAGCATCCGCGAGACGTTGGACCGGCTGGTGCCCAGGGCGGTGGCCACCTCGGCCTGGGAGCGGCCCTGGAGGTAGTAGAGGCGCGCAGCAGCCATCAGCGTCGCGGGGTCGCGTGGCGTGGGCATTGTCACCTCTGTGCGTCTGGGTCGTCACGTATGTTCAGTACAGGTATAGAGATGTGACCGGGGTCACGTCAAGGGGCTGGAGGGCCCGACTTGGTCCGGAGTTGGGTCCGGTCGTGGGCCGGAGCCGCGCGGGGCACGCGACGCGTGCCCCGTGCGACCGTCAGCCGCCGGCGCCGAGGCGCTCGGCGAGGCGGGCGAGCAGCGTGGCGGCGTGCGCGCCGTCGGCGACCCGGTGGTCGACCGTCAGACCGGCCTGGACGGTCAGGGCCAGGCCGACCCCGCCCGGGACCGCGACGGGCCGCTGCCGGATGCTGCCGAGGCTCAGCACGCTGGCCTGGGGTGGCGTCAGCAGCGCCTGGAAGCGGTCGACGCCCTGGCCCCCGAGGTTGGACACCGAGCCGTTGGCCACCCCGAGGTAGGCCTTGTCCAGCTTGCCGGTGTGGGCCGAGCGGACGACGGCGCGGATCTCCTGGTCGAGCTCCGGGGCCGCGGTGCGGTCCGGCTCCCGGAAGATCGGGACCAGCAGGCCCCGGTCGGTGGCGACGGCGAGCGCGACCGCGGGCGGACCGGCGTCGGTCGCCCGACCGTCCTCCCAGCGGCACAGCAGGTCGGGCACGTCACGCAACGCAGCGGCGTACGCCCGGAGCAGCACGGTGGTCCACGAGACCCCGCGCCGCTGGGTGTCGGCGGCGTCGAGCTCGATCTCGCGCCACACCGTGAACTGCGGGATCGCGGCACTCGGCGTCATCGTGCGGGCCACCACCGCACGCACGGCCGCCTTGCGGTCCGTGGGCGCCTTCGCCGGCCGCTCCGCCGTGCGCGCCGGGGCCGTGGAGGCTGCCGCAGGCGCCGGCTCGGGGGACGACGCAGCGCCTGCGACAGGTTCGGTGGTGGCCGGGCGCGCGGAGGCCGCGAGGTAGGCCTCCACGTCGCCGACCCGGACGAGGCCCTCGGGCCCGGTGCCGGTCACCAGCGCCAGGTCGACGCCGCGCTCGGTCGCGAGCCCGCGGGCGCGGGGGACGGCGGCGACGATGCTGCTCGCCGGGGGACGCACGTCGGAGGCGTCCTGCCGCTCGGTCGCCCGGGCCTCCCCCGCCGATGCGAGGTCGGCGGGCTCCTGCGGCTGCTGCGGCTGTGCCTCGGTGGGCAGCACGTCGCCGGGCGCCTCGTTCGCCAGCGCGGCACCGGCCTGCGGCAGGTCGTCCTCGGCCGGCGCGGGCGGGACGGGCTCGGGAGCCTTCTCGGGCTCGCTCAGCAGGTCGCCGAACCCTCCCCCGGTGTCCTCGCCCTCGACCCAGCCGATGACGGCGCCGACGTCGACCGTGCCGGACTCGACGACGATCTCGGCCAGCACGCCCGAGACCGTGGACTCGACCTCCATGTCGACCTTGTCGGTCATCACCTCGCAGACCACGTCACCCTCGGTGACGGTGTCGCCGACCTTCGCCGACCACTGCGACACCTCGCCCTCGGTCATGGTCATGGACATCTTGGGCATGCGGATCGCCAGGCGCGCCATCAGGACTCCTTCATGATCGTCAGGGCCGCCTCGACGATGTCGTCGACCTGCGGCACGGAGGCCGTCTCGAGCTGCGGGGCGTAGGGGATGGGGGCGTTGAGCCCGCTCAGCCGCTTGATCGGCGCCAGCAGCCGGTAGAGGGTCGGCGACTCGGAGATCCGGGCCGCGATCTCGGCCATGAAGCCGACGTGGCCGGGCGCCTCCTGCACGAGCAGGGCCCGTCCCGTGCGGGCGACGTCGGCGAGGATCGGGGCGTCGTCGAGCGGTGAGAGCGTGCGCGGGTCGATGACCGACACCTCGATGCCCTCGGCGGCCAGCGTCTCGGCGGCCTCGAGCGCCCGGGAGACCATCACGCCGGTGGCGACGATCGACAGGTCCGCGCCGGTACGACGTACCGCGGTCTTGCCGAGGGGGATGCGCACGGCCTCCTCGGGGACCGGGCCGGAGGTGCGGTAGAGCAGCTTGTGCTCGAGCACGATGACCGGGTTCGGGTCGTCGATCGCCGACAGCAGCAGGCCCTTGGCGTCCTCGGCCGTGGCCGGCATGACCACCTTGAGGCCCGGCACGTGGGCGAACCACGCTTCCAGGCTCTGCGAGTGCTGGGCGGCGGCACCGGTGCCGGAGCCGAGCGGGGCCCGGAGCACCATCGGCACCGACGCCGCGCCGCCGAGCATGAAGTGGATCTTGGCCGCCTGGTTGACGATCTGGTCCATCGCCTGGTTGGTGAAGTCGGAGAACTGGATCTCGACGATGGGGCGCATGCCCGCCAGCGCGGCGCCGACGGCGGCGCCGACGATGCCGAGCTCGGAGATCGGGGTGTCCCGGATCCTCTCGGGGCCGAAGCGGTGGTAGAGGTCACCGCTGACCCCGAAGGCGCCGCCGTAGACGCCGATGTCCTCGCCGAGCATGAAGACGCTGTCGTCGGCCTCCATGGCCTGGCCGATGCCCTCGCGGATGGCCTCGGAGTAGGTGATGGTGCGGGTGCTGGTGGGGCTGCTCATGGCTGCTGGTCCTCTCGGGCTCAGGCCGACGCGAAGACGGCGTCGAGGAGGTCGGTCGGGTCGGCGTCGGGGGCGGAGTTGGCCTCGCGGACGGCGTTGCGCACGTCCTCGAGCGCCTGGGCGCGCACCGCGTCGACGTCCTCCTGCGTGAGCACGCCCTCCGAGCGGAGACGCTCCTCGAAGCGGACGATGGGGTCCTTGCCCCGCCACTCGGTGATCTCCTCCTTGGTGCGGTAGAGGTTCTTGTCCGACTTGCTGTGGCCCTTCCAGCGGTAGGTCACGTTCTCCAGCAGGGTCGGGCCCTCGCCGGCGCGCGCCCGGGCGACCGCGTCCGAGGCGGCCTCGTGGACGGCCTCGAGGTCGTTGCCGTCGACGGTGACCCCGGGGATGCCGTAGCCCTTGGCGCGCTCGGCCACGGTGTCGATCGCCATCGACTTCTCGGTGGAGAAGGACATGCCGTACTTGTTGTTCTCGCACACGAAGACCACGGGGAGCTTCCAGATCGCCGCCAGGTTGACCGCCTCGTGGAAGGCGCCCTCGTTGGCCGCACCGTCGCCGAAGAAGCACGCGACGACGTGGTCCTCGCCGCGCATCTGGTAGGCCAGCGCTGCGCCCGCCGCGATCGGGATGCCACCGGCGACGATGCCGTTGGCGCCGAGGTTGCCGGTGGCGACGTCCGCGATGTGCATCGAGCCGCCGCGGCCACGGCAGTAGCCGGTCTCCTTGGCGAGCAGCTCGGCCATCATCCGCACCAGGTCGGCGCCCTGCGCGATGCAGTGCCCGTGACCGCGGTGGGTCGAGGTGATGGCGTCACCGTCGGTCAGCGCCAGGCAGACGCCGGTGGCCGAGGCCTCCTGGCCGATCGAGAGGTGCATCGTGCCGTGCATGAGCCCGCGGGCGAAGAGGTCGTCGACGGCCTCCTCGAAGCGGCGGATCTGCCACATGGTGCGCAGCGCGGCGCGGCCACGGTCGACGTCGAGAAGGGGCGAGAGGGGCATCCGTACTCCTGGGTTGTGCACATATGTGCGTCACGCATGAACCGATGTGCACGAACATAAGTGACCGGGGTCACCCGGGGCAAGAGGCGGACGGCAGAAAAAGCCGACAGCCCGGCCGGAGCCGGGCTGTCGGGAGGAGGAGGGGCGCGTGGTCTAGAGAGCCCGACGCTGCGGCGGGCCGTCCGACCCGCCGGAGGGGGTGCTGCCGGACGACCAGCTCAGCAGGTCGACCACCGTGTCGACCTCCCAGCCGTCGTGCCCGGCGTCCCAGGAGGCCAGCTCGTCGGCCTCCTCGGCGCTGCGGATGGCCAGCGAGACCTCGAGGTCGTGCACGCGCCGCTGCGCGGAGTCGGCCCGGGTGCCCTCAAGCCGGGCCCGGTGCTCGGCGTGGTGGGCACGCGCCTCGGAGAGCCGGAGCGTGGCCTCCAGCTCGGCGGTGGCCCGCTCGGCGAGACGGGTGCGCTCGACCTCGCGGGCGGACCCGGCGAGCGCGGCCCGACGCCGTACCGACTGCTCGGCGATCTCGGCGTGGAAGTCCTGGGCGAGGCGTGAGCGCTCCTGCGCGTGGGCACGACGCTGCTGGCGCAGCTCGACGACGACGACGCGCAGCGCGGCCCAGCCGCACACCACGGAGAACGCCACCGCGACCGTGAGCGCGACCGGGTCGGCCAGGACCACGGCCGTCACCGCGACGGCGGTGGAGAGGAGCAGCACGCCGGCGGCGAACGCCACCCGCACGCTGCGCTGACGACGACGAGCGGCAGGAGTACGACCCATGGGCCGACTCTAGGACGGAGGCGGCTCGTCCCCGGTCCGACACGCGCGCTCCAGCAGCAGGCCGGCTGCCATGAGCGCGGCCCCCGCGAGGGCGGCGACGGCCGAGCGCACGACGTTGTCGTCGGCCCGCTCGGACAGCGCACCGACCCAGCTGATCGCCGCTCCGACGTACCCGCCGGCGACCAGCGCGCCCACGAGCGCGCACGCCTTGCCCAGCACGAGCCGGTTGACCGCCTCGTGCGGGCGCAGGTCGCCCGTGCGTCGGCGTACGGCGCGGCGGGTGTGGCGCGCGGTCAGGGCGACGATCCCGGCGCCGACCGCGAGGCCGATGACCTGGAGCCAGGTGACCGTCGGCACGGTGAGGCCCAGGCGGGTCGCCACGGCGCGGACCGACCAGCCCAGCACCAGCCCGCCCGTGCCCAGCGCCGTCAGGCTGCGCGGGTCGGTGAGCCCGAGCCGCGGAGGTCCGTCGGGGGGCCCGTCGGGGTCCGGCGTGCTCAGGACGTCTCGAGGACCAGGTCGTCGCGCAGCAGCAGGCCGGACGAGCCGACCTTCTCCGCCAACTCGGCGACCGGTCCCACGCCGGGGATCTCCGCGTCGGGCTCGATCTCGGCCCAGGGCACCAGCACGAAGCCGCGCTCGTGCGCGCGCGGGTGCGGCAGCTTCAGGTCGTCGTCGTCCGCGCGGCGCTCCCCCACCACGATGAGGTCGACGTCCAGGGTGCGCGGGGAGTTCGGGACGCCGTCGCGCTCGCGGCCGAACGCGTCCTCGACCGCGTGCGCGCGGTCCAGCAGGGTGTGCGCCGGCAGCGTCGTGTCGAACAGCACGATCGCGTTGAGGAACGGCTCCGAGCCCTCGGGGGCGTCGACCGGGGCCGTCTCGTAGACGCTCGAGACCGCCGTGAGCCACACCTCCGGGGTGTCGGAGAGCGTGTCGACGGCGCCCTGGAGCTTGGAGAGTCGGTCGCCCAGGTTCGAGCCCAGCGAGATCACGCAGCGGCGGATCGGTCGCATCTCCCCGGTCAACGTGTCCGAGTCCACGTAGTTGGGGTTGGGGGTCTCGCTCATCCACGCCTCCGGTTGATGGTCAGTTCGACGTCCGCGAAGGTCGCCGGGATGGGTGCGTCGGGCTTGTGCACGGTCACGTCCACCGACCGCACGCGCTCACGAGCCAAGCACACGCCCGCGACCCGCTCCGCAACGGTCTCGATGAGGTCCACCGGGTCGGACTGGACTGCGGCCACCACGTCGGTGACGAGGGAACCGTAGTCGACCGTGCGGGTCAGGTCGTCCGTGGCGGCCGCCTCGGCGGTGTCGACCTCGAGGTCGAGGTCGACGAGGAAGGTCTGCCCGTCGCGGCGCTCGTGATCCAGCACGCCGTGGTGGGCGAACACCTCGATGCCGCGAACCCGGAGGCGGTCCGAGGGCGGGGTCAGGGTGCGCGGTGTGGTGGTCATCCGGCCTCCGAGACTACCGGCGACGCCTGGTGCACCCACAGGCGCCAACCCCCCGGGCGCCGGACGAAGACGTTCAGCGCCTCGGCCAGGCCGCCGTTGAAGCCCTGGGGACCGCTGTCGGCCGCGGTCAGGATGTTCTCGCGGCACGTGACGGTCGCCACGTCGCCGTTGACGCTGACGGTGACGTCGGTGAGGAAGAACTGGATGTAGTCGGTGTTGGCCATGATCAGCGCCCAGCTGCGCAGCACGTTGCGGGTGCCGTGGATCGGGGTCGCGCCGGGGTGCACGCACACCGCCGTCTCCTCGGTGCACCAGAGCCCGGTGAGGGCGTCGAGGTCTCCTCGCTCGACCGCGCCGTAGAAGGCCTCGTTCGCCGCTGCGACGTCCTGCTGGTCCGGGGTCACCGCGCTCCCCCGCCCGGGGTGGCCGGCGTCGAGGTGGCGCCGGGGGTGGCGCCGGGCGTGGCCGGGGTCGAGGCGGCGCGGGCGGTCTGCCACCGCGCGACCACCGCGACGGCGTCGGCGACCGCCGCGACCTCGTGGGTGCGCACGCACCAGGCGCCCGCCTCCGCGGCCAGCACTGCCGCCGCGTGCGAGGCGTCGTCGCGCTCGCGCGGCGGCCGCAGCACGCCGTCGGCGGCCAGCAGCTCGCCGAGGAAGCGCTTGCGGCTGACCCCGACCAGGACCGGGCGCCCCAGGGACCGCAGGGCGTCCAGGCCGGCCAGCAGCTGCCAGTTCTGGTCGGTGTCCTTGGAGAAGCCGATGCCCGGGTCGAGGATGATCCGGTCGGCCTCGAGCCCGACGGCGCTCGCCGCCTCGAGGCGTTGGGACAGCTCGTCGGTCACGTCGGCGACCACGTCGCCGTACGTCGTGTGCTGCTGCATGGTGACGGAGTGCGCCCGCCAGTGCATGAGCACGTAGGGAACGCCGAGGTCGGCGACCGTGGCGAGCATGGCGGGGTCGGCCAGGCCGCCGGAGACGTCGTTGACGACCGCGGCGCCGGCCTCGACCGAGCGGCGGGCGACCTCGGCCCGCATGGTGTCGACGGAGACGACCACGCCCTGCTCGGCCAGCGCTCGGACGACGGGGACGACGCGGGCCAGCTCCTCGTCCTGGCTGGGACGGCGCGCTCCGGGGCGGGTCGACTCCCCGCCGACGTCGACGAGGTCCGCCCCGCTCTGGTGGAGGGCGAGGCCACGCGCGATCCCGGCCGCCGGGTCGGCGTACAGGCCGCCGTCGGAGAAGGAGTCCGGGGTGACGTTGAGGATCCCCATGACCAGGCAGCGACCGGTCCCGGCCAGGTGCCGCGGCAGCCCAGACACCCCCGCCACCTGCTCCCGCCCGCTCGGTCCGCCCGCGTCAGCCGTCACCCGCGAACCCTATCCGCCCCCCTCCCCCCGGCCCCCACGAAGCGTCACTCGTGCACGCGCGAAGCGTCACTTCTGCAGGTGCCGAGACGCTCGAGCGCCTCGGGTCACCAGGCATTCGAGCCGCTGCGTCGCCCGAGCGGGGCAGCGAGGGCAGCAGCGGGGCCGGCCCCCAACGGGATCGACGAGCGCTGAGCGGGGACGTGGGTGGCGCCGCGGTGGCGACGGGGCTGGCTCTTGCGAGTGAACACGGGACCTCTCCCTCCGGTGCGAGCCTGCTGGCTCACGACGTCCCGGTGCTGACCTGGCCCTGGGGCCGGGTGCTACCGGGCTGAGGTCCCCACTCTGCTCCGCGGCGACCTCCCGGACCGTCGGCCCGCTGACACTGGCTGCGTCGGGGTGCCGACGCCCGCCCCGACGTACGTCGACGTGCTGGCGGCGCGCACGAGTGACGCTTCGCGCGTACACCGTTGACGCTTCGCGGGTGCACGAGCGACGCTTCGCGCGTACACGAGCGACGCTTCGCGGGGAGTGGAGGGGGGTCAGCGGGTGCCGTGCATGATGAGGCTCATCGCCTCGGACCGCGTGGCGGCGTTGTGCATGACGCCGCGGATGGCGGAGGTGATGGTCTTGGCGCCGGGCTTCTTGACGCCGCGCATCGTCATGCAGAGGTGCTCGGCCTCGATGACGACGATGGCGCCCTTGGCCTGCAGGATCTCCATCATCGCGTCGGCGACCTGGGTCGTCAGCCGCTCCTGCACCTGCGGGCGCCGGGAGAAGACGTCCACGGTGCGGGCCAGCTTCGACAGCCCCGTGATCCGGCCGTTGTCGTTGGGGATGTAGCCGACGTGCGCCACCCCGGTGAACGGCACCAGGTGGTGCTCGCACATCGACCACAGCTCGATGTCGCGCACGAGCACCATCTCGTCGTGGCCGAGGTCGAAGGTCGTGGTCAGCACGTCCTCGGCACGCTGCCGGATGCCGCGCGACATCTCCTCGTAGGCCCGCGCCACCCGCGCCGGGGTGTCGCGCAGGCCCTCGCGGTCGGGGTCCTCCCCCATGGCGGCGAGCAGCTCGCGCACCGCCGCGGCGGCGCGCTCGTGGTCGAAGTCGGGCACGTCGTCGTACGACGGGCTCGTGATGGGCCCGAGGGTCACGGCGTACGGGGTCCCGGCTCGGAGCCGTCGGAGCGACCGACCGGCGGCGTCCCGTGGATGTCGCCACCCGATCCGGGCGGGGTGATGATCGTGGCGCCCGTGGGCTCCTCGGGCTTCAGGCCGTTGGCGGCCGACGCCGGCACCCGTACCGGCGGGATGTCGGAGGGCTCGCGGTGGGGAGACCCCGTCCACGCCGGACGGACCGGGCGCCGACGCAGCGCCTCGAAGATCAGACGGATCTGCTCCTTGTCGAGCGTCTCCTTCTCCAGCAGCTCGGTGACCAGGTGGTCCAGCACGTCGCGGTTCTCGACCAGGATGTCGAAGGCCTCCTGGTGCGCGGTCGTGAGGAACTTCTTGGTCTCCTCGTCGACCACCGCCGCGACGTCCTCGGAGTAGTCACGGGTGTGGCCGAAGTCGCGACCCATGAACGGCTCGCCGCTGTTCTCGCCGAGCTTGATCGCTCCGAGCCGCTCGGTCATGCCGTACTGCGTGACCATGGCGCGCGCCAGCGCGGTCGCCTTCTCGATGTCGTTGCCCGCGCCCGTGGTCGGGTCGTGGAAGACCATCTCCTCGGCCGCCCGACCGCCCAGCATGTAGGCGAGCTTGTCGAGCATCTCCGAGCGGGTCTGGGAGTACTTGTCCTCGTCGGGCAGCACCATCGTGTAGCCCAGCGCACGGCCGCGCGGCAGGATCGTGACCTTGTGGACCGGGTCGGTGCCCGGCAGCGCCGCCGCCACCAGCGCGTGTCCGCCCTCGTGGTAGGCGGTGATGAGCTTCTCCTTCTCGCTCATCAGGCGCGTGCGCTTCTGCGGTCCGGCGATGACGCGGTCGATCGCCTCGTCGAGGTCGGCCGGCTCGATCATCTTGCGGTTGCCGCGCGCGGTCAGCAGCGCGGCCTCGTTGAGCACGTTGGCCAGGTCGGCGCCGGTGAACCCGGGCGTACGACGAGCCACCGACATCAGGTCGATGTGGGGACCCATGGGCTTGCCGCGGGCGTGGACCTGCAGGATCTGGTGGCGACCGGAGAGGTCGGGGGCGTCGACGGCGATCTGGCGGTCGAAGCGACCGGGGCGCAGCAGCGCCGGGTCGAGGATGTCGGGACGGTTGGTGGCCGCGATGAGGATCACCCCGCCGCGCACGTCGAAGCCGTCCATCTCGACGAGGAGCTGGTTCAGCGTCTGCTCGCGCTCGTCGTGACCGCCGCCCATGCCGGCGCCGCGGTGGCGGCCGACGGCGTCGATCTCGTCGATGAAGACGATCGCGGGGGCGTTCTCCTTGGCCTGCTCGAAGAGGTCGCGCACCCGGGAGGCGCCGACGCCGACGAACATCTCGACGAAGTCCGACCCGGAGATGGAGTAGAACGGCACGCCGGCCTCACCGGCCACGGCGCGGGCCAGCAGCGTCTTGCCCGTGCCGGGCTGGCCGTAGAGCAGCACACCCTTGGGGATCTTGGCGCCCACGGCCTGGAACTTCGCCGGCTCCTGGAGGAACTCCTTGATCTCGCCGAGCTCCTCGATGGCCTCCTCGCAGCCGGCCACGTCGGAGAACGTCGTCTTCGGCATGTCCTTGCTGATCAGCTTGGCCTTGGACTTGCCGAACTGCATGACCCGACCGCCGCCGCCCTGGGCCTGGTTCATCAGCCACAGGAACACCAGCACGAGGATGATGATCGGCAGCATGAAGGTCAGCAGCGACCCGAGGATGCTGGGCGTCGGGTTCTCCGAGTTGTAGGACTCGATGTCCCCGGCCTCGCGCTGCTCGCGCACCGCCTCGAGCAACGTCTCCTGCTGCCCGTCGATGTAGTGCGTGATGACCTTGGTGTCGTCGTCCAGGGTGGCCTTGATCTCCTGGTCCTGGTCGCGGAAGGTGATCTCCTTGACCTCCCCGGCGGCGATGTGCTCGGCCAGCTCGGAGGTGTCGACCTCGTCGTACCCGCCGTTGGGCGCGAAGTACTGCAGGGCGATGAGCACGCCGAGGACGGCGACGGGGATCCAGAACCACGGGGTCCGGAGATAACGCTTCACTCCAGTGACCCTACACAGCAGCGGCAACGCCCGGGACGGGTGGGACGGGCACCTCCGCCGACCGACGAGCGGGCGGGTCGGGGCTCAGCTGTAGACCTTCGGGGCGAGCGTGCCGACGCACCGCAGGTTGCGGTAGCGCTCGTCGAAGTCGAGGCCGTAGCCGACGACGAACGCGTCGGGGATGTCGTGGCCGACGTAGCGGACCTCGACCGGCATCTGCAGGGCGTCGGGCTTGCGCAGCAGGGTGCAGATCTCCACCGAGGCGGGGTTGCGCGACTTCAGGTTCGACACCAGCCACGACAGCGTCAGCCCGGTGTCGATGATGTCCTCGACGATGAGGACGTGACGCCCGCTGATGTCGGTGTCGAGGTCCTTGAGGATGCGGACGACACCGGACGACTTCGTGCCCGAGCCGTAGGACGAGACCGCCATCCAGTCCATCTCGACGTGGCGCTCGAACGCACGAGCCAGGTCGGCCATCACCATCACCGCGCCCTTGAGGACGCCGACCAGCAGGAGGTCCTCCCCCGCGTAGTCGCGCTCCACCTCCCGGGCCAGCTCACCGAGCCGCTTCTGGATGTCCTCTTCGCTGAAGAGGACGTCGACGAGGTCGTCCTGCACGTGCTGTGCGTCCACGAGGTGCCTTCCGGGGCGGTGCAGCGGGGCGTCGGAAGGGATTAGCCTGCCACATGGGTTCCGGTGTCGTCAGGGCGTCCCCGACCCCGGTCCGGCCCCCGGTCCCCGGGTGCCTGCCGCCCCTCGATCCGCAGTACGTCGTCGCGGCGTACGGCGCGCACGTGGCCGGGCAGGTCGAGGTCGCGCGCCTCCCCGCGGCGGCGCCAGACCATCTCCACCAGGGCGGTGACGTGGCCGTGGGTCAGCTCCCGGGGCGGGCAGCCCGCGGCCAGGGCGGCCAGCCGCAGCACCCGGGTGAGCACGACGTGCTCGAGGTGCTCGAGGTGCTCGAGGTCCACGCCGGTGGCGAGGTCGAGGCGGCCGAGCTCGTCCTCGGCGATCGCGTCGAGAGCCGCGAGGTCGTCGCGCACCATCGGTCCGGTGCGCGCCAGCGCCGCGGCGACGCCGGGCCCCAGCTCGGCCTCGAGCAGCGGCATCACGACGTGACGCACACGCGCCCGCAGGAAGCGCTGGTCGCGGTTCTGCGGGTCCTCCCACCACGCGATCTGCTCAGCGCGGCAGGCGGCCTCGGTCTGCGCGCGCGTCAGCCCGAGCATCGGGCGCTGGACCAGCGGCCCGCCGAGCTCCTTGATCTCGGCCCGCATGCCCTGCAGCGAGCGCGGACCGGAACCCTGGGTCAGCCCGAGCAGCACGGTCTCCGCCTGGTCGTCGAGGGTGTGGCCGAGCAGGACCCGGTCGGCGCCGAAGTGCTGCGCCATCCGGCTCAGCGCGGCGTAGCGCGCCTCCCGGGCCCCGGCCTCGACCCCGCCCGGCCCCGGGTCGACGCTCACCCGGATCGAGGCGGTCTCGTCGGCGCCGAGCTGCGCCATCTGCGCCACGACGCGCGCGGTGTGCTCGGCCGAGCCCTCCTGCAGCGCGTGGTCGACCACGGCGCCGACGACGCGGACCCCGTCGACCTTGCGGACCTCGAAGACGGTCGCGGCCAGCAGCGCCAGCGAGTCGGCGCCGCCGGAGCAGGCGACCAGGACGGCCCCGGGTCGCCGTACGTCCGGGATCCAGCGCACCCCGTCGTCGTCTGTCAGGACCGGCAGCGCCCGCCGTACGGCGAGCCGGACGGCGGCGACGGCTGGATCCGGACCCACGGGTGTCTCGCGGCGGCTCGGCGGGGGCGGCTCAGCCGTGGACGCGGCGCATCCAGGCGCCCGGCTCGGAGATCTCGGCCATCGACGGCAGGTTCGCCGGCTCCACCCACACCTTGTTGAGGCCGTCCATGCCGACGTCGTCGAGGACGGCGCGCACGAAGCGGGCGCCGTCGCGGTACTGCGCCATCTTGGCGTCGAGCCCCAGCAGGCGGCGGATCAGCCGGTCCATCGAGGAGGCGCCCTTGCGGCGGCGGTTGAAGCGCTCGCGGATGAGGGCGACGGAGCCGATGACCTCGGGGCCGACGTCGTCCATCACCACGTCGGCGTGACCCTCGAGCAGCGACATCACGGCCGTGACGCGGTCGATGACCTCGCGCTGGGCGGGCGTGGCGAAGACGTCGAGCAGGCTGCCTGTGCCGGGACCGCCGGTGCCGCGCACGATCTCACCGGTGCGCTTGACGGCGTCGCCGAGCATCGCGGCCACGCGGGACGGGTCGACGTCGACGTCGTCGACGAGGCGGTCGATCTCCGACTGGAGGTGGTCGCGCAGCCACGGGACCGCGGTGAACTGCACGCGGTGGGTCTCCTCGTGCAGGCACACCCAGAGCCGGAAGTCGGCCGTGTCGACGTCGAGCTCACGCTCGGCGTGGACGATGTTGGGCGCGACCAGCAGCAGCCGGCCGAGACCCTCGGTCGTGAAGGGGTCGAACTGTCCGAGCACCTTGCCGGCCAGGAAGCCGAGCAGCCCGCCGACCTCGAGGCCGGTGACGCGGGAGCCGACGGCCGCGGTGAGCCCGCCCGGCTCGATGCCGCGCCGCTCCTGCAGCTTGGCGACGACAGGGCTGATGAGGTGGTCGAACGCCTCGGCGTTGGCCTGGATCCAGCCCGCCCGGTCGACCACGAGCACGGGTGCCGTGCCCGCCTCGGCCACCAGCCCGGTGAAGTCGCGCACCAGCGGCGTGGAGCGCTCGGCGCCGGCGCGCAGCTCGGCCACGGCGTCGTCGGCCTCGGCCCGCGTGACGACCGGTCCGGGCCCGGCCAGCCGGGTGGCGGCGGCGACGGCGAGGTCCCAGTCGATCATCTGCGCGCTCATGCCCCGACTCTACGGACGCCGCCCGAACCGCTGCCGGTTTCCCACGGTATGCAGCCGTCCTGGCACTCCCCATGGCGCAGGAACCGTGGGGAGTGCCAGTTTTCCTGCATACCGTGGGAAACCGACAGCCCCCGCAACACGACCACGGGGTCGGTCAGCGGGCGGCGCAGCGACAGTCGGCCAGGGCCGAGGCGATCTGGTCGAGCCGCGCGCGGGCCTGGAGGGCGTTGCGGATCTTGACCCGGTCGACGACGGCAACGAAGAGCATGGGGGTGCCGTCGCGCCCGGTGACGGAGCCGGCCAGCCCGTGCACACCGGTCAGGGTGCCGGTCTTGGCCCGGACCCACCCCAGACCGTCCACGGCGTCGACCTCGAACCGCCCCGAGGCGAGCGAGCCGGTGAACCCGGCCACCGGGAGGCCGCTGGTGACGCCCGCCAGCAGCGGCCGCTTGGGCTCCAGCGAGGTGGCGAGCACCTCGAGCAACGACGACACCGCCATCCGGTTGCCGCGCGCCAGCCCGCTGCCGTCGAGGATCCGCGCCGCGCGGAGGGGTACGCCGAGGTCGGCCAGCGTCGAGGACACCGCCCGGGACCCCGCCGCGAAGGAGCCGCCCCGTGCGCCGGCGTCCGCGAGCCCGACCTGGCGCAGCAGCACCTCGGCCCCCTCGTTGTCGCTGGTCTCCAGGACGTGCTGGACGACCTCGACGAGCGGGGCGCTGGCGACCGAGGCGACCGGGTCGACGTCCGGGGCAGCGCCCGGCCGGGGGCTCCCGACGACCGTGGTGCCGGCAGCGCGCAGGGCCTCGGCGAACCGCAGCGCCGCGGCCCGCGACGGGTCGGCCGAGCGGGTCAGCGCCCCGGGGAACTCCCGTCCCACGTCGATCCACAGGGCCGTGATCGGGCTGACCACGTTGTCGGGGATGTAGTCGTTCTCCCAGTCCGGCGAGACCGCGGGCCCGCTGAACAGCGAGTCGTCGTAGCGCAGCGTCACCCGCGCCGGTCCCCCGCGCTTCTCCGCGCGCAGGGCCGTGGCCGTCTGCCGGGCCAGCGTGGTCAGGTCGGCCCGGCGCGGTACGGCGCCGGGGTCCGGTGCCCCGGTGAGCAGGGGGTCGCCGCCTCCGACGAGCGTGAGGACGCCGCCGCGGCGTACGACGGAGGTGGTGAAGCGGTGCTCGGGACCCAGGAGCTCGAGGGCGGCGAGGCTGATGGCCGTCTTGAGCAGGCTCGCGGGCGTCACCACCCGCGGACCCTCCTCGTAGGCGGGCCGACCGTCCGGGCCGGCGACGGCGACGGCGACGCGGGGTCCGAGCCGCTTGTCGCGGGTCAGGCGGCCGAGGCTCTGGCGCACCGCCCGGGGGTCGATCGCGCGGTCGACCCGCTCCCGGGCGACGGGCTGCGCGTCCGGGAGCCGGGGCAGGTCGAGGCCGGGAGGGGGTGGCACGGCGGCCGGCCCCTCGGACGCCGGGGGTGGGTCAGAGGCGCCGGTGAGGTCGTCGACCAGGTCACTGACGCCGAGGTCGTCGGCGCGCCAGACGACCAGCCCGAGCACCAGGACCAGGGTGAGACCGATCACGATCAGGGCACGTCGCACGGCCGCGTTGCCCCCTTCGACTGTGACTCCCGGGCATTGTGCGCGAGACTAACCGACGACGAGAGCCCAGGTCGTCCGACCCGGGCCGTGTGAGCGGAGGCTGTCAGTGGAGTTCGACGTCCTGGTGGAGATCCCGAAGGGGCAGCGCAACAAGTACGAGGTCGACCACGAGAGCGGTCGGATCCGGCTCGACCGCACCCTGTTCACCTCGACGCAGTACCCCGCCGACTACGGCTTCATCGAGGACACCCTCGGCCTCGACGGCGACCCGCTCGACGCGCTGGTGCTGCTGCAGGAGCCGACCTTCCCGGGCTGCCTCATCAAGTGCCGCGCGATCGGCATGTTCCGCATGACCGACGAGGCCGGCGGCGACGACAAGGTCCTCTGCGTCCCCGCGACGGACCCGCGCCTGGAGCACCTGCGCGACATCTCCCACGTGTCGAAGTTCGACCGTCTCGAGATCCAGCACTTCTTCGAGGTCTACAAGGACCTCGAGCCCGGTAAGTCCGTCGAGGGCGCCGAGTGGGTCGGACGCACCGAGGCCGAGGCCGAGGTCGTGGCCTCCCAGAAGCGCCACCAGGACACCCCCGGCCACTGAGCGGCCCCTGTCGGTTTCACTAGGTACCTAGTGATGTTGGCGCTTCCCGAGCGAAGTTTCGTGCGGGAAGCGCCGGTTTCACTAGGTACCCAGTGAAACCGACACCCCCCTCAGAACAGGTCGGTGCGCAGCAGCTCGTCCGGTACGCCGAAGGCGTCGACGAGGTCGGCGGCGTGGGGGCGCACCTGGCGGCACAGCTCGCCGACCATGGCGATGACGGCCTTGGACCGGGCCGACGACAGCCGGCCGTGCTCCATGAACCAGGCCCGGTCGGCCTCGATGACCGACAGGGCGAAGAGGTCGGCCAGCATCCCCAGCACGCGCCGGTTGGAGCCGTCGGGCGTGTTGCGCACCTTGGTCAGGAACGCCTCGAGCACCAGCCGCTCGCTGTGCGCCCAGGCGGCCGCGATGACGTGGTCCTGGGCGCGGCTGAACACCTCCGCGGGGTCGCCGCCCCGGTCGATGCCCGCCTTGAGCCGCCGCGCGACGCCCGAGGTGAGGTGGTCCTCGCGCCAGCGCAGCATCGACAGGTGGTAGTCGGGGTCAAGCAGCCCGGCGTCGGGGTCGCCCTCGCGGTCGCGGCCCGGCACGGCGTCGCGCAGGCTCTCGATGATCTGGCGCATCGAGGTCTTCTCCACGACGGTCTCGACCGCGATCCCGGCGACGTACGCCGCGGTGCCGATCTGGTCGAGCTTGCCGAAGGAGTCCCGCAGGTCGGTCAGCCGGCCCTTGGCCACCAGCTGCATGAGGACGGTGTTGTCGCCCTCGAAGGTGGTGAAGACGTCGGTGTCGGCGCGCAGCGCGTCGAAGCGGTTGATCGACAGGTAGCCGGCGCCGCCGCAGGCCTCACGACACTCCTGGATGGTGCGGCTCGCGTGCCAGGTGCCGAGCGCCTTGGTGGCCGCGGCGCGTGACTCCAGCGCCCGCCGCAGCCGCTCGGAGGCGTTGTCGGGGTCGGAGAAGACCCGGTGCAGGTCGGCGGCGACCCGCTCCTGGGCGAAGTGCAGCGCGTAGGTGCGCGCCAGCGCCGGCAGCAGCCGCCGCTGGTGCTGGCCGTAGTCGAGCAGCAGGGTCTCGCTCTCCCCGTCCGGCGGCCCGAACTGCCGGCGCCGCAGCGCGTAGCGCACGGCGATGACCTGGGCGACCTTGGCGGCGTTGACGGCACCGCCGCCGACGCAGACCCGGCCCTGCACGAGCGTGCCGAGCATGGTGAAGAAGCGACGGTCGGGGTTGTCGATGGGCGAGACGTACGCGCCGTCCTCGGTGACGTCGGCGTACTTGTTGAGCATCGCCTCGCGCGGCACGCGGACGTGGTCGAACCAGATCCGGCCGTTGTCGACGCCGTTGAGGCCGACCTTGGGGCCGCAGTCCTCGATGCGGACGCCGTCGAGCACGCGCCCCTTCTCGTCGCGCAGGGGTACGACGAACGCGTGCACGCCGTGCTTCTCGCCGGCCACCTCGAGCTGGGCGAAGACCGCACCGACGTGGGCGTGCATCGCGGCGTTGCCGATGTAGTCCTTGCGCGAGGCGTCGTCGGGGGTGGTGATGACGAACTCGTCCGTGTCGGGGTCGAAGACCGCGGTCGTGCCGATGGCCTGGACGTTGGAGCCGTGGCCGGTCTCGGTCATCGCGAAGCAGCCCATGACCTCGCCGCGGGCGGTGGCCTCGAGGTACTCCCGGTGGTGGCGCTCGGTGCCCAGCTGCAGCACCGCACCGCCCCAGAGCCCGAACTGCACGCCGAGCTTCACCAGCACGGACAGGTCGCCCATCGCGGTGGTCTCGAAGGCCGCCACGGACGCGCCGATGTCACCACCGCCGCCGTACTCCTTGGGGAAGCCGTAGCCGGTCTGGCCGGTCTTGGCCAGCTCGACGACGACGTCCTTGACGCGCTCGCGGTACGCCGTGGTGTCGAGCGTCTCCGCCTCGTCGAGCAGCTGGCGGTGGAGGACGAGGTTCTCGCGCACCAGGTCGCGCACCTGCTTGTAGCGGCCGTCGAGCAGGGTCGTCAGCGCGGCGACGTCGACGTGGGTCTCGGACTCGGTCGGCATGCTCCCCATGGTGGCAGCACCGCGCAGCGCCTGTCGGGGAGTCGCTAGACGCGGGCGAAGAAGTTCGGCGGGACCCAGTAGTACATCGACTCCACCGTGACGTCGCGCCCGGTGCGCGGCGCGTGGGCGATGAGGCCGTCGCCGACGTAGAGCGCGACGTGGTGGATCGAGCCCGGGCTGCTCGAGGAGCCCCAGAAGACGAGGTCGCCGGGTCGCAGCTGGCTCGCGGAGATCGGGGTGGACTCGGTGTACTGCGCCACCGAGTAGTGCGGCAGGCTGCGCCCGGCGGCCGCCCAGGCCGCCATCGTCAGCCCGGAGCAGTCCCACGAGCTCGGGCCGGCCGCGCCCCAGACGTAGGGGTCGCCGACCTGGGCGCGGGCGAAGGCGATCGCACGCTGGGCTCCCGAGGCGCTCGGCGGCGGGGTGACGGCCGGAGCAGGCGCGGGGGCAGGCGCGGGAGCGGGGGCAGGCGCGGGAGCGGGCGCCGTCGCTGCCGAGCCGTCGGCGTCGTCCGCCGGAGCCTCGACGGGTGCCTCGGACGAGCCCGATCCGGTCGCGTCCCCGTCCTGCGCCGACGTGTCCCGGATCGCGGCGCGGGCTGCGGCGCGCTCCTCGCGGGCCGCCGCGCGGGCGGCGGCCTCCTGGGCGGCGGCTGCCGCCTGGCGACGGGCCTCCTCGATACCGGCGCGGCGTGCCTCCACGAGTCGGACCGACACGCCCTGGAGGCGGGCCAGCTCGGCGATGAGGGCGCTCTTGCGGTCCGCGATCGACGCTGCGACCTGCTGCGCGGACGCGGCCGCCGCGACCGCCTCGGCCTGGGCCGCCTCGGCCCGGTCGGCGGCGTCGGCCCGGCGCTGCTGCTCGTCGTCGGCCTCCTGGCGGAAGGTCGTGGCCAGCGCGCTGGTGGCGGCGAAGCGCTGGTACTCCGCCTCGAGCGAGGTGCTCGCACCCTCGTAGGTCAGCAGGGTGCTCATGACGCCCTCGGGCCCCTGGGCACCGAAGGCGGCGTCCAGGCTGGACAGGTCCCCGGCGCCCTCGTAGCCGGCCACCGCCAGTGCGGCGATGTCGTCGCGCTGGCCCGCCACGGCCGCCTCGGCGCGACGGGCGTCGCGACGGGCGTCGGCGAGGGCTGTGGTGGCCTGCTCGAGCTGCCAGCGGGCGCCGTTGGCCGCCTCGGACGCCTGCTCGGCTGCGACGGCGGCGCTCTCGAGCTCGGCGTCCGCCGCGGCCAGCTCGGCCTCGGTCGCCGCCACGGCGCCGGCGGCGTCGCCGGCCCGACGCTCGGCGGCCTCGACGTCCGCGCGGCTCGGCGTACCCGGGGGCAGGTCCCGCGGTGCGCCGTACGCCGTGCCGGCGGGTGAGCCCAGCGTCACGAGGGAGCCGGCCAGGGCCACGGTGAGGGTCAGGCAGAGGCCGGTGACGACCGCGCGGGGACCACGCCGGTCCCGGAGCGTGCGCTCACGGGCGGAGCTCGTCCTCGTCGCAGGCATGCATCCCTCTCCGGTCGACCTGGTGGTTTCTCGTCACGCTAGTTCTCAACAGCCCCAAGAGAACCAACAATCACAAAGAAACCGCAAGCCCCACGGCGTGTCGACTTGACGAATAACAACCGTGTCATTCGTCTCCGTCGTTCGTGGCGGGGGCCCTGGACGTCCCGGGACGTCCAGGGCAGAGCCCGTCGGGGACGGCCTCTCCGGCGGCGCGTGGGCGCGCGGGCCGGCGCTAACAGATCCGGCCGGCGCTGACAGATGCGGCCGGCGCGGACAGGAGCGGACCGGACCGGTGCGGGCTCAGGAAAAAGAAGAGAGGTCCCGCCCGATTGGGAGGCTCGGGCGGGACCTCAAGGCATCTGTCCCATTGGGAGGCTGAGACAGAGCCGGAGAAAGGGCGGCGACGGCAGGCGGGATACTGATCCTGAGCCGTTGAGCCGAGAGCGACGCGTCGCGTGTTCTGTGAACCCCTCCTCGCGGAGACCCCCCCGGGTCCCCGTTAGTACGAGAGTACCTCACCAACCCAGCCGACAAACAGGCCTGAGGGGGACCTTTTTCCCCCTTTGCCCCTTGCGGGGGACGCGGACCTGGGTTATACCGCGTCCTCGTCCACGGGCACCGCGGAGGTACTCGTGGTGGGGCGCACCGATCTCCCCCAGCGTTCGAACTTCTGTCCCGTCGCGATGCCCCCCAGCCAGACGGCGAGCACCGCGATGATCACGCCGCCCACGTCGTCGGCGATGTAGTGCCAGCCGAAGTAGAGCGTCGAGATGACGGTGAGCCCGAAGAACACCCAGGCCGACCAGCGGATCAGCCGGTGGCGCACGGTGTAGTGCGCGACGAGCGCGATCACGAGCGTCAGCGCCGTGTGCAGCGAGGCGAAGCCCGCGACGCTCTGGATCGAGTCGCTGAAGGGGTTGAGCGGGAAGCGGACGTCCTGGCGACCGCGCCACAGCGAGTCCTGCAGCTCGGTGACACCGGTGACCTGCAGGCCCTCGTAGAGCCAGGGGTACCAGAACGTCGGCCCCATGGTCGGGATCAGGTAGTAGCTGATCGTGCCGAGCGTCCAGGTCAGGCAGTTGGCGGTGGCGTACCAGTAGCCGTAGGAGATGTTGCGCGACCAGACCAGCCAGATCACCAGGCTCAGCGGCGCGATCGGCAGGTAGAGCAGGTAGATGAAGGCGAAGAAGTGCGCGGCCCAGGTCTCGCCGAAGATCGCGTGCAGCACCACGGCGGGCTCGTTGCCGAAGAACAGCCAGCGGTCGAGCTGGTGCAGCAGCGGGTCCTGCATCGTGTCGTAGATGCGGGGCAGGTAGTTCTTGAGGTTCCGGTAGCTGACGTAGGTCACGTAGAAGCTCGTCAGCCCGATGACCACGAGGCTCACACGCTCGCGCGTCCAGTGCTCACGGACGATCTGGCGGGCGTGGCGCATCACCGTCGAGGGTTGACGGCCGGCGCGCCAGAAGGCGCGCGGCACCACGTCGGCCAGGAACGCGCCGACCACCATCGCCGGCAGCCGCACCCAGGCAGGACCGAGGAACCCGTCGGGGTCGCGAAGCCGCTCGTCGAGGGACCAGGAGGCCACGACGGCCACCAGCCCGGTGAGGATCGCGACGCCCACGAGGAGTCCGTAGGCAGGTCGCTTCATAGCAGGTCACTCTACGGAGGTGCCGGGCGTCGGGACGTCAGGTCCCGCCTCTGTGGGTGTGGCGTGCGTCGGAAGGGGTGCGACTCGTGTCACATCCAGGGTCAGCCGCACCAGCTCACCGGCGGCGCACGCCCGCCCCGCGGGGGCCACGGCGTCGAGCTCGAGCCCGTCCTCGAGGCGTACGACGAGCCGGGTCTGCTCCGGCGTCGAGCGGCTCGTCACCACCGTCGCGGGCACCGACCCGGCCGCGTCGACCTGCAGGGCCGACCGCCGCAGGGCGAGGGCGCGTCCGTCGGGGGACCGGTCGGCGTACGCGGCGCGGAGAGGGCGGGCCTGGTCGGCGGTGAGCACCCGCGCGTAGCCGAGGAAGCGCGCGGCCTCCGCGTCGACCGGGTGGCGCCAGACCTCCTCGAGGGTGCCGTCCTGCACGAGCCGGCCCGCGCGCAGCAGCGCCATCCGGTCGGCCACCGCGAAGGCCTCGTCGTGGTCGTGGGTGACCAGGAGTGCCGTGGTGCCCGCGGTGGTGAGGATCCGCCGCAGGTCGACGGCCAGCCGCTCGCGGAGGTCGCGGTCGAGGGCGGACAGCGGCTCGTCGAGCAGCAGCAGCCGCGGCTCGACCGCCAGCGCCCGGGCCAGCGCCACCCGCTGCCGCTCGCCGCCGGAGAGGGTGGCGGGGTCGCGGTCGCCGAAGCCGGGCACCCCGACGAGCTCGAGCAGCTCCGCCGCCCGGGCGGCGCGCTCCCGGCGTCCTACCCGCCGCAGCCGCAGCGGGTAGGCGACGTTCTGGGCCACGGTGAGGTGGCCGAAGAGCTGACCGTCCTGGAACATCAGCGCGAACCCGCGCCGGTACGTCGGCACCCGGGTCACGTCCTGGCCTCCGACCCGCACGGCGCCGCGGTCGAGACGCTCGAGGCCGGCCACCGCCCGCAGCAGCGTCGACTTGCCGCAGCCCGACGGGCCGAGCACCGCCAGCACCTCCCCGGCCGGGAGGTCGAGGGACACGTCGCGGAGCACGGGGGTGCCGGCCAGGGTGACGTCGAGGTCGCGGACCTCCAGCCCGGGGGCGCTCACCTCAGTACACCCCCAGCCGGCCGACGCGGAGCCGCTCGACGGCCAGCAGCACGCCGGCCGTGAGGCTGCCCAGCAGGACGGCCGCGGCGAGCGCCGTACCGAAGCTCTCCGCGCCCGGGCGACCGATGAGCTGGTAGATCAGCACCGACAGCGTCGGGGAGTCGGGGCGGCTGAGGAAGCTGGTGGCGCCGAACTCCCCCAGCGAGACCGCGAAGGCGAAGCCGGCCGCCGCCAGCAGCGACCGCCAGGCCGTCGGCAGGTCGACGTCGCGCAGGATCCGCAGCGGACCGGCGCCCAGGGTCGCGGCCGCCTCGCGCTGGCGCTCGTCGACGCCGCGCAGGGTGGGCACGAGCGCACGGACCACGAGCGGCAGCGCCACCAGGGCCTGCGCCACCGGCACCAGCCAGGGGCTGCCGCGGAAGTCGAGCGGCGGGGTGTCGAGGGCGACGAGCAGCCCGAAGCCGACGGTGACCGCCGAGACCCCCAGCGGCAGCATGAACAGCCCGTCGAAGGCCCGGACGGCGCGGCGCAGCCCGGGGTGGGCGATCCGGCGCGTCACCAGGACGGAGACGACGACGCCCAGCCCGACCGCCAGCAGGGTGGCGTCGGTGGCGGTGCGCAGCGAGGTGGCGGCGGCGTCGAGCACCGACGTGCGCAGCGGCGACCCGGGGGCGGACTCCGACAGCGAGCGGTAGCGCGCCAGCGACCACGCGTCGTCGACCCGCAGCGAGCGCGCCACCACCGCCAGCAGCGGCAGGGCGACCAGCGCCACCGTGACGGCCGTCGTCGCCAGTGCGGTGAGGTCCACCCAGCCGCGGGGGCGCCGTCCGGGGGCGGGAGCGGCGCGGTCGACGACCCCGGCCCCGCGCGGCTGCGCCCGCCCCGCGAGCAGCAGCAGCGCGACGACCACGAGCACCTGCAGGACCGACAGGGCCGCGGCGGCCCGCAGGTCGAGGAACTGCGTCGTCAGCAGGTAGATCTCGGTCTCGACGGTCGAGTAGCGGGTGCCGCCGAGGGTCAGCACCACGCCGAACGCGGTGGCGCAGAAGAGGAAGACGACCGACCCCGCGGAGAGCAGCACCGGCCGCAGCGCCGGCAGCGTGACGGTCCGGAACACCTGCGCGGGCGAGGCGCCGAGCGCGGCCGCGGCCTGCTCGCGCTGGGGGTCGAGCGAGGCCCACCAGGGCCCGACCATCCGCACCACGACGCTGAGGTTGAAGAAGACCAGGGCAGCCACGATCGCCGCCGGAGTGCCGTCCCCGCCGAGCCCGCCGAGCGGGCCGCCGGAGGAGAGCAGGGTCCGGAAGGCGACGCCCACCACGACCGTCGGCAGCACGAACGGCACCGTCACCAGGCCGCGCAGGAACGCCGAGCCCGGCAAGTCGAGCCGGTGCAGGGCGTACGCCGTCGGCACGCCCAGCAGCAGCGTGACCGCGGTCGCGACCGCCGAGCTCCAGAGCGTGAACCACAGCACGCCGGCCACCCGCGGACGGGCCAGGTCGGCCAGCACGCCACCGACGTCGAGGCGGCCGTCGACGACGAAGCCCCGCTGGACCATGCCGACCAGCGGGACCACGAAGAAGACGACGATCACCGCCAGCGGCACCAGGGCCGCCAGCAGGCCGACGACGAGGCCCGCCGAGGGGACACCCGTCGGTCGAGCCTGTCGAGACGTCATCCCGCCGTCAGGTCGCTCCACGTCCGGATCCACTCGTCGCGCTGCGCGGTGACCTCGGCCGGGTCGACCTCGATCGGGTCGGTGGCCGGCTCGGCCCATTCCTCCCACAACGGCGGGAGGGGGGTCTCCGCGTCGACGGGGTAGACGTACATGCTGTCGGGCAGCGCCTTCTGGAAGGTGCGGTCCACGAGGAAGTCGAGCAGGGACTGCGCCCCCTCGGGGTTGTCCGCCCCGGCCAGCACGCCGGCGTACTCCACCTGCCGGAAGCATGTTTCGAGCAGCGCGCTCGTGGTGGGCCGCTCCTCCCCCTTCGGGATCGTGAACGGCGGCGAGGAGGAGTAGCTGAGCACGATCGGCCGGTCGCCGTCGCCGCCACCGGCGGTGAAGTCGACGGTGTAGGCCTCGGTCCAGTCCTTGGCCACCCGCGCCCCGTTGTCCATCAGCCGGGTCCAGTAGTCCTGCCACCCGTCCTCGCCGTACTCCCCGACCGTGGCGAGCAGGAAGGCGAAGCCGGGCGACGACGTCGAGGCGGCCGGGGTGACGAAGAGGTCGCGGTAGGCCGGGTCGGCGAGGTCGGCGAGCGTGCGCGGCGGGGCCTGGTCGCGCTCGGCGAACCACGCGTCGTCGACGTTGACGCACACGTCGCCCCAGTCGACCGGGGTGAGCTGCTCGCCGGCCTCGCCGTCGAGGGCGTAGTCGGCGGCGGAGGCGGGCAGGTCCGCGGGGGTGTACGGCGCCAGCACGCCCTCGTCGGCCGCCCGGGTGGCGAAGGTGTTGTCGATGCCGAACACGGCGTCACCCAGCGGGTTGTCCGCGGTCAGCACCAGCTTGTTGGTCAGCGAGCCCGCGTCGCCGTTGGTCTGCACCTCGACGCGGTAGCCGGTCTCCTCCTCGAAGGCGCGCAGCACCTTCCTCGGCAGGTACCAGGAGTCGTGGACCAGCAGCGTGACGTCGCGGTCGGCGACCGTGCTGCCGTCGGCGGCGGTGCCGGTGGTGGTCTCCTGCTCGCTGCCTCCGGTGATGGAGCAGGCGGTGAGGGCCAGGGCGGCGGCGGTGACGGCAGCGGCCGCCCTCCACCGGGGTCGTGCGTGCTTCATGGTCGTCTCCCAGAGGTCGGGAGGGTCTCGCGGTCGTGCGAGAAGAGCTCGACTTCCTCACGCCGGTGCTAACCGGATCAGGTTCGAGGGTCTGCGGCCGTTTCCGCACTCTCAGCGCCTGGTGGCGCTCCCCTGTCGTTCAGCCGCCACGGTACTACGCGGGGCCCCGACGACCCGCCGCGGAGGCCGCACCGAGCCACGAGTGGGGGTTGTTCCACCAGCACCAGCCCAGGCGCGGGGCGCCCTTGCTGACCCAGAACGACGGCACCCGCGCGTTGTCGGCGCGCGAGCCCAGCGCCTGGAAGGCGTGGTGCGTGGTGAACACGTCGGGCCGCTGGGTGACCAGGGCGACCCCCTCGTCGATGGTCAGCGGGGTGCGGCCGGCGGCCAGGATGCCGGGCTGGGCCTCGCTGGGGCGGACACCGAGGGTGTCGCGGCCGGTGCGGACGTCGAGCAGGAGGTACGCCGTCGCGTCGGGGAGCCCGACCGCGACCTCGGGGACGGGCCGGAAGCCGGCGAGCTCGTCGGCCATGTCGGTCCAGCCCGCCTTGCCGCGGACCCGCCAGGTCTCGACGGCGGCGACGGTCGGGACGAGGGCGGCGGTGACGACGAGGAGGAAGCCCATGGCCTGGTCGGGGGGCGGGTCCGCCGGGTCCGCCGGGTCCGGCGGGTCCGCCGGGTCGTCGGGCACGACGGCGTGCAGCGGGGCGAGTCGCTCCCGGAAGGCGTCCTCGGTCAGCCCGGCGAGCGCCGGGTGGCCCACCTCGACCAGCCGGTCGACCTGGCGGTCGAGCTCGGCCGCACCGCTGCTCGTCGTACCTGTCACGTCGCCGTCCACCTGGCCATGGTGCCTGATCGGGGGTCAACCGGTGTCACCCCGTGGCACCAGGTGACCCCGGTCGTCAGGCGACGGCGTACGTCGCGACGCCGTCGGTCGCGCTGCGGACGAGGACCCCGTCCCCGGCGAGCAGGTCGAGGTGGACCATCGTCTCCATGACGGCCATCGCGCCGTTGAAGACGTCGAGGTCGGCGAAGGCACGTTCGCGCCGGGTCCACGCCAGCTGCCGCGCGACGTCGTACGCCGTGACCGCCCCGCCGGCGACCGCGCGCCGGCAGAGCTCGAGGCGCTCGTCGTGGTGGGCGAGCAGCTCGCCGACCCGGGCGTGGGAGCTGTCGGTGACGGCGCCGTGGGCGGGCAGCAGGCGCAGGTCGGGCAGGCGGCGCACGCGCTCGAGGGAGCCGAGGAAGTCGCGCAGCGGGTCCTCGGCGTAGACGAGCTCGAAGCCGACCGACGGCGTGATGGTCGGCAGCACGTGGTCGCCGGCGAAGAGCAGGCTGGCCGCGAGGTCGGCGAAGACGAAGTGGCCCGCGGTGTGGCCGGGCGTCGGTACGGCGGTGAGGACGCGGTCGCCGACGACGATCTCCTGCTCGCCGTCGAGCCAGCGGTCCGGCGGCTGCCACACCGACAGGTCGGGGTCGTTGCCCTCGAACATCTTCTCCCAGGCGGCGGCGGTGTCGGCGGCGCCGGCGAGCCGCAGCCGCGGCACCGTCGGGTCGTGGTCGAGGGTGCCGCTGTTGAAGAGGTCGAGGGTCGCCTTGTCACCGATGCCGAGCTCGACGGTCGCGCGACCGAGCTCGGAGCGGATCGCGGCCGCCTGCGTGTAGTGGTCGCGGTGGGCGTGGGTGACGAGGAAGCGGCTGATGTCGCCGACTCCGGCGCCGAAGGTGGCCAGGCTCTCCTCGAAGCGCGTGCGGGAGACCTCCAGGGCCCAGCCGCCGTCGATGCAGGTCAGCCCGTCGGCCGTCTCCAGGACGTAGACGTTGACCGCCCGGAGGCCGTCCATCGGCAGCGGCAGCGGGACCCGGCGGACGCCCGGGGCCACGACCTCCGCCGTCGGCTCGGTCCAGGTGGTCCGATCGGCCAGCGTCTCGGTGGCAGGGTGCTCGCGCTCGTGGTGGGCGGGGTGCTCGACGTCGGTCACCGGCCCATCCTGTCCGACGACCTCACCCGTCTGTCCCCGCCCCGGGGACGGCCGATTCCGTGCACAAGTTCGCTCATGTGGCGCGTGAGCATCACATCAGCCCCACGAACGTTCTTGTGAACGATTCTGCGGGCGCGGGAGGGTGGGGGCCATGAGCAGCCCGAGCGACCAGAGCACCCCGGACCCATCGAGTACGCCGCAGCGTGGGCTGGTCGTCGACGACGCCACCCGAATCCGTCGGGAGGCCCACCGCCAGGTCACCGACCGGGACGCCCTGGACGCCGTGCTCGACGAGGCGCTGCTGGCGCACGTCGGGGTGGTCCGCGACGGCCGGCCGCTGGTGCTGCCCTTCGCGTGCGCCCGCGACGGCGACCACCTGCTGCTGCACGGCTCGACCGGGTCGGGGCTGCTGCGGATCGCGGCCGGCGACGAGGTCTGCGTCGAGGTCACCCACCTCGACGGCCTCGTGTTCGCGCGGACCACGTTCGACTCCTCGATGCGCTACCGCTCCGCCGTCGTGCACGGGGTCGCCGAGGAGGTACCGGCCGACGACAAGGCGCGGGCGCTCGACCTGCTGTCGGACCACCTCTTCCCCGGGCGTACGGCGGAGCTGCGGGCGCCCACGGCCAAGGAGCTGGCCGCCACGCTGGTCCTCCGGGTGTCCCTGGAGAGCGCCAGCGTCAAGGTCGCGGCCGGACCTCCCGAGGTCGACCCGGACGACCACGAGCCCCGCTCCGTGTGGGCCGGGATCGTCCCGCTGGCCCTGCGGGCCGACCAGCCCCTGGCCTCGCCCGACGTACCGCACGGGGTCGACGTACCGGCGTCGGTGCGCGCCACCCTCACCCGCCACGGGGTCTGATCCGTTCACAAGTTCGCTCATGTGGCACGTGGGGTGCTCACACGTCACATGTGCGAACTTGTGCGCGAAATTGATGGGTCGAGGTCACGGTGGGCTAGGAGGTCACGGGGTCCCGGGGGACGAGGCCGCGGGCGGTGATGAGGGGCAGGTCGAGGGCGGTGACGAGCCCGGGCGGGGCGGCGACGACGGCCTCGACGGCGTTGACCAGCCGCATGGCGGTGGTGATCATGCCGGACACGTTGTGGTCGCCGTGCTCGCCGCGGTGGGTGAGGTCGAGCGTCATCATCGGCTCGCCGACGACCTCGACCCGGTAGCAGCCGTCACCGGTCGGCGGCTGCGGCCAGTCCGGCCGCTGCTCGGGGTGGGTGCGCGTCACATGCTCGAGCACCACCCGCGGGATGCCGGCCACCGACCCGACGACCTGGAACCGCACCGCGCAGCGCGTCCCGGCCGGCACCGGTCCGCTCACCGTCTCGTAGTCGCGCGAGGCCTCGGCGTGCTCCACCGTCGCGGTCAGCGGCTCGTCGAGCTCGAGCTCCAGACCGGCCGCGATGATGCGCACCACCGAGCCCCACGCCAGCGGCAGCACGCCGTCGGAGAACAGGAACGGCACGTCGTCGACGGGCTTGCCGAACCCGAACAGCTCTCCGTTGACGAACGGCTGGTCGTAGGTCGAGTAGTCCGCGATCTCCGAGACCCGCACCTCGTCGACCCGCTGCGACAGCGACGTCAGCGTCAGGGGCAGCACGTCGTTGGCGAACCCCGGGTCGATGCCGTTCACGTGCAGCGAGGCGCCGCCCGACCGCCCGGCCTCCTCCAGCTGCGCCACCATCTCGTCGGGGATCACGCCGTGGGGGAACTGCAGGAACACCGGCCCGCTCGACACCACGTTGATGCCGGCGGCGAGCAGCTCGCGGAAGAGCTCGACCGCCGCGAACGGGTCGGCGTCGGTCATCGCGGTGTGCACGACGACGTCGGGCCGCAGCGCGACCAGCTCGTGCTTGTGCATGGTCGCCGGCAGCCCCAGCGGCGGACCGCCGCAGAGCTCGCCGACGTCACGGCCGTGCTTGGCCTCGCTGGACACCCAGACCCCGACCAGCTCCAGCTCGGGCCGCGCCAGGATCCCGGCGATCGCGTGGCGCCCGACGGTGCCGGTCGACCACTCGACGACGCGGATCACGAGGCACCCCCGGGCACCAGGTCGGACAGGCCGAGCGACAGGTTGGGGTGCGACAGCCCGCCGTCGACCTCGACGACCTTGCCGGTCAGGTAGCCCCCCGCCTGGCTGGCCAGGAACACGGCGGTCGCGGCGATGTCCTCGACCTCACCGATGCGGCGCAGCGGGGTGGCCGCCTCCATCGCCTCCTTGGTCGCCGGGTCCCCGGCGACGAACTCCAGCGCGGAGGTCATCACCGATCCGACCGCGATCCCGTTGACCCGGATGTGCGGGTCGAGGTCGCGCGCGGCCAGCCGCGTCCAGTGCGCGAGCGCGGCCTTGGCGGTGCCGTAGGCGAGGTAGCCGCGGTCGGCCAGCCGACCCATGACGGACGAGATGTTGACGACCGCGCCCGCGCTGCCGTTCGGAAGGTCGGCGTCGGCCAGCATGAGGGGTACGGCGGCGCGGGTCAGCGCGTGCGCGGTCGAGACGTTGAAGCGGAACGCCTCCTCGAGGTAGTCCGGCGTGGTGTCGAGGAACGCGTTCGGGATCGTCCCGCCGACGTTGTTGACCACGATGTCGAGCCGCCCCAGCTCCTCGGCCGCGCGGGTGGCGAGAGACGCGACGGCGTCGAGGTCGGACAGGTCCGCCGGTACGACGACCGCGCGCCGGCCGAGCGCCTCGATCTGCGCCGCGACGTCCTTCAGCTGCCCCTCGGTGCGCGACGAGATGAGGACGTCCGCGCCGCACTCGGCCAGCGCCAGCGCCGTACCGGCACCGATGCCGCGCCCGGCGCCGGTGACCACAGCCACCTGCCCGTCGAGACGGAACCTGTCGAGGATCATGCGCGTGCTCCTTGCTGTCCGGGTCGGGCGGGTCGGGTGGTGAGCCGCAGCTGCTCGGGGTCGTCGAGCACGCAGCGGGTGCCGGTGTAGATGGTGGGCATGCAGCGGTTGCAGTGGATGCAGGTGCTGCGGGTCAGGCCCTCGGTCCGCATCCGGTCGACCAGGTCGGGCTCGCGCAGCAGGGCGCGACCCATCACGGCGTACGCGAAGCCCTCGGCCATGGCGCGGTCGAGCGAGGCGCGCGTGCTGATGCCGCCGAGCAGCATCAGGGGAAGTGAGAGGCGCTCGCGGAACCGGCGCGCGTGCGGCAGCAGGAACAGCTCCTCGTAGGGGTACTCCTTGAGGAAGCCACGGCCCACCGTGCGCATCCCCCAGCGGACCGGGAACGGCATCTGCGCGGTCAGCTCGCGCAGCGGTGCGCCGCCGCGGAAGAGGTACATCGGGTTGAGCAGGCTCGACCCGGCGGTCAGCTGGAGCGCGTCGAGGCAGCCGTCGTCCTCCAGCATCGAGGCGACGTCGAGGGCCTCGTCGACCCCGAGCCCGCCGCGCACGCCGTCGGTCATGCCGAGCTTGGCGTAGACCGCGACCTCGTCGCCGACCTCGTCGCGGACGGCGCGCACGACCTCGCGCGGGTACGACGCACGGTGGGCGAGGCTGCCGCCGCGGGCGTCGGTGCGGCGGTTGGTGAGCGGGCTGAGGAACGAACTCAGCAGGTAGCCGTGGCCCAGGTGCAGCTCGAGCGCGTCGAACCCGGCGCGTACGGCGAGCCGCGCCCCGCGCACGTAGTCGTGCGTGATCCGGGTGAGGTCGGCCTCGCCGGCGCGCCGGACCATCTGCATGCTCAGGGGGCTCGGCATCGCCGTCGCGGACAGGGCGCGCGCCCCGTTCGAGCGGCCGTTCGCCACCGGACCCGCGTGGCCGACCTGGGCCGCGACCGCTCCCCCGGCGCCGTGCACGGCGTCGGTGAGCCGGCGCAGGCCCTCGAGCGACTCCTCGCGCAGCTGCACCTGCGCGGCGTGCGTGCGGCCCTCGGGAGACACCGCGAGGTAGGCCACGGTCGTCATCGCCGCGCCTCCGCGCGCCACGGTGGCGTGGAAGTCGACCAGCTCGTCGGTGACCACGCCGTCCGGCGTGCGGCCTTCGAAGGTGGCGGCCTTGACGACCCGGTTGCGGAGCCGGACCGGCCCGAGCCCGACGGCGGAGAACACGTCGGGCACTGCCATCGCAAAACTGTAACACGTTCCAGTTTTGGTCACTCGGGGGCGGTCGGTTTCCCACGGTATGCCGGCAAACTGGCACTCCCCACGGCGCCGGCACCATGGGGAGTGCCCACACGTCTGCATACCGTGGGAAACCGGCTAGCGTCACGGGATGGCTGCAGGCGCGCGTACGACGGACCGGGGCACGTCAGGGGCGGGACACCCGCCCCTGCGGATCGGCGTCCTGGGGGCGGCCCGCATCGCGCCCGGCGCCCTGATCGCCCCGGCACGTGAGCGCACCGACGTCGAGGTGACCGCCGTCGCCGCCCGCGACACCGCGGTCGCCGACCGCTTCGCCGCCGAGCACGGCATCGCCCGGGTGCTGCCCGACTACGAGGCGGTGGTGAGCGACCCCGACGTCGACGTCGTCTACAACCCGCTGCCCGCGGGGCTGCACGGCTGCTGGACGACCGCCGCGCTCGAGGCCGGCAAGCACGTCCTGTGCGAGAAGCCCTTCACCGCCAACGCCGACGAGGCCGCCGAGGTGGCCGCCGTCGCCGAGTCCACCGGGCTGGTCCTGATGGAGGCCTTCCACTACCGCTACCACGCGTTGACGGAGCGGATGCTCGAGGTCGTCCGCAGCGGGCGGATCGGGCAGCTGCGCCGCGTCGACGCGTTCTTCCGCGCCCGGCTCGGCCCCGCCTCCGACATCCGGTGGCAGCCCGGGCTCGGCCCCGGCTCGCTCATGGACATCGGCACCTACCCGCTGCACCTGATGCGCACCCTCGCCGGCGAGGAGCCCGAGGTCGTGTCGGCCGAGGCACTGACGCGCTCGCCCGGCGTCGACCGCACCCTGCTGGCGCGCCTCCGCTTCCCCAGCGGCGTCGAGGGCCACCTGAGCTCGGCGATGCTGGCGCGTCACGGCCGCGGCGACGGCGCCGAGATCATCGGCACCCACGGCCGGATGACCGTCCGGGGCTACGTCGGTCCGCAGGGCGGCAGCCACCTCGTCGTCCGGTCGCGCCACCGCGGCCAGGAGCGGGTGCAGCGCGCGTCGTTCACCCGCCACCCCACGTCGTACGCCGCGCAGCTGGCGGCCTTCGTCGACGCGGTGCAGCACGGCGCCGAGGTGCCGACCGGGCCCGCGGACGCCGTCGCGCAGATGCGCGCCATCGACGCGTGCTACCGGGCGGCCGGCCTCGCGCCGCGCGAGCGCACGCCCTGACGCCAGGCCTGACGCCAGGCCTGGCCCTGGCACTGATGGTGGCCCTGGCTCCGGCCCGTCCGGCTCAGGCGGTGACGAACCGCCAGGACGTGACGTGGCGGTACTCCTCGCCCGGCCGCAGCACCGCCGAGGGCCACTCCGGGTGGTGCGGGGAGTCCGGGAAGACCTGCGGCTCCAGGGCGATGCCAGCGTAGGCGGCGAAGTCGGGCCGATCGCCATGGTCACGCACCTGGTCGAGACCCTGTCCGGTGTAGACCTGCACGCCCGGCTGGTCGGTGGTCAGCTCCAGGGTCAGGTCACCGCTCGGCGAGACCAGGCGCACCTGGGTGGCGTCACCGTCCAGCACATAATTGTGGTCGAGACCATCGACGAGCTGAGGGTGCTCGCCGGCCACGACGTCGCCCAGCCGGGTGAGGGCTCGCAGGTCGAACGGGGTGCCGTCCACGTCGGCCACCTCCCCCGTGGGGATCAGCTCGGCGTCGACCGGCAGGAAGCGGTCCGCCAGCACCTGCAGGCGGTGGTCACGCACGTCACCGTCGCCGGGCGCGCCGAGGGAGAAGTAGGTGTGGTTGGTCAGGCAGACGTACGTCGCGGCGTCGGTCGTCGCGCCCAGGGTCACGACCACCCCGTCGGGACGCACGTCGTACCGCGCGGTCGCGCGCACCCGTCCGGGGAATCCCTGGTCGCCGTCCGGGCTGTCGAGCGCGAGCACGACGTGGTCGGCGGAGGTCTCGACGACCTCCCAGGTGCGCTGGTCGAAGCCGTCCGGGCCGCCGTGCAGCGTGTGCCCGGTCTCCTGCGTCGCCAGCCGGTGCGGGGCCCCCTCCACGGGGAGGTCCCCGCGCGCGATGCGGTTGGCGTAGCGGCCGACGGTCGCCCCGAGGAAGTGCGGCGTACGGCGGAACGCCTCGTCCTCGACGCCGCAGGTGACCTCGCGGCGCTGCCCTCCCACCGGCACGGTCAGGGACACCACGCGGGCTCCCAGCGGGCTGACCCGCAGCACGGGTCCGGGCTCGGTTCCGACGGTGATCACCCGCCCGAACCTACCGTCCCGGCATCGCGCGCGGCGGCCGCTCGGCGGGGCCCTCAGGTGGCCGAGGAGTCGCCGCTCTCCGTGGCGCCGGCGCCGTCGGTGGCGCCTTCGTCGTCGCCGGTCACGGGCGGCGGGGTCGCGTCGTCGCCCTCGGGCAGGGCGCCGGGCTCCTCGCCCGGGGCCGTCCCCGGCGGCGGGGCGACCTCCCCGTCCGGACCGGTGAAGCCACCGCGGGGCCCGCCGACGTCCCGGTCGCCGTCCCGCTCGAAGCCACCGTGATGATCCCGGCCGCCGTCGCCGAAGCCCACCGGGGTGGTGGCGTCGGAGCCGAGCGCGCTGCCGAGGACGAACCCGCCGGCGGCGCTGGCGAGGGCGACGGCGGCGACACCGGCCGCCACCTTCGGGCGCACCGCCCGGGCGCCGGTGAGTGCGCGCGGGCGGCGACGCCGGAACGGCCGGGCCTCGTCCTCGCTCGGGTGCGCCGCCGCTGCGGGCCCGGGGGTACCCCCCGCGGGCGCCTCGGGGGCGGCACCCGCGGGGGACGGAGGGGCCGAGCTCCCGGGCGGAGGGGACGCCGGGGAGTCGGCAGCGAGGGGACGGGTCTCGGCCGGAGGCTCCCAGCGGGAGCCGCTGCGCGGCTGGTCGTCGGACATGTGAGCTCCTGTGCTCGGTCACCCGGCGGCTCCGGGCTCGTGCACCGAGCATCGGGCGCCGGCCTGGGTGGGCCACCTGTCCCGCCTGTGCCGGGCCTGTGAGTACGACGCGATGGCCGGCCGGCGGTCGTCGTACCCGCATCCGCCCCAGGCGTGTGGACGCCTCGCACGGGTCCTGACCCGGGGTACCCGTCCATAACCCCGCGTTACATGGACCTCGGCAGGGACTGGGCAGGGGGCGGGACAGGGGCGGGTCAGGGGAGGCGGACGGTGAAGGCGGTGGACCCCGGGCGGCTGTCGAGGGACACCTCGCCGCGGTGGGCGGCCACGATGGCCTGCACCAGCGACAGGCCGAGCCCGACGCTGCCGGAGGCCCGGGTCCGGGCCGCGTCGCCGCGGGCGAAGCGCTCGAAGACGCGCCCCGCCAGGGCCGGGTCGATGCCGGGGCCGTCGTCGTGGACGACCAGCTCGGCGCCGTGGCCGGCGACCCCCGGCGTCAGCCGCACCGTCACCGTGGTGCCTGGCGGCGTGTGCCGTCGGGCGTTGCCGAGCAGGTTGACCAGGCTCTGGTGCAGCCGCTGCTCGTCGCCCTCCACGACCACCGGCTCCTCGCCGAGGTCGATGACCCACCGGTGCTCGGGCGCCAGCACCCGGGCGTCGGCGACGTCCTCGAGCACGAGCCGGGTCAGGTCGACCGGTCGCCGCTCCAGCGGCCGCCCGGCGTCGAGACGCGCCAGCAGCAGGAGGTCCTCGACCAGCGACGACATGCGCTCCGCCTCGACCTCGACCTTGCCCATGGCCTGACGCAGGGCGGCCTGTTCGTCCTCGGGGGTGGTGCGCCTGGTCAGCTCGGCGTACCCCTTGATGGTGGCCAGCGGTGTCCGCAGCTCGTGCGAGGCGTCGGCGACGAACTGCCTCACCTGCTGCTCGCTGGCGTGCCGCGCCCGCAGCGCGTCCTCGACGTGGTCGAGCAACGTGTTGAGCGCGGAGCCCACCTGGCCGACCTCGGTCCGGTCGTCGGTCAGCTCCTCGGGGACACGGGCGGTGGCGCCGACCTCGCCCTGCGACAGCGGTACGGCGGCCACGTCGTGGGCGGTGGCCGCGACCTGGCGCAGCGGCCGCATCTGCCGCCGCACGAGCACGACCGCCAGCGCACCGGCGACCCCGACGCCGAGCAGGATCAGCACGAGCTCGGAGACCACGACCCGCACGACCGTGCGGTCGACGCTCTCGGTGGGCAGACCGTTGACCAGGGTGGTGGACCCGACCTGCTCGGTGAGCAGGCGGTACTCCCCCAGCCCCGGCAGGTCGACCTCCTCGATGTCGGTGCGCGGGCCGCCGTCGTCGAACAACCGTTCCGACGCCACCTCGCTCAGGGTTCCGTAGGCGGACTCCGGCACCTCGGCGTAGCAGCCGGACTCCTCGATGACCTCCGCGAACACCACGTAGCCCTCCCGGACGGAGGCACTCAGCGTCCCCGCCGCCTGGCCCGGCACCCGACCCGGCTCGTCCCCGTCACCGTCGCCGCGGCGGTCGTCGTCGTCGCGACCGAACTGGCACACCTCGCCGCCGGTGCCGGCGGACGTGTCCGGCGCAGCGGGTCCGGGTGGCCCGTCCGGGACGGCGGGTCCGTCGTCGGATCCCGCGACGTACTGCCCACGAGCCCTGTCGCCCGCGGAGCGCAGGTCGTCGTCGAGCTGCTGGGTCAGGTAGGACCGCAGGGTGAGCGCCGTCGCCAGCCCGATGAGCAGGCTCACGACGGCCACCAGCAGCACCGAGGTCAGCACCAGACGGGCGGTCAGGCTGGCCGGCACCCACCGCGCGAGGCCCGCCCGAGGACCCTCCGACCCAGGCGATGCGGGTGGCGCGGTCTCGCGCCGACCCGGCCGCAGGCGGCGTACGACGTCCACGTCGCTCCTCAGCCGACCGGCTTGAGGACGTAGCCGGCGCCGCGCATCGTGTGGATCATCGGCTCGCGGCCGGCGTCGACCTTCTTGCGCAGGTAGGAGATGTAGAGCTCGACGATGTTGGCCTGGCCGCCGAAGTCGTAGTTCCACACCCGGTCGAGGATCTGCGCCTTGCTCAGCACCCGGCGCGGGTTGCGCATGAGGAAGCGCAGCAGCTCGAACTCGGTCGCCGTCAGGCCGATCTCCTCGCCGCCGCGGGTGACCTCGCGGCTGTCCTCGTCGAGGGTGAGGTCGCCGACGGTCAGCACGGACCGCTGCCGCTGGTCGAGCGCGCCCGCCCGTCGCATGAGCGCTCGCAGGCGGGCCACGACCTCCTCGAGGCTGAAGGGCTTGGTGACGTAGTCGTCGCCGCCGGCGGTCAGGCCGGCCACCCGGTCCTCCACGGAGTCGCGCGCGGTGAGGAACAGCACGGGCACGTCCTCGACGTGGGCGCGCAGCTGTGCCAGCACGGACAGCCCGTCGAGGTCGGGCAGCATGATGTCGAGCACCACGGCGTCGGGCCGGGTGGTGCGGCCGACCTCGACGGCGTCGCGCCCGGTGTGGGCGACGGCCACCTCCCAGCCCTCGTAGCGCAGCGCCATGCGCAGCAGCTCGGCGATGTTGACCTCGTCGTCGACGACGAGGATGCGCAGCGGGGAGCCGTCGGGCCGGGTCAGGCCCGCCGTGCTCGCGCTGCCCGAGGGGAGGGAGGGGTCACTCATGGCACTCACCCTGCCGCACGGAACCGACTCCGGCCTGTGCTGCTCCTGTGAGGATCCTGTGCTCGGCCAGGTCCCAGCCGACGCACAGGTCGCTCCCAGGACCGGCTCCTAGCGTCGAGCAGGACCCACCCTCCACGACCGACCCGAGAGGCCAGCCCGTGCGCCCCTTCACCTCCTCCCCCGCGACCCCCGCGACCCCCGCGACCCCCGCGGCCGGCCCCGCCGCCGACGTCCACGACGACCACGAGCACGACCGGGGGCTCGACCACGACCTGCCGCGGCTGCTGTCACGTCGTCGCGCCCTCGGCCTCGTCGGGCTGGGCGTCGGCGGCTCGCTGGCGCTGGCCGCGTGCGGCGACGCTGCCACCGGCTCGTCCGGTCGTGGCCCGGGCGGCGCACCGCCGGACGGTCCGCCCGGGGGCGGGGCGGAGTCGTCGGTCGAGGTCGCGGCGGGCGAGATCCCCGAGGAGACGGCCGGCCCCTACCCCGGCGACGGGTCCAACGGGGTCAACGTGCTGTCGGAGAGCGGGGTCGTGCGCAGCGACATCACGAGCAGCTTCGGTGACGCCGACGGGGTCGCGGACGGCGTACCCCTGACCATCGACCTGACGGTCCTCGACGTCGACGGTGACACCAGCACGCCGTACGCCGGGGCCGCGGTCTACCTGTGGCACTGCGACGCGGCCGGGCGCTACTCGCTCTACGACGACGAGATCGTCGAGGAGAACTACCTGCGCGGCGTGCAGGAGGCCGACGCCGACGGCAAGGTGCGCTTCACCAGCGTCTTCCCGGCCTGCTACGACGGCCGCTGGCCGCACATCCACTTCGAGGTCTACCCGTCGTTGGACGAGGCGACGAACGCGAGCGCCAAGATGCGCACCTCGCAGATCGCGCTGCCCGAGGACGTCAGCAGCGAGGTGTACGCCGACGCGCGCTACGCCGGCAGCCCGGAGAACCTGGCGCGGGTGTCGCTGGACTCCGACATGGTCTTCTCCGACGGCTACCGCCTCCAGATGGCGCGCATGTCCGGCTCCGTCGCCGCCGGCTGGACCGCCCGGCTCACCGTCCCCGTCTGAACCCCCAGCCCCCTGGCCGAGGCGTCACGTGACGCTTCGCGAGAAAACAAGGGGCAGGTTCGCGGAACACACGAACGTGACCGGGTGTTCACGAGGAGGTCGTCATCGTGAGGCAGCGTGGACACGCGCCACCCGCGGGCCGACCCACGACCGACCTGCGACCTCCACGGACACCCGTGCCACCTTCTCGAACAGGATCCCCGTGACCGACTCCGCCCAGACTTCACGCCCGCCGGCCGACGGCGCCGCACCGACCGAGCCGGACCCGCGCCGCTGGTGGGCGCTGGCCGTGCTGGCCGCCTCCCAGCTGATGATCGTGCTCGACGCCTCCATCGTGAACATCGCGCTGCCCAGCGCCCAGGCGGACCTCGGCATCAGCAACGCCGACCGCCAGTGGGTCGTCACGGCGTACACCCTCGCCTTCGGCGCCCTGCTGCTGCTCGGCGGCCGCATCGCCGACTACGTGGGACGCAAGCGCACCTTCCTCGTCGGGCTGGCCGGCTTCGCCGCCGCCTCGGCGCTGGGCGGCATCGCCGCCAACCAGGAGCTGCTGTTCGCGGCCCGCGCCCTCCAGGGCGCCTTCGCCGCGCTGCTCGCCCCCTCGGCGCTGGCGCTCATCACGGTCACCTTCACCGAGCCCAAGGAGCGGGCCAAGGCGTTCGCCGTCTTCGGCGCCCTCTCCGGCGGCGGTGCCGCCATCGGCCTCATCGTCGGCGGTGTGCTCACCGAGTTCACCTCCTGGCGCTGGTGCCTCGGCGTGAACGTCCCCGTCGCGCTGCTCGTCGCCGCGCTCGCCGTCCCGCTGGTCAAGGAGAGCAAGGCCCACGGCGACACCCGGTACGACGTGCCGGGCGTGCTCCTGGCGACCAGCGGCCTGTTCGCGCTGGTGTTCGGCTTCACCGAGGCCGCCAAGGCGGCCAACCCCGACGACCCGAGCGACACCGCGGTCCAGGGCTGGGGCGACCCGTCCACGCTGACCTGGCTCGGTGCGGCCGTCCTGCTCCTCGTCGCCTTCGTGTGGTGGGAGCGTCGCGCGGCCAACCCCATGCTGCCGCTGCGCATCGTGCTGCACCGCAACCGCGGCGCGGCGTACCTGATCTTCACCCTCGTCGGCGCCGGGCTCTTCGCGATGTTCCTGTTCCTGACCTACTACCTCCAGCTGAACCTCGGCTACAGCCCGCTCAAGGCCGGCTTCGCGTTCCTGCCGTTCAGTGCCGGCATCATCCTCACCGCCGGCCTGGTGGCGAACCTGCTGCCCAAGCTGGGGCCGAAGCCGCTCATGGTCGCCGGGCTCACGCTCGCCACGGCCGGCATGATGCTGCTGACCCAGATCGGGTCCGACACGGCCTACTGGTCGCACGTGCTCCCCGCCGAGCTGCTGCTCAGCATCGGGATGGCGTGCGTGTTCGTGCCGGCCTCGAGCCTGGCGCTGCTCGACGTGGGCGAGCACGACGCCGGCGTGGCCAGCGCCGTCCTCAACACCTCGCAGCAGATCGGCGGCTCGCTGGGCACGGCGTTGCTCAACACGCTGTTCGCCGGCGCGGTCACGTCGTACTTCGCCGACAACGTGCGCAGCGCGGCCGACGCGCAGCGGCTGGCGCCGGAGGCCTTCATCAGCGGCTACCACGTGGCGTTCTTCTGGGGCGGCATCCTGCTCGCCCTGGCGCTCGTCACCGCGATCACCCTGGTCACGGCGCGCAAGGACGACGTGCCGGCCGACGGGGCGGTCGTCGCCGCCTGAGACCGCGGAGGTGGCGGCGCGGAGCGCGCCGCCACCCTTCGGCACGCCCGCGACGAAAGGGCGTACGGGAGGGTTGAAACCGCCGCCGGACGGTGATCCTGGAAGTACCAAGAACCCCAGGAGACACACATGAGCACGTCCACACCGTCCGACCGCGGCACTCACCCCGAGCAGACCCGGACCGACCAGCCCCCGGTGCGCGACACCCAGACCCACCCCACGCACGGCACCCCGACCGGCCACCACGCGGCCGTCGAGGAGCCCGCGCTGGACCGCCGCAGCGTCCTCGCCCGTCAGAAGGAGGAGCACGGCGGCGTCAAGATCGGCTCCGCGTTCTTCGGCTTCCTCACCGCCGCCGGCGTCGCGGTCCTGCTGACCGCGCTGCTGGCCGCCGCCGGCGCGGGCGTCGGGCTCGCGAGCGGCACCGACGCCAGCGAGGCCGCGGACGCCGCCGGCTCGGCCAGCGTCGAGACCATCGGCCTGGTCAGCGGCATCGTGCTCGCGCTGGTCGTCTTCCTCGCCTACTACTGCGGCGGGTACGTCGCCGGCCGCATGGCCCGCTTCAACGGCATCAAGCAGGGCATCGCGGTGTGGCTGTGGGCCCTCGTGGTCGCCGCGCTCGTCGCGGTCCTCGGCCTCGTCGCCGGCGACCAGTACGACATCTTCGCCGACCTCAACACCTTCCCGCGGATCCCGATCAGCGAGGGCGAGCTGACCCAGGGCGGGGCCATCGCCGCCGCCGTGCTCGTCGCCGCGAGCCTCCTCGGCGCCATCGTCGGTGGCCTGGCCGGCATGCGCTTCCACCGCAAGGTCGACCGCACCGGTCTCCCCCGCTGACCCCGGGGCGCCCGAGCGGCGTCACCCTGCACATTCCGTTCAACTGAACGTTCAGAACCCCCGTCACAGCACGTGGCGGGGGTTCTGAACGTTCAGTTGAACGACATGTGCGCTCGGCGCGCGTCAGGCGGGGTCGGAGCCGGGCTCGGAGGCCCAGGCGCGTACGACGTCGCCGTGCTCGTCGAGCAGCGGCGGGGCGGCGTGGTCGGACTTGGTGACCTCGGTGCCGGCGCCGTCGAAGAACCGCAGCGGCGGCCCCGGGATCGTGACCGTGCCCAGCGTGGCGTGGTCGACGTCGACCAGCAGCCCCTGGCTCGCGGTCTGCTCCCAGCGGTAGACGTCGTCGATGCTGCGCACCTTGCCCGCCGGCACACCGGCCTCGGCCAGCCGGGCGAGCAGGTCCTCGGCGTCCCAGGTGGCGAACTTCTCCTCCACGAGCGCGATCACCGCCTCCCGGTTGCCGACGCGCTGCGGGTTCGTGGCCATGCCCTCGGTCGCCGGGTCGATGTCGAAGGCGGAGCACAGCCGCAGCCACAGCCCCTCGCTGCCCACCGCGATCTGCACCACGCCGTCGCGGCAGTGGAACAGCCCGTAGGGCGAGATCGACGGGTGGTGGTTGCCCTGCGCCTTGCCGACCTCGCCGGCGACCGTCCACCGGGTGCCCTGGAAGGTGTGCACGCCGACCACGGCGGCCAGCAGCGAGGTCCGCACGACCGTGCCGATCCCGGTCCGGTCCCGCTCGTGGAGCGCGGCGACGACGCCGTAGGCGCCGTACATCCCGGCCAGCATGTCCGCGATCGGTACGCCGACCCGCTGCGGGTCGTCCGGTCCCGAGCCGGTCAGCGACATCAGGCCGGCCTCGCCCTGGGCGATCTGGTCGTAGCCCGCGCGACCGCCCTCCGGGCCGTCGTGGCCGAAGCCGGTGATCGAGAGCACGACCAGCCGCGGGTTGCGCTGCTGGAGCTCGGCGATGCCGAGGCCGAGCCGCTCGAGCACGCCGGTGCGGAAGTTCTCCACCAGCACGTCGGCGCGGTCCACCAGCGCTAGCAGGACGTCGCGGTCGCCGGCGTCCTTGAGGTCGAGCGCGACGGACTGCTTGTTCCTGTTGGTCGACAAGAAGTACGTCGACACGTCGCCGTCCTCCCCGACGAACGGCGGGCCCCACCCGCGGGTGTCGTCGCCGCCCTTGGGGGTCTCGACCTTGATGACGCGCGCGCCGAGGTCGCCCAGCATCATCGTCGCGTGGGGTCCGGCCAGCGCCCGCGACAGGTCGACGACCACGACGTCAGCCAGCGGACCGGCGCTCGGCGTACCGGCACCTGCGGCGCTCGCGGACCCGGCGCCTGCGGACCCGGCGCTCGCCGCGCTCACGAGCCCCAGCCCGGCAGGACGAGAGCGGCCCAGACGAGCAGCGGACCGACCAGGGTGACGATCACGCCGTAGGTCAGGATCTGCTTGTAGTAGGTCTGCTCGCCGATGGTGTCGGGCCGGTTGGCCAGCATCAGCGCGCCGTTGGTGGAGAACGGCGAGACGTCGACGATCGTCGAGCTGACCGCCAGCGCAGCGACGAAGAGCCCCGCGGACAGTCCGCCCTCGGCGATCAGCGGGATGGCGATCGGGATGATCACCGGCAGCAGCGCCGTGGAGGAGGCGAACGCCGAGACGACGCCGCCGACGTAGCAGAGGATCAGCGCACCGATGGCGGCCGCTCCCAGCCCGGCGGCCCAGTTGCCGACGAACTCCGGCGATCCCGCGGTGGTGAGGATCGTGGCGTAGGTGCTGACGCCCGCGACCAGCAGCACGGTCGGCCAGGCGATCTGCTTGACGGTGTTCTGGTAGGCCTTCGGCGACAGCATCGAGAGCGCCACAGCCGCAGTGATGGCGGTGAAGCCGATGTTCTTCTCGAAGTAGAGCGCGACGGCGGCGACCGCGACGAAGGCGAAGAGAGTGAGCGCGTGCTCGCGGCTGGTGCCGGCGTGGTCGGGACGGACGGCGGTCGTGGTGCCGGTCGTGGTGCCCGTGCTGGGCGTGGCGCCGGTGCCGGAGGCCTCGGTGGAGCGGTCACGGTGACGGGGCCCGGCGTGGGGTCCACTGGGCTCGACCTCGCCGACCTCGCCGACCTCGTCGGCGTCGGGGTCGAGACGCGTGCTCATCAGGTCACGCCCGCCGAGGACCACGAAGAGGACCGCGGCCAGGATGATGTTGACGACCAGGCTGGAGAAGAAGATCGTCAGCTTGGCCGGCTCGAGCCCGGCGCCCTCCATCACGGAGTTGGTGATGACGCCGTAGATGCTGATCGGCGAGAAGCCGCCGGCCTGGGCGCCGTGGACGACCATCATGCCCATCATCAGCGGGCTGATCCGGTAGCGGCCGGCGAAGCCGAGGGCGATCGGGCCGATGATCGCGCAGGCGGCCGGCGAGGCGGCGCCGATCGAGGTGATGAGCGCGGTCACCGCGAACATCACCCACGGGATCAGCGCGACGCGGCCCCCGACCGCGCCCACCGCCTTGCGCACGATGAGGTCCACCGTGCCGTTCTGTCGCGCGATCGCGAAGAGGTACGTGACGCCGATGAGCGTGAGCACGAGGTCGGCGCTGATGCCGGCCAAGATGGTCTTCTCGTCGAGGTCCAGCGCGTACATGCCGACGAGCCAGGCGGCGACGTACGCCAGCGCGCCCATGTTGATCGGCATCACCGTGCCGACCACGAAGAGCGCGACCAGCGCGAGGATGGCTACCCATTCAGGTCCCATGACGGTCCTTCCGTGACGGTCTCGAGCTGCGCTCGAGGGGGATCGGCCGTCCGGTCCGGGGCGTGTGACCCCGCTCACGTGGATGGCTCAGTGGCCTAGCCTCTAGCCCACCGGGCCTCTTGTCAATAGACTCCCGCTATGAGCCAGACCAGCGGCAGGCCCCGGCCCGAGCCGAACGGCGACCTCGGTACGTCGCTCCCGGGCCGCCTCGTGCGCACCCGGCTCTACGAGCAGGTGGCCGCCCAGATCACGGCGTGGGTGAGCGACAACGGCCTCTCCCCCGGCGACCGGCTGCCCCCCGAGCGCGAGCTCGCCGCCCGTCTCGGCGTCAGCCGCGCCACCCTCAGCCAGGCCCTCGTCGCCCTCGAGGTGATCGGCGCCGTCAGCGTCCGCCACGGCGACGGCACCGTGGTGACGCGGGTCGGGGCCGGGCTGGGAGGCGGGCCGACCGACGGCGCGAGCGGCGCGGCACCCGACGTCGACGCCGCCGATCGGACCGTCGAGGCCATCCGCGCCCACGCCGACCGGCTCCCCGAGATCATCGACACCCGCGACGCGCTCGAGACCAAGCTCGCCGCCCTGGCCGCGGAGCGGCGGAACGACGAGGACCTCGCCCGCATCGACGCCGCCCTGACCACCATGGCCGCCGACGTCGAGGCGGGCGGCCGCGGTGTGGAGGGCGACGAGCTCTTCCACGGCGCCGTCACCGCCGCCGCCCACTCGCTGCTGCTGGCCCGCCTCATGGAGGAGATCAGCGAGCTGATCCGCGAGACCCGGCTGGAGTCGTTGGCCCAGCCGGGGCGCCCGCGCGACTCCCTGGCCGGTCACCGGGCCGTGGCCGAGGCCATCCGGGCCGGCGACCCGTCCGCGGCGGCGACCGCGATGCACGACCACGTGACGATGGTCAGCGACGTCGCGCTGCTGCGCCCCGAGCCGGCGGACGGCGCCGCCCCCGGCCCCGCGTGAGCGGCCTCGAACAGCTCACCGTCCTCCTCGCCGGCCTCGGCGCCGGTGTGCTCACCTCCACCGTCGGCGTCGCGTCGCTGCTGAGCTTCCCGGTGCTGCTGGCGGTCGGGCTGCCCCCGGTGGTCGCCAACGCCTCGAACACGGTCGGGATGACGCCGGCCGGGCTGAGCGGGTCCTTCGGCTACCGCGCCGAGCTGCGCGAGCACCCGGGCGTGACGGTCGCCGTCCTCGCGACCTGCGCGGTCGGCGCGGTCGGCGGCGCCGTCCTGCTGCTGGCGCTGCCGCCGGGCGTCTTCGAGGCCGTGGTGCCCTGGCTGATCCTGTTCACCTGCCTGCTGGTCGGCGCCCAGCCGTGGATCTCGGCGCGCGTGCGCGCCCGCCTGGGCCCCGACGCTCCCGACCGCACCGAGATGTCACCGGTCACGCTCTTCTTCGCCGGCCTGACCGGTGTGTACGGCGGATACTTCGGCGCCGGGTCGGGCGTGATGATGATGGCCGTCCTGGGGCTCGGCCTCGACATCGAGCTGCGGGTCGTCAACGCGCTCAAGACGCTCGCCGTGATGGCGTCCAACGTCGTGGCCGGCGTGATCTTCCTCGTCGTGGCCGAGCTCGACTGGGCCGCCATCGCGCTGCTGGCCGCCGGGTCGGTGGTAGGCGGCTACATCGGCGCCCGGATCGGCCGGCGTCTCCCCGCGCCCGTGCTGCGCGGGCTCGTCGTACTTGTCGGCACGACGGCCGCGGTCACGATGCTCCTGTGAGGGAGCACATTTCGTTCAAAAGATCGTTCAGAAGCCCGTCCGCGTTCGCCGAGGGGGCTTCTGAACGTTCTTTTGAAAGAAATGTGCGGCCGTCAGCCGCGGCCGGGGATGTCCTCGGGACGCCCGGGGCGGGTGATCCGGAAGACCTCGGGCGGCAGGCCCCACTCGTCGCGACCGAGGCGTGAGAGCGGCTGGAGGCCCTCCATCGTCGGGTGGTCGCCGTCGAGCACGTCCTCGCGCACGGACGCGGCGACGACGGTCCCGAAGACGACGGTCGAGCTGCCGAAGTCGACGGTGCTGTGCAGCCGGCACTCCAGCGACGCCGGGGCGTCGGCGACACGCAGCGGCGCCACCAGGTCGCTGGGCTCCATCGCGATGTCGAGCGCCTCGGCCTCGAAGGTGTCGGCGTCGAAGCGCGCGCTGGAGTTGTTGACCTGCTCCAGCAGCCACCGCGGGGCCACGTTGACGACGAACTCGCCGGTCTCCTGCACGTTGCGCAGGGTGTCCTTGGCGCCGATCGAGGTGAACTGCACGACGCCGGGGTCGGCGCACGCCACGGTGTAGAACGAGTGCGGCGCGAGGTTGCCGACGCCGTCGGCCGAGAGGCTGGAGACCCACGCGATCGGGCGCGGCACCACGATCGAGTTCAGCAGCGGGTAGCCCTTCACGTCGGGGTCGTCGAAGCGCAGGAGCCGGCGGGGGGACGTCATGGGAGTCATTGTCCCCACCCCTGCTCCCCGCGAGGCCGAGGGTCACCTCCCCCGGTGCCATCGGACTGCCGGCCGGTGTCTCCCGACCCTGCCGTTCACGGCGTACGGCGCGCAGCCTGGTGGTGAGAGGAACGGGATCGTCATGCGCAGGATCGTGGTCGTGCTGGCAGGGCTGCTCGCCCTGGTCGTCGTCGTGGGGAGCGCCTTCTGGGTGGGGACCGCCGTCGGTGACGGCGACGACGACGACGCTCGGGGCCCGATGATGTCGGGCACGGAGGACCCCGACGACGACCTCGGCATGATGTCCGGGTCCGGCCGCTCGGGGAGGGGCGACCGGGCCGGGTCGGGCACCGGCGGGGTCGGCATGGGCAGCGGCCTGATGGACGTCGACTCGGAGGCGGAGTACCTCGTCGCGATGATCCCCCACCACGAGGAGGCGATCGGCGCCGCCGAGGAGCTGGCCCGGTCCGACCGCCCCGAGATGCGCGACCTCGGCGCCGCCGTGGTGGCCGGGCAGAGCGCCCAGGTCGAGCAGATGCAGGGCTGGCTCGACCGCTGGCACCCCGGCGCCGAGGCCGACACCGACTACGAGCCGATGATGCGCGACCTGTCTGGCCTGAGCGGTGACGAGCTCGACCGGGCGTTCCTGGTCGACATGATCGGGCACCACATGGTCGCGGTGATGATGTCGCAGCGCCTGCGCATGCACGGCGACGTCGAGCACCCGCAGGTGGCGCGGCTGGCCGAGGACATCAGCGCACAGCAGCGCGAGGAGATGGTCCAGATGCGGACCTGGCTGGTGGACTGGTTCTCCGCGTGAGGCTGCCCTCCGCGTGAGGCAGCCCTCCGCCTGAGGCAGCCCCTCCGTGGTGGCGGATTCAGCCGGTCGGGTACGGCGTGAGCAGCTGGTCGACCGGGGCGTGGTCGTCGGTGAGCACCTCGGCGCCACCGACCCAGCGCTCGAGCGCCGCCCCCTCGATCACGTCGTAGTCGAGGTCCCGCTCGGCCATCCGCCCGGTCCACGCGGCCGCGTCGACGGCCCGGTCACCGGCCACCACGACCAGGTTGCCACCGTCCTCGAAGCGCAGCGTCTCCGACTGCGAGGCCACGGCGACGTGGTCGAACTGCTCGGCCAGCGTGGCCACCTCGGCGCGCGCGAAGGCGACGTCCCCGTGGTCGATGAGGTTCATGACGTAGAGCCCGTCGTCGGCCAGCACCCGCCGTACCTCGGTGACGGCCTCGCGGGTGGTCAGGTGCCACGGCACGGTGACGCCGCCGAAGGCGTCACCCACCACCAGGTCGTACGCCGCATCGTCCAGCCGCTCGAGCCCGAGGCGACCGTCCTCGACGCGCACCTCCAGGGACTCCCCCGTCCGCAGGCCCAGCCGCTCGGTGTCGACGCCGACCACGCCGGGGTCGATCTCCGAGACCAGGCTCGTCGTACCAGGGCGCACGACGTCGAGGTAGCGCGGCAGCGTCAGCCCACCGGCGCCCAGGTGGTAGCCGACGAGCGGCTCCCCGGCCGGGTAGGCGGTGTCGACGAGCGAGGCGATCGACTGCACGTAGTCGAACTCGAGGTACGTCGGGTCGTCGACGTCGACGTACGAGTGCCCGACGCCGTCGAGCAGCAGCAGCCGCCCGCCGGACCGCTCGTCGTCGGCGACGATCTCCGCGCAGTGGTAGACGGTCTCCTCGTCGCAGCCGCCGGGCGCGACGACCGCGGCCAGCCCGCCGACGAGCACGACGACGGCCGGGACCACGCCGGGGCGGCGGCGGTGCAGCAGCACCTCGACCGCGACCGCGGCGACCACGAGCAGGGCGCCGAGGCCGACGAGGATGCCGCTGACGGGCACCCGCGAGACGAGCACGAAGCCGGTGAGCACCGTGCCGGCGATGGCGCCGGCGGTGCCGACGCCCGAGAGCCGTCCGACCACGGCGCCGGTCTCGCCGAGGTCGGTCAGCTGGAGCTTGGTCACCATGGGCGTGACCGCCGACAGCGCCGCGCCGGCCACGAAGATCACGAGCGCGGCCACCAGCAGCACCGGGCCGGTGGTGGCGGCCTCGCCGGCGGCGCGCACCACGAACGGCGTGGCGGCCACGACGGCGCCGGAGACCGCGAGCAGGGGCGCGAGCGTACGCCGCGGCGCGACGGTGTCGGCGGCGCGACCGCCCGCCCACGACCCGACCGCGATGGCCGTGAGGGCGATGCCGATGACCAGGGTGCTGGTCTCCAGGGTCAGTCCGAGGTAGGGCGCCAGCAGGCGCAGCGCCACGATCTCGACCACCAGCACGGCGGCCGAGGACCCGAAGACCAGGGCGCCGGCCACCCAGCCGGTCAGCGGCGCGCTCGGGGACTCCACCCGCCCGATGATCCCCGACGCGCCCAACCGAGGCCCGCAGCGGGGGTCCTGGCGCACCCACCCTCGTGATATGAGTAATCCAATCGACTTTGGGTTGTTTGACGAGAGGGAGCCACGATGGAGCGGGGACTGCTGCGGGAGCACGAGTACGACGCCGAGCGGGCCGAGCGCCTCCGCTCGACCGCGCGCACCGGGGTGTCACGCCGCGGACTGCTCAAGGCCGGGCTCGCCGGTCTCGGCGTCGCCGCGGTCGGCGGCGGGCTCACCACCGGCCCGGGAGCGCTGGGCACGGCGCGCGCCTTCGCCGCCGACACCCCCATCGCCAAGCCGCTGCCGCCCGAGCTCTTCATCATCCGCGGCACCAACGCCGAGATGCGCTGGGAGGCCATGAAGGGCCAGGGCTACGTCACCCCGATCGACCGGTTCTTCATCCGCAACCACACGACGACGCCGCGCATCGACGCCACCACCTGGCGCCTGCGCATCCACGGGACCGGCGTCGACCGGGAGCTGTCGCTGTCGCTCGTGGACCTGCAGGCCCTCCCCCAGGTCACCGTCACCCGCGCGATCGAGTGCGCGGGCAACGCACGCAGCTTCTTCGGCTCCCGGCAGGGCACGCCGGCTGCCGGCACCGCCTGGGGCCTGGGCGCGATCGGCGTCGCCACCTGGACGGGCGTGCCGCTGGCCGCGGTTCTGGAGCGGGCTGGGCTGAAGCCCACGGCGCTCGACGTCATGCCGGTCGGCCTCGACTCCCAGCGGGTCCAGCGCCCGATCCCCGTCGAGAAGGCGCTGGCCGACACGCTGCTGGTCACGCAGATGAACGGCGTACCGCTGCCGCTGGACCACGGCTACCCGGTGCGGCTGCTCGCCCCCGGCTGGGTCGGCGTCGCGAACGTGAAGTGGGTCGGGTCGATCGAGGTCTCCGAGACGCCGCTCTACTCGCAGTGGAACACCACGAGCTACCGGCTCTTCGGGCCGGACTACCCCGACGCCCCGCTCGTCACGACGCAGGTCGTCAAGAGCGCGCTCGAGCTCCCCTTCCCGGCTTCGCTCGCTCCCGGAGCGCAGCGCCTCACGGGTCGCTCCTGGTCCGGTCTCGGACGCATCAGCCGCGTCGACGTCAGCGTCGACGGCGCCCCCTGGCGCCCCGCCGTGCTCGAGAAGCGCAACGACACCCTGGCCTGGCGGCAGTGGTCCTTCCCCTGGAACGCCAAGCGCGGTCAGCACACCGTCAGCGTCCGCGCCCGCGACGACCAGGGCAACGTGCAGCCGGAGACGGTGCCGTTCAACGAGCAGGGCTACCTGTTCGGCGCGATCGTGGACCACCCGGTCAGCGTCGGCTGAGCCGGGACGTGCTCCTGACCGGCCCTCACGGATCGGTCAGAGGCCGATGACGTGGCGCCGGACGGTGCCGTGCTCGGTGTCGCGGATGCCCTCGAGGCGCCCGCCGTGGTGCTCGATGACCCGCGCCGACGCCGCGTTGTCGACGTCGCAGACCGCGACCACGCGGTCCAGCCCGAGGGTGCGGGCCTCGGCGAGGATCGCGCCGAGCGCCCACGTCGCCACGCCGCGCCCTCGGGCGGAGGGGCGTACGCCGTACCCGACGTGGCCGAGCGGCTCGGTCTTCGCGGACAGCTCGTGGCGCAGCGCGATGCCGCCGAGGACCTGGCCGTCCTCGACGATCCATCGGTAGCTGCAGGGCATCCGCCCCATCGCCTCGGCCTGCGCCGGGTCGGCCTGGTCGACCAGCCGCGTCACGTACGCCGCGAAGCCCGCCTCCGAAACGACGTCGTCGGTCTCCCGCACGCCGAAGCCGTCCTCGTGGCGCCCCGGGCCCCACTCGTGGTGGCAGTCGAGCCACGCCGCGTGGAGATCGGTCGACGGGGTCACGAGATCGGGCACTCGGCCACGCTAGCGCCGTACGTCCGCCACGGGTGGGGGGCTCAGAAGCCCCCTCCGCCTCCGTCGCCTCCCCCGGCGTCCCCTCCGCCGCCGCCGTCTCCGAAGCCCCCGCCACCGACCCCGAAGTAACCGAGCGACGTCGGCAGCATGACGTCACGCGCAGCCACCTCGTAGGCCCAGGCCATTCCCGCCGCACCGGTGAAGTAGCCCTGCGTGTAGGGCAGGATCGCCGACCCTGCCTGCCAGTACGGGACGCGCCGCCCTCCCAGCACCACGCTGCGGACCTCCGGCTTCTCGTGCTGGGCGACCCTGGCTGCGTCCTGGGCGCAGGCCGGCACCGTGCGGGTCCCCCGGCCCGGCGGGGTCCACATCACGTTGGTCACCGACATCCCGTGGCGCGGGTCGAAGAAGCACGGCGGGCGCCACGGCGGCGGGGGTTCACCGGCGACCCGGGCCTCCACGCACGCCATCGCGTGGCGGCCGTGGGACAAGGTGTCGATCACCGTGCTCACCTCGGCCGCACTCTTCAGCAGCGGCACCGCCCGCCCGGCCCGCTCGTAGGCGTCCAGCGCCGCCTGGTAGTCGACCCGCGCGTCGTCGTCCAGCGGGGCACCCGCGAGCCGGGTGTCCAGGCGGCTGAGCTGCTCGCCCAGCACCGTGACGTCCTCGTCGGCCAGCCGTCGCACGACCTCGAGGTCTGCCGCCTGCTCAGCGCGATCGGCCGCGCCGGCACGCCACTTCGTCCATCCGTAGGTGCCGCCCCCACCGACCGCGAGCGCCATCAGCAGCCACTCCATGTCCGCACCTCCACGCCGAGTACACATGAGCGTCGCGCTCGGCGTGAGGGGAATCATGGATCAGAGGTCGGGGAACGTTCTCCGCGAGAACAGGCAGGCTCCTGCACTCAGCACGCTGCCTCGACTCGTCCACAAACTGCGCCTCGACCTCGTCCCACTGCCGGGTGCAGGTGGTGTCCAGTCGGCGCGGGGCCGACGCGGGCAGGGGAAGAGTGCACGTCCAGGTGGCAGCGCCGTCATACGGTGACGCCCATGTCAGTAACCTTCGCGGCCGATTGCTTCCACGCCGAAGATCCGATCCAACCCGACTGGGAGGACATCGAGGACCCCGCCGAGGCGACGGGTCACTACGAAGACGGCTGGGAGGCGGAGCCGAGATTTCGTGTGGTCACCGACACGGTGGAGCGGGCGGCGGACGCCCTGCTCGCCGTGGCCGACCGGTTCATGCATGTCGGCGAGAGTGGTACCGAGTACGAGTCATCCCACGCGGCCGTACCCGAGGACCGCACACCCAGCAGCGCCACCGTCTGCGTAGACACTGAAGCGGCCTATGTGTATGCCAACACCAGTGAATGGCTCAGCCACGAGATGGCCGCCACGATGAAGCGCATCCTGGTGGCCGAGCTGACCGGGGCCGGCGTATCGGCCGTGATCTCCGCGGACTACAACCCGATTCGGGGAGTCGACGCCCAACGCTGGCCTCGTGTGACGCGCTGAGGGGCAGCCACGTCCGAAGCATTTCGATGCTCGAGTAGCGACTGCATCTGTCCCCGTTGGCGCGCAGCGGCACGCGCCCGAGCAAGCCCCCGCTGCTCCTGCCGCTGACGGGAAACGTGTTGACGCCTTCCGGCTCCCGGCGCTGCCATGGTCCGGTGGACTCCCCTCGCGCCGTCGTGCTGGTCGAGGGTGAGAGCGACCGCGCGGCGCTGCTGACGCTGGCGGCGAGGAGCGGCCGCGACCTCGCTGCCGAGAGGGTCGACGTAATGGCGATGGGCGGGGTCACCAACGTCCGGGCGTTCGCCACCCGCTACGGGCCGCACGGGCTCGGCGTACGCCTCGCGGGGTTGTACGACGCCCCGGAGCAGCCGTTCGTGCGGCACGGTCTTGCCGCGGCCGGACTCGCCGAGACCCACGACGCGCGCGACCTCGAGACGCTCGGGTTCTTCGCGTGCACCCCCGATCTCGAGGGCGAGCTCATCCGCGCGCTCGGCGTGGACGCGGTCGAGGCGGTCATCGAGGCTGCCGACGAGACCCGTTCCCTGCGCCTGCTGGCGCAGATGCCGGCCCAGCGTGGTTGGACCCGTCACGAGCTGCTCCGGCGCTTCCTCACGGCGAGGTCGGGGCGCAAGGCGCGCTACGCCGTACTCCTCCTGGAGGCGCTGCCGCTCGACGACGTCCCAAGGCCATGGACGGCCGTCCTCGACGCCACGTCGGTCTGACGACGACTAGGTGGTGGCTCGACAGGTCTATCGCCTGTGGAGACGCCACTTAAGCCGGCTCTGCCACTCACCGGGTCTCGACGACGCTCGCTGGCGCTCGCTGCTCCTTGGATCGAGCCTGTCGAGATCGACCAGCGGGTGGGGCGGCTCGACCACCGGGGGTCGACGGGTCAGGTGAAGGGGCGCCAGGTGAAGCTGACCCGCACCACCCCGTGGTCCCCGGACCCGGTGAGCCGGTGGTCCTCGTCGTCGAGGTGGTCGTTGTGGATGACCAGCCCGTCGAAGAGCCACAGCCGCCGCCGACTGCTGTCATAAAACTGCTCACTGACAAGAACGTGGTCGAGCGACTCGCGCAGGTCGTCGTGCACGTGGGTGTAGTAGACGTCGCGGGTGTCGCGGTACTCCTGCAGCGTCTGCGCCGTGTAGAGCCCGATGTCCGCCCCACCCCGCGACTCCCCCACCAGGTAGCGCGGCTGCTCGGTGAGGATGTTCAACGTGTTGCTGTGCTGGCCGTCGTTGACGTCACCCAGCACGAGCACCGGCGTCGTCGTGCCCTTCATGACCCCGGTCAGCAGCACCCGCAGGGCCGTCGCCTCCGCGGTGCGCCGGATGGTCGACAGCGCAGCACCGAGCGCGGTCGTGTGCGGCCGGTAGAGGTCGGGGTCGGCGTCGAACCACGGCTCCTGGTCGATGCGGGTCGGCAGCTTCGACTTCAGGTGGGTCACGAAGACGTCGGTCAGCGGCGGGTCGTCGCGCAGCGCGACCTGGAGGTGCAGCACGGGCCGGGAGAAGCCGGGGATGCTGACGCTGACGGCTGGCGCCTGCAGGTCGGCCTGGTCGGTGGAGTCCAGGCGCATGGCGTCGGGGAAGACGTCGATCCAGTCCGGCTGTCCGCGCAGGAGGCCACGACGGACGAGCGCCGCGCACACGATCCGGCCGCCGTCGGCCGGGTCGGCGACGACGTCGTACACCTCGGTGAGGTCGGCGCGCTCGAGGACCTGGACGATCGCGTCGCGGTGCCACAGCTCCTGCAGCCCCACCACGTCGGCGTCGAGCGCCGCCAGCTTGCCGCCGATCCACGTCAGCTTGCGGTCGAACTCCTCGGCCGTCCACACCCGCTGCCCCGGGTTCATCGGCTCGCCCGGCAGCTGGAGGTTGTAGAGGTTGAACGTCGCGACGCTGAACCGCTGGAGGTCCATCCCTCGACGGTACGCCGCTCGCGGCCGACCCGACAGGGGTCGGTGCGGCGACCCGAGCCGTGCTCAGCCCTGGCGGGTCGGGCCGACCCGCTCGGCGGTCAGCCGCAGCAGCACGCGCCGCTCGCGCGCCATGGCGGCGCGGTAGTCGTCCCAGTCGTCGTGCTCGCCGTTGACGGACCGGTAGTAGTCGACCAGGCCGCCCATCGCGTCCGGCAGGCCGACCACCTCGACGCGCCCCTCGACCCACACCCACGAGCCGAAGAAACCGTCCGGCACGACGCACAGCTGCGCCCACGGGTCCCGTCGCAGGTTGCGCGTCTTGTACGCCGTCTCGCGGCTGCTCACCACGAAGACGCCGGCGTCGTCGACCGTGACGAGCACCGGCGTCTGCTGCAGGCCTCCGGTGGGCGTGCGCGTGGCCAGCACCGCCCGGTGGTTGTCACGCACGAAGTCCCGTGCCTGTTCGATGTCCATGACCCGAGCCTGCCACCTCGAGGTGCGGCAGCCGGGACGACAGAGCCCCGGAAGCACGTCGAGGGGCCGGCCGCGTGGGCCGACCCCTCGGTCGTGTGGCAGGTGAAGGATTCGAACCTTCGAAGCTTTCGCGACGGATTTACAGTCCGCTCCCATTGGCCGCTCGGGCAACCTGCCGGGGTGCTGCTTCGCCCCGGGTTGAGCCTGGGGCAACGAGACGAAAGGATAGCGCAGCACCCGGCCCTCCTCAGAATCGGCCGGACCCTCGACGCGCACGTCCCGGCGCGCGCCCACCCCAGACCGCAAGGAGCGTCCTCATGGCCGACTCGTCGTTCGACATCGTCTCCAAGATCGACCGCCAGGAGGTCGACAACGCCCTCGGGCAGGCCGCCCGCGAGATCACCCAGCGCTACGACTTCAAGGGCACCGGCGCCGAGATCACCTGGTCGGGCGAGAAGACCATCGAGATCTCCGCCAACGCCGAGGAGCGCGCGAAGGCCGTGCTCGACGTCTTCAAGGAGAAGCTGGTCAAGCGCCAGCTCAGCCTCAAGATCCTCGACGCCGGCGACCCGCGCCCCTCGGGCCAGCAGTCGAAGATCAGCATCGCCCTCAAGGAGGGCATCACCACCGAGGACGCCAAGAAGATCAGCAAGCTCATCCGCGACGAGGGCCCCAAGGGCGTCAAGGCGCAGGTGCAGGGTGACGAGCTGCGTGTCTCCTCGAAGAAGCGCGACGACCTCCAGGCCGTCCAGCAGCTCGTCAAGGAGCAGGACTACGAGTTCGCGGTGCAGTTCACCAACTACCGCTGAGGCGTCGTACACCTGCACGACCGGCGCCTCGCGCCTGCACGACCGACGCCTCGCGCCCGAACGACCGACGCCTCGCGGGTGGAGGGGGAGCACGACGCCCCCCGGCCCTTGGGAGGCAGGTCGGGGGGCGTCGCGGGGTGCCGCTCGTCAGCGGCGGATCGTCCGGGCCTCAGGAGGTCCGGGGGTCGTGGCGCGGCTCGAACTGCTGGGTCTCGACGTCACCCGCGTCGTACGGCGCCGAGGCACCGGTCTGACGCGGTGCCGGGTCCGCACCCTGCTCGAAGGCGCCGTGGTCGTAGCTGTCGTACGGCGCCGTGCCGGTCCGACGCGACTCGTGGCCGCCCTGGTCGTAGGCACCCTGGTCGTAGGCGCTCTGGTCGTAGGCGCCCTGGCCGTACGCCGGGGTGGCGGTCGACTGGTCGTAGGCGCCGGCGTCGTGCGACGTCGCGCCGCCCTGGCTCGGAGCGGCCTCACGGGCCTTCGCCTCCGCGCGCTCGCGTCCCCGCTGCACGTCGGCCTTGACCTGGTCGCGCTGCTCGCGGCCCTTGCGGTAGGCGTCCTCCAGCATCTGCTGCGCGACACCACGTCCACCGAGGCCGAAGGCCAGGGCGAGGCCGAGGGCCAGCGCGAACATGGTGGCACCGAAGGCGATGCGCACGATCTCGGGAGCGATCTGCAGCTGCTCGAGGATCATGAACATGGCGATGACCATGACGAGGGCCGGGACGATGGTGGCCACAACCTTGCCGGTCGGGGTGTCGCCCATGACCTTGCCGACGGCTGCGGCGACGCCGCCCGCGACGAGCGAGGCGAGCACGAAGATGAAGATCGCGACGATCACGTTGGGCAGGTAGGCGAGCACCTGGTTCATGAACGTGGTCAGCGCGGGGATCTGCAGCGCGCCGATGGCGCTGAAGATGAAGAAGATGAAGATCAGCCAGAAGACGACCGTGGAGATCGCGTTCGACGGGCTGGCGCCGGGCATGACCTTCTCGACGTAGTTGTGGGCCTCCGAGCTGTGCAGCCGCCGGTCGAGGCCGGCCTTCTCGAGCGCCTTGCGGGCGACCGTGCTGACGACCTTCGCGATGACGAACCCGATGAGCAGGATGAGCAGGAAGCCCAGGAGGTTCGGGAGGAATCCGAAGATCCCGTCCGTCGCCTCCTCGAAGCTGTTTCCGATGTCCATGACTGTGCGATTCCGTTCTGTCGTGAAAGGACTTTCCTTCCCACCGTGCGACACATCCTTACGGCGTAAACCTCTTTATGGCGTAAAAATGGCGTGCACCGGCAGAACCGTCGTTCCCCGCTGTCAGGCACCCACTCCGTCGTACCGTGGGTGCGATGAGCGCCGCCACACCCCCGCGGGGGGCACCCCTGTCGCGCGAGACGGTGGTGACCGCGGCGATCGCCATGGTCGACCAGTACGGCCTGAGCGCCCTGTCGATGCGCCAGCTCGGCCGTCTCCTCGGCGTCGAGGCGATGGCGCTCTACCACCACGTCAACGGCCGCGAGGACCTGCTCGAGGCGATGGTCGCCGACCTCGTCGAGAGCATCCGGGTCCCTCCGCGTGACCCCCTGGGGCCCGCCGACGGCTGGCAGGCCTTCCTCCAGCACGTCGCCCACGCGATCCGCGCCATCGCCGTCGACCACCCGCAGCTGTTCCCGCTCGTGGCCACCCGGCCGCCCGCGGCGCCCTGGCTGCGACCGCCGCTGCGCAACCTCGCCCTCGTCGAGGACTTCCTCGACGGGCTCCTCCACCGGGGGCTGAGCGAGGACAACGCGGTGTGGGTCTACAAGGCCTTCACCGGCTTCCTGCTCGGACACCTGCTGCTCGAGGTCGTGCAGGCCGGCGCCCCCGCGGGCCCGCCGGAGGAGCCGTTGGACGAGGGCGACGCCGACGTGCCCAACGACGACCAGCAGGTCGACCTCGACGACTTCCCCACGCTGCTCCGGCTGAAGTCGCGGCTGCGCCGCCACGACGCCGACGTCGACTTCGAGGACGCCCTCGAGGCGCTGCTCGACCGCCTCGACCTCGAGCTCAGCCAGTAGCGGTCCGTCCGGGGTCGCTCACTCGGGGAGCGGGCCGTCGGGCGGAGGCCCCAGGTGCGCGAAGGCGGCGAGGTACGCCGACACGTCCCCGGTCACCGTCCACGACGCCAGCTGCTGCGGCGTACGCCGGGACACCAGCGCTCGGGCGAGGTCGAAGCCGGACGCCTCCAGCCGCACCGCGGCGTCCTCCACCGGACCGCTCGAGCACCACGACCAGTCCTCGTCGTTCGCCACCAGCGCCAGCGGCGGCAGGTCCGTGACCTTCGACCCGACGCGTCCGGCCATGCCCTCGCGCACCAGCGCGAGGCCGCGGCTGTCGCGACCGCCGGGTGCGTCCAGCGCCCCGCGGAGGTCCTGCTCGTGGATGACGACGTCGTTGAGCGGCCGGGTCCCCCGGGCGCGCATCCACGTCACCAGCCGCGGCGCCGTGGCCGCCCACTCCGCGAGCAGGTCGGCCGGCGACCGGTCGGCGCGCGCGTCGACCTGGGCCTGGGTCCACGCCTCGTTGTGGTCGTCGGGCTCGTCGCCGTCCACGACGTCGGACCCGAGCCCGACCATGTGGGCCAGCAGCTCGCGGCCGGTCCACCCGGGGCAGGCCGGCACCCGCTCCTCGAGGGCCGCGTCGTCGGTGGCGGCGACCAGGTCGCGCACCCGCGCGTACGCCGCCTGCCACTCCGCGATCCGCAGCTCGTCCTCGGCTGCCCTGGGGACCGGGTGCTCGCTCGCCTCGCTCGTCTCGCCTGTCATGGCCCCGATGCAACCACGCGCACGCACGGACGTGCGTGGCGGTTGACCGTTCGGCCGGTCGTCGCCGGGACCAAACGCCCGTGACCGGTCCCTCGGCACCCAGGACATCTAGGGCATAGGGCCCTGTCGCCGTCGACACGACAGGCGTGTAGTGGAGGCACGACACACCAAGGGGGCTTGGGGATGACGACAGAGAAGCTGGCGGGAACGGCCGGCGGCTGGGGCGGCCCGACCGTCTCGATGGCGCAGCGGCGCGGCAACGCGGGCGTGTGCCACTGCGGGCAGGAGCTCGACATCTGCTCGCGCACGCACTGCCCGCGCTGCGGGAGCAGCGTGACGCTTCGGAGGCCCGCGTAACCTGACGGAGTGAGCGCACCCCGGGTCGGCAGCATCGACCGGGCCGCTGCGCTCCTGCTGGACAGCGGCTTCGTCGCCCTGACCGGCGCCGGGATGAGCACCGACTCCGGCATCCCCGACTACCGCGGCCCCGGTGCGGTGAACCGCACCCCCATGACGTACGCCGAGTTCGTGTCGGGTCCGCGCGCCCGGCAGCGCTACTGGGCCCGCTCCTTCGTGGGCTGGACGCGGATGCGCGACGCCGACCCGAACCCCGGCCACGTCGCGCTGGCGCGGCTGCAGCAGGGCGGCGTGTGCCGCGGCCTGGTCACCCAGAACGTCGACGGCCTCCACGAGCGCGCCGGCTCCCCCAGCGTCATCGCCCTGCACGGCCGCCTCGCCGACGTCGTGTGCCTCGACTGCGGCACGGTCAGCCCCCGGCGCGACCTGCAGCGACGGATGGAGACGATCAACCCCGGCTGGCTGGAGCGCCAGGTCGCGCCCGCCGAGGACCGGCCCGACGGCGACGTCGAGATCGCCGACACCGGCGGCTTCCACGTGCCGGCCTGCGAGACCTGCGGCGGCGTGCTCAAGCCCGACGTCGTCTACTTCGGGGAGAGCGTGCCCAAGCCGCGGGTGCAGCGCTGCTACGACCTCGTCGACACCGCGCCGGCCCTGCTCGTCCTCGGCTCCTCGCTGACGGTGATGTCGGGCCTGCGCTTCGTGCGGCACGCCGCGAAGACCGGCACGCCCGTCGTGATCGTCAACCGGGGCGAGACCCGCGGCGACCCGCTCGCCACCCTCGCGCTGCACCACGGCACCAGCGAGTTCCTCGCCTCCCTGCTGGCGCAGGCCTCCGACCCGGTCGCGCGAACCGCCTGAGCCGCTCCAGCCGGTATAACTGCGGGCATGCCCACCTCGCGGACCGTCCTGGTGCTCAACGGTCCCAACCTCAACCTGCTCGGCCGCCGCGACCCCGAGGTCTACGGCACCGCGACGCTGGCCGACGTCGAGCAGCTGTGCGCCGACGGCTGCGCCGACCTGGGCCTCACCCTGGACTTCCGCCAGAGCAACCACGAGGGCGTCCTCATCGACTGGGTCCACGAGGCGTTCGCCGGCGGCTGGGCCGTCGTGGGCAACTTCGGCGCCTTCACCCACACCTCGATCGCGCTCATGGACGCCCTCGCCGTGGTCGAGGCGCCGTTCGTGGAGGTCCACATCTCCGACATCCACGCCCGCGAGGAGTTCCGCCGCACGTCGTACGTCGGGCTCGTCGCCTCCGACCACGTGATCGGCCAGGGGGTCGCCGGCTACGTCGAGGCACTGCGCCGCGTCGCCGACCTCTGGGCCTGAGGCACCGCGCCGCTCCGTCATACGCCTGGACGGTTTCTGCGCCCGGGAACCGTCCAGACGTATGACGGAGCGAGCGAGACCCGGGGTGACGCCGGTCTCCGCGCTCGCGCGAGGCGGTCACGAGGCACGCACCCGGTCGTTACGATGATCGGACCATGGATGACCTGCCCCGAAGTCCTCGCCCTCCTGACCTACGTGTCCCGCGCCCAGGGGACGTCAGGAGGAGCGCGTGAACGAGTGGTTCATGCTGGGCATCGGCCTGGTCCTCACCGTCGGCACCGGGCTGTTCGTGGCCTCGGAGTTCGCCCTGGTCAACCTCGACCGTCACGACCTCGAGAAGCGCCAGGCGGCCGGTGAGTCGCGGCTCTCGCTGACCATCGCCGCGCTGAAGATCACCTCGACGCACCTGTCGAGCGCGCAGCTGGGCATCACGCTGACCACGCTGCTGACCGGCTACACCTTCGAGCCGGCGGTCAGCTCGCTGCTCGAGGAGCCGCTGACCGGCCTCGGCGTCCCCGAGGGTGCGGTCGGCGGTGTCGGCACGGTCGTCGGCGTGCTGCTGGCGACGCTGTTCTCGATGGTCATCGGCGAGCTGGCGCCCAAGAACTTCGCCCTCGCCGTGCCGCTTGCCACCGCCAAGGTGGTCATCCCGTTCCAGACGGTGTTCACGACAGTCTTCAAGCCGATCGTCGTGCTGCTGAACAACACCGCCAACGGCCTCATCCGCAGCATCGGGATCGAGCCGAAGGAGGAGCTCAGCGGCGCACGCAGCGCCGAGGAGCTCAGCTCGCTGATCCGCCACTCCGCCTCCGCCGGGCTGCTCGAGGAGGACGACGCCACGCTGCTCGACCGTACGCTGCGCTTCTCCAGCCGCGACGCCGCCGACATGATGACGCCGCGGGTGCAGATGACCTCGGTGCACGTCGACGACACCGCCGCGCAGGTCATCGAGGCGGCCGCCGCCTCCGGCCACTCCCGGCTCCCGGTGGTCGACGAGGGACCCGACGACGTCGTCGGCCTGATGCACGTCAAGCAGGCCTTCACCGTGCCGCTCGACCGACGCGCGGACGTCCGGGCCCGCGACCTCATGATGGAGCCCGTCGTCGTGCCCGACACGCTCGGCGCGGCCCAGCTGCTCGAGCAGCTGCGCGGCGAGGGGCTGCAGTTCGCCGTCGTCATCGACGAGTACGGCGGCACCTCCGGCGTCGTCACCGTCGAGGACCTCGTCGAGGAGCTCATCGGCGAGCTCGAGGACGAGCACGACCGCTACCAGTCGCCGCTGACCCGTCGTGGCCGCTCCATCTCCTTCGACGCCTCGCTGCGCCCCGACGAGGTGCTGGCCCGCACCGGCGTGCAGGTGCCCGAGGACGACGACTGGGACACCGTCAACGGCTTCCTGGCCGCCACGCTCGGCCGCATCCCCGACATGGGTGACGAGGTCCCCGTCGAGGACGGCCTGCTCCGCGTCACCCGCACCGAGGGCCACCGCGTCAGCCGGGTGCAGTTCGTGCCCGACCTGCCCGACACCCCCCAGCCCACCGGCCGCAGGGCCCCCGGCGAGCCGGACGAGCACGACGTACCGAGCGACTCGACGGCGGAGAGGAGCCAGGCATGAGCGACTACCTCCCCGGCCTGGCCTGGCTGGTCGTGCTGCTGGCGGGCAACGCGTTCTTCGTGGGCGCCGAGTTCGCCGTGATCTCCGCCCGCCGCTCCCAGATCGAGCCCCGCGCCGCCGAGGGCAGCCGGGCCGCCAAGACCACGCTGTGGGCGATGGAGCACGCCACGCTGATGCTGGCCACCAGCCAGCTCGGCATCACCGTGTGCTCGCTGCTGATCCTCAACGTCTCCGAGCCGGCCATCCACCACCTGCTGGAGTACCCGCTCGGCGCGACCCCGATGTCGGAGGACGCCATCAGCGTCACGGCGTTCGTCATCGCGCTGGTGCTGGTCACCTACCTGCACGTGGTGCTGGGCGAGATGGTGCCGAAGAACATCGCCTTCTCGGTGCCCGAGCGGGCCTCGCTGCTGCTGGCGCCGCCGCTGGTGATGGTCTCGCGGGTCTTCCGCCCGGTCATCGCCTTCCTCAACGCCATCGCCAACGGCATCGTGAAGCTGTGCGGCGTGGAGCCCAAGGACGAGGCCAACAGCACCTTCACCCTCGAGGAGGTGGCCGGGATCGTCGAGCAGTCGCAGCGCGAGGGCACCCTCACCGATGCCCCGGAGCCGCTGACCCGGGCCTTCGAGTTCACCGACAAGGCGGCTCGCGACATCGAGGTGCCGCTGGACGACGTGGTCCACCTGCCGCTGTCCTCGACCCCCGGGGACATCCAGCGGGCGGTGGTCGAGCACGGCTACTCGCGCTACGTCCTCACCGACGACGGCACCCCGGTCTCCTACGTCCACATGAAGGACGTGATGGAGGCCGACGCGGAGGAGTTCGGCGAGCCGGTGCCGCCCAAGCGCCAGCGCCGCCTGATCTCGATCTCCCGCGACGCCGAGCTCGAGGACGCGCTGGCCCGGATGCGGGCCCAGGGCGCCCACATGGCCACCTCGGTCGACCCCGACGGCACGCCCCGCGGGGTGCTGTTCCTCGAGGACGCCATCGAGGTGCTCGTCGGCGAGATCCACGACGCCACCACCACCTGACCGCCCCTCCCCACCCCAACCCACCCCGGCCTCCCAGCCCAACCCAACCCAGCAAAACCTGCATGTAACGCGGGGTTATGGACGGGCCGCATGGGTTGTGACCCTTGTGGGGCGTCCATAACCCCGCGTTACATGCGGTTGGTGGTTCGTTCCGTTGGGTGGGCGAGTCGCGTGGGCGGGTCGCGTGGGTGGGGCGCGGCGGTGGGTGGCTCGGGTGGTCAGCGGAGGACGATGCGCTGGGCGCGCAGGGCGAGCCCGAGACCAGTGCCGTCGGGCGCCCGCAGCTCCGGTACGCCGCCGCCGGTGTCGGGGCGGACGCGTTGGGAGAACCGCACCGGGCTGCCGTGGGTGGCGACCTGCTCGGTGGCGCTCAGCTCGCGGATGAGCACCGCGAGCACCCGGCCGGGGTGCCGCTCGACGGCCTCGGCGTAGAGCGTGACGTCGTGCTGACCGTCGTCGCCGACGAGCAGCCACGACAGCTGGGGCAGCTCGGCGAAGAGCCGGTCGAGCTGGGTGCGCTTGTGCTCCTGGCCCGAACGGAACCACTGCTCGTCCGACGGCCCCCAGTCGGTCATCAGCAGCGGCCCCGCCGGGTAGCCGTTGCGCTGCAGGAAACGGCGCAGCACGCCGGCGACGTTCCACGCCCCGGTGGAGACGTAGACGACGAAGACGTCCGGCTCGGCGGCCACGACGTCGCGGTAGAGCGCGGCCATGCCCGGGACGGCGTCGCGGTCGGTCTCGCGCAGCAGGAACGTGTTGCGGAAGGCCAGCAGCGGTCGCGGCAGCATCGTGACGATCACGGTGTCGTCGATGTCGCTGACCAGGCCCAGGGTGGTCTCCGGCCCCACGACCCGCACCTGCGTGACGACCGGCGGGTTGTCGGCGACCACGAGCTCGACGTCGTGCCAGCCGGGCGGCAGGTCGGAGTCGAGGCGGACGTCGACGTACCCCTGGGTGCTGGAGAGCACCACGTGCACCCGGTCCCCGACGCGGATCCGCACCTCGACGCCCTCGGTCGGCAGCACCACGAAGCGGGTGAAGCCGCGGACGATCTGCTCGTCGCTGGACGTCATGCCCTCCGGGGCGAGCAGCACGCGGGCCAGGACGCGGACCCAGCCGTCGCCGCCGTACCCGGGGTAGGCCAGCACCCGGGGCACCCAGCCGTGGCGCGAGAGCCGTCCCCCGACGACCGACTTCACCGCCTCGTCGACGGCGCGGACGTCGCGGGGGCGCACGCGGAGCCGATCGGGGATCCTCATCCGGGCATCCTGTCGCACCCGGGCGCCCAGCGGCAGGGGGGATGCCGCGGGCAGGGGCATGCGGTCAGCTCGAGAACACCCACGCGGCGCCGAGGAGGGCGGGCAGCAGGCCGAGCGGCAGCCACCACGAGACCGGGCTGCGCTGGTGCAGCAGGAACGCCGAGACGACGCCGAGCACGCCGACCACCGCCGCCAGCACCAGCAGCACGACGCGCTCGGCCACCCGGCTGTCGTCGATCGAGGCGGCGCCGAGAACGAAGGCGAGCGCGAAGTGCTCGACGGTGGTGACGACCAGCGCGGTCAGCACCCAGCGCTGGACCGAGGTGATGCTCATCCCCGGCTTGGCGGAGCCCGGGCCACCGGCGACCGGGCGCGGGGCGTTCGGGTCCATCAGGTGCCGGGCGCGGCGCGGCGGCGGTGGGGTCGACATGGGTCTCCTCGTCGGGTGGCTCCAGTCTCCCAGGCCCCCGGGTGGCCGCGTCACCGCCGCCAGGGCGCGGGACGACCGTGCAGCCACCACTCGAGGCGGGTCGTGAGGAACGGCAGCACGAGGTAGGTCATGACCGGGGTCATCACGATGGTGCTCAGCAGGACGCGGGGCACGACGGCCAGGTCCGGCACGAGCCAGCCCGCGAGCACGGTGACGGCCAGGCTGAGCGGGAAGAACGCGAACCAGATCATCACCGCCTGCTTCCACCGGGGCGGACGCGTCGGGGTGAGCTGCTCGACGGCGTACTCCTCCGGCGGGTCGAACCAGCCCTCGATGCCGGTCAGCCGCTCCACCCGGGTGTCCTCGACGATGCCCTGCGCCGAGCTCAGCCACCAGCGGCGCTGGTCCGAGGCCTCCCACCGCGCCAAGGCCTCGCCGCTGTCGAAGCGGTAGAGCATGTGCCAGACCTCCGAGTCGCGCCCGGGTCGGACCCAGCCGGTGCCGAGGAAGCCCTCGAAGCGCTCGGCCAGCAGCGAGCCGGAGCGGACCCACGCCACCATCTCGGCCTGGTGCTCCGGGTCGACCCGGCGGGTGATCGAGACCGTCACGGGCACGTCGGCGGGGGCGGTGGTCACCGCACCAGCGTAGGGCCGGCGAGGGGTTCGGGCCGCCTCAGAACCCCTGGGGCTGGGTGAAGAAGCCGTCCGGGTCGTAGCGCTGCCGCACGGCGGCCAGGCGGACCGCGTTCGCCCCGAAGTACGCCGTGCGGTGGTCACCGACCGCGGCGTCGGCGTAGTTGACGTAGGCGTGCTCCCCCCAGGCCGGGGTCAGCGCGGCGCGCGACCCGCGCACGAAGCCGACCGCCCGCTGCCGGTCGTCGGCGAGGTGGGTGGCGGTGTACTGCACCGTGGCCAGCGCCTGACGGTGCACGAACGCGGTGTCCCCGGGGGCCGGGTCGGCGATCCTGCCGCCGAGCACGTCGAGGGAGATGCCGGCCTCCACGAGGCCGGAGCCGTGGGCGTCGGCGAGCCGGTCGACCAGGAGACCGACGTCGCGCTCCGGCAGCGGGTCGTAGGCGACGTGCGAGGTGGCGGCGAAGCGCCGGCGGGCGAGCGCGCCGGCCGGGGCGGATCGGCAGTCCTCGACGGGGACGTCGGTGCAGCCGGCGTAGGCCCGCGTGACGGCGCGGAAGGTGCGTCGCAGGCGTCGGTCCACCGTCGGAGGGGGGACGTCGGCGAGCAGGCGGGACATCGGGGCGGCCAGCCCGGTGTCCGGACCGGTCCAGGTCACCGACAGCGCCAGCACCGGCCCGCCGCGGTGGGCGGTGCCCGACAGGGCGCGCAGGGTCGACCAGAGGCGGGCGTCCTCGGCCGGTGCCCACGCCTGCCAGGCCGGCAGGACGGACTCCGCCGCCGCGAGCGGCCACTGCAGGAACGCGGTCGAGACGGCGGGGGCGGCGAAGGTGTCGACGGTGAAGGAGGTGACGACGCCGAGGTGGCCGCCGCCTCCCCCGCGCAGGGCCCAGTACAGGTCGGGCTCCTGCTGCGCGCTGGCCGTGACGACCTCGCCGGCGGCGGTGACGACCTGCATCGCGGTGACGGCGTCGCAGGTCAGACCGTGCGCGCGACCGACGATGCCGATGCCGCCGCCCTGGGTCAGCCCGGCGATGCCGACCGTGGGGCAGGATCCGGCGGCCAGGCCGCGGCCCCGGTCGGCGAGCGTCTCGTAGACGCGCGCCAGCGAGGCACCGGCGCCGATCACCGCCCCGGTGCCGTCCGCGGTGGGGCGCACCGTCGCCAGCGGACGCACGTCGACGACGAGCCGTCCGTCCCCGGCCGACCAGCCGGGGTAGCTGTGGCCCCCGGAGCGCAGCGCCACCTCGACGCCGTGCTCGCGCGCGAACGCCAGCCCCGTGGCGACGTCGGCCGCGGAGCGGACCGACAGCACCGCGAGGGGTCGGGCGGCGTCGAAGGCCGGGTTCTCGACGAGGCGGGCGTTGCGGTAGCCGGCGTCACCGGGGCGGGTCAGGGTGCCGCGCACCGCACCGGCCAGGCGCCGCCAGTCGCGGGCCCTGACGCGGACGCCGAGGTCGGAGCCGCGCGGCGGGACGGGCGAGCAGGCCGTGAGCGCGGCGGCACCGCCGAGCGCCAGGGCGCCGCGGCGGGTGGTCGTGGTGTTCCACCGGGTTCCGGGCATGCCGGGAGCGTACGTCGTCCCGGGGTCGGCGGCGGCGGTCTCGGCGAGGCCGGTGCCGGGAGCCGCGGCGTGTCCGGTCGGGGACACTGGAGCCATGAGCACGCGTGCGCACGTCCGGGCCCCCGAGCTGCGGGGACGGGGGTGGCTCAACACCGGCGGCCGCGACCTCGCCCTCGCCGACTTCCGTGGTCGCTTCCTGCTCCTGGACTTCTGGGCCTTCTGCTGCGTGAACTGCCTGCACGTCCTCGACGAGCTGCGCCCGCTGGAGGAGACGTACGCCGAGGAGCTCGTCGTCGTGGGGGTGCACTCCCCCAAGTTCGTCCACGAGGCCGACCCGGAGGCGCTGGCGGCCGCGGTGGAGCGCTACGAGGTGCACCACCCGGTGCTCGACGACCCGGAGCTCGTCACGTGGCAGGCCTACACCGCCCGCGCGTGGCCGACGCTGGTGCTGGTCGACCCCGAGGGGTACGTCGTCGCGACCTACGCCGGCGAGGGGCACGTGCACGCGATCGACCGACTCCTTGTCGAGCTGACTGAAAAGCATCGCGCCACGGGGACGCTTCAGCCGGCGGGCTCGCCGTACGTCGCGCCGGAGGCGGTGCCCGGCGACCTGCGCTTCCCGGCCGACGCGGTGCTGCTGCCCGGCGGCGGGGCGCTGGTGGCCGACGCGGGCCACCACCAGCTGGTGGAGCTCGACGGCACCCTCGACGTGGTCCGACGGATCGGGTCCGGCGAGCGTGGACTGGCCGACGGCGGCCCCGGCGAGGCAGCCTTCAGCGAGCCCAACGGCCTGTGCCTGCTGCCGCCTGAGGTCGCCGAGGTCGTCGGCTACGACGTCCTCGTCGCCGACACCGTCAACCACGAGCTGCGCGGGGTGCGCCTCGCCGACGGCGTCGTGTCGACGGTCGCCGGCACCGGCGATCAGCTGTTCCCCGGCGCCCCCGGGCAGGACGGTCGGCTCTCCTCACCCTGGTCGGTCGCGTGGTGGCAGGACCGGGCGTGGGTGGCGATGGCGGGCGTGCACCAGCTGTGGACCTTCGACCCCCGGACCGGCGCGTGCGCGGTGGCCGCCGGCACGACCAACGAGGGCCTGCTCGACGGCCCGCTCGCGGACGCGTGGTTCGCGCAGACGTCGGGGCTCGCGGCGGCCGGCGACCGGTTGTGGCTGGCCGACAGCGAGTCCTCGAGCGTGCGGTACGTCGAGGACGGGTCGGTGCACACCGTCGTGGGCACCGGGCTCTTCGACTTCGGCTTCCGCGACGGCGCCACCGACCAGGCCCTGCTCCAGCACCCGCTCGGGGTGACCGCGCTGCCCGACGGCTCGGTGGCCGTCTGCGACACCTACAACGGCGCCGTCCGCCGGATCGCCGACGGCCAGGCCACGACACTGGCCACCGGGCTGGCCGAGCCCTCCGCGGCCTACGTCGACGGGGACCGGCTGGTCGTGGTGGAGTCCACCGCCCACCGGCTGACCGCCGTACCGCTCGGGGCGCACGCCCGCGTCGACGGCTTCGCCCACACCACCCAGCGGCCGGTGACCGAGGTCGGGGCCACCGTCGAGCTCGTCGTCGACTTCACGCCGCCGCCGGGGCAGAAGGTCGACGACCGCTTCGGACCGCCGTCGCAGCTGCTGGTCTCCGCCACCCCGGCGCAGCTGATCCGTGAGGGCGAGGGCCGGGGCACCGAGCTGACCCGGCGGCTCGTGCTCGACCCGGCCGTCGGCGACGGCGTGCTGCACGTCGCCGCCCGGGCCGCCTCCTGCGACGAGGCGGGTGGTGAGGGCGCGGCCTGCCACCTGCACCAGCAGGACTGGGGCGTGCCGGTCCGGGTCGCCGCGGACGCCCCGGCGGTGCTGACCCTCCCGCTCGCCGGCACCTGAGCCGGCCCCGGTCGCGCGGTGGGTCCGATCCGCCCGGCGACCTCGATCCGCCGCACGCGCACCGACCTACCCTGGGCGCCATGGGGTCCCCCGGCAGGTCGGTGCTCGCGACGCTGCTCGTCGTGGTCCTGGGCGGCTGCTCGCCGGGCGGCTCCGGGGACGACCCTCGCTCCGATCCGCCCTCCGGACGGCCTGATCGGGCCGAGCGCTCCGAGCGCTCCGAGCGCTCCGAGCCGCCGGGGGCGCCGGCACCCGGGCGCACGCCCGACCCGGCGCCCGACCCGGCGCCCGACCCGGCGCCCGGGACCGTGCCGCCGCCCTGGCTGGGCACGCGGGTGCTGCCCGAGGGCCCGGACGGGTACGCCGCCGCCCGTCCCACCCCGCCGGAGCTCCGCACCCGACGGTTCACGCTGCCCGACACCCTGGACCCCCTGCCCGGGGACGGCTTCGCGGCTCGCACGACCCGGGTCCCCGACGCCGTGATCGCCCGCTCGACGTGGCAGCCCGCCTGCCCGGTCGCCCGGAGCGACCTCCGCTGGCTGCGGGTCGCCTTCCGCGGCTTCGACGGCGAGCGGCACACCGGCGAGCTGCTGGTGGCGGCCGACGTGGCCGACGACCTCACGACGGTGTTCGCGCGGCTCTGGCGGGCCCGCTTCCCGCTCGAGGAGCTGCGGATCACCCGACGCGACGAGCTCGACGCCCCACCCACCGGCGACGGCAACAACACCGGGGCGTTCGTGTGCCGCCCGGTCACCGGCGGCACGTCGTACTCCGAGCACGCCTACGGCCGCGCGGTCGACGTCAACCCGTTCCAGAACCCCTACGTCCGGGGTGAGCTGGTGCTGCCCGAGCTCGCGTCGGCGTACCTCGACCGCGACCGTCGCGCGCCCGGCCTCGTGCGCGCCGGCGGCCCCGTGGTGGCGGCCTTCGCCGCGGTCGGCTGGCAGTGGGGTGGCGACTACCGGTCGCTGAAGGACTACCAGCACTTCTCGCTCACCGGCGGGTGACGCGAGGCGTCACTGCTTAGCGATGACCTCGCGCGACCCGGTCAGGTCGGTCACGGCCTCGCGGCCGTCGTCGGTCACCGGCAGGCAGCGCCCGCGCACCGTGAACAGCGCGCCGGGCAGCTCGTCGCTCAGCGTCAGGTTGACCTGGGCCCCGCCGCTGGAGCCCTCGACCCCGGTGCGGCCGGGGGTGGTCTCGATGACCTCGGTCCCGGTCCAGCCGGCGTCGGCCAGCGCGGACTCGACGTCAGCGGCGACGTCGGCCTGGTCGGTGGCGGTGAAGCCGACGAGCCTTCCCTGCACCTGGTAGCCGTAGGCGGTCGAGCCCTCGAACGAGCCGCCGTTGCAGCCCTCGACGTTGCCGTAGGCGCCCAGCACCCGACCGCCCACGGCCTCGGCGAGCACGGGTGCGACCTCCTCGGTCAGCCGGTCGACGGAGCCCTGGTCCTCCTCGACGGCGGCGCGCAGCTGGTCGCCGTCGAGCTCGTCGCCCGAGCCGGCCGAGGCCGGGGGGTCGCCGGGCTCGTCCCCGCCGCCGCACCCCGCCACGGTTCCGAGGACCAGCAGGCACGCGGCTGCGGCGCGCGCCCCTCCCGTCGTACGCCGAGCGAGGGGCCGCATCACTCCTCCCACGACCCGGTGTCGGGGTTGGTGACGTCGCGGTCGGCCTCGGGGTCGACGACCTCCCAGTACCAGGGGTCGTAGCGCACCTCGGCGGACTGCACGTCGTCGGTCTGGCCGGTGATGATCTGGCTGATGTTGTAGAGCGACTCGGAGTTCTGCTCGTAGTAGGACGTGTGCTGGTCGATCGAGTAGTTGTAGCCGTCGAAGCGCTCGGTGTCCTCAGCCTGGAAGCGGGTGCCGCCGAAGTCGCGGTCCGCCGGGTCGTGGCCGAGCGTGCCGATGCCGCCGACGTAGCCCTCGTCGCCGAGGTAGCTGACCGGGTCGGAGCTGTTGGTGCCGACCCAGACGTTGTCCTCGTCGACGCCGAGGTCGTCGGCCCGGTTGTCGTCGCCGGCGCCCGGGGACCCGATGAGCACGATGTCGTCGACGCCGCTGAGCCCCTCGTCGGCCGCTCCGTGCGCCGTGGTGGTCGAGCCGTAGCTGTGGCCCACCACGGTCACGTGCGGGTCGTCGTCACGGATGGCGTCGAGACCGGCCATGGTGTCGGCAAGGCGCGCGCCGCCGTCCTCGGCCAGACCCTCGCCCGCCACCTGGAGGATGTCGAGCCCGCCCCCGTTGAACACATAATTGTCAGGAGCGTCATAACCGATCCAGGCGATCGTCGCCACGGTGTCGGTGGTGTCCGAGCGTGAGGCGGCGTAGGCCGCCCAGGCGTCGTCGCCGTTGCCGACCGCGCTGGTCATGTCGGTGGTCATGCCCGGGACGTGCACGCTGACGTGGTCAGCCGTGTCCGGGTCGCCGTACGTCAGTGCCATGCGCCCGTCGCCGCCGAACGCACCGGGGTCGTACATGTAGAGGATGCTGTCGACCGGCTCGAGCGTCTGCGGGTCGATCCGTCCCTCGGCGTTCTCGATCGCGTCGCGGGCCGCTCGGGCGTTCTCGAGCAGCTGGCGCTCGTCGTACGTGATCGTGCCGGCCTCCTCGAGCATCTCCAGCTCGTGGAGGTCGCGCGACAGCGAGACCCGGTTGGCCTCGTCGCGCGCGGAGGCGGGGATGCCGTCGAGGTTGCCGATGCTGCCGGGCGCGGCCGCCATGATGGCCTGCTGCTCGGCCTCGGTGAGCGAGTCCCACCAGGCGTTGACGTCGGTCGGCGAGGCGCCCGAGGGCGGGCGGCGGGCCAGGGCGGCGTCGGCGGGGTCGGCCACCCCGCCCCAGCGCTGGTCCACCTGCTCGAGGGTGAGCGCGCCGCGGAAGGCCTCGCGCATCTCGCTCTCCTCGGTGGCCAGCCGCTGCTTCCACGACGAGATCCGGCCGTTGAGGGACGAGACCTGCCCGGTCAGCTCGCGCGACCGCTCCTGCAGCGCGGGCACCTGCGCCGCGGGCGAGCCGTCGATGCCGGCGTTGAAGGCGATGACGGTCTCGTTGAGGCGCGTCCGGTCGGTCACCAGGTCCTCGTGGTCGCGCACCAGCGCCGTGAGCTGGTCGGCGTGCCGCAGCACCCGGTGGGCGACGTTGCGCAGCGCGAGCGACATCGCGTCGGCCTGACGGCCCTGCGGACGGATGTCCGCGTGGTACGCCGCACCCGCGTCGCCGGTCCACTCCGGCACCTGGGCCTGGCCGGGCACGAAGCCGCCGAAGTCGTCGATCTGGGTCGACCCGGCGCGGAGGTCCTCACCGAAGGCGGTCACCGAGGCCGGGTCGGCGTCGAAGTGCGGCACCGCGTCCGGCAGCGGCGCCTCGGGCACGATCAGCGCCCCCGGCGCTCCCCCTCCCCCTGCGGCGTCGTTCACCGGTACTCCTGCAGCTCGGGCGGCAGGAAGGACTGCTCGACCGACAGGTCCACGCCCATGTAGTCGGCCAGGGCCCCCCGCAGGGAGTCCGCCTGCCGCTCGGCCGCGCCGGCCAGGTCGTCGATCAGTCCCCGCCAGGTGCTGGCGAAGGTGCTCGCCGAGCCCGTGACGGCGTCGCTGAAGCCGGCGGTCGAGGCGTCGCCGACCTGCGAGGCCGCCGACGTCAGGTCGATGTTCTGCTCGTCCCACAGCCGTGCCGTGTCACCGAGCGTGAGTGGCACCTCCATCAGTCGTCCCCCTGGCTCGCGTCGCGCGCGTCGGTGTCGTCGTCGGTCGCGGGTTTCTCACGCTCGCGTCGCTGGGCGTCCAGCAGGGCCCGGGCCGCGGCCTCGCCGACCGGCAGGTCCACGGTCTCCGCCTCGATCTGCAACGAGCCCGTCGTGCGGGCCAGGCCGACCACGACCGTGACCCCGACACGGAGCCCGCCGCGACCGGCGGGCAGGTCGGCTCGGGACGCCACCACACGGTGGACGACACCGGGGTGGTCGCTCACGTCCCACCGGTCCTCGCGCAGGGCCTCGACGACCTCGCGCGGCGAGGCCTCGTCGGCCCCTCCGGGCACGACGCGGCGCACGTGGACCGACACGGTGCCCCGGGTGGCACCGGCCGCGAGCCGCTCGGTCTGCTGAGCGACGACGGACTCGACGTCGACGCCCACGCGGGCCAGGACGGCGTCGACCGCGACGCGCAACGCGCGGCGTACGGCCTCCAGGGTCACCTCGTCGAGCAGGGGCCGGGACTCCGCGGCCGGGGGCTCCGGCTGCTCCGGAGGGAGCAGCACGAGCTCGAGGTCGGGGTGCCGACGCAGCAGGGTGTCCCAGAACGGGTCGCCGGTCGGGGCGGGTACGCGTCGCAGGTTCACCCCCTCAGGGTGCCCCGTCGACCCGGGTCGCCAAACGCCGGGGGTCGCGCGTCACCGCGGGCGTCGGCCCGTCACGGCCCCGCCCTACTGTGGGACGGGTGACCCGGTCAGACGTGCCCCCGCGCCCCTCCCGCGACGACCTGGGAGCCCTGGTCGACGTCCCCGCGCCGGCCCGTCGGGTGGTCTCGCTGGTGCCCTCGCTGACCGAGGCGATCGCGCGGACCCGCCCCGACGCCCTCGTCGGCGCCACCGACTGGTGCACCCACCCCGCCGACCTCGACGTCGCCCGGGTGCGGGGCACCAAGAACCCCGACCTGGCTGCGATCCGGGCCCTCGAGCCGGACCTCGTCGTGTGCAACCGCGAGGAGAACCGCGAGCTCGACGTACGCCGTCTCCGGGACGCCGGCGTCCCGGTGTGGGTCAGCGTGATCGAGACGCTGCCGCAGGCGCTGACGGCGATGGAGCGGATCTTCGACGAGGCGCTCGGGTGGGGCGTCCCGGCGTGGCTGGAGGAGGTCGAGCGGCGCTGGGACCGGCCGGTGCCGCCCGTCGCCGCCCGCGTCGCGATGCCGATCTGGCGTGACCCGTGGATGGTCGTCGGGCGCCACACCTTCACCGACGACCTGCTGCGCCGGCTCGGCTGGCAGAACGTGTACGCCGACGGCGGGCCCGGTGCCGACCGCTACCCGACCGTGACCGTCGCCGACCTCGAGGCCGCCGGCCCCGACGTGGTGCTGCTGCCTGACGAGCCCTACGTGTTCACCGCCGAGGACGGGCCGGAGGCGTTCGACGTACCGACCCGGCTGGTCAGCGGGCGGCTGCTGACCTGGTACGGCCCGTCACTGCTCGCGGCCGCCGACGATCCGACGCTGCGCCCCTGACCCCCCGGGCGGATGCCGGTTTCCCACGGTATGCAGCCGAATTGGCACTCCCCACGGTGCGTACGCCGTGGGGAGTGCCAGTTTTCCTGCATACCGTGGGAAACCGGAGGCCTCAGAGGCCGAGGTCGCGGCCGATGAGCTCCTTCATGATCTCGTTGGAGCCGGCCCAGATCTTGGAGACGCGGGCGTCGCGCCAGGCGCGGGCCACGCGGTACTCGTTCATGTAGCCGTAGCCGCCGTGCAGCTGCACGCAGTGGTCGAGGATCTCGTTCTGCACCTGCGAGGTCCACCACTTCGCCTTGGCGGCGTCGATGGCGGTGAGCTCCTTGCGGTCGTGGGCGACCACGCACTGGTCGACGTACGCCTGGGTCACGTCGACCTGGGTGAACATCTCCGCGATCAGGAACTTGTTGTGCTGGAAGGACCCGACGCCCTGGCCGAAGGCCTTGCGCTCCTTGGAGTACTCCAGCGTCTCGACGAGGATCTGCCGCGCGTGCGCCAGGTTCGAGATGGCGCAGCCGAGGCGCTCCTGCGGCAGCTTCTGCATCATGTGGATGAAGCCGTTGTCGAGCTCGCCGACGATGTCGTCGTCGGTGCAGCGCAGGTCCTCGAAGAACATCTCCGCGGTGTCGGACTCGGTCTGGCCGACCTTGTCGAGCTTGCGGCCCTTGGAGTAGCCGTCCTTGGACGTCTCGACGCCGAACAGCGTGATGCCGCGCGCCTTCTTCTCCGGCGAGGTCCGCGCCGCCACGACGACGAGGTCCGCGGAGTAGCCGTTGGTGATGAAGGTCTTCGAGCCGTTGAGGACCCAGTCGTCGCCGTCGCGCACCGCGCTGGTCTTCAGCGCCGCCAGGTCGGAGCCGCCGGAGGGCTCGGTCATGCCGATCGCGGTCAGCAGCTCGCCGCTCGCGACGCCGGGCAGCCAGCGCTTCTTCTGCTCGTCGCTGGTCAGCTCCACGAGGTACGGCGCCACGATGTCGGCGTGGATGCCCACGCACGAGCTGAGCGCGGCGTTGACGTGGGAGAGCTCCTCCATGAGCACGGCGTTGAAGCGGTAGTCGCCCGCCTCGGACCCGCCGAACTCCTCGGGCACCTCGAGGCCGAGGAAGCCCTGCGTGCCGGCCTCGATCCAGAAGTCGCGCGGCAGGGCCTTGTTCTCGAGGTGCTCCTCGAGGTGGGGCTTCACGGAGCGGTCCAGGAACTCCCGCACCGAGCCCCGGAAGGCCTCGTGGTCCTCGTCGTAGATCTCGCGCTTCATTCGCCTACCTCACTGCTCGCGCGGAGTCGGCGCCCCGCAAGTTACTGACTGGTACGACGCTCCAGTGTCTCACGGCCCAACCGGCTGTGGCGCCGACCGTAGGCGAAGTAGACGACGACGCCGAGCGCCATCCAGATGAGGAAGCGCTCCCATGTCTCACCGGTCAGGTTGAGCATCAGGTAGAGGCACAGCAGCACCGCCAGGCCGGCCACCAGCGGGGCGGCCGGGGTGCGGAAGGCGCGCGGCAGGTCGGGTCGTGTACGCCGCAGCACGACGACCGCGATGGACACCAGGATGAAGGCGAACAACGTGCCGATGTTGACCAGGTTGGCCAGCGTGGCCAGGTCGACGAAGCCGGCGATCACGGCCACGACGGTGCCGGTGATGAGCGTGATGCGGTGCGGCGTACCGAACCGCGGGTGCACCTGCGCGAGCTTCGCCGGCAGCAGACCGTCGCGGGCCATCGCGAACGCCACCCGGCTCTGGCCCAGCATGAGGATCATCGCCACCACGATGAGTCCGATGCAGGCACCGACCGCGATGACGTCGCCCATCCACTCCACCCCGGCCGCGTCGAAGGCGGTCGCCAGCGGAGCGGCGTCGTTGGGGTCGATGTCCTCGTAGCTCTGGACGCCGGTGACGATGAGGCTGACCGCGGCGTACAGCACGGTGACGACGGCGAGCGAGCCGAGGATGCCGATCGGCACGTCGCGCTGCGGGTTCTTGGCCTCCTCGGCCGTGGTCGCGACGATGTCGAAGCCGATGAACGCGAAGAACACGACCGCCGCGCCGGCGACCACTCCGGCGACGCCGAAGATCGCCGGCTCGATGCCGAAGAGGCTGGTGATCAGCGGCAGGTCGCGGAAGCCGCCCCCGGATTCCGGCACGGGCTGCGACTCGGGGATGAACGGCACCCAGTTGGAGGTGTCGATGAGGGTGACGCCGACGACGATGACGATGAGGACCACGAGCAGCTTGATCGCCACCACGACCTGGTTGAACCGGCTCGACAGCTTGGTGCCGCGGATCAGCAGGGCCATCACGAGCAGGGCACAGAGCACCGCCGGCAGGTCGACGAAGCCCTCGGACGCCGAGGACAGCTGGGTCGGCAGCGTGACGCCGACGCCGTCGAGCACGTTCTGCAGGTAGCCGGAGAAGCTCGAGGCCAGCGCGGCCGAGCCGATGGTGAACTCGAGCACGAGGTCCCAGCCGATGATCCAGGCGACCAGCTCGCCGAGCGTGGCGTAGCTGAACGTGTAGGCGCTGCCCGCCACCGGCACCGTCGAGGCGAACTCGGCGTAGCAGAGCCCGGCCAGCCCGCAGGCGACCGCGGCGATCACGAAGCTCAGCGCCAGGGCCGGCCCGGAGTTCGACGCCGCGACCGTGCCGGTGAGCACGAAGATGCCGGCGCCGATGATGACGCCGACGCCGAAGACCATGAGGTCCAGCGCCCCGAGGTCCTTGCGGAGCTTGTGGTCCGGGTCGTCGGTGTCACGGATGGACTGCTCGATGCTCTTGGTGCGCCAGAGACTCATGGGAGCGAAGGTAGACCCGCGGGCGCTCCTCGCGCATCTGTTCGCGTCGGGACCCGGCCGCTAGCGTCGGGTGCATGAGCACTGACGCCGCCTCGGACGCGCACTACGACACGATCGTCATCGGCGCCGGCCAGGCGGGTCCCGGGCTCGCCGCCACGCTCGCCGGCGAGGGTGAGCGGGTCGCGCTCGTCGAGCAGGACCGCTTCGGCGGCACCTGCCTCAACTCCGGCTGCCGTCCCACCAAGGCGTTGCGGGGTACGGCGCGCGCGGCCCACGTCGCGCGCAGCAGCGCCGGTCTCGGGGTGCACGTCGACGGCGTCCGGGTCGACCTCGCCGAGGCCATCGGCCGCAAGGACTCGCTCATCGACGGCTGGCGGGCCTCCAGCGTCGACTGGGTCGAGGGCGCCGAGGGCATCGACTACCTGCACGGGCGGGCCCGCCTGGTCGGGACCTCCGACGGCTCCCACCACGTCGACGTCGACGGCCGCTCGCTGACCGCCCGGCGCGTGGTGCTCAACACCGGCGCCCGCTCGGTGCCGCCGCCGATCGACGGCCTCGACGACGTGCCCTGGATGGACCACCACGGCATCCTCGACGTGACCGAGCTGCCCTCGCACCTCGTGGTGCTGGGCGGCTCCTACATCGGGCTCGAGCTCGGCCAGGTCTTCTCGCGCTTCGGGGCGCGGGTCACGGTCGTGGAGCGGGGCGAGCGGGTCATCAGCCGCGAGGACGCCGAGGTCAGCGAGGCGGTCGCAGCCTTCCTGCGCGACGAGGGCATGACGGTGCTGACCGGCGTCGAGGTCGACCGGGTGTCGCGGGGCGGGGCCGGGGTGCTCGTGGCGCTGGCCGACGGCACCGAGCTCGACGCCAGCCACGTCCTGGTGGCCGCCGGTCGGGTGCCCAACAGCGACGACCTGGGGCTCGACACCGTGGGGGTCTCGACCGACGACCGCGGCTACGTCGAGACCGACGAGGTGTTCGCCACGAACGTCTCCGGCGTCTACGCCCTCGGGGACGTCAACGGCCGCGGGGCGTTCACCCACACGTCGTACCAGGACGGCGAGATCCTCGGCGACCACCTCACCGGCGGCTCGCGCACCGTCGGCGGCCGGGTCATGACCTACGCGCTCTTCACCGACCCGCCGCTCGGCCGGGTCGGCGCGAGCGAGGACCAGCTGAAGCGCGCCGGTACGCCGTACCGCGTGTCGAGCACACCGATGTCCGGCGTGACGCGCGCCGTGCTCGACGGGGAGACCGACGGGCTGGTGAAGCTGCTCGTCGGCGAGGACGACCAGGTGCTCGGGGCGGCCTGCCTCGGCATCGGCGGCGACGAGCTGGCACAGCTGTTCAGCCTCATGATGCACGCGAAGGTGCCGGTCACCGAGATCACGACGTGGCTGCCGATCCACCCCACCGTGACCGAGTTCCTCCCCACCTTCGTCGCCTCCCTCGCCTCCCCCGGCTGACCGCGCCGACCCTCCGGGCAGCCTCATCCGGCGATCGTGTGCACGTCGAGTCACCTGGTGACTCCAGGTGCACACGGTCCCGGGCCGGCCGGGGGGCGGCGGACGGCACAGCGGTGTCCCAGGCGGTGGCCATCGGCCCGGTTCTCCACAGGCCGGCCGACGGCGCACCCCCTCGATGCCTCCTCGGACCACAGTCCTGCCATGGACCTCCTCTCACCCGTGCTCGCCGCTCAGGACGGCGCCGTGAGTCGGACTCAGCTCCTGGAGTGCGGCCTGCAACCGCACGACGTCCGACGGATGGTGCGTCGCCGCGAGCTGTCACCGGTCCATCCCGGCGTCTACGTCACGCACACCGGCCCGTTGTCCGACCGGCAGCGGCTGTGGGCCGCGTCGCTCGCGGTCTCCGGCGGGGTGCTCGCTGGCCGGGCGGCCCAGTGCCTCGGCGGGGTGGCTGTCGCCAGGGGAGCGCTGGACGTCGTCGAGGTCGTGGTGCCGTTCACGGCCTCCGGACGTCAGGGCCTCGCGGGTGTGGAGGTGCGTCGCCGGCGTGGGTGGGACGGGCTGGTCGTCGTGGGCTCTCCACCCCGGATGCGTGTCGAGGACGCCACCGTCGATCTCGCCGACCGGGCGGTCGACGTGCTGGGTGTCGTCGACGAGCTCACCCGCGCGGTGCAGAGCCGACGCACGACCGCCGAGAGGTTGCTCGTGACCGCGCGGAACCGTCCCCGACTGCGGCGTCGCACGTTCCTGGAGGACGTTCTCGCCGATGTCGTCACCGGCGCCTGCTCCGTTCTCGAGCACGGCTACCTGACCAGGGTCGAGAGGCCGCACGGCCTGCCGGTCGGGCGGCGTCAGGTCCGGGTGGTCGGGCCGGGGGGTCGATCGGCGTTCGAGGACGTGGAGTACGACGGCGGTCTCGTCATGGAGCTGGACGGCCGTCTGGGACACGACTCGGCCCGGGGGCGCGACGCCGACTTCGACCGTGACCTCGAGGCGGCGGCGGACCGTCGCCGGACCTCGCGGATCTCCTACGGCCAGGTCTTCGGCCGGGCGTGCTGGACCGCCGAGCGGGTCGGACGCCTGCTCAGGACGGTGTGCGGCTGGGACGGCGAGATGCAGGCCTGCCGCTTCTGCGCATGAGCCGGACACGACGTCGGGGCGCCGCTCGCCCTCTCGCGTGCCTACCCACGACCGTGTGCGTTCCGTGTCACCTGGTGGCTTCAGGCGCACACGATCCCGGCGTACGGCGACCTACGTGATGCCGCTGGTGTCGGTGGGGCGGGCCGGCCGGTCCGCGGTGACTGCCAGGTGGGTCAGGAGAGGTCAGGCGCCGGCGCGGCGCTGGGCGATGCCGTAGAGAGCCACCCCGGCGGCCACGCCGGCGTTGAGCGACTCCAGCTGGTGCGCCATCGGGATGGAGACGAGCTGGTCGCAGGTCTCGGCCACCAGCCGGGACAGTCCCCCGCCCTCGGCGCCGACCACGAGCACGAGCGGCCCGTCGGCGAGGTCGAGGTCGGGCAGCGAGACCTCCCCGTCGGCGTCGAGCCCCACGACCATGCAGCCGGCGTCCTGGTAGGCCTTCAGCTGCCGGGTCAGGTTCACGCACTGGGCCACGGGCACCCGGGCGGCCGCCCCGGCGGAGGTCTTCCAGGCCGACGCCGTCATCCCGGCGGCCCGACGCTCGGGCACCACGACGCCGTGCGCGCCGAAGCCAGCCGCGCTGCGCACGACCGCCCCGAGGTTGCGCGGGTCGGTGACCGAGTCGAGCGCCACGATGAGCGGCGGCGCGCCGGACTCCTTGGCCAGCCGCAGCAGGTCGTCGGGGTGGGCGTACTCGTAGGCCGGCACCTTCGCCGTCAGCCCCTGGTGCACCGCGCCGTCGGTCAGCCGGTCCAGCTCGCGCTTGGTGACCTCGAGCAGCGGGATGCCCCGCTCGGCGACGAGCTTGAACGCCTCCCGGAGCCGGCCGTCACGCTCGGCCCCCTCCGCGACGTACACGCCGGTGACGGGCACCTCGGCCCGCAGCGCCTCGACGACGGAGTTGCGGCCGGCGATCCACTCGGTGTCGCCGCCCTTGGATCGTCGCGGCGCGGTCTTCGGGGCGTCGCGCTCGGAGCGCTTCTTCGCCTTGTAGGCCTTGTGGTTCTCGCGCTCGGCGGCCTTCGGCGTCGGCCCCCGGCCCTCGAGCCCGCGACGGACCCGGCCCCCCGACCCCGCGGTCGGGTTGCCCTTGCTGGTCTTGCGGATGGCGCCCTTGCGGGAGGAGTTGCCGGGCATCTGCTGCCTTTCGTCGTACGCCGAGGTGGCGCGGGTGCGGGGGCCGCCGGTGGGCGGCGGGGTCTCAGGCCAGCGACCAGGTCGAGCCGGACGGGCCGTCCTCGACCTCGATGCCGGCGGCCTTGATGCGGTCGCGCAGCGTGTCGGCGGTGGCGAAGTCCTTCGCGGCCCGGGCCTCGGCACGCTGCTCGAGCAGCCCGGCGACCAGGACGTCGACGGCCTCGCGCAGCCGGGCGTCGTCGGACCCGCCGCTCGCCCAGTGGGGGTCGAACGGGTTGACGCCGAGCACGCCGAGCATCGCGCGCACCGACCCGGCGGCGCCGCGCAGCGCGTCGGAGGCGCCCCCGGCGAGCAGCCGGTTGCCCTCACGGGTGACCTCGTGGACGGCCGCGACGGCCGCCGGGGTGCCCAGGTCGTCGTCCATGGCCGTCACGAAGTCGGCGCAGGGCGTGCCGAGCGGCACCTCGCCGAGCACGGTCGCGGCCCGCTCGAGGAAGTTCTCGACGCGGCCGAACCCGGCGGCCGCCTCGTCGAGCGCCTCGAAGCTGAACTCGACGTGCGAGCGGTAGTGCGCCGCCACGAGGTAGAAGCGCAGGTCGATCGCGCGGGTGCGCTGCAGCACGGCGGGAATCGTGAGGGAGTTGCCGAGCGACTTGCTCATCTTCTCGCCGGCGGTGGTGATCCAGGCGTTGTGCATCCAGGTGGTGGCGAAGCCGTCGCCGGCCGCCCGCGACTGCGCCTGCTCGTTCTCGTGGTGCGGGAAGCGCAGGTCGTCGCCGCCGCCGTGGATGTCGAAGGACGGGCCGAGGTACTTCCGCGCCATCGCCGAGCACTCGATGTGCCACCCGGGACGCCCCGGTCCCCACGGCGAGGGCCACGACGCGGTCTCCGGCTCGCTGTCCTTGCGGCCCTTCCACAACGCGAAGTCGCGGGGGTCCCGCTTGCCGCGCGGGTCGGCGTCGGCCGCCGCCTCCATCTCCGTGACCCGCTGCCCCGAGAGCTCGCCGTACGCCGGCCACGACATCACGTCGAAGTAGACGTCGCCGGAGCCGTCGGCGGCCGGGTAGGCGTGGCCACGCTCGATCAGCCGCTCGATGAGCGCCAGCATCTCCGGGACGTGCCCGGTCGCCAGCGGCTCGTAGGTCGGGGGGAGCACGTTGAGGGCGTCGTACGCCGAGGTCAGCGCGCGGGTCATGTCGTAGGCGAGGTTGAACCAGGGCCGGCCCTGCTCGGCCGACTTCACGAGGATCTTGTCGTCGATGTCGGTGACGTTGCGGATGAAGGTGACCTCGAGCCCGCGGTGCGTCAGCCAGCGGCGCAGCACGTCGAAGTTGACCCCCGAGCGGACGTGGCCGACGTGAGGCTCCGACTGCACCGTGAGGCCGCAGACGTAGACGCCCGCCCGTCCCTCCTGCTGGGGGACGAAGTCGCGCACCTCGCGGGTCACCGAGTCGTAGAGCCTGATCGTCACCGGTCAATCGTACGGCGAGCGCGGACCTGTCCATCCCAGCGACGAATGGGACAGAAGTACACCTGTGTGACGGATGGGAACTAGCCTGGAGCCCATGCGTCCCCTCCGTCACCTCATTCTTCCCCTGAGCCTCGCCGCGGTGGCCTCCGCGCTGCCCGGCGTGGCGAGCCTGTCCGGCCTCCCCGTCCTCGCCACCGCGACGGCCGACCCGCCGCACCTGGCCTCGCTCGAGCGCCCGCTCCCCCGCGACGTCGCCTTCCGGCAGTGGACGACCGGCCCGACGACCGGCCTGACGGACGCGACCGACGACCTGGGCGACCGCGGGACCTTCACCCGCACCGAGGTGCGCGGCGGCGCCCTCAAGATCGGCACCAACGCCGCCGGCGACCGCGCACTGACCGGCCGCTGGACCTCGCCGTGGGTCCGTCCCGGCTTCTCCCTCACCGAGCTCGTTCCGTCCTGGGAGGCGGCCACCCCCGGCGCGTCCTCGATCGAGGTCGAGGTCCGGGCCCGGTCCACCGACGGCGTCTCCTCGTGGGACACCATCTCCGTCTGGGCCAAGGGCGACGAGCACGTCCGCCGCAGCAGCGGCGCCTCCCAGAGCGACGACCTCGGCCGCGTCCTCTACGACACCTGGCTGGCGCCGGGTGCCTCCGCCTGGCAGGTCCGGGTCGCGCTGAAGCGCCCGGGCGTCGACGCCGTCTCCCCGCGGGTCGAGACCGTGGGCGCGATGGTGTCGCGGCTGCCGTCGGTGCAGCGCGTCGCGACCTCGCTGGCCGGCTCGCACCGCGGCGAGGCGCTCGGTGCGGTGCTGCCGGTCCCGCGCTACAGCCAGATGGTCCACAAGGGCAGCTACCGCCAGTACGGCGGCGGTGGCGAGGCCTGGTGCTCCCCGACCGCCACCGCGATGGTGCTGGCCTACTACGACGCCCTGCCGCCGGAGTCGTCGTACTCCTGGGTGCGCGCGGGCCACCCCGACCCCGAGGTGGCCCAGGTCGCGCGGGCGACCTACGACACGTCGTACGGCGGCACGGGGACGTGGCCGTTCAACACCGCGTACGCCGCCTCGCGCACCGGCTCGGCCTTCGTCACGCGCCTGCGCAACCTGCGCGAGGTGGAGCGGTTCGTCAACGTAGGCATCCCGCTCGTGGCCTCGATCCGCTTCGGGGCGGGCGAGCTGCGCGGCGCCCCGATCTCCTCGTCGAACGGCCACCTGCTGGTCATCGCCGGCTTCACCCGGGCCGGCGACGTCGTGGTCAACGACCCGGCGGCCGACTCGAGGGCCGGCGTGCGCCGCGTCTACGACCGCACCCAGTTCGAGACCGCCTGGCTGCGCCGCGACTCCTCCGGGACCGGTGGCTCCGGCGGCATCGTCTACGTCGTCCACGATGAGGAGCACCCGCTGCCCGACAACATGGTGCAGAGCAACTGGTGAGCCCTACTCGACGGTGAGCTCCACGGTGTGCCAGCCGGTGGCGCCGTCCGGCACGACGTCGCGGCGCACGCCGGTCTGGGTGTAGCCGGACCGGTCGGTGGCCCGCACCGCCAGCGTGTGCACGCCCGGGTCGACCTCGACGCTGCCGGCCCACTGCACCCACGTGTCGTCGTCCGGCCCGGCGGCGGCGAGCCCGACCTCGGTCCAGGCGCCGCCGTCCAGGCGGACCTCGACGCGCTCGATGCCGAGGTGCTGCGACCAGGCCACGCCGCCGACGGCGAGCGTGCCGGAGTCGGCCCGCTGGTTGGCCCGCGGCACGTCGATGCGCGACTGCGTGCGGATCGGCGCCTGCTCGGCCCAGCCGTTGGTCGTCCAGTAGGCCTCGATCTCGTCCAAGCGCGTGACCTCGAGGTCGACGACCCACTTGGTCGCCGAGACGAAGCCGTAGAGCCCCGGCACCACCATCCGCACCGGGAAGCCGTGCTCGAGCGGCAGCGGCTCGCCGTTCATCGCCACCGCCAGGAGGGCGTGGCGGTCGTCGGTGAGGGCGCTCAGCGGCGTGCCGCAGGTCCAGCCGTCCTCGGACGTCTGCAGCACCGCGTCGGCGCCGGGCAGCGGTCGGGCGCGGGCCAACAGCTCGGCCACCCGGACGCCGCTCCACCAGGCGTTGCCGATGAGGTCGCCGCCGACCTCGTTCGACACGCAGCACAGGGTCACCCAGGCCTCCGTCTGCTCCGCGTCGAGCAGGTCGGCGAAGCTGACGGTGACCTCCTCCTCGACCATCCCGTGGATGCGGAGCCGCCAGGTGTCGACGTCGACGGCGGGCACCGCGAAGGCGGTGTCGATGCGGTAGAAGTCGTTGTTCGGGGTGCGCCACGGCGTCAGCCCCGCCGGTCCGTCGGGACCCAGCTCGACGCCGTCCGGCAGGGCGCCGCGCGAGGCGGGCAGCCGCAGGCGGGACCGGGCCGCCTCGACCAGCCGGCGGCGGCGCCCCAGCAGCTGGGCGCCGGCCCCGACGGCCAGCGACAGCCCGGCGACCACCCCGGCGCGGACCAGGAACGTCCGCCGGCTCGCGTCGCTGGCCGGCGCTGCCCGGCCCGCTGTCCCGCCGAGCTCCTCCGTCCCGCCGGCCGTCTCGCGGTGGCGGGCGGGCTCTCCGACCGTCTCGCCGCGGCTGGCCGACGGCGGCACGAGGACGGGCAGCACGGCCAGCCAGGTGATCGTCCCGGCCAGCACCGGCACGACCGCCGAGGTCGCCCCGCCGCCGGGGCCGAGCACGGCGGCGAGCGCGAGCAGCCCCATGACGAGGAAGACCAGCTGGCCGCGGCGCACGCTGCGCCCGGCCAGTGCACCGGCCGCGGCGGACAGTCCGAGCAGCCCGAGGACGACCCCGCCGACCAGCAGCGGCTTGTCCCACGTGCCGACCGCAGAGATGGCGACCTCGACGAGCTTGCCGGGGGTGATCTCGGCGATCCCCTCGGCGACCGCCGTCACCGGGGACAGCCGCTCGTTGAGCAGCGCAGCGGCCGCCAGGCTGACGGCGAGGCCTGCCACGCCGGTCAGCACCCCCGCGAGCAGGGACTGCCCCGGGATCGACGTACGGCGGGAGGCGCGCGCGTCCGCAGGAGGCGGGGTCGGGGACGGGCTCACCGCTCCATGGTGGCCCATGGGCGGTCGGCGGAGGGTCGCCGCTGCGGGCGCGCGGTGTCGTGGCGCGCTCACGCCCGGCCCGGCGGTGCCATGATGCGGCCATGGACGACCCCGCCGTCTCGGCCCCGCTCCCCCTGCCCCGCACCGGCATCGGCGTGGACGTCCACGCCTACGCCGAGGGCGTCCCGATGTGGCTGGCGGGGCTGCACTTCGAGGACGAGACGCACGGCCTGGACGGGCACTCGGACGCCGACGTGGCCGCGCACGCGGCGTGCGACGCGCTGTTCTCGGCCTGCGGGCTCGGCGACCTGGGGTCGAACTACGGCACCTCCGACCCGGCGTGGGCCGGCGCCTCCGGGGTCGCCCTGCTCGCCGAGACCGCCCGTCGCGTGCGGGAGGCCGGGTTCACGATCGGCAACGTGGCGGTCCAGGTCATCGGCAACCGCCCGAGGCTCGGACCACGTCGGGCCGAGGCCGAGGCCACCCTCTCGGAGGCCGCCGGCGCCCCGGTCACCGTCTCGGCGACCACCACCGACGGTCTCGGCCTGACCGGCCGTGGTGAGGGCGTCGCCGCGATCGCCACCGCCCTCGTCGCGCGCTGAGGGGTGGTGTCGGTTTCACTGGGTACCTAGTGAAACCGGCGCTTCCCTGACGAAACTTCGCTCGGGAAGCGCCAGAATCACTAGGTACCTAGTGAAACCGACAGCCCACCGACCCCCGACAAAAGCGGCGACGGCCGCCTCCCCGGCGGGAGACGGCCGTCGATGACAGTGAGGGGGCGACCCTCAGGAGGCGAGGACCTCGTCGAGGAGGGCCTCAGCCTTGTCCTCGTTGGTGCTCTCGGCCAGCGCGAGCTCGGAGACCAGGATCTGCCGGGCCTTGGCCAGCATGCGCTTCTCGCCGGCGGAGAGGCCACGGTCACGCTCACGGCGCCACAGGTCGCGCACGACCTCGGCGACCTTCATGACGTCACCGGAGTGCAGCTTCTCCAGGTTGGCCTTGTAGCGGCGCGACCAGTTGGTCGGCTCCTCGGCGTGGGCCATGCGGAGGACGTCGAACACCTTGTCGAGTCCCTCCTTGTCGACCACGTCGCGGACCCCCACGAGATCCAGGTTGCACGCGGGGACGCGCACCACCAGGTCCTGCTGGGCGACGATCCGGAGGACGAGGTACTCGCGGTCCTCACCCTTGATCGTGCGGGTCTCGATATCTTCGATCACGGCTGCGCCGTGGTTGGGGTAGACAACCGTTTCGCCGACGGTGAAAGTCATATGTGAAGAACCCTTTCCTAGGTGACCAGTTTAACACGCCGATCGGAGTGGTAGGAGACCGTTTCCGCAGGTCAGAGGCGGTGCGAGGGCTTGACAGGTCCCGCATCCGTGTGCTGGCGGCGGCTCCTGCGGGCCCCGTTCGGCCTCGCGCGGGTGCCTCCGACCGCTAGTTTTCGGGCCATGTCCAAACGCAAGCGGCCCGGCTTCGCCCTGTCCCTCCTCCGGGCCTCCCACCCCGGAGAATCGCTGGTCATCGCGGTCGGGGTGACCCTCGGGGCCGTGCTGATCGGGCGGCCCTTGCGCGAGGTGGCGCTGGTGTTCGCCACCGTCCTCCTCGGCCGCCTCACCGCGGGCTGGCTCAACGACGCCGCCGACCGCCGACGCGACGCGGCGGCCGGCCGTCTGGACAAGCCGGTGGCCCAGGGCTGGGTCGACGGCGGCACCGTCACGTTCACCGTCGCGTGCGCCACCTGTGTGCTCGTCCCGCTGTCGATCTCGAACGGCACGGTCGCCGGGGTCGCGCACCTGCTGTCGGTGCTGGCGGCGTGGGCCTACTGCACGCGCATCAAGACCACGCGGCTGTCCTTCCTGCCGTGGGCGATCAGCTTCGCCCTGCTCCCCGCCTTCCTGTCGTACGGCGGGTGGGGCGGCGGTGTCCACGGCGGACCGCCCACCGTCCTCATGACGGTGCTGGCCGGGCTGCTCGGCGTCGGGGTCCACGTGATCCTGGCCCTGCAGGACCTCGTCGGCGACAACCGCATCGGGCTGCGCACCTTCCCGCTGATGATCGCGCTCAAGATCGGGGCCGGGAAGCTGCTCGTGCTGTCCGGCGTCTGGACGGTCGCGGTCCTCGGCGGGATCGTCGCGGCCGGGCTCGGCCCCGGGCTGACCCAGTAGCCCGGACGGGGCCGCCCCTCGGCGTACCGGTTCCCCTAGACTCGGGCGCGTGACCGCCTCTCGCCTCCGCCCCGTCGCCGCGCCGCGGTCCCGGGCCCGCCGCCTGCTCGCTCTCACCCTCGCGACCCCGCTGCTCGCCGCCTGCTCGGTGAACTTCGGCGCCCAGACCGACCAGGTGTACACGCCGGCGCAGGGCGTCAACGACCGCAGCACCGACATCGACGTGCTCAACGCGCTCGTGGTCGCCGAGTCCGACGGCTCCGGCCGCCTCATCGCCGGGCTCGCCAGCCAGGCCGACGAGGACGTCGAGCTGCAGGGCGTCCAGGGCGTGGAGGAGGACGCCGAGGTGCAGTTCGGCAGCGATGGCGGCGACACGGTCGTCCCGGCCGGCGGCTTCCTGCAGCTCGCCGACGAGGGCTCCGCGGTCATCAGCGCCACCGGCGAGGGCGTCGAGATCGGCGACTACGTGCGCCTGACGATGTCGTTCAGCAACGGCGACGAGGTCGACCTCAACGTGCCGGTCGTCGTGCCGGGCGAGGACTTCGCTGACGTGACCCTGCCCAGCTCCGGCTCCTCGGAGAGCAGCTCGGAGGAGCCCTCCGCCGAGCCGTCGGAGTCCCCCTCGGAATCCCCCTCCTCGGAAGGCTGAGCCCATGAGCGCGCCGTACACCCTGGTCCTGCTCCGCCACGGCGAGAGCGACTGGAACGCCAAGAACCTGTTCACCGGCTGGGTCGACGTCGCGCTGACCGACAAGGGGCGTGAGGAGGCGGCGCGGGCCGGCCGGCTGCTGACCGAGGCCGGCGTGCTGCCCGACGTGCTGCACACCTCGCTGCTGCGGCGCGCGATCACGACCGCGCAGCTCGCGCTCGAGGAGGCCGAGCGGCACTGGGTGCCGGTACGCCGCTCCTGGCGCCTCAACGAGCGCCACTACGGCGCCCTGCAGGGCAAGGACAAGAAGGCCACGCTCGAGGAGTACGGCGAGGAGCAGTTCATGCTCTGGCGCCGCTCCTACGACACGCCCCCGCCGGCGCTCGACGACGACAACGAGTGGTCGCAGGTCGGCGACCCGCGCTACGACCTGCTGCCGGGCGAGCTGATGCCGCGCACGGAGTGCCTCGCCGACGTCATCGACCGCATGCTGCCCTACTGGTACGACGCGATCGTGCCAGACCTGCGCGACGGCCGGACCGTGTGCGTCGCCGCCCACGGCAACAGCCTGCGCGGGCTGGTCAAGCACCTCGACGGCATCAGCGAGGAGGAGGTCGTGGGACTCAACATCCCCACCGGCATCCCGCTGGTCTACCGCCTCGACGAGGACCTGCACCCGACCGAGCGTGGCGGGCAGTACCTCGACCCGGACGCCGCCGCGGACGCCATCAAGGCCGTCGCCTCGCAGGGTCGCTGAGCCCCTGCCGGTTTCCCACGGTATGCAGGCGAACTGGCACTCCCCATGGCGTACAGACCGTGGGGAGTGCCAGTTCCTCTGCATACCGTGGGAAACCAGCGCCCGCCGCGGTCTCAGGGCGTCAGGCGGGACTGCAAGAACGCCCGCAGGCGGTCCTCGTTGCCGACGAGGCGGACGTCGGCGGCGTCGGGCCGGGTCCGTCGCCACAGCAGCGTGAGCAGCGTCGCGGCGGGCGCCTCGATGCGGTCGAGGTCGTCACGCGACCCCCGTGTCACCACCGGTACGGCGCGCGTGGTCGGTCGCTCCTCGCGCTGCTCCGGTGAGGCGCCCTGGGCGGGGATGCCGACCGGCGCCGGCTCCAGGACCCACGACTCCTCGGCGTCGGTGGCCCGCAGCTCGAGGGCCCGGTGCAGCACGGCGGGGTGGCCGCGGCGGTGCATGCGGCCGAGGAACACCTCGAGCACCTCGCTGACGCCGTCGACGGCCAGCCGGGGCGGCACCCGCGGCTCGTGGTCGCCGGCGACCGCGAGGTCGAAGCCGTGCACCACGGTCTCGTGCGCCTGCCGACGTGCCCAGAACGCGGCGGTCCCCGCGTCGTCGACGAAGGTCCAGCAGGGGGCGGACGGGTCGGCGGCACGCAGCACCTCGTAGAGGTCCTCGGCCTTGGCGAGGTACCACTCCGAGACCCGGCGCGAGCGCGCCGACGAGGGGCGGTCGTCGAGCTGCTCGGCCTTCGCGCCGGTCTCGACGACGGTCGCGGCCCAGGCGTGGACGTTGCCCAGGTGGGCGACGAGGTCGAGCACGCTCCAGTCCGGGCAGGCCGGGACCGGAGCCCGTGCCGACGTACGCCCGAGGTGGGTGGCGAACCACTCCGCCGCCGAGGCGAACTCCTCGACGAAGTCCAGCCCGGGCTCAGCCGGGGTCGCGGAGTCCATACGCCCATGGTGGCACGTTTGGGACGAACCCCCCGCCGGTGGGCCGGTCCGCCACGGGCGGCGCGTCAGCCGTCGAGCGCGGTCGGCACCTCGCCGGTGACCAGGTAGACGACCCGGCGCGCGAGCGAGACGGCGTGGTCGGCGATGCGCTCGTAGTAGCGCCCGAGCAGCGCGTTGTCGATCGCCGGCTCCACGCCGTACGCCCAGCTCTCGCCGAGCATGAGGCGGAACGAGCGGCGACGCAGCTCGTCCATCTCCTCGTCGTCGGACTCCACCGAGCGAGCGGCGTCGACGTCGCGGTTCTTGATGACCTCGGCGACCGAGCCGATCATGTGGACCGCGACCGCGGCCATGCGCTCGACGGTGGGGATCAGGTCCGGCGGGACGGCCACCTCGGGCACGCGCAGCTGGGCGACCTTGGCCACGTGCACGGCCAGGTCTCCCATCCGCTCGAGGTCGGCGACCATCCGCACGGTCGCGATGAGCATCCGCAGGTCGCCGGCCACCGGCTGCTGCAGCGCGAGCAGCTCGAAGGCGCGGCCCTCGATGTCGTTGCGGAGCGCGTCGATGGCCGCGTCGCCGCGGAGCACCTGCTCGGCGACGCCGGCGTCGGCGGAGAGAAGGGCCGTCGTGGCCTGGCTGGTGGCGTCCTGCACCATGCCGGTCAGACGGACGAGGTCGTCGACGATGGCGTCGAGCTGGTCGTGGTAGGCCGTACGCATGGGTCAACAGTCTCTATGGCAGACGGACAGCCGTCCAACTGGTGGTGAACCACGGGTGAACTGCTGACGAAACAGCAGGTCAGGGGCCATCATCCGGGGCGGCCCCTCCGCGGACCGTCCTAGGATCGCACCGTGGACCCGAACACCGAGGGCGTGATGCTCCTGCTGCTGGGCATCTTCCTCGGCGCCCTGCCGGTGCTCGCCTGGCACGCCAGCGAGCGGCAGCTGCGCGGCCGCAAGCCGCCCGAGGAGCCGGCCGCGGACGTCGTACCCCCCGGGGTGGCGACCGTCCTCAACGTCCTGCGCTCCAGCGCGCTCGTGGTCGACGCCGAGGACCGGGTCGTGCAGGCGTCGGCTCCGGCGTACTCGCTGGGGCTGGTGCGCGACGGCGAGCTGCGCAACGACGAGCTCGCCGCGCTCGTGGCGAAGGTGCGGCGCGACGGCGAGATCCGCCAGGTCGACCTCGACATCCACCGCACCGGCCAGCAGCCGGTGCACGTCAACGCACGCGTCGCCGCGCTGAGCAGCCGGCTCGTGCTGGTGCTCACCGAGGACCGCACCCGCGAGCGCCGTGTCGACGCCATCCGCCGCGACTTCGTCGCCAACGTCTCGCACGAGCTGAAGACGCCGGTCGGCGCGCTCACGCTGCTGGCCGAGGCGGTGCGCGAGGCCGCCGACGACCCCGAGGCGGTGCAGCGGTTCGCCGCACGCATGCAGACCGAGGCCGTGCGGCTCAACCGCCTGGTCCAGCAGATCATCGAGCTCTCGCGGCTCCAGGGCGACGAGGCGCTGGAGCGGCCGGCGATGGTCCCGGTCGACCGCGTCGTCGAGCGCTCCATCGATTTCAACGAGATCGAGGCGACGGCCAAGGGCATCGAGGTCGTGTACGACGGGCGCCGCGGGCTCTCCGCGCTCGGCAACCCCGACCAGGTGTCCCTGGCGGTCAGCAACCTGGTGGCCAACGCCATCGCCTACTCCCCCGAGGGCAGCCGCGTGGTCGTCTCGGCGCTCCAGCAGGAGCTGATGGTCGACATCACCGTGACCGACGAGGGCATCGGCATCCCGCGCGCCGAGCTCGACCGGATCTTCGAGCGCTTCTACCGCGTCGACCCGGCCCGGCACCGCTCCACCGGCGGCACCGGCCTCGGGCTGTCGATCGTCAAGCACGTCGCCGCCACCCACGGCGGGGAGGTCAAGGTCTGGTCGGAGCCGGGCAAGGGCTCGAGCTTCACCCTCCGGCTGCCCCGCCACACCGCCACCCCCGCTCCGGCCCCCGGCCCGGCGCCGGACCGGGCCTCCGCCGTACCCACCCCTGTTCCGTCTGTGAAGGAGTCATCGTGACCCGAGTGCTCGTCGTCGAGGACGAGGAGAGCTACAGCGACGCCCTGGCGTACATGCTGCGCAAGGAGGGCTTCGAGGTCAGCCTCGCCGCCACCGGGCTGCAGGCGCTGGAGGAGTTCGACCGCAGCGGCCCCGACATCGTGCTGCTCGACCTGATGCTGCCCGAGCTGTCCGGCACCGAGGTGTGCCGCCGCATCCGCGCCGTGTCCAACGTGCCGGTCATCATGGTCAGCGCCAAGGACGACGAGGTCGACAAGGTGGTCGGGCTCGAGCTCGGCGCCGACGACTACGTCACCAAGCCCTACGCCCCGCGCGAGCTGGTGGCCCGGATCCGGGCCGTGCTGCGGCGCGGCAACGAGGTCGAGGCGGCTCCAGCCGCGCTGGAGGCCGGACCGGTCCGGATGGACGTCGAGCGCCACCTGGTGTCGGTCAACGGCGCCGACACCCCGCTGCCGCTCAAGGAGTTCGAGCTGCTCGAGATGCTGCTGCGCAACCCCGGCCGGGTCCTGACGCGCGGTCAGCTCATCGACCGGGTCTGGGGCTCCGACTACGTGGGCGACACCAAGACCCTCGACGTCCACGTCAAGCGCCTGCGCGCCAAGATCGAGCCCGACCCGGCCAACCCCGTCCACCTCGTCACCGTCCGGGGGCTGGGCTACAAGTTCGACGCCTGAGGGTGCGGGCTGTCGGTTTCACTAGGTACCTAGTGAATTTGGCGCTTCCCGAACGAAGTTTCGTGCGGGAAGCGCCGGTTTCACTAGGTACCCAGTGAAACCGACGACCCCCTACTGCTCCGTCGGGGTGCCGGTGGCTTCCAGCCAGCCCCGGAAGGCGTCGAGGTTGCGGGTCGACTCGCCCCGCGAGATGCGCCACTCCCACTCCTTGCGGATCGAGCTGCCGAAGCCGAGCTCGAGGAGCGTGTTGAACGACTCGTCGGCGTAGCTCAGCACCGCGCCGAGCAGCCGGTCGAGCTCCTCGGGGGTCACCGACGACAGCGGCAGCCGGCCGTCGAGGTAGATGTCGCCGTGGTGGTCGACGGCGAACGCGACGCCGTACAGCTTCAGGTTGCGCTCCAGCATCCACCGGTAGACGCGCGCGTGGTTCTCATCGGGGTGCCGCGCGACGAACGCGTGTACGCCGAGCGCGTGCGGCCCGACGTCGAGGCGGCACGGCGTCTGCAGCTTCTTCTCCCCCGGCAGCGTCACGCTGAAGACGCCGGGCGAGACCTCGGTGTGCTCGAGCTCGTTGTCGGCCAGCACGGCGCGCACGGTCGCGACCGCCTGCTCACGCAGGTCCTCGCGCCCCGGGTGGCCCGGCTCTCCCGCCTCAGGCACGGACGACGTCCTGCAGGTCGTGCCTCATCGCGTGTGCCGCCTTCCGGTAGACCTCGAGCGTGCGCTCGGCCGTGCGCTCCCAGGCGAAGTCGCGCGCGTGCAGAGCCGCGGCGCTCGCCAGTCGCTCACGGTACGCCGTGTCGCTCACCAGCCGCCGCAGGGCCGCGGCGTAGTCGGCGGGGTCGTGACCGTCGACGAGCAGGCCCGTCTCGCCGTCTCGTACGGCGGTCGTCAGCCCGCCCACCGCGGCCGCCACCACGGGCGTCCCGACGGCGGACGCCTCGATGGCCACCAGCCCGAAGGACTCGTTGTAGGACGGCACGCACACGACCGTGGCCGCGGCGTACCAGTCGACGAGCTCGGCCCGCCCGACCGGCGGCACGAAGCGGACCAGGTCACCGATGCCCAGCTCGCCGGCCAGGTCGGCCAGCGCGGTCGGGTGCTCGAGGCCGGAGCCCGACGGGCCACCGACGACCGGCACGACCAGGCGCGAGCGCAGCGCGGGGTCGTCGCGCACGAGCAGGGCGACGGCGCGCAGCAGCACGTCGGGGGCCTTGAGCGGCTGCAACCGGCCGACGAAGAGGGGCACGATCGCGTCGGCGGGCAGACCGAGCCGGGCGCGGGCGTCGCGCTGCGGGCGGGGCACGAACATCCCGAGGTCGACGCCGGGGTGGACGACCTCGACACGGGCGGGGTCGGCGGCGTAGAGGTCGATCAGCTGCTGGGCCTCGAGCCCGGTGTTCGCGATGAGCATGTCGGCGGCCTCGACCACCTGGTCCTCGCCGAGCAGGCGGGCGGTCGGCTCGGGGGTGTCGCCCTCGGCCAGCAGCGCGTTCTTGACCTTGGCCATGGTGTGCATGGTGTGGACCAGCGGCACCGACCACCGGTCGCGCACGAGCGCGCCGACCTGGCCCGAGAGCCAGTAGTGGCTGTGGATCAGGTCGAACCACCCCTGCTCGTGCCCCGCCTCCGCCCGCAGCAGGTGCCGGGCGAACACGCACAGCTGGGCCGGGAGCTCCTCCTTGCCGAGCCCCTCGTAGGGCCCGGCGGCGACGTGGTGCACGCGGACCCCGGGAGCGGCCTCGACGACCGGGTCCATCGTGGAGGACGTGGCACGCGTGTACACCTCGACCTCGAGGTTGCGCTCGGCCAGCCGGCGCGACAGCTCGAGGACGTAGACGTTCATGCCGCCGGCGTCGCCGACGCCGGGCTGGTCGAGCGGCGAGGTGTGCAGGCTGATCATCGCCACCCGGCGCGGTGAGCGCGCGACGGAGAGGTCGAGCGGCTCAGCCGACGACTCGGGCCTCACGGGCGGACGTTGCATCACGGGTCAGACACCTCCGCGGACTGAACCGCGGCCGGGCGTGCGCTATTTCCTCCACGACCTCCGGTGTGACCCGGGTCACTCCGAGCCGGTGGCCCGCCCGGGCCAGCCCGCGCTCGACGTACGGCGTCGCCGCGACGGTGACGCGCCAGAAGACGACCCCGGCGAGGAGCGAGAGGCCGGTGGCCAGCCACGGGAGGCTGAACTCGTAGGCGGGGTAGATCTGCCAGTGACAGAGGTAGATGTACAGCGACGCGCCGGCGAGCGTGCCGGCCAGCCGCGCCACGGCCGCGGGGACCCGCAGGGACGGCACCCACACCAGGAGGAGCAGGCCCGCGACCACGACCGCCTCGCGGGCGAGGTCGCCCTCGAAGAACCCCGGCACGGTGGCCAGGGCGAGCACCGACACGACGACGCGGTGGAGCGGGCGGCGGGCCTGGGCGGTCGCCCAGCCGAGCGCGAAGAGCCAGAAGATCACGTGGCCCCGGTGGATGTAGTCGCCGTCGAGGAGGCGCCCGACGTCGTAGCGTGCGGGCAGCGCGAGGACGACCAGCCCGACCGGGAACCAGAACGGCGCGCGGCGCTCGAGCCGGTGCACCGCCGGGACCGCCAGCAGCGCCACGACGGCGAGCAGCGTCCACACCAGCGCCTCGACGAACCAGTAGTGCCAGGCCTCGCTCCACTCGCGGGTGCCGAGGACGCCGTTGAGGAGGACGACGTTGCGCCAGTCGTACTTCGCCGACGTGGCGGCGGCGAACGTCAGCCACAGCACGGTCGGTACGGCGACGCGGGCGACGCTCGTCAGCATGCTCCGGACGCGGTCGACCCGCTCGCGGTCGACGAGGTGGAAGCGGGCGAGGTTGAAGCCGGCGAGCCCGACGAGCACGTGCGCGCCGCCGAGGACCATGAAGAGGTTCGAGTGCGACCCCACGATCAGCACGATCGCGAGGGCGCGCAGCAGCACGTTGGTCTCGACCGAGCGCGTGCGCCGGGTCGCGGGGTCGCCTCGGCGCGCGCTTGTTGCGCCGGTGCGACCGTCCGGACGGGCAGCTCTCGCTCCCCCGGGTCCGTGCGGCGCGGATCCGGGCAGAGCTGCCCGTTCGACCGTGCGTCCGGCTGCGCGTCCTGCCAGCTCGGCGGCGGTCAGGAGGTGCCAGCGCACCGGAAGGTGGCCCAGGACCCGCTCCAGCCGCAGGGACGTCTCGACGTAGGACAGCGAGTCGCCGCCTCTGGACACGAACGTGTCCTCCGGGCGCAGCGGTCCTCGGCCAACGGCCGCCAGGACCTCCCCGACCCGGGCCGCAACGTCGGGACCGGTGCCGGCAGTCGCGGCAGCGTGCCGACCCGCGCGAGGCGTCGTGTCGGGACCGGGTCCTGCCAGCGCACGTGCGTCGGAGACAGCCGCGTCGGGACGGGGTCCCGCCTGCGCGGGCGCGTCGGGCACAGCCGCGTCGCGGCCAGGGGTCGCGTGCACACCGGCAACCGCGTCGGCGCGGGCGCGGTGCCCTGCAGCTGCGATCGCGGCGTGGTCGACCTTGCCGTTGCCGCGCCGCGGGACGCTGTCGAGCTCGACGACCAGGCAGCCGGCCCGCGGCACGCCGGCACCCTCGGCGGCGTCGCGCACGCGCTCGAGGTCGGCATCGGAGAGCGGGCGGGCGGAGCGGTCGACCGCGACGACGACGCGGTCGCCGGCGTCGGCGGCGTAGCCGACGATCCCGGCCGCCCGGAGGCGAGCCTCGACGCGGTCGAGGTCGATCCGCAGCCCGAAGACCTTGGCGATCCGGCCCAGCCGCCCCACGACCTCGAGCCCGTCCGGCGTACGGCGCACGAGGTCTCCGGTACGCAGCTCGTCGACCTCGCGGCCCCGAGCAAGGTCGGCCGGGGTCTCGGCGTAGCCCAGCATCACGTTCTCCCCGCGGAACACCAGCTCACCCACCGGCTCGCCGTCGACGTCCGGCGCACCCAGACCGCTCTGCCCGACCGGGAGACCGGCGACGGGTCGGACCGCGAACGAGCCACCCGGCACCGGGTCGCCCAGGAGGGTCGGGCCCGTGAGGACCCGGTCCGGGGGCAGCACGGCCATCCGCGCGGTCGCCTCGGTGGCGCCGTACATGAGGAAGAGGTCGAAGCCGCGACGCAGCCCGAGCTCGGCGTACCGGGTCGCGGTCGTCGCGGGCAGCCGGCCGCCGGCGCAGGTCAGGTAGCGCAGGGAGGGCAGGTCGAGGTCGGCGAAGCCGGCGCGGTCGAGCAGGTCGAAGGTGTGGGGCACGCCCGGGACGGTGCTGACGCGGTGGCGGCGCGCCTCGCGCCAGAAGTCGGGGTCGACCACCGAGGCCGAGGTCAGCAGCACCGAGGCGCCGACCTGGAGGTGGCTGGTGAGCACCGACAGCCCGTAGCAGTAGTGCAGCGGCAGCGCTGCCGCCGCGACGTCGTCAGGTCGGATCGCGAGCGCCTCGGCGATGGCACGGGCGTTGGCGGCCACGGCGTCACGGGAGAGGCGGACGAGCTTGGGCGAGCCGGTCGACCCGGAGGTCGACAGCAGGACGGCGAGGTCGGGGTGCAGGTCGTGGCGCGTGCCGGCGCGTTCCTCGGCGAGCGCGTCGCCGGCCAGGACGACGTCGGGGTCGTACGCCGCGCAGGCGGCGGAAGCAGCCGGGCCCGGGGCGGTGACCAGGACCGGATGGTGCCCGACGAGGCAGGCCAGGTAGCCGACGACGGTGTCGAGGTCGTTGGCCGCCTCGAGCAGCACGAGCCGCCGCGTCCCCCCCAGGCGCGCGGCGAGCCGGGTCACCCGGTCGGCGAGGTCGTCGTAGCCGACCTCGTCCCCATCGACGACCAGCGCCGTGCCCGCGGCGTGCCGGGACAGGTCCCAGAACGGTCGGGTCTCGACGGCGGCAGTCACCGACGAAGAGTATTAGGTAAGCCTTACCTACGCCAACGTGACCGCTCCCACGTCGCCCGGCCGGCTCCTGGTCGCTCCCCGCAGCCGACCCGGATTTCCGGTCACCGCGTGCAGGCGGCCACGCGTGCCGGCTGCGGTCAGTGACCAGTTCCCTGCAGGCCGTGCAGGTCCTTGGCGGTGGCCGAGGTGGGGACGTCGGCCGGGTCGGGGTCGGTGCCGAAGATCCGGTCCGCGGTGTGGGCCGAGGTGACCGTCAGCCAGTAGTTCTCGTTCTTGAAGTGGTGCAGCCGGTGGTGGCGGTGGACCGCGCGGTAGGCGCGGCTCCGCGGCCGGTAGTCGCTGTGCACCAGGTAGTGGACCCACTCGTAGACGAGCCCGACCACTGCGACGGTCACCACGAAGGCCAGCGCCTGGTGCGGACGCGGGAAGGCGAGCAGCGCCAGGGCCGGTACGACGACGACCAGCCCGGCCAGGGTCTGCCACGGGATGAACACCAGCGGTACGTCGCGCGGCGAGGCGTGGTGCTCGCGGTGCTTGCGCGCGAGCTGGGTGTCGAGGGTGACCGGGCCGAGCCGGCGGGGGCGCCAGTGCAGCACGAAGACGTGGACCAGCCACTCGACGACCGGGAACAGCGCGAGGAAGGCGGCCGGAGCGAGCAGGTCGCTGAGCCTCCAGTCCTCCAGCAGGAGGCGGGCGGCCGCGGCGGCGACGAGCAGACCGCCGAGCATCCACGGCGACGGGTGCCGGGCGAACTCCCGGGCCGCATCGCCGAGCGACAGGCCGCGCTGGGCGCGGGGCAGCACGGTGGTCATGCGTCCTCCTGCCCGTCCCGGTCTGCGCCGGCGGGCGCTGGGGCTCCGGGGCCGGGGGCGTCCAGGTCGTCGAGGGCGCTCAGCAGCGCCGTCGTGGCCGGCCCGAGGAGGTCCTCGGCGGCTGCCCGGGCCCGGGCGGGGTCGCGGTCGGCGAGGGCCGCGGCCAGGGCGTCGTACCGCTCGGGCTGGTCGGCGCCGTCGATCAGCGACGCCAGCGCGTCGAGCATCGGCTCGTAGGCCGCGCGCAGGCTGTTGAACATCAGCCGGAAGACGAGGGAGTCGGCGGCGTCGATGACGACGTCCCAGAACTCCAGCGCCAGCCGCTGGCGCGTGACGGGGTCCGTGGTCGCGCGCAGGGCGGCCGCCAGCTGCGTCAGGCGTACGGCGGCGTCGTCGATGTCGGGGCGGCTCGCCGCGAGCTCGGCGACCGTGGGGCCGACGAGGTGGCGGGCCTCGACGATGCTGCGGGCGACCGCGACGTCGAGCCCGCGGGCCGGCACGAGCAGCCGGGCCAGCAGGTCGAGCCCGCCGTCGCGGCGGAAGTCGCGCACGGTCGTCGCGTCGCCCTGGCGCACCTCGACGAGACCCGCGTGGGAGAGCCGCTGGAGCGCCTCCCGGACGACGGGGCGGCTGACCCCGAGGACCTCGGTGAGGCGTCGCTCGCTGGGCAGGGACTCGCCGGGCGCCAGGCCGCTGACCTCGGCGACCAGCTGCTCGAAGACGTCGTCGGCCACCGTGTGGCGGCGTACGGGCTGCAGGTTCATGTCCGTCATCCTGCCCCGACACTCGTCCGCTGGTCAACTGGTCAGACCACTACATCCGCCGAAGCGTCACTCCTGCCCCGCCGAAGCGTCACTCCTGCCCCGCCGAAGCGTCACTCCTGCCCCGCCGAAGCGTCACTCCGGTCGCGCCGAAACGTCACCTGTGCCGCACCGAGACGTCACTTGCGCCCGCCGCGGCACGCTCCGCGCTGGTCAACCAGATCCAGGCTTGTCGCCCACGACGGCGAACATCGTCACCGCCATGAACCCCTCACCGCGCTGTGCGGCTTCGACGACCGCCTGCCGGTAGGCGTCCGCCTCGTCCTGCGACACCACGCCCTCCTCGACGCCGAGGCGCAGGTCGAGGTCGACCATCATCGGGCTGGCCATCACCTCGTCGGGCATCACCAGGGCCGACGAGCCGATGTCGGCGCGCACCGTCAGCCCCGCCCGCTGCAGCTGCGCCCGCAGGTGCCGCCCCGCGAACGGGTTCGCCATCCGCCGCCACGTGCTCTCGTTGAGCCGCCGCTGCACGTCCGGGTCGCCGGCGCGGCCCACCACCGTCGACCAGTCGGTGTCCAGCACGGCCACGCGTCCTCCGGGAGCGAGCACGCGCGCCACCTCGTCGGCCGCCTCCTGCGGGTCGACGAGGTGCTGCCAGACCCGCTCGCACCGCAGCACGTCCACGCTGCCGTCCTCGAACGGCAGCGCCCGCGCGTCTCCGTCGACGTACGTCGCTGAGGTCCCGGCCGCGCGCCGCTGCGCCTCCGCGCGCAGACCGGCGTGCGGCTCGACCCCGACGGCGCGACCCGTCGGCCAGACCAGGGACGCCAGCGCCTGCACCTCCTCGCCCGTGCCCGCCCCGACGTCGACCGCGGTGTCACCCGGCCGCGCGGCCAGCTCGTCACGCGCCCAGGCCCGCAGCCGGCGTACCGCCGGGTTCGCGGCCTGCAGGTCGAGGACGAAGACGAGCGAGGCCAGCTCCGCCTCTGCGTCCGCCGTCCGGTGGTCGGTCCGGAAGGAGGTGGGGGTGAGCGCGACGGCCTCGGGGAGCTCGTCCATGCCTCATGGTCGACCTCGGGCTGAGGGGACCGGAAGACCCCGAAGGTCCCGACGTGCCAGACTTCTGCGCGTGCTGACCATCGGACTCGTCGGAGGCATGAGCTGGGAGAGCTCAGCCGAGTACTACCGCCTGCTCAACCAGGGCGTCGAGCAACGCCTGGGAGGCCTGCACTCGGCACGGACGGTGATGGCGTCGGTCGAGTTCGACGAGCTGACCAGGCTCCAGCGCGAGGAGCGCTGGGACGAGGTCGCCGCGATCCTCGGCGCCGCTGCCTCGGGGGTCGAGGCCGCCGGCGCCGACCTCGTGCTGCTGTGCACGACGTCCTTCCACCGCGTGGCGGAGCAGGTCTCCGCCGGCCTCGGTGTGCCGATGCTGCACCTCGCCGACGTCGTCGCCGACGCCGTCGCGGCCGCGGAGCTGCAGAAGGTCGCCTTCCTCGGCACGGCGTTCGCCATGGGTCGTCGCTTCTTCACCGACCGGCTCGAGACGCACGGCATCTCCGTGGTCACCCCCGCCGAGGAGGACCACGCGACGCTCGACCGGATCATCTACGACGAGCTCGTGCACGGGAAGGTCCTCGACCCGTCCCGCCGCACGGTCGTCGACCTCATCGGCCGGCTCTGGGACCAGGGAGCCGAGGGCGTGATCCTCGGCTGCACCGAGCTCGAGGCGCTGATCAAGCAGGCCGACTCCGACCTGCCGGTCTTCCCCTGCACCACCGTGCACGTGCAGGCCGCGCTCGACCGCGCCCTGGCCTGACGGACCAGGCTCCCGGCCCCGGGGCCGACGTACGTGCAGTTGGGCTGATCAGGCCGTCCAAAGCAGTTCGGGCGCCCGAACTGCACGTCCGTCGGACCCCTCCACGACGGCACGGAGCGCCGCGAGCACATAGTCCGGCCGATGCATCACCTGCCACCATGTGAAGCGCAGGACTGTCCAGCCCCGCAGCACCAAGGCGTTGTAGCGCTCGCAGTCGCGCCGGAATCCCTCCTTGCTGGCATGAAACTCCCAGGAGTCCGCCTCGAGGACCAGACGGCGCTCGACGTCGACGAGGTCAGGCCGCCCGAGGAACCCTCGGTCCTGCAGCAGCACCTGGGGAGTCACGTGAAGCCCGGGTCACTTGCGACGCCAGGGCCCGGAGCACTGACTCGAAAGGGTTCGCCGCGAGCGGGGTGGCCGCGCACACCACCGTCAACGCCCGAGTCCTTCCGGTGCGGGGCAGGAAGAGAGCGCGCTCCTCGAGGACCTCGGCGTCGACGGCCCCGGCCCGGAGCGCCGAGTCCGCGATCGCGAGCGCCTCGGGAAAGGGGAGGTCGCGCGCGCAGTCGAGCACCGTGCGGTACGGCTCGGTGAGCGCCGAGGCCCGCTCGTCGCGTGACAACGGACGCCACCTGAGCTCGACCCCGACCTGCCGAGGAGGCGGCACCTTCCGATTCCGCGGCACCACGACCTCGGGCCGATCCGGCTGATGAGCGAGACGCCATCCGTGCGCGGCCGCCGCACTGCGGTGGGACGCCGCACCAGTCAGTCGCCGAGCTACCTTCAGCCCCACCATGGCCGTCGGCAAGGCGTAGCGGCCCCTCCCGACCCGCTGGATCTCGCCCCGGCCGAGCGCCCGCTCGAGCTGCTTGCGTGAGGTCACCCGCAGCAGGACCGACCGCTCGGCGGTGCCGCCGAGTCGGGTGAGGGCTTCCACCGGGTGCACGGGGACAGCGTCACAGTTTCGCTGCGGCGGCGGGTTCGCTCTCCACAGGGGGCCGACGGACGTGCAGCTCAGCACAGATCGGCCGGCTGCGGGGCCAGGAACCGCGAACTGCACGTCCGTCGGCCCCCTCCGAGCGGATCAGGACAGCGCGGCGGTCACGGCCGGACCGAGGACCTCGCCCGCGCGGCCGCGCACCACGAGGTCCGCGACGTCGTCGAACGGCGTCTCCTCGTCGTTGACGATCACGAGCCTGGCCCCGTGGTCCAGCGCGTGCAGCGGCAGCGCGGCAGCCGGGTAGACCTGCAGCGACGACCCCGCCACCACCAGGAGATCGGCCCGCTCCACGAGCCCGACCGCCTCCTCGACCACGCCGGGGAACAGCTGCTGCCCGAACGACACCGTCGCCGACTTCACCAGCCCGCCGCACCGCGGGCACCGCGGGTCGTCCTCCCCGGCGTCGAGCCGCTCGAAGGCCCACGTGTACGGCGACCGCCAGCCGCACCCGTCCGGAGCACCGACGGGCCGCTCCCCCAGGCACATGACCTCGCGCGCCGTCCCGTGCAGCTCCACGACCCGCCGTGACCCCGCCTCCTGGTGGAGGCCGTCGATGTTCTGGGTGATCACGCCGGGTGAGCGGCCGGCGCCCTCGAGCGCGGCGAAGGCCCGGTGGGCCGGGTTGGGCGCCACCGAGGTCGCGAAGAACTCACGCCGCATCTGCCAGGACTCGCGCCGGACCGACGCGTCCGCGACGTACCGGTCGAGCTCGAAGCTCCGCGGGTCGTAGCGCGTCCACACCCCGCCCGGCGAGCGGAAGTCCGGGATGCCGGACTCGGTGGACACGCCGGCGCCGGTGAAGCCGACCACCACCGCGGCCTCGCGCAGCAGGTCGGTGAGGGTGTCCATGCAGCCACGCTACGAGCCGTACGACGAGCCGCGCGGGTTTCGCGGCGACGACGACGGGGCAACGGACATCAACGGCTGTGGCCCACGGGGGCGCGGCGTGGCCCCGGAGGCATGGCATGAGCACCTCGCAGGACGACCCCACGAACCCGGATCCCTCCCGCGGGTCCAGCGGCGCCCCGAAGAAGCGGGACAAGACGCACTGGCTCTACATCGGCGTCATCATCGCCGTGGTCCTCGGCATCGCCGTGGGCTTCCTCTTCCCCGACTTCGCGGTGAAGCTGCAGCCGCTGGCCGACGCGTTCATCGGGCTCATCAAGATGATGATCAGCCCGATCATCTTCTGCACCATCGTCCTGGGCGTCGGCTCGGTCGCCAGCGCGGCCAAGGTCGGCAAGGTCGGTGGCCTGGCGCTCGCCTACTTCCTCACCATGTCCACGTTCGCCCTCGCCATCGGCCTCGTGGTCGGCAACATCATCCAGCCCGGTGACGGCATCAACCTGACCGAAGAGTCGGCGGCGGCCGGCGCGGCCCAGGTCGCGGAGAAGGAGTCGACCACCGACTTCATCCTCGGCATCATCCCGACCTCGCTCTTCTCCGCGCTGACCGACGGCGAGGTCCTCCAGACCCTGCTCGTGGCGCTGCTCTTCGGCTTCGCCCTGCAGACGATGGGCAGGGCCGCCCGGCCGGTGCTGGTGACCATCGAGCACCTCCAGCGGGTCATCTTCCGGATCTTGTCGATGATCATGTGGACCGCCCCGATCGGCGCGTTCGGCGCCATCGCCGCGGTCGTCGGGGAGACCGGCTGGGACGCCCTGCAGTCGTTGGCGATGGTCATGCTCGCCTTCTACCTGACGTGCGCGGTGTTCGTCTTCGGCGTCCTCGGCGCGATCCTCAAGGTCGTCACGGGCATCAACATCTGGTCGCTGTTCAAGTACCTCGGCCGCGAGTTCCTGCTGATCCTCTCGACGTCCTCCTCGGAGTCCGCGCTCCCCCGCCTCATCGCCAAGATGGAGCACGCCGGCGTCGAGCAGACGACGGTCGGCGTGGTGGTCCCGACCGGCTACTCGTTCAACCTCGACGGCACCGCGATCTACCTGACGATGGCGTCGCTCTTCATCGCCGAGGCGCTCGGCGACCCGCTGAGCATCGGTGAGCAGATCTCCCTGCTGCTGTTCATGATCATCGCCTCGAAAGGCGCCGCCGGCGTCAGCGGCGCCGGCCTCGCCACCCTCGCCGGCGGCCTCGCCAGCCACCGCCCGGAGATGGTCGAGGGCGTCGGTCTCATCGTCGGCATCGACCGCTTCATGTCCGAGGCCCGCGCGCTGACCAACTTCGCCGGCAACTCGGTCGCCACGATCCTGGTGGGCCACTGGACCGACTCCTACGACAAGGACCGGCTGCAGCGGGTCCTCGACGGCCAGGACCCCTTCGACGAGCAGACCATGCTCGACGACCACTCCGAGGCCGAGAAGGCGGTCGCGGACCGCTAGCCGCGGGCGGGCGTACGCCGCGGATCACGCTGCTCCCCACGGCAACCTGGCACTCCCCATGCTCCCGACGCCATGGGGAGCGCCAGTTTGCCGACATACCTTGGGAAACCGACGGGTCCCCCACGCTCAACGCGAGAGCCAGCGGTACTCCACCTCCGGGCGGCCACCGCCGCCGTACCGGGGACGTCGCTCGACCACCCGCGTCTCCTCGAGGTGCTCGAGGTAGCGGCGCGCGGTCACCCGCGACACCCCGCACTCCTCGGCCACCTCGCTCGCCGACATCGCGGCACCAGCGGAGCGCAGCCGCTCGGTCACCAGTCCCAGCGTCTCCGGCGACATGCCCTTGGGCAGCCCGGCTCCGCCGTCAGCGGTGCGCAGCGCCCCGAGCAGCTGGTCGATCTCTCCCTGCACCACGTCGGTGCTCGTCGTCCGCAGGCGCGAGCGGTAGTCGGCGTACTGCTCGAGCTTGGCGCGCAGCCCCGCGAACGTGAACGGCTTGAGCAGGTAGAGCACGACGCCCTGCGACACCGCGCGGCGCACCACCTCGAGCTCGCGCACGGAGGTCACGGCGATGGCGTCGCTGAGGTGGCCGTCGAGGCGCAGCTGCGCGAGCAGGTCGAGGCCGTGCCCGTCGGGCAGGTGCATGTCGAGCAGCAGCAGGTCGGCCGGCTCGCGCCGAAGGATCCGGCGGGCGTCGGCGCACGAGCGCGCCACCCCGACGAGGCGGAAGCCCGGAACCCGCTCGACGAACGCCGCGTGCGCGGAGGCGGCGATCTCCTCGTCCTCCACCACGAGTACGCCGATCCCGCGCGGCTCGCTGCCGGGTCCCCCGCTCACGGCTCGTCCCCGATGCGGACCGAGAACACCGCGCCGCCCATCGACGAGCGGCCGGCCTCGATGGTCCCGCCGTGGCGCCGCACCACCTGGGCCACCAGGGCCAGGCCGAGCCCGCGGCCCACCCCCGACTCGCCGGGCTTGGTCGACCAGCCCCGCTCGAAGGCCCGCTCGGCGGCCTCGGCGTCGAGCCCCGGACCGTTGTCCGACACGTCGAGGGCGAACCACCGCGCGTCGGCCTCGATCCGCAGCACCACGCGCCGCTCCGGCTGCTCCGCCACCGCGTCGAACGCGTTGTCCAACAGGTTTCCTACCACCGTGACAATTTCTCCTGCCTCCAACGGCAGCCCTTCGACCGCCGACCCCTCCGCGATGCTGAGCTCGACCCCGCGCTCGGACGCGACACCGGTCTTGCCGAGCAGGATCGCCGCGAGCACCGGCTCCTCCCCGACCCCGTGCACGCGGTCGGCCAGACCCTGGGCCGCCCGCGCCTGAGACGTCGCGAAGCCGACAGCCTCCTCGGGCCGGCCGAGCTCGATGAGCGACACCACGGTGTGCAGCTGGTTGGCCGCCTCGTGGGTCTGCGCCCGCAGCGTGTCCGTCAGCTGCTGCACGGTGTCGAGCCGCCCCGACACCTCCGTCAGCTCGGTGTGGTCGCGCAGCGTGACCACCGACCCCAGGACACGACCGTCCCAGGTCGCCGGCCCCTGGCTGACGAGCAGCACGCGGTCGTCGACCAGGTGGATCTCGTCGTCGCGCTCACGGCCGTCGCCGAGCACCCCGGCGAGCGAGGCCGGCACCCCCAGCTCGGCCGGCGTCCGGTCGCGCCAGTCGGCGGGGAGCCCGAGCAGCCGCACCGCCTCGTCGTTCGCCAGCTGCAGCCGGCCGTCGGTGTCGAGCAGCACGAGCCCCTCGCGGACGGCGTGCAGCATCGCGTCGTAGAACTCGTACATCCGGGTGATCTCCTGCTCACCCATCCCGTGCGTCTGCCGCCGCAGCCGCCGGTTGATCAGCCACGCGCCCGCGGTCCCCAGCGCCAGCAGGCCGACCGCCACGACGGCGAGCCGCGCCACGCGCTCCCACACGGCCTCGGAGACCTTGTCGAGCGTGATGCCGACCGAGACCAGCGCCACCACGCGGTCGTCGTCGACCACCGGCACCACCGAGCGCATCGACGGCCCGAGCGTCCCGGTCGCCTCCTGGGTGAAGACCTCGCCGTCGGGCGCGCCCCCGAGGTCGCCGATGAACGGCTTGCCCAGCAGCGCGGGGTTGGGGTGCGAGTAGCGCGTGCGGTCCAGGCCCATCACCACGACGAAGTCGGTGCCGGTGTCGCGACGGACCTGCTCGGCGAAGGGCTGGATCCGCGTCATCGGGTCGGGGGTCCGCAGGGCACGCACGACGGCGGGCGAGTCCGCCACGGTCTGGGCGATGTCGACGGCGCGGGTGCGGGCGTCGGAGAGCAGCGAGGCGCGCGCGTCGACGTACGCCAGCGCCGTCGCGATCACGACGAGCGCGCCCACGACCACGAGCTGGAGCGTGAACACCTGGCGCGCGACCGACGAGCGCGGCGCCGTACGCCGACCTTCCACGCGCTCCTCCGCTCCTCCGCGCCGGGCTCCCGCCTGCCTCGACGTACGGCCGTTGTGACGCCCGTCATGAACTCAACGAACACAAGGGTGACCCGGGTCACAGCCTGCCCGACAGTGAACCAGTCAGACCACCACCCCGAACCCCGGAGGTTCCCGTGTCCAGCTCATTGTCCCGGCCGTCGCCGACCGCGCGACCCGCCTCCGGTGCGCCGAAGCGCGACCGCACCCACTACCTCTACATCGCGGTCATCGTCGCCGTCGCCCTCGGCATCGCGGTCGGCTTCGCCGCCCCCGACCTCGGGGTGGCGCTCAAGCCGATCGGTACGGCGTTCGTGGCGCTGATCAAGATGATGATCAGCCCGATCATCTTCTGCACCATCGTGCTCGGCGTCGGCTCGGTGGCCAGCGCGGCCAAGGTCGGCAAGGTCGGCGGGCTGGCGCTGGGCTACTTCGTGACGATGTCGACCTTCGCGCTCGTCATCGGCCTCGTGGTCGGCAACCTGATCCACCCCGGTGAGGGCCTGAACATCAACGGCGAGGTCGCGGCGGCCGGCGCCGGCGCGGTGGCCGAGCACCAGACCACCACCGAGTTCCTGCTCGGCATCATCCCGACCTCGATGCTGTCGTCGCTGACCGAGGGCTCGGTCCTGCAGACGCTGCTCGTCGCGCTGCTCGTCGGCTTCGCGGTCCAGGCGATGGGCGCGGCCGGCAAGCCGGTCCTGCGCGGCGTCGAGCACATCCAGCGCGTCGTCTTCCGCGTGCTCGTCATGATCATGTGGCTCGCCCCGGTCGGCGCCTTCGCCGCCATCGCGGCCGTCGTCGGCGAGACCGGCATGGACGCCCTGAAGAGCCTGGCCGTGATCATGCTGGCCTTCTACCTGACCTGCGCAGTCTTCGTCTTCGGCGTCCTCGCCGCGGTCCTCAAGGTCACCACCGGCATCAACATCTTCTCGCTGCTGCGCTACCTGGGGCGTGAGTTCCTGCTGATCGTCTCGACCTCGTCCTCCGAGTCGGCCCTGCCCCGCCTGATCGCCAAGATGGAGCACGCCGGCGTCGAGAAGAGCACCGTCGGCGTCGTGGTCCCGACCGGCTACTCGTTCAACCTCGACGGCACCGCGATCTACCTGACGATGGCGTCGCTGTTCATCGCCTCCGCGATGGGCGACCCGCTGAGCATCGGTGAGCAGGTCTCCCTGCTGGTCTTCATGATCATCGCCTCCAAGGGCGCCGCCGGCGTCACCGGCGCCGGCCTGGCCACCCTGGCCGGCGGCCTCGCCAGCCACCGGCCCGACCTGGTCGACGGCGTCGGCCTCATCGTCGGCATCGACCGCTTCATGAGCGAGGCCCGCGCGGTCACCAACTTCGCCGGCAACGCCGTCGCCACCGTGGTCATCGGCTCGTGGACCGACAGCCTCGACAAGGACCGGATTCGCGAGGTCCTCTCGGGCCGCAACCCGTTCGACGAGACCACGATGCTCGACGACCACGGCTCGTTCGACGAGCGCGCCGAGACCGTCACCGACGCCGTGGCGGCCCCGGTCGCCGTGCCGACGCAGAGCGAGGCGAAGACGCCCGCCACGGTCTGACCGGGACCGGGACCGGCCCCGGTTTCCCACGGTATGCAGGAAAACTGACGCTCCCCATGGGTTGTGGCCCATGGGGAGTGTCAATTCGTCTGCATACCGTGGGAAACCGCCCTCAGCGGTCGGAGTGCTCCAGCACCCGGTCGTGGCGCAGCGAGGAGTTGCGGGTCTCCTTGGCGGCCAGCACGGCGATGATCGTCAGCACCGACGTCACGGTGACGTAGATGCCGACCGCGGTGGTGTTGGACTCCTCGACCGAGCCGAGCAGCTCCAGCGCCACGATCGGCGCGATCGCACCGGCCAGGATCGAGGCCAGCTGGTAGCCGACGGACGCACCGGTGTAGCGCACCGAGGTGCCGAACAGCTCGGAGAAGAACGCCGCCTGCGGGGAGTACATCAGCGCGTGCAGCATCAGGCCGACGACGACCGCGAGGGTCAGCTTGCCCGGCTCGCCGCTCTCGACGAGCGGGAAGAACACGAACGTCCACACCGCGACGCCCACGGCACCGGCGAGGTAGAGCGGCTTGCGGCCGATGCGGTCCGAGAGCAGCCCGACGATCGGGATCCAGATGAAGTGCACGACCGAGCCGATGAGGAGCGCCTGCAGGATCGGCCCGCGCTCCTGGTCGTCGTACGTCGTGACGAACGTGATGACGATGATCGTGAAGATGTAGTACGACGTGTTCTCCGCGAGCCGCATGCCCATGGCGGAGAAGACCTCGCGGGGGTACTTCTTGAAGACCTCGACGATCGGGATGTGACGGGCGGTGTCCTTCTTCTCCTCGATCTGGGCGTGCGCCTCCTTGAAGACCGGCGACTCCTCGATGGACAGTCGGACCCAGAGGCCGATGATCACGAGCACCGCGGACAGCAGGAACGGGATGCGCCAGCCCCAGGCCTCGAAGGTCTCCTCGCTCTGGACCAGCGCGAGCAGGAACAGCACGCCGGTCGCGAAGAGGTTGCCGAGCGCGACGCCGGCCTGCGGCCACGACGACCAGAAGCCGCGCCTGTCGTCCGAGCCGTGCTCGGCGGCCATGAGCACCGCGCCGCCCCACTCGCCGCCGACGGCGAAGCCCTGCACGAGCCGGCAGACCAGCAGCAGGATCGGCGCGGCGATGCCGATGGTGGCGTACGTCGGCAGCAGGCCGATGGCGAACGTCGCGACCCCCATCATGAGCAGCGAGGTCACGAGCATCTTCTTGCGGCCGACCCGGTCGCCGAAGTGGCCGAACACGACCCCTCCCAAGGGCCGCGCCACGAAGCCGAGGGCGTAGGTGCCGAAGGCGAGCAGGGTGCCGGTGACCTCGTCGCCCTCGGGGAAGAACAGCTGCCCGAAGACGAGCGCGGCGGCCGAGCCGTAGAGGAAGAAGTCGTACCACTCGACAGCGGTGCCGATGAGGCTCGCGAAGACGACCTTGACGATGCCCGGTCCTGACGTCTCGGTCTCGGGGGGCTGGTGCGCCCCGGTGGTGGTGCTCATGTGCATCTCCTGGTGTGAGGGGGTGGTGCCGTGCGTGGGTGGCGTGCGTGCGTGCGGGGGGTAAGGCGAGCGCGGGCCGGCTCAGGCGGCGGTCCAGCCGCCGTCCATGAGCTGGGAGGTGCCGGTGATCGAGTCGGTGCCCGGGCCGCAGAGGAACGCGACGACGGCCGCGACCTCGTCGGGCTCGACGAGCCGCTTCACGGGCGTGCGGGCCAGCAGGACCTGGTCGAGGACGTCCTCCTCGGGCAGCCCGTGCGAGCGCGCCTGGTCGGCGATCTGGCCCTCGACCAGCGGCGTGCGCACGTAGCCGGGGGCGACGGTGTTGCTGGTGACGCCCCGGCCGGCGGCCTCGAGCGCGATCACCTTCGACAGCCCCTCGAGGCCGTGCTTGGCGCTGACGTAGCCGGCCTTGTAGGCCGACGCGCGGTGCCCGTGGACGGAGGTGACGTGGACGAGCCGCCCCCAGCCCCGGTCGTACATGCCGGGCAGCACGGCGCGGGCGAAGCGGAACGGCGCCTCGAGCAGCACGGCCTGGATCAGCCGGAACCGGTCGGGGTCGAAGTCCTCCACGGCGGCGACGTGCTGGAGGCCGGCGTTGTTGACGAGGATGTCGACCTCGCCGAGCGAGAGGTCGTCGATGACCGCCGGGTCGGCGAGGTCGGCCACGAGGGTGTCGCAGCCGAGGTCGGCGGCGAGCGCCTTCACCCCGGCCTCGTCGCGATCGAGGGCGACGACGTGGGCGCCGGCGGCGCTCAGCCGGTGGGCCACCGCGCGGCCGATGCCGCTGGCGGCGCCGGTGACCAGCGCCGTGCGGCCGGTCAGGGCGTCGGGCGTCGGCGCAGGGAGAGGGGAGGAATCGGGCATCCCTCGAGATTAGGGATGGTCGACGTCACCTTCCATGTGTTCGGACCCACACTCGCCCCCCTTCTGAGTGTGGTGGGAACACATGTCGCGATTCAGCGCCGCAGCCGGTGGACCTGGAGGGCGAGCTGCTGCTCGAGGGCGCGGTCGGGGTCCCGCCAGCGGTCCCCGAGCAGCGACCCGATGCGGTCCAGCCGCTGGGTGACGGTGTTGGCGTGCACGTGCAGGCGGGCGGCGGCCGCCGAGGGTGAGCAGCCGTCGGCGAACCACGCCTCCAGCGTCGCGAGCAGCTCGGTCCCCCGGCGCTCGTCGTACTCCAGGACGGGTCCGAGCGTCGCCGCCACGAAGTCGGCGAGCTCGTCGGGTCCGTTGTGGCCCAGGACCAGTCGCGCCAGTCCGAGCCCGGCGGCGTCGCCGGTCTCGCCGGCCCGCCCGAGCGTCAGCAGCGTGCGCAGCACCTCGTCGGCCTCCGCACGGGCGCCGGCCACCGCAGCAGCGCCCGCGACCGGACCGGCCACGGCGGTGGTGACCGTCCCGAGGTCCAGCGCCGAGAGCCGGGCGTGCAGGTCGCGAGCGAGCGCGAGCCGGTCGTCGGTGTCCGGTACGACGACCACCGCCCGGCCCTGGTGCGCCCCGCCGAGCCCGTCGTGGTCGGCGGCGAACCGGGACGCCGCCTCGGCCACCCGGCGGCGCTGCGAGGGACGGGCCGGCAGGTCGGCGCCCACCACGGCGAGCACGACGGCGAGGGGCCGGTCGAGGTCGACCTCGTGGCGCCGCTCCAGGCCGGCCAGGCGGGCCCGGTCGACCTCCTCCCCCGCCAGCAGGTCGGTGAGCAGGTCGCCGCGCAGCCGTTCCTCGGCGTCGGCCACCGACCGGTTGAAGGTCAGCACCAGCGCCGTCACCATGGCGCCGCGCTCGAGCGTGCGCCGGGCGCTGAGGTCGAGCGGCGCCAGCACGTCGCGGATGACGACGGACCCGAGGTGCTCGGCACCGGCCAGCGCGGCGGCCACCCAGACGCCACGCCCGGCGTCGACGGCGCGCCCGGAGCCCCGGGCGTCCTCGACCGCCGCGGCCAGACCGGGCTCCCACGCTTCGACGTCCTCCGACCCGTGAGCCGCGCCGCCCGCACCGCCCGCGCCGGCCGCGCCGCCGTCCCCGCCCGCGCCGCCTTCCCCGCCCGCGCCGCCTTCCCCGCCCGCGCCACCTTCCCCGCCCGCGCCACCTTCCCCGCCCGCGCCGCCTTCCCCGCCCGCGCCGCCTTCCCCGCCCGCGCCGCCTTCCCCGCCCGCGCCGTCGCTCCCGGCTGCGACGACCCGGCCGTCGACGTCGGTCCCGGCTGCAACGACCCGGCCGTCGACGTCGTACACGCTGACCCGCCCACCGAGCACGTCGCCGAGCGCGGCCGCGACGTCGGCGACCTCCCCGCCGAGCAGGAGGACCGACGTCAGCCGGTCGTGGGCGGCGGCGGCGGAGCTGACGGCGGCGGTCTGGGCCTCGAGCCGTCGGTTGGTCTCGTCGCGCTCCGCCAGGGCGGCCCGGGTGGCCTCGAAGAGCCGGGCGTTCTCGAGCGCGACAGCGGCGTGCGCAGCGAAGGAGGTGAGCAGCGAGATCTCGCTCGGCGGGAACGCGCGCACGGTCCGGTGCGTGGCCAGCAGGGCGCCGATGACCGTGCCCTCGACCAGCAGCGGCACGCCGAGGATCGCGCGGATCCCCTCGTCGTTGACGGCGTGGTCGATGTACTCGCGGTGCACGAAGCGGCTGTCGTGCTGGTAGTCGTCAGTGTGGTATGGCGCGCCGGTCTGCGCCACCAGGCCCAGCAGCCCGGTCCCCAGCGGCAGCCGGAGGTTGCGGAACTCCGCTGACACAGACCCGTCGGTGACCTTCATGAAGGAGGCTCCCTCGGCCTCGTCGTTCAACGACAGGTAGGTCATGTCGGCGCCGAGCAGCTGCCGGGCACGGCGCACGATCGCGGCCAGGATGGCGTCGACGTCGCGGATCGCGATGAGGTCGTTGGCGGTCTCGTAGAGCGCGGTGAGCTCGGCCTCGCGGCTGCGCTGGCGCTCCATCTGCTCGCGCAGCCGCACCGCCATGTCGCGCTGGCGCTCCAGGTCGGCGAGGTCCTGCCCGCTCACCCCGTCGCGCACGGCGTCGGCCACGACCCGGTCGAACGCCGACTCGTCCGCCCCGGCGTAGAGGAGGTCGAGGAACGCGGACACGGCCTCAACCTAGTCCGCCCGCTGGCCGTCGGAGGTCCTCTGCCGCCCTCGACCGCGGTGTGCTCCCGCCGGTGCGGACCGTCGGACGTGCAGTTCGGCCCCTGGCGCCCGGAACAGTGCCGATCTCGGCCGAACTGCACGTCCGTCGGACCCGTCGCTGCCAAGCACGTGACCTCCGGGCCACTGATGACACGTGGCAGAGCACCACTACAGGTGCTCCGGGCCACATCTGTCCCTGATGGACACGGGCGCCGACACAAGTCCCGGACCACGCGGGACATAGGGCGGTGGCCACGGACCGGCCACAGGCGTTCTGTGGAGGGGTTGCACGGGCCGGCGGTCGCCCGCCCGTGAGCCTCACGGGGGTCCCCATGAAGAACAGACTCATCGCCCTGATCCTGATCGTCAGCTCGAGCCTCCTTCTGCTCGGACCGCCCGCCCACGCCGCCGGACCCGTCACGGTCGACGGCACGGTGACCTGGATCGGCGGCCCCCTCGACTCCGGGTCGATCAGTCTGGTGGAGTACACCGAGTTCGGTATCGAGCCCACGGGGGTTGGCGCTCAGCTCTCCGCGAGCGGTGAATTCCGCTTCGCAGCGGACCCCGGTTGGCACCTCGCGCGGGTCAATCTGTCGTTCCCGGGCGATCCAGAGGGATTTCCGAACCGAGCGGAGTTCCTTGCCTCACTCTGGGTCGAGTCAGGCAGGTCACCGGTGATCGAGGCGCCGATGGAGTCCTTCACGGTCTCGCTGGGCGGAAGCGCCGAGCAGCCCGTCTCAGGCTCCGCGACCGTCGCCTGTGAGCAAGGCAGCTACACGGACAACGGCTACGTCCTTGAGGTCTCCTCGTCATGGACCGTCTCGGGGAGCACCCCACTCACCCTCTATGTGGCCATCACCGACTGGGCGGACTGTCGCGTGGGGGCCACGAGTGACGACGGCGTCCGATCCCGGTTTCGGCATTTCTCCATGGAACCTGGGGACACCGTCCCGAACGAGATCTCGTTCGATCTCGCCAGCCGACTTGTGTCTGGCACGGTCGACTTCCCCTTCGGAGCGATCGACTCGGGAACGGTGAGCGTGACCAACAGCGAAGGATCGCTGGCCTCCACGGATATCGACACCGCTACCGGCGCCTTCTCGTTGCGCGCACCCGTCGGCGCCGGATCGATCAGCGCCAGCGCTCGCGGATCCAACACCCGCATGGACCTCGAACGCACCATCCCTGGCGACGCGGAGAATGTGACGTTGAGCGTCGACACGGTCCCGCTGCAGGTGTACGTCGTCGATCCGGCCGGCGACGGCAGCATCCCGATCGAGATGGAGTGCTCCCGCTTCAGTGGAGCGAATCGCGAAGGTCTGGCTCACACAGCCGTCGGACCGGACGTCACTCTCGAGGCTCTGCCGAATGCGACCTATTGCCGGGTGAGGTTCCCGGACCCGGATGTCTGGCGAACGTCGCGGCCCGTCACCGTCGGTCCCGATGGCGGCGACGTCACCTACTTCACCGACACCGAGGCGCTCATCCACGGCGACCCGGACGCGGCAGTCGACGCGGACGGGGTCGACGCACAGGTCGAGGCCCTGGGGCCGGAGTCCGGGGACGGCAACCGCGACGGGGTGTTCGACTACCTGCAGGACCACGTGACGACCCTGCCCATCAATGGCGAGGACCCGAACCCACGGGACCCGTCCAGCTTCCTGACCGTCGTGGGGCCCGACGAGTCCACCCTCCTCGACGTCTCCACGCTGGACCTCGCCGACGTTGCCGAGCCGCCGGAGGGCGTGTTCCTGCCCGCTGGTCTGGTGTCCTTCACCGTGGCGGACATCCCGGTCGGCTCGACCCAGACGATCAGCCTGCACAAGTCGGCAGTCCCCAGGGTCAGCGACTACGCGAAGTACGACCCCGACACCCGGACGTGGTCCCTGCTGCCGCGCGACCGGGTGGCGTTCGTCGAGGACCACCTCGTGGTCCGGCTGACCGATGGTGGGATCGGGGACGCGGACGGCGAAGCCAACGGCAGGATCGTCGACCCCGGCGGTCCGGCGCAGGTGACGACGCCGCGCGACACCACGCCGCCCGAGGTCACAGGAACGGCGACCAGCGAGCCCAACGCCAGCGGCTGGTACGACGACGACGTCACGGTTGCCTGGACCGCGACCGACGACCAGTCCGACGTCTCCGACCCGCCCGACACGGTCCTCACCGGCGAGGGCGGGGACCTGAGCACCACCTCCGAGGAGGTCTGCGACCAAGCGGACAACTGCGCCACCGGCACCGTCGAAGGCATCGACATCGACCGCACACCGCCTGTCGTCACTCTGACCGGCCGCGCGTCGGGCGCGACGTACGTCGTCGGGGGTGTCCCGCTCCTCGCCTGCACCGCCTCCGACGTCCTGTCCGGGCTCACCGGCCCCTGCACGACCTCGACGACGGGTGGACGCAGCAACGGGACCGGCTCGTTCACGAGCACGGCCACGGCGACCGACCGTGCCGGGAACACGGCACAGGCGACGGCCGACTACGACGTCGTCTACCGCTTCGACGGCTTCGGTCAGCCGATCAACGACCCGAGGACCAGTCCCACCGCACCCTTGAGCGTCTTCCGCGCCGGCGACACGGTCCCGGTCTCGTTCGTGCTGCGCCGGGCCGACGGCACCGTCATCACGCCCGCCGACGCACCCCGGTGGGTGACGCCGGAACGCCGCAACCCGACGACGGCGCGCGTCAACGAGAGCGTGCCGTCGGCCCCGGGCACCACGGGATCCGCCTTCCTGCGCAAGAAGGACCGCTGGCAGTTCGACTGGTCCACCAAGAAGCTGGCCGCGGGCTACGAGTACCGGATCGGAGCCCGCCTCGACGACGGGACCACCCGCTACGTCACGGTCGCCCTGCGGTGAGGCAGGTCACGCCCGTGGTCAGGACGGCCGAAAAGTCACCGTAGACTCGGCCGGTGCCGAACAAGACCCGCTCCGACCTCCGCAACGTCGCCATCGTGGCGCACGTCGACCACGGCAAGACGACCCTGGTGGACGCCATGCTCTGGCAGGCAGGGAGCTTCGGCGCCCACGCCCACGTCGACGAGCGCGCCATGGACTCCGGCGAGCTCGAGCGCGAGAAGGGCATCACGATCCTCGCCAAGAACACCGCGGTCGCGTACGCCGGACCGGCGGCGGCCGAGGCGACCGGCGGCGAGCCGATGACCATCAACATCATCGACACCCCTGGCCACGCCGACTTCGGTGGCGAGGTCGAGCGCGGCCTGTCGATGGTCGACGGCATCGTGCTGCTCGTCGACGCCTCCGAGGGCCCGCTGCCCCAGACCCGCTTCGTGCTGCGCAAGGCGCTCAACGCCGACATGCCCGTCGTGCTCGTGGTCAACAAGGTCGACCGCTCCGACGCCCGCATCAGCGAGGTCGTCGACGAGACCTACGAGCTGTTCATGGACCTGCTCGACGACAGCCACTCGCAGGACGCGCTCGACTTCCCGGTCGTCTACGCCAGCGCGAAGGCCGGCCGCGCGTCGACCACCATGCCCGAGAACGGCGGCATGCCCGACAGCGAGGACCTCGAGCCGCTGTTCCGCACGATCATCGAGACGATCCCCGCCCCGGTCCACACCGAGGGCGCGCCGCTGCAGGCCCACGTCACCAACCTCGACGCCAGCCCCTTCCTCGGCCGCCTCGCGCTGGTCCGCATCAAGGAGGGCACCCTGCGCAAGGGCCAGCAGGTCGCGTGGATGAAGCGCGACGGCACCAAGCAGAACGTCAAGATCACCGAGCTGCTGGTCACCAAGGCCCTCGAGCGCCTGCCCGCGGAGTCGGCCGGTCCCGGCGACATCTGCGCGATCGCCGGCATCCCCGAGATCATGATCGGCGAGACGCTGGCCGACCCGGAGAACCCGGTCGCGCTGCCGCTCATCACCGTCGACGAGCCGGCCATCTCGATGACCATCGGCACCAACTCCAGCCCGCTGGCCGGCCGGGTCAAGGGCTCGAAGGTCACCGCCCGCCTCGTCAAGGACCGCCTCGACAAGGAGCTGATCGGCAACGTGTCGATCAAGGTCCTCACCACCGAGCGCCCCGACACGTGGGAGGTCCAGGGCCGTGGCGAGCTGGCCCTGGCGATCCTCGTCGAGCAGATGCGTCGCGAGGGCTACGAGCTGACCGTCGGCAAGCCGCAGGTGGTCACGCGCGAGATCAACGGCAAGGTCCACGAGCCGACTGAGCGCCTGACCATCGACGCCCCGGAGGAATACCTCGGCGCGATCACCCAGCTCCTCGCCGTCCGCAAGGGCCGCATGGAGCAGATGACCAACCACGGCACCGGCTGGGTCCGCATGGAGTTCCTGGTCCCGGCGCGCGGCCTCATCGGCTTCCGCACCGAGTTCCTCACCGACACCCGCGGCACCGGCATCGCCCACCACGTCTTCGAGGGCTACGAGCCGTGGGCCGGCGAGATCCGCTCGCGCGCCAACGGGTCGATGGTGGCCGACCGCTCGGGTGCGGCCACGGCGTACGCGATGACCAACCTGCAGGAGCGCGGCACGATGTTCGTCGAGCCGACCACCGAGGTCTACGAGGGCATGATCATCGGCGAGAACTCGCGCGCCGACGACATGGACGTCAACATCACCAAGGAGAAGCAGCAGACCAACATCCGGTCCGCCACCTCCGACAACTTCGAGAAGCTGATCCCGCCGCGCAAGCTCAGCCTCGAGCAGTGCCTGGAGTTCTGCCGCGAGGACGAGTGCGTGGAGGTCACGCCCCACACGGTCCGCATCCGCAAGGTCGTCCTCGACGCCAACGCCCGCGCCAAGACCGCCTCCCGCGCCCGCAAGTCCGGCTGACGCCGGGCCTCACCCACGAGGCACCATGGTGGGCATGGAGCGCGTCCCACCCGCCGTCGGCCAGGTCGTCACCGTCTTCCGCAACCGGTTGCGCGACGACGAGGCCATGCAGGCGGCGTACGCCGACGAGCTGGCGGTCGTCGTGGAGCTGGCGCGGTCGATGCCGGGGTTCGTCGAGACGAAGCTCTTCGTCGCCGACGACGGCGAGCGCGCCACGATCGTGACCTTCGCCGACGAGTCGTCGCACCGCGGCTGGCGCGACCACCCGAGGCACCGCGAGGCGCAGCGCCACGGCATCGCCGACTACTACGCGACGTACTCCATCGCGGTCGGGACGACGTCGTACGCCAGCCACTTCGAGCGCCCCTGACGCGAGCGCACGGCGTACGGCGTCCGGGGTCGCCTACCCACCCAGACGGCGGCGTACGTCGCGCGCAGCCTCGACGATCTCGTCGGGCACCAGCTCCTCGGTGATGAACGTCGCGAAGAGGTCGGCGAGCTCGTCGGGCGTCATGGGGTCGTACTCCTCGACGACCCGCCGGCACGCCGCCGCGTCCGCCTCGCGCAGCGCGAGGACGACCTCGTCGAGCAGCTCACGCTCGGCCGCGGTCACCGGCCGCACGCGCGGGGTCTCCCCGTCCGGACCCGGGACGGCTGCGTCGAGGTCGAGGTCCAGGCCGAAGGGCGAGAAGCCCTCGCGGTCCCACAGCGTGCGGGCCAGGTCGGCCAGGTGGGCCGACTGCAGCTCGACCGTGCTGGCGCGGCGACCGAGCTGGTGGTGACCGAGCACGCAGAGGGCCAGCACGACCAGGCTGAGGGCGAGGACGCCCCACACCCCGTCGACCGCGGAGGTGGCGGCGACGAGCGTGAAGCCCACCCCGATCGGCGCGATCACGGCCCGCCAGAACCAGTGCGACCGGTTGTGGGAGGTCCCGCGCAGGACCGGGCCGGAGGCCTCGGTCGACAGCCGGCCGCGGAAGCGGGTGGCCATGCCGGCCCGCGGGGTCGACGCCACGGCGCGCAGCTCGCCGGAGTCGTCCCAGCGCACGCGCATGCGCCCCATGAGGGTGGTGACGGTGTAGTCGCGCTCGGCCGGTGGGGTGGCGTGCGCGAGCGAGACGGCGAAGGCGTCGCCCTCGAGCAGCATCTCCTCGGCCGCGGCGTGCAGGTCCGGGCCGGGCCCTCCGGCGAGCTGCCGCGGGTGGAGCGGTTCCCGGGCCGTCACCGTCAGCTCACCGCCGCCGCGTCCGCGATCGCCGCGGGGGCCGGGCGGTCCGGACGGGAGCCCTGCCGCGATCCGCGGGGTCGCGCTCCCACAGGGCCTGCGCGAGGTCGACCAGGTCGAGCGTGCGGACGTGGCGGGTGGAGCGGGGCGTCCCGGCGACGACGAGCCCGACGAGGCACGCGAGCAGGACGAGCCCGGAGGTGACGGTGCGCGCCGTCGACCCGTCACCGAGGGCGTCGACGAGCTGCACCACGAACCACGCCGCGAGCGGCACCAGCAGCACGGTCCAGACCCACGGCGTGCGGTTGGTCGCCGTGCCCCGCAGCACGGGTCCGCCAGGGTCGGTCCCGAGCTGCAGCCGCAACCGTGTCGGCAGCAGGGTGGAGCGCGTGGGCGCGGTCGCGTCGAGTCCGTCGTCGCGCCAGCGGACCTTCAGCGCGCGCGACCCGAGCGGGACGACGTACTCCCGCTCCTCCGGTCCTGGCGCCGCGCTGCGCGTGACTGCGATCGCGACGTCCGTGCCGACGGCCGTCATGGCCGTCGCCCGCCCGACCACGTCCGGGTCCCCCTGCCTCAGCGGCTCCACCGCTCACCCCTCCCGATGTCACGCACACGAACGTCCAGCTCCCCCGTACGGCGACCGTAGGGGGAGCTGAACGTTCTCTCGGACGAAACGTGCGGCGTCAGGCGACCATGCCGTGCGGGTCGATGACGTACTTCGTGGCAGCGCCGGCGTCGAACTCCTGGTAGCCGCGGGGGGCGTCGTCCAGCGAGATCGTCTTGGCGTTGACCGCCTTCGCGATGTGCGCCTTGTCGGCCAGGATCATGTTCATCAGCTTGCGGTTGTACTGCTTCACCGGGCACTGACCGGTCACGAAGGCGTGCGACTTGGCCCAGCCGAGGCCGAGCTTCACGCCGATCTGACCCTCCTTGGCGGCATCGTCGACGGCGCCCGGGTCGCCGGTGACGTAGAGCCCCGGGATGCCGAGCGAGGCACCGGCCCGCGCCACCGTCATCATGTCGTTGAGCACGGTCGCCGGCGCCTCGGAGGCGCCCTCCCCGTGACCGCGCGCCTCGAAGCCCACGGCGTCGACGGCGGCGTCGACCTCGGGCTCGCCGACGATCTGCTCGATCATGTCGACCAGCGAGTTGCCCGACGACAGGTCCACGGTGGAGCAGCCGAAGCTCTCCGCCTGCTTCAACCGGTCGGCCTGCATGTCGCCGACGATGACGTGGGCGGCGCCGAGCAGCTGCGCGGAGTACGCCGCTGCCAGCCCGACCGGGCCCGCTCCGGCGACGTAGACCGTCGACCCGGTGGTGACCCCGGCGGTGTAGGCGCCGTGGTAGCCGGTCGGGAAGATGTCCGACAGCATCGTCAGGTCGAGGATCTTCTCCAGCGCCGCGTCGCGGTCCGGGAACGGCAGCAGGTTGAAGTCGGCGAACGGGATCATGACGTACTCCGCCTGACCGCCGAGCCAGCCGCCCATGTCGACGTAGCCGTACGCCGCTCCGGCGCGCGCCGGGTTCACGTTGAGGCAGATGCCGGTCTTGCCCTCGTTGCACATGCGGCAGCGGCCGCAGGCGATGTTGAACGGCACCGAGCAGATGTCGCCCTCCTTGACGAAGAGCACGTCGTCGCCGACCTCGACCACCTCGCCGGTGATCTCGTGGCCCAGCGTCTGGCCCTCGGGGGCGGTGGTGCGGCCGCGCACCATGTGCTGGTCGGAGCCGCAGATGTTGGTGGTGACGAGCTTGAGGATGACCGCGTGCGGGGCGGCCTGCTTGATGCCCATCCCCTGCGCGACCTCGGCGGGGATCTCCAGCTTGGGGTAGTCGACGCTCTCGACGGCGACTTCACCCGGGCCCTTGTAGACGACGATCCGGTTGCCTGACATGTGCTGTCTCCGTCCTGCTCCCGAGCGTGGAGCGGCGTTCAGTAGGAGCGGCGCGGTGCTCGAGGTGTGACGCGCGCCACGTCCTTTACTTGCCACACCACCGCGGGTCTCAAACCCGTCAGGCGCTGAGCTCGTCGTTCTCGCCGCGCAGCTCGGCTGCCAGCTCGTGCAGGTCGTCGCGGAGCGCGGTGATGCTCTCGCCGTCCAGTCCGGTGGCGTTCTCGACGTCGACCTGGACGCGTCGTGCCAGCGGCTTGAGGTCGCGCCCGGCCGAGGTCACGGCGACCTCGACGGACCGCTCGTCGGTCGGCAGCCGGCGTCGCGTCACGAGCCCCTGGGTCTCGAGCCGCTTCAGCAGCGGGGACAGGGTCCCGCTGTCGAGGTTCAGGGCGTCGCCGAGGTCGGCCACGGTGAGCGGCGAGGTCTCCCAGAGCCGCAGGAGAACGAGGTACTGCGTGTAGGTCAGCCCGAGCTGGGCCAGACCCTCCCGGTAGCGGCCGACGATGGCGCGCGACGCGTCGTACAACGCGAAGCACAGCTGGTCGTCGACACGGAAGCGGGTCACCAAATCAGAGTAGCCACCTCCACGCGAGCGCGAGACATTTACTCGCGGGCAACTTGATTGTGCGTCACCGATATGGGCAGAATATGACCACGAGGGCGAGCACGACCGGTCCGCGCGCGAAGGGTCTTCCACCCTCGGTCGGACCTCGACAGCCCTCCTCCAGTCCCCCTCGGCCGCCGCACGCGCCGCCCGCCCGCGGCGGCCGAGGGCTTCACTCCCGCACGGTGGTCGAGCAGGCCGACCCCACCGGTGGTCGAGCAGGTTGCGCAGCAACCGTCGTCGAGACCCCGGTGCCACCCTCACTCACCACCCCCGGTGGTCGAGCAGGTTGCGCAGCAACCGTCGTCGAGACCCCGGTGCCCCACTCACCACCCCCGGTGGTCGAGCAGGTTGCGCAGCAACCGTCGTCGAGACCATGTTTCGATTAGCGTGGCCCTCGACGAAGGGGGGTACCCGGTGGCGGGCTGCTCGGGGTGTGGGACGCAGCTGCCCGACGGCGCCCGTTTCTGCCTCGAGTGCGGCACACCCCAGTCCGTCTCCTGCGCCGGGTGCGCCGCTCCCCTCCCGCCGTCCGCCAAGTTCTGCATGGAGTGCGGTACGCCGACCGGGGCCGGCCCGGGCGCGCCCCGCACGACTCCCTCGGAGCAGACCGGCGCGTCCAGCCGCCGTACGACGTCGATCCTCTTCGGCGACCTCGTCGGCTTCACCACGCTGTCGGAGACGCGCGACTCCGAGGACGTCCGGGAGCTGCTGAGCCGCTACTTCGACGAGTGCCGGCAGATCGTGGCCCGCTACGGCGGCACGGTCGAGAAGTTCATCGGCGACGCCGTGATGGCGGTCTGGGGCGTCCCGACCGCCCACGAGGACGACGCCGAGCGGGCCGTGCGCGCCGGGCTCGAGCTGGTCGCGGCGGTGCGTGAGTTCGGCGAGGACGTCGGCGCCCCCTCGCTCGCGCTGCGCGTGGGCGTGGTGACCGGCGAGGTCGCCGTCACCACCGGCGCGACCCAGCAGGGCATGGTCGCCGGCGACGCCGTCAACACCGCGGCGCGCGTGCAGTCGGCCGCCCAGCCCGGCAGCGTCTTCGTCGACGAGACCACCCGCCTGCTCACCACCGCCGCCATCACGTACGCCGACGCCGGCTCCCACGCCCTCAAGGGCAAGGCCGACCCGGTCCCGTTGTGGTCGGTGCGCGCCGTCGTCGCGGCCACCGGCGGGGCCCAGCGTGCTGACGGCCTCGAGGCGCCCCTAGTCGGGCGCGACCGCGAGCTGCGGCTGGTCAAGGAGCTGTTCCACCACGCCGAGGAGTCCGGACGACCTGCCCTGCTGGTCATCGACGGCGAGCCCGGCGTCGGCAAGAGCCGGCTGGCGTGGGAGTTCGAGAAGTACGTCGACGGCCTCAACGACCTGGTGCGCTGGCACTCCGGCCGGTGCGTGGCCTACGGCGAGGGCGTCGCCTACTTCGCGCTGGCCGAGGCCGTCCGGGGGCGACTGCTGGCCGGGCTGGACGACGCCGAGCAGGACGCCCCGACCGAGCAGCTGCTCGCCTGGGCGCTGGAGCGTCACGTGCCGGACACCTCCGAGCGCGACTGGCTGCGCGACCGGATGGCGGCGCTGCTCGGCATCGGCGCGATCAGCGGCTTCCCCCGCGAGGACCTCTTCTCGGCCTGGACGGTCTTCCTCGAGCGGGTCGCCGACGACGAGGTCCTCACCCTGGTCATCGACGACGCCCAGCACGCCGACGACGGTCTGCTCGGCTTCCTCGAGCACCTCATCACAGTCGCCTCGTTCCCGTGCTTCGTCATGGTGCTCACCCGCCCCGGGCTCCTGGAGCGGCGTACGTCGTTGGCCACGCACCGACGCGCCACCGTCATCCACCTGCCCACGTTGAGCGACCGCGACGTCGCGGCGCTGCTCGACGGGCTGGTCGCCGGGCTGCCCGACGAGGTCCGTGACCAGCTGGTCGCCCGCTCCGACGGCATCCCCGTCTTCGCCGTCGAGACGGTGCGCTCGCTGATCGACCGCGACCTCGTCGTGCCGCGGGGCGGGCAGTACGTCCTCGCCGACGGCGCCCGGCTCGACCTCGACTCGCTCGCCGCCCCGGCCTCGTTGCAGGCGCTGATCGCCGCCCGCCTCGACGCCCTGTCGACCGAGCAGCGGCTCGTCGTCGACCGCGGCAGCGTGCTCGGCACCACCTTCGCACCCGACGCCCTGGCCGACCTGTGCCCGGAGGTGGCCGACACCGCCACGGTGCTGGGCAGCCTGGTCCGGCTGCAGATCCTGAGCCAGGACGCCAGCCGCATGAGCGCCGGCTACGGCAACTTCCGCTTCGTGCAGTCGGCCGTGCGCCAGGTCGCCTACGGCGTGCTGTCACGTCGCGACCGGCGCGCCATCCACCTGGCCGTGCTGGCCCAGATGGTGACGCGGGGCGAGACCGGGGAGGACACCGCCGCGATCCGCGCCCAGCACCTGCTCGACGCGCTGGAGGCCGGCAGTGGTCCCGACGACGCCGACCTGCGGGCCCGGGCGCTCGACGAGCTGACCCGCGCCTCGACCCGCGCCCGGGGGCTGGGCTCGCCGACGGAGGCGGTGCGCCACCTGCGCACGGCGCTGCCCCTGGCCAACGACCCGGCCGACCGGGCGCAGGTCCTGCTCCTGCTGGGCCGGGCCGAGGCCGACGCGGGCGACTTCGACCAGGCCGTCGCGCACGCCCGTGAGGCCCACGACCTCTTCGTCACCCTCGACGACCGCCCCTCGGCCGGGCTGGCCGTGGCCACCTGGGGTGAGTCGGTCCTCAACGGCGCCCGCGACAGCGAGGCGGCCCTGGCGCTGTGCGAGCCGTGGTGGGAGGAGCTGCGCGAGCGCGACGACGCGCTGGAGGCGAAGATGACCCTCACCTACGTCATCACGCGCGCCCGGCTGTGGACCGACGGCGACATCCACGACATCATCGAGGCCCGGCTGGCGCTGGGCGAGGTCGAGAAGGACTTCGGCGTCATCTCCGACGGCTACAACGGCCTCGGCGTCTACTACGCCAACCGTGGCCTGGTCTCCCTGAGCGACGTGCTGCTGCGTGCCTCGGTCGAGCTGGCGCGACGCCACCACGACCCGCGCGCCGAAGCGATGGCGCTCAACAACATCGCCGCCCAGGAGAACCCGCGCGACGTCCCCGAGGCGCTGACCTCCGGACTCGCGGCGGTCGACGTCGCGCTGCGCATGGGCCACGCCTTCCAGATCCGCTTCGGGCTGGCCAACTACTGCATCGCGCTCTGGTCGGCCGGCGAGTGGGACCGCTTCGAGCCCGCACGGGCCCGGTGCTCGGCCGTCGTCGAGGACTCCGCCGACGACGAGACGACGCTGGCGCTCACCGCGATGCTGGCCGTGGTCCGCGGCGAGACCCCGACCCCTCCCGCCCAGACCGCGGTGGAGCGCGCTGGCGACGACGAGGCCAGCCTCGCGTGGGTGCGGTTCCACGAGGCCGCGATCCACGTGTCCCACGGCGACCTCCGCGCGGCGTTGGCCTCGGGAATGGCCGGGGTCGAGCTGTCGTTCGCCGTCACCGGGGTGTGGGACGACCTGACCCACCTCTGGGGGCCGGCGGCGGACCTGGCGGTTCGTCTCGGCGACGACGCCGCCGTCACGCGACTCGTCGAGCTGACCGACGACGGGCGGCCCCGCCTTCCCCGCGGTCTCGAGGGGCACCGCGAGCTGCTGCGAGCCCGGCTCGCCGCTCGGGACGGTCACGTCGAGGAGGCCGAGTCAGCCTTCACGCGCGCGCTGGAGCACTACCGGGCCTGGGGTTCGACTCCGTCAGTCGCCCACGCCGAGCTCCACCTCGGTCGGTGGCTGGAGGCACAGGGCCGCCACGACGAGGCCGCCGGGCACCTGGCCGCCGCGCGCTCGACGTACGAGGAGCTGGGCGCGGTCACCTGGCTGGCAGACGTCGACGCGGCTGAGGGTCGAGCAGCAAGTCTCGGTGGTCGAGCAGCGAGCGCCAGCGAGCGTCGTCGAGACCTCGCAACCTGACCGGGTCGTCGAGCAAATCCCGGTGGTCGAGCACCATCCGGTGGTCGAGCAGCGAGCGCCAGCGAGCGTCGTCGAGACCCCGCAACCCGACCCGGTGGTCGAGCAGCGAGCGCCAGCGAGCGTCGTCGAGACCCCGCACCCGGTGACGGCCGGCTCAGTGGACCTCGTTGCGGCCGTAGTCGTCCTCGAGCCGGCAGATGTCGTCCTCACCGGTGTAGGACCCGCGCTGGACCTCGACGATCACGAGCTCCTCGGTGGACTCGTTGGCCAGTCGGTGCTTCGCCCCGAGGGGTACGTCGACCGAGTGCCCGGGCCCGGCCGTCGTGGTGACGCCGTCGATGACGCAGGTGGCGATGCCGAAGACGACGACCCAGTGCTCGGAGCGGTGCTCGTGGGTCTGGTAGGACAGCCGCGCGCCCGGCTTCACGTGGATGCGCTTGACCTTGTAGCCGCGGTCCACGTCGATGACGTGCCACGACCCCCACGGTCGCTCTTCGAAGTCCAGTGCCATTGCTGATGTCCCCTGAGTTTGTCGACGCTCAACTCTAGGGGAGTCGAGACCTCGACGGGACCACGATGGCGAGCCTCACACGACCGGCTCGGACACCGCCCGCCGTGTGGGAGCCACGACCAACACCCCGACGAGCGGCAGCAGCGCGAGCGCACCGATCGCCGGACCGAGCCCGAGCACGTGCCCCAGGCCACCGACGACGGCGGAGCCGATGCTGCCGCCGACCATGAAGACCAGCGTGGCCACGCCGAGCGCGACCCCGCGCACGGACTCCTCGACGGCGCCCCCGACGGCCGCCGACAGGGCCGGCTGGCCGATGCCGAAGGCGACGGTCACGAAGACCACGGCCACCACGAGCAGGGGCGGCGAGCCGAGACCCGCGCCCAGCCCGGCCAGGCCGAGCGAGCCCACGGAGATGACCGAGGCCAGCATCAGCGAGCCGGACGGCTCGAGCCGGGTCAGCAGCGGTCCGACGACGCGCGGCATCAGCAGGCTCACGACGCCGGAGGGCACCAGCGTCAGCCCAACCGCCCAGGTCTCCCAGCCACGGTCCAGCAGCACGGCCGGCACGGCGATGAGGAGCGCGAACCACGACGCCGGCACGGCGGCCGCGGCGAAGGCGCTGCGTACGACGACCGGGTTGCCGATGACCTCGCGCGGCAGGAAGCCGCCGGGGTGGCGTCGTACCCACGCGATCACCGCGGGCACACCGAGCGCGAGCAGCAGGCCGCCGGCGACGGCCACCACGACCCCGGTGGAGGGCGACTGCACGAGCAGCACCGCTCCCCCGGCGGCGAGCGCGGTCAGGGCGGCGCCGATGAAGTCCAGCCGCGCGCCGGTGCCTCCGACGTGCATCGCGTGCCAGATGAAGGGCAGCACGAGCAGTCCGAGCATCGGCAGCGCGATCGCGAAGCGCCAGCTCAGGGTGTCGATGACGATGCCGCCCGCGAGCGGGCCGAGCGAGGTGACGGCGGCGGCGATGCTGGCCAGCTTCACCAGCGCGGTCGACTTGAGGTCGCCGGAGTAGCGCGCCGACAGAACGGCGGCCCCCAGCGTCGGTACGGCGGCCGCGCCGGCGCCCTGGGCGAGCCGGCCGACGAGGTGGATCGGGAAGCTCGGCGCCAGCGCGGCCAGCAGCGCGCCGACGCTCATCAGCGTGATGCCCACGGTCATCGGGGTCCGGGGGCCGGAGAGGTCGGCGATGCGGCCGTAGACCGCGGTGCCGATGCCGAGCATCAGGGCGTAGAGGCTGATGGTCCAGGTCGCGGCCCCGTCGCTGACGCCGTACGCCTCGGCCATCGGGACGACCGCGATGGCCGCCGCCGCGCTGCCCATGCCGGTCAGGCCGAAGAGGAGACCGAGGACGACGGCGACGCGGGCGGCGTCGGAGCGGGAGGTGGCAGACATCGACAGGACTCAACACCGCCGGGCCCCTTTGCATTCCTGCCCGGTGGTCGGTGGTCGAGCAGGTCGCGCAGCGACCGTCGTCGAGACCAGGCGACCTCGACGCAGCGACCCCGGTGGTCGATCTCGACAGGCTCGATCCAAGGAGCAGGTCGCGCAGCGACCCCCCGGTGGTCGATCTCGACAGGCTCGATCCAAGGAGCAGGTCGCGCAGCGACCGTTGTCGAGACCAGACGACCCCGGAGCTGCTACTCCGTCGGCACCCAGCCGGTGCGCTCGAGCCCGGCGTCGTCGAGGAGGTGGGAGGCGATGTGGCTGAGCATGGCGCGGGCGTGCTTCCCGTCGCGGTTGACGAGCCACTGGATCGAGATGCCCTGCAGCGTGGCCACGGTGTAGCGCGCCAGGTCCTCGACGTCGGAGCGCCAGGTCAGTCCGCCGAGCTCGCCGACCGCGTTCAGGAAGCGCTGCATGCCGGTGATGTAGGTGCCGTACTGCTCCTGCGCAGCGTGCCGCTCGGTGGCGTTGCGCAACGAGTAGTGGGTGAGCTCGAAGAGCAGCATCCGCTCCGACGGGTGGTCCTCGACGTGGTTCCAGTAGGCCTCGAGACCGCGCTGGATGACCTCGCTCGGGTCCGTGCTGTAGTTCAGGATGTCCCCCGCGGCGGCGAAGCTGCGCTTGTTGATGCTGCGCAGCACCTCGATGACCAGCTCGTCCTTGGAGCGGAAGCAGTAGTGGAAGACGCCGATGGCCATGTCGGCCTCCGCGACGATGGCGCGGGTGCCGGTGTTGGCCACCCCCTCGCGGGACATCACGTTGATGGCGGCATCGATGAGCAGGCGTCGCCTTTGCTCGACCGACATGCGACTCACGGGCACAGCTCCCCTCGGACGTGGAGAACGTCCGGCTACCGAGAGGCCGGACGCTGCTCCCTTGACGTTGCCCCGACAGGTGCACCGGGGCGGTTCACGCGCGGTCTGCGGGGGGTCAGACCGGGCATCAGCCGTCAACTACCGTACAGCGGAATCCTCTGTCCTCCCAAGACAGGAGAGTCACGCTGGGGACAAGCGTGCACCGGACGAGGGTCTTGGTCAAGCGACCAGGACGAGCTCGACCCGACCATGTCATGAAAAGGGCACGGGCGTGGTCAGTCGAACGTCGTGCAACCGGCTCTGCGCAACGGATGCCGCATTCGAAACCCCCGGTATGGACCATTTCGGCAGCTGTCGGGACGCTTCGCGACCGGTCCAGTCAACTTCGCGTCGATCGTGACCCTAGGCTGACTCGCGAGTCAGCCCATCGGGCCCTCGGCCCGCCACGCCGGGGTCAGGACCGAGCGTCGGCGGCCGCCTGCAGCAGCCGGGTGGTCGACTCGGAGAACCCCACGAGCACGCACCGGTCGACCGCGGTCGGCGTGGTCGACAGCGTCTCGACCTGCACCCGTACGGCGTCCTCGACCGGCCAGCCGTAGACGCCGGCGCTGACCAACGGGAAGGCCATGGTGAACGACGCGAGACCGTGCTGCTCGACGAGCTCGTCGGCCACCGCGAGAGCCGAGGTGTAGCAGCTGACGAGCTGGTCGCGGTTGCGCCCCGTGCCGTCGTGGACCGGCCCGACGACGTGCACGACCCAGCGCGCCGGCAGCCGGTGACCGGTGGTCCACCCGGCGGCACCGGTGGCCAGGCCGTCGGGGAAGCGCTCCACGCACTCGGCCAGCAGCCCGCGCCCCGCGGCGGCGTGGATCGCCCCGTCGACACCTCCTCCACCGCGCATCCTGTTGTTGGCGGCGTTCACGATCGCGTCCACCTGCAGGCGGGTGATGTCCCCACGGACGACCTCGATGTCCACGCTGTTCCCTCCGTCCGGGTGCCGGTCGCGCCGCGACTACAGTCTCGGTGTGCGCGCACTGTTGCTGGAGAACCTGCATCCCCTGGCCACCAAGATCCTCACAGACGCCGGCCACGAGGTCGACGCCCGCTCGGGGGCGATGGACGAGGAGGAGCTGCTCTCCTCCCTCGGCGAGGTGGACCTGCTCGGCATCCGCTCCAAGACGGTCGTCACCGAGCGTGTCCTGGCCGCCCACCCGCACCTGACCGCGATCGGCGCCTTCTGCATCGGCACCAACCAGATCGACCTGGCCGCGGCCGCCGAGCGCGGCATCGCGGTGTTCAACGCGCCGTTCTCCAACACCCGCTCGGTGGTGGAGCTGGCGATCGCCGAGATCATCGCGATGGGCCGGCAGCTGACCGAGAAGAACAAGGCCATGCACGCCGGCGTGTGGGACAAGTCGGCCGTCGGCAGCCACGAGGTGCGCGGTCGCAAGCTCGGCATCGTCGGCTACGGCAACATCGGCTCACAGCTGTCCGTGGTGGCCGAGACCCTCGGCATGCACGTCTACTTCTACGACGCCGAGGACAAGCTGGCGCTCGGCAACGCCCGCCGTTGCGGCTCCCTGCAGGAGCTCCTCGAGACGGTCGAGACCGTCACGCTGCACGTCGACGGACGCTTGGGCAACGCGGGCATCTTCGGCGCCGAGCAGTTCGCGATGATGCGGCCGCGCTCGCTGTTCCTCAACCTCTCGCGCGGCTTCGTCACCGACTACGACGCGCTGGCCGAGAGCCTGAAGTCGGGCCACATCGCGGGGGCCGCGATCGACGTCTTCCCCGCCGAGCCGAAGCACCAGGGCGACCCGTTCGAGTCGCCGCTGCAGGGCATCCCCAACGTCATCCTCACCCCGCACGTGGGCGGCTCCACCGAGGAGGCGCAGGCCGACATCGGGCGCTTCGTCGGCGGCAAGCTGCGCGACTACGTCGCCCTGGGCAGCACCACCCTGTCGGTGAACCTGCCCGGCCTGACCCCGACGACCGCGCCCTTCGCGCAGCGCATCGCGCACCTGCACGAGAACAACCCCGGCGTCCTGGGCTGCATCAACCAGCGGCTGGCCGAGCACCACATCAACATCATCGGCCAGGTGCTCGCCACCCGTGGCCACCAGGGGTACGTCGTCACCGACACCGACTCCCCCGTGACGCCCGAGGCCCTCACCGCCCTGGGCGACCTCGACGGCACCATCCGCATGCGCTCCCTGACCTGACCCCCCACCCCGTTGGTCGAGCAGCGAGCGAAGCGAGCGTCGTCGAGACCCCGCGAGCCAGGCAGGGACCCACCCGGTGGTCGAGCAGCGAGCGCAGCGAGCGTCGTCGAGACCCCGCAAGCCAGGCAGGGACCCACCCGGTGGTCGAGCAGCGAGCGCAGCGAGCGTCGTCGAGACCCATCGAGTTCTCCACAGTCATCACCACAGCCCCCGCACCCACCCCGCCGCCATGCTCAACTCCCCCATGGCCTGGGTGTACATCCTGCGTTGCGCAGACGACAGCTACTACGTCGGCAGCACCACGAACCTCGAGGTCCGCGTCTACGAGCACCAGCAGGGCCGAGGTGCGGCCTACACCCGCCGCCGACTCCCCGTCGAGCTCGCCTGGTCCCAGGAGTGCGAGTCAGTAGCCGAGGCTTTCGGCCTCGAGAAGCAGTACCAGAACTGGTCACGCGCGAAGCGTGAGGCGTTGATCAAGGGCGAGTACGACGCCCTGCCTCGCCTTGCGCGGGGCCACAACCGCCGACCGCTGTGATCGTGAACCCCGATGATCGAGCAGGTCGCGCAGCGACCGTTGTCGAGATCCAGCCCATGCCCACCAGGTCTCGACGACGCTCGCTGGCGCTCGCTGCTCGACCACCCGGACTGGGTCTCGACGACTCACGGCGATCGAGCAGGTCGCGACTCACGGTGATCGAGCAGGTCGCGCAGCGACCGCTGTCGAGATCCACCCCATGCCCACCAGGTCTCGACGTCGCTCGCTGGCGCTCGCTGCTCGACCACCGGGACTGGGGTCTCGACGACGCACGGTGATCGAGCCGGTTGCGCAGCAACCGTTGTCGAGACCCTCACCAGGTCTCGACGACGCTCGCTGGCGCTCGCTGCTCGACCACCGGGACTGGGTCGACGACGCTCGCTGGCGCTCGCTGCTCGACCACCGGGACCGGGACTCGACGACGCACGGTGGTCGAGCCGGTTGCGCAGCAACCGTTGTCGAGACCCTCACCAGGTCTCGACGACGCTCGCTGGCGCTCGCTGCTCGACCAGCGGGACTGGGTCGACGACGCTCGCTGGCGCTCGCTGCTCGACCACCGGGACCATGTCTCGACCACCGGGACTGGGTCTCGACGACGCTCGCTGGCGCTCGCTGCTCGACCACCGGGAAGGGCGGTGCGCCCCCCTGGCGCACCGCCCTGTTTCGCCCCCTGGTGCGTCAGGTCACGGCGCCGCCAGCACGTTCTCGCAGCCGGTCAGCACGTCCGTCGGGTCGGTCGGTCCGGGCTCCCCGAAGTCCTCGAGGTAGCGCACGGTGTCCTCGCCGGGCCCGCAGGCGATGTCGTCCCGGGCGTCGGTGGCGTCGGCCAGGACGCGGATCACGTCGTCGCCGTCCCCGCCGGAGGCCTCGTGGTTCCCCGGCTCCATGAAGATCCGGTCGCGACCGTCGCCGCCGACCATCGTGGTGCTGCCGGCCCCGCTCCACAGCGCGTCGCCCCCGGGCCCGCCGTACAGCGTGTCGGTCCCACCACCGGCGACCGCGTAGTCGGCGCCCGGGCCGGCGGCGATCACGTCGTTCCCGCTGCCGCCGTGGCCGAAGTCGTCGCCGTAGCCGAGCTCGAGCCGGTCGTTCTCCCCCTGCCCGTAGACCTCGTCGGGTCCCCGCAGCGAGCGGAGTACGTCGTCACCGTGCCGTCCCAGCATGGCGTCGTAGAAGCGGGTGCCGACGAGGGTGTCGGCCCCGTCCGTGCCTCCGATGAACTCGGCCTGGGCCGGGCTCGCCGCGACCATCAGCAACCCGCATGCGCTGGCCACCCCGGCCAGGATCCTGGTGCTCCTCATGTCTGCCTCCTCGGTAGTTCGTGGAGCAGCAGCATGGAGCGGGACCGCGCGCAGGCCCAGCGACGTCAGACCGCGTTCTGACTCCACCCAGGCACCTGGGGCGGCCTGGGAGTCTGGCGGGTGCAGACGATGGGCTCGCCGTAGAAGGTGCGCGGCGAGCGAGCGCGCACGGTGCTGCAGACGCGGTCGAGACCCTCGGAGGTGCGCGAGACCATGGTGGCGGAGAACCCGATCTGCAGGTAGGCCACCGCCATCGCCAGCCGGCCGGCCTCGTCCCGGGTCTCCGACCACCAGCGGTAGCCGGCCGCCTTGTCGCCCACCCGGAAGTTCACCGCGGGCCGCGCGAAGCGGCCGTCGAAGTACTCCCAGGCGTCGCGGGGCTCGCGCCACTCGGAGTAGGTGACCGCACCGACCGGGTCGTCGCTGCCGAGCGGCACCGTGCAGCGCCACTGCCGCAGGGACGGGTCCACCGTCGGGTCGACGAGCTGCTCGCAGCGGCCGAGGTCGCGGCGCAGCGACGGGAAGACCCAGAGCAGGCCGCGCAGACCCATCGGCTCGAGGCAGTCGACGCGGTGCTGCACCGGCGTCCCGTCCCAGCATGTGTGCTTGCCCCGAGGGGTCGGGGTGCTCGAGCTCGCCTGCTGGCAGTCGGCCCCGGTCGCGCCGCCGCTGCGGCCGGCGCCCCGCACGGCGCCGCCGGCCGTGCCGAGCCTGGTGACGGTGCCGGCCGAGTCGGCGGCCACGCAGTCGAGGCCCGGCTCGGCCCGGAGGTCGACGAAGCCTTCCCACGGCACGAGGACGGCAGCCACGACAGCGGCGGCCACCAAGGTGGCGGTCCAGACGGCGCGGGCGCCGCGCGGGCGCCGAGCCTGCGGCCGGGCCCCGGGACGGCGCCGCTGCGTCCCGCTGGATCGGTACGGCGGGAGCGGGGCGAGTCCAGGCGCCGTCGGCTCCGGGTCGCTGGTCAGGCTGTCCGCGTCGAGCACCTCGCCGGGGTGGCTCTGCGCCAGCGCCCACGCCCGCCGGAGGTCGGCCCGCAGCTCGGCAGCGGAGTCGTAGCGCTCCCGGGGGTCCTTGGCCATCGCGCGCTGGAGGATCGCGTTGACCGCCCCGGCCACCACCCCGGGCTCGGGGTAGTGCGGCACGGGTCCACGCAGGTGCTGCATCGCGACCTGCACGTCCGTGCCGTCGTAGGGAGGGGCGCCGGTGAGGGTGGCGACGAGCAGGCAGCCCACCGCGTAGACGTCGGAGGCGACGGTGGACCGCGCCCCGGCGTGGCACTCCGGGGCGAGGTAGCCCCGGGTGCCCGACAGGCGACCGGTCAGCGTGGCCTCGTCGTCGAGGCTGCGCGCGATCCCGAAGTCGGCGAGGTAGGCGAAGCGCTCTCCGTCCGGGGACCGGTGCAGCAGCACGTTGCTGGGCTTGATGTCGCGGTGGATGACGCCGGCGGCGTGGGCGTCGGCGAGCGCGGAGGCGACCTGCTGGACGAGGTCGAGCGCCTCGAGAGGAGGCAGCCCGCCGTGCTCGGTCAGGAGACCCCGGAGGTCCCCGCCGTTGACGAGCGGGGTGGCGATGAAGAGACAGCCGTCCTGCTCGCCGTGCTCGTAGATGTCGATGATGTGCGGGGAGTAGACCTCCGACAGGGTCTGCGCCTCCCGCGCGAAGCGGCGGCGGAAGGCCGGGTCCCCGGTCAGCTCCGGCGCGAGCACCTTGACGGCGACCTTGCGGTCCAGGTCCTCGCGCACCGCGGCGTAGACGACGCCCATGCCGCCGCGGCCGAGCGTGCCGCTGATGCGGTAGCGGCCCAGGACGGAGCCGGGCGCGAGGTTCAAGGACATCAGCTCACCCGGCCTCCTGCAGTCCCAGCCGCAGCAGGTCGTCGCGCACTCCGCGCAGGACGACGTCGGGGAACATCGGGGCGTAGTGGGCGACGACCGCCGCGACCCGGTCGCCGCCGTCCTTGACGTCGAGGTCCGCGGCCTCGGCCGCCTCCTTGAGCCGCTCGTTCACCCAGTACCTGCTGGTGTGGCCGCACCACAGCGCGACCGCGCGACGCAGCGTCTCGCTGGTGCGGGTGGCGCCGGCACCGGGCTCCCCCGGTCCGGGCTGCCGCAGCCGGGGGTAGCGCGCCAGGGTCACCGCCAGCGCCGTGACGGCGATCCAGTCCGGTCCGGCGGAGGCGCTCGGACGGGGCTCCCAGCTCAGACCGGTCCGCTCGGCGGCGGGGCTCACCCCGCGCGGCCGCGGCACGCTGCGTGCGTCGCCCACGGGCAGCGGTACGGCGGCATGGAGGCGGAGCACGACGGGCGGCAGCTCGACCTTGAGGGTGTAGTTGCCGCCGGCGAGGTGGACCGGTCCGGAGCCGAGGCCGATCACGTGCTGCTCGACCTCGTCCTCGGACCTCACCAGGACGCGTCCGTGGTTGCTCTGGCGGGAGACGACGCGGAGCAGCCCGGGCTCGACGTGCTGGAGCACCAGCGAGACCCGGCTCAGCGCGGGCAGCGCCAGCGTCTCGGAGCAGCCGGGGCTGCGGCCGAAGGTCCAGGGCTCACCCGCCGCGAGGTCGACGGAGCGTGCCTCGCCGTCGAGCACGGAGTACTCGAGATGGGTCGACCGCTTCGCCGCCTGCTGCCCGAGATGCACAGCCGTCCACCCCCCTTGTCCGATGACATGAGCCCGCCTGACCTCCCCCTCCAGCCAGACTCCGCCGCCGGGAATCTCAGATGCAGGGCCGAAGGGCAAGGGCCCGGGGGTCGAAAGGCCTAGGGGACCGCCACGCTCCCCGGGTCCCGACGACGCTCGCTGGCGCTCGCTGCTCCTTGGATCGAGCTCGTCGAGATCGACGAACGCTGGGGTCAGTCGCGGGCCTTGTTGCGGAACTGGCGCAGCGCCAGCGGGGCGATCACGGCGGTGATGAGCAGCGCCCAGCCGATGGTGAAGAGCACCGGGTGCTGGAGCGGCAGCTGCGCGTCGGGGGACGCGACCGGGCCGTTGCCCCACAGCTCGCGAGCCGCCTGGGTCAGCGACGAGACCGGGTTCCACTCGGCGATCACACGGAGCACGTCGGGCATGGCCTCCGGCGGCGCGAACGTGTTGGCCAGGAACGTCAGCGGGAACATCACGGTGAACATGAAGCCGTTCACGGCCTCGACCGAGTTGAAGGTCGAGCCGACGAGGATGCCGACCCAGATCATCGCGAAGCCGACGAGCAGGAACAGCCCGAACGCGAGCACCGCCTTGCCGACGCCCTCGTGCATCCGCCAGCCGATGGCCAGACCGGTGAGCGCCATGACGGTGATGCCGATCGAGGAGTGCAGGATGCTGGAGATGCTGCGTCCCACGAGGATCGAGGAGCGCGCGATCGGCAGCGACTTCAGCCGGTCGACGAAGCCCTTCTGCAGGTCGTTGACGAGCCCGAGCGCGACGATGAACGAGCTGAACACCATCGTCTGGGCCATGATCCCGGGGATGAGGTACTCGCGGTACTCGACGTCGCTGCCGGGGATCGCGATGGCGCCGCCGAAGACGAACGCGAAGAGCAGCACGAACATCACCGGCTGGATGGTGACGTCGAGCAGCAGCTCAGGCATCCGCTTGATGTGGAGCAGGTTGCGCCGCACCACGAGGAGGCAGGCGGCCGCGTAGCTCGGCGGCGACAGCGGCTCGCGCCCCTCCGCGGGCTGGGTGCCCAGGTGGGCCGGGGTGGTGGTGGTCGTCATCGGACACCCTCCTCGATGAGCTCCGCGGAGCCGTCGGTCTCGTCCTCGGCCCGGTGGCCGGTGAGGTGCAGGAACACGTCGTCGAGGCTGGGTCGCGCCAGGCCGATGTCGTCGACATCGACACCGTCGGCGTTGATCGCCTCGCTGATCAGGATCATGTCGCCGAGCCCGTCGGCCTTCGCGGTGATGCGGCGCGAGGCGTCGTCGACGTGCACCTCGGGCGCGCAGCGGCGTACGACGGCGGCGGCACGCTCGAGGTCCGCGGCCGTCGCGACGTGGACGACGACGCTGGCCTGGCCCGACTGCTGCTTGAGCTGGGTCGGGGTGCCCTGGGCGATGATGCGGCCCTTGTCGATGACGATGATGTCGTCGGCGAGCTGGTCGGCCTCCTCGAGGTACTGCGTGGTCAGCAGCAGCGTGGTGCCGTCATGGACCAGCCCGCGCAGCACCTCCCACAGCTCGGTGCGGCTGCGGGGGTCGAGCCCGGTGGTGGGCTCGTCGAGGAACAGCACCGGCGGGGTGGCGACGAGGCTGACCGCGAGGTCGAGGCGCCGCCGCATGCCGCCGGAGTAGGTCTTCGCCGTGCGGTCGGCGGCGTCGGTGAGCGAGAACCGCTCGAGCAGGTCGTCGCCGACGCGCTTCACCGCGGCGCTGGAGAGGCCGGCGAAGCGGCCGATGAGGCGGATGTTCTCCCGCCCGGTCAGCAGCTCGTCGACGGTGGCGCTCTGGCCCGTCAGCCCCATCGACCGCCGGACCGCCTCGGGGTCGCCGACGATGTCGTGGCCGGCGACCCGTCCGGTGCCGCTGGTGGGGCGCGACATCGTGGTCAGCATCCGCACCGTGGTCGTCTTGCCGGCTCCGTTGGGCCCGAGGACGCCCATGACCGAGCCCTCCGGCACCTGGAAGCTGACGTGGTCGACGGCCAGGGTGTCGCCGAACTTCTTGACGAGGTCGTCGGCCTCGACTGCGTACGTGGTCATGAGGACACCTCAACAGACGGCACCGACAGGATGCGAGCGGATAACGGGACAGGAAGCAGGACGGCGACGGTCACGGGGTCTCCTTGGGGGCGGCAGCGGCGGGGAAGAGCAGCTCGAGGTAGCGGCGCAGGTGGTCGATCGCGACGATGACGGCGGAGGCGTCGTCGGTGGCCTTGGCCAGCACGAACGAGCCCTGGAGCACGGTCTGGGTGTGCTCGGCCAGCCCGGTCGCGGTGACCGAGGCGGGCGCGCCGTACGTCGCGATGAGGTCACCGAAGTCGGAGACCAGCGTGCCGGCGTGGCCGAGGATGCTGGCCCGGCAGGCGTCGCGGACCTCGGGGTGGGTGGCGTAGGCCTCCTGGACCATGGTGCCGACCAGGCAGGTGAACTCCGCGACGTCGCCGTCGAGCAGGTTCTCCCGCAGCTCGAGGTAGCCCATGATGCGCTCCCACGGGGTGGTGAGCGCGCGGAAGTCGGAGGCGGCGAACATCGCGCCGGTCGAGGAGCTCCAGTGGTCGGCGGCCGCGACGGCCAGCTCGTCCTTGGAGGCGAAGTGGTGGAAAAACGCTCCCTTGGTGACGCCGGCCGCGGCGCAGAGGTCGTCGACCGTGGTGGCGTGCAGACCGCGCTCGCGGATGACGCGCAGGGCAGCCTCGAGCAGCCGCGTGCGTGCGGTCCCCCGGGCGGTGCGCGTCGTCATGGCCACGGAACATACCAACCAGTTGGTACGGCGTCCAGGGGCGATGCGAGAACGAGACCGACCCGTGGCCCTTTCGGGTGGTGATCGCACCACCCGTCGGTGTTACCGTCGAAGCCACCTAGCGCTCGCCGATGGCACTCGGCAATCGGTCCGATGCACTAGAAGGATCACGGGGGATCCAGATGAGTATCAGAGATGCGCTTGCCAGCGTCGTAGGTCACCGTCAGCAGCCGGAGGCGACCACGATCGACTCTCCCTGCGACCGGCTCGAGCTGCGCCTGGCGCCCTACACGGTCACGGAGACGAGCATCAGCGTCCCGCGCCAGCGACAGGGCGGCAGCACAGCGGGCACCGACCGCCCGTCGGACTGACGCCCGTCCCCGAGACGAGAGCCCGGCTCAGCGACGACGCGTCAGCTCGCGCAGGGTGGGGCGTACGTCGAGCACGTAGACCAGAGCAGCGATCGTGCCCGCCAGGTTGAACAGGTTGATCGGGTCACGGAAGACGAGCTGCGACGCGGTGGCGACGCCGAGGATGATGCACCAGGCCGGCTTGGTGAGCTTGTCCGCTGCGACGTAGGCCTCGGCACGGTGGGTCAACGCGTCGACGAACGCGAACGCCTGCAGCACGAAGGTCGCCAGCTTGACGACCAGCAGGATCAGGCTGGGCAGGGCGAAGAGGTCCACCGCCTCAGCCTAGCCGCCGAGGCCGATCAACCTCCTCAGACGCAGCGTGACCCCGACCTCACGGGAGGTCGAGGTCACGCCCTGCTGGCAGTCGAGATCGCCGATGTGGAGGGTCAGACGAGCTCGACTGGTCCGGGATCGACCGGCGTCAGCGCCGGCGAGCGGCTCACGCGGAAGTGGCAGGAGCCTTCTTCGCGGCCGTCGACTTCGCAGCGGAGGTCTTCTTGGTCGCCGTCGACTTCGCAGCGGAGGTCTTCTTGGTGGCCGTCGACTTCGCGGCGGAGGTCTTCTTCGCCGTGGTCGACTTCGCGGCCGACGACTTCTTCGCGGCGGTCGACTTCGCGGCGGACGACTTCTTGGTCACGGCCGACTTCGCCTGCGACTTCTTGGCGGCGGCCTTCTGCGGGACGCTCTCGCCGCGGACCTTCGCCACGGCGGTCTCGCCTCGAGCGGCGAGGGACGCGAACGCGCTGACCTGCTCGTCGAGGGCCTTCTCGACCTCCTTGCGCAGCTCGGCGGCGCGCGCCTCGTACTTGCTGACCAGCGACCGGAGCTCGCCCTGCAGCTCGTTGAAGCGAGCCTCGGCCTTGCCGGGGAAGGACTTCGCCTCTGCCTGGAGCTCGGCGATGACCGCCTCGATGCGCTTCGGCAGGGCCTTCAGCTCACCCTGGAGCTCGGCGAAACGGGCCTCGACGGTCTTCGGGAGGCTCTTGGCCTCACCCTGGAGCTCAGCGATACGACGCTCGAGCCGGACCTGGGCCTTCTTGACGTCGGTGAGCACGGAGTCGAGCTGCTCGCCCACCTGCTTGCGGGCGGTGTCGCCGAGTGCCTTGGGGTCGGTGTCGAGCTTCGACAGTCGCGCGACGGCGTCGTCGAGCTGCGACTGGACGTCGGCGGCCAGCTTGCGGCCGCGCTCGACGGCGACGTCGGCGGTGCCGGCGAGGGCGTAGAGGGGCTTGGTCGGGTCGAGCTTGAACTGCGTGGCCTGGGCCATGTCAGTCTCCTTCGGGGGTGGTGTCGTTGGATGCACGGAACGATCGATAGATGTCGACGAGCGACTGCTTCTGACGGTCGGAGAGTCCCGGGTCGGCCAGGATGGCCAGCTCGACCGAGCGAATCTCGCTGTCGTCGGGGCTGAGGATCCCGGCGCGGACGTAGAGCGTCTCGGCCGAGATGCGCAGGGCGGTCGCGATCGACTGCAGGACCTCGGCGGAGGGACGCCGCAGGCCTCGCTCGATCTGGCTGAGGTAGGGGTTGGAGACCCCCGCTGCATCAGCGAGCTGACGCAGCGACAGCTTGTTGGCGAGTCGCTGCTCTCGGAGGTAGTCGCCCAGCGACCCCATCGTCCTGCCTAGCGGTGTTGCCATGACTCCATGGTGCTAACTAGAGCAAGCAATTGCAAGCTGGAAGCCTGTGACCTGGCCTACGTTCGCGCCTTGCCTGCATAACGAAATCAGGTGCTAGCCGCGGCTAGCACTTCCGTCTGCTCGCGAACCACGCGACGTCAGGGCGGCCACGATGGTTTCGACTGCACCGTCGATGAGGTCCGCCACGCGGGCGTGCGTACGATCCGACCGCCCCATCGGGTCGGGGATGTCGAGCTCCTGGCCACCCACGGTGGCCCGGCGGACAGCGGCGTCCGCCACGAGCTCACGAGGGCGCCCGCGCAGCTCTGGCCCGGCGGTGGAGCAGAGCGCCGCGAATTCGAGCAACGTGAAGGTACGCCGGAGCGCACCCGGCGCCTCCTCCAGGGCCTGCCTGCGTACGTCGACGGTTGCGGTAAGGACGAGGTCCGCATTCCTGACGTGATGAACGTCAAGCCGCCGGGCGACGAATCCGGACGGGTTGCCGCCGAGCCGCTCGAGCTGAGCGGCCGCGGCCGGCTCCATCGAGCGACCGATCATCCCGATGACACCCGCCGATGAAACCGCGAAGCCACCTTCAGCGGCGCCATTGAGCCGGGTGGCGAGGAGTCGCTCAGCCAACGGAGAGCGGCAGATGTTCCCCAGACAAACGGTGAGAACGCGATACGGCCCCGCTTGGCTCACGCCGATCCTCTCGCTCGGTCAGCATGCTGTGGCACTGACGTCACCCATCCCACTGCCGAGCGCCCCTGGTGTGGTGATCAGACGGGGGTCGCCCGTCTCGCCCTCACCCGTCCGAACCTCATAGGAGAGGGTTCGGGTCTCGCCTCTCTCCAGCCCCACGGTAACCGCGCCGACATCGCGTCCCCTGTAGGTGTAGTCACCGAGTGGCGGCTCTTGTCCATCGAGATCTGCTGACACGATGTAGCCACCTGGCGGCGCATAGAGATAGACGGAGTTCAAGATGTCCCCAGGGCGCGTTGGGTTGGTTGGGGGGCCAACGACCGATGTCGGAAGGGTGACTCCTGCAGGCACCGTCGAGGTCATCGTGACCTGCACGTCGAGCGTTTGCCGATCGGCCGAGCACGTTCGAGCGCTGACATCCACCCGGTAGTCGAAATAGGCGCTCAACTTGTCCGCTGCGGAGTCGTTCACATAGACGCCCACCTCGGGGCGCTCGTTTGCGGCTACCGGCAGGTCCCCACCGATCGCAGTTCCGGCGAGCAAGTCTTGCTCCTCGGATCTTTCCGACCACACCATGATCCTGCGTTCGGTGGTTGCTTCCGCCACCGCGCGCAACAGTGCCGCGGGTTCGACCGATCCGCCTGTCAAGGCGTCGAACGCGCCTCTTGCGGTGTCAGCAAAGATCGTGTTCTGCGCCTTCTCGCCCCGGACGTCGAGGTACACCTCCCGCATGAGGTAGTCACGAGCGTCCGTCGCTGTGACGACCTGGCCGCCAGCCAATCGGACCGGGCCTGTCGCCCGCAACAAGTACGAGAGAGCAACTGGGTCCACCGACAGGACTCCGTCAAGTTCCTCGGGTTGGCGACGCTCCCACATCTGACTGACGATGCTCGAGCTTCGCGGGAAGTCTGGGATGAAGACGGTGTCCTGGGGATAGATGGCTGCCCGAGTCGTGAAGAGTTCCACTTCCTCCCCGGTGAGATCGACGAAGGGGCGCGGAAACGTTCCGATGTCGCGAGGAGCCCCTTGCCGCGTCATGCGAACGCTCCCATCCTCGGCCTCGATGATCGCGAGGGCCCCCGGCATGCCGCCTTGCGCTCGGATCTCAGCATTGTTCTGGAACAGCAGAAGATAGGTCCGTTTGCCGTCCTGACCCAGCATCGTGGGCATGAGTTCTGCCGCCGAGGCAGCAGCTCTCGCGGCAGAGTCGGCGAGTTCCAGCGTCTCCTGCAGGTCAAGGACCCTCGTTCTCAGAGGGACGATCAGCCCTGGAGTATCAAGCGTTGCAACCCGCGCATTCCCTTTGGAGACGTCGTCGGCCAAGGAGGCGAGGATCGGCTGAGCAGCTTTGATCCCCTCGATGTCAAATCGCCCACGCACAGGTCGGAAGGCCTCAGGTCTCGCTGCGGACCCGCCTTCCGTCAGCCCTGGGAGGGCCCCACCCAGCAAGTCATCGGCGACAGCACTAACTGTCCGCACGGCCTCGACGTCGTCGCCGACGTCGGGTAGGTAGCTGGCGATCCACCAAATGGGACCGGTGGTGTTGCGTTGCGCTCGACTCGCTGACGATGCAGCGGCCTCGAGACGCGCAGCCGCCTGACGGTCACGTCCCTCACCAAACTTCTTCGCGGCGACCTTCAGGTCAGCAGCCGCGTCCGTCAGCGCATTCTTGACGACAAGGGCCTGCCACACCGTGAACAGCAAGAGAAAAAGCACAACAAAGACTCCGGCGAGAATGCCTCGTCGGAGTCCGTTGCGATCAGATCGGCTCCGAGCCATGCGTGAGGAGGACTCAGAGGGTTGCTGATCGATCAGCGGCGCGGCCGAACCGTCATGAAGTCCGTGTCACTGGAGTCGCGGAATCGGCACTTCCCCAGGTACTGAGCGCGCACCTCGTAGGTGTCAGGCGCAAGGTTGGTCTTGACACGCTTGAATCGCGCAACGCCGTTCTGGTTGAGTCCCTTGGTGCGTCCCCAAACGACCTTGGACCCGTTTCGCGTGTCCTTGCGGATCGTCAGCCGCACCTCGCCCCGCGGCGTGGGTCCACTGGACCGCACCTCGACCCGGGCCTGGTTGCGCTCACCTCGGCGAACGACTGACTTGGCGAGCTCGAGCTCGGTCGTCGTCACAACGGAGTCCGGGTACGAGCAGGCCATGAGCTCGAGTGACGGTGCTGCGACCATGGTCGCTCCCGGCAGGAAGAGCAGCGAAGCTGCGGCGGTGCCGACGGTGGCCTTGACGGCCGCTTTCTTGATCATGATGTCCTCACGAACTCAATGTTGTGAGGGCGGCGGCGCGAAGCCCCCGTGAACCCCCGATTTGCCAATACGCGCGCACTCTATCAATGGCTCTGCTCGGTTTGGCAACCGCCGCAGGTCCCTACTTGGCGCACGCTCTGCCCGACAGCAGCAGGTGCGGCGCAAAGTTGAGCGGCAAGACCCATAATGAGCGCGTGACTGCCCCCCCACAGCACTGCCCTTCGCCCCGCGAGCTCGACGATCTGGAGCTCATCGCCTACGGCGCCCTCGGCGGCCGCCAAGGATTTGGCGGCGCGGACGATCTCGTCCAACTCGTTGTACCAGCGTCTGTGGCCGCTGCACTCGGACGAGACGGTCTGGAGCTCGTCGATCCCGAGGGCACCGCCCTGGCACACTTGACGGTTGAGGACAGGTTTGATGCCGAGCAGGGCACCGGGCTCGCCGGCGCGGTCGAGTCACGGGGGCACCATGTGTTCGGCGCGTTCCGTCGGCTCTACCTCTCGCCCGCCCAGGTGCATGAAATGTACGGCGAGGACACTCTGACGATCCCGGTGGCCGGCCCATTGACGTCAGCCGATATCGAGGGCATCACCGACCGAGCCCAGAACCGCCAGGTCGTCCTGCTCGCACTGGTCGGGCACGGCACACCGAGCTTCGAGGGCCGTCCACTGTCCGCGACCGGCCTCCTGCGAGCGACCCTCGCCGCCGCGGACCTCCTGCCGAACGCCGCCGTGGTGGCTGCGCCCCTGGCCTCCCGTGGTCCGGGCCGCGCGTCAGACGACCACTCACTGGGGGAGATCGTGACATCGGCCTACGCCGCCGGAGACGTCTTCGCGGTCCCGGGCGACGGCGAGCTTCCTGACGAGGTGGCCGCGGTCGTGGACGCCGAGATCCTGCCCCCGAGTGAGATCGGTCTGGTGCTGTTCTTCACCGGCCTTTCCGGCAGCGGTAAGTCCACCCTGGCTCGCGCACTGACCGACGTCGTCCTCGAGCGGGGTGAACGCACCATCACGAGCCTCGACGGTGACGTCGTACGCCGGAACCTCTCCGCCGGCCTCACCTTCTCCAAGGCCGATCGCGAGACCAACATCCGCCGCATCGGCTGGGTGGCCGCCGAAATCAGTCGGCACCGCGGTTTGGCGATCTGCAGCCCGATCGCGCCGTTCGACGAGACCCGGCAGCAGGTGCGAGCCATGGTCGATGCCGCGGGCGGAGTCTTCTTCCTCATCCACGTAGCCACCCCCGTCGAGGAGTGCGAGCGGCGTGACCGCAAGGGCCTCTACGCCAGGGCGCGCCGCGGCGAGATCCCGGAGTTCACGGGCATATCGTCGCCCTACGAGGAGCCGGCCGACGCCGACGTCCGCGTCGACACCACCGGCCGCAGCATCGAGGACTGCCTCGCGGAGGTGCTCGACGCCCTGGACGAGTCCGGCTACCTCCCCCACCCGTCGGGCGAGCGTGCACCTGGAGTCACCACATGACCGAGTTCCTGCAGATCGCGGCCGCGGCCTTCGCCGTCGGCATCGTCGTCGGTCTGACAGGCATGGGTGGCGGAGCCCTCATGACGCCGGCGCTGATCTTTCTCGGCGTCGGCGACACCAAGGCCGTCATCACTGCGGACCTGACCGCGGCCGCCGTCTACAAGTCCGGCGGCGCGATCGTGCACTCGCGCCACGGCGCGCCGAACTTCGAGATGGCCAAGTGGCTGATCGTCGGTTCGGTGCCGATGGCCTTCCTCGGCCCGTTCCTCGTCAAAGCGGTGGTCGACCCTGACAAGGTCGACGACGTCCTGAAGATCTGCATCGGCTTCGCCCTGCTCTTCGCAGCCGCCACCTACGCGCTGCGCCTCTACATCAACCTGCGCGCCGTCCGTCGCGGCTTCGAGCCCGACGACAGCAAGGTGCAGATCCGCCCCATCCCAACGATCGCCGTCGGCGCGGTTGGCGGGTTGCTGGTCGGCGTCACGTCGGTCGGCTCCGGCTCGGTCATCATGGTGGCCCTGCTCATGCTCTACCCGGCGCTGTCGGCGGTGAAGCTGGTCGGCACCGACCTGGTGCAGGCGGTGCCGCTGGTGCTGGCGGCTGCGATCGCCAACATCCTGGCCCACGGCCTCGACTGGGGACTCACCATCCCGCTCATCATCGGCTCCGTGCCGGGCACCATCATCGGCTCGCGCCTGGCGCCTGCGGTGCCCCAGTCGATCATCCGCCGCGGCATCGTCGTCGTGCTCTGCATGTCGGGCGTCGCACTGCTCGACAAGGCCGGTTGGGCGCCGCTGGGCGCTGCCGAGGACGAGACCTACCCAATGCTGATCGCGGCCACGGGCGTCATGGTGCTGGTCCTCGTGCCGATCGTCTGGGGATTCATCCGCAAGTCGGAGGGGTTGCCGTTCTTCGGTGGCCCGACCGTGCGCGAGATCGAGGAAGGCCGCGCACAACACACCGAAACTCGGTAGCCACGAGGCTGACAATCGAGAGTGCTCGCGGCAGCGTGAGGCCATCGAAGCCCATCGCACCGTCCCCTACAGAGATTGGGTATCAAACCTCTCACCGGCGCGCTCACGTGAACCTCACATCTTCATTCGCGGTCCGATCAAACGGGCCCTTTAGTTCGGCTCTAGTGTTAAGCCTGCTGACTATCTCGCACCCAATCCACTTTCTCGGAGCTCGGCCCGCGCACATTCGGGTAGCACGAGGTGTACGCGGTAGGAATCAGTGCCGCGCTCGCCGGCGAGTCGGACCCGAGCAGGGTCCCGGTGATTTGATTGCGACATCTGACCACCGCCGTACTGACCGTCACTTGCGTAAGCGCGGGGGACTCAATCCTTGACTGCGACGACGTAGAAACCTCCAGCGATACGACCGGCCTGCGGTGAGCGCGCGCACACCGTGTCGAGACGTTTCACCGGAAAAAGCAACACTGAGAAAATCGCCTTGACTACCCGATACAGCGGGGTCGACTTTCCCGAAAGGAGGATTGCAAAGAACTCGACAGCTACCCGGTAAAAGCCCGTCGCCGCCCCGACAGACTGCTGCCGACGCACTGCGCGGAGCCCCGAGGACTCGGCAAGCCTTGAGATCCCCTCCTCGGTGAAACGCCAGTAGTCGTGTGGGGATGGATGAAATCCGATGATAAATGGAACCTGCAGGTAGAGTTTGCCACCAGGGCGTAGGACTCGTGCGACTTCCCGCATGACCGTCGCAGGGTCCGAAACGTGTTCCAGAGTCTCCTGAGTAACGACTAGATCCAGACTGCAATCCGGGAGCGGCAGATTTGCGGCGTCCCCGACAATATCTACGAGCGGACCATCCTTGAGGTCCAGGTTCTTGAGTCTCGGGTCAAGTCGAGAACTTCCGGCCCCTACGTTCAGTCCGGTCGCACTCGCAGGGAGCTCGCCCAGAAGCAGTTGCAGCTCTTTCGTGACGTGGGCACTCTTGCCGTGGTCCGCGTAGAAGCGTTCGACAAAACGCCACCTGATGGACTTCAGCAGACTCTTCACTCAACATCCCCACTTTCGAGCACCTGAACAAAGCTGAGCATAGACCGCCGAGTTGCACTCCGTGGCGGTTGCGTGGTCGGCGGGTCATGAAGCTCTCCTGCAATGACCTGACCTTTACGGCTCCCCAGTCGCTTGCTCAATCCTCAGGAACCTCAGTGTGCGGCTCGCACCACCCAGACCCAGCACCCAAGGATCGTCGAATCTGAGGCTCGTTCGCTCGACCCGATGGTCGGCGGCTGGGTGAAGTGCCCAGAGCCGAACTGATCCCCACACTCCTCCGTCCCGGATGAGATTAGTGTGAACCTTCGGCGAAACAGTCCTAGTGGTAGTCGGGGGGAGAATTCATGCGGCACGGCCGACCGAACGTACTGGTCACGAGCGCTGGGCGTCGCGGCGAGCTCATCGAGATTCTGCGGCAGTCCTTCGCCGCGGGCGGCCGCCGCGCCTCGGTGTTCACCGCGGATGCTTCGGCACTCTCCGCAGCCGGACTGGTCGGCGATGGCCATCACGTCGTGCCTCGCCTGGACGATCCGACGTATCTCGACGTTCTCACCCGGCTCTGCGATGAGCTCGACGTCGGCCACGTGGTGCCGACGATCGACACTGAGCTGCCCCTCATGGCGAGCGCCGTCCGGCATCTTGACAACCAAGGGACCCGGGTGTGGGTGTCAGGGCCGGAGACTATTGCACTCGCCCAGGACAAGCGGCTGACGAACAGGTTCCTCGCCGAGCACGGACTCCCCCACGCGCGGCAATGGGACTTGGACTCGCTCGACGACTTTCACAGCCTCTCCTTTCCCGTGATTGCGAAACCTGCGCGAGGATCGAGCTCGGTGGGTTTGGCTCGCGTCACCTCATCTGACGCCCTCTCCCAACTCCGGACCGAGCGAGGGGGCCAGGACTACGTTGTCGAGTCCGTGGCTCGCGGCACTGAGTACACCGTCGACGTGCTTGTCGATCGGCTGGGCACCTGCCGAGCATCGATTCCTCGAAAGAGGCTCGAGGTGCGCGCGGGTGAGGTTTCGAAGGGGGTTACGGTCGACCGCCCTGATCTGGCGGCTCTCGCACGAGAGGTCGTCACGAAGCTGCCCGACGCGTTCGGGGTGCTGAACGTCCAGATCTTTGCCGACGCAACAGGTCCGAGTGCTGTGATCGAGGTGAACGCGCGGTTCGGAGGCGGCTTCCCGCTCACGTACCGCGCCGGCGCGGATCTTCCGGGCTGGCTCGCGCAGGACATCGACCTGGTTCCGCCGACCGCTTCACTTCAGTGGGCGGCTGGGCTCGTGATGCTGCGCTACGACAGAGCCGTGTTCGCGTCGGCCGACGACCTGGGCGTGCAGACGTGATTCGCGGTGTGGTTCTGGATGTCGATGACACGGTCTATCTCGAGCGTGATTACGTCAGGAGCGGTTTTGAGGCGGTCGGCTCATGGGCTGACACGTCCCTAGGCGTGTCCGGCGTTTCGGCCGTGGCCTGGCGACTGTTCGAGTCTGGAGTGCGTGGGCGCACGCTCACCAACGCGCTCGCGCAGCAAGGAGTCGAGGTCACGCCTTCAGTTCGCGATGAAGCGATCGCGGTCTACCGGTCTCATCGACCGCGGATTGAGCCTCTACCCGATACCCGCATCTTTCTGGACCGCCTACGGCGCCCCTGGGGGGTGGTGACCGACGGCCCGGCGGTCAGTCAGCGCGCCAAGTGCGAGGCTTTGGGTCTCGGAGGGGCGGCCGCCCTGATTGTTACGGCCGAGCTGGGCACGAGCAAGCCTGACCAGCGCTGTTTCGAGGAGGTAGAGCTCGCTCTCGGGCTCAGCGGACCGGACCTCGTCTATGTGGCCGACAATCCGCACAAAGACTTCGACGGCCCACTCGCGCGCGGCTGGCGTGTGCTGCGAGTCCGCCGACCCGAGAGCCTTCACGAGAGCGCGGACTCGCCGAGAGGCGTTGGCGAGGTTTCCTCGCTCGAGCCGGTCAACGATCTGGGGGGCGCCAGCGAGCAGGCACTGGCCGAGCTCCTCAGAGAACTCGGACGTCCGAATCACCGGTGATCGTCATTTCCGTGCGGCGGGGGCGGGCATGGTCCGCGCACGACCCTGGTGATGGGTAGCATGGCCGCTGGTCCCAAGAGAGGTCTTCACCCCTGATGACAGCAACGCACGCCGACTACCGGCTGAGCCAGCTCGATGAGTTGGAAGCGGAGTCGATCCACATCTTCCGTGAGGTCGCCGCCGAGTTCGAGAAGCCGGTCCTCATGTTCTCCGGCGGCAAGGACTCCATCGTCATGATGCGTCTCGCCGAAAAGGCCTTCTACCCGGCGAAGATCCCGTTCCCGGTGCTGCAGGTCGACACCGGCTACGACTTCCCCGAGGTGCTCGAGACCCGCGACCACTGGGTCGACCGCCTCGGCGTCCGCCTGATCGTCGCGAGCGTCGAGGAGGCCATCAAGGACGGCACCGTCGTCGACGACGGCAAGACCTCGCGCAACCGTCTCCAGATCGGCACGCTGCTGCACGCCCTTGAGGAGGGCGGCTTCACCGCGGCCTTCGGCGGCGGTCGTCGCGACGAGGAGAAGGCCCGCGCCAAGGAGCGTGTCTACTCTCACCGCGACGAGTTCGGTCAGTGGGACCCGAAGATGCAGCGCCCCGAGCTGTGGAGCCTCTACAACGGGCGTCTCCACGAGGGTGAGCACATGCGCATCTTCCCGATCTCGAACTGGACCGAACTCGACGTCTGGGACTACATCGGTCGCGAGAACATCGAGATCCCCAACATCTACTTCAGCCACCAGCGCCGCGTCTTCCAGCGCGACGGCATGCTGCTGAGCGAGAGCGAGCACAACCCCACCAAGCAGGGCGAGACCGTCGAGGAGAAGACCGTCCGCTTCCGGACCGTCGGCGACCTCACCCTCACCGGCTGCGTGGAGAGCACAGCCAGCACCATCCCCGAGATCATCGAAGAGATCGCCATCGCCCGGGTCACCGAGCGAGGCGCCACCCGTGGTGACGACCGCTTCTCCGAGGCAGCCATGGAAGACCGCAAGAAGGAAGGCTACTTCTGATGGACCTGCTCCGTTTCGCCACCGCCGGCTCGGTCGACGACGGCAAGTCCACTCTCATCGGACGACTTCTGCTTGACTCCAAGTCGATCTTCGAGGACCAGCTCGAGGCCGTGGAGTCGACGTCGAAGTCGCGCGGCTACGACTACACCGACCTTGCGCTGCTCACCGACGGTCTTCGCTCCGAGCGGGAGCAGGGCATCACGATCGATGTCGCCTACCGCTACTTCGCCACCCCCGCGCGGAAGTTCATCATCGCGGACACCCCCGGCCACGTGCAGTACACGCGCAACATGGTCACCGGCGCCTCGACCGCCGACCTCGGTCTCGTGCTTGTCGACGCCCGTCAGGGCCTGACCGAGCAGTCTCGCCGCCACGCGGTGATCCTGTCGCTGCTGCGGGTCCCCCACCTGGTGCTCGCGGTGAACAAGATGGACCTGGTCGACTACGACGAGAGCATCTACAACAAGATCCACGAGGAGTTCACGGCGTTTGCCACGAAGCTCTCGATCCCTGACCTCGAGATCATCCCGATCTCGGCTCTCAAAGGCGACAACGTCGTCAACCGCAGCGAGCACATGGACTGGTACAAGGGTCCCTCGCTCATGCATCACCTCGAGCACGTGCACGTGGCCTCCGACCGCGACCTGGTCGACGCACGCTTCCCGGTGCAGTACGTCATCCGACCGAAGTCGGACGCCCACCACGACTACCGCGGGTACGGCGGCATGGTGGCCGGCGGCGTGCTCAAGCCCGGGGACGATGTCCTCGTCCTGCCGTCCGGCATGACCAGCAAGATCGCCGGCATTGATCTCCACGAGAAGGAGATCACCGAGGCCTACCCGCCCATGTCCGTGACGGTCCGCCTCGAGGACGACGTCGACGTCTCTCGCGGCGACATGATCTGCCGACCGGCGAATGCCCCGAAGCCGAGCCAGGACATCGACGCGATGATCTGTTGGATGACCACGGAGCCGCTGAAGCCGCGGCAGAAGCTGGCCATCAAGCACACGACGCGGGTGGGTCGTGCGCTGGTGAAGGACATTCAGTACCGCCTGGACGTGAATACGCTGCACCGCGATCAGGAGACCAAGGAGATCGGTGTCAACGAGATCGCACGCGTACAGTTGCGCACCACGGTCCCGTTGTTGTGCGACCCGTACTCCAAGAACCGCACGACTGGGTCTTTCATCCTCATTGACGAGGCAACAGGCGTCACGGTGGGCGCTGGGATGATTAACAGCGGCAACTGAATCGCTCGGGGCCATCGTGAAACGAATCCTTGACTTGATCGTCTCGCTGGCCGTGCTCTCTATCGCTAGCCCGATAGTGTGCATCGTAGCAATCAGTGTTCGCGCTTTAGACGGCAGACCCGTAATTTTCAGTCAGGACCGTCCGGGTAAAAACGGCAAAATCATTCGAATTTACAAGTTCCGGACAATGACGAACGACAACACCGACACAGTCACGAAACTTGGGCACCATCTTCGGCGAACTAGTCTCGACGAACTTCCTCAACTCGTCAATATCCTCACAGGAGACCTCTCACTCGTTGGCCCCCGCCCCCTGCGCGTTGAGTACCTTCCCCTATACTCCCCAACACAAGCGCGCCGACACGAGGTGCGGCCGGGCTTGACTGGCTGGGCCCAAATCAACGGCCGCAACAACTTGAGTTGGGACGAGAAGTTCGAACTGGACGTGTGGTACGTAGATAACCGGTCATTCCTACTGGACCTAAAAATCCTGGCGCTTACTGCGGCCCGTGTCGTTCGGCCTAGCGGCATCGACGGAGCCTCCGGGACCATAATGGAGCCGTTTCGCGGGACGGATCTCGCGAATTCATCGCTGAACGATGGAGAGACATGAGCCGCCTCCATGCTAAACGGAGCACCTTGATGCCCAAGTGATTTGGGCTGCCTTCAGGTTTTCAATGAGGTCTGCCCGCCAAGGGCTTCTGAGCCTTGAACTGGTCTCGTATCCACGACGCAATGTCAGCCTGCTTTACGCATTCGATCAAAGCGTTGCCTGATTTGCGAGCCCGCAACGTGCAGGCGGCTGCGCCCCATGGCGACGCGCAGAGCCAGAGACAGGGCCCAACCTCCCGAGTGGTCTCTTAGAGCGCGGACATTCTGATACGCGAATCGGTCGCCCCCGTGCCCGACCTCGAGTCTCGCTACATCTCTCACCCGCAGCTCATCCGGCAGCGTTCGACATCGCTCCAGCGCGCCGACAAGCTTCAGGTTGATCATCGTGCGCAAGCACTTCTCACAACGACCGCAGTTGAACGCTCCGCCTGGATTCTTCCAACACACGCGAAGATGATCGAGTGCCACCACACTCTCAGCAATAACCGCTACCTTTTCCGGCCTCGTAAATTCAACGCCATCATGACTAAACGTCAAGTCACTCGATGACCAAAGGTGATCGACTGCAGGGTGGCTCCCCCAAGGGATCAGGTCAGCCTGATGATAACTCGCGGGGATAATGACTTCGCTCAGATGCTCGGCAAGGGCGTGACCGACGGCTGCAAGGGCCGCACCGTGGTGATGGAAGCCCCAATCGATGCGACCGCGACTGAGTTCAGCAATGTTTGTACGGACCTCAATCAACGGCTTGTTGAGCGCTTGCGCGGAATCGCGGGCGGATCGGGTCGCGCGCTCAACCAATACTCCGTCATCAGGATCGATATCGAAGCCAACTACAAAAATCAGATGACTGACGCGGTCGCGGTTCTTGAGCACGCTAAAGAAAGAATCAACTCCTCCACTGAAAAAGCATCCTGTTCCTCGAGTTTCTTCGTCAGGTCCCGACTGCATCACCGGCGCTATGATTTTGATCATGTTGAACATGCTGGGCCACCATTGCGAGAACGTATCCTGCACGCTCAAGAGCCCCGTCGCCAACTTCGGATCAACCGGATCACCATCAGTGTGAACGTCCAAACCGAGATGCGAGGCCACTGGCAGCAACGCAGACACCCACGCATTCATGGACCGTCTCAAGGGTACGTTCGCCTCAATGAACAGCGGCATTTCGGGCCGCCCCGCTATGGCGCACGACGCCATCAGTACGTTCGGCCCAGGACTCGGGCTGTGCTTGATGTTGATGGACGGACGTCCCCCACGTTTCATTACAACACGGTACACCGGACAACCACCGTTCGCGGTGGCGTCCGCACACCCGTGCGGCGCCCAAGCGACGTGCTACTCGAGACACGCTCTCCGCGGACGCGAAGCTCCTACCGAGGGCGACATCCGCCACACGACGAGCCAATGGCAAGGAGCATTCCAATGCTTCCTCCATGCCGCCAGTTCGCGACGTAAGCGTTGCCCAACGTTCAGATCGCTTTCGATGCCACTGCCTATCCGAAGACGCTCTAGCTCCCGCGCAGCAGCATCTTGCTGCGGACACGAAGCGCGCGCGCCGCCTGGGTTCGACTAAATAACAACGCGGTTAGGAGAACGGAGGCGCTACCAACAATGAGACTCTCAGCGATCAAGGTGAAGATCGCACCACCTATATTGTCGAATGGAACCATCGAATAAAGAGCGCCCTGCGCAACTACCAGCAGTGCCCCAATTAGCTGGGCTGCATAGTGCCGCCATGGACTCGCGCCAAGGTGCTCGCGCAGTAGACGCCAGGGTTCGTACCACCAGTTTGTCAGTATGCGTGCGACGAACGTTGCAGCAAGGACGCCCGCAACACCAAAGACGACCCCACCTAGAATTGACAGAAACAGGTTGAGGGCCGCCGTGAACACCAATATGTACTTCGTGTCCTTGAATAGACCCGTTCCCGTGCGATAAACAAGAATGGGCAGCAGATTTCCCAGCAAGTAAAAGTTTGCAAGAGCGACGAATGTAATCTCGCGCGATATCGTGAACCGTTCACCCAGCCACAGTGCTACAAAGTCATCCAAACACGACCAGAGAACAAGCGTCGCAGACGAGAACACAACATAAGCGACAAGAGAAAGCTCCCAGAACACGCCAAGTGCCGAAACCCTGTCACGCGAAGCTATAAGGTTGCCGACACCAGCGGCGACTCCTCGGAACATGATCTCAGTTGCCATCACGACGGCGCCAATAATAAGGGCATAGTTCGAGTAGAATCCTAGCGCAGCGGACCCGACAATGATCGATATCATCACGGCATCCGTATTACTAATCAATACTCCACAGACGCGGTACACCATCATTGCACTTATTGATTCTCGAACGTCGCGTCGAGTTTCGTCGTCGATGGATTGTGTCGATTTATTTACGTATGGATAAGCGCGTCCGACATGGCTATACACGGCCAGGTTGTAAATCACGGTGCCAGCGACCTGAATCAGTACGTAGGCGAGGTAACTTTGGATGGCGATCAGAGCGGCTATCTGCAATCCAGAACGCGTGAGGTCAACGGCCATGAAGTATAACCGCGAGACGAATGCGCGTTGGTCAGCCAGTAGTAAAGTGACTCGGTGCGCCATGAGAAAACTCGCTGCCGAACCGCACAGCAGGACCAGATAGTATCCAGCAAGTTGCCCGAAGCCGATCTCGGCAGTCGTCAGGAGGCTTAGAAACGGTATTGGTAGAATCCCGACCACGAGAACGCCTGCGGCAACCCGCCGATATAGACGTGCTCCGTGGGAAACGAGTGCGGCGGTTCGTCTCTCGTTTCCAGCCTCAAGCGGCCGGTATAGAACGTACATTAAAGAGGTGCTGAGACCAAACTCAATTATCGTAGCTAGCGCAATAAGCCCTTGGAACAGGGCATGCACGCCAAGAACATCGATTTCCAACGTGCGCACAAAGTAGGTACGGTTAAGTAGGTTCGACAAAAGAAGGACTAGCTGAACCCCCAGACCGACGCCCATGTTGAGAAGTGCCTTCGAGGTCCGACTACTCATTCATGCGTTCCTAGCCCTGATATCTCTGCCCAAGCCACGCATGCGAGTCAATCCGCTGCCTTGCGGAAGGCGTGATCAAACTGCCGGCAAAGGTTAGCCAGATGCTGCTCGTGAACTGCCAATCGAGTTATCGATTGCGCTCGCAATTGCAAGGCATCTGAGTTTATCTCGTCGGCTCTGAGCACTTGCACGAGGGGCGACTCGCGCAGCCAGTCATCGACGAACTGCGCAACCTTGCCGGTCTTGCTGTCCAGCGCGATGCATGGCGTCCCCGTGATCATGGCGAAGATCACGCCATGGAGTCGGTCGGTGACAATCAGTTTGGCTGCAGCAAACTCTGACCAGATATCGCCCAGTTCCGTGTCGGCCTCAGCAGTGCCGATACGTACATCTCCGATGTGGGTGTCCCGGCGGCGAGTCGAATCAAAGCTTTCACATACCGAGGACAACAAGAGTTCCTGCTTCGCGGTCAGCGATTTCTCGAGATCGGATCGCAATGCCAACAATACTCCGGAGCGCGGAACGATACTGCGGACGGGGGGCAACTGGGTCAGCACGACATCGGGGGCCGAGATCACAGTACTTCGCGAAAAGATGGTCTCGGCATGCGCTGCCGATCGAGAATCCCTGACGAGTATGGCTAGCCGTGGGTGACTCGAATAGACCCTCGTCGCTCTTCGGGCGGCGCGGCGACCCGTTATCGAACGGCTGAACTCGACGGTCTGTGGGAAAGAGATGATCTTGTTTCCCGGGAATGACTCGACCCAGAGTTCGCGCAGGAACTGAATGTCATCATAGCGGTCGCCAGTGTTTCCACCGCCTATGAGCGTGATGACGTCGCTGCTTCCGATAACGTCGCGTAGCCGCGCGATCGCTGGCATGCTCCGCGAGATGGGGATCGCCTCAACGACTGCATCGGGGAATGCCCGCTCAAGGTACTCTCGCTGCGCCTTTGTGATGGCTAGGTCACCGAGGTTTCCATAGTCGGCGCCCAGAGCCACAAACACGTGACGCTTGCGTGGGTCGCTGGCCCGGATGGCGGGATCGGGATCGGCGGCGGCCAGCGCTCTCCTGAGACGTCGTCGCACTAGGGCCTGACCTGCCCCGCTGCGCAGGACTCGACGTCGCAACGGCGCAATCACCCTGCTCACACGCTCCCCCTGTTGAAGCTCCACGAACTCGTATGACATGTATGGTCGCTAGGAGGCATGGACCCGATCGATGGCCCACATGGTCGCTCCGTGGCCAGCCCACTCTAGGCCATCGACGGAGAGACCTTGGAGGCACCGTTGGATCATGCACGCTCGGACGGATCGATGCGGCCCTGGTCACCACATTTGTCGCTCTCCACGGCTCGGGGGGTAAGCCCTAGCGTCGCTGCCATCGAGGCGGTCCTGACACTCGGCGGAATGCCAACTCATCTAGTGCCGTGGCAGGAGACCAGTCCCACGCCAACGCCAGGCGTGTTCGAAGCGGCGCGCACCGAGATCGCCGCATTTTGGCACGCACGGGAGCACCTCGACATACGTAAGGAGGGCGTGCGCCTTCTTGAGCAGACCCTCTCCACGATGACCGAGTCGCGACGCCCCATCGTGCTCTTTAGCGGTGGCATCGATTCGAGCCTCATTGCATCAACACTGCGTGACCTGGGCAGGCGTGACACGCTTCTTGTCCACCTTTCCTTTGGTGCCCAAGACCCCGAGACACTAGCCGCCCGGTCTGTGGCATCGACCCTCGGAATGGAACTTCACGAGCTTCGCTCGACTGGTTCTGGAGTGAGTTGCCTTGAGCAGCCTGGGACCGTCTACCCTATTCCCTTCGGCGATATTTCAACTTCACCCACAGCTGAACTCATGCAAGGCGTCGCCCACCTGGTAGATGGCATTCCGACTGTGATCATCGACGGCACTGGTGCCGACGGCGCCTTCGGTCTTGGAGCGAAGATTGCGACATTCCAGCGTCTAGCCAGCGCGCCTGGGTGGGTCAGCAGCGCACCGGGCGCCGCCTATCGATGGGGCCTGTGGCGCGCAAAGGGCGACCTTGAGTATCGCGGACGTATTGCCCGGCGCATCAGCGAGTTCCCGGTGCCGTTGGCCCTCATCGCGCAGACTTCGCTCTTCCACGTAATGTTTAGAGACGACCATCGCGCGAGCCTCACCCGAGACATGACCAACACTGCAGTCGATATTGCTGACGCAAACGTCTATGCACAAGCGGTCGTGACTGACCTCATGCTGACCTGCGCGCGAGTATTTGCCCAGAAGACCCTGGGCCCAGCATCGCGCCATGGGCTGAGCGTGGTTTACCCATTTCTCGACAGCCCGCTGGCTGCGCTGGGCATCGCGTCAACGAAAGCCAACCCGAACACCCCACCCAAACGATGGATGAAAGACGCACTCTCCACGCGCCTCAGCTCGTCGCTGATCAACCGTCGAAAGTCAGGATTCATCGACCCAGGGGGATCGATGCTGCGCACCGCGCCGTTTCGAGCCGCTCTTGAGGACGCACTTTCAGCTGACAGCGCTCTGAACGGGATCGTGAACGCCGCCCGATTGCGGCGCTTAGTCAATCACTCTTCGCTTTCCACATTGCCGCACGGGCACACCAACCTCCTCTGGTCCCTCGCCTTCACCGACCGCTGGTACCGGACAAACTGCGGTCCCAACGAGCCACAGCAAACAGCACGGGCGTGAGAAACGAGCTCTGTAGCAGCAACACGCCCAACTTTTCACGTCGACTCAGACCCCTGAAGCCCCTGCCCAGAGCGACGCAGTCGCGTGTCGAGCGACTCCTGGTTCTTCTCGAGAAGGCGCAGGCACACCTTAGCCACGAGCCCGTCCGTTCTGGCCGCTTGGCCGATGTGACCGCCGCGCGGACCGTCAGTCTTTGCCTTGTCGCTCCGACATACTCAGTCGAGAGCTCCCAAGTGGTGAGCATTTCACAAAGCGCGCGCACAGCTCGACATCGAAGCTGAAAATATTCAGCGTAGTACTTGGTCCCAAGCGTTTGGTGCTCAAACTGCTGATAATGCACGAAGGCTGCGGCCACGAACGAGAAACGAGCCCCAGCGCGACAAAGTGTCGCGTTGAAGATAACGTCCTCTATCAGACTAGTTCCCTCTTCAAATCGGACCCCGCAAGTGCGCAGCCGATCCAAGCGATACAATTTATTCCAAGCGTATCCGAGGAGATTCACAAAGTCTGCAGTTGTTACGCCGACGACGGCCCGGAGGGCCTCGGCATCGGTATCCGCTGTTACTGGTATCTGAATCGCAGAACGCGTAACCAGCCCCGATTCGGACCGGAAATCGACCATGGCCCCTGCCACAACGACGTCAGCTAGCGTGACTTCTGCCGCCTCCACCATCCGCTCGAGCGTGTCCTTTTCCATCCAATCGTCGGCGTCCAGGAAGAGCACGTAACGCCCCGTAGCCCGATCTAGCCCAGCGTTTCGTGCGTCCGACAGGCCGCCATTCATCTTATGCACAGAGATAATGCGAGGATCCTGAGAAGCGAGTTCGTCGCACAGCGCCGGGGTCGCATCAGTGGAACCATCGTTAACAATCATCAGCTCGAACGCGGCGTGTGACTGCGCTTGCACCGAAGCCACGCACGCAGGAAGATGAGCCGCTGCGTTGTACGCTGGGATAATGACAGAGACTATGGGGCCAGCCATCATCAGGCTTCCAGACCGTACAACCGTAGGACCAATTCGACGGCATTCGCAGCATTGTAATCGGACTCCGAAAGGAGCTCACGCGTGTCCGTCTTCGTGCCTCCTGCTTTGAGACGCAAGATCGAATCCTGCCATATGTCCGGTCGCTCAAGGGACAAATACTCGACCAGTCCGAGGCCAAGATCCACCTCACGAGTAACCCGATCGGACACGAGACTGAGAGTTCCCGCGGCCTGTGCCTCGATGACTGACACAGGCAAGCCTTCGTAAAGCGACGGCATCAGTAACGCATCGAGGGCGAGGAGGACCGCGGGAATATCAGTCCGCATCCCTAGGAACTGCACTCGGTCAGTAAGGTCGGACCTATGCACTCTCGACTCAAGCCGCTCACGGTCTGGTCCGTCACCTACGATCCAAAAATACACTTCCGACGTTCGGACGACCTGCTCCGCGAGGTCAATAACGAAGTCAAGGTTCTTGGCGCTTCCGAGGCGGGCCACCGAACCGACCAGAAGCGCATCAGCAGGGACGCCGTGCGCCGTCCGTAGCGTGATAGCGTCCGTGACGTCTTGGTGCACGAATCTTTCCAAATCGACTGCGTTGGGGAGTACCGAACCTCGCTTCCATGCATTACCAAAGAGATGGCGACCGGCGTCTTCACCGCAAGCGACATATCGGTTCGCAAACCGTCGAATCAACAGTCTCGCGAACGCCTGCTTTGAACGCTGTCCTCCAAGTTGGTCACCATCCCTTGTGGTATGCGAATGAGCGACACGAACGGGAACATTCTCGCCCCATGCCCCTTGGACCACCGCAGCGGAGGCCAGGTTCAAGTGGGAATGCACAACTTGATAGGGACCGTGGGATCGAATCTCCTGAGCGATTGCGCGACAGCTCTCTCGGTAGCCTCGCCCACGCAGCGGCCCAATACGAATGACTTTGCCGCCCAGCTCGTTCACTTCCGACTCGAAAGTCCCAATCTCCTCGTCGAAAACTAGGAAATCGAACTGCACGAGCGAACGATCGAGCTTTCGGTACAGGTTCATGACCATCGTCTCCGCGCCACCTGCACGTAACGATCCAGTCACCTGCAGCACACGCGTCGGCGCTGCGCCCCGACCGACGCTCTCGTCTCCCTCTCGATTCACCATAGGTTTAGCCTACCGGTCAAAGATCCAACGGAAGTTAGATAGAGCCGCAACCTCGCTCGTTTCGATGTACCAGAATGTAGCATAGAAAATTAGGATCACCACTGTTAACGGTTTCTGCAAGTCCCGATCTTTGACTCTTACGATTGCAGGATAAGCCAGCGTCAGAAATATGCTGGTGTAGATCGCGAATCTCGCTAGATACGCGCTGCCACTTGCCGCGATGAATATCGCAGCATTGACATGTGCAAGATTGATATAGAGGTGGTCGTAGGGCGATAAGCGATCAGCATCCGTGAACAACCAGTACAAGACTATCGGAGCAAGCGCCACCGCGATTCGAAGCGGATCCACCGTTTCCGTGAAATACGAGCCAGCAGACACATCGTCCTGCTTGATTTCGTCCGCAATTAGCCCGAAGGTGTCGTAAAGATTAGTCGCCACGATAGTCGCGAGGAGCAACAAGAAGACTCCAAGCGGTCGGAGACGGCGACGGGGTAGAGCGTACGCGGCTATGGCGATCAGCGCACTAATATGGAAGAGTGCCGCGGCGAAAACCAGGCCGACAAACTTTCCAAGTTTGCGTTCGACAATGAGGTGATGGCCCGAGAATAGAATAGCGCAGGCGATGAATTGGCGCACGCCGTTGAAACTGTTCTGCCATGCCGACGTTAGTATATATAGGGCGACGCTGAAGGCAAACATTGGGCTTCGCCGCCAAAGCGTCAACACGGTGAGCCCTACGGTAACGACCGCAGCAAAGGCGAACATGGTTGCAGAATCGTCCTGAAGTTGCCTCCCTAATTTTGCCAGGACGCGAATTCCGGGCTCTCCGTCCCAGGAGAGTTCGTCAAAGGGGGTCACCGAGTATCTCTCGTAGAGGAGCTCGTATGTCACGTAGTCGGTACCCACTCGCCACCTGAGGGCAGAAATGCCCGCAAGCAGGAGGAACACGGCGGCTGCAAGGGTGAGGTTGGGACGCGGCTCCTTGGGCGGCAGGTCACCCCTCGTCGGCGCGGTCGGGAATCTCGTCGGTCGCTGGGCTAGCAGAGCGAAACCGACCGCAAAGAAGGTGGCAAGGTAGTAGACGGTCATGAACTAGAAGTCGTTGATTTTAGTGCAATCCGGGCTTGGTACTTGCGCCAGACATGCGCCAACTGCCAGGGCACGAATGCTTTCACTAGAGAAATCGCGGGTCGAGCCAGCCAATACCTTGGAAACCCCAAAAGCGAATAGCCAATTATGCTCGTTTGGAATGTCGCCCACCTGACCTTCAAGGTCCTCCTCTTGAGGGCGCTGGTGTCCTCTCGCACGAGATACAGCGGCGCGGGGAGGTTGTGGCCGGAAAATCCCGCGGCGAAGAAGCGGAACCAAAGGTCGTAGTCCTGGCCGCGCACCGTGCGTTCAGACACCGTGTACCCGCCGAGAGACTCATATGCTGCTCGCCGCATCATGATGGTCGCATGCGCGAACGGCACCCCGGCCCTCATCGCGTACTTCGTTGGTTCAGGCGGGAGCGTAACTACGTCGTGCTTTCCAGTAGCGTCGAACCGTTGCATCGCCGTTCCAACTACATCTATCTCGGGGTGGGCCGCGAGATGGTCAACTTGAAGCTGGAAGCGATTCGGAGCAGAGATGTCGTCGCCATCCATACGAGCGATCAGTTCACCCTGCGCCTCGGCAAGACAGCGGTTAAGCGAGAGGGAAAGCTTGCTGTTCACATCGTTGCGGATCAGCCGCACACGTCCAGCCGACCTCGCAACGAGGTCGGCCAAGATGAGCGGGGTGTCATCGGTGGAGGCATCGTCGCAGATGACCAGCTCCCAATTCTGGTAGGTCTGGTCGAATATCGACTCCACCGCGCGACCTACAGTCTCGCAGCAGTTATATACGGCCATGACCACTGACACCAGAGGCGCTCTGGGGGTCGTCGCCTCTGGAGCCGCCGGCGAAGAAGCGGAGGTCACAGCAACTCCACATTCTCGCCCCGCATGCGCCGGCGGGTGTCGAGCACATAAACGCCGCTGCGTGAAACGAGCTCGTAGTCGACATTGTCGTGGTCAGTCAGGAGGACGACTGCGTCTGCCCTATGCAGTTCCTCGTCGGAGAGATGCGTGTGCAGCGCGAAGCCGGGGACTTGTGTGGTCGGCACATAGTCATCGATAACGACCACCTCAGCTTCCAACTCGTGCAGAAGGTCGGCGATGCGGCGTGAAGGCGACTCACGCGAGTCTCCGGTGTTCTTCTTGTACGCCATGCCCAATAGGACAATCCGACTCCCAGCGACCGATCGGCGCTGCTTGTTAAGCGCCAAGATCAGCCGACGGACCACGTAGTCGGGCATGTGCTCGTTCACATCGTTTGCCAGCTCGACAAACCTGAAACTGTGACCCAGGGTCTTGCGGACCTGCCACGACAGGTACGAGGGATCAACGGGAAGACAGTGTCCGCCGACGCCGGGACCGGGGGTGAAACGCATGTAGCCGAAGGGCTTCGTGGACGCTGCATCGATCGACTCCCAAACATCGATACCGAGATCGCGAGCGAAGACAGCAAGCTCGTTGACTAGGGCGATGTTGACGTGTCGGAACGTGTTCTCGAGAAGCTTGGTCAATTCTGCCTCTTTCGGGGTGGCGACCGGAACAACCTCGTCGACCAACTTCCGGTACAAGTCCACAACAGCGGCACGCCCCTCAACCCCGATACCCGACACCACCTTCGGCGTGTTCACGAAGGTGTACGTCTGATTCCCAGGGTCGATGCGTTCCGGGGAGTAGCCAGCATGGAAGTCTGACGCCACGGTCAGCCCGCTCACGCTCTCGAGAATTGGAACCATGAGCTCCTCAGTAGTTCCCGGGTACGTGGTCGACTCCAGGACGACGGTTGCGCCAGGCTTCAGATGCTGGGCGAGAGCGCGGGTGGCGTCCTCAATGAAGGTCAGATCCGGCAAGGTCTCCTTCAGCGGGGTCGGCACGGTGATGATCGCGTAGTCGAAGTCCGCAGCGTCTTCAGGGTTCGTAGTCGGCAGATAGCGTCCAGACTGAAGAGCCGCTGCGACGGTCTGGCCCTCGACGTCTTCGACGTAGGACTGCCCGTCAAGGAGGCCCGCCACTCGCGCGTTGTCGGTGTCGAGACCGACTACTGAGTAGCCGACTTCCACCGCGCGCATGGCAATCGGCAGCCCGACGTACCCCTGACCTACAACGACTAGCTTGCTCACGCGTCCTTCTTTCTCATTTCGTGTACTCGGCTGAGTCGGCGCTTTCACCTGACACGGGTGCGCATCCAGCTGACAGTCTCTGCCAGCCCTTGCGCGAGCTCCACAGGGTTCACGTCAGGGAAGAGTGCTCGCAGCGCGGCACTGTCTGCCTGCGAATCCTTCACGTCGCCCGCGCGCGTGTCTGTGTGCTCCCGTGTCAGCTTCGCGCCCAGTTCCCTCTCCAGGAGGCTGATGACCTCCAGCAAGGAGAACCTGGTGCCGAACGCAAGGTTCACTGGCTCGAGCGACGCGACCTTCCGGTCGATGGCGCTGCAGATGGTCTCCACCACAGTCCCGACGTACGTGAAGTCACGCGTCTGGCTGCCGTCGCCGTGCACAACCAGGGGGTCCCCGCGCAATGCGGCGGCAGCGAACGCCGGAACGACCGCGGCATACGCGTGATCGGGCGCCTGCAACGGTCCGAAAACATTGAAGAAGCGAAAGGCCAAAGTGGGGAGGCCGTAGCAGCGCTGGTACGAGACCGCATAAGACTCTGCAGCCAATTTGCTCACCGCGTAGGGACTCACCGGCATGGGCCGCATGTCTTCGCGTTTGGGGAGGGCTGGATTCGCGCCGTAGACCGAGGACGACGAAGCGACCACCACGTGTGCGCCGTTGTGGCGGGCGGCTTCGAGCACTCGGAGTGTGCCCGTCGCATTCGCTTCGTGACTGATGACCGGTTCCTTCACCGACCGAGGCACAGAGGGCACGGCCGCAAGGTGCACGATGGCCTGACCCGACTCGAGCGCTGGTCGTGCCTCGTTTCCAAGGATCGTGCCCTCGACAAGCTCAAGATTGAGCCCTCGGAGGTTTTCGCTGCTCCCAGTCGAGAGGTCGTCAACAACCACGACCTCGTGCCCTCGATCGACGAGTGCGGAAGCAAGGTTGGCACCGATGAAGCCTGCACCCCCGGTGACTACGACTCTCATTTGTCGCCTCTTCTTGTTGGGGCGGGGTCGCTCCACCCGCGAGCCAGACCTTGCACATGTAGCTCCAGACGATGCCAGACGTCGCGTTCGGAGAACTCGCGCTCCACGCGCTCGCGCCCGCGCAGACCGAGGCGATGGCGCTCCTCGATCGAGTTCAGCAGATTGCGCGTCGCAGCTTGCAGCGCAACTTGGTCGCCAGGCTCGATGAGCACGCCGGTATCGCCATGCCTGACCGCATCAACCACGCCAGTCGCCACCCAACCAATCGTAGGTACAGCGCAGGCCGCGGCTTCGAGAGCCACCATTCCTAGCCCCTCTCTCTTCGATAGCAGAATCATGAGGTCCGAGGCCTGATAGATCTTCTCTACCTCATCCGTGAACCCCACATCGCGAACTCTTTCGCTTCGCAGGAGGTGCTCTATAGTTCGGGCCTCATCGGGCCCGCTGGGCTCGTGCGTCCCAGCAAGCACGAGCCATGCGTTGTCGAGGTCCGGGAGCAGACGCCGCCAGAGAGCGGCGAGCTCGGCCACGCCCTTGTCGCCCGAGAGCCGGCCAACGAAACTGAGGACACACGCGTCAGCGGGAATGCCAAGCTCATTGCGAATGAGCACGCGGAGGTCTTCGCCCACAGGCTGAAATCGATGGAGATCTACCCCGTTCGCGGACCCTGCACCGAGGACGACTGCCTTTCGAGGCGATACGACTCCCTCGTCCACGAGAAGAGCGCGAAGGCTGGGGCTGACGGAGACGACCGAGGTCGACATTCGACAGGCAACGCGCTCCAACGCCCGCAGCACGAACGCTCGAGGGCCGCTCAGTCCTTCGGCGCGGAAGCCGTGCACAACGTAGATGCGAACTGGCACCCGACAGGCGAATGCTGCAATCGAGCCGAGGACGCCCATCTTCGGCGTGCCGAAGACCGTCACCTTCGGCCGGCAACGCCGCACGACCCGCCACAGTCCGAGGAGCGCCATCGGATCCCGTCGAGACGGCTCCCTTTCCATCGGAGCCACATACGTGCGTGACACGCCCTCGCTCTTCGCAAAGTCCTCGAGGCCCCCTTCCCCGCAGACCAGACGGACGTCCCAGCCCATGTCGGAGAAGTAGCGAAGCTGCCCCCGGAGAAAAGCGCGTGCTGTCGTCGCCGCGGTGACGCCGTACAGGATTCGCTGTTCGCTTTCCGACTTCTGACCGGCGATCAGGGAGACCATGGCGCATCACCAGCCATCGTCGTCATCCGCCGGCTAGCTAGGAGCGAGTCAAGTCCCGCTTCGATCATCGGCAGCCGACTGCCTCGACGGCCGCGGACACCAGGGCGAAGTCGTCGTCGGTCATCTTGGAGCCGGACGGAAGAACGACACCGTAGTCAAAGATCCGATCCGCGCTGCCGTCCAGGGTCGAGGAAAGACCAGCGAAAACTGGCTGCGCATGCATGGGCTTCCAGACTCGCCGTGACTCGACACCGTGACGAGCCATCGAGGCTCCCAGATCCTCCGCCGCCCACGGGGCTGCGCACGGATTCACTACGACGGCTGTGAGCCAACAGTTGTCGTCTGCATCGTCCTCCGGGGCGAGTAGTCGGACGCCCGGAGTATCAGCGAACAGATCTCGATAGGCCCCGCGCCACTGGCGCCGCCGCTCGATCATGTCGTCCAAACGGGAGAGCTGCCCGCGGCCGAGTGCTGCGAGGAGGTTAGACAGTCGGTAGTTGTAGCCGATCTCAACATGCTCGTAGTGAGGTACCGGCTCCCGTGACTGGGTAGAGAGCTTCCGAACGTGGGCCGCCAGATGACCGTCGTCAGTCAGCAGCATGCCGCCGCCCGAGGTGGTCATCACCTTGTTTCCATTGAAGGAGAGGACGGCTGCATCGCCATGAGAGCCAGCCGGCCGCCCAGCACCTCTAGCACCGAAGGACTCCGCGCTGTCACACAGGAGCTTCAGCCCGCGCGATGCGGCGACGGCCTCGATGCGGGCATAGTCAGCGCAGTGACCGAAGAGGTCGACCGCGATGACCACCCGCACCCGCGCTCCGGACCCCGCGAGCTCGTCCAGGGCCGACTCGAGCAGCTCCGGGCTGATGTTCCCCGTGGCCGGGTCGCAGTCGACGAAGTGCGGTCGCGCTCCTACGTAACAAACTGCATTAGCAGTCGCCGCGAAGGTCATCGTCGGGACGATCACGACATCGCCATCGCCAACGCCCCACGAAACGAGGGCCAGATGCAACGCAGCAGTCCCCGAGCTCAGACCGACCGCGTGCCGAACGCCTACCCTCGATGCGATCTCGGCCTCGAATGCATCGAGGTCAGGCCCGGCAGGCGCCACCCACCCCGATCTGAGTGCTTGGAGTACGTACTGCTCCTCCGTCTCGCCGACGTCTGGAGGTGACAACAAGACCTTCAGGGTCACGTGTGCGACCAACGCTTGGAGAGCTCGAACTCCGCGACGTCCGCGTACTCATCCGCGCCTCGCCGCTGAGCCGGCATCTGTCGGGTCATGCGCGCGACAGAGCGTCGGAACGAACCGATGACGATGTCGGGCGACGACCAGGGGTCGAGCTCGCGCGCCTCCAGAGCGTCGAAGGGCGGCACGGGAGTGTGGGAGACGAGCGGGTGGCTGGAACGCACGTCTGCCTCTCCGTCCCCCCACAGCTCTTCGTGCATCTTCTCTCCACCTCGAAGCCCGGTGTAGACAACGTCGATGTCCTCACCGGAGAGCTCGATGAGCTGCCGCGCGACCCCATCGATCGAGACGGGCTGCCCCATGTCAAGCACGAGCGCCTCGCCGTCGTTGCCGATGGCCGCAGCCTGGATCACGAGCTGGACGGCTTCCTGGACGGTCATGAAGTACCGCGTCACATCGGGATCCGTGACGGTAACGGGGCCACCCGCCTTGATTTGCGCCGAGAAGGCGGTCAAGACGCTACCGCGACTGCCCAAGACGTTGCCGAACCGCACCGAGAGAAAGGTGCCCTCCGCATCTGCGGCCACCGCCGCGGTCAGCCCCTCCGCCAAGCGCTTCGAGTACCCCAGGACGCTGCACGGGTTGGCGGCCTTGTCCGTCGAGATGTTGACGAACTTCTCGACCTTGTGAGTCTTCGCCGCCTCCAGGATGCTCAAGGTCCCCCAGACGTTGGTCTTGACGGCTTCGCCTGGATACTGCTCGAGCATGGGGAGGTGCTTGAGTGCCGCCGCGTGGAAGACCACGTCGGGCTTGCGCTGATCGAACAGAGCGTCCACGAACAATGAGTCCCGGATGTCCCCGAGCACCACGTCGTCCGAGTCGAGCAGGGCGCGTCCGTAGATGGAGAGCTGCACCGCGTGAAGTGCCGACTCGTCACGGTCCAGCATGATCAGCTCCGCCGGGTTGAACTTCGCGATCTGCCGGCACAGCTCAGAGCCGATGGACCCGCCCGCACCGGTGACCAGGACTCGCTTGCCTGTCAGGTAACCGGCCATCGAGTCGATGTCGGTGTCGATCTGGTGCCTGCCGAGCAGGTCGGTGACATCGATGTCACGTACGTCATCAACGGCTACCTTCCCCGGCTCCCGGAGTTCGTGGACGGGCGGGAGAACCTTTACTTCGAGACCGGCGTCGAGTGCCGGCTGGCTCAGCTCGCGGATGTCCGACGACGATGCGCTCGGGATGGCGATGATGAGGGTCCGAGCGCCGGTGCTCTCCGCTACCGCAGCCACGTCTTCTCGGCTGCCCAGGACTCTGACGGGTCCGACCCGGCGATGCCGACGCGCCCGGTCGTCGTCGAGCATGGCGACCGGCGACAATCGCATGCTTCCGTCAGCGAGCATCGACCGGACGAGCTTCAGCCCCGCGTCGCCTGCTCCGAGGACAATCGCTCGGCCGACACCGTCCTGATCGCGGTGCTCGTAGCGTCGCCCCGTCCAGAGCGTCTGGTCCATGCTCGCCCGATACGTGGCCCGGTAGGTCGCCATGACCACGGTAGCGAGGGCGGCGCCCGCCAGGGGAACGCTGCCCGGAACCGGGCGCCCGACCAGGACGTTGAGCACCGTGACCGCAAAGCCGGTGAATCCGGCGATCATGGTCAGCGACAGCATCTCCTCAGTGCTTCCCATGGGCGCCCGGCCCTGATGAAGCCGGAAGACCAGTCCGCACGACACGTGCAAGGCCGCCGCAGTGAGGGCAAGCCCGAGGACGGCGGCCCAACTCGTGAGCTCGGCCGACTCTCTCGCTCCCATCCCTTCGAGAACGCGACGCAGGACCGCGAACGCTCCGAAGCAGGCCAACCACACGGCGGTGTCCGCCATGAAGAGGTAGGCGAAACGACGCCGACGAACGCGTGCAAGCAGGTCAGACATGTGGGACCCCCGTCACCCTTGGATGCCTCGGGCGCTGATCGCGCTCTCGATGTCCTCAGGATAGAACAGATGCACTACTCAGTCACATCGGACCAAAGGGTGCGACATTCGGGCAAAGTGATGGTGCGCGACGGGACCTAGTGCCCTGTTCCGATCACCGGCGCCGTTTCATTGCGCGCGCGACCGCCCAAACAGCCATCGGAAGTGCGAGCAATCCCCGTCCGATGCGTCGCAACTGCCCGAGGCGCAGACCGCGAGGGGACTCGCTGCCATCGGGAGTCCGCACGTCCGCGGGCGTCACCGCGAGCGCTTCTCCGACGATGCTGAGCCAGGACCTCGGAGGGGCGTCTAGGAGGGCGTACACCCACGTGGCGGAGCGTCGTCCCCCCACTGCCTGGCGCACCCGCCAGGCCCGGGATATCTCGTGGTCCTCCCCAGTGAGATGTACAGGGAGCCCGAGATCCCGGAGGAAGGGCGCGAGAGGTAATTGAGCACCGGTCACCCGCGCCAGCGTCGAAAGTTGCTCGAGCTCTTCGGCCGACATCACATGCCGCGCGTGACTCACAAGGTCGCTGTAGGCCGGGCCTTGTACAGCAATGTCTCGCAGAGCGTGCAGGGCTCCAATGGCGGCACTCGTCGGCCTGTCCACGCTGACCACCTCGACGCCGGCGATCACGACGGCCTCGCGTCTGTGCCACAACTCGTCGAAGACGACGTCGTTGTCGAAGCAGAAACCAGGGAATGACTCGTGCACATCGATCTGAAGGGGCCACAGCCTGTGTCCGAGTGTGGCACCCACGTGTCCGGAGATCGAGCGGCGCCGGCTGCCCGCTGGCGCCTCAAGCTCCCATCCCAGGTCTTGCATCACCTGGAGGGCGGTGCTCACCTGCCGAGGGCGCACCAGAACATCGACGTCGTGCGAGAGCCGTTCGGCTCTGAGTCCGCGTGATGCCAGCGTCGGACCCTTTATGATGACGGCGTCCACCTCGGCCGACTGCAGCGCACGTCCGACGAGAACATGCGCCAACAGCCCGGCCTCCGCCGGCTGTAGACCGAGCGCTTGCTCGGTCACCTCAGTTAAACGTGTCCGTCTTCGCCGCGTAGGACTCGGTACCGACCTTTGGCGTGACCTCGAGTGTGATGGCAGAAGTAGAGGGCTGAGTCTGCTTGGTGTCGACCAGGAACGCCAAGGCCACGGCTGCATTCGGGGCGAGGTCGTTGTTGAGCTTGAAGGTCGCCTTCTTGGGCCAGGTAGCTCCGACAAAGTCAGTCACCCGCGTCCACGCAGTGTTCCCGGCCGTGACGCTCGGGGCGAACGACGTCCCGTAGCTGCCCTGGGTGATGGTGAGCTCCACAGTCGTGGTCGTTGCGGGGGCGACGGCGTCACCAACATTGGTCAGGGTGAATGAACCATCGACCAACTTCTTCTCGTTGTTGGGAACCCTGCGGGCTGCGTCGAAACTCGACACTTGCAGGTTCGGCGCCGCGGCCGGCGTAATGGGGCCGTCGTGCCCCGGCTCATGACTCACGAGAGCGAACTTCGGGGCCGTCGCCACGATGGCGACGACAGGCGCAGCCCACGCGGCGTTAGCACCCGTTCGAATGAGCGTTCGTCGCGTGACCTCGGCGGCCGTGCCGCGCGAGTCGTTCGAGTGCTGCGAAGTCATGCGTGTCCCCCTTGGACCGTGATTCTGCGAATCCATCGAGCAGATGTTAAGCCATGAAGGGGGGCTAGGCACAACCGGACGAAGGGCCCTAGTCCGCAATCTCACGCAGTATTCCGTTTTGTACCAGTTCACGGAGCGAGATCTCTGTCAATTCTCGCGCGTCTACGCCGTCCGGCGGGGGCCCGAGGGCGTCCTCGACAGCTTCGACAAGAACGCCGATCCCCATGGGCCCAGCGCCAAGCGCGTTCCACAGCGCCGTGGCACCCGGGCCGAGTGTCACGACGCGGTTGTCGTCGAGCAGCAGGACGGCCTCACCCGATCCCTGCCACACGTCCGCGATACTGACGGCAGCCCACCTCATGGGGCTGCCCATGACGTCGCCAATGCAGCGGGCACCTTCGACGCCTCCCCATAGGTCAGGATCCGGAAAGGATTCGCGTCGGTGGCCAGGCTCGCCAACACACCCAAAGGGCCACGGAGTGCCGACAGGTGCGAGGACTGGGCAGCAAGCGGGGGCAGCGCCCGGGCAGTTGGCAGCGGCGTAACTGTCGCGATCGAGTGCTGGCCGCGATCCAGGAGGAAGACCGCTGAAACAGTGAACGGGATAATGGACGACCTCCGCCAGCTCTCTGACATCAGGCCTCGGGGCAGCGCCTGCACCTTGGGGCCAGAGGACGAGACGACAGACAGGGGTTTGGGGTACGGCTCGATGATCTTCGTACCGTCCGCACGGATCCCCACCGTCTCGTCGGTGAGGTAGTGCCATCCGTGCTCGGTCAACGCCTGCACAAGGGTCGTCTTGCCAGCACCCGAACGTCCGACAAAGACGGCGGCTTCCCCGGTCTCTGGCCGCCCCACAGCGCACGCATGCAACATCAGGAGTCGACCAGCATTCGCGTCAATGACAGAGCGGGTCACGTCTCGAGTCAGTCTCTCGAGGGCTGAGTCGACATCGTCGCTGCTCGACTGCTCGACCACCAGATCGGTTTCGGAGGCGTGTTCAGCCAGGCACAGCTCCCATGCACTCACGAAGCGCGGAGCCAGAATATCCTCAATGCACACGCGCACTGGCACACCCAGCGCGCACAGCTGAATGTCACTCATGCGTCACGGACTCCTCGAGAAGACCAAGGACGAGTAGGTCGTCCACGAAGGCTGTGATGACTTCACGTTGGTACTGCAGGTCCTCGCCCGGCCACAGCACAGCAGCTTTCTCCGCGACATGGGCATGCGTCGTCTCGACGGTGAACAGGGTCCACAGCACGAACGCGACCCCCTCCAGGACCACGGGCGGCGCTGCGAGGTCATTCAGACGTAGCAGCGCTACGCGAAGTTCGCCTGGGCTGACAACTTCAGCGACGGCCGCTCGCTGAAGCATCGAGTCTCTTGGCGTCACTCACGGCCCCGCGCGTGGCTGCCACCCGTCCCCCCGCGGGGTTTTCGCTTCAGCTGTCGCCACCAGCCGGCGGTACCGGCCTTGGGCTGTGACGAACCATACGGGTCGGAGTAGTAGCCCGCGTAGGTCCCGCCGTTTGCGCCCCGCCGCGGCACCTTGTTGAGAATGACGCCCAGCGCCCTGGCGTTCACCGCCTCCAAGTGACCCAGTGCAGTTCGCAGCTCACCATCCAGTGTTTGACCTGCCGAGATGACGATGATCGCTCCATCGGCCCAGGCTGTGAGAACGGCCGCATCGGTCACGGGCAGCAGCGGCGGCGCATCCAGAATGACCATCGCATCCTGTGACAACTTCTCCACCAGCGTTTTCATGCTCTGGGAGCCCAGCAATTCACTGGGGTTTGGCGGAATGCGACCTGCCCCCATGACCTGCAGCAGATCGTGGACCCCGGAAGGCTGGAGAGCGTCTGCCGGGGACATCTGCCCGACGAGCACGTCTGTCAGGCCAACGCCCTCGACGACGCCGAGCGCCGTGGCGACGCTCGGCCGTCGGAGGTCCGCGTCCACGAGCACTACGTGGCGTCCACTCACGGCCATCGCCGCAGCGAGGTTCGTCGAGACAGTCGACTTCCCGTCGCTCGGCTTCGGACTGGTCACCACGATGATGCGCGGCGGGTCGTCGATCGCCATGTACCGCAGATTGGTCCTGAGCTTGCGAAACGCCTCGCCCGCTCCCGAGGCGTCGCTGCTCTCGATCGACGTGATGAGGGTTGCGCGCTCACCCGTCCCGTGCCCCAGCACTGGGGTGCTGGGGATGCTTCCGAGCACGTTGACACCAAAGCGCTCAACGACGCTCGCTGCCGTGCGCAGCCGGCGGTCCAGGACGTTCCTCACGAGCGCGTACCCGAGACCCAGCACGAACCCGACTGCGAGTCCGATCAGGACATTTCGAAGGGGCTGCGGACTTATGGGCGCCGCGGGTAAGGCTGCGGACTCGACGGGCACAAGCACGGGCGACCCGACAGGATCGATTCCCTCCGGATCCTCGATCTCGTCGATCTGTTGTGCCAGTGCGGCGACCCAGGCGTCCGCCAGGGCGCGCGCTTGCTGCGGCGTTCCTGCCCGTGCCGTGATCCTGATATTCACCGTGCTCTCGGGTTGGAGCACGTCGATCGAGTTGACCAGTGCGTCCGGGCTCACATCAAGCTTCAGCTCTCGAATGACCTCCCGAGCCGTGGCGCGGCTCTCTGCCAGCGTGACGTAGGACACCGCGCGAGACTTCGCGAATTGGTCGTTGACCGACCCCAAGCCTGGTTCGTAGTTCGGGCCCGTGCTGACGAAGCCGCTGGCATTGGCCTGGTACACCTTGGGTTGCGCCAGGGTGTAGAGGGCGACGGAAGCGACCGCAAGAGTCACGATCAGGGTGACGCCCACCCAGTGCGCCCTCAGTACGCGGACGTAGTCGCGCATCTCCATAATGCTAGGCCTCTCGATCCTGAAGTCCCCCGACTCGCCGGTCCGCGGGAGGGCAACTGCGGTGGCGGGCTCACACGAACAGACAACGCGCAGAGCACCTCAGGGTAACGCTCGCACCAGCGTCGGGTACAAATCCGACGCCTCAGCCTCCCCCGCCGCTGGCAGCACAGCCACATGGACGACACGTCGTCGCGAGCGCCAGACCTATCCCGTATTGCGTGTTACAGGTATGTCGTCCTGAAAAGTGAGGACGAAGGTCCCATACGTGGCATATGGTCTAAGAGTCGCTTGGGAGGGCGGCTCGGGTCTCGGGCCCGATTAGAGAGTCTGGGAGGACCCTCGGATGCTTACTGAGTCTGCGCGTACGCAATCTCCGCGACGGTTCGTTTTGGCGTCGCTCGCCTTGGCGATGGCCTCGGCACCCCTCGCGGTCGTCATTTCTACGGGGGCGACAGGCGTTCCCCTAGCCAGCGCGTGTGGCGACGGTGAGACTCAGCGCGCCGCGGACACCGGCATCGTCTGCGTCCACACCGACGTCGCGCCTCGAGGGATCGACGTCCGGACGCGGGTGGACACTCGAAAGCTGCGGAAGCGCACCGGGGCCGTGACGCAAGCCGTCGTCGAAGCTGATCCCTCCATCGCCGAGACCTCAACCAGCTCGGCCGGCGCGCTGACCGCAGTGCCGTGCGACGGCGATGGAACGACGGGCTACCGCGTCCAGGCGATGTATGTGGTCGAGGCGGGGAAGCCCAACCGCTTCGCTGCCCTTCAGTCCAGCCTGAAGCTGTGGGCTGCGGGTGTGGACGAGGTCTTCAGCCAGTCTGCCGCCACAACAGGCGGCGTACGACACGTGCGGTTCGTCACCGAGCCGGCAGCTGACGGAACCTGTGAAGCCTCGGTGCTGAACGTGGAGGTCCCTGCGGGAGCCACCGCGGACTTCGCCTCGACGATCGCTGCCGTCAAGGCACTCGGATATAGAGACCCGACTCGTAAGTACCTGATGTGGACGGATGCCAACGCCCTATGCGGTGTCGCGCAGCAGTACCCGGACGACAGTGCGGCGGACACGAACTCCAACAACGGTCGATACCCGATGTTCGCGCGAGTCGACAACGCGTGCTGGGGCCTGGGCGACTCCGCGGGCACACGCTCCGTCGAGGCGCACGAACTGGCGCACAATCTGGGCGGCGTACAGAACTCCGCGCCCAACGCCACCGGCAGTGGGCACTGCAACGACGAGAGCGACACGCTCTGCTACAACGACGGCGGGCCCTCTGCGGCGGTCGTCGAGAAGTGCTCGCCCGAGCAGGAGTTCCTGCTGGACTGCAACAGCGATGACTACTTCTCGACTGATCCGGCAGTGGGGAGCTACCTCGCTACCCACTGGAACGTGGCCAACTCTCGGTTCTTGATTGACGGCGGACGGTTGGGAGCCGGCGTCGCGCCCATTCTCGACGGATCTGTCAACCGGACAAACGTGGGCTTCGGGTCTCCAGTTGCTGTGTCCGCTCGACTCCAGATGCCGGATGGGGAACCCGTCGCGGGGGTCAGAGTTGCCGTCAAGCTCAAGGACGGTTCAGGCGCCGGTTCCCTTCTCGGCAGTGCTGTCACGTCCAACGACGGATCAATATCAGTGACCGTGTCGCCCGCTCACAGCGGCGAGATGATGCTGGCCACCTCGCAGACATCTGCCCTTGCAGCGGCCGAGCATTCGCTCGGACAGGTGATGGTGGGCTCATGGACGCCCTCGCTCCAGTTCAACGCTTTCAAGAGTGGCAAGTTCTACCAGTTCAGCGGCTCCGTGGCCCGGTCCTACCTCGCCGAGCGGTCACCCGCTGCCCAGGTCCCGGTTGACGTGGTACTCACGTCCACCAGTGGAACCACGACCACGATTGCCTCTGCGGTCACGACCTCCACTGGGTCCTGGACCGCTTCGGTGAACGCGGGCGTCGTGGGCACCAGTGGTTCGCTCCAGGCGGTCGTACGAGGAGTAACTGGCTACCTGGACGGCGCCAGTGCTTCGGTCAAGCTCGGTCGCAAGTAGTCCACGTCACCGTGGACGGGCAACCACCCGTCCACGGTGCTCCCGGATCAGAGCGCGGCCGACGACGACCACGACGGCGCCCACGAGGGCCCCCAGGGTGTTGGCGACGATGTCGCGCGAGGTGGAGCTCCGGTCCGACAGGAACGTCAGCTGCAGCCACTCGAGGGTCGAGCTCAACGCGAACCCCACGAGCACCCAGAACCACACCCGGCGCTGCGGCCATAGCAGGCTTGTCAAGGCAGCGAGCGGAACGAAGAGTGCGACGTTCAGTCCGAACTCGACCTGATCGGTCCCGACCAACCAACCGGGAAGACCGACGGCGGTAAGCGCCGCGCTCAGCCGCTCGACGGCGCTCGTGGGCGTGGCGGGGCTCGGGTTCAGAACCAGCCACGCGATCCCGAGCACCTCAAAGACAAGCAGAGCGACGAGAAGGCGCCGGATCGGGACGCGTGTAAGTGCACTCCCGTCCCCCGTCGAGGTCGTCCCGGTGTCGATGTCAGCCCAGCCGCGGACGCACGTGCAGACCGACCTCGGGGTCGACGAGGACCTCCTGGGCGGCGGGCATGCCAGCGATATCGAGCTGGGATTCCACCGAGACATTGCGCTTGACCAGGCCGAGGGCGATCGGGCCGAGCTCGTGGTGGCGCGCCGAGCTCCCGACGAAACCGACCGGCTTGCCGGGTGCTCCACCGGGGCCGGGCAGCGTCACCGTCTCACCGGGCCGGGGCAGGGCGTTCTCCGAGCCGTCGAGGTGCAGCAGCACCAGTCGCCGCGGCGGGCGCCCGAGCGTGTGGACGCGCGCCACGGTCTCCTGGCCGCGGTAGCAGCCCTTGTCGAGGTGCACCGCCGGGCCGACCCAGCCCATCTCGTTGGGGATGGTGCGGTGGTCGGTGTCGACGCCGAAGCGGGGCTCGCCGCGGGCGATGCGCAGCGCCTCGAAGGCCCACAGCCCGCAGGCCGGGCCGGCCGCGGCGGCGTACTTCTCGAGCTGGTCGCGGGGGATCAGGTCGTACTTGCCGGGTCCCTCACCGGGTCTCGACGACGGTTGCTGCGCAACCTGCTCGACCACCGGGGAACCTGGTCTCGACGACGGTTGCTGCGCAACCTGCTCGACCAACGATGGGCGCCAGGCGACGGCGAGGTCGGCGGTGGCGTCGGTGACCTCGACGCGCATCATGAAGCGCATCCGGTCGAGGAACTCGACCAGCGCGGCCACGCGGCCCGGCTCGACGTGGCCGGTGAAGGTCTCGCCGTCGTCGACGCCGCGGAAGTGGTGCTCGACGTGGCCCTGCGGGCTCAGCACCAGCGCCTCGGTCGGCACACCGGGCTGAAGGCGCTCGAGGTGCTGGGTGGTCATCGCGTGCAGGTAGGTCAGCCGGTCGGGACCAGTGACGCGGAAGACGCCGCGGTGGGAAAGGTCGACGAAGCCGTCGCCGGCGGCGAGGGTGCGCTGCTCGACGTTGAACGACCCGTAGTGGGCGGCCACCTCGGCGTCGACGCCTTCCGCGGCGACGGCGCCGGGCAGGGTGAGCAGGGGGCTCGGCATGTCAGGTGCTCCGATCGGTGGGGACGTCCCTCCCAGTGTCCCTCACCGGCGGTGAGACGCACTCAGGCGTCTCGGCAGTCCGCGCAGGTGCCGAAGACCGTGAGGTGGCCGACGTCCGGAGTGAAGCCGTGGCGCTGCTGCAACGCAGCCGCCAACTCGTCGAACTCGCTCAGGTGGGCCTCGAGCACGCGCTCGCAACCGCGGCAGACGAGGTGGACGTGCTCGTCGCCCGAGCGCGAGTGGTAGGTCGGTGCCCGGTCGGTCAGGTGGGTGTGGCGCACCAGGCCGAGGCTCTCGAGCAGCTCGAGGGTGCGGTAGACCGTGGAGATGTTGACCGCCGACGACCGCTCGTGGACCTTGGCGAGCACCTCGTCGGGGGTGGCGTGACCCAGCTCCTCCACCGCGGCCAGCACCAGCTCACGCTGGGGGGTCAGCCGGTAGCCGCGCTCCCGCAGGGTCTCCTGCCACTGCCGGGAGTCGGGGGGCTGGGGCATGCGGTCAGTCTAGGTCTCTGCCCCTGGTTGCCTGGTCTCGACGACGGTGGCTGCGCGACCTGCTCGACCACCGGTGGGACCTGGTCTCGACGACGGGCCCCAGGGGGCCCTGCTCGACCACCGGTCAGGCGCGGGAGCGGCCCAGCGCGCGGTAGGTCCAGCCGGCCGCACGCCAGCGGGCGGGGTCGAGGGCGTTGCGGCCGTCGAGGACGCGGGCCTGGCCCACCAGCGGCTTGAGCGCGTCGGGGTCGAGCTCGACGTACTCCTTCCACTCGGTGAGCAGCAGCACGAGGTCGACGCCCGCGATCGCCTCCTCGACGGAGGATACGAACCGCAGGTCCGGGAAGCGCCCCCGGGCGTTCTCGACCGCGATCGGGTCGGTGACGGTGACGTCGGCGCCCTGGAGCCGCATCTGCTCGGCCACGTTGAGTGCCGGGGAGTCGCGCACGTCGTCGCTGTTGGGCTTGAAGGAGGCACCCAGCACCGCGATGCGGCGACCGGCGATCGAGCCGCCGCACTCCTCGCGGGCCAGGTCGACCATGCGCGTGCGACGCCGCATGTTGATGGAGTCGACCTCGCGCAGGAAGGTCAGCGTCTGGTCGACGCCGAGCTCGCCGGCACGAGCCATGAAGGCGCGGATGTCCTTGGGCAGGCAGCCGCCGCCGAAGCCCAGCCCGGCGTTGAGGAACTTGCGGCCGATGCGCTCGTCGAAGCCGATGGCGTCCGCGATCGCGACGACGTCGGACCCGGTCGCCTCGCAGAACTCCGCCATCGCGTTGATGAAGCTGATCTTGGTGGCCAGGAACGAGTTGGCCGCCACCTTCACCAGCTGCGCCGTGCCGAGGTCGGTGACCACGAGCGGCGTACCGAGGTCGAGCACAGAGGTGTAGACCTCGCGCAGCACCCGCTCGCTCGGCTCGGCACCGTCGCCCACCGGCAGGCCGAAGACCAGCCGGTCCGGGGTGAGGGTGTCCTCGACCGCGAAGCCCTCACGCAGGAACTCCGGGTTCCAGCACAGCGTCGCGCCCGGGACGGCCTCCTCGATCTGCGCCAGCAGCCGCTCAGCGGTGCCGACCGGCACGGTCGACTTCCCGATCACGACGTCACCGTCGGACAGCTGCGGGATGAGGGTGGTGACCGCGGCGTCGACGAAGGTCATGTCGGCGGCGTTCTCGTTGCGCTTCTGCGGGGTCCCCACGCAGACGAAGTACGCCGTCGCGTCCGCCAGCTCGGCGGGGTCGAGCGTGAACGACAGCCGACCGGTGGCGAGGCTCTCGGCCAGCAGCTCGTCGAGCCCCGGCTCGTAGAACGGCGCCTTCCCGGCGGAGAGCGACTCGATCTTGGCCTCGTCGACGTCGTAGCCGACGACGTCGTGCCCCAGCTTGGTCATGCAAGCCGCGTGGACCGCCCCCAGGTAACCGCAACCGATCACACCGATCTTCATGGTGCGACAGTAGCCAAGCCCGGTGAGGCCGGAGGGAACGTCAGGAAAACCCTGGACCTGGTCACCGGTCTCGGCCGCACGCGGCGGGCTCCTGCACGTCAGGCGTGGTGCTTGATGGTCCTGACGGCCCACACCCCGGCCGCTATCCCGGTCGCGGTCCCCAACACGAAGCCAAGGAGACCGAAGGAAGCGATGGCTTCACTGATGTAGGCACCGATGGTCTCCTGCGCCGTGGCACACGACATGGTCGTGCAGGGGTCGCTGTCCAGCGCTCCGGTCGCAAAGGCGGTGGCGACATAGGAAGCACAGATCAGCACGATGGCCGCGAGGCCCAGCAGCACCATGGGGTGTGCCGTGACAACGTCCTTCACCGAGATCGCGGCCGTGCAGACGGCCACGGCCAGAGACCAGGCGAGCGTGGCGAAGAAGATGCCCCAGAAGCTCCGCGCCTCGCCGACCTCCTGGGAGACGAGCGAGGAGACCACACCACCACCCACCAGCAACCCAACCAGGGTCAGGACGTGTTCCATGAGGATGCCAATGGCTTGATCGGCGGTCTTGTGCTGCTGCCGCACGTCCGCCGGGATCAGAGGGCGAGAACCGCCCTCAGCAGCGTCATTCATGTCGCCCCCTGGGGCTCAGTCCAGATGCTCCTTGGTACACCCGACTTCTCGCCGCGCACCACAGACCTTGGTCCGCGGGACCAGTGACCGTTGGGGCTGGAGCCTCCTCACGCTGTCGCGAATCGGGACCCGTCTGGGGGCGTCGCAGGCAGCACTGCGGCTAGGCCCGGCTGAGCTTGCCCCACAGGTGCGGCGTCAGCGGCTGGCCCGCGGCGGCCATGTCGTAGGCGAACCACAGCTCGCTCTCGACGAGGCCGTAGAGCCGGTGACCGGCGGTGACCTCCTTGGCCGTCTCGGTGCGGATCACGGCGTCGGTGGTCAGGTCGAGCTTCGCTCCGTCGACCTTGCCGTGCCACAGCTCGAGGAAGCCGGTGTTGTGGGTCAGCAGCAGCTCCACCGAGCCGTCCTCCTGGCAGCGCAGGAAGCCGGTCTCCTGGGCGGCGTCACGGATCTTGTTGCCGGCGTCGTCGACCACGGTGGCCTTGGCCATGTAGTGGATGAACGGGCGCCCGTCCTGCTGGAAGATCGCCTCCTGGTGGAACTTGAAGGCGTCGATCGTCGGGTAGTCCCCGTCGCCGCCACCCTCCCAGCGGCCCAGCAACCAGGCGAACTTGTGGAGGTTGGGGTGGAGGTTCGGCGGGATCTCGAAAGGCATGTCTCAGTCGTCCTCGGTGCGTGGGGGGTGGGGGCCCGACGGCTCGCTGTCGGGGTGGCCGCTCCCGGTTGGAGTGTGCGAGGCAGCCACGTCGTCGCGCTCCTCGGGGCGGGCGAGAGGCACGGCGGCGGCTTCCTTGCGCATCGTGCGGGTGAGCAGCAGCACGGCCGTCAGGCCGAGCACCACCAGCACCACGACCATGAGCGCGACGAGGAAGGCAGGCATCGGTGCATGCTACCGAGCCTGGAGCTCCGGGAGGGTCTCGGCCGCCGCGCGACGGGCGGCCTCGGCCTGTGCCTGCTGGCCGGCCTCGTTGGCCGCGATCCCGTCGACCGTCAGGGCGGGCTTCCAGGCCCCCGTCGGGGTGGACACCGGGGTGGTGAGGTCCCACTCGACGAGGTCGTTGTCGGTGACGAAGGTGCGCACGGCGTCGTTGACCGCCTCCACGTTGGCGGCCTGGGTCGAGATCGGAGGCGTCGGCACCCACACCACGACCGGCCCGCCCTTGCCGCCGAGGTCGTCAGCGGTCTGCAGCAGCGACTGCACGGAGGCGGCGACGGTCTGGGGCGACACGCCGGAGAGCAGGTCCACCGTGCCGGCGGTCACCACGAGCACGTCGGCGTTCGCGGCCTGGGCCGCGCGCGGCTCGAGCGCGGCGGCGGTCGCCCCCGCCAGGGAGGCCGTGACGCCGGGGACGAGCCCGTCGACGGTGCGCTGACCGATCGAGCGCTGGAACCACGAGCCCTCGGAAATGGCCAGGCCGTCGCTCAGCAGCGCGACGCGCAGCGGCGGGCCGGTCGGGGTCGCCGACGGACTGGGCTCCTTCGACGCCTTTGCTCCACCCGTGTCGCCGCTCGCGGCGTCCTCCGAGGTGCTGCTGGTCGTGGCGCTGGCCGGCTCCGGCGGTGTGCCGGGCCAACGACTCAGCTCGTACGCGATCCAGCCGAACACCAGCACGGCGAGCACGAGCACGGCGATGCCGGCCTTCGAGATCCGATCCCCCATCGATTCCATGTGACAACCCTAGGCGTCGGGTTCGCCGATCACGAAACGCACAGGGTTCACCCGCACTACCGTGAACGGAGGGCGACACCCGGCTCGACGGGTGGGCCGCGCACCTTCCTGGCGCTCGCGGCCCGTCCCTTCGAGCTCGGGAGACCTCATGGACGCAGCGACGGTGACCTCGCGCGGTGTAGCCGACGTCATCGCGTCCGGCGGCGTGACCAGTGTCTTCCAGCCTATCGTCGACCTCGAGACCGGCGACACCGTCGCCTTCGAGGCCCTGGCCCGCGGCCCCGAGGGGCCGCTGCACTCGCCCGCCGCCCTGTTCGCCGCCGCGCGGGGGGAGGGCCTGCTCGCCGAGCTCGACGGCGCCTGCCGCGGCGCGGCCTTCCGCGGCGCCGTCGCCCACGGGCTCGTCGACCCGCTGCTGGTCTTCGTCAACGTCGAGCCAGAGGTGCTCGACACCGCTCCCGCCGAGGACCTGCTGGCCATCGCCGGCAGCGCCCCCGGCCGGTTGCAGGTCGTGGTCGAGATCACCGAGCGCGCGCTCGCGTCCCGGCCGGCCGAGCTGCTGCGCACCGCCGAGCGGATCCGCGAGCTCGGGTGGGCGATCGCCCTCGACGACGTCGGCGCCGAGACGGCGTCGCTGGCCTTCATGGCGCTGCTGCGCCCCGAGGTGGTCAAGCTCGACCTCGCCCTCGTGCAGGGTCGGCCCTCCTCGGCGGCCGCCGAGGTGATGAACGCCGTCAACGCCTACGCCGAGCGGTCGGGCGCCCTGCTGCTGGCCGAGGGCATCGAGACCCCCGATCACCTCACCCAGGCCCGGGCGCTGGGCGCCGTGCTCGGGCAGGGGTGGCTCTTCGGCCACCCGACCGCCTCGCCCGACCCCGCGCACCGGCGTACGGCGGCAGGGCTGGTGCTCCCGCGCGCGGCGGCACCGTCGTCACGCACCCTGCCCGGCTCGCCCTTCGCCGCCCTGCCCGCCGGCACCCCCCTGCGGCGCTCGCCCAAGCGGCTGCTCGTCGAGGTCAGCAAGCAGCTCGAGCGGGAGGCCCGGCGCATCGGCGAGACCTGCGTGGTGGCCTCGACGCTGCAGCACCGCGACCACTTCACCCTCGCCACCCGACAGCGCTACCGCGACCTCGTCGAGCGCACCGGCTTCGTCTGCACCCTCGGCGAGGGCATCGAGGCCGAGCCGCTGCCGGGGCTGCGGGGCGCCGAGCTGGCCGGCGACGACCCGGTGCGCGGCGAGTGGGACGTGGTGGTGCTCAGCCCGCACTTCAGCGCCGCCCTCCTCGCCCGCGACCTCGGTGACGTCGGGCCCGACCACGACCGGCTGTTCGAGTACGCCCTGACCTACGACCGCGACGTCGTCACGCGCGCCGCCCACGAGCTGCTGCTGCGCGTGGCACCGCGCTCGACACCGCGCGCAGTCTCCGGCACCGTCGCCGACGTGCGCCCGGCTCCGGTCCCGCCGGACCTCGCGGACGTGGTCGGCGCCGCCTCGGTCAGCGACGAGCTGCTGCGCCGGGCACTGGCGGCGAGCACCAACGGGCTCACCATCGCCGACATGACCGCTCCTGACCAGCCGTTGGTCTACGCCAACGAGGCCTTCGGGGCCCTGGCCGGCTTCCCGCTCGACACCCTGATGGGTCGCAACTGCCGCTTCCTGCAGGGCCCCGACACCGATCCTGTCGCGGTGACAAGAATTCGTGAGGCCGTTGCCGAGGGTCGCGTCGTGCACGAGACGCTGCTCAACGTGCGCGGTCCCGAGCGGGTGCCCTGGTGGAACGAGGTGCACCTCTCGCCGGTTCACGACAGCGCCGGCCGGCTGGTGCAGTACATCGGCGTCCAGACCGACGTCACCGCCCGCGTCGAGGCCGAGCAGGCGTTGTTGCAGGAGAGCGACCGGGCGCGGGACTACCTGACGCGCCTCGAGGAGCTCGCCTACACCGACGCCCTGACCGGCATCGCCAACCGCCGCCACGTGGAGTCCGTCGTCGAGGCCGACCTGCTGCGCGCCCGGGAGAATGGCCACGCCCTCGCGCTGCTCTTCATGGACCTCGACGGCTTCAAGCACGTCAACGACGCCCTCGGGCACGCCGCCGGCGACGAGCTGCTCATCGAGGTCGCACGGCGGCTGGCCGACCGGCTGCGGGTCACCGACACCCTCGCCCGCCTCGGCGGCGACGAGTTCCTCGTGGCGCTCACCGACCTCGACCCCGACCAGGCGCTCGCCGAGGCCCGGGCCACAGCCGCCCGTCTGGCAGCCGTCGTCGCCGAGCCGTTCCGCATCCGGCGCACCGAGGTGACGGTGACCGCCAGCATCGGGATCTGCACCTACCCGCACGACGCCGGCGACTTCAGCGCGCTGCTGCACCAGGCCGACCTACGGATGTACGAGCTCAAGCCGAACCGGGTCTGAGCCCCGTCAGTCGCCGTCCGGCACGCGCAGGGCGACCAGCGCGATGTCGTCGCGGGGCAGCCCGCCCTGGAACTCGAGCACGTCCGCCAGGACGGTCTCGGTCAGCGACGCCGCATCGCCGGTGTGGGAGGCGACGGTGGCGGCGAGCCGGTCGTCGTCGTACATCACGCGGCCGCGCCGGCCCTCGGTGACGCCGTCCGTGTAGAGCAGCACCTGGTCGCCGGGCAGCAGGGCCAGCTCGGTCGACGTGCGCTCGACGTCGGGGAAGGCGCCGACCAGCACCCCGGGGGTGCCCACCGGGGTCGGCGGGTCGTCGCCGGACTTCAGCAGCGGCAGCGGGTGGCCCCCGACCACCATCCGGACGGTCCAGGCACCCTCGTGGCGGCGCAGCCGGAGCAGGACGACGGTGCAGAAGCGCTCGGAGCCGTGGGCCAGCAGCACGGTGTCGAGGTCCGCCAGCACCCGGGCCGGGTCGGGTGCGAGCACGCTGGAGGCGCGAATCGTGTAGCGCACCAGGGCGGTGACGACCGCGGCCTGGACGCCCTTGCCACACACGTCGCCGAGCACGACGACCCAGTCGTCGTCAGCGACCTGGAAGACGTCGTAGAGGTCTCCGCCGACCTCCTCCCCCGTGCCCGCGGGGCGGTAGACCGCCGCCACCTCCAGGCCGGGCACCAGCGGCGGGCTCGGCGGGATGAGCGTCTGCTGCAGCGTCTGCGCCAGGGCCCGCGCCCGCACCTCGGACGCCTCGGCCCGGTCCCGCTCGCGGCGCAGCTCGCGCTCGTACTCCCGCCGCTCGGCGACTCCGAAGACGGCCAGCTGGACCACCGGCGGTCCGCCCGTCGGGCTCTGCTCACGCACCGCGTTGACCAGCACCGGGATGCGGGTCGTCGCGGTCGCGATCTCGAAGGCCATCTCCCGGACCTCGCCGTCGACGCGCAGCATCGGCGCGAAGTGGGTCTCGTGGTAGATCCGGCCACCGGGACTGAGCAGCTCGGAGAACAGGCGCCGGCCGACCAGCTCCTCGCGCGCCCACCCCGTCCAGGCCAGGAAGGTGTCGTTGACCTGAGCGATCTCGCCGTCGAGCGTCGTCGAGAGCAGCCCGCAGGCCGCACGCTGGTAGAGCAGCGATGCCTCGTCCGCCGCCGTCATCGGGGACTCACGCCCCTACGAAGTCCCGGATCGTGCGCACCGTCTCGTCGGGCGCGCTCAGGTTGGGGCAGTGCCCCGTCGCCTCGAGGAGCACCAGGGAGCTGTCGGGGATGTGCTCGTGGACGAAACGCCCCACCGCCTCGGGCGCGATGGCGTCGCGGCTGCACTGCATGACCAGCGTCGGCGTCGTGACCCGTGGCAGGTCGGCCCGGTTGTCGGCGAGGAACGTCGCGCGGGCGAAGCGCTTCGCGATCTCGGGATCGGTGCGGCAGAAGCTCGAGGTCAGCTCCTGTCCGAGCTCGGGCCGGTCGTCGTTGCCCATGATGACCGGGGCCATCGCGGTGGACCACCCCAGGTAGTTGCTGTCCAGGGACTCCAGCAGCTCCTCGATGTCCTCGCGGGAGAAGCCGCCGGTGTAGCCGGTGTCGTCGAGGTAGCGCGCGGACGGACCGATCATCACCAGGCTCGCGAAGCGCTCGGGCTCGCGCAGCGACGCCAGCATGCCGATCATCGCCGAGACCGAGTGACCCACGAGGACGACGTCGTGGAGGTCGAGCTCCCGACAGATCTCCAGGACGTCGGCGGCGTACCCGTCGAGCGTCGCGTACTTGTCCGGGTCGTACGCCGTCAGGTCCGAGCCGCCCGCGCCGACGTGGTCGAACACCACCACGCGGAAGTCCTGCTCGAACGCGGGCGCCACGAAGCGCCACATGTTCTGGTCACAACCGAATCCGTGCACGAACACCATCGGTCGACCGTCGCTGCGTCCGGACACCACGACATTGTTCCGAGACACCACACCGCCCGCCACGCCGCCCATGACGCGAACCCTACGCCGTACGGCGCTGGGGGCGGCTCGGAGGCTCGGCCGTTCGCGCCCGCGCCGACCCCGCGCTAGACCTCCTCGAACGAGTCCACCAGCCAGGTGCCGTCGACCAGCACGAGGTCGACCGACCAGCGCCAGTGGCGCACGACGTCCTTCCCGTCGCTCGTGCGCTCGGCGTCGGACGCGACCAGCACGGTCGCGCTGTCGGCGTCGAGGGCGCTGACAGCGGACCCGAGCGCCCTGCCCGTCGAGGACAGCTGCTGGTCCTCGATGCCCTCGACGACCGAGTCGGAGGACGCCGTGAACTCGTCGGCGAAGCGGGGGGTCAGCAGGGGCGTGACGGTGTCGACGTACTCCCGCGCCTGCGCGGGCTCGAAGGTGTTCCACACCTCGGCGAAGCGTGCGCCGACCGCCATGACCTCCACGCGGACGGCGTCGTCGTCGGGTCGCGCGAAGCCGTCGCTCCGGATCTCGTCGATCAGCCACTCGGAATCCTCGCGCACGAGGGTGAGGGTGATCCGGTTCAGCGCCGCCATCGGCTCGGGTGACTCCGCGGTCGTCGTGCTCTGGTCGACGAACACCAGTACCTCGGCGGAGTCCCCGTCGATCGCGGTGATGCCGGTCTCCTGCACCTCGGCCTCGACCGTCGCCTCGGCATCGGTGGCGGACGGCAGGACGGCGGCGTCGAACGTCGAGCGGTAGCTGTCGCCGTACGCCGTCGTCATGAACTCCAGCGCCGCGTCACGGTCCTGCTCCAGCGAGCGGTGGTCGTAGGACAGCACCGCGACGGCCGCGGTCTCCGCCGCCGCCACGACCTCGTCACGGTCCGCGTCGGTGACCTCGGAGGCGGTCGCGGTCTCCGAGGCGTCGCCGCTCTCGGGGCTCGCGGCTTCGGTCGCCTCGGTGCTGCTCGCACCAGGCTCCGAGGTCTCGTCGCCGCAGGCGACCAGCACGAGCAGCGCGAGCAGCGCCCCCACCACGAGTACGACGAGCCGCTGCGGTCCGCGGGTGGCGCGGCGCTGCTCGTCCTGGGTCGACTGCGTCCCCGTCATGGCTCCCCCTGTGTCCGCGCCGACGACGGGCGCGCGCCCTCACTGTAGGGCGCCACCCCTCGTCGCGGGGATACCAAGTCAGGGCCTGCGGGGAAGGCTCCTCGTCCCGAGCGACCGCTCCGAGGTGGCGACGAGCTCGCGCCGCAGCAGGCGCGAGACGGTGTGCGCCACGTCGCGCGGGAGCTCGGGCAGCGCGTCGTCGCTGACCGTCAGGGTCACGACCGCCTCGGCCAGCGCCTCGACGGGCAGGTCGACGATGCGCGACCACCGGTGCAGGGTGCGCAGGGCGGCGAACCCGTTGACGCCGTAGCGGTGCATCAGGATCCCGCGGGCCTGCTCGATGCGGCCGCGCCGCGCACGGTCCCGGAGGAGGTGGTCCACCTGGCGTCGCAGCATCGTGACGTCCTCGAGCAACGCCTGGGTGAGAGCGCTGAGATCGGTGGTGGCGTCCCCGGCGCGCGCCTCAGGTGTCGGGACCGGCGTCGGGATGGACATGTGCTCTCCTCGAGAGAGTGGTGCAGGACCGTCGACAGGGGCGTCGGGCTGCCAGGGCTCGGGGACGATGCGGGCGGGGTCCGAGCCGGTGCCGGCAGCCCGACGGAACAGGAGCCCACCGACCCGGACGACGGTCTGACCGAACAGAAAAACAGAGATGCCCCGCACCTGTGGTCGCCTGCTGGCCGACCGCCGGGTCCGGGGCGGATGAACACTTCGAGTGTGGGCGGTGCCCGGGTGGGTGTCAACCCGCCGCGCGCCGGCCGTGCGTCACGGCGTGGGCGGTCGGTTGCCCTGCTCCATCTCCTCCAGCATCAGCTGCGCGACGTCGACGAGCTTGCGACCGGACCTGCGCGCCGACGTACGCAGGCGCTCGAAGGCCTCGCCCAGCGAGATGTCGGCCGACTGGGCGAGCGCGCCCTTGGCCTGCTCGATGACGATCCGGCTGTCGAGCGCGCCCTGGAGCTGCTCAGTGACCTCCTCGGCCCGCGCGATGGTGCGCTGCTGGAGGATCGCGACCGTCGCCACGTCGGCCAGCGCCTGCACCACCCGGACCTCGTCGTCGGCGAACAGCGTGTCCGAGCCCCCGAAGAGGTTGAGGGCCCCGATCCGCTCTCCGCGCAGGCGCATCGGGAAGGCGTGCACCGACTGGAAGCCGGCCCTCCGGGCGCGCGGGGCGAAGGTCGGCCAGAGGTGGTCGGCATGGTTCAGGTCGGCGTTGACCACCGGCCGTCCCGTGGCGATGCAGTCGAGGCACGGACCCTCGGCGTACTGCAGCTGGAAGAGCTCCATCAGCTTGCCGGACTCGTTGTTCGCCGCCATGAACCGGGCGCGGTCGACGTGGTCGGCGAGCATCAGCCCGACCGCGGACGCACCGCTGACCGCGGCGGCGCGGATCGTCAGGTTGCTGAGAAAGTCGACGAGGTCGAAGTCGTCCACCAGGGTGTCGGCCATCTCCACGAAGGCCTCGGAGAGTTCGCTGGTCGAGATCATCGTGGGGATTCCTCTGCTGTCGTGTGTCTCATGCGCCCGGCCCGTCCTGGTCGAGGTCGATGTCCTTGCTGACGATCGCCGTGGCGAGCGCGTCGAGCGTGAGCCCGTGGGCGTAGGCGTGGGCGCGCATCCGGGCAAGCGCCTCGGTCAGCGTGACCCCGAGCTGCACCATGACCATGCCCTGAGCCTGGTAGATGTGCGCCTGTCCGTCGATGGCCTGGCGGAAGGGGGCGAGGGCGTCGTCGTGGCCCGCCTCCCCCACCACGGAGCCGTCGACGAGGGTCTCGACGCCGATCTCGGCCAGCACCAGCGCGGTGCGCATCCGCGGCCGGGGCAGCGGACCGACCGCAGCGCCGTACAGCGTCAGGGCACCGAGCAGGGTGGCTCCGACGCGCAGCGGCAGGGCGTACGCCGCCACCACGCCGGCCGCCGAGGCCGCCTGGCCGAAGCCGGGCCAGCGCGACTCGTGGCCAGCCGTCAGGTCGGGCACCAGCACCGGGAGGCGCCGGCGGCAGGCGTCGAGCGTCGGGCCCTCGCCGGTGTCGAACTGGGTCTGCTCCAGCCGGCGCGCGGCGTCGTCGGACGCGGCGGCGACCACGTGGGAGTCCGGCCGGGGCGGCAGCGTGACCGCGGCCCCCGAGAGGACCAGGTCCTCGACGGCGACCCGACAGATGCGCTCCAGGACCTGCTCGAGGCCGAGCGGCCGTGACGCGCACTCGCCGGTCCGGGTGTGGACCAGGCGCCAGAGCCGGTCCCAGTCACGGTGACCGTCGCTCTCGGGGGGAGTCCGCATGCCGCCCACCACCCCCGGTCGCTTCGGCGCAGCCTGATGACCGGTCGGCGCCCGCCTCGGCGCCCGCCCACCGTAACGCGAACCGGCCGCCGTGTGGAGACCGAGCCGCCGGACGCGGGCCCCGGCGTCAGGACAGCTGCCACATCGTCCGGACCACGATGGCGACGCCCACCACGACCACCCCGGCCGCAGCGCCGTACGTCATGAAGGTCCGCACCGGCTGTGCGAGCCGGCCCGTGCGGGACGCCCAGCCTTCCGCCCGCAGGAGGAGGTCGCGGGCCAGGACACCGACCACGGCCAGGGACGTCGCCATGCCGACCCCGAACGCGACGACCATGACCACACCGAAGACGGCCTTCCCCAGGGCGATCGCGGCCAGCAGCAGCAGGAGCGCGGCCGGGCTCGGCACGAGACCGCCGACGAGCCCCATGACCCACAGGCCGGCTCGGCCCGACGTGCGTACGGCGTGCTGGTGCTCGTGCTGGTGCTCGTGGGCACGGGGCTCAGCCCGGGCGACGGTCGCGAGCCCGCTCGCGCGCTCGACCCCGACCGGTTGGCCGGTCCCGTGCTCGACCTCGTGCCCGTGTCCGTGCCCGTGTCCGTGCCCGTGCCCGTGTCCGTGGCCGTGGCCGTGGCCGTGCCCGTGGCCGTGCCCGTGCCCGTGGGCGCCCGTGCGGCGGGCGTTGCGCAGCAGCGAGAGCCCGAGCCCGAGGATGAGCAAGCCGGTCAGCAGCGTCAGCCACGGGTAGAGCCGCGCCGGCACGAACGAGCTGCTCACGCTGACGAGCAGGCCGAGGACGAGCACCGATCCGGTGTGGGCCAGGGTCACCGTCGCACCGACCGAGAGCGCCGAACGCCATGACGAGTCACCCCGTTGCGAGAGGTAGAACGCCATCACGGTCTTGCCGTGCCCTGGCGCAAGGGCGTGCGACGCCCCCAGCAGCATCGCGACCATGACACCGAGGAGCCCGGCCCAGACCCCGCCCTGCTCGAGCAGCTCGGTCGCCGTGGCCGACAACCCGCCGCCGACCTGACGTCCGCTGGTCTCGTCGGCGTCCGAGGTCGCCCCCGGCAGGGATCCGGCGGGCCCGCCCTCGCTCAGCGCGAGCGACGCCGTGGTCACGCGCAGCGGCGAGCTGAGAAGGTCCTCGGGGTAGGACGTCAACCGGTCGCTGACGCTGGTCGACGCGACGTCCGAGCCGTCCGCACCTTCCACCGTCATCTCGTCGCCGACGACGACGAGCTCACGCCACCCGACGGTGCCGGGAGCGGAGGCGTCCCGGACATCCAGCTCCTGCGCGGAGGCCAGGTCCGCCGAGCCCTCGAGGCCGCAGGTGATGCGGGTGACCGGGAGGTCGGCCTCCCCCGGTGAGGAGACGGCCGAGGCCGAGGCGACGCCGAGGGCCACGGGCGCCCCGTCGGCGCGCACGAGCAGCCGCTCGGCGGCCCGCTCGCACTCGTCGGCGGCCAGCCCGTCGAGATCGTCCGCGCGCTGACCCAGCTGTGCGGTCGGGATCTCGGCCAGGTCGATCACGTGGTCCAGCCGGACGCCGTCGGGTCCGACCAGCACTCCCGTGTAGCGGTTGACCGTGAAGTTCCCGAGGGGGTGGGCGGACGCCACCGGGGCTGCGAGCGCCAGCAGGGCGAGCGCCGCGAGCACGGGCGCCAGCAGACGCGCGAGGAGACGGGCCGGACGGACTGGCGCTCGCCGACTCATCGGTCCAGCCTCTGGAGCGCGTCGCGGGCTTGCGCGGCCTGCCACGGTGAGACGCCGGGGTCCGCGGCGAGCCCGCGGCGCAGGTGACGCCGGGCCTCGGCGGCCCGGCCCAGCGCTGCCTCGATGAGTCCCCGATGCATCCACAACCGTGCTTCCTGGGTGCCGAGACGCGTCGCTCGACGGGACAGCTCCAGCGCCTTCGCGTCACGGCCGTTGACGTGCAGGGCCCAGGCCAGCGCATCAGCCACGTGGATGCTCTGCCGCGCCGACCACTCCGCGCGCGCCATGCGCAGCGCACGGGCCGGGGACCCGTGGTCGGCCTCGAAGATCGCGGTCTCGAGGTCGGTGTTCACGCCACTCGCGTCGAACAGACGCGTCGTCGTCCGGATCACGGAGAACTGCTGGTCCGCTGCCGCTGTGCGGCCGCGCACGAGCTGGATCTCGCCGAGCTCGAGCAGGTACTCCGGCAGCGGCACCCGGCGCACCACGCCGGCCCAGCGTCGTTCGGCCACCGTGAGGTCGCCCTGCGCCACCGCCAGCCGCGCGCGGCTGACCTCCGCCGCGAAGTAGTCGGGGCCCGCGCGCCGAGCCTCCGCCAGGCTGCGCTCCGCGCGTCCGAGGAGCCCGCGACGACGCTCGAGCTCGGCGATCTGGGTCGACAGGAAGGCACGGTCGGCCATCGAGGCGCTGGCGAGCGACCGCTCGAGCACCCGGGTGGCCCCCGTCAGGTCACCGCGCAGCTCCTCGACGTACGAGTAGCGGGCGGCGACCGGGAGACCGGGTTGCAACCGGTCCGCCCGTCGTACGGCGCGCTCCTGCTCGGCATAGCGCCCGAGCTCGGTGAGGGCGTCGACGCGCACCGCGAGGGCGTTGCCGTCGCGCGGGGCGATGGCGAGCGCGCGGTCGGCCTCGCCGAGCGCCTCGTCGAAGTCGTGGCGCGCAGCCGCGAGAGCGGCGGCCGACGAGTGGGCGGCGACATTGCCGCCCGGCCGCAGGTCCAGTGACGTGGCGACGGCCTGCTCGGCCTTGGGGTAGTACGACGGGTCGCCGGTGAGGCGCGCCTGCTCGACGTAGGCCAGGGCGAGGGTCGCCCACGCGGAATCGTCCTCGGGCAGCCGGCGCAGGCGGTCCTGGAGCGCGGTGATCGTCTCGTCCAGGCTCTGCGAGGTCCCGGCGGGCGCGACGGCCGGCGTGGCGGCCGGCCCGGTGGTGGCGCCGCTGTCGGTCGGCGCTCCCCCGGCCAGACCGAGGGCGCCGCCGACGGAGAGCACGAGGGCGGTCGCCAGCACGGCGACGTAGGTCGGTGTGCGGTTCATGGGGTCCTTCCCGCCGGTCAACCGGTCCCGCGAGCGTGCGCCCGCGGAACCGGCCGACTGGTGGTGGTGGGTGCGGTCAGGCGATGCTGCGGGTACGGCGAGCGGGTCGCCGTACCATCCCGGCCACACCGGCGAACAGCGCGACGAGCCCGAGACCCAGCGCGGTGGCCGGAACCACCTGGCTGGAGATCCCGGAGCCGTCGCCGAAGGACGGCAGCCACCCCGCGCCGTTGTCCGCTGATCCGGCGGCACCGGCTCGGTTCATCTGCGCCTCGTCGTGCGGCGCGTCGTCGCTCCCCCGGGCCGGCAGCCCCAGGTAGGGGAACGCGTCACCGAAGGCGACGTCGTTGACGTCCACGCCGTCGCCCAGGTTGTCGTCGCCGGACTCCGGGTCCTGGTCGGGGCCCAGCAGCACACCCTGCGACGCCTGCAGCGCGATGTCGAGGACGTCGTCACCGAGCCGCCGGCCGTTGGGGAAGCCCTGCGCGTCGCCCGCGACCGCACCGAGACGGTCCGGGTCGTCGGTCACCGGCGTCGACATGTTGAGCCTCAGCTGCTCGCTGGGCCTCACGCCCTCCGGCTGGTTGAGACCCTCGAGACCGGTGAGGAAGACCGACACCAGGTCGTTGCGCGGCTCCTTCGGTGCCTCGAAGTCGTAGACCGCCTCGACGACCTTCGGCAGCTCCGGCTTCGTGACGTAGTCGAGGAACTGCGCGTCGCGGCGCGGGTTGGACGCGTTGAAGCGGTCCTTGTCCCTGACCGGGATGACGACCTCGTTGACCAGCGGCATCCCCAGGCGGGAGACCTGGCGGTAGCGGCCGTTCACACCTCGACGGTCCGTCGTGGACCAGACCCCGATGATGGGGTTGTCTTCGGCGTCCCGGCCGTCGGCGAGCATCCGCTGGGGCACCTGGAGAGCCACGGAGTTGACGTTGAAGCCGGCCAGCGTGTCGTCACCGGCCTCGCTCAGGTCGCCGCCGTACAGCAGGTCGAACACGCGGAGGTCGAGGAAGAACGGGTCCTCGGCCTGACCGGCGAACGACTGCAGGCGGCTGTTGCCCGTCCCGACGTTCGTCGTTCCCTGCTCGCGCAGAGCCTCGTAGTCGGGCATCGACCCTTCGCCGACGTCCGAGGGCACCACGATGCGGTTGCGGACGAGCACCTGCTCGCGACCGTCCCGGATCTGTGTGAGCCGGTAGGTCTGGTAGTAGTTCAGGTTCTCGTCGTTCAGGGTCGTGACCGGGCCGTTGTTGTAGAGGAAGGTGTCCCGGCTGCGGTAGTTGTCCTTGAACGTCCACCGGTAGGTCACATCGGGTCGCGCGTCACCGTCGTTGTCGATCTTGATGTTGTAGCGAGCGTCAGTCGCGAACTGGTAGAAGTTCGGACCTCCCGCCGGCTCCGAGAACGGCAACCAGTTGGCGATGAGCGTGATCGTGTCCTGCCGGTCCGGGCTGCGGAAGGCGTAGACGTCGGTCGTGTCGTACTGCGGTGCACCCGCGATGAGCGGGGCTTCCCGGTGGCTCGAGGCGGCGGCGCCGCTCGGTCCGATTCCGGCCATACCGGCTGCGGCCAGGAGCCCGCCGGTGACCGTCAGCGCGACGCTACGCCGGCTGACGGATGGATGAGTCCTCATCCCGTTCCCTTCGTTCGGGGCCCGCGCGCCGCTGAGGAGCGGTCCATGACTGTCCGACCCCGCACGAACGGGATGCCGGCGCCCTGACGTCTACGGCGTCCTCCCCCGTTCTCATGGGCATGGTGTGACGCGAGCCACAACCGGGTTCGTCACCTGTCACCCGATGGATGGGCCGAAGGAGCAACTCTCTTCCCGAACGGCTGGTCGGACGCCTGCTCATCCGCTGGCAGGTGGATGCTGACCTGGGTCCCCCGACCGACCTCGGACTCGATCTCGAGCCTGCCTCCGTGCTGGTCGGTGATGGCCTTGACCACGGCCAGCCCCAGACCGGTCCCCTGGATGGCCCGGTCGGTGGCGTCGGCGCTGCGGTAGAAGCGTTCCGCGACATGGGGGATGTCCCGGGCGTCGATGCCGTGTCCTGTGTCGCTCACGCGGATCGTCACCACGTCGTCGGCGCTCGTCGCACCCATGAGGACCGAGCCCCCCGCCGGGGTGAACTTGATGGCGTTGGTGACCAGGTTGAAGAGCGCTCGCTCGAGGTCCGTCACCCCCCGTGCGGGGACCGGAGGGACCGCGTCAGCGTTCGTGACGCCCAGGTCGATGTCGCGCGTGCGCGCCATCGGCAGCACGGCTCGTCGTACGTCCTCCAGCAGCTTCCCCACGTCCACGGGGCGACAGGGAGGCAAGCTCACGCCGGCATCGACGCGGGCGAGGGAGAGCAGGTCCTCGATCAACAGCTGCAGCCTCATCGAGTTGCGGCTCAAGACGGCCAGGACGTGCAGCTGCTGCGCCGTCAGCTCCCCGACCTCGCCCTCCCGCAGCAGCTCGATGTAGCCGACGATGCTGCTCAACGGCGTGCGGAGCTCGTGGGACACGGTCGAGACCAGCTCGTTCTTCACCCGGTCGGCGCGCTCCAGCTGGAGCACGGCTGCCTCCTTCTGCTGATACGCAGCGGCCTGGAGCAGTGCAGCTCCCAGGTCCCGGGCCACCCCGCTCATGATGGTCAGCTGCCGCGGCGTCCACGGGGTTGAGGGCGTCGTCGCGTGCATCACCAACCAGCCGACCAGGTGGTCCCCCGTCCACATCGGAGCTCCCAGGTAGGCGGTGATCCCCAGGGCGTCGCGGACCGCGGCGGCGTCCGTGTCCGGAAGGCGGGCGTCGTCGAGGACGTCGTCGATGCGAAGACACTGGTGTCGGTCGGCGGCCTGCAGGCAGAGGTGCTCCAAGGCCGTCGGCAGAGCGGTCGTCGGCTCCACGGGTGCGACCCCTGGTCGCGTCCACTGCTCCACGACGGGCCCGATGTTGTCACCGTCGGCCATCCGGACCAGGCACCGGTCGACGTCGGCCGCAGCCCCCACCGCCGTGACCGTCCGCCGCAGGATGCCCTCCGGGTCCAGGTCACGTCTCACGTCTCGCAACAGGTCGTTGAGGAGCTCCTGCTCCTCCGCGTGGCGCCGCAGCTCCGCTTCGGCCTCCTGGAGCTGCCGGACCGTCTCGTAGAGGCGCGCCGTCGCTGCCTCACCCACGCTCTCGGCCGTCAGCCGGGCGCGACGCTCACGGTCCAGCCGGCGGCGCAGGAGCGCCGCTTCGGCGACCAGGTCAACCGGCTGGGACATGCTCGTCACGCGCGCCGAGGAACGTGATGTCCAGATGGCAGTCGTCGGCGCCGGTGTGAACACACATGCTCTGGTTGATGGTCACGCTCTCCCCGAAGTGCACTGAGGCACCGACAACCATCCCTTCGGCGAAACCACACAGCTGCCGCTCTGAGCGGTACACCAGCGTCAGCTGGTCATCCCCGCTGCTGCGATAGCCGAAGAGCGGGGGGCGTGCCGTCGGGTGGAGCTTGCGCACCTCGGGGTGGATCACGTCGTTGAGCGAGACCAGCAGGTCCCGCGTGCGCGAGTGTGGTGCGAAGAACGCGGGGTACCGGCGTGCCAGCCCAAGGAGGGCGAACTCACCGAAGGACTTCGTCACGTCGAACTCGGTCCGGCCCCACGCCCTCGAGCACGCAGCGACGAGGGCTACGAGGTCCGCATCCGGATAGTCCCCCAGGGCGCTGTACCCGCCGTCGACCCCAGCGACGTCGAGGAGCTCGTCCCACGCCTCTGGCCCGCCCGCGCTCTCGGCCATGTCCTCCAACAGGTTGAAGATGATGCCCTTCACGGCTCTCCCAGACTCGTCGCGACCATCGAGGCTACTGCGAAACTTGGTCATCTGTCCGACTATCCGGGGCGCACCTTCCCGCCGAGCGCGCTGCGCTGACGTCCCGGGGTTCGGTCGTCCGGACGACCGGTCGTACGACGTCCGCGGTCGCCTCAGCGGGTGCCGAGCAGCTCGCGCGCCTCCGCTGGGGTCATGGGCTCGCGCTGGGCCAGGCGCCCGAGCTCGACGGCACGGGTGACGAGCTGCTCGTTGTGCTCGACGGGCACGCCCTTGGCCAGGGTCAGCACGTCCTCCATCCCGACGCGCAGGTGGCCGCCCTTGGACAGCGCGGCGAGCGCCACGGTCAGGGTCGAGCGGCCGATCCCGGTGGCCGACCAGGAGGTGGTCTCCGGGGGGAGCGCGGCGACGGCCGCGACCAGGGCGTCGGCGGTGCCGTCCATCCCGCCGGGCACGTTCATGACGAGGTCGCAGTGGACGCGTCCGCCGTACGGGAGGCCGTAGCGGCGCAGCAGGCGCGCGAGGGAGTGGACCTGACCGAGGTCGAACAGCTCGAACTCGGGGACGACCTGCTTGTCCTGCGAGGCCTGGTAGAGCTCGCAGATGAAGCCCCACGGGTTCATGAACACGTCGTCGCCGAAGTTGACCGTGCCCATGGTGAGGCTGCAGGAGTCCGGCTCGGCGTCGAGCACGGCGAGGCGCGAGTCGAGCGGGTCGTGCACGGAGCCGCCGGTCGACAGCTGCACCACCAGGCCGGTGTTCTCGTGCAGCGCGGCCACGGTGTCGGCCAGACGGGCGGGGTCCAGGCTGGGTCGGTGGTCGTCGTCGCGGATGTGGACGTGCACCATCGCCGCTCCTGCCGCCTCGCAGCGCTGCGCGGTCTCGACCAGCTCGGTGAGCGTCGTCGGCAGCTGCGGGCAGTCGGCCTTGCTGGTCTCGGCCCCCGTCGGGGCTACGGTCACGAGGAGCTTGTCGGTCGGCACGGCGTCATGCTGCCAGACCGGCGGGCTCGTGCGCCTGGGGCGTGGTCGCAGCGGCCTCCAAGCGCGGCCGCGCCGTCGTGGGCGCACGCACCAACGGGCAGCTCGACCTCGATCAGGCGTCTCGGGGGGCGGAAGCGGTCGAGCTGCCCGTTCTTCCGGTCCCTCCCCCGGCGCCTCGAGCTCCGCGCCGCGCGACGCGTACACAACTGACGTCTCGCGCGTGCACAACTGACGTTTCGCGCATGCACGAGTGACGTTTCGCGCGTGCACGAGTGACGTTTCGCGCGTGCACAACTGACGTTTCGCGGGGTCAGGCGGGGAGGCGGCGGAGGGCGCGGACGACCACGATGAGGCCGCCGAGCAGGAGGCCGCCCAGGACACCGAGGGCGACCGTGGGGATCAGCGACCAGGAGTAGTCACGAACGTAGGGCTCGGTGCCGAAGGTCGTGACGGACAGCGGGACCGTGCTGCCGCCGGGCTGCTCGGTCGTGGTCGTCTCCGTCCCGTCGGTGCCGGTCTCATCGGTGCTCACCGCGACCTCGATGTCGGCCAGCCGCTCCTCCAGGACCGGGACGACCTGCTCGGCCACGGCCCGCACGCGATCCTCGGAGGTGTCGACCACCGACACCTCGATGACCGCCGAACCGGTGGCCCGCTCGACCTCCATCGCATCCTCCAACGCCTGCGGGCTCAGCTCCACCCCCGGCTGCGCCGACAGGTCCGTGAGGACCGCCTGGCTGAGGATCAGGGTTTCGACCGTGCGCACCAGCGCCTCGATGTCGGTCGCCTGCACCGGGATGTCGACCAGCACCGTGGTGGTGCCGATCGCCCGCTGCGGCATGGCGTAGACCGCGCCGGCCCCAAGACCGCCGCCGAGAATCGCGCACAGCAGCACGATCAGCCAGCCGCGCCCGAGCGCACTGCCGATCTGCCGCGCCCCCGCCTGCTGCGCGCCGGGCGGTGCCGTCCTCGACGAGGACCCGGTCGCGGCAGCGCCCGCAGGACCTCCTGCGCTCGGGCCGCTCGTGCGGCCCTTGCGAGCCTTCTGGTCCTTCCGGGCCTTCCGGTCCTCGCGGTCCTTGCGG